>NZ_AP027049.1:0-4020340 GCF_027924785.1 Vibrio nigripulchritudo | reverse complement strand
GTTGCCCTCACTCTTATAATCATTCTTTGGAAAAGGTTGGTAATTCTAGCGCTCTGTTGCTCAGATCGCTAGTAAATGATCGCAGATCCAGTGAATAAGATCTAAGTTATTCACAATTTTTTGTCCCTAATTCGAGTGATCCGCACACTTTTCCCCAATATTACCCACATGATCACCCACAAAATGGCGATCAATAGCGGTTTATCCCCAAGATCAAATGTTAACAGGTCGTTTATTTTAAGAAACTTGGTTATGTGTAATAACAACTTGTTATTTTCACTAGTAACAGAACTAACAGTAATATTCCCCTCCATAATAATGAGGAGAAATCGAATGAAATACTGGATTAAGTCCACACTTGCTGCACTAGCCCTAACCGCCTCTTTCGCACAGACCGTTCAAGCCGCGACTGAAGTTAAAGTCGGAATGTCTGGACGCTACTTCCCATTCACGTTTGTTGAAAAAGACGTACTTCAGGGTTTTGAAGTGGATCTATGGGATGAAATCGGCAAGCGTAACGACTACAAAGTAGAATACGTAACTGCAAACTTTTCTGGTTTGTTTGGTTTGCTTGAGACTGGTCGCATCGACACCATCTCTAACCAGATCACCATGACAGACGCACGTAAAGCAAAATACCTGTTTGCTGACCCATATGTGGTAGACGGAGCGCAAATCACCGTACGTAAAGGCAACAAAGACATCAAAGGTGTTGAAGACCTGGCAGGCAAAACAGTTGCTGTGAACCTGGGTTCGAACTTTGAGCAATTGCTACGCGACTACGACAAAGACAACAAAATCAACATCAAGACTTACGACACTGGCATCGAACACGATGTGGCACTGGGTCGTGCGGACGCCTTCATCATGGACCGTCTTTCTGCACTTGAGTTGATCAAGAAGACGGGTCTTCCACTAGAGCTGGCAGGTCAGCCATTTGAAACCATTCAAAACGCATGGCCGTTCGTTGATAACGAAGCAGGTCGTAAGCTTCAGGCAGAAGTGAATGCTGCACTGAAATCCATGCGTGAAGATGGCACACTAAAAGAAATCTCTGTGAAGTGGTTCGGCGACGACATCACTAAATAATCAGGATTTTTCAAACCAAGGATAAAGGTGGATATGGATTCCACCTTTTCTCGTCTCTGCAATACCCGAATTTTTGAAGTACAGGTAATCGTATGGGTTTTGACTTTAATTACATGATGGAACTGATGCCGATACTGCTGAAGTATCTGGGAACCACCATGTCTATGGCCACTTGGGGGTTGCTATTCTCCCTGATTCTGGCAGTAATTCTGGCCAATATTCGCGTATTCCGCGTGCCTGTGCTGGATCAGCTTAGCCAGCTTTACATCAGCTTTTTCCGTGGCACGCCGCTACTGGTGCAACTGTTCCTGCTTTATTACGGCTTACCTCAGGTGTTCCCGTTTTTGGTTGGCATCGACGCCTTCAGCGCCGCTGTTATCGGTTTAACCTTACACTTTGCTGCTTACATGGCAGAGAGTATCCGTGCCGCCATTATTGGTATTGATCGCAGCCAGATGGAAGCCAGCCTATCTGTGGGCATGACGACCACTCAGGCAATGCGCCGTATTATTCTGCCGCAGGCAACCCGTGTGGCACTGCCTTCTTTGATGAACTATTTCATCGACATGATTAAGTCAACGTCCCTTGCATTTACTCTGGGCGTGGCAGAAATCATGGCGAAAGCGCAAATGGAAGCATCATCCAGCTTCCGTTTCTTCGAAGCATTCTTAGCCGTTGCTCTGATTTACTGGGGTGTGGTGGTGATTCTTACCCGAGTTCAGATTTGGGCGGAGTTCAAGCTCAATAAGGCGTACGCACGATGATCAAACTGAATAACATTCACAAGTACTTTGGTGACACTGAGGTTCTAAAGGGCATCGATATCGACATCCAACAAGGTGAGATCATCGTTATCATTGGATCGAGCGGTACGGGGAAATCCACACTACTACGCTGTGTGAATTTTCTGGAAGAAGCCAACAAAGGCACCATCAGCATTGACGATATCACCGTCGATAGCGAGAAGCACACCAAAGCGGAAGTATTGGCACTGCGCCGCAAAACAGGGTTTGTATTCCAGAACTACGCTCTATTTGCACACATGACCGCACGCCAGAACATTGCAGAAGGTTTGATTACCGTTCGCGGCTGGAAGAAAGAACAGGCGCTGGAGCGCGCTCAGTCGATTCTGGATGACATAGGGCTGGGTGACAAAGGGGACAGCTACCCTGCCGCGCTTTCTGGTGGACAACAACAGCGTGTGGGCATTGGACGTGCGATGGCACTTCAGCCTGAACTGCTATTGTTCGATGAACCAACGTCTGCGCTGGATCCTGAATGGGTGGGCGAAGTACTGAACTTAATGAAGTCGCTGGCGGCGCAAAAACAGACCATGCTGGTGGTGACACATGAAATGCAATTTGCCAAAGAAGTCGCGGACCGCGTGATCTTCATGGCAGACGGCAACATTGTAGAACAAGGTTCTCCACAGGATATCTTTGGTAATCCACAGGATCCAAGACTACAAAAGTTTCTCAGCCAGGTGGGGATCGATTAAGGATCCTTGAGATTTAACTGACAATCCGTATAATTCGTCGACCGGAATTTTCGTTAGACCAATCATTGACTCTTATAGAACCAGTGATTACAATTCCGCCTCTTTGTTGAGAGGCGTCGGATTTTGCTCAGGTCACTTAATTAAGAAACTTGAGGAAAGTTAAGTCCCACGCCGGGTTTAACATAAACCTAAAAACTACTGATCAGTAAAGGTAATACAAATGTCTAAACGCACTTTTCAACCTTCAGTTCTGAAGCGTAAGCGTACTCACGGTTTCCGTGCTCGCATGGCGACTAAGAACGGTCGTAAAGTAATTAATGCACGTCGTGCTAAAGGCCGTGCGCGCCTTTCAAAATAATACTCGGTTATTTTGAGCAAGTACGCGTTTCATCGGGAGTTACGCTTGTTAACTCCCGAGCATTATCAACATGTCTTCCAGCAAGCTCACCGAGCTGGCTCACCACATTTCACCATCATTGCCCGAAAGAATTCTCTTTCACATCCTCGCTTAGGCTTAGCTGTCCCTAAAAAGCAGATTAAAACTGCCGTCGGTCGTAACCGTTTCAAACGTCTGGCTAGAGAAAGTTTCCGCCTGTCACAGCATCAGCTTCCCAACAAAGATTTTGTCGTGATTGCGAAGAAAAGCGCCCAAGATTTAAGCAATGAAGAAATGTTTAAACTACTCGACAAGTTATGGCATCGCCTTTCTCGCCCCTCTCGTGGTTAGCCATTGGTCTGATAAAAATCTACCAATGGGTAATTAGTCCGTTAATCGGACCACGGTGTCGTTTTACACCAACCTGTTCTCAATACGCGATTGAAGCGTTGAAAGCTCACGGTTTTGTAAAAGGGTGTTGGTTATCAGGCAAACGTCTATTAAAATGCCATCCTTTGAGCGATGGGGGATATGACCCCGTTCCACCACACCAAAAACAAGACAGAGATAAATAACGATGGATTCTCAACGTAATATCCTTCTGCTCGCTTTGGCACTGGTTTCTTTCCTGCTGTACCAACAGTGGCAAGTTGAAAAGAATCCAGCGCCTCAACAAAGTGCTGAGCAGGTACAAACTAACGGTACGCTTCCTGCCCCTGACTTTGCAGACCCACTAGCAGATCCGGTTCCTCAATCTGCTACGCCTTCAGCGCAAATCGTGACAGTTAAAACAGACGTTCTGACTCTGTCTATCGACACGTTCGGTGGTGACGTGATTGAAGCTGATCTCAATCAGTACGCGAAAGAATTCGATTCAGCAGACCCATTTGAGCTGTTGAAAAACTCTCAAGGACACACTTTCATCGCGCAAAGTGGTCTTGTTGGTCCTCAGGGTGTCGACCTAAGCAGTTCCAGCCGCCCTGTTTACCAAGTGGCATCAGACAGCTTTGAGCTGGCCGATGGTGAAGATGAATTAAGCATTCCAATGACGTTTGAAGCAAACGGCTTGCAGTACGTGAAAACATTTGTGCTTAAGCGCGGTCATTACGACGTTAAAGTGAAATACGACGTAGTGAACAACTCCGGTACTAACGCGACATTCGCGATGTATGCGCATCTTCGTCAAGACCTAATGGACGATGGTGGCAGCATTACCATGCCGACTTACCGTGGTGGTGCTTACTCAACGCAAGACGTGAACTACAAAAAATACAGCTTCGAAGACATGCAAGACCGCAGCCTAGCCATTGAGCTGACAACCGGTCAAGGTTGGGCAGCGATGATCCAGCACTACTTCGCAGCGGCTTGGATCCCAGAGCAACAGCCTGGTACTCGACTGTATACTCGCGTGATCGGCAACAAAGGCGATATCGGTGTTCGTATTCCTGATATCACGATTGCAAACGGCGCGACAGGCTCAGTTGAATCAACACTTTGGGTTGGTCCTAAACTGCAAGACGACATGGCAGCAGTTGCACCGCACCTAGATTTGGTAGTGGACTACGGCTGGCTATGGTTTATCGCGAAGCCACTTCACTGGTTGCTGTCTGCTATTCAGGGCGTGGTTGTGAACTGGGGTCTGGCGATCATTGTTCTGACGTTCATCGTTCGTGGTGCGATGTACCCACTGACGAAAGCACAGTACACTTCTATGGCTAAAATGCGTATGTTGCAGCCAAAACTGCAAGCGATGCGTGAGCGTATTGGCGACGACCGCCAGCGCATGAGCCAGGAGATGATGGAACTGTACAAGAAAGAGAAAGTAAACCCGCTGGGCGGCTGTCTACCTATCCTTCTTCAGATGCCTATCTTCATCGCACTTTACTGGGCGCTAATGGAATCGGTTGAGCTTCGTCACTCTCCATTCTTTGGTTGGATCACTGACCTGTCAGCACAGGACCCATACTACATCCTGCCAGTACTGATGGGTGCAAGTATGTTCATGATCCAGAAGATGAGCCCATCGACCATCACGGACCCAATGCAGCAGAAAATCATGAACCTGATGCCTATCATGTTCACTTTCTTCTTCCTGTGGTTCCCATCTGGTCTGGTTCTATACTGGCTAGTTTCCAACGTAGTGACAGTGATTCAACAATCTCTGATTTACCGCGCTTTGGAAAAGAAAGGCTTACACTCTAAGTAAGCAATCGAAATGAAAGAAAGGCGACCTTTTGGTCGCCTTTTTTAATTTCTGTTATTACAATTGCGCACAAAGTTTTCACTCAGTAAATGGGGCTTAGCCCTTTTCAGGATTCGTCATGACAACCGACACCATCGTCGCTCAAGCTACCGCCCCCGGACGAGGCGGAGTAGGTATTATTCGAGTTTCCGGTCCTCTGGCTTCGAAAGTCGCAGAAGAGGTGACGGGTAAGTCGCTAAAACCGCGCTACGCTGAGTACCTGCCATTTACGGACCAAAATGGTCTGGAGCTGGATCAGGGAATCGCACTCTACTTCCCTAACCCACATTCATTTACGGGTGAAGACGTACTGGAGCTGCAAGGGCATGGTGGTCCGGTGGTGATGGACATGCTGATTAAGCGAATCCTTACCATTTCAGGTGTACGACCTGCTCGCCCGGGCGAATTCTCTGAACGTGCGTTTTTGAACGACAAAATGGACTTAACGCAGGCCGAAGCCATTGCCGATTTGATTGATGCCAGCTCAGAAGAAGCGGCGAAGTCTGCCCTTCAGTCTTTGCAAGGTCAGTTCTCTAAGCGGATCAACACGCTGGTGGAATCATTGATTCACCTAAGAATCTATGTCGAAGCCGCTATCGATTTTCCCGAAGAAGAAATCGACTTTCTGGCAGACGGCAAAGTCGCTGCCGATTTGCAAACCATCATTGATAACCTGGCCGCAGTGCGTCAGGAAGCCAACCAGGGCGCGATCATGCGCGAAGGCATGAAAGTAGTGATTGCCGGTCGCCCTAATGCGGGGAAATCTAGCCTGCTGAATGCCCTGTCAGGCAAAGAGAGCGCCATTGTGACAGACATTGCGGGTACCACCCGTGATGTACTTCGTGAACACATTCATATCGATGGCATGCCACTGCACATCATAGATACAGCCGGTTTGCGCGATGCTTCAGATGAAGTAGAAAAAATTGGCATTGAGCGCGCGTGGGAAGAGATAGAGCAAGCTGACCGCGTATTGTTTATGGTGGATGGCACCACGACCGAAGCAACGGATCCACGTGATATCTGGCCGGACTTTGTTGATCGCTTACCAAACAACATCGGTATGACGGTGATCCGCAACAAAGCGGATCAAACCGGAGAAGATCTGGGTATCTGTCATGTGAACACGCCAACACTGATCCGCCTTTCAGCGAAAACTGGTGAAGGTATTGATGCCCTGCGTAATCACTTAAAAGAGATCATGGGTTTCTCAGGAAATCCGGAAGGGGGCTTTATGGCACGCCGCCGTCACCTGGATGCACTGGAACGCGCAGCCGAACACCTCGATATTGGTCAACAACAGTTGGAAGGTTATATGGCTGGCGAAATCCTTGCTGAAGAGCTGCGTATTACCCAACAGCATCTCAATGAAATTACTGGTGAGTTCAGCTCAGATGACTTACTGGGGCGCATTTTCTCCTCTTTCTGCATCGGGAAGTAAAGTGGGCAAATAACGGAAAACAACAGCAAGCAACAACTGGTAAGCTACTGATTTTAATTAATCATCATTTGCTGTTGGTTTCCATCTGCTGCCGTTATTTGCCAGAGCTAGTCCCCATTTGGACCCCATGACATGCTACAGCGCCGATTGGGGGCCAAATGGAGTCCAAAATGAAAATTTCTATTCAAAAACGTACACTTAGAACAGATGGTACACGATCACTACGTTTAGTTTACGATCATGGCTACACCACAAACACACAAGGTGGACGCCAAAACAAACGCAAGCGCAGCTACGAAACCTTAGATGTATACGTTCACGACAAACCTAAAACCCCCACCCAGCGCCAACACAACAAAGAACATATGCTTCTCGCCGAAACTATCAAAAGTAAACGACTGATTGAGTGGCAATTTCAAAAACACGGTTTTGAAGATCGAAGCAAACGGACAGCCAGTTTCATTGACTACTTTCAACGACAAGTTGATATCAAAGAACAGACCACCTCAAGTTCCAACCATTCGATCTGGATCTCCGCTCGCAAACACCTGCTTCTGTATTGCGGCAAGCACGACCTCAGCTTTGATGAACTGGATAAAGACTGGCTGGACGGGTTTAAGCATTACCTGACCAATGAGGCGAA
The DNA here is from genome assembly GCF_027924785.1 of Vibrio nigripulchritudo. Lineage (NCBI taxonomy): Bacteria > Pseudomonadati > Pseudomonadota > Gammaproteobacteria > Vibrionales > Vibrionaceae > Vibrio > Vibrio nigripulchritudo. The sequence continues at coordinate 4,013,051 of NZ_AP027049.1, read as the reverse complement.
GACCAAAAGTGATGAACCTCTGTCTCGCAACACACAAAGCTCCTACTTCAATAAAGTTCGAGCGGCGATCAACGAAGCACATATAGAAGGTATTATTCGCGATAACCCGCTTGCACAAGTAACCAGCATCAAAGCAAAGACGACTCAGCGTGTTTATCTGACATTAGATGAGGTTAACTCTCTAGCTCAAACGGAATATCGCTACCCAATTCTCAAGCGTGCATTTCTTTTCTCCTGCTCAACAAGTATGCGTTGGTGCGACATTCAAAAGCTCACCTGGTCAGAAATAGAGACGTTTCAAGAGCACAAACGAATTATCTTCGACCAGAGCAAGCTCTCTCACGGCGATGCTAAGAGCCTTCAGTATTTAGATATACGCAAAGTCAGCTGAAACTCTTCTGGGTAGCCCTAAAGCTTCTCACGAGCGCGTATTCAAGGGATTAAAGTACTCTTCGTACATGAACGTTGAATTACTTAGGTGGAGCCTGGCTGCTGGGATCAGTAAACACGTTACATTCCACAGTGGCCGCCATACCTTTGCCGTGATCCAATTGAGCAGAGGTGTAGATATTTACTCGGTTTCACGGCTGCTCGGTCATAGCGAACTCAAGACAACCGAGATCTACGCTGACATCATTGAACAACGCAGGATGGAAGTCATGCTGACATTCCCTGATATTTTTGCTTCTGGAAAGGATTCAGCGGCCTAAGGTCGCTGCTATGAAAGTATTACTTACGAGAAGTGGTGGCGACATAGTTTGCTGCCCTTTTTTCGATCTCATAATGAGATGAAACACGCTGCTGCTCTACCCAGCTCATGATGGCTTGGCGCTCAAATCGAAGATGCTTACCAAGCTTGAAAAATGGTATTTCCGCTGAGCTAGTCAGCTTGTACAACTGATTTGTAGACGAACCGAGTAGTACTGCACATTCATCAACGGTTAGAATGTCCTTTCCAAGGAGCTCCACCTTTTGTTGCTGCAAACGCTGCTCCAGAACAGCGCGCTCAACACGATCTATTTTGGCTAGAATGGATTGAAGAAGAACTTGCTCGTTAGTTGTCATCGTATCACCTCCTCGCCCATTGGAATGTCTCTGGGAAGAGTGGGAAAACTGGGAAGAACTCTATTCATCGATACCCATCTCCTTCAATTCGGAGAGGATCTTTTCCGACCAGAAAGCGAAAAAACGATGATCAAATTCACTACCGTTTTTCTTCTCGATAATCCGAAGTGTTCCTCTACGATCTTCATTGGTTTCAAACCACCTTTTGTGAATCAAGGGGCTCAATTGACTCTTGTATTGACGCCGCAGTCGTAGCTGCTTAACAAACTCTTGTTTGTGGATAAGCCATACCACCAGAAAAGTAGTAAGACTCATCTGACCGTCCGAAACTTTTCTCCGGAGTGACGAACACCTTGTCATGCCAACCTGTTCTTGTGACACAAAAGGTCGTTTCTGCCGCTTTGAGCTCTTCCCGCAAATAGCGCTGGACCATATTCCATGCAGTTTGCTCAGGCTCCGGCCAAAAACCGGTATCGAACAATTCATCTCTTAACTGATAGTTGGTCCCTCCCATGATCTTTCTGGCAGGTACTATCATTCGGATCGTCTGCCTGTCCATATTGATAATTTCAATGCAAGCACTGAACCCTGACTTCCGATCTGGTGAACGCGTTCTAGCAAGAACCTAGACCGAAGAGCTCAACGAACGCCAACCTCGCTCACGGCAGAAATACTGTAGTTGATCATGGTGATGACGAAACTTCATATGACCTCCCTATCACAGGCTCAAAAGCCACTTCTGCACGTCTTCAAGGCGAAATCTCACACTTCGAGCACTAGGCGATAAATTCACTGGATAAGGAAAAGAACCATTTTTCACATAACGGCGAATGGTTGCCTGAGACAGCTGAGTTAACTGACAAACTTCTTGATAGCTTAATAGCTGATTTGATTGTTTTTGTGCGGTCATAACTACTCCTGATAGCTAATGAATAATCAAGAAGTAGTTTGCAGGGTGAGCAACGCAAAGGCGCGCGGTGCTCAGGCCCATTTTGGGCAGTTTCACCTGAAAAGAAGCCTGTCGAATTCATGGTTTAGAATTACAGAAGCAGATAATGATGCGATAATGTGATTAGGCGTTACTTCAGCGTTATTCATCAAGCCACAAAGCGCTATGCGTTAAGTAACCTGCTAATGCGTTAAGCTGTTCACCATGGTTAACGCATAGTGATTAGAGACTCACTTTCACATGTGAAAGTAGCAAAATATGAAGCTTTGAACGGATAGAACAACCATGTGTACCGCTTTTGTCTGGTACACCTAAAACGGTACAGTTAAACTGACCAATCAATGTAAAATATTGTTATAAAATAACTTTTAATCACAAGCACGTTACCGAACTGTACCGATTTAACGAAAACGGTACACCTCCTTTGCAAACACTCTAGTAAGCTTAAGTAGATCTATAACCTCAAAGCTTCTTGCGCTGCTTTTTCTGCCTGATAGTTACCTGCGTCCAATAAGGTTTCGTACAAGGTTATTGCTCCTTCTTTTATAGCTCCCGCTCCTCTCTGTAAAGTAACTGCGAGCTGAACCAACTCTTTGCTGTGTTCAAAATGTTGGCGCTCTGGATTTGCTTTCTGCTGCGATATTACTAAGTTCTTAGCAAGATCAAGTATTGAGAGCTGAAGTTTAGGAGAAAAGTTAATTTTGACCAAGTTGCTAATCAAACTGCGCCTGTTTAACTCAGATACAGCCTCAGGATGACTAGCAAGCCAATCTACCACCTCATAAGTCAGTTCATCATTTGGTATCTGCTTGCCATATGGAAACAAACTGTTTAAAGCGGTGACTAGCTCCTTTGTGTCACCCTGAAGGCACGCCATAAGCATTTTGTGGGAATCGCCTCGAACTTTTCCCACTTCATGCCAACCAAAGCATGCTGCATGGATAATACCACGCATGAAATGAGGTTCTTTTAGACCGAAATGCTGGTTCCAAATCTGATGCAGCTCATTATTCTCGTTACCAATGATCAATTGCCCTGTAATAAACTCTCCAGCAACTTGGATCAAGGCTGATGATTTCGAAGATAGCCAGTATCTAACAATTTTTAGCAGTATTTCAGGCAGTAATACATCCGCTAATTCCCAGATTGTCATAGCTGTTGTTGGTAACGAAAATACATGGGCATGTTCATCAACTAGTCGATGAACCAACTTATTACACTTATCTTGACTAGCCCAACGTAAATGGTGAAATTGAAACAGCAGTAAACATTTCCAAGTTTCAGAGTCTTGTGATGTATTCAAAAACTGCAATAAAACATCAGCCCAAGCATCGCAGTTCGGGGGCTGGCGATAAAGCAAACCATGGTGTATGGCAGACATGATGGTGTAATTTCCAGCAGGAACTTCACGAAAGCCATTATCATGACCAAAAAGCAGTGCCTGTCCTGGTTCAGCATCCGTACGATCACCCTCAAATTCGGACCCTGTATCTAAGTTTGAATTTAAGTACCCCAAAAGTATTTGAATATACTGATCATCTAGTCCATTTTCTCGTCCTGCTATTTCCTGGAGTGCTCTAGCAACTCCGGTTATCCACTCTTTCGAGTTAAATCCACGCAGATTGAGTTGGATGATAAGATTCACTACTTCTTTTGGATCTACAACTTCTGACTTAGCTAAATTCTCAATTGCCTCTGAGGCCGCATATTCGTGTAAACCCTTACGGAACTCATCCGTAATAAGCTCTATTGCCTGCTCAGGGTTGTTGGCAGCATACGAACCGAAAGCTCTAGATAACTCAATTACTCCACCAGAAAGCCAACGCCGTCCTATACCATGAGACTCATGCTGATCAGTTATCTCATTGAGCAAATTTAATATATCTTCTTTACGGGCTTTCCCCATCTGTTCTGCGGACATTGGTGACCTAACGACAGAAGCCATGCCAACTCCTCTAGAACGCTCACCAATAGCAGGTTCTCGTCTTATATATCTTTCTGATACCTGTCTATTTCTTCTCGGAGACAAAGCTTTTGATGGCAACCTCGAAAGTAATGCCAGTCGGTAATCCTCGCTGTAATGCATGCACCTTAACTTCCTATCAGCAGGATAATCGGCACTTGGCTGATGCGAACTGAACTGCTCAATAGCATCTCTAATGCCAGCAACTTGCTTATCATTCCAAAATGAGACCGCTTCTTCTATAAGTTCCAGGGTAACACTGCCATTAAATGTATAACCGACATTATCTTCATCTTTGAAGTAACCAGAACCTAACTGCAAGCGACAACGGTCACCAAGCAGATAGTCATATATGTCCTGCGCATAATGTTTGCCATTAGACAATAGAGCTGATGCAACAATGACCTGTACATCATCAATATCAACGGCCATGTATGGCCTGATTAACTGAAGCAACTCGTTTGGAGTATTTTTGGCTGAAACAGCTATCGCAAGACGAAGACCACCTAAAAGGTAGCTATTATCAGACTGTTCATTCCACTCAATGACAGACCTGATTGTACGACGGTAAGTGTAACCAAGTTTTGCGCTGCTATTTTCTTTTTCTATTAGCTGTACTACCCATGGCAATATCGCTTCGATACATTCCAGAGAATACTTTCTAGCAAGTTTCTCGAAGCCGTAGATATGTTGTTCTAATGCTGTTTTGTCATCGACCGAGCTCAACCAAGCAACAAGAATAGTCAACGCTGGCTTGCCGTGACCTTTTTTACATAAATCAGATAGATATCTTTCTACATAGGAGGAATCAACATTATTTCTGGATATTAACTGCTCAACAAGCCGCAAAGCGGCCTCTGAGTTTGCCGAGGATCGCCATAATACATTGAGGACCATCTCATCATAAGTTGGCTCAAACCAAAGCCTGTTAAGTAGTGATATGACATGCTCTTCATCGTGTTTAGACTCAGCGATCAACCATTCCACCACGTGACTACTATATTCAGCTTCTTCCATTATCTCTGGTATGCTAGCTATCAAATGATCTCGCCAATTGCTCCAGTTTGCCGCTACTTTAGATATTGCTCTTTTAGCTAAAACTACGTCATCATTAATCAATCGAAGAACTCGTTCAGCGTCGGATGCACTTGGGGTTGGTGAAATTGCCAGGATATCTACTAGCAGGTGAAGGATATGACGTCGTGATCGACCACCGAAGATTAATGAGTCAAGAGTGGACTGATACCCCATAGGATCTCTTTCCCTCAAAGATTCAAGTCCTCGCAAAATCGTGCTTCTAGAAAAAAGACCATCTTGTTTTTGGTAGACGAAACTACACAAATCATCTGAATTACTAAAACTCTGAGCCTGAAAATCATCAAGCCAGGCTTGGTGGCTAAAGCCTATATTCTTATCATACCGCACCAAAATACCAGCCGCCTCAAGCGCTGCAATAACGTGGCCGCTCTCAAACTGGTAAGCATCAACAGGACGCCTGAGTACTTCGTTACTCACCATATCCTGAGCCAGACGCTTTAAAAAAAGCATCTGTTCAGCTCGACTTGCTCTGTCTGTCAGTTTCTTATCCAGCCATCGCTGTAACAAGTTCTTTGACGTAACTTGGCCAGGCTGTTCCCCAGCCTTAATAAGGCTTACATACAGATTTAAAGCGAAAGGAACTTGAATTGCTGGATACATAGATGGCGGGATCGATGATATTTCTATCCCCAAGTCAGTTAAAAGTGCTTCAACAGCTGCCTTTTCAGGCAATGGCAGTTCAATATGCTTTGCTTCCAACTGAGTAAAACGAGTATCAAAACTAGCCTCAAAGGGGCGAGAAGTCACGATGATATGAACTGGCTTTTTGCCACTTAACTTAATGCTCTCAAACCGACTTTTTAGAGAAACAACCAGGTCTACAAGCACTCTAAAACGGTTTGAGCTTTGATCCATGACCTCACTAACTGCATCCATTTGATCAATTAGCAATACCACTGGTTTGGTTTGTGAAGCCCCAAGCAAAGTATTGGTAAGATTTCCACTTAGTTTGAGACTTTCTGCCAGCTCAGTTAGATCGTTAACCTTGGCATCTAACTCATCCGCTTTAATTGCCAGAACAGAAAAATCGTCGTCAGGTAAGCGTTCATAAAGAGCAGATAGTAGTGACGATTTCCCACTGCCTGATACGCCAGTCAGAATATGACAACTACTCTCATTTGAATGAACCAGCTGAAGCAAATCTTGTAGCTCAGGTCGTTCTATAAATCGGTTTTCAATAGTCTTTTGCCAACAGGCAAGCTGTCGGCTAGCTTGAGCCAAGTCGTTTGGCACAGCGGTAGTATTACCAGAAAACGGAGCTCTGGACAGTTGCAGTGAATGAACCGGAATCCTAAAGTGCCGCTCTCTTACATCTGTATGGATACTAAGAGCTCTATCCAGTTCATGAGGCCTTAACAACCTATAGTTCAATGCTTGAAATCGCTCTCGTAGAGTTAACATTACACAGCTTAGATCAACCATCTTTAGAGAAGCATACTTAGCAATAACAGCTTTGGCTGTTGTTTCGATTTCTTCAGGGTTATCTCTGAGCCATGAACTTGGCGTGTTGAAAAATTCATCAACCTCACCCGTTGGGTCACTACTAAGAGCTAAGTAATAAGTGAAACAGTCGGGTTTTGGTAACAATTTCCTATTCAGGTCTGCGTAAAGAAGAAACTTAACGATCTCTTTTATTGTTTCTTTTAGGGTAATCTTCTCGCTATAGCGTTTGCACTGTACTAAGCCGACCGGGATTTCGCGCGAGGTCATCCATACATCGCGCCCCTGATCTGCACCTGTGAGCATCAGTCGCGTATAGTCATGCCCAAGATCTGTTTCAAAACCGCTTCGAAAAAGATCCCAAAGTAAGCATTCGAACTGCGCTGGGTCTAAATTTTGATAAGGCAGAGATTGAGCTCCAACTTCGATAACACTAGTCTGTTGTTGCCTAGCTATTTCCTGCTCAATATCCGATGGCTCAATAAACTCCTGACTAACCATTGTTGACATATTAATAACTTCCTACGCATCACTTACCACGCTCCTCAGCCTTGCATGATTATCTTTAATGACTGACAGGAGACCAAGAATTCCTGTTTTCATTATGATACTGATCTTACGATGATTACTGAACACTACAGGGAGAATATCAGTATTTTAAGGGTTGAACTGTTAACCTGGGATTCACATGTAAAAGCCATCCAAGTCATCAGCAAAAAAGCCCATCAACATCCCACAATAATCGGACTACGACTCTCTGCATCCCAGCACCAATGAAAGTTGAAAGCCATTTCCCACCATTCCCACTTTTCCCATCCTGATCTATGATGGAAGTAATCTTGGGAAGTTAGTATTTGACCATAAATTGCAATTTGGTCCCCAAGACGTCGCGCGAGGCCAGCTACTATGGGAAACTTCACTTTCTGCATCGGAAAATAGCCTTTTTATATTCAACTACCCTCATTTCAATCAATCTGAAATGAGGGTAAATACCTGCCAAAATACCGTATAATGAAGCGATATGTTGCTAAAAGTCCTTAAGTCTGATTTTCAACAGATTATGGAATCAATTACACTGCCGCATCTCTCATTTACATCAATTAATCCTTTTTCCATTACGATTAGCTATAGATCTACAGCCAGATTCTGATATATTTCGTTGCCTACTATTAATATAAATGATAACCATTATCATTTATATTAAGCGCAAATCTAGGCGAAAGGAGTAACAGGCGATGGTGGCATTAGACCCAGCTAACATGCAACGCATTGATAATATGTATCAAGAGCACCGCAGCTGGCTCTCGGTATATGTGCAGCGTCGTCTGGGCTGCCCGGAAGTCACTGCCGATTTAGTTCAGGACACCTATCTACGCCTCCTTACCAAAGGCACACTTCCCGAGCAAAAGGACTCTCGTCGCTACCTGACCACCATTGCCAAAGGGCTGGTGATCGACCTCTATCGTCGTCGACGCATCGAAACTGCCTACCTGGAATTACTGGAAAATGAACCAGAAGAAGTGACGGCTTCTCCGGAATCTCATGCCTTAGTAGTAGAAGCATTAGTTGAAATAGACACCCTACTGCACAAACTTCCTCACAAAGCGCGTCAGGCGTTGTTAATGAGACAGCTGGAAGGAAAGAGCTACAAGCAGATTGCCGAGGAACTGGGAGTGTCTGTTTCCTCTGTTGAAAAATACGTAGCAAAGGCGCTTCAGGGCTGTATGTTAGCCATGCTTGAGGCGTAACATGAGTATCGAACGTATTTCTCGAGAATCCATAGAACAGGCATCATTATGGATGGCAAGGCTATGGGCGGACGACGTCACTGAGCAGGATAAAAAAGCATTCAACACCTGGCGCAGTGCCCATCCTGACAACGAATTTGCCTGGCAACAACTCGAAACTCTGCAAAAGAAATTCGCCGCAGTCCCTAATCCAGGGTTATCAGGTAAAGTCCTCAACCGAGATCGTCGCGGCATCACACGTCGTCAGGCACTGATCTGGGCAGGCATCTCATTTGGTACTTTGGGCCTGATGATGGCTGGTCGCTCAGACACTCCTTCAGGAGCTGAATACGCAACAGCAACCGGTGAAATCCGCTCTCTCACCTTGTCTGATGGCACAGAAATGATCATGAACACGGCGACGCGTGTTTATGTGGATTTCAACCAGTCAGAACGTATGCTGCATCTGGTTCAGGGTGAAATCATGATCACCAGCGCTCATCACCTAACCCCATTTATGGTCTCAACAGGTCAGGGTAATGTAGTACCAATCGGGACACGCTTTACTGTCCAGCAGCAAGACAACAAAACCAAAGTCAGTGTATACGAGGGTGAAGTGGCGGTGTATCCAAAGCAGAGCTTTGAATCAACGCACCTTCTGGCAGGTGAAAACGTAGCGTTCAGTGCAGAATACACTGAAAGCAAACACGCCAATGCCACCAGCAATGCCCTGTGGCTAAATCAGAAAATCCTCGCTCAGGCGACTCCGCTGCCAGAATTTATCAACGATCTTGCCCGCTATCGCCGTGGTGTTGTCAACGTTGATCCGTCCCTCAGCCATTTAAAATTGACGGGGGTTTTCTCCACCAAAGACACAGATAAAACTCTGCACAATATCAGCCAGGTTCTTCCTATCGAAGTTCATTACCGAACCCCTCTTTGGGTCAGCATTAAAGCCAAAGACGATAACTGAGATCCAGTTCGGTCATTTAGAGCCAATAACCATTACGGATTTTGAATTCTCACTCGGTGTAAAGGTTAGTGAGCAATTCAAAGAAAAGGACAGCAAGGTGTTACTCCTGCCCAGGCTTTCACGTCAAGCCTTATCAATTAGAATAAAACTCGGGCTTTCAGCCCTGCTATTTCCAGCATTAGCCTGGTCTTCGACCCAGAATTTTGACATTCCAGCGGGGCGACTGGATCAAGTTCTCAGCCAACTTGCCATCGAAGCAGACATTGAGTTCACACTGAATGCCTCGCTGTCTCAAGATATCTACAGCCCCGGAATTGAAGGACAGTTTGACGCAGCAGAAGCTCTGATGCTGATACTGGAGAATACAGGATTGATTGCTGAGCCGCAGGAAGACGGCAGCTATATTCTGACTCCCATCAACAGTACTATGACGCTAGACGCCATTCAGGTACGTACTCATTTCGATGATGAGATCGCCCGAGATGAAACAGGCGAATTAGATATTTACGATGCTGACACATCCACCGCCTACATCAGCAAGGAAGAAATAGAGCGATTTAAAGGCGCTAGCGGTGCCGATTTATTCACCGGGATGGCAAATACCTTCAGCGGTGAAGCTCGTAACGGTGGCAGCAGTATCGACGCCAACATACGGGGCGTTCAGGGGACGGGGAGGGTTCCCGTCGTCATCGACGGTACCGAACAGGGCATCACCATCTGGAACGGGTACCGTGGTGCTTCCAACCGAAACTACATCGACCCAAACCTGATCAGTGGATTAAAAGTACACAAAGGTGCTCAGCTCAACTCAGATGTGAATACGTCCGTTGGTGGGGCGGTACAGGTCACCACACTCCAGCCTCAGGATATCATCGCTGAAGGTGAAACATTTGGCATGGAAGTCATTGTCGAGGGTAGCAGTAATTCCGTCGCACCTTATCAGGCAAAAATGCACACAGGTAAACACTGGAGAGAGGTGCCTATCTATAACGAACAGGGCGGAATTGATTGGTATAACGACCCAGAACTTCGTTTTGAAACCCGAGACAGCAAAAGTAATAACCCATTTGGCGGAGAAGACGTTGCTTTTCGATTCGCCGCTTCTGGGATCAATGATAAATTCGAATGGTTAGGTGCTATCGCCTATAGAAAGCGTGGTAACTACTATTCCGGTACTAAGAAAGCCGATTTCTATAAGCAACCTTATAACCCAGATACCCTTAACATTAATTTCCTACAGCCCCGACATGCGGCTCTTAACCACCTTCCGGGGCATGAAGTATTTAACACTTCATCGGAAATGCACTCCTATCTTCTAAAAACCACCTACAAATTCTCAGATTTTGAAAAGGTGCAAATTAATGCCCGCTTCACTGAAAGCAAACACGGTGAAATCATGGCAAGCCGCTCTGATTACCGCAACAGTGATGGTATGGCTCAGTGGCCACTGGGAAGCGCTAAGCTGCAGGCTTACAGTGTGAAATACCGGGTAAACCCCGAATCACGTTTTCTTAACTTGAGTACGGATCTCTGGACAACATTGTCAGATACCGTTACCAACACTGCGGGCGGTTTTCCAAATACCGTGGTGACTGAGCCAGAAGGGAACGGAATCATCTTTAACACCGCCACGGCATACAACAAAGAACGACGTATCGGCGCGAATTTCAAAAACACCATGCTGCTGTCGGACAATTGGGATATGACGGTATCTGGCCACTACCAACACCATACCGTTGAGCCGAAGCAAGGCATGAAATATCTGGTCGATAAGTACAATGCAACGGTTCGGGCGGGAGAGAGAACCGAGTTTAACGGCGCAGCCAAGGTAGAGTGGCGAGCCAGTGACAGCTTGATTTTTAATGCCGGACTAAGATACGGAAAGTATGAATCCGAAGATCATTATCTGAAATACCGCATCGAAAACAAAAGCGATAAACGCAAACTGGGCGAGTACATAACGGAAGGCTACCTCCTTACCTACCAGACTCAAGAAGTATATGAACCGGAAGAAGTCGCTCAGAGAGTTGCAAACGCAGAACACGACGTTCGGATTACCTTTACCCGTGATGCATTAGACAAAGAAGTCGCCACCATGACCAGTCTAATCGCTACAACTACGGACCCTGTTAAGAAAGCAGAATACCAGTCTAGGCTGGCGGCTGTCCAAAGCAGTCTGGCGAATTTCGATTCACTACTTCAGCAGAAAATCAAAGTGGCTGTCGCCAAAGTAGAGAGTGAGAAAACCTACTTACGTACTCACACTCAGGAATGGAGAAATGACAGTAACAACAAGTTAAGTATGAAAAGAAACGCTTGTGTGATTGCCATGAGCCAGCCAAATTACGTTAAAAACAGTTGTAAATTCACACGACTGCCAGACATTCAACGCTATAAATCTAAGTACGCAAATAGCGACAGTGGCTGGATGCCTTCGCTCACAGCAACCTGGCTTATCTCAGACAACAATCGTGCTTATGCTCGTTATGCAGAGACATTGCGTTTTCCAAGTCTGTTTGAAAGTACCAGTGGTTTTTCAGCAGGTCACTTAACTTCTTCACCTCTGCAGCCTGAACGTGCCACATTGTGGGAGCTGGGTTACGTTCACTATTTCGACAATGCCAATATCAAGCTGGTGCATTTCGATCAGACAATCACCAATATCATAGACAGAGACATTCGGACGCGAGCATTCGGTAATCTCGACTTTCAAAACACCAGAGGGCTGGAATTACAAGCCTCCTATGATGATGAAACCTATTTTGGAGAACTCTCGGCAGCTTATAACTACCACAACGAAATTTGTGACGATAACTCCGCGTCCCAGAGGTTCATTATTGGTGTAGTAGAAGAGAGCAAAGAAATCATCGATCTCTGTGCCCGCGGAGGCTTTTCTAACATCAGTTATCTGGGCAGTTACGCCAATCCGGAGTATTCCGCAAATCTTTTGGTTGGTTCTCGTTTTCTAAATCAGACCTTAGAAACCGGTGTTCGTGGCAACTACGTATCCGGCAGCCATCACGAAGATTTAATCGCACGCACGCACTCCCTCACGTTTGATGCCTTTATCAACTACCAGATCAATGAATCGGTTGATCTTGAGCTGGTCGGTACGAACCTGCTGGATTTGTACTACCTGGAACTTGGCTCGATTTCGGGTATCCCTGCACCAGGGCGAACCTTCAGCGTCAAATTGAAAGGAAAATTCTAATTTTTCACAAAAAATTTTTCAATAACGTTACGGATTTTCACTCTTTACTCGGTGTAGAGGATGACCTGTTAGATTTCGTCGGCTTCATATTGGCTGACAACACCATTTAGGACGAATCATGAACAACAAAAATACATGGATGCTTCTGGCTTTGAGTCTGCCGACATTAGTCGCATGCGGTGGCGGCTCGAGCTCCAACGATTCCAACGGTTCCAACGGTTCCAACGACAACACAGTAAAACCACCTGTCGTTGCACCAGCACCAGCTAAAAAACCACAAATCAACGCCAAGATGAACAACACAGTTCGTTTAAATGGTTTGGATATCTTCGAAAAAAGTGCCACTCAAATAGCTCAGAAAAAAGCACTGAACTCGGCAGTAGCTGACACTGCAAACGCTCAACCATTCACTTGGGTCATTAGCAAAAAACCAGCAGGCAGCAACAGTGAAATTAAAAACGCCAATGCATTAGTGACATCGTTCCAACCAGACCTAGCGGGTGAATACACCATTCAGCTTACTGCAACGAATCCTGCGGCTACGATAGAAAAACACTATAAAGTGACAGGTGCCGCTGAGAACGCAGCACCAAATGTCTTTCCAACCGAGTCAGTAATGACGGGAATCGACACTAACATTACTCTGTCTGCAAACGCTGTGGATCCAGACAATAACGATCTGACTTACCAGTGGTCTGTGACAAACAAGCCTAGTAATGCAACGGTAACACTAACCGATGAAACGACAGAAAATGCCACATTCTCTGCCAACGCTGCGGGTGAGTATGAGTTAAGCATTGCGGTTTCAGATTCAAAAGAGACAGTAAAGCGTGCGGTTAATGTGAAGATTGATGAAAGTGTAGTGCCTTACACGTCTGAGACGTCTGTTTATTTAGAAAGAACCAACGCCTTTACTCAAGAAAACGTAAAACCAATCAATAAACTGAACTTTGCGACGCTTGAGTTGAATAAGAAGGTAAAATTGGATGCCAGCTCGAACACAGACAAAGACAGCACAAATTTCCAATACCAATGGGCGGTTGTTTCTAAACCTACTGCAAGCTCAAGCACAATCACACTAGATTCGGCGCAAATTGCTGAATTTACTCCAGATGTAATTGGTGATTATGTCTTTTCTGTGACGGTAAACGAAGGCAATAAGCAACGTGCCATTGAATATGTAGGCATCACTGCAGTAGAAACTGTAACATCAGCAACAGCTCTCATTACTGCGGTAAACTCTACAGGAGCGACTTATGCCTATGAATCTTCCAGTTATATTCCACAAGGCGACCCGAGGTTTAAGTATGTAGAAGACCCTATGTTTGGAAATATCAAAGTCATTGCTGTTTCCAAAAACGGTGCATCTGCTAATTACATTAAAGTCGACACTATCACCATTACTCCTACAGCAGCAGACATTTTCGTTTACGATTTCACATCTCTGTTTTTCCCACCGCCAATCACAGGTATAAAAATTGAAGGTGTAAATAAAAACCAACTAATTTCTGTAGGTGAATCTATAGATCTTGATATTTATATGGATGCTTCGGTTCCATTAAATAACATCAAAGATATTGCCATCGATTTTTCTGGAAACGCAACTAGCCTATTCTCCGTTTATTATGCCTTCACGGAGTAAGCTAAATTAGGGTGCACGCCATGTGCACCTTTTTCTATTAACTAATATTGATATTGCCCATTCTATGATGAAGCTGACCCAAATCCTGAGCTTAGTCTTTGCAGCGGTTATTCTTGCCGGATGTAATGAAAGCCTGAAACTCGATCTGGCACCTACCAAGTCGAATACCCCTCCTATAGCCATCGCGGGTAACAATCAACTGGTTTATGTGGGTGAACCAACTCAACTGAATGGGGAAAAAAGCTTCGACAAAGACCTTCAGCCGCTGACCTTTGAATGGAAAATACAACCTGATCAATACACAAAGCTGGATCGTAATGCCAAGCTCCTTCAACCAAATTCAATTAAACCGTCTTTCGTTGCCCATGAAGCGGGAGAGTTCTACGTAAACCTGACGGTCAATGATGGTATTGAAAACAGTCGGGTTAACACCATTAAGCTGACTGCAGTGATTAGAGGAGAGAACAACCCTCCTGTTATTAACTTGGAAGAAAACATCAACGGTACCTTACATTTTGGAGCTAACATCTTCCCTGCTTACGACAATACCGATAATGATGAATTATTTTATACTTGGGAAATAGTCGAAAGCCCTGCAGGAAGTTCACCAACTTTGTCATATGATTCATTCAGTTGGAATTCCTTAAAGACAGATACTGAAGGACTTTATACCGTAAAGGTAACCGTATTTGATGGTATCCACCATGTATCAGCGACGACAAAAGTGCTGATCAACTATGAGAACGTCAAACCAGTCGCCAACCTCAATCACGACGTCATGATCAGTCATGTCGGAAGAGCGATCACTTTAGATGGCACCAAGAGCTCCGACTTGAACGGCGAGTCGCTAAACTTCCACTGGACAATGACACCACCCAATGGTTCTAACGCCACCTTTGATGACCCACACTCACCTACACCAACTATTTTAGGTGATGTACCCGGTTTATATTTCTATGAACTGGTGGTTGATGATGGCGAATTATCCAGTGACCCTAATGAATATGTAATTGAATTTCTTGGACTTGATACTCCGGGATTGAGGATCTACCGCGACACTAGTTCTGCTCCACTCGATATGCCACATCGCCCTGAGCAAGCCCGGGATGAAACTCAGAATAACCAAGCCAGTTATGTTCTTGATCGCTACCGCATTGAAGCAGTGGAGTCTGATGTATACATCAGAGACGTGATTGCCAGTGACAGAGCCAATATTATCACCCCTTATTTTGATGGCTTGGAGCAAACTCAATTATTCACACTAAAAAAAGGTGAAAGCATATCTTTTAATTTGGTTGCCCCTGCCACTGACGGAAAAGTAAGCCAGCCCATATTCAGCTTTAACTGGATAATGGGACGCGCCACGGAATATCACAATGCCTATCACTTTGACGCTAAATATACTTTCACCAGCAATTAAATAGTGAAAATAAAATAAAAATCATCATTTAAATTTTTATTTTACGGATATTTAAAGTTCATTCGGTAATACATATAAGAACCACATCAAGGTGTTGTCGTGCGCACCAATGCCTTGATTGGTTCTCTCAATAGTATAAATTCAATCTTTAAAGGAATAATTCATGAAACCAGTAAAACTGACCCTTATTTCTGCAGCACTACTTGGCTTAAGCTCAATGGCACACGCAGGCTTTAACGGTGCAATCAGCGACAACACTCACCGTCACGTTGGCGAATCTCAGGTAGACGCAAAGTTCGGCTGGATTGTAATCCATGAGAAAGGTTACGCAGGCATTGGCGCCACAGGAAAAGAACGCGTTGATTTTAAAAACCTGGCGAAGCGCTCTTCATGGCCGTTTGGTGTAACTCGTGATGGCGTACATACTCGCGGAAGCCGCCACTCTACAACTTCTCAGTACAACTTTGCCAGCGTTGCAAACCAGGACGTTTGGTTTGGTGAGTGGTACGAAGGCAGCCGTGACTCAGGTTACGCTAACCGTGCGGTATTCTACGTAGGTGATAACACAGGTACAACTGTACCAACAACAGGTACAGCAACTTACAGTGTAGCTGGCGTAAACAAATTCAACGGTTCGAACAAACTTAGCGGTACTTTTACAGCTAACTTTGGCACTCAAAAACTAACTGGTTCTATTAACAATGCCTCTCTGACTGTTGGTGTAAACGCAAACATCAATGCTTCTACTGCTGCATTTAACGGTACAGCGACAGCAACAACTGGTGGTGCGACTACTAACGGTACGTCTCAAGGTCACTTCTTTGGTGCAAACGCATCTGCTCTGGCAGGTATTGCGACCTTCACTAACAAAGATCTAGACACGGCATTTGGCGGCAGCAAAAACTAATTGCTGAGCCTCCCCTATACAGAAGCAGCCCGCGCTGCTTCTGTTTTTCTTTCTTTACCATTTGGTTATTCCCTTGCTTAAATCCTTTTTAACTCTTTCACCTATAGCGCTTGCGTTTCTATTCAGTGCACATACATTAGCCGATCAAGACAAAAATCAGCGTCTGCAGCAACGGGACGCCCTTTCTGCGCTGGAAAAAGAGCAGGAACTGTTGAAAGAAGAACGGGAAAGAGAAGCTGCTTTAACTGTAGATGGTGTCACCTATGAAGTGAGCGACACATTAGATGAGCTCGGTCCTGCCCTGCATATCGCGGTAAAAACAAGGCAATGGGAACAAGCTCAGGGTTTCCTAATCCGTTATAAAGCGCTGGAAGGATACGATCCCTTGCTGGTGCACTACGCTCAGGGTGCGCTTTTCAGAATTGAGGGAAAATTAACAGAATCGGAAGAAGAATATCAGTCTCTTCTTGCCCTCGCTCCGGAATTCATGCCAGCCAAGCTAGAGCTGGCTAGGGTACAGTTTGAAAACCAAAAAAACCGAGATTCTCTGAATCTGTTCCGAGAGATCAAAAACAACATTCCACAGGATAACCCAAGAGCAGCAGGTGTTATCCGGACCATTGATACGTTCAGCGAAGCGCTCGAAGTCCGTGATAGCTGGCAAGGGGCTTTTAGCTTTGGTCCTTCTTACAGTGACAACCTGAATCGCACCTCGGAAAGCTCGGTATGCCTGGCAACGCTACCTAACGGGCAATGCTGGATAAGTCAGACGACACCCGACAAAGAATCCGGCTTTGGGATGGATTATGACGCCAGCTTAAACAAACGCTTCTCCCTGTCCGGGCACCACGGCGTCAAATTTAACGCATTAGCGTATGGATTGCTGAATGACGGCAAGAAAAAGTTCAACCAACATACCCTGATTACCGGGCTCAGTTACAGCTATCAAAGCGCCAAGTTTCAGTTTTCTATCGGTCCGCAAGCCGAATACAACAACTCTGGCGATCGCACGCTTTACGTCTCTCCCGGATTAAAACTGGATGGCTTCTACAGCATCAATAATAGAAGCGCCGCAAAAGTAGAACTGAAAGCCGAATATCAGGATTACAAAGATCCGGATCTAGACCACAACAGCGACTGGCTATGGACCGCTTCTGGCACTTACTGGTATCAGTTACCCAGAAGATGGCTGGTGTTTGGTGGCATAGACTGGAACAAGAAGCAAAGTGAAATAGAACTCTTTGCGTATGAGTCCCTAGGAGGGCGGCTGGGTGTAAATCGCGCTTTCTTTGACGGCTGGGACATCAGCGTATTTTCGTCGGTTAAAGAGCGAAAGCACGATGGATTCAACAAAATTCTCAACGGAAAAAGAGAAGACAAAGAGCAAAACCACACCTTGCTGGTCACCGCAAAACCGCTGGAGTTTTGGGGGCTGACACCCACATTTACCTGGCAATACCAAAAAGTCGACAGCACATTGGATGCGATATACAGCTACAGCCAAAATGAATACAGCATTAAGCTAGAGAAACGTTTTTAATAAAACCTAATCAATTGAATTAATGGATAAAATTATTTTTATCCATTTTTTTGTTTTTTCTTTTACGGGTTTTAACCCTTCATTCGGTATATCTAAGAGGACATCAATGACAAGCGCCTTTAGAGCGCAACGACTAAGAGCATAACCGATGAGCAATAACTCGTACCTGACCCTGATAACTCTAATACTGACACTGCTGTCGCCACTGTCTTTTGCCACAGAAGAAGCCCCTAGCAACACCAGTAATACTCTTCTCTCAGATACCCAACTGGTGCCTCCCACCAACCCTCTGAATGCGCATGATTTGTCTCCGATGGGGATGTATCACGCAGCAGACTGGGTGGTCAAAGCGGTCATGATCAGCCTGGTGATTGCCTCGGTGCTGACCTGGGCAGTGCTGATAGCCAAACAAATTCAGCTCACGAGAGCGTCGCGAAAAGCCACAAAACAACTTAATGCACTTACCAAATCTGACAACCTGACGGAAGCAGAAACTCTGTGCTCCGATCTCGATGGTCCGGGTACCCTGCTATTGTCCGCTACACAATACGAGCTCACCTTATCCTCCCGAGGGAAAAGCAGTGAAGACGGAATCAAAGAACGGGTTCAGCTCAGGCTGGAGCGCGTTAATATCGGGCTCGGCAGCCAGATGACAGCGGGAACGGGAATCTTAGCCACTGTTGGCTCTGTTGGACCTTTTGTTGGATTGTTTGGCACCGTGTGGGGCATCATGAACTCCTTCATTGGTATCGCTAAATCCCAGAGCACAAGCTTAGCCGTTGTTGCCCCCGGTATTGCTGAAGCTTTGCTCGCCACCGCGATTGGCTTGATTGCCGCCATTCCAGCTGTGATGATTTACAACCATTTTACCCGTCAGATCGGTCGTTATAAAAATCAGCTGTCCGATTTGTCTGTGGCAATCATGGTACTGGTCAGCCGGGATCTGGATCGTAACCTTATTCAGACTGAGCCTTCCGATACTGGTACTCAGCTAAAAGAAGTGGGTTAAGTTATGGGGTTTAAAACTCAGCAAAACGGTGATGAAATGGTGGAAAACCATGACATCAACGTCACACCTTTTGTCGATGTTATGCTGGTGCTTCTGATCATCGTGATGGTGGCGGCGCCACTGGCAACAGTAAATGTCCCCGTTGATTTGCCATCTTCATCAGCCGAAGCAAGTCCCCTACCCGACAACCCACTCTATCTGACCATTCAGGAAGATCTGACCGTCACCATAGGTGAAGACCTTGAGGTATCAACAGAACAGCTCACCCGTGAGCTGGAAATGCGTTTTCCGGATAAAACTCAGCGCCTTTATCTAAGAGCAGACAAGAACCTGATATACCAGGATCTTCTGAACGTAATGAATCAACTGGTAGCGGGTGGATATAGCCAAATAGCGCTGGTGGGACTCGAACAGCCAAGTCAGGATCCACAATGAGTGCACTGGCGGGATCTTCACACTCTGAACCACACAGTACCCGATGGCTGATTGGCGGGGTTATCGCAAGCGTACTGCTGCATTTATCCGTTGCAGTCGCCTATTTATGGACGCCAAGTTTCGATTTTACGCCGGCACCGTCCGCATCACCCATTGCGGTCTCTCTTGTCGCCCCACTTGCGGCGCCTTCTAAAATAACCTCTGATACACAAGAATCCGTGGCTGTCGAAGCCTCAAAGCCTGAACCTGCAACTCAGGTTGAGCAGCAACAACCCGAAATCACCTCGCCTGTGACATCACAAGAATCAAAGGAAAACCCTGAACTTCAAAAGCACCATCAGGTCCCCCAAAAGCCCAAACCAAAAATAAAACCTGTTGAGACCAAGAAAAAGCCTGAGGAAAAACCAAAACCGAAAGAGCAGAAACCTCCACAGAAAGTGAAAACAGAATTAGAGAAAAAAGAAGAAGCTGTACAACCTCAAGAATCTTCTGCGCCTCAGTCTGTCGCTGCAAAGAATCAATCCACAGCACCTTCCGCCCCAAGGCAGGGAAAAACCAGCGAGCATGAAAGAGCGGCAAAACAACAATGGCAGCAGCTTCTTCACGCTCATCTGGAAAAAGAAAAGCGCTACCCAAGAAAAGCGAAAAGGTTACGTAAGCAAGGGATGCCCGTTATTCGCTTCACCATGAATAGAGAAGGTCAGGTTCTGGACGTAGAGCTGGTCCGAAGTTCTGGTACTGACTCTCTCGATAAAGAAGCAATGGATCTGGTATATCGAGCCCAGCCTTTGATCAAGCCTCCTCAGTCGATACTGGGGCAGCAGATCTCGCTGACCGTGCCGATCCGTTTTTCGTTTTAATATCCGATCCTACTCTCTGACAGGAGTGGGATCCCTGCATTAAAAACGTAATGATCGCCACAAAAATGCTTTAACCCCACAGAATGTCACCTGTTTATCCACAATTGATTCCTATACCATTAGGCACATCCATTCACAATACGATCAAAGATATCCAAACGAAGCGGTTGTGAATTCAGCGACAAACTGTGCCTGACTCTGCGATTGGGCACGAATACATTTTGCGATTCATTATTTAAACGGGAAAGCCCCCAAACCATAAAGGATACGTCCATGATCCACATAATGACAGGCAGCACCCTTGGCGGTGCCGAGTATGTTGGCGACCATCTCAGTGATTTGCTGCAAGAAAAAGGATTGGAAACAACGATCCACAACGAGCCAAAACTGGAAGACATTCCGGCAGAAGGCACCTGGCTACTGATCACCTCTACCCATGGTGCAGGCGAGTATCCGGAAAACATTCAGCCTTTCATCGAAGCACTGCAGAACACACCACCAAAGATGGCTGGTGTGAACTACGCAGTTGTTGCCATTGGCGATTCGAGCTACGACACGTTTTGCGCTGCGGGTAAACATGCCCACGCCCTGTTAGAAGACATTGGTGCCACACCGCTTACCGATTGCCTGACCATCAACATTCTGGAAACACCAGTGCCGGAAGACGCGGCTGAAGAGTGGCTGCTGCAACACATCGAAAAGTTTTAAAATCAGGGGGTGGCATCGCCACCCTTCTCTCTATTTAACCGAGTTCAACCTTTGTTTCATCCAATGTGAATAACTTTCTCACCTCTTCCTGAGTTCAACCGCTCATAATTTAACCTAACCATCTGTGGATAAACTATGATCTATCCCGTTATTAACCTATAGTTATCCAAAGAATAAGATCTAAGTCGATTTCCCCCTGTGCATAACCATCAATTTTGATCCCAGGCAATCCTCGATCTGATCAACGCTAGATCACAAGAAATGATCCCTCTAAAAAGCATGATCTTGTTGATCATTTTAGACTTATCCACAAGATCGTGTTTCCTTAATAGTAGATCTAATAAAAGATCTATATAAAGATCTTATATATATTTATCCATCGGGATCGATCCAAAATCGTTTCTCTCCTTGACCTAAAGAGGGTAGAATGTCGCTCCTTTTAACTAAGCACTCTAAACTCATTGAATACCTGAGGTCGGTTCATGCTTTATCACGAAACTTTTGACGTCATTGTTGTTGGTGGCGGACATGCAGGAACGGAAGCCGCACTCGCATCAGCTCGTACGGGTCAACGCACCCTACTCCTGACCCACAACATTGACACACTCGGTCAAATGTCTTGTAACCCTGCCATTGGTGGGATCGGCAAAGGACACCTCGTCAAAGAGGTGGACGCATTGGGTGGTTTAATGGCGAAAGCCATCGATCATTCAGGCATTCAATTTCGAACACTTAATGCCTCTAAAGGTCCCGCGGTACGAGCCACTCGCGCTCAGGCGGATCGTGCGCTTTACAAAGCGTATGTCCGTCATGCTTTAGAAAATCAACCTAACCTGACTCTTTTCCAGCAATCGGTGGACGACATCATTGTGGAAGGTGATCGAGTCACGGGTGTTGTGACTCAAATGGGGCTCAAATTCCGCGGCAGCGCCGTTGTGTTAACCGTTGGTACCTTCCTTGGAGGTAAGATCCATATTGGAATGGAAAACTTCTCTGGTGGACGCGCAGGCGATCAACCATCGATCGCTCTGGCGGATCGTCTGAGAGAATTGCCTTTCCGAGTGGATCGCCTGAAAACAGGTACGCCACCAAGAATTGATGCCCGCACTGTCGATTTCAGCGCATTAGATGTTCAGCATGGCGACAACCCGACGCCTGTATTTTCTTTTATGGGCGATCGCACTCAGCATCCTGCTCAGATACCTTGTTACATCACCCACACTAACGAAAAAACGCACGACGTGATCCGAGATAATCTGGATCGAAGTCCTATGTATGCCGGGGTGATTGAAGGCATCGGTCCTCGCTACTGTCCGTCCATTGAAGACAAAGTGATGCGCTTTGCGGACAAAAACAGCCATCAGATTTTCATTGAGCCAGAAGGGCTAACCACCCATGAACTCTACCCGAATGGCATCTCCACCAGCTTGCCGTTTGACGTGCAGGTTGACATTGTTCATTCAATGAAAGGCTTTGAAAACGCTCATATTGTGCGTCCAGGTTATGCTATTGAGTACGATTTCTTTGATCCACGCGATCTGAAACCTAACTACGAAACCAAATTTATCTCTGGTCTGTTCTTTGCGGGTCAAATTAACGGCACTACAGGCTATGAAGAAGCGGCGGCACAAGGTTTGATGGCAGGTTTAAATGCAAGCCTGCAAACTCAGGGCAAAGAGGGCTGGAGCCCTCGCCGTGACGAAGCGTATGTTGGCGTCTTGATCGACGATTTATCGACCATGGGCACCAAAGAGCCGTACCGCATGTTTACCTCTCGCGCAGAATACCGATTGCTGCTGCGTGAAGACAATGCCGATCTTCGCCTGACCGAAAAAGGTCGCGAACTTGGGTTGGTGGACGACGCTCGCTGGGCGCGTTTCAACCAGAAGATCGAAAATATGGAGCAGGAGCGTCAACGTCTGAAAGAGACCTGGATGAATCCAAAATCGACGGGTGTGGATGAACTGAACGCGATCCTTAAGACGCCAATGTCTCGCGAGGCTAGTGGTGAGGATCTGCTGCGCCGACCTGAAATGAATTATGATCAGCTGACCAAGCTTGACGCGTTCTCTCCTTCGCTGGAAGATGCTGAAGCGGCAGAGCAGGTGGAAATTCAGGTTAAGTACGAAGGGTATATCCAGCGTCAGAAAGACGAGATAGAAAAATCCCTGCGCCATGAACACACTGAAATACCAGTGGATCTGGATTATTCCGCAGTGAAAGGTCTGTCTAACGAAGTGATGGCGAAACTGACAGACGCCAAACCGTTGACCATCGGTATTGCATCACGCATTTCCGGAATTACGCCTGCGGCAATTTCGATTCTGCTGGTTCACCTGAAAAAGCAAGGCATGTTGAAAAAAGGAGCAGCCTAAGTGACAGAGCTTCGACAAAAACTGGATAGCCTGCTGGTTCAGACCGATCTGGATGTCTCCGATCATCAGCGCGATCAACTGGTTGGCTATGTGGCTCTGCTGCATAAGTGGAACAAAGCGTACAATCTGACCTCTGTGCGCGACCCGATGGAAATGTTGGTGAAACATATCCTCGATAGTATCGTAGTAAGCACTCACCTACAGGGCGATCGGTTTATCGATGTCGGAACAGGACCGGGTTTACCTGGTATTCCGCTGGCAATCATGAATCCCGATAAGTCGTTCACTCTGCTTGACAGCCTTGGTAAACGCATCCGTTTTATCAAACAAGTGCTTCATGAACTGAATATCGAAAACGTTAATGCCGTTCAAAGCCGAGTGGAAGAATTTGACCCGGAAAATGGCTTTGATGGAGTGTTAAGTCGTGCGTTCGCTTCGATTTTAGACATGGTAGAGTGGTGCCAACATTTACCAAAAGCAGATTCCGGCGTATTTTTAGCATTGAAAGGGGTAAAACCCGAATCAGAGCTTGCTCAGCTACCGGACTGGTGTTCTGTGATAGACATCAAATCTTTGGCAGTTCCAGAGCTGGAAGGTGAGCGACATCTTGTAATCTTATCGCGCAAGGGATAATAGCGAGGTCATTCCGTGGGAAGAATCATTTCAATTGCCAACCAGAAAGGTGGTGTGGGCAAAACCACAACGTGTATAAATTTGGCTGCATCAATGGCAGCAACAAAACGCAAAGTACTGGTAATTGATCTTGATCCTCAAGGCAATGCAACCATGGCAAGTGGCGTCGACAAATACAACGTCGAAGCCACGGCTTTTGATCTTCTGGTGGAAGACACCCCGTTCGAGCACGTGGTCACATGTACCACATCAGGGGGCTATGATTTGATTGCCGCCAATGGTGACGTGACCGCCGCTGAAATCAAGCTCATGGAAGTGTTCGCCCGAGAAGTCCGCCTGAAAAACGCGCTTGCGTCAGTTCGTGACAACTATGATTTCATCTTTATCGATTGTCCCCCTTCGCTAAACCTCCTTACAATCAATGCGATGGCTGCCTCTGATTCGGTATTAGTACCCATGCAGTGTGAATATTTTGCCCTTGAAGGCTTAACTGCACTCATGGATACCATCAGCAAGCTGGCTGCGGTCGTGAATGAAAACTTAAAAATTGAAGGTTTGCTTCGAACCATGTATGACCCTCGCAATCGATTGTCCAACGAGGTGTCGGATCAGCTAAAAACGCATTTTGGCGACAAAGTGTACCGAACGGTGATCCCACGAAACGTTCGACTGGCCGAAGCGCCAAGTCATGGTAAACCTGCAATGTATTACGACAAGTATTCCGCTGGGGCTAAGGCGTATCTAGCGTTGGCTGGCGAGATGCTGCGTCGTGAAGAAATGCCTGCATAGTTCAATTTAGAAGGAAAGCATCATGTCCAAACGCGGCTTAGGAAAAGGCCTCGATGCGTTGCTTGCGACCAGCTCTATGGCGCGAGAAAAGCAACAGACAATCAGCCACAGCCAGTCTCTGTCCTCTGAAGGGGATTTGAGAGACCTTTCTGTGTCGCAATTGCAGGCAGGTGTGTACCAACCTCGTAAAGACATGGAACCTGAAGCGCTGAGTGAGCTCGCGGCATCGATTAAATCGCAGGGCATCATTCAGCCTATCGTTGTGCGTCAGGTTGGAGAGCAGCAGTTCGAAATTATCGCCGGTGAACGTCGCTGGCGCGCGGCTAAGCAGGCAGGGCTGAAACAGGTTCCGTGCCTAGTGAAAAAAGTGCAGGATCGCGCTGCGGTTGCTATGGCGCTGATTGAAAACATTCAGCGTGAAGATTTAAACGCCATTGAAGAAGCACAGGCTCTCGAGCGTCTACAGGATGAATTTGAGCTGACGCATCAACAGGTTGCTGATGTGATAGGTAAGTCTCGCACCACCGTTTCTAACCTGCTTCGCCTGAATCAACTGAGTGTTGATGTGAAACGTCTGGTACAAACCAATAAGTTGGAAATGGGTCATGCCCGTGCCCTGTTGGCCGTCGAAGAAGATGAGCAGCCAGGCATTGCTGAAACAGTGATCGCCAAGAAACTTAACGTGCGTCAGACAGAGCAGTTAGTGAAAAAACATCTCTCACCACAGGTTGAGAGCAAAAAAGCGAAAACTGACCCTGAAACGCAAGCTTTATCGGAAAGATTGAGCGAAAAACTGGGCTCTCAAGTGTCGATTGTCCGTTCTTCGAACGGCAAAGCAAAACTGACAATAAGTATTGATGAACCTCACAAATTGGAGCAACTCGTTGCAATATTAGAGGCTTAAATGAGATAATTGATGTAGGTCAATTATTAAAAAATGTTTTTTTGTTCGAAAGTTGTCGGTTTGTAAACAAAAATGTAAGTTTTTGCTGCGTTTTAATTGCATTCAAAGCGACTGACCGTATAATTTTCGGCAATTTCTATTCGCTCGCGATTATGGAGTGATGCGGGTGTTTATGAGAGGTACGAATACATGGTAGCTGCGATAGCCAGACCAGGACGAGAGCTTGCAAAGCAATTGTTATTGATCGAGGTTGGCGCGGTTATGTTTGTGGCAGCTGGAATGGCAGTTGCTGTGAATGTTGAATGGGGAATATCAGCGCTGATAGGTGGGAGCATCTTTGTAGTTGCCAACGCCGTTTTCGCAGTATGTGCATTCTTGTTTGTTGGGGCGCGAGCAGCTAAGTTTGTCGCCGCTTCTTTCTATACAGGTGAAGCCCTCAAAATTCTCATCACAGTAGCCCTGTTTTCAGTCGCCTACATGTATATGCAGGTGGAACTTGTTCCCCTGAAACTAACCTATTTGCTGGTTTTAGGGATAAATATCTTTGCTCCAGCGCTATTCATTAACAACAAAAAATAGGATGAGTTATGGCTGCGCCAGGCGAAGCGTTAACACCTTCTGGTTACATTACTCACCACCTTACTAACCTATCTACTCACAAGTTAGGGTTAGTGGCGGAAGAGTCTAGTTTCTGGAATGTACATATCGATAGCCTGTTCTTTTCATGGTTTACTGGTTTAATCTTCCTCGGAGTGTTTTATGCAGTAGCCAGAAAAGCGACAGCAGGTGTACCAGGGAAGCTTCAGTGTTTTGTTGAAATGATCGTAGAATTTGTCGCGTTAAACGTCAAAGATACGTTCCATGGACGCAACCCTCTGATAGCACCTTTGGCACTGACTATCTTTTGTTGGGTATTCCTGATGAACTTGATGGACTTAGTTCCTATCGATTTCGTACCTTACCCAGCAGAGCATTGGCTCGGTATTCCTTACTTGAAAATAGTACCGTCGGCTGATGTGAATATCACCATGGCTATGGCAATAGGCGTTTTTGCTCTGATGATTTACTACAGCATCAAAGTGAAAGGTCTAGGTGGATTTGCAAAAGAACTCGCACTACACCCATTCAATCACTGGACCATGATCCCGTTCAACCTGCTTATTGAAGTGGTATCGCTACTGGCGAAACCTCTGTCTCTAGGTATGCGTCTGTTCGGTAACATGTTCGCAGGTGAGGTTGTATTCATTCTTTGTGCTGCAATGCTACCATGGTATCTACAATGGATGGGTTCACTACCGTGGGCTATTTTCCATATTCTGGTAATCACGATTCAGGCATTCGTGTTCATGATGTTGACAATTGTCTACATGTCCATGGCACACGAAGATAATGATCATTAATTTTTTATTCTTATTTAGTTTAAGTTAATCGCTATATATTGGAGATAGTAATGGAAACTGTATTAAGCTTCTCAGCAATCGCAGTAGCAATCATCGTAGGTCTGTGTGCAGTTGGTACTGCGGTAGGCTTCGCAATTCTGGGTGGTAAATTCCTTGAAGGTGCAGCACGTCAGCCTGAAATGGCACCAATGCTTCAAGTTAAGATGTTCATCATCGCAGGTCTTCTGGATGCGGTTCCAATGATCGGTATCGTAATCGCTCTACTATTCACATTCGCAAACCCATTCGTTGGTCAACTAGCTGGTTAATCATAGGTAATGAGCGACAGGCTCTGGCTTGTCACTGATTAACACTAAGTCCAATAAAGAGGGGTAGCTGTTGTGAATATGAACGCAACTCTGCTAGGTCAAGCAATCTCGTTCGCACTGTTTGTGTGGTTCTGCATGAAGTATGTATGGCCGCCAATTATGCAGGCGATCGAAGAGCGTCAGAAGAAAATTTCTGACGGTCTACACGCGGCGGAACGTGCTGCGAAAGACTTGGATCTAGCGCAAGCCAATGCTTCTGATCAATTGAAAGAAGCTAAGCGCACAGCAACTGAGATCATCGACCAAGCGAACAAGCGTAAGTCTCAAATTCTTGATGAAGCTCGTGAAGATGCTTTGGCAGAACGCCAAAAGATTCTGAACCAAGCGGAAGCAGAAGTTGAAGCGGAACGCAACCGTGCGCGCGATGAACTGCGCAAACAAGTTGCTACTCTGGCTGTAGTTGGTGCCGAGAAAATTCTGGAGCGCTCTATTGATGCTGATGCGCACAAAGATATTCTCGACAACATTACTGCAAAACTTTGATGCAAGGGGCAGCATATGTCTGATTTGACTACAATCGCACGCCCCTATGCTAAAGCAGCTTTTGACTTTGCTGTTGAGAAAGATGCGCTGGACCAATGGGGACAGATGCTCACTTTCGCAGCGGAAGTCGCAAAAAATGACGATGTTGCTGACTTGCTAGACGGGTCAATGACAGCTGAAAAGCTTTCTGAGCTTTTTATCGCGATTTGCGGCGAACAGTTTGATGAATATGGCCAAAACCTGATTAAGGTGCTGGCTGAAAATGGCCGACTTAAGGCTCTGCCTGAAGTGTGTGAAGGTTACTTTGCTCTTAAACGCGAGCATGAGAAAGAAATCGAAGTTGAAGTCACTTCAGCAACCGAGCTTTCTGAACAGCAACTTGCAGACATCAGCAGCAAACTGGAAAAACGCCTAGAGCGCAAAGTAAAGCTGAATTGCAGCATAGAAGAGACCCTACTTGGTGGGGTTATAATTCGAGCCGGAGACCTAGTCATTGATAACTCAGCGCGTGGACGTTTGAACCGCCTGAGCGATGCATTGCAGTCTTGATGGGGATTGGAGCATGCAACTTAATTCCACGGAAATTAGCGAACTGATCAAACAGCGTATTGAATCTTTCAACGTTGTTAGTGAAGCTCGTAACGAAGGTACTATCGTATCGGTAAGCGATGGTATCATTCGCATTCACGGCCTAGCGGACGTGATGCAAGGTGAAATGATTGAATTACCGGGTGGCCGTTATGCACTGGCACTTAACCTTGAGCGTGACTCGGTTGGTGCGGTAGTAATGGGCCCATATGCCGACCTTAAGGAAGGCATGAAAGTAACAGGTACTGGTCGTATTCTTGAAGTACCAGTTGGTCCTGAATTGCTAGGTCGTGTTGTAAACACACTTGGTGAGCCAATTGATGGTAAAGGTCCAATTGAAGCGAAACTTTCTTCTCCTGTAGAAGTTATCGCACCAGGCGTAATCGACCGTAAATCGGTTGATCAACCTGTACAAACTGGTTACAAATCTGTTGACTCAATGATCCCAATCGGTCGTGGTCAGCGTGAACTTGTCATCGGTGACCGTCAGACTGGTAAAACAGCGATGGCGATTGACTCGATCATTAACCAGAAAGATTCAGGTATTTTCTCTATCTACGTAGCAATCGGTCAGAAAGCATCGACTATCGCTAACGTAGTTCGCAAACTAGAAGAGCACGGCGCACTTTCCAACACTATCGTTGTTGTTGCATCGGCTTCTGAATCAGCGGCGCTACAATACCTAGCACCATACGCTGGTTGTGCGATGGGTGAATACTTCCGCGATCGCGGTGAAGACGCACTGATTGTTTACGATGATCTATCTAAGCAAGCTGTCGCTTACCGTCAAATCTCTCTATTGCTTAAGCGTCCACCGGGTCGTGAAGCGTTCCCTGGTGATGTTTTCTACCTTCACTCACGTCTACTAGAGCGTGCAGCTCGTGTAAGCGAAGAGTACGTAGAGAAGTTCACTAACGGTGAAGTGAAAGGTAAGACTGGTTCTTTGACCGCTCTTCCTATCATCGAAACGCAAGCGGGTGACGTATCTGCATTCGTACCGACAAACGTAATCTCGATTACCGATGGTCAGATCTTCCTACAAACTGAACTGTTCAACGCAGGCGTACGTCCAGCGGTTGACCCAGGTATCTCAGTATCTCGTGTAGGTGGTTCAGCGCAGACTAAAATCATCAAGAAACTGTCTGGTGGTATCCGTACCGCTCTAGCACAGTACCGTGAACTAGCGGCATTCGCACAGTTCTCGTCTGACCTTGATGATGCGACTAAGAAGCAGCTAGACCATGGTCAAAAAGTAACTGAACTGATGAAGCAGAAGCAATACGCTCCAATGTCAGTATTTGACCAGGCACTAGTAATCTTTGCGGCAGAGCGTGGCTATCTTGAAGATATCGCGATCGAAAAGCTGGCTGATTTCGAATCAGCTCTACTGTCGTATGCTCGCAGTCAATACGCTGATCTTGTTAAAGAGATCGATGCAACGGGTGCTTACAACAACGACATCGAAGCGCAGCTTAAGAAGCTAGCGGACGATTTCAAAGCAACCCAAACTTGGTAATTGGTCGGTGACCTTACGGTCACCCATTACCATAAACGGAGAGTAATACGATGGCCGGCGCAAAAGAGATACGTAATAAAATCGGTAGTGTGAAGAGCACTCAGAAAATTACGAAAGCGATGGAAATGGTAGCAGCTTCTAAAATGCGACGTTCACAAGACGCGCGTGAAGCTTCTCGTCCATACGCTGAAACAATGCGTAAAGTGATCGGTCATGTGGCAAACGGTAGCCTTGAGTATAAGCATCCTTATCTTGAGGAACGTGAAGCCAAACGTGTTGGTTACATCATCGTTTCGACTGACCGTGGTCTGTGTGGTGGTTTGAACATTAACCTGTTCAAGAAAGCCGTACTGGACATGAAATCATGGTCTGAAAAAGGCGCAGAAGTTGAATTGGCTGTTATCGGCTCAAAAGCAACGGCGTTCTTTAACAACAGCGGCGCAAAGGTAGCAGCTCAGGTATCAGGTCTTGGCGATAGCCCAAGCCTTGAAGACTTGATCGGTTCCGTAAGCGTTATGCTGAAGAAATATGATGAAGGCGAGTTGGATCGTCTGTACGTAGTGTACAACCACTTTGTGAACACTATGGTACAAGAACCAACGATCGATCAATTACTGCCTCTGCCTAAATCGGACAGCGAAGAGATGCAGCGCGAACATGCTTGGGACTACATTTATGAGCCTGAGCCAAAACCACTGCTGGATACCCTATTGGTTCGTTACGTCGAATCTCAGGTATACCAAGGCGTGGTCGAGAACCTTGCTTGTGAGCAAGCGGCTCGAATGATCGCAATGAAAGCTGCAACGGATAACGCAACCAACCTGATTGAAGATCTGGAACTTGTGTACAACAAGGCGCGTCAAGCGGCTATCACGCAAGAACTGTCGGAAATCGTTGGTGGTGCTGCCGCGGTTTAAGCATAGGTAAAACTAATAAGTTAGAGGATTAACGATGGCTACAGGTAAGATCGTACAGATCATCGGTGCGGTAGTCGACGTAGAGTTCCCACAGAGCGAAGTACCAAGTGTATACGATGCTCTGAATGTTGTTGAAGCGAAAGAGCGTCTCGTTCTTGAAGTTCAGCAGCAGCTAGGCGGTGGCGTAGTTCGCGCAATCGTAATGGGTAGCTCTGATGGTTTACGTCGTGGACTGACAGTGGAAAACACTGGCGCTCCAATCTCAGTACCAGTAGGTACTAAGACTCTTGGTCGTATCATGAACGTTCTAGGTGACGCGATTGATGAGTGTGGTGAGATCGGTGCTGAAGAGCACTACGCAATTCACCGCGAAGCACCAAGTTACGAAGAGCAATCTAACGAAACAGCTCTACTAGAGACAGGTGTTAAAGTAATCGACTTGGTTTGCCCATTCGCTAAGGGTGGTAAAATCGGTCTGTTTGGTGGTGCAGGTGTAGGTAAGACCGTTAACATGATGGAACTTATCAACAACATCGCACTTCAGCACTCTGGTCTATCAGTATTCGCTGGTGTTGGTGAGCGTACTCGTGAAGGTAACGACTTCTACCACGAGATGCAGGAAGCGGGCGTTGTAAACGTTGAGAATCCTGAAGAATCTAAGGTAGCAATGGTTTACGGTCAGATGAACGAGCCACCAGGTAACCGTCTACGTGTTGCACTGACTGGTCTGACAATGGCAGAGCGTTTCCGTGACGAAGGTCGTGACGTTCTACTGTTCGTCGATAACATCTACCGTTACACACTAGCAGGTACAGAGGTATCGGCACTTCTAGGTCGTATGCCATCTGCGGTAGGTTACCAGCCAACACTTGCAGAAGAAATGGGTGTACTTCAGGAGCGTATCACGTCAACGAAACAAGGTTCTATCACCTCTGTTCAGGCGGTATACGTACCTGCGGATGACTTGACTGACCCATCTCCAGCAACAACGTTTGCTCACTTGGATGCAACGGTTGTACTTAACCGTAACATCGCAGCTATGGGTCTATACCCAGCGATTGACCCATTGGATTCGACATCTCGTCAGCTTGATCCATTGGTTGTTGGTCAGGAGCACTACGACATTGCACGTGGCGTACAGTCTACACTTCAGCGCTATAAAGAGCTGAAAGACATCATCGCTATCCTAGGTATGGATGAGCTTTCTGAAGAAGATAAGCAAATCGTATCTCGTGCGCGTAAGATTGAGCGTTTCCTAACTCAGCCTTACCACGTAGCAGAAGTATTTACAGGCGACCCAGGTATTTACGTACCTCTTAAAGAAACTCTACGCGGTTTCAAAGGTCTGTTGTCTGGTGAGTACGATGACATTCCAGAGCAAGCGTTCATGTACTGCGGTACTATCGACGATGCTATCGAGAATGCGAAGAAGCTATAAGGCTAATTAGGAGGCGATATGGCAGCAATGACCTTTCATCTGGATGTAGTAAGCGCAGAGAAAAAACTGTTCTCTGGTCTTGTTGAAACATTTCAGGTGACCGGTAGCGAAGGTGAGCTGGGTATTTATCCTGGGCATACACCGCTGCTGACCGCTATCACGCCTGGTATGGTACGCGTTGTGAAACAGCACGGACACGAAGAGGTTATTTATGTCTCTGGTGGTCTTATCGAAGTTCAGCCTGGTACAGCGACTGTACTGGCTGATACAGCGATTCGTGGTGAAGATCTAGACGCGGCTAAGGCAGAAGAAGCCAAACGCAAAGCTGAGGAGAGTATTCATAATCAGCACGGCGATATGGACTTCGCGCAAGCGGCCAGTGAGCTGGCTAAAGCCATTGCTCAGCTTCGAGTTATCGAACTGACCAAAAAAATACGCTAACCATTAGCGCAGCGATTAAGGCGACCTTAGGGTCGCCTTTGTTTTTTCTGTCGCTTACTTCATTATTTTTTGAGCAATTTGGCTCTACTGGTTGAATAGGCTCTCGTCACTTTTCTTAAACTTAACCATCCTTTTGCATTAAATTCGTGCCATTTCTTTAACAGACAGTGAAATTCACGCTAAAATCTAGCACTTAACAACAACGTCTCAGGAACCACAATATATGAAGTTCAGCGCGGTTATCCTCGCAGCGGGTAAAGGCACTCGCATGTATTCTAATAAGCCGAAAGTTCTGCATACCTTAGCTGGCAAACCCATGGCGAAACACGTGATTGACACTTGTTCAGGGTTGGGCGCTCAAAACATTCACTTAGTGTACGGTCACGGCGGTGACCAGATGAAAACGGTATTAGCTGAGGAACCTGTGAATTGGGTTCTGCAAGCGCAGCAGCTAGGTACCGGGCATGCGGTGAATCAGGCTTCTCCAGAATTTGCTGACGATGAAAAAGTGCTGGTATTGTATGGCGACGTTCCGCTGATTTCTTCTGAGACTATTGAAAATCTGCTAGAAGCCCAGCCTACAGGTGGCATTGCATTACTTACAGTAGTTCTGGACAACCCAACGGGCTACGGTCGTATTGTTCGTAAGAATGGACCTGTTGTGGCGATTGTTGAGCAGAAAGACGCCACCGAAGAGCAAAAACTGATTAAAGAAATCAACACTGGCGTGATGGTAGCGACGGGTGGGGATTTGAAACGTTGGCTTGCCAACCTGAAGAATGAAAACGCACAGGGTGAGTACTACCTGACAGACGTCATTGCTGCGGCTCACGATGAAGGTCGAGCGGTAGAAGCAGTTCATCCTGTTAGTCCAATCGAAGTTGAAGGGGTGAACGATAGGGCGCAACTAGCTCGTTTGGAGCGAGCTTACCAACAGGCAAATGCACAGAAGCTGCTTGAACAAGGGGTGATGCTGCGTGATCCAAATCGTTTTGACTTACGTGGTACTTTACAGTGTGGCATGGACGTCGAGATTGATACCAACGTTATTATCGAAGGTAACGTTAGCTTGGGTGATAACGTTGTAATTGGCTCTGGCTGTGTGCTGAAAGACTGTGAAATTGACGATAATACAGTCGTTCGTCCATACAGTGTGATTGAAGGCGCTACCGTGGGTGAAGAGTGTACGGTTGGTCCGTTTACTCGTCTACGTCCAGGTGCAGAGCTTCGTAACGATGCTCACGTCGGCAACTTTGTTGAAGTGAAGAATGCTCGCTTAGGTGAGGGCTCAAAAGCTAATCACCTGACTTATCTGGGCGATGCGGAAATTGGTCAGAGAACTAATATTGGTGCTGGCGCTATTACCTGTAATTACGACGGTGCAAATAAGCACAAAACCATCATTGGTGATGACGTATTTGTCGGCTCTGACAGCCAACTGATTGCCCCAGTAACGGTTGCCAACGGCTCAACCATTGGTGCAGGTACGACAGTGACCAAAGACGTCGAAGAAAGTGAGTTGGTGATCACCCGCGCTAAAGAGCGCAAGATTGCAGATTGGCAGCGCCCGGTTAAAAACAAGTAATCACGGTTTTATCTAGTGAAAAGGCTGACGATTGTCAGCCTTTTTTGTTTTCTTAGTGTTAGTTTCTTGGTATTAGCTTCTTGGCGTTAGTTGTTTGGTATCGCGATTCGCTTTTCCAACCAGCGAACACATTGGGAGACAAATAAAATCAGTATCAAATACTCGATAACTAAGAAAGTATAGATTTCCAAAGGTAAGTACTCATTAACCACCAATTCGTTGGCTCGCCTTGTCAAATCACTCAAGCCAATCACACTCACCAGAGAAGACATCTTCAAAATATAGACAAACTGATTACCCAGAGGGGGCAGTATCTGCCGGAAAGCTTGCGGCAAAATCACCAGGCGCATTTTTTGCCAGTAATTCAATCCCAGTGATTCCGCGGCTTCATGCTGACCACGAGCTATTGCCTGAATACCTCCTCGGAACACCTCTGCCATGAAGGCACTTTCAGCAATAGTGAGTGCGATGACGCCTGCTGCAAAGTAATCCAGAGACACATCTAAAAGAGTTGGTAAGCCGTAATAGACCCAAAGCAGGAGGACTAGTACGGGGATAGAGCGTACGGATTCGACATAGACTCGGTTAACAGCCCGCAGCGCTTTTTTCTCGCTCAGAGCTGGTAAAGCGACGATCAAACCCAGCAACATAGCCAGAAACATACTTATCAGAGAGATATAAATCGTATCTTCAAAGCCTGCGATTAAGAATTTCAGATTAGTGAGACCCTGTTCAGTCGTTGGGTCTAAAACATACCAGCCCCATTGGTAGTCACTGCATCCTGAGAGCAAGAAAACGGATAAGGCAACAAAAAGCGAAGACAAGCGCACAATATTTATAACCAAACGCTAAAAAATGTTCAAAGATGTTGCTATGTTATCAGTGTTGTCGAGAGAAAACGTTGTTTTTTCGAACATTTAAGAAGGAATTAAAATGAAAAAGTGGTTATTAAGTGTTGGCGTATTGCTATTGGGGCTTGCTCAAGCCCAGGCTGCCAGCCGTTTACATGAAATTTTAGACGCCGGAGTGTTGCGTGTGGGAACCACTGGTGACTGGAACCCAATGACAATGAAGAACCCTGCGGATAACAGCTACCGCGGTTTTGACATCGATGTCACGACAGAGTTAGCAAAAGACCTTGGGGTCAAAGTCGAGTATGTCGCGACTGACTGGAAAACTTTGGTGAATGGTGTGACGGCCAATAAATACGACATTACGGGAAGTGCTTCCTTAAATATGTCTCGAGCTAAAGTAGCGGGCTATAGCCAGCCATATTTCTACTTAGCATTCGTGCCAGTGATACAGAAAAAAGACCTAGGTAAGTTCGCTGACTGGAGTGACTTTGATAAGGCGGATGTTCGTGTCGCTGCGACACTGGGCACAGTCCAAGAAAAAATGGTGAAAGACTTTTTCCCGAACGCTAAGCATGTGGTGATTGAAGCACCTGCACGTGACTTCCAAGAGCTGTTGGCACGTCGCGCTGATGTTTCGGTGACATCAAATGTGGAAGCGGCAACTTTGGTTGAGAAGTTCAAGCAACTGGCTATTGTTCCTGTGAAAGAGCCTCGTCGTCCAACGCCTATTTCTATGCTACTTCCTCAAGACGACCAAGTGTGGATAAACTACGTCAATCACTGGGTCGAGCTTAAGAAAACGCAAGGGTTCTTCAAGAAAACCGCAGAGAAGTGGGGGCTGAAAAGCCTGTAAGTAAGCCGATTGAGAGAAAGGAGCATTGCGCTCCTTTCTTTTTGTCTTCTACTTTTCTTCTTGAGCCACCACACGAGAGTTGTCTGGTAGGGTAAAGTGCCTCGCTGCTTTCTTGTTAGACACAAAGTACCCCGTCCACAATCCTATCAAGCACACAAGGATCGCAAACCCAGTGATAGTCAACGCCATACTGGCATAAGTAGCAACCACAGCACTGGCGATGCCACTGACACAAATTTGTAAGCTATTTTGAAGCCCAGCTGCGGTGGCCGGGCTCTGTTTGGCACTGGATAACGCTCGGTTGACCACTATAGGGTAAAGAGCCCCATTGGCGATGGCAATAAAGCAAAATGGTACTAACAATGGATAGATGGTCGTTAACGTCCATTGTGTCGCCATGAAGACCAATAATGCAGACACACTGAACAGCGCCAGTAATTGTTTCAGTACCAATTCATCGCCGTATTTCGCAACACAACGTTTGCCCAAATATCCACCCACCATAAACGCGATAGTTTGAGGGATAAAGCTGAAACCAATGTCTTTCGCGTCGTAACCCAGTTTAGCCATGATTTCCGGCATACCCGTCAGATAAGCGAAGAATGCTGCCGAAGCCATGGCGAACATCATCACATTGCCAAGATAGATTCGTGAACCCATTAACGATTTGATGTCTTTACCCATGCTGGTGGTTTTCTTTTCTGTATGAGTATCTACTTGCTTTAACGTGATTAGGACCAAAATGATAGCCAGCACGGCCAAAACGACAAAAATGCTCCGCCACCCAGAAAGATTCAACAACGCAACACCAAGTTGAGGGGCCAGAGCAGGAGACAAAGCCACTAGCGGCATGATGGTAGCAAAAATCTGTTGGCTGACTTTTACCTCGTACTGTTTGATGACCATTGCTTGCCAGATAACAGCAGGTGCACACACGCCCAACGCCTGAATAAATCGAAGCAATTGCAATTGCCAAATGCTGGTACACGCTGCCAGTGCCAGTGAAGAGAGACCAAATATCACTAACCCAAAAATCAGGGTGCGCTTGTGACCGTAATTGTCGCTCGCCAGTCCCCATAGAAATTGTCCTGCCGCCAATCCTGCCAAAAAGACAGACAGAGACATTGCGATCGATTCGGGACCAGTTGCAAAGTCATGTTCCATGGCTTTAAAAGCGGGTAAATACATGTCCGTTGCGATGAATCCCAACATCGAGAGGAGGGCTAAATAGAAAAGTTGAAACTTAGTCGCTTTCATCTTTTTACCGTTCAAATTATTTGTATGATTGAAGATGGTTTTTCTTTGAAACCAATTGAGGTAATGATTCTATTTTTGGATATACCAAACGATAAGCGCTATATTTTGTAGTTATCTATCAAAAAAATTGAAAGCAAATGTTCTCCAAACAGTCTTTAGAAATGCTGGATACGGTCGCTCGGATGGGCAGTTTCAGCGCGGCTGCTGAGCGGCTTCACAAGGTCCCTTCAGCCATCAGTTATAGCGTTCGGCAGATAGAGCAAGAGATGGGCGTATTGCTGTTTCGTCGATTGCCGAGAAAGGTAGAGTTAACCCCTGCGGGTGAGACGTTCATCCAGCATGCCAGGCAGATGCTTATCCAGATGGAAGATGTGCGAGCGCAAACCCGACGTGCCGCTCTGGGCTGGCATCAGACGCTTAAACTGACATTGGATAATGTGGTCAAGCTGGATAAGTTGAAGCCCCTGATTGAAGACTTTTACCAGACGTTTGATTTTGCCGAGCTGCAAATCAACATGGAAGTGTTTAATGGCTCGTGGGAAGCCATATCGCAAGAGCGCGCAGATATTGTCCTTGGTGCGACAGCTGCCGTGCCTGTCGGAGGGGATTTTGGTATTCGACCCATGGGTGATTTGGAGTGGGTATTTGTGATGTCGCCGGCTCATCCTTGTGTATTGGCTGAATCATTATGTGAAGAGACGGTGAGCCCTTTTCTTGCGATTTGTTTGGATGATACTTCTATCGTATTGCCGAAAAGGCACAACTGGCATTATCGACAACAGAGACGCATTCTATTGCCTAACTGGTTCAGTGCTATTGAATGTCTGAAAAATGGTGTCGGGGTAGGGTATATGCCCAAACACATTGCCAGCGGATATTTGGCACGTGGAGAACTGATAGAAAGAGAAATAGAGACCTCAGAAAACAGCCCTATGAGTGCATGTTGTATGGTCTGGCGTCAAAATGAAGATCATCGGTTGAGAGACTGGATGATCAACTACTTAGGGAACACAGATACCCTTTATCGGGATTGGATCGAAAGTTAGAAAAAACGAGGCAAAGCCCCGTTTTTTTGTTAAGAATTACCGTTAAGAAAGGAAGAACTGATATGACGGGTTATCCGACTCGTCTTTGCACTGATAACCAAGTTCCCTTAGGTGAGCCGAGAATCGAGACAAGTCCGATTCATCCAGTTCAAAGCCACACAATACCCGACCGTAATCCGCGCCTTGGTTACGGTAGTTGAACAGGCTGATGTTCCAGTGTGTGCCTAGTGTACTCAAGAACTTCACAAGCGCACCAGGGTATTCCGGGAATTCAAAGCTGTACAAACGTTCTTTCAATGGCTTAGACGGTTTGCCACCAATCATATAGCGGACGTGCAGTTTCGCCATTTCATCGTCAGACAGATCAACTACAGGATACCCGCCATCACGCAGATCCTGAATGACACTGTCGAGCTCTTGTTGACCCTCTTGCAGCCGCAGACCAACGAAAATGTTGGCAAGCTTGTCGTCGTTATAACGATAGTTAAACTCGGTAACCGCTCTGCCGCCAATCAGGTTACAGAACTCAAAGAAAGCACCTTGACGCTCAGGAATAGTCACCGCCAGTAAACCTTCACGTTTCTCACCCAACTCACAACGCTCTGAAACGTAGCGCAAGCCGTGGAAGTTGGTGTTGGCACCGGATAACACGGTTCCAAGCTGTTTGCCTTGTAAGGCATTCTGCTCGGCAAACTTTTTCAACCCAGCTAACGCCAGCGCACCAGATGGTTCGGCAATCGCACGAGTGTCTTCAAAAATGTCTTTGACTGCAGAGCAGATCTCGTCACTTGAAACGCTAACGTGTCCGTCGATGTATTGCTGACACAAGCGGAAGGTTTCCTCGCCAATGCGCTTTACCGCGACACCATCAGCAAACATGCTGACTTGATCCAAGACCACTGGCTCACCAGCATCCAGTGCGGCTTTGAGGCAAGCAGATTCTTCTGGCTCTACCGCAATTACTTTGATT
The DNA here is from genome assembly GCF_027924785.1 of Vibrio nigripulchritudo. NCBI lineage: Bacteria > Pseudomonadati > Pseudomonadota > Gammaproteobacteria > Vibrionales > Vibrionaceae > Vibrio > Vibrio nigripulchritudo. Next base: position 3,973,687 of record NZ_AP027049.1, on the reverse strand, counting down.
TCTGGCATCAGTTGTTTTACGAGCACTGCAACGCCTGCTGCGAGACCGCCGCCACCTACCGGGACAAAAATGTAATCGAGATGACCATTTTGTTGGAGCATTTCCATACCAATCGTGCCCTGACCCGCGATCACCATAGGATGATCGAAGGGTGGTACAAAGGTATATCCGTGTTCTAGAGAGAGTCGCTCTGCTTCAGCTTTGGCTTCATCAAAGTTATTACCATGAAGAACCACATTGCCACCAAAACTTCGAACTGCGTCGACTTTGATGTCTGGCGTGGTTTTGGGCATTACGATGGTGGTTTGAATGCCGAGCTTAGAGCCTGACAGAGCCATACCCTGGGCATGATTACCAGCGGATGCCGCAATAACCCCCGCAGCCTTCTGATCGTCAGATAAGTTCGCGACCATGTTGTAAGCGCCGCGAAGTTTAAACGAGTGAACGGGCTGGCGATCTTCTCGTTTGATTTGAATATGGTTGCCAATGCGCGCGGAGAGCCGTGGCATCTCCTGAAAAGGGGACACCATTGCCACTTCGTATACCGGAGCGCGCAGGATTTGGCGCAGATATTCTGCGCCAGTTTGAGTGGTCAGTGTCATAAGCTAGCCCTCTAGCTTAGATTTGTCGCGGACGGCGCCCTTGTCTGCACTGGTTGCCAGGCTGGCAAACGCTTTAAGTGCAAAGGAAACTTCACGCTCACGATTTTCTGGTTTCCAGCCCAGTTCGTCTTGTTTGGCTCGACGAGCTGTCAGTTCTTCTTCGGATACTTCCAACGAAATGGTTCTGTTAGGAATATCAATCGCGATGATATCGCCTTGTTTCACCAATCCAATGGTGCCACCGCTTGCCGCTTCAGGTGAGGCGTGACCAATAGAAAGACCAGAAGTACCACCGGAGAAACGACCGTCGGTAAGCAGAGCACACTCTTTGCCTAGTCCCATCGACTTAAGGTAAGTCGTTGGGTACAGCATTTCCTGCATGCCCGGACCGCCTTTTGGTCCTTCGTAGCGAATAACGACCACGTCGCCAGCTTTTACCTTGCCACCTAGGATGCCTTCTACCGCCGTTTCCTGACTTTCGAATACCACAGCAGGACCAGTGAATTTCAAAATGCTTGCGTCTACACCAGCGGTTTTTACGATACATCCATCAAGGGCGATGTTGCCTTTTAGAACCGCCAGACCACCGTCTTGGCTGAATGCATTCTCTTTAGTACGAATACAGCCGTTTTCACGGTCGTCATCAAGACGATCCCAGCGACAGTCCTGAGAAAATGCTTGAGTGGTACGAATACCTGCTGGACCTGCACGATAGAATTTAAGAATATCAGCGTCTTCAGTTTGCATGATGTCGTATTGCGCTAACTGCTCTTCCATAGATAGACCCAGTACCGTTCGGGTTTGGTTGTTCACCAAGCCAGCACGATTCAGCTCACCAAGAATCGCCATTACACCGCCAGCACGGTGCACGTCTTCCATATGGTATTTCTGAGTAGAAGGCGCCACTTTACATAAGTGTGGTACGCGTCGAGACAAGCGATCAATGTCTTCCATATCGAAATCAACTTCGCCTTCCTGCGCCGCAGATAGCAAGTGCAAGATGGTGTTGGTGGAACCACCCATCGCAATATCCAGAGCCATGGCATTTTCGAACGCTTCAAATGAGGCAATGTTGCGAGGCAGAGCCGTTTCATCGTCCTGCTCATAGTAGCGTTTGGTCAGTTCAACGATGCGACGACCCGCATTCAGGAACAGGGATTCACGGTCAGCGTGGGTAGCTAGCATTGAGCCATTACCTGGCTGAGACAGACCAAGTGCTTCCGTCAGACAGTTCATTGAGTTTGCGGTAAACATACCGGAACAAGAACCACACGTTGGGCAAGCAGAACGTTCAATTTGCTGGCTTTGTTCATCAGATACGTTTGGATCGGCACCCTGAATCATGGCGTCGACCAGGTCTAGCTTGATGATTTGATCGGATAGCTTTGTTTTACCCGCTTCCATCGGTCCGCCAGACACAAAAATGACTGGGATGTTGAGGCGCATGGCTGCCATCAGCATTCCCGGAGTTATTTTGTCACAGTTCGAGATACATACCATGGCGTCTGCACAGTGCGCGTTGACCATGTATTCCACAGAATCGGCGATCAAGTCGCGCGATGGCAGGGAATACAACATACCACCGTGACCCATTGCGATTCCGTCATCAACGGCAATGGTGTTGAATTCTTTGGCGATACCGCCAGCTTTCTCAATTTCCCTTGCCACCAGTTGCCCCATGTCTTTGAGGTGTACGTGACCTGGAACAAATTGGGTGAACGAGTTAACTACCGCAACGATAGGTTTTCCGAAATCTTCTTCTTTTACGCCAGTGGCACGCCATAAGGCACGTGCGCCAGCCATGTTACGACCATGGGTTGTGGTGGCGGATCTGTATTTTGGCATTGTTCTACTTCCTTACTTCGCTGGTGCATTCTCTGGATATACGTAATCCAGCCAGCCCCACTTGTCCTCTGTGGTGCCGTTAAACAACCCAAAATAGGCGTCTTGCATTTCTTTTGTAATCGGACCGCGTTTACCGCTGCCCACGTCAATTTTGTCTATGGTGCTCACTGGCACAATTTCCGCTGCAGTACCCGTCATAAAGACTTCATCTGCTAGGTATAGCGCTTCACGAGCAATGTTGGCTTCACGTACTTCGTAGCCACGATCTCGCGCTAGCGTCATGATGGAGTCACGAGTGATACCCGGAAGGATCGCACTGGTTGCTGGCGGTGTGGTGATCACTCCGTCTTTTACAACAAAGATGTTTTCACCCGCCCCTTCAGAAAGGTAGCCGTCAACGCTAAGCGCAATACCTTCATCATAGCCATGACGACGGGCTTCACCGCCTACTAGCAATGAAGATAGGTAGTTACCACCAGCTTTTGCTGCAGTAGGGATGGTGTTAGGTGCGGCACGATTCCAGCTTGAAATCATCGCATCTACACCGTTTTCCAATGCTTCTTCACCTAAGTAAGAACCCCATGGGAATGCCGCAATGATCACCTCCATTTCGGTGCCTTCCGGTGGACATACCCCCAAGCCCACATTGCCAACAAAACCCAATGGACGGATGTAAGCGTTATCCAGCTTGTTCTGGCGCAGAGTCTCACGAGTGGCTTCCATGATTTCCTCAACTGTGTAAGGAATAGGAAAGCGGTATATTTTTGCAGAATCTTTTAGGCGTTTGGCGTGCTCTAAGTGGCGGAATACGATTGGTCCGTTTGGTGTGTTGTAGCAACGAACACCTTCAAACACGGAAGTACCGTAGTGCATGGCGTGAGTCAAGACGTGAACGTTCGCCTCTCCCCAAGGAACCATTTCACCATTGAACCAGATGTAATCAGCTGTCTTTTTTGTCATGTTCGCATTCCTTCCTTAAGCACAAACTTTTTGTTGTAAGTTGTTATTGGGCAATTCGTCTCTATTGATTTCCGTGACCTCTACAGTGCGAATGTCCCACAGCTTTTCTATCTGATTGATAAGAGTGGTGATAGGGCGGTCGCTATCGACGATGATTTCTACGCTGGCAACCTTGCTTTCGTGGTTTTGAGTCGCAGCAACCTGCTTGATGACAAAACCACGGTGGCGAACCACACGAAGAACACGTTCCAGCAATACAGGCTTATCATCGGCTTTGATGTCCATTAAGTAACGTTGCATCAGGTGTTCTCCAGCATGTCATTGTTTGAAGCGCCTGGTGGAACCAGAGGCCATACATTTTCTTCTTCGTCGATCAAAACGTGCAGTAAGTAAGACGTTTCGCTTTCCAGCATCTCTTTTAGTGCTGGCTCAACTTCTTCTTTCTTGGTGATGACCTTGCCCGGAATACCGAATGCTTGTGCCAGCATGATGAAGTCTGGGTTGTCATCAAGAATGGTTTCACTGTGGCGACCATCGAAGAACAGCGATTGCCACTGACGAACCATACCCAGACGCTGGTTATCCAGAAGCACCATTTTCACAGGAATCTGGCGGCGCTTGAGCGTTCCCAATTCCTGAACGTTCATCATAAATGAACCATCCCCAGATATAAGGATAGACTGGTCATCAGGACGTGCGACTGCCGCCCCCATTGCAGCTGGAAGACCGAAACCCATAGTGCCCAGACCGGCAGAGCTGATGAAGTTTTGCGGCTCACGAGCCTGAATGTGCTGCGCTGCCCACATTTGGTGCTGACCAACATCGGTCGATACCATGGAAGAGTCAGGCATCATGTCGGAAAGCTGTTTAAGCAGAAGAGGGGCAAAAATGAGATCGCCAGGGTGGTCATAACGCCATTTGAATCCGCTTCTTAAACTTTCACTGTGATGAACCCAAGGAGAGATATCGTGGGACAACTCAAGTTGAGGAAGGATGACATTGATGTCACCACGAAGTGCCGCGTTAGCGGTTCTTAGTTTATTAAATTCAGCGGCATCGATATCGATATGAATTACTTTGGCGTGAGGCGCAAAGGTATCAAGTTTACCTGTCACTCGGTCATCAAAACGTGCACCGACCACAATCAGAAGATCAGATTCCTGAACCACCAGGTTTGCCGCTTTGGTGCCGTGCATACCCAGCATGCCAAGATAGTGAGGATCGTGCCTTTCGATGGTTCCCAGCCCTTTAAGGGTGCTGACAGAAGGCATAGGGTTAAGACGCAGAAACTCACGAACGGATTCTGTCGCGTTTGCCAATTGAACACCGCCACCGACATATAAGACAGGGCGCGTTGCTTTAGACAGAAGTTCTTGCGCTTGTGCTACGGCTTCAGGATCAACAACTGGGATTGCTGGTGGCTCGAAATGAGGAAGGATTTCTGTTGGAGCCTGAGCCAGTTGAACGTCTTTGGCGATATCGACGATAACCGGTCCCGGACGACCTGTTTTCGCTACTTCAAAAGCTTCGGCAAGAGTGGGGGCGAGCTCGTTGATGTCAGTAACCAGGTAGCTATGCTTGGTACACGCCAATGACATGCCAATCACATCCATTTCCTGGAATGCGTCAGTACCTATATGAGAACTGGCAACCTGACCGGTAATCGCAACCAGAGGCACCGAATCTAGAAAGGCATCCGCCAGACCGGTAACCAGATTTGTGGCACCTGGTCCGGATGTTGCCATACAGACAGCAACGTCTTGTGTTGCACGCGCCATACCAATTGCTGCCATGGCAGCGCCTTGTTCATGGCGGCATAGGATGTGCTCCACACCTCCATCATATAACGCGTCGTAGATTGGCATAATGGCACCGCCCGGGTAGCCAAATACCGTTTTAATTCCTTCTTGCTGCAGAGCCGCAACAACCAATTCTGCTCCTGTCATTGCTGCTCTCCTGCGGTTTGCGAGGGACGAAACGGCTTCATCCCTTTACTGCCTTGGCACATCGTGTGCTCCCATTCTTCCTGTATTAACCTGATTTCATTCGGTTAATGATGTCTTAAGTTATAAAAAAACCCCCGAGCTTCTCAGCGCGGGGGTTTTTGCTATTCTGTGGTTATTTTCTGCCCACAATCCCCCGCGCGGTACTAATAATGACCACGATAATCAGGGCAACGAGTGCGTTAGTGCGAGCAGATAATTTCATTAATTCTAGTTATTCAAAAGTTGTGAATTTGTTTGCGTTTCTAGTGGTAACACAATCCTTGGTTACATGACAAGCAAAAAGTAAGACTTTTTTCACATTTATTGCGTGCGGAAAAAGGATATACAAGAAATAGTCTTTAAAAATTAATTAGTTATAAATTTGTCATTGTTTAAATAGTAGGCAGGGAAGCAACATGGCGTTAGCGATCATTCATAGCCGGGCGTGTGTAGGAGTGGAAGCTCCAGAAGTGACGGTTGAGGTTCACATTAGCAACGGAATGCCAGGGTTTACGTTGGTAGGATTACCAGAAACTACTGTGAAAGAATCCCGAGATCGGGTTCGCAGTGCGATTATTAATTCAGGCTTTGAGTTTCCAGCCAAGCGAATTACGGTCAATCTGGCTCCCGCTGATTTACCGAAAGAAGGTGGAAGGTTTGATTTACCCATAGCGCTGGGTATTTTGGCGGCATCAGAGCAAGTTGCCATTACCAAACTAGGTCAGACCGAGTTTATTGGTGAACTGGCTCTTTCGGGTGAGCTTCGGTCTGTCAAAGGCGTGTTACCAGCGGCGTTAGCCGCAAACCGGGAAAATCATTGCTTGGTTGTGCCCGATGCCAATGGTGATCAGGCAGCGCTTGTAGGGGCGGATGTTCACAAATCGGCAGCCAATTTACTCGATGTGTGCGCTGATTTGTGTGGGCAGAAAACACTGGGATTATTTCAAACCCCAGAACTTCATTTTGCAAAGGAATCATCACGATGCCTGCAAGATATCATTGGTCAGCAGCAAGGTAAGCGAGCACTAGAAATTGCCGCTGCGGGTAATCACAATTTGCTTTTTCTTGGACCACCCGGCACGGGGAAAACCATGTTGGCGTCGCGACTGTGCGATTTGCTGCCCGACATGAGCGAAGATGAGGCAATGGAAAGCGCTTCGGTTGCTTCTCTCACCCAACAAGAGATAAATCAGTACAACTGGAAGAAGCGTCCATTCCGTTCCCCACATCATTCGAGTTCTATGGCAGCACTGGTTGGCGGTGGATCGATTCCCCGTCCTGGTGAAATATCTTTAGCTCATAACGGTTTGTTATTTTTAGATGAGATGCCGGAGTTTGAACGAAAGGTTCTGGATTCACTCAGAGAACCACTGGAATCCGGTGAAATCATTATTTCTCGCGCCGCGGGGAAAACCCGTTTTCCTGCCCGATTCCAGTTAGTTGGGGCATTGAACCCTAGCCCTACGGGGTACTATGAGGGGAATCAGGCTCGAGTGAACCCTCAGACGATCCTGCGGTATTTGGGGCGACTATCAGGGCCTTTACTTGATCGCTTTGATATGTCACTGGAAATACCGGCACTACCGAAAGGTACGTTATCAGAAGGTGGCGATCGCGGAGAGCCGACTCAGGTGGTGAAACAGAGGGTCAACTTTGCCCGAGAGAAAATGCAGGCTCGCAGTGGAAAAGTGAATGCGCTACTGGGTACACGTGAAATCGACAAATACTGTCCTTTGCACAAGCAAGATGCAGAGTTTCTGGAGAACGCATTGCACCAACTCGGGTTATCCATACGCGCTTATCATCGAATCATCAAAGTGGCACGTACCATTGCAGATTTGTCAGGAAGCCCTCAAATCGAGCGGCCACATATTGCTGAAGCGTTGGGTTATCGAGCGATGGACAGATTAATGAAGCAACTGACGGCTCAGGCGGTATAAAAAATGCCAGCGTTTGCTGGCATTTTTTAAAAGTAAGGTGGAATTAGAAGCTGTAGTTTAAGCCCGTAGCCACAATCCAGTTACTGCTGTCATAAAAATCGATGTTTGAAGAGACATTCTCATAACCACCGAAAGCGACCAGAGAGGTATTCTCCCAGTTCATGAAGTTCTGATACTCATAAGCGAGGAACAGCTTGAGTTGGTTGTCGTCACGGGTTTTGTCAAACACGGGGTTTACATCGTCGTAACCTCTGTTCATGTAAGAAACAGTGGTTGCGATCTGGTGTTGACCTCTTAGCATCAACACGGTCAGGTCTGCGCCTATCCCAGTATTCTGCATGGCAGAGCCGTCGGCATTACGCTGAACGTATTTCAATGAAGGCATCAGGAATGTCGTGCGGCTGAGGGGAAGAAACTTCTCTACCTTTGAATAGTAGACATTTCCTTCACGAGCCAGCTTCTCTGCACCTGAAGCCAGCTCAGAGCCCGACGTTTCCTTGTCGATATTGATTTGACCGTAAGCGAAATCAAAATTGAGTCCCCAAAGTGGCGTTTTCTTCAGTTGTAAGCGGTAAGCCGTACCGAACTCTTTAGTTTCTTTTCTCGAACCCACCAACTGATATGGATCTTGCCATACATCAGATTGCAATACACTTGGCAAAGCCGCAACACTCCATGTCATACCGGATGGCAGTTCATTACGATAACCGAGCTCAAGTGCTAATGTACCAATAGCAACGTCCGCACGTGACGTACCGATGAACACTTGATGGTTTCGCTTATCTCCGAAGGTGTATTGCAAATTTCCGAGAGGGGCAATGAGCTCTTTATTTTGCGTTGGGGTTTCCCCTTCTACACGTTGAGCATCGGCTTCTGTGTTCAAATTGGAAGTCTGGCTGGTGTATCCAACATTAATAGCGACCTCGCCACTGATTCCATTTCTATCGTTCAGTTCTGCCTGTACGCCATAAGAGGCAAATAACGCTGCAAGTACAACACTTAACGATTTTCGTTTCATGATATTTCCTTTATCTAATGTTGCGAGATCTGTTTTTGGCTGAGAGTACAAGTGATCATGTTAATCCGTAGTTAACTCATTATTCCATGACAGCATACGAAAAATTCGACAAATCAGACCATTAAATAAATGGATTACATTAAGATGACAGCACAGTACAATATTGCACCGTTTTATTGGCTCGGTTCACTTTCCAACACTTATAGCGTCTATGTTTGGTTATCTTCTTCTTATCATCAATGTTTCGCTCGTTATTCTTAATTCCGCTATGTGCTCGATTCCAATAGTTATCTTAGCGCTGGTAAAGCTTCTGCTCCCCGGGCAAAAGCTTAAAACGCAAATTACCCGTGCAGCCAACTTTTTCATGTGGCTATGGGCGACTGTGAATGGTTTGATTCTGTCTGCGTCTAATCGCGTAGAGTGGACGATTGAGGGGGGAGAAGGGCTGAAAAAAGACGGTTGGTACCTGATGATCAGTAACCATCTAAGCTGGACTGACATTGTAGTGCTTTGCACTGTATTCAAAGACAAAATCCCGATGCCGAAGTTTTTTCTTAAACAGCAACTGCTGTACGTACCATTTGTAGGTATGGCTTGCTGGGCGCTGGACATGCCATTTATGCGCCGTTACTCGCGAGAATATCTGATTCGTCATCCTGAAAAGCGCGGTCAGGATCTGGCAACGACCAGACGCTCCTGCGAGAAGTTTCGCCACCTGCCGACTACCGTGGTGAATTACGTGGAAGGGACTCGCTTTACCCAGGATAAACAGCGCAAATCAAAAGCACCTTATGAGTACCTGCTGGCACCAAAGTCAGGCGGTATCGCATATACCCTTGCCGCCATGGGCGAGCAGTTTGACAACATTATCGATGTAACTCTTGCTTATCCAGAGAATGTGAATTCGCCTTTTAAGGATATGCTGATGGGAAGAATGAAGCGCATTGAGGTGAGAATCCGCACCATTCCGATGACAGAGGAAGTTCAGGGGGATTACTTTAATGACAAGCCTTATAAGCGCCAGTTCCAGCAATGGCTGGGGGATGTTTGGCGACAAAAAGATGAAGTGCTAAAGAATATTTATCAAAGCCGGTAGTTCTGGATATGTCATGCAACAAAAAAGGAGCCTAGGCTCCTTTTTTTCTTAGCTCGTTGTAGCGAAGTGTTATTTCAGCTTCAGCAGGTAGTTAACCAAATCGAAGTACTGGTCCAGAGACTCAAGACCTTCTGTATTTACCAGGTACTTATTGTTTACCACTACTGCTGGCACGCCACGCAGGCCGCTATTTTGGAACTGCTTGTCGAAACGGCGAACCATTGAATCTACGGCAAAGCCTTTGTATGCCGCATCAAATTTCTTCGCATCAACACCTTCATCCAGGAAGATTTGGCGCAATTCAGCTTCGTCTTTTGGTGGCTTACGCAGGTTGTGAATGCGGTTGAACATCACTGGCACCATTTTGTCTTCCACTTTTAGCGCAACCATGGTCGCGTAAGCTTTGCTCATTGGTGCACCCATGTTGCCACCCATAAAAGAGACGTGGTTCTTAACCAGTTTCGCATCTTCAGGGATTTTCTTTTTCAGTTGCTGGATGATTGGCTCAAACGAGTTACAGTGAGGGCAATAAAAAGAGAAGAACTCGGTAACAGTCGGGGTTTTAGAGGCTTCTAAATCCAGCACTTTGTAATTGGTGCCTTCCTTAAACTGCGCAGCGTGAGCGCTGACGCTCAATACAAGTGTTGCGACAAGTGCAAACAGCTTTTTCATTGTGTACTTACTCCATTATTACTTTTCTTAATATTGTGGCATCAGAGTCAGAGAAGGTTCATCCAGCGCCGCAATTTGTTCTTTGAATGCCAGTACCTGACTTTCCCAGTACTTTGGATCATCAAACCATGGGAAGGCAGCAGGAAACGCCGGATCTTGCCAACGCCTGGCCAACCAAGCCATGTAATGTACCATTCGTAGACCGCGCAAAGGCTCAATTAGTTTCAATTCATTGTGATTAAAGTTACAGAATTCCTCATAACCCTCAAGAATGATATCCAGCTGAGCCAGTTTGTCGTGGCGCTCCCCATTAAGCAGCATCCACAGGTCTTGTACCGCAGGTCCGTTTCTCGCATCGTCTAAATCCACAAACATGGGACCGTCGCGCCATAAGATGTTTCCCGGGTGGCAATCCCCATGTAAACGCTGCAGGTTAAAATCCGAGTGCCAGTACGACTCAATCCTAGCAATGAGCAAATCCAAGTCATTGAAAAAGCTCTGCTCCAAATACATTGGAATCATATTGGATTGCTGCAACACGGTTCTTGGCTGGTACAGGTACTCGTCTAATCCTATCGTGGGTCGATGCTTGAAGTGTTTAGTTTGTGCAACTTTGTGAATACGCCCCAAAAAACGACCGACCCATTCCAGTTGTTCAAAGTTGTCGACTTCGAACTGGCGCCCACCCACACTCTCAAACAGAGTGAATAAGTAGCCTTGGTATTCGTGCAGCGTATTGCCATTGATTCGTAGTGGCGGTGCAAGGGGGATATCCTGTTCGAGCAATTCAAGCGCGAAATCGTGTTCTTCCTGAATTTGCGCTTTGCTCCAACGTGAAGGACGATAAAACTTCACCACATATCGACGGCGATCTTCATCGGTAAACTGGTAAACCCGGTTTTCATAGCTGTTCAAAGCCAGCAGACCGGATTCTGCGCGAACACCGATACTTTCTAATGCGTACCACATGAAGTCAGGGGTCAGAGCTTCGAAGTTAAAAGCGTTATCAGACATACAAAAGAAAGGCGCATTGCTGCGCCTCATTCCATCTCAGAAAGTCTAAAGCTTTTTAATAAACCGGCTTTCGACTTCAACAGTAAATTGGTCACTGTCCGAGAGTATAAACTGAATCTTTGAGATAGGAGAGCTAAGTTTGTCTGGGTCTGCCCCCAGGCTGAGTGGAAGGTTCAATACTTCACCGGGATTAACATGTACCGTCTGAGCGCCATACCAGCGAACGTCGCTAAGCCCTTCTACACTGAGCGTGTATTCTTGTCGCTCTTGAGTTTTATTGATGATTTTTAGCGTGTAGGTGTTTTCCACCAGCCCTTCGCTGTTCATCCGAAATAGTTGATTTCTATCTCGTAATACTGACATCCCTGCGGGCTCAACACTGGCGATCTGGAACAGAAACAGACCCGTCATCAGTATCATCACCACACCGTATCCCAGTAATTTAGGACGCATAATGTGGGTTTTATGCCCCGATAAGCGGTGTTCCGTGGTGTAACTGATGAGCCCTTTTTCGTAGCCCATGCGATCCATGGTTTTGTCACAGGCATCAATACAGGCACCGCAGTTGATACACTCGTACTGCAAGCCATCCCGAATGTCGATGCCAGTCGGGCAGACCTGCACGCAGAGATCGCAGTCGATGCAGTCACCAAGCCCAAGTGATTTTGGATCGGCTTTGCGTGAGCGTCCGCCTCGGGTTTCACCTCGCTTGGTGTCGTACCCTACGATGTAGGTGTCTTTATCAAACATCGCAGACTGGAAGCGAGAATACGGGCACATATGAATGCACATGATAGATCGCATCCAGCCAGCATTCCCGTAAGTACAGGCGGCAAAAAAGACGACCCAGAACACCGGCCAGAAACTGGCATTTAAAGTGAAAAAGTCAATCACCAGATCTTTTACGGGCACGAAGTAGCCGACAAACGTGAAACCGGTGATTAAAGCAATCGCCCACCACGCTATATGCTTGAGCGTTTTTCTGAAAACCAGGTTGGATGACAGATTTCCACTGTCTTGCTTGCGCCTTTTATTGGCTGAGCCTTCCAGCTTCTCTTCAAACCAGATGTACATGAACGTCCAGACTGTTTGAGGGCAAAGATACCCACACCAGACGCGACCCAAAAAAGTGGTAAGAAAAAAGAGTCCAAAAGCCGCGATCATAAACAGTAACGCAAGCAGCGTTAAATCCTGAGGATATAAGGTGGTACCAAAGAAGTTGAATTGCTGATTGCCCAGATCAAGCAAAATTGCCTGTCTGTCTCCGTAAGGTATCCATGGGGTTAAACCAAATATGAGCAGTAGAAACCAGCCTCCATATCGGCGAAGCTTTTGGTAAGTACCTTTGCTTTCCCGAACGTAAATTCGGTTACTTGGGTTAAAGCGATCTCCTTTCCCTTTATGTGTTTTGGGATTAAAGGTTTTCGGAGTCACGTCTTTGACATCGATTCTTTCCTGACCCATACAGGTGTCCTTCTTAGGCGTATTGAGGTGAAGGTTCTTTTGCCTTCACTCTTCGACATTGCTACTTATCTTTTATTTTAGTCGCCCTATATTATTCTCACACGATCAAGCCCTTTAACTATCAGGTTTGTGTTGATGAAGAATAAGGCGTAGCTCAAATTGCACACGAATTATACGGGTTTAAAAACATTTATTTTTTTATGGGTATCAAGGTTTAAAAAGAATCTTAGTAACAGTTGAGTAGAAAAAAGGGTAAACAGAGGGCAGGGACAAAAAAGCGGCTGGCGCCGCTTCTGAGAAAGAGGGAGTTAAATTACGCCGCGTGCTTTAAGCAACGCAGTTTTAAAATCGTCTTCCTGATCTTTTGCCAGACCTGGAATCATCTCGTCTTTTTCACTGTTGCGCATCTTAAGGTGATAAATCAGCACATCATCCGTTAGATCTTCTAATTTACCGTCATAACCTGCTTCTTGAGTCAACTTGACGATGAACTCCATTAAATTGAGCTCAGAGTCTTTTTGCCATTCAGGGTGGATCAGTTCAATCAGCTCATTGACGCGGTGACATTTCATTTCTTTCTCCACAATACTTGTGTTGTCTTATGTCGCTAAGTTAACAAAATCTGTTGAAATAAAAAAGCGCAGTCAAAGACCGCGCTTTTCATTAAGCCGCTTCGGTAACTTTATTGTCTTGCTGGCTCTTTTGAGCGTTGCGAGCAACTAAGTTTACTTGTGGAGCCGGTTTGCTGTTAACCGGAGCAGATACAAAACCTGGGCGACGTCGACTCGCACTACGATTCGTGTGCGAAAACCTGACAGGTGTTGGGCGCATTGGTTTACCTAACAGTCAGACACATCCCTTGCCAAATTAATGGCCCGATTCCCTATGAGATTTCTCTCTTCTGGCCGTGCCAATCCAATAGAAAATCAGGAGTAAAGATATGAAATCATATCCGGCTCAGAGAGTAGCACTAATTGTAAGAATGTGCGAATGAAATGCTGGTTTTTTGCTCATTTTTTAGTGAGTCCATTGTTTGAATGTTGCACAAGCCGACCGTACAGGATATGTATAGAAAATAAACGGAACTTTCTTCTGCCAATCATGACCTTATAAAGCAAAGGAAGACCCCAATTTAGAGGAGTTGTTCATGTCATTTTTTAAAAAAACGCTAGCTAGCTTTGGTATTGGCAGTGCCAAAGTAGATTCTATTCTTCAGCAGGAAGTGCTGATTCCTGGGCAAAATGTCAGCATTAAAATCCATGTGTATGGCGGATCGTCGGCTCAGGAAGTTGACAACATCGATTTGAAGCTTTGTTGTCGTTATGTTCGCGAAGTTCCGGCAGACAATGACAAAAGCCACGTTCAGGAAGGAATGCAGACCAAAAAGCAAAACGTGAAATACGCTTTGGCGTCATGGCAACTGCCTTATGCTTTTACCATTGAACCGAGTGAAGAGCGTGTGTTTGATGTAGAGCTTCCCATTCCCTGGAACACCCCAGTTACGATTGGCGATGCCAAAGTCTGGCTGGAAACTGGCTTAGACATTTCCATGGCGATCGACCCAACCGATAAAGATGTATTGACTGTACGTCCTGATCCGTTAATGGACGGGATTTTTACCGCGTTAGAGGAGCAGGGGCTTCGCATCCGTCAGGTTGAATGTGAAGAAGCGAAAGGGTTTGAGCTCCCATTCGTTCAGGAATTTGAGTTTGTCCCGACGACAGGACCTTATCACGGTCGTTGGCGTGAACTGGAAATCGTCGCCTATCGTGATGAGAATGAGCTGAAACTCTGGTTTGAAGTGGATCGCCGCAAAAGAGGCATCGGCGGTATGCTTGCCGGGCTGTTAGGTGGGAATGAACTTAAGCGTCATTTAGCCTTGTCTTCTCAACTTTCAGGGGAAGAAGCGGGCAGACAGGTGTTGGAGTTTTTAGAAAGCTCTACCTGATTCTTTGACGTAAAAATTTAAGCTTACAAGTGTACTCTGAATATGTCATACTGCACCTCTCTTGAGTCGTTACTCTATTGAAGGAGGGGCGTATGACACGTCCTTTAGCGAGTGAATACAGCTTAAATGAAGAAATCGCCAACAGCGTTACTCATGCATTGGGAATGATTTGCGGCATCGTTGGGCTGGTTTTTTTACTGATTAAAGCCGTAGACCACCATGCCGACGCATTGACCATTACCAGTATGAGTGTGTATGGCGGCAGTTTGATTTTACTGTTTCTTGCGTCTACGGTTTATCACGCCGTTCCCTATCGAAAAGCCAAACGTTGGCTGAAAACCTTTGACCATTGTGCGATTTACCTCCTTATTGCGGGAAGCTATACCCCGTTTCTTTTAGTGAGTTTAAGAACGCCACTCGCGATTGGTTTGATGATTGTGATTTGGTCGATCGCCCTGATTGGTATCATCGCCAAAATTGCCTTTGTGTATCGGTTTAAAAAGCTATCGTTGTATACCTATCTGACCATGGGGTGGCTATCACTTATCGTGATTTATCAACTGGCTATTTCATTGGATATTGGCGGTCTGGTCTTGCTGGCAGTGGGCGGAGTGGTGTATTCACTCGGGGTGATTTTCTACGTCTGCAAACGCATTCCCTTTAACCATGCCATCTGGCATGGGTTTGTTCTGGGTGGGGCAGCGTGCCATTTCTTTGCGATCTATTTCTTTGTTGACCCGATTTAATCGGGTCTTCACTACCTTCTCCAGAATGCAGGGAAGAACAGCACCAGAATCGTCAGAATTTCTAGCCTGCCCATCAGCATTCCTAAGCTCAGTATCCATTTGGCGGCATCTGGCAGTGGTGCAAAATTTCCAGTAGGGCCAATCACATGACCCATCCCCGGCCCTACATTCGCAACCGCAGTGACTGCGCCAGAAATGGCTGTCACCGGATCCAGCCCCATTGCTCCTAGTGCACCCGCTATAACAATGATGGTGATAAGGAACATCAGTCCGAACGCGACGAGAGAGCGCACAATGTCCTCATTAACTGGGCGCTGATTGTATTTCTGGACGAAGACGCCAGACGGGTGAATCAGCTTCATCATCTGCTTGTGGAGTAGAGTAAGTGCAATCTGAAAGCGGAACACTTTGATTCCACCGGAGGTCGATCCCGAGCATGCCCCTGCCATCATGATGAACGCAAAAATGACCCCGGGTAGTGCTCCCCACGCGGTGAAATCCTCCAACCCAAAGCCCGTGGTTGTCACTACAGAGATGATGTTGAATAGCGAGACGCGAACCGCATCAGACATGGAATAATCTTCATGAAACCACAGCCAAGCTGCCACGACTGACGCGGTAAACAGCACCAGATAGGCGAACCCTTTTACCTGAGCATCTTGCCACAATGACATCGGGCGCTTTTTCTTTAATGCCGTGACAAACAGCAAGAAAGGCAACCCACCCAAGAACATAAATGCGATTGCGACCCAATGCGCGCCGTTGGAAAAGTGGTTCATCGAGCCATCCGATGTGGAGTAGCCGCCTGTCGAAAGAGTCGTGAAAGCGTGATTGATGGCATCAAACCCAGACATTCCGGTGAGCAAGTACCCAATCAGGCACAAAGCGGTGAGTGTGAGGTACACATAGACGATATGGATGGCGACAATCTTAGTTCTTGGCGCACTTTTATCTGACCAGTCTGAGCTTTCGGTTTGGAAGAGTCGCATCCCTCCGACATTGAGCATGGGCAAGATCGCCACACCCATGACGATAAACCCTATTCCACCTAGCCATTGCAGTATTGAACGCCATAACAAGATACTCGGAGCCATCTCATCCAACCCACTGAGCACAGTGGAGCCTGTGGTCGTGATACCTGACATGGTTTCGAAATACGCATCGGTAAAGCTGATGTGATTGATGAACACAAACGGCAAAGCGGCAAAGGCGCTGGCGATGGTCCACACAAACGAGGTGATCAGGAACATATCCCGAACCCCGAGCCGGAATTCGGCAGTGCGACCAATAGTCAGACAGACAAAGGCGACACCATGAAGGATAAGTACCGATTGCCCAAACTCAATGAAGCCGGGCGTGCCTGAGAAGAATGCCACCGCAGTGGGGGCGTACATGAAGAGGGCTAGTTTAGAGAGCACCAGTCCAATGACAAATAAGATCGGGCGTAAATGAACCATATCGACTTATTACCACGGTTTGAGCGGCGCTTTGAAATCGGAGCGCCTACGCTGACTCTATAGGAAGAATGGGCTTGGTTGGAACAAACGCTCGACGTCTGGCACGTATTTCTTGTCGACGAGGAACATCACCACGTGATCATCTTGTTCAATCACAGTTCTGTCATGGGCAATCAGCACTTCTTCACCCCTAACGATGGCACCTATGGTAGTACCCGGCGGCAGCTTGATATCGCCAACTGCACGTCCCACCACTTTGGAGGTGGTTTCATCACCGTGAGCGATGGCTTCGATGGCTTCGGCCGCACCACGACGCAGAGAGGAAACGTTAACGATATCGGCTCGACGAACGTGAGTAAGCAAAGCAGAAATGGTGGCTTGCTGTGGTGAAATCGCCACATCAATGGTTCCGCCCTGGACTAAGTCTACGTAGGCGCCACGCTGAATCAGTACCATCACTTTCTTGGCACCCATACGTTTTGCAAGCATGGCTGACATGATGTTGGTTTCGTCTTCATTGGTCAGGGCGATGAACACATCCACCTGATCAATGTTTTCTTCAGCAAGCAGTTCCTGATCGGCAGCGTCACCACAGAAAACAATGGTGTTTTCCAGTTGCTCGGATAGCCTTTCTGCCCTTTGGTAGCCTCGTTCAATCAGTTTTACGCTGTACTCTTTCTCCAAGCGTTTAGCGAGGCTGGCACCGATGTTACCGCCGCCCACAATCATGATACGACGGTAAGGTTTTTCAAGGCGCTGAAGCTCACTCATTACCGAGCGAATGTGGTTACTGGCGGCGACGAAGAAAACCTCGTCGTCGGCTTCAATAATGGTAGTGCCCTGTGGGCGAATCGGACGACCCTGACGGAAGATAGCTGCCACACGTGTGTCGATGTGGGGCATGTGATCGCGCAGAGCAGACAAGGCGTTTCCGACCAAAGGACCACCATAGTAGGCTTTTACTGCTACGAGGCTGACTTTACGTTCTGCAAAGCTCACCACCTGCAATGCTCCAGGGTATTGAATCAAACGTTCAATGTAGCTGGTTACCAGTTCTTCGGGCGCAATTAAATGATCGACAGGAATGGCACCCGACTGGAACAGCGCATCTTTCTCAGCCAGATACTCAGGCGAGCGTATTCGGGCAATACGGTTTGGGGTATTGAATAGGGTGAACGCCACCTGACAAGCCGCCATGTTGGTCTCATCGGTATTGGTAACGGCGACAAGCATATCGGCATCTTGCGCCCCCGCTTCGCGCAGCACATCTGGGTGACACGCGAACCCATTTACCACACGCAAATCGTACTTGTCCTGCAACTCACGAAGTCGGTCTCCATCACGGTCTACAACTGTGATGTCGTTATTTTCACCCACCAAGTTTTCTGCGAGGGTGCCACCAACTTGTCCAGCACCGAGTATGATGATTTTCATCGCTCACCTATTCTGCTTAGACCCTAGTATCGCGCCTAAGCTTTTTTCGTTAAAACGGCGTAATAAAACCCGTCCATATCTTCTTCGCCCGGAAGAATCTGTCTGCCCGGATTATCCAGCTCTGAACCGACAAGCTGAGCGCTATCGGTTCTTTCAAGGAACTGAATGACCTGATGTTTGTTTTCTTGTGGCGTGATTGAACACGTCGCGTAAACCAAGGTGCCCCCAGGTTTTAGCTGCTGCCACATGGCATCCAGAATTTCGCTTTGCAGCTCGGCAAGCGCTTCAATGTCGTCTGCGCGTCTTAGCCATTTGATGTCCGGATGACGGCGAATCACACCCGTTGCGGAGCAGGGTGCATCCAGCAAAATGCGATCAAATTGTTCGCCTTGCCACCATTCTTGAGGATTACGTGCATCACCGCAAACGACTTTCGCCTGAAGATTGAGACGCTTCAGGTTTTCATGCACCCGCTTCAGGCGGTTTTCGTCACAGTCGATGGCAACAACATCGCTGTTGGTGGTTCGTTCCAGAATATGCGCGGTTTTCCCGCCCGGCGCCGCACAACAGTCCAGAATCAATTCCCCGTCTTTAGGTTCAAGGTAATTTAAGGACAATTGCGCTGCCGCATCCTGAACCGACACCCAACCTTTTTCGAACCCCGGAAGAGAAGCCACATCTTTTGGTGAGGCTAATTTTATGGCGTCTTCTGCTTCGGAGTGAGCGCTCGCATCTATGTTTTCATTTTTGAGTAGCTCAAGGTATTCGTCGCGGCTGTGATGCTGGTGGTTAACGCGAAGCCACATCGGCGCTTTCTGATTGTTGGCTTCGATAATTGTTTCCCACTGCTCTGGGTAAGCATCTTGCAACAACTTTAATAGCCAGCTCGGGTGTGCGTATTTACCTGCATTATGGCTAACGGCAGCTTGATCCAGCTCTTCCTGATTGCGTTGGTAATTACGTAATACAGCGTTGATTAACCCTCTTAAGCGAGGACCTTTCAGCGCTTTGGTGCCTTCCACGGTTTCACCTACCGCGGCATGCGCGGGAATCCGCATAAAGCTGAGCTGGTAAATGCCGACCAGAATCAAGTGGTGGAATACTCGTTGCTTACCTTTTAACGGTTTGTCCATCAGGTTATTGGCGATGGTTTCCAGACGAGGAAGGTAACGTAACGCGCCGTAGCAAATCTCTTGCAGCAGGGCGTGGTCACGAGAGCGGATATTCTGTTGTGCGGCAGGAAGGGCAGTAGATAATGAGTGACCCTTGTCGACAACAAGATACAAAACGTTGGCTGCTTCAGCGCGAACATTCATGGTGAATACCTTAAAGCAAAGGAGGGCATCTCTGCCCCCAAAAAGTTCGTAATGAAGTGATCATGCACTTCGTCGTTTGTTCTGGGTTAAACCAGTTGGCTGCCTACTTCAAACCAGGACGCTCTTGCGTTCAAAATGTCCTGAACTGACATGGCTTTTTTACCCGGAACCTGAATCTGTTCAAGCACTAATACGCCATTACCTGTTGCGACATAGATACCTGTTTTGTCAGCTTGAAGGATGGTGCCTGCTGGCTTGTCCGTGGTTTGGTTGTCCAGACGGCTTTGCCAGACTTTGATGGTGTTATCAGCGGCATCGAAATGGCTGATTGGCCATGGGTTAAATGCGCGGACGCAGCGCTCTATGTGAGCCGCATCGTCGTTCCAGTTGATGCGTGCCTCTTCTTTGCTGAGTTTCTTGGCGTAGCTGGCTTCGTCGTCATTCTGCTTAACAGGAACGGCTTTACCTTCTGCGATATCACCAAGGCAGTCAATCAGAGCCTGAGGACCAAGTTCCGCTAACTTGTCGTACATGGATGTGCTGGTATCGGTCGCTTCAATTGGAAGCGTTGCAATTTTCAGCATATCACCAGTATCCAGACCGATGTCCATCTGCATGATGGTTACGCCAGCTTCTTCATCACCAGCCCATACTGAACGTTGAATCGGTGCTGCTCCACGCCAGCGAGGCAAAATCGAACCGTGAACGTTAATACAACCAAAGCGAGGTGTATCCAGTACGGCTTGTGGCAGCAACATACCGTAAGCCACAACGACCATGATGTCGGCATTCAAATCGGCCAGCGCTTGTTTCGCTTCGTCGGATTTGAAGTTTTCTGGTTGATAAACGGGCAAGTCATGTTCCAGCGCCAGGCTCTTAACCGCCGAAGGGGTGAGTTTCTTACCGCGACCTGCTGGTCGATCTGGGTTGGTGTAAACCGCAATAACCTCGTGCTCCGAAGACAATAACGCCGCCAAATGACGGGCGGCGAAGTCCGGAGTACCTGCAAAGACAATTCTTAAAGACTGACTCAAGGTAAACTTCCTTAAATATGTGAAGAAGGGTGTTAGGCTCTTTTCGCTTGCTTCTCGTTAAAACGCTTAAGTTTAAGCATCTTATCTTGAATACGCTTACGCTTCAGAGGCGAAAGGTAGTCCACAAAGAGTTTGCCCTCAAGGTGGTCCAGCTCGTGCTGAACACAGATAGCCAAAAGCTCATCTGCTTCAAACGAATACTCTTTGCCTTCACGATCCAGTGCAGTCACAGACACTTCTGCCGCACGAGGAACCAATGCGCGTGCACCCGGAATAGACAAACAGCCTTCTTCAATGCCGTCTTCACCGCGCTTGTCGGTGATTTCAGGGTTGATCAACACCATTGGTTGATCACGGGTGTCAGACACGTCGATGACGACGATGCGCTGGTGAATATCAACCTGGGTTGCCGCCAGACCGATGCCTTCTTCGTCGTACATGGTTTCCAACATGTCGTCGACGATCTTTTGAATCTCTGGTGTCACCGCTTCGACAGGTTTTGCCACTGTGCGAAGGCGATCATCAGGGAAAGTTAATACTTGTAATACAGACATATACACTCGAAATATTGAACTGTGCCGAAACAGCTAAAACCTAGCTGGCTCAATTCTAGACATTTTATAACCTAAATGACAGCATCCTAGCCAATATTGGATAGGGAAACTGGGGTTATGAAAGGATTAGTGGCCAAGTTAGGTCGTACCTCTTTAGCTATAATAACATGTGTTGTGGCACATGGTGTCCTTGCAAAAGGTGATGTTTTATCGGTTAAGGAAAATGCACCTAAAACCTACGAGGTAAAAAAAGGCGATACCCTTTGGGATATTTCGGCTTTGTACCTTGATAGCCCTTGGCTTTGGCCGCGTTTATGGCAAATCAACCCTGACATTGATAATCCCCATCTAATCTACCCTGGCGATAAACTCACACTGGTCTGGCGAAATGGTCAGCCAATGCTGAGCCTGAAGCCGCTGCTCACTCTCTCCCCTAAAGCTCGTATCATCGACAAACAAGCCGTTCCAACCTTGCCTGAAGGGCTGGTTTTACCTTACATCAACTCCGATCGTCTGGTGACAGAAGAGGTGGTAGATAACGCTATGCGTGTAGTGGGTACACAGGATGGGCGCCGTTTCCTTAGTAAACATGATCAACTTTTCATTGATGGTCCTACCGATGAGAAAAACTGGGGAATATACCGAGCTGTGCAGGAATATCGTCGCAGCGATACCGGAGCAGAAGTTCTTTCTTTGAAAATGGTTGCCACTGCCACCTTGCTAGAAGCAGGAGAAAAACTCAGTGCGCTGCAGGTGGAAACGCAGCAGCAAGAGATTCTGTCTAACGACATTGCACTACCATTGCTGACCAAAGAAGGCTTTTCTTTATCCAACACTTTTTATCCAGAGCCTGCACCGAAGAACGTTTCAGCCTCTATTTTAGGTGCGCTTGAAGGCAGCAAGTACATTGGTCGAAATCAGGTAGTGATCATCGATCGCGGTCTGAACGATAACGTTGAACAGGGCACCATGTTTGATTTATGGGAAGAAGGGCTGGGTGTTTCAGGCAGCCGTGGCAATTACATTGTCGACGATGGCTGGCTGAGCGAGAAACTGCCCGACGTATCTGTTGGCGAAATGATCGTCATTCGACCTTATGATTCGTTCAGTATTGCATTGATCACCCGAAGCAAAGCGCCCATTCATACCCAGACATTAGGTCTTTCCCCTTTGTTAAAGGAAACGACAGAGGAAGAGGACTCCAATACCTGACATGACGAACAATGAGTTACGAGCCTGGCTGACCTTAAGTTTCACCCCACAATTAGGCGGCCAGTCGTTGACTCGATTGCTCGCTATTGATTCTCCCGTCAACATACTGTCTTCCGGTCCGGAGCGCTGGCAAGCCATCGGTCTTAAACCAAAACAGATCGCTTATCTACAAGCTCAATCCCACCCAGAAGTGGATGAGAGTCTTGAGTGGGAGGCGGTTTCTGATTCCCACCACATTCTTACTTTGCTGGATACTGATTATCCACCTCTGTTGAAAGAAGTCCCTTCACCGCCCACCGCACTCTTTGTGAAAGGTGATGTGTCGTCTTTGAGTGCACCACAAATTGCAATGGTGGGCAGTCGAAACGCCAGTATCGAAGGACTGCAAACCGCAAAAGCCTTCGCTAAAGACCTATCAGGTAATGGGCTGGTTGTGACCAGCGGCCTGGCTTTGGGTGTAGATGGGTACGCTCATGATGGGGCACTGGAAGGAGGTGGAAAAACTGTTGCCGTATTGGGCTCCGGGTTGGAGTGTATTTACCCTGCAAGGCATCGAAAGCTCGCCGCCAGAGTTGTCGAGCAAGGGGCATTGGTGTCGGAATTTCGCCCGAACACCAAACCTCGTCCTGAACATTTTCCCCGTCGTAACCGAATAATTAGTGGATTATCGGTAGGTGTATTTGTCGTAGAAGCGGCAGAGCGCAGTGGCTCACTCATTACTGCCCGCTATGCCGCAGAGCAGGGGCGCGATGTTTTTGCCTTACCGGGCTCAATTCATAACCCCAATGCCCGAGGTGGTAATGCGTTGATCAAATCAGGTGCCTGCTTGGTTCAGTCCTCCCAAGATATCCTCCAGGAAGTTGAAAATTTAGTTTCTTGGTCGTTTTCTCAACAAACATCTATATTTAGTGAAGAAGCCGAGCAAGAAGAATTGCCATTTCCCGAACTAATGGCTAACGTAGGAATAGAAGCAACACCCGTTGATATTCTTGCAGAGCGGACCCATATACCTGTGCATGAAGTCATGATGCAACTACTGGAACTTGAGCTTTCAGGGCATATTGTTGCAGTACCTGGTGGCTATATTCGAAAGGGGAGGGGCTAACTATGATGGACATACTGATGTATTTGTTCGAGACCTACATCCACAGCGATGCGGAATTGATGGTCGATCAAGATGAGTTGGAAGATGAGCTCCTGAGAGCGGGATTCCATCAAAAAGAGATCTACAAAGCCCTGAACTGGTTAGAGGACTTGGCAGCGCTGCAGCAAAGCGATGCACAATCCGCCATGAGAACCAGTGCAGCTACGTCGGTACGTATTTACACTCGTACCGAAATGTCACGCTTAGACCTGGAATGCCGCGGATTCCTAATGTTCCTTGAGCAAGTCGAAGTACTAACCGCTGAAACCCGTGAAATGGTCATTGACCGTGTCATGGGGCTGGAAACCAACGATTTCCAGCTCGACGATCTGAAATGGATTGTGCTGATGGTGCTGTTTAACGTACCTGGCAATGAAAACGCCTACACCCAGATGGAGGAGCTCCTGTATACTACGGAGAGCGGTATTCTTCATTAACGGTGGAGTGAATGAGCGGTAAAATCGATGCACAACTTTTCTCTGCCCATGAGCATGCACTGGAAACAGAGCCGTGCCCTCAATGTGGCGGAGAATTGTCTTTGCGCCATGGCAAACATGGTCCTTTCCTAGGGTGTAACCAATACCCTGCTTGCGACTACATTCGTAACCTTAATCAGAATGACGGTCACGTCGTTAAAGAGCTTGGCGTACCTTGCCCAAAATGTGCCAGTGAGCTGGTATTAAGGCAGGGTCGATATGGCATGTTTATTGGTTGCAGCAGCTACCCCGAATGTCATCACATAGAATCTCTGGATGCACCAAAGGAAGAGCAAGTTCCCGAAGACGAGATAGCGTGCCCAGAATGCAAAACCGGGCATTTAGTAGAAAGAAAATCTCGCTACGGCAAAATGTTTTATGCCTGCGGCAGCTACCCTAAGTGCAAGTTTGCCGTGAATCACAAACCGGTTATCGGGACGTGCAGCGAATGTAATTACTCACTATTAGTAGAGAAGAAACTGGCGTCCGGCGCAAAAGTTGTGTGTGCGAATCGGAAGTGTCAGAAAGAGCAAATTCAATAAAAAACGGCACTCATATGAGTGCCGTTTTTTACGAGTAATTACGTGTTACAAAGCTTGAGCACTTTCCTTTAAAGCGGGAAAGGCATCGGCATCCAATATGCTTGCAAGCTTTACCAGTGCCGCTTTCAACGCTTCGTCGCTGCCTGCGCACACATTGATGTGTCCCATTTTACGACCTGCACGCTTCTCCTTGCCATACCAGTGAACGTGACACTCTGGCATCGCCAGAACACTTTCTGGTACTTGGTCTTCACCTAAGATGTTGACCATAGATGTCGGACGCACAAGCTCCGTACTGCCTAAAGGCAACCCACACACAGCACGTAAGTGGTTCTCGAACTGGCAGGTTTCCGCACCCTGCTGAGTCCAGTGACCAGAATTGTGAACACGAGGCGCGATCTCGTTAACCAGCAGTTCGCCATTTACATCGAAAAATTCCAATGCCAAAACACCAACATAGCCAAGTGATTCGGCAACCGCCGTGAACGCTTTATTTGCCTGGGTTTGCAAAGCTTTATCATCAATTGCCGTCGAAAGCGTAAGTACACCATCGGTATGAACGTTCTCTGCCAGCGGGTAGATTGCGATTTCGCCTGCCGCATTTCGAGCGCCAACTAATGACACTTCACGCTGAAATGGCACAAACTCTTCTGCCACGATGGCTTGGTTTGGCGTTTCTGCGATGCATTCAGACATTTCCTGCCAAATCGCCTCTGCCTGCGCTTTGTCTTTTAAGCGCCATTGTCCTTTACCGTCGTAACCGCCAAGCGTGCTTTTCAGCACCATTGGAATGCCAACGTGTTCGATGGCTTGCTCAAAGGCCGCTTTGGTGTTGATCACAAAGTACTTGGCGTTTTTAACGCCAGCGTTATCGAGTAAAGATTTTTCGATGCGACGATCACCACCTGCTTTGATGGCATCGGTAGTCGGGAAGAATTTGCCGCTTTTCTCGCACTCATCCAGTACATCATGAGGAATGTGTTCGAACTCAGCCGTAATCACGTCCGCCTGGTTTATCGCATTGGCTAACCCACTGCCAGTAACCTGGTTAGTTAGCGGATGAACAATGTTTTCCGAGCCCACATCAAAAGCGGAAATTTCAATGTTCAGAGGCGCACCAGCCAAAGACATCATTCGAGCCAGTTGACCAGCACCTAAGACTAGAACGTGCATGGGTATCAATCCTCTGCTGGATTCGGGTTAGCCAAAACCGTATCTGTTTGCTCTTGGCGGAAAGCTTCAACTTTTGCCATCACATCTTCATTGTGTGTACCAATGATTTGTGCTGCTAGGATACCAGCGTTTGCAGCACCGGCTTCGCCGATTGCCAGCGTACCTACTGCGATACCTTTAGGCATCTGAACAATAGAAAGCAAAGAATCCATGCCTTTCAGAGCACGAGACTGAACCGGAACACCTAGAACCGGTAAGCTTGTGAATGCTGCAGCCATACCCGGCAGGTGAGCCGCACCGCCAGCTCCGGCGATGATAACCTTGATACCACGCTCTTTTGCGCTGTTGGCGTAGTCGGCCAATAGTTGCGGTGTACGGTGGGCAGAAACCACTTTCGTTTCATAAGAAACACCAAAGCGATCCAGCATTTCTGCTGCTAGCTTCATGGTTGGCCAATCAGATTTAGAACCCATAATAATACCGACTTGCATCTCAAAACTCCTTCAGCGCTTTTATTGGGTGAGCGGATATTTTGCGCGCATTATACGTAGAAATGACATTAAGGAAAACGTTTGCGCAAATTCGTTTTAAGGTTTGATACAGTTTCCCGGCAAATTACTTTGAGTGGTCGTGTAAACTCTTTGTACACTATTGTTCAAATGTTAAGTAAAAGGGCCTCAAATTGACCAATTTTGAAAACACAGTTCAAGCACTGCGCGATGGCGAAGTGATTGCTTACCCTACGGAAGGCGTATTTGGTGTGGGCTGTGACCCTGACAATGCTGAAGCCATTATGAAGCTGCTAGAGCTTAAGAAACGCCCGGTCGAAAAAGGGCTGATTCTTATTGCTGCAAATTTTGATCAATTAAAGCCTTACGTAGATGAGAGCGCACTAAGCGAAGAAGCAAAGGCGGCTGTGTTCGCGACCTGGCCAGGTCCTGTTACCTGGGTGATGCCAGCGAAGCCAGAGCTGTCAAACCTGCTTTCGGGTCAGTTTGACTCAATTGCGGTACGCGTAACTGACCACCCTCTGGTTCAAAAACTTTGCGAGACGTTCGGTAAACCGCTAACCTCTACCAGCGCCAACCTGACAGGTGAGCCTCCATGCATGACTTTTCAGGAAGTTCAGGTTCAACTGGGCGATCATTTAGTGGCGATTCTGGAAGGCGAAACGGGTGGACGCGAGAAGCCAAGTGAAATTCGTGACGCTTTGACTTCCCAAGTATTAAGACAGGGGTAACCTGCGAACAAAGGAACATACGATGTCAGAGATAAACAAAGATGCAGTAAAGTACTTTTTATTGAGTCTGCAAGACACCATTTGCCAGAAGCTGGAAGACGCGGATGGTAAGGCGGTGTTCAAAGAAGACATCTGGCATCGTGAATCTACCGAGCGGTTAGGTGGCGGTGGTCGAACTCGTGTGATGACGGGTGGTCAGGTTTTTGAGCAGGGTGGTGTCAACTTTTCTCATGTCTCTGGTCGAGAAATGCCAGCTTCTGCGACCGCTCATCGCCCTGAACTGGCAGGACGAAAATTCGAAGCTATGGGGGTCTCTTTAGTGATGCACCCAAATAACCCTTACATACCCACGTCCCACGCTAACGTACGCTTTTTCATTGCAGAGAAAGAAGGTCACGACCCCATCTGGTGGTTTGGTGGTGGCTTTGATCTGACTCCTTTCTATCCGTTCGAAGAAGATTGCCAGTACTGGCACAATACCGCTAAAGAAATCTGTGCGCCGTTTGGTGAAAACGTCTATGCCGAGCACAAAAAGTGGTGTGATGAATATTTCTTCCTACCTCACCGAAACGAGACTCGTGGCGTCGGCGGATTGTTTTTTGATGATCTGAATGAATGGGGATTCGATAAAAGCTTTGAATACATCAAAGCCGTAGGGGAAGGGTACACCGACGCGCTGCTTCCAATCATCGAGCGCCGAAAAGAGACAGAGTTTGGTGAACGAGAGCGTCAATTCCAGCTTTACCGACGCGGGCGCTATGTTGAATTCAACCTGGTTTACGACCGAGGTACTCTGTTTGGATTGCAAAGCGGTGGGCGTACTGAATCCATCTTAATGTCCATGCCGCCATTGGCTCGATGGGAATACGACTATCAGGTTGAACCTGGTACCCACGAAGACGATTTGTGCCAAAATTACCTAAAGCCCAGAGATTGGTAGATTGCAGTCATAAATGCGAGAGTCCGATGGCTTGAGGCTATCTGGGTATGATGATAGGGTCGGTTAAAACGACCCTATTTCTATTTTTGCAGGCAAGGAAATGACGCAAAACATCGATCAGTACGTAGTATTTGGCAACCCCATCGGGCACAGCAAATCCCCTTTTATTCATACACTTTTTGCCCGGCAAACGAATCAATCGCTCACCTACACAACCATGCAGGCACCTATTGGTGGCTTTGTTGAGTCCGCAAAAGAGTTTTTTGCAAATGGAGGTCGAGGTTGCAATATCACGGTTCCATTTAAAGAGGACGCCTACCAGTTTGCTGATCGATTGACCGAACGAGCACAACTCGCGGGTGCAGTGAATACACTGAAAAAGCTCGACGATGGAGAAATCATTGGCGACAACACCGACGGAGAAGGTCTCGTTCAGGACTTGCTTCAGTATCAGGTTCCCCTCAAAGGCGCGAGAATACTGATTATTGGCGCTGGTGGTGCGGCGCGTGGTGTTATCAAGCCGTTACTGGATCAGTCCCCTGCAAACATCGTGGTGGCTAACCGCACTTTTTCTAAAGCCCAAAGATTAGAAGAAATGTTCAAAGAGTTTGGTGCCATTCAGGCAGTGCCAATGGAAGAGATCCAAACCTCCTTCGATGTTGTTATCAATTCCACTTCAGCCAGCTTGAGCGGTGATTTACCTGCTATTAGCCCGGAAATATTTGATAAACACACCGTGAGCTACGACATGATGTATGGGCAAGGTCTTACTGCATTTAATCAATGGGCAAAAGACAAAGGTGTAGCTCAGACCTACGATGGGTTGGGAATGTTGGTTGGGCAAGCGGCAGAAAGCTTTATGCTTTGGCGTGGGTTAAGACCGGGTACTAAGCAAATCTTAAGAGAACTAAGAAAAAATTTAGAAGGATAACTCAGTGAATCAGTCGATTTTATTTCCAGACATGCAGACATGGGATGAAGAGAATCAAGCGATTCGTTTTCCTGCCCAGCAATCAGGTATGTTGATTGAATGTCTGGTGTCGTTGGAAATGATTCAAGAGATCAGTAAAGAAGAGATCAAAGAAGAACAGCAAGCTCTTTCATTATTCTCACAGTATCGCTTCGAGATAGAAGAACTTGCTGAATCTTTAATAGAAGATGAAGACTACGACAGTAACGGTAATATCGTCATTACTTGTTAGGGTCTGTTAACCTTTCGAGATGATTTTTGCAGCGATTTGTGGCTTCTTTATACAAGGCAGCGCTTATTCGGTGTAGTCGCTCTACATCAATAAGCGGTAACGCAGTAGAAAGGAGCCACAAATGCTGCCCAAAGGGTTCGTTTCTATGTGTTTTACTCTTTGTTGCAAGGTATTTACTTAGATTGACTAAGCGAAAGACCTTGCGCCGCGATTAAAACGCATAGAACTCGAACAAAATTTAACCGCGAAAGGTCAACAGACCCTAATGTCTTCTACTTCTGTAAGATATTCATTTTTAGTCCGTACGTAGTTGCTGGCGGACTTTTTAAGAAACGCAGTCTCTTTTTCAGTTAGTGGTCGAGCTTGCTTTACGGGGCTACCGACATAGAGGTAGCCACTTTCCAATACCTTGTTTGGTGGCACTAAGCTGCCCGCTCCAATCATCACATCGTCTTGAATAGTCGCGCCATCCAAAACAATCGCACCCATCCCCACCAGTACCCGGTCTCCAATGGTACATCCGTGAAGCATCACTTTGTGTCCAACCGTCACCTCGTTACCAATAATAAGAGGGTAACCTTCGGGGTTCTCAGGGTTCTTGTGCGTAACATGTAGAACAGACCCATCCTGTACGTTGGTGCGATCACCAATGCGAATATGGTTCACATCCCCTCGTGCAGCAACCAAAGGCCAGATACTGGCATCTTTTCCTATTTCAATATCGCCAACCAAAACTGAGCTGCTATCTATATAGACGCCCTCACCAATTTTTGGGCAAATACCCTTATAACTTCTCATTGAGCTCATAATTTCTCCTTAACTAAGGCGATTAAAGGGCAAAAATCGATAGAAGAGTAGTGAAAATACACTCTTTTGAATAAAAAACACCCAAACGATTTAGAAATCAAAAAAAACATCAAAAAGCACTTGCCAATGTGATGCCGATCTCTATAATGCCCCCTCGCTGACACGGGATGGCTTCGAAAGAAACCGAGCGAGTCAGAGGTTAGATTAGAATGCTGAAAAGCAAACGAAATAAACTGAAAAAAGTGTTTGACACAAATGTTTATCTCGCTAAAATAGCCGTCCGATTTGAGCAGAGCTCAAATCAATGTTCTTTAACAATATAGACCTATCAATCTGTGTGGGCACTCGTTGATGATAATCCAAATAGATACTTCGGTATCGATTTAGGTTTCAATGAACTGAGTGACCAATCGGTAGCAATACCGGCACAGTCAATTCAAACATTACTATGTAATGTAATCAGTATTCATTGAGCCGACCAAAATCTTAAATTGAAGAGTTTGATCATGGCTCAGATTGAACGCTGGCGGCAGGCCTAACACATGCAAGTCGAGCGGAAACGAGTTGTCTGACCCTTCGGGGAACGACAACGGCGTCGAGCGGCGGACGGGTGAGTAATGCCTGGGAAATTGCCCTGATGTGGGGGATAACCATTGGAAACGATGGCTAATACCGCATAACAGCTTCGGCTCAAAGAGGGGGACCTTCGGGCCTCTCGCGTCAGGATATGCCCAGGTGGGATTAGCTAGTTGGTGAGGTAAAGGCTCACCAAGGCGACGATCCCTAGCTGGTCTGAGAGGATGATCAGCCACACTGGAACTGAGACACGGTCCAGACTCCTACGGGAGGCAGCAGTGGGGAATATTGCACAATGGGCGCAAGCCTGATGCAGCCATGCCGCGTGTGTGAAGAAGGCCTTCGGGTTGTAAAGCACTTTCAGCAGTGAGGAAGGGTGTGTATTTAATAGATGCGCATTTTGACGTTAGCTGCAGAAGAAGCACCGGCTAACTCCGTGCCAGCAGCCGCGGTAATACGGAGGGTGCGAGCGTTAATCGGAATTACTGGGCGTAAAGCGCATGCAGGTGGTTTGTTAAGTCAGATGTGAAAGCCCGGGGCTCAACCTCGGAACTGCATTTGAAACTGGCAGGCTAGAGTACTGTAGAGGGGGTAGAATTTCAGGTGTAGCGGTGAAATGCGTAGAGATCTGAAGGAATACCGGTGGCGAAGGCGGTACCCCTGGACAGATACTGACACTCAGATGCGAAAGCGTGGGGAGCAAACAGGATTAGATACCCTGGTAGTCCACGCCGTAAACGATGTCTACTTGGAGGTTGTGTACTTGAGCCGTGGCTTTCGGAGCTAACGCGTTAAGTAGACCGCCTGGGGAGTACGGTCGCAAGATTAAAACTCAAATGAATTGACGGGGGCCGCACAAGCGGTGGAGCATGTGGTTTAATTCGATGCAACGCGAAGAACCTTACCTACTCTTGACATCCATAGAACTTAGCAGAGATGCTTTGGTGCCTTCGGGAACTATGAGACAGGTGCTGCATGGCTGTCGTCAGCTCGTGTTGTGAAATGTTGGGTTAAGTCCCGCAACGAGCGCAACCCTTATCCTTGTTTGCCAGCACTTCGGGTGGGAACTCCAGGGAGACTGCCGGTGATAAACCGGAGGAAGGTGGGGACGACGTCAAGTCATCATGGCCCTTACGAGTAGGGCTACACACGTGCTACAATGGCGCATACAGAGGGCGGCCAACTTGCGAGAGTGAGCGAATCCCAAAAAGTGCGTCGTAGTCCGGATTGGAGTCTGCAACTCGACTCCATGAAGTCGGAATCGCTAGTAATCGTGGATCAGAATGCCACGGTGAATACGTTCCCGGGCCTTGTACACACCGCCCGTCACACCATGGGAGTGGGCTGCAAAAGAAGCAGGTAGTTTAACCTTCGGGAGGACGCTTGCCACTTTGTGGTTCATGACTGGGGTGAAGTCGTAACAAGGTAGCCCTAGGGGAACCTGGGGCTGGATCACCTCCTTATACGATACGGATAGTTTGTTTTTACTTTTCAAAGTGAAGACGAATAAGTCGCGATGAGTGTTCACACAGATTGGTACGGTTTATAACGTTAAGAGCAATGTTGGGTCTGTAGCTCAGCTGGTTAGAGCGCTCGCCTGATAAGCGGGAGGTCGGTGGTTCAAGTCCACTCAGACCCACCACTATCTTCCCAAAGATAGCGGGTCAGACATTGAATCTTTATGGGGCTATAGCTCAGCTGGGAGAGCGCCTGCCTTGCACGCAGGAGGTCAGCAGTTCGATCCTGCTTAGCTCCACCATCTTTAAGTATTTTCTTGATACAGAATATTTAAAAATGGTTACTTCCTTACGAAGTGATTAGCTCTTTAACAATTTGGAAAGCTGACGAATAGCAACAATCCCCTTATCTACGGATAAGCGTTGTTATTCAATTAAAAGTTCTCAAATCCTAATTCTATGAATTAGGTACCAACACACATTCAAGTGTTCTTGGAAACATCCTTGTGATGTTTATATTTGAGTCCGGCAAAATCGAATGTCTCTCGCTCATTCAATAATGAGAGACACAAACCTTGGTTGTTTGAACATACAAGACCTCTTGGGGTTGTATGGTTAAGTGACTAAGCGTACACGGTGGATGCCTTGGCAGTCAGAGGCGATGAAGGACGTACTAACTTGCGATAAGCCCAGATAAGACAGTAAGAGTCATTTGAGTCTGGGATTTCCGAATGGGGAAACCCACTTACATAAGTAAGTATTGCTGAGTGAATACATAGCTCAGTGAAGCGAACTCGGGGAACTGAAACATCTAAGTACCCGAAGGAAGAGAAATCAACCGAGATTCCGAAAGTAGCGGCGAGCGAAATTGGATTAGCCCTTAAGCTTTTTATGCGTCAGGTGAAGCTTCTGGAAAGGAGCGCGATACAGGGTGATAGCCCCGTAACCGACAGCGCATTTCAAGTGAAATCGAGTAAGGCGGGACACGTGATATCCTGTCTGAATATGGGGGGACCATCCTCCAAGGCTAAATACTACTGACTGACCGATAGTGAACCAGTACCGTGAGGGAAAGGCGAAAAGAACCCCTGTGAGGGGAGTGAAATAGAACCTGAAACCGTGTACGTACAAGCAGTAGGAGCCCTTCGGGGTGACTGCGTACCTTTTGTATAATGGGTCAGCGACTTATATTCAGTGGCAAGGTTAACCATCTAGGGGAGCCGTAGGGAAACCGAGTCTTAACTGGGCGCTCAGTCTCTGGATATAGACCCGAAACCAGGTGATCTAGCCATGGGCAGGTTGAAGGTTGAGTAACATCAACTGGAGGACCGAACCGACTAATGTTGAAAAATTAGCGGATGACTTGTGGCTAGGGGTGAAAGGCCAATCAAACCTGGAGATAGCTGGTTCTCCCCGAAAGCTATTTAGGTAGCGCCTCGGACGAATACTACTGGGGGTAGAGCACTGTTAAGGCTAGGGGGTCATCCCGACTTACCAACCCTTTGCAAACTCCGAATACCAGTAAGTACTATCCGGGAGACACACGGCGGGTGCTAACGTCCGTCGTGGAGAGGGAAACAACCCAGACCGCCAGCTAAGGTCCCAAAGTATTGCTAAGTGGGAAACGATGTGGGAAGGCTCAGACAGCCAGGATGTTGGCTTAGAAGCAGCCATCATTTAAAGAAAGCGTAATAGCTCACTGGTCGAGTCGGCCTGCGCGGAAGATGTAACGGGGCTAAGCAATACACCGAAGCTGCGGCTGCATACTTTGTATGCGGGGTAGGGGAGCGTTCTGTAAGCCGTTGAAGGTGGTCTGTAAGGGCTGCTGGAGGTATCAGAAGTGCGAATGCTGACATGAGTAACGATAAAGGGAGTGAAAAACTCCCTCGCCGGAAGACCAAGGGTTCCTGTCCAACGTTAATCGGGGCAGGGTAAGT
The DNA here is from genome assembly GCF_027924785.1 of Vibrio nigripulchritudo. Taxonomy (NCBI): domain Bacteria; kingdom Pseudomonadati; phylum Pseudomonadota; class Gammaproteobacteria; order Vibrionales; family Vibrionaceae; genus Vibrio; species Vibrio nigripulchritudo. The sequence goes on along the minus strand of NZ_AP027049.1, from coordinate 3,939,896 downwards.
CGACCCCTAAGGCGAGGCTGAAAAGCGTAGTCGATGGGAAACGGGTTAATATTCCCGTACTTCTTACAATTGCGATGGGGGGACGGAGAAGGCTAGGTGGTACTGGCGACGGTTGTCCAGGTTCAAGTGCGTAGGCTTGAGAGTTAGGTAAATCCGGCTCTCTTTAAGGCTGAGACACGATGTCGAGCTACTACGGTAGTGAAGTCATTGATGCCATGCTTCCAGGAAAAGCCTCTAAGCTTCAGATTGTAAGGAATCGTACCCCAAACCGACACAGGTGGTCGGGTAGAGAATACCAAGGCGCTTGAGAGAACTCGGGTGAAGGAACTAGGCAAAATGGTACCGTAACTTCGGGAGAAGGTACGCTCTTATCGGTGAAGTCCCTCGCGGATGGAGCTGACGAGAGTCGCAGATACCAGGTGGCTGCAACTGTTTATTAAAAACACAGCACTGTGCAAAATCGTAAGATGACGTATACGGTGTGACGCCTGCCCGGTGCCGGAAGGTTAATTGATGGGGTTAGTCTTCGGACGAAGCTCTTGATCGAAGCCCCGGTAAACGGCGGCCGTAACTATAACGGTCCTAAGGTAGCGAAATTCCTTGTCGGGTAAGTTCCGACCTGCACGAATGGCGTAATGATGGCCACGCTGTCTCCACCCGAGACTCAGTGAAATTGAAATCGCTGTGAAGATGCAGTGTACCCGCGGCTAGACGGAAAGACCCCGTGAACCTTTACTACAGCTTGGCACTGAACATTGAACCTACATGTGTAGGATAGGTGGGAGGCTTTGAAACGCAGTCGCCAGATTGCGTGGAGCCGTCCTTGAAATACCACCCTTGTAGCTTTGATGTTCTAACTTGGCTCCCTTATCGGGAGTGAGGACAGTGCCTGGTGGGTAGTTTGACTGGGGCGGTCTCCTCCCAAAGCGTAACGGAGGAGCACGAAGGTGGGCTAAACACGGTTGGACATCGTGTGGTTAGTGCAATGGCATAAGCCCGCTTGACTGCGAGAATGACAATTCGAGCAGGTGCGAAAGCAGGTCATAGTGATCCGGTGGTTCTGAATGGAAGGTATCGCTCAACGGATAAAAGGTACTCCGGGGATAACAGGCTGATACCGCCCAAGAGTTCATATCGACGGCGGTGTTTGGCACCTCGATGTCGGCTCATCACATCCTGGGGCTGAAGTCGGTCCCAAGGGTATGGCTGTTCGCCATTTAAAGTGGTACGCGAGCTGGGTTTAGAACGTCGTGAGACAGTTCGGTCCCTATCTGCCGTGGGCGTTGGAAGATTGAAGGGGGCTGCTCCTAGTACGAGAGGACCGGAGTGGACGAACCTCTGGTGTTCGGGTTGTCATGCCAATGGCATTGCCCGGTAGCTAAGTTCGGAATCGATAACCGCTGAAAGCATCTAAGCGGGAAGCGAGCCCTGAGATGAGTCTTCCCTGATACTTTAAGTATCCTAAAGGGTTGTTCGAGACCAGAACGTTGATAGGCAGGGTGTGTAAGCGTTGTGAGGCGTTGAGCTAACCTGTACTAATTGCCCGTGAGGCTTAACCATACAACACCCAAGGGGTTTTGAGTGGACTCAGATAAGAACAGATTGAATGTGTAAGAATCAGAACTAAAAACAGCTTTCCAGATTAAAGAATTTGCTTGGCGACCATAGCGTTGTGGACCCACCTGATTCCATGCCGAACTCAGAAGTGAAACGCAATAGCGCCGATGGTAGTGTGGGGTTTCCCCATGTGAGAGTAGGACATCGCCAGGCTTTAAATTTAAAAGAAGCCCGTTTGCAAGAACGGGCTTTTTTAATCCATAGCATAAAAGAATTGAATGTGCTGGTATAGCTCAGTTGGTAGAGCGCACCCTTGGTAAGGGTGAGGTCCCCAGTTCAAATCTGGGTACTAGCACCATTAATTATTGTTTACAGATTGTGAGTCAGTCTGAAACAAAAAAGAATTTTCTTGGCGACCATAGCATTGTGGACCCACCTGATTTCCATGCCGAACTCAGAAGTGAAACGCAATAGCGCCGATGGTAGTGTGGGGCTTCCCCATGTGAGAGTAGGACATCGCCAGGTTCAATTTCCAAGCCCTGATCAGCCGATCAGGGCTTTTTCGTTTCTACATCATAAAAACTTGTTTCAAGTCACCAAAAGTGACTCCTGTAACTTTTAATATCTCACACTCTTCGTGTCTCAATGTATCCGAAAATAAAAACAATTTTTTGTGTATATAGAGATAGAATAATCGCAATATTCAAATGAAGGATAGGGGAAGATGGGACAATTATCCGTTCTTGGCTTTATTGCACTAGGTGGTGCATTTGGTGCCTGCTCACGATTTTTGGTGTCGGAGTTATGTGCAAGTTTATTTGGGCGAGGTTTTCCCTATGGGACGCTCACAGTGAACGTTGTGGGCTCTTTAGCGATGGGAATGCTCATTGCCTCGTTTGAGAATGGAAGTCTTGCCACAGAGCCCTGGAGACAGATTATCGGGTTAGGTTTCTTGGGAGCGCTGACCACGTTCTCAACTTTCTCTATGGATAATGTTTTACTGATGCAGCAGGGCGCTTTTTTTAAGATGGGTCTGAATGTTTTGTTAAATGTTATTCTCAGTATCTCTGCTGCCTGGATCGGTTTTCAATTGTTGATTAAAAGTTAATCTTTTTTACCTTTAGTCTTGGTTTTGACATAACCTTTCCCTTATACTGGCTTCACTTGTCGGAGTGCTCGAACACGTAGCGTGTTAAGTAATGAGCTGAGACCGCGTAGCGGGATCCGTTGAACCTGATCAGGCTAATACCTGCGAAGGGAACAAGAGAAGATACCATCACTCGAATACAATCGAGATCTATCTGATTTACAGTTGAGCACGAACTTGTTTTATCTGCTCACTGCCCTCTTGTCACAACAATCCGTCAAGCATTTTCTTCCTAGGGTTATGCCCTCAAAAATAATGATGCAAGGAAAAATGCTATGTCGAATCGCAAGCAAGCGAGACTGGAAGCCAAACAGTTTATTGATAATCTGTCGACCCAACCCTATCCAAACTCTCATAAAGTCTACGTAGAAGGTTCACGCAGTGATATTCAGGTCCCAATGCGTGAAATCAGCCTGGCTGATAGCCTGGTTGGTGGTACGAAGAAAGACCCTATATTCGAGCCGAATGACCCAATTCGCGTTTATGACACCTCCGGTGTTTACACTGATCCAAATTACGACATCGACTTGTACAGCGGTTTGCCAAAACTGCGAGAGAAGTGGATTGAAGAGCGTGCCGATACAGAAATCCTCGCAGATGTAAGCTCGGTCTACACTAAAGAGCGCCTTGAAGACGATACGCTTGACGAGCTTCGTTACGGAAACCTTCCAAAAATTCGCCGTGCAAAAGAGGGACAGTGTGTTACACAGCTACACTATGCGCGCCAAGGCATCATCACTCCGGAGATGGAATACATCGCCATTCGTGAAAACATGCAGCGTCGTAAGTTTGCGGATGAGCAACTGAATATCGAGCATCCAGGTGAAAGCTTTGGAGCGAACTTACCGAAAGAAATCACCCCAGAGTTTGTTCGTAAAGAAGTGGCAGAAGGTCGTGCCATCATTCCTTCCAACATTAACCACCCTGAATCAGAACCAATGATCATTGGTCGAAACTTCCTGGTTAAAGTAAATGCCAACATTGGTAACTCTGCGGTCACCTCTTCAATTGAAGAAGAAGTAGAAAAGCTGGTTTGGGCAACTCGCTGGGGTGGCGATACGGTTATGGACCTTTCAACCGGTCGAAACATTCACGAAACACGTGAATGGATCATGCGTAACAGCCCGGTTCCGATTGGTACGGTTCCAATGTATCAGGCGCTTGAGAAAGTGAACGGTATCGCAGAAAACCTCAACTGGGAAGTGATGAGAGACACCCTTATCGAGCAGGCGGAGCAGGGGGTTGATTACTTCACCATTCACGCTGGATTGTTGCTTCGTTATGTTCCGATGACGGCTAAGCGAGTCACAGGTATTGTTTCTCGTGGCGGCTCAATCATCGCTAAGTGGTGTTTGGCTCATCACCAGGAAAGTTTCCTGTACACGCATTTCCGTGAAATCTGTGAAATTTGTGCGAAGTACGACGTAGCGCTTTCACTGGGTGATGGTCTTCGTCCTGGCTCCATTGCCGATGCAAACGATGAAGCTCAGTTTTCTGAGCTAAGAACTTTGGGTGAGCTGACTAAGGTTGCTTGGGAATACGATGTGCAGGTGATCATTGAAGGTCCGGGTCATATCCCAATGCACATGATCAAAGAGAACATGGACGAGCAGCTTAAGCACTGTCATGAAGCGCCATTCTATACACTTGGGCCACTGACAACTGACATTGCACCTGGCTACGACCACATCACTTCAGGGATCGGTGCCGCCATGATCGGTTGGTACGGCTGTGCCATGTTGTGTTATGTGACGCCTAAAGAACATTTAGGTCTGCCAAACAAGGAAGACGTTAAAACCGGTCTTATCACTTATAAACTCGCCGCTCATGCCGCTGATTTGGCTAAAGGTCACCCTGGTGCGCAGATTCGTGATAACGCACTCTCTAAGGCTCGCTTTGAATTCCGCTGGGAAGACCAGTTCAACTTGGCTCTAGACCCGGATACAGCGCGTACTTACCACGATGAAACTCTTCCTCAAGAGTCTGGAAAAGTTGCGCACTTCTGTTCTATGTGTGGACCTAAGTTCTGTTCTATGAAGATTTCTCAGGAAGTCCGTGAATACGCAAAAGACACAAAACAGGTTGCGCTCGATCAGGCAATTGAGATCAAAATGCTAGATGACCCACTTGAGGGCATGCGCCAGAAGTCTGAGGAATTTAAGGCATCAGGGTCGGAACTTTACCATCCCGCTAAGCAAAGCGTTTTGGAGGAATAATGCCACAGCTACTTCTTCCGCAAGATAAAGTACATCTTACGGGTTTGGTGCAGTCGTGCTTATTGCTAGCGAAAGAGCAGGGATTTGATATTTCCGATATCGAGTTGGGCATTAGCCCAACTCCACTTGTTCAGTGCCATGTTGATGACAGGACGACAACACTGTTTCTTGGTGAAGGAGAAAGCGACGCCGATTTTGTTTGTCGCTTTGCTTCTGGTCAGGCTTCGCCTCTGGCAATTTCTGATCTGTCTAAGCAGGCTAATTTGCTACTACTGGATGTCTACCATGATTTTCAGTTGGTCGACTTATGGGCTCATGAAGGTACAAACCGAGCGATTGCTTTTGAAGGTTCGCCACTCAATGAGCAAGAACAAGAGTCATATGTCGCTTGGCTACTGACGGCTTTGGTCATTGATTTTCCTATTGAGGACGCATTAGTTATTGCTCGAGCGGCAGTCCGTGACGATGTTTCACGTGAAACATGGCCTTTGAATCTCGAAGCTTTTCCTGTTCCGGTGCTATCTGATAGCCTTTTGAATATTGATGTAGGTTGGAACGTCGAGAGTGATATTCAGTTCCCGTCTACAGATTCCGAAAGACTAAAACTATACCCAGTAGTCGATACGGTAGAGTGGGTTGCTAGATTGCTTGAGCTGGGTGTAAAAACCGTCCAGCTGAGAATCAAGGATTCACAAGACCCAGACCTTGAGTCAAAGGTGAAAGAGGCAATAGAGCTGGGGCAGCAGTATGATGCTCAGGTTTATATCAATGATTACTGGCAGCTAGCCATCAAGCATGGTGCTTACGGCGTGCATCTTGGTCAGGAAGATTTGGAAGTAGCAGAGCTTGATGACATTGCTGATGCAGGGCTACGTATTGGGTTGTCTACTCATGGCTATTACGAAATCTTGCGAATCAAGCAGGTCAATCCGAGCTACATTGCACTCGGGCATATCTTCCCAACGACGACTAAGGTCATGCCTTCAAGACCCCAAGGGCTGGTTCGACTCGAACTATACCAAAAGCTTGTAGGGACTTTTCCAACAGTAGCAATAGGTGGAATTGATCTGGAACGTGCTCCATCCGTATGGAAGTGTGGCGTTTCGAGTTTAGCTGTAGTTAGAGCGATTACGCTGAGCGACGATCCAAAAGAAGTGATCGGACAGTTTCACACCTTGATGAGTAGCAGGCAAAAGAGTGGCTCCGATTTCTGATTCAGAATTTCTCCGTTATCAAAGACAGATCGCTCTTCCAGAGATTGGTGATACTGGGCAGAGTAAGCTGAAAAAAGCGCGATTGCTGGTCATTGGATGTGGCGGGCTTGGCTGTTCTGCAATACAGCATTTAGCCTGCTCCGGTGTTGGCAACCTTGTTGTCGCTGATGGAGACACGGTAGAAATTAGCAATCTTCCAAGACAGATTCTGTACACGGAAAACGAAGTAGGTCTACCAAAAGTAGAAGCGACGAAGAAAGCCATCGCACGTCTCAACGCATCAACTAAAGTCAGAACCATAAACAAGCGGCTCGAGGGAAGCCAACTCGAACTGGAATGTATGATGGCCGACTTAGTTCTGGATTGCAGCGACAACTTTGAAACCAGGCAAGCAGTTAATCTTGCTTGCATGAAATCAAAAACACCGCTTATCTCCGGAGCCGCAATAGGTTGGGATGGTCAGCTTTCTACGTTTTTGTATCAGGATTCACAACCTTGTTACCACTGTCTATATCCTATCAATGAATCGCAACCCAACATGCGCTGCTCCGATGCCGGTGTTGTTGGACCGGTTGTGGGAATCATTGGTACTCATCAAGCGCTTACTGCCATAAGAATTATTACAACAGGAAAAGCCGCGGAAAGCAGACTCACTTTGTTTGATGGACTTTCAATGCAATTTCATCAGCTCAAGGTCGCCAAAGACCCGGCTTGCCCTGTTTGCAATACAAACTCAGATACTCAGGAAGAACAATGAGTACTTTTACAATTACATTTAATGGTGAGTCGGAAGAAGCTGAATCAAGCACAACACTGACCAGTTTGCTGGAAAGCAAAAACATCGAACTTAAAGGAATTGCTGCGGCAATCAACCAAGAAGTTCAACCAAAAACAACGTGGGATCAAACCTTCCTAAATGCAGGTGATGACGTCGTCGTTTTTAAAGCAATAGCAGGAGGTTAATGATGTTAACTATCGCAAACAAGGCCTTCGACTCTCGGTTGTTTACGGGAACGGGGAAGTTTTCAAACAGTCGTGTCATGAGTGAAGCAATCATTGCATCGGGTTCTCAGCTTGCAACAATGGCACTTAAGCGCGTCGACTTGGACGCAAAAGACGATGACATTCTTTCGCCGTTGATTGAGCAAAACATCGGATTGTTACCTAATACCTCCGGTGCCAAAAATGCCAAGGAAGCCATCTTCGCAGCTCAGCTTGCTCGCGAGGCATTAGAGACAAATTGGTTGAAACTCGAGATACACCCTGATCCGAAATACCTGATGCCTGACCCGATTGAAACGTTAAAAGCAGCTGAAAAATTGGTTGAGCAAGGTTTTATTGTTCTGCCGTATTGCCACGCCGATCCTGTTTTGTGCAAGCATCTTGAAGAAGTAGGTTGTGCCGCCGTCATGCCGCTTGGTGCTCCAATCGGTTCCAATAAGGGTATTGCTTCACGAGACTTTCTGGAAATCATCATTGATCAGGCTAATGTTCCAGTGGTTGTCGACGCGGGGATTGGTGCTCCTTCTCATGCCGCAGAAGCCATGGAGCTAGGTGCCGATGCCGTGCTAGTTAATACCGCAATCGCAGCAGCGGCGGATCCGGTGCAAATGGCAAAAGCGTTTAAGTTGGCTGTAGAAAGTGGTCGTTTAGCCTATGAATCCGGTCTGGCGGGGCAGGTGAATCACGCGGTAGCCTCAAGCCCTCTGACATCGTTTCTGGGGTAGAACATGAACTTTTCAGATCAGTTTGAACAGATGAATTGGGATGAAATCCGCATGTCCATCTACAGTAAAACGGCTGAAGATGTAAAGCGTGCGATAGCCAAACCCAAGCGAGATCTAGAAGATTTTAAGGCGCTGATTTCTCCTGCGGCGGAGCCGTATTTAGAGTTAATGGCGCAGCAATCTTACGCCCTGACGCGGAAACGCTTTGGTAATACGATTGGCTTTTATATCCCCCTTTATCTATCCAACCTTTGCGCGAACTCTTGTACCTATTGCGGCTTTACGATGGAAAACCGCATCAAGAGAAGAACCCTTGACGTTGAAGATATTCATTTGGAAATTGACGCGATCAAGAAAATGAATTTTGACTCTGTTCTTCTGGTGACTGGTGAACATGAAACAAAAGTGGGAATGAAGTATTTCCGCGAAGTGGTACCAGAGATTAAAAAGCGGTTTAGCTATCTTGCCATGGAAGTGCAGCCCCTTGACCAGGAATGCTACGCAGAGCTAAAAACGTTAGGCTTAGATGCGGTGATGGTCTATCAGGAAACTTATCATCCTTCTACCTATGGTCAGCACCACCTGAGAGGAAACAAAACAGATTTCAATTACCGACTCAACACGCCAGATCGACTTGCATCTGCTGGTATAGACAAGATTGGGCTGGGTGCGCTAATCGGTTTGGAAGAGTGGCGCACAGACTGCTTTTATGTTGCGGCTCACTTAAGTTACATGGAAAGGACTTATTGGAAAACGCGTTACTCCATTTCTTTCCCTAGGCTTCGACCTTGCGAAGGCGCTCTTCAGCCCAAATCGGTTATGTCTGACAAACAGTTAGTGCAACTGATTTGTGCTTATCGAATGCTTAACCCTGAAGTTGAACTGTCGCTTTCCACACGTGAATCTGAGTCATTTAGAGATAATGTTTTACCCTTGGGCGTGACCAGTCTGTCAGCCGCCTCTAAAACTCAACCGGGTGGGTATGCGAACGACGACGTAGAACTAGAGCAATTCGCGATCAGTGATGAGCGTTCTGCTGCGCAGGTAGCCCAAGCTGTGAAAAATCGCGGGTTTGAACCTGTTTGGAAGGATTGGCATCATGCTTATTCGGGATAGAGTTGCTGGTTTAGACCAGTGAGTGTTTCACGTGAAACACACTATGAAGAAACAAAAATGCCGCTTTTTAAAGCGGCATTTTTATCTTTAGTGAAACCAGATTAATTAGGGTAGGACAGTGGTGACGTTGCGTCTTTCAACCACTCTAAAGCATTACCGGAAACTAGCGGGCTAATTTCATCCCAAACTTTTTGGTGGTAATCATTCAGCCATTGAAGCTCAGGACGAGTCAGCAGATTAACGTCGATGTTTCGCTTATCGATAGGACAACGGGTTAAAGATTCAAACCCTAGCATGTTGGAGTCGCCTTGTGTTTCTACATCGACAACCAGCTCTAAGTTCTCAATACGAATACCAAACTCGTCAGCGCGGTAGTAACCCGGCTCATTAGAAAGCACCATGCCTTTTAGCAAGGCAACAGTGTTAACTGCAGGAGCAATTCTTTGCGGACCTTCATGAACACTTAAGAAATGTCCAACACCGTGACCAGTGCCGTGGTCAAAGTTATAACCATTGGACCATAAGAATTGGCGAGCCAGAATATCCAGTTGATGACCGGTCGTACCGTGAGGGAATACAGCATTAGCAAGTGCAATGTGACCTTTCAGAACTAAAGTAAACTGCTGAATCATTTCATCTGTTGGTTTTCCAATGGCAACGGTACGAGTGATGTCTGTTGTGCCATCCGAATACTGACCGCCTGAATCGACAAGGTAAAGCGAGTTAGGCTCAAGCTTGCCAGGTTCTGGCTGATTTAGATGATTGTAGTGACACATCGCGCCATTACCTGCTGATGCGGAAATAGTATCAAAGCTTAAATCCGCAAGAGTAGTGTCGACTTTTCTGAACTCGTGAAGCTTATCAGCCAGCACTGCTTCATCGTGGAAATGTTCGGCTTCTACTTCACCGTCCAACCAGGACAAGAAGTTCACCATAGCTGCGCCGTCGCGCAGGTGGCAGGCACGCATACCTTGAATTTCAGCGTCATTCTTTGCCGCTTTAGGTAGCAAGCATGGGTCATCACCGTTGATGACTTCTGCGCCTGAATTTTGAAGAGTGAGAGTAAACCAAGCATTACTTGTTGCTGGGTCAACCAATACATTTTTGCCTGAAAGAGCCTGTAGTCGCGCTTCAAGCTCTTGTGGAGAATAGACGGTAACACCACTGCCAACGTGCTCAGAAAATGCTTCAGGCAGTCGAGCTGGATCGATGAAGAACTCTACTTCTTCATTAGAGTGAATAATGGCATGCGAAAGAAGAACAGGAAGGCAAGATACGTCTAACCCGCGAATGTTCAGTAGCCAGCAGATGGAATCCAGCTGAGTCAGCAACGCTGCGTCTGTTTTGCTCTCTTTGACAAGTTCTGCGATTTCAGCGCGTTTAATTTGACTGCTTTGTCCAACAAGGTCGATGCCCATCAAGCGAGCGTCTGTTACCGTTGGCTCCGGGCGATCATCCCAAAGCGCATCAACAGGGTTATGACTAACCAATACCAGTTCAAGCTGATCTTCGAGCTTATCCTGCGCTTTTTGCAGCCATGTGTGAGAATGCATTTTAGGATCAACAGCGAGTTTCGCTCCGCTTGGCAGGTTTTCAATTGCCCAGTCTAAAGCAGGCTCTTGAATCAGGTGGCGGTATTCGAATACTTCTGCAGGCGCTTGCTTGGTGACCTGAACGGTATAACGACCATCAACAAAAATTGCAGCTTTGTCGGCAGTAATAACTGCAGCACCTGCGGAGCCTGTAAACCCTGTAGCCCAAAGTAAACGCTCGTGATGAGCAGGCACGTATTCCCCTAAAAACTCATCTTCATGAGGAATGATCAGTGCGTCAACGTTGCTTTCTACGAACCACTTACGCAGGGCTTCTACTCTTTCTTTAATCATGACATCCATCCGTAGGAATCCTTTTACCTGTTCTTATATTCGTTTTAACGACGAAATTGCGTACAAACTATCGCTTTTTGATCCGACAAGCAATGTATTCTGCGGTAAGAAGTGCTACCAAAATTGAGGAGTTTCAGACGTCTCACAATATAGTCTTTCCTAATCACTCTTTGAGCCTGAATCCTTGCTGTTCAAATGAAGCGTGTTGGATTTAATAATCTGATGAAACCAACTTAATGCCGCGTCTTCACTTCTGTCTTTATGCCAGAATAGGGTGTAAGCCATAGGAGGTAACTCTGTTGGTAAAGGAAGTACCACCAGATCTAGATAGCTTGAAATGTACTGCGCGAAATGCATTGGGGCTGTAAAGACAAAATCGGTGTAAGTACACAAACTGGCTGCGCTGTTAAAGTCGGGGACGTACAATGCAATATCTCGTTCTAACCCAATATCTGCCAGTTTGTAATCCAGCAGCCAGCGATCGTTGCCGTCACAACGCACCTGTACATGCCTTTCAGCCAGATACGCATCCAAATCCCAGTGTCTGCTTAAAACGGGGTGATACTTTCGCACCAGACATACCTGCTGATCCCGATAAATTTCCTGAGTGTCGATGTCTGATGGCGGAAGGAGCGTTAACGCTGCATCGTTAATATCGATATCCTTGCCTGTAATACCAAAATCAATATCACCGGACTGTAGTAACTTGAACGTATCGTCTTTCCATGGATGAGTCGTGATTTTTATACCGGGTGACTGCTGAAACATACTGGGAAGAAAGTGAGGCAAGATAAGTGGGTACACACTTTCCACTAAGGCTATATGAAATCGACGTTTTGATGTCTTAGGGTCGAAAGTTTCAGGTTGCGTTATGGATTCCAGATGGTAGATCAACGCTTCGAGTTTGGGCTTTAGGAACAAAGCTCTTGGCGTGGGATTCAATCCATGGGCACTGCGATAAAAGAGTGGATCATCAAATTGGGTTCGCAGCTTCGCTAAAGACTTACTGACTGCAGATTGAGTCAGGCACAGCCGAGACGCAGTACGCGTGACGTTTCTTTCTTCGAGCAATACGTTAAGGCAAACCAGTAAGTTAAGGTCGATTCGACCCAACTGTTCAATGTTCATAAGAAATTCCCCACCGGAATATCTGAGATGAAAATAGACCATTTCTATTCATATTGCTTCAATAATAAACTGCCACCTCAGAAAACAAAAGTGACGGTTATTATGTCGACGATAAATCCAGAAAAAGTGTCCAGGCTCCAGTTCACCATGCTCATTATGCTGGTGCTATTCAGCCCGTTGGCTATAGATATCTACCTTCCAGCGTTGCCAACCATGGCACAGGCATTTCAGGTGGATAATGGGCTGGCTAAAGACACCATTACCTGGTTCCTGTTTGCTATGGGAGTCGGGCAGTTGTTTGCTGGACCTATCGCCGACAGATACGGACGTCGAGCTGTTGCATTAGGAGGCATCGCAATCTATGGCTTGAGCGCTTATTTGGCGTGGGTCGCTCAATCTATTGAATGGATGCTGATGGCTCGGCTGCTACAAGGCTTAGGTGCGTGTGCGACATCGGTAGCGGCTTTTGCAACAGTTCGCGATATGTTTGGACCCAAGAAAAGCGGACGTATGATCAGCTACCTTAATGGTGCTATCTGCTTTATTCCTGCCTTGGCTCCTATTCTTGGAAGCTGGCTGACGCAGCAGTTTGGGTGGCGAAGTAACTTTAGTTTTATGGCGGGTTTTGCAGTAATTGTGGGGCTTTGCTTATTGGTTAACTTCAAGGAAACCAATCCAGCCCGTTCTGAAGAGCCGTTGTTCAGACCTTCTCGTTACCTCAGCGTACTTAAACATCAAAGCTTCATTTTCCATTCGTCGCTGTGCATGTTTGCTATGGCAGTGATATTGGCGTATGTCACGTCTGCACCGGTGGTATTAATGGAAAACATGGGTATTTCCATGAATGCATTTACTTTCTGGTTTGGTATTAACGCCGTCTTCAATATTGTCTTTTGTATGGCGGCACCAAAGCTGATGGATAAATGGGGCACACACGGTACATTGGTTTTTGGCGTATCCATGCTTCTAATCGGTGGCCTTGTGATGTTGGTCATGAAGTCATGGCAGACTCCAATTGGGTTTATGCTGCCTATCTTTATGTCTTCTATTGGCTTTGCTTGTCTGATGGGGGCAGGAGCTGGTAAAGCGTTGGCACCATTTGGTGACAAAGCGGGTACTGCCGCAGCGTTACTTGGATTGATGCAGATGAGTGGCTCTGGCTTAATGGTCGGTATCATGCAGCGCTTACCACTTGAATCTGAGGTATTAATTGCTTTGCATATGTGGCTTTTAGCACCGGCACTGCTAATATTATTTAGCCGCAAAGGAAAAAACTGGCATACAGAAGCAGTGAATTAATTTCTATACAAATAAATGACGAATAATTGAAATTGATTGTTTTCCCAGCAGCAAAAGGGGTGTATATTTAGCTCCTCTTATATAATTATTCCGTTCTACCTATTTGGAAGATACATAATCAATGTCGATGACAACTTATGAGATGGCTCGTATTCTTGAGCAGTTAGAAGAGTCTCCAGAAAAAGTAATGTTTGGGAAGCTGCTAAATGAACTTGGTAACCAAAGCGAAGAACGTATTCGCAGTGCGGCTAAACAAGTACCCCTTCACATGCTAAGAGATATTGTTTATCAATTTCAGCAAGTCATAGAATCGCGTAAAAGCGAAAGCGTTCAGCAGCTCGCCGCTGAATTAGCTCAACAGGGAATATCCGCAGAAGAATTAAAAGAATTTCTTGCTAAGAAATAAATGAATTGTTCGAATTAAAAGCCAGCCAAAGTGCTGGCTTTTAATTTATTTAGTCACAGGAAAAGATAATTAAGAGATGAATATTAATTTCATTTCTTAATTTATTGGTGGCAAATTCAGGTAATCGAAACTTTTAGAAAAAAAGGCAGCCGTAGTCTGCTGCCGACGCCAATCACCGTTTTGAGGGGGAGTGATTGGCTAAATCCCTTTCTAACTAATTAAGTAAGGATATTTGCTCATATTGCTTTTGCACCGAGCCTTGGTGCATGACTGATAAACATCTGAGCAATTCGAATACATTACTAATATTGATATTAATAGAATCTTTAATCAGGTTTATAAAACATACAAACAAAAAAATGCCCCAAAAACTGGGGCAAATTGGTAGGTAGCTTACAGGTTGCTACTTTACTAAAGGGAGATTCAGTCGGTAAATTTCTTCTTCAGGATATAGTCTGCCGAGATCACACCAGCACCCCAAACCACATTTAACAGAATCATCAAGCCCCATAGCTGGTGGTCGTAGAAGCCTTTTTCCCAAAGCAGGGGATACGAAACCACGGCAATGATGTTAAACACGAACAAAGCTGCTGCCATAGGGCGGGTAAACAACCCTAATGCGAGAAAGACAGGTAGAATCAACTCTGCGGCAGTACCTGTATACGCAGCCAACTCCCAGGGAAGCAAAGGAACCACATACTCAAACTCGAACAGATAAAGGGTACTGTCCCAAGATGCGATTTTGGTTAGCCCTGAATTGAAAAATACCCAGGCAACCCAAAGTCGGCAGAATAAAAGCAGCAAAGGGATAAACCCTGCCTGAAGCTTTTCTACGATGCCGTCGTAGGTGTCGATGATATTTCTGACTGCTGAACTCATAACTCTTCCTCTAATTGTTGTTCTTTTAAGCTAAACCCATCGATATAACCTGAAGCCATCAATGTGTTCAGATATCCTAATAATTCCGGTTCAATTTCTGCTAGTGCTAACCCCATCGAACAGGCGTTAATCAGAGCCCATACTTCTTGGGCTACTGGGTCCAGATGGAGCTGACGGTTTATGTCTAACCAGACAACTCCCTGCTCTGGTACGTTAAGTTCTAAGCCTTCAAACTCTTCCTTTTCCAAGGCTTCCCATAACGAAAAAATGGCAAAGGCACTCTGAATGTTTTGTACCTGAGGCGCGAGATGAAACACCAATGCGGGTTGTTGTGTTTCTGTTACCTCTGCCAAAGCTTCCATTGGGAAATAATCGGTCTCTTGAGTGGAAGACAACCTGTATTCACTGGTGTCTATTTTCCATTCCAGATCTGCCATATCGGATAGATAAGGGACGGCAGCTATTACCTGATCAAACTGGCGGATAGTATCGCCAAACCCCTCACCGTAACCGGATACATCACCTTCTGTGAGTGGCTGCGTTAGAACGTGCTGTCGAGCCATCTGG
Organism: Vibrio nigripulchritudo; assembly: GCF_027924785.1. Classification (NCBI taxonomy): domain Bacteria; kingdom Pseudomonadati; phylum Pseudomonadota; class Gammaproteobacteria; order Vibrionales; family Vibrionaceae; genus Vibrio; species Vibrio nigripulchritudo. Next base: position 3,924,754 of record NZ_AP027049.1, on the reverse strand, counting down.
TGGAAACACTCTTCTCCAACCAATGCCAACACTTTTGGATAGGTCACCTCCAGCACTTCGCAAAGACTCATGACGAAGTTATTGCGGTAGATCTGCATGCGCTCATCGGCGGTAAAAACATCCGAGACCACTTCGCACGACTCCCCTGTGGCTTTGTAGTGCAGCGCTTGGGCGAACTGAGACTGCAATTTAGCGAGAGGCAGTGACATGGTTGTCTCCTTGCACCTGAAGCAGGTAATGGCTGGCTTTGCTTGCTTCCTGTAGCAAAACTTGTGGCTCAGGAATTTCCAGATCCCATTCAATCAGGGTATGTCTGTCACCGTGTTGAGCAATCCAGCTGGAAAACAATGACCACACTTCATCGCTTACTGGGCGGCTATGGGTATCGATCCAGATTTCACCTTTGTCGAGCTGTTTAATGGTGAAGCCTGCCAAATGAATCTCATCCACCGTGTCTGCATCTATCCCCGCCAGATACTCATCAGTACTGAAACCATGATTGAATGCACTGACGTGGATGTTATTGAAATCAAGCAACAGGCGACAATCCGTTCTTTTCTGAACTTCCGCAAGAAACACCCACTCATCAATTGTTGAGTGAGAAAACTTCACATAGCTGCTTGGGTTTTCAATCAGCATGGGTCTTTTCAAATGATCCTGAACCTGTATTACGTTTTGGCAGAAAACATCCAGCGCTTCTTCGGTATAGGGCAGTGGCAATAAATCATTGTAGTAATGCCCGCCGTTTTCACTCCAGCTCAGGTGATCCGAAATCAGAATAGGGTTGATGTCGTCGATTAATCGCTTAAGACGAACGAGATGCTCGTGATTGACACCACCCACAGACCCCAGCGACAATCCGATACCGTGGCAACTGATGTCGTAATTCTCGGCGATCTGATTAAGCTGCTTGCGCTGCAAAGAGTTGGGTAGAAAGTAGTTTTCGCTATGGATTTCCAACCAGCTTAGCCCTGTGGCTTCGGTGGTAAAAAAATCCAGATGAGGTGTTCTTAAACCAACGCCGACTTTGCTGTGCATGTGTGTCTCCCTGAATGGATGTTTCCAAGCCTCTTTCACAAAGCCACTCATAAATAAGGGCGACAAGCGCAGCCTATCGCCCTGGAATGGCTAAGAGGAAAAGGCTTAAGAAGAAGTGTTGCTTCCGCCCGCCAGACGGTCACACAAACCTTTTGGTACTACGATGAATGCGTCTTTCTGGAAATCTTCTTTAGACGTGCCTGCACAAGAACTTGTCTTAGTTGCACAGTCGTTTTTCCCTGCTTTCGCCACGCCATAGCATTTCTCTTTTTCTGCTGCGACCGCAGAAGTAGCAGTTAGCGTAGTACCAGCAATTGCAAGAAGGCCCGTAACCGCAGCAGTGACAGCAAGATTAGACTTTTTCATATTTAAATCCTCGAACTTGATCCTTAGTTTCTTTAATAAAGACAACCCGTTTCGCGATGGACAAGCGTTTATCAGGTTGCTTATTGAATAAGATTAGAAATGAACGCCAAATCTTTCACAAAAAAGCCGATTTTTTTTCACATTTTTTTCTTAACGTCTGTAACTGGTTGATTTATAGCTGGTTAAAAAGTGGCTTTAAATTGTTAAATCGCCCTTATTCTTGCGAGGAATTCGGTTATAATGTCCAGTTATGTATAAATACACAGTAGAAAACGATGGACGCTTCCTTATTACTTGATGGCTTGAATGACAAACAGCGTGAAGCCGTAGCGGCGCCGCTTGAGAACATGTTGGTGCTGGCTGGAGCGGGCAGTGGTAAAACCCGGGTACTGGTACACCGCATCGCGTGGCTTATGGCTGTCGAGCAAGCATCGCCGTTTTCTATTATGTCGGTTACCTTTACCAATAAAGCCGCGGCGGAAATGCGCGGTCGTATTGAAGAGCTGATGATGGGCAGTGCATCAGGGATGTGGAACGGTACTTTCCATGGTATCTGCCACCGCATTCTTCGAGCACATTATCTGGACGCCAGATTGCCGGAAGACTTTCAGATCCTTGATTCTGAAGACCAGCAGCGTTTGTTGCGTCGTCTGATCAAAGCGCTCAATCTGGACGAAAAGCAATGGCCTGCAAGGCAAGCGGCTTGGTGGATTAATGGAAAGAAAGATGAAGGCTTGCGTCCGAGCCATATCGACTGCTATCAGGATCCGGTAACCAAGACCTATCTGCAAATTTATACCGCTTATCAAGAAGCCTGTGATCGTGCCGGGTTGGTGGACTTTGCTGAAATTCTTCTGCGAGCACACGAGCTGCTACGTGAAAAACAGCATATCCGTGAACACTATCAGGCACGCTTCAAACACATTCTGGTTGATGAGTTTCAGGACACCAACAACATTCAGTATGCATGGCTGAGAATGATGGCGGGTCCCGATGCGCGCGTAATGATTGTCGGCGACGACGATCAGTCGATCTACGGCTGGCGCGGAGCAAAAGTTGAGAACATTCAACGCTTTTTGAGTGAGTTCCTTGAAGCCAAAACCATTCGCCTGGAGCAAAACTACCGTTCGACCAAAACCATCCTGTCGGCCGCAAACGAACTGATCGCCAATAATACCGAGCGTATGGGTAAAGAGCTGTGGACCGAAGGGAACGAAGGTGAACCCATCTCGGTTTATTCGGCTTACAACGAGCTGGACGAAGCCCGTTTTACCGTCAGTAAGATCAAAGAGTGGCATGAGAAAGGCGGAGCACTGAATGACTCTGCCATGTTGTACCGAAACAATGCCCAGTCTCGTGTGCTCGAAGAAGCATTGATTCAGGCGGGGCTGCCATATCGAATCTACGGCGGCATGCGATTCTTCGAGCGTCAGGAAATCAAAGATGCGCTCTGTTACCTAAGGTTAATGTCCAATCGCAATGATGACGCGGCATTTGAACGAATCGTGAATACACCGACCCGTGGAATGGGCGACAAAACGTTAGAAACCATTCGCTTTGCGGCGCGTGATCGCGGCGCAACACTATGGCAAGCATCTCAAGCCCTGTTAGAAGAGAAAGTTCTGGCGGGTCGTGCCGCTGGTGCGCTGAGTAGGTTTATTGAACTCATCAATGCGTTGGAAGACGACACCTTTGAAATGCCACTACACCACCAAACCGACCATGTGATTAAAAACTCTGGTCTGTTTGCGATGTACGAACAGGAGAAAGGCGAAAAGTCCAAGGCGCGAATTGAAAACCTGGAAGAGCTGGTTACCGCGACCCGACAATTTGAAAAGCCAGAAGAAGCGGAAGAACTTTCCGAACTGACGGCATTTCTGACTCATGCAGCCTTAGAAGCAGGGGAAGGTCAGGCAGACGAATTCGACGATGCCGTTCAGCTGATGACGCTGCACAGTGCAAAAGGCCTCGAGTTTCCACTGGTCTTTATGGTGGGAGTTGAAGAAGGGATGTTCCCAAGCATGATGTCGGCGGAAGAAGCGGGCAGGCTCGAAGAAGAGCGTCGTCTTTGCTACGTAGGTATGACGCGTGCTATGGAGAAACTCTACATCACTTATGCAGAGATGCGTCGCCTCTATGGTCAGGACAAATACCACAAGCCATCTCGTTTTATCCGTGAATTGCCAGAAGGATGTCTGGATGAAGTGCGGATGAAAGCTCAGGTAAGTCGCCCTGCAAGTTCTGGACGTTTTAGCCAGCAAGTGGTGAAAGAAAACTTCAATGAAACAGGCTTTTCTTTGGGGGCACGAGTAATGCATCCTAAGTTTGGAGAAGGCACCATCATCAATTTTGAGGGCAGTGGTCCACAAAGCCGGGTTCAGGTTGCATTCAATGGCGAAGGGATCAAATGGCTGGTCACGTCATTTGCAAAGTTAGAAAAGCTCTAACTGACAAAAGCTAGTTTCTTAAGCCCGCAAAAGCGGGCTTTTTAGTATCTACAGAACGGTTGGAGTAGATAAAGAAAAACCCCGAGGGCAAAGCCCATCGGGGTTATAATCTTACTCGCAGCAATCCGGCTACTAATGTTGCTCCATGCATCAAATCCTTGATAGCAGCGCTGTGTCCTTCAGCACAATCCTTTTCATCGCCGTCCTAGCGGTGTCCAATGATCTTATCCTGATCTGCTAACAATCCTCGTTAGCGCACTCACTTGTTCCTTGAGCGGTGTCCCTTTCATCGTCCTGATGCCAGTTCCATTCCTCATCCTAGAGGTGTCCATTGCCTTCCTTGCCGTTATCATCCTAATAACGATTGAGTCCGTTCAATGTCCTTTTTTGCTCCGTGCTGGTCACTCGTCCTGAATAACCGAATCTTCATCCTGAAGATAACCAAATCCTTGGCTGTTTCCTGTTCCGTGTCAGCATCCTTCCGACAGGGTTCATATTAAGAGAATGCGGATTTTACTCAATAGACCGAGCCAATATTTCTTTGTTTAAATGATGAGCAATTGTATATAAATTTATATTTTTCAATAAGTTAGTGTTTGTGGTGTGCTTTATTGATAGAAAGGAAACCGCGTTAACTTACGCCCTTGTGAGAGATCTCTTACAAGGGCATAGGTACAACGGCTGAAATGTGCTACTTGCCGATTGCGGCACCTTCACGACGAGGGTCAGCTGCGCCTTCCAATCCGTCTTTGGTAATGCGAATTGCGTGCAAACCCGAGTTCAAATCCCTGACATTGACTTTGTAGCCCATGCTCTCAAGAGCAGGTTTGAATGACTCCGCGCTGGTGCCTTTCTCTACATCCAACGTTCCGAAGCGGTTAACCAAATGAGGCTGGTTTATCGCCTGCTGAATATCCATACCCCACTGAGTATGAGCGATGATGGATTGCGCGACATAACCAATGATGCGGCTGCCACCTGGTGAGCCTATTGCCATGTAGGGTTTGCCATTTTCCATAATAATGGTTGGCGACATCGAAGAACGAGGACGTTTACCCGGCTCCAGACGGTTGGCAATCGGGAATCCGTCCTTGTGAGTTCGGAAAGAGAAGTCCGTCAGCTCATTGTTCAGCAGGAAGCCTCTAACCATTAAGCGAGAGCCAAAGGCATTTTCAATGGTGGTTGTGATAGAAACGACGTTGCCTTCTTTATCGACGACGTTGAAATGGCTAGTGGATGGAAGCTCAATCGATTCATCGTTTGCCAGACGCATTGCATGGTTCCAGGGTGGCGAACCTGCACTGACGTTTTCCAACACCTTATCTGGTGTAATGAGTTTTGCGCGTTCAGCAAGATAACCAGAATCCAGTAAACCCTGAGTTGGCATAGGTACGTAGTCGCTGTCTGCCATGTATCGCCCGCGATCCGCAAATGCCAGTCGGGACGCTTCGGAAATGATTTGCCAGCTGGTTGGGTTGTCTGCCCCAAGCTTTTTCAGATCAAATTTTTCGGTGAGCGACAAGATCTGCCCAACGGTTAAAGCGCCAGAGCTTGGGGGACCCATTCCGCAAACGTCATAAGACTGGTAGGCGGCACATACTGGTGCGCGCTCTTTGGTGCGATAGTTTGAGAAGTCCTGCAGATCCAGTACTCCTGGATTACCTGGAGCATTTTGAACCGTTTCGACAATGTCTTTTGCTATGTCACCTGAATAAAAGGCATCAGCCCCTTTTTCTGCCACTTGAGTGAGTGTATTGGCATATTCGGGGTTTTTCAGAAGGGTGCCTTCTGCTTTCGGTGAACCATCGGCATTGAAAAAATACGACTTGGTTGTGGCGAAACGGCTCAAACGTTCTTTGTCTTTTTCGATTAATCCCGCCAATCTAGGGCTGATTACAAAGCCTTTGTTGGCAAGGTCTATCGCAGGTTGTACTACCTGTTTCCACGGTAACTTACCGTATTGCTGATGAGTATCCCAAAGCAGCTTTACGGTTCCTGGTGTCCCAACGGACCGACCACCGACGACGGCATCATAAAACTTCATCGGTTTGCCTTCAGAATCCTGAAATAGGGTAGGTGTGGCTGCCAGAGGTGCCGTTTCACGACCATCAACCGTGGTTAAGCGGTTTTTCTTGGCATCCCAATACACCAGAAATGCGCCACCGCCAATACCAGAGGACTGCGGCTCAACTAAACCCAGCATGAGCTGAACGGTAACCATGGCATCAATGGCATTCCCACCTGCGGCGAGAATGTCTGCCCCAGCTTGAGTCGCCAGCGGGTTCGCTGCCGTTACCATCCAGTCTTTTGCATGGGTGAGTGTTTTGGTTTCTATTCCTGTGCTTGCTTCTGGTGCTACCCCATCAGCAGCCTGATTTGCATAGCCAAATGAACTGACAAGCAGAAGTGAGCACGAGGTCATTTGTGTGAGTGTTGTTTTCCATGACATAAGCTTCTCCTTTTGTGGAGATTCCAGCCTGTCAGGACAACGGAACGCGGTCTACATTATTTCGGTTGTTTTGTAAGCAATGTACCAGATTTGTTACGTCAGAAAGCCTTACGCAACCTGATACAAAATACTGATACCTATCCCAGTAAAAACCAAGCCACATAGAGCGTCAATGTACAGTGCCGCCTGTTTCAATTTTGCCTGAAAGCGCTGTGCCGACAACACCCAAGCCAGTAAGGAGAACCAAAAGAAAGAGAGCCCCCAAAGGATCAGTAAAGCGAAGCCTTTCCCCGTGAGAGACATGGAAGCGGGCACTAGCGAAGACATCAGGCTAACAAAAAACACCAATGCTTTTGGGTTAAGAATATTGGTAATAAAACCCCGGACAAAAGCTTGCTTGCGGTTAGCAAGAATCAGGCTGGTTTCTGTGTCATCTGAAGGCTGATGGCTTTTGAAGCTGAAAATGACATACCGCAGTGCGCCTATTCCCAGATACAACAGGTAGCTCCCGCCAGCGAGTTGCAACAACCGGAAAACGTTAGGGTGCTGATGAACCAGATAACTTACGCCAGTTAAACTGAAAACAGAATGCAGAAGTATACCCACCGATAGCCCCAAAGCGATGTAGATACCCGTTTGGCGGCCGTGGCGACTGGCGTTCTGGACAACCAGAGCAAAATCAGGGCCTGGGCTCAACAGTGCGATGAAATGAACAGTGGCAAGTGTTAGTAATAGAGTCAGTTCGTTCATGATCTTAGAGAGATTAAAGAAGACATACGGGCATTGTGTCGAACCCCAACGAGTACGTCTTGTAAATTAGTGACAGTTGATTTGCCCGGGCGTTGCCCCGTAGGTGGTTTTAAACGCTTTAACGAAATGGGCTTGGTCATAGAAACCCACCCGCAGCGCGACGTTTACGCTGTTGACGCCATGAAGGAGCAGGCTGAGTGCATGTTCCATTCTTAGACGAGTCAGCCACGCATAAGGCGTGATGCCCATTCGAGCTTTAAAATGGCGTTGAAACTGAGAGGGTGTTAACTGGCACATATCTGCCAATGCATTGAGGCGTATGGGCTGATCAAGGTTCTCCATCAGGTATTCTCTTAACACCTGGATGGTGGTTTTCCCAAGCGGCTGGGCGATGTTCGGTTTGATCGTACCATATTGATCAAGCATGTGTTCGAAGCTCTCAAAAGGCAGGCAGTCTTGAGCCAACTGACTGATCTGAGTGTGCATAAGCTGTGAATGCAGATAGGAAAGCTGGTGGAAAAGTGTCGGATCATCAATGATCAACTGAGTAAAGTGTGCTGTTGTCTGTTTGTTGCTCAGATCCAGTTGATCAGTAAACCATTCAGGTCTGATCGAGAATACCTTTACCTGATAGCCGGATTTCAGTTCGGAGTGTCCGTCATGTAACTCATCCGGCGGCATCACTATGATTTGCCCCTGACCGACCTTATGACTACTTCCTGAATGATGGAATTTCTGCACACCGCGCTGAATCAGCCCGATATGAAAATCGAGGTGATAGTGGCGTGAAAACGCAAACTTTTGGTAGTCGGCATCAATTAACTGGATGCCAGATTGCTCTGAAAGGTGGTACTTAACGCTGTCCATGCTTACTTATGTTAGATACAAAAAAATTGGCTATGACGACTAAATCATAACCAACTTCTCTGTGTCTTGTAAAAAATTGACAATCAGCGTGATTTCTTACTGTTTCTGATGCCGTCGACACTGAACACCAGCAAGGCTCCCCAGATAAACCCAAAGGTGACCGCTTTATCGAGGGTAAATGCTTCGCCATACACCAGAACTGCCAGTAAGAACATCAGGCTAGGACCAATGTACTGGAAGAACCCCAGGGTAGAAAGCTTGATGCGGGTAGCTGCGCCTGTAAAACAGAGCAGAGGCAGCGTGGTTACGATCCCGGCAGCAAAAAGCAGAAGGTTAAGACTCAGGCTGTTGGTGCTCATGTCGGAAGTCGCACTGTTTGCGATAAATAACACGTAGATTGCAGCAGCAGGCAACATGACGAGTGTTTCGATAAACAGCCCCGTTTGCGCATCCATGTTGATTTTCTTGCGCAGCAGCCCATAAAACCCAAAGCTGAAAGCGAGGGCTATTGCGACAATAGGAACAGAGCCAAATACCACCAACTGAACCAGCACACCAATGGCGGCAAGAAAAACAGCGAGCCATTGCAATTTTCTTAGCCTTTCTCCAAGGAACATCATTCCCAATAGCACGTTGAGTAACGGATTGATGTAATAACCGAGACTGGCATCCAGCATGTGATCCGCATTGACTGCCCAGATGAATATCAACCAGTTAATGCCCACCAATAACCCGGTGACAGCCAGAAGCCCAAATGTTTTAGGACGCTTGAATACAGAGACTACTGAGTGCCAATGCCTGCCGGCTTGCAGGAGAATTGCCAGAAATACAAAAGACCATATTACCCGGTGGCTGAGTATCTCTAATGCAGGGACTTGTTCTAAGGCTTTAAAGTAGATGGGGGCTATGCCCCACATGGTGTACGCGGACACCGCAAAAATTACACCTTGGCGCGATCTTTGTTGTTCGTCTGTCATTGTTATCTATCGCTTGAGGTAACAGAAAGTTACATTTGTGAAGGAGCCGCCAGTATATCTTCTCGCCCGTTAATTTGCAGTTTAATTAACAGGGAAAGCACTCTACAATATCCGGCTTTGCATCTTGCTATATTGTCCTTCAGAGAATCGAATGTCCGACTCCGCTACAGTTCAGCCTGCCGAGCCCAAAATTGATGATGCCGTCAAGGTATTGAATGAGGTCTTTGGCTACCAGTCTTTCCGAGTCGGTCAGGAAGAGGTGATTCAGTCTTCATTAGAAGGCAAAGACAGCTTAGTCATCATGCCTACGGGTGGTGGTAAGTCGCTTTGTTATCAGATTCCTGCTCTGGTCAAAGAAGGCGTGACCCTTGTGGTTTCCCCTCTGATTTCTCTGATGAAAGATCAGGTCGACCAGCTAAAAGCCAATGGCGTTGCCGCTGAGTGCATCAATTCCACCATGGAACGCGATGAACTGATCAAAGTCTACAATCGCATGAATGCCGGTCAGTTGAAGTTGGTCTATGTTTCGCCAGAGCGCGTTTTGACTCGCGACTTCATGGAAAGGCTTGAACACCTCAGGTTATCGATGATCGCAGTGGATGAGGCACATTGTATTTCCCAATGGGGTCATGACTTTCGCCGTGAATACGCCGCGTTAGGCGAACTGAAACAGCGCTTTCCTTATGCGCCCATCATGGCACTTACGGCGACTGCCGATGAAGCGACGCGAAAAGACATCGTCTCCCGCCTTCACCTTGAAGAGCCTCTAGAATACTTAGGCAGTTTTGACCGCCCGAATATCCGCTATAACCTGGTGGAAAAACACAAACCGGTTTCTCAGGTCATTCGCTTTCTTGCGACTCAGCAAGGGCAGTGTGGCGTTATCTACTGCGGCAGCCGCAAGAAAGTAGAAATGCTGACGGAAAAGCTATGCAACAATCATATTCGTGCCGCAGGTTACCATGCAGGTATGGATGCGGATGAGCGCGCCTACGTACAAGATGCATTCCAGAAAGACGACATTCAGGTCGTTGTGGCAACCGTGGCATTCGGGATGGGCATCAATAAACCCAACGTTCGCTTCGTGCTGCACTTCGATATTCCGCGAAACATCGAATCCTATTATCAGGAAACTGGCAGAGCAGGGCGCGATGGCTTACCTGCTGAAGCCATGATGCTTTACGACCCAGCTGACATTAGCTGGCTGCGCCGAATGTTGGATGAAAAAGATGACGGACCGCAAAAGCAGGTCGAAGCCCATAAGCTCAATGCCATGAGTGCATTTGCCGAAGCGCAGACCTGTCGTCGCCAGGTATTGCTGAACTACTTCGGTGAGTACAGCGAGAAGCCTTGCGGTAACTGTGATATCTGCCTTGACCCACCCAAACACTTCGATGGAATGGAAGCGGCGCAAAAAGCGTTGTCTTGCGTTTACCGGGTTAACCAAAGCTTCGGCATGGGCTACGTGGTGGAAGTCCTTCGCGGAATGCAGAACATCCGAGTGCGAGAAAATGGTCACGACAAGCTGTCGACCTATGGTATTGGTCGCGAGCACAGCCACGATTACTGGGTGAGTATCATTCGCCAGCTCATTCATAAAGGGCTACTAACCCAAAATATCACGCGAAATTCAACCTTGCAGCTCACCGAGGAAGCGCGTCCGGTATTGCGTGGTGAACAGCCGCTGGAACTGGCGGTTCCGAGGTTAGATACGGCGGCTAAAAGCGCCAAGTCCGACAAGCTTATCAACAAACACTACGACAAAAAGCTGTTTGCCAAGTTACGTAAACTTCGCAAATCCATTGCGGATGAAGACGGCTTACCTCCGTATGTGGTGTTCAGTGATGCCACACTTATTGATATGGCGGACATCTTGCCCACCTCTTACGGCGAGATGCTGGCAGTAAATGGGGTCGGACAGCGCAAGCTGGAGAAATACGCCGATCCATTTCTCGATCTAATTCAGGAGCACATTACCCACAATGGCTGATTACGGACTGATGGAATACCAAAGGGAAGAAGGGCGCATCATTTTGACTACGCCTCGGTTTGATTATGACAGCTTTCCAGAATTGGGTGACAAGCTGGTGAAGACCTTATCTGCCACCGTGGTTGAAAAGCAATGGGACGCAGACATTCACTCATGGCTGATAGACTTTGAAGGCTGCCAATTGTTCCTGAAATCGGAACATTACAGCGAATCGGTTTGGTTAGAAGTGCTGAATAAAGATGAAAACCGAGAAGAGCTGGACTACCTTGCCGGGCTCTTTGAAACAGGCTTCGACGCCATCTGACCTCCCATTCATTCTATTCTTTCCAACCTGTTGTTTCACATGAAACATCTATATAGGCGGATTCTGCCAATTTTCTATCAGGCTAAACGATTGCCTAAAAAACGACCTGTTGCGCCATCATTAGAATGGCGTATAATCCACGACCCTGAACACTGATGAGGCATTGCCTTCTTTAAGGTATTTTGCAGATTCAGATTAATACCAATCACAGTAAGTAGGTGTTCAGAGATAGCGCAGGAAAAACGCTTGAGAACAAGGCAAAAAATTTCAATAAGTAGTTATTCTACAGTCAAATTTTTTAACGTAGTTATCGAGTGTTTTAACAAGCTAGAATGAGCAATTACTTACTACGATTGGTATAACATTGGTTATGAAGCGAATGCTTTAATTTGGGTTCCCTCGCCCCCAAATAAAACGAAAAAGGTACAGTATGAGTCACTTTACTCCTGCGCAGCAGCGCAACGCCCTTTCTTTTTTGGTTCTATTCCACCTAATTATCATTGCATCCAGCAACTATCTGGTTCAGTTGCCGTTCACCATTTTTGGTTTTCATACCACTTGGGGCGCATTCACATTTCCGTTCATCTTTCTTGCCACTGATCTAACTGTTCGTATCTTTGGTGCGGCAATGGCACGTAAAATCATCTTCTACGTAATGTTGCCTGCATTAGCGGTCTCTTACGTGTTGTCGGTTTTATTTTTTGAAGGTCAATTCCAGGGCTTTGGTCAGCTTTCAGAGTTCAATCTGTTTGTGGCGAGAATTGCAATTGCCAGCTTTATGGCGTACTTACTGGGTCAGATTCTGGATGTGCACGTGTTCAACCGTCTTCGTCAGTTGAAAGCATGGTGGGTCGCACCGACATGTTCCACTTTGATCGGTAATGCTCTCGACACGCTAGCGTTTTTCTCCATTGCTTTTTACCAAAGCACAGACGCATTTATGGCAGAGCACTGGACGGAAATCGCGCTGGTGGATTACGGCTTCAAGCTGGTGATCAGTTTGGGTCTGTTCGTGCCTATGTACGGTGTGTTACTTAACTATCTGGTGAAAAAGCTCACTCTGGCAAAACCGGATTTAAAAGCACAGCAAGCGTAAACAAAATAGAAAAGGAGCCGAGAGGCTCCTTTTTTGTATCGATGAGATGAACAACTAACACCTTGTGTTCAGCTAATTAGGATTTTCAAATCTCAATATCCGATAGCCTTTGTCTTTTGTTCTTACGTGAACTCAATAGGCAGGAATATCGATGATTGAGCTACTAGTTATTCTCCTTGCTATTCACTTTCTAAGGCGTGAATTGGGCTGTCTGCTATTTCTGATCGCTGTTTTGTGGTGGTTTGGCAGTTAACCCAGCCTAAAAAGACCAGCCATCATCCAGAATATGGATGACTTTTCCCTGCTCAATAGAAGCTTGCGCCGCTAAACCAATCACCACGGCTTTCAGCCCGTCTTCCACAGTGACTTCAACCTTTGTGCCTTCAGTGATGGCTTGATGAAACTTCTGATGCTGGTAGAAGGTCGAGCCATTGTGATCGCCTGCTTCTAAAAGCTCTGGGTCAACGGGGATATCCATCTCAACAGGTCCGGTCGGGTTTCTGGGTGAGAGGACAACTTTTGGTGTGGGTGGCTCGCCCAATTCGGTATTCCAGAACCGGGTAGGACCGGGCACAAAGGCTTCGACTTTACCTGAACTGCCTACCACAGAGATTTCTTCCTGATACCGGGACCCTTCAGCAAACATACACAGCTCCAGCATAGCGCGTTGCCCGTTAGCAAAGTCGACCACTACATACGCATTATCGAGGATATCAGGGGCTTCACCTTGGTAGCGCTCCTCGACATGATTGGTGTGCTGGCTGCCAGAAGCGTAAACACGTACCGCTTCACTTTGGGTTTGCAGTCGCATTAAATCGAAGAAGTGACAACACTTTTCAACCAGTGTCCCGCCGGTATTTCGATTGAAGCGGTTCCAGTCGCCGACTTTTTCCAGAAATGGGAAACGATGTTCCCGAATGCTGAGCTGGCTAATTTTCCCCGTACTGTTCTCTTTAACCAGATCGAGCAGCTTGGTGATAGGTGGCATATAGCGATATTCCATCGCCACCCAAACGGGAGCCGGGTGATGATGAGCGGCTTTTCGAACGCGATCGGCATCGTCCAGAGAAGTAATGATCGGTTTCTCGACCAGAATAGGTAAGGCGGTGCTTTTGAACACTTGCACCAGTTGGTCAGCATGACAATGGTTCGGGCTGGCAATAAGTATCGCGTCGAGGTCTTTGCGATTCAGCAGGTTTTCGATACTGGATTCAAATTCAATGCTGGCGTCGAGCTGATGAATCTTATCCCTCATACCCCCGTCGGGTTCATATACCGCGGTTATCGATGCATCGGGCAGCAACTGAATATTACGGATGTGCTCCTGTCCCATCATGCCACATCCTATGATGGCGTACCGAATTGCCATGTCATCTCCTTATGATTATCTGTTCCCTGAGGGAGATGTCTCAGGAGGAATCCTAAGACATTCGTGATACGTAATGACAGGTCTCAGGGTTAAACCAGGTTCTGGAGTACTCTTCGACCTTTTCATCGTCAGACCAGCTGATTCTCTCTATCCAGCCTACGGATGTCTGAGCCGGAACATCTAAAATCTGAGCTGCCCAGTGGTCTGCGACTTTTACATTGATTCTGTCTTCTACCCGGCTGATCCAAAAACCAAAGTGCTCCCGGTAATGGCGATACAAAGATTCGTCCAGCTCATCAGCACCTAGTGATTCAGCATGTTCGGCACGAATCCACATCTCTTCAGCCGCGATCACCGTGTTGTTCAAAAAGCGTTGGCGCTCAATTCGCCAGAATTCTGCGGTTACTGGTGCTTTGAAGTGCTGTGCCACGTCTTCGTTCCGTTCTTTACGTACCGACAGTGTATTGGCATGCGGAGTGCCGCCTCCTTCCAGTAACTCTAGACGAAACAGTTGATACACGGCTTCTTTAGGCGGGCTCTTCACATAGGTGCCGCTGCCTTGCCGGCGTTCTAACAGTCCATCTTGTTCCAGCAGAGCCAGAGCCTTTCGCAAAGTGCCTACTGCGACTTTAAGCTCGACAGCCAATTCCGCCTCTACAGGCAGCCGTTCACCAGCGCGCCAGTGCCCCGCGTTAATTTCGCGGATCAGCAGTTCGCTGACCTGCACATACTTAGGCCGCTTCTTCTGTTTGCCTTGTCCGCTCTTGGATTGAAAATCAATGGTCATTTTTTTCTCGAATTATCCGCAGTTTGTAACTAGTTTGAATTAAAACAGATACGTATTTTTGCATCAATTCATTTACATTTGATTTACATCTAGAGAATACACTGCTAGGGTAATCTTGCAAACTAAAAAAATAAATGAATTGTGAATGAAAGTGATTTTATTCGGACTGGGAAGCTAAATACCAGCAGTTAAAAGCAATTTTAACTAAAGGTGTGAAGTATTTGGAAAGCACTGCTCAACATTGCTGAAATTTCATTTTCCAGACCCTTTGGAATCGCTCGGTATCAGTAAGCGCTGATATTGCTTCTTGCTGATAACGGATTATCACTGGAGAAAGTCAATGATGAAGGTGTTGCATGGAAGCTTGCGACTTCTGGAAGCTGTCAACAACCGTATGATCTGGGTGGGTCGGCAAATCGCCTGGGTGTTAGTATTCGCGATGGTCGCGACGATATTACTGCAAGTCTTTTGCCGATACGTTTTGTCTAATGCTTTGCCCTGGCCGGAAGAGGTAGCCAGAGCATTGATGATCTGGATGATGGCGCTGGTTGCAGCAGGTGCCTACCGTACGGGTGGGTTTGTTGCGATTGAAATGCTCCATGACTTTATCCCCCAGCGTCTGGCGCAGTTTCTCAAGCTTACGCTTTTGGTGATATCTGCTCTGGTGCTCTTCAAGCTCTCTACTCTGGGGCTGGAATTCTTTGACCGTGGGTTTCGCACTCGCGCAGCGTCTTTCCAACTCTCCCGCGCCTGGATATACCTCGCCATGCCCGTTTGTTTCATCACCATGCTGATGGTGAATGTGGAACTGATTCTGAAAAACTTGCTCGGTGTAAATGTCGCAAGTTCTGAAACTGAAGCGGCAAGGGGGTAACCGATGCTCGTTCTATTTTTACCTTTATTCTTGATTCTCCTGTTGGTTGGGCTGCCTGTCTTTTTTGCGACGCTATTTGCGCCGGGAGCCATGATGCTGGCTTTGGATATGGATCGCGACCTGCCCTTGCTGTTTCGCAACATCTATAACGGGATCGATTCCTTCCCATTGATGGCCATCCCATTCTTTATGCTGGCAGGTGAGCTGATGAACCGTGGCGGTATCACCCTCCAGCTGGTCAACTTCTCGCAAGCCTTTATCGGGCATGTACGTGGTGGTCTGGCGCACGTGAATATCATGTCGAGCATGCTATTTGCTGGTTTGTCAGGTTCGGCCGTAGCCGACACATCGGCGCTGGGTTCAATGCTGATTCCTGCCATGGAGAAGAACGGTTACTCTCGGCGTTTTGCCGCTGCAATTACCGCTGCAAGTTCTGTTATCGGTCCTATCATTCCGCCATCTGGCATCATGATCATCTACGCCTATACCATGGAGGTATCGGTTGCTGCCTTGTTTGCCGCTGGTATTGTTCCGGGGATTTTGATTGGGCTGGCACTGATGGGTGTGACTTCCTTAATGGCGAAAAAGCACGACTTTCCCGTTGCCAGTCAGAAAGCTACCTGGCCTGAACGTGGGCAGGCAACCAGAGCGGCGATTCTTCCGTTGCTGACACCAGTGATTATTCTGGGTGGCATAGTGGGGGGGATTTTCACGCCTACCGAAGCGTCTGCCATTGCCGTGGGGTATGCGCTATTCCTAAGCCTGTTCATGATGAAAACCATCAAAACCAGCGAGTTGCCGGAAATCTTCGCTCGCTCGGCGTCGTCTTCAGCCGTGGTATTACTGTTGGTTGGATCTGCCTTAGCGTTTAAGACAGTCGTGAGCTTATCGCATGCGGCAGAAGATCTGGCAGGTTGGGTGTTGAGTGTCAGTGAAAACCCACTTATCTTACTGTTTGCCATCAATATTCTTCTTTTTATCGTCGGGATGTTCCTCGACGCAGGTCCTGCCATCATCATTTTAGGTCCCATATTAGCGCCTATCTTTATCTCTATTGGTATCGATCCAGTGCATTTCGCCATCATCATGAGTGTCAACCTGACCGTTGGCTTGGCGACGCCGCCGATGGGGCTGGTGCTATTCGTTGCATCCAGCGTGTCAGGGGAGCGGGTGGAATCCATCGCTAAAGGCATTCTTCCGTTTCTGGCGGTAGAGATTCTGGTGATTTTCCTGATCACCTTCTTCCCGTCAGTATCAATGACGATTCCAAAGTTGCTGGGGCTTGTGCATTAGATTTGCAGTCAGCCCGACTGGGGTGGCTGCGATAACCGACCGCAAGGTCAAAAGGGTAGGTCATTGAGGACGGGGATAACAATAAACTCAGTGCTTACCAAAAACAGGAAAGTGAAATAAGTCAAAAGGATAAGAGATTATGAAATTTGCTAAAGCAATAGTGAACAGTCTTGCTGCTCTGGTTCTTGCTTCATCGATTTCGGCGGTACAGGCTGCGGACTTTCGTCTGAGGGCTGTTGCAAACTCGAACGAAAACGACGAAGACTATGATGGGCTGGTCGTATTTAAAGACTTTGTTGAGTCCCGCTCTAACGGAAAAATCTCGGTCGATCTGTTCATTGGTACCCAGCTATGCGGCAATGGTACGGAATGTGTCCAAGCGCTGGAAGATGGTTCGATCGATATCTACGTATCCACATCCGGTGGTACCGCCAATATGTTCCCTTACGTTCAGGTGCTTGACCTGCCTTACATTCTGTCGGATGACCGTGTTGCCGAAGAGGTGCTCAGTGGGTCGTTTGTGCAAGAGATGAGAAAGGACATACTGAAAGACTCGGGCAACAAAGTTCGCTTGATGACCATTGGTAATACAGGCGGCTGGCGTAACTTTGCCAACACTAAGCGCGAAGTGAAATCACCGAATGACATTAAAGGATTGAAGATTCGTACCATCGTCGCGGATCTGCCACAAGAACTGGTTAAATCATTGGGTGCCAGCCCGACTCCTATCCCGTGGCCAGAACTTTACACCTCATTCCAGACAGGTGTGGTGGAAGGATCGAAAAACGGCATCACTGACATCATGGGGATGAAGTTCCCAGAAGCGGGGCTGAAATACGTCACGCTGGATGGTCATGCCTACATGGCAGCCCTGTGGTTTATGAACAACCAGCAATTTAGCAAAATGCCAGAAGACCTTCGTAAAGTCGTTGTTGACGGGTTCTATGCGTTGCAACAAGCGACCTTCGCTTCACCTAAGCGTAAGTCAATCAAAGCGTATCAGGACTTTGCTAAGGCTGGCGGTAAGTTGTACGTACCGAGTCAGGCAGAAAAAGACCAATTCAAAGCCAAAGCTCAGCCTGTTTATCAATGGTTCACGAAGAACGTGAAGCAAGGCGAGAAATACTACAATCTGCTGGTATCAGAGGCAGGTAACGCTGAACAGCGTATCGCGGATACCTACGCAAGCGAATTGAAATAATTGGTCTCAACCTCTCCATTGAGTTGGAGAGGTTTTTCTGGCTTAGCCCAGTTGCTAGACGTGACTTGGGTTGATGCCATTTGTGAATGCTCTGGGCGACTTGCTCACCGGGCTCTATGTTCCCTTTCATCTATTCAAACCTGTGATTGGTTAGGTTCAGTCGCATGGAATTCGTGACCGAGATGCAAATTCATTCACAATTGATTTACATTTTAATCAATGACTGTTAAGTTGATTTAATATTCATTTACTATTGATTCATGTTTGGAGGAAGGGATGACCCTAAATATCGGAAATATATCTGAACAAAAAATGGTGAACGGACGAGCATTTCCTTTGGTTGTCTCTCCGCCAGACTCAACGGTGGCCAGCGAACCTAGTGCAATGCTTCATTGGTTTGCAGAAGTGAAGGACGCCGTCCATGAAAAACTGATTGAACATGGCGCTATTTTGCTGCGTGGCTTTCCAGTAAAAGATGCCGATTTATTTGAAGATCTGCTCAACCAGTCCAGCTACGAAAACATGCCATACATTGGTGGAGCGGCTCCTCGTGTTCAGGTGACGCAATCTCGAATTGTGACTGCCAATGAAGCGCCAGCAACGGAAAAGATCCCGTTTCACCATGAAATGGCTCAAGTGCCTAACCCGCCGGGCTATATCTTCTTCTATTGTGATTACCCATCAGAAACTGGCGGAGCAACTTCGATTCTGCATTCTTCTGAAATCTGTCAGAGATTCTTTGAGATAAATTCTGAGTTTGCACAAAAGATAGAAGAAGAGGGGGTGCGTTACGTACGCTACATGCCAGAAGAAACCGACAATTCTTCTCCCATAGGTCGTTCCTGGAAAGAGACCTTCAACGTGCAGACGCGTGAAGAGTGTGAAGCTAAGCTTCGGGAACACAATATGACTTGGCAGTGGGAAGACGGTGGGGTACTGAAAACTCAGACTTCGACGTTACCTGCCATTCGGTTAGATGAAGAGACGCAGGAAAAAACTTTCTTTAACTCCATGATTGCGGTATACGACGGCTGGAACGACAGCCGGAATGTATCAACCAAAGCCGTGACCACCGGTTCGGGTGAGTTTATGGACGCCGAAGTCATGGAAGAGACCAAAGCCGCTATGGACGAGTTGTGTGTGAATTTCCGCTGGGAAGCCGGAGATGTGCTTCTCGTAAATAACTACACGGTCTTGCATGCCAGACAGCCATTTACCGGAAAGCGACGCATCTTAGCGTCAGTAGCGATTAAGTAACCTGGCTTTGATATGAAAAAAGAAGACCTCGCAATGCGAGGTCTTCTGGTATTTGGTATTCGTTAAATAACTAACAGGCTTTCAGACTCAATGGCCAACCCATATCAGACTGGCGGTTGGCTTCAATTTCAAGCTCAGTTTTGGTGAGTGGATTTGCATCCAGCCACTGGCTGTCCACACACAGTTCCAGCCTGTCACCATCCGCATTGAGGGTAACGCGTGGCTGAAGGTTGCGACAGCGACGGTGGGTGAGCAGTACAGACAAGCGCAGCAGACGAAGTACGCGTTTTGCACTCTGACCAGACAGGGCGTGCTGCTCTGGCAGGGAGCTCAATTGCTCACGATAACGCCTTGCGAGCTCTGCCAGCAGGTGCTTTTGAGCGCGTGTATAACCTGGTAAATCAAGGTTATGAAGTAAGTACGCACTATGCTCTCCGCCTGTTTTGTAATCAATGGTTAACCCGATTTCGTGCAGCTTAGCCACTGTTGTTAGCAGGTATTGAGCCTGAGGCTCTGCAATCCAGGCTTCACCACCACACTGGCTAAGAAGCTGGCTGGTGGACTCGGCTACCAGTTCGCTGTACTCAGAATCCAGCTGGTAGCGAGATTGAAGTGATGTAATGGTACGGTCACGAATATCATTCTGGCGCATTTCTGCCATCATTTCATAAACCATACCTTCACGCAGTGCGCCGCCTGCCAGAGTCATGGAATCTATCTCCAGAAGCTCAAAAATGGCAATCAGGATAGACAGACCACTAGGGAAAACCAGAGCTCGCTCAAGCGTTAAGCCATCAATATCCAGTTCTTCAAGATGGTCTGCCAGCATGGCTTGCTTCTGAAGCCGCTTTAGCTTGGCATGGGTGATCACTTCGTCCATACCTTGCGCCAGCATGATTTCCTGCAGCGCTTGCACCGTGCCGCTGGCACCGACACACACATCCCAGCCAATGTCTTTATACTGCTCTAGAATTGGAGAGAGTGTATTCTTTGCCGCTTCAATTGCGGTGCTGAAGTTGGTAGCCGTAAGCTGACGATCTTTAAAGTGCTGCTCCAGCCAGGTGACACAGCCCATTTTCAAGCTGGTCAGGGCTTTGGCATCGAAGCCTTCACCAATGATGAGCTCGGTGCTGGCACCACCGATATCCACAACCAGGCGTTTACCTAAACCACCCGACGTGTGTGCCACGCCTTTATAGATGGTGGCGGCTTCTTCCTCACCCGAGATGACGTCAATTTCGTAGCCGAGTATTTCATTGGCTCTTTTCAGAAACACATCCACGTTTGTGGCGGTACGCAACGTCGCAGTACCGACAATGCGGATGTTTTCAGGCGGAATATCCTGCAGCCTTTCTGCAAATAAGCTGAGACAGTCCCAGCCTCGCTGCATAGCTTCAGCGCTAAGTTCATTTTCCTTATTTAACCCAGCGGCCAAACGTACTTTACGTTTGATTTTGGCCATGGTCTGAACGCTGCCATCAATATGACGCACAACGAGCATATGAAAACTGTTCGACCCGAGGTCGATAGCAGCGTAGAGCGGCGAGGTAGCTGACTGACTCATAAATATTTGTAGTGTTCCTTACGACTGACGTTGGTTTCTTGGGCGCGAGTGACGCTTGCGGTTGCCGCCTGGCTTGTTGCCACCAGTATTAGTGCGACGTGGGTGCGATTTGTGACGCAGACGCAATGGCGCAGGTAAGCCGCTGATCAAAGCGCTGGCATCGTAATCGGAAACCGGAATTGGGTGCTCAATGTAGTCTTCGATCGCTGTCAGGTTGATCGCGTATTCTTCACACGCAAAGCTAATTGAGTGACCACTTGCGCCAGCACGACCCGTACGACCAATGCGGTGTACGTAGTCTTCGCAATCATCTGGTAAGTCGTAGTTGAATACATGCGTCACTTGAGGAATGTGTAGTCCACGTGCCGCGACATCAGTCGCAACGAGTAGATCAACATGACCTTGAGTGAATTGTTCCAGAATGCGTTCACGCTTCTTCTGTGGTACGTCACCAGTAAGAAGACCAACACGGTGACCATCTGCTGCTAAGTGCCCCCAGATGTTTTCACACTTGTATTTCGTATTGGCAAATACAATTGCGCGATCTGGCCATTCTTCTTCTATTAGTGTTTGTAGAAGCGTCATCTTGTCTTCATTAGAAGGGTAGAAAAGTTCTTCCTGAATGCGGTGACCTGTCTTTCTTTCTGGTTCAACCACAACATGCTCTGGGTTGTGCATGTGCTCGAACGCCAGCTCTTGAACGCGATAAGACAAAGTCGCCGAGAACAGCATGTTCAGACGATCTTTTGGCTCTGGCATACGGCGGAACAAGAAACGGATGTCTTTAATAAAGCCGAGGTCGAACATACGGTCGGCTTCATCCAATACCACCGCCTGAATGTTGTTCAGGTTGAAGACACGTTGCTTGTAGAAGTCGATGATGCGTCCAGTGGTGCCGATCAGAATATCGACGCCTTTCTCGATTACAGCGTGCTGCTTATCGTAGCTTTCGCCGCCGTAAGCCAATGCTGCTTTAATGCCTGTCGATTCCATCAAAGGCTGGGCATCGTTGAAAATCTGGATAGCCAGCTCACGCGTTGGTGCCATAACAATCGCGCGTGGCTGAGATGGTTTGCGTCCTTCGTGTTCTGGTGTGCTCAGCAGGTGGTTAAAAGTAGCAGTAAGAAACGCTAGGGTTTTACCAGTACCCGTTTGGGCCTGGCCTGCAATGTCTTGGCCGGTGAGCAGTACCGGCAACGCCAAGGCTTGAATAGGGGTACAATACTCGAACCCTTTTTTTTCAAGCCCATCAATGATTTGGGGATGTAAATCCAAATCGGCGAACTTTTGCTCTGTGATATGCGTCTTTTTCATGGCTATAGAATATCAGCTTAAGCTTGCATTACGAAAGTAAATACATTCCAATAGGGCATCTATTTACTGGTTATCATCCAACCAGTTCCTGAAAAACACAACGGAGTGGAAGATGAGTGACAAGATTTTGCAGCTAACTGATGACGGTTTTGAAGACGACGTAATCAAAGCTGCAGGTCCAGTTCTGGTTGATTTCTGGGCAGAATGGTGTGGTCCTTGTAAAATGATTGCGCCGATTCTTGACGAAATCGCAGAAGAATATGAAGGCAAGCTCACTATCGGCAAGCTAAACATCGATCAAAACGCGGACACACCACCTAAGTTTGGTATCCGTGGTATCCCAACATTGCTGCTATTTAAAGACGGCAACGTTGCTGCGACCAAAGTTGGTGCACTGTCTAAGACTCAGCTTAAAGAGTTCCTAGACGCTAACATCTGATAGCGAGTGCAAACGAGGTCATAAAACCGTGCTCTATGTCCAGATGCACGGTTTTGATTTTTTCTAATGGCTAGACTAGGCTTGATTTTAGTGCTAGTTTATCGCACGTTAATTAAACAAATGTTCATTTCTTGGTCGATCCTGTGACCAAATCTCTCTAACTAACACAACAGATCCTATTTTGACTAAACAAGTATCCACTACTATGAACCTGACAGAACTGAAGAACAGACCTGTGTCTGAGCTCGTGAAACTAGGTGAAAGCCTGGGTTTGGAAAACCTAGCGCGTCTAAGAAAACAAGACATTATCTTTGCTATTTTGAAAGCTCACGCGAAAAGTGGTGAAGACATCTTCGGCGATGGGGTTCTGGAAATTCTTCAAGATGGATTTGGTTTCTTACGTAGTGCCGACAGTTCTTATTTAGCAGGTCCTGACGATATCTATGTTTCACCAAGTCAGATTCGTCGTTTTAACCTGCGTACAGGTGACTCGATAGCAGGAAAGATTCGACCACCAAAAGACGGTGAACGTTATTTTGCCCTTCTTAAAGTCAACACCGTCAACCACGACAAACCAGACAACGCCCGCAACAAAATCCTTTTCGAAAACTTAACACCACTTCACGCCAACGAACGTATGGTGATGGAGCGTGGTAACGGTTCTACCGAAGACATCACCGCGCGTGTACTGGATTTGGCTTCACCGATTGGTAAAGGTCAGCGTGGTCTGATTGTCGCTCCGCCAAAAGCGGGTAAAACCATGCTTCTGCAAAACATTGCGCAGAGCATTGCTCACAATCACCCAGAGTGTGAATTGATGGTACTTCTTATCGACGAGCGTCCGGAAGAAGTTACCGAGATGCAACGTTTGGTAAAAGGCGAAGTTGTTGCATCAACGTTTGACGAGCCTGCATCTCGTCACGTACAGGTTGCCGAAATGGTGATCGAGAAAGCGAAGCGTTTGGTTGAACACAAGAAAGACGTAGTTATCCTTTTGGATTCCATTACACGTCTGGCGCGTGCTTACAACACCGTAGTACCTTCTTCAGGTAAAGTACTGACTGGTGGTGTAGACGCAAACGCACTTCACCGTCCAAAGCGTTTCTTTGGTGCAGCGCGTAACGTAGAAGAAGGCGGAAGCCTGACAATCATCGCGACAGCACTGGTGGATACTGGTTCTAAGATGGATGAAGTTATCTACGAAGAATTTAAAGGTACAGGTAACATGGAATTGCACCTGAACCGTAAGATTGCTGAGAAACGTGTATTCCCAGCTATCGACTTTAACCGCAGTGGTACTCGTCGTGAAGAGCTGCTTACGAAAGCAGACGAGCTACAGAAAATGTGGATTCTGCGTAAAATCGTTCACCCAATGGGCGAAATCGATGCGATGGAATTCCTGATCGACAAACTGGCAATGACAAAGACCAATGACGAGTTCTTTGACGCCATGCGTCGTCAGTAAATAGCGGTAATATTGTTTAACAAAACACCACCTTTCAAGGTGGTGTTTTTGTTTGCGTCTGTTCCATAATGGTTGCAGAATAAACGAAATCGTTAACAGGATGTGAATATGCAACAGGGAAAGTTAGCATGGTTTATATCGTTACTTTTGGTGTTTTCTCCGGTGATGGCAAAAGAGCTCTCACAGGATGAAACACAGCAATGGATAGAGAACCAGCAAATACTCACCAAAGCCGATGAGCTTTATCAGTTGGTTTTGACTGATGAAGTTGATTCATTGGAATTCGCTCTCCAAAGGCTCAACTTGCCACAACAGGATGTGGTTCGTTTTTTATTGCTTGAGCATATGGAAGAGAAAGACATCATCCTGACGACGTCAATGGCGAAGTTTGTACAGAAGCAAATCGGTCGTCCCTCTCCATATAAAGTTCGCAAGCAGGGTGACGGCTACGAATTTACCATTCCAGCTTTCGACAGCAGTGTAGTAGCCAGTCGCTTATTAAAGCGTTGGCATGGCGATCAGCAGATACTGACCTTCATTCTTCAGGCAGAGCAGCAGAAACTAAAATTGTCCAAGTGGCTGACAGAAGGCAAAGACAAGCAGAACAAAGCAAGAGAAGCACTTTTGATTCGCGAACTGGATGGGTTATCCCCAAAAGCTCTGAATCACCTTACCCAGCAGCTTACTCATAATCCAGTTGCCAATTGGCTCCCATCCACCAAAGTTGTCGTTCGAATGGCGCAGGTGAGTGAAGATCCCGAGGTGTACAAAATCCTCTGGCGAATGAAAGCCGATCAACATACCCGAGCCGAGATGGTTCGATTAGCCAAAACCAAAGATGAATTTTCTCTGCAACAAGTGATGCTCGCCAGCGAAAATCCCTCATTGCATGATCAAGCCCTTAACGAACTGACACGTCTCGATCCACTCCCCATTGAAGTGAAAACCTTTTTGATTAAGAAACTGGAGCAATCGGATGGCGCTTCGGTGATTGCCCGCAATCTGGTTAGCCATGGTCATCGCCGATGGGTTGAACAGTTGGCAGAAAACCATCGCGGTCTGAACACCAAGTCACTGCTTAAAGCTTTGTCTGGTGGAAAAGATAACTAGTCATTGCATTGCTACTAACTTGTAAAATGTACGTATCTTTAGGTTACCAAGTTATATTTGCTATAATGCGCGCAGTTTAACCTGCCACAAGAAAGGCTTATGAGTTTTAAGGATTTACGCGACTTTATAGATCGTCTGGAACAGGACGGTCGGCTAAAACGCATCGCTCACCCGGTTGACCCCCACTATGAAATGACAGAAATCAGCGATCGCACGCTGCGTGCTGGTGGTCCTGCTCTGTTATTTGAAAACCCAATTGGTTACGACTTTCCCGTGTTAACTAATCTCTTTGGTACCACGGAGCGGGTTGCCATAGGTATGGGAAGGCAAGATGTCTCCGAATTGAGGGAAGTTGGGAAGCTCCTGGCTTATCTAAAAGAGCCTGAGCCGCCGAAAGGGTTTAAAGACGCTTTAGATAAGCTCCCAGTTTTTCGTCAGGTATTGAATATGCCTGCAAAGCGCTTGCGAAAAGCAGCATGTCAGCAAGTGGTGTGGCAGGGCGATCAGGTTGATCTGGATAAGATACCAGTGATGAGCTGTTGGGCAGATGACGTAGCCCCTCTTTTAACATGGGGGTTAACCGTCACTAAAGGTCCGAGCAAGAAACGCCAGAACTTAGGGATTTATCGCCAGCAAAAGATTGGTAAAAACAAAGTCATCATGCGTTGGCTTGCTCACCGTGGCGGCGCGCTCGATCTCAGAGACTGGATGGAAACCAACCCAGGTAAACCTTTCCCAGTTTCCGTCGCGTTTGGCGCGGATCCAGCGACCATCCTTGGCGCGGTAACCCCAGTGCCAGATACATTATCTGAATACGCATTTGCAGGCTTGCTTCGGGGCAGTAAAACCGAAGTGGTGAAATCGGTCAGTAACGACTTGGAAGTACCTGCCAGCGCAGAGATTGTTCTGGAAGGTTACATCGACCCTAGCGAATACGCCGATGAAGGCCCTTATGGCGATCATACCGGTTATTACAATGAGGTAGAGAAACACCACGTCTTTACCGTCACTCATGTGACCATGCGTGAAAACCCAATTTACCACAGTACCTACACAGGTCGCCCGCCGGATGAACCAGCGGTACTGGGGGTCGCACTGAACGAAGTGTTTGTGCCTATCTTACAGAAGCAATTCCCAGAGATTATCGACTTCTATCTTCCACCGGAAGGTTGCTCGTATCGCATGGCCGTTGTGTCGATGAAAAAGCAATATCCGGGACACGCCAAACGCGTCATGATGGGAGTTTGGTCATTCCTTCGTCAGTTCATGTACACTAAGTTCGTTATCGTGGTCGATGAGAGTGTCAATACTCGAGATTGGAATGAAGTGGTTCATGCCATGACTACGCAGATGGATCCTGTTCGCGATACAGTCATGATAGAAAACACTCCAATTGATTCTCTAGACTTCGCTTCTCCAGTAGTAGGTCTCGGGTCGAAGATGGGGTTGGATGCCACGATAAAGTGGGATGCAGAACTGTCCGTTTCTGCAAAACCTGAAGAAGTGATGCCTGAAGCGGAAGCCGTAGATAAATTGGTTGCTCAGTTCAAACAGAATCACCCAGAGCTGATTGATCTCTATTTGCCTGAAACTGCCAATGGCAGAAGTATGGCAATTATCAGTATCAATAAAAGTGAAGCCTGGCAGGGGCGTAACTTAATGAATGCGCTTTGGGAAGAGTTTGAGGCGCATATCCACCTTCAATACATCATCATTTGCGATGAAGACGTAGATGTAAGAGATTGGAACGACGTTATTTGGGCGATAACCACACGTATGGATCCTGCTCGCGATACATTAATGAAGCAAGAAGCTAATCTCCCAACAACCCAAATGGGGCTGGATGCGACCAATAAGGTCGAAGGAGAAGAGACCCAGCGTGAATGGGGTCGACCCATTAAGAAAGACCCTGCGGTAGTCGCAAAAATTGATGAGATTTGGGATCAACTAGGAATAGAATGACTCAAACCGTCACAATAATGCCCCAGCAATGGGTATTTGAAGTTTCTACTGGGCAAACAATACTGGAAGCAGCGCTCAACAATAATTATCGCTTCCCGCATCGTTGTACAGTAGGCGCATGTGCCATGTGTATGTGCAGAAAATTAGAAGGGGAAGTCAGCTATCACCTTGAGCCTATGCTTACGGAAAAAGAAATAGCTCACGGTTGGATCTTCCCATGTCAGGCATACGCCGAAAGTGATTTACTACTCACGTTCGAAAGTGAGTAAGAGGAAACCATGACAATTAAGTGCCAAGTAAAGTCCATTGAGCCTTTGGCGTGCAACACATACCAAATTCTATTGCACCCAGAAACACCAGTCAGCTTTAAAGCAGGTCAATACCTGTTGGTTGAAATGGGTGAAAAAGACAAACGTCCATTTTCTATTGCAAGCAGCCCTTGCCGTCACGAAGGTGAACTAGAGCTTCATATCGGAGCTGCGGAGCACAACGCCTACGCAAGCGAAGTGGTTGAAGCCATGAAAAAAGCGTTAGAAGAGGGTGGCGATATTGCCATCGATGCACCACATGGTGATGCTTGGGTTCGTGAAGAAAGCCAAAACCCGCTGCTATTAATCGCTGGTGGCACAGGCTTCAGTTACGTACGCTCTATTTTGGACCACTGCGTAAGTCAAAATTTGTCAAACGCGATCCACCTATATTGGGGAGCAAAAGACGAATGCCAGCTATATGCAAAAGAAGAGTTGCATGAAATCGCAAACGCGCACGGTAATATCACATTCGTACCAGTAGTAGAGGAAGCACCAGAAAACTGGGCGGGTAAAGTCGGAAACGTACTCCAAGCCGTGGAAGCAGATTTTGAAAGTCTGGAAAACGTCGACATCTATATAGCAGGTCGATTTGAAATGGCAGGTGCGGCAAGAGAGCAATTCACGCAATCTAAGCAAGCCAACCGAGATCAGATGTACGCTGACGCCTACGCATTTATCTAAATACTGAAGATAAATAGAAAGAAAAGAGGGTTTTTTAACCCTCTTTTTTTGTTTTTGATTGAATATTCATCGAAAAGGCACTTTTTTGAATTTTTTCTCAAAAAAGGCTTGCCAATGTGATTCGTGTCTCTATAATTCCGCCTCACTGACACGGCAGACGCCACAAGGCTTCAGCTGAATCAGAGAGGTGAAAAACTTCTGAGAAAATAAATTTGAAAAAGTGTTTGACTCTTCAAATTATCTCGCTAGAATGCACCTCCGCTTTGAGAGAAAAGCTTCTCGAAAAGCCAAGTTCTTTAACAATATAGACCTATCAATCTGTGTGGGCACTCGTTGATGATAATCCAAATAGATACTTCGGTATCAATTTAGGTTTCAATGATACGAAGTGACCATTGAATCTTCGGATTCAGCACAGTCAATTCAAAACATTACTTTATGTAATGTTCAGTATTCATTGAGCCGACCAAAATCTTAAATTGAAGAGTTTGATCATGGCTCAGATTGAACGCTGGCGGCAGGCCTAACACATGCAAGTCGAGCGGAAACGAGTTGTCTGACCCTTCGGGGAACGACAACGGCGTCGAGCGGCGGACGGGTGAGTAATGCCTGGGAAATTGCCCTGATGTGGGGGATAACCATTGGAAACGATGGCTAATACCGCATAACAGCTTCGGCTCAAAGAGGGGGACCTTCGGGCCTCTCGCGTCAGGATATGCCCAGGTGGGATTAGCTGGTTGGTGAGGTAAAGGCTCACCAAGGCGACGATCCCTAGCTGGTCTGAGAGGATGATCAGCCACACTGGAACTGAGACACGGTCCAGACTCCTACGGGAGGCAGCAGTGGGGAATATTGCACAATGGGCGCAAGCCTGATGCAGCCATGCCGCGTGTGTGAAGAAGGCCTTCGGGTTGTAAAGCACTTTCAGCAGTGAGGAAGGGTGTGTATTTAATAGATGCACATTTTGACGTTAGCTGCAGAAGAAGCACCGGCTAACTCCGTGCCAGCAGCCGCGGTAATACGGAGGGTGCGAGCGTTAATCGGAATTACTGGGCGTAAAGCGCATGCAGGTGGTTTGTTAAGTCAGATGTGAAAGCCCGGGGCTCAACCTCGGAACTGCATTTGAAACTGGCAGGCTAGAGTACTGTAGAGGGGGGTAGAATTTCAGGTGTAGCGGTGAAATGCGTAGAGATCTGAAGGAATACCGGTGGCGAAGGCGGCCCCCTGGACAGATACTGACACTCAGATGCGAAAGCGTGGGGAGCAAACAGGATTAGATACCCTGGTAGTCCACGCTGTAAACGATGTCTACTTGGAGGTTGTGGCCTTGAGCCGTGGCTTTCGGAGCTAACGCGTTAAGTAGACCGCCTGGGGAGTACGGTCGCAAGATTAAAACTCAAATAATTGACGGGGGCCGCACAAGCGGTGGAGCATGTGGTTTAATTCGATGCAACGCGAAGAACCTTACCTACTCTTGACATCCATAGAACTTAGCAGAGATGCTTTGGTGCCTTCGGGAACTATGAGACAGGTGCTGCATGGCTGTCGTCAGCTCGTGTTGTGAAATGTTGGGTTAAGTCCCGCAACGAGCGCAACCCTTATCCTTGTTTGCCAGCACTTCGGGTGGGAACTCCAGGGAGACTGCCGGTGATAAACCGGAGGAAGGTGGGGACGACGTCAAGTCATCATACTCTTACGAGTAGGGCTACACACGTGCTACAATGGCGCATACAGAGGGCGGCCAACTTGCGAGAGTGAGCGAATCCCAAAAAGTGCGTCGTAGTCCGGATTGGAGTCTGCAACTCGACTCCATGAAGTCGGAATCGCTAGTAATCGTGGATCAGAATGCCACGGTGAATACGTTCCCGGGCCTTGTACACACCGCCCGTCACACCATGGGAGTGGGCTGCAAAAGAAGCAGGTAGTTTAACCTTCGAGAGGACGCTTGCCACTTTGTGGTTCATGACTGGGGTGAAGTCGTAACAAGGTAGCCCTAGGGGAACCTGGGGCTGGATCACCTCCTTATACGATACGGATAGTTTGTTTTTACTTTTCAAAGTGAAGACGAATAAGTCGCGATGAGTGTTCACACAGATTGATACGGTTTATAACGTTAAGAGCAATGTTGGGTCTGTAGCTCAGCTGGTTAGAGCGCTCGCCTGATAAGCGGGAGGTCGGTGGTTCAAGTCCACTCAGACCCACCACTATCTTCCCAAAGATAGCGGGTCAGACATTGAATCTTTATGGGGCTATAGCTCAGCTGGGAGAGCGCCTGCCTTGCACGCAGGAGGTCAGCAGTTCGATCCTGCTTAGCTCCACCATCTTTAAGTGTTCTTCTCTTAAATCAGAGAATATTTAAAAATGGTTCTTAACGAATCACGCTCTTTAACAATTTGGAAAGCTGACGAATAACAACCATCCCCTTATCTACGGATAAGCGTTGTTATTCAATTAAAAGTTCTCAAATCCTAATTCTATGAATTAGGTACCAACACACATTCAAGTGTTCTTGGAAACATCCATAGGATGTTTATATTTGAGTCCGGCAAAATCGAATGTCTCTCGCTCATTCAATAATGAGAGACACAAACCTTGGTTGTTTGAACATACAAGACCTCTTGGGGTTGTATGGTTAAGTGACTAAGCGTACACGGTGGATGCCTTGGCAGTCAGAGGCGATGAAGGACGTACTAACTTGCGATAAGCCCAGATAAGACAGTAAGAGTCATTTGAGTCTGGGATTTCCGAATGGGGAAACCCACTTACATAAGTAAGTATTGCTGAGTGAATACATAGCTCAGTGAAGCGAACTCGGGGAACTGAAACATCTAAGTACCCGAAGGAAGAGAAATCAACCGAGATTCCGAAAGTAGCGGCGAGCGAAATTGGACTAGCCCTTAAGCTTTTTATGCGTCAGGTGAAGCTTCTGGAAAGGAGCGCGATACAGGGTGATAGCCCCGTAACCGACAGCGCATTTCAAGTGAAATCGAGTAAGGCGGGACACGTGATATCCTGTCTGAATATGGGGGGACCATCCTCCAAGGCTAAATACTACTGACTGACCGATAGTGAACCAGTACCGTGAGGGAAAGGCGAAAAAAGAACCCCTGTGAGGGGAGTGAAATAGAACCTGAAACCGTGTACGTACAAGCAGTAGGAGCCCTTCGGGGTGACTGCGTACCTTTTGTATAATGGGTCAGCGACTTATATTCAGTGGCAAGGTTAACCATCTAGGGGAGCCGTAGGGAAACCGAGTCTTAACTGGGCGCTCAGTCTCTGGATATAGACCCGAAACCAGGTGATCTAGCCATGGGCAGGTTGAAGGTTGAGTAACATCAACTGGAGGACCGAACCGACTAATGTTGAAAAATTAGCGGATGACTTGTGGCTAGGGGTGAAAGGCCAATCAAACCTGGAGATAGCTGGTTCTCCCCGAAAGCTATTTAGGTAGCGCCTCGGACGAATACTACTGGGGGTAGAGCACTGTTAAGGCTAGGGGGTCATCCCGACTTACCAACCCTTTGCAAACTCCGAATACCAGTAAGTACTATCCGGGAGACACACGGCGGGTGCTAACGTCCGTCGTGGAGAGGGAAACAACCCAGACCGCCAGCTAAGGTCCCAAAGTATTGCTAAGTGGGAAACGATGTGGGAAGGCTCAGACAGCCAGGATGTTGGCTTAGAAGCAGCCATCATTTAAAGAAAGCGTAATAGCTCACTGGTCGAGTCGGCCTGCGCGGAAGATGTAACGGGGCTAAGCAATACACCGAAGCTGCGGCTGCATACTTTGTATGCGGGGTAGGGGAGCGTTCTGTAAGCCGTTGAAGGTGGTCTGTAAGGGCTGCTGGAGGTATCAGAAGTGCGAATGCTGACATGAGTAACGATAAAGGGAGTGAAAAACTCCCTCGCCGGAAGACCAAGGGTTCCTGTCCAACGTTAATCGGGGCAGGGTAAGTCGACCCCTAAGGCGAGGCTGAAAAGCGTAGTCGATGGGAAACGGGTTAATATTCCCGTACTTCTTACAATTGCGATGGGGGGACGGAGAAGGCTAGGTGGACTGGCGACGGTTGTCCAGGTTCAAGTGCGTAGGCTTGAGAGTTAGGTAAATCCGGCTCTTCTTTAAGGCTGAGACACGATGTCGAGTCACTACGGTGATGAAGTCATTGATGCCATGCTTCCAGGAAAAGCCTCTAAGCTTCAGATTGTAAGGAATCGTACCCCAAACCGACACAGGTGGTCGGGTAGAGAATACCAAGGCGCTTGAGAGAACTCGGGTGAAGGAACTAGGCAAAATGGTACCGTAACTTCGGGAGAAGGTACGCTCTTATCGGTGAAGTCCCTCGCGGATGGAGCTGACGAGAGTCGCAGATACCAGGTGGCTGCAACTGTTTATTAAAAACACAGCACTGTGCAAAATCGTAAGATGACGTATACGGTGTGACGCCTGCCCGGTGCCGGAAGGTTAATTGATGGGGTTAGTCTTTGGACGAAGCTCTTGATCGAAGCCCCGGTAAACGGCGGTACGTAACTATAACGGTCCTAAGGTAGCGAAATTCCTTGTCGGGTAAGTTCCGACCTGCACGAATGGCGTAATGATGACCACGCTGTCTCCACCCGAGACTCAGTGAAATTGAAATCGCTGTGAAGATGCAGTGTACCCGCGGCTAGACGGAAAGACCCCGTGAACCTTTACTACAGCTTGGCACTGAACATTGAACCTACATGTGTAGGATAGGTGGGAGGCTTTGAAACGCAGTCGCCAGATTGCGTGGAGCCGTCCTTGAAATACCACCCTTGTAGCTTTGATGTTCTAACTTGGCTCCCTTATCGGGAGTGAGGACAGTGCCTGGTGGGTAGTTTGACTGGGGCGGTCTCCTCCCAAAGCGTAACGGAGGAGCACGAAGGTGGGCTAAACACGGTTGGACATCGTGTGGTTAGTGCAATGGCATAAGCCCGCTTGACTGCGAGAATGACAATTCGAGCAGGTGCGAAAGCAGGTCATAGTGATCCGGTGGTTCTGAATGGAAGGTACCATCGCTCAACGGATAAAAGGTACTCCGGGGATAACAGGCTGATACCGCCCAAGAGTTCATATCGACGGCGGTGTTTGGCACCTCGATGTCGGCTCATCACATCCTGGGGCTGAAGTCGGTCCCAAGGGTATGGCTGTTCGCCATTTAAAGTGGTACGCGAGCTGGGTTTAGAACGTCGTGAGACAGTTCGGTCCCTATCTGCCGTGGGCGTTGGAAGATTGAAGGGGGCTGCTCCTAGTACGAGAGGACCGGAGTGGACGAACCTCTGGTGTTCGGGTTGTCATGCCAATGGCATTGCCCGGTAGCTAAGTTCGGAATCGATAACCGCTGAAAGCATCTAAGCGGGAAGCGAGCCCTGAGATGAGTCTTCCCTGATACTTTAAGTATCCTAAAGGGTTGTTCGAGACCAGAACGTTGATAGGCAGGGTGTGTAAGCGTTGTGAGGCGTTGAGCTAACCTGTACTAATTGCCCGTGAGGCTTAACCATACAACACCCAAGGGGTTTTGTGGGCTCAGACAGAACATTGAATGTGTAGAAATAGAACTTGCTCTTTATTTAAGAGATAGCAGCTTTCCGAATTAAGAATTTGCTTGGCGACCATAGCGTTGTGGACCCACCTGATTCCATGCCGAACTCAGAAGTGAAACGCAATAGCGCCGATGGTAGTGTGGGGCTTCCCCATGTGAGAGTAGGACATCGCCAGGCTTTGATTCTGATTGAACTCGACAGAGTTCAGTCACCATAAGGTTTTAAACAAAAGTTTAGAATTTTATGTTGACTTACAGAGTCAATCGCGTAATATACGCGTCCTGCCTAAGTGCTAACGCACTGAAAGCAAAGCTCTTTAACAATATAGACCTATCAATCTGTGTGGGCACTCGTTGATGATAATCCAAATAGATACTTCGGTATCAAATTAGGTTTCAATGAACTGAGTGACCAATCGGTAGCAATACCGGCACAGTCAATTCAACATTACTATGTAATGTAATCAGTATTCATTGAGCCGACCAAAATCTTAAATTGAAGAGTTTGATCATGGCTCAGATTGAACGCTGGCGGCAGGCCTAACACATGCAAGTCGAGCGGAAACGAGTTGTCTGAACCTTCGGGGAACGATAACGGCGTCGAGCGGCGGACGGGTGAGTAATGCCTGGGAAATTGCCCTGATGTGGGGGATAACCATTGGAAACGATGGCTAATACCGCATAATAGCTTCGGCTCAAAGAGGGGGACCTTCGGGCCTCTCGCGTCAGGATATGCCCAGGTGGGATTAGCTAGTTGGTGAGGTAAAGGCTCACCAAGGCGACGATCCCTAGCTGGTCTGAGAGGATGATCAGCCACACTGGAACTGAGACACGGTCCAGACTCCTACGGGAGGCAGCAGTGGGGAATATTGCACAATGGGCGCAAGCCTGATGCAGCCATGCCGCGTGTGTGAAGAAGGCCTTCGGGTTGTAAAGCACTTTCAGCAGTGAGGAAGGGTGTGTATTTAATAGATGCACATTTTGACGTTAGCTGCAGAAGAAGCACCGGCTAACTCCGTGCCAGCAGCCGCGGTAATACGGAGGGTGCGAGCGTTAATCGGAATTACTGGGCGTAAAGCGCATGCAGGTGGTTTGTTAAGTCAGATGTGAAAGCCCGGGGCTCAACCTCGGAACTGCATTTGAAACTGGCAGGCTAGAGTACTGTAGAGGGGGTAGAATTTCAGGTGTAGCGGTGAAATGCGTAGAGATCTGAAGGAATACCGGTGGCGAAGGCGCCCCTGGACAGATACTGACACTCAGATGCGAAAGCGTGGGGAGCAAACAGGATTAGATACCCTGGTAGTCCACGCCGTAAACGATGTCTACTTGGAGGTTGTGGTATTGAGCCGTGGCTTTCGGAGCTAACGCGTTAAGTAGACCGCCTGGGGAGTACGGTCGCAAGATTAAAACTCAAATGAATTGACGGGGCCGCACAAGCGGTGGAGCATGTGGTTTAATTCGATGCAACGCGAAGAACCTTACCTACTCTTGACATCCATAGAACTTAGCAGAGATGCTTTGGTGCCTTCGGGAACTATGAGACAGGTGCTGCATGGCTGTCGTCAGCTCGTGTTGTGAAATGTTGGGTTAAGTCCCGCAACGAGCGCAACCCTTATCCTTGTTTGCCAGCACTTCGGGTGGGAACTCCAGGGAGACTGCCGGTGATAAACCGGAGGAAGGTGGGGACGACGTCAAGTCATCATATCCTTACGAGTAGGGCTACACACGTGCTACAATGGCGCATACAGAGGGCGGAACTTGCGAGAGTGAGCGAATCCCAAAAAGTGCGTCGTAGTCCGGATTGGAGTCTGCAACTCGACTCCATGAAGTCGGAATCGCTAGTAATCGTGGATCAGAATGCCACGGTGAATACGTTCCCGGGCCTTGTACACACCGCCCGTCACACCATGGGAGTGGGCTGCAAAAGAAGCAGGTAGTTTAACCTTCGGGAGGACGCTTGCCACTTTGTGGTTCATGACTGGGGTGAAGTCGTAACAAGGTAGCCCTAGGGGAACCTGGGGCTGGATCACCTCCTTATACGATGATTATCGTGATGAGTGTCCACACAGATTGATACGGTTTATAACGTAAGAGAGCAGAGTGTTCCCAAACACTCACAACTAGTGTCCCGTTCGTCTAGAGGCCTAGGACACCGCCCTTTCACGGCGGTAACAGGGGTTCGACTCCCCTACGGGATACCATTGGGTCGTTAGCTCAGTTGGTAGAGCAGTTGACTTTTAATCAATTGGTCGCAGGTTCGAATCCTGCACGACCCACCATTTCCTGCCACAGGAAATCAAAATATATGTGGGCGATTAGCTCAGTTGGGAGAGCACCTGCCTTACAAGCAGGGGGTCACTGGTTCGAGCCCGGTATCGCCCACCATTCTCTAAGTATTTTTGGATAATCTTTCCAAACCACTTCATTAAAACGTATGTGGTTGGAATTTTTGACGCCTATGCAGCGTAGCTGAAAGTCTTTAGAAAATGTGCTTCTTAGGAAGTGACATAGCTCTTTAACAATTTGGAAAGCTGACGAATAACAACCATCCCCTTATCTACGGATAAGCGTTGTTATTCAATTAAAAGTTCTCAAATCCTAAAACTTTGTTTTAGGTACCAACACACATTCAAGTGTTCTTGGAAACATCCATAGGATGTTTATATTTGAGTCCGGCAAAATCGAATGTCTCTCGCTCATTCAATAATGAGAGACACAAACCTTGGTTGTTTGAACATACAAGACCTCTTGGGGTTGTATGGTTAAGTGACTAAGCGTACACGGTGGATGCCTTGGCAGTCAGAGGCGATGAAGGACGTACTAACTTGCGATAAGCCCAGATAAGACAGTAAGAGTCATTTGAGTCTGGGATTTCCGAATGGGGAAACCCACTTACATAAGTAAGTATTGCTGAGTGAATACATAGCTCAGTGAAGCGAACTCGGGGAACTGAAACATCTAAGTACCCGAAGGAAGAGAAATCAACCGAGATTCCGAAAGTAGCGGCGAGCGAAATTGGACTAGCCCTTAAGCTTTTTATGCGTCAGGTGAAGCTTCTGGAAAGGAGCGCGATACAGGGTGATAGCCCCGTAACCGACAGCGGATTTAAAGTGAAATCGAGTAAGGCGGGACACGTGATATCCTGTCTGAATATGGGGGGACCATCCTCCAAGGCTAAATACTACTGACTGACC
The DNA here is from genome assembly GCF_027924785.1 of Vibrio nigripulchritudo. NCBI lineage: Bacteria > Pseudomonadati > Pseudomonadota > Gammaproteobacteria > Vibrionales > Vibrionaceae > Vibrio > Vibrio nigripulchritudo. The sequence goes on along the minus strand of NZ_AP027049.1, from coordinate 3,888,088 downwards.
GATAGTGAACCAGTACCGTGAGGGAAAGGCGAAAAGAACCCCTGTGAGGGGAGTGAAATAGAACCTGAAACCGTGTACGTACAAGCAGTAGGAGCCCTTCGGGGTGACTGCGTACCTTTTGTATAATGGGTCAGCGACTTATATTCAGTGGCAAGGTTAACCATCTAGGGGAGCCGTAGGGAAACCGAGTCTTAACTGGGCGCTCAGTCTCTGGATATAGACCCGAAACCAGGTGATCTAGCCATGGGCAGGTTGAAGGTTGAGTAACATCAACTGGAGGACCGAACCGACTAATGTTGAAAAATTAGCGGATGACTTGTGGCTAGGGGTGAAAGCCAATCAAACCTGGAGATAGCTGGTTCTCCCCGAAAGCTATTTAGGTAGCGCCTCGGACGAATACTACTGGGGGTAGAGCACTGTTAAGGCTAGGGGGTCATCCCGACTTACCAACCCTTTGCAAACTCCGAATACCAGTAAGTACTATCCGGGAGACACACGGCGGGTGCTAACGTCCGTCGTGGAGAGGGAAACAACCCAGACCGCCAGCTAAGGTCCCAAAGTATTGCTAAGTGGGAAACGATGTGGGAAGGCTCAGACAGCCAGGATGTTGGCTTAGAAGCAGCCATCATTTAAAGAAAGCGTAATAGCTCACTGGTCGAGTCGGCCTGCGCGGAAGATGTAACGGGGCTAAGCAATACACCGAAGCTGCGGCTGCATACTTTGTATGCGGGGTAGGGGAGCGTTCTGTAAGCCGTTGAAGGTGGTTCGTAAGGGCTGCTGGAGGTATCAGAAGTGCGAATGCTGACATGAGTAACGATAAAGGGAGTGAAAAACTCCCTCGCCGGAAGACCAAGGGTTCCTGTCCAACGTTAATCGGGGCAGGGTAAGTCGACCCCTAAGGCGAGGCTGAAAAGCGTAGTCGATGGGAAACGGGTTAATATTCCCGTACTTCTTACAATTGCGATGGGGGGACGGAGAAGGCTAGGTGGACTGGCGACGGTTGTCCAGGTTCAAGTGCGTAGGCTTGAGAGTTAGGTAAATCCGGCTCTCTTTAAGGCTGAGACACGATGTCGAGTCACTACGGTGATGAAGTCATTGATGCCATGCTTCCAGGAAAAGCCTCTAAGCTTCAGATTGTAAGGAATCGTACCCCAAACCGACACAGGTGGTCGGGTAGAGAATACCAAGGCGCTTGAGAGAACTCGGGTGAAGGAACTAGGCAAAATGGTACCGTAACTTCGGGAGAAGGTACGCTCTTATCGGTGAAGTCCCTTGCGGATGGAGCTGACGAGAGTCGCAGATACCAGGTGGCTGCAACTGTTTATTAAAAACACAGCACTGTGCAAAATCGTAAGATGACGTATACGGTGTGACGCCTGCCCGGTGCCGGTGCCGGAAGGTTAATTGATGGGGTTAGTCCTCGGACGAAGCTCTTGATCGAAGCCCCGGTAAACGGCGGTAGTAACTATAACGGTCCTAAGGTAGCGAAATTCCTTGTCGGGTAAGTTCCGACCTGCACGAATGGCGTAATGATGACCACGCTGTCTCCACCCGAGACTCAGTGAAATTGAAATCGCTGTGAAGATGCAGTGTACCCGCGGCTAGACGGAAAGACCCCGTGAACCTTTACTACAGCTTGGCACTGAACATTGAACCTACATGTGTAGGATAGGTGGGAGGCTTTGAAACGCAGTCGCCAGATTGCGTGGAGCCGTCCTTGAAATACCACCCTTGTAGCTTTGATGTTCTAACTTGGCTCCCTTATCGGGAGTGAGGACAGTGCCTGGTGGGTAGTTTGACTGGGGCGGTCTCCTCCCAAAGAGTAACGGAGGAGCACGAAGGTGGGCTAAACACGGTTGGACATCGTGTGGTTAGTGCAATGGCATAAGCCCGCTTGACTGCGAGAATGACAATTCGAGCAGGTGCGAAAGCAGGTCATAGTGATCCGGTGGTTCTGAATGGAAGGTACATCGCTCAACGGATAAAAGGTACTCCGGGGATAACAGGCTGATACCGCCCAAGAGTTCATATCGACGGCGGTGTTTGGCACCTCGATGTCGGCTCATCACATCCTGGGGCTGAAGTCGGTCCCAAGGGTATGGCTGTTCGCCATTTAAAGTGGTACGCGAGCTGGGTTTAGAACGTCGTGAGACAGTTCGGTCCCTATCTGCCGTGGGCGTTGGAAGATTGAAGGGGGCTGCTCCTAGTACGAGAGGACCGGAGTGGACGAACCTCTGGTGTTCGGGTTGTCATGCCAATGGCATTGCCCGGTAGCTAAGTTCGGAATCGATAACCGCTGAAAGCATCTAAGCGGGAAGCGAGCCCTGAGATGAGTCTTCCCTGATACTTTAAGTATCCTAAAGGGTTGTTCGAGACCAGAACGTTGATAGGCAGGGTGTGTAAGCGTTGTGAGGCGTTGAGCTAACCTGTACTAATTGCCCGTGAGGCTTAACCATACAACACCCAAGGGGTTTTGTGGACTCAGATAAGAACATTGAATGTGTAAGAATCAGAACTAAAAACAGCTTTCCGAATTAAAGAATTTGCTTGGCGACCATAGCGTTGTGGACCCACCTGATTCCATGCCGAACTCAGAAGTGAAACGCAATAGCGCCGATGGTAGTGTGGGGTTTCCCCATGTGAGAGTAGGACATCGCCAGGCTTTGATTTTGAACATCTGCTTCTGATAAGCGGATATTCCACTGCGGAGTGGTAGTTCAGTTGGTTAGAATACCGGCCTGTCACGCCGGGGGTCGCGGGTTCGAGTCCCGTCCACTCCGCCATTTATTTAGACGAAGCCCTAGCAGTAATGCTAGGGCTTTTTCGTATCTTTCAGTTTGGTTTACCCTGTGGGTAAATGAGCTATGTTCGAATACGAGCCCGTTCGTATGCCTTTCTAGCCTCCGCTATTTCTTTTGAACAACAATCTCAAATCCATTGGAAAGCTAGTGTTGCTCTTCGTTTAAAAGCATTTATCTACAAGAAAATGTGTAATTTCACCTTATGCCCATGCAAGTGCTTTGTATTACTGTTAGACCTTAGCAACGTATCACGAGAAAGTGTTTATCTTGGAAACCTACTAGTAGGGGACCTAATGCATCGAACCCAAGTTACTTTGTGAAGTATCGATATAAGGTCAGCCGGGCAGCCGAATAGAAGTGCGTTGAATAGAAACGGTTTAGCTACTGGAAGGGATGTGCGAGAGGTAATAAAAAAGCCAGTGGTTGAACACTGGCTTTGTAGAAGGGGGACGATTGGTTATTGCGGCTTATTGTCCATCAAGGACAAAGCTTTACGAGAAACATCTCCAGCGGCTTGAGTGAGCTGTTGTTTCTCCAACACATCCGCGAGGTAAGCATAATCGGAAATGTCCTGACGAAGCTTCAGAGCCTGCTCAAAGTGGTGTTGTGCTTCAGACCAGTTCTCCTGACGCATCAGCAGTTGTGCTAGGGTGCTGTGCACTACCGCGTTTTCACCGTCCTTCTGAAGCACTCCCTGAAGCAGTACGACAGCTGGATGCAAATCTGGCAAGTTCATTTCTGCAATCAGTGCATAGAGCTTGTCATCTGAGTGCTTTTTCAAATGATCTCGAACGATAATGTATGCTTGCGAATCCGCTTTGCGCTCAATGAGCTGCTCAAGTAAGCAATACAGTAAAACATCATTCTGGCGAGCTTTACGCGGAAGAGTATTCCAATAAGCCAATAGCCCTTCGCTCCCTTTTTGTTGGGCGACATCTGCCAATAAACCGCACTGCGCTTTTTGTGTCAGTTCGTCAAACTCTTGCTGATCGATCAGTTTGGCTTTCTTCAGTTGCGGCAGTAACTCAATCAGGCTGTCCCAAAGTGATAATTTGCTATACACCACTTTGAGCAATTCCGTAATGACGGGGTTTGTTGCGTACTTTCTTTTGAGGTCATGAAGAGTATCAAGTGCGAGTTCATATTGACCGTCGCTGATTTGTTGCTTAGAACGCGTCAGCTCAACCGCCAGATCTGAGTTTTCTTGCTTAGATGCCAGCTCCAGGTAGTGGTCACGCTTGCTCTTGTCTCCTAAACCTTGGGCGGCTTCGGAAGCGACTAAATAGCAAAGTATTGGCATATCGTGATGATTTGCCCAGCGTGTCACTTTCTTTTCCGCACCTTTCCAGTCACCTTCCAGAAGCTTGATGATTCCTTCGTTCGTGTATCGACGTGCGCGTTTCATTTTGCGCACACTGAACCAGTTCCAGGTCGCACTGCTGGTATACAGCACTTTCTTAATCAGGTACTCAATACCAAACAGTGCAGCCAGCAGGGCAACGACAAATATGACAAGTGTCGTCACGCTCATTTCAATGGTTTTGTCTGCGATCGAAATGAGGACGTAACCCTGTTGCCCTGAGAACTGAGTACCGGCATACAGCCCAACACCCAGCACGATAAAGAGGAAAATCAATCGAATCATTTGGTTTCCTCCGTGATGATAGTTGTCATTTCACGGCGTAAACGATCAGCAATGACGTCAGACAATAACTCTTGGGTTTCAAGTTTCACGGGGTAATTGACTTGGATGTTTTGCTTGCCAAGTGTTTCTAGGCGCTGGTTAAACCTTTGAACTGCTGGATTATCAAGGTTGAAGAATTGAGTAGACCATTCATGCGCGACTTTCAGAGACGTAGAGAAAATTTCACCCTGTTCCGTATACACCCCTTTCATTGCGGTTTCGATCTTCGCTTTGATGTTCTCTCGAAGGTAGAAATGCTGCTCTGGTGAGAGAAGAGGAATCACGTTTCCATCACGAGTGCGGAAGGTAATGAAGTGCTCTGAAAACTCTTTCAATGATGTTTGAAGGTTTTGTTGCCAGTCGTTGATGTCTTCAGATACTTCCTTTGTCTCGACAACAGGGGCTTCAGGGAGAATAGCATTCGCTAGTGGCAGTTCATCCACCTGTAGCTGAAGACTGGTCAGTGCCAGAATTAACCCGTCACGATCAATCAAGGGTAATGAGCGTAGCAGCGTGATGTCGTTCGCTAAGGCGCGGCGTAAAGGTACCAGGCTTGGATCGTTCAGTGCTGCAATCCTTTGATCGGCATTTTCCATCAGGGTTGTCGCACTGACTATATCGTGCTCCAGGAACAGTTTACGACCTGCCAGTTTCACCAAGTAATCCGATTCAGCTAACAGCCAGTCGTTTGGTCGGCGACCTTTTACATCTGCCAGCGCCAGTTGTAGGCTTTCGATACTTTTCTGCTGCTGCTCCAGTTCCACCTGAGTGCGGTTATAAACGTCGCGGCTCTGTGCTGCTACTTCACTTTTGGTTGTTTCCATCTCTTGCGACAGGTTGGTCTGGGTGGAAGTCAGCTGCGCTTTTAACTGGGCAATTTGCTGTTCGTGCTGGTGAGACTTCTGCTGGATAAGGTAAGTGAGTCCGCCGCCAAATATCAATGCAAGAATAATGGCAATGGTGCCCAGTTTAACGCCACGCTTGCCTTGTTTTTCTTCAAATTCAACAGGCTCTTGTTCTGGCTCTTCAGGCTTGGAAGTTACCACTTCTTCTTCAGGTTCAGTGATGGGTTCTTTGGGTTCCGTCACTTCCTCTTTTGTTTCTTCAGGTTCAATGTGCTCTTTGTTGTTCTTTTTACTTACCATGCTCTTGTCCTGTTTGTTTCTTGCCGATTGCATTCAACAAGTCCGAATTTGCCGCGCTGCCTATGTTGACGATATTTTTGTATCCCAGTTCCCTGGCGATTGTCGCTATTCGCTGGCTTGGCACTAGAAGGCTTAAAGTTTGCAGCCAATTTCTTTGCATTTCACTGAGTGAACTATCCAAATATTGGAGTTGTTCACCACTTGTCAGAACTAAGGTATCAATATTGCGGCTGCGCCAATGCTGAATAACCTGTTCTGGATCGAAAGGGAGAGGTGAACGTCGATAAACTTCGATGTATTCAACTTTGGCATCCCTTTCGAGTAGCGACTGATAGATCAGTTCCCGACCGCCATTCCCTCTCAAAATAATGATGGAGCATTGAGAAACGCTTTGTATTTGAGGTAATTGCAGAAGGTGTTCGCTATCGCTGGTTGTCGGATAGTGTACTTTTTGTTGCGCTACTTTGCCTAATTTGTACGCAGTTTTTTGACCAACGGCAAGGTAAAGCTTACCTTCTGGCCAACTTAAACGATGCTGAGTAAGAATTTGATGTGAGTAATGAACAGCATGCTGGCTTACCGCAATAATGATATCTGCGGTTTGTAGCTTTTCGAGCAGGGGTTGGTGGTCTTGGGTGGGTTGCAGTTTAATCAATGGATGGTGGATGGCATCTATATGTAGCGAAGTCAGCACTTCGCATAGTTCGATGCCATCTTGACCAGGTCGGGTGACGAGAACTGCCATAGTCGCCTATTCGTGATCCTGATAGAGGCGTTCTAGAATCTCTTTGGCGCCATCATCAAGCAGTTGATGCGCGAGAGTAACACCTAACTCACTGGCTTTATCGACAGGTCCCTTAATTTCCCCGCGTACAATTTTTGAACCATCAGGCTCACCCACTAATGCACGCAACCAGATTTCCCCATCTTCAATGAGTGAGTAACTGCCAATAGGCACCTGACACCCACCTTCCAACGTCAGGTTCATCGCTCTTTCTGCGCTCACTCTGTCAGCGGTCGCTTTGTGGTTCAATGGTTCAAGCAGCTTGATAAGCTCTTCGTCATCCAATCTGCATTCAATGCCAACTGCGCCCTGACCGACGGCAGGTAAAGACTGCTCAGGTTCGATAAAGTTCTGAATGCGCTCTTCAAGTTCAAGGCGTTTTAAGCCAGCGGCAGCCAATATGATGGCGTCGTATTCGCCTGCATCCAGTTTGCCTAAGCGCGTGCCCACATTGCCCCGCAGTTCTTTTATCTGCAGATCCGGGCGATATTCTTTTAGCTGGCATTGGCGTCTCAGGCTACACGTACCAACGATTGCACCTTGAGGAAGGTCGTCAATATTGGCGTAAGTATTCGAAACAAATGCATCTCGTGGATCTTCTCGCTCGCAAATAGTGACAAGACCAAGACCTTCGGGGAAATCGACAGGAACATCTTTCATGGAATGTACCGCCAGATCGGCTCTGCCTTCCAACATAGCGACTTCCAGCTCTTTTACAAATAAGCCTTTTCCGCCCACTTTGGCTAATGGGGTGTCCAGAATGATGTCTCCCTTCGTCACCATTGTTACCAGCTCAACGTTTAAACCGGGGTGTGCTGCTTGCAGTGCATCCTTCACAAAGTTTGCCTGCCAAAGGGCAAGTGGGCTTTTTCTGGTTGCGATTCGAATGGGAGCTCTTTCTGACATAGTGTTTCCATATAGGTCAATCGGATGCGCTAATCCTACCACTCCATTCAGTAAAGTATTACTGTTTCATCACAGCAGCATAGGGCGCGACCTCTAATCTCGATATTAAGAAAAAAATATGTGATCAATATCTCAAATGTTATTCGGTCTATTATTACTATAGGGCAGAAGGGATGACACTTAGTGCGGCAGGGCAAGATGCAGGAAGAAGATGAAAGCTGATGTTTAAGATATACGCTTATTCTTTACCCTTGAGCAGGAAAGTGTTAAATTGATCACGTTTTTGTGGCGATTGTGAATACACTTTGAGCAAAAACATCAATTTAACCAAGAATTCAAGGAATCACCCCCTTGCAGGCATTTACCGAAACACTTGTTCACAGATTGGATTTGTTGAATCAACAGCGTATTGATCGAGCTCTCGCTCTGATGGATACGCAAAGTCAACGCGTATTCCATTTACTGCCTGCACTTCTGCATTTCAATCATCCATCCATTCCAGGTTACCTCGAAAGCAACGTTCCATTCGGCATTACAAATTTCTCTCTTAACGTGACTCAACAACAGTTTGTTGATGATACGGAACTGACATTAGGAGAATCTTTACAGACTGCCGAAAAGCCGGGGATTCTTGCTCTGTACACCATGGGAAGTACATCGTCTATCGGTCAAAGCACCTCCAGTGATTTAGATGTGTGGGTTTGTGTATCTCCATCCATGCCAAAGGCAGACAGAGAAAGCCTGACCAACAAATGTTTGCTGATTACTGACTGGGCGAAGAGCTTAGGGGTGGAAGCCAATTTCTTCTTAATGGATGAAGAACGATTCAGAAGCAATCGCTCTGAAGAAATGACCGGGGACAACTGTGGTTCTTCGCAGCATTTGCTGCTTTTAGATGAATTTTACCGCTCGGCAGTTCGCCTGGCGGGTCAGCGCTTGCTCTGGCAGGTTGTGCCGCCAGAGATGGAAGAAGCGTACGACGACTACGTAAAACAACTCGTCGACAACGGTGACATCAACCGCGATGAGTGGATCGATTTCGGTCAGCTTGACCGAATTCCTGCCGAAGAGTATTTCGGTTCCAACCTATGGCAACTTTATAAGAGCATCGACTCTCCGTATAAGTCCGTTTTGAAAGCCATTTTGCTGGAAGCCTATTCATGGGAATACCCAGCGACTCGACTCCTTTGTATTGATTCCAAGCGTCGTTTCTTCTCGCACGAGCCCGATCTCTACGGGATGGACGCGTATTATCTGATGCTGGAAAAAGTGACGCGTTATCTGGAGCGAGTAGATGACCACAGGCGTCTGGACTTGGTTCGCCGCTGTTTCTACCTGAAAACTCATGAAAAGCTTTCTCGTGAACCGGGAGTTGGTTCAGTAGCATGGCGTCGTGAAGCTCTGGGTGACATGGTGAAGAAGTGGCAGTGGTCAGACAGTGTGATTGAAGAGCTGGATGATCGTCGGAACTGGAAAGTCGAACAGGTGAAAGTCGTGCATCACGAGCTGCTTGACGCTCTGATGACCAGTTACCGTAACTTAATTCAGTTTGCTCGCCGAAATGACATTACCTCGGCGATCAGCCCGCAAGACATCAGTATTCTTGCTCGAAAGCTTTACGCCGCATTTGAGGTATTACCGGGCAAAGTCACTTTGCTGAATCCTCAGATTTCTCCAGACTTGCACGAATCGGACTTAAGTTTCATTCAGGTCTCTCCGGGTCGAACCAATAAGTTAGGCTGGTATCTGTATAAGCAGCCGCTTGATCCACACGCAATCATTGGTCAGAAGCATCTGGAGCACAATGAATACCTCAGTAAGCTTGTGGCCTGGTCATTTTTCAATGGCTTGATTACCGAATCTACCCGTTTGCATTCTGTGGTGCGTGAAGCAGAGTTGGATATCGATAAGTTTTATCAGATGGTCAGTGATCTGCGTAATACTTTTTCACTACATAAGCGCCGTCCGACAATGGAAGCGCTGGCGAGCCCGTGTGAAATCAGCCAGCTTGCAATGTTCATCAACTTTGAAAATGACCCGACCAGTGAACTTAAAGGCAAGTCACTCAAAGTTGATTTGAAGAACATCGACATTTTCAGTTTTGGTGAAGAACACCGCAGCTTAGTCGGCAGCGTTGATCTGGTATACCGTAATTCATGGCACGAAGTCAGAACGCTGCATTTTACGGGCGAAACAGCCATGCTGGACGCTCTGAAAACGGTGCTTGGAAAAATGCACCAGGACGCGTTGCCACCAGAATCTGTGGATGTGTTCTGTTACAGCAAGAACCTTCGTGGTGTGATGCGCAATATGGTCTACCAGCTTTTGGCTGAATGCATTGAGCTGCGCCTCAAGCCTGTTGAGCAGGAAAAACGTCGCCGCTTTAAAGCCATTCGAATTGGTGAGCAGGTGTATGGTCTGTTCTTCGAACGCCGCGGAGTATCCGTTCAGAAGCTAGAAAACTCAGTAGATTTCTACCGCAGTATCTCCACCAACAAGTTGAAAGGCTCACCGTTGATGATGCTGGATAAGGAGCAGGACTATCAGCTTCCTGCTGTAGTCGACAGCTTTGCCAGCGAAGGTTTGATCCAGTTCTTCTTTGAAGACACCGAGCAAGGGTTCAATATCTATGTGCTGGACGAAGCCAACCGCGTAGAGGTGTATCATCAGTTCAGCGGCGATAAAGACGAGATGATCAGCAACGTGAACCGTTTCTATACGTCGAATCAGGACGAATTAGAGATCAGCTCTAAGTTCATCAATTTTAATTTGCCTCAGTACTACCAAATCATCAATCCAGAAGATGGTGAGACTTATGTGGTGCCATATCGAAGCGATTCCTCTTCTCAGAGCCGTTCGAATAACGCGGTGAATGCCTGAAATCAACTCAAACTAAAAAGGAGCGCCTAGCGCTCCTTTTTGCTGTTATAAAGCAGACTTATTCCCAATCGATCGATTCTTGGGCGTGCTTTTCACACTCTTCTTTCACCATGGTGATCAGTTCAACGCCTGTTTTTGAACAGATCCACTCATCGCCTTGTAGCTTGAAGTGAAAGCCACCTGATTTCGACGCCAGCCAGATTTCGTGCATGGGTTCCTGACGGTTGATGATTATTTGCGAGCGATCCTCAAATTCAAGGGTCATGACATTGCCGGATGTTTCATAATCGATGTCCGCACCGGAATCATCGATGGCTTCTTCTATTATTTGTAGCTGCTCATCCACTAATTGATGAAATTCAGTATCGTTCATCCCTTATATCCTATTGCTTTTCCTGAGTGTGGTGCGATTATAGGGGGCATTGAGTTATTAATCACGAATTGCAGTATGAAAAAGTCAATCATGGCACTTTTTATGTTTGCGGTACTTGGCTTGGCTGGGTGCGGGCAAACAGGGTCACTCTATCTGCCAAGTGACTCCGAGCAAAACGAACAAACGCAACAGTAAGAAACAGGGATACTACATTGGATTATTTTAATTATCAGGATGATGGTCAGCTTTGGGCTGAAGATGTCGCACTAACTGAACTGGCAGAGCAATACGGCACGCCACTTTACGTTTACTCTCGTGCAACGCTGGAACGTCATTGGAACGCGTTTGATAAATCCGTCGGCGAGCACCCTCACTTGGTGTGTTATGCGGTAAAAGCCAATTCCAACATTGGTGTGCTAAACGTTTTAGCAAGGTTGGGTTCGGGCTTTGATATTGTATCCCAGGGCGAGTTAGAACGTGTGCTGGCAGCTGGTGGCGATCCAGCTAAGATTGTTTTCTCTGGTGTGGGCAAAACCGCAGCTGAGATGCGCCGAGCTCTTGAACTGAAGATTAAATGCTTCAATGTGGAGTCTGAGCCAGAGCTTGAGTTGCTCAATCAGGTGGCGAAAGAGCTTAACGTAAAAGCACCGATTTCCCTGCGTATCAACCCAGACGTGGATGCCAAAACTCACCCTTATATTTCTACTGGTCTACTCGAGAACAAATTCGGTATCGCATTCGATCAGGCACTGCGCGTCTACAAATTTGCGCAAAGCCTGGAGCATCTGGATATTCATGGTATCGACTGTCACATCGGTTCTCAGCTGACTGACATTGAACCATTTATCGATGCCGTTGACCGTTTGCTTGGACTGATTGACCAACTTAAAGCTGAAGGCATTGAAATTGACCACCTAGATGTAGGTGGTGGTTTGGGTGTGGTTTACAAAGATGAATTGCCACCGCAGCCGTCTGACTACGCGAAGGCGCTGCTGGCGCGTTTGGACAACCATTCCGATCTGGAGCTGATTTTTGAGCCTGGTCGTGCCATTGCGGCAAACGCAGGTATTCTTCTGACTCAGGTTGAGTTCCTTAAGCATACAGAACATAAAAACTTTGCCATCATTGATGCTGCAATGAATGATCTGATGCGCCCGGCGCTTTATCAGGCATGGCAAGATATCGTGCCAGTCACCCCACGTGAAGGTGAGCCAACGAACTATGATTTGGTGGGACCTATCTGTGAAACGGGCGACTTCCTGGGTAAAGATCGCGCTTTGGTTCTTGAGCAGGGTGACTTGCTGGCGGTTCGCAGTGCTGGTGCCTACGGGTTCGTGATGTCATCGAACTATAATACCCGTACACGTGCCGCTGAAATCATGGTGGACGGCAAGCAAAGCCACTTAGTGCGTAAGCGTGAAGAATTAAGCAGTTTGTGGGAATTGGAACAAGTGTTACCGGAGTAAGTTGATACACATGCACTTTCATTTTTCTAAGATGCACGGATTGGGTAACGACTTTATGGTCGTGGATTGCATTACCCAAAATGTGTTTTTTTCTCCGGATTTGATCCGCCGCCTGGCGGATCGTCATACCGGAATCGGGTTCGATCAACTGCTGGTGGTTGAAGCCCCTTATGATCCGGAAACAGACTTCCACTATCGCATCTTTAATGCGGATGGTAGCGAAGTGGAGCAGTGTGGCAACGGCGCTCGTTGTTTTGCACGCTTTGTCCGAATGAAAGGGCTGACCAACAAGCACGCCATTAGCGTTAGCACCAAGAAAGGTAAAATGGTGCTGAATATTGAAGAAGGGGATCAGGTGACCGTCAATATGGGTGAGCCTGTATTCGAACCTTCAAAAATCCCGTTTAAAGCCAAGCAGAAAGAGAAGACTTATATTCTGCGTGCCGAAGACAAGACCTTATTCTGTGGTGCCGTCAGCATGGGGAATCCGCACGTAGTCACTGTGGTTGATGATACAGAAACGGCGGACGTTGATACCTTAGGCCCATTGCTTGAATCTCATGAACGTTTCCCTGAGCGAGTGAATGCCGGCTTTATGCAGGTCATCTCTCGCAATGAAATTAACCTTCGTGTTTATGAGCGCGGTGCTGGCGAAACTCAAGCATGCGGAAGTGGCGCTTGTGGTGCCGTGGCTGTTGGTATCCTGCAGGAGCTGCTGGACAACGAAGTGAAAGTTCATCTGCCAGGCGGTGATCTGAAAATTCGTTGGCAGGGACCGGGGAAACCGCTTTATATGACGGGGCCGGCGACTCATGTATTTGATGGTCAGTTAAGTTGCTAGGGTCAACAGACCCTAATACAGATAAGGAAACATTTTGTCTTACCCAGAAGCCGATGCTCTGACAGCAGAAATTGTCGCGGAATATTTGTTAGACAACCCAGATTTCTTTCAGCATCGCGCTGATTTGGTAGAGTGTCTGTCGATCCCTCATCGCCAGCAAGGGGCTGTCTCTCTGGTAGAAGTTCAGTTGAACCGCCACCGTCAGCGTATTGAAGAGCTGGAAGAAGAGATCACCCAGTTGATGTCTTTGGCGGCAAACAATGATCGTACTTTCCATGAGTTTATGGACTTGCAGCAGCAGGTACTTCAATGCGACAACCTGAATCAGGTTGCCCAATGCATTGAAGAAAAAGCGCGTGAGTTAGGGCTGAAAGGGTGGATGAAGGTCTTCAATGCTCCCGATAGCGAGCGTGCTGTGTCTCAGGAGCAATACCAGCGCTTTGCGACCAACCACTTTAACGGTAAAGACGCCTTCTTAGGTCGTTTGAAGCAGACGGATCGCACTCTGTTATTCAGTGACGAAACGGTCTCTGAACTGGGTTCGTTTGCCATTTTGCCTATAATCAGAAAGAAGCCGTTGGGAATCATTGCATTTTCCAGTGATGATGGCGGTCATTTCCAGCCTAATATGGATACTCTGTTTTTGCGTCATCTGACGCTGGTGGTCAGCCATTTGGTGGAAACTCTTTCGTGGCAGAATGAAGAGAGCCCTCATGTCCAATGCACCTCTTCCAAGTAGTATTCAAAAGCCTCTCGATAGCTTCTACGAATTTTTAAGAAGTGAGCGGGGGCTTAGCCTTCATACCCAAAGGAATTACAAACTTCAGCTGACCAGTATGGCAGAGCATCTGGTCTCCCTAGGATTAAAAAACTGGTCACAAGTTGATGCCGCCTGGGTTCGACAGCTTGCCAGTAAAGGCATGCGCGATGGCATGAAGCCCAGCAGCATTGCAACTCGATTGTCTTCCCTTCGTTCTTTCTTTGATTTCCTCATTCTACGTGGCGATTTGCAGGCTAATCCTGCGAAAGGCGTGTCCGCGCCTCGTAAGCAACGTCCGTTACCCAAGAATCTGGATGTGGATGAAGTGGGTCAACTGCTTGAAGTGAATGAAGATGATCCGCTATCGGTACGCGACCGCGCAATGATGGAACTCATGTATGGCGCAGGCTTGCGTCTGGCAGAGCTGGTCAGCATCAACGTGAAACACATTTCGATGTCGCGGGGCGAGCTGCGCGTGGTGGGTAAAGGCGACAAAGAACGTAAAGTACCGTTCTCCGGGCTTGCCAAAGAGTGGGTGTCTAACTGGCTAAAAGTGCGCGGTGAACTGGCGTCTCCTGACGAGCCTGCTTTGTTTGTGTCCAAATTAGGGGGAAGGATATCTCACCGCAATGTGCAAAAACGCATGGCAGAGTGGGGGCAGAAGCAGTCTGTTGCCAGCCACATCAGCCCACACAAATTGCGTCATTCCTTTGCGACACACGTATTAGAATCCAGTGGCAACTTACGTGCGGTGCAAGAACTGCTCGGGCACGAAAACATTTCCACCACTCAAGTGTATACCCACTTAGATTTCCAACATCTGGCCAATGCGTACGATAAGGCGCATCCCAGAGCCCGCAAGAAAGATAAAACAGACAAGGACGAATAATGCACTTCTACCGCTCTATCTCTGATATCAAAGCCATGACTTTTGATCTGGATGACACACTTTATGACAACGTACCAGTCATCCATCGGGTAGAGAAAGAAGTACAGGCATGGATTCGAACGAATTATCCAAAATGCGGCGCTTACAATAATGACGACTGGTTTGCCTTTAAAAAACAGGCACGACGGGAGAACCCAGAGCTTGCCAACGACGTGACTTTACTTCGTCAGCAACAACTGAGGTTAGCGTTTATCCATGCAGGCTATGACGCTTCAGAGGTGGAAGCCGCGATTCCTAAAGTGATGGAGCAGGTAAGGTACTGGCGTCATCAAATTGATGTTCCGGCAGAAACGCATCAGGTGATGGCCGAACTGGCGAAACACATGCCGCTGGTGGCGATCACTAACGGCAATGTCGACCCTGAAGAGATAGGGCTTGCTCAGTATTTTTCCCTTGTGTTAAAAGCAGGACCTGACGGAAAGGCGAAACCTCATCCGGAGATGTTTGAACGCGCTGCAAGCCATTTAAAGCTTCCCCCTGAATCTATCCTACATGTAGGTGATCATGGAATCAGTGACGTGTTTGGTGCGAAAGAGGCTGGTTATATGGCGTGCTGGTTCAATGATCAGTTTCCTAACATTTCAATGAACCGTCATATGCGTACTTTACCGGACGTCGAAATCCGTACGATGAGCTGTTTATTAAAACTAGTAAGGTATTGATTGCATTAATGTTAGTTAGTGGACACTTACGCTCTATCTTTTATTTTGTTGTTCTTGCTTTACATGGCGTCGCATAAAACTTGGAGCATAATCACTAAAAACTGAAATATTATTAGCTAATTGAGAAAAAGTTGATCCGATGCGTGTTTTCCTCTGATACGCAAACGTTATAGTGGCGAAAACCTCTATCTGTTAATAATCTGTAATATGCAATGTCACTCGATTTTGGTTCAGGATCTCAGCCAGCTGCAAGCTGAGGTATTGCAGTTTTCCTCGAATCAAAGCGCCCAGCACCTGATTCAGGTCTTCTCCACTCAATCTTCCGACCTTGTCGTCGAGTACAGTCGGTTACTCCAGCAAAGATTTCCCAACGCAACTATCCTGGGTCAGAGCACCAGTCATTGCATCAAAGACGGCGATATCGTCAATCTTGGAACCTTGGTTGTGGTTACCGAGCTGGATGAAACCCGCCTTAGCGCTTGTGTTATTCCTTACACTGGCGATCAATCCCGTGATGGTGAGGCACTGATTGAGCAGTTGCAGATTACAGAAGAAACCAAAGCCGTCATCTGTTTTGCTGAACAAGTCGATGACAAAGAAACGCTGCTGTTTGGCTCAAAGGATTATCAGGTATTTGATGCGTTCAACGAGCTGCCTTTCGAGCTGCCCGTGGCAGGTGGTTTATCTCAGCCCAATCTCTTCGGGCGCTGGGTGTTGTGCGGTGACGAGATTTATCATCATGCCTGTGTTGCTGTCGCTTTGCACAATCACGATCTGAATGTTTGGCGAGGGTGTTTTGCGGAATGGAACCCTATTGGTCGAACTTTTCGGATAACCGAAGCCAAAGATGGCGTGCTTTACAAGCTTGATGGTGTGCCTGTTCAGCAGGTGTATAACCGCTATCTGGCCGATGGAAATCCGGTACCTTTTGAACAACTGTACGATTTTCCATTGATGAAAGGCGAAGCAAACGGTCAGAAAGTGTATGTGCCTGTCCGTCAGCTCGAAGATGGTGGTATAGAGTTCGATACGCATTGGCAAGAAGGTGATGAAGTTCGGTTCTGCTATAACCATCCGTCACTCACCGAAGAGCAAGTGCGCATTGGAGCAAAAAACCTGCGCCGCCATCAGCCGGAAAGTGTCTTCATATACAATTGCTCCTCGCGTCTCGACTTTATCGACGATGTAAACGAAACCCGCCCATTTGCCTCGGCAGGAAGCGTAAACGGCGCTTATTGTTTGGGTGAGCTGTACCGCGATGTGAATCAGCAGACTATCATGCATCATAGCCTGACCTATCTGGCAATGCGTGAACACGAAGTCATCACCAACGAAGTTTGCGAAGAAAGGGCAACTTATCAGCATCACGTCTCTCCACTTTTTTCCTTAATCCGCAACGCCGTCGCCGATGTGGATGACATGCAAACCAACATGGAGCAGAAGCTGTTGGAACAGGCTCGCAGGCTGACGGAAAGCTACCGCCGCGATCGCCGCACAGGCTTGCCTAACCGTTCAGTGTTAAAAGAACGTTTAGCCTCGATTCGTATTAGTGAGCACCTGCTTACGGTGAAACTGACCAATTTCAGTCAGGTAAACGAGAAGTATGGGTATCAGGTGGGTGATCAGCTTCTGAAAGACCTTAGCCAGTACTTTAAAGAACAACTGTGGCAACGCTTTGGTGGCAGCGCAGAGCTTTACAGCATTGGCGTTGGAGAATGGGCCGCAGTATTCCCTTCACATCATACCGGGCTTTATATCCGTCACCTGTTCACTGAGCTGGTGGATGCCATTGAGCATGTTAATTTTGAGCCGTTTGGTCTTCCGGATCTCGATTGCTTATCTGTTTCGATATGCGGTGGCTTGGTCAGTCGCCGTGACTTCCCCGATACGAGTGTAGAAGAGCTGTTGATCAAATCGATAGAAGCTCGCAAGCATGGCATGAAAAACAACCGGCATATGTGTAATGCCAAGCTTTTGGAGAAGGAAGAAGAAAACCGACAGGAGCAGCTAAGCTGGCTGGCTTCAGTGAGCCGCGCTGTGCTCGACCATAAAGTCATAGCCTATGCACAACCAATATTTGCCGCTCACAGCCATACAAAAGTCTCTCAGGAATGTCTGGTCCGCATCAAAGATGGCAATCAGGTGATCCCTCCGGGTAAATTCTTACCCATCATCGAAGGTACTCATATCTATACGCGCCTGAGTCGTCAGATGATTAACCATGTCTTTGAAACAATGTCGCACAGTGACGAATCTTTTTCCATTAACCTTTCGCCACAAGACTTAATGAGCGACAAAACTCTGTACCTTTTGGAAAGCGCCTTGCAGAAAATGGTGAGACCGGAGCGGGTAGGGATTGAAGTACTGGAAACCGAACAAATCAAAGACTACACCCGTATGCGTGAAGTGTGTAACCACTTCAAAGGTCTGGGTGCGAAGATCGTGGTGGACGATTTTGGCTCAGGTTATTCCAATATTGATGAAATCATTAAGCTCGAACCCGACACCATCAAACTGGATGGCAGCATTATTCGCAATATCGATAAAGATCGTCGCCAGCGACAAATTGCAATGCAGCTTGTGAGATTATGTCACGTGTTCGATGCCAGAACCGTGGCAGAGTTCGTTCACAATGAGCAGGTCTGCCGCGTTGCGGAAGACCTGGGCGTCGATTACTTACAGGGGTTTTATCTGGCAGAGCCTTCACCACTGCTAGCGAAGGAGCCACTTGCATACTAGCTGGTGGATACTGCGAAACGGCGGGTGAATCATCCGCGTAGGGTAGAGTTTCTTTCTGGCGACTACGGTTCTTTGATTACTAAAGGTTAAATAGCCTTCTTCTCCGTGATATTGCCCCATTCCTGAAGACCCAACTCCACCAAACGGCGCGTCTTCAGCCACCACATGCAAAATGGTGTCATTGACACAAGCGCCACCTGAGTGCGTTTTTTCCAGAACGGTTTCGACAGTCAGCTTTTCATGAGAGAACACATACAACGCCAGCGGTTTCGGGCGTTGGTTGATGTATTTGATGGCTTCGTCCAGATTTTTGTAAGCCACTATGGGCAACACAGGACCGAAGATTTCATTTTGCATCAACTGGCTGTCTTCAGGCGCATCCATCACAAGTTGAGTCACCATCTTTCTTTGACTGCTGTCGATGGAGTATTTGTTGGCAGGTTCAATCCACGCTCCACCTTGTTCAGCTTCATCCAGCCAGCGTTGAATACGCTCAAAATGCGACTGGCTGATCACGCTGGTGTAGGCGTCACAATTCACCCCAGACGGGTAGAGATAGCTGAAGTGGTGTTTGTAGGCTTTGACAAATTCTTTGGCTTTCCCTTCTGGAATCAATACGTAGTCAGGAGATACGCAAATCTGCCCGGAATTGAGCGTTTTACCGTAAACCAGTCTTTCTGCCGCATCATCCATGGTCATGTCCGGACCGATAACTACCGGGCTTTTCCCACCGAGTTCCAGAGTCACAGGTGTTAAATTGGGGGCAGCCGATTGCATGACTTTCCTTCCCACTTCTGTCGAACCTGTAAACAGTAAGTGATCAAAAGGGAGAGAAGAGAATTGTGCGGCTACCTGCGCATCACCTTCTACTATGTGCACCAGCTCGGCTGAGAAAATGCTGCGCAGCATTTTGATGAGTACCTGATTGGTTCGCGGTGTGTACTCACTCACTTTGATCATGGCACGGTTGCCAGCAGCAAGAGCGGTAATCAAAGGACCAATGGAAAGAAACACCGGGAAGTTCCACGGGGCGATAATCCCGACCACGCCCAGTGGTTGAGTCTGCACTCGTACCTGCGACAGTGCCAGCACCAAACCGGCATGGCGACGACGTGGTTTCATCCACTTTTTCAGTCGCTTACTGGTGTATTTGATTTGCTGAATGCAGGGAAGAATGTCGGTCAGTCGTGTTTCATAATGATGTTTGGCACCAAAATCTTTCGAAGCGGCTTCGCATAGCTCATCCTGATAGAGGAGCAGGGCGTCTTTCAATGCCTTCAGTCTTTGCTTTCTTTCTTCCAGGCTCGGGTACTTTTCACCCTCAAAAGCCAGCTTCTGGCGATGAAAATGCGCAATCAAGGGGTTATTCTGAGTTGTTGTCATGTTGGTTCCCTTTCCATTGATGCCCACTCTTCTCAGCTTGATAGACATTCAGATAATGTTCAAAAAACCGACGCAGAGGTTCGTTCTTGCTGTTATTTGATAATGATAACAATTGGATGCCAACTTCGAGTGTACAGAAATGCCCCGAAGTTTGATTTCTGCGAAGCGAATAACAAGACTCGCCCGACATTTTGAGGTTCCAATGTGGCAAAGCTTTCAACCAAGGGCTGCGGTTGTACATCTTTTTGGCTTCCTGCCAGGTGCCATCCAGAATAATGAATACCTTGTGCTTGCCATTATCTTCAAAGGAAGAGGGGGTTAAAGGGTGGCTGTTTTCACCGGGAAACAGTAAAAATACTTCAACCAATGGATCATCAAGCAGCGAACACAGGCTTTCAGGCGGTGCCACTCGATTCCACTCTATGATTTCGCAATGCTGAAAAGACTTTTCCAGCCATTGTCCGGTATTTGTTTCCCGGCGAAACTCATTCGGGTGGGTCAGTAAAACTAAGCGCCAGCCTGTGTGGATACTCGGTAGAGCATCACATACGCAGTTCCATGTCAGATGGCACTGAGAGCAGGCACTGTTGTCTGAATCGGTCGGCATTACATCTTCACACCTGTTTGTGGTGGCTGAGCATCGGAAAACAAACTCACTACTGCGTTAGAGGGTGACCATAGCTCTGGTGTTGAGCTTGGGCTGACTGGGTAGCTGATCCCATCAAACGACAATGAATGAATGCTCTTCTTCCCGCCATTTGTTACTTCCAGTTCCAAATCGTGCCAGCCTAGCTTGTTATGCTGGCTGATTTTAAACGGCGTTGTTACTTGGGTGATACGAGAGTGGAACCGCCACTGATCAATGCCTTTGTTTTCAAAAATCAATAAGGTACAGCCTTGTGCGCCACACCAGTCCAGGTAAGTAAGCAGCTCCTGTCGACCGTCCTGATTTAAGTCGTATTTTAGCCAGCGGTAACGTGTGTTTTTGGGATCAGTCTTGTGTAACGTGAAATACTGACGTACAGCTTTGTCGACATGGCTATCGAACTGATTGGAAGAGACGACAGTGGCGTCTTTGAGCGGTGCATTAGTCTTAATGTCTGGAGCGTCTAACTGCTGAGTATAAGAGCCGCTGTCTGCGAACAGCTCTAAGCCGTCACCCTGAATGGGGTACACAATGCCATTCACCTTCTCTTTGATGGCTTTCAAGCTGGAACCTTTTCGGGTGTATATGCGTTCCGATAACAGTGGCTGGCTTTGATAGTGCGTCATGGTCACCATCACCTGATTAGGATTTAGCTGTTGCCAGTAGCCGCTCTCTTGGGTACTTGGGTCACCGTTGCTGTAATGGTAGTGAGTAAAAGCGGTGTGATCCGCATTGAGTTCAAGCTGAACTGAAAAGCCGTCTGTTTGTGTGCTTCGAGCTCGGTAGCTACCAAGCCAGTCATGGCTGGAGTCGCCATTCGAAAGGGCAGCACACCCCTGAAGTGCGGTGCTTTTAGTGTTGAGTTCCGCTTTCCAGCTAAATACATCACCGCTTCTGCTATCGACACAATGGGCTCGCGTTAGCGTTAAATTACCGGATTTGGAGAAGTATTCGCGCTTATTGGGTGTGATGGCAGTTCGGGTGATAGGCACGAGTGAGTCTTGTTTTCCTATTTGAGAAATTCGAAGCGCGTCTTTTTCGATAGAAGCTTTCCAGGCGGGAGCATGACCAGAGGCGAAAGTTGGATGGAGCGGTTTGGCGCAGCGAGAAGGCGACTCGGCGCTCACGTGATTAACGCCAGTTACCACAAAACGAGCGGTGAAGTCTGCCGCAAACCCTTCTTGTGGCGGTGGTGCTAAGTAGCCGATAAGTTCAGCGTACAAAGGCTGATAGGGGCGGCTCACCAAGCCTTCAACTCGCTGAAATGTATCAACGGGCATGTCCAGCCAGTATTGCTGCTTTCCACCACAGGGAGCGAGGCTTCGGGTTTCATGCCCTAGTACCATTTCTCCGTGGAGCATAAAGGTTTGTGGCATGATTTCTGGCTGATCAATGGTCACTGGCTTGGTGATTTTAGCGGGTGCTTTTGGAGTTTCAGTCTGAGCACAGCCTTGCAAAAGCAAAACACCGCCAACAACAGTCGTAAAAAACAGGGATTTCATTAAAATTAACCTTAAGCCAGCCTTCGAAAAAGTGAGAGGTATTATGTCATATTGGCTCTTTAAAACTGAACCTGACGAGTTTTCTATTGATACCCTTAGGGTTAAAAATGTGTCGTGTTGGGAGGGAGTGCGCAATTATCAGGCACGAAACATGATGCGTGATGAGGTAAAACTCGGCGATCTGGTCTTTATCTATCACTCTTCATGCAAGCATATTGGCGTCGCTGGGATTGCGAAAGTAGTGAAAGAAGCCTACCCGGATCATTTTCAGTTTGACCCTGAAAGCGATTACTTTGACCCAAAATCAGACCCGGATAATCCTAGATGGGTCATGGTGGATATCGAGTTTGTACGTAAACTTGACCGCCTGATTCCGCTGGCGAAGCTAAAGTCCTTAACTGATCTTTCGGAGTTGCCGTTGGTGAAGAGAGGGAATCGCCTGTCCATCATGCCTGTATCAGAGCGGGAGTGGCAGACGATTCTGGATCAAGAATAAGATGATTTATCTAACAGAAAGCAAATGATCTTCAAGGTAGTGAGCAACTGCATCGTTCGCGTTGCTCCCTATGACTTCATTACTCGGTAATGCTTTCTTCACTTTCTCGTGAGACGTCTCCATTACCAGACCTTTACCCGCCATTTGCAGCATTTCAACATCATTCATGCCGTCACCAAATGCAATGCAGTCCTGCAAAGTCAGCCCGAGTTGCTTTGCTACCGCATCCAGTGCGTCACCTTTGGATACCCCCGCAGCCATCACTTCAAGACACCAAGGCGTTGAAAACGCGACATTCAGTTTATCGCCGTAATGCTCATTTAGGACTTCTTCGTATTGCACCAGATGCTCGTGATCCGGATAGGTAAAGAAGAGTTTTGCAATACCGTCGGTAGGAGCTTGATTAACGTCGAATCGCTGGTAAGTAAATCCAGATTCTTCATGGAAGTTCTTTAGCTTTTCATCTTCTCTGTCCAGCAACCAAAGATCGTCCTGATACATGTGAATGATGATTTCTCTGTCTTCTTTGATGATGTCTATGATGGGTTGCACCAGGGCGCCAGGCACATTCTGGCTGTACACCAGGTTGTCTTCTGTGTCGTGAACACGGGCTCCGTTTGATGTAATCATGTAAGCGGGAATACCAACCTGACCGCGTATACCCGCCACATCAACGTGGTGTCTGCCCGTTGCGAAAATAAAATGAAGCCCTTTCTCGTGCAGTGATTTCAGAGTGGCTTTACTGAATTCGCTGAGCTGGTGGTTAGGGGCGAGCAGAGTGCCATCAAGATCGGAGGCGACGATTTGAAATTCGGAGTGGCTAACGTTGCTAGTCATAGGGAATAGAAGATCTCTTTAGTTGGGTAAATCATCAACAGCTTTAGTGTAAAACAGGAGACACACAAAAAAGAGGGTAATTCCCCATTTCCTCTTTTTTGTTTCGATTTAAGTACTCTGTTTTGACTGGAAAAAGCCTAGAATTTTAGACAGCGCGACATTTCGGATGTGGTCGCGTTCAAACAGTAGTTCATGGCGGGAGTCAGGCAATACCAGTTTGTCGTTAGGTAAATTGGCGTGTTTCAGGTTATTGATGAAGGCTGATTGAGCCTCATTACTGACGATAATATCGTCACCAGCTTGTAGCAACAGCAAAGGGGTTTTGATGTCGGCGGCGTGTTTTACGCACTGCTGCGCCGCAATGAGGCTTTGCCAGACCCAATGACTGCTTGGTCCGCCCAGTTTGAGTTGTGGCATGGTTTCATACAGCTCACGGAACC
The DNA here is from genome assembly GCF_027924785.1 of Vibrio nigripulchritudo. Lineage (NCBI taxonomy): Bacteria > Pseudomonadati > Pseudomonadota > Gammaproteobacteria > Vibrionales > Vibrionaceae > Vibrio > Vibrio nigripulchritudo. The sequence goes on along the minus strand of NZ_AP027049.1, from coordinate 3,864,794 downwards.
AGGTGTAGCGGGTCTTGCTGAAGGTTAACGGGTTGTTCTCGAACGGCTTGATCCAGTAAGGACCTTGCCCGGGCGCAAAGTCAGGGGCTTTTGAAAAAGAGGAAATGATGCGGCTCAGCGTTTTGGCAATAGGCTTCATGTACCAGGAAAGATTGAGCCCAAACATGGGTGCACTGAGCGCAGCCGCCTGAAAAGGCGCGCTCGGATGCGTCTGTAAGTAGCGTGCGATGATGGCTCCTCCCATGGAGTGACCGAGCAGAAAAGACTCATCGTAACGTTCCACGTGAAACTGCGACACCATCAAATCGAGGTCTTCAACGTAATCCTGAAATTCGACCACATGCCCTAACTCAGGGTTATCGAGCAGCCTGTCCGACAGCCCTTGTCCCTGATGGTCATAAGAATACACGTCATAACCCTGTTGGAACAAATCAAAGAAAAGCTCCTGATACTTCCAGGTGCTCTCAATTCTTCCGTTTACTACCACAATGGCTTTGGTGTGCTCTGGTGAAGTAAACGACACCCAATAGAGTTGGCGCTGGTTTTTACCCTTCGCATAGCCGTGTTGCCTTTGTTGCCAAAAAGGCGCAATCTGTAGCTCGTAATTTTGCGAAAATGTGTCTTCCTGACTGAATGGGTAATGTGAAGAAGCGGTTTCGCTCATGGTTGTCTCTATTGAATGCCTGTGTATCTCTATATTGTACGCTTAAAATGACGCTTAGATGTAGAGGCGGTTGCCCATTTGCGGTAAATACGTGTTCAGGTTTTGAGCGTTTTAGTCATATTGAAGAGCCAGATGGCTGGGGTAAAAGGTTGTAAGAATGGATCTCCAGATTCTTTTGATGTACATCGCAACTGCGACGATATTTAGTTTCGCTCCGGGCTCAGGAACTGTGAACTCGATCAGCAATGGTATCAAATATGGGATGCGTAAGTCGTTACCAGCAATCTTGGGTTTACAAATTGGGCTTAGTTTTCATATCGTCTTAGTGGGAGCAGGGATAGGCACCTTGGTCGCACAGTCTGCGATCGCGTTCACCGTGATCAAGTGGGTTGGTGTGGCGTACCTAATCTGGCTAGGTATCCAAAAGTGGCGTGAAACCGCGAGCTTACAGATATCTGAAGAGCAAAAAACGGTATCGGGATGGCAGTTAATGAGGAACGCAGTCTTCATTAATTTGACCAATCCAAAGTCCATTGTGTTTCTAGTTGCGTTGCTTCCACCATTTATCGATCCGGCTCAGGACCAGTTTACTCAACTGGCTATACTCGGAGTAACCACGATTATTATCGATGTATTGGTGATGCTCTTTTACACGGGAATGGCTGCGCAGTTTGGCAAACTGATTCGATCTGAAAAGGTGATGTCCAAAATGAACCGGATATTTGGCTCGATGTTTATCGGTTGCGGAGCTTTGCTAGCGACAGCAAGAGCTTAATGCACAACAGACTCTAACAATTTGGACTACCGATATATGTCGAAATACGGTATCTTCTCGGACCAGTGATACCTTCAGTTTGTGGTTTTGGGTAATTATCTATGTATACCTATGTTGCTCGGCAACCTATTCTCAATAATAAATGCCAGACCATAGGCTATGAACTCCTGTTCAGAGATGGGGAACACAACGCGTTTCCCGCTCATGTTGACTCCAACCGAGCGACTTATCGACTGATTGTCGAAAACTTCCTGTCGTTTGGCAGTAAAGTGACGTCTAAAGCCTCGCGCTATTTCATCAACTTCCCTCACGAAAGCCTTGTTCGACTGCTTCCTATGGCGCTGCCCAAAGAGCAGATCATTGTAGAAGTGCTGGAAACTTGCCGTCCGACGGAGGAGCTTCTGCAAGCGATTCGCTATCTGCACCGACACGGTTATGCCATCGCTTTGGATGACTTTGACTTAGGTCCGGAGTGGGAGCGCTTCGTCCCATACGCCAAAATCATCAAAATCGACTTGATGCAGGTTGGCGTGGAGCAAGCCTGTGAATACGTTCGTCAGAAAATCGCGGCTGGGTCGAAATGCAAATTTCTGGCAGAAAGGGTAGAAACCTATCAGGAATTTGAAGCGGCACGGGAAGCGGGTTTCGACTTCTTCCAGGGTTTCTTCTTTAGTAAGCCTGAAGTGATTCGCAATCGGGCAGTAAAACCTGAACAAATGCTGGCGCTGGAGCTGTTTCAGGAAGTGTGTCAGGCAGACGTGGATTATGACCGAGTCGAGCTACTGGTGACGCAGGACGTGACGCTCAGCTACCAGCTCCTTCGGTTTGTAAACGGCATGACGCCGCGCATCTCTGTACCGATTTCCTCTTTTCGTCAGGCTCTGGTGTATCTTGGGCAAGATAAGCTTAAGCAGTTTGTTTCTTTGGTTGTGGCGTCTTACGTTTCCAATAAAAAGCCGCTTGAGCTGCACAAGCTCTCCTTGCAGCGCGCCAGATTCTGTCACCTGATGACACGCTATCAACCGTTTGATAGCCAGCGCGATCAAGCCTTTATCATTGGTCTGTTTTCTCTACTCGACTCTTTCCTCGACCACTCGATGGACAGCTTGTTAGAACAACTGCCTTTGTGTGCAGAAATCAATATTGCTTTACTGCAAAGGCAGGGGCCTCTTGGGCAACTCTTAACTCTTGAAGAGCGCTTTGAAAATGCGGACTGGGATGGCGTAGAAACCCTTTGTCAGTCACTGAAACTCAAAGTTGATGATGTACGCAATGAGCTACATGAAGCCATGACGTGGAGCGAACACATGCAGACCATGATCCTCAAAAACACCAACTTAACGCCTCCACCTAAAGCCGTCTGTTCTTAAGGCAAAAGCATACTTCGTCTTTATTGCTCCTGAGTGAATTCATTCAGGAGCAACCTCACTCTTTTATGACAATTCCGTGAATTCAAGAAAAACTGCTTGACCCAATCGGTTTGATTTTTAATATATATGGATATGCGAATATATTGAGATTAAGCCATGTTACCCCACCTGTTTTTTAAGATGCTGTCAGACGAAACCCGTCTGAGGTGCCTGTTGCTGCTTTCTCGAGAAGGCAGCCTTTGTGTGTGCGAACTGATGGATGCGCTGGAAGAAAGTCAGCCGAAGATTTCCCGCCACTTAGCGCAGTTAAGGCAGTCCGGTGTGCTGGTGGATGAACGCCGAGGTCAGTGGGTGTATTACCGAATCGCTGCAGATCTTCCGGGGTGGCTCTCCAATGTGATAGAGGGCATTGCCAAATCCGAGTGCTTAAAAACGCAATATCAATCAGACATTGAACGGTTGCAGCGTGCAGACAGACCTTGTCAGTAAAGGCTTTGCAACGGATTAAACTTAGGTCAACAGACCCAATTATCTAAATTTTTGAATGGACAAAGAACGATGACGATTAAAGTAGGTATAAACGGTTTTGGACGTATTGGTCGCTTAGCACTAAGAGCGTCTTTCGATTGGCCAGAAATTGAATTTGTACACATCAATGACGTTGCGGGTAATGCAGAAACACTTGGGCATCTGCTTGAGTTCGATTCAGTACAAGGTCGCTGGCACCATGAAGTATCGGTAGAGAACACGGATATTGTGATTCAGGGGCAGCGTATTACCACTTCGCAAAATCAATCCATTGCAGACACAGATTGGTCTGGCTGTGATGTAGTGATTGAAGCCACTGGCGTGCACCGCAAAACTTCTTTTCTAAATCAATACCTTGAGCAAGGTGTCAAACGTGTTGTGGTATCTGCACCGGTGAAAGAAGAAGGCATCGCCAATATTGTGGTGGGTGTGAATGATGAGATCTTCGACCCTGCAGTACACAAAATTGTGACGGCAGCTTCGTGCACCACAAATTGTATTGCCCCTGTGGTGAAAGTGATTCATGAAAAGCTGGGTATTGAGCAGTCTTCGTTTACCACCATTCATGATCTGACCAATACCCAAACCATTCTGGATGCGCCTCACAAAGATCTTCGCCGAGCTCGCGCTTGTGGCATGAGCCTTATCCCAACTACCACAGGCAGCGCGACAGCGATTGTGGAAATCTTCCCAGAGCTGAAAGGTAAGATTAATGGCCATGCGGTACGTGTTCCTCTGGCTAATGCCTCTCTTACCGATATCATTTTCGATGTGAAAACCGACACCACACCAGAAGAGGTCAATGCGCTTCTGAAAGAAGCATCGGAAGGCGAATTAAAAGGCATTCTGGGCTTTGAAGAGCGTCCGTTGGTGTCGATTGACTACCGAGGTGACCAGCGTTCGACAATTGTGGATGCACAGTCAACCATGGTAGTGGGAACCCGCATGGTGAAAATCTACGCTTGGTATGACAACGAAATGGGCTACGCCACGCGTACCGCTGAGCTGGTTCGCAATGTTGGTCTGGCGTAAGGAGAGTAGCAATGACACATCCTACCTGGAATTTAGACCTTGAATCGGGTGGCTTGGTACTGACACCTTGCCCTGGCACCAAAGGCGTAGCGCTGGAGGCGTCACTTCAACAGCTTAAAGATGAAGGCGTGCAAGCTGTTGTAACCGCATTGGATAACGCCGAGCTAGCCAGCAAAGTAGTCAGTGATCTGGGTGAAATCACTGAAAAACTGGGAATGAAATGGTTCCAGATCGAGATAGAAGACGACTGCGCACCCAGTGATGCATTTACAGCGAAATGGCAAAAAGCCAGCCCAGAGCTGCACAAGATACTGAATCAAGGTGGCAAAGTGGCTCTGCACTGTATGGGGGGATCGGGCAGAACAGGTCTGTTTGCTGCGCACCTTCTTCTGGAAAAAGGCTGGGAACTTGCAGACATTATCCGCGAAGTACAGGCTCTTCGCCCAGGTGCATTCACCAAACCCGTTCAGGTTGATTACATCGAACGCGTCGCAGGTTAGCAGCTTATATGGCTTTTGGATCATCATGATCCAAAAGCTTGTTTAACCTCTACATTAGATCGACCAATCCTAAATCTTGGGAGTTGTCATGTTTTCAGGTTTGAGTAAAAGCGTACGCCAATACATGTTGGTGACCTTTAACTATTGGAACTTTACCCTCACGGATGGTGCACTTCGAATGCTGGTGGTGCTTTATTTCCATGATTTGGGATACAGCACATTAGCCATTGCCTCTCTCTTCCTTTTTTATGAATTCTTTGGCGTTGTCACCAATCTTATTGGCGGCTGGCTTGGTGCCCGGCTTGGGCTAAATCGCACCATGAACATCGGTTTGGGCATGCAGATAGTTGCCCTGTCGATGTTAGCCGTACCCGCAGGCTGGCTGACCATACCATGGGTAATGGCGGCGCAGGCGTTGTCTGGTATCGCAAAAGATCTGAATAAGATGAGTGCTAAGAGCGCTATCAAGACATTGGTGCCCGATGAAAATCAAGGAGCGCTTTATAAGTGGATCGCGATTCTCACCGGTTCTAAAAACGCGCTCAAAGGGGCGGGCTTCTTCATTGGTGGATTACTGCTTTCGCTTGTCGGCTTTAAATCTGCCGTGTTGATTATGGCAGCTGTTCTTTTCTGTGTATTGATTGGCAGCTTGATTGCGTTAGAAAGCAACATGGGTAAAGCGAAAAATAAACCCAAGTTCAGTCAGATTTTCTCTAAATCCGAGAGCATCAATATTCTGTCTGCGGCGCGCATGTTCTTGTTCGGCGCACGTGATGTGTGGTTTGTGGTCGCACTCCCCATTTACCTTGGTTCTGTTTTCGGCTGGGACCACCTATGGGTGGGAGGGTTTCTCGCCAGCTGGGTGATCGCTTATGGATTTGTTCAAGGGTTTGCGCCCAAAATCACAGGCAAAGCACAGGGCAGGGTTCCAGATGGTTCTGCGGCACTATATTGGGCGCTGCTGCTGGCGGTGATCACTGGTGTGATTGCGTATTCAGTGCAGATGGAATGGCACCCACAATGGGTGATCGTGATTGGTTTGATGATATTCGGTGCGGTGTTCGCCGTGAACTCGTCACTCCACTCTTACCTGATTGTCAGCTATGCCAAAGGCGATGGGGTATCGCTGGACGTTGGCTTCTACTACATGGCAAATGCCATGGGCAGACTGATCGGCACGGTATTGTCTGGCTGGGTATTCCAGGTCGCAGGGCTGGCGGCGTGTTTGTGGGTGTCGTTTGGCTTCCTCGTCCTGACGGCGATAATCAGCATTAAATTGCCAAAGCATAAGCCTGTCACCGCTTAATTGAAAAACAAAAAAGCCCGGCGTTAAGCCGGGTAAAGAGGGGAACTCTAAAACGGGTGTCACCCGAAAAAGTGCAAGGATTAGGTTCGAAACTTGTCTTACTGGAGCCAGGCGTTCAGCATCCAGACCAGCTTTTCCTGTTCGCGGATGTAGTCGCTCATTTGGGCAGCCGTACCTTCATCTTCTGCTTCTCCGGCAAGCCCGAGAATGCCACGTTGCTGGCTGATAAGCTGGCTAAAGCCTTTCACTAAACCTTTCATGGTGCTTTCACCATCAAATGCTTGCGTGTGTTCTTCAATGGTGCTGACTTCCAAATATTCAGTGAAGCTGTGAAGAGGAGTATGACCCAGAGTCAGAATACGCTCGGCAATTTCATCCACCTTGGTTTGTAGGTCAGTGTAAATTTCTTCAAATTTTTCATGCAATTCGAAGAAAGCGTGCCCTTTAATGTTCCAGTGGTAACCGCGGCTATTCATGTACAAAACCTGGTAGTTCGCTAGAAGCGTATTTAGCGCTTTTGCGAGGTCTTCAGATTGTTGTTGGTCTAAACCGATAAGTGTCGTATTCATGATGCTCTCCCAATGTTTTCAGTATTCTTTCTGTCTATGGGAGTAGAATAGCGATTTTCTATTGTTCGTTAAAATCGATTGTAATTATAAAACCAATAGTCAAAAACTATTACCAATAGACCTTAGTTTCGATTGAGTGTTTTCAACACCAATTGAAGTGCGGGGTTCAGGCTGGTGTTGGTGGGATAACAGAGCCCGACACGGCGGAACATTCTAGGACCGTTAAGCGGTTTGGTGATCAGCATATTCGAGGCTTCCAGAACCCCAGTCGGAAGAAATGAAATACCGACCCCAGCTTGTGCCAGGTGCATGACTTGGGTTTTGTGTTCCGCTTTGGCCACCAAATTAACGGCTAGCCCATCGCATGCAAGAAGACCGACCGTTTGTTGGTGAGCTTCACAAGGCGGGCATTCGATGAAGTCGTGTTGATGCAGCTGATTAAGGTCAACCGAATCCTGTCTGGCGAGCGGGTGTTCTGGCAGCATGCAGAGTACGTAGTCCTCTTCCCAAAGCGGAGAGAAGATCTCGTCTTCCTGCTGGAACATATCTAACGAAATACGCGCATCGTAATCGGCATTATGATCCACCAGTTCTACCAGCAGGTTCGGGGCGTGTCTGGCAAGCTTAGCCAGCAGTTTTGCCAGTTCAGACTGACTGATGTCAGGAAAAGTCGCCAGCCTGATAGGCAAGCATTGGTTGCGCTCCTGAAACAGGGTAGGAAGCTTCTGCACGTCGTGAAGCAATCGGATTGCCAAAGGGTATAAATGGTGGGCTTCATCGGTGAGATCCACCCCTTTTTTATGCCTGACGAAGAGAGATGTATCCAGCTCTTCTTCGAGTTGTTTTATCGCATTAGAAATAGAAGGCTGTGAAACAAAGCAGCGCTCGGCTGCCAGCGTGATGTTCTTTTCTTCATAAACGGCAACAAAGCTTTTCAGCAGACGCAGATCCATAATTGACTCGTTTTCTTTTTATCTATAACTCAAACTTATCATAAACCTCAGAAAACGATATTTATCATTTATTTCTCTTATCCATATAGTGTCCTTCGTTCCGGTGAAACAAACAGAGAGAAAGAAAATGTCCAAATTAATCGTTATTACAGGTGCCAGTTCAGGTATTGGGGAAGCGACCGCGAAAAAGCTGTCTGCAGAGGGTTACTCACTGCTTCTACTGGCACGACGTATTGAAAAGCTTGAAGCGTTGAACCTGCCTAACACCTTGTGCCGCAAAGTCGATGTAACTGATGTAGAAAGCTTTAAATCGGCAATTGAAGAAGCAGAAGCGCAGTTTGGCCCTGTCGATGGTTTAATCAACAATGCAGGTGTGATGCTACTGGGCAATGCTCACGAGCAAAATCCTCAAGAGTGGAAAACCATGTTTGATGTGAATGTGATGGGGCTACTCAATGGTATTCACGTCGTACTGGCGAAAATGAAAGCTCGCAAATCGGGCACCGTGATTAACATCAGCAGTATTGCTGGTCGCAAAACCTTCCCAAGCCATGCAGCGTACTGCGGGACTAAGTTTGCGGTGCACGCCATTACAGAAAATATCCGCGAAGAAGTGGCTGATGACAGCGTTCGAATGATCACCATTGCTCCAGGTGCTGTTGAAACAGAATTGCTAAGCCATACCACAAGCGACGAAATCAAAGCGGGTTATGAAGACTGGAAAGAAGGTATGGGCGGTGTGATTGCACCAGAAGACATTGCGAATGCGATCAGCTATGCCTATAACCAACCACAGAACGTTTGTGTGCGTGAGATCGTAATTGCGGCTACTCGCCAGCCTGCATAATGTGATGTAGATAACTGTTTCTAAACCTTCACATTCTTCTGACGGTGAGACTGATTTCCCCTCGAGATTTTACTGATATATTTCATGACAAATCGGGGGAGATTTATGCAACAACGGGTATTTTATCTGGATCTTTTACGCTGCGTCGCTGCCATCGCTGTGGTGGCGATTCATGTATTGGGTCCATATCGACATATGCTGGGAGATGTGCCACTTTCTCATTGGTTGAGTGCTGCAAGTATAAACAGTGCGATTCGATGGGCTGTCCCCATATTCATTATGATCACAGGTGCGCTGTTGTTGAGTGATCGTCGACCGTTTGACTTGCGTTACTACGTTCAACGAAGAGTCGTGAAAGTGGTCCTGCCGTTTTTGGTCTGGTCACTCTTTTTTGCCTGGATAGCGTCTATGTCCCCAACGGGTTCTACGGACTGGCAACTATTTCAGGAAAAAATCGCGGGCTTTTTCAGTCACGAAACCTATTACCATCTTGGCTTCTTTTACTATTTCATCCCCCTTTATTTTGTCGCGCCGTTTCTTGCTCACTTAGCAAAGCATGCTGATCATTCCCCCTTGATTGCATTGCTGGTGGTCTGGCTTTCAACGACGGCGCTAAATTTGTTTTACATTGATGGTCTATGGTCAAACGACTTATGGCTTTTCTCTGGTTACTTGTTGTTGGGGTATCTGCTGTTTGCTCAGGAGCGCGTTTCTGGGTCGTCGGTCATGCTGATGTGCGCTATAGCGATTGCAGCGATCTTGTGTAATGCCTATCAAGTGGTGACTCTCAGTCTGGAAGCGGAGCAGTATCGAGTAGGAAGGTGGCTGTCTTACAAAACCATTAACACAGTAGTGGAAGCCGCCGCGCTGTTTTTGTTAATTAGGTATCTTGCACCAAGTTTAAGCCGGAAGACTAAAGAGGTCGTGTCTTTCGTAAGCCGTCATAGTCTAGGTATATACCTGGTACATCCCTTGATTTTGCTACCTTTATATCAATGGCGTTGGTATGAGGGCAACCATGCTCTTTGGATCATTCCAGTGTGGACGGTGATCGGTTTTTCGGGTGCCCTTGCCTTAAGTTGGGGGTTGTCCAGGACGCGATATACGCGGTGGTTGGTGCCTTAGCGCTTCATCGCAAAGTGAAGAAACTTCTGACCCTGATAGGTCAGTGTGCCTTTATCGCCTGGATTCAGTGCCTGATAGTAGTGAACACCAATCTGAAATTCGCGTTTAGGTCCGACTTTCCCTTTCTGGACGTAGATCCAATACTCCTGAGGTTCTTCGCCGGGCTGTGCGTCGGGGACATCAATGATTTGTTTGTCCAAAACCGTGACTTCGGCTTTTTGCTCAGGCGCATCTTCGCCTAACGTGTGTTGTTTCTGAAAGCGAACAAAATACCAGCCAGCCGCAATAGCCAGTACAAGTAGAAGAGCGAATAGAGTTACAGGCATGTGAGTATCATCTTTGAAACACAATGGAGCTCAATTTTACTCTCAGAGGCGTGTTCGTCATATAAGTGCGGCACAAAGCGTGATCTAGCTAGAGAATTTGTTGCCGTAAATGCGCTAAATTCAAACGAGGATAGCCATAAAACAGCGAGTTAGGTACTTATATACTGTCATCAGTTATGAAACTGGTTTAGAGACATGGACAAAGTCCGGTACTTCTCTGTAAGGAGGCACTCTTATGTCAGATATCGAAAAAGTCGTGATACGAACCCGTCGCTTGGAAAAGCTGCTGCGCCAGCAGTATCACGCATCTGGCGCGAATATGGATCAGCTCATCAGTAGTTGTGAAGAACGTTTGCCTCACGATGTGATCGACAAACTTCGCTCAGTCGCTGCCACCCGGGATTCATTGGTGAATGATGAGAATGATATTGACCTGGATAATCCGGGGCAGTTTTTAAAGCTTTGTGATGAGTGTGAAAAGGAACTGACCCCAAGAAGTGGGAGATTTATATGGGGAGTCGCACTCAGCTTGATGGTGTTGATCACCTTAGCTGCGCTGAGCTTTTACTACGCACATTGGCAAGAATTAAGTAAGCATCTTTAAAATACAGATAAAACGAAAAAGGGTGACGCATTTGCGTCACCCTTTTTCGTTGGGGTATGAGTCAAAAACTTATACGTAAAGCATTGGCAGCGTCATCAAACCAACAACTACTGCAATCATCACAAGTCCTTGTCTTTGGGAAGGTGTAATCATAACACTGCTCCTAAAAATCTTTATTTAACCGTTGACAAAAAGAATAGCATTACTTTTGGGGGTTGATCAAGTTTTATTTGATCTGGTTTTCAAAAGTATAAGTTTTCTATTCTTAAAGTGACCGAAAACCGTCACTTTAATGTCAGGGTTTTTGTTGTTTTATATTTGTTCGATGTTTGGTTTTTCTTTAAAGATTCTTATTAACTTGTTGTATTTAATTGATTTTATTTTGTTTCTATTTTGCTCTAATAGTTGTCTTGTTTAAATGGGGTCTAGAGTGTAACTGATCGTTTTTGGTCTAATAAAACGTTGTTTTTGGTGTTTTCTATGTGTTGGGTTGTTTTTAATTGAGAATAGATATCAACAACATGGTGGTTATTAAGATAGATTTAATTAAGAATGACATACTGCCTTCGTGTTTTACTTAGAGACTTCTTATTAATGTTTTTAGTTTATATCTTTTTAAAAACAATGGATTAAATTTTTACTTAGATTGGTTTTATAAGTTTGAAAAGTGGAATTTCTCTATTTGAATGGTGTTTTTATAGAGAAACTGACAATGAGTGATACAAGGCGAGAGATTTACAAACGTTGTTAATGTTATGTGTCAGTATGTTGAATGTCTGTTCTTATTTACCGTTTGAAGATTAATCCAGATCGAATATTGAGCATTTGTCTCTGGACTTCGTTTGAGCTCTCTCTACACTGACCCTCTACTTTAAGAGTAGCTGAATTTGGCGAACGGTTATTAAGAGGTCAATAGCACGTGAAGCAAACCAACCTACTAGACATTGCAACCCAAAGCTCCGGTGATAAAAGTAACGCGATCTTCCGACCGCTTGTTGCTGCATTGCTGTGCATTGCTATTTGGGTCACTGCACCGAATGCAGATGCAACGCAATGGATGCTAGGAGGTTTTATTACCCTGTGCCTGAGTGACTTGGTTCGTGGACTGACTCTGCCCACATCCAAAGTTGCGTTTGCCTTCGACCTTGTTGGGATTGCCGCTATTAGTGGTGCATACTGGTCCCAGCTTGATAGCGAGATCATTTGGTGGTTACCAGCTTTCCTGTTTGCGTCTGGTGTAATTGTATTTCTGCTAATGCTTCCGCAGCTCGACACACTACTTGCCCCTGTGACTTTGATGGGAATGGTGCTGGTTCAGTTGCTATGGGCTTCGGGAGAAGTCTGGCTAGCGCAAATGAGCCTGTTTAGCCTGATTGGCTTTATTGGCAGCTTGGTCTTACTGGCGTCACAAATGCTTTTTGTTCTCCACCATTACAGAAAGCCTGTTCAGAACGGAGAAGCCTGGGGATCAGTCAGCTACTTTGTTGCGCTGTTTTTCATCGCTTTATCCATTATCTTTGCTCTACATCAAACAGCCTAGTCGAGCTTCCATTACGCTAAATCCTCATTAGCGTATTTCGGAGGTCCTATGTCCCAGTCTATTCATGCACACCAAGTGCTTAACCTTCTTGCCGAGCAACCACTGACCATTCAAGGTCTGACTCAGAAAATTGAAGCAGAATTCGGTGCGGATGCGACTTTTCATACTTGCAGCAAAGAAGGCATGACCATTGAAGCCTTATTAGAGTTTTTCATTCAAAGGCAGAAAGTATTTGTTGAAGGTGAACTTATCTCTCTGAACGCAGCGCGAGTCTGCTCCCACTAAACAAAATGCAACTAAGTCCAATTGAGGTATATACTTGTCGGCATTTGATGTCGACTTGAGATTTTTGATGGATATTTTATCCGCTGCTGTCATGTTGTTTCTGATTATGGACCCACTCGGCAACCTTCCGGTTTTGCTGTCCATCCTTAAACATCTGGACCCTAAGCGAAGAAGAAAAATACTGGTTCGGGAGCTGTTCTTCGCGCTGCTGATTTTGATGCTGTTCCTGTTTGCGGGTCAGAAAATTCTGAACTTCCTGCATGTCCAGCCGGAAACGTTAAGCATATCTGGGGGGATCATCCTCTTTATCATCGCGATTCGAATGATATTTCCACAGCCAGGTGGCGTAACCGGGCTTGCCGCAGGTGAAGAGCCTTACATTGTCCCTATCGCCATCCCTATGATTGCAGGACCTTCGGTGATCGCCTCGTTGCTACTTCTTTCTAACCAGGCTCCGGACAGGCTGTGGGAGTGGTCAGGAGCCGTAATGATTGCCTGGGGTGCCAGCTTCCTGATCCTGATGTTCTACGATTTCTTCCATAAACTGTTGGGAGAACGTGGTCTAAAAGCCGTCGAGCGCTTGATGGGACTGCTTCTGGTGATCATCTCCACCCAAATGTTTCTGGATGGTGTTAGTTCATACTTCAAGGCTACCTAATCTAATGACTCCGCTTAATAACAAAGAAGCCGCAACATCTGTTGCGGCTTCCTTTTATTACATCATGTATTTTCGGCGGATATCCAATAGCGAGAAAATACCAAACAGCAATATCGACCATTTTTCCCAACGCGTGGTTTGAACTTTATCGCCAAATGCACCAATGAAAATTAACATCTGTAAACCATGCATGATGAACAGAAATGCGGTCATGATGTACAGAGCAATGGCCGCTTTGCCTGGAAACGGATGAAAAATATTCACCAACAGGACCAGCCAGACAAACGCGATGGCTGCTTTCGCAAGAACCAGAAGTATCTTCATTTCTCTTCCCTTTCAAACAAACGGTAGCAAACCTGCCCCGCGGTTTTCTCGCGGTACAGCTGCCAATGAGCCGGAATGGAATCCAGAGCCAGCTCTTTTTCCGCTTCAATATAAATCATCGCATTGGCGCTTAACCAGCCATTTTGTTCAAGCAAATGTATCACAGCGTCCAACAGGTCTTTTCGAAAAGGCGGGTCGATAAACACCACGTCGTGTGCCGTGCCGGTCTGTTTTAAAAAGTCCAACGTATCGGCATGAATGGCTTCAATGGAATCCGTATTCAGCGTTTGGATATTGGCAAGCAATTGCTTGTGTGCCTGAGGATTCATTTCCAGCATAGTGACACTGCTCGCCTGACGGCTTGCCGCTTCGAACCCAAGACCCCCCGAACCTGCAAAAAGGTCCAAAACCTTCGCTTGAGGGACATCCTGAGCCAGCCAGTTGAATAAGGTTTCTTTGACTCGGTCGGTAGTTGGGCGCAGCCCTTCAGCATCGTGAACAGGGAGTTTTCTGCCGCGCCAAAGCCCGCTGATGATTCTGACAAAGCCACTGGATTGTTTTTTTTGTGATGAGTTTGACTGACGACGTCTTGCCATAGATTTTTTGACCGAGAATAAAGTGATAGTATACGCGGTCAAGTGTACCAGAAAGTTTTTGATGTTTATTTAGGAACCCCGATGACAGGTAAGAAAAAACGCGGATTATTGTCTTGGCTGGGCTTTGGTGAAGAAGAGCAAAACCAGCAAGCCAACCAACAGACGCAAGATGGCGCTGGAGAACAAACAGAGCAGCCAGAAACCCCATCACAGCCTCCTGTCGCTGAAGAAATTAAGGAAGAAGCTGTTACTGAAACAGTGGATGAAACCCTAGAAGACACGCAGGACATTCCCGAGCAGGCAGAGACAACGGAAGAAATCGTTGAGGAGCCCGCTAAACCTGAAGTGATTGAGCAGGAAAAGCCAACAGAAAGCTTCTTCACTCGCCTGAAGCGTAGCCTGAGTCGCACCAAAGAAAACATCGGTGCAGGTTTCTTTGGCATGTTCAAAGGCAAGCAGATCGATGAAGACCTGTTTGAAGAGCTGGAAGAGCAGCTTCTGATTGCCGATGTGGGTATGAACACCACAGTGAAAATCATCGACAGCCTGACGGAAAAAGCCTCTCACCGCGATTTAAAAGACGGCGAAGCGCTTTATGGTCTGCTGAAAGAAGAAATGGCAGACATCCTGAGTCACGTTGAGCAGCCACTTGAAGTTGATACAACCAAGACCCCTTACGTGATCCTGATGGTGGGGGTGAACGGTGTTGGTAAAACGACCACCATCGGTAAGCTTGCGAAACAGTTCCAGTCTCAGGGCAAGAAAGTCATGTTAGCCGCGGGTGATACCTTCCGCGCTGCAGCAGTAGAACAACTTCAGGTATGGGGTCAGCGTAATGATGTCCCTGTGATCGCCCAACACACGGGTGCCGATAGTGCTTCTGTGATTTACGATGCCATTGAAGCAGCGAAAGCGCGTGGTGTAGACGTGGTGATCGCCGACACTGCGGGTCGCTTGCAAAACAAGAGCAACCTGATGGAAGAGCTTCGCAAGATTGTGCGTGTGATGCAGAAGATTGATGGCTCAGCTCCACACGAAATTATGCTAACGCTTGATGCGGGTACCGGGCAAAACGCCATCAGTCAGGCAAAACTGTTCAGCGAAGTAGCACCAATTACGGGCATTACGCTAACAAAACTTGATGGAACTGCCAAAGGTGGCGTAATTTTCGCCATTGCTGATCAATTTAAGATTCCAATTCGCTATATTGGTGTAGGCGAAGGTATCAATGACTTGCGACCATTTGAAACGCAAGAGTTTATTGATGCACTATTTAGCCGAGAAGATTAAATACGGCGAACAGATAGGAATCAGCACGCGTGATCAGGTTTCAGCAAGTCAGTAAAGCATATCGTGGTGGCAGACAAGCTCTGCAGAAGGTGGATTTCCACCTGCGCCGCGGAGAAATGGCCTTTCTTGGTGGGCATTCAGGAGCAGGGAAGAGTACCCTGCTCAAACTCATTTGTGCGATAGAACGCCCTACCGACGGCAAGATAAGCTTCAACGGGCATGATATTACTCGTATAAAAAACAACGATATCCCGTTTTTACGCCGCAATATCGGTATCGTGTTTCAGGACCATTGCCTGCTGATGGATCGAACCGTTTACGACAATGTTGCACTCCCGATGCGTATAGAGTCGGTTTCTGAAAATGAAATCAAGCGTCGTGTGTCAGCCGCGCTGGATAAAACCGGATTGCTCGACAAAGCACGTTGCCTGCCTAATCAACTATCTGGTGGTGAACAGCAACGCGTTGGTATTGCCCGCGCCGTGGTAAACCGCCCAACTTTGCTGCTTGCGGATGAACCTACAGGTAACCTTGATCAGACCTTATCGAACAAAGTCGTGAGTTTGTTTGATGAATTCAATCGCGCGGGTGTATCCATATTGTTTGCCACTCACGACGTCGATTTGATGAATACGCGTCCTCAGTACCGCCGTCTGGAGCTGAATCAAGGCTTTTTGAGTGAGGTAGATTCCTATGGGCGCTAATAATCGACCAAAAACTGATGGTTTTCTAAAGCTGCACTTCAAACAGGCCAAAGCATCTTTAGTCGAATTGCTGAAGAGACCACTTGGCAACATGCTGACCTTCGCCGTCATTGCAATGGCGTTAACCTTGCCAGCAAGTTTGTATCTGGTCGGAAAAAACCTCAGCGTTGCGGCGCAGGGTATGAATACCTCCTCCCAAATTAACGCCTTTTTGATCGAACAGACCCCTGAAGCCCGTATCATGGTGCTGAAAGACGAGTTAGAAGGTTTCACTGAAATAAAAGCGGTGGAATACGTGTCTTCTCAACAGGGGCTGGAAGACATGAGCCAGCATGCGGGTCTGGAACAGGCTTTGTCATTGCTGGACGATTACGCGCTCCCTGCGGTGTTGGTTATTACTCCAAACGTAACTGACCAGTCTGAGTTATCTCAGCTTTCCATCAAGCTTCAAAATTACTCGGAAGTGACGGACGTCCGAATGGACGAAGACTGGTTAGAAAGATTGGGTGCAATCCGCAATCTGGCATTGATTCTGGCAGCAGCGCTTGGCGTATTGATGTTGGCTGCGGTCTTTTTGATTGTGGGTAACACATTAAGATTCAACGTGCTGGCGCACAAAGAAGAAATTCAGGTCATGAAGCTCATCGGCGCTACCGATAGCTTTATATTAAGACCCTATCTGTATACTGGTATGTGGTTTGGTGGTATCAGCGCGATTGCTGCGTGGATTTTAACCGCGATCATTACTATTGTTTTGAATGGTGCGGTGGAAGACCTCGCTGTGCTATACGATAGCCAGTTCCGATTGATCGGGTTGAACTGGGATGAAACCGTCATCTTACTGATGATAGGAACGGCACTCGGTTTAGTGGCTGCAAAGCTTTCCGCTCAACGTCACTTGAGAGAAATTGAACCTGTGTAACAAATTTAAGTCATATATTGTGGCGAATGGCGTTGCAGACAAGATCTCTGACTTGCCAGTGACGTTTAACTATGGATAATAACTTTCCCCCTCTTGGATTTGTTCATTTTGAGTTCAAGAAGGCAAGTTTAAATTAACCATTGCTCTAAATTCAGAGACAAATGAGGAATTGAATGACTAAGCAAGCGTATCCGATGGCTCTAGTTACACAAGATAGCCTAGACAGCTATATCCGTTCAGTGAACAGCTACCCAATGCTGACCGCTGAAGAGGAGCGTGAACTGGCCGAACGATTACACTACAAAGGCGAAATTGACGCGGCGAAAGGGCTGATTCTATCTCACCTTCGATTTGTTGTTCACGTAGCGAGAGGTTACTCTGGCTACGGTCTTCCAATGGCTGACTTGGTTCAGGAAGGCAACATCGGATTGATGAAAGCGGTGAAACGCTTTAACCCTGAAGTTGGGGTTCGTCTGGTGTCTTTTGCTGTTCACTGGATCAAAGCCGAAATTCATGAATACGTACTGCGTAACTGGCGTATCGTTAAGATTGCGACCACTAAAGCGCAACGTAAGCTTTTCTTTAACCTGCGTAAGAACAAGAAACGTCTTGGCTGGTTTAATAACGGTGAAGTAGAAACCGTGGCTCGTGAGCTGGGTGTAGAGCCTTCAGAGGTGCGTGAGATGGAATCTCGTCTTGCCGCACAAGATGCTACGTTCGAAATGCCGACCGAAGACGATGATTCTGCGGCAGCTTACTCAGCGCCAGTGCTTTACCTCGAAGACAAGCATTCTGACGTTGCTGAAAACGTAGAAGCATCCAACTGGGAAACGCACACCAACAACCGTCTTAGCCATGCATTGGCAACATTGGATGAACGCAGCCAGCACATTGTGCGTTCTCGTTGGTTAGATGATCAGAAAGCGACGCTTCAGGAATTGGCAGATACTTACAGTGTCTCCGCAGAGCGAATTCGTCAGCTCGAAAAGAACGCGATGAAGAAGCTGAAGCTGGCAGTAGGCGAGTTCTGATTTAGCACTTAAATTTTTAGAAAGCCGGGATCCGAAAGGACCCGGCTTTTTTGATCTTTCAAATAAGGCTGGCTTGTGGATAACTCTGTGAAAATAACTTTCGGTATAAGTGAGAAATACGGGTGTATATTGGTGTGAAGACCCTTTTGTCCTATGGGGATATGTTTACTCTTACACACAGAAAAACAAAGATCATCACTACATATTGTGGATCTAAGATCCAAAAAACACTTTATCAACGCAATCCACAGAGTTTTCCACAAATGGTGCAAAATTACACAGCCGTGGATAACCTTATTACTTCCAAGTCTAACTTTGCCTTTGGATACGTTACACTTGAGGTCATAAAAAAGTTTACTCAAAGAACGTCACATAATAAGGAATCCAATGGAGCAGTTTAAGCATATTGATGTCTTACAAGCACAACAGAAATTAGAAAATGGCGAAGCGGTGATGGTGGACATTCGTGACCCTCAGTCGTTTGCTCTGGCACATGCACCGAGCGCATTTCACCTGACTAACGATACGATTGTGTCTTTTATGAACGAGCATGAGTTTGAGCAGCCTGTTTTGGTGATGTGCTACCACGGTGTGAGTAGCCAGGGTGCAGCGCAATACATGGTGAATCAGGGGTTTGAGGAAGTGTATAGCGTCGATGGTGGTTTTGAAGCTTGGCAGAGAAGCGGATTCTCTGTTGAGACGGCATAGGACAATAAGTGATAAGACTGGCGGAAGTAGACAACCCTAGACTGGGTCAAGCCTATATTGATTATATGGCATCAAGAGATATCTTGGTTGAGATGATGCCAGAGGGCGAAGGGCGCTTTGCCTTGTGGCTGCTGCATGATCAGGACGCAGAAGAAGCCAAAGCTGAATTTACTGCCTTTATTCGTGACCCTGGCGACCCCAAATATTCAGAAGCTTCCTGGAAAGTGGCGGAAAGTCGAAAGCGCCAGTTTCGCTACCATTCTCCCTCTGTCGGTTCCATGATTGCCGCAAAAGCCGGTCCAGTTACTTTGATTGGGATGGTGGTTTGCGGGGTCATATTCTTTGCTCAAATTATTGGTTTTGAACGAGCACTTTTAGAACTCTTTCATTTCCCGGCATCTTCTCAGCAAGCATTTGAAATCTGGCGTTGGTTTACTCATGCCATTCTGCATTTCTCTGTTTTACATATCGTGTTTAATGTTCTTTGGTGGTGGCAGCTTGGTGGTGATATCGAGCGAAAGCTGGGCAGCGGCAAAGTCATTCAAATCTTTTTAGTATCCGCAGCGGTTTCTGGTCTTGGGCAGTTTATTGTTGCTGGCCCTAATTTTGGCGGTTTGTCCGGAGTGGTGTATGCCCTGCTGGGATACATTTGGATGCTCAGCTGGAAAGCGCCACATCTTGGGGTTACGATCGCTAAACCAATAGTTGGTTTTATGTTGGTTTGGCTTATTTTCGGATTTGCCCAGCCTTTTATGGCAATCGCCAACACGGCACATGTTATGGGTTTAGTGACGGGCTGTATTTTGGGTCTGATTGACGCGCACACTAAACGTGTATTGAAGTAAAAATCGCGAATAAAAAAGAGGCGCTTTCACGCCTCTTCTCATCTAACTTTCTGAATGGTCTTTCTTACTGATATAGATATTTGGTGAACAGCAGATCTGACACCACGGTTTTACCTGTCTCGGGAAGCAATATTTCATTCAAGTGCGCCATCAGTTGTTTGCGCAGCTCTTCTCTACCCGACAAAGACTTCACTGTATCTTCCCCTTGTTTTCCAAGCAATTCAATAACTGCATCTCGAATCAGAGGAGTATGTTGCTCAAGCAACGGGACAAAGGTCGCATCAGGCACCATAATATCTATACGAACTTGTAGATATCCAAGCTTCTTACCATTGGTGTGGAAGTT
Organism: Vibrio nigripulchritudo; assembly: GCF_027924785.1. NCBI lineage: Bacteria > Pseudomonadati > Pseudomonadota > Gammaproteobacteria > Vibrionales > Vibrionaceae > Vibrio > Vibrio nigripulchritudo. The sequence continues at coordinate 3,844,946 of NZ_AP027049.1, read as the reverse complement.
AGTCGTCAAGTCCGGTTGCAATGTGTAGTACGCAAATTGCGGTCCGGTCTTTTCTTCTTCAGCAGCTCCCGCAACCGAAAAGAGCAGTGCAAAAGCTAAGATAAATGGCTTTATAAGATTTCGAATCATAATGGGTCTTTTCTTTTTATGGGTAACTTGGGGATCGATAGTCTGTTACAATACTGGGTCAACAGTGACCAAAATAAAAGAAATTTTTCCAGCATCACGCTTTATTGTAATGCGTCAAATAGAATAATGGTATGGATGAGTTGAAATCGTTGTACTTAACCGCACTGAAATCAGTTACCTGGCAGAAACCCGAGCACTTTTCTTTTCGTGATGAACACTCAAAACAGTGGTTGTTGGAGTCGGGATCGCTGTCGCGTTTGCTCGCCGAACGTTGCAATAAACTTGATGTTGATTTGTTAAATAACAGCACAATAGACACTGACCATTTAACGGGGGACGAGCTTCAGCGTTTGCCTGCGGAATCGTGCCTATTACGTGAAGTCGTTTTGTCTGGCGACAGCACGCCATGGGTCATTGGGCGTACATTAATTCCAACCTCTTCATTGGAAGGGCAGCAATCTGATCTCGCGCGTCAGGGTACCATCCCATTAGGGCTTACGGTTTTCAGTGCTGAAAACGTGCATCGTGATGGTTTGGAGCTTGGTTGGGCAAAACTGCCTAATGGAGAACTGATGGCAAGGCGATCGACGCTTTGGATGAATCATAAACCTATGCTGGTGGCGGAACTGTTTTTACCCGATGCACCAATCTATACCAAGGAGAAGGTGTAAATGCTAAAGGCGAAGGCTCAGGCATATTGCCAACTGATGCGACTGGATCGCCCGATTGGCTCTCTGTTGTTACTTTGGCCGACACTTTGGGCGCTGTTTCTTGCCGCCGAAGGCTTTCCTCGCTGGGACGTATTATTGGTGTTCATCGCAGGCGTCTTTCTGATGCGTTCTGCGGGTTGTGTAATCAATGATTATGCGGACCGCAATTTTGATGGTCATGTGAAACGCACGCAAAACAGACCTTTGCCTTCCGGGCTAGTGAGTGCGAAAGAAGCACTGGCACTTTTCGCTGTGCTAGGGTTGGTTTCTTTCGTTCTGGTTTTGACCATGAACAGCTTGACCATTCAGCTTTCATTTGTGGGCATCGTACTCGCGTTTATTTACCCCTTTATGAAGCGCTTTACCCACTTACCACAACTCTTTTTAGGGCTTGCTTTCAGCTGGGCAATACCCATGGCGTGGGCGGCGCAGTCTGGTGAATTACCGCCGCAAGTGTGGCTGGTCTTCCTTATCAATGCGCTCTGGACGGTGGCTTATGACACCCAGTACGCCATGGTGGATCGCGACGATGACCTGAAAATCGGCATTAAATCTACGGCGATTCTGTTTGGACGTTTCGACAAACTGATTATTGGTATTCTTCAACTGATTTCCGTCGGTCTTTTGATTGCTCTGGGTATGTGGCTACAGCTTGGCAGCGGCTACTATTGGGGAGTATTGGCGACAGGTGCATTGTTTGTGTATCAGCAACACTTAATGCGGCATCGAGAGCGTGATGCGTGCTTTCAAGCCTTTCTCAACAACAACTATGTTGGGATGGCTATCACCATTGGGTTGGCGATTTATTACTTCTAATCGTTTGAATTCGCTACACTGTCCACTTACTTAAACATTCAGTAGACAACCATGCTCAAATCCTTTCGTTCCGACAATCAGATTATTTGGTTTGATGATGCTCTGGTAGAACCGGAGCATCATTTATTTGATTCTGAATATTGGAAAACCTCGGGTAAGGTGATCGGCAGTGCCAAAGGGCGAGGAACCACCTTGTTTTTAGATCTTGAAGGTCGAGAGGCGGCGCTAAGGCACTACTATCGCGGTGGCTTGTTCGGCAAGTTAGTACGGGACGATTACTGGTTCTCTGGTTGGGAAAACACGCGCTGCTACCAGGAATTAAAGGTGCTGGACGAATTAAGCCAAGCTGGTGTTCGCGTGCCCAAACCCATTGCCGCGCAGGCAACGAAAAAGGGATTTCTCTACCGAGCAGATATCCTGACTGAGAAAGTCAAAGACGCTAAAGATCTGGTGGCGTTATTGGTCGAACAGCCGCTGAGTTCGGATGTTTATCGTCGCATTGGGCAAGAAATCAGAAAGATGCACGACGCAGGCGTGAACCATACCGACCTGAATATTCACAACATCCTGATTGATGCGAAGAGCGATGTCTGGCTGATCGATTTTGATAAATGTGCTACTCAGTCAGGGACGGGTTGGCAAGAAAGCAATCTCGCGCGCCTGTTGCGATCCTTTGAAAAAGAAAAGAAAAAACGTTCCATTCTTTGGGAACAATCAGATTGGCATGACCTGGTAGCGGGCTACCAGTTAACCGCTTCGAATGCTGCAATGGAAAACAAATAATGAATATCCTAATGGCGCTGTCTCAGCTTGAAGTCACAGGTGCGGAAGTCTACGCCACAACAGTCGGCGATAAACTCACAGAGCTGGGTCACAACGTAAAATACGTATCCGATACTCTGACTAAGCCGCACAAAGGGGAGTTCTTTAAGCTTCGCTTCAACAAACGAAGCATATTTCGTCGTTTCTGGCACGTTGGCTACCTTATCTATCTGATCAAAAAACACAGAATTCAATTGGTGCACGCACATTCCCGAGCATCAAGCTGGAGCTGTCATATTGCTTGCAAGCTTACCAACACCCCAATGGTGACCACCGTTCATGGTCGCCAGCCCGTTCATGCTTCGCGCAAAAGATTCCACGCCATGGGCGACAAAGCGCTTCCGGTGTGTGAAGCGATTCAAAAGCAGCTTATTGACGAGCTTGAGGTGCCTGAAGCGCAGTTGGAAGTCAGCCGAAACGGCATCAATACCTCGGAATTTCAATGGGTGCCAGCCCCTCAGAATACCAAGCCTGTTATCACGATTATCGGTCGCTTGAGCGGTCCGAAAGGCGACTTGTGTTATCAGTTGCTAAAAGAGTGTCTGGACACCGACAAGTACCATGTGAAAGTGGTGACTGGAAGCGAGGTGACAGAACGGTTCCAACCTTTTGCCGATACGGTTGAATTTACCGGTTATACCGATGATGTGGTTTCCATGTTGGCGCAATCTGACTTGGTTATTGGCGCTGGGCGAGTTGCCATGGAGTCTTTGCTTTGTGGTCGACCAACCTTGGCGGTTGGGGAAGCCAGTTTAGTCGGCTTGGTGAATCAGGAGAACATCAAGACAGCGATGTCGACCAACTTTGGCGACATTGGACCGAAAGATCTCGATATCGACTTCACTCAAGTTCCGGCGCTGGTTGAACAGGCAGTGAGTCAACCTCATTGCGACGAGAATGTATCGCGCACCATTCGAGAGAACTACGAGCTGGATTCTATCGTTGAGCAGCTTGAAGGTATTTATCAGGATGTCACGGTCACCAAGCTGCAAAAAGAGATGCCGATCATCATGTACCACCGCTTTATTCGGGACGACTCGGAAAAAGGCATCAACGGTACGTTCATGCACATCGACATGCTTGAAAAGCATTTCCAGCTGATTAAGAAGATGGGTTTTGAAACCGTCACCTTTGAAGATCTGAAAGACAAGGGCTTCATTCACAGGCTGTCTCCGGGTAAGCGGTTCATTATGATCACCGTGGATGATGGGTTCAAAGACAACCATGAGTTATTGTTACCCTTGCTGAGAAAGTACAACTTCAAAGCGGTGCTTTATGCGGTGACGGGCGAAACCTACAACCGCTGGGATGTAGAAGGGGTAGAGACACCGGATCGTAAAGTGGAGTTGATGTCTCGTGAGCAGCTAAAAGAGATGTCGGATTCTGGTTTGGTTGAAGTGGGTGGACATACATTGACGCATCCGAAGCTCAGCCAACTGGATGAAGCGCAGCAGAGGCATGAAATCAAAGCCAACAAAGAAGAGCTGGAAGCGCTACTGGGTAAGTCTCTGACGTCGTTTGCTTACCCGTATGGTGACCATAACGAAGACACAAAATGCATTAGCAAAGAATTGGGTTATGACTTCAGTGTCGCGACCAATTCGGGTCCACATGCACTCCATCAGGACCCTTATCAAATTAGGCGAATTGCGATTTTCCCGAGAACGGACGTGTTTGGGTTGTGGCGAAAAATCAAAGGTAACTATACGTTCCGAAAAGCTAAGTAACCTGAACGGTTACTCGCGGAATATAAAGAAGGCGCTGAGTTCAGCGCCTTTCTATTTTCAACTTGGGAGGAGATTAACGCTTCTTCGCATTAGCAAAGGCAGCCGCGAATGCACCACCCATTGCACCGTTTTGAGGCTCGTTGCGTTGCCCTTGGTTACGGTTGCGCTGATTGCTTCTGTCCTGGCGCTGACCAGAAGGTCGAGAACTGCGGTTGTCTTGTCCCGGCTCGTCATTCAGCCTCATTGAAAGCCCGATGCGTTTGCGCTGAACGTCCACTTCCATCACCTTCACTTTGACGATGTCGCCAGCTTTCACCACTTCGCGAGGGTCAGACACGTAACGATCGGTCAGTGCAGATATGTGTACCAGACCATCTTGGTGGACACCGATGTCCACAAAGGCGCCGAAGTTTGCCACGTTAGAGACGACACCCTCCAGCACCATGCCCGGCTCTAGATCCGAGACTGCATTGATGCCGTCCGCAAACGTCGCGGTTTTGAACTCAGGACGAGGGTCGCGCCCTGGCTTGTCGAGCTCTTTGATGATGTCCGTAACGGTCGGTAAACCGAACGTGTCGTCAGTGTAATCAACGGCTTTCAGCGCTTTTAGGAAACCACTGTCACCAATCATACCTTTGACGTCTTTCTGATTCTTTTCCGCGATGGATTTCACTACCGGGTAGGCTTCAGGGTGAACCGAAGACGCGTCTAGCGGGTTTTTTCCATCCATGATGCGAAGGAAACCAGCACATTGCTCGAACGCCTTAGGACCAAGGCGCGCGACTTTCTTCAAAGTTGTGCGGCTTTCAAAGCGGCCATTCTCATCACGGAAGTCGACAATGTTTTGTGCCAGCGTGCTGGATAGCCCTGCAACGCGAGTAAGCAGCGCCGGAGAAGCGGTGTTTACATCCACGCCTACGGCGTTAACACAGTCTTCCACTACTGCATCCAGACGTTTTGCTAGCAGGCTTTGGCTGACGTCGTGCTGATACTGACCGACACCAATGGATTTCGGATCGATTTTCACCAGCTCTGCCAGTGGATCTTGCAGACGACGGGCAATCGACACTGCACCACGCAGCGACACATCCATGTTCGGGAATTCTTTCGCTGCTAATTCGGATGCGGAGTACACCGAAGCACCCGCTTCGCTGACGATGATCTTCTGCACTTTTAAGTTGCCGCGTTTGATAACGTCTGCCACAAAGGCGTCGGTTTCACGTGAAGCGGTTCCGTTACCAATGGCAATCAGGTCAACACTGAACTGGCGAACCAATTGCTCTACCACGTGTGCAGATTTGTCGTATTGCTTTTGAGGTGGATGAGGGTAGATAGTGTCTGTCGCCAGTACTTTACCCGTGGAGTCCACCACCGCAATTTTTGAACCTGTACGCAGGCCAGGATCAAGACCCAAAGTGGCGCGAGGTCCTGCTGGCGCCGCCATCAACAGGTCTTTTAAGTTGGTGGCGAATACTTCAATGGCTTCGATTTCTGCGCGCTCCTTTAGCGCTGCCATCAACTCGGTTTCCATGTGCATGGAAATTTTAATGCGCCATGCCCAGCTGATCACTTGCTTACGCCAGCTATCGGCAGGAGCTTGGCTAAGGTGGATACCGTAATGCTCGGCAATGATGGATTCGCAGTAAGAGCCGCGCTGACCTTCTTCCTGTTGTGGGTCGGCATTCATTGCCAGTTGCAAGAAACCTTCGTTACGACCGCGAAGCATAGCCAGAGCGCGGTGTGACGGTGCTTTGCTGATCGCTTCATCGTGCTCGAAGTAATCTTTGAATTTCTCACCTTCACGCTCTTTGCCCTCGATAACGCGCGCGCTCAACTCGGCGTGTTTATTCAGGTACACACGTACCTTTTCTAGCAAATTCGCATCTTCTGCAATGCGTTCCATGATGATTGCGCGAGCACCATCCAAAGCGGCTTTGGTGTCTTCAATGCCTTTTTCAGTATTGAAATATTTACTGGCTTCGCTTTCCGGATCGTGTTCAGGCTGTTGCCAAAGGGTGTCCGCGAGTGGCTCTAAACCAGCTTCAATGGCGATTTGCCCTTTAGTGCGACGTTTGGGTTTGTAGGGCAGGTACAAGTCTTCAAGACGAGTCTTGCTGTCAGCGCCGTTGATTTCTGCTTCAAGTTCGGAGGTAAGTTTGCCTTGCTCTTGAATCGATTTCAGAATGGTCTGGCGGCGCTCATCCATTTCTCTCAGATAAGAAAGGCGTGCGTCGAGGTTACGCAATTGAGTGTCATCTAATCCACCCGTCACCTCTTTACGGTAACGGGCGATAAATGGAACCGTGTTGCCATCGTCGATCAGGGTAACAGCGGCAAGGACTTGCTCGGTACGAACACTGAGTTCTTGAGCAATGGTTTGACAGATAGCTTGGCTCATCCGTGTGTACTCTTAGTTATTCTTTAGAATGTAGGAAAGGTCGATACGTCTAGAAGCTTAGCTCTGGTCGTACTGAATGGCATTGATAAACCATTCTTTTTCACCTTCAGGAGTGCGGACCACGCATTCGTCGTCCACTTCTTTTTTTAGTAGGGCTCGCGCCATGGGCGAGTCGATGGAGATGTAATCTTTCACTCCACCGTAAATTTCATCAGGGCCGACAATGCGAAAGCGTTTAACGTCGCCAGCTTCGTTTTCGACTTCCACCCAGGCACCAAAGAAGACTTTGCCTTCTTGCTGAGGGGCGTAATCCACTACTTTGACCTGTTCCAGTCTTTTGCGCAGGTAGCGAACCCGGCGGTCAATTTCGCGTAAACGTTTTTTGTTGTACTGGTAATCGGCGTTTTCTGAGCGGTCGCCAAGGCTGGCTGCCCACGTCACTTTCTTGGTGACTTCCGGGCGATCTTCTTTCCACAGAAAATCCAATTCTTCTTTCAGGCGGTTGTAGCCTTCGCGGGTAATTAAGTTTGTTTTCATCCAGCTTTGAGCGGTATCCGAAGTTAGGGTCTGTTGTACCACAAGTCGGTTCAAATGGAATGCATCAACTTATGGGATTTGAGTAATTTTGACATGGGATTTAATTTCAGCCACGGAATGTCGCGATTTCGACATCAAGTGCCCATTTTTTATGCTCTGATGTGGCGTAGCACGTCATTTGCTGTTTCATTTTATGTATGGAATAGAAAATGAGCCAGCAATGACAAAAATTAGAGCAACAGGTTCCGTCGTTCAAGTGAGAGAGCAAAGTTCCGAATCAGTCAGAAGCATCAATCGACTCAAAATCAGCCGCGGTCACGCTACTCCTCAGACAGATACCTTAGTCGTTGAGGAACCGTTGGCAATCTGGTTGCGCCAGAAATCAGAAGATACCATCAACGAAAAACTCTGGATGTCGACCATGAGAACACCGGGACAAGACGTAGAAATGGTGACTGGATTACTGCTGGCAGAAGGGGTAGTAACGAGCGCTGCGGACATTCGAAGCATCAATCTGAACGAAGACTCGGATGGCAGGAATCAGTGTGCGGTAGAGATATCAGACAAGGTCGTTGTGGACTTTGATGACCTGACGCGCGCACCTTCCTATTCAAGCTGCGGGATCTGCGGGAAATCTTCAATCCGTTGGCTGGAAACTCGTGGGGTTCCTGCCCTGCAAGGGGAGTCTGGCTGGTTGCATTCCCAAGTCGTCACTAAGTTGCCCGAGATATTGAAATCCCATCAGGCACTGTTTGCTCAAACAGGGGCATCACACGGATGCGCATTGTTTGATGAGCATGGAGAGTTTCTGGCGATAGCTGAAGATGTGGGTCGACACAATGCGCTGGATAAATTGGTGGGGCTGAGGGCTCGTAACCGTAAGCTTGAAGCTCAAGGTCAAATGGTGGCGCTCAGTGGGCGCATTAGCATCGAGATGATGCAAAAGATCGTAGTAGCAGGAATCCCCGTTGTGGTTTCCGTCGGCGCTCCTACTCACATTGCAGTGCAAATGGCGCATCGCTTTGGGGTGACATTGATTGGGTTTTGTCAGCAAGCGTCTTTTAACGTCTATTGCGGTGAGCATCGTTTGTCGGAAAGTATGTAGAAAATGAGACATATCTGATACGGATATCGGAGTCAGTCATGACAGTTAAAAAATACAAAGGTAATGCGGGCGGCTGGGGTGCTTTAATGAGCACGACTCAGCACTTAATGAAAAGTGAAAGCGTCATTCGCAATATTCGTAACTTACTCAGCACCAACCAGCACGATGGTTTTGATTGCCCCGGTTGTGCTTGGGGCGAGTTAGAAGAAAATCGCCGCTTTAAGTTCTGTGAAAATGGTGCGAAAGCCGTGAACTGGGAAGCGACCAGCCGACGTGTGCGAGCCGATTTCTTTGCAACTTACCCAGTCTCATGGCTTGCCAAGCAGAGCGACTATTTTTTGGAAGATCAGGGGCGACTTTCCGAGCCCATGGTTTATAACGCACAATCCGACCACTATCAGCCAATCAGGTGGGGAGAGGCGTTTGAACTCATCGCCAGGCACTTAAAAGCCTTGCCTGATCCCAATCAGGCAGAGTTCTATACCTCTGGCAGAGCCAGTAACGAAGCGGCATTCCTGTATCAGTTGTTTGTGCGCGTCTATGGCACCAACAATTTTCCAGACTGTTCCAATATGTGTCATGAAGCCAGTGGTGTAGCGCTAAAACAGTCGATCGGTGTGGGAAAGGGTACTGTCACCTTGAATGACTTTGAACACGCGGACGCCATTTTTGTATTTGGGCAAAACCCGGGGACCAATCACCCTCGAATGCTGGACACGTTAAGGAGTGCTTCTTTGCGAGGGGCAAACATCGTGACTTTTAATACGTTGAAAGAGCGAGGGCTGCAAAAGTTTACTAACCCACAAGCGATGGATGAAATGCTGACTGGCGGTGGTACTCAGCTGACTCACCATTACTTTACGCCAAAGCTGGGTGGCGATATGGCTGTGGTGCGCGGAATGGTCAAAGCTTTGCTGGCGATGGAAGAGAGAGCACCGTCGTCGGTGTTTGATGCGGAATTCATAAAGGATCACACGCTTGGTTTAGATACTTACCTCGATACTGTGCGAGCTACACCGTGGGACAAAATCACCGAACAATCCGGGCTTAAACAAAATGAGATAGAGCTGGCAGCGCGAATTTATCAGCAAAGTGAAAATGTGATTCTGACCTGGGCGATGGGCATTACCCAGCACCATCACTCGGTGAAAACCATTCAGGAGATGGCTAATCTTCAGTTGCTGTGTGGGCAAATTGGCAAGAAGGGCTCCGGTCTTTGCCCGGTGCGTGGTCACAGTAATGTACAAGGTGACCGAACCATGGGGATTGATGAAAAAGCCCCTGCCGCTTTGTTGGATTCTCTTGAAGCGCAGTTTGGGTTTAATCCACCCAGAAAAGCAGGGCACAACACAGTGCAAGCGATTCAAGCGATGGAAAATGGAGAAAGCAAAGTCTTCATCGCTTTAGGCGGAAACTTTGCTGCGGCGACGCCGGATACCGAGCGAACCCTCAAAGCTCTGGCGTCCTGCGAATTAACGGTGAATATCGCAACCAAGCTGAATCGCACTCACGTGACTCCCGGAAAAGCCTCTCTGCTATTGCCTTGTTTGGGGCGCACCGACATCGATCTGCAAAAAAACGGGGCACAAAAGGTGACGGTTGAAGATTCGTTCAGCATGGTTCATGCGTCAGGTGGGGTAGTCGAAAGTGATACTGCCAACATGCGCTCTGAACCTGTCATTGTGGCTGGTATGGCTAATGCAGTTCTGGGGAAAAGTCCGGTCGACTGGCTTTCGTTAGTCGAAGACTATGACCGAATCCGAGACTTAATCGAGCGCACCATTCCCGGGTTTGATGATTTTAATCAGCGCATCAAAGAGCCTGGCGGGTTTTATCTTGGTAACCGAGCGGCAGAGCGGATCTGGATGACGGAGAGCAATAGAGCGACATTTCATTCTCACGAATTGCCTGACTCTATTATCAAGTGGGCGAAGCCGAGGAAAAACAGTGCTCCCGTTTTTGTGTTACAAACCATGAGATCGCATGACCAGTACAACACCACCATCTACGGGTTTAATGACCGATATCGAGGCGTTACCGGTGAGCGTAAAGTGTTGTTTATTAATTCTTCAGATATCAAACTGCTCGGGCTGGAAGAGGGCGATCGGGTAACTATTGCGGCTTGTTGGGGGGATGATGTTGAGCGAAAAGTCAGCGAGTTTAAGCTGGTGCCTTACGATATTCCGGCAGGCAATCTGGCTGCGTATTTCCCAGAAACCAATCCTCTAGTGGCGTTAGACAGTCATGGGGAGCTGAGTTTTACTCCTATTTCGAAATCCATTCCTGTGACAATTGAAAAAATAGAATCATCTTCTGTGATATAGAAGCATAATTCTCTGATAAAGAAGATTTCTCTGACAATATTCTCTCGCTGTCCGTATGAGATAAAGTATATACTCGTCCACCTACAGATGTTTCATATATGAAGCGAGGAAATAAAGTGTAACAATTGATCGAGTGAAAAACGCTCAGTCAATGCTACCTTTATGGCGATGTTAAAAGTTGTTAGCGGAAGTAAGATCTATGCAAGAGAACTACAAAATACTAGTGGTAGATGACGATGCTCGTTTACGTTCATTGTTAGAGCGCTACTTATCTGAACAAGGTTTTCAGGTGCGTAGTGTTGCCAACAGCGAACAGATGGATCGTCTGCTAACACGTGAAAACTTTCATCTGATGGTGTTGGATTTGATGCTACCAGGCGAAGATGGCTTGTCTATCTGCCGCCGCTTGCGTAATGCCAACAACATGCTGCCTATTCTGATGCTGACGGCAAAAGGCGATGAAATCGATCGTATCGTTGGTTTGGAAGTGGGCGCCGATGATTACCTGCCAAAGCCGTTTAACCCTCGTGAATTGCTTGCCCGTATTCGTGCGGTATTGCGTCGTCAGACCATTGAAGCACCAGGTGCGCCAAGTGCAGAAGACAAAGTGATCGAGTTTGGTGATTTTGTGCTTAACCTTGGCACGCGTGAAATGTTCCGCGGTGAAGAGCCTATGCCTCTGACTTCCGGTGAATTTGCCGTGTTAAAAGCACTGGTAACCAATGCCCGTGAGCCGATGTCTCGTGACAAGCTAATGAACATGGCTCGTGGACGTGAATACTCAGCAATGGAACGTTCCATCGACGTTCAGATTTCTCGTTTGAGACGTATGCTGGAAGAAGACCCAAGCCGCCCACGCTATATTCAGACGGTCTGGGGACTAGGTTACGTATTTGTGCCAGACGGCAAAGAGATGTAATCCTGACTAAACCGTTAAGATAGGGAGTAAAGACGCACAAACGTGACGAACTTACTCCCTAACTTTTTTCATCACAATAGGTCTTCAGACCCTAATCACAACAAACATCCCAAGGAGCCTTCCATGCGATTACGCAGCTCCCGCACCCAAAGTATTTTTCTTTTTCTTACTTTGCTGATCGCCAGTCAGGTGTTCTCTTATTTTGCTGTCTACAACTACGCGCTTTTGCCCAGCCTGCAACAGTTCAACCGTATTCTTGCCTACGAAATGAACCTGATGCTGGATGAAAGTGTAGAGCTTGAATCCGGAGTGACACTCGATGCACCTCAGCGTAGAAAGCTGTTAGAGCAGCTTGGCGTCACCATGCATACTCTGGACGAAGCCATTGTGGAAGAGTATGACCGCGCGACTGAAATCGAACTTATGAGTCAGGAAATGACGACTGCATTGGATCGGGAAAGTCACGTTCGCCTGATTCTGTCAGACGAAAGCTATGTTCTTTGGGTAAAAATTGAATCGCTTCCCGGGTTTCTTATTCGTATTCCTCTTTCTGAATTGCAGGAAGAAGACTTTGCTCCGTTTTTCCGTAATAGCCTGATTGGTGCGTTACTGATTATCGCCGGTGGCTGGCTGTTCATACGTTTGCAAAACCGCCCTCTGATGGCATTAGAGCGTGCCGCGAAGAGCGTAGGGCGTGGAGAGATCCCACCACCTGTTCCAGAACGTGGAGCGACGGAGATAAAAGCAGTAGCGAAAGCCTTTAATCAGATGTCCCGTGGTATTCAGGAACTAGAAGGCGATAGGGCGTTGCTGATGGCGGGCATCAGTCATGACCTGCGTACTCCGCTCACCCGAATCCGTCTGGCAACAGAGATGATGTCCCCGGAAGATGCTTACCTTGCCGAAGGCATCATCAGTGACACGGAAGAATGTAACGAGATCATCAGCCAGTTTATGGATTACCTGAAGCCGGTTAACAAAGAGTCGTTTACCTCAATTCACTTGAATGACATAGCAAAAGAAGTAGCAAGCTCAGAAGGCGGCTACGAAATTCAGGTCGAAACCGACTTCTTTGAAGACAGCAAACCTGTGCTCGGCAGCCCCATCGCCATCAAACGTGCGATCAGTAACTTGGTGGTCAACGCCATTCGCTATGGAGACGGCTGGGTTAAGGTCAGCTCCGGCATGACTGCAGATAACAAGTTGGCGTGGGTCTGTGTGGAAGATAATGGTCCCGGTATCGAAAAAGACCAGATTGCCAAACTGTTTGAACCCTTTACCCGAGGTGATACCGCCCGAGGAAGTGAAGGCACCGGGCTGGGGCTTGCGATAGTGAAACGCATCATGAGTCAGCATCATGGCTCGGTGGTGGTCAACAATCGCAGCGAAGGCGGGTTAAAAGTCCAGATCAGTTTCCCGACCGCGAAATAAACAACGCAGCAGACAGAGCCTCGAAAATCGAGGCTCTGTTGTTTTCTGCCCCCTTGAAGATCTTGCGATAGCAAGTCAAACTAACTCTCTGAATCCACGTTTACTTTTCTGAGCAAGAGAGCATTCCTATGTCCCAACTGTTATCTGCCATTCCACTGACTGAGCTTTCCGGCGTGGGTGCGAAAGTAGCAGAAAAGCTTGCCAAAGTTGGGCTGCACAATGTGCAGGATCTTTTGTTTCATCTGCCTTCCCGTTATGAAGACCGTACCCGAGTCTATCCCATGGCGAAAGTTCACCCTGGGCTATGGGCGGCGGTGCAGGGGAAAGTCATGGGAGTAGACACCATATTTGGTCGTCGAAAAATGCTGGTAGTTAAAATTAGCGATGGCAATGGCACCGTTACTCTGCGTTTCTTCAATTTCACCGCAGGGATGAAGAACAATTTTTCTAACGGTAAGTTGGTACACGCTTACGGTGAGATAAAGCGTGGCGCTAACGGGTTGGAGATCATTCACCCCGAATACAAATTCCACGCGGCGGATCAAAAAGCCGAAACCGAACCCACGTTAACGCCAGTTTACCCGACGACGGAAGGGCTTCGTCAGATCACGCTACGTAACCTGACTGATCAGGCTCTGGAATTGCTGGATAAGGCCGCTGTCACTGAGCTGCTTCCTTCCGGTCTGTACAACAATCAGATGACTATGGGGCAAGCGCTGCATATTATCCATCGACCTTCTCCTTCGATTGATTTAGAAGCTTTTGACTTAGGTGAACACCCCGCTCAAAAGCGTCTGATTTTAGAAGAACTACTGGCGCAAAACCTGTCCATGCTGGCGGTTCGGAGCAAAACTCAACTGGATGCCGCGTTGCCTTTGCCAAATGTGGATGGGCTCAAAAATCAATTGCTGGATCTATTGCCATTTAGCCCAACGGGGGCACAGCAGCGCGTGGTGAAGGAAATCGAGCAAGATTTAGAGAAGCCTCACCCAATGATGCGATTGGTGCAAGGGGACGTGGGTTCCGGTAAAACTCTGGTTGCTGCGCTTGCGGCGGTTCGAGCTCTGGAGCACGGGCAGCAGGTCGCTTTGATGGCCCCAACCGAGTTACTCGCAGAGCAACACGCCATCAACTTTGCCAACTGGTTTGAACAAATAAAGTTAAACGGCGAGCCCATTATGGTGGGTTGGCTGGCTGGCAAGTTAAAAGGCAAAGCCAAAGAGAAAGAACTGGCTTCTATTGCCAGCGGCGAAGCACAAATGGTGGTAGGTACGCATGCACTGTTTCAGGAACATGTGGAGTTCAAAAACCTGTCACTGGTGATCATTGATGAGCAACATCGCTTCGGGGTACACCAGCGTTTGGAGCTGAGGGAGAAAGGCACCAAACAAGGCTATTATCCACATCAGTTGATCATGACCGCCACCCCAATCCCAAGAACCCTAGCCATGACGGCATACGCCGATTTGGAAACCTCGGTTATTGATGAGCTACCGCCAGGGCGAACCCCCATTCAAACTGTCGCGATCCCAGATACCAGACGTAAAGATGTGATTGACCGAGTCCGCAGTGCCTGTCTTGACGGCAAGCAAGCCTACTGGGTGTGTACCCTGATTAATGAATCCGAAGTGTTAGAAGCGCAAGCTGCCGCGGATACCGCCGAAGAGCTGAAGCTTCAACTGCCTGAACTTAAAGTCGGGTTGGTGCACGGCAGAATGAAGCCCGCTGAAAAACAAGCCATTATGGCGCAGTTCAAAAGCAATGAACTTCATTTGCTGGTGGCAACAACAGTCATCGAAGTAGGAGTGGATGTTCCCAACTCCAGCTTGATGATCATCGAGAACCCGGAAAGGCTAGGCTTGGCACAACTTCACCAGTTACGAGGACGAGTTGGGCGAGGGTCGGTTGCCAGCCATTGTGTACTGCTTTATCACTCACCGCTTTCAAAAACAGCCCAGAAGCGCTTGGGTGTGCTTCGAGAAAGTAACGATGGATTTGTCATTGCACAGCGCGATTTGGAAATTCGTGGACCGGGTGAACTGCTTGGAACAAAACAAACCGGATTGGCAGACTTTAAGATTGCCGACTTGGTGCGAGACCAAAAAATGATCCCAGAAGTTCAGCGTATTGCCAGACACCTGCACGAGCAATATCCAAACAATGCTCAAGCTATCATAGACCGTTGGTTGGGCGACAGAGAGTTTTATTCAAACGCGTAATAGTCATTACTATTTTTATCAAAATAGGCAGTCAGCATCATGGCTGCCTTTTTGTTATTTAATTAGTCAATAAAAAATAATCTAAGTCAAATAAATGGTAATTACATTTATTTTTATTCCTATATATTGATGTAAAGCTTTTCTTTTTCGGATTTATATCGGCTTTTTTCTTTTGTCTAGAATATAAATCTCAAGATAGATAAACCATTGGAACAGTAATTTATAATTGTTAAGTGTGTCTAACTTTCATCCAAACTTAATGTAACCCTAATTTTATTGGTGATATTTTTCGCAGTAAAAAATAAATCAAACTAATAGTGTTGTTATTAGTTTTGGTGTTTATAAATGGGCTTGGAACATTAAATGGCGAATATATTACTGGTTAGCCATTGGGTGGGAGGAGATATACTTCCTTTTATTCGAATGGGCGTGTATTTAAAAAAGCAGGGACATCAAGTTCGTGTTTTCAGTCATTATGGTTATAAGGATTGGGCTGACGAAGCTGGGCTGAATTTTACTGCCTTGGAAAGTGAGCAGGAATACCAACAGTTGCAAGTGGCTTTACCAGATTTCCTTGAACCCTTCACCCAGCCACAACAATTCGAAGCTTTTCGGAATCAATATTTAAGCCCAGAGCGTCGCCTTAAAGAATTCAATATTATGGCTAAATGGGCTGGTGAGCCTGATACCGTGATCATTGGGCGCTGCCGCTCCAGTATTGCTGCCATGCACCTGTCTGAGGTGCACAAGATTCCTTACATCAACGTATATCTTGCCCCAAGCAATTTAAGCTACATGACGCTCATCAATCAAAGCTTTAAAGCGTTAACAGATCGTGAAATCAATGAGTTAAGAAGTGAACTTGGTCTTAGCACCCAGTCCACATGGCTGGATTACCAGTGCTCAGCACCTCACAGTCTGGCGCTATGGAGTCACCTTTCAGAGTGGAATTCTGAAATCTCGGGGCAGTTAACACCTGAAGCCATAGGTTTTCCGTTATCTCAACCTGACGAATCCGATGGGATGCCGGACAACATTGCCCACTTTCTGTCTCAATACCCTAACCCTATATTAATTACGGGTGGAACTAGCCAGCTGATTTCAAAAGATTTTTATCGAATCGCGATAGAGGCCTGTGAGCAATTTGACCGAGCGGTTATCGTCGTGACAGAGCACGACCACTTGCTCCCTAATACTTTGTCTTCGAAGGTTTTGAGAGCCAGAAGATTGCCTTTTGATAAGGTGTTTCCACATTGCTCTTTAGTTGTTCACCATGGCGGAATTGGCAGTACCGCTCAGTGCCTGGCTTCAGGTGTCCCCCAGCTTGTCATGGCTCATATGACTGACGGACCTGATAACGCCAGAAGGGTTAAATCATTGGGAGTCGGCCGATTCCTGCCACAATCTGACTGGAATACAGAAACGCTTCGACAATCTATCGATGAACTTAGTTCTGGCTTGTTGAATGAGCGATGTATAGAGGTGGCCCACCATATCAATCAGGAGCAGCCGTTTTCAGCAATCAATCGTCTGGTTGAAACTTTGGTATCTGAAAAAAGTGGATATGTGTCGCCACCTGAGTTATCAGAAAAGAGATCTCAACCAGAATCTAATTCAGTAAATCCTGCGATAAAAAGAAAAATTAATAAAAGAGCACTGCTAGAGCGAAGGCTTAAAGCGAATAATTAAATACCGGTATTCAGATATTTCTTAAAGGCTATTTCAAAGAGATAGCTTTACATTTATGAATAATATTACGTGGAACAAATATGATTGATGGTTGTGATCAATATCAAAATATAAGCCTTCAACGATTGTTTGAACAAAGAGTGCTATTGTCGAAAGACAATAACGCAGTGGTCTTTAATAATCAGGCAATAAGCTTTAGTCAATTAGAAGAAAAAGCAAACAAGCTTGCCAATTTACTTATAAGTAGTCAGATAAAACCACAAAACAGAGTTGCCATTTTATTGGAACGCTCTATTGATACCATCGTTTCTATGCTGGCGATATTAAAAGTCGGGGCGACGTACATTCCGATAGACCTGAATTACCCAAGCTCTCGCATTGAATACATGCTTGAAGACAGTCAGTGCCATGCAGTGTTGGTTGATGAGAGCGGTTTGGAATGTATGAATGCGATAAGCGTTCAATCTGATTTCTGCGTGATTCGTGCTTCTGTATATGAAGCCATGTCTTCGGGTTTTGATGCGCATACCAGCCAACCTTCTGACTTGGCTTATATCATTTACACTTCCGGTTCGACAGGAAAGCCGAAAGGCGTGTGTGTTACCCATCAAAACTTACTGAACTTTAATGCCGGTATGCAGGAAAGCATTGGTCTGGACAGCGTTGCCAGTATCGCGTCACTGACCACGGTATGCTTTGACATTTTTGTGCTCGAATCGATAGTTGCTCTGCTGCAGGGATTATCTGTACACCTTGTTTCTGACGACCAACGTAAATCCGCCACGGCACTGGCACAGGTGACGGAATCTGTTGATGCGCTTCAAATCACGCCATCGCATCTGACATTACTCTTGGAAGACCCCATGTTCACGGTGGCGCTGTCCAAACTCAATCTACTGCTGATTGGTGGCGAAGCTCTGCCGCAGCCTTTACTCGAAAAACTGCAAAGCGCGACCTCCGCGCGCCTATTCAACATGTACGGACCCACTGAAACCACCGTGTGGTCTTGCGTTCAGGAGCTTACCCATCGAAGCCAGGTGGATATTGGCCTCCCGATTCTCAATACGCAAGTTTACCTTCTGAATGAAGAAGCGCAGCCTGTTGAAGAAGGTGAGGTAGGGGAGCTTTGCATTACAGGAATGGGTGTCAGTGCAGGGTACTGGAAAAAGCCAGAGTTAACCGCCCAAAGCTTTGTACAACATCCTTTAGTACCCAATGGGAAACTCTACAAAACAGGCGACTTAGGCGTGCGCCAACTCGATGGCAGCTATCAGTGCTTAGGGCGCATAGATCATCAAGTCAAAGTCAACGGCCATCGTATTGAGTTGGGTGATATTGAAAGCCATATCTTAGCCGTTTCCGACGTCCAGCAAGTCGGGGTTGTCCTTTCACAAAATGAGTCGGTCAAAGACAGTATTGCTGCATTTGTGGTGCTCCATTCTGACGAGTCGCTTAGCCCGGGACAAATTCGTGAAGCATTGGTATCAAAACTTCCCGATTACATGATTCCCAGCCATATCCAACTGCTCACCACCTTGCCATTGACCGACAACGGCAAAGTGGATCGCAAGAGCCTTGCCCAGCGCCCCATCCAGTTAATGGAACCCGTCGATGTACAGGGCGCTTCCTTGTCTAAACCTGAAATTTATGTCCCTGAAACCGACATTGAGGAAGAAGTTCACAGACTCTGGTGTGAAGTCTTCAATCGTTCTCCCATATGTTGTGAACAAGGCTTTATGGCGATGGGGGGGACTTCAGTTCTGGCAATTCAGCTTCTAGGGGCGGTGCATTCTGAGTTGGGTGTTGAAGTGAAGTTTTCCGACTTTATTACACGCGCAAACACCATTCGAGATCTTTCCGTCTGGATAGAAGATCTGATTCTGGCAGACATGAGTGACGAAGAAATCGAAGCCCTGATGGCGTCTGAGTAGCCATCAATCGAAATACAACAATGAAAACAACCAGTCAGCAATAAGGCGAGCAATGTATGAGTGGTGAAAGAAAGGGAAGACTTTCGCTTTCCCAAGAGCAAAGAAAAAAGCTTCTGGCTAAACGTAAACTCAAACCGACGAGTCGGATCTCAAAGGTCAGTCGAGAGACTAACACTTTGCCGGTGACCGAGCTGCAACAGGATATGTGGGTGCTGGAAAGCCTGAATGAATCGGTGTCGACCAGCAACATTCCTTGTATGTATAGGGTAGAGAACTTTGATGCGAATGCGGTGCGAGCGGCGATGGATAAGGTGGTTCAACGACATGAAAGCCTGAGAACCGTATTCAGAAACCAAGAAGGCAAGCTAAAGCAATGTGTGTTACCCGAAGTTCATTACGCCATTGACCAGTCTGTTGAGCTTTCAGACCCAAACGATCTTAACCACGTCATCCAGCAATTCATTGCCGAACCTTTTGATTTACACAATGGACCGCTTTTTCGTATTCACGCCCTTCAGGGTGAAGATACCAAAGTTATCTTTGTTTTCTCGCATTTGATTTTTGATGGAGGCTCGATAGCGAACTTTGAGCGCGATTTTTTCCATCACTACCATTGCGGTTCAAATGAGACAGTACTTCCAGAGCTACCGATTCAGCAGGGGGACTACGCCCACTGGTTGCAACAAGAGGCGCAACAAAATCGTCGTTCAGCGCACCTGGCGTATTGGAAGCAGCAGTTAAATCAGTGTGATGTTTCGCTGTCGCTCCCTTTTGACAGAATGCCTGGGATTCAGGCGGATACAGAGGTACGCCAGTGGGAGCATGTATTGCCTGCTTCGCTGACCCAATGGCTGAAGCAGCATTGCACCGAGCAGGGCGTATCGCTGTACTCCACTTTGCTGTCGGCGTATTCGGTATTGCTGCACCGCATCACAGGTCAGTCGGATCTCGCCATCGCGTCTGCGTTAACCAACCGAAGCCGTCCAGAACTTCGCGAGTTGGTAGGTCTGTTTGCCGGAGAGGCGTTACTCAGGGTTCAGCCAGACCCGCATCAGACCTTTTGGGAAGTGGCTCAAACCGTTCAAAAAACGGTATTTGATGCGATTGAACACAGCGACATTTCCCTTGGTCAGATAAACCGAGAACTCAACATTACGCAAGACAGCCAGGATGGGCAGGTCGCGCGCACTTTGTTTCTGTTGCGTGAACACCGAAGCCATTTAGGTGAGCAATACCAGGCAGATGGCTGGAGCCCATATGGTGAGGAACGTCTTGGTAATGATCAAAACCGTTACGACTTAAGCCTGATCTGTCGAGATGAGTCTGATTCAATACGTGTGGCATTTAACTATAAGCCCGCGCTGTTTGACGAAAGCACCATTACGCGTTTTGGCGAGATATTTGAGCATATTATTCAATGCCAGATGTCTTCGTCATCGTCGGTTGGCCAGTTGCCACTGTTGGATTTATCTCGGTTACTTGCGGATTCGGAGCGTTGGAATCAAACGCAAAAACCGTATCAAAGCAGCAAAACGCTTCACGCCATGTTTGAAGCGCAAGTGGAAAAAACACCAGACAACATCGCGCTGATATTTGGTGAGCACTCACTGACATATCGCCAGTTAAACCAGCGGGCGAACCAGCTAGCGAGATTTCTTCAAGAAAGTTATCTGAATCGAAACCGACATTGCTTATCTCCCAATACGCCTATCGCACTTTATCTGGATCGCAGCTTAGAGATGGTGGTCGGTATTCTGGCAGTGATGAAATCGGGTGGGGCATATGTACCCATTGCGACTGATAACCCGGTTAAGCGTACTCGCTACATCCTTGAAGACACCAAAGCGCAATTTATCCTGACGCAGCAAACGTGGGAAAAGTCGGTTTTAGAAACCATAGAAGGGCTGGGAGCCGAATGCATATGCATTGATAGCGTCGAGACCTACGCCAAACAGTCAGCTCAGAACCTGGATACCCAAACCACCAGCCGCGACATGGCTTATATCATCTATACATCGGGTACTACGGGGCAACCTAAAGGTGTGATGGTGCCGCATACCGGAGTCGTCAACCGAATCGAAGCACTGCAAAGCCAGTATCCATTGAGTGAGCAGGACCGGGTTCTGCAAAAAACGCCTTACACGTTTGATGTGTCGGTCTGGGAACTGTTGTGGGCGAACTGGACAGGTGCCGCCATCGTCATGTCAGCGCCTAAAGCGCATCAGTCACCAGAACTGATATTGGAGACCATTCGCCATCACTCCGTCACTCTGGTTCACTTTGTTCCCCCTATGCTGACTGGGCTGAGCCACTACCTTCAGCAAGCTAACCTGTCTCTGCCATCCAGTGTGAAACGCGTATTTTGTAGCGGGGACGCACTGACTCCCGAACATATCCGGCTGTTCAATGCCATCAATCAACACGGGGCAAGCCTACATAACCAATACGGTCCAACAGAGGCATCCATCGAAGTCAGCTATTACGACTGCCTGCTTAACGAGACGGATACCGTGCCTATCGGTCAGGCGATCCAAAACGTTCAGCTATGGGTCATGGACCCGCACAGCGAGCAGCTTCAACTGTGTCCAGATGGTTTGCCGGGTGAGCTGTACATTGGTGGTGTTGCGGTAACCGACGGGTATCTAAATCGCGAGGTGTTGACACAGGAACGCTTTGTGGACAATCCCTTTGCTTCACAACAAGACATTCAGACGGGACGCAACAAGCTGTATAAAACCGGCGATCTGGTTCGCCGCCGCGAGAATGGCGATCTGGAATATCTGGGGCGCAACGACTTTCAGGTGAAGGTGCGGGGGTACCGTATTGAACTTGAAGAGATCGAATCCGCGTTGCAAGCCCACCCAGGTATTCAGAATGCGTGTGTACACACCGTGGAGAAATCCGGTGAGAAAAAATTGGTGGGGTACTACACGGAAAAAGCCGCGCAGGTATCCGATGGCAGTCTGGAAGAAGATGGAGTCGCCATCTGGAAAAGTGTGTACGAAGCCGAATACAAATCTGACAATCAGGCGATTGACCAATTCGACATTCGCGGCTGGAAGAGCTCCTTCACTCATACGCCCATTCCTGCTGAAGAGATGAGGGAGTGGGTAGATGCGACGGTTTCCAGAATTGCTAATTTGCACCCTCGTCGCGTATTGGAGATTGGCTCTGGCTCTGGTCTGATTTATTACCCTTTGCATCGCCAGTGCGAGCACTACATTGCCACCGATTTCTCTGAAAATGCGATTAAGCGACTTTCTCATGCCGCGTCGGTGCTGGGCTATGAGAGGAACAGTGAATTTGTAAGCTGCCCGGCAGATCAGATTGCTTTGTCATTGGAAGGGCAATCCGTTGATACCATAGTGATGAACTCGGTGTCTCAGTATTTCCCGAGTCAACAGTATCTCGACAAAGTGCTGAAACAAGCCATTGAGGGTATGAGCGATAAGGGTCAATTGTTCTTAGGGGACATCCGAGATTTGCGCCTGCTTGAAGCGTTTCACCTGGCAATCTTGTCCCACCGTTCTCCAGACAAACCTGCTCGTCAATTGGTGAAGCAAGCCAAATGGCTGGCATCAAAAGAAACCGAGTTAGCCATTGCCGCCGCTTACTTTTTGGCATTGTCGAACCAGTTTGACTGCGTACAGTCAGTAGAGATTCTGCCAAAGCGTGGGCACGCAGAACATGAAATGAATCGATTCCGGTTTGATGTGATCATCAAAGTGGACAGAACCTCGACAACATCTTCGAAGTCAGAACTCACTTCGTTCCACTCTGTGACTTACACGCCCGATTTTCAGTTGGACGATCTGCTGCAACAAAAAGAGCAGCAATATGAAGAGCTGTGGGTGAGTGGTTACCCAGATCAGCGGGTCTGTTCTGTACTGGCGAATTTGAATGCAAGACCAGTGTCATTGGAATACATCGCGTCAATCGAAGCACTACATGACCAAGCTAAGCGCTACGGTTACACGCTTAAGGTGCTACATGCCAATGAAGCGAGTCAGGCTGGCAAGCTGCATCTGTTCTTCTCCCACAGAGACAATGTGAACATCACTAATCTGGATTTAGGTACAGACATTTCCAGAGAGAATCTGACCAATACACCCAACATCGCCTCTAAATCGCTGACTTTTGGTGAACTTAGCGAATACTTATCCCAGCGACTTCCGGCTTACATGGTGCCAGCGGCGTTTGTTCCAATGAAAGCTTTTCCGCTGTCGAGTGCAGGTAAGCTAGATAGGAATGCGCTCCCAGAGCCTGAATTTGTCGACCAGAATAACTATGTGGCACCCGACAATGAGCAGGAATTGGCGCTCTGCCAGATCTGGAAGCAAGTGCTGGGTGTGGAAAGCATTGGGGTTAACGACAACTTCTTCCGTATCGGTGGCGACAGCATCATTGCCATTCAACTCGTGTCCAAACTTCGTCAGGCAGGGTTCTCGGTTCAGGTCAAAGACATGTTTGACTGCCCGACCGTCCGCCAATTGAGTGAGCGTCTGTCAGAAGCTGCTCCAGTTACTCAAATCATCGCGGAACAGGGCACGCTAGAAGGCGAGTGTACTTTACTGCCTATTCAGCAGTGGTTCTTTGATAAGAAGCTTGAGAACCCACATCACTGGAATCAGGCGTTTATGCTGACAGTACCCAGTGGCTTGGAGCACCAAACCCTTGAGGATGCGGTGCATAAACTGGCGAAGCAGCATGACATCCTCAGAGCGCGATTCAATCTTTCTGTTAGCAAACCAGAGCAGATTTACCTCAAAGAGGTCACTTTAGCGCCGCTTGGCAGGCTGAACGCCATGTCGATGACGCAAGACGCAATAAGGGCTCAACTGACTCGCTGGCAAAGCGACTTCGACTTGTCCCAAGGTCCATTGTGGCGAGCTGCACATATAGAAGGGTATTCCAATGGTGAAGCCAGGTTGTGGTTTGCCTTCCACCATCTGATTATCGATGCGATGTCTTGGCGCATTCTGGCGGATGATCTGCAAGCGCTGGTAAACGGCAGGACATTAGGTGACAAAACCAGTAGTTATCGCCAATGGGCAGATGCCGTTGCTTGCTACCCAGAATCGCACCCTGCAGAGCAGGAATACTGGAACCGAGTCGTCGCCGACTACTCACCCGTAGACTATGCTCAAACACCTCAGCACAAAGCGGAATTGAGCCTGTCGGAGCAAGAGACACATCAGCTTGTGTACAGCGCAAATCAGGGCTATCAGACGGAAATTAACGACCTGCTGCTGACGGCGTTAAGCGATGCGATGACTGAGACGTTTGAACAGCCCGTTCATCACATTACGCTTGAAGGGCATGGTCGAGAGCCGATTGATGATTCATTGGATATCTCCCGCACGGTAGGTTGGTTTACCACGGCTTATCCGGTCAGGCTACGTACGCATTCTGAGCTGTCAGACACACTCATCTCCACTAAAGAGATGTTACGTGCCATTCCAGAAAAAGGCATCGGTTACGGCGCGTTTGCCCCCGTGTTGGCATCACATTCATTGCCTGATGTTTACTTCAACTATCTCGGTCAACTGGACAGCTCAGGTCAAACGGCACTTTGGAGCGTAACAGACGATGATGCCGGTGAGGTGATTGGTTCTCAGAACCAAGATTCTGCAAGATTAAACATCAATGGTGGCGTCTTTAATGGTCGGTTGAAATTTGAGGTGCTTTCTCAACTGCCCCAAAACCAAACCGCGAGTTTTGTTGAGTCTTTCAAATCTGCGCTGAAACGTGTTTTAGCACTGTGTGAACAAACGACAAAAGCCGGGGGTATCAAAACCGCCAGTGATTTCCAATGTCCAAACCTCCACCAGCCACAACTTGAAGTCATTCAATCTGGCGTAAGCGGATCTGCTCGTCTTGAAGCCATATACCCAGCCAGCAGTTTGCAACAAGGGTTTGTTTATCATCACATCAGTCGTCCCGATGACGACGCGTATCGCCTTCAGGTGCTGGTGGACTATGAACGACACATTGACCACTCACTTTACCTACAGGCTTGGGAGTTAACCGCACAGCAGTATCCAGCGTTGCGTCTGGCGTTTCACTGGGATGGTGAGATTGTTCAGGTGATCAGTGATAAATCGAATGTGAGTGAACGCTTTACTCTGCATGACTTCTCTGGGGTATCTGAATCCGAACACGATATACGAATCGATGACTTGCAGGCTCAAGAGCGTCGCAAGCCGTTCGATTTATCAAAACCCGGGCTGTTCCGAGTCGCACTGGTTAAGCGGGCAGAGCGTCAATACACCTTGATTCAGACGGCGCACCACAGTGTGACGGATGGTTGGAGTAATCCAATCCTGCTGAAAACGGTTCACCAGCACTACGATGCGTTGGTTCAGGGCTTAGGAGTAAGCATCAATAAAGATACGGTTTATGACCGTGTTCAGGCGCATAAAGTGGCGCAGTACTCGACATCTCAGCGCTACTGGCAGGAGAAAGTCAAAAACCTACAGACGGCGAATGACCTTAGTGTATTGCTTTCTGAACCGACTAACTTGGATGATTCTCGCTCACTTCAGGAACCCGCAGAGCTGACGCATCGTTTAGATGGAGAGCACTTTGCTTTGCTAAAATCGGCGTGTCAGTCGCTAGGCGTGACGACCAACGTGGCACTTCAGTTTGCCTGGCATAAGTTGATTCAAATGACGACGCAGGACACGCAAACCATTGTGGGTACGACGGTGTCAGGGCGCGATATTCCCATCGACGGAATTGAAGAGAGTGTCGGGCTCTACATCAACACGCTTCCTTTAGCTGTGACATGGAAAGAGTCATCCACCATCGCCGATGTGCTAAGAAGTATTCATCGAAGCATTGCTGAGTTAAACAGTTTCAGCAGCATGCCGCTGGCGGATCTTCAGAAAGACGGAAAGCGTCTGTTCCACAGCCTGTTCATTTTCGAAAACTACCCATCTTACGCCGATGACACCGCTTCGGGTTTGGCTGCGGATACCGTGCCTCGCAGCTGGAGCGATAAGATGGATTACCCGTTCTCCATCATGGCGTATGAGAAAGAAGGGGTGCTCAGCATCCAACTGGGTTTTGATAAAACTTTGTTGGACAAGAGATTGGCTGCTCGATTACTTGAACAACTAGAGTCAATCTTGCTTACGGTAGCGGCAGACAGCCAGCAGTTGCATGAACAGATAACAGTGATCAGTGAGCAAGAAGCGCAATGCCTGATTAATGACTGGAACCAAACCGATTCAGAACTTCCTGTTGAACCTACATGGCACCGACTGTTTGAAGCGCAGGCTCAACAAACACCAGATGCTGTAGCACTGGTGCATCAGGAAGAAGCGCTGACCTACCAAGCGTTGAATGAAAAAGCCAACCAGTTGGCGAACACGTTGCGGGAGACTCACCAGCAGCGTTACCAATCCGAGCTAAAACACGATACGCCCGTTGCCCTATTTATGGAGCGCAGCAGTGAAATGCTGATTGCCATACTGGCGGTGCTGAAAGCGGGAAGCGCTTACGTCCCTGTTTCGCCAGAATACCCGAAAGAGCGCGCGCAGTTCATCTTTGAAGATACCGCCGCGCCTTTGGTACTGACTCAGCAAAGCAAATTGAGTGGGCTGGACAGCTGGCTCAACAAGCTATCTGCGCTGCCTGAATTGATTGCGGTGGACAGCCCATCAGCGTATGAGGGGCAATCAACAGATAATCTGGATGTAGCTATCTCAGGCAATGACTTGGCGTACGTCATCTACACCTCTGGCACCACAGGAAAGCCAAAAGGCGTCATGATGCCGCACGCTGCCTACGCAGACTTTATCCATCAATATCACCAGTCTCTGGGCGCAAAGCCTGTCTCCCTGGTTAGTCTGACGCAATACACCTTTGATATCTTTGGGCTGGAATACGGGTTACCACTGCTGTCTGGCGGCACAGTCTACCTTTCGGACATCCATCAAGCACCTGACACGCTATCTAGCCATGCCTTGAAGACCAATGTTCTTCAGCTCACACCATCGGTGTGGTCAGTGTTGCAAGTGGCTTTACCTGAGTCGGTCGATTTATCCCATATCACCGTGATAGTGGGTGGAGAAAGCGGCTCTGAAGCTCAGTATCAAAGTCTGTCTCAGCGTTTCCAGAAGGTGATTCAGGTTTATGGTCCAACCGAAGCCTGTATCTGGAGTACTCAGTCGGAGTATCAACAAGGTAAAGCCAACCTTATCGGAACCCCTTTAAACAACGAAAGCTGCTACGTGCTATCCAATCAAGGCAAGCTGTGCCCAATTGGTGTGCCGGGAGAGCTGCACATAGGCGGAGTAGGATTGGCAAGGGGTTATCTCAACCGAGAAGCACTGACGCAGGAACGCTTTATCACCAGCCCGATAGCAGGGCACGAGGAACGTTTGTACAAAACAGGCGACCTGGTGCGCTGGCGTCACGATGGTCAGTTGGAATACATCGGTCGAAATGACTTTCAGGTGAAAATCCGAGGTCACCGTATTGAGCTGGGTGAAATCGAAGCCGTGTTACTGGAAGAGGCAACGGTGCAGCAGGCGGTGGTCATTGACCGAGAGAAAGAGGGCGAAAAATACTTAGCAGCCTATATTGTCAGCGATACCATTGTCAGCGACATCACGCTGGATGTTGAACGCATCAGGCAAGCCCTGTCTGCCTCCCTTCCTGACTTTATGGTGCCGTCGACGTTTACTCAGATTGACGCCATTCCGCTGACCATGAACGGTAAGTTAGACCGCCGAGCCTTACCTGAACCAGAGTGGTCAGCCAGCGACAGCTACACTGCACCGGAAACCGAACTGGAAATCGCGTTGTGTGGTATCTGGCAGGAGGTGTTGGGTGCAGAGCGAATAGGCGTTCACGATAGCTTCTTCCAGGTAGGGGGGAACTCCATCAACGCCATTAAGGTGGTCAGCCAGATCAATCGCCACTCCTTAGTTCGAGGCCGTCTAGAACTGATTCATCTGTTTAATTTGAAAACCATTGCTGAATTGCACGTACATCTGCAAGCCCAACAAGACTCGGGTTTCTTAGATCAGCAAGTTAACGAAATGAGTATTTAAGCCATGTTAGATCTAATCAATAAAATCAAAACCAATGAGTTGTCTGTATGGGTGGAAGATGGCGCGATCAAACTCGCGTTTGGTGCCGATAAACCTTCCGAAGAGATGCTGACCGCCATCAAAGCCAGTAAGCCTCAGTTATTGGAAGTTTTAGAAAACAATCAGATTTTCTCCAAGCACGACTTCTGGGGTAAAGAAATCTTCTCAGTGCCAGAGAGCAAAGGCGCGCTTTCCTTTGCTCAGGAGCGTATGCTCTTCATCGAACAGTTTGAGCAGGGAACGGACGCTTACCATATTCCCTACACCGTGGAGTTATCTGACGACATTCAGTTACCTCAACTGCTCTCGGCGTTTCAATACATCGTGGACCGCCATCCGGTACTCAAATCCTGTTATCAGCAAAGTGAAGAGGGGCAATTCTCTTTGCATGAAAGCAATCTGCCCGTCGCAATACCCGTGCGATTGGCGGACTCGTTTGACGCATTTAAGCAGGCGTTAGCCGAAGACGTTGCACGCCCATTTGAACTGGATAGAGAGCCACCGTTACGCCTTATCCAGTACAAGGTAGGCGACAAACAATATCTGTTGATGCTGTGGCATCACATCGCCTTTGATGGCTGGTCGACAGACATATTTCTGCGCGAACTATCCCAAGCCTATACCGCATTAAAAGCAGGCAAGCAGCCTACATTTCCTGCGCTGGAGATCGACTATTGTGATTATGCATTCTGGCAGCGACATCAACTAGAAAGTGAGGAGACAGGCAACCAAACCGAATATTGGAAAAACACACTTTCCGGTTTCGAAACCTTAGCCCTACCGACCGATTTCCCAAGACCATCAAAAGTGGATTATCGCGGGAACAATGTATCGCTGGCACTTTCCCCAGAACTGTCCAACCAACTCAAATCCTTAGCACGTGAGCACGACACGACCTTGTATGTGGTGATGCTGAGTGCGTTTTATGTGGCACTGGCTACGTTGTCTGGTCAGGAAGACCAATTGGTGGGGACACCGTCGGACAATCGACACCTTCCTCAGACTCAAGAACTGATTGGATTCTTTGCTACCTCTCTGGTACTGCGAGCTCAGGTAAAAGGCGACAGCAAAGTGTCTGACCTCATCAAGCAGGTACACGAGGTCATGACCAGCGCCAAAGCGAATCAAGACGTGCCATTCGAGCGATTAATTGATGTGTTAAACGTTGAGCGCGATATGTCGCGTCATCCTCTGTTTCAGGTGATGTTTGGCATGCAAAGCTTTGGCCATCAAGAACTCAGTCAGGACGCATTGCCGTTTGAATCGGTAGATTTGGGAGGCGAAGGTTTTTACTCGCCCGCGAAGTTTGATCTGACTTTGCATGTTGATGATGGGCATCAGGCTCTGAAAGTCGGGCTGGACTATGCGGTAAGTTTGTTTGAGCTGGCTACCGCTGAACGCATTCTGGCGTTGTATCAGCAAATCCTGACTGGGTTTGTCCGTAATGCTGAGCAAAGCATCGCTGAGTTAGACGTACTAACCGACAGCGAGAAGCAGTTATTTATCGACTGGAACCAAACAGAGGCGGAGCTTCCCGTTGAACCCACGTGGCACCGATTGTTTGAAGCGCAGGCTCAACAAACACCAGATGCCATAGCACTGGTGTATCAGGAAGAAGTACTGACTTACCAAGCGTTGAATGAAAAAGCCAACCAGTTGGCGAACACACTTCGGGAGACGTATCAGCAACGTTACCAATCCGAACTGAAACCCGATACGCCCGTTGCCCTATTTATGGAGCGCAGCAGTGAAATGCTGATTGCCATACTGGCGGTGCTGAAAGCGGGAGGGGCTTATGTCCCTGTTTCGCCGGAATACCCCAAAGAGCGTGCGCAGTTCATTTTTGAAGATACCGCCGCGCCTTTGGTGCTGACTCAGCAAAGCAAATTGAGTGGGCTGGACAGCTGGCTCAACAAGCTATCTGCGCTGCCTGAATTGATTGCGGTGGACAGCCCATCAGCGTATGAGGGGCAATCAACAGATAATCTGGATGTAGCTATCTCAGGCAATGACTTGGCGTACGTCATCTACACCTCTGGCACCACAGGAAAGCCAAAAGGCGTCATGATGCCGCACGCTGCCTACGCAGACTTTATCCATCAATATCACCAGTCTCTGGGCGCAAAGCCTGTCTCCCTGGTTAGTCTGACGCAATACACCTTTGATATCTTTGGGCTGGAATACGGGTTACCACTGCTGTCTGGCGGCACAGTCTACCTTTCGGACATCCATCAAGCACCTGACACGCTATCTAGCCATGCTTTGAAGACCAATGTTCTTCAGCTCACACCATCGGTGTGGTCAGTGCTGCAAGTGGCTTTGCCTGAGTCGGTCGATTTGTCCCATATCACCGTGATAGTGGGTGGAGAAAGCGGCTCTGAAGCTCTGTATCAAAGTCTGTCTCAGCGTTTCCAGAAGGTGATTCAGGTTTATGGACCAACCGAAGCCTGCATCTGGAGTACTCAATCGGAGTACCAACAAGGTAAAGCCAACCTTATCGGAACTCCTTTAAACAACGAAAGCTGCTACGTGCTATCCACCCAAGGCAAGTTATGCCCAATTGGTGTGCCGGGAGAGCTGCACATAGGCGGAGTAGGGCTGGCGAGGGGTTATCTCAACCGAGAAGCACTGACACAAGAACGCTTTATCACCAGCCCGATAGCAGGACACGAAGAGCGTCTGTACAAAACAGGCGACCTGGTGCGCTGGCGTCACAATGGCCAGCTGGAGTACATCGGTCGAAATGACTTTCAGGTAAAAATCCGAGGTCACCGTATTGAGCTGGGTGAAATCGAAGCCGTATTGCTGGAAGAGGCAACGGTGCAGCAGGCAGTGGTCATCGACCGAGAGAAAGAGGGCGAAAAATACTTAGCAGCCTATATTGTCAGCGACACCACGCTGGATGTTGAACACATCAGACAAGCCCTGTCTGCCTCCCTTCCAGACTTTATGGTGCCGTCGACGTTCACTCAGATTGACGCCATTCCGCTGACCATGAACGGTAAGTTAGACCGCCGAGCCTTACCAGAACCGGAGTGGTCTGCCAGCGACAGCTACACTGCACCGGAAACTGAGCTGGAAATCGCCCTGTGTGGTATCTGGCAAGAGGTTCTGGGTGTCGAGCGAGTCGGCATACATGACAGCTTCTTCCAGGTAGGGGGGAACTCCATCAACGCCATTAAGGTGGTCAGTCAGATCAATCGCTATCTCGGGCATTCCCTTCGACTTGAGCTGGTGAACTTATACACCACCAAAACTATTGGTGAGCTGGCTCAGTTTATTGAAGAGAACCAGAAACATAGCTTCCTGGAAGAACAAGATAACGAAATGAGTATCTAGATATGTATGAGCTAGTCAATCGAATCAAAGCCAGCAATATGTCGGTCTGGGTCGAAGACGAAGCAATTAAGCTGGCGTTTTCTGGTGACAAGCCGTGCCCCGAATTGCTGGATGAAATCAAAGCCAGTAAACCTGAATTATTGGCGTTGCTCCAGTTGAATAAAGTCGCCTCCAAGTACGATTTCTGGGAAAGAGAGATACTCAGGTTGCCGTCAAAGCCCAATGTGCTTTCGTTTTCTCAGGAAAGAATGCTCTTCATTGAGCAGTTTGAACAGGGTACTGATGCCTACCACATTCCTTACGTGTTTGAACTCAATGATGATGTTGACCTACCGGCGTTGGAGCAGGCGTTTCAGTTTATGGCTGAGCGCCACACGGTACTGAATTCTGTCTATCTGTCGGATGAACAAGATCAGCCGTATGTGCATCACTTAAACGAGGCTGCCTCTATCAAAGTAGAGGTTCTGCCCGAAGATACGTCATTAAAGCAGACATTCGATACCGAGATTGCCCAGCCGTTTGATTTGACTGCTGAGCCACCGATGCGGCTGATTCGGTATATTGGCGCAGAAAAAAACTACTTGCTGGTGATTTGGCATCACATCGCCTTTGATGGCTGGTCGACAGATGTATTTCTTGATGAGTTGGCACCTGTCTATCAAGCCTATCATTCTGGGCAGCACCCAGATCTTGCTGAGCCCGTCCTGGATTTTAGTGACTATGCTTTGTGGCAACGCCAGCATCTTCAAGGTGACAACTTAGATAAGCAGCTCGCTTACTGGACTCGGCAACTTTCTGATGTAGAAAATCTGGCTCTGCCTACGGATCGCCCGAGACCCGCCAGTGTGGATTATCGCGGGCAAGATGTCGTGTTTACCTTTGAAGGGGATCTGTCTCGTCAGTTACGAGAGCTCGCTCGCGAACGAGACACTACCTTGTACACCGTGCTCCTTAGTGGCTTTTACACGACGTTAGCCATGTTGTCTGGGCAGAAAAGTCTTATCGTGGGAACCCCTTCTGACAACCGTCATTACCCTCAGGTATCGAATCTGATTGGGTACTTTGTGAATACTCTGCCTTTGCGCGCAGACGTATCTCTGTCGCAGAGTGTTAAAGACTTTATCGCTGACGTTCATCGAACGGTTTTTGATGCTAAAGGGCATCAGGACCTGCCATTTGAGCAAATGGTTGAAGCGCTGAACGTAGAAAGGGACATGTCCCGACATCCTGTTTTTCAGGTGATGTTTGCGGTGCAAAGCTTTGGTGAAAAAAGGCTGAAAGAGAACCCTTTGCCCTTCAGACAAGCTCAGTTTGACGACGTTCGCTCTAAAACCAACCCCGCTAAATTCGATTTGAGCATGTATCTGGATGACGGTGAAGACGACATCTACGGCAGCATCAATTTCGCAACTAGCCTGTTTGATGAAGTGTCTATCCACCGTTTCATCAAGGTTTTCATGTGTGTGCTGAACGGGTTCGCTGAAAACAGCCAGCAGGCACTGGGACAAATCGATATTCTCTCAGAAGAAGAAAAGCATACCCTGTTGAACAACTGGAACAAAACTGAGGCGGACTACCCATCGCGTAATCTGTTTGAAGGTTTCTTTGAGCAGGCAGAGAACCATCCCAATGCCACGGCGGTTATCTCATCCGAAGGGGATTACAGCTATCAGGAAGTAAGCCAGCATGTGTTGTCCCTGACTCATGTATTGACTCAATCTGGTGTTCAAAGGGGAGAGCTGATCGGGGTACTGACCGAGAAGAGCGAACGGCAGGTGGTGTCTACTCTGGGGATCATAGCTGTCGGTGCGGCTTATTTGCCGCTTAATGTCGCCTGGCCGGCATCTCGTCTTCACGATGTATTGCAAGCTGGTGGCGTATCTCGATTGGTGATCTCAAAAGCGCAATATCATCAGCTTCAAATGGCAGAAGGTTCCCAGCAAAGCTCCGACCCGCATTGGCTGAACGCTTACCAGCTTATTCTTGTTGATGACGCGATATCACAGCCTGCGCCTGAAAACTGGCAAAAATCACTTCCCACTGTGCAACCGGAGGAGCTGGCATACGTTATTTTTACCTCTGGCAGCACGGGAAAACCCAAAGGGGTGGTGATCAGCCACGATGGCGCCATGAATACCATTGAAGCGGTGAACCAGACTTTCAATGTTCAGGCGCACGATCGGGTATTGGCCTTGTCGGATTTGAGCTTTGATCTGTCTGTTTACGATCTGTTTGGCACTTTAGCGACGGGTGCTGCCATTGTGTTCCCAGACCAGTCGGAGGTTCAGAGCCCGAGCCGCTGGGCAGATCTGGTTGAAGCACATCAGGTGACCATCTGGAACTCCGTTCCTCAGCTCGCACAGCTTCTGGCGGAAGAGGCAGAACTGACTGCCAACAAACTTCGTACTCTTCGAGTGGTGCTGATGAGTGGCGACTGGATCCCTCTTCAACTCCCAAATCAGCTTAAAAGCTTGATTCCTGGAGTGTCTCCTGTCTCTCTAGGCGGAGCAACAGAAGGCAGTATCTGGTCCATCTGGTATCCAATTGAAGAAGTGAAACCCGACTGGACAAGCATTCCCTATGGCTTGGCCATGCCTAACCAAACGATGTGGGTACTGAATGAGTTTGGTGGTCATTGCCCCGTTGGCGCGACTGGAGAAATCCATATCGGCGGAGTGGGTGTTGCCAAAGGGTATTACAAAGATCCGGTTCGCAGTGAGGCGCAGTTCTTTGATCATCCAACGTTAGGTCGGCTCTACCGTACGGGTGATTTAGGAAGCTGGAATCAAAATGGGTACATCGAATTCAAAGGGCGCAAAGATTTTCAGGTAAAAGTCCGAGGGTACCGAGTTGAGTTGGGTGAAATCGAGACTCTGCTTTGTCAGCAACCATCGGTTAAGCATGCGGTAGTCATTGATGTTGAGCGCAATGGTGTAAAAACACTGGCGGCATATGTGGTACCAGAAGGCAATGGCGAGTGTGACTTTGAAACTCTGAAAACCGTCGCTACAGAACAATTGCCAGAATATATGGTGCCGTCCACTTTTACCGCCATTGAGGATGTACCGCTCACTGCCAATGGCAAATTGGATCGCAAAGCGCTTCCCGAACCTGTTTGGCTGTCCGTGGATGTATATACACCGCCAGATTCCCTGCTAGAGCAATTGCTTGTGAGCACTTGGCAAGATGTTTTGAGTATCGAACGTGTCGGCACGCAGGATAATTTCTTCCATATTGGTGGTAACTCCATTGCTGCCATCAGGATGATCAGCGTGCTGAATCGGGCGCTCTCAGAACATGCTGAGTTTGAGCAAATTCGAAAACTAACCGTAACGGATTTGTTTAGGCATCCAAACATTGTTGGCTTGGCGACGTATCTGGAAGGTGAGGGTGAAGAAGAACATTCTGGGTTACTTCACTGCTTAAAACGCAGCAAAACTAAGAAAAAACAGCTGATCTGTGTCCCTTATGGTGGTGGAAGCCCGATTGCGTACCAGCCTCTTGCCAGTTGCCTGCCGGATGACTTTTCTCTATACGCCTTAAACTTCCCAGGGCACGACTTCGCAAGAGCGGATGAATCGCTTATGCCATTGCCTCAGATAGCTGAGCAGTGCGTAGAAGAGATCCTGAGTGGCATTGAAGGGGACGTGTACCTACTCGGTCATTGTGTCGGAGGCGCTCTGACGCTGGAGATTGCTCGCAGGCTGGAGTCTCAGGGAAGACAGGTTCACGGTGTGTTTTTGGGGGCGACCTTCCCATTCCCTCGACTGCCTTTTGCCGCTTTAGAGTCCTTGAGGCAGTGGATTCCGTTTGACCGTCTGGTCTCCAATCGCCTTCGATTTGAATCCATTCTGTCTTTAGGGGGCTTTTCTGAATCGTTAGAAGAAGACGAGCTCGATTTTATGATGTCGGCCATGCGGCAGGATGTCAGTGATGCGGAGGATTTCTACACTCAAGCGAACCTATCTCCTGAACAGTACCAAATTCAGGCGCCGATTCTGTCTATCTATGGAGATAAGGACAAGAGTACGGAGTTTTTTGAAGAGAGACACCAAGACTGGCAGGCATTTTCTTCGGATGTGGATTTGGAAGTATTACCAGACGCAGGGCACTTTTTCATTAAACATCAGCCCCATGAGCTGAGCCGAATCTTAGACCGTCAGATAACCAAATGGCAGTCGGATAAGCACCATCCCAATAGTGAACCAAAGGAGAAGGGGCATTCGAAAAGTCAGGAAAGCTTCTCTTTTAGTGGTTGGCTACAAGGCGAGCGAGCGGAGCAAGAGACCAATCCCAGCCTAGCGCTGTTTTTCATCATCGTATTTGGGCAATTTATGTCGATGCTGGGCACCGGAGTAACGGCATTTGCATTGGGCACCTGGGTGTATTTGCAAACGGGGTCGGTGACCGAGTTTGCGTACATTTCTGTGTTTGCCCTATTGCCCGGTATTCTGATGTTGCCCTTTGCCGGGGCACTGGTCGACCGCTGGGACAGGCGGATCATTCTGATGCTCAGCGACACCATTTCTGTCTGCGGTACGCTCTTTATCTTCTTTATGATAACCACCAGCGAGCTTCAGATTTGGCAGATCTACACCGTTGTTGCCATCAGTTCGATAGGGCAAGCGTTTCAGCGACCCGCCTATATCGCCACCATTGCCCAGCTGGTACCCAAGCGCTATCTGGGACGAGCTAATGGTCTGGCTCAGTTGGCTTCGTCCACCAGTCAGGTGATCGCTGTCTTTGCGGGTGGGTATCTGTTCCTGGAAATAGGGCTGAGAAACGTGCTGATGCTCGACATCGCAGCATTCTGTGTGGCGTTTACGACATTACTGCTGATTCGGTTCCCTAATCGGATGTTCAAAAAACGTGAGTTGCCGCTGGTTCAGGAAATCATGGAAGGCTGGCAATACATTCTGCAACGCAAAGAAATGGTTGCCATGGTTATTTTCTTCGCCGTCTATAACTTTGCGTTCAGTGCCATTATGGTGCTTGGCACACCCTTGATTTTATCGGTCGGTGAAGCCGATTTGCTAGGACGAGTTCTGGCGTTTGATGGCATTGGTCAGTTGGTTGGTGGATTGCTGATGGGGATCTGGGGCGGCACCAGATTGAGAGCCCACGGAATGATTGGATTTACCCTTCTGACTGGCGTGTCGATGATGATCGCAGGCTTGATGGCGCAGCAGTTCTTCTTAATGCTTGGCTTTTTCGGTATCGGTATGTCACTGGCGCTTGTTAACGCCCACTGGCAATGTTTGATTCAAGTGAAAGTGGGGCTGGAACTTCAAGGGCGAGTCATCGCCACGAACCAGATGATGTCCTGGTCGATGATGCCGTTGGCGTATTTTGTGATTGGCTACATGGCAGAGCACGTTGTAGAGCCATTTGTTTATGGCGATTCACCAGTGGCTGAGCTGATTTCCTCTGCATTGGGGGAAAGGGAAGGGCTTGGTGTTGGCATATTACTGGCGGGTCTCGGGGCATTTGCTGTTTTATGGGGGATTGCAAGTTTGTTGTATCGCCCGCTGAGGTTGATGGAGCAGCGTTTGCCTGATGTGATTCCTGACGAATTACCAGTAGCAGAGGGGATTCGGTCAACTTCAATGAAAGAGAGCACTGCGTCCTAAGTTAGGAAAAGGGTGGGGTTTGAGGTAGATTTATAGCTATTGAGGCAATAAGGATATGCCGTGGCTTCCTCGAACTACCACCCCATTCAAGGTAATGTGCACATTCAGGATGGGTATCAGACATTAGTGCCGCCAGAGCCAGTTTCGCAGATAGTGCAAAGCTTCTGGCAATTGAATGTGCCCTGTGGTCGGTATGTGTACCACAGCATTCCAGATAATTGTGTGGACTGGATAACGCGAGTAGACAACCCGCAGGAGAGCGTTTTCATTCCTCCGTTTTTATCGGCAAATCCATTTCAGCTCGAAGGTCCCGTTTCCTATTTTGGTGTGCGTTTTCAACTCTTGGGCTATCAAGCATTAACGGCTCATCCGCTGGAAAGTTGGGCAAGTGAAGTTCAGGGGCTATCAGTATTAGATTTGCTTCCTTCGGACTACAGTGATGCAGTTCAACGTTTTCTGGTGGAAAATCCAGACTTCTATTCGCGTTGTGGTGCCATCACGCAATGGCTTACGCGAGTCGCTTCGCCTAGTGTTATCGACTCACGTTTAGCGAACTTTCTTAATTTCTCCCGGGCAACGGCGGGCAGTATGGCACTTTCTGATGCGCTCTGTCGGGAACTTGGAATATCATCGCGTCAGCTCAGAAGGGTAGTTCGACATCATCTCGGTGTGTCTCCAAGAGAGTTTCAGCAAGTCATGCGGTTTCAACACGCAATCAAGCAGATCGAACATACCCAAGAGGAGAATGCCTGGGCGGACTTCTATTACGACCAGTCCCATTTTATTCGCGACTGCCAGCGCTTTATGGGAATGACCTATCCGCAGTTTCGCAATATGTCCGTTTTGTACAATTCAGAAGAGTCCGATTAATTCACACTGAACTTGTTTACTACAACAAGGAGAGAGTGATGATTGATGTACAAGCGATGTTTCCAGTGATGGTGGCGAATGATCTGGAAGCGCTCAAACACTTCTATGAAGCGACATTTGGGTTTACAGCCGTGTTTTATGACCCTGAATTCTATTTGCATCTTGTGTCGGAGAGCGGCATTCAACTAGGGTTCTTGGTCCCTTCCCATGCGACACAACCGGAGTTTCTTCATCCTCAAATGGGCAAGGATGGGTATGTGATTTCATTGGAGGTGGCGAGTGCACAAACGGCTTATGAGTGGGCGATGGGAAATAATCTCACGCTGGCGATGCCTTTAAAAGAAGAAGTCTGGGGGCAGATACATTTTATGGTGGAAGACCCGGCAGGCTTTAGAATTGATGTTGTTGAGCACGTGTCTCAGTAGGTATAAAAAGAAAGTAGCCCAATGGCTACTTTCTTTGCATTTCTGCCCACCAAGCTTCATCAGCCACGATTTGGCCTTCTTCATCAAGAGGAGGGTAAGGTAGCCCTTTGCGCTTGGCGACTTTCGCCAATACCGGATGCCCTCGTTCAAACAGAATTCGATGAATGGTTTCTTCTGGCAGGGCGTGCTCACTGCGATCGTACATCCCCGCATTCTGGCGTTGACGCTGTGCTTCAAACAAGATCAGCGCACTGGCGACCGATACGTTCAGAGACTGCACCATACCGACCATAGGAATGATGATGTCCTGATCCGCCATGGATAGAGCGTGCTTGGTGATGCCATGCTTTTCGCCGCCTAGAATAACTGCGGTTGGTTTGGTGTAGTCAATTTCACGAAAGTCCACAGCCGTGTCTGACAGGTTGGTTGCCAGAATCTGCATGCCCTGACCTTTCAATACGCCTACTGCGTCGTCAATGGACTCGTGGGTATCTACTTCAACCCAGTTTCTTGCTCCTGCAGAGGTATGGCTTAAGGTGCGCATTTTCGGATCCGGCCACACAGCGTGTACTTTATGAACGCCTGCGGCGTCGGCACTGCGGATGATGGCGGAGACATTGTTGGGTTTGTGGACTTCTTCCAGACACAAGGTTAAATCTGGCTGGCGCGCTTTAAGCACGGTTTGAATGCGATGGTAACGGTCTAAATTCATAAGAAACTCTGAAAAAGCCTCTTCTCATGAGAGAAGAGGCTTTAAAGCAATTAATGTTTGCGACGGCGAACCTTGGTTGCCTGTGGCATAACGCGAATGCGCTTCATGATGCCAGCTAAGTGGACTCGATCTTTGGTCGTCAGCAGTACGGTTATGGTGTACAAACGTCCGTCTTTCT
The DNA here is from genome assembly GCF_027924785.1 of Vibrio nigripulchritudo. Lineage (NCBI taxonomy): Bacteria > Pseudomonadati > Pseudomonadota > Gammaproteobacteria > Vibrionales > Vibrionaceae > Vibrio > Vibrio nigripulchritudo. The sequence continues at coordinate 3,805,934 of NZ_AP027049.1, read as the reverse complement.
CTTCAGTCGAGATGCCATGGATGTTTGAACCCGTCTGGGAAATCACGCTGGTCAGTGCGGCTAGTGCACCCTGATGGTTCTGCATGTCGATTTGAAGTTCGGTAATGAACTCCTGATCGTAATCGTTCGACCATTCGACGCCCATGTATTTATCCGGTTCTTTCTGATAACCACGAACGTTTGGACAGGTTTCACGGTGTACCACCAAGCCACGACCCGGAGAGACGTGCGCAATGATGTGATCGTCTGGGATTGGGTGACAACAGTTGGCAAAGGTCAGCAAAATACCTTCGGCACCACGAATCGGCAGTTTCTTCTTGGCTTTCTTCGGATCGGAGCTTTCGGTTTCCGTCAGTTCATCCACATCACCTAACAGGCGACGCGCAATCACAATACTCATCAATTCACCTAGACCAATAGCTGCCAGCAAATCGTCGAGCGATTCCACTTTTAGCTCTGCCAGTACGTGATCAATGTTCTCTTGCTTGATGTCTGAAATCGAGTTGTCGCCCAATGCGTGATTGAGTAATCGACGACCAAGGGTAATGGACTCTTCACGACGCATGGTTTTCAGAACCTGACGGATCTTCGTACGAGCACGTGAAGTCACTACATAGTTCAACCAGGCAGCGTTCGGGCGAGCACCCGGCGCACTGATGATCTCAATGGTCTGACCGTTTTTCAGTGATTTACTGAGCGGGTATGGTTGGCGATCAACGCGCGCACCAACACACATGTTGCCTACGTCGGTGTGCACCGCATAAGCAAAGTCGACGGCAGTTGCGCCAACAGGAAGCTCAACGATACGACCTTTCGGCGTGAAGACGTAAATCTCGTCTGGGAACAGATCAGATTTTACGTTTTCGATGAATTCGAAAGAGTTACCAGCACTTTGCTGAAGTTCTAGCAAGCTTTGCATCCAGCGCTGGGCTTTCACTTGCGCCGTTGTACCGGATTTATCACCATTGGATTTGTAAGACCAGTGTGCCGCGACACCCTTGTCTGCCATTTGGTCCATGTCTTCAGTACGGATCTGCACTTCAACCGGCACACCATGAGGACCAACCATCGAGGTATGCAAAGATTGATAGCCATTGGCTTTAGGGACCGCAATGTAATCTTTCATCTTGCCCGGACGTGGCTTGTACAAGCTGTGAACCTGCCCGAGTACGCGATAACACATGTCAGCAGAATCGACGACGACACGAAATGCGTAGATATCCATGATGGTGTGGAAACGCTGCTCTTTGGTGCGCATCTTGTTATAGATGGAGAACAGGTTCTTCTCGCGACCAAAGACACGTGCTTCAAGCCCCATTTCTTCAAGGCGACCGGAAATTTCAGAGTGGATACGCTGAATGATTTCTTTACGGTTACCACGAGCCGCTTTCACCACTTCTTTCAGAACGCGGTAGCGGTTGGGGTAGAGGGCTTCAAACCCAAGCTCTTCCAGCTCCACTTTGATGTTGTGGATACCCAAACGGTGCGCCAATGGAGCATAGATTTCCAGAGTTTCACGAGCAATACGACGCTTTTTGTCGGGGCGAAGCGCTCCCAGCGTGCGCATGTTGTGCGTGCGGTCAGCCAGTTTGATCAGGATAACGCGGATATCCTGAACCATGGCGAGCACCATCTTACGGAAGTTTTCGGCTTGCGCTTCTTTTCGATCGCGGAATTTAAGCTTATCCAGCTTAGATACCCCGTCGACCAGCTCGGCTACCGTGGTACCAAACTGTTCTTCCAAATCTTCTTTGGTGGCTTCGGTATCTTCGATAACGTCGTGCAGCAGGGCTGCCATCAGGGTTTCGTTATCAAGGCGCATTTCTGCGAGGATACGTGCAACTGCAACAGGATGAATGATGTACGGTTCGCCAGTAGAGCGGGTTTGCCCTTCATGGGCGTCTCTTGCTACCACATAAGATCGACTCAGAGCCTCAAGTTGAGGCTCTGTCAGATATTCTTGGGCAACTTCTTTTAGGCTTTCAAAAAGATACAAATTACGGGCCCGGAATTTTTATGAAGTGGAGCGATTAACGGTTGTGAGCGATGCTGCTAACTGCCGCCAGTTCTGCTGCTTCTTGTTCTTGCTGTTCTTGACGCTCGCGAGCATCCAGAACTTCTTTCGTGATAAGACCTTCTTCGATTTCGCGAAGTGCGATAACCGTTGGCTTATCGTTCTCTTCTGGCACTAGTGAATCTTTGCCGCCAGTTTGCATTTGACGAGCGCGGCGTGCCGCAATCAGAACCAAGTCGAAACGGTTGCCAATTTTTTCAACAGCGTCTTGTACAGTTACGCGTGCCATGAGGACTCCAATATTTAACTAAAAATTTAATATGACGAGAAATTATACAGTCTAATAGCTTATTCGGCCAATAGCGCTGTTAACATGCTGCTGTATTTAGCGGCTTGTTTGTCTTCCTTCAGGCGTTCAGCGCGAAGGATCGCTTTGAAATCGACCACTGCGGTGTCGAAGTCATCGTTTACAATGACGTAATCATACTCATTGTAATGAGAAATTTCAGATTGTGCTTCGTTCATGCGCTTGGCGATCACAGCTTCGCTGTCCTGACCGCGTGCGTTAAGACGACGTTCCAGCTCTTCTTTTGAAGGTGGAAGAATAAAGATGCTCTTAGCCAGCGGCATTTGCTCACGAATCTGACGCGCGCCCTGCCAGTCGATGTCTAAGAACACATCAATGCCTTTTTCCAGGTTTTCTTCAATCCACGGGCGTGATGTACCATAGTAGTTTCCGAATACTTCGGCGTATTCCAAAAACGCTTTCTGCTCAATCAGTTCTTCGAACTTATCTTTGCTGACAAAGTGATAATGGACACCATCTTCTTCACCAGGACGCATGCCACGAGTCGTATGAGATACAGAGACTTTCATCGCGTAGGTTGGGTTTTTCTCCAACAACGCTGAAATCAAGCTAGATTTACCTGCACCGCTTGGCGCTGACACTATGTATAACGTACCTTTACCCATGAAAATTCCGCTTGTTGATTCCTGGTTACCTGCCTGCAAGTTTAAATCACAGTAGGATAAGATGCCTAAAAAATGGGGCGAAAGGATAGCATTTTTTGTTCGATCATCTCAATGCTTGTCTTTGCTTTGACCGTACGTAAGGTTAATACTAATTCTTACGCTTTCCCAAAAAAGGAAAAGTGAATTTTATTCAAGACTTTGATTGCCTACTATGTAATTTAGGTAGTGCCCGTATTCGCAGTTTAACATAGGCTTTGCTATCTCTAATATTCTCTCTCTCGTAAGCCAGCCTTTGCGCCAGGCAATTTCCTCTAAACACGCAATTTTTAAACCTTGTACATTCTCTATAGCTTGCACAAATGAAGATGCTTCATGAAGGCTTTCCTGAGTCCCTGTATCTAACCACGCGAAGCCGCGACCTAGTAGTTGTAACTGCAAAGAATCATTTTCTAGATAAATTTGATTGAGGCTAGTTATCTCAAGCTCTCCGCTTGAAGATGGCTTGATTGTCTTGGCAAAACTAACGGCTTGATTGTCATAAAAATAAAGTCCGGGAATGGCATAGTTGCTTTTTGGTTTAACTGGCTTTTCTTCGATAGATAGTATTTTCAAATCCTCATTAAACTCTACCACACCAAATCGTTCAGGGTCTTTTACTTGATAACCTAAAATTGTGGCACCAGTACTTAGCTTCTGAGCGTTTAAGAGTATATTTGTAAATGACTGACCATAAAAAATATTATCTCCTAGTATCAAGCAAACTGAATCACCATTGATATATTCTTCGGCAATGATAAATGCTTCCACAATCCCATTTGGTTTTTGCTGACAAGCGTACTCAATTTTTATTCCAAAATTTTCTCCGTCACCAAGTAAACGTTTAAAATTATTCAAATCTTCAGGGGCTGTTATGATCAATATTTCCTGAATACCGGCGAGCATGAGAGTCGATATTGGGTAATAGATCATTGGTTTGTCGTAAACTGCCAGAAGGTGCTTGGAGATTCCTTTTGTCAATGGGAAGAGACGAGTCCCAGTGCCTCCAGCTAAAATAATACCTTTCATTTTGATAGTTACCCAAGCCAAGTGTTGTAAGAAAGTGGTATGAAATTCTGTTTCGAAATAATGTCTAGACCCTTTTAGCCAAATACCATTTAACTGTCTTTCTGAGACCTTGTTCAAATGTATGTTCGGGAAACCAGCTAAGTTCGTTTTGAATCTTCTTAGAATCGATAGCATACCTCTGGTCGTGACCTCGGCGGTCAGATACGTAGGTTATAAGATCTTTGTATTTATTTATGCCTAATGGTTTGTCTGGTGCCAAGTCTTCAAGTAACTCACATATTGATTCTACAACTTCAATATTTGTTTTCTCATTGTTACCACCAACATTGTATGTCTCACCTACAACACCTTTTACTGCGACGTTGTAAAGTGCTTTGGCATGGTCTTCAACGTACAACCAATCTCGAATCTGCAAACCATTTCCGTAAATCGGTATTGGTTTACCATTCAATGCGTTAGAGATAACTAGTGGGATGAGTTTTTCAGGAAACTGGTATGGTCCATAATTGTTCGAGCAGTTGGTTATCAGGGTAGGTAGGCTATAGGTTCGTTGCCACGCTCTAACCAAATGATCGCTAGATGCTTTTGAAGCAGAATAGGGACTACTGGGCTTATAGGAGCTTGTTTCCGTGAAATAGTCATCAGTTGACGCCAAATCTCCATAAACTTCATCAGTAGAAACATGATGAAATCGAAATTTATCTTTCTTTTCTTTGTTCAAGTTCTCCCAATAATGTCGAGAGACCTCTAGTAAGGAATATGTCCCAACTATGTTAGTTTGGATGAATGAGACGGGGTTATCTATAGAGCGATCTACATGTGATTCTGCTGCTAAGTGCAAAACTACACTTGGCTGGTATTCGTTGAATATTTTCAGGAGCTCATGCTGATTACATATGTCTAATTTTTCAAAATGGTAGCGAGGTGAGTTCTCTAACGATTTCACGGAATCTAAATTACCAGCGTAGGTAAGTTTATCGACGTTGATGACGGTGCTGCTAGTATTTTCAATAAGATACCTGATGACAGCAGAACCAATGAATCCAGCTCCGCCTGTTACTAAGAATGTCATAAAATAACCACCGTATATTAGGAGTTTGGGTATATCAAAGAACAGTGTCCTCTGCTTATTCTCTAGATTCTATGTTTGTCGTCCTAGTATTCAATTGCTACTTGGTCTTTGTTGACTGAATATATCCCGATACTGGGTTGTCTCACCGTTGAACAGAAGTTCTTGGGTAAGGGCATTAAAATCTCGACCTTGTTGGTATAAAGGCTCGACCCAAGGTTCTGAACAGTCGGCTTTTTGTAAAGTCACGGTGTCTTTCTGGATATGGAAACACTGTTGTAATTCATGATTGCTGGATTCAATGGTCACCATGTTTTTACCATCTACCCAAAAGAACAGGCTGCCGTCTGAGAAGCTCGATTGCCCGTTAAAGTTTTCATCCAGTAATGAACTGCCGGTAAACCAAGGAGCGGAACCCCCAAGCCAGTCAAGTATCGTCGCACCAACATCCCGCTGAGATACTGCGGTTTTGTGGTGCAGAGCCGGTACACTGCCGTCATTCGCGTAGATAAGGAACGGAATAGAGTTTTTGGCTAGACCTGGCTCGACAATCTTCGCGGTATGATCCGACATCATGACCACCAAAGTCGGCTCTTTCACCGTTTCATGCAGTTCCTTAATGAAGTCTTTTAACGCAAGATCGGCATAATGCATGGTGCTGCGACGAAGTTCAGGCATCGATTCTTTACCAAAAGTATAATCACTTTCGTTTGGCAGAATCGAGCCATGGGTGGTGCCTGTATTTATCGTGACGAAAAATGGTGAGTCAGAATCGCTGTTCTGAATTTCTTTGATTCGATCCATGGAGAAGCGATAAATGCTGTCGTCTTGGAATCCCCATTCGTTATGAGGCGCTTCAAAGTCAAAGTCTTCTTTACCGTAAGACTCGGTAAACCCAAGAGACTGAGAATAAGCTCCTACGATCCCTTTTCCGCTTCCCTGAATGAAACGGGTATCCCAGCCTTGTTCACGAAGCATATGCGGCAAGCATTTATATTTGCTGTTTTGAAGATGTGTGCCCGCCACGATACCACCATTTGGGTTCGGGAAGCTGCACATGCTGGCAAACACACCTTGAACAGTGCGATAGCCATCGGCATACATGGCATCTGCAGTCAGAGACTTAGTGCGCAGCTCATCGAAAAACGGTGTGGAGTGATGAGCGGGATTCTCACTATTCATGTCTATAGAAACCCAGCTCTCCAGTAAAATAAAGACGACATTCGCTTTTTTCAGATTACTGATATTCGGTCGGGTCTCATGATTGAGTGCGTTTTTAAATGCCTCTTGCACGGATTCATCTGGGCTTGCTGTTACGCGTGAAACCGACTTGTGTTTTCCATTCGCTAGATAGTAGGTCACGCTGTAGGGAGCGCTCCACGCCAGATACGCCTGATCGTTGTGACCAATCTTATAGGCACTCATCGGGGATTGAGGGGCGTCAAACCAACCACCTCGGATAAAAGTGACGGTAAGAACTAAGTAAGACAAAGTTGCCAACGTGTATTTGCCAACAGTGAGGCGGCTGGTTTTCATATTGACCCAACGGATACGCCAGACAATGGAAACTGACACTGCGCTTAGCATAAACCCCAGAATGATGAGAGGGTAATATAAAGTGAAAGCGGTAATCAGTACGGAATCCACCAGACCTGAAGCCGTAAACAATTCAAAGGTGACGTGTTTTCGCGCATCTTCAGCATAAATAGTGTCAGATGCTGTGGTGCCGATGATCCATAAAGATGCAAGCGCCGCCCATAAGCGTACTGCCCAGCGCATATCCAGGCGAATAAAGTTCAATACCAATAAGACTAATGCAGCAGGGGCGGTGAGCAATGCTGCGATGGTGGCATCAAATCTCAATCCGTAGAGCAAACTTAGAACGCCATCTGCACTGAAAATGCCGATAGGAATATAACTGGCAGCGGATAGAAAAATCAGTTTGCTGGAAAATGCCGTCAGCAAGAAGAATAGAAAGAGTTTTACGATGTTTCTTATCATTGTCTACTCGGGGTGTGGTCAGTATTCGCGTAGTAAGTAAGGCCAGAGTTCGTATTATGAGTTAACTGCCTGAAAAAGTTTCACATAGATTACCAGAACAAAAACAAAATCTCTCAACCTGTCTCTTTGACAAAGTAATTTCTTGCATGACTGACTAAGTTAGACACATTTTCAGGTACAAGAATGTGTGGAGTCACTCCCAAATCACAGTAGTAGCAACGAAAAAAGACGTTTTTTTAAATAGTTAGGTTAGGATCGTTTGTTTTTTAGGGACAACATGAAACATATTTATACATTGGAAGCTGATACTGTCTTTAAGCGGGTGGTGAGGCATCTTTTCTTAATACCAGTTAGCTTTTTGGCTGGAGCGGTTGGTATGCTAGTAGCACATTATGTTGCGTCATTGATAGGTATAGATCTTTCTGCCCCTACCAGTGAAACTGGAAACATTGGGTTTGTCGCATTGTTTTTTGGATGTGTAGCAACATTCGCTGTATTTTTATTAGGTTTATATCTAAGCGGCAAAGTGTGTAAAAAGCTTGATGTGTAGCTGAAACCAATGTGCCCGATGAAAACAGGTCGTTATTTTAGCGATCTCTCCCTTCTTGTTATTCGATGTTCTGGATCTACTCGCGCATTTATTCGATCAGCACTTTCAGTTCCACACCAGATGCCGTGATGTCGGTGACGTTCATTTGCAAGGCAGGCACCAATGTTTGTTAGTTGACATACAAGCCCAAATAGCTCAGGTGATTCTGGAAGCGGAAGTTTTAATGTTGGAGCGAGGTGTACTTTTTAAGCACTTGTAGGTGGTTACTTAATATGAAACACATATATACATTAGAAGCTGATTCTTTATTTAAACGAGTGGTGAGACACTTGCTTCTCATACCTGTAAGTTTTTTTACTGGCGCAGCCGGTATGCTGGCAGCGCATATTGGTGCGGAAATAATAGGTATTGATCTTTCTGCCTCAGCCAGTGAAACCGGAAACATAGAGTTTGTCGTCATGATGTTCATTGTTGGAGTAGCAACGTTTGCTGTATTACTCTTAGGGTTGCATTTAAGCGCTAAAGCCTGTGAAAAGCTTGGTGTGTAGCCGAAACGAACACCTCTAATGAAAACAGGTCACTATAATTAGTGACCCGTTTATTGTTTGATTTATTCGATGTTCTGGATCTGCTCGCGCATTTGTTCGATCAGCACTTTCAGTTCCACACCAGATGCCGTGATGTCGGTGCTAATGGACTTAGAGGCTAGGGTGTTGGATTCGCGGTTGAACTCCTGCATCATAAAGTCGAGTTTACGACCACATGCACCGCCTTTTTTAAGAATGTTATTGGCTTCTTTTACGTGTGAATCGAGTCTGTCTAGTTCCTCGGCAACATCGGATTTTTGAGCCAGTAGAATCAGTTCTTGCTCAACGCGAGAACCGTCCAGCTCAATTTTTGCTTCTTCGAATTTAGATAGCAGACGCTCACGTTGCCACTCTAGAATTTCTGGCATTCGAGAACGTACTTTGACGACTTGTTCAGTGATGGCTTCCAGGCGCTGTTCGATAAGCGCCTTCATGTTCGCACCTTCGCGTCCACGAGCATCAATGAAGTCTTTCAAGCCTTCATCAAATGCGCCAAGCAATTCTTTATTGATAGCGTCCATGTCTTGCTCTGGTGTTTCCATCACGCCTGGCCAGTTCATCACGTGGAAAGGATTGATGCGGCTTTCTTCGCCCGTCATCGACATCACTTGATTTGCAGCATTGATCACTTGCTTAGCCAAATCTTGATTGATAGTGATCTCACCTTTGGCTGCTGGATTAGCTTCAAAGCGCAGGTGACATTCCACCTTACCGCGCGCCAATTTCTTACGAAAACGCTCTCTCAGGATGGGCTCAAGACCTCGAAATTGCTCTGGCAATCGAAAGTAAGTTTCCAGATAACGCTGGTTTACGGAGCGAATCTCCCAAACTGCGCTGCCCCAGTCACCTTTGATTTCTTTTCGTGCATAAGCAGTCATGCTGTAGATCATTGAATTATCCTTTGCTCGCGGAGATGAAAATGTCGAATGGGCGGTATAGTAGCACAGTTGTGCATCAACAGGGATAGACGACCAAAGGCTTCAAATTTAGCTTAAAGAAAAAGGCAGCCAGTGCTGCCTTTCGATGAACCTTTTGGGTAAATTATTTCCAAAATTCAAGGCTGTTAAAGTTAGAGAACGTTTTTAATGCGCTTTCGTACTTAACTTTTAATGCATTGAATTGCTGGTCTGTCATTTGTGAATTTGATGTCGACAAGTTTCCAACTGCTTCGATGGCTGTCTTTGCACTGGACTGAAGAGTGTTGACAGGAATAGCTTTGCTCGCATCATTTAGCAAAGTGGTTGAAGATACTTTCTCTGAATTCGCTCCAGCAGATCCACAGCTTGTCCCTCGGTTCCAGCCTTTGTACCAAACCACTGGCGATTTTCCATCAGCAATTTGTTTAATCGTACAAGCATCAGGACTCAATCCAACCAGTCTATTTTCATTGTTAAAAATGTAGGCAATGAGGTCACCAGGATCGGCTGCAGAGTAATTATATTTAATGGCTACGCCACCCGAGACAGGTTGCTGGAACTGTTGAACTTGCGATACGGTGAAGTGCTCGGCATTTGACGTCACGGGTACTTTTTTCACGGTATCTGTTGCTGCCCAGTAATAAGGAGGAACATTCGTCGCTGACAATTGCGAAAATGTGTTTACTGTTGCGTCAGAGCTTTCGCTAAATTCATTTGTCCATTGGTAGGCTTTGTATGCGTATTTATCACCATCCGCTGATCCATAGTCAGAATAATGTTCAACCGTGTAAAGCCCGGAATTTAGTGCTTTATTAACTATCGCAACTTCGCCAACAAGTTGACCCTTAAAGCTAAACAAGAAACTAGACGATAGTTTTGAACCATCAGCACTGATTCTGTCTATTGAATATTGTGCGTTTGAACCTGTGCCAAATTGTTGGTAGAAAGTCAGCCCCTTACTGGACTTCGCCATCGCTTTTGACACTTTCCCTGCGTTAAATGAGCAGCTAGTGTCGCCATCGTTGGCTTCGAAAGCGACCGTTGCTCCGGCTTTGCTAACCACACACACTTTGTTACTCAGATTAAACTTCTTGTAAGTGTCCAGATAGACTTGCCCTTTGCCATTGGCGATATCAGAAATCGAGCGAAGTGTTTGAGGAGAGTTACCTGGTGAAAGCGTTTTTAGAGCCTCATCCAAGTTCATAAATTCTACTTTGTTTTGCTGAATTTTCTTGGCTGTATGGCTAATGGAAGCTTTCGATTTGTAGTAGCCCTGTAAGTTATTCAGCTCGCTGGCAAAAGAGGTGACACTCACTATGGAAGCACCAATAAGCAAAGCTAAGGTTGTCTTATTCATGTGGGTTTTCCTTATTCCGCAATTTATTCGAAGTGTTTTGGTGATTTGAAACCAGTTTGGTTGAGAGCACTGAATGATTCAGATCTTAACTGGCTGATCTGAGCTTCTGTAAGAGCGATATCAGGACGACTTTGTATGTTGAAAGATGATTTGTTATTAGAAGAGTTTTTGTTTGAAGAAGAGCCTGAGTCATCACTGCCACCGCCACATGCGGAAAGCGACGCTGCTATCGCTAAAATAAGGAATTTTTTCATTGAGTACCTCGCACTAGCTTGAAAACAAACGGTGTTTTTTTGTGCACACAAAATTACCATTATTGGAAAGACTCACTAAGCGATCTGGCTAAACATAATCGACAAGATGTTTAGTTCCCTCTTAACACGCCATACAGGTAGGCAGCCCGAGCGATTTCCTATATACTTTGCTCCCAATCCGATTCGCCTCCCTTATAAGGTAAAGATTCCATGCGTCCAGACGATCGCGCTGCGGACCAAGTTCGCCCAATCAAAATGACTCGTAGCTACACAGCGTATGCAGAAGGCTCTGTGCTGGTTGAGTTTGGCAATACCAAAGTACTGTGTAATGCCAGTGTGGAAGAAAACGTACCTCGTTGGCTGAAAGGTCAGGGTAAAGGGTGGGTGACAGCTGAATACGGCATGTTGCCTCGCGCCACGCACACTCGTAACCGTCGTGAGGCGGCGAGTGGCAAGCAAGGTGGACGTACGATGGAAATCCAGCGCCTTATTGCTCGTAGCCTACGCGCAGTAGTTGATTTGGAAGCCATGGGCGAAATTATGGTTACCGTTGACTGCGATGTAATTCAAGCTGATGGCGGAACGCGTACCGCGTCTATTTCCGGTGCAAGCGTTGCAATGGCAGATGCATTCCAACACCTGATTGACCAGGGCAAACTGAAAGCCAGCCCGATGAAAGGGCATGTGGCTGCAGTGTCGGTTGGTGTGGTCGAAGGCAAGGCGCTGTGCGATCTTGAATACGTTGAAGATTCCGCAGCAGACACGGATATGAACGTGGTCATGACAGAAGATGGTCGTATGATCGAAGTTCAGGGCACCGCAGAAGGCGAACCGTTCAGCCACGAAGAATTACTTGAGCTGCTGGCACTGGCGAAGACCGGTATTGGCACCATTGTAGAAACGCAGAAAAAAGCGTTAGAGAATTGATTTTGAAAGGTAGCTCCTCATTGAGGGGCTATTTTTTTGAGCAGAAGCCGGAGAAGGCATTCACCTTACTTGGTTTCGATTATAACCATCATTAGAGAGCGAAAAATGAAAGCATACCAGCGTGATTTTATTGAGTTTGCACTAGAGAAAGAAGTGCTTAAGTTTGGTGAGTTTACTTTAAAATCAGGTCGTAAGAGCCCTTACTTCTTCAACGCTGGCTTATTCAATACTGGGCGTGATTTGGCAAAGCTGGGTCGCTTCTACGCGGCTGCATTGGCAGATTCGGGTATTGAGTTTGATGTGTTGTTTGGTCCTGCATATAAAGGGATCCCTATCGCTACAACAACCGCGGTAGCATTGGCTGATCACCACGATGTGGACACGCCATACTGTTTTAACCGAAAAGAAGCCAAAGATCACGGCGAAGGCGGTAACCTGGTAGGTAGTGCACTTGAAGGTCGTATCATGTTGGTGGACGACGTGATTACTGCAGGCACAGCGATTCGTGAGTCGATGGAAATCATCAAAGCCAACGGTGCAGACTTAGCGGGTGTTCTGGTCGCGATTGACCGTCAAGAGAAAGGCAAAGGTGAACTGTCTGCCATTCAAGAAGTAGAACGCGACTTTGGTTGTGCAGTGATCTCAATTGTCAGCCTGACAGATTTAATTACTTACCTGGAAGAGAAGGGTGGTAACCCTGAGCAGCTTGAAGCGGTAAAAGCGTACCGAGCAGAATATGGAATTTAACTAACCAAAGTTAGTCACTTTCTGGACAACAAAAAAGACAGCCTTGGCTGTCTTTTTTGATTTTTTACAAAGAGTTAATCGTTGTAAAGATGTCCGCGTTCACTGCCGTCGTGCATGGTTTTGAATCGTCTGTGCATCCACATGTACTGGTCCATACCGCGTGTAATGACTTTCTCTATAGCATGGTTCATCACAACGGCTGCGCCTTCTGGATCCCGGCGCGGGAAGTTGGCACTGATATCGCTGTCGATTTCCAGGCAGTACTGGTTACCATCACGAAGGCTGGAAGCGGTAATAACTGCACATTTACCCATGTCTACCAGAAACCCGGTCCCTGAGGGGGTGCAAGCTTTGTCATAAGCAAAGAAGGGGACATACACGGAATTCTGACTGCCGTAATCTTGATCCGGCAGGTACCACAAGCGTCCACCTGATTTCAGGACTCGTACCATGCCGCGTACATCTTCGCGATCCACCATTTGATGGCCAAAACGAGTGCGCCCCCAGTTCTGAATAAAATCCACCGCTGGGTTTTCGTGAGGTCGATATACCCCATACCCTGGGGCAAACAAACTAAAGGCGCGTGCGGTGATTTCAAGGTTTAGCATGTGAGTACACACCACCAGTACACCTTTTCCCTGAGCTTCAAGATCAAGAACATGCTGATGATTCTTGAAGTTGATGATGCGTTTAAATCGCCATGTCGGCCAAAACCAGGCAATACCCGTTTCGATTAAAGCGAGACCAGAATTCTTGTAGACCTCATCGGTAATGCGCTGTTTTTCCGCTTCTTCCATATCTGGGAAACAAAGCTCAAGGTTTTTACGGATGATTTTGGCGCGCTTTTTTATCAATGGTGCAACAAGCTTCCCCAGACCTCTCCCCAATTTCTTAAGGACCGGGTAAGGAAAAATCGTCACAATTAGGGTAAGCAGCCCAAAACCAAACCAGACAAGCCAGTATCGAGGGTGGAGTAAACCTTTGTGGAAGGTGGCAGTTTCGAATTCTTTCATGAATGAATCACTGAATCTGCGCACTAAGTAGTGCCCAGTATTCCTCAAAATTGTCGGTTGGCTGATACTTAAAATCGGAACGGACAAAGCGGTTTAGGCTTCCCTCAACCTGACCAAGTAGCTGAGTCGCAAGGATGCTTTCGTCCACCGGGAAAGATTTGCCTTCACGCAATTTGCGTTCACGTAGGATCTGGCGAAGCTGAGTTTCGATGCGCTCGAATAGTTGATTGATGCGTTCTCTTAAACGCTCATTTTCAAACATCAGAGCGTGACCAGATAAAATACGTGTGAGACCCGGATTGCGTTCCGAAAATGCCAGAATGAGCTGCATGACGAGACGAATGCGTTGAAGTGTGTCTTTTTCTTCATCAAGGATGCGGTTGATACGTGACATCAGAGCATCTTCGATAAATTCGATTAGCCCTTCAAACATGCGAGCTTTGCTTGGGAAATGACGGTATAACGCGGCTTCTGAGACGCCTACCTGCTTGGCTAGTTTAGCTGTGGTAATGCGGGATGCCCCATCAGCGGATTCCAGCATCTCAGCCAGTGCCTGCAGGATTTCTTCACGACGATTGGATTTTCGGTTGCCGGTCATTCAGTCCATTCCTTAATTTTGGCAGAAAATTTACAAGCCAGCATTTTAGCGCCAGCTTGCAGAGTAGGCTAGAGATGAAGTCTCGATTTTCGCTGAATAGAGAAAATCGCATTTTTCAGTAGTCATTTAATACCACTGAATTTGGTGATTAGCTCAATTTCGATGCAATCTCTTTCATCAATGCTTTACCAAGTTCAGTTTTGCTGGTGGTTGGTAATATCTTATCGCCGTCTTGCCAGAATAGGTGGAGCGCATTGCTGTCGCTATTGAAACCAAGCCCCGAGATGGACACGTCGTTCGCACAAATCATATCGAGATTTTTCTTTGAAAGTTTGCGGCGAGCATAGGTTTCAACGTCTTGCGTTTCGGCGGCAAAGCCGACGGTGAATGGTCTGTTTTCTGAAAGCTGTGCTACCGAAGCGATGATATCTGGATTTTTCACCATGGTGACGGTCATGCTGTCGCTGTCATCAGTCTTCTTAATTTTCTGATCGGCAACAGATTCCGGGCGGTAATCGGCCACGGCGGCGCAGCCGATAAACACGTCACTCTTTATAGCTTGTTCAAGCGCGGCTTGATGCATCTCGACGGCACTGTCGACATTCATTCTTTGCACGCCTGCTGGGGTGGTCAAAGAAACAGGACCACTAATTAGGGTGACATTGGCTCCCAACTTTGCTGCAGCATCTGCAATGGCAAAGCCCATTTTTCCAGAGCTGTGATTGGAGATGTATCGAACCGGGTCGATCGCTTCGCGAGTGGGGCCTGCGGTGATTACGACGGTTTTGCCTGCAAGTTCAGAAGGTGTGAAAAATTCCTCGCAGAGCCCAACCAATTGCATTGGTTCAAGCATTCGACCTTTACCTACATCCCCACAGGCTTGCTCACCAGAAGCGGGTCCCCAAATATGCATTCCTCGATCGGCGAGTGTCTGAATATTGGTTTGAGTGGCTATATTGGCATACATTTGCTGGTTCATCGCTGGGGATACTGCAATAGGTGCGTCGGTTGCGAGTACTAATGTCGTCAGTAAATCGTTCCCCATGCCAGCAGCCATACGAGCAATAAGATCAGCGGTGGCAGGGGCAAGTAATACAAGATCCGCCCACTTTGCCAGCTCAATGTGACCCATCGACGCTTCGGCGGCAGGGTCTAGCAAGCTGTCGGAAACCGGTCTTCCAGAGACGGCTTGCATAGTGAGTGGCGTGATGAACTCTTTGGCTGCTTTAGTCATTACAACCTGAACCGTTGCACCTCGTTCAGTCAATCGACGCGTCAGCTCTGCACATTTATAAGCAGCAATCCCGCCGCTGATCCCTAACAGTATTTTCTTTCCAGCTAATGTCTGCATGTTTTGTTTCTCAAGCTATTCCTGTATATACCCAAACTGCCTGGAGACGCCTGATTCAGAGCTCTATCTTCTGTTTCAGTTCTAGAAAAAGAGCGAAGTGGAATGACGAGTCCTTTCCAAGCTCTTTGACGACGAAATGGGACAGAAGATAAGCTCCCAAGGGCGAGTTTACTTGGCTTTCATACTGCGTTATCGATTTTAGATTTAGAACCACTAGATCTTCAAATCGATGTCTTGTCTGAAAGCCAAGTCCTTCTCGCTGAATATAGCGTCTTCAGGCAGTTTGGGTATCAACCTTACCATATCTACCGCAGCCCGCGAGCGCTGGTGTGAATCCCAGTCATTTAAATCTCAGAGCTATGAAGTTGTCTATAAGACCTGACAGTTTGTTGTTCGCTTTCTTTCTGGGTTATTGAGGTCAATATTTGGTATTGAACCGTATATTTTTCATGTGGTTATATTTTGACCTTAATCAATAAAGGTTGAGATAAATTTCTGACTCATTAATGAGAACTACACAGGTGCATGTGATTAATTGACTGAAATTGAAGATAAATAAGCAAATGCTCATTTATTCATCTAATTTGTCGATAAATCCAATCGATTTTTTGCGTTGTTCTTTTTTTCATCACTTATTTTTAATGGCTCATACATAGTGTGGTTTTTGTAAAACAAGCTGTGTTGTCAGGTGTTTACTTGCTGCCACCTATGTGATGTCGGAATACCAAACAGACAATGTTTGGGCAATTTAAGGAAGACAACAATGAAAATAAAAGCACTGGTAACATTGAGCGCGCTATCGCTTAGCGTGCAAGCCCAAGTGTCTTCACAGGAGCCTGTTCAACCGATAGAACCTGTTGAAGGCTTAAATCCATCCTTGGTGAAACTGGGAAAAAAGCTGTGGTTTGACCCACGTTTGTCCAAATCAAACGCCATATCTTGTAATTCTTGCCATAACCTCGCGACTGGAGGGGTAGATAACCTTCCCAGCTCTATTGGTCATGGCTGGCAAATCGGTCCTATTAATTCTCCCACTGTTCTTAATGCCGAGCTGAACTTTGTGCAGTTCTGGAACGGAAGAGCGGAGGATCTCAAAGCTCAGGCTGCAGGCCCTATTGAAAACCCAAAAGAAATGGCGTTTACCCATACTTTGGCGGTCGATACCATTAAATCCATTCCGGGATACCAAGTTCTATTTAAAGAAGCGTTTGGTAAGAAGGAATTTGATATTGATGAGGTGACGATTGCCATTGCGGAGTTTGAGAAGACACTGAGAACCCCGAATGCTCCCTTTGATTTGTGGTTAAAAGGAGACAAAACCGCTCTGACAGATACACAGAAAGAAGGATATGCCTTGTTTAAACAGAAAGGCTGTACCGCTTGTCACGCAGGACCTCTTTTGGGTGGGCAGATGTATCAAAAAATGGGCTTGGTGAAGCCGTTTGAAACCAACAACCCAGATGAAGGACGAAAAGCGATAACGGGGAACGACTTTGATCGCTTCGTGTTTAAAGTCCCGACTCTTAGAAATGTGGAATTGACTTACCCATACTTCCACGACGGCTCAGAGTGGGATCTCAAACAAGCGGTGAAAACAATGGCAGACATCCAGTTAGGTCAGCCGTTAACGGATGGAGAAGCGACTAAGATTACCGAGTTCCTTAAGTCTTTAACTGGGGATCAACCCAAGGTGGTACTGCCTGCACTGCCACCTTCAACGGTGAATACACCAAGACCAGACGTAGGTTAAGCTCGGTCAGATGCGGGAATCTGTTTCCCGCATCTGAATGGAATTAACCAAATCCTCAGTTTCATGAAGTTCTAAAGTCGCTCGAAGATTCCGCAATCTGGATTGATAACATACGCTATCCCTTATCCAATACGCCCAATTTTATGATTGGAGTAGGCGGTATGAGCATCAAGCATCTTCCCTCAGAATCCCAACCCAGAGAAAAATTACTTCATCAGGGACCCAGTGCTCTAACGGATGCTGAGTTATTGGCAATTTTTTTAAGAACGGGCATTAAAGGCACCAACGTTATTGAATTGGCTTCTCTCTTGTTAAAAGAGTTTGGATCGCTGAGGGCGTTGTTTTCTGCAAGCTTAGAAGAGTTTTGCCTACGTAAAGGCTTGGGGCAGGCGAAATACGTGCAACTTCAAGCCGTACTGGAAATGACTCAGCGTTACCTAGGCGAAACGTTGAAGCGAGGAGATGCACTGACCAGCCCAGAACACACCAAGCTTTATCTTTCGAGTATTTTGCGAGATAGGCATCGAGAAGCCTTCTATATACTGTTTTTAGACAACCAGCACCGGGTGATTCAGGATGAAGTGATGTTCGAAGGTACCATTGACGCGGCTTCTGTGTATCCAAGAGAAGTGGTCAAGCGGGCGCTCCATCATAATGCTGCGGCGCTCATTCTTGCCCATAACCATCCTTCTGGTGTGGCGGAGCCCAGTCAGGCAGACCGAAGAATCACACGCCGGTTGGTGGATGCGACGGCATTGGTAGATATCCGTATTTTGGATCACTTTGTGATTGGAGATGGCGAGGTGGTGTCTTTTGCAGAAAGGGGGTGGATATAAAAGCTTATGACCTTTTTCGCATGAAAACCGTCATAAAAATAGAAAGATAGGTACCAAGGCTTGCAGAGTGGGAATTTAGCCTGTGGGAAAGTCACATTTTTGTTGTCTGGTGGTCAGAATCTGCTATCATCCCCGCACTGAAATTTTTGAACCTCAATCAGCTCTGCCTAAAAAAGATCTCGAAAACCTTGAAAAAGGATCTGTTCGGGACTTGAGCAATGCATATCAAGTTAGTATAATGCGCGACCTTTGATAGCCTTGTATGGGTATTCCATAACGGTTTTTGGCCTCCAGTCTTCTAATGATAGATAGAGAGGTTCGGCCACCAAGGTTGATATCGAGCTGAAACGATTTGGAGAAGACATTCATGTCCCGAGTATGCCAAGTAACTGGTAAGCGTCCAGTAACGGGTAACAACCGTTCACACGCACGAAATGCTACCAAGCGTCGTTTTCTGCCGAACCTACAAACTCATCGTTTCTGGGTAGAAAGCGAAAAGCGCTTTGTTAAACTACGTCTAACTGCTAAGGGTATGCGTATCATCGATAAGAAAGGCATCGAAGCTGTTCTTGTTGATATCCGTGCTCGTGGCGAGAACGTATAAGAGGAATTGAACAATGGCTAAAGGCATTCGTGAGAAAATCCGTCTAGTATCTTCTGCTGGAACTGGTCACTTCTACACAACTGACAAAAACAAGCGTAACATGCCAGGCAAATTTGAGATCAAAAAGTTTGATCCAGTTGTACGCAAGCACGTTATGTACAAAGAAGCGAAAATCAAGTAATTGATTTTTAAAATCTTTGTAAAAATTTAAAACCCAGTCAATCGACTGGGTTTTTTATTGCCTGCTCTCCGAGGTGAGATTCAGAATGCTTTATAAAAACGGGAACAAATACTGTTTATCTACCGATACCGCAACCCACTCTTTTTCCCAATTCTGAAGTAACCAAAAGCTCGGTGTTTGATAAAATGTGATTCTCGCAGGCTCTTCGACGTTTGAGTACCAAACTTCTAGAGTCCTGGCCGGGGGAAGGTTGTCTTTTAGTTTGTTGTAAGTGGCTTGATCTACGGAAGTCCCTGTCAACTCTGTCCAGCGAAGTGCAGCTTGAAGCGGTTCAACAGACAACTGTCTGGTCGATTGCCATTCGTTATTCGTATTTTCTACTGACCACTGTGCAAAGTGCAGTGCGACCGGCTTTTCATTGGGGTCCAATACATAAGGTAAAGCGCTTGTCTGCCCTAAACCAAAATGTTCCCGAAGAACACTAGGGGCATTGATGACGGCGATGAATGCCAAGATCGCTAAGATCAGAACGTTATTCCAGCCACGGCGGGATAGCTTCATTGAGTGCCTCAAACAGAAGTATTTATGTATATAATACTACGCTATTGCTACGCAGACAGTCTAATCAAGGATTTAAGATGCCAGAGTTGCCAGAAGTTGAAGTGAGTCGATTGGGTATTACGCCTCATCTAAAAGGGCAGAAGGTCAAAGCCATACACGTCAGGCAACCGAAACTCAGATGGATGGTGCCAGATAGTATTCAATCGTTGGTTGGAGAAGAGATCGTAGACATTACTCGCCGCGCCAAATACCTGATGATTGAAACCAAAGCAGGCAGTGCCGTGGTGCACTTGGGGATGTCTGGCAGCTTAAGAATTCTAGATGCGATGATCGAACCAGGAAAGCACGATCATGTGGATCTGGTTTTGAAAAATGGCAAAGTGCTTCGCTACAACGATCCTCGTCGCTTTGGTTCCTGGCTTCATGCAGAGCCGGGTGAACAACATGAAGTATTAAGCCACCTTGGTCCAGAGCCTCTTACTGAAGAGTTCAGCCTTGAATATTTTGTAGATAAAGCCAAGCGTAAAAAAACGGTGGTGAAGCAGTTCATCATGGACAATAAAGTGGTGGTAGGGGTGGGAAACATCTACGCCAACGAGTCACTGTTTATGTCTCGTATTCATCCGCAAACTCCTGCCAATCAACTCACCGATGATGCGCTCGCATTACTGCATAAAAATATTATTGCTGTATTGGAAACCGCAATTAAGCAAGGCGGGACGACGTTAAAAGACTTCAACCAAGTGGACGGCAAACCGGGCTACTTTGCTCAGGTGTTGCAGGTGTATGGACGTACTGGAGAACAGTGCCAAGCGTGTGAAGCTGAAATTGAAGAGGTGAAGATCGGGCAGAGAAACACCTTCTACTGCCCGGAATGTCAGCCGCTTGAGCGTTCCTGATATTTATCTTCTAGCGCTTTAGCAACAATGGCGGGAACAAACTGCTCGACATTTCCGCCATGAATCGCGACTTCTCGGACTATGGTAGAAGAGATAAACGCATGCTCTTCTGCTGGCGTTAGAAAAACACTTTCCAGACCAGGTAATAGGCGGCGGTACATGTTGGTTAAACCAAATTCGTACTCAAAGTCGACCGTGGTTCTCAGACCCCGAATCAAAACATTGGCTTGCTCATCACGGGCAAAGTCCACCATGAGACCAGAAAAACCCTTTGATGTGACATTATCCAAATGCTTAGTGACTTCCTGAGTGAATGTGACTCGTTCTTCTAAGCTGAACATGGTGTTCTTACTTGGGCTTTCCGCTACCGCAACGATCACTTCATCAAACATGGTTGCGGCACGTTCAATAAGATCGAGGTGACCGTTGGTCACAGGGTCAAAAGTACCAGGGTAAATGACTCGAGAAATGCGTTTTGGCGACACTGCTTACTCACTTTTTATATTCGTTAATCTGCTGTCATCATAGCAAAAAACGCTCAAACTTCGCCATGGAAGTGGTTATCATGTGGGGCGAACCACGACCTAGGAATCACAATGAAAAAAATACTGGTTATTCGAAACGATAAAATTGGCGACTTTATGTTGGCATGGCCAAGCTTCGCCATGCTCAAGCAGTCTCTACCCAACGTTGAAATAACCGCCTTGGTTCCAAACTACACCAAAGCTTTGGCAGAGATGTGCCCGTGGATTGATGCTGTGATGGTGGATTGCGGTCCTAAAGCCGCCAAGACAGACAAAAATGAACTTGTCTCAGCTTTACGTGCGGAGCAGTTTGATGCGTCAATCAACTTGTTTTCGACGACTTATAATGCCTCTCTAGTATGGAAAGCGAAAATCCCATATCGGCTTGCGCCAGCGACTAAGATCGCACAGATTTTCTATAACAAGCGAATCAAACAAAAACGCTCTCAATCGGCGAAACCGGAGTTTGAATACAATCTGGATCTCATTCGCTCATTTCTATCGGATAATGGTCACAAGATTATTGAGCCAAGTGCGCCTTATTTGGATTTGAAAGCGGATGTTTTGGCTGCACAAAAGGACAAATTGGCAAATCAGTTGGAAATATCCCAAGACAAACCTTGGGTGTTTGTTCATGCCGGAAGTGGTGGCTCGGCCAATAACCTGTCTTTGAAGCAGTACTCAACGTTTATTCAAAATTGGCAGCTTGATAGTGAATACATTCTTACGGCGGGACCGGGAGAAGAAGAAAAAGCACTTGAGCTTCAAGTGTTGCTAAGTCAATTGGGCGTAGAGTCAGTCGTATACAGCAAAAATGATGGCTTGGTCGATTTCACTCAATCCATCGCCTGCGCGGATCTCTTTATTGCTGGTTCAACTGGACCGCTGCACATTGCTGCGACTCTAGATGTCCCAACAGTCGGGTTCTTCCCAAGAAAACGCTCCGCTACACCACTTCGCTGGCGACCTATCAACTCAGAAGGCAAGCACATTGCGTTTTGCCCACCAGAAGCCAGCAGTAAAGAACAACAAGAAGACATGTCGCGGATTGATGTGTTGGAGTGCGCGGAAGAAACCAATAAGTGGTGGGTAAATCTGAATTAGTTTATCCAAGGATATTTCGTATTACAGCTTGTAGTGTTGATCGTTATCTCGTGCCCACAAGTCCGCGTATTTGATGAAGGTTGAATGCGCTGACAGCAGTGCAATTAAGAAGCCTTGTTTTCCATCCAAGAACCCTCGTTTCAATACATACATTTTGATAAAACATGCCAACGCATGAACGATTCCTTGGGAAAGAGACGCTTTCTTACCTTTCGCCTGCCTTTGGTCTGCCCACGCCTTGCCGTATCCAGCTGATTTAACGAGGTAATGATTTAGATTGTTGTACGTATAGTGGTGTAGATCACCCTCAAGTGATTCAATCTTCATGTTGTCGTCGGTGATGACTTTTTCATGGACCAACGCATCGTTGTAACTGGTGAGCTTTGTTGGGTAAAGCCTAAGCACTCTGTCTGGGTACCATCCACTGTGCTTGATGTATCGACCAAATACCCAGCTTAATCTTGGTATCTGAAAAACGGTGGATGAAGGGCTTTTTTCCAATGCAATCTGAATGTTGCCTTTTAGTTCTGGCGTAACTCTTTCATCAGCATCTAGCCAGAACAGGTAATCCGATTCGACATAGGATTGAGCGAGCTGACGTTGAGGTCCAAAGCCTTTCCAGTCAGTATTCACATAGAACTTATCAGTGAACTTCTTTGCAATCTCTTCTGTATTGTCTGTGCTTCCTGAATCCAGAATAACGATTTCATCAACCCACTCATGGACAGTCGAGAGGCACTGTTCTAGATGTGCAGCTTCGTTTTTAACTATAAGAGCAACGGCAAGAGTAGTTGGTCTGCTCACGATGATTCCTTTTTGTTCGTTAGGAGTCGGCTAACAACAGTTTCAAATTGGTTAATAACCATATCAGAAGTAATACGCTCCATGGCATTCGGATCTTTCACTCTGGTTCGCCATGGAAGTTCATCTGATGTTTTCCCTGTTTCTTCCAAAATAGCTTCGTTATAAACAGAGACAACGTTATCAAGCTGAAAATAGGGACCAGTCCTTACAGGATTATGGTGTGCGTACAACCCTATGACCGGAGTTTGCATTGCATTTGCGATGTGCGTCGGACCCGAATCCGGAGCAACGAGAAGATCAGCTTGGTCTATAATCGCGATCATCTGACTTATCGTAGTCTCTCCAACCAAATTATTAATTTGGGTGTCCTCAAAATGGTTCACGATGTCGTGTGCTAGTGCTATCTCGGTCTTATCAGGGCTGCCAATAAGCGTAACTTTCCAACCTAGGTTGAGAGCATGGCTTATTAAATCTTGGTAACCTTTTGTCGTCCAGTTTTTGTAGGCTTTGCTGGTTGCTGGAGCAATAACTAAGTTTGAGCCTGATTTTGATAGCTGATCTGTTGCCCAATTTTTGTCTGATTCAGAGAGCGGAATATTCCAGAGTGGTGTTAAATCTTCTACACCAATTGCTTCAGCAAATCCCATCATTCCATCTAGCACATGCTTTTTGTCAGAGCTTTTGATTCTTTCGTTGATAAACAAGTGCTGGAGATCTTTACTGCGGTTTTCATCAAATCCGATTTTACGTTTTGCCTTAATACCCAAAGCGACAAAACTAGCGCGCAATGCGTATTGCATATGCAAAAGGACATCAAATTGGTGGTCTTTGAGTTTTTTCCAAATATCAAAGTAGTCTCTCATACCATTGTTTTTATCGAATGGTATGACTTCAACGTTAGGAATTAGCTGGATAAGGTGCGCTTCTACTGCACCGCATACCCAAGTTATTCTCGCAGAAGGGTAATGTTTCTGAATCGCCTGGACAGCCGAAATGGCATTGCAGACGTCTCCGAGAGCGGAGAGTCTGACAATGCAGATTGATTCAGGTACCAGCTTATTCTTCACAATATGAATACATTAAAATAGTGAACATAGAGATATATTACTTAACTTTTAGTCTCGGAAAAAACGGATAATTTAACAGCACCGTCTTCATCTATATCGACAAACCTTGAGTCGTACCCGTTGAGCAATCCGTTAAACAAAACGCCTTTATCGCAAGAACCAATAGGGACGTCTCTGTTTAAGGCTTTCGCTATCATCTCGCTGAAATTTTTATGGAAGAGCTTTTTACAGTCTGCATAAGGTTTGACGATGGTATTGTAGATACTCTGAGAGTTCGTTAGCACAATACCAGGAACCATATAGGATGCTGGTAAATCCAAAGAGCGACTGATTCGCTTTCCGTCAACGTGTGTACCGTGGTCGGAAGTAATGAAAATGATCCAAGGCTTAGATTTAGATTTTTCTTTAACTTGTTCTATGATCGCCTTGATATTTAAGTCTGTGTAGTACACAGAGTTTTCATATTCCTTCAACTCGGTACCGGTACCGAAGACTTTTTTATCACTAGGAGATTTTGCGTCAAACGGAGCATGACTTCCATTTGGTTGTAATACTGCAAAAAATGGCTCTTGAAGCTCCAAATTTGCGAACTGATCAATGGCGAGTCTGTCATCTGACTCCTGCCTGTCATTAAAGCGACTATCCATGAGTGGGGGGGTAAAGTAGTGGTCACTATATTTGCCTGCTATCAGCTTATAGATGTGATTCACATAGCTTTCTCCCTGTGTGCTTAGATAAGTCGTTTCATAACCAGCAAGTTTTGCGTATCGGAACAAACTTGTATTGAATGAAGATGCCTGCTTTCTCGCATCCGGCTTATCAATCATGTGGAAAAATCGCACACTTGACGGCATCGTGGCGGCTGCCCCAGCGACGGTTTCTTTTGATAATGCGTGTATGTTGCTGTCTTCAATGAGCTGGCTAATTATTGGTGTTGTGTCTAAATGATAGCCATACTCTCCCATGTATTTTGAGCTTAGGCTCTCCCCAAAGTAAATGAAGATATTAGGAGTTTCAGACGAGCTGTTTCTTAAATCCTGATACTCATCTTGTCTGAAACTCGAGTATAGATTTCCCCCCGTTGCATCGGAAATAAGCATAGAAGCAAAAATACCGTATGAGTTGTGAAAAGATCGAATTAGACTGTGCGTGTCTTTCGTGAATCTCTTCTCAATCTTTTCTGGATAAAGCAAGCCATCTCTAATGGGTTGGAATATAAAAATTAACAAGATGAGTATATTAACTGCTTTGTAACCAGATGAGTCTTTAGCAAGTCTATAGCACCAATACAGTAGGGCTATTGATACGGCAATAAAAGCCAAAGATTTCAATATAATTGAGAGGCTCAGCTTAGGGAGGATATTGACCACTTCAGACAGGTTTTCAAAGAACAGATAGAGATTTACAGGATCGATCCACCCTCCATAAAAAAGTGCGTTTGAACTTTGAAAAATCAATGCGATAGAGATAAACGCAGAAAGAAAGACCTTGAATTTCTTAGTTGAAAAAACGATAAGTAAGCTAAGCACTAGAGAGATTTGCAAACTCTCAGAAATATTTTGGCTAGACGTAATATCTGTAATTGAACGCAGCAGATATTCGGTGAAATACAAGGTTGCTGAAAGCAATACAGTAAGCAATAAAGTATTACGTAGTTTGTGTTTTAAGGTCATGCTTTTTGTTCAACTTGGTTTTAATGTCTGAATATGTTGTATCGCTGGTTAGTCAGTGAAATGCTTGTCTTTCATACTACCGATTACCCTGGCAGGGTTTCCACCCAGAATGATGTCATCCTGATTGAATGGTTTGTGAATATGCGTCGAGGTAGCAACCACGCAATTACTTCCGATTGAGGTCCCTTTGTTCATAGTCACTCTTGCGCCGAGCCACGTATTATTTCCGATAGTAACAGAGGAGTTTGGGTTTAATCTTGTGTCTTGCTTAGTGTCGAAGATAGGGTGAAAGTCAGTGTCCATAATGATGGTTTGCCATGAAATAAGGCAACTTTCACCAATATGGACTTCTTTTTCACAGACTATAGTGGACTCACCAGTGAGGTTTGTTCTAGCTCTAATATTAAGTGCCCCATCCACAAATAGTTTGCAGCCAGTACCGATTTTTACTCGCTCGCCCAGTGTTATCTTTCCGGATTTTCCTAATGACCAAAGCATGCGAGAGCGGTGACTATCAGCAACTTGAACTTGAACTTGACCAAAGCCAAATCGGATTTTCCCGGTTTTTGCTGATTTGGGAATGTCTAGCTTCCCGCTTAAGCGTAAAATTCTAACTCGGTGAGATACGACGATAGGTAGCCTAATGGCTTGAGGAAACGGCAAATACCAAAAATTAAAGAGAATGCTTTTTGGTATTGCTCGGCAATAGAGGTAGATCTTTGCTAATGGTTTAACGAGACTCATGTTTACCTTTTTCTGGTTCTAGGAAACGTGTTTCTTCCACATTAAGTTCCACAATCTCATTCGACAAAAACGATAAAACCTGTAGCTTTCACGTGTGATCTTATAGAAGAAGTGAACTTTTGTTTTAGCGTCCAATTGTATATGGGTGCCTAAATCATTGGGCGCAGATACTATTGGAGGCTCAATGCCAACAGAAGGTACTTTATGTAAATAAGAGCTTCCAATAAAGTAGTCAACCGAGTAACACCATCTTGAACTTGCTTCAAGAAATGCCTTAGCACCTGCTGGTGATATTGAATAGCCACCAGTTCGCATATCATTGGAATCCCAATACACCAAGTCGAAGGACTCGTCTACTGATTGAATTCTAGACTGCTTGCCCGACTGTGTTTCTAGCCGTACATAACCGTATTTAGTATGAAGTTCTTTGAGTTTACTGAGTATTTTGCTAAAGCCATCTAATGGGATGGCGTCATCTTCGAGAACAACAATAGGTTTATCCAATTCGATACACTTTTGCCAAAGCAAATAGTGGCTTGCATAACATCCACGCTCTCCACTCGAAAGAGGTCGGCTTTTATATACTTTTCGAAATTGGTCATCAGGTAAACCGATAAGCTCGCTAGGTAACCCCTTGTGCCCGTTGACAGCATCAAAGATGGAATAGCTTAGCTCTGTTTCGTCAAGAATACTTGTGATTCTTGAACGTCTCTCAGTGGCTTCCGCCAAACTTATGATGAAGATGTCCATGGTCTATTAACTGTATCTGCTGACTTAGTTCGGGATGTAGTTTAACATAGCAACACAAGACCACGCATAATAAAGTTCTTCTAATTCATATGAGTAAATTGATTCATGCCATTTGGCTTGGTAACAAAATGCCCCCTCTTTCCCATGCCTGTGTTAATGACTGGAAAAAACAAGGGTATGAAGTGAAACTATGGACAGATTCGTCTGAGCAGGTTTTAAGTTGGATTGATGAATGCGAGTTTACAAAAGAGTGTTACAAGAGAGGGCTTTTTGCATTCGTTAGTGATTATCTAAGAATTCGCATTTTATTTGAGTTTGGTGGCTTGTACTTAGACACGGATGTGACGATAGTGCGAGAACCGTTTCCGTTATTTAGTGACTGCGATTTCTGCGTTGGACGTGAAAATGATAGTTTGGTTGGCACTGCCTCTATTTTTGCAAAACGCTCAAACGAAGTTTTAAGTAAATTGTTGGATTTCTATCAAAAAGGCATAATGGAGTCTGACTTGTACATGGGACCAGATATCATGACGCGGATACTTGAGGAGTCTCAAGATGATAGTTCAGTTAAAATATTAGATACGGAGTACTTTTTTTCCTATCAGGGGCAAGCTATTGAATTTTCTCATCCAGATAATGCATATTTGATACATTGGTATCAGCATACTTGGGAAAACAATGAGATTCCTTATTTAAAATCTAAACATAAAGGACTTCTTGGCAAATTGTATGAATACCAGAAGCCCCTATTTAGATGGAAATAAGCTAGCTTTTTAACGAAGCTTGATACTTTTCGTATCTTTGGGATAAAGGAATGGTATAGATTGCAGCCATAAGGACGGTATATGTCCATAGCCCGGCCTTCATATACCAAAAAGATTCGAAAGTATTGACGACTAGCCAGTAGACTAAAAACATAATAGCTAGATATTTGATATATTGAATATTTTCTTTGCCTTTAGTTGATTTAAATAAATCTATTATTGGAAATATTAAGATAGCAAAACCTAGTAATAGGCCCAGAAGACCAAACCTGAGTAAGGTGGCTATATATGAATTATGTACATGTTTGAATTCGATAGCGATACGTTGTGGTAGTCGTGATGATTGTTCAATTATAAATGCTTCGGCTCCATTACCAAATCCCAACAAAGGGCTTTTGATGATCCACATAGCCGACTCGAGCCACAACTGAACTCTAATGCCAACGCTTGTATAAGGTATGTTTGAAAAGTCTCCAATCAGAATATAATCGGTTATAACATAAAGCTCTGAACTTAATCTTTGATAAATAATGTCAGAATTTCGTCCTATTAAAATTACTATAATTGTAATAGCAAGAATAAACATTATGCTTTTAATGTTCAATTTATCTTTAATGTAATAACCATAAAGGCTTGTGCATATAATGGCTGCCGTAATTCCGAGTATAGCTTGTCGAGTTTGTAATACAATTTGAATGATAATTAGGAACGCCATTACTAATAAACAGGTTAATAATGTGGCGATGTTTTTCTGTGAATCTTTAATGAGTCTAGAAAGAAAGAGCAAAGAAATTAAAATCGATGCACCAATAATTAAAGCACCGTGCTGAGCATTTCTATAGTCAAATTCTACCCGTCTACCTGATAAACCCAAGGAGATTTGTTCGAGAATAGGTGCATGATAGTTGAGCGTGAAAATAGAACCCAAAACAAAGCAAACTAGCATAGTCCAGATGTACTTTTCATTACCTCTCAGCCAAAATGCGATAAAGAAAAAAATAAAAAACTCAAGAAATCTTCCTAGCTGTGGTGAATCAGTAGCTATATCTGGATGAAATTGTAAGGAATAAATCCAGCTACTTAGTTGGACCATCAATGCTATAGGCAATAGCCATAGCAGTTTTTCTTTTTTAAAAAAAGACCAATGGACTATTAACGTTGCCAAAGACGCCAATAAAAAAAAAGTTTAAAAAATATCAGCAAATAACCGCCATGAATCCTTAAATGCTGCATATACACAAGCACTGAATACCATTAGAAGAATGAACCTTTCAGAATCTAAGACTTTGGCTACTTTGTCTCTACTCATTTTTTGCCTAAATATTTAGTAAATTTATATACGATGATATGGAATTTTTCTTAAGGATAAACTCTCTAGATAAGCTCCAAAAACCATGATTTTTAGATGAAAAGTGCAGATGTACTTTACTTGCTAATTCATTTTTATTCACTACTTCAGTTAGCCCGATAGCAATTAATCTTTCTGTTATGTCCTTAAAATTGTAAAAGCTCGGACCTATTAATGAAGGAATTCCTATTGCTGTAGGTTCTAATAAATTGTGCCCACCAACTTTATCGCCAATCAAACTTCCACCCATAAAGCACACATCAGCCGCTTGCATCAGAGTGAGCATCTCGCCCATTGTATCGCCGATATATACTTGAATAGAGTCGAGAGAGTCCGCAGAAGTTCGTCTTGCAAAAGAAAAGTTTTCATTGGCTACAAGTTGTGCAACCGCATCAAATCTTTCTGGGTGTCGAGGGACGAGAATTAAAGCTGCATCTGGGAGTGTTTTCATGATTTCTTTATGAGCGTTTAATACCTGCTCGTCTTCACCTTGATGCGTGCTAGCCGCAATCCATACTGGGCGGTCTTGTCCTATTTGTTCTCGAAGTAAGTTACCAGCTTGAATGACTTCATCCGAAACCGTGATATCAAATTTTATCGAGCCAGTTACATGCAGTTTTTCTTCGGAAACACCGAGCTTTTTGAAGTTATCAGCATCTTCTTGGTGTTGGCAAAGTACTTTGGTTAAGTTTTTACTGATTTCATTAAACAGGGGGCGAACTTTTTGATAGCCCCGTCGAGATTTCTCAGACAACCGAGCATTTAATACTGAAATTGGGAGACCTGCTTTTCCTACTGCATGCAGGGTATTAGGCCAAAGCTCGGTTTCAACAATGATCATTTGCGAAGGGCTGGTGACCTTTAAAAAACGCTTAACCGCAAAGTCAAAGTCAATCGGCATATAACGGTGTATAGCTATCGCAGACAGTTTTTCCGCTTGTTCTGCTCCTGTTGGGGTCGTCGTCGTCAGTAGAATAGGTATCTCTGGCTTACGTGAATTGAGTTCCTTAATGAAAGGAGTCACAGCCAATACTTCTCCGACGGAAACCGCATGTATCCATATGGGTTGCTTATCGAAATTTAATTTGGGAGTAAACCCAATATGTTCTTTCCAGCGTTTTCCGACTGAAGGCTTATTCGAACGTTTTTTAAATAGTCCATACAACAGAAAAGGAGCGGCTATTGCCAAGATAAAGGTGTAGAGCGCTCTTACTATCATGCTGAAAGCCTTATTGAGCTTAGAGCGGAAATAACTCGGCTAGGGGGCAGCTCGGTCAGGCATCTCATGTGTCCGTAGGGGCACGTTTTTTTGAAGCAAGGTCGGCATTCAATGTCGGTATGCAGCATAGTTAACTTTTCGGTGAGTGGTGGCGTATATTTTGGTGAACTAGAACCATATATGGCCACAATATTGCAACCCACTGCCGCAGACACATGCATTAGCCCTGAATCGTTACACACAACGGTATCGCATGCTGCCAATAAATCTACTGCTTCAATTAAGCTGGTTTCGCCTGCCAGATCATGGCAGTGATTCTGAAGTCCTACAGGTAAGGCGGAGCGAATTTTCTGGGTGACTTCTCTGTCTTTAGCGGAACCAAAAAGCCACACTTGTTTGCCTTGTTGAATGACAAATTTTGCCACTTCAGCATAGTAATGATCTGGCCATCGTTTGGCTGGACCGTATTCTGCCCCGGGGCATAATCCTACCGCAATACGCTCATTGGAAAGGTTTAGTCGCTGCATTGCGCCGTTCTGAGATTCAGCGTCGATAGTGAGCTTAGGTGTCGGGCAATCCGGCAGAGAAACGGACTCTAACATCCTTTTTTTTGAGTGAGCAAGTGCGACATAACGCTCAACCATGTATTGAAATACTCTTCTATCCGGGCGCAAGTCATTCAATAGACCGTATCGCATCTCTCCTTTCCAGCCAATGCGATGCGGAATACCAGCAAACCAGGGAATGAGAGCCGATTTGGCGGAGTTAGGCAAGATGAAGGAATGCGTATAACCTTCCTGAGACAAAGATTTGCCAATTTTTCGGCGACCCATTAGATCAAATTGCCCATGCCCCAAAGGCATTTCGATTGCCCTGGCTATTTCTGGCATTCTCTCTAAGATGGGCTTACACCATGCGGGGGCAAGAACATCAATTACAGCTTCTGGGTGTTGATTCTTCAGTTCGGTATACAGGCTTTGCGACATCACCATGTCACCTACCCATGAAGGACCAATTACCAGAATTTTCATCTTATTGCTCACTGAATACTCATCGAAACACAATACGATATCATCTTTGAATCCTATCGCGTGATCATTTTAATGAAAGTATAGCGTCCTGATACTTTGCAGCAGTCTTTGGTACAGGCTCTAATAATCTAGAGCCTGTATACAGATATTATGCATTCGCTAATTTCATATATTCTGCGACGCCCTGTGCAACCGTTTTGAATTGATGATCACACCCTGCCGCTCGTAGATTAGACATATCCGCCTGCGTATATTCCTGATAAGCGCCTTTAAGGTGTTCCGGGAATGGAATGGTTTCGACCTGGCCTTGACCGTGATGTGCGATAACTGCTTTAGCCACTTCTTCAAACGATTCAGCTTGACCTGTACCTAGGTTAAAAATACCCGATGGACCATTTTCCATAAACCAGAGGTTAACGGCGGCCACATCACCTACATAGACAAAGTCACGCTTGAAATGCTCGCTACCTTCAAACAATTTCGGGTTTTCGCCTGCGTTCATCT
Source organism: Vibrio nigripulchritudo (assembly GCF_027924785.1). Taxonomy (NCBI): domain Bacteria; kingdom Pseudomonadati; phylum Pseudomonadota; class Gammaproteobacteria; order Vibrionales; family Vibrionaceae; genus Vibrio; species Vibrio nigripulchritudo. The sequence continues at coordinate 3,774,149 of NZ_AP027049.1, read as the reverse complement.
GATTATTTAGGTGAAAAGCGACAGATGCCATTGAGCCTTTGTGATCTTCTCTTGGTCCGTAGACATTGAAGTAGCGAAAGCCAACCACTTGAGACAGTTTTTCACCATGTGCTGCCGCATCTTGCCAAACTCTTCTTACGTAGTTGTCAAATTGCTGCTTTGAGTATCCGTAAACATTGAGCGCGCCTTCATATTGCTGCTCTTCCTTGAATACAGCGGTCTCGCCATAGGTTGCAGCGGAAGATGCGTATAGGAAAGGAATCTCACGATCTAAGCAGTAATGCAGGAGCTCTTTTGAATACTCATAGTTGTTGAGCATCATGTACTTACCGTCCCACTCGGTGGTTGCAGAACAGGCACCTTCATGGAAGATAGCGTCTATTGGACCAAAGTCATCACCAGCCATGATTTGAGTCAGGAAGTCATCACGATCCATGTAATCGGCAATATCAAGATCAACCAAGTTTTTAAACTTTTTGCCATTCTTCAAGTTATCAACTACCAAGATATCGCTGATGCCTTTTTCATTCAGGGCTTTGATAATGTTGCTGCCAATCATGCCAGCGCCGCCAGTTACAATGATCATGTTTTCACCAAGCTTAATATTGAATTGATGCGAGTGTATCAAATAAGGCGCTAAAAAATACAGAGGCATATTGCCTCTGTATGTCAGTTTAGGGCTGAGGGACGGAATTTTTCCTAGTATACCAAGGTGATGCGGAATCAGTAATGCTAAATAGATCGTGTTCTTTGTTGAGTTTCTGCCCGCCATCCCGGGTCAGGGGTTGCCAGTCGAACTTAGCGCGATTTCGGCTAGGTTTGACCGTCATAACGTCAAATGGAATGGAGATATAAAAGCCTTTGGTAAAGCTGCCTTCTCCGAATTCTTCAGCAGAAAGGTTACTCATACTTGCGTATGCTCCAACAATAACACCACTTTTAAATTGCTTGGAGAAATCACCGCGTACACCGACGTCTTGAGCCAGATACTGACCGACGTCTATTCGGAAGAGAGTGTCATCTAACCAGGACCATTTTGGCATGTAATAGCCAGAAACAAATCCGGTGTAGCCTTTGTCTAGTACTTTGAATGAACGTCCGTCCTTTTCACTGAATTGATTTTCTTGCTGGTATACTCCAAACCAACTATCCGGATCTCTCTGCGCGATAAGGTTAATATCAGCCCCGATCGCCCAATTTTTACCTCTCGGCCGATACAGCCACTCAGTTCCTACTCCAGCAAACATACTTTCGAGATAGCCAGCATAAGTTTGCTGATAAATACTGTCGCCAAAATTATCAAACCAGGTCAGTTGAAGGGTGTCCATGCGAACTGGGTTGTCGTGAAAGTACATTCTGCCCAGCGAGCGCACCCTTGGCGGCACCGTGGTGCCATCTGGCGGCACGATAAAATTCAGCTCAGGATAGTTGTCGTAAAGGTTTACTTGAATTGACCCAGATGCCTGAAGCTGATTTGTTAACCAATAACTGGCTTCACCGCGAATACCAAGATTGAAAATGTAAAACTCTTCGGGCTCTGCAATGGACTGACGAAGGGTTGGTGAAACACCATAGTAAAGGCGTTCAGAGCCATCATGTAACAAGCTGCCTGTCGTACGGGTATTTTCACTTGTCGTAGAGGCATCCGAAATGTGAGGGTTGATGTAGTTTACATTCGCAACTTGGTCGTATTTTTTTGCATCAATATCGACAGATTCTGTCGCAATGTGCCGTTGAGTATTAATCACTTTGTAGGTATCAATACTCTTTGGCAGTTGGTTGCGTAAAACTGCCGCAGCGCGCTCGTGAGCAAGTTCAGAGTCGCGGTACTTTATCTGTTCACCTTCAATGATGATGGTATTTTCATCTAGGTAAGCTTTGGCATTCTCATAGCCTGCAACAACAGCAAGCTGATTTTCGATAGACTGCCAATCAACGTCTACCATTTCTAGTGGCTTACTGTTGTTTGGTCTCGGAACAGGTTCATCTCGCCATTGTGAAGCCAATTCATTGTAATTGGTACGCAAACTGAACCCGGCTGAGACCGTGTCTCCCCGCTCGTAGCTTAAACGAAGGTCGATGTTTCGGTGGGCACGATAGATTAAGCCAAAGTTCCATGGTGTATGTTGTGTCATGTCGACTTTGTAAAAATCAGATGGATTATCTGTTGTAGGGCGATCTTCAGTGTAATTATTACTGTCGTATTCTATTTTTATTTTCAGAGGATCATATAAAGTTTGATACTCGATTCCACCATAAATAGCTGCAGGTCCTTTGAACCATCGATGATAATCTACTTCTCCACCTGTACCGCCAAAATCTTGTGGACGGACGCAGAATTTATCATTCATTTTGCAGAAGGGATTTGTCACGTTACTATGTGTGCCCATGTAACCCCATCCGATACCTAAGGTGAAATCAAAAACTCCATAATTATTTGAATAGATTTTTTTAGAAGCTGCAACAAATTCTCCGTCAAATAGTCCAGTACCACCAAAATCTCTAACTCCAAATGATGTTTCTGGTAGCCATTTAGTCTCTTCAAATAGTCGAATTTTAAAGTCAATTCCTTTATCTAAATATGGACTATCACCACTAAAGTCTTCTGGGCCCATTCTCTTGTTTGGTATCACTGTATAGCGAATGGTAGTCTCAAACCACGGAAAAAGAACTATCGAGGCGTTGTACATTCGGTATTCATGGTTGATATTAGCGCTCAGGTTGAACTCGCCTTCAGGTGCCATTCTGCCTGTTGGCATTTTTATTAACCCTACACCACCAAAATCCATTTGGGATGGGGTATAGGTAACTGGCTGAAAATAATTATGACTTGAGGCGTTCGCGTAGAAACATATGAAGATTGAAGCATTGATTATAGACAAGCGCATTACGGTTTCTCCACTGCGTATCTTAGAAGTTCCGCGATTTCTTTATTCAGATTCGGATTATTTTTTGAGCCGATAAAAATTTTAGCTCCAGGGCTAAGGTAATATCGCTTGGGTTGCCAATATCCAAGTTCTGTTTTGATTACGCTACCGTCCGATTGTATAAGATATACCTGATCTAAATTACCTTCTTCGAGTACTTCAACAGAATCTAGATAATGAGTTAAATCTTGGCTGCTTGACATCAATAGAGGTCCTGAATTTTTTACGTAACCCACAATTTTCACTGTGTTTTTTCGAGAGGAGACATATAAGTCATAGCTACCCGATAGCAACGGATTAAGTTCTGGCTTTAAGCGAAGTTCATCAAAATCTGTGCTAACCCATTCTCTTCCAACGAATTGAAAGTCTGTGAGTTGATTAAGAACTTTCGAACTGTAATCAGAATTTTTGCGAGTAAGTTGTTTGGAAATCGAGTGTCTTAGTGTATCAACTTCTTTTTGCTTGCTATGACTCGCCAGTACCGCCGCTGGAAAGAATAAGTTGTCCGTACTTTGGGCTTGGGTATCTGAGATAACTTGAGAGAGACGAGCAGGCACCATGTAGCTGAGATTGACCTGTTGATTAGGTAGATGAACTGTCAGTTGATGTGCGCTTAACGCGTTGCTAAGGAAAAACAATAAAACAAAAGGACTACTTTTTAGTAGGGAGTAAAGTGTTTTCATAACGGGTTACTCGTTTGGTGCAAACGTTTTGAGAATAGTCATCTCAAATTTATTCATATCAGGACCGATGTACTGAATGGATTTCATTACCTTTCCATCGTTTGCAACCCAAAATAGGTTAGTAAAGTTTGAGCTAAACGCTTTGAAACTGACTTTTTCTTCAATCTTTTTGGTCTCTAGCGTCCATTGACTTGTTGTTAGAGTCTCGCTGGCAACAAGCTTAGAGCTTACTGTTGCTTCGAATAGATAACGATAATCTGGTGACCAGTCATACACAGCATTCCATTGTCCTTGAGAGGATAATCCATTATTAAGACCTGACCCTGAAAGCTGCATTAGGTTGTCGCTATCAAATCCATTCGTTTTAACAATTCTCCCTTTTTCAGTAACGATAATCGAGCTGTCTGCGGAGACCCATTTTAATTGGGTATTACCTGTTTGGGGATTGAGGTCGACGAACGCCAGAACCATAAAAACCTGTTTGCCATCGTTGATACGAACATAGGTACTAGCATAAGGGAGCTCTGATATTTCGTCAGATGAAAGTGTAACATCATCAGATGCTGTAAATGCTTCCGATAAGCTACTACCTACATCAGTCATTTTTTGCGTACAACCTGATGCAAGAATTATCAATGCCGCAAAGATTAAGATTTTTAAAGGTCCAAATTGCACAATTCTGATTTCCTAAATACGCAGATAAAAAATCGCCCTGAACATGTCAGGGCGATTGCAGTGTAGTGTGCGCTTATTGAGATACAGACGTAGAAGTCGTAGCTGAATCAGCTACTGCAACAGCCACAACTGCAGCTGCTGCAACACCGCCAACGATTGCCGTAGTTGTACCTACAGCAGCGCCGGCAGCACCTGCACCACCAGCTGCGCCACCAGAAGCAGCCGTTGAACTAGCCGCTTCACCAGCGGCAAAAGCGTTACCTGCAGCACCTAGTGCAACCAGCATTGCTAGAGCGATATGTTTCATTTTTTATCCTTACTAATTTTACATCGATGTAATGAGGTTATGAAATTTACCTCAACCCTATTCTAGTGTACTGATTTAGAAAAAGTAAATAATCAGTAGCAGATCAGACCAAGTTCAGTGATATTTTTTGTCAAAATATTCTGTCGTAGTTTCTGATACGATTTACCATTTGATGGACCGCTTATGAAGACAAAATTAAAAATTGTGCATACCGCCTTGCAGCTTTTTAATGAAAGGGGCGAGCGAAATGTCACCACAAATCATATTGCCGAAAATTTAAACATAAGTCCTGGTAATCTATATTATCACTTCAGAAACAAACAAGAAATTATCCAAAGCATATATGATATCTACGAAAATGAACTTTTGACTTCATTTGCACCTATAGAATCAGACAATTCGGTTAATCTTTTCGAAGCGTATATGGGCAGTATCTTTAATATGATGTGGAAATATCGTTTTTTCTACTCTAACCTTCCGGAGCTCCTTTCCAATGATGGTGAATTGCATGCAAGGTACTCAGCTACTCAAAAGCGTTTGAGGGAGAATTTGAGGCAAATCTGTCTTTTTTTTCGGGATGCAAAGCTACTAGCGATGAATGACAAAGAGCAAGAAGCAATTATTACAAATATGCATTTAATCACTACTAATTGGTTTAACTATCAGACGGCATTGAAGTGTGAGACAAGAGTCATGAAGAGTGACGTAATTAGTGGGGTTAAACAAATGATGAGTATTGTTCAGCCCTATGCAACATCAGAAGGAAACTCCGTCTTGTCGTCATGTATCGTTCGAATGCTCGATAATGGATAGATATTACAGCAGTTTAAGTAGCGATGATTTGAAGTGATTTTTGTAGGTATGACTTTTGTTTTTGTTTGAGATGATATTTGAAGTTTCTTTCGTATAAATAAATAGTTACACAGTCATTCTGAATAAGCGTTCCATATAAAACCTAGAGGCTATGTGGTTTGACTGTGTTTTTGAGATAAATGAATGATGTATTTTTATCAAATAGCAGATTAGGCACGTTGAGATTTGACTCGCAGTGTGGATAATGGTGACCCAAACCGACGGCACGATATTAAGATAGTAAGAAGATACCTAGAAAGTGCCGTGTCGAATACAAATCTTGGATAGATGATACGTAATGTGGCTATACGTTTGCTAATGGGCGGTAGCATGTCTAAAAGACGAGTTGCATTATGACAGGACACACCCCCGTGATAAATTCTCATTGCACTTCTTTGGCTTTGATAAGACCAGCTTTAAAGCGATTAGCTGCTCTATCTTCATTGTGTTTCATCCCGATGCCTTCACTTTCCTCCCCATGGTTAGAAGCTACTGATCCTTTCCTTCGTTCAGATGTTGCCTTACTTTCTGACGCCGGTCTGCTTCGTTCTTCAGTCAACCACTATCCCTTAAGATGGGCGACCATCGGCGATGATTTAAGCCGTTCTACTTACAACAATTTAGAACTTGAGCGAGCCAATGCGCATGTTGGCTACGCTTTGAATTCGGCAAAATATCTGCGCGGCAATCGCGCTGCAAAGGTCATCTTGGGAAATCATGATCCTGAACTTAATAGCTTCGGTGAGTTTAACCAAAAGAAATGGGGAGCATATGCTAGTTATGAGTCTTTAGAAGATAGCTTTGCTTTTCGCGTATCAACTGGATATGCCAATCAAATTGATGAAAGCCAGTTTGTTTGGAATGATAGCTATCTTTCTTTAAATGCTGGAAAGTGGTTGCTTTCTTTCGGCGATTTAGACCGTTGGTGGGGGCAGGGTTGGCAACACAATTTAATATTGGGCACTAATAGTGCTTCTAGTCCAGATTTCAGTATTAGCTATATAAGCAGTAATGACTACCTGGGTGGATGGAGTGTTGAAAGCATCATCGGTTTTACCGACGATTCTGACTATGAGCGGTACACAGCTTCTCGTTTCACATCAAAACCCAGTCGTTGGCTAGATATTGGTCTTACTTACCAAACATGGTTTGACGGAGCGAACCTTGGAAGCGGTGAGCAGCAAAGTGCATTGGATTTGAAACTCTCTCTGCCAGAAATGAATGGAATGTACCACTCTGTCTATACTGAGCTAGCGTCAACTTCTGATACAACAAAGCTTGGCGCGTACCTTTATGGTTGGACTGGGCAGATCGATTTATTTGACCAAACGTGGCGATTGGTTCTAGAAAAACAAAACTCAACAAAAGACAAGCTTGAAAATGGTGATTCGCATTGGCAAAGAAACAGTTATCCCTCATTTCATAACAATCAAATGCGAAACACATACATTCTAGACAGCAGTGTTTCTGCTTCCTTGTATGTCCAGCTAGAAAATGATCATAAACTTGGTCTTGTTGTGCATAATTCCAAGCAAGATCAGCAGCAACGTAGAACGAGCCAGCTGTCTTATCGATTACCTGCTTTAGCAGGTATGGTTCATGCTGGAATTGGGTTCAGTCAAATTGATGGTCAAGATAATCAAACCTCATTTTGGACGGGATACGAGTTCCGCTTCTAGTTAAATACGATATGTAACCAATTAAAATAAATGACTTTTTGCTCGCGATATTAGTGTCTGTGAGCTTTCAACAGTGACGTAAGTATGAAAAACTCCCTCAAAACTCGATTCTTAGCTTTGTGTATATCAACTGTGAGCTTTAGCGGGATCGCAGCATCACCAACAGCAGCCCAAATGGCTCAATTTAAGAGTTTGCCTAAAGCCCAACAAGAGCTACTGGCCCGTCAGTACGGTATTGACTTAAATGCGCTTCCTGGTAATGGGGAAACGGTTTCCCATGACGTACAAAAAATGACTAATGCTCCTGAAAGAGTAACACCGAACATTCGTACGACTGAAACTGATGCTAAAACTGAAGCTGAAGCCAATCTAGATGACGATGAGCTCAAAGCATTCGGTTACGATGTTCTACTTGGCGAATCTCAGGGCTTTACGGCAATAGATAATATTCCGGTACCGCTGGATTATGTTGTGGAATCTGGTGACGAGTTAAAAGTGCAACTTTATGGCAAAACCAATCAAGAGTTTCGCTTAAAAGTTGATAGAGAAGGAAAGGTCTATTTTCCAGAGTTTGGTCCAGTAGCTGTATCAGGTCAGTCCTTCGTTCAAATTAGAGAACAAATAAAACAGCTGGTAGAGCAAAAAGTTTTGGGCGTAGATGTCGTTGTGACCATGGGCAACATGCGAACTATGCAGGTTTACATCGTTGGTGAAACGACGCAGCCTGGTGCTTACAACGTCAACGGTCTTACAACGATGACACAGGCGCTTGTTGCCAGCGGCGGTATAAAAGAAACCGGAAGTTTAAGAAAAATTCAATTAAAACGAAAAGGCGAAACGGTTGCAACATTAGACCTTTATGCACTCCTTATGGATGGCGATACATCGTCAGATGTGCGCCTTCGTGCTGGTGATACACTCTTTATTCCAACTAAGTCGTCTACGGTTGCCGTTGATGGACAGGTTTTAAGACCTGCTATCTATGAGCTTTCTGGTTCTACATCTTTAGAAAATGTATTATCGTTATCTGGTGGCATGCTGCCTCAAGCATACCTTTCAAAGATAAGTGTTCGTAGACAAACAGCTAGTGGTCAAGAGCAATTTACACTCGACGTTACAGAATCCTCAGGTCTTAATTTTATGGTTAAGTCAGGAGATGAAATTGAGGTCGCCACTTCCTCCAATAACCTTCAAGGTGCTGTCGCTATTCGTGGTGAAGTAGTCAGGCAGGGCGCCATTGCTTATAAAAAAGGGATGAGAATCTCAGATGTGCTAGGCTCCGTAGAAAATGATCTTAAACTCAACGCTGATCTTGAATATGCGCTTATCGTCCGAGAAATCAACGCTAACAGAGATGTCGAAGTTCTCCAATTTAACCTTGGTCGAGTTATAGAAAATAGAAGATCTAAAGAGAACTTGAGACTGAAAGAACGAGACCAAATCTTTGTTTTCGATAATGGTTTAGAGCTTGGTTATTGGTACGGCACCCAAAAGAACAAAAAAGCCCAGACCAAGAAGGGTTTGGTTGAGAAGCATCAAGAAATGATTGATGTTGAAACGGGAGCGGTTGTTATCAATGACAGCGTGAATGAAATAAACGTTCAAGAAGCGGATACGATCGCGAATGCAGACAACATCAAACAATCAAGTCGCGAACAGTTACTCAATCCAATAATCGAGCGACTGAAGGCACAATCAAGTTTTGAAGAACCAGCTAAGCTAGTTGAAATTTCAGGGGCAGTAAAGTTTCCAGGTACCTATCCTTTACCTTCAGGTGAAACGCTCAACAAACTACTTGAAGCAGCAGGTGGTTTGAGTGAAAGAGCTTACTTGACACAAGCGGAGGTCACTCGTAGTCAACGTACTGGTGAAAGTTTTGAGTCCCGCCACATTCCATTTTCATTGCGTGATGTTCTAGCTGGAAACTCAAATCTAGAACTAAAAGCACAAGATCATATCGTAGTTAAAACTCAGCCAAACTGGCAGCAAGATATGGTAATCGAGCTTCAAGGCGAAGTCGTATTTCCTGGAAAGTATAGTTTTCAGCGTGGTGAAACATTGAGTGATGTGATTAACCGTGCTGGTGGTTTAACGGAATATGCTTATGCAAAGGGTGCTGTGTTCAGCCGTGTAAGACTTAAGCGGCAGGAGCAAGAGCGATTGAGGTTGCTTAATATGCAGCTTAAACAAGAGATCGGTAATCTTGCACTTAGAAGGCAAAATTCATCCGCAACTTATACAACCCCGCCTGCACAGGCAATGGAGATTGCAGAAGAGCTTTCTAAAACTGAAGCGGTAGGGCGACTTGTAATCAATTTGCCTGAAGCGATGGAAGAAGACCCAATATCGGATGTAATGCTTGAAAAAGGCGATAAGCTGTACATTCCAGCGAAAAATCCTACGATCAGTATTATGGGTGAAGTTCAATACGCTTCGAACCACACTTTCCGCCCAAGCATGACTGTGGAAGAGTATTTGCAATCAGCTGGTGGTACCAAAAAACAGGCGGATACAGACCGTATCTACATAGTAAGAGCGGACGGCTCAGTAATGCTACCAAATAATTCATTCTGGTTTAGTCGAAAAGATAAACCTCTAGCACCAGGTGACACCATCATAGTACCGATTGATACGGACTACCTGGATGGGTTAAGCACACTTACTTCAGCAACTCAGATTCTTTATCAAATTGGTGTCGCCTGGAAAGCCGTTTCAGACTAATCAAACGATTTAAACAATTCTCAAAATATGCATTTGGGGCGTGATTAGATTCGCGCTCAATTTCTAGGAATACTATGAATCAACAATTACCGCCAAACCAGCCTTATCCTCAACATCTAAACCTGTCCCCAGTTGCTAAAGAAGATGAAATCGATCTAAAAGAAATTTTTTTGGTGCTTTGGAAAGGAAAATGGATAGTTTTACTTTTCACAATCATATTCGCTGTTGGGGGGGGGGGCTATGCGCTTTCCCAACCCAATGTTTACAAAGCAACAGCAGTTTTGGTTTCTTCGAGTGATAATGGTAAAAGTGGAATGGCTGCAATGGCATCGCAATTTGGAGGTTTAGCTTCTTTAGCGGGTATCAACATAGGTGAAGGAAGGACTGATAGCAAAGCCATGGCGTTGGCAGTATTACAATCTCGCCAGTTTATAAATTCGTTTATTCACAGACACGATTTGTTGGTGCCATTAATGGCTTCAACTAAATGGAATGAAGGCAGTGGTGAACTTGAACTCAATAGGGAATTATATGACGTCACTACTAAGCAATGGGTTCGACAGGTACCCACAGGTCAATCGGTAGTGCCAACAGATTGGGAAGCGTATAAAGCGTTTAAAGAAATTTTGTCTAACTCAGAAGATAAAATCTCGGGATTAGTCAGTCTGTCTATCACCCATTATTCACCAGTAATTGCACAGCAGTGGGTTGCCTGGTTAGTATCGGACTTAAATAGTTGGATGAAGGAAAAATCTCTCAGTGAAACAAAACGCAATATTGGATATTTGGAGCAACAGCTAGACAAAACTAATATATCTGATATGCGAACGGTGTTTTTCCAGTTAATTGAAGAGCAAACTAAAAACTTGATGTTGGCAGAAGTAGAAACCGAATTTGCTTTTAAAACTATAGATCCAGCTGTGATACCAGAAGAAAAAGCTGGACCAAAGCGAACTCTCATATGTGTACTAGCCACTCTAGCCGGTGGCATGTTTGGTGCTTTGGTTGTTCTTGCTCTTAATTTTACAAAGGGAGCTTACACTACGGAAACAACATAAATGCTCATATTTTCAAAGGGCTATACAGTATTTTCTGTTAGTCCTCCCAAATAGCAAAAAGTGGTAACTCCATGTCTAAAAAGAAAGTTTTAAGTGTTTTTGGTACGAGGCCAGAAGCAATAAAAATGGCGCCTTTGCTACATGCTTTGGCGGCTGATGAACGATTTGAAGCGAAATGTTGTGTAACTGCCCAACATAGAAAAATGCTAGATCAAGTTTTAGAGCTGTTTGATGTCAAGCCAGATTATGATCTGAATCTAATGAAAGTAGGTCAGTCACTAAATGACGTAACTGCTCGAATCTTATTGGAGTTAAAACCAGTATTGCAAGAGTTTAAACCTGATGTTGTTTTAGTTCATGGTGATACTGCAACAACTTTTGCAGCTAGCCTTGCTGCTTATTATGAGCAAATTGCAGTTGGTCACGTTGAAGCAGGTTTACGCACAGGGGATATCTATTCACCTTGGCCTGAAGAAGCGAATCGAAAGTTGACAGGTGCCATAACACAATATCATTTCACACCTACAGAAACATCTAAGCAGAACTTACTAGCTGAAAATTACGATGAACAGAATATTTTTGTAACAGGCAATACTGTTATTGATGCCTTATTGATGGTCAAGGCTCAAATTGAACAAGATAGCGGCTTATCTTCAACTCTTTCAGCGCAATTCCCATTTTTGGACGAATCAAAAAAACTCATTTTAGTTACAGGTCATCGTAGAGAAAGCTTTGGGGAGGGGTTTGAACGTATTTGCGAAGCATTAGCCCAAACAGCTAAAGCCCATCCAGAATCACAGATTTTGTACCCAGTGCATTTAAACCCAAATGTTCAAGAGCCTGTGAAAAGAATCTTAAAGGATGTTCGTAATGTTCATCTAATCGAGCCTCAGCAATATTTACCATTCGTATACTTAATGAATCGAGCTCACATCATTTTAACTGACTCAGGTGGTATCCAAGAAGAAGCTCCAAGTTTTGGCAAACCAGTATTAGTAATGCGAGATACAACTGAAAGACCTGAAGCAGTAGAGGCTGGTACAGTTAAATTGGTTGGTACAAATGTTGACTCGATTACATCTTTATTAACAGAATTACTTACAAGTGAAAATAGTTATGCTGAGATGAGCAGAGCACATAACCCTTATGGTGATGGCAATTCTTGCTCACGAATTTGCGATATTATAGCTAACTAACCGAAATTATTTAGAATTTAATTTTTTGCTTACAGCTACAGTCTTTGTAAAAGGGTTATCATGTCTTTTGAAACTATTTCAGTAATTGGTCTAGGCTACATAGGTTTACCAACAGCCGCTATGTTTGCATCTCGTAAGAAAAAAGTAATAGGTGTCGATGTTAGTCAGTATGCGGTTGATACAATAAATTGCGGTGAAATTCACATCGTCGAACCTGAGCTTGATATGATAGTTCATGCCGCAGTTACGGAAGGATATTTAAAAGCAACAACCACTCCAGAGCCTGCCGATGCTTTCTTAATTGCAGTACCTACGCCATTTAAAAATAATGGCTCAACAGTGCCTGAGCCAGATTTGTCTTATATAGAAGCAGCTAGTAAAGCTATTGCCCCTGTTTTAAAAAATGGTGATCTAGTTATTCTAGAATCCACTTCGCCTGTTGGGACAACTGAGCAGATGGCTGAATGGTTGGCAGAAGCAAGAACGGATTTAACTTTTCCTCAACAAGAGAATGAAAACTCTGATATTCGTATAGCGCATTGTCCTGAAAGGGTTTTGCCAGGTCATGTAGTACGAGAGTTAGTAGAAAATGATCGAGTTATTGGTGGTATGACATCAAAATGCTCACTAGCAGCAACTGACTTATACAAAACATTTGTTGAAGGCGAATGTGTTAAAACAAATGCTCGCACTGCTGAAATGGCGAAGTTAACAGAGAATTCGTGCAGAGATGTACAAATTGCATTTGCGAATGAACTATCAATAATATGTGATAAATTAGACATTGATGTATGGGAACTAATTTCATTAGCAAATCGTCACCCTAGAATTGATATCTTAAAACCAGGTCCAGGTGTGGGTGGGCACTGTATCGCTGTAGATCCCTGGTTTATTGTGAGTAAAACACCAGAAGAAGCTCAAATTATACATACAGCTCGTAAAGTCAATGATGCGAAACCAGAATGGGTTATTGACAAAGTTAAGGCTGCTATTGCAGATTTCTTAATCGCGCATCCAAATAAAACAGCAAAAGATACTACTATTTCTTGCTTTGGTCTCTCATTTAAGCCTGATATAGATGATCTTAGAGAAAGCCCTGCTATGGAGGTTACAAGAAAAATAGCCTCTTTTCATAGTGGAACAGTATTAGCGGTTGAACCAAATATACTGACTCTAGAAGAACATGGCTTTGAGCTTGTACCTGAAATTGAAGCTATTGAGAAGGCTGATATTTCTGTAGTCTTAGTTGCTCATAAAGAATTTAAGGAAAGTGGAGTTTTTAGTAGTGAATACTTAGTTAATTGCGTAGGTACTTCCGAATGATTTTACCAATTATCATAGCTGGCGGTTCAGGTACTCGTCTATGGCCTTTATCGCGCGGTAACTACCCAAAACAATTTTTAAAAATGTGTGGTGAAAATACCATGCTGCAAGAGACGATTTTAAGGCTAAATGGTCTTGAGCATGCACCTTTGATGCTAATTTGTAACGAAGAGCATCGTTTTATTGCAGCAGAGCAAGTTCGTCAAATGGATGTACCGCATAGCGGTATTTTTTTAGAGCCTGTAGGTCGTAACACCGCACCAGCCATTGCATTGGCAGCATTTAAAGCAGTTGAAAACAATCAAGACGCATTATTACTTGTTCTGGCTGCTGACCATGTTATTGAAAATCAAGCTGCATTCCAAGAAGGTGTTCACAAAGCAAAAATGTTAGCTGAACAAGGTAAATTAGTGACCTTTGGTATTGTCGGTAATACACCTGAAACTGGTTATGGCTATATCAAGCGTGGTGCAGAAATTGAGCACGGTTTTGTTGTTGATAGTTTTGTAGAAAAACCAAGTTTTGAAACAGCTCAAGAATATATTGCCAGTGGCGACTACTACTGGAATAGTGGCATGTTCTTGTTCAAGGCAAGTCGCTACCTTGAAGAGCTTAAAGCATTTCGTCCAGATATTTATGAAGCGTGTGAAAGAGCGGTTCAAGTACAAAATAATGACATGGATTTTGTGCGTGTAGACAAAGACGCATTTGAAGCATGTCCAGATGAATCTGTTGATTATGCAGTCATGGAACATACTCAGGATGCTGTTGTGGTACCAATGGATGCAAATTGGAATGATGTAGGTGGCTTTGCAGCATTATGGGAAGTGTCTGAGCAAGATGAAAACGGTAATGCTTTTATTGGTGACGTTAAATCTGTTGATACAAAAAATACTCTAGTGTTTGGTGAAGATAAGTTAGTAACAACAGTTGGTGTTGAAGACTTAGTCATCGTTAATACAAAAGATGCTGTACTGGTTGCGCACAAAGACGAATCTCAAAAAGTAAAACAAATCGTTAGTCAATTAAAAGCGGACGAACGCTCAGAAGTTACATTCCATCGTGAAGTATATCGCCCTTGGGGCAAATATGACTCAGTAGACAACGGTGAGCGCTTCCAGGTAAAACGTATTACGGTTAAACCAGGTGCAAAGCTATCAGTGCAAATGCATCACCACAGAGCAGAGCATTGGATTGTAGTTTCTGGCACTGCAAAAGTACAAATTGATGATACAGAGCAGTTTGTCACTGAAAATGAATCGGTATATATTCCAATTACTGCAGTTCATGCACTAGAAAACCCAGGTAAAGTAGATTTAGAGCTTATTGAAGTACAGTCTGGTTCGTACTTAGGCGAAGATGATATTGTGCGCTTTGAAGACCGCTACGGAAGAGTGGAAGGTTAAGTCATGAATACAAAATCAGTGATTCAAACAAGTGGCATTGCATTTGGTACTAGTGGTGCCAGAGGTCTTGTTGTCGACTTTAAACCTGAGGTGTGTGCGGCCTTTTCAATCGCGTTTGCTCAGAGTATTAAAAGTGAATTTGCATTTAATACAATAGCCATTGCGATTGATAATCGTCCAAGCAGCTTTGATATCGCCAAAGCCTGCGCAGCAGGTTTAAAGCAACTAAATATAGATGTTGTTTATTACGGTGTGGTGCCAACTCCAGCGCTTGCTTATACAGCGATGCAAGACAATATGCCTTGTATTATGGTTACAGGTAGTCATATTCCATTTGATAGAAATGGTTTAAAGTTTTATCGACCAGATGGTGAAATTACTAAGCAAGATGAACAAGCCATTCTGTCTGCTGATTCTAATTTTACTGACTTGAACCTAGCCGATATCAGTTTAACAACAAGTGATAAAGCAAGCGATGCTTATACTGCTCGATATACAAGCCTGTTTAGCGAAGAGACGTTAGCCGGAAAAAGAGTGGGTATTTATGAGCACTCGAGTGCGGGTAGAGATATTTATAAATCACTATTTGAACAACTTGGCGCAGAGGTTATTTGCTTAGGGCGCAGTGATGAATTTATTCCAATCGATACCGAGGCTGTATCTGATGAGGATAAGCAAAGAGCCAAAAAGTGGGTAAGTGAGTATCGCCTGGATATGCTGTTCTCAACGGACGGTGATGGCGATAGACCGCTGGTTGCAGGTGGAGATGGCGAGTGGCTACGAGGCGATATTCTAGGTCTACTTTGTAGCCAAGCACTCTCAATAGAGGCGCTGGCGACTCCCATTAGTTGTAATACAGCCATTGAATTGTCAGGTAGCTTTAAAACAGTGACCAGAACAAAAATTGGCTCACCTTATGTCATTGAGGCTTTTGCAGGGTTAAACAAAACCTATGCGAGAGTAGCGGGTTTTGAAGCAAATGGTGGCTATTTACTTGCGAGTGACTTTGAATTTAATGGTAAAGCATTGAAAGCGCTACCAACAAGAGATGCTGTGTTACCAGCACTTATTTTAGCAACAATGGGTGACACTATCGCAAACTTTCACACAGTGCTACCACAACGCTTTACTGCAAGTGATAGACTTAAGGATTTTGCGATTGATAAGAGTAAAGCTCTGATAGCTGAACTAAGCGAAAATCCGAGTGCTTTTTTAATGAGTTTAGGACTGGCAAAAGCGAAGTCTATTTGTGAAAAAGATGGCGTAAGGTTGACAACAGAAAATGGTGATGTTGTTCATTTAAGAGCTTCTGGTAATGCGCCTGAGTTAAGGGTCTATATAGAATGTGCTTCAAATGCAAAAGCTCTGTCCCTCGTAGATCTAATCAAGTCTAAAATCGCAAGTAATACCTAAGTACATAGCGGTTCCATAGCGATACAAAATCCAAGCAATTTACAAATTAAGTAATAATAATGACAAGTATTGGAAAAAATACATTTTTGAATATAGCAGGCATGATTGTTCCGGCAGTTATAGGTGTTTTCTCCACCCCATTTGCTTACAAAGGTCTTGGTGAAGAGCAGTTTGGCATTTTGTTGACTGTCTTTTTGTTTATTGGGGGAGTCAGCCTTTTCGATATGGGGTTGTCACGAGCTGTAACAAAGTATGTTAATGAGGTGTTGGTAAAAAAGCAGTATTCATATATAAACGTTATAGTAGGTACTTCGGTAAGTATTCAACTTCTAATAGGTGGAGTTATTGCTTTAAGTTTCTCTGTATTAACACCTTATTTAGTTAGTAACGTCTTTAATATTCCGCTTGGCTATATAGATATTGCAGAGGGCTCATTTTATATATGCGCATTGACAATTCCTTTTGTTATTGTTGCAAATACATATAGGGGGGTGTTAGAAGCCTCATCTAGATTTGATCTAGTTAATTTAGTGAAGGTAATCTTTAGTAGTGTAACATATCTCGCCCCTTTAATTGTTTTATTTTCAGAGTCGGATTTGGTAGATGTACTTTGGGTAGTTTTTATAATTAAATTAATGCAGCTTTTTGTATCGTTGGTGTTCTGCAAGCTACAACATTGTAATATTTCATTGTTTCCAGTGTTTAGTCAAAAGTGTTTTAGAAGAATGCTAGGTTTTAGTGGATGGGTAGCTGCCACCAATATAATTTCCTTTTTTCAAGAGAATCTTGAGAAGTTTTTATTGGCTTCAATGATGCCTATCTCCTTGTTGACTTACTATATGATACCTAAAGATGTCCTAGAAAGAGTGTTCATAGTAACAGGTGGTATGGTATCGGCAATATTTCCCGAAATGAATAATGCTGCTCTTCACTCTAAAAGTAAGCTTAAAGGAGTATATGATTTAGGTATAAACTTCATTCTTATAGCTTGTTTTATTATTCTTTTTCCTATTGCAATATTTTCTGAGTTTTTATTAACATTATGGATAGATTTTGAATTTGCTCAAAATACTAAAGATCTTATTGTTATTCTTGTATTAGGTGTTACTGCGAGTTCATTAAATCTACTGCTTCTGGCTCTTTTCCAAGCTGAGGGGCGACCTGACATAACAACCAAAGGTCAGTTAATTCGCCTTCCAATCATATTGGGTCTTTCAGTTATTTTAATTAGTAGCAATGGATTATTTGGCGCAGCGCTATCTTGGTCTATTGGTCGCTCATTAGCTCTTCTAATGAATGTATACTCCGCCTATTATTTTATGTCTTGGAGTTTACAGGATGTATTTAATCATAAGCATTTTGTGGGGCTTCTAGGACCTTCTATTGTTATCTATCTATCAGATTCATTAGTTATTTCATTAGGTAATGATATTGTATTAAGATTTATACTGTTTCTCATTTTATTCTATATAGTTTTAAAATTCTATTGGCGAACATTGTTAACTGAGCCTCATAGAAATTATCTTATACAGCATCTGAATAAAGCTCTACATTATCTACCATTTCTAAAATTAAGAACGAATGAAGAGGCTGGTAAGAAATGACAACAAAAAAATTTGAAATGTTAAGGGTTAAATCATTAATTGCCAAATCATTGGTATCTATAGAAGAGTGCAATATCCCATGTATTCATCTAAAATGGAGCAATAACCTTCTTGATGGAGATATTGATCTAGTTGTAGAGAAAGAGCATATTACTAAAGCAGCCTTATTGATTAAAAGTTCAGCTGAAAACTTGGGGGCTGTTGAAGTTTTTAGTGTGCGTCGTGATTGTCATATTCATTTGTTTTTTGCTTTTCTAGATGGGGTAGGGGAAGTAATCCATATCGATTTACAATCAGGGATTGATTGGAATCAAAAAGTGCTTTTAAGTGCTGATAAAATCCTGACTCAATGTGAATATTCAGATGGTAGCTATAAGCTTTCTAATTCAATGTTGATAGCTCTCAAAGTAATCAGATCAATACTTAAAGGAACGTTCAAAGAACAATATTGGCGAGAAGCAAAAGAAGGAGCATTAGCTGACTCGAACATGTTACGTAACTCCCTTACAGTTTTCCTTGGGAGGGAGTTGGGGGCGAATGTTTTTTCTTATTTATATAATGGTGATCATCTAGGAGTACTTTCGATAAAATCTGAGATTTTACACTATTTTGGTATTCACCAATCATCAAACTTTAAAAGTAAGTCGACAAAATTTTTAAATAAGTTAAAAAGATTATCAACCAAAAAGGGGGTTTATATCGAGTTGCCACCAATGGGCGACGGGAAATCTCAAGACGTTAAAACTGCTTTAGAAGCCCTGTTAAGTAATATGCCTGTGAAATTTAAGGTTTCTCGAAAACCAGCCTCAAATAGTAAAAAATATTTACTCTATAAGTTTCAGAGAGTATTAAATGATAGGTTAAATATTATAAATGTGACATTTAGCACTCAAAATGTGAGTAACGCAGAAAGTAGCATTGAATATAGCAAAGGGGTTTTAATAAAAGCTCTTGCTTATAATCAAAAGAGTAGAAGACCGTCATTACATATGCCAGATAAAGTTCGTTCAGAGAGGTCTTTAAATAAAAATATTACATTCGTTGGTTTGGATGGTGCCGGAAAAGGCACTTATATTTCTCTTCTTAAAGAAAAGCTTGTTGAAATAGGAATTCCATATAACTCTATCTATCTAGGTTATTCTGGATATGAGTTAGGGATAATAAAGAAAATAAATTGTCTTCGAGACTCCTCCGAAGGTGTTTTATATAAGTTCTATCTTTTGGTTTTTTTAATTATTTTGCCATTTGAATTCTTTAAAAGAGCCATGCAAACGGATACGGGAGTGATGACTATTACAGATCGCCATCCTCTTTTTGAAACTATAAAGTCTACTAGTAAATATACAATTTATGATAAGCTTCTTCACTTGATAGCCCCTAAACCTGATCTTGTCATTTATTTAACTGGAGACACTATTACATTATGGGAGAGAAAAAAAGAACATCCCCTAGAAGTATATGAAAATAAGAAACAGGTTTTGGATGATTTGATTTTAGAAAACGTCGATAAGACTAATATCTATTATGTAGACACTGCAAAGAGTGTAGAGGATGTATTCATGGAAATTCAAGAAATAATTTTGTGATATAAGTATAAATATGTATAGGAAATATATAAAAATAATAAATCAGGAAGTTTACTCGGAGAAAAAAGTTTTTAGACTTTTTAGGTATAATAATGATTTCTTAATTTCTTCAAAGTTTTTTGATAGCTACCTAAAGTACTTTTTATCTGTTTTATGTTTTATTTATTCTACAGTGTGTTTTAATTTTTTTGAACTAATCAAATCTAAAATTAAAAGGCGTAAGTATAACGGATATAAACTCTTTTTTTCTAGGGTTTCTTTTTTTGGGGGAGTACATGTAAATCTAACAAATTCTACTGCTGTTGTAATAGAGCAGGATATTGTACGTAAATTTTATTTAGATAATTTTGAGTTTTACTCAGATCTATATTATGTTCTAAATATTATTACTGGTTATGAAATTAAGTTAGATAACGAATTCCTACTATTGAAGCAACAAAAGCTCTTAGATGCTGCTTCTTCTTATTGTGTTTCTGATCTAATAAGGTTCTCTAAGCAACCTTTGCTATCTATTAATAATTTGGACGTAACCTCAGACTTAAAGACGCGAATAACTTTAAGTTCTAGAATAAGTTTGATGTATGCTTTGCATGACTTTGAAAGTGATGCTGAGTTAACACCATATGTTGGACTTGCTCGCCAGATAGAAGAAGCTAAGAATGGTGAGTGGAAGAAGAAATTCAGATTATGCCATGGTGATATGTGGGTAGAAAATATAATGTTTAATGATCAAAGTGAACCGGTTTTGATTGATTTTGATAAAATTTTGTATTTTCACCCTGCTTTTGATTACTGTTACTTATATATAATGGAGAGTGAAGAAATCAATGGTGTAGACTTGAAGTCTAAATTGTCTTCTATTGATTTTTTAGTGGATGACTTAATCAACCTTATCAAAGATGAATTACTCCATATGAAATTTACTCATTTTGATATTAAGATGAGTATCTTAACAGTTTTCTTTTTAAAACTTAGTGAACGGGATTTTTATCAAAGAAGATTTGGCTATAGTTTAGTAAAACTTGAAGAGGTTTTAAAAGCCATTTTAGTAGATGGTCATCGATTGAGTGAAGACAAGAATGACTAAAAAATTTTTTTTATTTTTCTTTTCAATTTTATACCTAATAATGGCTTTTTTAGCATTATTTTTTATTGAAAGCTCCAAGGTAGAGATGCTCATATTCATTCTTTCGAACTCAGCAATTACTTTTTTTGTTTTGTTGAAAGTTGATGTAAAAAAAGAATCTTTATTTTTCATTATAGCGTATTTTAGCTTTTTTTTTATTTATGTGCTTAAAGCGATTGTTATACCTGCTACAGGGTTGAACTCAAAATATGTTTACACAACAATAAGGGTATTTATTGATGAACATGCATATGTACAGTCTCTGTGGGTTATTTTAGCTGCACACTTTATTCTAGTGCTTCTTCTGTCATTATATAGCTATGTTAATGAACAAAATGTAAGTTTTCATGTTAAATCTTACATAGCTAACGGGCTAGCAACCTCTTTATGTTATTTTTCTGCTGTCCTCATTAGTGTTTCCGCTATTGTAATGCAGCATTATGGAGTTGCTGTTATGGGGTCTGAAGGAGTAAGTCTACCTTATGGATTATCTGGCTTGCTTTATTATGGTCGAACCATTTTCATACCTATTATTCTTATATATATATTAGAGCTAAGTATTTGTAAAAAGAATAAGAAAATATTTCGTTTAGCTGTGGCAGTGTTTTTCTTATTAGCAATTTCTGAAATTATAGTTCGAGCTTCCAAATCTCCTCTATTAAATTTAGCCCTTTATTTGTTTGTCCTGTATTTGATCCTTTACTTTAGAGGTATAGATACTTCACATACTTTAAGTAGAAAATTCATTATTTGGGTATTTATTTTGTCGGTAGCGATGTTTCCGATCGTTACTATATATCGAATCGTTTTATTTGATACAAGTTACGTTACCTCTATTTCTGGGGAACTAGGTTCCTCTTTTAGCAATGGGGGGATGATAACATCAGCTATATCAAGCTTTTTTCACAGATTGTTAGGGTTTACACAATTAGCAGGAATTGTTGCTATGGGGGTGGAAGTTCAAGATTTTAACGCCTTTTTTGAATACGGTTCAGTAGCAAACTATTATACTAGGGAAGTTTTGAGATTAAGCATGTCAGGTCATGCTTCTAGTCCTTCATTACTGGGAGCTTCATTACTTTTAGCCGGTAATATGTGGTTTGTCTTGGTTGTAATCTACTATTTCTTATTAATGTTAATATGGTCTTTGTCAAGTAAGTTAAAGCATTTTGAAGTTAGCTTAAAATGTTTTTTGGCATTTGAAATTTTGAATTCAACAATGGCAGGTACAGTAGATGATTCAATATATAGATTAACTTTAGTCTGTGCCTTTTTAACTATTATTGAGTTCTTGTTTAATATATCAAACAAAAAATTAAGAAGCTAATATATGAAACTTTTATTTTTGTCTCAATCATTACCTTACCCTATTTATAAGGATGGTCTAACTGTAAGGGTATACAATCTCCTTAAGAGTTTATCAAATTATGTAGACATACACCTCATTTCTTTTGGTGAGCACACTCTCAGTAGTGCTGAAGAAAGTGAATTAAGGTCATTTTGTACCTATAATGTTATTCCTTTTGAATTTGAAGGAGGAGTGTTAGGAGGAATTAAAAAGACAGTTTCGCCTCGACGCTATTACTCACAAGAGTTTAAGCACGCAGTTCAGTCGGCTTTGAACACTTATCAACCAGATGCCATATTTGTAGAACAAACTTTTATGTCACAATATGTTACAGAGTTTAGGTGCTTACCAAAAGTGATGTCTTCGGTGGATGCAATTTCTTTTTCCGCATTCCTACAGTCTGAATTAGAACCTTCAACCATAAAGAGTTTTCTTCTAAAGTTTTTAGGTGCACAGCGTAGATTTATAGAGTGGTATTATTTTTCTAAGTTCACTACTATTACAGCAGTTAGTTCAGATGATGCGTATAAGCTATCTAGCGTAGTTAAGCAAGATGTTAAAACTATACCAAATGGCGTAGATTCGGAATTTTTTTCACCAATAAAATATGTTGATAGAGACACTTTAGTTTTTACTGGCGTATTATCAAATCCTGGTAACGAAGAGGCGTGCTTGTTTCTACTTGACAAAGTCTTCCCTTTGATTAGAGATAAACTACCAAAAATTAAATTTGTTGTTGCGGGTAGGAAACCAACGGCATCACTGAAGAGTGCTATCCCTGATTATGTGCAGTTGATGTCTGACGTAGATGACCTTCGAGACGCATTCAAAAACGCTCTATGTTTTTTGGCACCTATAGATATAGGTGCTGGTATTAAAAATAATGTGCTCCAAGCTATGGCTATGGGGGTGCCAGTTTTGACAAATAACTTAGTCGCAGATGCTATAAATATGATAGATGAAGAAACCGGATTTATTGAAAATGATAGAAGTAAATACTGTGATAGATTAATATATTTGCTGTCGCAAATGGACCAGTTAGAGAAAGTAGGTCTTGAAGGGCGACAGCATGTACTTAAGCATTTCTCATGGGATTCAGTCGCGTTAAAATATATTTCCTTATTGGAGAGCGAAATTAATGACTAATGTTTTATTCTTATATGCAGAAATGGTTCCTAGTTGGTTACCTACTTTTCAAGTATTGACTACTGATTATAATTCAAACGTTGATGTTGTTTATTGGGATAAAAAGATTAAAACCCCTTATACTCCATCTAGTGTTAAAGGAGTCAATTACTTACCACGGTCTAGCTTTTCATCAAACCAGTTAGTATCCCTAATTATTGAAGGAGGGTATGACATTATTTTTGTTTCAGGTTGGATGGATAAAGGCTATATGAAGGCTGTTTATTCAGCTCGAAAGTTAGGAATCCCAGTTGTAACAGGTTTTGATGATTGGTGGAAAGGGACAGTCAAACAAAGAATTTTATCTTTTTGTCCCAAATGGATAAGAAGAAAATTCTACAGCCACGCTTGGGTGGCAGGACCAAGGCAGTATGAGTATGCTAAACGCATTGGATTTTCTGATGCGGAGGTAATTTATAACCTCCTGACATGCGATACAACGATATTTCGTACTAGGAAAGTTCAAGAACGACAACCTACTTTCATATATGTAGGTAGATTTTCTCCAGAAAAGGGTATCGATGTTTTAGTCGATGCATATAAAATTTATAAAGAAAAGTTACTTGGTACTTGGGGTTTGACATGTATCGGAAATGGTACTAAAGCGTGATTTGGAGAATTTAAAAGACGTTGAATTACTTCCTTTTTCAAGCGCGATTTTTATTGCAGAAAAGTTTGCTCAAGCTAGCGCATTTATTATGCCAAGTCATAGGGATTTTTTCCCACTAGTGGTTCACGAATCAGCATCCTCAGGGTTACCGTTAATTCTATCTTCTAATGTAGGTGCTGCATCTGTATTTGGCATACATAATTATAATGCCCTTATATTTGAATCTGGTTCTGCTATTGAGCTTGCCAATCGAATGAAGCAGATGGAATCAATGAATAGTGAAGAGCGGATTTTAATGGGGAAACGTAGCTTAGATTTATCCTATAGGAATTCGCCTGAAGTTTGTGCAGCAAGTTTACTTTCAGCTATAGAATATGGTGACAGGTTTGATAAAGGTTAATATAGGTGTAGACGCTACTAGAAACCGTTCTGGTGGTGCAGTCGCTCATGTTAAAGGTATAATTTTACACTATGAACATGGCAAGTATGATATTAACAAGATTGTATTATGGGGTTATAAAGACTTATTAGATCAACTTCCTAACTACGATTGGCTAATCAAAATAGAACCAGAATGTACTAGTAAGAATATAATTTCTCAGTTGTGGTGGCAGTTTTACAGTTTACCTAAAGAAGCTAAGAAACATGGTTGCAATGTGCTTTTCAATACCGATGCGGGCACTGTTTGCACATTTACCCCATGTGTTACATTAAGTCAAGATATGCTTTCCTTTGAGAAAGGTGAAATGGATCGTTATTGGTTTGGAAAATCTTGGCTCAGACTTTTTATATTAAAATACGTACAATTATCATCTCTTAAACGTGCAAATGTAGCTTTATTTCTTACTGACTATGCACGCAAAACAATTGAGGCTCATACTAGAGGCTTTAAAAGTACAATAGTGGTTAATCATGGTATCAATGAGCGATTTTTAAGGGTTGAGAAGCCTGAGGTAGCAACTGATGAGAACGTATTAAAAATTGTTTATATATCAAATGCTGCAATGTACAAGCACCAATGGAAGGTGGTGGAAGCTGTAGATATATTGAATAAATATGGCGTTCACTCTCAGCTTTTATTGGTCGGTGGCGGTCAAGGTACAGCCCAAGAGCTATTGGATAGGGCTATAGAAAGGTTTGATCCTAAAAAAAGCTTTGTAATTCAATTACCTTTTGTCGAAAATGAAGAACTACCAGAAATCCTTGCAAAATCTCATGTTTTTGTGTTTGCTTCAAGTTGTGAAAATATGCCAATTACCCTGATGGAGGGAATGGCATCTGGTTTGCCGGTCGCTTGTTCAAATCGTGGTCCAATGCCCGAGGTTTTGCAAAATACTGGAAGCTATTTTGATCCTGAAAACCCTGATAGTATATTTGATGCAATCTTAAAAATAAAAAACGAAGAAAAATTAGGAATTGATAAAAATAGAAAATCGAGATTATTATCGCAGAGCTACACTTGGAAGAATTGCTCTGAAGAAACTTGGAAGATCTTGAGTGAAGTGTCAAAGAATAATAACTATACCTAATCAACTTGAAGATGCAGGTTTGAACACCTGAAAATTATCATTGATTCGAGGTGTCAATGAGCCTGCGATCTTTGGAAGAGTCACCGTAAAGAGTTGGTCAATTACTTCCTTGAAGTCACACTTATTTTTGAAGTAAACATTATTCCTCGACTTCTCGTTCATTACCTTCTAGAGCCGCTCTATTGGATTGAGGTTTGGGCTGTAATGATGGAGGTAATGCAGCTAAATATTAAGGACAAATACCGCATCTTTAACTAAATCACTGCGGTGATATCCTGCTCCATCTAAGATGATATGGAGCTTGTGAGTCAATAGATAGCTCTCTCTGAACTTGTAGAAAAAGCGAACAATTTTTTCGCTGTTAATGCTTTCGTAGTCGCTAACAATAGTCGCTCCGATATCCGACAGGTTCAGTGCACCAATTATATTCAGTCGGCTACGATTACCTGTTGTTTCCAGTACTTTATCTTGACCAGTGCGTATCCAACCATGGGAGATTTTGGTCGACAGTGTGGGATGAATGGTATCAATAAAAACTATCGACTCATTCTTGCCACAACTCGCTTTTAGATCGTCGTAAGCTTCAATAAAAGCTTGCTGCTTTGTCTCATCAAACTTGTGCGGAATACCTTTCGGTTGCTTGTAGCTGAAACCATTGTGGTGAAGCCATTTATTCATTCCTGAAACGCTATAGCTAAGGTCAAACGTCTCTTGAACATAAGCGACAATTTGATGAGTATGAGCATAGGTATGCTCAGTCAAATGTTCGATGAGTTGCATGGTTTGAGCGGCAGGAAGTTTGCTTTGGTTGCCACCATTTTCGGCTTAAGCTTTTCTGAAAGAACGTAGTCGCTGAGATGGCGAGCGACAGTCGATTCATAAGTGCGAAGAGCCTGAGAAATCATGGTCTGACTCCAACCTTCAGAAGCAAGTAAAACCGCTTTAATACGGTCACACACTCGTCAATCACGAGTAGAATCGTGCATCTGTTCAAGCTGCTGCTTTTGTTGAGGAGTCAGTATAGTTTACTTGGTGCTTAGCATGTTCCTGCTTTAAGGAAAAATCAAGCATCTTCAATGATCACGGGTATAGGTTGTTGATTCTTTCTTATGGGAAATACTTTTTAGATTTTTAATAAATAGCTTTATGGCTATATTCTAAGGCGATTACTAGCAATATGAAAAACAGAAAAATTCAGGTTTGTTCTAATTGTGTTATGGACACGACAGATTCAAAAATTATCTTTGATGACAATGGTGTGTGTGATCATTGCACGACATTTTACAATGATATTAAGCCTAATTGGCACACAGATGAAACGGGATGGGCTGAGATAACCAAAATTGCTGCCGATATTAAAAAAGAAGGCGAAGGCAAAGAGTTTGACTGCATTATAGGTATGAGTGGTGGTATTGATAGCTCATATCTTGTATATCTAGCGAAGGAAAAGTTGGGTTTACGCCCGTTGGTTTTTCATGTTGATGCTGGTTGGAATTCACAACAGGCTGTGCACAATATAGAGCAAATCGTCGATCGTCTAGGCTTAGATCTCTATACAGAAGTCATAGACTGGGAAGAAATGAAAGACTTACAACTTTCTTTCTTTAAGGCTGGTGTTTCTCATACGGATACACCTCAAGATCATGCTTTTTTTGCAACTATGTACAAGTTTGCCTCAAAACATAAAATTAAGCACATCCTGACAGGTGGTAATTATTCAACTGAGTGTATTCGAAACCCATTGGAATGGATGTATTTCCAGTCTGACTCTCGTCAAATTAAAGATATTCAGGAGAAGTTTGGTACTAAAAAACTGAAAAACTTTCCACTAACAAATATCTTATGGCACAAAGTTTACTTGCCTTATATCAAAGGGATTAAGCTCTATAGACCGCTTGACTTCATGCCTTACGATAAAGAGGAAGCAACGCAGTTTTTAGTTGATAACTTCGGCTATCAGCGCTACGCGCAAAAACACTTCGAGTCCCGCTTTACACGCTTCTATGAGGCTTATTGGCTTTATGAAAAGTTTGGTTATGACACACGAAAAGTACAGTACTCTAGTTTGATAGTTACTGGTCAAATGACTCGCGAAGACGCATTGGAAAGACTCAAAAAGCCACCATATGACCCAGAGACGATCGATGATGATTTTAGTTATATTGCCAACAAGCTCGGTATCACATCCGATGAACTAAAAGATTATTTTGAAGCACCTAATAAAACTTACAAAGATTATAAAAACCAACAATTTATTTATGATATAGGTGCGAAGGTGATGAGAAAGCTTGGTCTTGAGAAAGGCGGCAAAAGATGATCGCAATAGTAGATTATGGCTCTGGGAATATTCAAGCCATTCAAAACATATTTACTAAGTTAAAGATAGATACCTTTTTTGCAAGTACACCAGAAGATTTTAAAAAAGCGGACAAGATTATTTTGCCAGGGGTTGGTGCTTTTGATGAAGCGATGAACCAACTAGAAAAGTCGGGGATGCGGGCTGCACTAGATCACTTTGCAATGGTTGAAAAGAAACCTGTCTTAGGGATTTGTGTTGGTTTGCAAGTGATGGCGAAAAGTAGTGATGAAGGTGAACTACCTGGACTTGGTTGGTTTGATGCTTCAGTTAAGAAATTCGATGAATCAAAAATAGATTTTAAGCCAAAGCTGCCGCATATGGGGTGGAATGAGATTGAACCGACAGAATCACACCCGCTTTTAAGTGGCATAGATTGTGAAAAAGGGTTCTATTTTATCCATTCATATTACTTTGATGCACACGATCCAAAGGATGTGCTAATAAAAGCTCACTACGGTGCTGACTTTTGCTGTGCCGTAAGAAAAGATAATATTTTCGGGTTTCAGTTTCATCCAGAAAAAAGTCATTCTAATGGTATTAACTTATTTAAGAATTTTGCTGAGTTTTCATTATGTTGAGATCTAGAGTATCCCCTTGTTTGCTCGTCCACAATAAAGGGCTAGTCAAAACAGTAAAGTTTAAAGATTCGAAGTATGTTGGGGACCCGATTAATGCAGTCAAAATCTTTAATGAGAAAGAAGTCGATGAATTGATTGTGTTAGATATAGACGCAACGGTTGAAAACAAGTCACCTGATTATCAAATGATCAAGCACCTCGCTAATGAGAGCAGGATGCCATTGTGCTATGGCGGAGGTATTAAAACACCTCAACAAGCGCAAGAAATTATTAAACTGGGCGTTGAAAAAGTGGCAGTTTCAAGCGAAGCGTTGAACAACCCTTCTGTGCTTCGAGAAATGGCTGATATTATCGGCAAACAAAGTGTAGTTGTGGTTTTGGATGTCAAAAAGACCTTGTTTGGTAGTTATGAGATCTACACACATAACGGTAAGAAAAAAGTAAAAAAGAAACTTGAGCAAGTTATATCTGAGTTCGAAGAAATTGGGATAGGTGAGCTCGTCATCAACTCAATAGATCAAGATGGAATGATGAAAGGCTACGATATGAAGTTAGCTGAAAAGGTGCGAGATCTTGCTAGTGTGCCACTGACAATACTTGGCGGCGCAGGTTCATCAGAAGACATCTTAAAACTGATTGGAAAATTTAAAGTCATTGGAGCCTCTGCAGGGAGCTTTTTTGTCTTTAAAGGTGTTTATAAAGCAGTGCTAATCAACTACTTAACTCAAGATACCCTAGCTGAGATCAGAAAGATCGCACGCTCACAATTAGGAAAGTAACATGAAGCAAATTCTACAGGATATGGCGAAAGGTGGATCGTCAATTGTTGAGGCTCCGGCTCCAAAAGCAACTAAGAACCATGTTGTCATTAATACTACCACAACATTAATTTCTGCTGGTACGGAAAGAATGCTTGTGGATTTTGGTAAAGCAAACTTAATAGATAAAGCTCGCTCTCAGCCTGATAAAGTCAAAATGGTTCTCGAAAAAGTTCAAACTGATGGACTTATGACCACTGTCGATGCTGTGAAATCCAAATTAGCTCAGCCCTTGCCTTTAGGGTATTGTAATGTAGGCGTTGTTGAGCAAGTCGGTAGTAGAATAGACGAGTTTAAAGTCGGACAGCGAGTAGTTTCAAATGGACCACATGCTGACGTGGTGCGCGTGTCTAAAAATCTTGTTGCAAAAATCCCTGCGAATGTTTCTGACGAAGAAGCCGCATTTACTGTAGTGGCAAGTATCGGTTTGCAAGGCATTCGTCTTGCTAATCCAACGATGGGAGAGTCTTTTGTTGTTACTGGTGTTGGACTCATTGGCTTGTTAACCGTACAAATGCTACGAGCGCAGGGTTGCAGAGTTCTTGCTATAGATTTTGACCAAACTAAGTTGGATATGGCAAAAGAATTTGGGGCAGAAATTTGTAACCCCGGTCTAGGTGAAGATCCCGTCGCTGCTGGTATGGCATTTAGCCGCGGCAATGGTATTGATGGCGTCATTATAACCGCATCTACCAAATCGAATGAACCTGTAACACAAGCCGCTCGCATGAGCCGTAAACGTGGTCGCATTATTTTAGTCGGTGTAACAGGCTTAGAGCTAAGTCGTGCCGACTTTTATGAAAAAGAGTTGACTTTCCAGGTGTCTTGTTCTTACGGACCAGGTCGTTATGATCCTAACTATGAAAATAAAGGTAATGACTACCCATTACCTTTTGTTAGGTGGACTGAACAGAGAAACTTTGAAGCTATTCTAGATATGATGGCTGGTGGTCAACTTAATGTAAAGCCATTGATTACACACCGTATTTTATTTGAAAATGCGACAGAAGCCTATGATTTGTTGACCAGTGATAAGTCTGCATTAGGTATTTTGCTACAGTATAGTTCTGCTTCTGAGTCTCGTCATGCATCTAAGGTAGTATTAAACCCTCAGGTAGAATATAAAACTGGTGAGCCTATTGTCGGGTTTGTAGGCGCTGGCAACTATGCGTCTCGAGTACTTATCCCCGCATTCAAAAATGCAGGAGCACAGCTAAGTAGCATCTCTACATCAGGTGGGATTAACGGCGCTATCCATGGAAATCAGGCAGGATTTAAAGAAGCGACAACTGACACTGACGCGCTAATTGAAAGTGATGAGATAAACACAGTGGCTATTGTTACACGCCACAATAGCCATGCTCATTTTGTTAAGCAGTCCTTAAATGCCGGAAAGAATGTCTTCGTAGAAAAACCTCTAGCGATCACTCATGAGGAACTTGAGGAGGTTAAATCTGCTTATGAAGAAGCCTCTCAGTCCGCGAATCCTCCTAAGTTAATGGTCGGCTTTAACCGTCGGTTTGCGCCACAAATACGAAAAATGAAATCTTTGATTGATCCAATAAAAGGACCGAAGTCGTTCATTATGACCATGAATGCGGGTAGTATTCCTGCCGATCATTGGACTCAAGATATCACTGTTGGTGGTGGGCGAATTATCGGAGAAGCTTGTCACTTTGTGGACTTAATGCGCTTCTTTGTTGGTAGCGAAATTGTGTCGGTACAAGCGCGTAGAATAGGTGATAGTGATGCGATAGACATCACGGAAGACAAAGCTGCGATCATACTCGGTTTCGCTGATGGCTCAATTGGCACGATTCATTATTATGCCAATGGTGCGGCAAGTTTCCCTAAAGAGCGAATAGAAGTGTTTGTTGACGGTAAAGTTTTACAGCTAGATAACTTTGTAAAGTTAAAGGGCTTTGGCTTTAAAGGATTCAAGAAAATGAACCTTTGGAAACAAGATAAAGGTCAAAACCTCTGCTCGCAATTGTTCTTAGACTCAATCCGTGACGGGAAAAAGGCGCCAATTGATATAAATGAGATTTTTGAAGTTGCGAAGATATCTATCGATATAGCCGAGCAACTTAGACAACAATGAGTGGTCAATTAGAAAGGATACTTAAGATATTTCACACTGTGAAATATCTTAAGTTTAAACAGGTATATTTCAGAGCTTACTTTCGATTCCGTAAGCCAAAGTTTATCGAGAGTGGTCAGCCAAACAGCTCTGAATGGCAGTGGTCCGGACCATTACTGAATACGCAGAGCTTGTTCAGCAATACCGATGTTAAGTTTCTTAACCAAGCGGGGACGATTAAAACTCCTGCCGATTGGAATTGCGCAAGTAAGCCTAAGTTATGGTTATATAACTTACATTATTTTGATGACTTGAGCTCACAAGATGGTGTGCAGAGATACACTCTTCATAAAGACTTTATTGAAAAATGGATTTCAGAAAACCCACCGTGCAGTGGGAATGGTTGGGAACCTTACCCTATTTCTTTGCGGTTGGTAAATTGGGTCAAGTGGTGTAGTGTGCAGCCCCAAGTGCCTCCCAAGTGTCTTCAGAGTATGCTTGACCAAGCAAATGTGCTAACGCAGCTGTTAGAGTATCATATCCTTGGAAATCATTTATTTGCCAATGCCAAGGCATTAACCTTTGTTGGCGCTTATTTGCAAGGAGAAAACTCTGCACAGTTGTTAGCGCAAGGGATCAAGCTACTGGATGAAGAGCTTGATGAGCAGTTTTTACCAGATGGTGCTCATTTTGAACTCTCACCAATGTACCATGAGATCTTGTTATGGGATTTGCTTGAACTGATTGATTTGGCGATTACGAGTGGCAAACCTGAGCTAACTGAGCATTTACCCAAGTGGACTGGTATCGCAAGAAAAGCATTGAATTGGCTGTCATCCATGATTCATGAAGATGGCGAAGTAAGCTTTTTTAATGATGCTGCTATTGGTATCGCGATGCAACCACAACAGATATTTTCTTACGCACGCAAGTTAGGGCTCAATCACGATAAAATAAATCAGCAGTTAATTACCAATCAAGATAGTGGATATAGCCGTGTTTCTTACGAGCAATATGCTATTATTTTCGACCATGCCAATGTTGGACCTGACTATTTACCAGGGCACGCACATGCTGATACGTTAAGCTTTGAATTATCAATGGGTAAACAACGTGTCTTCGTAAACTCTGGTACGTCTCTATATGGCACAAGCGCCGAGCGTATAAGGCAACGTCAAACAGCAGCACATAACACTGTCTCTGTTTTAGGGTGCGACTCTTCACAGGTTTGGTCAGGTTTTAGGGTGGCTAAACGGGCGTATGCAAAATTAGAAAAGTCAGTCAGTAGCACAGATAATGTACAGTTAGTCGCCAGTCACAATGGCTATTTGCAGCAAAGCCCCAAGGTTAAGCATACACGAGAACTACTGTGTTCTCCTGACAGTGTCATTATCAGTGACATGTTATCAAAACAGCTCCCTGCTTGTTTTCACCTGCATCTTCACCCAGATATTGATGTCATTAAACTTTCAGAGAAAGAGCTTAAAATCACAAAAGATGATGAAGTACTTTGCTTAATTAGTAGCGCAGAGCCCATAAATATCAAAGACAGTACTTGGCACCCTGAATTTGGTAAGTCCATTGCAAATAATAAGATTGAGATAGAGTTTGCAAACGGCAATTTAAGAACGGAAATTAAACAAATTAAGAGGGACTCGTGAGAATACTGGTTTTATCATTTTACTTTAAACCCGACCTAAGTGCTGGCTCGTTTAGAACGACAGCTTTAGTTGAGCAGCTAAAGCAAAATTCTGAAGTAGAGGTTGATGTAGTTACAACAAAGCCAAATCGATACTCGTCTTTTAAATCAGAAGCTAAAAATTATGAAAAAGACGAAAATGTGGTTGTTCACCGTGTATCTCTTCCTTCTCATAAAAGTGGCATGCTTGATCAAGTGATTTCTTATTTTAGCTTTTATAGAAAGGCATTAAAGCTGACCAGTGATAAAGAGTACGACTTGGTATATGCGACAAGCTCTAGGTTGTTTACTGCATTTTTAGGAGTAAGGATAGGTCTGAAGAATAAAGCTCCCGTTTTTTTGGATGTTAGGGATATATTTGTCGATACTTTAAAAGACGTATTGCCCCCGACTTTATTCAAATTGCTTGCCCCAATACTAAAATCGATAGAAAAGTACACATTCAATCGTGCTAATCATATCAATTTAGTTTCAAAAGGGTTCGAGAGTTACTTCAAAGATAGATTTTCATGCTCTTCATATAGTCTTTACACTAATGGTATCGATGATAATTTTATTGGTTATGATTACCAAAACGAATCTCCAAGTAACACCGTTCTTTATGCAGGTAATATTGGTGAAGGACAGGGGTTAGAGCATATAATTCCCCGTTTGGCAAAAAAATTACCAGAATTCAAATTTATGATAATCGGAGATGGTGGGAGGAAAAATGAACTTCTTAGACAATCCGAAGAAATACCAAATGTGGAGATCCTGCCACCGGTAGATAGAGGTCAATTAAATAAGCTGTACAAACAAGCGGACATACTTTTTCTTCATCTAAATGCTTATGAAGCATTTGAAAAGGTACTTCCGTCTAAGCTATTTGAATATGGTGCAACAGGGAAGCCTATTTGGGCTGGTGTTTCTGGATACGCAGCAGATTTTATTTCATGCGAGTTACCTAATTCTGCAGTTTTTCCTCCTCGAAACGCAGAAAAGGCAGTTTCAGCTCTTAATGAGCTATCTAATACAGACTCAAAGCGCCATGAATTCATAAATAAATATCAGAGGCAGTGCATAATGAAGCGGCTGAGTTACTCTATACAAGAAGTTGGTAAGAAATGAAAAAAAACTCATGAGTTTCTGAGGAAGTGGCTTCCCGATGATTCACTTAGCAGGTTTTTTAAAAGATAAATATGTGTCATTCACTTCACCGCTTAAACGTACATAATGTCTGACTCAGTTTTAGAACTATTAAACGGACATAAAGGCGTCAGTACAATCGTAAAGGTTCGTTAGGTTCATAAAACTGTAGATCTGGGCGTAAAGCGTTTCATTTTTATTAGAGTTTGTTGATCTTTTTGTATGTTATTGCAGCCAATAATACCTTGATAGTCGCACTAACATGAATACCAGTGATACTATGCTGGTATCGTTCCTTTCAAATTTTTGAATCTGGTTGAAATAGCTTAATAATGTTTAACTCTTTCAAATGCGTTTTCAACCAAGTAGCGGTATTTATATTAAGCTCCATCCAGCTTTCTTTGTCTGTATTTTGTCCTTAATTGCGTTTTACTATTACAGTGATGCCCGAACAAACCTATATAAGATGTAATCATCTCCCTAGACTAGAGGCATCTAGAATTAGAGTTTGCGGTTTAGATTAAAACCAATCGGAGAACGCTGATGAAAAAGGCACCTTATACAGAAATGAAACTTGTTAAGGTCCAGAAAAAAGTTGAGGCTGCTCAAACAGGTCCATCGAGAGTATGGCACCTCTGGCAACGTACCATAACTGGATATCCAAGTGCGGTGGTATGGATTTCTTTGATATGAAGCGACTGAATAGAGCTTGAAGAAGAGAGTTGATGTTTGAAGCAAACGTTCACTGAACTCTGTATCGACCACAGGGCTATTAAGGATAGCGTCAAAAAGAAAGATGTAAAACAGCCGTTTGATGAGTTCGGATTACGTAAAGAACTATCACGACGTGAGCCTGCGAAGAGCTTTTGGCGTAATGGGCGTACCGTTATTGACCAGATAGGTAAAGAGATACCCTTGTTATTATTGTCTTGCAAGCAGCCGATGAACGTTACTCTGTATACGGTTTTGGCATACTATTCATAGATGGGGATATCATAAGCGTATACATCGACTCTGCTGCGAACTGAAGCTGAACAAATGCCTTCGTGGGAAAAAGTGGTTATCAACAAGATAGCCATTGTTTCTCTGTATGCCAAAATACATTCGACCAATGCTGAACAATGGAATTCATGAGTGACTCACTAATGTGGGTAGACACTTCAGGGCGCTCAATGTTATCGATGACTTTAACTGTGAAGAGCTGATCATTGAAATTGACTGAACCTTCCCGCTCAAAGGGTTATTCATGTATTGGAGCGCATCATCGCGTGGTTAGCTTATCCGAGTCGGTTGCGTGAACAACAGTCTGGAGCTCGTCTCAACCACTTTAGCTGAATTGGCGGAGCAATATGAAATACTCAATATGTATGTGTTCATAACATTAATAAAGGTACGAGAATTAACGGAACACTAGATTTGAGGATGTAAAGATGAATGTGCTCACTTGACATGACCCCATTAGAATTCCTTACTAAGTTAAAATTGTTGGAAAACTCTAACTTAGGATGCCACTACTAAAGAAGAGATGTTTACAAAAGGGTTGACGTCATATTTTTTATCGAAAAGTATGGTATGCACTTCACCCATGAAATCTTAGCAACAGGGTTGCGTGACTAGGTAATATTGTCACGTGCTGAAGCTTAACCTAATAATAAAACCTTCTTCCAGCATCCCTCGAAAGAATACTTTAGCCCCACTTATTACACTGAAGTACAATGATTACTTGAGCATAATCCATAATGATCTATTTTTCGCTAAGAAGTATGTGTCGATATTTATTAACATATCTAGTCTTCCAAACACATTTTGAGTTGGACTACGCCTTTGAACGTTGAACATTAGGTGCTTTGCCTAATTTAGCCCTTAAGTAGCTAGTTATTTTCCAGATGTATGCTAACGTAATCGAGTAAATGACAAAGCACGTAACGAAGAGACCAAACATAATTGCTTCTGAAATGTTTGCAGTTTCGCCATAAATTCCGAAACTCGCATACAACATAGCAATAGAGCAAATTGTTACAAGAGTTTGTTTTGGACCTAGTCCCATACGTTGGAAAATATGGTGTAAATGCTCCCGGTCAGGTTTAAATGGTGAGTCACCTCTACGGATACGACGAAACATAATAGCGACCATATCCATCAATGGAACGGCTATTAGCCATAAAGCAGTCACTGGCCGTATCAAAGTTTCTCCTGCCTCTCTACTGTTTTGGCTGGCACTTAAGAGTATCCATATAACGCTAAATCCAATTAGCATACTGCCTGCATCTCCCATGAATACTTTACGAGTTCTGCCTAATAAGCCTAAGTTCATGCATATATAGGGTATCATTGCGACAACAATCACTAAGCAAAGGTAAGCTAAATTATGCTGAGAATCTAAACTCAACAATATTGCGATCGCACCAAAAGTTACTATTGATAGACCACCCAATAATCCATCAATACCATCTACCATATTGAATGCATTTATAGCTCCAATTACAGCAAGCGTAGTTATAAACAAGCTGAGTAACGGAGATTCAAAAATAATATTGCCAATACCAAACATGTCTCCAAGAAAATGAAGGCTTAATCCCCCAAAGTACACCATGATAATGGAAAGTGAAGCTTGGCAAGCCATCCTAATTTTGAAGCTGACGTCAAATTTGTCATCAAGAGCCCCCAGAATTGTAAGAAATGCAATACACCCTAGAAATAGCTCGCTATTTTGGATGAGATCGGACTTAAACAAAATGAAGTGACTCAGAGTTATACAAACTGATATTCCCCCAACCAGAGGTATTGTACCCGTATGTATTTTTCTTGCATTAGGGGTATCGACTAAACCAATACGCTTGGCTACCTTACGCATCAAAAATAACGTAGCAAACGAGGAGAAGAATACAAATAGTAGTTCTAGAAACATGACGTAAAGTTGAATTTATATGCTTGAGATTTATTAAAATTCCCCTACAGAGGGATGTGTAAGCATACCATTAAAACAGCTCGCAGATGTAGTTTTTATGTACCAAAATGCGTTTACTATTTATATACAGCAAGTTAGTCCAAATGACACCCCAGCATCTTAGAGAAGCTACTGTACAAACTTACCTTTCGGTTTAACGAGTTTTTCTTTTCAACTCAGGACAACGAGAGTTGAAGTTTTCAAGAGGTGGATTTTAAAGGAGAGTTAGTCTTCATGTGTGATCTGTACAAATGAGTAGGTCGCTACTTTTTTCTATTCTTTATATTTCTCCCTCATACTCTCTTAGTCTTTGATTTCATCCCCGTTTCATAATCCTACCCTAATCTAGTTTGTTAGATTTACCACAAAGCTCATTGTCTTTTTCATTGAGCGAAATAAGCGTGTAAGTTGCGCAAATCTAGATTGATGCTGTACTTATTAAACAGGTACGCATCTGACTTTGTCGGTAGGGTAGGTATAGATGAAAATTGCGATAGCAGGGACGGGATACGTAGGTTTATCCAATGCAGTTTTGTTAGCTCAACATAACCAAGTAATAGCAGTGGATGTCATTGAAGAAAAAGTAAACCTAATCAATGACAAGCTCTCACCGATATCAGACAGTGAGATCGAATCTTTTCTTCAGGACAAACCATTAAACCTTGTCGCCACATTGGACAAAGAAAAAGCATATAAAGATGCTGAGTTTGTCGTCATCGCTACTCCAACGGATTACGACCCGGTTACCAACTATTTCAATACCTCTTCAGTCGAGGCTGTTATCAAAGACGTTATGGCAATCAACCCAAACGCGACTATGGTGATTAAGTCTACAGTGCCAGTGGGTTATACCGAACGTATTAGAAAAGAACTAGGTTGTGAGAATCTGATATTTTCTCCAGAGTTCTTGAGAGAAGGGCGTGCGCTCTACGATAACCTTTACCCGTCTCGTATTATTGTTGGTGAACAGAGTGAACGAGCAGAGAAGTTTGCGAGTTTGTTGGTGCAAGGCGCTGAAAAAGAAAATATCGAAGTTTTGTTCACAAACTCGACAGAGGCAGAAGCAGTTAAACTGTTCTCTAATACTTACCTTGCCATGCGCGTAGCGTATTTTAACGAGTTAGATTCTTATGCAGAATCTCTGGGACTAGACACAAGACAAATCATTGAAGGTGTTGGGCTGGATCCCCGAATTGGCAACCACTATAACAACCCATCGTTTGGGTATGGTGGTTACTGTTTACCAAAAGACACGAAGCAGCTTCTGGCGAATTACCAGGATGTACCAAACAACATCGTTCAGGCGATTGTTGATGCCAACCGCACTCGTAAAGATTTTATTGCCGAGTCGATTCTGAAGAAGTCGCCAAAAGTCGTAGGCATTTATCGTCTTATAATGAAGGCGGGTTCTGATAACTTCCGCGCTTCAAGTATTCAGGGGATTATGAAACGCCTGAAAGCAAAGGGTGTTGAAGTTGTCGTTTACGAGCCAGTGTTGAAGGAAGAACAATTCTTTAATTCCCGTGTGATGACAGATTTTGAAGAATTTAAGTCAGTCTCTGACGTGATTGTATCTAACCGTATGGTTGAAGAGCTCAACGATGTAACGGAAAAAGTGTACACACGCGATTTATTTGGTAGTGACTAAATCTGGTTATTCGACTTATTAAAAGAAAGGGAGCTTCAACGCTCCCTTTCTTTTATCTGAATGTTGGATTACCGCACCAACCAAGATTTAGGATTCTGCGCTTTGCTGTTTCGGCGAATTTCGAAGTAAAGTGATGTTTTGTCTTGCCCGCCAGTGTCCCCCGCTAATGCGATGGTTTCTCCGGCGGTGACTTTATCGCCTTCTTTTTTCATCAAGGTTTGATTGAAGCCATACAGGGTCATATCCCCTTTCCCGTGGTCTAGAAGTACCAATAACCCATACCCACGAAGATATTCAGCGAAGACAACAGTACCAGGGTACACCGCTTTAACTGGTTGTTGGTGCTTGGCGGAAATCACCATGCCTTTCCAGTTTACCTGACCGGTTTGTTTAGTACCGTAGTTGTGAAGCACTCTGCCTCTTAATGGCCATGGTAGCTTGCCTTTTTGTCTGCTTAGACCATTCATTGGAATGGAAGCGCGCTTGGCGGCTTTGGCTATCTCGGCTTTCAGGCGATTTTCGTTGCGCTGAAGTTCGGCGAGATAGGTTTTGTCGTTTTTTATCGTGCTTTTAATTTTAGAAACGGTTTTCTTACGGCTGGATTGCGATGTGGTTAGCTCTTTCTTTTTAGATTTCTGCATTGCTAACAAGTCAGAGATTTCTTTTTGCTTTTGAGTCAGTGCACGGTGGTTGTGTTCTAAATCGGCTTCTGTTTTTTGGAGCGCTTCTATGGCTTTAGTGCGCTCTTTAGCAAGGTGTTGAAAGTAGTGACCAATTCGATCTAATTCGGCTTTATTGTCGCTTTGAAGCAGTGTGGCGGCATCGTACTTGCGACGGGTAATGTAGTAGGTTTTGACCAGCTCTTTTAGCGTATCGCTTTGCACCTTCTGCTGGGCTTCCAATTCAGATTTCTGTTTTTGGTACTGAGTCAGGTTGCCATTGGCTTTTTTTAGGGCAGATTGAGTCTGGCTGATTGCTTTCTCTATCGCGTTGATAGAAAGCTCGTGTTTCTTTAGCGCACTTTGAAGCTGATTAAGCTGCTTTTGATTCTTGTTGAGCTGCGTCTGCTGGCGTGAAATCTCTGACTTAACGCCTTTTAACTCGGTTTGCGTTGCGGCATTGACGCTGAGAGCTGGGAAAATGAGAGCCAGAAAACATGACAAAACGCCAGTGCGAAAGGCACTGGCGTTAAATGAATGCTGTGATTGAAACAGGTTCATCCTTAACAATAATTCCGCCATAAGGGGAGGCTGAATCTCCTCAGCCTCTTGATTATGACAATGATTATTTCAGATTAACGATTACCTGACCAGTCATCTCCGCAGGGATTTCTGTATCTGTTAGCTCAAGCATAGTCGGAGCAAGGTCAGAAAGCTTACCACCTTCAACAAACTCAACGTTGCGCTCACCTACGTATACTAGCGGTACAGGAAGAGTCGTGTGCGCCGTGTGAACGCCACCTGTTGCTGGGTCTACCATCATTTCTGCGTTACCGTGGTCCGCAGTGATCAGAACCTGGCCGCCTACTTCACGAATGGCTTCAACTACACGACCTACACATGTATCTACTGCTTCGATAGCTTTTACTGCTGCTTCGTAAACACCTGTGTGACCTACCATGTCTGGGTTAGGGTAGTTACAGATGATGGAGTCGTACTTACCAGACTTAATCGCCTCAACAAATTTGTCTGTCAGCTCTTCTGAGCTCATTTCTGGCTGAAGGTCGTAAGTTGCGACTTTTGGAGAAGCAACCAGGCTGCGATCTTCACCTTCAAATTCAGTTTCAACACCGCCGTTGAAGAAGAAAGTTACGTGTGCGTACTTTTCAGTTTCAGACATACGAAGCTGAGTTTTACCTTGCTTAGATAGCCACTCACCTAGTGTGTTGTCTAGAGATGCTGGTGGGAAAGCTGTTGCAAGAGGAATGTCTGCAGCGTATTGAGTCAGCATGACAAATTCAACAGATGGGAATACGTTGCGCTCAAAACCAGCAAAATCTGTAACGAAAGTGCGGGTGATTTGACGAGCACGGTCAGCGCGGTAGTTCATGAAGAGTACTGCATCGCCGTCTTGAATACTTGCGTCTTCTTGACCTTCTGCTTTGATAGCCGTCGCTTTAACAAACTCGTCGTTTTCGTCACGAGCGTAAGCCGCTTCAAGACCAGAAACAGCGCTGTCTGCACTGAATTCTGCTTTTGCTTCAGTCAGAAGTTCGTATGCCGCTTGCACGCGATCCCAGTTGTTGTCACGGTCCATAGCGTAGTAACGACCAACCAGAGAAGCAATACGACCTTTACCTAGCTCTGCGAACAGTGCATCAAAACGCTTTAGTGAGTTCTCTGCACTGCGTGGCGGAGTGTCACGACCGTCTAGGAAGCAGTGTAGGTAGATTTTTTCAGCGCCGCGTGCTGCTGCCATTTTAACAGCTGCGTAGATGTGATCTTCATGGCTGTGAACACCACCTGGTGACATCAGACCCATCAGGTGAACTGCTTTGCCAGCTTCAACTGCTTTGTCGATAGCACTAACGAGTGCTTCTGTCTGCTCAAATTCACCATCCGCGATAGACTTTGTAATGCGGGTTAGGTCTTGGTAAACAATACGACCAGCACCAATGTTGGTGTGACCCACTTCTGAGTTACCCATTTGACCGTCAGGCAGACCCACATCCATACCAGATGAAGAGATCAGAGTGTTTGGGCAAGTGGCAAGCAGATCGTCCATTACCGGTGTATTTGCATTCGCAATCGAGTTGCTTTCGATTTCTTCACGGTGTCCCCACCCATCCAGAATAACAAGAGCCATTGGCTTCTTAGCTGACATAGTTCTAACCTCGTCAAATTCAAAGTAACTGTTAAATCAAATTAGCGTAATTTTACTACACTTCTTAGGGCAAACTGTAGCCTTAGATCAAATAATGATGAGGCTTGGCTGTTACAAGTTTTCAAAATCACCGCTATCTGCCGGGAATTATTGCGAATTATGCACCATAAAGAAAATGATTTTCATCAGTAGCGCAATTGGGGAGGGGCGAATTATGCTGGCTCAGTGTTACTTGTAAACATAAATGTCTATGCTATCGCAATGAATAGAGCACGCTGTCAGCGTATGGCTGCCTGTTGGCATAGAATCAAAGGTTAGAATAGATTTTTCTATCGGCACATCATTCAAATACCAGTCAACCTGTTCTATCGATGCTTTCAATTGAAAAGTTTGGTTTGGATAAGGAAAAAACTGCATCCCGCTTTGTGGGGAGAGTACCTTCACTTTTTTGGTGGCACTTTCTGTCTCGTCCGTTAAGGAAACACCTTTGGCTAAAGACCACTGAAGAAGTGGTGTTGGCCACTTGTGTAACGTGTTTAAAGGCTCCTGGAAGCGCAACGTCGGTGGCGCTTGTTCATCAATGAGCCAGGCTGTTTGTGCACTGATACAGTGTTCGCTTTCAACACTGTTTTTCATTAGTCCACTTGGCCAGCAAACCTCACTGGCCGTGACATTTTCTGGTTTGAGTATTGGTTCGTTTTCTGGTGGAAGCAGGTCAAAAATATCAAACATAATGGGCGCTGCTTGCTTGGCGCCAGTCTTTCCAACGTTAGGAGAGCCATCCGGTCTGCCAACCCATACGCCGACCGTATATTTTTTGCTGACCCCGATAGACCAGGCATCGCGAAAACCGTAGCTGGTGCCTGTTTTCCATGCCACCTTTCTGCCATAAGCTGGCGCAAAACGCTCGGGTGGCGGAATCTGCGAGAGGATGTCGAATATTACCCAGCTTGCAGAAGGGGAGAGTAATGGTGTTACGTGGCTGGGAGCGTCTTTTACATATCTGGGATGAACAGCGGTTCCGTGTCGGGCAAGCGCTGAATACAAAGAAACTAATCCCGATAAGTTAGTACCCACCCCGCCAAGTGCAACCGTAAGGTTCGGGTCATTCGCTTTTAAGGGAATGTGGCTGCTGGTGAGCCAGTCGAGAAATTGTTGTGATCCCATCTGACTCAGCACCTGAACAACGGTGGCATTTTTTGAAAGCTGCAATGCTCGATCTAACCGAATAGGACCACTGAAATAGCGATTAAAGTTTTGCGGTTGATAGTCTCCATGCGAAATGGGGATATCCATCAGTAAACTGCCGCTGTGAACCAGTCTTTTTTCCAGAGCAAGACCATAGATAAAAGGCTTGAGCGTGGAACCCGGAGAGCGTAATGCGTGCACCATATCCACATGTCCATAACGGCGCAGGTTATTGAAGTCGGCAGATCCTTTGTAAGCAATCACTTCCCCTGACTCATTATCCATCACTAAAACAGCGCTCGACAGCGCGGTTGACCAACTCACTGAACGCTGAGTTATCAAGTCTTCAATCGACGCCTGCAAAGTTTGATCAACAAAAGTGCTAAACGTCGGCTGTTCAGGGCTGGCTAAATGAAGCCTTCTCGCCAGAAGAGGGCTTAAAACGGGCGGGAAATAGCGAGAGGCATCCAGAGGTGTCGCCAACAAGAGCTTTAACGTTTCATCGGTAAGTGCTAACTCACTCTGAACGCGCTTCAACACTTTGTTTCTTGCCGCCAAGGCTTTTTCGGGGTGACGATCTGGTCTGGTGCTGGTGGGGCGCTGTGGAAGTACCACCAGAGTCAGTGCTTCCGTTAAATTTAAATCCTGAGCCGACTTACCAAAATATCGCTGGGCACCCGCTTCCACTCCCTCAATGTTGCCACCCATAGGGGTGTGCGTCAGGTAAAGATCGAGAATCTCTTCCTTTGAGTAGTGAAGTTCAAGCTGGAGAGCCCGAAAAATTTGCTCAGCCTTACCCCAATAAGAACGCTCATACGGGTAAAACATACGAGCGACCTGCATGGTAATGGTTGAACCGCCTGAAATGACACGCCCGTTTAAAACTTGCTGAGCAAGGGCGCGAGCCAACGAAAAGGGATTAAACCCCGGATGGTAGTAAAAATACTTGTCTTCGTACTCCAAAAGGGCGCTGAGATAAACCTCAGACACCGGTCGGCTAACATTGCCTTCCTCAATCTGATGATGGATTGGAATGCGAAATATACCTTTGGAATTAGAAAACTGTCTGAGGACTTCACCATTGCGACTGTAGACAGTCGTGCTGTGGTCAAACTTTTCCTCAAGATCCAGAGGAGACAAAGCATTGGCAACAAAAAAAGACAAGACTGCAAGTACCACCATGACGCCGGTGATACTTGCAGCCCAAACCAATCCTTTTCTGAGTTTCAAAGCCATACCTCGGCTTAGCCTCTATGGTCGAATGGTGATCGACGGAATGGATTGATAAGGCTTGTAAATCAGCTTCTCAGGCTGATACATGTTTTCCATAAACATAGCTGGAATTGCCGATTCTCCTGGGGTTTCAGCTCGTAATACATAGTTAATGCGATACTGACTGCCCGATTTCATGTTAGTAGAAGCCACCAGACGATCGTTGCGATACTCAAGCATGTCCCAACTGCTGCTTTTCACCACTTTCGCTGCTTTGATGATTTCTGCGCTGTTGGTGAATTGAGGGTTCTCAAGCACAAAGCCCGTCGGAAGGTATTCAACAATCAGTGCATTGTTTGTTTTTTCCCTAAGATTGTAATCGACAGACACTATCAGCTTGTCACCGACCTTGAGTGGTTCTCCCTTGTACTTATCGCCGTTTTCATAGCGGTAAGAACGGATGGCTTGTCGGAACTGAATCGTGGATTGTAAGTATTCCGGTTTAGCTAGCCCTTTGGTTGCGATCTGAATGAAAACGGGCTGATTACTCGGATTGGAAAGGGTACTTCCTACTGCCAGCAGCTCGTGCCCAGAAGATTTCG
Organism: Vibrio nigripulchritudo; assembly: GCF_027924785.1. Lineage (NCBI taxonomy): Bacteria > Pseudomonadati > Pseudomonadota > Gammaproteobacteria > Vibrionales > Vibrionaceae > Vibrio > Vibrio nigripulchritudo. Next base: position 3,729,842 of record NZ_AP027049.1, on the reverse strand, counting down.
CCGTCGACTCACGCTCAGTGCCATTTTCAGAAATCTCGATGGAAACCGATGTGCCGCTATCTTGCTTCAATGCAATACCTGCACGAACTAGTGCCATGCGTTCCTGAGTGCTGAGCCAGTTTCTCTGAGCAGACAGTTCCATAACGCGAATTGCCAGTCGGTTTCTCAGCGAAAGCATTTCAGGGCTCAGTTTTATCACCTTGCGAACGTCTTCCAGGATCGCAATCGTCATCGCCATATCGCGAATATTACTGCCGTATTCGTAATAACGAGTCCGGCTGCGCATCGTGTCCGACTCTGTCCAACTGAAGAATTTCTCCCCTTGATTGGTTTGACCGTTCAGAAGGAATGCGCCGCCAAAATGCGCTGCGGATAAGCGTGAAATGGCGTGATTTGGTTTGTCGGTCAACTGCTGCGATGTGTTGTACAGCTGAGCATTGTTGACCAGACCAGCTTTAGCTCCGAGCCACAAGGCATAGAAATGACTGGCTTGATCTGCTTTGCCATTTCGGATGAGTCGTGTCAGGTTTTCTTTTGCTCGCTCCAGCATCTTGGCAGGAACCACATCATGAAAGCGTGCATTGGCTTCCAGGAGGTATTCGGTCACGTACATGCTGAGCCAGTCGTCCGCGTCACCATGTCTGCTCCACAGGGAAAAGCTGCCGTTGCTTTTCTGCATGGTAGACAAACGGTTCATCGAATCTTCAATGATTTGACGAACGGGTTTATCGCCCGCTGCTTTGGCTTTTATTGCCGTTAAGTCTGAATCGTCAAACAACCACGGCATTGCTTTACTGGTGGTCTGCTCAGCACAGCCATACGGGTAGCGGAACAGCCCCTGAGCGTATTCAGCAATGTTGACCTGAGGCGAGCGAGAGAAGGTGACAGCGGCAAACTGCTCGGTAAAGTCCTGGTAATCTTTCCATAAGTCCGGTGTAAGGGTGTAAGTGCTGCCTTCGGCGGTACCTGAATCAATAGCATCCGAACTGGGCGCTAGTGTAATCAGAGTGCGCTGGCTTGCCATGGGCTGCCCGATACGCACTGGAATATCCCAGTCACGCTGCTGGTGGTAGCGAGTACCATCTTCACCCGTCGCATCTATGGTGAGTTTCAGAGTGATAATTTCTGAATTTGATTGAATTTTGCCAATGTTGAACGGAACGGGCACACCAGTGCGCTCGCCATCCTGAAGGGTAAACTCGAACGACGTTTCCCCCGGTAAAGAGAGAATGTCTCCACCTTCTATCGAAGCTTTCACCGTCTGATTTGTACCGGAGGTATTAAACAGCTCCATGTAAGTTTGACTCGAATCCTCTGGAGTCAGGAAACGTGGTACTGCCAACTCCGCCACAATAGGTGCCGAAATAGTCACATTAGACTCCGACTGACCATATTGGCTGTCGGTAAATGCCATCGCCACAACCTGAGCCTGACCATTGTAATCCGGGATATCCACGGTGATGTTGGCTTCGCCATTTTGGTCGAACTGCACCAATTCAGACATAATGGTGATGGTTTTGCTTTCTACCAGATCATCATTGCTCACGTTCAGGTCAATCTCCTGATCGCCGCCATAGCGGTGACGCGTCACGAAGGAATCCGGACGAATCTGGTAGAAGCGGGAATACATATCGATGACATCACTTTGGTAGCGACGGTGCGAGAAGAACCAGTCTGCCATCACAGGCGGCTCATACTTCGCGAGATTGATGATGCCTCTGTCTACCAAAGAAAGCGTGACCCACGCTTTTTGCTCTAAGGGTTTGTCCAGCTTGACCTTGATGGTAGCAGGCTCTAGTGGCAGCAGCTTATCCGCGTGCTCAATACTCACAGGTAAAACCCTGTCTTTGCGATCAAGCATTACGGGGGCAATAGCAAAGAAACGTCTAGGCAGAGCTTTAGCTCCTGCTTGCTGCTCAGCGGCACTGCTGACTAACGTGGCAGTGACATAAAGGTCGTGACGATTCAGGCTGGCATCAATTGGCAGAGTGAACTGATGTTCGCCTGCTTCAATCACATGACGCTGCTGCAAAAGCGACTGTCCGCCATCCAGGCTCAACTGAAGTTCACCCGCTTGCTTGCTGAATACGGTTACCTGAACGTCATCGCCTGCCGTGTAACGCTTTTTATCAAGCGTCATAGACAACTGATCCGGTTTTACAGGTTGCTGTGCGCTGCCTTCATTCCAACCAGCCCAGAAAGGGAATCGTGTAACTGTACCTTGCTCGGTGGTTATCGTAAGGCGATAGCGTCCCCACTCGACATTCACTTGAAGTGGAATGGCTTTTCCTGCTTCAGTGAGAAGGTTATCTGCCTGGACTGGTCGCCATTTATCGTCACTGCGAATATCCCAGCCACTGCTTTCGCTGTAAACCCAGTAGTATCCGCCCGCATTGCGCTCTAAAACATAATCAAGGTTGCCTGCTTGCAGGGTTTTACCATCTCCGCTGAGCAAACCCACCTGAAATTCAACGCTGCTGTATGAGTTAATGTCATCATCTGGTGCTTTAATTCCGGCTAATGGTTTTCCTGACCACAACTGACGCTGCTGATTGCGAGAAACGCTTGCACCACCCGTCTCAAACAGTTCAAACGTGAATAAGGCATTGACCGGCGACTTCATCAGTTCAGGCGCATACAGTGGGAAGGTTAGGGAGTACTTACCATTGTCATCAAGCTTGATGTCTTCGATATCAGGAACATCGCGCCAGTAAGAAATGTTAAACGGCTGACCGACATAAAAATCACTCAGGTCGGTGTCAAAGTAATGGGTTGGCTGGTAATGCGTGTCTATCGAGACACGATTCTGTGCTGCCGGTGATCCAAACAGATATTTACCTTCCAGTTCTACCGTGGTTTTAGCGGCTCCTAATTTAATGGATTTAGGCATATCCACCGTCAAGTCCATACGCTCTGGAACAAACTCGCTCACATCAAAGGTGAATGTGCTGATCGGCGCTTTGGCTTTTTTGTGTAGCTTTATTTGAGCGACCCACTTACCTAATGGCGCACTGGCTGGAATGGCGTATTCGTCACTGAAGAAGCCATTTGCTGAAGCAGGGTTTAACCAACGACTTGCGGCAATACTCTGGTCGGGCTTGATGTATTCCACATACAAGCGATGCACGTCCTGCAGTACTTCACCATCCTGATCTCGGGCAATGATATTGAGAGGCAGAACTTCTCCCGGACGGAACAGATCCCGATTGGAATAAATAAAGGCTTCGTGGTCTTGATATTGTCTGCCCGCTACTTTGTAATCCGAGAGATCCAGAGGCATTTCACGAAGTGGAAGGAGGCTGACCTCTTCGCCTTTCTGAACGAACAGGATATCGCCCTGTTTGACTTCGTAATCGAATTGAGCAAAACCGTCCGTCGACTTGCCAAGTGCCGTGACATTGCCGTCTCTGTGATGGATCGAAATGTTGGCATCAGTGATGGCAGATGAATCCGAGAAAGAAGAGAGGTAGACCGCCAGTTGCTCAGGAAAGACTTTGGTTTGAATACCGACATCGGTCAGTGCCACCTGAATGGCTTTTTCACTGTCGTAACTGTAGCTGCCAGTCGGTTTAATAATCAACAGGTACCAGCCATTGACCAGCTCGTCAGGTAAGAAAAGCTCAGTGTATTGGGACTGATTGGCTTTGCCAGCAGGAATATCGAAATTCAGAACCGTTATCGGAGCCGTTGAACTGGTCAGCCGGTTCAGTGCCCATCGATCAGGTTGTGAAGAGTAATGCGAAGTGTTGAGAAACGCTGCAGGGTTAGAAACCTTCAATACTTCAACTGAAACCTGTTCAACGTTCACCGTAGAAATCGGGATACTGCGCTTTCCGTTGGCTGGCACCACAGGTCCTCGCCCGATGACTTCCACCGTTGGGTCTTTTCGATAGATACTGACCGTGTGTTCTGACTTATCCTCGTATTTCAGCCCCTGATTCAAAGTGAGAACGTAATTCTTCCCCACCTCGATGTCTGCATAGATAAGCGCCGTCTTGGCTTTATTGAATACCCAGGTATTCGGTAGTTCCTCACCACCTTTGGTCGAGATGGACACCGCATTCTGGAAAGGCACCTGCTCATCAAACTGCACAATAATGGCGGAAGCACCGTTGTGCGTGTAATTCCCGAGGTAGCTGATTTTGGCGTCTGCCCATGACAGAAATGAGCAAAGGGTCAAAGCGAAAGCAAGCGTGATTTGAACAAGTCGTCTCATGGCGGTTCCTTTACCGAATAGTTCAACTGGTCGTATTTAATTGCAATTGTGCGCAGACTATACAATATCTCCAACGGTTTGTATAAATGTCATTGCATATGTTGTTGATTTAATTCAATAGTATCGATTTTTATGAGTTTGGTTCAAAACCCCAAAACTATTGTCAATCTTGGGTCAGAAGCCAAAGATTGGAGACCTGAAAGGTGAGCATTGCCTCTTATTTCACTTCTTTCAACAACCATTATCGAATTTCGGCACCTTCGACGTTATACTCTGCCCTTTACAGACACCCGCGTAAGCGTTGCAAGAGCGTAGGACATGCAAGAATATTTAGATTTTATTTCCAATAACACCATTCTAGTGATGGTATGGGCCGGTATTTTCGTCGCCCTTGTCGTCAATATTTTTAAGAGCAAAACCGCAGGCTATAAAGAAGTGACTGCCGCAGAAGTGACCAACATGATGAACCGCGAAGATGGCGTGGTTGTTGACATTCGTTCCAAGGACGAATTCAAGAAAGGTCATATTACAGGCGCAGTTCACATTTTGCCTTCAGATATCAAAAATGGTTCCATCGCGAGCCTTGAAAAGCATAAATCGAACCCAATCATTGTGGTATGCAAAACAGGTCAAACTGCGCAAGCAAGTGCGAATGAGCTGAACAAAGCTGGTTTTGAGAAGGTTTACTTACTGAAAAATGGCTTGATTGCGTGGAATGAAGCGAATCTACCATTGGTACGTGGTAAGAAATAAGGTTCGTGGTAAGAAATAATTTTCACAGATACCTACACAGGTTTTCATGCCTTGGCGTTGCCGGGGCAAATATATTGATTAAAGGATTTTGACAATGGCTGAAGCAGCACCTCAAGAAGCAAACCAAAACTTTGCAATTCAACGTATCTTCCTAAAAGACGTTTCTTTCGAAACGCCAAACTCTCCAGAAATCTTCCAAACAGAATGGACGCCAGACGTAAAACTGGATCTGGACACGCAAAGCCGTGAACTGGGTGAGAACGTATACGAAGTTGTACTTCGTCTGACTGTTACTGTGAAAAACGGTGACACAGAAAATGAGAAAACTGCTTTCCTATGTGAAGTTCAGCAAGGTGGTATCTTCACAGCAGAAAACATGGAAGCGGGTCAACTGGCTCACTGCCTAGGTGCTTTCTGCCCGAACATCCTATTCCCATACGCTCGTGAAACGATTTCCAGCCTAGTGGTTAAAGGTACGTTCCCTCAACTGAACCTAGCGCCAGTTAACTTCGACGCTCTGTTCATGAACTACCTACAGCAGCAAGCTCAGGAAGGCGAAGCGCAAGCTTAATCGCCTTAACCACAGCCTGAAAAGGCTGTGGAATTTTGATTGTTATGCACATCAAATCTCACGATGCGATGTGCATTTTTATTATGTACCTGCCTCACAAGCATACGGTAACGTTTTTTGAGTATACTAACTCCATACTCACGACATGTATCGGGTGGAACGATGACACAACCTCAAAGCAACCAACACAGTACCAATAATTACAATGGCAAAGAGATAGCCATGACTGTGATTGGCGCTGGTTCTTACGGCACATCTCTGGCTATTTCATTAGCGCGCAATGGTGCAAATGTGATTCTGTGGGGGCACGAGCCGGAGCATATGGCGCGTCTGCAAGCCGACAGAGCAAACCACGAATTTCTGCCAGGAATTGAATTCCCACCCACACTGATTATTGAAGACAACTTAGAGAAAGCCGTACAGGCAAGCCGCGATCTGCTGGTGGTTGTCCCAAGCCATGTCTTTGGCATTGTATTGGATAGCATCAAACCTGTTTTGCGTGAAGATTCCAGAATTTGCTGGGCGACGAAAGGTTTGGAGCCGGAAACAGGTCGTTTGCTAAAAGAGGTAGCGCAAGAACAACTTGGTGAACGTTATCCTTTAGCGGTGTTGTCTGGTCCTACGTTTGCAAAAGAATTAGCTCAAGGATTGCCAACGGCTATTTCAGTGGCGTCTCCAGATTCGGACTTTGTGAAAGATCTGCAGGAGAAAATCCATTGTAGCAAGACATTCCGCGTGTACGCCAATAGCGACTTTATTGGTATGCAGCTTGGCGGTGCAGTGAAAAACGTGATTGCCATCGGTGCCGGTATGTCTGATGGCATCGGATTTGGTGCCAACGCAAGAACGGCACTGATCACCCGAGGTCTGGCTGAAATGACCCGGTTAGGCGCTGCATTAGGAGCGCAGCCTGAAACCTTTATGGGAATGGCCGGATTAGGCGACTTGGTACTGACCTGTACCGACAACCAGTCTCGAAACCGTCGGTTCGGTTTGGCACTTGGGCAGGGCAAAGATGTAGATACTGCTCAGGAAGAAATTGGTCAGGTAGTCGAAGGGTATCGCAACACCAAAGAAGTGTGGGTACTTTCAGAGCGCATGGGTGTTGAAATGCCAATAGTTGAACAAATCTATCAAGTATTGTATCAAGGTAAGGATGCGCGCATGGCGGCCCAAGACCTGCTCGCGCGTGACAAAAAAGCAGAAGCTTAAATGACTTTGTGGCAGTTGGCGCTGCCTCATTTTCAAGGAAGATCGGAATACCACAATGAAGCAATGTGAAAAACAGAAGGTCTGGAAAGCCATCGTCAGAGAGGCGAGAGAGCAATCGGAGCAAGAGCCGATGCTTGCCAGTTTCTACCATGCAACCATCATCAATCATGACAGTTTGGGGGCTGCGCTGAGTTACATCTTAGCCAACAAACTCAAGACAGCCTCAATGCCAGCTATGGCAGTACGTGAAGTGGTGGAACAGGCATTTAATTCAGATCCCGATCTGACAGCCTCTGCAGCATGCGACATTTGTGCGACGGTCAATCGAGATCCAGCGGTTGCCATGTATTCTATGCCATTGCTTTACCTGAAAGGGTTTCACGCACTTCAAGGTTACCGAGTGGCAAACTGGTTGTGGAAACAAGGGCGCGTTGCGCTAGCCACTTACCTGCAAAATCAGATTTCGGTGGCATGTCAGGTGGATATTCACCCGGCGGCGCGGATAGGAAAAGGCATCATGCTCGACCACGCAACGGGTATCGTCATCGGTGAAACCGCAGTGGTTGAAGATGATGTGTCTATTTTGCAGGACGTGACGTTAGGTGGTACGGGTAAGGAGAGCGGCGACCGACATCCGAAGATCCGCGAAGGTGTCATGATCGGAGCTGGTGCTAAGATTCTTGGCAACATCGAGGTAGGCGAAGGCGCTAAGATTGGCTCCTGTTCTGTGGTCTTACAGGCGGTTCCTGAGCATACCACCGTCGCTGGTGTACCGGCCAAAATCGTCGGTCGACCAAAAAGTGACAAGCCCTCACTCGACATGGATCAGCAATTTAACGGCAAATCCCAGACTTTCATCGGCGGAGACGGTATATAGTCCACATCGCCAACTGAACCACTTGAGTAATTGTCGCTCAAGTGGTTTTATAGTCTTTGGAGCCTGTAAACTCCTCCTTCACAATTCTAATAATAAAATCATAACGTCGGTTAAATGGAACACTCGCAACTTTTTAAAACTCTGACTCTACATGCGTTGCTGCATCTTCAGTTTCAAATTCAGTCAAACCCTCGCACTTTGCTTTCAACAGCAAAGAAAAACGAGGCGTTGGTGCGTTGGTTCAAACCCAAGTTAAAGCTCAATAAATACAAATCCATCCGCAAGCAAATCAAGCTTTTTGTACAGCTAAATAAGCATTCGAACGCCAATTTAGAGCGATTTCTTGAAGGGTTGGTATTGGGTGAAGACGGAAAACCCGGTTACCCGCATCTTGATGGCTACCTGCTGCTGATCAATGAGATAGAAAAGAAACTCGGGACAACGGTTGTGCTTTCAACGCCAGAAGCGCTGGATCTCGACCACAATAAAAATGGCTGTCTGGTGGCGGTGCTTTCACAAGATTTGAACGTACACTTTAACGATACCAACCAGCTTCAGGTGGGCATTCCCATGTTGTTTCGCGGCAATCAGTCTCACCGACACACCTTTTTAGGGGCGATATACGCCAACAGTCAGTTTGACTATGACGTCGATTACGAAGACGAACATTTTATTCGCATCCTATTGAAAGTTAGTGACTAACTCCCTAGTTTCCATTGTCCTCCAGAATCATATCGGCGGCTTTTTCGGCGATCATGATAGTGGGGGCGTTGGTGTTGCCTGATACGATCTCCGGCATGATGGATGCGTCTGCCACTCTAAGCCGTTTCACCCCATGCACTCTTAAACGTTCATCCACCACTGCCATATCATCATTGCCCATTTTGCAGGTGCTGGTGGGGTGGTAAATGGTCTGGCTGAAGTTTCTTGCGGCTTCCAGTAACTCCTCATCAGTCTGATACTGGCCTCCCGGGACGAACTCTTCGAGAATGTGCTTTGCCAGCGCTGGCTGTGCCGAAATTTTTCTGGCTACTTTGATGGCGTCTACCACTGTTTTTTCATCTCTTTCATCCGACAAATAATTTGGCTGTATTTCCGGATGCTCTGCTGGATCACTAGACTTTATCTGCACATACCCACGGCTGTACGGGCGAAGCTGACAAACCGAAGACGTAAAAGCCGAAAATGGATGTGCACCTTCGCCTGGTTTATCAGCACTCAGTGGTTGCATGTGAAACTGAATATCGGGTCTGGAAAGCGATTCATTGGATTGGGTAAATACCGCCACCTGACTGGCAGCTAAGGTCAGAGGTCCAGTGCGGTTAAACGCGTATTGCATGCCTACCCACAGGCGTTTGAATACACTGTTGACCTCGTCATTTAGTGTGCGTTGGCTGGTTTTGAACACCAATCGGATTTGCAGATGATCCTGCAAGTTTTGGCCCACTCCGGGTAAGGCGTGGATCAATGGAATGTTAAGTTGATCCATCAGATCACGATTACCAATTCCAGAAAGCTGAAGAATCTGAGGCGATCCAATGGCACCAGAAGACAGGATGACTTCTTTTGAAGCTTTGGCGATGACTTTGGATTGCTTCTGCTGGTACTCAATCCCAATCGCCGTTTTTCCTTCAAAGAGTATTCTGTGAACCTGAGCGTGCAATGCCACTGTCAGGTTCGGTCTGGAAAGTACGGGTTTCAGAAAACCTTTTGCCGTGCTCCAGCGAAAGCCCTTGTAAGCAGTTTGCTGAAAATAACCTACTCCCTCCTGAGATGCTCCGTTGTAGTCTGGGTTTTCTGGTATACCTGCCTGCACGGCAGCCTGAATGAAAAAATCCGCAATGGGGCGACGCAACCGCAAATCCGACACCTTGAGCGGTCCACCGACACCGTGAAACTCACTCTTTCCGCGCTCCTGATCTTCAGACTTTTTGAAGTATGGCAGCACCTCTTCGTATGACCAGCCTTTGTTCCCCAGCTTTTCCCAGTGATCGTAATCTTCCGCCTGACCACGAACATACAACAGACCATTGAGAGCGCTGGAACCGCCAATAACTTTCCCTCGCGGCCATTGTAATTGGCGATGATTGATGCCTTTGTCGGGGGCGGTGAGGTAACACCAGTCGGTTTTTGGGTTGTGCATGGTTTTAAAATAACCAACCGGAATGTGCAGCCATGGGTTGTTGTCGTTCCCTCCCGCTTCCAACAACAGAACTTTGTTTTTGGGGTTAGCAGAAAGCCGGTTGGCTAACACGCATCCAGCGGATCCTGCCCCAACCACAATGTAGTCAAACTGCGCTTCCGATGTGCTCATTTTTTTCACATTCCCTGTCATCGTGTGATGGCGACTCAGAAATTTTCGCCATCAAATCCAATAAGTCTTAAGTTTCATTTATTGAGACTAAGCGGCTCAATTTTTTAAGTCAAGGGTTGTTTTTTTATTTTTTTGTGTAATAAATGAGCAATGTTGAATCAGAAAATTTAACATTTGCTTGGGTTAAAAATGGGCAATGTGAGGAGATTCAATAACTACAACGGCGTGTTGTTCGACCTATTGCAATGCTTGTGTATTGAGGTGAGAAACCCCTGAGTTTGTCGAAAAGCGGTAGTCAGAAATAGGGAAGCGCTGTTCATTTTTAGTCAATGGAGTGATAACCATGAGAGACGAAAAATTAACCCGACGTGGATTTATGAAAGTGTCTGCCCGATACGGGGCGACATCCACACTACTGGCTGCTGGCGCATTGGGTGCCGGAGCAACTTTGTCTCAGCTGGCAAATGCTGCTGAGCAAACCGCCAAAAAGCGCTATGCCGTGAAACCCAAGTTTCAGTTGAAGTTCGGCGCGTCGGGCTTTAACGAAAAAAACCTCGATATTCAAAAGTCGGGTCAGTTGTTCTTTGCCAAAGATCTGGAAGCGCGTACCAATGGTGCTATTCGGGTGGAGTTTATTGGCAGCAACCAAATCTGTGGACAGACCAACTGCATTAAGAAGACCCAGCAGGGCATTGTTGATATTTATTCTGCCTCGACTCAGAACTCAGCTGGTGGCGCACCATATCTGAATGTATTGGATTACGCCTACATGTTCCCGTCTCGCGCGGCGCAATACCACTTCTTCTACAGCAAAAAGAGTGAGGCACTGCTTCGTGAACCTTTGCGAAAACGCCATAATGTCCAGTTCTTGTTTACTCACTGCGAATTGCGCGGCATACAGCTTGGATTGAAATGGCAGGACAAACCGACCGTGACGTCCGTCGACCAGTTAGCAGGAACAAAGAACCGAGTCACGGGGACGCAGCTTGGGCGAATCGCCATGGAGCTAATGAACCTGAATCCGGTTCCCATTGCGTGGGAAGAAACGTTAGACGGATTGAAGCAAGGCTTAATTGATGGCGCTGAAACCTGGATGGGTGCAGTGGCGTACGCCGGTATGGCGCCAGTGGTCTCGCAATGTGTCGATCTGAAATTCTTCTGTGGTACGGAGCACACCGCGATGAACCTGTCGGTGTTCGACAAGCTGGGTTCGGAGCTGCAAGACGCGGTGATGGAGTCGGCCTATCTTGCTCAAATCTACACTCAGGGGATGAACGAGGCAGGTTTGTACGACATTGTCGGAGCAACCAACCCGCAAAAGCCAGGCACCATCTTTGCTGAGAACAACGTCCGCGTGGCAACCCTGTCTGATGCCGAGCTGAGAAAAGCGGAAGAGATGTGTTCGCCAGAATTCAATCCAAAACCTTGGGAAGCGTGGCGTGAGCGCCTGAACAAATGGTCGGGTGGTCATGATACCTATCAGGAAATTTATGACATTGCGCGCGAGATCCCCAAAGACATGGCTCCGGTAAACGTTGAGCCTCAGCGCTGGTGGCAAAGCTAAACACAGGCGAAGCGGGTGTGTTGTGCATCCGCTGCCGCTTTCATTCAATGGAATACAGGATAGGGATATGACGTTTCTTCGAGTGCTTTTTCGTTGGCTGGATAACAACACCGAAAAAGTGATCATTCTGATTACTTACATTTCCATGGCGGGAATTATCTTTGTTGAGGTGATTCGGCGCTTCTTATTCAACCAGCAGGTGCCATGGAGTACGACGGTTCCTGTTTTGCTGTTCTTATGGGTTACTTGGTTTGGTGCGTCATACAACATTAAAAAGCGCACTCATCTGGCGCTGACTGAAATTCGGTCTCGTCTGTCGTATCGCATGCAGTTTTTCTGTTTCGTGCTCGATGCGGTTCTCTGGGTTACGTTCGCCATCATCGTCATTTACTACACCTACCAGCAAACCTGGCTCGCCTATGACAACTTTGCCATTGTCGGAGGTACAGACAATGTAATGGAGTGGTGGTTTTACCTAGCGACCCCTCTGGCTTGGGGGCTGATTGTGATTCGGGTGCTGCAGAATCTGATGCAGGACATTGCACGTTACCGCAACAAAGAGCCGTTTGTGCTCCAGGCATCGCTATTGGATTAAGGAGTACAAATGGATAATGGAACGTTAATTACCCTGATATCGATTGGTGTCACGGGGCTATTTTTGCTGGGAGTGCCGATTTTTCTTGTGATCGGTTTCTGGGTTGTAGGGTGCAGCCTGGTGATTGACTTTACTCTGGCAAACGTGGGGGTCACCTTGTTTGAAGGGTTGAGCTTCTTTGGTTTGCTGGCACTCCCGCTTTTTATTCTGACGGGCGACCTGATCAATGCCGCGGGGATTGCGAAGCGAATGTCGGACTTTGCCTATTCCATATTGGGCTGGGTGCGAGGCGGACTGGGGATGGCAACTATCGGAGCCTGTGGGATGTTTGCGGCTATTTCTGGTTCGAATGCCGGAACAACGGCCACCATCGGCTCGATCATGCAGCCTGAAATGGAAAACAACAAATACGACAAGCGATTCGCGGCGGCAACAGTGGCTGCCGGAGGGACGGTCGGAATCATCATTCCTCCCAGCATTATCTTTATCGTGTACGGTTTTTTGCTCGATTTGTCGATCAGTGACCTGTTCATCGGAGGCATGCTTCCAGGCATTTTGATGGTGATTGCCATGCAGGTCACCTGCTATCTCGTCAGCCGACGCAATAACTGGGGCGACATGATTCGCTTTGAGCCGAAACGCATTGTGCGCGCAGGGTTTAGGGCGTATCTAGGGATACTGGCAATTGCGATTGTTATTTACGGCATCTATTCCGGTACATTTTCACCAACAGAAGCGGCAGGCGTAACCGTCGGTTTTTGCCTGATAGCGGGTGTGTTGGTGACACGTCAGATAAAGCTGTCTAAGTTACCTGAAATATTGCTTCGTTCCGGTCAGATCACAGGCATGCTTGCGCCTTTGATTGCGGTTTCTGTGGTGATGCAACAGTTGTTGTCTTTACTAGGGGCTGGGGAGGTAGTGAATGGCTGGATGTCGAGTATCGGCGATCCAACATTCGTGCTATTAGCGTGTATGTTCTTGGTATTAATGGCGGGAACCGTACTGGAAAGTTTGCCCAACACTATCATCTTAGCCCCTATTCTGGCACCGATTGCTTACAGTGTGGGTGTTGATCCTATTCACTTTGCAGTGGTGTTCTTAGTGGGCGATGCCATCGGGTTTATTACGCCGCCTTACGGGCTAAATCTCTATGTGGCCAGTGGGATGACCGGGATACCGTACTTCACGATTGTTCGTCATGTTTTACCGTATCTGTTCGCATTGATGGTGGCTTGGCTTATTATTGCTTTCTGGCCTCCGCTTTCAACATTCCTGCTGCAATTCGGCGGAGCTGGTTAAGTCAATCACCTCCAGTGTGGTGGTGCATAAAAGAAGGAAAGGCAGATGGACGGGGAACGAGCAACACATCCCACTATCATGCGAGGGTTTGTGGTTCTGGAGAAAGTCGTACAGGCCCCCAAACCCGTATCAACATCCGATTTAATTGAGGAGCTTGGGCTGCCCAAGCCCACGTTAAATCGTATTCTTCAGCAACTGGAACAGGAAGGGCTGGTGGAAAGAGAACCCGTCAGCCGGCGTTACATTCCCGGTCTCAGAGCAAGAGAGTTTTCGCTGGGCATCATGTCGAATCATGCGCTCAGTGCTCCAAGGCACGCCATCTTAAAAGTGCTGTCTCAGGAGGTAGATGAAACCTGCAACTGCACCATGCTGGATGGTGACCACACGGTTTATTTTGATCGCGTGGAAGCCAACTGGCCCTATCGAATACAACTGCCCGTCGGGTCGCAGTTGCCACTGCACTGTACCGCCAGCGGGAAAATGCTGTTGGCACATATGACGCCCAAAGTGCGGGATAAGCTCGTTCATGCGACGCCATTAAAGTCTTACACACCTTTTACCTTAACGGACTCTAATCAACTGCAAGAAGAGCTGGATCAGATTCGTCGTGAAGGTATTGCATTTGACCGGGAAGAATTTATGGAAGGTATGGTGGCGATTGCTGTACCAGTGAGGGACAAACAAGGCAGTGTCTGTTTTACCGTGTCTGTACATGCCCCTAAAATCCGCAAATCTTTGGAAGAGCTAAGGCTTTACCTCCCCTTTCTCAATAAAGCCGCTAATGCTTTGGCAAAAGTGCAGTTTGAGTGAAGGTAAACACACACAACAAAAAAGACCAGCCGAGGCTGGTCTTTGTCATTCTGGAGGAAAAGCGAAATTAAGCTTTTGCTTCCGCTGCTGCTTTTGCGATAGCAGCAAAACCTTTAGGGTCTAGAGACGCACCGCCAACTAGAGCACCGTCGATGTCTGGTTGTGCGAAGTAAGAAGCTGCGTTCTCAGGCTTAACAGAACCACCGTATTGGATGATTACTTGCTCTGCAACTGCTGCATCTTTTTGTGCGATTAGAGCACGGATAGAAGCGTGAATGCGTTGTGCATCTTCAGCTGTTGCTGCTTTACCAGTACCGATAGCCCAGATTGGCTCGTATGCGATGATTGCATCGTTTAGCGCTTCAACGCCGTAAGCGTCGATTACTGCGTTGATTTGGCGAGCACAAACTGCTTCAGTTTCGCCTGCTTCGTTTTGTGCTTCAGACTCACCGATACAGAAAACTGGCTTCAGACCGTTTTCTTTTAGGAAAGCGAATTTCTTAGCAACGAACTCGTCAGACTCAACGTGGTACTCACGACGCTCAGAGTGACCGATGATGATGTGAGACGCACCGAAGTCTTTCAGCATTTCTGGAGAAGTATCACCTGTGAATGCACCGCTGTTGTTCACGTCAGTGTTTTGCGCACCTAGGATGATTTTGTTGCCGCCTTCTTTGATCAAGCGCTCAGCCAGATCAATGTAAAGTGCTGGTGGAGCAACTGCAACGTCTACGCCAGTTACGCCTTCAAGTTCCGCATTAAGGCCGTTTAGCAGCTCAGTGACCATAGTTTTGCTGCCATTAAGTTTCCAGTTACCCATCACTACAGGACGACGCATAGGAATATCTCCATTAATTAATGTAAAAAATAAACGTGATTGCGAAAGAATATAACAGATTAATACCGCTAAATCATGACTGGTGTCATGTCTTTCCGCGATCTGGCTGTAAGGTCAGATCTCATGTTGTCACTAAGAAAGTAATTTGCAGTGATCAGGCAGGCAAAATCCAGTCTGTGGTGCACCAAGGCGCTTATTTTCCTGTATGTTAAGCGCTGTCACAATAAAGAATAACAGGGATGTAGCAATGCCAAATTTAGTGATGGAGTATTCAAATTCAGTGGACGAGCGCGTTAATGTTCCGCTTCTGTTGGAAGATCTGCATCAGGCAGCCATAGAGAGTGGGTTGTTTGACGTCGCTTCTGTTAAGTCACGAGCTTTCCGTTGCCACCACTGGCTGGTGGGTGATCAGGAAGATACGGTGGATTTCATCCATATCACCTTCGATCTTCTGAGCGGACGAACAGAAGAGCAAAAGCGCAACCTGTCTCGTCAACTGATGGATATTCTCCAGGAGCAGGCAAGCGCTGTTCATAGTTTGACGATCAATGTCCGGGATATGGACACCAAATGTTTTCAAAAAGTGCTCAATTGAGCAAAGGTAAGAGATGTCGATTAAGCAATATTTGTTTTCTTTTCAAGGACGTGTCGGACGTCAGGTATTCTGGATCTGGAACGCGTTTTACTACTTAATAGTGATTGGATTCAGTTACGGGGCAGGAGGGCTGTTCCCAGAGCTGGGCAACGTTATCGCCATTTTCTTTTTGGCATGTATGCTTTATCCCGATCTGGCGATCACCGCAAAGCGCTGGCATGACAGAGGCAAATCGGTGTACTGGCTTGCGCTGCACATCCCAGTTATTGCGGGGCGTGTTCTTGCGCCTGTTGCGGCTCCGGGCGTTCAGATGCAGACAACCGCAATCGAGACGGTTGCCTCTTTACTCGCTTTAGTTGCAGGAGCATGGATTCTTGTCGAATGTGGATTTTTACCCGGCGACCAAAAAGAGAACCAGTACGGCGCACCCCCGGAAAGGTGATTTGTCTACGAATGAAAAAACGGACCTGAATTCAGGTCCGTTTTTGTTTTCATACCTTATTGCTTGCGTTCTAGATTGAACGGAACAATATCGGCGGATTCTTTGGTGATATCACCGTGCAACGCATCTTGAAACTTGCCGATTTGAATTGTCAGCTCATTCATTAGTGCCACATTGGCATGCGTTGGATTCTTGCATCGGTCGATCACTCTCTCGATATGGCTTTGCTGAGCTCTTAATCGAGGCTGCATCTCAACCGAAGCGTAAGTGATCATCTCTTCACACATCTTTTGACGAAATTCGTTAAACGCTTCTGGGTCATCCTGAGCCAGAGCGACAAGCTCCTCAAATGGAGGTAAAGTTTGATCATATTGAGCGCGTCCCATCTGCACCCTCCTACTTCTTTGTTACAGCACATGAGCAGAGCATACGATAAAATTAGCTCAAAAAATGCACTTTAATTGCTCTATTATTGTTCAGTCTCACAATTGATATATGCAATTGAGCCAATAAACAAAAGCGACAGGATGAGCTTGCTGTATAAGTAAATGATACCGTTGGGAAATTATTGCGCGCTAATTTGGTAACTACACCGACGTTTACCCTGGATGATATGTTCGGTGCGTTCGATGGAGTATTCTTTTCCTAAAAGCTTACGAAAGACATTTATCTCGGAAAGGCAGAGGCTAGGGCAGCGTTTCGCAGCACGACAAATTGGGCAGTGATTTTCAATTAATTCAAACCCTTGATCGTTTTTTAGCAACTCAACCATATAGCCCTCACTTTCGCGGAGCTCTGCAAGAATGTTGAGTTTTTCTTCGAGAGTCTGACAATGTGCCATGGCTGAGCGGTATTGACGAAGTGTGCTGGCTTCACGTTCGGCGGTGACTTTTTTCATTCCCTCTTTACCGAACACCGCTTCGACAGCATCAATCATGTTGATCATCAGATCGCTATGACCGTCAAAGAACTGTTCATGACCTTTATCTGTCAGCGACCAGTGGCGAGTGGGGCGTCCAACCTTGGCTTTCACATCCTCAAAAATCAATAAGCCATCTTCTTCCAGGCTCTGTAGGTGCTGGCGAGCGCCCATGGTAGTCATGGAAAAGTCTTGCGATAGCTTCTTAGCGGTGATGGCACCTTCACGCTTGATTTTATGTAAGATACGATCCGTTGTTTTCATTCTTCCCCTCATAGCTAGGGCATTCACCCTTGGGACTATTATGAGGTATGAAGTTAATAAAGCAAACTCTTGATTAAATCCGCAATAGTGCTGAAGTTTTGGTATCAGAACTTAAAGACGCATTAACGCGTGACCTTGATAGTTAATTTTTTCAGGAAAAATCACCATTTTCAGGATTAAAAAAGCGCAGCCTGGCTGCGCTTTGATAACACTCGATTTGAGCCTGGGCTATAAAATGATGTTGCGGACTTCATCATCCTTTCTTTCAAGGTAATGAATCGATTTGATACGACGAATGGTACGACAACGACCACGAATCAATAGCGTCTCCGTTGTTGCAATATTGCCCTGACGAGTAATGCCTTCAAGCAAGTCACCCTTGGTGATACCTGTTGCTGAAAATACCACGTTATCGCTGCGTGCCATGTCTTCCATACGTAAAACAATGCCAGCCGTGACGCCCATTTCTTTACAACGTTCCAGCTCTTGCTCACCGTGAGCGCGATTTTCTTCCGTATCGTCTTTCACTTCGTGGCGTGGCAATAAGCGACCGTGCATGTCGCCGTCTAGTGCGCGAATAACCGCAGCAGAAACCACACCTTCAGGCGCGCCACCCACACAATACATAACGTCTACTTCACTGTCTGGCATACACGTTAGAATAGATGCTGCCACGTCACCGTCTGGCACAGCAAATACACGTACACCCATTTTTTGCATTTCTGCGATCACATCATCGTGCCTTGGTTTCGCCAGAGTGATCACCGTCAGAGTGTCCAGCGTTTTGCCGAGAGCTTCAGCTACGTTGGTTAAGTTTTCAGCCAGAGGTTTGTCTAAGTCGATCACCCCTTTTGCACCCGGGCCAACAACCAGTTTTTCCATGTACATGTCAGGTGCTTTCAAAAAGCTGCCCTTTTCACCTGCCGCCAATACCGCTAATGCATTGGACTGACCCATAGCGGTCATGCGAGTGCCTTCAATCGGGTCAACAGCAATATCAACCGCATCGCCACCAATACCGACGTTCTCACCAATGTACAGCATAGGCGCATCATCGATTTCACCTTCACCGATGACAATTTCACCCGAGATTTCCGTTTTATTCAGTAGTGCTCGCATGACCTCAACTGCAGCACCATCCGCTGCGTTTTTATCACCACGTCCCAGCCATTTATAACCAGCCAGTGCAGCACCCTCAGTGACTCGGGAAAAAGCCATCGCCAAATCGCGTTTCATGTGAACTCCAGATACGAAACCAAAACAGGAAAGAATTGGCGGCGATTCTAACACAGCCATATTGAAACGTTTGCTATTTCATCCGTGAAACGCCCTGTGGATTGCTCAGCATCAATTTTTTCCAGTGATCGCCAATAGATTGATAGCGAACGTCAAATTTTGGTTAAAGATAGCCTTTTTTTTGACCAACCGAGCAAAGATCACCAATTTTGAACGTGTGTCGACGCGGGATGCTGAGTAGAATGTGGAATAATTTGTGAACTTTCATTCACGTAGACTGAATCAAAATAAACAGGTGGCTAACATGTCTTTAGAAGTCCTAGAGCAGCTAGAAGCAAAAATCCAAACCGCAGTTGATACCATCGCACTTCTACAAATGGAAGTAGAAGAGTTGAAAGAGCAGAACGCTCAACTTAACTCTGAAGCAAACGAGCTGAAAAACAGCCGTGAGGAACTGGAAAGCCAAAACCTTAAAATGCGTGAAGAGCATAATGCATGGCAGGAGCGTATTCGGAATCTACTCGGCAAGATGGACGAAGTAGAGTAAATCACTTTTCCGCTTCGTACGCTCGCGTATTTCGTTGTCGGTGGTGCTCATTTATGCTTATAAATTCCGCGCCACCTCCTAGAAATCCACAAGCGTACTTTGCTGAAAAATTACCGTCTAAACGAAAAAAGCAGCCGATGGCTGCTTTTTTGGTATTGGGTGAACGGAAGTCTTATTCTTCGTCTTCTTCGGTGAATTCGTCTTCTTCTTCGCCTTCTAGGTCGGAATCAAGAGCTTCCTGAGAGATGATGATGCCTGTGTTGTCAGCGTAAAGGTAGTCGTCAGGTAAGAAGGTGACTCCACCAAAATTAACGGCTAGATCTTGCTCGCCAATTTCTTGCTGCGCGGCACCAACGGGAATTGAGGCTAGGGCCTGAATACCGAGATTCATGTCTTCCAGTTCATCAACTTCGCGAACGCATCCGTAAACAACAATGCCTTCCCATTCGTTTTCTTCTGCCAGAGACGCAAGCTCAGCGTCGATAAGCGCGCGGCGTAATGAACCACCACCATCGATCAGCAATACTCGACCAACACCATCTTGTTCAAGCGTGTTACGGATCAGCCCGTTGTCTTCAAAACATTTGATGGTTGTAATCTGACCTGCAAATGAGGCGCTACCACCAAAATTGCTGAACATAGGCTCCACTACATCTACCTGATCCTGATAGATATCGCATAGTGCTGAGGTGTTGTATTCCATAAGCAATGTCGTCTTCTGTTACACAGTTCTGTATTCGAGTATATATGCCTAGTAAGTCAATGCAATGACAAGACTCAATTAAGTCATCAGAGTTTGACCCGTGATCACGATTGAGAACAACAGGTTAGTGACCAGAGCACATTTGACGATAACTGGCATCATAGGCGCAAGCTCAGTTGGAGTCGTCGCTGCCAGTACCGCTTTACCGTGATTAACAGTGAGAAGCACCGCCAGCAGCATGGCTAAACCCCAGGCTAATGCGGTATTGTGCAGAGCTAAAAATGCGATAAAAGGAACAATCCCACCGGTGAGTAAAAGCAGGTGGTAGCGCTTGGCTCGCTCCGCTCCCAGACGAACGGCCATAGTGCGTTTCCCGCAGGCTGCATCATTCTCAATGTCTCGCATGTTGTTGATGTTCAGAACGGCTACCGCCAGCAAACCGCATCCGACTGAAGGTAAAAATGTGGCGGCATCAATAAACCCTGTATGGAGGAAGAACGTGCCCGCCACGCCAAGCAGACCAAAGAAGATAAACACCGACAAATCCCCCAAGCCAATGTAGCCATAAGGTTTGTTGCCCACGGTATAAGCAATGGCAGCGATGATAGCCAAAAGCCCAAGCCCGATGAATGCCATGATGCTGGTAGGCGTTTGCAGGGCATAGAAGATAAGCGCGAGACCCGATGCGACAGTCAGAATAATATTGATGATGATGGCTTGTTTCATGGTCTGTGGAGTCACCGCACCAGACTGAATGGCGCGAGTCGGACCAATACGGTCCTGATTATCCGTCCCTTTTATTGCGTCACCATAGTCGTTCGCAAGGTTGGAAAGGATTTGCAGCAGTATTGCGGTAAGAAGAGCCAGTACCATGACTGGGAATGAAAAATGACCATTGAATAAAGCAACACTGCTGCCTGTTGCGATAGAAGCAAACGCCAGTGGCAGTGTTTTGGGGCGAGCGGCATCAAGCCATACACTTAGTGATTGTCTCATGCGTCGTACGTCGTTGACCGATTTGTATTCAGTATATCAACGCGCCAGCAGAGGGGAATACCAAAAGCCCACCTAACTGAGGTGGGCTTGTTTTACATCAAATATTTGGATGTATCCAATGCAGACTTACAGGATAAAGCGGCTGAGATCTTCGTCTTCAACAAACTCACCCAGCTTGGATTTCACGTATTCGGCGTCAATTTTCACAGCAGTTCCGCTCTTGTCGGTTGCTTCAAACGAAATCTCTTCCATCAGACGCTCCATCACAGTGTGAAGACGACGAGCACCAATGTTTTCAGTGGTTTCGTTCACTTGCCACGCGGCATTGGCAATTTGATCAACACCTTCTTCAGTGAATGAAACGTCAACGGATTCTGTCGCCATCAGAGCAGAATACTGCTCGGTCAGAGAAGCTTTAGGCTCTGTCAGAATGCGTTTGAAATCATCACTGGTTAGCGCTTCCAGTTCCACACGAATTGGCAGACGACCCTGCAATTCTGGAATCAGGTCTGATGGTTTCGCTACCTGGAATGCACCAGATGCAATGAACAAGATATGGTCAGTTTTAACCATGCCGTGCTTGGTGGAAACGGTGCTGCCCTCGATAAGAGGAAGCAAGTCACGTTGAACCCCCTCACGAGATACGTCCGGACCTGAGCTCTCACCACGTTTACAAATCTTGTCGATTTCATCGATGAAGACAATGCCGTTGTTTTCAACATTGTAGATAGCTTGTTCTTTCAACTCTTCCTGATTGACCAGCTTTGCTGCTTCTTCTTCTGTCAGAGCTTTGAACGCGTCTTTTATCTTCATCTTGCGGCTTTTCTTGGTGTCGCCAGCAAGGTTCTGGAACATGCCCTGAAGCTGATTGGTCATCTCTTCCATGCCAGGAGGCGCCATGATCTCTACGCCCATTTGCGGAGCCGCAATTTCGATGTCGATCTCTTTGTCGTCTAACTGACCTTCGCGAAGTTTCTTGCGGAAGATCTGACGTGTATTGGACTTTTCTTCAGTGGCGTCTCCGGAACCCCAGCCTTCACGCGGTGGCGGAAGTAGGGCATCCAGAATGCGTTCTTCTGCCTGCTCTTCAGCGCGGAATTTTACTTTTTCCATCGCTTGCTGGTGAGTCATCTTGATGGCTACATCCGTCAGATCGCGAATGATAGTTTCCACTTCCTTACCCACGTAACCCACTTCCGTAAATTTAGTGGCTTCCACTTTCATGAATGGGGCATTGGCCAGCTTGGCAAGGCGACGAGCGATTTCTGTTTTACCGACACCAGTCGGACCGATCATCAGAATGTTCTTGGGGGAGACTTCGACGCGTAAGCTTTCTTCAAGCTGCATGCGGCGCCAGCGGTTACGAAGAGCGATCGCCACAGCGCGCTTTGCTTTGTCTTGTCCGATGATGTGGCGATTCAATTCGTGAACAATTTCTCTTGGCGTCATTTCAGACATATTGAATTCCTTATGATTCTTGCGCTGCTGTGTCGAGTTCTTCGACCGTGTGGTGATGATTGGTGAATACACAGATATCACCAGCAATTTTCAGTGATTTTTCAGCAATTTCTCGGGCATCAAGCTCGGTGTTTTCCAGTAAAGCAGTAGCGGCTGCCTGAGCAAAGTTACCACCAGAGCCAATGGCAATTAAGTCGTTTTCTGGCTGAACCACATCACCATTACCTGTGATGATCAGCGAAGCGGTTTCATCCGCAACCGCAAGCAGTGCTTCGAGTTTTCTCAGTGCGCGGTCACTGCGCCAGTCTTTTGCCAGTTCTACTGCGGCTTTGGTCAGATGCCCTTGATGCATTTGCAGTTTGCTTTCGAAGCGCTCAAATAGTGTGAATGCATCAGCCGTACCGCCAGCAAAACCTGCCAGTACTTTATTATTGTAGAGGCGGCGTACTTTCTTTGCGTTGCCTTTCATGACGGTATTTCCTAAAGAAACCTGACCGTCTCCAGCAATGACGACTTTATTATTTCGGCGTACAGATACGATAGTAGTCACTTTTATTAACCTTTTGTTTCGCTCGCGATATATGTGAAATATGAGGGCAGGAGAGAAAAAAACAAGGGAGCCGGCTGGCTCCCCTGAGAATGTTTGATGTTTTGTGTTTTATACATCGGTTATTGCGATTCTTTCCAAATAGCGCACGGTTCGATTTTTGCCCGTTGTAGTTTATGGCGATCGCGCTCCGCATCGCGTTTGAAGGTGTAAGGCCCCAATACGACGCGATACCAGCTACTGCCTTCTTTCTTACGAATCTTGCTACTGATCCCCTGAAAAGCAATATCCACTTTACGAGCTTCTGCCTGCGCCAGAGTTTTATATGCACCACACTGCATGATGTAAGGAATATCAGAAACCACTTGTTCTTTGGCTTCGACCTGTACTTCACGTTTGGGCAGTGATTCAACGTACTCCCACTTTTCCTCTGGTGGAGGTGGCAGTGGTTTTGGTTTGCTGACGGGCTTTTTCGGTTTTTCCGCCACTTGTGGTTTAGGCGGTTCCGGGTCCTGGCTTAGTGTATAAAGCCCATAACCAAATGCGCCAGCCAGTAATATGGCGACGATGCCTGCTTTCCACGGCTTCTTATTGGATGTTTGTTTTCTGGTAGGCTTTTTTTGCCCACGTCCTCTTCTTACGTAATCTTTATTTGCCACGGTTTAACAGCTTGCGTTCAATAAAAAACGGGTAACATGGTAATCCAGAATTACTCTGGAAAACCAGTGTTACCATTGAAAAGCTTGCAGGTGTGTCCATCTTTTGGGTCACAGACCCATGAAGCCTTAGCTTCTTGGAGGCGCTGCGCTGTCTCGGATTTTCAGTTCTGTTTCCAGTAGACGTGATCCGGCATGTACATCTCTGCCTTTGAGTATCTCAAGCAGCATCAACATTGCCTGACGACCGATCTCGTAGCGAGGTTGGGTAATCGTCGTCAATGGTGGATCACAGAACTCCGCGAACTGAATATCATCAAACCCGACAACAGACAGGTCTTGAGGTACTTTCAATCCAGCCGCTTTTGCTCCCTTAATAGCGCCGATTGCCATGGCGTCATTGTGGCAGAAAACGGCAGTTGGTGGTTCCGGAAGTGCCAGAAGTTTTGCGATTGCCTTTTGCCCTGATTCAAAGGTGAAATCGCCCATTTCCTTATAGGTTGGATTCATGGTGATGCCAGCGCGACGTAAAGCCTGCTGATAACCTTGGTTACGGAACTGACACAATGCTGCATCGTCAGGCCCTGAAATCTGAGCAATCTTCGAATGACCCATTTGGGTGAGGTAGTTCACCGCTTCGAACGAAGACGTTAGGTTATCAATGTGCACTGTCGGCAATTCCAGTTCCGGTGCGAATTCACAAGCCATGACCAGTGGTGGCAAGTTCTTCTGTTCCGGTTTGCTGACATCAAACGGCAGGTGTGTCCCCAATAACAACATGCCGTCTGCTTGTTTGGTAAAGACCAGGTTGACCAGTGAGCTCTCTCGTTTCTTCTGCTGACCGCTGTCTCCTAACAATACGAGATACCCGTTTTCCACGGCTACATCCTCAATGCCGCGAATGATCTCTGTAAAGTAGGAGTCGCAAATGTCAGGGACGATTGCAACGATAGTTTTGGATTCATTACGTCGTAAGTTTCTTGCCAGTGAATTCGGCGAATAACCAGCTTCCAAAACGGCGCTTTCCACACGTTTACGTGTCGTCGACGAAACCTTCTCAGGATTCATCAAAGCCCTCGATACCGTTGCAGTTGAAACTCCTGCTAGCTGGGCAACATCCTTCATTGTCGCCATAATAAGTTGTCCTCTTTATTTTTCATGGCTGTATTTAAGCATCTATAACAATTAAACCTAGCGCTGACGTGAGCAACTTTTTATTGGATATTTTATGCTCTAAATTAAGATTAATTTACGGGCAGATTAACAAATTTTGCATGAGTACCGTGACATCAATCACATAGGATCATATTCGTTTTCTCAAACTAGCTACAAAGTCTGATCCAGTAACAGAACTGACATCACATCAATTTACAGAGATTTTACTTATCAGGAGAGATCTTGCGGTTCGATGTCAGTGGTCCAGCGCACTTTTTTCGCCATCGGCAATGTGTCGATGACTGGTTTTGAACTGTACAGTAACTGTTGCATTAAAGAACGTGATGGGGCTTGCAACATTAATTGCCATCGTGATTTTCCCGCACGGCGTGCCAGAGGTGCAGGCATTGGTCCCAACACCATACATTCATCATTGAAAAGCGGATGTGATTCAATAGTTTGCCTGACCTGACGCAGGAATAATTCTCCAGCTCCTTCCTGATTCGCTTCGGCGCGAAATAAGGTCAAGAAAGCGTAAGGCGGCAGCAGCGCGAGCTTCCTTTCTTCTAAAGCTGTGCTGGCGAAATGACGATAGCCTTTATGAATGAGCGCCTGTAGAAGTTGGTGCTCTGGGTGATGAGTCTGAAGGATAACTTCACCGGCTTTACTGGCTCTCCCTGCTCTCCCTGCCACTTGAATGAACAATTGAGCCAGTCTTTCTGATGCTCGAAAATCTGAGCTATAGAGTGAGCTGTCCACATCGATAAGCCCTACTAACGTGACGTCCGGGAAGTGATGCCCTTTCGCCAGCATTTGTGTGCCAATCAGAATCTGGTACTCGTTATTACGAATCGCCTTAAGCGCGGTTTCCAGGCTGCCTTTTCGACGAGTGCTGTCTCGGTCTATTCGAATGGCTTTAAAATCGGGGAATAAAGTGGCTAACTGTTCTTCCAACTGCTCTGTGCCCACTCCCACGGAAACCAGTTGTGTTGAGCCGCAGCCCTGGCATTGGTGTATGACAGGATGTTGTGCCCCACAGTGGTGACAACGCATTTCACGGCTGTGTTGGTGAAAGGTGTAATAAGCATCGCAGCGATGGCAATCCGCTATCCACCCACATTCATGACACATCAGAGCAGGGGAGTAACCGCGTCGGTTAAGAAACAACATCACCTGATTGCCCGCATTGAGGTGTTTACGCATTTCCGCTATCAGCGGAGCAGACAGCCCGCTTTCGAGATACAGCCCTTTTACATCCAATACTTTATTGGTGGTGGGTACGGCAGACCCCGCTCGGTTTGAAAGCGTTAAGTGATGATATTTGCCCGTCAGGGCATTGTGCAGCGTTTCGAGTGCGGGTGTTGCGCTACCCAAAACCACAGGAATCTTTTCTTTGGCTGCGCGCATCACTGCCACATCCCGCGCGTGATAACGAAGGCTGTCCTGTTGCTTGTAGGAGGCATCGTGTTCTTCATCGACGATGATGATGCCCAGGTCAGCAAACGGCGTCAGGAGCGCACTGCGAGTGCCAATTACGATGCCTGCGTGCTTATCCCGCGCAGCCAACCAGGCGTTAAGGCGCTCGGTATCGTTCAGCCCAGAGTGGATCACTTCAACCGGAACCTGAAAGCGCCGTTTGAAGCGATTGATGGTTTGTGGTGTTAACCCGATTTCAGGAACCAGTACCAATGCCTGCCTGCCTTTTTCCAAAACAGGCTTGATCATATTGAGGTAAACCTCGGTTTTGCCTGAACCTGTCACCCCTTCAAGTAAGAAGCAGCCATAACTTTGATGGCTGTTTACCGCAGCAATCGCGACGGACTGTTCTTCATTCAACTTGGGCTTGTCGTCGTCACTTTCTACTTCGTTTGACCAGTTAATGGCTTTGGGCTGGCGTTCTCGCTGCTCTATCCAGCCTTTGTCCTCTAAGGTATTCAAAACGGAGCTGGAGACTTCATTATCCAGCATCGCCTGATGGGAAACCGGTCCATTTTCCAGTAATCCCATTACCTTTGCTTGCTGAACCGCACGCCCAAAACCAGTCATCAAGCGGTCTTTACCTGCCGGAGTGATGAACCATTCTTTCAACGCAGTAAAGTCGGCGGCACGCCCTTTTCGCAACATTGCAGGCATGGCGTTAGCTAGCGTGTCACCAAGCGGATAAAGGTAAAACTGGCTGCACCAATGAAGAAGAGAATATAACGAGTCTGACCACACAGGCTTGTCATCAAGCACTTCTTTAATGGTTTTGAGCTGGTGTAGAGGAAACTCCGACTGAGAAACAAGCTCGGTCACAACGCCTACCAGAGTCTGCCTGCCAAAAGGTACGCTAACGCGCCCACCAATAACCGGGAACTGGTGGGAAGCGATAAGGTAGTCAAATTGCTTGTCTAATGGGACGGGCAAGGCGACTCTGGCAATAGAAGGGCGCATAAATCTTTTATAATGAACCTGATAGGAATGATCTGATTATAACTGAGTTAGTAAGGTCAGGTAACCTAACGGTGTTGTGTTACTGAAATTCGAATGTCTTACCCTCTAGGGTAAGGCGAAATAAAACCACACTGTTTGTGAAAATAGTTGGCGAAAAAACTGCCAAATAGGTTGATCCTACCCTCATGTTTCATTACTATACTGCGCCTTGATGATGTGGTCATTCTGCATCGAATTATCTAAACTACGTGTGGTGTCCGGCATAGAATCGGATAGCGACACGGCCCAATTTGAGGTTATCCCATGAAAGTAGGTATTCACCCAGAATACAAATCTGTTGCAGCAACTTGTTCTTGTGGCAACACGTTTGAGTTCCAGACAACTCTAGAAAAAGAGTCAATCCACCTGGACGTATGTGACAAATGTCACCCATTCTACACAGGTAAGCAGCGTATCGTTGATACTGGCGGCCGTGTAGATCGCTTCAACAAGCGTTTCGGTGCTCTAAGCAGCAAGAAGTAATTACGTACTCGTAATACTGACCAAATTTGAAAAGGACGCCCTCGGCGTCCTTTTTTCGTTGATGAAATAAATATTTTTTGATTTAGCTCTCGGTTAAGTGGTCTTAGCTCTTCCAAAATTGCCTTTCTTTAACTTAGCTAATCTATGAAGAATGCAAGTCATACTTTAGTATAACAACAGAGCTTGAGCCTTTTTTGCGGTCGGTATCAGCTCACCATGCAACAAATGCACTTTACCCCAACAAAAAACAATAATTGGAACGTCCCCACATGTCTGAAGACAACACCCTACAAGATTTTCGCCAACAAGCTCTGGACTATCACGCTCAACCTACAGCCGGAAAGATTTCTGTCGAACTGACAAAACCTGCCAATACCGTCGAAGACCTCGCTCTTGCGTACAGTCCTGGTGTGGCAGAGCCAGTCCGTGAAATCGCGCAAAACGCCGATAACGTTTACAAGTACACCGCTAAAGGAAATATGGTTGCCGTTATTTCCAACGGAACCGCCATCCTTGGTTTGGGTAACTTGGGTCCTCTGGCGTCAAAACCCGTGATGGAAGGGAAATCCCTTCTGTTTAAACGCTTTGCTGGTCTGGATTCGATTGATATTGAAGTAAAGCATCGCACCATCGACGAGTTTGTCGATACGGTTGCCAACATTGCCGACACCTTCGGTGGCATTAACCTGGAAGACATCAAAGCCCCAGACTGTTTCGAGATTGAGCAACGCTTGATTGAGCGTTGTGACGTGCCTGTTTTCCACGATGACCAGCATGGTACGGCTATCGTTACTGCTGCTGGTATGCTGAACGCCATCGAACTACAAGGTAAAAAGCTGGAAGACGCCACTATCGTCTGTTTGGGCGCTGGTGCGGCAGCCGTTGCCTGCATGGAGCTTTTGATTAAATGTGGCGCGCAGCGTGAGAAAATCTACATGCTGGACCGCAAAGGGGTGATTCACACCCGTCGCGACGATTTGAACGAGTACAAGCAACTGTTTGCCAATAACACCGACAAACGCACGCTTGAGGATGTCATTGACGGTGCCGATTTGTTCCTGGGTGTGTCTGGCCCTGATTTACTGCCAGCAGAAGCGTTAAAGCTAATGGCAGACAAACCAGTAGTGTTTGCGTGTTCTAACCCTGATCCGGAAATCAAACCCGAGCTGGCGCACGAAGTTCGTGACGATTTGATCATGGGAACCGGTCGCAGTGATTACCCGAACCAGGTCAACAATGTTATTTGTTTCCCATTCATTTTCCGCGGTGCATTGGACGTTCGTGCCAGCGAGATTAATGATGAAATGAAACTGGCGGCGGTTGACGCGATTCGCCAACTGGCAAAAGAAGACGTGCCGGAAGAAGTGAAGAAAGCAGCGGGAGTAGAGAACCTGGAATTTGGCGCTGGCTATATTATTCCTAAACCTATGGATCCACGTTTGTTGCCTCGAGTGGCAAAAGCGGTTGCTCAGGCAGCGATTGATTCTGGGGTTGCGAGAATCGACATGCCTGAAAGCTATTTGGAATAAAAGCCAATTAGAATAAAAACTAGGTGGAATAAAAAACGACTTGGATAAATTGCCAAGTCGTGCGATTCAATAAAGAAGGGACAGCATTTGCTGTCCCTTCTTTTTATTCGTCATCGTAAGCTTCGAATTCGATGCCCATTGCCGTCATAATGGCTTTCGCTTCGGTTGGAATGTCATCCGGGCGATCCTTACGCAAGTCTTCGTCCGTTGGAAGAGGCTGACCTGTGTAGGCGTGAAGGAAGGCTTCACAAAGCAGTTCGCTATTAGTCGCGTGACGCAAATTGTTGATTTGGCGGCGGGTTCTCTCGTCAGTCAGTACTTTTAGTACTTTTAGCGGGATTGATACGGTAATTTTTTTGACTTGTTCGCTTTTTTTGCCATGTTCAGCATAGGGGCTGATGTACTCGCCATTCCAATCTGCCATTGCGCACCTTCAGTTATAATTTATCTAAAATGGATGACTAGTTCGCCCAGCAAGCTGTTTTCATGTGTTTTAGCGACTTAGCCTTTCATAAAGTGGGATTTTAGCGACTTTTACCGCCATAAGCAAAGACATATGGACGTCTAGAAGTGTTGACGTCCCAAAATGATGACGCTAAAGTGTTGCACATTAATCGTGACACTCTCAGTTAAAACACGTCACTTGCATGTTATCCAGCGTTTGTAATTGGTATAACAGATGCTCAAGTAAAACGCACCACTGGAAAGGAAGACCAACTATATGAGCCAACGAAAGCCAGCCACTATTGCCGTAAGAACTGGTATTGAAGCGGATACCCAGTATCACGCGGTTGTCCCACCGATTTATCTGTCGACAAACTATGGTTTTCCGTCTTTTGGTGAAGTACCAAAATACGATTACACCCGCTCCGGAAACCCAAACCGCGGGTTGCTGGAGCAAGCGCTTTCTGAACTCGAAGAAGGCGCAAATGCCATCATTACCAACACAGGTACGGCAGCAATTAATCTGTGGGTAACGGCATTTCTGGGTCCTGATGATCTTATCGTTGCGCCACACGACTGCTATGGCGGAACCCATCGCTTATTCAACACTCGCGCTTTGAAAGGAGATTTCAAAGTTGAGTTTGTCGATCAGTCAGACGATGAGGCGCTGGCAGCTGCAATCAGCAAGAAACCAAAACTGGTATTGCTGGAAACCCCTTCAAATCCATTGGTTCGCGTGGTGGATATTGAAAAAATATGCCAGCAAGCCAAAGCGGTTGGTGCACTTGTTGCGGTCGACAACACCTTTCTGACACCTGTGTACCAAAAGCCTTTAACGCTTGGTGCTGACTTTGTTATCCACTCGACCACCAAGTACATTAATGGTCATTCGGATGTGATTGGCGGTGTACTGATTTGCAAAGACGAAAAACATGCAGAAGAACTGGCGTGGTGGGGTAACTGTATTGGTGCAACTGGTACGCCTTTCGACAGCTACATGACATTGCGTGGATTACGCACGTTGGGTGCTCGTATGCGCGTGCATGAAGAAAGCTCAAACACGATTCTGGCTTACCTGAAAGAGCACGAGCTGGTGGGCACCATTTATCACCCAAGTTTGCCAGAGCACCCAGGTCATGATATTGCCAAAAAGCAGCAGTCTGGATTTGGTTCTATGCTGAGTTTTGAACTTAACGGAAGCGTGGAGCAGATGAAGGTCTTTGCCAGCTCGCTGACTCTGTTCTCGTTAGCAGAATCGCTGGGTGGCGTAGAAAGTCTTATTTGTCATCCAGGCTCTATGACGCACCGTGCCATGAGCGATGAAGCACAGGCTGAAGCTGGCATTGCACCAACATTGTTGCGTCTTTCTGTCGGTCTTGAAGACGTGAATGACCTGATCGCTGACCTAGAACAAGCGTTTGTCAAAGCCAGGGAGGTGGCGTAATGACGGTTGAACGCCAATTACACAAATTCGGTGGTAGCAGCCTGGCTGATGCAGAGTGCTACCAGCGCGTAGTCAACATCCTTAAAGAATATTCTCAGCCGAACGACCTTGTGGTGGTGTCGGCGGCAGGAAGCACCACCAACCAACTGATTGCCTGGTTAGGGGCGTTAGAAAAAGACGGTCGTGTCGCTCATGAGATGTTGCAAGAACTAAGACAATACCAGACTAATCTGATTGAAAGCCTATTGCCTGAAGAGCGTGCAGCTGGGTTATTGGATGCTCTGAATACCGAATTCTCCGGATTGGGTGAGCTTTCGTTCCCGCTTTCAAGCGCGCAAAAATCTTCCGCAATGGGACACGGTGAGCTTTGGTCGGCAAGACTGCTGGCTGAACTGCTGAACCACAACAACCTTGAGGCCGTCTCTCAGGATTCGCGTGACTTTCTTCGAGCAGAGCACGGTGCGCAGCCCGAAGTGGATCGCGCGCGCTCTTACCCACTTATCAAAGAGTCGCTGGCGCAGCACCGTCAGTGCCGAGTGGTGATTACGGGCTTTATGGCAAAAAACGACGATGGTGAAACCGTTTTGCTTGGTCGTAATGGTTCGGACTACTCTGCAACGGTAATCGGTGCTTTGGCTGAAGCTACTCGCGTGACTATCTGGAGTGATGTTGCCGGGGTATACAGCTCAGATCCGCGCAAGGTATCTGATGCTTGTCTATTGCCACTGCTTCGTCTTGATGAAGCCAGTGAACTGGCTCGTCTGGCTGCTCCTGTACTCCATAGCCGTACACTTCAGCCTGTCGCTCAAAGTGCGATGGAACTGCATTTGCGTTGTAGTTACCAACCTGAATCGGGTTCGACCCGTATCGAGCGCGTTCTGGCGTCTGGTCGCGGCGCAAAAATCATTACTTCTCTGGATGAAGTGTTGTTAGTGAAAGTGGACTTCGGGCATGGTCATGATTTTGATCATCATTCGAAAGAAGTACTCACCACTCTAACTCGCGCTCAATTAAGCCCACTGGCTTTTGAAGCACAAGAAGATCAGGGCTGTTTACTTCTGGCTTACACCAGCGAAGTGGCGGGGGATGCGCTATCCCACCTTCAGGATGTGTCCATTGGCGCCGAGATTAAACTAAAAGAAGGCTATTCTCTGGTTGCTGCTGTGGGGGCGGGCGTGACCAATAACCCGAACCACTGCTATGGATTCTACCAGCAACTGAAAAACGGTCCGGTGGAGTTTATCAGCGAAGCAGAATCTGGACTGAGTCTGGTGGCGATTCTTCGCAAGACTGACACTTCACGATTGATTACCGGTATTCACAGCCAGCTATTTCAAGCGCAGAAACGTGTGGCTATCGCATTGTGTGGTAAAGGCAACATCGGTTCCAGCTGGCTTGAATTGTTTTCAGAACAGAAAGACGAACTGGAAAAGCGCTACGGCAAAACCTTTGATCTGGTAGCGGTAGTAGACAGCCAGACCTACTGGCTCGACTTTAGTGGCATTGATGCCAATGAAGTATTCGGTCGGTTTGACGATGAAGCGATCAGCAATGACGGCACAGAATGGCTGGACAAACTTGCCCACCAACAGAAGTACGATGAAGTCATTGTTTTGGATGTAACTGCAAGTGAAGCACTATCCGATCAATACGTAAGTATTGCAGAACACGGTTTTCATTTGATTTCTGCAAACAAAGTGGCTGGCTCCGCACCGGGTGAGGTTTACCATCAGGTACAGGACGCGTTTTCAAAAACGGGTCGCCACTGGTTCTACAACGCGACGGTAGGGGCAGGCTTACCAGTTAACCATACCGTTCGCGATTTGCGTGAAAGTGGCGATGACATATTGGCGTTGTCCGGTATTTTCTCAGGCACCTTATCCTGGTTGTTCCAGCAGTTTGATGGACAGGTACCATTCAGCGACTTGGTGGACCTGGCCTGGCAGCAAGGTTTAACTGAACCTGACCCTCGTTGCGACCTAGATGGCTCCGACGTGATGCGTAAGCTGGTGATTCTGGCGCGTGAATCGGGTTTAGAGCTTGAACCAGAAAACGTAAAAGTTGAGTCCTTGGTACCAGAGTCTTTGAGAGATTTGCCTCTGGATGACTTCCTAGACAACGGACAAATCTTAAGCGAGCTCCTTGCAGAGCGCCTTGAAAAGGCTCAGAGAGAAGACAAAGTGCTTCGCTATGTAGCAAGGCTAGAAAAAGACGGCAAAGCCTCTGTCGGTGTTGAGGCGCTTCCACGAGAGCATGCTTTAGCGAACCTGCTTCCTTGTGACAACATCTTTGCTATCGAGAGTAAATGGTACAAAGATAACCCGCTGGTGATTCGCGGGCCTGGTGCAGGTAAAGCGGTGACCGCTGGGGCGATTCAATCAGACCTCAACAGGCTATCTGGTCTTCTTTAAGAAAAGGGCGTGTAACGCCCTTTTTCATACCCAAGTGACCTCAAGATGTTAGGTTCAGTGAGAATTAACTGGTTTTCAGACAAGAAACCGATTTGAAGATCTAGTGGTTCTAAATCTAGAATCGGTAACGCAGTATGAAAGCCAGTTAAACTCGCCCTTGGGAGCTCATATACTGTCCCATTTCGGCGTCAAAGAATTTGGAAAGGACTCGTCATTCCGCTGCATTCTTTTCCTTGAACTGAAACAGTATATGAAGCTCTGAATCCTGCAACTTGAGGTCACTTGGGTATATATTCCCAATCTCTTAAAAATGCCGTAATTTTTCATGTTGAAAAATGTTCAGTAGCATCATGAAGAAAATTCATAGTGATCCAGTTGACATTAAATCGGATAAAAGACATTCTTTGGACATATAGACGTCTAAACGTCGTTACGGATTAAAAAAGAGTTTTTTGTGGTGGTGCCACAGGGAGAGAAGCATGAGTTATACCCACGCCAGTCATATAGATGCTTTGAATCAGAACGTTGCTGAACTTTCTGATGACATCAACGTTTCCTTTGAGTTTTTTCCGCCTAGCAGTGAAAAGATGGAAGAGACCCTTTGGAACTCCGTTCACCGCCTGAAAACCCTTCAACCTAAGTTTGTGTCTGTAACTTATGGTGCAAACTCTGGTGAGCGAGACCGTACGCACTCCATCATTAAAGAGATCAAAGACCAGACTGGCCTGGTCGCTGCGCCGCACCTAACCTGTATTGACGCTTCTCGTGACGAATTGGTGAACATTGCGAACGATTACTGGAACAATGGAATTGAAAGCATTGTTGCGCTTCGTGGTGATATTCCACCGGGTGGCGGTGCACCAGACATGTACGCATCAGATTTAGTTGAGCTGCTGAAATCTCAGCACGACTTCGACATCTCTGTAGCGGCATTCCCAGAAGTGCATCCAGAAGCGAAAAGTGCGCAGGCAGACTTGCTTAACCTGAAGCGTAAAGTAGACGCAGGCGCAAACCGTGCCATCACTCAGTTCTTTTTTGATGTAGAGAGCTACCTTCGCTTCCGCGATCGCTGTGTTGCAGCGGGCATTGATGTGGAAATCGTACCTGGGATATTGCCAGTGTCGAACTTTAAGCAAGCGTCTCGTTTTGCTGCCATCAACAACGTGAAAGTTCCTGGGTGGATGTCGAAGCAATTCGAAGGCTTGGATGATGATCCGACCACTCGTCAGTTAGTGGGTGCGAGTCAGGCGATTGATATGGTGCGTATCCTGAGTCGTGAAGGCGTGAAAGACTTTCACTTCTACACTCTGAACCGTGCAGAAATGACGTACGCGTTGTGCCACACCCTAGGTGTTCGCCCACAGGGGTAATTGCTGCTCAATAGAAATAAAAAAAGGTTGGCGCATGCGCCAACCTTTGTTGTTTGTGAGAGGCGAGTAATTACGCCATCGCCTCAAGTTCAGCAAGCACTTCTTCAGCCCAGGTTACCCAAGTTTCACGTAGCAACAAGTTGCGACGCAAAGTCAGGCGCTCTAAACGAGCCTGCTTGTCCAAAGTACTTGGCGTTGCGTAGTAAACCGACTCAATTTCTTTGTAGTGGTTTACTAGCTGACGGGACTCTTCAATCAAACCAGTCAACTGTTCGATATAAGAAGTAGAAGGTTGTACGGAACATGCCATTAACTTGGCAGAGAACTCATCGCGAACGGTCGGGTGTGCAGTAGGTTGGTCAAACCACTCCCCAAGTGCTCGGCGTCCTTCTTCTGTTATCGAATAAACTTTCCTGTCTGGTTTGCCCTCTTGCGGCTCAAGCACGCAAGTCACAAGTTGGTTTTGAGCCATTTTATTTAGCTCGCGGTATACCTGTTGGTGACTCGCTTTCCAAAAATAGCCAATACTGTATGAGAACTCTTTAGTGATGTCGTATCCAGTTGCATCTCGAGTGCTTAAAACAGTAAGGATTACGTGCGGTAATGACATGTCTTCAATCCAATGGTCAATCAAACTGTAAAACTTGAACGCCAATTCACCGGTTGTACTTCTACGGTACGTTTATGTTGTGTGAATTAGTGCTCATACCAATCTAAAGACAAATTTAGATGGCCCTGTCACCTTCTTAGCCTTATATCACCTAGAAAATGGCAGCTATTGAATATGAGACCTAAAAGATCAAATTCAATGCCATAGAGATGCTGCGGATAGTTATTAGAAATAGTTACAGCGATTAGATAGCTTATCAATAATAATAAGCATTAAGTAGAATAAAGAATATGATTGGTTGTAAAAACTGACAAAATTCTCAATAGTGTTTTGGTGCCATACAAAAAGCCGCATTTAGCGGCTTTTTGTCTCATTTGAAGAATAATACACTGCCTAGCCGGTGTTGCGCATTCCTGCAGCAATACCAGCAATTGTGACCATTAATGCTTCTTCAAGCTCAGATGACGGAGTTTCTGTCTGCCTTGTGCGGTATAGCAGTTCTGCTTGTAGCATATTCAACGGCTCTACATAGATGTTGCGAAGGCGTATAGATTCCAATCCCCATGGATCACTTTGCATCAAGTTTTCGTTATTCTCAACATTAAGAACAGCTTTAATATCTTTTTGCAATTGAGCTCTCAGTTTATCGCCTAAAGGCCACAATGATTCGTCTGTGAGCTTCTGATCGTAGAGGCGGGAAATCTCGATGTTACATTTCGAGTACACCATTTCCAGCATGCCTAAGCGAGTCGAGAAGAATGGCCACTCGCGACACATAGCTTCCAATAGCGACTGATGCCCTTTATCTACTGAGTACTGAATGGCTTCACCAGCACCCAGCCACGCAGGAAGAACAAGACGGTTCTGACTCCATGAGAAAATCCACGGAATCGCACGTAAACTTTCTACTCCACCTTTAGGGTTACGCTTAGACGGGCGAGAACCCAGTGGCAGCATGCCCAGTTCCAGCTCTGGCGTCGCAGCACGGAAGTAAGGGACGAAGTCAGGTTCACCACGTACCACGCCTCGGTAAGCTTCACAGGAGACTTCTGAAAGCACATCCATCAGATCACGCCATTCTTGCTTCGGCTCTGGTGGTGGCAACAGGTTTGCTTCAAGAATTGCGCTGGCATACATGTTGAAGCTGTTCACTGCGACTTCTGGCAAGCCCAGCTTAAAGCGAATCATCTCGCCCTGCTCCGTTACACGTAAGCCGCCTTTAAGGCTCTTAGGTGGCTGAGACAGCAGTGCAGCGTGTGCAGGAGCACCACCACGACCCACCGTACCGCCACGTCCGTGGAATAGAGTCAGCTCAATGCCTGCTTCTTCAGAAACCTTAACCAAGGCTTCCATGGCACGATACTGCGCCCAGCCTGCTGCCATTACACCAGCATCTTTGGCGGAATCGGAATAGCCAATCATCACCATTTGATGGTTCTGGATGAAGCCACGGTACAGGTCGATACCCATTAACTGGGTAATCACCGCTTCCGCATTGTTCAGATCGTCCAGCGTTTCAAACAGAGGACATACGTCCATGCGGTAGGGACAGCCTGATTCTTGCAGAAGAAGATGCACAGCCAGAACGTCAGATGCGGTTCTCGCCATTGAGATAACATAAGCACCGAATGCTTCACGTGGCTGGCTTGCCACGATACGACAGGTATCCAGTACTTCTTTAACGGGTTCTGAAGGTTCCCAGTCGCGTGGGAGAAGAGGACGCTTAGAGCTCAGCTCTGCGGTTAGGAAGGCAACTTTGTCCTGCTCGCTCCACTGATCGTAATCTCCGATACCAAGATAACGAGTCAATTCAGACAGTACGTCTGAGTGACGGGTACTTTCCTGTCGGATGTCCAGACGAACCAGATGAATACCAAACGCTTTGATTCGACGAAGTGTATCAAGCAGAGAGCCGTCAGCAATGACGCCCATGCCACACTCATGCAATGACTGGTAGCACGCGTGCAGTGGTTCCCAAAGCTGATCAACGGATTTAAGCGGCGCTTTGACCGCTAACTGCTCACCATTGATTTTTGCTTCAAGAATGTCACGAGTTTCAGTCAGCACATCGCGAATGCGTTTCAGAATGGCGCGGTAAGGTTCGTGTTGTCCTTCGCCTGCCAGTTCGCGTAGCGCATCGCTGCACTTGGTCATCGACAGTTCGCTGACCAGTTCATTGATGTCATTCAGGTAAAGGTCTGCCGCTTTCCAGCGAGAAAGCAACATTACTTCACGTGTGATGGTGTGGGTAACAAACGGGTTACCGTCTCGGTCACCACCCATCCAGGAAGAGAAGTGCACTGGGCGAGCGTCAATTGGAAGACCTTCATCCAGGTAGCCTTTTAGCTTCTCGTCGAGTTCACGCAGAAAGTCAGGTACGCCTTGCCATAGAGAGTTCTCTACAACGGCAAAGCCCCACTTGGCTTCATCAAGAGGTGTAGGGCGTTGCTGACGAATAACGTCAGAATGCCATGCCTGAGCGAGTAACTGCTCCAGACGGCGCTCAGTTTTCTGACGCTCTTTGTAAGAAAGGTCACTCAGCTCCAGTTTCGACAAGCATTCGTTGATCTTCACCAGCTTGTTGATCATGGTGCGGCGCGTGATTTCAGTCGGGTGCGCGGTCAGCACAAGCTCAATGTTTAAGTCACGAACGGCTTGTGCCGTGTCGAGCTTGCTGATGCTGTTCTGGCTGAGTTTTGAGAATAAGCTATTTAAAGCGTCTGGTTCACAGACGTGTTCCTCACAATGGCGAGAAATCGTGTGGTATTGCTCTGCCATGTTAGTGAGGTTAAGGAACTGATTGAATGCGCGGGCAACCGGTGTCAGTTGCTCATCGGGCAGACTTTCAATTTCTTTGATGAGGTTCTCTCTGTCTTCCTGACCACCAGCCATTGCTGATTTTGAGAGTTTACGAATGGTTTCGACTTTCTCTAGGATCGCTTCGCCATGTGCATCTTGAATGGTATTGCCAAGCAATCGACCTAACATGCTCACATTGCTTTTTAGCGCGGCATATTTTTCATTCATTGTGTCCCACCTCGTAAATTTATTACATCCGTTGTTGTGTGTAAGGACACAATCTAGCGAAATTGTTTGGCGTGAGTCAAATAATCCGACACTGAAAGGGCTGATTTCGAGCAACTATTGATATTGCTCACTTTTGATACGGTCAATGTAACTGCATTGTGAAATTTTCTTTCAATTTTTGCTGAGGCTTGCTGCAATCAGGTTTAGGCGTGGTTAAAAAGGGAGCGAATAAGGTCGCTCCCATTAATAACTTTCTGAAATGTTTAGAAACAGTATTGATGAATGGCTTTGTCGAGAATCTTGATGGTTGGGTCGATAAATTCAAATGCCAGAAACTCATCAGGCTGATGAGCCTGGTCAATGGAACCAGGACCTAACACTAGAGTCGGGCAGAGTTGTTGAAGAAATGGTGCTTCAGTGCAGTAATTCACGGTTTCGCTAGGCTGCTCGCAAATTTGCTCCATGCCTTCAATAAACGGATGTTCGTGATCGCACTCATAGCCCGGTATGGGTTCGTGCAGTGGTTTAATTTCTATTCTGCCTGGCCATTTGGCTTCGACCTCTTTGAGCGCTTCTCGCAGCATATTATCTAAGCCATCTAAGCTGATTCCCGGAAGAGGGCGAACATCGTAGTGCAGCTCGCAGCATCCACAAATTCGGTTGGCACTATCTCCACCATGAATATGCCCAAGGTTTAAAGTTGGGTTGGGAATATCAAAGCCAGGGTGATGGTACGCTTTAATCAGGTCGTCCCGAAGCTTCATTAAAGCAAACAACACTTCGTGCATGACTTCAATTGCGTTGACACCGAGTGCTGGGTTTGAGGAATGACCTGAGTGACCCGTGACGCGAATGGCATTTGCGACGTGACCTTTGTGCGCACGAATCGGGACGAGACTGGTTGGCTCTCCAATGATGCAATAGTCCGGTTTGAAGGGAGCATCTTCGGTAAAGTGTCTTGCACCAAGCATGGTGGTTTCTTCGTCACAGGTTGCCAATACGTAAAGAGGTTTGGTTTGCTGGCTCCAGTCTGTCTTTTTTACTGCTTCTAATATAAAAGCAAAAAAACCTTTCATATCTGCTGTGCCCAAACCATAAAAGCGATCGTTGGCTTCGGTTAGTGCGTGTGGGTCGTAATTCCATCGCCCTTCATCGAAAGGAACGGTATCCGTATGCCCTGCTAGTAAAAGACCGCCTTCCCCTTTCCCCATCTTGGCAATCAGGTTGTGTTTGCCTTTTTCTACCTCGACAACCTGGGTCTCAAACCCCAGATCTTCAAACCAGGTAGCCAGCTTGGCAATAACTTCACTGTTCCCTTCATCCCAACTTGGATCACTTGAGCTAATAGAAGAGGTGGAAATTAAGCCACCGTAGATATCGATAAAACCAGGTAATTGCATATTAACTTCACTTCCACTGTTGACAGATAAAGCTGAAAACGATAAAACACATATTAAATCACAATAAGTGAATAAAAACTCAAATTGAGCTAATAATCAAGTATGGATAGTCACTTTTCACTAAATGAAGTGACCCGCGAATTGGATGTGTTGCAGATGTTAAAAACCACGATCATAGGTGCCAGCGGATATACAGGGGCAGAACTTGCCTTAATGGTTGCCAAACACCCGAATCTCAAGCTATCAGGTTTGTATGTGTCCGCCAATAGCGTCGACGCAAATAAGCCAGTCTCAGAGCTACACAAAAAACTGACTGGCGTCGTGGACATGCCTGTAACACCTCTTACTGATATTGAAGCAGTGGCTAAAGACTCTGATGTCGTCTTTCTTGCTACTGCTCATGAAGTCAGCCACGACTTAGCGCCGACTTTGTTAGAACAAGGGTGCACCGTGTTTGATTTGTCCGGCGCATACCGTGTTCAGAAAGAAAATTTTTACCCGACTTTTTATGGCTTCGATCACAGCAATCCTGAATGGCTAGATAAAGCTGCATACGGGCTTGCTGAATGGAACGAAGCCGATATCGCCGAAGCACAACTCGTTGCGGTTCCAGGCTGTTATCCAACGGCTTCCCAATTGGCTATTAAACCATTGCTGAATGCAGGATTAGTCGACACCAATCAATGGCCAGTGATTAACGCGACCAGCGGTGTATCCGGCGCCGGAAGAAAAGCGACTATGACCAATAGCTTCTGCGAAGTGTCCATGCAGGCTTATGGTGTATTTGCCCATCGTCATCAGCCAGAAATTGCGTCTCACTTGGGTTGTGACGTTATCTTCACGCCTCACCTTGGCAACTTTAAGCGTGGCATTCTGGCGACTATTACTATGAAGCTAAAAGCAGGTGTGACGGAGCAAGCCGTCGCTGACGCTTTCCACAATGCTTATGGCGACAAACCTGCAGTGCGTTTGTTCGGTGACAAATTACCTGCGATTCAGCAAGTCGAAAACACGCCGTTTAACGACTTGGGCTGGAAGGTACAGGGCGAGCACGTCATTGTGGTTTCAGCAATAGATAACCTTTTGAAAGGCGCATCCAGTCAAGCAATGCAATGCCTTAACCTACGTTTTGGCTATGAGCCACTGACAGCACTGATATAAGGAATTTGATGATGAGTACACAGAATCCACTTGTCGTGAAACTGGGCGGAGCCGCACTAGAGTGCGGCGAAACGCTGGGAAAATTGTTTGGTGCCATTAAGGATTATCAGCAGTCAGCGCAGCGAGCGATTGTAATAGTTCATGGTGGCGGCTATCTGGTGGACGATCTGATGGGCAAACTCCAGTTGGCAACCGTGAAAAAAGACGGACTGCGTGTCACTCCTTACGACCAGATTCCTGTTATCGCCGGTGCTTTAGCTGGTACTGCCAATAAATTGCTGCAAGGCGAAGCCATTAAATCGGGCGTGAAAGCCGTTGGCTTAAGCTTGGCGGATGGCGGGTTGTGCGACGTAACAGAGCTAGATCCAGAACTGGGCGCAGTAGGGAATGCCACACCGGGCAACCCAGAGGTTTTGCAAGCCGTCATGAATACGGGTGCGATTGCCATCATCAGTTCCATTGGCATGACCAATGAAGGTCAGCTCATGAACGTGAACGCCGATCAAGCCGCTGTTGCCGTTGCTGGTGCTTTGGATGCTGAAGTGGTTCTGCTGTCAGACGTGAGTGGTGTACTGGATGGTAAAGGACACCTACTGAGCAGCTTGGATAAAACCGAAGCCGAGCAGTTAATTGAAGGCAAAGTTATTACCGATGGCATGATTGTAAAAGTGCATGCGGCGCTGCAAGCGGCGAACGACTTAGGGCGTCCAATCCAGGTAGCCACGTGGCGCTACCCTGAAAAACTCACCGAATTATTTGCGGGCACCAACATTGGTACCCAGTTTCTACCCGAATAAAACGAATATTGTATGACCTTTTGGGCGCTGACCGCCAAGTGCAGACCCAGGGATTAGGAGAAGTAAAATGAGCAAAGTAAACGTAAATAAAGTAGTTGTAGCGTACTCTGGCGGTCTGGACACGTCAGTGATCATTCCATGGTTGAAAGAAAACTATGACTGTGAAGTTGTGGCATTCGTTGCGGATGTCGGTCAGGGCGAAGAAGAGCTGGAAGGCATCGAAGAGAAAGCTAAAGCGTCTGGTGCATCTGAATGTTACATCGCTGACCTGAAAGAAGAAATGGTTGCTGACTACATCTACCCGACACTGAAAACGGGTGCGGTGTACGAAGGCAAATACCTGTTGGGTACGTCTATGGCGCGTCCAATCATTGCTAAGGCTCAGGTTGAGGTGGCACGTAAAGTGGGCGCAGATGCTTTGTGTCACGGCTGTACAGGTAAAGGTAACGACCAGGTGCGTTTTGAAGGTGCGTTTGCTGCACTTGCACCGGATCTGCATGTGATTGCGCCATGGCGTGAGTGGGATTTGGTAAGTCGTGAAGAGTGTCTGGATTATCTGGCAGAGCGCAACATCCCATGTACTGCTTCTCTGACCAAGATTTATTCTCGTGATGCCAATGCTTGGCACATTTCTACCGAAGGTGGTGTTCTTGAAGACACATGGAATGCACCAAACGAAGATTGCTGGGTATGGACGGTAGACCCAGAGCAAGCACCAAACGAATCTGAAAGCGTGACACTGAAAGTGGAGAAAGGCGCGGTAGTTGCCGTTGACGGTGAAGCGATGACGCCATACAACGCGCTGGTTTACCTGAATGAAAAAGGTGCTAAGCATGGTGTTGGTCGTATCGATATCGTAGAAAACCGTCTGGTTGGTATGAAATCGCGTGGTTGTTACGAAACTCCGGGCGGCACCATCATCATGGAAGCGCTGCGTGCCGTTGAACAACTGGTGCTAGACAAAGCCTCTTATGAATTCCGTGAAGAGCTAGGTTTGAAGGCTTCTCATCTTGTTTACGATGGTCGCTGGTTCACACCACTATGTAAGTCCCTTCTTGCAGCAACAGAAGAGTTGGCTCAAGATGTGAACGGCGAAGTGGTGATCAAGCTGTACAAAGGTCAGGCAACGGTAACTCAGAAGCGTTCAGACAACAGCTTGTACTCGGAAGAATTTGCGACATTCGGTGAAGACGAAGTGTACGACCAAAGCCACGCAGGCGGATTCATTCGTCTGTACTCTCTGGCGAGTCGTATCCGTGCAATGAACGAAAACAAAAAATAATCGAGCACCACTTTTTCACAGTATTTAATTTTTAGCTAATTACACGCAGCAATGCGGCTCTGAGAACACTCAGAGCCACAACTCAGGAGAGACGCCATGGCATTATGGGGCGGGAGATTTACCCAAGCAGCAGACACCAGATTCAAACAGTTCAATGACTCCTTGCGATTCGATTACCGATTGGCGGAGCAAGACATTGTTGGATCCATTGCTTGGTCCAAAGCACTGCTTTCCGTTGGCGTCCTTTCTGAAGGCGAACAGCAGAAGTTAGAGCTGGCTCTGAACGAGTTGAAGCTGGAAGTTATGGAAAACCCAGAGAAGATCTTGCGCTCTGATGCCGAAGACATTCATAGCTGGGTTGAACAGCAGTTGATTGGCAAAGTGGGCGACCTGGGTAAGAAACTGCACACTGGGCGTTCTCGTAACGACCAAGTGGCAACGGATCTTAAGCTTTGGTGCCGCCAGCAAGGTCATCAACTTCTGATGGCGCTGGATCGTTTGCAAGGTCAAATGGTCGAAGTGGCGAAAGAGCATCAGGGCACCGTACTTCCTGGCTATACGCATCTTCAGCGTGCACAACCTGTGACCTTTGCTCACTGGTGCCTTGCGTATGTCGAAATGTTTGAGCGCGATTATTCTCGTCTGTCTGATGCCATTAAGCGTTTGGATACTTGCCCGTTGGGTTCGGGGGCTTTAGCAGGAACGGCTTACCCAATGGACCGTGAAAAACTGGCTCATAGCTTAGGTTTTCGCCGTGCGACCAGAAACAGCCTCGACTCTGTGTCTGATCGCGACCACGTGATGGAACTGATGTCTGTTGCGTCCATTTCTATGCTGCACCTTTCCCGTCTGGCAGAAGACATGATCTTCTACAACTCGGGTGAATCGAATTTCATTGAGTTAGCAGACACCGTGACTTCCGGCTCCTCTTTGATGCCGCAGAAGAAAAACCCGGATGCACTTGAATTGATCCGTGGTAAATGTGGTCGTGTATACGGCTCCATGGCGGGCATGATGATGACCGTGAAAGCCCTTCCATTGGCTTACAACAAAGACATGCAGGAAGACAAAGAAGGCTTATTTGACGCGCTAGACACCTGGAATGAGTGTATGGAAATGGCAGCACTGTGTTTCGACGGTATCAAAGTAAACGGTGAGCGCACGCTTGAAGCGGCAAAACAAGGTTATGCCAATTCAACAGAG
Organism: Vibrio nigripulchritudo; assembly: GCF_027924785.1. Taxonomy (NCBI): domain Bacteria; kingdom Pseudomonadati; phylum Pseudomonadota; class Gammaproteobacteria; order Vibrionales; family Vibrionaceae; genus Vibrio; species Vibrio nigripulchritudo. Next base: position 3,685,642 of record NZ_AP027049.1, on the reverse strand, counting down.
CTTGCGGATTATCTGGTCGCGAAAGACATCCCGTTCCGTGAGGCGCACCATATTGTCGGTGTGGCTGTGGTTGCAGCCATTGCCAAAGGTTGTGCGTTGGAAGAGCTGTCTATTTCTGAGCTCAAAGAGTTTTCCGAGGTCATTGAAGAGGATGTCTATGACATTCTGACCATCGAATCCTGCCTTGAAAAACGCTCTGCCCTGGGTGGTGTCTCTCCAACTCAGGTGGCTTATGCCGTGGATCAGGCGCAGCAGCGTTTGTCTCAGCGCGATGCTTCTGGAGTGAAGGTGCGTGCGGCGCGTCTGACTGACATTGATGCGTTAGACGGTATGGTGGCTTACTGGGCCGGGCTGGGTGAAAACTTGCCACGCAACCGAAATGAACTGGTCAGAGATATCGGTTCGTTTGCGGTAGCCGAGCATCAGGGCGAAGTCACCGGTTGTGGATCACTTTATGTTTATGATTCCGGGCTGGCAGAAATTCGCACTCTTGGTGTAGAGGCTGGCTGGCAAGGTCAGGGGCAGGGCAGTGCTATTGTGGCTCACTTAGTTGAAAAAGCGCGTCAGATGGCAATCAAGAAAGTTTTTGTTCTGACTCGTGTGCCTGAATTCTTCATGAAGTACAACTTCATTCCGACGTCCAAATCTCTGCTTCCAGAGAAAGTACTGAAGGATTGCGATCAATGTCCAAGAACGCATGCCTGTGATGAAGTTGCACTAGAGATCAACCTTACAGAACAAGTGATCACTAAGGCAAGTGTTGCATAACTTTGTGATTGGCAACGGTTTTTGAATCAGCTCAGATCTTTTTAAAGAAAATTGATCTTTTTTGGGAACTTATTGAGAGAAAGCGCGGTCATATTTATACCACTGCTTTTTCTTAGATGAATCTAAGAAAGCCCCTAACCAAATTTGGTTTAGGGGCTTTTTCTTTTTCTGTTCCAGCTCAATCTCAAAATCATCCTACTTTTAATGAGTTGTTATAACATTACATTTTCATGAAACTTTCATGAAACATTCACCAGTTTGATACCTACGCGTTCTTTTCGGAATTTAAAGTTAGCCCGTTACTAATCATAGACTTCGGAGACTTCCCGTGAAAGGACTTCAAATCTCACTGCTGGCAGCAAGCTTAATCGCTGCGGGCACGACATACGCTAATGTTCCTCAGCAATCAGATTCTTGGTACAAAGATGCCAAAAGCGCCATTGCCGCTGCTAAAGAGCGCAAGCCCATTGATGGACCGGCAAAAAACGTCATCCTGTTTGTAGGGGATGGCATGAGTGTCGGCACAATCACTGCGGCGCGCATCTATGCTGGTCAGCAACAAGGTGAAAAGGGTGAAGAGTACGTTCTGGCTATGGAGCGATTGCCACACACAGCGCTATCCAAAACCTACAATACGGACATGCAAACTCCTGACTCGGCGGGTACAGCAACAGCCATGGTGTCCGGGGTGAAAACCAAAGCCGGCATCATTAATGTGAACGACAATGTGCAGCGCGGTTTCTGTAACACCCAGAAAGGCAATGAAGTGAAAACAGCGTTCCAGATGGCAGCGGAAAAAGGGTTGTCGTTGGGGGTGGTATCTACAGCGCGTTTAACGCATGCCACACCCGCTACCACTTACGCTCACAGCGCAGATCGTAACTGGGAGAACGACGGAAAGCTGACCAACATTGCCAAAGACACCGGGTGTACAGACATCGCTCATCAGTTCGTTAACTTCGGCTACGGTGATGGGTTCCAGGTGGCATTTGGTGGTGGTCGTCGTGAATTCATACCTAACACCATGACGGATCCAGAAGGTAAAAAAGGTAAGCGTAAAGATGGTCGTAACTTGGTTGATGAGTGGCAACAGCGCTACCCGGAAGGTAACTACGTTTATGATCGCACAGGATTCGATAAGCTGAGCGGTAACACCCAGCGCGCTTTCGGGTTATTTGAGAGCAGTCACATGCAGTACGAAGCGGATCGTGTCAAAGAAAACAAAGAGCCTTCACTGGCAGAAATGACATCGAAAGCGATCGAGATTCTGAAAAACAATGACAAGGGCTACTTGTTGATGGTGGAATCTGGACGAATCGACCATGCCCACCACGCAGGTAATGCAGCTCGTGCTTTGGAAGATACGGTGGAATATGACCGTGCTATCAAAGCGGCACTGGAAATGACGGATCCGAAAGATACCTTGATCATTGTGACCGCTGACCACGCTCACACATTGATTTCTAACGGTTATGCCGAGCGCGGCAACCCAATCCTTGGCTTGTCCCGCTCTAAAGGTAAGCTCAACAAAGACGAATTTGGTAAGAACTACACCACACTGGCTTATGGTAATGGACCGGGTGCAGTGGAAGGTGGTCGAACCGATTTGACAGAAAAAGACGTACAGAAGTTGGGCTACTTGCAACAGGCGCTGGTGAAGTTGAGCTCTGAAACCCACTCAGGTGAAGACGTGGCTATCTTTGCTCGAGGGCCGCAAGCATGGCTATTCCAGGGAGTGGTTGAGCAAAATTACATTTACCACGTGATTGATGAAGCTTTGAAGCTGACAAAATAAAAATCAGTCAAAATGAAAACCGCGCTATTTAGCGCGGTTTTTTACTGCGTTCCTGCCAAGGGAAGATCACAAACCTCATCCACAAATGCAATGCAAGCAAGAAGTTAAAGGCGAATCCCGCCATAATCAACGAGAGCGACTCAATGCTTTTGGGGGATTCTCTGAATGCAACCCACCAGATAATCCAGCAAATAACCGATAGAACGGTAAGCTGATCCAAGCATCGCTGGCAACGACCGATTTTTTTCCAGAACCAGTGTTCCTGACATGACTGACAAGCCATAAATTGCCATTTTTTACTAAACAAATCCTGTAATTAGTATAGCTAATCGTATGGTATATCGAAGAGATGAAAGTCGATATTTAGATGAAATTAATGTGAAAAGCCCCTGACTCTGGAGAAAAAAGTCAGGGGAAAAGGGGACTTAGAGATAAGTTATTATTGTAATCGCTGTTATTGGAAATGGAGTCTTAACAACCCGGACCGCAATCCAGACAGTGCTTAATCATCTCAGGACCCAGATGCAGCTTGGCGTTCAGGTCACGTAGCGCGGTACGAACCCCTTCTTCAATGACCGGATGATAGAAAGGCATGTCCAGCATGTCTGAAATGGTCATCTTGTTTTGATGCGCCCAAGCCAGCAGGTGTGCCAGATGTTCAGCATTCGGCCCCATCATTTCAGCGCCGAGGAAGCGACCAGTACCCTGCTCACCGTACACATGCAGAACGCCCTTATTGCGGAGCATAACGCGTGAACGACCTTGATTTTCAAACGACACTTCACCCGTTGCAAAACATCCGCAATCACCCAAGCGCTTGGTAATCTGGCTGTATGTTTCGCCTACCATCGCAATTTGAGGGTCAGAGAACACAGCGGAGATTGCGGAGCGACGAAGACCAGCACGAATATCCGGGAATCGACCTGCGTTATCACCTGCAATACGACCCTGATCCGCCGCTTCATGAAGCAGTGGGATCTGATTGCTTGCGTCGCCAGCAATGAAAATATTTTCTGCAGAAGTTTGTAGAGTGTAGTGATCCGCTTTAGGTACGCCGCGATCATCCAGTTCAACCGATGTATTTTGCAGATCCAACTTATCGACGTTCGGGCGACGTCCCGTTGCAGCAAGCACGTAATCCGCTTTGAACGTTTCCAGATCGCCATCGTGATTTATGAACTGGATCTCGACATGGTCATCCACGCGTTTCATGCTTTCGACTTTGACATCAGCATCCAGATAGAACTCTTCGCTGAAAGCCTTATTTGCGTACGCCATTACCTCTGGATCGGTTAGCGGTCCTACCTGTCCACCCAGACCAAATAGCTTCACATCCACACCTAGTCGATGCAGAGACTGACCCAGTTCCAGTCCAATGACGCCCGGTCCGAAAACCGCTACAGAGCCTGGTAGATCATCCCAGTCAAAGACGTCGTCGTTAACGATCAGTCGATCGCCAAGCTCATTCCAGACTGGTGGATAAGCCGGACGAGAACCAGTTGCGATGACAATACGCTGAGCTTTAATTTCTGTGTGATCATCGACGATCAGAGTGTTGTTATCGGAAAACTTAGCGTAGCCTGCAATTTTGTCTTCGGCAGGGATTTCGTCTACCCCTTCAAGTACAAACCCAACAAAGCGATCGCGTTCGCGCTTTACCCGATCCATCACTTCACGACCATTGATCACAATTTCACCTTGAGGGTGAATACCAAAGCCCGGAGCTTTTTCGATCTGATGAACACTTTCTGCAGCAGCAATGAGCAACTTAGATGGCATACAACCTACGCGAGCACAGGTTGTGCCATAAGGACCGCCTTCAATCATAACGACACTGTCAGTGTGTGCTTTCGCTGTACGATAAGCGCCAAGCCCCGCTGTGCCGCCGCCAATGATTGCTACATCAACATTCAATTGTTTCATAATGGGTTCTCGTATTGTTTGGGTCGGGTATCGAAATAAAAGCCCGGAAAATCCGGGCTTAAACTAGGTAAATTGCTTAAACACGTAGTGAGTACTTATTTAAGTAGGAAGCTCTCTAGTTCTTCACTGCCACCGATATGCTTACCACCGATAAACACTTGAGGAACAGTCGCACGTCCAGAAATGGCGCGCAGGCTAACCGTGGTTGCGTCTTTACCCAGAATCACTTCTTCATACTGAAGACCGTTATCAATCAGATTTTGTTTCGCCTTCGCACAGAAAGGGCAACCTGGTTTCGTGAATACCGTGATGGATTCTTGTGTTTTGTAATTCGGTGCAATGTAGTTCAGCATGGTATCGGCGTCCGATACTTTGAACGGGTCGCCTGGCTCGTTTGGTTCGATGAACATTTTTTCTACAACGCCGTTTTTCACCAGCATGCTGTAGCGCCATGAACGCTTACCGAAACCAAGGTCATTTTTGTCTACAAGCATGCCCATGCCGTCAGTAAACTCACCATTTCCATCTGGGATGAAAGAAATGTGCTCTGCTTCCTGGTCTTCTTTCCATGCGTTCATAACGAAAGTGTCGTTTACCGACAGACACAAAATCTCGTCTACACCGTGTTCTCTGAACACAGGAAACAGTTCGTTGTAGCGAGGTAAATGGCTGGATGAACAAGTCGGTGTAAACGCACCTGGCAGGCTAAACACGATGACCGTTTTATCTTTGAAAAGCTCATCTGTTGTAACATTTACCCAAGCATCGCCTTTGCGAGTTGGAAAAGTGACCTGTGGTACAGTTTGACCTTCTTTTGGTGCGAACATGTTGGTTTCCTCTATGGATTTTTGAATTCTTACTGTGAGCCGACTTTAATCAGCGTAGTTGGCCTTTGTTCGTTCAGCCTGTTTCGTTTTGTTGAGTCCATTATTCAACGATCGTGTTGATAGTTCTAATCGTTTATTGTTATGGTATTGATAGATATTTTCTATTTAGGGTGGAAAAATGAATATTCGTGATTTCGAGTACCTGGTCGCTTTGGCTGAACACAAACATTTTCGTAAAGCTGCGGAAGCGTGTTTTGTAAGTCAGCCTACGTTAAGTGGGCAGATCCGAAAGCTGGAAGATGAACTGGGCACGGCTCTTTTAGAGCGCAGCAGTCGAAGAGTTCTGTTTACGGAAGCAGGCTTACAGCTCGTCGAGCAGGCAAAGAGGATACTCGGCGAGGTAAAGGTATTCACGGATATGGCCACCCTGCAAGGCAAGGAGATGAGCGGACCGCTGCACATTGGATTCATTCCAACAGTCGGGCCTTATCTTCTGCCAAAAATCATCCCAAACCTCAAAGAGCAGTTTCCGGACTTAGAGTTATTTCTGCATGAAGCCCAGACTCATCAGTTGGTACGTCAGCTTGAAGAGGGGCGATTAGACTGTTTGGTACTGGCTTCCGTTGCTGAAACCGCCCCTTTTAAAGAGCTCGCTTTATACGATGAGCCGATGAGTGTTGCGGTGCCTTGTGACCATGAATGGGCAGAGCGAGATGAAATCGATATGCTGGAACTCAACGGCAAAACCGTACTTGCGCTGGGTGATGGACACTGCTTAAGAGATCAGGCGCTGGGCTTCTGTTTTGCTGCCGGTGCCAGAGACGATGAAAGATTTAAAGCTACCAGCCTTGAAACGCTAAGAAACATGGTCGCGGCAGGGGGCGGAATCACTTTGTTGCCAGAGTTGTCAGTGCCTTCTGAAAAGAAACGCGATGGCGTTTGCTATGTGCGCGCCAGTAATCCGCAGCCCAGCCGAAAGATAGTATTGGTGTATCGCCCTGGGTCACCGCTACGCAACCGCTTTGAGCAACTGGCAGGCAGCATTGCAGAGCTGGTGTAGATGAAAAGACATTAAAAAGGCGCTAACGCGCCTTTTTAGATCGAATGGAGTCGATTAAAACAGCTCTTCACCATCTTCACTGTAAATGGCTTCGCTGATTGGATCGTGCGCGTATTCACGCGGCTCTGTACCCCGGCGGAAATATTCAAACATGGTTGAACTGTCCGATTTGTTTGTCAGCATGCCAGATTCACGATCAACCCGAGTTCGAATAATACTTGGTGGCAGCTTCTTCCTTTCAACCGGAATGTCTTCCAGTGCCACCTTCATAAATTCAATCCATGCAGGCTGAGCGGTTTTCGCTCCTGATTCAGCCCCAGTGATTTGGTCTTTACCCAAATTCGGGTTAGCGACACTGCGCCCCAGTTCACGCTGGTGGTTATCAAATCCAACCCAGGCAACCGCAACCATACCCGGCGCATAACCGTTATACCAGGTGTCTTTAGAGTCGTTAGTGGTACCGGTTTTACCTCCGATATCACGACGCCCCAGCTTTTGTGCACGCCAACCTGTGCCGTTCCAGCCTGTACCCTGACGCCAGTTACCACCACCCCATACGTTGCTGTACAACATTTCACGCATTAGGAAAGCGGTTTGCTCGGAAATAACCTGAGGTGCGTAAGGTGAATCAACGTCTTGCTCATTGAATTCATTCTCCGTTTTTGCCTGCTGACAATCGGAGTGGCAGACCACCTTCGGAGTGGCTTCAAAAATCGGATTGCCAAACGCATCTTCAACCTTCGCAATGTAATACGGGTCAACGAAGTAACCGCCGTTTGCAAATACCGAGAAGCCCTGAGCAACTTTTACGGGAGTCAAACTGCCCGCACCCAGTGCGATGGTTTCAGAACGCGGAAGCTGATCTTTTTCAAAACCAAAGCGAGTGAGGTAATCAATGGTGTTATCCAGACCCACTCTTCTTAATACGCGCACAGCCATGACGTTTTTAGACTGCGCTAAACCAATTCGAAGACGAGTCGGACCGGTGTAAGTAGGCGGTGAGTTCTTTGGTCGCCACGCTGTGCCCTGGCTTTTATCCCACTGATTGATTGGCGCATCATTGACCAGACTTGCCAGCGTCAGACCTTGATCGATAGCAGCAGAATAGATGAAAGGCTTAATACTGGAACCGACCTGACGCACCGACTGAGTCGCGCGATTAAACTTGCTGTGCACAAAGTTAAATCCGCCCACCAGCGAAAGAACCGCGCCGTCATTCGGGCTCATGGCAACAAATGCAGTGTTTGCGTCTGGCACCTGAGCTAGCTTCCATGTCGACTGTTGTTCTAACTGTTCATCCGTAGCAGGAAGAGAGATTTTACGTACCCAGATTTGCTCGCCAGCAGTCATAATGTCTGAAGCTTTCTTTGGTGCCGCGCCCTGACGGTTGTCGCTTCTGAACGAGCGCGCCCATTTCATGGCATCCCAGTCCAAAGAAGCGTAGTTCTGATTTTTGATGTATACCTTCGCCGACTTTTCACCCACTTCAGTCACGATTGCCGGGATCAATTTACCGTAAGTCGGCACCGTTCTAAGCTGCTTGCGCATGTTGTCTTCGGTCCAAGGCACTTCACCGGACTCCCACAACACTTTTTCTGCGCCGCGATAGCCATGGCGCTCATCGTAACCAAGCAGGTTACTGATCGCCGCCTCATTGGCCGCCTGCTGAAGCTTGGAATTAACAGTTAAGTAGATACGAATACCAGAGGTATAAGCGTCTTCGCCGTAGTTTTCCAGAGCCCAGGCACGCGCAATTTCTGCTGCATAAGGCGCGCTAAGCTGGATTTCAGCACCGTGATACTTAGCGACAATCGTTTCTGCACGAGCGTTGTCGTACTGCTCTCTGGTGATGTATTTTTCTTCCAGCATACGCATCAGCACAACGTTACGACGTTTAGTCGCACGTTCCAGTGAGCGGATAGGGTTAATGCTGGATGGTGCTTTAGGCATACCGGCCAATGTCGCTAGTTCACTCAAACTTAATTCATTCAATTCTTTACCAAAATACACCTGCGCTGCCGCTCCGAAGCCGTAAGAGCGGTAACCAAGGAAGATTTTGTTGATGTAAAGTTCGAGAATTTCTTCTTTTGTCAGAAGCTGCTCAATGTGGATTGCGATAAAAATCTCTTTGATTTTTCGCATGATCTTCTTTTCGTTGGTCAGAAAGAAGTTTCTTGCCAACTGCTGAGTAATGGTACTCGCCCCTTGTTTTGCTGAGCCAGTGGTGGCTACAACAATGGCTGCACGCACAATACCAATAGGGTCAATACCCGGGTGATCATAAAAGCGGCTGTCTTCGGTCGCGATAAGTGCATCAATGAGCTCTTGAGGAATGTCATCATGAGCAACAGGAACACGGCGTTTTTCGCCAAATTGTGAGATCAGCTTTCCATCTTCACTGAAAACTTGCATCGGTGTTTGCAGCTCTACATCTTTCAACGTTGCCACATCGGGGAGTTCGGGCTTTACGTAAAAGTAAAATCCAATAATTGTGGTCACTCCCAAAATGGTGCAAACCAATGAAAATATTAACAAATGCTTTATGAACTTCACCGGAGAATCCCTGTTTAGTTTGGCTATCTAGTTACATATCTATTGCTACTGCGATAAAACGTCAGGATTATTTTTTGGATATGTATTAATCAACTCGTTTTTTCCAACTTGCCGAGTGTAACACTCTTTGAGGAGCCAAATCGCCATGGGTAGATCTTTAGTAGTTGGCATCGATTTCGGTCATCACAGTATCAAAGCTGTCGCCATGAAACCCATTGGCGAGCTAATGCAACTTGTTGGTTATAATGAGCTTACTGTACCCGAAGATATTTTCTCTGAAAACCATACGCTCGATTATCAGAAGATTGTAAAGAAACTCAAAGAACTTAAAAAGGGCTTGCCTCTTTTTAGTCAACAAGTCGCAGTTTCCGTACCAGACAAGGCTGTTATCAGCAAAGTTCTGCAAATTGAGCAGGATATGGATGGCAGAGAACAAGAGTTTGCCGTTCATCAGGCTTTTGGTCAGCAGTCTCCCATTCCACTGGAAGAGCTGAGTTTAGACTTCTTCGAAGTGGATCAAAAAGTCACCACGCGCAGCACCACATCTACCTTTCAGGTTTATGCCACTCGCAAAGAAGTGGTTGATTCGCGAGTTGCGGCATTAACTAAGGCTGGGTTAAAACCGTTGACGGTTGATGTACACGCCAACAGCCTGCTAAAAGTCTGGCGTCTTGCCAGCCAGGTTCATCCGGAACGCCGACAATGGATGCTGGTGGATATCGGATTGAATCAAACGTCTTTATGCACGGTTGCCGCGGGAAGAACCCCTTTTTATAAAGAAGTGCCTTTTGGTACCCAGAACGTGGCTCAGTCACAAGAAGTTTCTGAATCCATCTCGTTAAGCAGCGACTCTCTTACGCAAGGGTTTGTCCGAGAGCTAGGCGAAAAGCTTCAGCGCCACATTAGCCTTTATAACTCCGTTAATCCTCAGCAAAACGTAGACGGAATCTGGCTTAGTGGCGGCGGTGCCAATCTGGTTGGTATTGCGGACATGCTGAGCAGCGAGCTTTCCCTTGAAGTGGCACAGCTGAACCCGTTTGGTTTAGTGGAAAACGGCACTAAGAAGTCGATAAAGCAATTGTCTGATTCTGCCGCGTATGGTGTGGCCATGGGGCTGGCAATCAGTGGAGTAGAATGGCTGAAAGGAAATCACCATGCATAGCGTTAACTTACTGCCCTGGCGTGATGAAATGCGCGCTAGATACCGCCGCCAGTTTTTTTCTTATCTGGCTGCCGCGATACTCGCCGCAGTCGGAGTGCAGTGGGGTGTTGGTGTTTATTTCTCACAGCAAATGAGTGTTCAGGAAGAACGCAATGCTGAGCTTACTCGTCACATCTCCTACTTAGACCAGCAACTACGCGGTTTGAGTGAAGTTCGCGATCAGCACGAGTCTATTCTTACCCGACTTCGCTCGGTCGAGGCGCTTCAAATCAAGCGCAACAAAACCACGGATTTTATGTCCCACCTGCCAGATACCATTCCACCAGGCGTTTACGTCGACAAAATTGAAATGAACGATTTTGAAGTTGAAGTGAATGGCATCAGTGACAGTACTGCCAATATCACCACAATGCTCGACAGTATGGAGCGATCCGCCAAGCTGGCAGATGTGGAAATGCACTCCATTGTTTCGGGTAAGAAGCTGTTTGGCAAAGTATTCAAAACCTTCAAAGTATCCTTCATTTTTGCGCCTATCAAGGAAGAAAAATCATGATCGATTGGCAAGAACTTGATTTCGAAGATTTACCGGAATGGCCGCTTGTTGCACAGATTTTAGTGCTGGCGCTGTTGTTTCTGATTCTTCAAGGGGTGGGCAGTTGGTTTTATCTCTCTCCCATGAAAGCCGATCTTGAGCAGCTTAAGCAGAAAGAGCAGACACTCAAAAGCACTCTGATTATCAAAACCAATAAGGTAGCGGCACTGCCAAAATTGCAGGAGCAGCTGGATGAACTCAATAGCCGTTATGACTATCTGTTAAAACAGCTTCCTGAACAGAAAGAGTTGGCAAGCATGCTGGCTTCTGTAAACGAGCTGGGTATTCAGCATGGTTTGACTTTTACCCGCATCGATTGGGGTAAGAAGCAGAATCAGGAGTTTCTTTATCGTCTGCCTCTGAATATTGAACTCACCGGAACTTACGAAAACATTGGTAAGTTCTCAGCGGCCATTGCCAACCTACCGCGGATCATAAACTTCGACGATGTTGACTGGCAGCGGGTCAGTCAGGAAAGCAGCACCCTTCACTTCAGGGTAAGGGCGTACACCTATCAGTTCAAACCGGAGGTGACCGATGAATAAAGCACTATTGGGAATCATAGTAGTGGTGGCTTTATCCGGATGTCGCGCCAATCAGGAGCCGCTGCAGGATTTCATCTTAAAAACGCAGCAAAGTGCCTCGACACAAGTATCAAAGCTGCAGGCAGAACAAACTTTTAAGGCCAGTGAGTTCAATCCGTTGGCGACACGAGCACCGTTTGCGTTGCCTAAGATTGCGGTCGTTCAAACTCAGCCTTCACTGGTTAAAGATTGCTGGCAGCCCTCTTCACGACGCAAAAACGGCAAGCTGGAACGCTTTGCTCTCACTCAGCTTCAGTTGAAAGGCGTAATGGGAAGTGGGAACTCTGTTTCGGGCATCATTCAGGTGCCTACCGGTCAGGTCGTCAAAGTGAAAAAAGGACACTACCTCGGGCTGAACAACGGCAAGATCATCAAGATAACACCTAAGCATCTCACCATTCAGGAAACCTTGCCTGATGGGTTGGGGTGCTGGCAGCAGCGTAACGTTAAGCTCGCGTTGAAATAGATTTTAGGAATTAAGATTAGAAGGGAAGAAGTAACTATGGCGGAGTTTTGTCGGGCGCATATATATCGTTGTGCTCTGCTTATCTTTATCGGGTTGTTTTCGACAACCGGGGTTCATGCCCAGTCCAACGAATTTGTTGGTATCGATTTTAGGCTCAGTAAAGAAAAACATGCTCTGCTGGTCGTGGAGTTAGCATCGAATGCGGCAGCGGTAGACATTCAGCCGATGCCCGATGGCTTAAACATCTCCCTGCATGAAACCAGCGTGGTGGACGAAAAGCTTTTCGTGGTCGACGTATCCGATTTTGCAACCAGCGTAGAAAATGTGGAAGTGTTCCGTGAGGGCTCTAACACACGTTTATTTGCCAGCACAAACGCGGCTTATAACTACGACTACCGCCTACGGGATCGTTTTCTGGAAATCACCGTCTCTGCGAAACCCAAAGACGAACCAGAGCAGGCGAGCATTCTAGAAAAAGAAGGCAAGCTTATTTCTATTAACTTCCAGGACATCCCTGTTCGAAGCGTATTACAGCTTATCGCTGACTATAACGGGTTCAATCTGGTAGTTTCTGACTCAGTCACAGGCAACTTAACGCTGAAGGTAGATGATGTACCGTGGCAGCAAGTGCTAGACATCATCCTGAAAGTAAAAGGGTTGGATAAGCGTGTTGAAGGTAACGTAATTCTGGTTGCCCCAAAAGAAGAGTTTGATCAAAGAGAGCAGCAAGATCTTGAACAAGAACGCTTGGCGCAAGAGCTCGGTACGCTGGAATCCAAAATCGTTGAAGTAAAGTTTGCCAAAGCGTCTGACATTGCGGAAATGATCGGCGGCGACGGTGAAATTTCCATGCTTTCTGAGCGCGGAAGTATTTCCATTGATGAACGTACCAATTCCCTTCTGGTACGCGACTTGCCGGAAAACATCAGCGTTATTGAAGATATTGTGGAATCTCTCGATATTCCTGTTAAACAGGTTCAGATAGAAGCTCGTATTGTGACTGTCACGGAAGGTGAACTTGAAGAGTTAGGTGTCCGCTGGGGCTTCAGTTCAACAAGTGGACCAAACTCTGTGGGCGCGACCATTGAAAATAACCTCGCGACGGTCGGTCTTTATCAGGCTGGTGGCTCAGGTGGTGATTCTGGAGGCGAAGACGGCGGTGAAGGTGGCGGCGGAGGCAGCACCAGTATTGATGACTTCCTTGCCGTCAATCTGGGAGCGACAAATGCCAATGCAGCCAGTATCGCGTTCCAAGTGGCAAAACTTGGCTCTGACACCCTGTTGGATTTGGAACTGTCTGCTCTGCAAACGGAAAACAAAGCGGAAATCATCTCCAGCCCGAGACTGATTACCACCAACAAGAAGCCAGCCTACATCGAGCAAGGTACTGAAATTCCTTACCTTGAAGCTTCATCCAGTGGTGCAACTACGGTCGCATTCCGTAAGGCTGTACTGAGCTTAAAGGTGACGCCACAGATTACCCCAGACAACAAACTGGTGCTGGATTTGAGTGTTACTCAGGACAGACCGGGCAAAGTCGTAAAAACAGGCAATGGTGAAGCCCTGGCCATTGAAACTCAAAGAATTGGTACTCAGGTGTTGGTAGACAATGGAGAAACGGTGGTTCTTGGGGGTATTTATCAACAAAGTGTGACAAATACGGTCGATAAAGTGCCACTTTTGGGTGATTTACCTCTGTTAGGTGCACTTTTCCGTCGAAGCTACGAAAATTTAGGAAAAAGCGAACTCCTTATTTTCATTACGCCAAAGGTCGTTCTACAGTAGGGTTTGGGTAAATTCTCAATCATCGACAAAAAATAAGGTTGCATTCGAGGCATCATAATTGAGATAATTTTGGGTCTGATCACGAATTTATCTGTGAGGAAAAGGTGCCTTGAAGGCTTTCATACAGTGGCCAATCCGGCTTACTTCAAGGCGATGTCATTGAATTAATGTTGTAAATAACTGCTGAACATGGCTGAAAAACGTAATATTTTTCTTGTTGGCCCAATGGGCGCCGGCAAAAGTACAATTGGTAGACACCTGGCTCAACAACTTCATATGGAGTTTGTTGATTCTGACACGGTTATCGAAGAGCGCACGGGCGCCGATATTGCTTGGGTGTTTGATGTGGAAGGTGAAGATGGCTTCCGCCAACGTGAAGAAGCGGTCATCAATGATCTGACAGAGCAACAAGGTATTGTTCTGGCGACAGGTGGCGGCTCAGTCAAAAGTAAAGAAAACCGCAACCGTCTGTCGGCTCGCGGTGTGGTGGTTTATCTGGAAACCACTATTGAAAAACAGCTTGCACGCACTAACCGCGATAAAAAGCGTCCTCTGCTGCAAACTGACAATCCTCGCGACGTACTTGAAGCTTTGGCTGGCGAGCGTAACGGTCTGTACGAAGAAGTGGCTGATTACGTGGTACGTACCGACGATCAAAGTGCAAAAGTAGTAGCCAACCAAATCGTAAAAATGCTAGAAGAACGTTAAGTTCAATTTCGGAGAGCAAACCATGGAACGGATTACGGTTGATCTTGGTGAGCGTAGCTACCCAATTTCTATTGGCGCCGGGTTATTTGATGACTCGGCGTACTTTTCTAACATCTCTTCAAAGAAAGTCGTTGTTATCAGTAATGTAACAGTGGCTCCTCTTTATGCTGAAACCATTACAAGCAAGCTTGAATCACTGGGTCATGAAACCAAGTTGTTAGAGTTGCCGGATGGGGAACAGTACAAGAACCTCGATACCTTCAATACCATCATGACCTTCCTGCTTGAAGGAAATTATGGTCGCGATGTGACGATTGTTGCGCTGGGTGGTGGTGTGATTGGTGATGTGGTTGGCTTTGCTGCTGCCAGTTACCAACGTGGTGTTGAGTTTATTCAGGTTCCAACGACTTTGCTTTCTCAGGTTGATTCTTCCGTTGGTGGTAAAACGGGCGTGAACCATGCCTTAGGTAAGAACATGGTTGGCGCGTTTTACCAGCCTCAATCGGTGGTGATCGATACCAACTGTTTGAAGTCGCTTCCAGAGCGTGAGTTTGCTGCGGGTATTGCCGAGGTGATCAAATACGGCATCATCTACGATGGCGAATTTTTTGCCTGGTTAGAAGAAAACCTGGAGCGTTTGTATTCGCTGGAAGAAGAAGCGCTCACTTACGCCATTGCTCGTTGTTGCCAGATTAAAGCGGACGTTGTTGAACAGGACGAAAAAGAGTCTGGTATTCGCGCGTTGCTTAATTTAGGTCACACATTTGGGCATGCCATCGAGGCAGAACTTGGGTACGGGAACTGGTTGCATGGTGAAGCTGTTTCTTCAGGAACCGTAATGGCTGCAAAGACCGCGCTGTTACAGGGAATGATTGATGAGCAACAGTTTGAGCGAATCCTTTCTATACTTAAGAAATCCCGTTTGCCAGTGCACACGCCTAACAGTATGAGTTTTGAAGACTTTATCAAACACATGATGCGTGATAAAAAAGTACTTTCTGGCAAGCTCCGATTGGTGCTGCCAACGGGTATCGGGACGTCAAAAGTTGTCTCAGATGTTCCAAATCATGTTATTGAGCAGGCGATCGACGCATGTCGTGTGAGTGAGTAATACGTCTGCCAATTACCTAAGGTGACGTCAATGAGTCTTGCTCATGAACTGCGAGTACTGGAATTAGAAACACAAACTGAGCTGCTGGATCGATTGCAGCTCCTGACTCGTTTTGGCTCCAACCTGATTAACATCAACGGAGCCAGTGGTTCAGGCAAAACCTGGCTTGCTCAGCGATATTTAGAAGCTTGGGCATCCGAAAAAAATCAGTCTCTTCTTCTTTGTTTCCCCACACAAACCGATGAGCAGCAACGTGCGATGATGCTCAATCAGATTGTGTCCGACCCTCTGTTTAACGAACACGACGCCATTATCGATAGCTTTTCACGCCTGGTTGGCGACGAAGCCTGTGATGTCGTGTTTGTGGTTGATGATGCCGAACTTCTTAGTGAAGATTTGCTAGCAGAATTGTGGATGCTGGTCATTGAGGCGCAAAATCACCCCAAATGGTCGGTCAATGTGGTGCTGTTTTCTAAAGGGGACAGCCTGGAACACATACTGACTCGCATCAGTTATGGTCAGGAAACTAAGCCGATAGATTTAGAGATCGAACCGCTTTCTGCTGACGAAGCCATCGCTTTTACTGAAGCGCTGGTGGTGCGTTATACCGTTGGAGAAGACGCCAAGAAAAAGATCAGAAAAGCCGTCGCTAAAACGCAAAAATTTCCGGGGCAGCTAATGGAATTGGGGAATAAGAAAGTGGAAAGAAGGATCATCATTCGTTCGGTCATAGAGTCGCCGATTCGTATAGCTATTGTGATTTTGCTACTGCTTCTTCTGATTGGCGGGGGATACTGGTGGTATCTTAGCCAACCCAATTTACTTGATGACCGCGACTTAGCTGCCACCGAACAAGCTGGAAACGAAAGCTCAGATAGTCAGACAGGGACGGTTGCCGATGCGGGTAGCGAGTTGGCTCCTGGCACAAAACTGGATGACGTCACCTCAGGGAATGGTGAAGCGTCCGCTGACGATGAAAGCACAGATGATTTTGCTTCATTGCCACCCCAGGTTACGGATTTAACGGCTGAAGTTGGGCAAAGCGACGGAGGAAAACGTGTTGTCGTACCTTCGGATGTTGTCGACGCGTTGCTTCAGGAAGAAAGACCACCGCAGACTATCACCGTGATTGATTCCGCGATTGATGATGCCAGAGAAGATGCCATTACTCGGGAAGAAACTCAGGCTCAGGTACAGGTTCAGCTGGCAGAGGATGACGTGCCTGCCGAAGAAGCGCCGAAAGCGGTGACTTTCTCTTATGCCCGTGAAGAACTGGCAGCGGTTTCTAGCCGGAACTACACCCTTCAGTTGGCTGCACTGACTTCCAAAGAAGAAGTACAGGGATTCATAGATTTGCACCAGATTCAGGAGCAGGTCCGAATTTACCCAACCATTCGCAATGGTGTGGAATGGTTTATCGTGACTTATAAAGATTTTCCTACCATTCAACAGGCAAGGGATGCCGTGTCGGAATTGTCTCTGGATATTCAGGCACTGGGTCCATGGGCAAAATCGATGGTTCAGGTTCAACGAGAGATTGAACGTGGCAAATAACGCTGAGGTTTGTCGTAAAATATGTTACATTCCGCAGCCTTATTTTGAGTAGTTGGAATTGAACGGTCGATGAAGAAACAACGCGCCTTTCTAAAGTGGGCTGGTGGCAAATATGGCTTGGTGGAAGACATCCAGCGCCATCTGCCACCTGCGCGAAAACTGGTTGAGCCTTTTGTTGGGGCTGGATCAGTGTTTCTGAACACCGACTACGAACAATACCTGCTGGCCGACATCAACCCCGACCTGATCAATCTGTACAACCTGCTGAAAGAGCACCCAGAAAAGTACATCGAAGAAGCGAAGCGCCTTTTTACACCTGAGCACAATCGCAAAGAGGTGTATCTGGATATCCGCGCTCAATTCAATGACACAGATGATGTGCTGTTTCGATCTGTTGCCTTTTTGTATATGAACCGCTTTGGCTTTAATGGCTTGTGCCGATATAACAAAAAAGGCGGTTTCAACGTTCCTTTTGGTTCTTACAAAAAGCCGTATTTCCCAGAAGACGAAATGATTTTCTTTGCAGAAAAAGCAAAGAAAGCCACGTTCGTTTGTGAAGGTTATGCTGAAACATTTAGCCGTGCACGCAAGGGCAGCGTGGTGTACTGCGATCCGCCTTATGCGCCACTGTCGACGACGGCAAATTTCACCTCCTATGCTGGTAACGGGTTCAGTCTGGATGATCAGGGGGAACTGGGGGAAATTGCGGAAAAAACTGCAAAACAAAGAAACATTCCTGTCCTTATCTCTAATCACGACACGCCATTGACACGCCGCTTATACAAAGGGGCAAAGCTTAATGTCGTGAAAGTGAAACGAACCATCAGCCGAAATGGTGCGGGTCGCAACAAAGTCGACGAACTTCTGGCACTGTTTGAGCCAACAGACCTTTCTAACCAATAAATTCTGGGATCTCGACGCCTTGTTGGGTAGAATTGCGAGCAATTATTACTCGAAATTCTTATATTGAGGTCAGGTATGTCAGACTTTCTAATCGCTCCTTCCATTCTTTCTGCGGACTTTGCTCGTCTGGGTGAGGACGTAGAAAAAGTACTCGCGGCAGGCGCGGATGTGGTCCATTTTGACGTAATGGATAACCATTATGTGCCAAACCTGACTTTCGGTGCTCCTATTTGTAAAGCGCTACGCGATTACGGCATTACAGCGCCTATCGACGTACATTTAATGTGTACACCAGTCGACCGACTCGTTCCAGATTTCGCGAAAGCGGGCGCATCGATGATTACTTTCCATGTCGAAGCAACCAATCACATTGATCGCTCTCTACAGTTGATCAAAGAGCACGGCTGTAAAGCAGGCGTGGTGTTTAACCCTGCCACCCCTCTTCATCATCTGGATTACATCATGGACAAGGTCGACTTGATTCTTTTGATGTCAGTGAACCCAGGTTTTGGTGGTCAGTCTTTCATTCCTAATACTCTGGATAAGCTACGCGAAGTACGCAAGCGCATTGATGCTTCTGGTCGCGATATTCGCCTTGAAGTTGACGGCGGCGTGAAAGTCGAAAATATCCGAGAAATCGCAGAAGCCGGTGCGGATATGTTTGTTGCGGGAAGTGCCATCTTTGATAAGCCGGATTACCAAGCTGTGATTGAAGAAATGCGCGGTGAGCTCGCCAAAGTGAACCGTTAAGCGGTCAGATTACGTAGATTGAATGCAGTGCTCAGGCACTGCATCACTTTTTTAGGAATAGAGAAAAATATGTCTTTAAATGGAATCAAGCTGATTGCCTTTGATTTAGATGGAACGCTGCTAGACAGTGTGCCGGATTTGGCAGTCGCCGCTGATCAGGCGGTACAGGCGATGGGCTTCGCTTCAGTGACCGAAGAACAAGTCAGAGACTGGGTGGGTAATGGCGCTGATGTACTTATCTCACGCGCGTTATCCCAGAACATTAAAATCGATTCGAACCTGGCTCCTGAAACCATTCAGGAGGCACGCGCCAAATTTGATGATTTCTACGAGCAGGGCGGTCATAAACTCAGCCACCTTTACGATAATGTTCGAGAAACGTTAGTGGCACTAAAGCAGTCTGGCTACACACTGGCTTTGGTGACTAATAAGCCTTCCAAATTCGTGCCCGAAGTGTTGGAGCAACACCAGATGACAGAGTTGTTCTCAGACGTGTTAGGCGGCGATGCTTTCCCAGAGAAAAAACCTAACCCAGTGGCGCTGAACTGGTTGCTTGAGAAGCATGGCGTAAAGGCAGAGGAAATGCTGATGGTGGGCGACTCAAAAAATGACATTCTTGCGGCGCAAAACGCCGGATGTCATTCGTTTGCTCTAACCTATGGTTACAATCATGGCGAGCCAATTTCGAACGCGAATCCGGATTTTGTTGCAGACAACATTGCCGAAATTTTGAATATTGTGCCAGTCACCGAGTATTCGTAACGAAATACTGCGTTTGCACTAGTAAATTACTCATCAATGAGTACACTGCTTAGACGCATGCCCTGATAGGGTATGCGTCTTTTTATATCCATTTGAATTTAGCAAGGAAACCATCCTCATGAGCAAACCCATCGTATTGAGTGGTGTTCAACCGTCAGGTGAACTAAGTATCGGTAACTACTTGGGTGCTCTACGTCAATGGCAACAAATGCAAGACGAGTACGATTGTCAGTACTGCGTAGTAGACCTTCATGCGATCACGGTTCGTCAGGACCCGAAAGCATTGCATGAAGCGACACTCGACGCACTGGCTATCTGTCTGGCTGTTGGTGTTGATCCGAAAAAGAGCACGCTATTCGTTCAGTCACACGTACCTGAGCATGCTCAACTGGGTTGGCTTCTTAACTGTTACACTCAAATGGGCGAGCTGAGCCGTATGACTCAGTTCAAGGACAAGTCCCAACGCTATGCGAACGATGTTAACGCGGGCTTGTTTGGCTACCCGGTGTTAATGGCAGCAGACATTCTTCTTTACGGTGCACATCAGGTGCCAGTAGGAAATGACCAGAAGCAGCACCTTGAGCTGGCGCGCGACATCGCGACTCGTTTTAATAACATCTACAGCCCGGAGCAGCCAATCTTTACTGTTCCTGAGCCGTACATCCCTAAGGTTAATGCACGAGTTATGAGCCTGCAGGATGCAACGAAGAAGATGTCTAAGTCTGACGACAACCGCAAGAACGTGATCACTCTGCTAGAAGATCCGAAGTCGATTCTGAAGAAGGTCAACAAAGCACAAACTGACACAGAAACCCCGCCGCGTATTGCGCACGACATTGAAAACAAAGCGGGTATTTCTAACCTGATGGGGCTGTACTCTGCAGCAACAGGTATGAGTTTCGAAGAGATTGAAGCGAAATATCAGGGCGTTGAAATGTACGGTCCGTTCAAGAAAGATGTGGGCGAAGCGTTGGTTGCGATGCTGGAACCGATCCAAGCTGAATACAAGCGCATTCGTGAAGATCGCGCTTACATGGACAGCGTAATGAAGCAAGGGGCTGAAAAAGCGTCTGCCCGTGCTGCAGAAACACTAAAGCAAGTGTACAAAGCCGTGGGTTTTGTAGCGCGTCCATAGGGTTAACTGACCTTTAAACCATACTCTGGTTACCCTAAGCCCTCGGAAATTTCCGAGGGCTTTTTGTTGTCTGCTCTCTCGATTTTCTGTTCTTTCAATTCTCTTTGTTCTCTACTCTTCCCTTCCAGTTTCTCTATTCTGACTCTTTTTCAAGTCCACACATAAACTTCATCAATCATTCCTGTAATTGTCATATGGGCTAGTTACCGTTTCTGTTGAAATTTAGGGGTTGATTCAAGTATTTACTCTAACAATGCGATAGGTGTCTCGATTGAATGGGTAAACGCTTTTGTCAGTTACATAAAAGGTAAACACTTCGCACGTTGCTGGAGCCAGCAACATTCCAATTTTGTGACAAAGAACTGCTACGGATGAAAGCGGTCGACACATCCTTAGTGACAAGAGGTGGACAATGGAAACCAAAACAACAAGGACATTCCTTGCGCTTGCTATTAGTGGTGCTCTCTCTGCGCCCGCATTTGCAGATGTCGTGCTCTCCCAATACGTTGAAGGTGGTAGCTTTAACAAAGCTATCGAGATTGCAAATACGAGTAATGTGGAAGTCAGCCTGAATGGCTTTCAACTTGCTAAATCAACAAATGGTGGAGGTTCGTGGACTCAGACACTGTCGCTCGATGGGAAAACCATCGCAGCCAATGACGTTCTGGTAATCTCTCACCCTAGTGCTAACGCGGCGATTCAAGCCGTAACCGACGAGAGCAACGGTTCTGTGGTCAATTTCAATGGCGATGACCCAGTAGCCTTGCTGAATTCTGACAACTCCGTTCATGACATCATCGGTGTGATGGGGGACGTTGACTTCGCCAAAGACAAAACCCTGGTGCGAAATTCGGACAGCTTAACCCCTTCGTCAACTTACGTTGCAAGCCAGTGGACGGTATTGGGTAAAGACAATATTGATGGCTTGGGCGAGTTGGATGGAGGTACACCTCCGGTCGCCTTTAACTGTACGGTAGACGGGCACGCTCCAAGCTTTACTTCAATTCAGGAAATTCAGGGTGAAGGGGCGACATCGCCATTCATTAATGGTTACCCATACATCACCGACGACGAGTATTTTGTCCGTGGTGTTGTCAGTGCGGTAACGACTGGGCTAACCAAAGGCTTCTACCTGCAGGCAGAAACCGACGACAGCAACCCGAATACATCTGAAGGTCTGTTTGTTTACACTGGCGAAACCAGCATCAACCTGCAACCAGGTGATGTGGTATGTGCACGCGGTAAAGTCCAAGAGTTCTACAATCTGACCCAACTGAAAGTGGAAGACGGCAACTACGTTAAGCAAAGTGAAACGACAGCGCCTGAAGCAGTAGCGATGCAAATTGCCGAATCCGACGCAAACTTCGATGAAACGTTAGAGCGTTACGAAGGCATGTTGGTGAAAACTTCGCAAGAGCTGGATATGCGCGTCACCCGCACCTTTGGCTTTGATTACGCCGCGCGTCGCAACAACATGGTACTGGCGCAGGGTCGTCCAAATATGCAGCCAAACCAGAACAACGCGGCAGGCTCTGACGGAGCGAAAGCACAGGCGGAAGAGAATGCTCATCGCCGCTTATTCGTCGAGTCAGATGCCAAAGCGCCAAATGGCGTAATCCCTTATTACCCAGATTTTGGTCGTACAGACGTTGATCAGGATGGCTCTACCGAAGACTACATCCGTATTGATGATACCGTAGTCGGTCTGGAAGGGGTGGTCTCTTACAGCTTCGGTGATTATCGCCTTATCGCGACCAACACACTGAACGATGACAACTTTGTACACAACGATCCACGCACGGAAAAACCTAAGCTGAAACGCGGCGGTGATTTGCGCATTGCTACGTTCAATGTACTGAACTACTTCAACTCCCCACAAGGTGGTGACCAAAACCCACGAGGTCAAAACCGTGGTGCCAACAAACCAGGTGAGTTTGAGGTTCAGCAAGCCAAGATTGTTGACGCTATCCTGCGTTTGGATGCGGATATCATCGGCTTGATGGAAATCGAAAACAATGGCTTCGGTCAGGGTGCGGCGATTCGTCAGCTTGTTGAAGAGTTGAATAAAAACATCGACAAGAAACACAAGCAGTACCAGTTTGTTTCTCTGGATACTAACGACGACGGCACGATTGACGAGATGGATTACGTAGGTACGGATGCCATCACTACCGGTGTGATTTACCGCAGCGCGAAAGTGAAACTGAAGAAAACTCGCGTTATCCCTATGCCTCGTCAGGATGCACCACCTGTGCTGGATGATGACGGCAAGGTGATTGAAGACGGTAAAAACTTCCAGCGTGACAGCTTCGCGCCGACCTTTAAAGTGAAAGGCACGAAAGAGAAAATCACCATTGCCGTAAACCACTTCAAATCGAAAGGTTCGAAATGCTGGGAAGACGCTGCGCCGGTAGACCAAGGCGGTCAGGGAGGTGTGGATGTCGACAAACAAGGTTCTTGTGAAGCATTCCGTGTGGCGGCAGCGGTCGCGCTTGGCGATGCGATGAAAGAGATCAAAGGACACAAAGTGATCTTGGGCGATCTGAACGCTTACGGTAAAGAAGATCCGCTATTGGTGCTGACGGATTACTCGCAAGAGAAATACGGCAAAGAGATCAAAGCCGCGCGTAATACCTTCATCGGTGACAGCGAGCAGTTTGGTGATGCTGGTGCGGTGATCAACCAGAACTATGGTTACATCAATGCAGTAGAGATGAAGCATCCGAACAGCTGGAGCTACTCGTTTAATGACGAAGTGGGCGCACTAGATCATCTGCTGATCAGTAAGAGCCTGAAGAGGAAAGTAGTTGATGCGACCGACTGGCACATCAATGGCGGTGAATCCACATTGTTTGATTACAACAATGAGTTCAAAGGTGATTTTCCTAAGTATGAGGATCACTTCCGCTCTTCAGATCATGACCCAGCTGTCTTGGATCTGAACATGCGAGGCGCTTCTGTCGGCTTTGCTGGTTTGATGGCACTGTTTGGTCTGGGATTATGGCGTCGTCGTAAATAATCCGAGTTCCTCTTATGTAAAAGCCAGCGAATGCTGGCTTTTTTTGTTATTGAGGCTGTATTTTTTCGATCAGATAATCGATGAATAGCCTGACTCTGGGAGCCAGATTTTTACGGCTCGGATACAGAATATTCATTGTCGGACCTTTTTGATAAAAGTCCGGAAACAGCCGCACCAGCGTTGGGTCGTTCACTTCCTCGACCAGGAAGTTAGCAATCAGACCTATTCCCATACCCTGCTGCACCATCGACATCGATCCCAGTGGGGCATTACAGATGTGTTTGGGGTGGGTTTTAACCCGGTGAATGTCGCCAGAACCATTAGTGAGTGGAAGTATGTCATTAGGCAGATTCGAGCGGGTCAGGCAGACCCAATTGTGTTTTTCAATGTCCTGCAATTGGCGAATCGGCGGCGCTTTGCTGAGATAATCCTGGCTGGCATACACACCCAGCTCAAATGGAGCCAACACTCTGCCGACTAATGAAGAAGCGGTGAGTTCGCCTATCCGGAGTACGATGTCCAGATTGGCTTCCACAGGATCTTGCACACCATCGTCCAGCTGAATATCAAACACTACGTTGGGGTATTGCTCCGAAAACTTTGAAAGCAGGGGCGTGAGCACGAAAGAGCCAACGTCTATCGTCGTACCAATTCGAATGGTGCCACACACTTCAGAAGCTAAGTGATTAATTGAACTAAAAGCCTCCTCCGCAACTTTTAGCAGCCCGCTGCTGTATTGATAAAATGTAATGCCTTCGGTAGTGAGGTTGATTTTGCGCGTGGTGCGATGCAATAAGCGGACATTTAATGTCGACTCTAAAGACGTTATCTGCTCACTGACCTTGGATTTCGCTAAGCCGAGGGATTCGCCTGCCATCGTAAAAGAGCCACACTCCACGACTTTGTTGAATATCGCTATACGTTTTAATTCATTCAACATGATTGTTCCTTTATCGGTAACTTTTGGTTCTTATTTTGTTATCTAGTCAAAACCCACATTTATGAAAATAATGATTACGATATTTGGATATAGAGAAGCGCCTTTGGTTTCAAAAAAATAAATAATATCGACGAAGGAGAGATTGAATTTTTAATTAATGAGATCTTACTTCCTTATTCTCTGTTCCTTATATATATGTCATGCAATGTCAACGATCCAAAATCAAAATTCTTGTAAATATTTTCACGCTGTAAATTAGGATTTAGTAATTAATTCCCAATGGTACTTTCCATAGATAAATAAATGGATAACCGAACCCTACAAAGGTAAATAATTATGAATTACAAAATAACTCCTCTCGAACCATTTGGTGTCATCGTTGAACCCATAAGCAAAAATACCAGTGTAAAAGATCTGAATATTGAAAAAATGCGTGATTTGTTCAAACAAAGGCAACTGGTATTATTAAGAGGCTTTGAAACCTTCGAAGAGTCCGATGATTTTGCGGATTATTGTGAAGGATGGGGGGAAATCAGCATCTGGCCATTCGGGAAAGTGCTGGATTTGATTCAGAAAGATGATCCTGGCGACCATATTTTTGACAGCAGTTACATGCCGCTTCACTGGGATGGTATGTATCGACCACAGGTGCCTGAATATCAAATCTTTCAGTGTGTGCAGGCACCTAAGCCCGGACAAGGTGGCAGAACAACGTTCACGAACACCATTATGGCACTTGAAAATGCACCGGAAGAACACGTCGAGTTTTGGAAGAAAGTCATCGGTAATTACGAACGAAAAATGGAGTTTTACAACAGCCGAACCGTTTCCCCGATCATTACCAAACACCCGCTGCAAGACCACCTAGTTATCCGCTACAACGAACCGCATTTTGAAGAGAGAGGCGATCTCCTTAATCCGCCTGATACCCAATTTACTGGTATTACTCAAGAGGAAGTCGAGTACTTCCATCAGACTCTTCGAGAAACCCTTTACGATCCTCAAAACTTCTATGCTCATGAATGGCAAACCGGTGACATTGTGATTACCGATAATTTTAACTTGCTGCATGGTCGTGAAGCCTTTATTTCTCAATCGCCACGCCACATTCGACGTGTGCAGGTACTGAGCAATCCCCCGTTTGATAACCCAAGCCTGGAGTCGTATCAATGACTAAACAGACTGACATAATGATCGTTGGCGCAGGACCTGTGGGGCTCATGTGTCACTATCTGGCGCAGCAGTGCGGGCTCAGCTCAGTGGTGGTTGATAAGTCTGACGCGCCGCTTCAAGTTGGCCGTGCAGATGCATTGAATGCCCGTACGCTACAACTTCTGGAAATCGTAAACTTGTTTGATGATCTGTATCCATTAGGCAAGCCATGTAACACCAGTTCAGTGTGGGCGAATGGTGAGTTTGTATCTCGCCAGTCCTCTTGGTGGGAAGAATTGGAAGGGTGCTTTCACAAGCATTTTTTAATGCTTGGGCAGTCTTTTGTGGAACAGCTTTTAGATAAAAATCTGACAGCAATGAAGCAAGAGGTCATGCGCTCTACGTCGATTGAAAACATCAAAACAGACGAAGATGGCTGCCTGACCACACTCACCAATGGTGAAACTATCCGGTCTCGTTATGTGATTGGAGCCGATGGTTCACAATCCTTTGTGCGTAATCACTTTAAAGTGCCGTTCGAAATTGTGCGCCCACAGATTATTTGGGCGGTGATCGACGGCGTTCTGGAAACAGACTTTCCAAAAGTACCTGAGATTATCGTATTTCAGGCTGAAACGTCGGATGTAGCCTGGATCCCGAGAGAAGGTGACATTGACCGATTCTATATTCGCATGGATACCAAAGACTTCACTATGGAAGAAGCCATTGCCAAGATTAACCGGGCGATGTCACCGCATACGCTGAGTTTTCAAGAAGTTGTCTGGTTTTCGCAATTCACGGTGAAAGAATCGGTAGCAGAGAAGTTCATTGTGAATGAGCGAGTATTCCTGGCAGGCGATGCCAGTCACATTCACTCGGTCAATGGGGGACAGGGGCTGAATACCGGATTAGCGGATGCATTCAATCTAATGTGGAAGCTTAACATGGTGCTTAACCATCATACTTCTGAAGAGCTCTTAAAAAGCTACGAAATTGAACGCCAGCCCGTAGCTCGCAGTGTGATTGACAGTTCTGGGGAGTTAGTACGTTCCACCAAATACTCAGACACCGGAACTCATGCGCAGGACTACGTAAAAATTGTCGAAAAGCGTGCTGGTAATATTACCGGGATGGGAATTCGATACGGGGAGTCTGGGATCGAGGGTTCACGTGTCTTTGATTTTGAAGTCTTTGATGGAGAGAGCAAAACACGGTTGTACAGCCTGCTGGACTACACCAAATTCACCCTGCTCTTGATAGGGCAGAGCGACGAGCAGCTAAAAAATATCCCTGCCTGGGTTCAAGTCTTAGCGATTCATAATCAAAAAGGCAATGGAAGATTTTGGGCTAGAGACGCGCATTATCAAGGTAATGCGATACTTATTCGCCCGGATGGTTACATTGAATCTATAACGCCATTAGAAAACGTCGAAATATTATTAGAACAATTGTCAATCTGACTATTCAATAATAACCATTAGCTAAATATATTCATATCTAAATTAATGACTGGTAAATAATAGAAAGATTCCAATTATTATCATGTTATTTATTGAATGTTGAATATATCTGAAATTAAATTCTCATCAAATTTAAGTCTTAAATATATTTTAAGGGTTAGTTATGCTAGATATTCAACGTGAGCAATGCGTGGAAAATATATCCTTTATTTTGCTCAACCAATTACTTGCACAAACCGATGCCAGCTTTCAGGGGTTGGTTAAGCTTAAACAGCAGATACGCGATTATGTTGCGAATGACGGTCAGATAAAACTGCTTCTTCCTGCTTTCCCGTGTAAAACCAACAACCTGGACAAAGTTTTAGGGCACAAACCGGATATGGGGGAGTACTTAGTACTGCGAAAATTCGTGAAAGCCATCCGCGACATTCAAGCAGTGTATAAACCTGGCGTCACTTTTTACATCTTCTCTGATTACCATACGTTTTCAGATTACATCTCTGTCGACCTTGAGCATCATTACGAATACTCGGATGAGTTAAGAAAGATGGTCGAAAGCATGAATTGCAGTGACTATCTAAAGATCGTCAATTTCGAGCATTTTGAAGCTTTTGACGGGCTGACAGACGACCAGTATTTCAGAGGACTGAAAGATAAATTTGGCGACCCTAGCTACGAGCAGAATTTTGCTGAACTCAAACTGCGTAACAACAAAATGAACAACACCTATCTGGGATTGAAGAAATTTATGAACCAAGACCAGAAGCATGTTTTGTCTAAATACTCGTACAAATCTCGTCGTCAGCGTTTGGCTGAAATAGCGAAAGGCATGATGGTTCAAGGCAAAGCACTGGATAGTTTTCTGCAAGCGCATTTCGGTGATTGCATACGCTTGAGCATTCATGAACACCCAATGGTAGGCAAAAAATACTCCTTGTTTCTTTTCGAAGAAAAGCAGTTTAAAACGCCCTGGCACAGCACCGTGATGTTTGACTCGACAACAGGAAAGTTCGTGGTTGATTCGCGAGAAAAACATTTGAACAGTCGCGGGGTGGTCATTCCTGTGATGCATCAAGAGAGAGCGTGGTGTTACCTGAAGTTAACTGCCAGAACAGAGGAAATGGCTCATCAGCTCAAGCAGTTTTCTGCCACGCTTTACCATGAAAAGTCCGGTTTAGTCCTTGAAAGCAATACAGCCGACTTGCCTGTGAGTGCGCTCAATCAAAAAGAGCTACGCCACCTGATGAAAGAGTTTGGCACAGTCACGTTGCGCGGGTTCAACGAATTCAGTGAACCTACCGAAATGGAAAACTGGTACTGTGAGCGAGGCTCTGCCATTCCCTGGCAATTTGGACAGGTTCAAATTATGGCATCTCAACATACTGAGCACGCTGCGTTGCCGCTTCACTGGAATTTGATGTGCCCGCCTTCATACATGGGAGTGAATCAGGATAAATACCGTTACGAAGATTACACTCCAGACGAATTCATCTTGTATTGCCGTTGTCACTCAAACCAACAACACGATGGGGTTGGTGCCATCATTTCAGTGGATGCTGCTCTTGCTGCGATCAGCGTTCACGGTCTTGAGCGGGAAGCCCTTCGAAATACCTCGCTTTGTTATTCCCCACAGACCCAACATCCAGAGCCGGAATCTATGGTTTACCCATTGGTTACTCAATGCCCATGGAGCAAACAAGATGTTGTGCGTTGGGCTCAAAGTGAAGGGGAGCATGCTCAGTCAGAAATTCTCTTTTCCATCAATGCAGAGATTGTCGCTTCGCCAACATACGATCAGGTAACCCCTTTGGAAAATCGTATGAACCAGATATGTGGTGATGAACGATTGCAAACCCGACATCAAATTCAAGAAGGCGACCTGTTACTGGTAAATAATCATTCAACACTGATGGGAGCGGAACCCTTCATCGGAAAACGCGAATTGTGGCGAATGCAGCTTCAGCCGAAGTCGGTCAACTCTCCTTGGCAGCCACATAATATGGCTGAGTTTAACCGAGCCAGTTAGGGTTAAAAGGTCTGAATACGCAAGCCAGCGCAACGCTGGCTTTTTTCATTTTTAAACACTGTGATAACCAAATATTTATCTTTATTTAATTTCCGACGTCTGTATGACAGACAAGATATTTATAAGCCTAAAAGAGAATATTCAAAATAGTGATATGCATCAGAATCCTATGAATCACTGTTTGGTGTCCATATATCGACCAAGAATTATAAGTTAGCATAAGACATTGATTGATATGCATATTGACTGGCATGTCATTTAATTAGCCAGTACCTACCTATTAAAAAATCCGTGAACACTTCGAAAGAAGCTCGGCAGATGGTTTTAAGCACTGGCTCAAATTCGACGTTCATGGAAATTCATTAACAACGTACATAGGTTTAGAAATGAAACATAAGTTATTTATCGCGTTGGGGTTGTCCTTATTTGGAACAGCCGCGATGGCTCAGAGTCTTCCACCAGCATCCATTCAAAGCCTGGGGTGCGATCAGGCAACTAACCGTTGTTCTTTGACCTTGAATTTAGAACAGGTGGGTCCGGCTGAATGTACTGCCAACCAAATCACATGGGAATCTGATAGCGAGCAAGGAAAGCTAGCTGTAGCGCTGCTTTCATCTGCCATGATGACTAACCATCAGGTTGAGATCGAACTTTCCAACGCTTGTTATAACGCCCTGCCTGAACTGGCTTCTTTCAATGTACTTGCGCGCAAAAGCGTTAAGTAAGGGGGGAGTATGAGACTCAAAACTCTTCTCAGTCTTGCTTTGTTTTCCGTGGGAGTGAATGCCGCTGGTACTCATGTCAGTGAAATCAGCAATATACAGTGCGCTATGGACAGCGAGTATTGCGAAATTGTATTACCGAATGCACTCAATATTGAAAGCGACTGCGCAGGCAATCAGGTACTGGTTTCTACCTCTGAACAGCAAACTATTTCGGTATTAGCGTCTGCAATGTTTACGCAAACCAAAGTGAAATTTCATATATCTGAAGCGTGTGAGCAGGGCAGTCCTGTTGTTCAGAGTTATCAAATGATTAAGGGATGATCAGCTCTATGAAACTATCTAACTTATACCTAACCGTAGGTGCCGTGTTGTCTGGTGTTTCACTCACCAGCGCTGCTAGTACCTGTACGCTTAAATCCAATGAATATCCAGCTCATGCTCAGTGGTCTTGTAGCTTGGAAGATTGGGTAAATGGGCACACGTTACCCACCAAACGTAAAACCTTGTCGCCGAGCCAGACTTCGGTAGTCCTGTATCCGGAAAGCTTAGATTTAGCGGGTGACTTAAGTGTCAGGCAGAATAATCCCGAATTTTCGGTAAGTAAGAAGCTTCAAAATTGCGCAGCAGTATATGAAGCGTTTAACACTAGTACGGGCAAGTTTGCTAACGTTATCAGCTGTGAAAGTGGACCATACCAGTTTGATAAATCTGCATATTATCACCGTGGCTCTCACTGTAGTGTGGCAGGGAATATTGAAACCTGTGTAAGCAACAACTTAACGGTGACACCTGTTCAGGCTGATCTTACGTACAAAGTCCCGAGAGCAGACTACCGGGGTGAACTGAAAGAGATTGTTAAGAAGAACCGAATCTCTAAAAACCTTGGCTTAGTACCAATCAGAGTTGGTGACATTACGACCTTCATACCGGCAGAAGTGACGAATTTGACTCCGATACCTACACGAGTGACGTCTACGTGGTCAGGAAGCTTCAAATCTGAAGTTTTGCCATCTGCGTATTATGAATTGAGCTGTGTGGATAATGCCACCGTGCCTTCAGTCAACGTACCGCTCCACTATAAAGATTCCAATCTATCAAAAATTGGCGTCGCATCTGAGTCCGGTATCGGAGGATTTGAGCCTAAAGCGTTGGATCTCTTCTTGAAACGATGTGGCACTAGCCCAGTCAGGTTTGCTGTTGTTAACAGTCAAGACCTGAGTGAACCGTACTGGCGTGTGAACCTGGATATTACAGGTGGAACGGAATACATCACTGAGCTAGAAAGACTGGCTGACGTTCTTGTTGCTGAAGCGAATTCTTTGATTGTGGAAAGACAGTCTCTGGACAATTTACTTCGTTCAAGCAATGACATGAAACATCAGATTACGCAAGAAATGACAACCATATGGGACACGATTGCGACGACGGTATTTGTGTCTGATTTCTTCACTTCGGGTTATATTCCTTCAGAGTTTGATGACCCAAGTATGGAATGGACACTGGTCATGGAGACGTCCTTACATGACCCAGTAAACTCAAAGCCTAATTTTGAGAAGTTAGATCAGTTGGCGCAACAAACTGGCGTTGGCGGTATCGAGAACTTATTCA
Organism: Vibrio nigripulchritudo; assembly: GCF_027924785.1. Classification (NCBI taxonomy): domain Bacteria; kingdom Pseudomonadati; phylum Pseudomonadota; class Gammaproteobacteria; order Vibrionales; family Vibrionaceae; genus Vibrio; species Vibrio nigripulchritudo. The sequence continues at coordinate 3,654,274 of NZ_AP027049.1, read as the reverse complement.
ATTTTGACTTGGATTATCTCTACGATGAGTTTGGGTATAAGAAATACGAGACTGTCCACTACGCGCATTGGGAATTCTTAGTCTCTCTAGCGCAGTTAACTGGCGATATATCCTATTCTGATACCAATAGTTCAGATCTGCGTCCTATCATTGAAAGCATGAAAACGACAAATAGCCGAAAAGTTCTGGCGCTTGTGAATGTTATTGAGCACACGTTATCGGTGGCAAGAAACGCCAGCAGTATCGAGCGAGAGAAGCTTAAAGCACTTCAAGCTAAGTTAGCTGAACTCTAATCAAACAAGCCACTTAAGTTAATTCACTTAAGTGGCTTTTTTATTCTCTTATATTTACTTCTACTGGGTATAACATGAAAGTTAGGCTAGTTGGAGCGGCTTTGCTATTGGCGCTATTTCAGGGAAATGCAATCGCAGCGAACGTGACCTCTGAACAGTTGGACAACCAGCAAAAGTCTCTCAATCAAATCAATTATCGAATTGATCAAATATTACAATCATTAGGTCAGTACAGACTGGCAAGAGATGAGCATTACTTAGGGCAAAACGGTGTATCAGACAAAGTATCGAAATGGTATGCCGAACATAATGTCTGGATGAATAAAATGAACGACTTAAGGCGTCGTTTAAGTGATCATCAAACCTTAGCTAAATCGGATGCAGGTGCATTTAAAAGTGAAATGTCTCTGCTACTCAATGAACTCTACACAGCAATTGATGAATCTTCTCATATCCGCAAGCAGGCTATCCGAGGCATGGCGGTGCTGAATGACATACCTCAATATCCGACGGATTACATCCAGGAGTTCAGCGCAACAATTCCTGCTTTGAATACAAATGTCACCACAACTTATGGTGCATTTGACGATATCAGCAAAACATTCACAGTTGAGCAGATGTCTCGTTTAGAGAGTGCCCTGTTGCTAACCAGTGACGTACTGGCGTCGATCATCAATCTTTCAAGGCTCCAATACCCTGAATTAACTCAGTCGTTAGAGAACTTAAAGCAACTCTTTGCGGTTGAGTCACTGGTGTCCAAACCTGTTGATGATGCATCTAAAGCGGCGTCGTTTGTCACATCACGAGCACGCCGGGACTGGTTCCTTGCAGATGCTCACTTCAAAACCTTTGAAGCCACTTACCAAAAAGACAGAGCTCGAATCATAAGCAGTCCGTTAGAAGCCTCCTTGAAGCAGCCGAGTCTGAATTTTATGGACAGAAAGTACAACGATGCAAAACGTGCTCTGAGTGTGGCTCAAAGAAGGGCATACATTACCCTTTATGATGTGTATCGGAGAACACTGTCAACGTATGCGCCGCAATGCAAAATTTCGGCAAACCACCAGAAATATAACTGCGCATTACTGAAAAGTTTGATTGGGTTGGATCGTACCGCTATTCAAAAAATGACGCTTGATCAGCAACGTTATCTGCATGCTCAGTTATCTCGTGTTCCTCAAGCACCTTTCTCGGAGGTGACACAATGATGTCTACATTGAAGAAACTGCTTTGTCTCTTTGCTCTATTCACTTTCTTTAATGTGCCTTCTGTGTTTGCACAAAACGCAGGAGCATCAGCAGGGGAAGAAATCATCAAACTTGTACTTGGAGACAGAACGCCAAAAGAGTTTGTCCCGTTTACGGATAGTGAAATTCGAGAGTTGGCAAACAAAGATCCGAATGACGATCTGGAGCTGGATGTTCAATCTGGTAAGACTTACCTGCTGCTTCATGTAACTTCGGAAACTCAGCCCGAGCGTATTGAGATCAACGAGTACATTGGGTTAGCAAACCAGCTGGAAGCGCAGATCACGCCATACGGGTATAGTATGCGTGATGAATCCTTTGAACAGTTGCCCGTAGATATCTACGAGCTATTTAACGATCCGGAATTGCTACAGAAGCGCTTGTTGGATGCGTTAGAGCTTTATGCTCGCAAAGAGTTAATGCGTCGTTTGGATGCCATTGATCCTGGAAGCTGCCCGCAAATAAACGTCGATAGGCTGGTGGAAAAGGTTAATGGACATATCGCGGACCATGCTGACGAGAAGTTAAAAGAATTCCTTGATGAACCATATCGACTGAAATCTGGTGATTTAGCGAAATTCGATCAGTACATTCGAGCTGCAAACAACACCAATAAGATCTTGTGTGCACTTGGCTACAGCGTTTACGAAGCCATGAATCTGCCAATGAAAACCGTGAACGGTGTGACAGAGGTTGATGTTGATCGCTTGATCCAAATGGTCGGCGGCGGAAGTGGAGGCAATACTGCTCAGGCTGTGATCTCTTACATTGAAGATAAGATCAACAGTGCATTGGCTGGAATGGGTTTTGACTTGCCAGCTATCGATAGCATTCTGACTTGGTCTCCATTGGTTAAAGCAATGGAGTGGGGTTCAGAATTCTTAGAACTGGATGGGTTAAAGATAAAGTTAACCATGCCGTCTCCTGAGTTCATCAAGCAAACCATCGAAGATTTGGGTCTCGCCATTCCGGCTAACTGGGATATTCCAGATGTGCCGACCATCAGCTTTAATGAATCTTTTGAACCGCCAACTCGAGAAGATTTGGTGCTTAAGAAGCGTAAAGACTGGACGGGCTTTGACCTTGGCAAGCGAAGCATTGCTGGTACTAAAGCGTCTGCGTATTACGAAATTCGCGGTTCAGAAGAAGTTCAATGGGCGATCGCTGTGGGTCGAGCAGATGTTTACATCTTCAACAAAGAGAACAATGCTATCGGGGCTTATGCGCAAGCCGAGGTAGGTCCTCAGAAGCTGGAAGGCAATGTCGATATTCAGGTATTGGGACACCAGCTTTATAAGCGTCACTGGCTGAAAAACGAAGGCATCATTAAAGACAGCATAGAGCTTCTGGGTGGTGGTGATGGATACAGCTACTCTTATGATTACACTCAGCAATTTGCGATAGGTCCTATTCCGGTTTATGTCTCTGTTGGGGTGTATGCGAGCTCAAATGCGCGTCTAAGCTGGGGTCTATATATGACTCAAGTGTATGCAGAGCTTCAGCCAATGGCGAAAGCAGGTGCATTTGGTGAAGGGGCAGTAGGCATCAAAAAAGTCCTGTCAGCAGGTGTAAGAGGTAACATTGACGTATTGAATTTGTCTGCTCCACTTCGTGGTAAAGCGGGAGTGTTCTTTGCTCAGTCTGGTGAACCTTACCTCAAACTCGGTCTGACTTCTGACGTACTGCTGAGAGCCATGAGCGGTGGTATCAGCGCGTATGTTGAGTATCCTTGGATCAAGATCTGTAAAAAGAAAATTGGATTTATAAAAATTCCGTATCCATGTATCCGAAGTAAGAGAAAGTCCAAAAACCTTTATAGCTACTCTGGTTATGCATGGTCGAAACCGATCATGAACTGGCAATTGGTTTATGGCTATCATGGTGTTCAGATGAATGGTTCTCTGATAGACCAGACCGACCGACGTGAAGCGGATGCGTTAAAAGGCAAAGTGAACCTGTATCAAAGACACGTTGCTCTGAATGACTATAGCTCTAAGACTCAGGTTCGAATTCAAAATACGTTTGCGAAGTTAAAAGAGGAACTTGAAAGTGCATCTGTTACCTTACTTCCTCAAAAACGAGCAGAGTTTCAGTTGAGTAATCAATCGGCTAAGCAAAACCTGGAGCAGTATGAATCCTGGCTTGCGGCGACAATTGATCACAACTCGGCGCAATCACGTGCTCAGGGTGTGATGGCTCGAAACTCCGCCGACTGGCACATGGGAGCTGAGAGCTTCAGTGATTCCGTGCCTGTAAGTTCGCTTAGTGGCACCTCATCGACTTCGGTCACTGAGCAAGAAAAAATTGATAACGCAAATGTGCTAAGAAGCCTGCACGGTTTCTTACACTAAAAACAGTTAGGTTGGTAAAGAATGACAAAAAAGGTAACGCTGTACTTGGCTGCAATGGCAGCGGTTGTTGCTTTGATTTTGATTGGGTATGTCAAAGGAACGGAGCAAAACTACTTGATCCGTTTCGAGCCCGGTAAGACATACACTTACGGGTTAGAGTACACCAGTGATGCATCTGGTCATGCTTCGGGGTATGCCGAAGCTGCCAACCTTATTGCCTCTTCGATAAACGTGGATTATGCCTTCAAAGGTAAGATGCATATCCATGTTATCGAGGAAAATGCATTGGGCTATCAATTGGAGTTTTCATTTGATGCAGACACTTTTAAAGCCAGTATCAACGAAGAAGTGAATTGGGTATGGCCGAAGGACATCGTTGCAACAGGCGTCCTGAGTAAAGATGGTCATTTATCCGGCTTAGAGTTTCAGGAACGCTACTTTGCTGAGTTCTCTCCTGTATTAAAAGAGTGGATAGGGCAGTTTCAGGTTTCACTTACCAACGACGGTAAAGCGAACTGGCAGACTGTAGAAGGCGACTTTACCTCAGATTACGATGTGAGTTACCGCTTGCAGGAAGGTTCCTCTCCAACGTTAGATACGACGATCTTAAAAGAATACATTGCGCTTAACCCGCAAGTCCGTATGAATCAATCCACGAATGTGGTTATCAGTCGGTTCTTTAAACGAATCGAGCAGATTCAAACTAACAGAGAGCGAAGTACCTTCTCCGCTAACCGTTTGATGGCTAAAGAGAGCATGTCTCTCAGCCTGAACTACCTCTTTCAGTCAAAAATAGCAGACACCAGAACGGCTTTGGTTGGGCAAGTCGTTAAGGATACGTTGGCTGGTCACTATCAGAAAACGCTGTTGAAGACTCAAATGTATGAGAATACCTTGTCTAACGCTGATCCTGATACTTTCAAAGGTCGTCTGCGCGCAACGCCGTCTTATGGGAATAAAGAGCGCTCTCAGTTGTTCTTCGAGCTTCGTGCCTGGGTTGCGTTGGACTCGTCAAAGCTGGCTCAGATAGAAGAGTGGATGAGGATGTACAACGCCAGCCATCCGTCTTTTCAAATGCTGAGTGCACTTTTGGTCAATATTGGCTCACCTGAAGCTCAGCAAATTTTGCTGGATGTACTCAATACTTCGTCGGTATCGAAGCAACAGGCAATCATGCTAAAGCTTGCGTTCCTAAAAGAGCCGACTCAGGCAAGTGTTGATGCGGTTCAGACAATGTCTCGAACGCTCTTTAAACATGAAGATCAAGTCCAGGCAAAATTGGTTTTGGGTAGCATGGCGAATAACTTACTGGACAGAGATGAAGACAGGGCGAATAAGCTCTATGAACAGTTTGAACTTGAATTGAGTCAGGCTTCAGACGCGAGTGATATTGCTGATTCACTGAGTGTGCTTGGTAACATTGGTTCACCGAACCAAACAGACAAGGTGACGCCCTTCTTAAGCCATGAGAATAAATCCGTGCGCCATGCGGCCGTCAATTCACTCCGATTCGTTAATACACCAGAAGCTCAGTCTGTATTGCTTGGTTCATTGGAAGCTGAAGATGAACGCGTTCGAGAAATCGCATCAGCAGGTCTGAGTTTCACCACGCCGAGATCTGAGTTTGTTCAGGTATACAAAGAGCGCCTATTTGCTGAAACCAACCAGCAAGTGATTAAGCAACTGGTTGATTTGCTAGGGAACATGGCAGTGCAGTACCCAGAAGCGATTGATGTACTTGAGGAGTATATCCCAACTATAGGGATCACAAGCCTCAAAAACTACGCAGAAAATGTACTGGAACAAGCCAGAATTTAACATCAACTTGCATTTCCCTTTAAAACAGAAGCCTTTGGCTTCTGTTTTTCTTTATGGCTCAAAGTGTGATCTTGTCATATCAATAGAGTTGTTTACTAAACCTGTTATTTCCTCGATAAATCGCTCAATAAAAATGTAGCCAGTTGGTGTTCGGTTTTCATTTGGTAGAAGTGACTCGGAGATATTCATTATGCTTATAGAATTCACTGCGAATAATCCATTGACTAAATTATCATTCTGCTAATTTCCTTATTTTTATGGAGCGAGAGGAATAGGAATGAAAACAAAACGTTACCTTTCAGTATTGATTGGTGGTTTGTTGTCTGCAAATGCATTTGCTGCAATGAACATCCAACCGGACCCTACAAATCCAAACGGTTACATCATTGCTCGTGCAGATATTCAAGCCGTAGAAAAGTCTCAAACTTCCGATCCTATGTATGCCATCTGGTCGAAAGCACTCGAAACTCGTCCAAACACGATAGTTGAAGCGATTCAGCCAGGGCTGACGACCAACCCAGAAAACGTTAAACGTGTTGAGCGTGTCTTCCCACAAACCGAGTGGGATTTCTTAACTCACATGGCGGCACCAGAATACTCTTACACACGTTTCCTGCGCGCGATTGGTAAATTCCCAGCGTTCTGTGGCGAATACACTGACGGCCGTGATTCAGATGCTATCTGTAAGAAATCGATTGTGACGGCTTTTGCGCACTTTGCGCAGGAAACAGGTGGTCACGTTGAAGTAAGTAATGTTTCAGATAACCCTCTTGGTCTGGAAAAGTGGCAGCAAGCCCTATTCCACGTAAGAGAGATGGGCTGGGCTGAAGGTCAGGAAGGCTACACAACAGGGTGTGGTTCTGATGACTGGCAGAACAGACGCTGGCCGTGCGAACCTGGACAAGGTTACTTTGGTCGTGGTGCGAAGCAGCTGTCTTACCACTTTAACTACGGTGCATTCTCGGAAGTGATGTTCGATGGTGATGCGACTGTGCTTCTTAAGAATCCTGCTTTGGTGGCAGATTCCTGGTTGAACATGGCTTCTGCTATCTGGTTCTTCCTGACTCCTCAGGCACCAAAACCGGCCATGCTTCATGTTATTGACCGTACATGGAAACCATCACAGCGTGAAATCGAAGCTGGTATTGGTTATGGCTTTGGTACTACCATCAATGTGATCAACGGTGGTATTGAGTGTGGTGAGCACAATAAGACAAAAGGTCAGCCAGTTAACCGCATCAGCTACTGGGAAGGATTAGCGGCTCACTACCAGATCCCAATTGAAGCAGATGAGAAGAACACTTGCTATCAGCAAACGCCATTTGGTAGCTTGAACCTGAAAGGTTCAACAGACGTGCTTTACACCAACTGGGATGGCAACTGGAAGCACTACCCAGAACGTCCGGGAGGCGCATCGTTTGAATGTGAACTGGTACCTTTCCAAACGGCATATTCTGCTCTTGTTCCGGGTGACTACGAGAAGTGTGTGACTAACTTCTACGGCTCTCACTCAATTTGGCCAGAAGTTCGCATTGTTGATAAAGCGATTCCAGTAGAGCCAGGTGCAGGCGCTGAGCCTCCGGTAGACGGCGTTGCGGGTTGGGATGTGAACAAGGTTTACAACAAAGGCGACAAAGCGGCACGTAAAGGTGTGGTTTACCAAGCGAAAAACTGGACTCAGGGTGATGACCCAGCGCTAGGCGGTGCATGGGAAGTGTTTAACGGCACAACAACACCAACACCTCCACCAACAAATCCAAATGGATTCATTGAGTGGCAAGAAGGTGTTAGCCAGGTTGCCAATGGTGACAAAGTGACTCATGCAGGTAAGTGCTATATCGCGAAAAATAACCCAGGTGTCTGGGATACTCCGGGCAGCAATCCGAACTCTGGTTGGAACTGGGACCAAATTTCTTGTAAGTAACTCGCTTATACGAGATTGAGATCATTACAAAGCCAGCAGATGCCCTCTGCTGGTTTTTTATTTCTATTTGGTCACGCTTAAACAAGAAAGCCTTGGTGGAGTACCAAGGCTTTGTATGTTTACTGTGGCTGTATTTATTCTGGTTGCTCAGCGCTGTTCACAAGCTCGACTTGTAAAGTGACACCTTTAGCTTCCAACTGAGACGCTAAGTTAAGCAGTTCAGTGGATGTAGATGCTTTCAATACAGAAATAGAACCTGCCTGAGATACCACCTCTAAGCCGTACTCCTTCGCCAGAGCTTTCGCTTGATCCTGGCTTGCTCTTACCAAAATGACACCACTGGCTTTGTGAGTCTCGATGCCCGTTTCATCAGTAAGTGCGTCACCTGCATACACTTCAACAGGGTTGTCAAAGCCTAGGAAACGAAGCAGTGAGAAAGATTCCTCTTTCTCTTTGAAAAAGGTTTGACCGTTGATAAGCACTTTTTCACCCGGCGCAGCAGAAATACCAATCTCATTTTTAATGTCTGAGTTTGCCATTGCCGATGCAGAAACCAATACAGAGGCAAGTACAATCGCTTTAAATTTCATAGGTATCTCCTTGATTAACCTTGGTGACCAATAATACGGATTGACCAATGGTTGATCGTGCCCGGTACGCTGTTGTTGAAGTGAGGGATGTTGAAGCTCTGAGTTTCGTCATTGCGGTTGCGCAGGATCCAGTGGCTGTGCTCACCGCTGGTATCTGTCACTCGCAATGTCCACTCACCTGCAGCATCTTCACCATAGAACTTATGGCTCAGTAACAGATGATCGCGGTAACCGCGGCTTTCGTCACCAATCGCTTGTCCAATACCTTGCAGTAGAGAACGTCCAACCAGGCTGTTACGAGGAGACATCAGAACACTGCTGGTACCGGAAGGAGAGACTAATTCGATCAGCAGATCGCTGGTACGCTCGTGGTCAATATCAACTTTAACCTGAACTGACTCCACTTTAAGCGCATCATTGATGGCTACTGTATCCGTAACGGCTTGATCACCCGCGTCTGGCACAGTGATGTTTGCTGTAGTGGTCTTCCATTCAGTGAGCTGTAATGGTGGCAGAGGCTGCGCAGTGCGTGCGGCAAACATCGCTTTATCTACATCAATAAGACCGAAGCCGTAGTATGGGCTGTAGTCATAACCTGCAGCGTTGGCAGACCATCCTTCTAACCCTGTGACAGTTCGTGATACACCGGATGAAGTGGTGTAAGAAATGTCAGTATTCACGTGCTCTGCGTCGATTTTGGTTGCTGTTGTCGCCAATAGGTGGCGAATGTCACGCTGAGATAAATCCGGGCGTACGCTCATAAGCAAAGCAGCGGCACCAGATGTGTTCGGCGCGGAAGAAGACGTACCGTTCATAACGCCGTTGTAGTTACAGTTTGGATCGTCCGCTGTTCCGCCATGCAAGCCGTTACGATCTGCTCGCTCGATGGTGTTGTAACCACGATCACAACCCATTAGGTCAGTGGTAACGTGAGCTGGTTTGTCACGTCCAAACTCACCCGCAGGAGCAGTCAGGAAGACGTTACTACCAACGGAAGAGTATGAAGACAGCTTACCATCGGCATTCATCGCACTTATCGTCATATTCCAGTAGTTGGCGTTGTTGAAAGAAAGGTTACTGTTCTGCCATGGCAGCCCTTCATTAGGCACTTCTGCAGTATCGTAGTCTTTTGGAAGAATGCGGAAAGTAGCGCCACTGGTGAATCGAACACTGGTGCGTCCGAAGCCATTACCGGCAGACTTAACAAACAGTGCCCCTTTGCCCTGATGTGCTGTGGTACTGACTTCTTGGTGAACCGCATCCTGAACTGCCAGGTTCAGATTATTGGTTAAGTCGTAAGGGATACTAAATAGAGGCTGAGAACCATAGCTTTGGTTGAACACGCGCACATCAGCCGTTCTTGGGTCTTTACCGTGGGTAATGAGCCAGCTTTCGATAGACTGCTCGTCTAGGTAGTTATAACCCTTCAGTCCGGCTTGTGGAGCAACACCACGAACACCTTCATTGTTGCCACCCGCCGCTGCAATAATACCCGCTACTGACGTACCGTGGCTGGCTGATGCTTTTGTTGGCGTAGGATCGTTGGTATTTGTAACCAAGTTCCAGGAACCCGGTTTAATGTTTGGTGCCAGATCTGGATGAGCAATCTCAAGCCCGTCATCAACCACGGCAACAATCACGCCCTGACCGCCGTATCCAAACAAATGCGTTTGCCACAAGTTCAAATCATGCCCTGCAACACCACCCTGTGCTGCGAAAGCCGCCTGACCAGTATTTAGTAAGTTCCACTGATGTTGTAATAGAGGGTCACCTGGTGTTAGCCAACGGTCGGCGTGGAATCTATCAGTTGCGCCTGCTGTGCCGGCATAAGCAATTGCTGCCCCAATTGCTAATGAGATAATCCGTTTTTTATGCATCGTACATCCTATGTTTATTGTTAGTAATATTAATCGAATCGCATAGCAATGAGATTCATATTTATTAATATCTCGAACTTGGATGTTTATGGAAGGTGCTGATAGGAGACATTGATCGTAGAACAAAGTGAAAAAGCGCTTTCTTTTCACCGACTTTGATTTCAATCTGTTGACAACCGAAGGGTTTAAAGTGTTGGAATGATGTTCGGAAAAATAACCGGATAAATCGGCGAAATTTAAAATCTTGCACCGCGATCAAAACGTATCTGACCAAGCATCCCATTCGGGTAAAATTTAACCTAGAAAGGTCAGCAGACCCAAACTAACCTGAATTTTCACTTGCCTTTCCGTGACTCTGCTGCACAATACCGCCCTTAAGTAACATGTCTATAAACTGCCTTTATGTTGTTAATCATCGATAACTACGACTCTTTCACCTACAACTTGTATCAGTACTTCTGCGAGCTGGGTGCGGATGTCAAAGTTGTGCGTAATGATGAAATAACCATAGAAGGTATAGAAGCACTAGCACCTAGCCACTTAGTTATTTCCCCCGGACCGTGTACTCCGAATGAAGCAGGGATCTCGCTGCAGGCTATAAAACACTTTGCTGGCAAATTGCCTATATTAGGTGTGTGTCTGGGTCATCAGGCAATTGCTCAGGTATTTGGTGGAGATGTGATTCGTGCGAAGAAAGTGATGCACGGAAAAACCTCACCAATCTGGCACGAGCAGCAAGGACTGTTTGAAGCGCTGAATATGCCGTTGACGGTCACGCGTTATCACTCTCTGACGGTCAAAGCAGAAACACTTCCAGACTGCTTTGAAGTGACGGCCTGGACAAAAGACGCTGACGGTGAATTCGACGAAATCATGGGCTTTCAGCACAACACTTTGCCTATTGAAGGGGTGCAATTTCACCCTGAATCCATCAAAACAGAGCAAGGGCACGAGTTGCTCGCCAACTTTCTGCGTCGTTAAAGCCTGCTTCGGGTCACTTTTCTTAACATTTTTTCCGTTTTTTTTCTTAATAGCGTTCTATGCAAAACTATTCGCAATACGATTCGCTTGTCTTCGTAACCCTTCTATCTATATATGGTTAACCCCAGCTTATTTTACATATAAGTATAAATTGCTTCATAAAAGCATTTGGCTGGTGCATAAATACTCATGGCTCTTGGCAGCTAGCGTGTTGTTTGTTCTATAAAAAGAACAAATCACTATTGAAATAGTTAATTTAATGTAAATACAATGTTTGAGCAGTAGAAAATACCACGTGGTATCGGATTCTGGCTATTGCTCAAATACATTGGGATCGGAATGGAGTATGTGATGACAATGGAAAACAAAGTAGAACGCAGCCTGTTTAATGACGTAATGGTGCCTTGTTACAACCCGATGGAGATCATTCCTGTTCGTGGTGAAGGTGCACGAGTATGGGATCAAGCTGGTAAAGAATACATCGACTTTGCTGGTGGTATCGCTGTGAGCTGCTTGGGACATTGTCATCCCGCGATGGTATCTGCTCTTACAGATCAGGCGAACAAAATCTGGCACCTGAGTAACGTGATGACCAATGAGCCAGCGCTACGTTTGGCGAAGAAGCTGACCGAAGTAAGCTTTGCTGAGAAAGTCTTCTTTGCAAACTCAGGTGCAGAAGCAAACGAAGCGGCATTGAAACTGGCACGTCGCTGGGCAGCAGATAAGCACGGCGAAGAGAAATCTGAAATCATCGCATTTCAACAAGGCTTCCACGGCCGCACATTCTTTACCGTAACTGTGGGTGGGCAAGCTGCTTACTCAGACGGTTTCGGTCCTAAGCCGGGTGATGTTACTCACCTTCCATATAACGACATCGACGCGCTCGAAGCTCACATCTCAGATCGCACCTGCGCCATCATGATGGAACCTCTTCAGGGGGAAGGCGGCATTGTTTCCCCAACTCCAGAATTCGTAAAAGCGGTACGTGAATTGTGTGACAAACACAATGCGCTGCTGATTTTTGATGAAGTTCAGACAGGTAATGGTCGTACAGGCGACTTCTACGCATACCAAGGTCTTGGTATCACACCAGATATTCTAAGCACGGCAAAATCATTGGGTGGTGGTTTCCCTGTCGGTGCCATGCTGACCACAACAGAACTGGCTCAGCACCTGAAAATTGGTACTCATGGTTCAACCTACGGTGGTAACCCACTGGCGTGTGCGGTAGCAGAAGCTGTGGTTGATGTTGTAGGCCAGCCAGACGTTCTGGAAGGCGTGAAAGAACGTGAAGCGCTGTTCCGTGAAGGATTGTCTAGAATTAACAATAAGTACCCGATTTTCTCTGAAATTCGCGGTAAAGGTCTGCTGCTAGGCGCAGCTCTGAATGAAGAGTGGCAAGGTCGTGCTCGCGACATCCTGGTTGCAGCAGGTAATGAAGGGCTGATGGTTCTGGTTGCTGGTGCCAACGTCGTTCGATTTACCCCGTCTCTTGTGATTTCAAAAGAAGAAGTCGAAGAAGGGCTGGCAAGACTAGAAAAAGCCATCGCAAGCATAGGGGCTGCTGACCTTTCGAGCTGATTTTTGCAGCGAGTTGTGGGTTCTTTATACAAGGCAGCGCTTATTCGGTGTAGCGATCCTACATCAATAAGCGATAACACAGTAGAAAGGAGCCACAAACGCTGCCCAAAGGGTTCGGCTATAAGCGTTTTACTCTTTGTTGCAATGGCTTTGCTTAGAATGACTAAGCTAAATCCCTTGCGCCGCGATTAAAACGCTTATATCTCGAACAAAATTCTACCTCGAAAGGTTAGCAGACCCTAGATTAAGGCAGTAGCTCGGCACATCGAACTGGTCGGGTGTGAACGTACCCGTCCTTTTTCTTGGCGCGAGATTCTGCAATAGCATCTGGAGGGAGTTGTGATGCTGGTAGTTCGTCCTATTACGAAACTAGATTATGAGGCACTGAATACCTGTGCCGTAGAATCAGGACATGGATTTACTTCTCTTCCTGTCAACGAAGAATTATTAACCAATCGCATTGACCACTCGGTCTACAGTTTCGGCAAATCTGAAGTCACCGAACCCGGAGATGAAGGCTACTTAATGGTCGGTTTCGACAGCGAAACGGGTGAAGTAGCTGGCACTACGGGCATTGAAGCATCCATTGGCTGGGATGTGCCTTTTTACACTTACCACATCAGTAAAGTGGTGCATTCGTCACCCAAGTTAGGCGTGAATAACGTCGTTAAACTGCTGACCTTTGGTAACAATTACACCGGGTGTAGTGAGATCTGTACCCTGTTCTTGCGCCCGCAATTTCGTCAGGGGTTAAACGGTCGCCTGATGTCCAAATGTCGTTTCTTGATGATGGCAGAGCACCCGCATCGCTTCTCAGAAACCGTATTTGCAGAGATGCGAGGGGTGTCAGACGATGAAGGCAACTCACCATTCTGGCAATGGCTGCAGGAGCATTTCTTCTCGATTGATTTCACCATGGCAGATTACCTGACGGGTATTGGTAAGAAAGGCTTTATTGCCGATCTCATGCCTAAATTGCCTATTTACATCAACTTACTGTCATCAGAAGCACAGGCAGTGATCGGCAAAGTGCACGACAACACCCGTCCTGCCCTTCGTTTGCTCGAACAGGAAGGCTTCTCGTGCCGAGGTTATGTCGACATTTTTGACGCTGGTCCGTCGGTGGAGTGTGACCTTCGAAATATCGAATCGGTACGCCACTCGTTCCGGGCACAAGTCAGCGTACAGGAACATTCAAGCGCACAGCATTATTTGATGTGTAATTCATCGTTCGAAAACTTCAGAGCGACCGCAGCGACTGCTGCGTACGACAAAGCAACCGACACCGTTATGCTGAGCCAGGAAGTGGCGAATGCATTGGAAGTTAAAGACGGTGATTACGTGCGTTTGCTCGCACAGTAACGTGAACAGGATAGAAGGATTAGCAGTATGAGCACGCACTGGATAAACGGATCTTGGGTAGAAGGCGCAGGCGAAGCGCTGGCTTCAACCAGTCCATACAATGGCGAGACGATTTGGGAAGGCAAAGGCGCGACGGAAGAGCAGGTGGAATCGGCAGTTGATGCCGCACGCACCGCGTTTTTGCAATGGAAGAAACTACCATTCGTTGAGCGTGAAGCCGTTGTCTTAAAGTTTGCCGAGCTGGTGAAAGAGAACAGCGAAGAAATCGCGACCATCATTGCCAAAGAAACGGGTAAACCCATCTGGGAAACTCGTACTGAAGCGGGCGCAATGGCAGGCAAAATTGCCATCTCAGTTCGCGCTTACCACGATCGCACAGGCGAAGCGCAGCGCGAAGCTGCAGGCAACCAAATTGTACTTCGCCACCGCCCACTCGGCGTGATGGCAGTATTTGGCCCTTACAACTTCCCGGGTCACTTGCCTAATGGTCACATTGTTCCAGCTTTATTGGCAGGCAACACCGTGGTATTCAAACCTTCAGAGCAAACGCCCTGGACTGGTGAATTCGCGATGAAGCTATGGCAACAGGCAGGCTTGCCTGATGGTGTGATTAACCTAGTACAAGGTGCGAAAGAAACAGGGATTGCGCTGGCGAATGCCAGAAAAATCGATGGTGTTCTTTTCACTGGTAGCGCCAATACAGGTCATGTTCTGCATCGCCAGTTTGCTGGTCAGCCAGATAAGATGCTGGCGCTTGAAATGGGCGGCAATAACCCAATGGTCATCGCAGATCATTACGGTGATGTGGATGCGACCGTGTATACCATCATTCAATCTGCGTTTATCAGTGCGGGTCAACGTTGTACCTGCGCTCGTCGTCTGTACGTGCCTGTCGGCGAAAAGGGCGATGCTCTGATCGACAAGCTGGTAGCTTCTACTGCCAACATCCGGGTCGATGAACCATTCGCAGATCCCGCTCCTTTCATGGGACCTCAAATTTCTATTCAGGCTGCGAGCGGTATTCTTGAAGCGCAAACCAACCTACAAGGTTTGGGCGGTGTGAGCCTGATTGAGGCAGCATCAAAAGGAGAAGCGTTTGTCACTCCGGGCATCATTGATGTCACAGAGATTGAAAACCTGCCAGACGAAGAATACTTCGGTCCCCTGCTTCAGGTGATTCGTTATGAAGGGCTGGAGTCCGCAGTGGACATGGCAAATGACACCCGATTTGGTCTGTCTGCTGGTTTGGTTTCTACCCTGGATAGCGACTGGGACTACTTTGTCGAGCACATCAGAGCAGGCATTGTAAACCGCAACCGTCAGCTAACGGGCGCAAGTGGTGATGCCCCATTTGGCGGACCGGGAGCCTCTGGCAACTTACGCCCGAGCGCTTACTACGCCGCAGATTACTGTGCGTACCCAATGGCATCTATGGAAGGGCAAGAGACAGTATTGCCAGCCACGCTCAGCCCGGGTGTCGAGCTAAAATAGTAAACAAAATAATATCGGGGCTATCCACATAGGTAATTAGCCCCTAACAATTCGAGCCAAAATAATAATAACTGGAAGTCAACCAGAACTCTGTCACAGGCTGAGGTCACCTCGGGTTGAGGTGACTGCCAATAACCCCTACCTGTCTTGGTAGATTTAACAAGGAGGCGTTATGTCGCCAGACAATTTGTTTGCTTCACTTTGGAATGACTACATCACTCGTCTTTGCCCCTCTGCACACAAAGTGCATGAGTTACTGCAAGAAGACGAGCCACTCATTAACGATCACATTGCACTGCGCACCTTTGGTGTCGAGCCATTAGGGATTGAAACGCTAGCCAAACCTTTGCTAGAGATCGGTTACAAACCTGCCGGTGACTATGTTTTTGAATCGAAGAAGCTGGTGGCCAAACACTTTGAGCATCCGGATCCTAAACAGCCAAAAGTGTTCATCAGTGAACTGGAAGTTCACAAGTGTTCTCAAACCGTTCAGGATATTGTCAATAGCCTGGTTAAACAGGTCGACAGTTCCAAGCTAACAGGCAGCGAATTTCTGTACGGTGGTCGGCTGTGGGACATTAGCCACATCGACTATAAAGAGCTGGCTAAAGAAAGCGAATACGCATCCTGGCTGGCGGCACACGGTTACGGTGCTAACCACTTTACCGTTAGCGTCAACCAACTGAATGCTTTTGAAGAAGTGAAAGGGGTGAACGATCACCTTCGCAACTCGGGCTTCACCATCAATGAATTTGGTGGAGAAGTGAAAGGCTCACCAGATGTACTGCTAGAGCAGTCCTCGACCATGGCGGACAAAGTCCCCGTGACCTTCATTGAAGGCACAGAAGTCGTTCCTGGTGGTTTTTATGAATTCGCCAAGCGTTATCCAATGGCAAATGGCGAGCTTTATCCTGGATTTGTTGCGGCATCAGCAGACAAGATTTTCGAAAGCACAGACAGTTAACATAGCGTTGTTACTTATTGTTTTTACATGGCATCGTCAGTCTCTGTCGATGCCTTACTTTTGTCTTCGAAAATATCTATTTTAGACCTTCAAATACTCCTTGCTCTTAGCGGTGTTTTTCTATACTATTTGCCGTCCTTAATTCTCGGTCAATTTTCTTTAGTTCCTTGCTTCCTCTGGACGACCGAGCCATTTGTGGAAGCTGAATAATCCGTAAGGAGCAACCAATGCGTCATTACGAAATCGTATTCATGGTGCACCCTGATCAAAGCGAGCAAGTTGCTGGCATGATCGAGCGTTACACTGGTTCAATCACTGAAGCTGGCGGTACTATCCACCGTCTAGAAGACTGGGGTCGTCGTCAAATGGCTTACCCAATCAACAAGCTTCACAAAGCTCACTACGTTCTAATGAACGTTGAAGCTGGTCAAGAAGTGATCGACGAGCTAGAAACTGCTTTCCGTTTTAACGATGCAGTTCTACGTAACATGATCATGCGCACTAAAGCTGCTGTAACTGAGCAATCTATCATGCTTAAGCAGAAAGAAGAGCGTGCAGAGCGTGCTCCTCGTCGTGAAGAGCGTGCAGAGCGTTCTGAGCGCACAGAAGCTAAACCAGAAGCAGCTGCTGAGTAATTCATTCAATGACCAATCGAATGGAGCTGAGTGGCACTGTCGCGAAAGCACCAATTCGAAGCCAAAGCCCTGCGGGCGTTCCTCATTGCCGATTTTGGCTGGAACATCGCTCCACAGTGTTAGAAGCTGACCTTCCGAGACAAGTGTATTGTCGTATGCCGGTCGTCATCAGCGGGCAAAAGTCAAAAGAATTAACTCAAGAACTCGTTATAGGCAGTCACATTAAGGTAAGCGGTTTTGTTGCTTATCAAACCAGCCGAAATGGCAACGGGAAATTAGTGTTACATGCCGACAACATCATACATATTTAAGATCAGGAGATAGCCCATGGCTCGTTTCTTCCGTCGTCGTAAATTCTGCCGTTTCACTGCAGAAGGCGTACAAGAGATTGATTACAAAGACGTAGCAACTCTTAAAAACTACATCACTGAAGCTGGTAAAATCGTACCTAGCCGTATCACTGGTACAAGCGCTAAATACCAGCGTCAACTAGCTCGCGCTATCAAGCGTGCTCGCTACCTAGCACTACTACCGTACACTGATAAGCATCAGTAATCGGTCGTTTTATTAAGAAAGAGGATTAAACAATGCAAGTTATTCTACTTGATAAAATCGGTAACCTAGGTGGTCTTGGCGATACTGTTAACGTTAAATCTGGTTACGCTCGTAACTTCCTTATCCCTCAGAATAAGGCAGTAATGGCTACTAAAGCTAACGTTGAAATGTTCGAAGCTCGTCGTGCTGAACTAGAAGCAAAAGTTGCTGAGCAACTGTCTGCTGCTGAAGCTCGTGCTGAGAAAGTAAACGCTCTTGAGGCTGTTGTTATCGCATCTAAAGCTGGTGACGAAGGTAAACTGTTCGGTTCTATCGGTACTCGCGACATCGCTGACGCTATCACAGCGGCAGGTGTTGAAGTTGCTAAGAGCGAAGTTCGCCTACCTGAAGGTGCTCTACGTAACACTGGTGAGTTCGAAATTAGCATCCAACTTCACTCTGAAGTATTTGCTAAAGTTGACCTACAAGTTGTTGCTGCTGAGTAATTCAGTACCAAGCGATTTGAGAAAGCTGGCTTTATGCCAGCTTTTTTTATGCCTGTAAGAAAGGAGGGGGAGCTAAAACTTTACCAACAAGTTGGCTGAGATAACCGTATCCGTGTTACTCAAATTATTCGGGACGCGATCCAGATACTGGCGAGAGTGAGTCAGTTTCAGCGCGATGTTCTCCGTAATAGTGTTGGTAATACTCACTTCATTGTCGAATCGCGTATTGGATTGACCGCTGACGATTGAAATTTCCGCACTTAAAGAGAGTGAAGGAAGCATCTTCCAATCCCCCTTGAACAGACCACGAAAAATGAACTCATCCACGTTATGAGGAAAGATCAAATCATCGTCATCCAGCTCATCAAGATTTGGCTTTTGGTGACGATAGCCGGGACCTAATTCCATCGAAAGCTTCAAATCGTCGGTATAAGAAAACTGATAACCCAACCCGCTCGACCAAGTGTAATCTTTGAAATAAGCACTGTATTTGGAATCGATGCCTTTGAAGTTAGCATAAAGGTAAGTGCGAGGACCGAGCTTGTAATCGCTTTGCAATTGGTAGGTGGACTGACGTTTGTCTTCCTTACCATTCTTATTGAGCTTATAAAACTTCCATTCACCGGAATGCCGGTGACGCCCTTCTGTATAAACTCCTTCAAGACGACTATTTAAAGATTCTGAATCAGAGTTACCGCTGTGTGCCTGATAGCCAAATTCCACCTCGGTTTTCAGAGGGGAGGGGCTCGACGTATCCGTGTCTGAGTTTTCCTCTGCATACAGACTGGCACTGACCACTACCAGGCTCAACGCGAGCAAATTTTTCGACACCCAATACCCCTTACAGATTCTTTTGATAAGGAATTGTATTCATAGCCTTTTGGTTATGGGTCAGGTCACTGTTAATTTCTGATTTTCTTATCGGTGCTGCGCATCTTGAAGTAGCCTGCAGATAGAACTTAGCTATAATGAACGGTCAAGATAAGCTGTTGAGAACACCCATGTCAGAAAACCGAGATAATCGTAACAAGAAGCCAGTGGATAGCCAGGTAGACGCTATCAAAGTACCGCCGCACTCTCTTGAGGCAGAGCAGTCTGTGATCGGTGGTCTGCTATTGGACAATGAACGCTGGGACTCGGTAGCGGAAAGGGTAGTGGCAAAAGACTTCTATAGTCGCCCACACCGCATGATTTTCGATGGTGTTCGAACCTTGCTTGAAGAAAGCAAACCGCTTGATCTGATTACCTTATCTGAATTCCTTGAACAGCGAGAGCAACTCGATGACGTCGGAGGTTTTGCATACCTCGCTGATCTGGCTAAAAACACACCAAGTGCTGCAAACATCAATGCGTATGCCGATATCGTGGCAGAGCGGGCGTTGGTACGTAACCTGATTGGTGTGGCTAACGAGATCGCGGATGCGGGGTATGACCCACAAGGTCGCAGTTCGGAAGACCTTCTGGATTTGGCAGAAAGTAAGGTTTTCGCCATTGCAGAAGACAGAACCAACGAGAACGAAGGTCCTCAAAACGTCGATAACATCCTAGAGAAAACTCTGGAGCGTATCGAGATTCTGTATAAAACGCCGCAAAACGGTGTGACAGGTGTGGATACCGGCTTCTCAGACCTCAACAAGAAAACGGCAGGTCTTCAGGGTTCCGACCTTATTATCGTGGCGGCACGTCCTTCGATGGGTAAAACCACATTTGCCATGAACTTGTGTGAAAACGCCGCCATGGTGTCGGACAAACCTGTACTGATTTTCTCTCTTGAGATGCCCTCGGAACAGATCATGATGCGTATGCTGGCCTCCCTGTCTCGCGTTGACCAAACCAAAATCCGTACCGGTCAGCTGGACGATGAGGACTGGGCACGTATTTCTTCTACCATGGGAATTCTTATGGAGAAGAAGAACATGTACATCGATGACAGCTCGGGTCTGACGCCAACTGAAGTGCGTTCTCGTGCTCGTCGTATCGCTCGTGAGCACGGTGGTCTGTCACTCATTATGGTCGACTACCTTCAGCTTATGCGCGTACCAGCACTTTCGGATAACCGTACGCTGGAAATCGCCGAAATATCTCGTTCCTTGAAAGCATTAGCAAAAGAGCTGAACGTGCCTGTGGTGGCGCTGTCGCAGCTTAACCGTTCCCTAGAGCAACGTGCCGACAAACGCCCGGTAAACTCCGACCTTCGAGAATCGGGCTCCATCGAGCAGGATGCCGACTTGATCATGTTTATTTATCGAGATGAAGTTTACAACCCAGACAGCTCACTCAAGGGCATCGCAGAAATCATCATAGGTAAGCAGCGTAATGGTCCTATCGGCTCGGTTCGACTCACCTTCCAGGGGCAGTTCTCCCGTTTCGATAACTACGCAGGTCCTGCGTTTGATGAAGAGTAATCGCCGAACATGAGTTATATGAAAGCCGCGTCGGCGTGTATCGACCTTTCTGCACTGAAACACAACCTCAGAATGGTGAAAGAACACGCACCGCAAAGCAAAGTCATGTCTGTGGTGAAAGCCAATGCTTACGGGCATGGTCTGCTCGAAATTGCTCAGGCAGCAGATGGCGCAGATGCATTTGGCGTGGCACGTATTGAAGAAGCATTACAACTGCGAGCAGGTGGAATCGTCAAACCTATTCTGTTGCTCGAAGGCTTTTACTCGCCAAGAGATTTACCGATTCTGGTTACCAACAATATTCAAACCGTGGTGCATTGTGGGGAGCAGCTTGAAGCTCTGGAACAGGCAACACTGGAAAACCCAGTTAAAGTCTGGCTTAAGGTCGATAGCGGGATGCACCGTTTGGGTGTGCGCCCAGAAGTGTATTCTGAGTTCGTTGAGCGCTTGAAAGCGTGTGAAAACGTCGCCAAACCATTGCGTTATATCAGCCATTTTGGGTGTGCAGACGAGCTGGATAACCCGGTTACTCAAGCTCAAATTGACAACTTTCTTGCACTGACAGAAGGTTGCAAAGGTGAACGTTCACTGGCGGCATCTTCTGGTTTATTAGCCTGGAAAGAGAGCCACCTGGATTGGGTACGTCCAGGTATCATTATGTATGGCGTTTCTCCTTTTTCTGACAAGAGCGCCAAAGAACTCGGCTTTAAACCCGTCATGACCTTAAAATCGCACCTGATTGCAGTGCGAGACCTGAAAAAAGGTGAACCAGTCGGCTACGGAGCTATCTGGCACAGTGAGCGTGACACCAAGATCGGAGTGATTGCCATTGGCTATGGCGATGGTTACCCAAGAACGGCTCCTGCTGGAACACCTGTTCTAGTGAATGGCAGACGAGTCCCCGTTGCTGGTCGGGTTTCGATGGACATGTTAACGGTCGATTTGGGACCGGACTGTGAAGACAAAGTCGGAGACGAAGTAATCCTTTGGGGGCAAGACTTACCTTCTGAAGAAGTCGCACATCATATTGGCACCATAGCGTATGAGTTGGTGACTAAGCTTACCTCTCGAGTTGAGATGGAGTACCTCAAATAATTGATGGGGAAAACCATCCAAGTTAACTGCTCCTAAGATCTCCTATATTGTCCCCATCAAAAGCAGGTAATGGTATAAAAATAGATTTTTATACCAGCATTAGTTATTCAGAATTGGCCGAGGCTATTGAACTTTGGGCGCAAGGCTCCGATAAGTGCCATGGTGTCGGCGGGGACGACTAGACTTGATAATTTGACAGAAATAAACCTCGCCGTCTCTTATGGCGAGGCGATATGCCATTTCTTCGTTCCTGCAGGGCTTAGTTTGATTGCTAAGCTTTCATTCCGGCACTTCTAATGAGCTCTGTATGGGCTTGAGCACTTTTAGCCGCCATGTAACCGAACCGTTTACCTATAAGCTTGTTGTATTTTTCAGCAGATGCATAGGCTGATTGTCTATCTCCAAATTTCATTGCCCCCTCAGTGCCGTCATTTCTATACATTGTTAAAACAACATACAGAAAATCTCACTTATGAAACTGTGCTCAGGGTAAATAAGTGCGTACATTATCAGTAAATAAGATTCAAACATGATTGAAATGTTTACCATACCAATATAGGGGAATAATAAGTATGGCGGAGACCATAAGAAAGGATTCTTTGTTTCGCTTTAGCCACTTAATCGATTTGCTCTATCAGGCTCCTACCCATCAGCAAGGTTTTCAGCCTTTTTTAGAACTGCTCACCATCGAATTTAAGTTATGTGATGCCGTGCTCCACATACAAAACACTATTAGCAATGTCACCGAAGGTGCATGGATTGCAGGACCTAAAGCCGATGCTTTGATCCAATTTGTTGAGAGTAAATTGGAGAAGGGCGATGTTTTGTACAAATACATTGATCATGCACCACCTAGTAAATTTTATACATTACTCAGTGATATTGGGCGACCTGAAAGTTCAACATTAACACCAATTCAACTGGCGGTTGAGCAGTGGTTTGATGGCAATGAGTTTCTGGATGCGTCATCTGCTATTGTGGGCAGGTTAGAAAATCAGGTAGCGATGATCACCGTCCATCGCGATACGTCGAATCCCGCTTTCTCAAGCGATGACGTTCTCGTATTCAATGAACTCATTCCTCATATCCAGAGAGCGTTTACTCTCTATCAGCAGTTTAAAAATATCCGAAATGAAACGTCGAATCTGCACCACCTTATTGCTCAATTACCTCACGGTGCCCTACTGTATGACAGCAAAGGAGAGCTAATTTGTGTCAACCAGAAAGCAATAGAGCTTGGGGAGTTGTACAGTGATTTGGAGGTAAACGCGAACCGGTTTTCAATCAATGATGTTTCTGTAAAACGCGAATACATTTCGAATCTGTTCAATGTGCTAAAGCAGGGAGACGACATCAAACAAGCGTGCCGCGTCACCCATCTAACCAATAAGCAATCACCTATTACGATTCTTCTGGTTCCGATTGGCATTAATCATTCGCTTGCTAATGACGAATACCAGTTGCTCAAAGGCTATGAGATTGGCGCGATTGTCTACCTTTATGATCGTCAGCATCCAATTCATGTGAATCCTGAGTTTTTAAAAGCGATTTTTGGGCTTACGGATACAGAGACCACGATCTGCGAATTGATCGTCAGCGGTTATAATCGCAACGAAATTGCCACCATCCTTGAGCGATCCGCGTATACGGTTAAGGACCATATCAAATCGGTGTTTTTGAAAACGGGCAGCCACTCTCAGTCTGATCTTATTGCGACTTTGCTGACCAGCCCTATTTATCGTACAGCTTGACGCAAAAAAAGTGCTTAACAGAGTCAAAAGCCTTTAAATAAAAGAAAAGGCAGGTATTCACCTGCCTTGAATTAGCCATAAGTAAAATGACGTTGTTAGCTATTGATTCTCAGCCGCAAGAGCTTGTGCGAAGTTAATGTCGGTTAACTCAAATCTATTGTCTATTTTGTAAGATTTTGTGCCGTCGAATATGGATACATCAACCAAGATTTCGCTCACTTCAACCCCACGGTCTAATTCAAATTCCTCAATGGCATCTTCGAGAGTTTGTTTTTTCACTAGAGCGATGGGCTCTCGTTGTCTACCTAAACCAAACAGATAGTTGTGATCTTCTCCATCGTCGCTTTGGTAAACGACATTAAACTGAAATTCGTATACTAGCGAACCGTCACCTCCTTCAGCCGAATCGATAGACAATTGATACCAGTCAGAATTGAGCTCCTTCGCATTAAAACTGCTTGCGACTAATTCAGGAAACCCTGCTGATAGCCCGCCATAATAGTCATATCTGTAGAATGTTTTTCCGTTGGTGTCGGTGACAGAATAACGGTAAGTACCGACTGCCATTTCAGCGGTAGATGTATCGCCTTGGAAAAACGCATCCAAATAAATCACAGATCCATCGTTGTCTAGTTGGTACCACAAATCGTAATCATTCTGCTCAGCTTCAGCGCTTTTCCCTAGTTCTTCAAATATTGAATCCTGCACATTGGCACTGAGCACTTCTACGTAACTCGATGTATTAGGATTAAAGTACTCAATTTTGAACGCATTGACTTTTTTGACTAAGGTGGACGCATTTTCCTCAGCGGCAGGTTCAGCATTGAACTGGAATACATAACGCTGTTTGGATTTGTTTGAAGAAACGTCATAAGCATTGCGGAAATACGTACGTGCAGATCCTATGAAGGGTATGTCTTCCGGTGCTGTCAACGCGGTTTTAAACAGTTCTCTTGTATAGTGGCTATCGCGGTGATTAGAGCCGTCGGACGCTTTTACCAACAGTTTGGCGGCTGCTTGTACCTCAGCGAGGTCATCATTCCAAACCACACTTCGCCCTTGTTCTACTCGTCCAGTGTAAATAACGTTGTCTTCTGCATCCAATAACAAGGCTTGGTAGAACAGCTCATCATCTTCTACGGGAAAGGAGAGAAATGTCTCGTCGAAAGGCGTGTAAGCACGTGTGATGCCCGCACTGAGTAGGCTGTTGTTGTAACTGGCTAACGCAGGTTGTACGTAACTATCTGTAAATAACTCAAGGGAGTCTCCTTCTCCTTTGGTCAAAGAAAAAGTGTATGTATCGCTGACTAAAGTGTCTCCGGCTAACGTCTTCACAAACGCGACCTGACCATCGAAGTCGAGATCAACATCGCTTCTGTCTGTGGGCTCAAAGGTATATGTATCCCCATTGGTGTTGGTGACAACGATGGCGTTGCTGTCGTTGTAGCCTTGGTCTGTCACGTTCAACTTAATGGTTAAGAAATCCGTTTTGTTGCCGTCAGTATCGATAAACTGGTAGACGCCACCACTTAACGCGTTAGGAAGCGATCTTTCATTTTCGATTTGAGCAAACTTCTCAGAAGGAACAATGTCTTTGACATCATCATTCCATTCGGAAGACTTGGATTGGGCAATAGCATCAGCATTAAAACCACTTAGCTCACCAAGTTCAGCCAGCTCAGAAACGGATTTACTAACGGAATCAACCGCAACAACCAGTTTCGTTTTATCAATTTCTCCTTCGTTGTCGCCATTGTTGAAGCTTTTAAGGTGTTGCCCTAGCTTGCGTGCCACTAGCTGAGCGACGTTATGTACCTTTTTATAACCATCGCGGTTGTCATTGTTTGATTGTGCGGCGATAAAGTCACTGTACAAGTCGACCTCATCGGAGACTCCTAACTGCGAACGAAGAATGGAAGCGCTAGTTGCCAATGAATCGGTGGAGTAATCCTGCGCTGAAAGGGCAAGCAGTGTCGTAATAGGGCTAATAAATTGGGCATAACCGGGTGGTGAAACCAAAGTGTAAGCGTTGGCGACAAAGTCGTTGGTGTCTTTATCGGTCACATCCGGAGTCACGATTGCAATAACAGGATGTTTGCTCGCCTGTTCACTAGATATTTTGAGGTTATATTGCCCTTCGCTATTTGATATAGCGGATGGTTCAAGCGCGTCACAAATCATATTCAGGTTGGTATCCAAGCAGACGGTTGCCCCTGCTAGGTAACCATCAGCAACGCGTCCGCTCAGGTTGCTCGAGACAGCCTTACCACCATTATCGCTGTTGCTACTGTTACTATTGTCACCGCCAAAGCACCCGGCTAGCACAAACATACTTGTTGCCAGAGTAGCTGCCACTCTCTTACTCATAGGTTCTTCCTTAAACGTATTTGTCTATTTGTATTGAAGTTGAGCCTGACAACTAGTGGCATTTTTCTGGTTATGCGACATAGCTGAAACATACTCACAACAAAGACTATCGCTGCGCGACGGTATTACATCCCCCCCAATTGAGGGGGTATAATTGGGCCGAGACAAATGGCTTGAAGGAGACTCTGAGCTCTCAAATAACGCTGAGCGTTTGGTGGCTGTATCTTCAGGAGTGCTGTTCTATGACGAAATCCTCTTGGACTGGTGCGTTTAATAGTCACTCTATGGTGTGTCATCTGTCTCCGACAAAATTACTCGAGAACTTGGTTTAAGACTGGTCGTGACTTTTCAGTCGAACCGAGTCGCGATACGTGATTTGAAAAAGTGGCGTATCATGTTGGTACCATTACGCACGAATTTGTGATCAAATTAATTTCAGGAGTTACCTTGGAGTGCAGCAATTAAATAATGTCTAGACACATATTGAAGACCTTACTCATTTCCTCACTTAGTTTGTCAAGCTGTGTATCCGCTTATGAATGGCTGCCTCCCTGGATGCCAGACACAGCAGCAGTACCTTTTGCGTTTTCATCCAGCACACTGGGCAACACCATTGGTGTCGCGGGCCTGTTAAAAGGTATAGGTCAGCCTCAAACGGGCTTAATTGGCGCGGGTTTGATTTCCGATAAGGGCAGTAACATGACTTTTATCGGGCTTAATAACTATCAGGTAGGGAAGGCATGGTTGCTTGGTTTTGACGCATACAATGCCAGCTATTCTGACTTTCCATACCATTTGGGTGCCGCCGGAAGTAATGACTCGCAGTTTTCTCAAAAGACAGTGACCGACGCAGACGAAGCACAATACCATTTCACTATGCGCTATATCATTCCGTGGGGGGCAGCAGCGTTCAAAGGAGCGAGAGCCGCCTACGAACCTAAAAGGCGCATTCAGGGGGCGTCGCCAGCGACCAGCGGAATATCGACGGTTCGTATTGAACCTTTCCTTTCCAAGCGCAGCCTGAGTGTTGCAAATGATACTTCGCCGGATTCCACATGGGGCATTAATCTTGGGTTTGAATGGGATAACCGCAATGACGTTCGTAACCCAAGTCAGGGCGCGAAGTTGAAAATCAATGTAGCTCACGCACCGGACTCAGGAAATGATAATCCATGGACCAAAGTTGAAGTCGAACAAAGCCATTTCTTTAGCCTAGGCAAAGTGGACGATGTGTTTTCTCGCCAGGTTCTGGCGTTTGATATGTACGTTGCAGATACGCCAACCTGGGGGTTATGTGGATCTGGGACTTGCGAGCGCCCACCGGAGTATGCTGGTGTTTCATTAGGCGGTTTGTATCACCTAAGAGGTTATTCTACCAATCGATACCATGGTCGTAGCGCCGTACACTACAGCCTGGAATATCGGGTTATGCCGGAATGGCAGCCACTTCAAAACTGGCCGATTTTCAATTGGTACGAAGTGCCTTGGTGGCAGTGGGTTGCGTTTGTGGATGCGGGTAGGGTCGCCAATGAGTTTGACTTTCGCGAGCTTCACAACAACATGAAATACAATCTGGGTGGCGGCGTTCGATTCCAGGTTGAGGGCATTGTGGTCAGAACAGAAATGGCATTCGGTGATGAAGAAAACATGTTCCGTGTGATGATCAATCAGCCGTTCTAAATCAATCAATTCGAATCAAAAAACAGGCGCTCTAAGCGCCTGTTCTATTTTGTATTTACGACTAATTATTCAGTCGTACCCTGGATAGTTGCCACGATTCTTCGCGCTCCGCCGTGATCTCGGTGTTCACCTAGGTAAATTCCCTGCCATGTCCCCACAGCTAACCTTCCATTGGTAATTGGAATGGTGACGCTTGAACCTAGCGTGGAAGCTTTAATATGCGCGGGCATATCGTCATCCCCTTCATAGGTGTGCTGATAATATGGCGCTCTTTCTGGCACAAATTTATTAAAGTGTTGTTCCATATCGGCACGAACCGTGGGATCTGCATTTTCATTCAAAGTTAAGCTTGCAGACGTATGTTGTATGAAAAGATGTAAAAGCCCTACCGAGTACTGACGAATTTGTGGTAAATGTTGTTCAATTTCATCAGTAACAAGATGAAAGCCTCGGCGTTTCGCGGTGAGAGAAAAGGTAGTTTGATACCACATAGGTTGTGCCTTGTTGTTTCTAATCACTAATTGTTATAAACAATCGCATTAATAGTTGATTCCGATTAGGTACAATTGAGTTTACGTGATAAACCTCAATGTCAGTAACAACGGGTTGAGCCATAATCCGGAATCTGAAAATTTATTACGTTGTTTTGTGTCGATAGGATATAACAAACACAAAACAGACGATTCTTTATTTCGCTTAATCTGGAATTCACTCAGCATCATATAAATTTATCTGGCTGAAGAGAACACAATCGAACGAACATTGGAAAAGTAACCATGTTAAAAAACATTGACCCTACCAAGACCCAAGCTTGGAATGCGCTGACTGCGCACTTCGAATCAGCACAAGACATGGATCTGAAAGCGCTGTTTGCGGAAGATGCCCAACGCTTCGAGAAACTATCTACACGTTTTGGGTCGGATATCCTTGTAGACTACTCTAAAAACCTCGTCAACGAGGAAACGCTTAAGCACCTGTTTGCTCTGGCGAAAGAAACCGAATTAAAAACCGCCATTGATGCAATGTTCAATGGTGAAGCGATCAACCAGACTGAAGATCGTGCAGTGCTGCACACGGCTTTGCGCAACCGCAGCAACAAACCTGTATTGGTTGATGACGAAGATGTGATGCCGGCAGTAAATGCAGTGCTTGAGAAAATGCAATCTTTCACCAACCGCGTGATTGATGGTGAATGGAAAGGCTTCACAGGTAAAGCCATTACCGATATCGTTAACATTGGCATCGGTGGTTCAGATTTAGGTCCTTACATGGTGACGGAAGCGCTGGCGCCATACAAAAATCACCTGAACCTACACTTCGTTTCTAACGTAGACGGCACGCACATCGTTGAAACGTTGAAAAAAGTGAACCCAGAAACAACTTTGTTCCTGATTGCGTCTAAGACATTTACCACTCAAGAAACCATGACGAATGCTCACACAGCGCGTGACTGGTTCCTTGAAGCAGCAAGTGACGAAGCACACGTAGCGAAACACTTTGCCGCTCTTTCAACTAACGCGACAGCAGTGTCTGAGTTTGGTATCGATACAGACAACATGTTCGAATTCTGGGACTGGGTTGGCGGTCGATACTCATTGTGGTCTGCGATTGGTTTGTCGATTGCACTGTCTGTTGGCTACGATAACTTTGTTAAGTTATTGGATGGTGCGCACGAGATGGATAACCATTTCGCCAGCACAGATCTGGAAAGCAACATTCCAGTGATTCTTGCGCTGATCGGTGTTTGGTACAACAACTTCCATGGTGCGGATTCGGAAGCGATTTTGCCTTATGATCAATACATGCACCGCTTTGCTGCGTACTTCCAGCAGGGCAACATGGAATCGAACGGCAAATACGTGGACCGCGATGGTAACGCAGTGACGTACCAAACGGGTCCAATCATCTGGGGTGAGCCAGGTACTAACGGTCAGCATGCTTTCTATCAGTTAATTCATCAGGGTACCAAACTGATTCCTTGTGACTTTATTGCTCCGGCGTTAAGCCACAACCCAGCAAGCGATCACCACCAAAAACTGATGTCGAACTTCTTTGCTCAAACAGAAGCACTGGCATTTGGTAAAGCTGAAGAAACAGTAAAAGCAGAATTTGCAAAAGCAGGTAAAACCGAAGAAGAAGTGGCGTCTCTGGTTCCATTTAAAGTGTTTGAAGGTAACCGCCCAACCAACTCGATTCTGGTTAAGCAGATTACTCCTCGCACGCTAGGTAATCTGATTGCCATGTACGAGCACAAAATCTTCGTACAAGGCGTTATCTGGAATATCTTTAGCTTCGATCAGTGGGGCGTGGAGCTTGGTAAGCAGCTAGCGAACCAAATCCTACCAGAATTGGCAGACGATTCAGAAATCGCATCTCACGACAGTTCTACCAACGGTTTGATTAACGCATTCAAAGCATTTAAAGCTTAAGTTTAATCCCGTTAAAAATACAAAGGTCAGCAAAAGTGCTGACCTTTTTTATAGGCGTTTAAAAATAAAATCTCAGGCAACAAAAAAGGCCGTTGCCATGCAACAGCCTTTACGTATGAGTCTCTGTCTTATTCGAAACAGATCTCGATGAATGCGTTACCCCATTCAGAAGAGAAAGGCATGATAATGATTGCGCCTTCACACTTATGACGGATGGTGTGACCTTTACCTGAAACCACAACTGGCGTTGCCATATCGAAGTCAAAGCCGCTTTCTGAAAGAATACGCTTTGCACCGCCAGTTACCATGTTGGTGATTTCACCCACCATATCGGTCACTTCTTCGTTCAAACCATTTGGTCGCTCGCCCAGCATGTTCTGCATGATTTCCAAAGCCAGAGACTCATCAAAGGTAATCGACATTGAACCACGGGTTTGGTCACCGACCATACCAATCAAACCAGACACATCACCACGAGCAATTTCATCTTTCTTTACACGAGGTTTCTGGGGCTTAAGCTCCAGAGAAGCCATAGTTTTCAGTACATTCATTAATGAAGCTAAAAACGGGTTTACAAATTCAGCGCGCATAACGTTCTATCTTTTATTTATCCGTAAAATCTGAAAAACAACTTTTGCAAGTACCGTGGGTTTCAATAACGTGATTGGTTACGTTAAACCCCTGCTTTTCACTGTTTTTTGCCAACAAGGCTACCAGTTGGTCATCCTGATGTTCGGAAACATTCCCGCACTTGTCGCATATGAGAAGATGAGAGAAGTGTTTGTGAGCACCAAATGAGCAACACGAAATAAAACTGTTCGTGGACTCGACGCGGTGGATGAAGCCTTGCTCCAATAAAAAATCCAACGCCCTGTAGACCGTTGGTGGTTTTGCCTGAGGTTCACTTACTTTCAGCTTATCCAGCAAATCATAAGCGCTGGATGCACTTTTGCTTGAGTAGATAAGTTCGAACACTCTTTTCCGCTGCGGTGTCAGTCTTACACCACGGCTCTGGCAGATGCCTTCAATTTGTTCTAGCAACGACAGCTCCAATTGGCTCACCTATTTTGGTGCACATTATTAATAATATACCATTTATCTAGCAAGTTAGGCAGTAAAGGGCGTTTTTTTTAACCCTAAGCAAAAGATGTCGACCAATCAAGCAATGAATGGATGGCGAAAAACGTTTTGTGATTGTAAATCACTTACCTATCTAGGAAATGTGCACCATGCAACAAAGTGTCACATATTTGGCATGCGTGCGGTAAATAATTCAAGGTGGCTTTTCTATCAGATTTCTACACGATCCCGCAATAAAAATATGGAAAAGTGTTAAACATTACAGGCTGGGTACACCAACACAAACTGAGTTACGGATATTGTCGTTAATTGAGAGCAACGAGTGGCCACTTAAACCTGCCTGTCCGTTATTTATGCCTCTACCTTTTTCCTGAAAAATCCCATTTCAAAGTGTATAATCCGGCAGTTTTTATAGCCTTGCCCTAGAGTGGATAGAGCCTTATTGGGGTGATTTTGGTAAATGTTGAGGTAAAACAGTGTCTAAGCCAGAAAATACAAGCGATTTCTCAATGCAGCGTTTCAGTGTTGCGCCCATGCTCGACTGGACTCACTTTTAACCTATATAAGGCTTTCTGTGGTTTGAGGCGAACCATGGGCGCACCGCGAAAAATTAAAAAAACCGCCTGAATGATCAGACGGTTTGTGACATCAATACGACCTCATTCAGAGGTAACTTTTGTGAATGTCGGTATGCCTCAAGATATCTAGCTTCACGTTGTGACTTCGATTAAGACGGCTGACGATAATCTGAATTTCCTCTTGAGTGTTTTGCAGTATCGACAATTTGTCGTGTAACTGCTCTAAGTCCTCTGTTGCCATCGTTTCTTTCTTTTCCAGCAAATCCACGTAGCCGACCAAATGCTTCTGATGTTCATTGGGTTTCTGAGGCAATCTCAAAGAGCAAACCAACCTAGCCAATTCTTTAACTTTTTGTGATAGATTTGTCATTATAGTACATCCTAGCCTATGTTTATTTTGTGGCTCAGTGAAACTTTATAATAGGTAATAAGCAGTTCATTGAACCTAACCAATTGATTATAAGCGCCTTGTTGCGCTTTATGATTGTACTTCCTTTTAAAGCTCAGTTGGCGCACACGCGGTGTTACTTTGGTCACATCGCAAAGACTATGGTTCAAAGCTGAATCATTTATAACGGATATGTTTCAGCTATGGCACCTTGAGCGGGGGAATTTGAGTGGTAAAGGCGTCACATATTGTTGCTGCTTTAAGAAGATTTAGAGAGCAGGGCAATATTACACAGAAACAAATGTCAGAAAAAACAGGGATTTCATTCTCTACGATCAAACGTATTGAACGTGGCACCCGAAAGATGACACTGGATGATTACGAAGCTTATCTAGATACATTAGATATTTCGCATGTGGATGTGCTGATAGCGGTAGAAACAGGGAATTATGAAGTTGATAGAGAGATTGCCTCTCTCGCTCGTAAGTTGCCTGAAGAGCTGAGAGAGGCGCATTTGGTGTATTTACTTGCACTTACCAAAGCCCTTTAATATGACAACGCCATATTGCCAACATCCATGTTGAGTTCGGTTTGCTTGTCCACTTTTGCCCTATCAACCGCGACTGGCTTATCAGACTTGATGGTTAATGATATTTCAGACTTGGCACTTGAGTTTTGCTTGGACAGCATTTGATAACCTGGTGATGTTTGTGATGCCAGCTTACCCGCTGCATAGGCATAATGTTCTTGCGTTAATTGAGTGTGCTCCCTGCGGCTCTTCGTCTCTTCTTCATGGCTAACAATACCCACCTTCACATTCTTGTCTTTGATTGATTCCAGCTTCGTTGCAATGTTGTCTAACCCACTTGCAGCATAGGCATAGTTAGCCTGAGTTTGTCGGGTGATTCTTTCTGTTTTCTCTTCATGGCTGGCAATACCTATTCTTACGTTCTTGTCTTCAATGGCATCAAGCTTATTGGATACACTATCTAGCCCGCTTGCTGCATACACGTGGTTAGTCTGGGTGTGTTGCGTGAGTCGCCTTGTTTCTTCCAGGCGATTAGTGACACCAACCTCAACATTTTTATCCTTAACGGAATCAAGTTTGTTCGCCAGGTTATCAACCTCGTTGGCGACTTCTTCCGTTCCAGTTTTCCAGCCGTCCGGTATTAATGCATCGGGCAGTTTATTGATGAGTTTTTTAAATCCGTTCCATAGCCACTCAATTTTTTCACCTACCCAAGCGATAACGACTTCGAGCCCCACAAATTTATCTACCAAGTACGTAATGGCTATGATCGCTGCGGTTACTGCGGTGACGATCATTCCAATGGGATTTGCCATGATCACCGCATTCAACCCAATCAGCGCTACTTTGAATATTGCTACTGCCGCAACAATACCTTTGAAGTTTTCCGCAACGAACATAATTGCGCTACCAAGAAACTTGAAGGTGTTAAAAGTGCCCGAAACAATGTCTCTAAGTTTGGCTATAGCTCCTTCACGCCAGTCCATGTTTTTCATCTTCAGCGCTAAGTCTTCCATTATGAAAGACAGCTCCGCCATGATGGGTGTTAGGGCGCTGATTTTGAGGGATTCCACTATGGCGCTTAGTTTTTTCAAAGATGCAGCGAACATCTGAGCGTTTTTGGATGACTCCTCAGTAACAGGACCACCGCTATCCTGTAGAAGCTGTTTGGCGTTGTTGTAACCATCAACCCCAGAACGCAGTGCAGCGAGCATTTTTTCACTGTCTCCGCCAAAGAACTCATCTGCCATAAAGTTCTGCTTTGCCACGTCCTTTTCGTTGGCAATTTCCCTTAGCAATACCTGGTAGGCTTCAGAGACATCCTTGGCGTTCATTAAGTCCTGATAGGCTTTCTGGTTACCTGTGTCCTTAAAGTAATCATTCATGGCGCCGCTTTTAAATGATTTCATTTCACCCCAACGGAGCATCATTTCTCTGATAGCAGCATCCATGTCTTCAGACTCTGCTCCGGCGAGTTTCGCTTGTAACCGGATTGCCTGAAGTTCGCTGATTGGCATTTTTACATCGTTTGCGGCGCTTGCCATTTCATCAAGCCGGGTTGCGGTATCACTAATTATGAAACCAAATCCGGTCATGGATGCCAGCACGCCACCTGTTGCCATGGCACCGTTTTTCACACCCTGAATGGTTGGCATCTTTAATGCTCCATTCATTTTACTGATTGGCTTCATTACTCGCAGAAGCTTAATGTATCTTTTCTCAAGCTTGGTGATCTCCTGACCATGGTTTTTATACTGATTGTTTAGGCGTTCGTATTCATCATCGAGCGAGCTAACTTGAATCCCTGTTTTCTTAAAGTGTTTTCGAAGCTTAGACAACTTCGTTTTGTTGGCATCCTGAGCTTTTATGAGCCCATTTAGCTTCGCGGTTTGTTTCGCTATTTTCTCTGTGAGTTGAGCACTTGGCTTTTCTAAACCTTGCGCTTTCTCTTTTAACTGTTTGAGTTTTTCAATTTCAGCTTTGATGGCTATGTTGTTCTTTTTCTTAGCCGTCTTAAGTTGCTTGTAGGAATCAATCATTCCCATTGCTGCAGAATCATCCGCCTGAGCTTTCTGAACCTTCTTGATTTTCTTCGCGTAGTGATCAGATTCACTACTCATCCCTTTCAGGGGAGCGCTCACTTTATCTTTGAGGTTCATGAGCACAGATAGATTCATTTTCATGGAGGTATCCTTTTCTGGTACAAAAAAAGAGAGCTAGTCGCTCTCTTGGTCTTTTTGTTCGTGTCGTTCTCTGGCTTTCTCGCGGAACAGCAACAAATCGGAGTAACTTAGCCTGTCTATCTCGCTGGGTTGCCAATGAAACACCATCGCAATGTCGGCGTAATAGTCTTCAACGTGTTCTATTACTGTTCCGTATTCACGAAAAAAGAGGCGATTTCAGTTAACACTGGTGCCCAGTTCTCCGGAGCAAAGTTGAGCATGTCACGATCATCCAAACAGGAGATTCGAGGCACGAGCTTTTGCCCCGCATCGAAGTGCATTTCACAAACCTGAATCAGGTTCAAACCACGCAAGTCGCCGGAGTGGGGCTTTTTCAGCTCAAGCTCTTCAATGAACTTGCCATCTTTTTCGTGCGGAATAACCAGCTTTGCGGTTCTGATTTCGCTTTGGTCTTTAATGGGGGTCGCCATAGCCGAGTTCGTCCTTTAGTTCTTTCAGTTTGCTTTTCCGACCACCTTTTTCAGGGTCGAGCTTCATTACCAGTTCGAACAGCTCATAAGCCTGTTCACGTTCACCTGCTTCAAAATGCCAATCGCCAACAAGACGGAACATTTTCACCTTGAGTGGTGCATTGGTTGCCAGTTCGCCCAAGCGAAGGTCTCTGACGGCATTGATTAGGAACTCTCGCTTAAACTCTTTATTCGCCTTGTGAGCATCATGCGAGTATTTGAAGACGTAACCCAAATAGGCTGTTTGCCCATCCATTTTCCAGTTAGTCGGTGTTTCCAGCCCGCCTTCAATTGCTGCGCGAAAATCGTCGTGGATGTTTTCAAGCTGGTTTAAGTCGACGTGCCAAAGATAGAACCACCACATAATTTCTAAGTTGCCGTAGTCACCCTGATGTGTTTCCAGTAGCTGCTGTACAACCGGGCTGTACTTCTTAATCAATTCAACTTTGAACGGGTCTTTTTCTTTGGAGCCAGCAAGCGTTCTCACGTAGCTCAAGTCTGCTTTTAAAGCCGATTGAATTTCTTCCCACGGCTTCCCTAAGTTAGTTGAGAGCACGGTTGAAGCAGCGCTGGTCTCCTCTACTTCAGCAGTTGAAGCGGTAGAGACCGTTTTAGCTGCACGTTTCATCAATATGGATATCATGCCGCTACCTTATTGGGGAATGAGTTCAGTGCCGTTAAGAAGTATTTCAAGCTGCCCATCTTTCACATTTAAGGTTAGTGGGTCGACTGTCCATGCATCTTTGAGCGTGTAGGTTTTACCGCTGTTGGTTTCTAACGTAACGTTTTCTCCGACAAACTTTGCAATTGCTTCTTCGTCGGTCTCTTTAGCATGAGTAATGGTGGCTTTGATAAAAGGGGCATCCGTGTATTGCTCGGAATATCCCAACACACCATCATCACCCATGACTGTTTCACGCTTCAGGTTGCCAAAACCAATTTCCGCCCCTTCTTTAAGCGGTAAGCGACCTAACGAACCCGCGTTTAGGACGGCGCGGCTGGTAATCTTTGTACTCATGGCTTACTTCCTAAATTGAATTTTACCTGCAACGATGATCAAGCCGTTCACGAACTGCGGTGAATCCTGATAATTGATGCGTTGTTTGTTTGTGGCATCCAGCTCCACGATGAGCGACTTTTTATAGCCGTCAAAGTCTTGAACGATGCCCTGATATTCGAGCTCACGGTATAGCGCCAACAGCTCGCTCTTGAAAATACTTGGGGTAACAATGGCTTGACCCTGAGCAAACTGGGTGCCGTCTTTCGCGACTTTATGGCGAGCGTATTTACTTAAGATTCGTGAACGCTGCTTCTCACGGAAATACATCGCGGTGGCTGGCGTCATAACATCGAGGTAAGAGTTATCCGCAATACCCGCCGCGTTTTCCGTGTAAGCCGTAACCGGGCGCTCAACCTGAACTTCCTTGCTGGCGGTGACGGTATAAGTCCCCATACCTTCGTGCAGTAATAAGTTACGCTCTGCCCAGTCGAACTCACTTTCAGCCGTGGAGTAAACACCGCTAAGTTTCAGCGTTTGAAGTGGGCGGCAAGGGTCATTTGCCAGTGATGGCGCAATCTGACCTGCCCAAGCGCCGATCGCTTCCGCGTCGGAAAGTGGGTCATTGGATGAATTGCCGAGGTTATCAATGGACATAAAGCTGATCAGCGGGCAATTGCTTTTGGTGCCAAATGTCACGAGTTCAGCGTGGTTTCCCTTTTTGGGAAGATAAGCAATACCTGGAATCTGATTGAGAGCATCGTAGCGCTTCTCTAGAAACTCGCCCAAATCACGAATGGTTACGTCGTCGTTGAGTGAACAAACGATGTGGTGGTACTGCTTATCACCCAGCGCGGCAAGTGCAGACATAGTGTCACCGCTTTTCACGCTAACGGCATAGATAGGCATGCTTTCATCTTGCTTTCTGAAGAACTCTACCATTTTGACAATGTCGCTAGCGCCAAAGTACTCAGCGGCTTTTTTGTCGTCCATGCAAAGCTTTACCACATTTTCGCCGACGGGTGCGCCCATAACGGCATTGCCGATCACTAGGCAGATTTGCTGGTCTTCCGCGCTGTTTGCCAGGCTGTTGTCGATTTCGACATACATACCCGGAACGCGAGCACTTTTAGGAACTTCTGAGAAACTGATACTCACGATTCCGACTCCTGTTTTGCGTTGGTTTTAGACTTAACCTCAACAACAGATTGGTCATTGAGGCGACGTATCCAGTAGGCGTTTCGTGGCTTCTCTTCACCTGCTCCCTTAAGTGGAATGCGGGTTTCAGGATCACGAACGACTAACCCTTTCACTGGCTTTACTTTGATTGTTCGCATTACGCTGCATCCTCTAGTGCAAAGTATTCTGCTGCCATCGCCAGTAACTCCCGTTCAAGCGCTGGCGTCCAACCGATAAACGCACGCT
This sequence comes from Vibrio nigripulchritudo, assembly GCF_027924785.1. Lineage (NCBI taxonomy): Bacteria > Pseudomonadati > Pseudomonadota > Gammaproteobacteria > Vibrionales > Vibrionaceae > Vibrio > Vibrio nigripulchritudo. The sequence goes on along the minus strand of NZ_AP027049.1, from coordinate 3,616,704 downwards.
GCGGCATGGTGTAGTTACGCTTGGTGAGCGTGCCGCCTGTCCATTTCCCTGTTTTGCTGTCATAGAACCCATTCATACGTGTGGTGAAGGAAATCTGTGAACCTTCGTTGTGCTCTCGGGCAACCTTTCCAGCTAGCCCCTTAATTCCCACTTGGAACTGGTCTTCATCGACATGCGTTCTCAAAGCACTGATAAACCCGAGCAGCATGTTTTTGTTGTTTAGTGTGTTTAGTGCCACTCTGGTACGTCGGTGTTTTGCACCGTGCTTTCCTCGTACTCCACGAGTAACAAGGGTGGCGCGACGGGCATTGCGTGCTTGATATGGGTTGTTATCAATGTCTCGCTGAGCTCGTATCTGCCCTCTGAAAAAGTTACGTGCGTGATTCGCCATGCGGCGGTTCAGGTCAAACTTTTCGCTGGCAGTGAGCGTTAAGTTTTCGATAACCTGGGTTAACTGCTCCGGTGTTTTTAATGTGATTTCTGACATGGCAAGTCATCCAGGTGACCAACGAAGTAAACCAACTCACCCAACTGATTGAGCTTGTTTTCATCAACAGCGGCTTCAAATTTGTTTTCACAGCGGTAGCGCTTACCCGACTGCTTCCAGTCTCCCTGGTCATCTTCTTCAAGGCTGAACTCTTCGAGAATGTCCAACTTCAGCTTTATGTCGAATCTACCTTTGTCTAACGGCTCTACAGCGAATGTCGGCATAGGTAAACCCTTCTCCTGTCGGAGTGGGTCGTACCTGTTTAACCAACTCACGATATGCATAAACAGGGTTTCGGGGCTCAGCTTGGCGTCTTGTACAAAAATGATTGCTGTGTACTCAATTTCGAAGCCATCCACATGACTGCTTTGAGTGCTGAAAATGGCACCATCTTCCGCCCAGGCTGACAGTTGTTTTTCATCAGTGATGTGCGCTTTGAATAGGTCGGTTAGGCTTTGAAGGGCTTTCATTACACCACCTCGAAACAGTAGGTTTCTTCGCCATTGCACAGCAGATCAACCGCCTGGCGGTACTGTACTTCGCAGTGTTGTTTCTTATCGGTTAATGCCTCTTGCCTTTCAGCGGCTTCGGCTGTTGCATCATTACTCAATTGAATGCCAACCAGCTCGGCAGCGGTAAGCGCAAACACGGCTTGCTTGTAGAGAGTCTCGCCAGAATCTAGATCATCAAACCGTGCCTGCGACAATTCAGCTAAATCAGCAAAAGGTTTTAGGGTGTCCTTTAACTCTGAATGGACCTTAAGGCGGGATATTTTCGCCTGATGCAGAATGCCTGCCTCTGTTTCATTGCTTAGAAAATGAAACAGAGACTGGAACTCTGAAACTGACAACGCCGGATACTTGCCTGATTTCGGCAGCTCAGCGGTATAGGTTTTGTTTTTGTTCCCGACAAATTCCATGCTAATTCTCTTAGTGTTAGAGAATGTGGGCAGACAAATACTGAACACTGTTTCAGCCAAGGCTAAGCAGTTTGAGTATTAGAGCCCACATTGGGGGGTGTTAGTTTGTTAGCGTGAAAGGTTTATACCCACGCCGTGCCAATCTTGAGTTTGACGTTCTTAAACTCGATAGCCGCCGCTTTGCCTAGCTCTTCGATAACGTAAGCCATATTCATTGACTCAAAGTTTTCAATCTGGTCTTTGGCATCGTTCTTTTTACCCACAGAGCGACGTACTGAACCTTCCTGAATGTAGATAGAAAGGTTGTCGTAACTGGTGACCATGACGCCCGTAGATGGGAAACCCGGTACTTTTACAGCAGGCAAGCCGCCGTAGGTGCCGATCACCTGGAGCTCTTGGATTTTGGCTTTCTCGCTCGGCGTATTGCCGTGTGCTTCGTAGAACTTGGCTTTGTCATACGCGAGCAGGTCTGAACCAATAATGGCGATTAGGTTTGAATCGTTTTCACATGCATCGTGAAGGAGGTTTTTTGTTTCAAGCACTGCAAGGTCAAGGTTCGTAAAATCACCGCCTTCACCAATGCGAACTTCATTTGCTGTTTTACCTTGGGTAATCAAGCGTTCAGTATTGTGTTCTCGCATTGCCTGAAACCAGCCTTTGTTCACGTCTTCCCCGTTGGGGTGAGTGGTTGGGTTGGTGTTTTTCTCTACGCTTTCGCCATACCATCCGATGGTAATTTTGTTGGCGTCGATTTGTTCGCGGTTGTTTTTGCTTATCAGAACACTGAAGTTTTTGTGGTGCGCCCATGCATCCAACTTGGCATATCGAATCGCTGTATCAAAGTTGGTTTGCTCACACATGTACGGCATCGCGCCCATGCTTGAGTGGTCTTTGGGTTTACGTTCACCATCACCAGAAGTATCCGTACGGCTGGCGATCATGCCTGTTACGCTCAAGCCGATGGATTCACCTTTCTGGTTTTTCACCGAAACAATATTGATTCGGCTGAGGAACCAGTTGCTCTCACGTATAGCGGCAATGATTTTCTGGGTGCCATTCGGAGTGACATTGAACTTTTCCGTTGCGTCACTAACGTTGTTCTGCTCTGCGACTTCATTAACGAATGCGCTCAACTTTTTCTTTGTACTCTCTTGCATGTCTTTACCTACAGAATAGAAATGGTTTCAATAGAAAGAAGGCTTACAGGTAAGGTGCTTCTTCGGCGTCTTCACCGGCCAGCTTTCGCTCGTCTTCGTCGGTGAGCTTGCTTAGCTTTTCAATTTGGGTACTCAGTTCCCCAACCTGGCTAGACAGCGTTTCAACCTGTCCCTTCAGCTCGGTTACTTCTTGGTTGTTGTCACCACTTTCGTCACCTTCAGAGGTGCCTTCGCCTTCGGTGGTGTGTTGAGACGACAGTTGGGTGATCAGCTTGCCCAAGTTGCTGTTTAACTCCTGGTTCTGCTCAATGCTTTTCTCAAGCAGCTCTTCGGTTTTCGTTGCCATGTCTTCTTCCTGTTGTTGTGAGAGCTGCTCTGGGGGTTCCCCTTTGAGCCAGCTTTTGAATTTTGTGAAAAGTGAGGTCTCATCATCAGGACCATCTAAGGAGAACTGTTCCGGCTGAATGGTTAGGTTTGAGCTAACGATCACCTTGCCTTCTTCTTTGCTAGAAAGATGGATTTGAGTTGTACCCAAAGAGGCGGGTTTATCCGTAAGTGCCAAGCCTGTCAGGTAGGCTTTTTCGGTGTCTGAGAATTTCTCAATGTACTCGCATGAGGTGTGAAGAAGTTGCCCTTGCTCCACTGCTCGCAACAGCATTGAGTTAGGTTTCAGCACAGCAAATAATTTGTCATCTCGCTTTTCAACAGATAGAACAGAGCCAAACTTATAGCTCCAGTCGTAGTGTTCTTCATTGATGCGAGCGGTATACACTTCAGTGCTGTACGTCTCTGCAATTTCATCAATGATGTTTTGTTCAACTACGCGACCATCGACGGTTGTACCTGCCTGTAAAATACAAATTGGCTGTGATTGAAACATGCCTGAACTCTCCTAAATTCGATGATTCCAATCTATCGAATACCGCCTACCTTTTGTATTTGTCCGAATTCTAAATGCCCGATATAGAAACCCTCTGAGCTGAGTAATGACCTTGCTTGTAGCACTATGCAAGCATGGACAAGAATCAAAGCAACGAACCCCTATACACCGCAGCGCAAACCCAAGCGCTGGGGCTTTTTCTGCGCCAGAACAAACCTGCTGAGATTGCAGAAAAGATCGGAGTGGCAACGCGTACCGTTCAGCAATGGGTTTCGCGGTTTGGCTGGAAAGAACTGCGAGACGATGCACCTGTTGAATTGATACTTCGTCAGAGAATTGCTTACTTAATGTGGGTTGATGACAAGCTCGAAAGCCAAGAGCGCGAGCTAAAGATGCTGCTCGACCAGCATTACAAACGTGAAGAAGCGGATAAGAAACGTAACCGGCCATCGGGTGGGGACGGCAGCAAGAGCACCAGAGGACGCAAAAGCAACAAGGTTAAGAACGATGTTTCCCACATCACTAAGGAGATGCTGGACGAATATCGTGAAAAGACGTTCTTTGAATACCAGAAAGAGATTCACGCTCACAAACACAATGAAGAGATCAACGAAACACGCTTCTATTTGAAATCTCGCCAGATAGGTTTGACCTTCTACTTTGCGTTTGAAGCCTTTGAAGATGCGGTACTCACTGGCGACAACCAGGTGTTTATCTCTGCATCCAAAAAACAGTCATACATTTTCAAAAACTACATTCGCAAATTTGCCCTTGAGATTGGTGATGTTGACTTAAAAGGCAAGGACGATATTGAACTGGGTAACGGCGCGAAGCTCGGCTTTATGTCGACAAACGTGGCGACCTCTCAGGGCTTCAACGGTCACATGTATTGGGATGAAGTATTCTGGATTCCTCGTTTTGCCGAGCTCGATGACTATGCGGGCGGCATGTCCATTCAGGCGAAATTCCGCACGACCTATATCTCTACCCCTTCCACAATGGCACATGAAGCCTACCCGAAATGGGAAGGCAAGAAAGAACACGGCATCGACATTAGCCACAAGGCACTGAAAAACGGCTCACTTGGTGAAGACTTTATATTCCGCCAGATGATCACCGTTGATGATGCGATAGCCAAAGGCGCGACGTTCTTCAACATGGAGAAACTGAAGCGTAAGTACCCGGTTAAAGAGATTTTCGACAACCTGCTGCGTTGTAAATTCTTAGACGATAGCGCCTCATTCTTCTCACTCAAAGCGCTGCTGGCATGTAAAGCCGACTCCTCTTTATGGAGCGACGTCGACCATGAAAAACCGCGTCCAGTCGGCAACGCTGAAGTATTGGTGGGGTATGACCCGCGCGGTGGCGGTACGGGTGAAGGCTCGGACGATGCAGGTTTGGTCGTTGCCCTGAAACCAAAACGGAAGGGTGGGGTATTCCGCTTTATTGAACGGCTGAGGCTAAAAGGCTCCAGCTATGAAGAACAAGCCGAAACCATTCGGGGCATTACCGAGAAATACAACGTGGTTTACATGGCAATGGATACCTCTGGCGTGGGCTCTGCCACTGCCGAACTGGTACGGAAATTTTACCCGGCTCTCATTGAGCTCGACTACTCACCCGAGATGAAACGAATGATGGCGTACAAGTCGCGTGAGGTTATCAACAACGGGCGATTGCAGTTTGATGCGGAGTGGGACGACTTAGTTCACTCGTTCCTGATGATTCGCCAGCAAACCACCAAAGTCAGCAACCAAGTTACGTTTGTCTCTAACCGCAGCAAGATAGGTTCGCATGCCGATCTTGCCTGGGCGTCGATGCATGTGATGCGTTGGGAGCCTATTGATATTCACGAAGAGAGCAACACAACCGTTGATATCTTCTAATTACACCGGAGAAACCTGTGATTGATATTGAATTTTCTAGCCCTGTCAGTGTGATGAACAGTGACATTCTGAGTTATTTAGAAGTCGCGTTGGTCGACGGTTTATACGAGCCGCCGATTGCCCTGGATACATTAGCCAAAGCATTGCGGGTTAACCCAATGCATTCAAGTGCGATTGAGTTTAAGCGTAACACCTTAGTACTGGCGATTGCGTTGAGTGGCTTGCTAACACGGCAAGATGCAAAACGTTTTATTCAGGACTACTTAACTTTCGGCAACGGGTATTTTCAGGTCATTCGCGGGTTTCGAGGGCGAGGCGCTGTTGTAGGGCTTAAGCACCTTCCGGCTCTGTATATGCGCCGCCGTGAAGACCTTGGGTACACGTATAAACCCAAAGCTTACGACGATGACGGGCGCATTGATTTTAAGCACGGGCAAATCTTCCACCTGGCTGACTACGACATTGCACAGGAAATTTATGGCTTACCTGGTCATGTGAGTGGCTTAACCTCTATCTGGTTAAATGATGATGCAACACTATTTCGCCGCCAGTATTACCGCAACGGTAACCACGCAGGTTATTTGCTGTATATGAACGACCCAACGATGACAGACAAGCAGCAAGAAGAGATCAAGAGAAAGCTGCAAGCCAATGAAGGTATGGCATTTAAAAATATGTTTGTGAACGCAAAGGGTAAAGACAACAACCCGCCAGAGCTTAAACCGATAGGGCAGGTGGAAGCAAAAGACTCGTTCCGTGATGTGAAAAACCAGACGATGAACGACGTTCTGGCATTGCACAGAGTGCCCATTGAATTGATGAGCGTTCGCCGTGAAAGCATTACCTCACTGGACTTAAGTAAGGTGGACTGGCTATTTCATAAGAACGAGCTTTTACCACTGATAGATATGCTGCAAGAGCTGAATGATTTTGTTGGCTTAGAAGTGATCACCGAAAAAGAGTATAAGAGCCTAGACGCTGCCTAGGCTCTGCGCTGTTTTATTGCAGGTAAAGCATGGTGTCGATGTGGGCTAGGTTATCGCGTTGTTTACTGTGAGAGTGCATGGCGATTTCCAGCCTGTGACGTGCCAGACGCGCATCGCGTTCTAGCTGAGCAACCATTTCATTCAGTGCTATCAGTTCTTTTTGTCTTTCGATTTCTAACTTGTAGGCTTTTTCTGCGGCGGTGATGGCGTTCGCGATCAGGACGTGGCTATGCGGGTAGGCAGGCGCTAGCTGCTGAGATGTGACCATTAGGTCAAAAGCACGAATCACTTGAAGATGGAATTTAGCACTAATCCACATTGCGTAAGCGTAGACGAGTTCTTTACAAACCCAAGTACCTTGAGTTACTCCGCCTTTGATAACTTTACTAGCGATCACCAGATCTGGTGATCGCTCAATTTCTTTCACCAACTCATTGGTTAGTTCATTCCTCATGAAGCGAAATGGAGCGTGCTTAGATTTGCCCCCACTCACTTTATGCAGATCATTCAAAGAGTAGAGCCCGTCTCGAATTCGAATTTTTTTCGATAGGATAGTCAGATTTGGCATAGCTGCCTCCGTTAATTTTTCTCAAAAATTGGTGTCGGGAGGTTGAGAACAGCTAACAGTAACTGCGGACTTATTTCCCTTTCGGGTATTGTATTCGTCGCCCTCCCAACATTATTTGGTGGGTAGATCTGTGCTGTTTCTGAACCAAGAATTTTTCATCGCTTTCGCGGTTCGCCCTATTGGGCTTTCTTTACTGCAACGGCAGTGTTCATCTCTGCACAGATCATTCAAATCTGTTGAGGACTGTACCCATTGGTGGGTGTCAGGCATAAAAAAGCCAACGCTTACGGGGTTGGTGTAATCCGACTGTTAGAAAGAGGTTCTCACGCCTCAAACGCAAATGTAGCGGTTTCGGTGTGATAGATCAAATGAATTGAAGTGAAATGGGGTGTTTTATATAGAGATGCCGCCTATCTCTAGGCGGCATCTCTCCCCTGAAGGAGTGCGTGGATACGGTCAAACTCTTTCACCATGCTGCGTTCAATTCGGTCGCCCAGTTCTTTTACATCGTCTTTCGTCGCGTAAGTTTCAGCAACATGAGTTTTGTGCTCGCCCAGCTCTTTTGATAAGCGAAACAGGTATCCAATCAAGAGACTGAGAATGAGAGTGACGAAGGTGCAAAATGCGATAGCAGCATTTAACCAGTTCGGGTCCACATTTACTCCCATTTCTCCACCTCTTTTAGCTTGTTACCCTTTAGTGATTGGATAATGTCGTTAACGGTTTCTGTGGTCACCGTATTAGTAGAAAGGCTCGCGATTTTTTCCAACCCCCAGATGACTAACCGGGTAGCAAATCGCTCTAAGATAACTTTCCACGCAATGCGGAAAAATAGACCTTTCACCACTTCCCACAACGTTTTGCCAATGATCGCTGTTAAAAAGTTCATAGCGTTACTGTTTCCTTATTGTGATAAATCCGTTCCTGTGCGCATCATTTCGCTCAGGGTGTTTGCACGCTTGCCAACCTGACGAGCCCAGCGGCTATTCAGCATTTCAACTGAGGCAACATTCCACTGCCCGGCTTCAATTGCCATCAGCGTTTTTTTGAACATCAGGAAGCGAGGGAAGCCGAGGTTAAACACCATGTCCACGATCACTGCCTGTCGCGGCTCGTTTAGTTCATCGAAGAACGGCAGTGTCTTTGCCTGTTCAATAGCGGTGTTGATGTCGTTGTCTAGCAGTGCTTCCGCTTCTTGTTCTGTAATGCCGTTGTCCGCCAGATTTCGCCCGTAACCGATAGTGAGTTTCCCCGCGCTGCAACGATAGGGTTTTAGGCGTAACCCCTCGTGTTTCTTAAGCAGTCTTTTTGCAAGTTGTTCCATACCAACCTCTGTCTTTTTCACTAGAACCAGTGTACCGAGGGGCTGAGAGAGGCGATATTTGTTGGATTTCTAAATGAAGCATGTAGAAAACCCAGCGCAATCGCTGGGTTTGAGGTGGGTAATTTAGGTCGCTAACCCGGATAGAGTAGGGCGAGGGCAGTCGGGGAAATCTGGGTGCTTCAGATAATCTGCCAGTTTTTTCCTGTCAGTAAGCACTTGTATGTGCTGCTCTTCCGAAAAATCATAAATGCGTAAACTACGCTGTGCCACGTCAATCTTTTGATCTTCCTCGTGGTCTTTTAGGGCGATGGTTATTTTAGAAAATTGTTCTTGTTGCCAAGCAGTTTCTTCTGCCGCTTTAGCTTGTTTAACCTTATCAGTATCGGGTATCCATCCCTTCGTTTTATCATCCCACTTATCCAATTCGGTCGGCTTGAGCAGCGTATGTGTGCTTGGAAGTTCGCCGATTTCTGTGACTTCGAAATCTTCTTCTACCCGGTTTTTGCTGTACGCAACTTGCCCGCGATGATCCGGCACTTTTTCCCAGTGCTTATTGGGCAATGTCAGCTTAGGGGCAAACCCTGTTTCACAGACTGGGGGGGATTCAAAGGTGTGGCTTTCTGGAAGCACGAAGTAATAATCAGAGACCACAGATTCAACACCAAACTCGTCAAAATACGGTTTTCCAATCAAGATTTCATACAGCGTCCAGCCGCTTTTCTCGTGAAACAATACTGTATGAGTACCACTATCAAACTCCGGCGGGGATGTAGTGACTGCCCATTTCGGGGGTGTGCCATCGGGAGACCCTACGACAAATTTTTGCCCGCGTGAATCCCAAAATGGTTCATGCGTACGGTCATCAATCTCTGACGACCACGTGTCCAGCTTGTCATCATACTTGGCGGTTTTCCCAGGTTTGCTGGGTGTGTACACATTTTGAGTGAACTCTTTGCCTAGAGCTGTTCCTGCCACGACGTGTTCTATGGTGTTTTCTACCCACCAACCCTCATGGGTTATTCTTGAAACGCTTACTTCTCCAGACTCTTCAAAAAACATTGTCATTACGCCAGCCTCGTGATCCAGTTGAATTTACGGTTTTTAATTGTGTTCTCTGCTGCGCCAAATTCAGCAATTTCGATGTCGTGGGCATGTGAGCCAATATCGACATAGTGATTGTGGGAACCTGAACTGCTTGTGGTTCTGGATTGTGTCCATAGATTATTAAAGGTACCAAATGCAGCATTGCCACTTCCGTCGCCTGTATTACCGAGCAAATAGTTTGATACGTGTGTATGAGCACCCGTTGTATTAGTCCATTTCCTGCCAACATCTGTGCTTGTGACGCGTGAGTTGGGGTGCCCGTGGGCTTTCACCTGGTCTTCTTCGTAAGCCAACACGTGTTCGCCGTCTTTTTTACCAACAATACCCAGCCCCCGCATGTCATCAAGAATGCCACTCGGAAAAGCTTTCGCGGTTAAAGGATATAGATTTTTGTCATATTGCTGCCCTTTCATAATGCCAAACCCTGGCGGAGCCACATCTAAGGGCCATGGGAAAACGATTCCGACCGGGCACCAGTCTTTTCGTAGAAATAGGTCATCCGATTGAGCAACTGAGTATGCGCCAACATCAGCAGCACTTGGCTTGTTTTCAGAGTTGTAAGTGTTTATGACCGTAACCGTCACTTCACGGTTTGATGATGGCTTGGGTGAATCAACGATTGATGTCACCCTGTTTATTGGCTTGCTTTCATTCAATGTAGTCCATACTTTGATGCCGAAAGCCTGCCAATACCCGATTCTCGGGAACCAGAAAGCCAGTTTTCCTGAGTTTTCAAGTATATGAATTCTTTCAGTGAATTTTCCATTTAGTGCAACGGCGGCGGTTTTGATTATCTTGTTGTCGTAAATATACCCCTCCAAGATAACTTTATACGTAGTGTTAAAGCCGTAAGCCTTTCCGCTCAGTTCAAACGAAAACGAATCTCCGTGAGTTACAGACGCATCAATATTCGTTTTTACAAGAGTCCCATGGATGAAATTACTCTTTGACTGATACGGTAAAATTTCGGATAACGTCGCATCGCCCACCTTTAACGCGTTTGGCGCATCGTCCGTAAGCTTCAAATACCGCTCATCATGCAAATGCCCCACGTCGGACTTGCCACTGATCAGCAATTCCATTTTGTATTGCAGCCATTCAAGACCGTCCTTCACTCCCATCTCTGTAATGGCTCGGTGTTGGCTTGTACCTTGATAGTTATTAGAGAGTAGCGTTGCACCCCACCGATTTATCTTCGCAGTGGTGTAGTTCCATTTTGTCGCTAAGCCATCTTTGAGGGCTTTTTCTGTAACGGCTTTATCGGTTCGAGTTCCGGTGTAGCTGTTGCTCAATAGGTTGCTAAGTGCTCGCCAAAATTGCGGTAGCTTTATGAGCTTTCCAGTAACAGCTTTATTGTCGATGTCTTCATCAGTTGCAGAGGGCGTACCAATTAGCTCTACGCTGATATTCGTGATGCTGGACGCAGCAAGATTGAGCTCAACAGCTTCAGTGACGACGGTGTTTCTTTGTTTATATGTGATCACCTCACCGTTGCGACTGTCGACTGCGAACAATGTGCCGTCATTTAGCCAGTACCCTAGTTCTTTTCCTTGGAATTCTTCATTGCCATTCCATACCGTTTCCAAGTGAATCTGACCAAGCCCGACGACTTCACCTTTGGTAATGGGCTTTCTCAGAATTTCATTCTTAAGTGCCGTCTGGTTTTTACTGGGAATGTACCCCGCCGTTCCGATACTGATTTCAGCAATTTTGTATTCAATGCCGAGTGTGCCCGCTCGAATTGATGCCGCAATACCAGCATCGGTAATAACTAGGCTCATTGGGTTACCTCGTATTTGTGCAAATTCCTAATGTGTCGATAGTTAGCAACCTGGTGATGCATATCGATGTGAGAGTGATAAATCCAGGCGATCTCTGTATGCGGCAGTCGCTTATTTTCAAAGCTTGTCCATGCCATTTCACACATGTGTCGAAAAGAGTCATTCAGGGATGCAGTGATAAGGTTGGGAGACTTAACATCATCAGAAACAACACCTGACCCTGTTCCCACAGTGGTGTTTAATAACCTTTGATAATCCGAAACCTTCCAGCCGAATTGCTGTGCTTCAAACTCCGTTAGCAGAGAAAGTTCGATTTCGTCATGAGTGAGCTTTAGCTCTTTGGCAATCCCCAAAATGGTGTTGTTGAGTTCTTGGTTTTCCGTGTCCTGCCAATATTCGCCCTTTGGCAGTAAAGCCCTGAAAGCATCTTCAAAGTCGCCTTCACTGTATTCGATGATTACGCCGGAGGTGTCCACGTGATGCCCCCCAGTGTGTGAATTTGGTTATTACCGATCGAAACTTCGCCAACTGGCGTCTTAACGATGAAGTTGTTCGTCACTGCAGAAACAGCAAGTACGATTTCAGTGTTAGTGATGGATTCTGGCGTATTGGTGTTTGAGTTAACCTTGCCCATTTTACCGATCACCAGCTTTTCCAATGCGGTTGTGACATCGTTGCGAATAGCCAAGTCATCAATACCTTGTATTTCGATATTGAGCGGGCGCTTTTGCGGTAACTTTGCGAATGGATGGCAACCGGCCAAACGATTCTGTTCAAAGGTGCTTTGAACCAGGTTGACGACTTCGGTGCTAACAGAAGGGTCATTTTTGCGAGTGCCTATATACACTTCAACCATGCCGCGCTTAGGTGTGTTATCCAGTACCCAGGCAAAATCCACATCAGCATGTGCAGACACTGCCCACGTCTCATAGTCTTCGGATTTGCCGATCAGCTCATTCTTTTCGAACGCAACAATCACCCGCTCACGCCAGTGTTCTAGTTCTTCAATATCAGCTCCGCCTTCAACACCGAGACTTCTCACTTTGCTTGGGTCTACACCGCTTAAACCTTCGTTCAATGTAAGGATTCCGCCAGATAGCAAATTGCTGTGTGTACCAGATTTGAGGGCGATCACTTCAACGGGGACGTTGCTGTACTGCTCTTTTGTAGTTTCGTAGTCTTTCCCGGAGCTTGTTAACCGTGTTCCCTTGGGGATAATGACCGTGCCACCCAGTTCGACAAATTGCACGAAGCCAGCGGCAAACGTAGGCAGCAAACGCGGCACCTTATGACGATTGGCGTGCAGGTATAGCCAAGCCTCGGAACAGGTCTCTGGGTGTAATTCACGAAACAGCAAATCTTGGTAGCCATACTGCCCGTAATTCGCGCCAGCAATGGCGGAGGCAATCGCGTCTATTGCTGGGTTGTTCTGCCCGGTTTGAGCAACCAATGTCGATTTAGCACGGGCGATCAGTTCGTGTAAGCTGCGTTGAGTGCTCATGGGGTTATTTCCAGCTCCTCACCTGAGTTCAATGTAATCGTGATATTTCTGCCCATCTGGTTTGGCTTCTCGCGCCACACTGAAACGTCAATTCGTTTTGCGTGCCCTTCTTTAACAAGCCAGGTGAGGGCTTCTTCACAAAATCTTTTGGCTAGGCTCAACGTTTGGTCTGTGAGCTTTTCTCGTTTTAAGGTCCAGTCACGTGAACCAACAACCTCGATCAACTCTTGGCTCCATGTACCACCTCGCTCGTTGTTTCCCATTCGAGCGCGGTCGTTCTGGTTTGATTCCCCGTGGTTGTAAATGCTTTGCAGCACCGCGTGAGTCATACCGCTCTTGCATGTTACTGGCTCAGTTAAAGCATTAAGGCGAAAGTGGCTCATGATTGATTGGGCTCCTGTGTCGTCTTAGAAGCGCCATCGTCGTCGTAGTTATGAGTGTGCTTTTCTACCTGCACGCCACCAAATGTTCCTGATTGACCACCCACGCTTTTCGCAACAATCAGGTCGCCACCGACAGAGACATCACCAGAGAAGGTGCTCTTTGAAGCGGTGACATTCACCTGAGTCGCATTTACCGTTGTTTCGCTGGCAGATGTGATTTCAAGCTTTGCCATTGCATTGATTTTTATGCCGTTCTGAGTGAAATGAACTAGGTTTCCTTTGTCGTCCAATACGGCAACCTCGCCCGGTTGCAGCTCAATTTGATGGCGTTCGTCTTCGACATTAACGGTTACGCCGCGAGCGGTAACGCCACCAATAAACAGGTTGTAGGTCTTTGCTCCGGGTAGTGGGCGGCTCATAAAGCCATAGTTATGAACGCGTTTTATTCGGTCGTTAGTACGCCCCGTTGCTGTTCTTATCTGAAGCATTGCTGTGCTTGCCCCAGTTACTACGCCAGTACCAACTACGTTCTTTATCCGACTCATTAAGCGCTGCACCCATTCCTTACGCATGGCTCTGATCCCTAAAAGGTCTAGATAATTCAATGGTTGTGCTTGCAGAGGTTTCGGTCACCGATAACCCCAAAGCTTTTATCATGAGCATTTCACTGAAATCTTGGTCCTTGTCGATAACTCGGATGACTCGGTTAAGTCCGTCTATTGCAAGCTCTGGGAATACATCTGCGATAGAGGCAGAGGCTGTTAAGCTTTCTGCTATTGCTAGGTCGCGCTCATAGGTTGCCCGCGACAGGCAGTCCTCTGCTGATTGCAGTTGGTCACAGATGATCACGTTTGTGCGGGACTTGATCACGTGAGGGCTGGTGACCGTAGCGCTTGCATCATCCCAGGCACCCTGCACCTCGATGGTGTAGAACTCCTGATTGAATGAGCGAGTGATTTCCAGGCTCTCAATGTTGTTGCCCGTTTCGATGCCTATGTTAGGAATCGTTTCGTGTGCTGTGTTTTCAACGGTGAGTACGCCATTGCGCTCAATCAGCATGTAACCTTGTTCACGAATGATTTGCGCAATGTTTTCAACAGGGCTCTCAGCGTTGATTTGAAACTCAGGAATGGCTGGCATACCACCAACCAAGCTTTTCACTCGTAGCCCGAAAGGTTTTGCCACTGTCTGAAGTAGCTTCTCGACATCTTGATGGTAAAGAGCATCCATCGTGATACGTGAATCAATCATGTTTGCACTGACAGAGCGACCGGACACCGTCAGCTCATGGGAACTAGAGCCCGTTGAACTTGCAACCTGATCAATCTGCCCAGAGAGGATGACGGTTTCACCAAGCCTAAACTCAACAGGCAGAGGCTTGTGAATCTGAATCGGGGCGATTTTGCAGTTGAATGTGTGCGCAAGTTGCGAGACAGAATAATTCAGGTCTGCCTGATAAAATTCCTGCCGGCCACCGTCAATGAACATAGATAGCTTTTTCATTCCACATCTCTTAGCGCGACATCTCCGCGCATAAATAGTGGGTGCTGCAAAGCATTCAACGAGGTAACCATGCCTTCTTTTGTGTACTCGTCATGAGCAATATTTAAAGCAGATTTGAACCTAGGTGACTGCACCGTTCGGTGTGGCAAGCTACCAGCAGTAACCTTGTCGTGCTGAGTTTGTACGCTTCTTTTTAATCCCAGCAGAGCATCAAATACAGCCATGCTTTCCATCGTGGAGACTTGAGTAACATCTGCAATTCTGTTTTCAACAGCCGTAGAAAGTGCAGTAAGGTCGCGTCGAATAATGTCAGGTTGCTTTGAGGTTCGAGTGATATCAAAACGTTCGTTTCTTTCAAGCTCGGTAATGTCGCGGCTCATCTTTATTGCTGCGGTAACCATCTGAATGTTGTAGTGCTGGGTAGGGCTGTCTTCTGTTACGAGCTTCAGTACAAGCGCCTGGCTACTGCGTGAGTTGTCCACTGCATCGCTGGGTGTGCTTACTTCAGACTGAACACCATTCGCGACCGTATCGAAAGCAGCAGTAAACAGATCAGCGAACTCCGCAGGATGAGTGCTGATACTGCTTACCGCTGAATACCCTTCGTTTATTGAATGATTGATGCCGTGAAGAAACTCATCTGGCAGGTTCAAACGGCTCGTAATATCAACCAACACGTTCAATGCACGAGTTACATCAAACTGAGTCCGGTTGATTTCAGACACGTTCAGCGTTTGAACCTTTTCTGAGAACGTCTCTTTAGACAGCTCTTCAACGCGAGCCGCACGGGCTTTGGTATGTACCGTGGTTTCAGTGGTGATGGAAGGCTGATTGCCAGAACGTACAAACTTGAGTGTTAGGGTAACCAAGCCCTTTCGAGTATTGATGTTTTGCGAAACATCTTCGAACACCAATGGCAGTTCGCCGAGCCAAGGGTGTTCAAGTTCACCTCTTGGCGTTGCCTCTAGGTTTTCTATAAAAGCGTTGGCATCGGCTAACGAGCTGGCACCAACAAACACAACTTCAAAAGTAAACTCTCGTGCCTTTCCTCCCATCACTTTGATGTGGGGTAAGTCGGCGTATGGAATCTCACTAACTTGTAAGCGCTGACCGCCCTCAATTGAGGTCGACAGAATATTGAGCTTATGCCCATTCCAGCGTGCATGTTCGTATTGTCGAGCCCACATAACAAAACCTACAAGGTGAAGAAAAAGCGGAAACGCAATCTGGTGAGATTTGTGTGTCGGGGTGCCGCGCTCAGCGCTCGTTCGGACTCACCCCTCCCTCCACACCAAAATTCCGCATTACAATTTCGCGCAATCAAAAGCGCAATTCATTTCGGTAGGTTTATTGGACCACAAGCCCCGTTGTAACTACATCAAGGGCTCTTTTAAATCCTGAATCTAGAGATCGTCCAAGATCGTTTTTATGCGTTTTTAGTTGCTTTCGCGATCCTTTTATTTTTACAGTCGATACGCTTCAAGCAATTTGGCATCCATGTCATTCAGTTTTCTAACCGCGAGCGAAATTCGCTTACTCGAAACGCCAGCTTTGAGCGACGCCAGCTCATAGTTAAAGCCAGAAATAAACACTAGGCGAGCGGCTTCTTTTGTTGGCGCTGGCATCTCACGATCAGGAATAATACTGAGCAAAGCCATTAGTCGTTTTTCAGGGATAATGTTCATTATCTTTAAAATTCCCGTAGTCTAGACTTCTGGTTGTGTCCGCTGTTCAGCTTGGAAGATATCCATTTGGTTGACGTCTCCCTTGCATAGTTCTGGTTGCAATTCTGGGTCTGGTTTGTCACCAGTAGGCTCAATAATTTTGTGAACAGTGGTCAACGTAATAAACACTTTTCCGCAATTCAGATTCTGACACTGACAATATGCTTCACGTGTTTCTTTTGACATCGCTCTTGATGTAGCAATACGGGCTTTGCTCCCGCAGCAAGGGCAAGTGATTAGCATGTTGTTTCCTTCTATCTATCAAAATGAGTTTTAACGCAGCTAAATTAACGGCCAGTCATCTTCCCTCTCTGGGAAAAATGAAAGGTCGGGCTGCTGATATTCATTATCTTTTTCTGTATTTTTCTGTTCTGGCTGGAGAGCACTTTCCCAGCCATCAAAGTTCAACCAGTTCCCGTCACTTTCCACCTTTCGGTTCACTTCTATCAGTTGAGCTGGACGCACATTTCCATTCTCGTCTAACGTCGGTGGTCGTATTCTCAGGCTGGTTTCGTCATCTAGCCGAACGTGGCTACCTTTTAGCAGAGCAGTCACCGCCGATTCGTCGATTTCCTGCCGTTTCTTCACTTCTTCTTTATTTGGAACCATTAACCTGGATAGCTGATCGCTGACCTGTACTCCGTGAGGCTGCGTACAGTTATTGACAGAACTCCGAGATGAGCCAGAGGCTCCAGAAAGAGCAAGATCAAGAGCAAGATCAAGAGCAAGATCAAGAGCAGGAGCAAGAGCCTCCGCTTCTGCTTGGTCGTCCACCTCGTCTTTCCTGCGAATCGTCCAAACCTTTGTGCGAGTCTTAACGGTTGTTTCTGCCGTAGAAAAACCTTGGATTTTGCGAACCTCTTCACCATGAGGAGAGGCGAAAGGCAACACTTCGTAGTCGTTGATGATGAGCAAGTCTTTTCGCTTAACAAAAGGACCACCTTGCCCGTTTATGTAGCCTTGCCAGTTACCGTGGTCTGCCGCAGCTAGAATGCCGCTTACACTTGCTTGCTCTTGATTGCCGCGAGCTTGATAGCTATCTCCAATGACCTTCATTAACTCTTTATTGGTGAGTAGCTTGCTTGGTTTGATAGGTCCAACCAAGTCGCGCATAAGCATTGAATAAATCGTGAGTAAATCGACACGGTTTTGCTGGAATAGATATTCCGTAAACGCTTTTTTGTTCTGGTTAGCAAAGCGGCGCAGCTCCCGGTAAGTTGTTACTGGTGCACCACCAAAGAACTGAAATTGGCGAATGTTCCAGCGGCTTTTCCATGCACTCACGTTTTTCGCCATATCTTTAATGGATTTGCCCGTTTCGTCTGAAACAACGTTATCCATGGCAAAGCCATCTATGTTCTTAGAAATGTATTTGGCGATATAACCCGTTGCAGTTCCTTTGGCTGGGTCGATGTAGCCAAAGTCGCAACGAGGTTTATAGTTGATTGGTCCCTGAATGCACTGTTTCTTTTCTGCTCGCTTAGGGTTGCGATCAAAGCTTGGAGTTAGCTCTTCTCTGTCTTCTTGCGTGGCATAGTCAATGAAAATACCGCGAACAGCGGCAACATCTTCCGGTTTAACCCAAATCAGCAAATGCCAGTGTGGGGTTCCATCATGGTGAGGCTCTGCCACTCGAACACCAAACCAACGGATTTCATCTCGCCCTAGCTTGGCTCGAATTTTCTGCCAAACATTATTTAAATAAGCCTGAGATTCACGTGGGCTTGCCCCATTCCAGTGGTTAATAAAACCACCTTTCTTGTATGAATTGTGGTACTTAGATGGAGTGGTCAACGTTAAGAACAAGCCTTGTAAACCAAGCTCATTGCCTATGTCTTCGCAGCCACGGCAACGCACCATCAATTCATGGCGGCGAATCGCTGGGTTCGATACGCTTTTTAAAACCATCTCTTCTAAACTGGCGGTTTCTTCTGTTTCTTCATCGAGCAGCTCACATTGCTTAATGTATTCCCAGTTCTTTTTCTGTTGTTCTACATGTTCACGAATGCAATCCCAACTCGCATACGCAGAAGCTTTAGAAGATACCTGACCCATTGCAATTGCCAGATGCTCGCGCATGATTTTGCGTAACTTAACTAAACGACAAAGCCACCACTTCTCACTGATCATGCGAGAGATATCGTTAAGTGCAGAAAGCTCGGTTTGCTTTATGTATTTGCGAGGAGGTTTAACGCCAAAAGCGTTGCTCACGAACTTAGATACTTGCTCATAGGTGAACACCACCGCCATAGTGGTACCAAGCTCGGTCTGTGCATGATACTTGTCGCTTTCCAATCTAATAAAACGATCGACGATGACTGAGATTTTAAACGCCATCTCTTTTAGTTCGTCTATTTCTAGCTCGGCTAAAATGCGATTCGTCACTGGTTTTCGATGTTGTTCTGCTTGGTCAAAATCAAAAGACATCTGGTCTTTTTGGTAATCCTCTGGATTGCGATGCTCTGTAAAGAAAGCGGAGTGAAATGGGTCTTCACCTTCTCCGGTTTCTTTAGACAGCAACGAAATTTTTTGTAACGTGGGTAATGCTTTGTATTTTTGAAGAACCAAAGCGGCACGCTCTGAAGCAGGCACCACCTTTGTACGCAGGAAGGTATTTGCGTGTTTATGTCCTACTTTTTCGAGTATCGAGATGTAGCGATTAACAAAGTACTTGGTTAAATAATCCGGCAGGTCTTTGATTTTCTCTTTAGCCCACTCAAAGTCGCTTGGGCTCGCTTCAAACAATTGACGTTCAACGACACTTAATTCGCTTGGTTCTGCTTGAGTTTTCGGACGATAGTTTGTAGCGATGCAAGCGTCCCTCTTGTTTACAGCCACAAGAGGGGTGCGCCATTTAAACTTTAACGGTGCTACTGGTTGGTAGTAGGTCACAACCTAACATCCAACGCCAGAGCCCAAAGAGGGTGAAGATCTAAGGGCTTTTTCAGGGCTTGAGGTTTCGCTTTCTTAATGCGAGCTCCACGCTTTTTCGCTGGCATCTCTACTGCTTGCTCAAGAGTTAAACCATTTTTAGACATGCGATAGAAAATTGTTGAAGCATCCATACCAACATGTTTTGCGATAGCGCTAATCCCTTTGATGCCTTTGTATTCGTGCTGGAATTTCATGCTGCCACCTCATGACCAGCAGAAATGATATGGCTTAGCCCCTTAGGAATATCGAAGCGGTTACCGTTGTCCCAGATAAACCAAGCGTATTCACAAGAATCAGAACCGCCGCCAACAAAACGCGGTCTCGGCACAATGATTGGGCATTTAGGTGGAAAGCCGATTTCAAACCAGAAAGGTAAGCGTTTCTTACTGCCCAAGTAATTCACACGTTGCAGATATGCCATTGTTCCGTCTGGCGCTAACTCAGAAAGGCTTTTGCGAATGAATTCCTCCGTTAGTGAAAACGGAGGGTTAGTGATGATCACATCCTGAGTGCTGAACTCCGTAGCCAGGTAATCAATACCTTTTTCGATTTCAGCAAATGACTTTTGGTTTTCTGGCAAATCAACCTTTTCGAAGATCGCACCAGTGCCATAACAAGGTTCTAAAAACTTGTCGGTTGGTCGAAGCGTCAGTTTAGATAGAAGTGCATCCACAACTTCTGGTGGTGTTGGGTAAAGCTCACGTGGGATGGTATTGCCGTTAGTGGAACTCATGCCTCCACCCCCACTTTTGCTGCGGCTTCTTCACGGGCTTCGATGATCAGTTCTGTTAGTTGGCTTTCGATTGAAAGGAGTTGTTCTAGGGCGTTATCGTCGCCTAGGTCCACATCCTCATATATTAGCCAGTTACGTTCATACTCACTCGTGTAAACCGTATCTGCTGGGTGTGCATAAACATGGAAACTGCTTGTGTGACCAGAAAATTTAACAAAGATATGAATCACATCCGTGTTCGACATCGCCAGCACATTGATCGCATGAACAATGTCGTAAACGTCGCGGGTAGCGCTAACGGCTTTCTTTGAACAAGGTGTTAGGAACATGCCTTGATTAGGTTCTATCTCTTGTTTTAGCTTTTCTTGAAGCTCGTTTACATCCTGAGCGGAAAGATCAACAACCATGGCGGGCTTTGCCAGTAACTCAATTCTTTTCAAGGAATCTCTGATTTCTTCTAATACTTCAGTATTCATCATCTATGCTCCTGCGCTGCGATGAAAAAGAGCCCCCTGTTACAGGGGCAAGGGAGACACTATGGAAAGTGTTTAGTGGGTACTGCTAAAGTGGTGGTGCTTAAGGCGTCTAACGTCGCCAACATTTCTATCAAGCTGAATGACGATTTCTTTTAGCTGCTGCATCCCAACGTGGATTTTGCGCATCTCCAAATCATCAAAACTGTTGAATTCACGGACGTGCTCTGAAGCTTTCATATCACCCGCAATCAAAATCATTCCGCGGAAACGGGGTGAAAAGCCTCTCCACATCGCTTCAAGCTGCTTGCGGGTCGCGCTACCGTTAAACAACGACTTACACGCTTCAATACTTTGCTGGGCAGGGGGCGGAGTTTGTTCACTCTCTTTCTGGATAGCTAACTGACTCATGTTGGCTCCTTACGTTAAACCTGGAATCGGCGCACCGTTGGAAATAAAGTCCACACCCATTGCAAAGAAGGGCTGAGCACTGCCTGTGCGTTTTTCAAGGTCATGGATTAAAAGCACCAGGTTGCTAATGCCATCGTGTGCTTTGCTAATGATTTTGTTGCGAGTAGAACGAGAGAGAATGCGATCACCAGAGTGCTCCAACGCCATACTTGAAAACTCTCCTGCACAAAGTGAGTTTTCGAGTACGCGTTTTAAGAACGTCTCCTGAGTGCCGCGCTCCTCGGCAGGAACATGAGCCGCCACGATATCCAGATCGCGGAGCAGGGCATAAACAATGGAGTAGTCGCCAGTTTCTTTACTAATGGCAACCAGAACAGGTGGGGTTAAAAGCCGCGATTGGTCTGGGTTAAGCATATTGCGCAGAACATTGCGCTTAATGCCAAAGGTATCGGCTAGGTTGCTCAGGTTGTGTTTCTGAGCAAACGCAACGCAGGCTTCATCAAAATTGTGTTGTGCAGAATCCAAGAATTCGCACATTGCTAGATTCGCTTCCATATCGGATACTCACCTTGTAGAAAGTGAAGCGAAAACCAAATGCGGGATGACAGAAAAGGAGTGAAAGGCTATCCTAAAAAGGAACGCAAGTTCACCTATGAATCCTGTACACTCAAATCGTTCTTTTGTGTTCTGAGTCTCGCCAAAGTCTAAGAAGGCACATAGGAACGAAGCACAAGGTTTTCATACGCGGCATTGGAGCTCTGCTTCAATGCCGTTTTTATTAATGAGGCTTGTTCACCGCTTCCCACTCTGCTTTCGCTTTGGCATGTTGCTTCACAATCAAAGCCGCTAAGTCCTCCGCTGTAACAAAGAAGTCGCCGCTGTTCGTGTCCGTAGTACGGAAAGCAGGAAGAGGAAACGTATTAGATTTAATGCGCTCATTCGCCGTTTTCACCGAGCAGTTAAAGTAACGCTGACAAATATCTTTTACAGGAATCTCAGCGCCGTATTGATTCGCAACTAGCGCAACGCGTTTTTTGAAAAGTGACATTTCCATGGTTTACCTCGTTTCAAATTAGGTAAGAGTTAATAGTGAATTACTGTTTGCTTTCTGAAGATATTAGACGTTCATCTTCACTACAATAGCCGCCGCAAATATATGCAAGTTGCGGTAAATTAAAGCAAAAATAAGCAATCCATTTACCTAATGCCTTGGTTGAATCTTCAAATTCTTGGTCGATGTAAGTCGCCAAGTCCTCCGTTGTAACGAAAAACTCATTCTTGTTGCTATCTGCCATCCGGAAAGCCGGAATCGGAAATGTGTACGCCTTAATTTTTTGATGAGCGGTTTGCTTCTTACAGTTAAAGAACGGTTCACAAACGTCAGACACCGGGATAATGGAATCACCGAATGCGGCAAGTAACCCAATTTCTGTATTCATACATTCCCTCTCATAGAGACACGCCCTAAAGCGTGATAAAGTAAGTTTTCGCAACTTAAAGCGTCCGGAATCTGTCTGCGTATCAATTCCTAAGCTTCGTTTTACTTAATATTGCTTCCATTGGCTTCATCTGTCAATGGAGGATGGTGCTCATATTTATGAAAGAATGGTTTCTATCTTCTGATTTGATGGATTTGCCGGGTATGCCAGGTAGCAGTTCAGGCATCTCTCAAAGAGCTAAACGAGAGGGCTGGAAGTCCCGTAAAACAAGGGGACAGTCCCGGTCGCTTGAGTACCACATTTCCAGTTTTAATGATCAAGATTTAGAAGAATTGCGCGTTAAATTTGGGGATGAGCTAATTCCTGACAATGTGACCGAACTCTCAAACGTTAAGGCAGTAAAAACCGTATCGCAGATGAATGACATGTGCGCAGTTCCGGTTTACAACGTTTATGCCTCGTGCGGGTTTGGTGCTCAGAACGAAGCCGAATACCAACTTAGGCAAGAATTCCTACCTTGTTTATGGTTAAGGCGTTTTGGGTTAAATGAAGAATCGGCACGAATCATCATTTGCCATGGCGACTCAATGGAAGACACTCTGAGCGATGGCGACGAAGTACTGGTAGACATAAGAGAGCTAGAACACCCGGTAAAACACGGCGTGTACGTGGTGCGTATTGGTAAACACGTTTACATCAAGCGGCTTAAATACGACATCATGGCAGAAGGCTACGAAGTCATATCAGACAATAGAGAAGAATATGGTCCATTTATTGTGAACGGAGGAAAGCTCGAAGAGTTTGCAATAATAGGAAAAGTGGTGACCACCGTTATGAAGGCGGTGGTTTAGAAGAACGAAGGCATCCGAAAGGGTGCCTTTTTTGTTGGCTATTGATAAAAATATAAGAGAGAAGTATGTACGAATACAAGATGGTTCAGATCCCACCTAACATTGCAGTGAATATGAAAGATTCGCGTGGCGACGATGCTGCAAGATACTTGGAAAATGTTGTAAATGAGTATGCGAGAGAAGGTTGGGAATTTCATCGTGTAGATACAATTGGTGTTCAAGTCCAACCTGGTTGTATGGATGCGTTAAAGGGCAAAAAAACAGAAAGTGCCAGTTATTACGTAATATCTTTTCGTAAAGAAGTTTGATGCTGGTTTACTTATCCATAAAGCTAATCCTGCTTTATCGCAAACTTGCTCCTCAGCGTTTGAGAGGGGCATGTTTGTATGAGCCAACATGTTCTGAGTACGCAATCTTGGCATTGAGAAAGTTCGGATTCATAAAGGGTTGGCGCATGTCTTTTAAAAGGATTGGTCGCTGTAAGCAGCCATTCGGCGGGATTGATTATCCGTGATGAAACCGATTTATAACGTTTATGTATTTTGGGCTCACTCAAGATCTGTAAATTGGTATTGGCTTAAGTGAACCTCAGAAGAGAAAAGTAAAAACAAATGCGGATATTAGAACAAGTTCACTCTCGTGAGAAAAGCTTGCGATTACGTAAGAAAAAGAAGAAGTCGCGCCCTAAGCAAAAGAGAAAGCATCAAACACAGTCAGCTACCGTTTTTGGGGCTCCGATCATTCCTGTCCCAAGATGTTTTGATTTACGAGATGGCGATCGTTCTTTAATTGATGCGTTTTTTGAGCTTCTCAGGAACACTTTAGTTAAGAGCCCTAAGTGTATTTACCTTTCTTTTGTGAACACGAAAGTGTTTAAGGTAATGCCTACCCTTGTGCTCTACTCAATCATTGACGATGCGAGGGAGGAACTAGGTGTTACAACAAAAATTAATATCATGTGGGCTAAAGGAAACAAAGCTCGTGATGTCAATTTCAATATCCGTGTGAGTGGTGAGTTCCTTCCAGCTGCTGAACGAGAAAGTAAAATGAAAGATTGCGATTTATTTCCTGTCATTATGGGAAGTAACGCACGCGCCAATGAACTAAGTAACAAGTTTGTCGATAGCATATTGGAGAAACACTTTCCCGATGCGGATGCAGAAAAAGAACAGCAAATAGCATCTGCAATTCAAGAAACAATAGATAATGTTGGTCGACATGCTTACCCAAGCTTGGAAGATCATACAAAGAAACGTTGGTGGTTCGATTGCAATAGGATTGGCGATAATCTATATATTGCGATTTACGACAGAGGCATAGGTATTCCTAGTTCTCTGTCAAAGAATAATGCAGTATTTCTCTCGCGTATTAACATGTTGTACAAAGAAAAGTATGTAGATGTTATTGGGGAAGAGGTTACTGTAGATAATTTAAGTCAATTGGAGATGCTTAAAACTTGGCTTAATAGGAACCTAAGTGACGGTCAGCTAATTCGAGCAGCCATGCACATTGATGTAACGTCAACGGAGCTAGATAAGCACGGACAAGGTAGTAAAAGTATTAAGGGGTTGATTACCAGTGACGAAAATAGTTACTTACTGATGTACAGTAACAAAGGCTTTTATTGTTATAGTAAAGGTACATCTGATACAGATAAAAGTGTAGAAAACTCAGATCACGTTGTACCTGGGACATTAATCCAATGGAGTATTTAGGGTGAGTCACAAAACAATAGAAGTTGTCAATGACTTCCACAGCAGACCGTATGGACGCCTCACTAATGATGCGCCGGGCTGTGAATTATCGTCTGGTCAAGCTTTTCGAGACAAGCATCTTGCACCAGCGTTGCATGAATTTGATAAAGTCACCGTCGATTTGACTGGCTTTAATCGATACGGACGTTCTTTTTTAGATGAGGCGTTTGGAGGGCTAATTCGTGAGAGTAAGTTCACTAAAGCACAGTTGGATGAAAAACTTAGCTACGTTCATAACGACCTAGCATCAGTGGTTGCAATCATTGACGAGCGAATTGAAAGAGCAGAGCAAGATCGAGTAGCGAGGTAGTATGAGCTATGTGATTTATGCGGTCAGTTGGCTGCTTGCTATTTTCATACACTTGAACACACTTAAACGAACGGCTTTAACAAACACCAAAGATGATTTAATTAGTGAATTGTACTCGCTACTTGAGGTGAACAAAGGGAAAGATGAGCAACTGATTAAGGAAGCAGTATTTGCTCATAAGTTCTCTAGAATTGAAAGTAAAGCTAAAGAGTTTAATGGTATCTGCAAGTCTGACCTGATAAAGACAGATCATGAAGATTTCAAAAACTTATTTACCTTCGACACTGATGAGGGGAGTCAGCCACTATTAACGACTAAATGCTACGATGCCGTTGATTATGTTGAACGGGTTTTTCACAACCATATTCAAAATCGCTTTTCCTCTTTCTATATGATTAGGTATGAATTAGCGGGAGTAGTATCAACGTTACTCAGCTTGTATCTTCTCGTGAAGCTGGTCTATTGGTTGTTTGGCGGTGAAATTTAAACTAAGCCCTGCATTTGCAGGGTTTTGCTTAGTTATCAGATATTGACGTTAGATACGAATAAACATCAACTATTCTTTGGAAAGGGCAGCACTTGCCCTTTTTTATCGGCTTTTGGTGGTAGGGGGTGGGTAACCGGAAAATCGTTCTCTAGAAGTAGGTAATACGTGTCGTGGATAACACACCCGACGCAGTAGTGATCGCTCTTAATATCCTGCCAGTCCGTTAGCCCGTCATCATCAAGTGTAAAAGCGAACAGGTTGACGAGCTTCACTAGCTGATGCTGTCTAGTCTCTAAATCATACGGCAGGAACCCGCCAAACCGCTTGTTTATGTAATCACCATTTTTAGCTAACGCGGGTATCTTGTCTCCCGATACCCCAGAGCCATGAATAGCCCCGCGATCAGAAAGTACAACATTTCGGTAATTGTGTTTATATCGAATAGCTGGCATGGGTAAGTTCGAAAAGGTTTTCAATTAGTCTAGCA
Source organism: Vibrio nigripulchritudo (assembly GCF_027924785.1). Classification (NCBI taxonomy): domain Bacteria; kingdom Pseudomonadati; phylum Pseudomonadota; class Gammaproteobacteria; order Vibrionales; family Vibrionaceae; genus Vibrio; species Vibrio nigripulchritudo. The sequence goes on along the minus strand of NZ_AP027049.1, from coordinate 3,590,622 downwards.
AAGAAAGGCACCCGGTTGGGTGCCTTTCTTTATACACATGGGCTTGTAGTTCCCCATTATGAGATTAATTTTCCTGATACTTATCAAGTTTTATTTTCAGTTGTTCAACTTCAGCGTACCACCTTGGCTTAGCCTCAGTCGTATGTTTATAGCGTTCTTCTTCCAATGCTTGAAAGAAAGGTAAAATCCAATAGAGTTGGCTTTTACCGAACAAGCGATAGACTGTTTTTTCACATACGAGTTCTTCATCAATCATCAAGTTCAAATCAGCATAAAAATTGCCTAACCTACCAATTTTTCGCCGATAATCTAGAGTGTTAGTGTCTTCTTGGGGTAAATAATAGTACTTGGGTATCGTTTGACTTGTTTTCCATTCAGAAACCAGCTTCCCGACCTCCCTGCGAATCTTGAATATATCGCTACTCCACCAACGGTCATTGAGCTCTAAGACGGTTTTAACCTTTAATAGTTTTAGTTCTTTTCTAGCCTTCATCTGACTTACTAAAAACGCGATAAAACTTAGACAAAAACTAGCACCAGAAATTAATGCTACAAATAACAGCCGATAGTCGACCAAAACTTGCTCCACAACTTGAGGTGTTTGCATATTTTTCTCCCACCGATAATTAAAGTTTGTGGCAACTTGCTTTTCTTTTCACCAGCGAACCACTTTCACACCATGTAGTCCTAAACCTTTCTCGGTACACTTCGATGTTTCTCCAAGCAAGTAAACTCTTTTGTCGCTTGTTAATGCCTCTTGAGCTAAACGAGCCCAGTTTTCATTGATTTCTATGACGCGATCAGTATTGGAATGAGTATGATAAAAAACACCAGTTGAGTCTGCCGCTGGGCATCCGGTCGTCATTTCTCCCGATACTGCTTCAACTGTAATTTCTAAAACTGGAAACCCTGTCTGAGCATCATGATAATCAGCAACACTTTTTACGATGAATTCCCCCAACCATTGCTGGGTGGTCTGAGTAAAAGCTGACGCTGAGAAGAGAGTTATTGCTAAGCCTAGTATTGTCTTTTTCATTCACTTTCCTTTTTGAATTTATCTATCACTCTAAAAAATAGGCAAAATCTCTGTTTTGATTTAACTTAATGTAAATCATCTTTGATTTATTTACATTCATACAAGAAGCCTTTTTTAATGATATCAATGTCTAAGAAAACATCCGAACATAAGAAATGTGCAGAAGCTATCCGCGAGTTTGTTAACAATAAACGCAAGGGGTTGTTTGAGATATTAGGTATCCGAATATGAAGGGAGTGATAATTGCGTTGTTGCTTCTGCCATTTGCTTCTCGGGCTGAAACAAAATGGCACGAAGCCGATTACGTTGACCACTATTGCAAAGGTGAAATAGAACACGTGTTACCGGACAGAACACGTATCGATTGCCTAACTGACACCCACGCGATTGAGTTTGACTTCGCTAACAAGTGGGCGGATTCGTTAGGACAGGCTTTGTTTTATTCCGCCATGACAGGCAAGAAAGGGAAGGTCATTCTTATCGTGAAAGAGCGCACCAAAGCCCGCTACTTAAAACGCATCGAGACAGCTATCGAATACCACAAACTCGATATTGAAGTTGATACAGTAGCGTTTCGTCATTGAATTATTTTATCCAACATAGCCGTCGTTGTTTTACGTCTGAAAAAACTGAAATTTAAGCAGATACGAACAAAGTGAGAGAACACAGCTCCAGACTTCTGCTGAGTCATAAGATGGCTAAATGTATGGTATGAGTTAAATATCTTTTGTGTATCATAAGGTTGTGTTATATATAAGCTTTGCTGCATATAAAGAGGGCGAATTAAGATGGAGTCAACTTATACACTATTGCTGCAACGTATCGACAGATGGAGATTGGAGACCGCAGCTTATCGGGCGTGGAATATCATTCTCTATCTGACAGCGAAAGTTTCCATACCTCTCATATCAACAATAATTGTAACCAACATTTCTATCTCCACTACCGGAGACCCTTTCATATCGAATGACTCAATGATCATTTTAGGAATAATTGTTGCAGTCTTGTCTAGTTTAGATTCTGTTTTGAATCCCGAACTACAAAAATTTCGAGCTCACATGAAAAATATCGAATTGGGAAAGTTCAAAGAAGAGTTGAAAATCGAGTGGAGCGAAACTGTTTGCCCCAAAGAAAAAGCTACAATTCTTAAAAAAGCATCTCTAAATCTCGAAGCCTCTTTGAAGCACTATGCTCGCGAAGCGTATGGCAGCAATGGAAGTTCAAAATAAAACAAGCACAAACTAGATATGCTTCAATTTGCATTCTAACTCCTCCGTATTTTTGGAATGTTGGGGGAGTTGTTTTGCCCGCTGAATCTTGGATGATAAAGTTATTCGTAGAGACCCATTTCATAATTCTATGTGAAGTTTGAGCATTGTATTGTTGATTAGGAGTTGCCAGAATGAAAAAAACTGAGATCGTAACTGTATTAACAGCTGTACTAGCCATCGTACTTTCCGCAGGAAATATTTATCTAGAGCATTTTAATTCCGAAGATTCACTTACTTTCAAAGTTGCTAATGTTGCTTTTGAAGATGGTAATCTGATAGTTAACTATTCGTACAGCAATACCGGTAGCAGTGTAATATTTGTCGAACATGTAAACATAAGGATAAAACACTTAAAACAGAGTCAATGGTGGCGTTCGGGTGAATCAATTTTTCACAATACCGAGGCTTTTATGCTAGAACCCGGAGATACCAAATTATTTTACTATGATATCGAACTTCATGAGTATGTACTTGAATATATAGAACTATTAGAACCAGTTCTAAAAAGTATTAAAAGTCCTAGCACATATACATCTTCAAAGATCCTGATCACGACACGATACTCCTCAATTGACAGTTCTCCTGAAGCGAAAACGATAGCGCTCGCGAGCATTATAAATCTAACAATGGATCCAAACAAATACAGTAAAAATTATTACCTACATTCTAGAGGAGAACCTGTAGATTTATTTAAACTCGATCTTAATGGGCGAGATTCTTGGCTTCCACTGGGAATTGGTACTGGTTCTTACCTCGGTCACCCAGTAAAATACGACCATTTAACTACAGTGGAGACTAGTGATATCTATTTGGGTACCTATAATTCAAAGGTTCAAGAGCATCAAAAAGGACTAATTGATATGCTGCTAGACTATTATCCAGAATATAAGACAGAAATAGGTTATTTGAGCGAAGCACTGCCGAATTCAAGTGAGCCTTGACTCTATACTTCGTGAAACTCGGTCTATTGACTAATTGAACTTGACTTGACCACCAATAAGAGGACAAGTCAGTATAATCTACAGTTAAATGTTTGAGTTTTTACTACTTCCAAGCCCTTACTCTATGCAACGGTGAGGAGCAATTTTACATTCTACTTCATACATATATTCAAAAGTATGCATGAAGTCTCTTCCTGCCACTTCATAGAATGTCGCATTGTAGGCTACTCCCCAAGCCATAATTCTTTCAAGGTATATTGACTGAGTTGTATTAGTTTTACCATGAATATAAGCATAGCTGTAGCTCAGTATTGCTAAAGTTAAGTCGGAAAGTTCCTTATCAGTGTACATCGAAATTAGCAATCCATGTCTGGTCATTTCTATTAAAATACTTGTGGCCTCTTTTTGGAAGTTATCATCCTCGGTATTCATGAAAGCTATAGTTGAAGCCGCTTCTGCAAATCCTTTACCAGCAACTATTACTTCTTTAACTTTCAACTCTGAGAAAGCCGTTAACTGTTTATTTGAAAGATTCAATCGCTCAGTGAAATCTATTAATGCAGTACTTTGGTATGTTGATTTATATGTGAAATATGAACCAGATAAACCAGCTAAAAAAGTGCAGAATAAACTAAAAATATACAGTCTAGCGCTAATGTTGGAGTTTTCATTCATATAAGTAGCTCTTTTGAACGTTAATCTTTATTGTTTATTGTTTATTGTTTATTGTTTATTGTGTAGTTTGTGTGGGAATAACTGGGTATAAACCTGCCACAAGATATTTAAGTTTCGATGTCCAGTTACCTGAGCGACTTCTTCTATTGAGTAACCGAGCTCAAATAGCCTGCTGGCTCCTTCTCGTCTTAAATCGTGATAGCGTAAATCTTCAATACCGAGTGAATTCCTGACTCTTTGAAACCCAGCCGTTACACTGCGAGAGTTGTATGGGAAGATGAGATCACCTTTTCGTTCCTGCCGCAACACAATGTTCATGGAGTCACCCAGTAACGGCACAATCATGTGGTTGCCCTCCTTTTTCCTTGGGTCTTTACGATCACGAACCAATACGGTTTTGTTTGCTTCGTTCAAGTCTTCCCATCTTAATGCGCACACTTCACCAATACGCATACAGGTCAGAATACTAAATTCCAGAATGTCGATGAATGGAATACGCTTCTTACCGTTGGGTCTAAAGTTCTCCCTTGCTCTTAGCCCTTCACGCAGTTTTTCTAGTTCCGCTTCAGTGGGTCGCCTGGTACGCCTTTTTGATTTGCCAACCAGCTTCATGTCAATCAGAACCGGAACGGCTTCTTCGAAAATGGCATAGTTGGCATCTATGTTAAATACTGGCTTGGCTTTCTTCATCACAGAGCGCAAATAAGCGATGTCGTGGTAAATAGTAACGGGTTGAGCCCCTGCGGCTTTTCTGTCTTTGCAGTGAGCGATGAGGTCGGAAGTAGTGAGGTCGTTGGTACGCTCATTTGCGATATTGCAGTCACGGAGCATTTTTATGACAAACTGCTTGGTACGCCCCGTGTTATCCCATAAGTCGCGCTCGCTCATGTATAGGTCAAGTAACTCAGAAATGGTAGTAACACGCTGAGATTTCATCCCTTTCTCTTCAACCTCTGAAACCTGTTTTTTTGCCCAGGCGGTAGCGATGGTTTTTTTCTTATGAGTTTTTGCAAATCGTTGTACAATTCGCCCGTTGTTTTTGACTGTGATCGTCGCTTTATAGCGTTTTTCGCCATTGGTTAATGTACGGGTCTGAATACTATAGGATGCCATTACAACCTCTCTAAAAGGCGTACCGAGTGGGGTTAAAAAAGGTGTACTAAAGGTGTACCACGAGCGGCAAAATAACGCAAATCATGGTAAATTGCAGTAAATTGAGAGTTAAAGAAATCCTTTATGAACATAGATATAGCAACGAATCCCAGTGAATTTAAGGCTAATCGTTTTAGCGTGGCTCCTATGCTCGACTGGACGGATAGACACTGCCGCTACTTCCACCGCTTAATGTCTGACAATGCATTGTTGTATACCGAGATGGTTACAACGGGGGCGATCATTCATGGCAAAGGCGATTTCTTGGCGTACAGCGAAGAAGAACATCCCGTAGCCTTGCAGCTTGGCGGTTCTAACCCAGCGGATTTAGCCACTTGCGCCAAACTTGCGCAGGAACGTGGTTATGATGAGATTAACCTGAACGTTGGCTGCCCGTCTGATCGTGTTCAAAACGGTCGTTTTGGTGCCTGCCTGATGGCAGAGCCAGACTTAGTCGCCGAATGCGTTGCGGCGATGCGCGAAGTGGTGGGTGTGCCTGTTACTGTAAAGACACGTATCGGCATCGATGATCAGGATTCCTATGAGTTTCTGACGGATTTCGTGTCCATCGTGTCTGAAAAAGGTGGCTGTGAGCAGTTTACTATTCATGCACGTAAAGCTTGGCTCAGTGGTCTTAGCCCAAAAGAAAACCGAGAGATCCCGCCACTGGATTACCCTCGCGCTTATCAAATCAAGAAAGATTTTCCAAACCTGACCATTGCAATCAACGGTGGTATTAAAACTCTGAAAGAAGCCAAAGCGCATTTACAGCATCTGGATGGTGTAATGATTGGACGCGAAGCGTATCAAAGCCCTTATATTCTGGCATCTGTCGATCAAGAGCTTTTCGGATCAGATAAACCAGTTAAAAAGCGCTCTGATATCGTTCGTGCTATGTACCCTTACATTGAGAAAGAGCTGTCTAAAGGAACTTATCTGGGGCATATGACTCGCCATATGCTAGGGCTGTTCCAAAGTATGCCGGGTGCTAGACAGTGGCGTCGATACATCAGTGAGAACGCGCACAAGAAAGGATCTGGCTTAGAAGTAGTCGAAACAGCTTTAGCGAAAATTCCATCAGAACTAGGTGTGTAAAAATCGCTACCAGTTGGTGTATTTTGCCAAACAGAATAATTATAACCCTGAGGTTTAACCTTAGGGTTTCTTTTTATTTGCTTGTTATAAAAAGAAAAAAGCTATTTTTTGAAAGTTGGTCTGCTTCCTGCAATAGCTAAGACATACAGTTGAAAGTGAAATGCAAAGAGAGGCAAACAATGATTGAACTGCTATTTGTGTTGGTATTTCTGGGTGTGTTGTTTTTTACCGGCGTCACCTTAGTGTCGATTTTTGCGGCGGGTGCAGTAGCGTTCGCAGTGATGTTGGTTCTCGGAATGGTAGGTATGGTATTTAAGTTACTGCCTTGGTTGATCGTTCTGGCGGTTGCCTGGTGGTTCTTCCGAAATAAAGTCTACTGCCCACGTTAATTTTGGGTTAGCGCTGTACAAGATGGCTTTTCGTGCAGTGCAAGTATGATAGTATCCCCACTGTGTTCACGTTTGACGGGTGGGGTTTCCTTCAATGAAAAATCGCGTTTTTGCGGCTTTATTCTCCTCTTCTATAGCTTTATGTACGTTCCCTAGTTTTGCTGAGTCTGGCTTTGAAGTAACAGCCATAGCAGACGCCTGGGTAGCAAAAACAGATTACAAACATGATGCCGATGTGATTCTTTCCAGTGACAGAGATACTAGGTTCACAGGTTCATTAGCATTGAAACACGACATCTCTTACGTGCCAGATTTCCGTATTCGTTTTAGCCCTGTCGAGATGGAATACATCAGTTTCAATAAAACGGACTTCACCTTTTATTACGATCTGATTGAGCATGAACTGCTGCATTTCGATGCGGGTCTAACGTTGTCTCAGTATTCCAGTGGTGTTTACTCCAACCCTGTCGACCCGACTCAGGATTTCAGCAAATTGCTGTTTAGTTGGTATGCGAATGCCGCCATTACAGTTCCAGATACCAACTTAGATATTATTGGTGAATTCGATTTCGGGAACAGCGATGGCGACAAAACAGCCGACGTGACCGCAGGTATGCGCTATCGATTCGAACTTGATAAAGCTGATGTTGCTATTCGCGCCGGCTACCGAGTGATGGACTATCGCTTCAATTTATTCTCAGGTCCGAGTGACACTTATCTAACGCACGGTGCGTTTGTCGGTCTGGAAGTCGGCTTTTAAAAATCGATCTATAATACTGAAGCTAGAAGGCATATCGATATTAACTGATATGCCTTTTTGTTATTTGCATTAACATTGTATTTGCAATTCGATGGTTTTCCGTCATTCTTAATAACATACTTGTTAGCAAGGATTGACAGATGACGATTTCTGAATTGCGAAGCCTGTATCAAGATAACCAGCTGGTTGAAGCGATTATCGAACCCTCCATTCAAGAAGGCACCTGGATTGTGGAATTTCGCCACGCCCGGGGAGGCTTTATACTCCTTACAGATTCTCATGGTGAAGAGTGTCATTACATCGACTTAGATAAAGCATCCAAGTCTGCTTTGGCGGTTGGATTTCGCCAAGTTCGCATTGAAGAGTACTGAACTCTTACCTCCTGACCCGTTTCTTACTTCCAAAAAGTTATAAAACATGCTCATCTATTCTTTTTTATTATTAGAGGGAGTGGTTAATCTATCATCACGCAATGAATAGGGATGTCGTGACCATGTTACTTAAGGAACTTTCCGCCCTCGCAAGCCCACTTAATGATCAGCAAATAGGTCAATTACAACAAGCTATTTCTGAACTATCTCCACAGCAGTTAGCGTGGGTAAGTGGTTATTTCTGGGGTATAAGTCAAAATCAGACGGCTGGTGCAGCAGCGCCAATTAATCAAGCCGCCGCAGCAGTTGCCGCAAAACCTGCGGGCAAACTAAGCATCATTTTCGCCTCTCAAACGGGTAACGCAAAAGGCGTTGCTGAAGCGCTGAAAGAAGAAGCGCAAGCAGAAGGAATTGCAGTAGAGCTATTCGACGCAAGTGATTACAAAGGTAAGAACTTAGCAAAAGAAACCCACGTTATTGTGGTAGCGTCTACAAACGGCGAGGGTGAGCCGCCAGATAACGCGATGGAACTTCACGAGTTCCTTCAATCGAAAAAAGCACCGAAACTGCCTAACCTGCAATATGGTGTGATTGGTTTGGGTGATTCAAGCTACGAGTTTTTCTGTCAAACCGCTAAAGACTTCGATGAGTATCTGTCTAAGTTAGGCGCAACGTCGTTTATCGAACGCCTGGACTGTGATGTTGATTATGAAGAACCTGCAGCAGATTGGCGTAAGAGCGCATTAGAAAAAGCCAAAGACATGCTTTCTGCAGGTGCAGAAGCAGAAGTGGTTCAGCTTCATGCTGCGGGTCAGCCAGCCGCTGCGCACAGCCAATACACCAAACAGAAACCATACACAGCAACGCTTTTGGTTAGCCAGAAAATCACGGGTCGTGATTCTGGTAAAGACGTTCGTCATATTGAAATTGATCTTGATGAGTCTGGTATTACTTACCAACCTGGTGATGCATTAGGTGTCTGGTATGAAAACAGCGCTGAATTGGTCGATGCCATTCTTGAAAAAGCTGGTCTGTCGGGCATTGAAACAATAGAAGTAGATGGCGAAAGCCTGTCTATTCGTACGGCGCTAATCAGCAAGTATGAAATCACGACTTCAAACCCTCAGCTAGTTACGAAATACGCAGAACTGTCTGGCAGTAAAAAGCTTGAAAAGCTGGTTGTGGATAAAGACAAGCTCCGTGAATACGCAGGTAATACTCAGGTTGTTGATGTGCTTGGTGAGAAGAAAACCAAGCTTTCAGCGGAAGAGCTAGTGGGTCTTTTGCGTCGTCTGACACCTCGTTTGTATTCCATCGCATCTGCTCAAAGCGAGGTGGATGAAGAAGTGCATCTTACGGTAGGTGTTGTGGAATACGATGTTGGTGAAGAGACTCGTTACGGCGGAGCTTCCAGCTTCCTTTCTCACCGCTTAGAAGAAGGCGGTGAAGTAAAAGTGTTTGTTGAGAACAACAACAACTTCAAGTTACCGCAAGACGACAACACACCAGTAATAATGATTGGTCCAGGCACTGGTATTGCGCCTTTCCGCAGCTTTATTCAAGAGCGTGATAACCGTGATGCGGAAGGCAAAAACTGGCTGTTCTTTGGTGATCGCACATTCACACAAGATTTCTTATACCAGGTCGAATGGCAGAAATACCTCAAGTCGGGCATTTTGACTCAGCTTGATGTGGCATTCAGCCGTGACCAGCAAGAGAAAGTCTACGTACAACACCGAATCCTTGAGCATGCAGAGCAAGTATGGCAATGGATTCAGGATGGTGCCTACATCTACGTATGTGGTGATGCAACGCGCATGGCGAAAGACGTGAACGATGCACTTATCACAGTGGCTCAAGATCAGGGCGGTTTAAGTCAAGAGAAAGCCGAAGAGTTCGTTAACGATCTTCGTAAAGCTAAACGTTATCAAAGGGACGTGTACTAATGAGCGATAAGAATCTACTGGGTACAGAGCTTGGCCCATTATCTGACAACGAGCGCTTGAAGGGTGAGAGTGATTTCCTTCGAGGTACAATTACCGAAGATCTTAGCGGCAAAACAACTGGTGGCTTCACTGCGGACAACTTCCAGCTTATCCGTTTCCACGGAATGTATCAGCAGGATGACCGCGATATTCGTGCAGAGCGTGCGAAGCAGAAGCTAGAACCTTTGCATAATGTGATGTTACGTGCTCGTATGCCTGGCGGTATCATCAAGCCTGAACAGTGGCTTGCCATTGACAGATTTGCTGATGAAAGCACTATGTACGGAAGTGTTCGTCTGACAACGCGTCAAACCTTCCAGTTTCACGGTGTATTGAAGCCAAACATCAAATTGATGCACCAGACTCTGCATAAATACGGCATCGACTCCATCGCGACGGCGGGTGACGTAAACCGAAACGTACTGTGTACGTCCAACCCTGTAGAATCTGAACTGCACCAGCAGGCTTACGACTGGGCAACCAAAATTTCTGAGCACCTACTGCCAAAGACCAAAGCATATGCCGAGATCTGGCTAGACGGCGAGAAAATTGAAGGGCACCGAGACGAAGAGCCGATTCTGGGTAATAACTATCTGCCTCGTAAGTTCAAAACAACAGTGGTTATTCCACCGCAAAACGACGTCGACGTGCATGCTAACGACCTAAACTTCGTAGCAATTGAAAAAGATGGTCAGTTAGTAGGCTTTAACGTTCTTGTGGGTGGTGGTCTGGCTATGACTCATGGTGACACCTCTACTTATGCACGTCGTGCGGATGATTTCGGATTCGTTTCCCTAGACAAAACGCTTGATGTCGCTGCCGCAGTAGTGACAACTCAGCGAGACTGGGGTAACCGTTCTAACCGTAAAAATGCGAAAACAAAGTACACACTTGATCGTGTAGGTATTGATGTTTTCAAAGCGGAAGTTGAAAAACGAGCTGGAGTGAAGTTTGAAGAGAGTCGTCCATACGAATTCACTGACCGAGGCGATCGCATTGGTTGGACAGAAGGTGTAGATGGCAAATACCACCTGGCAATCTTTATTGAAAATGGTCGTCTACTCGACTACCCAGGTAAACCACTGAAAACCGGTATGGCAGAAATCGCGAAGATCCACAAAGGCGATTTCCGTATGACCGCAAACCAGAACCTAATTGTCGCTGGTGTTCCAAAGAGCCAGAAAGCGAAGATCGAAAAGATTGCTCGTGAACACGGTCTAATGGACGACAGTGTGAGTGAGCAGCGCAAAAGCTCAATGGCATGTGTGGCATTCCCAACGTGTCCATTGGCGATGGCAGAAGCAGAACGTTTCCTTCCAGAGTTTGTCACCGACGTAGAAGACATTCTGGAAAAGCACGGTCTGCCAGAAGATGAAAACATCATCTTACGTGTGACAGGTTGTCCTAACGGATGTGGTCGCGCCATGCTTGCGGAAATCGGTCTGGTTGGTAAAGCTCCGGGTCGATATAACTTACACTTAGGCGGTAACCGTGCAGGTACTCGTATTCCTAAGATGTATAAAGAGAACATTACCGACGCTCAAATCCTAGAAGAGATCGATCAGTTAGTCGGTCGCTGGGCGAAAGAGCGTAACGAAGGCGAATGCTTCGGTGACTTCACGATCCGTGCGGGCATTATAGAAGAAGTCTTCGTATCCAAGAGGGATTTGCATGCCTGATACTACAGCAACTAAGAAGCCACAGCTTTCTGAGTTACTGTCCATGACCAAGGCGGAGCAGTCGCTGCGCCTTGCGGAACTGAATGGCTACTTAGAAACACTAACGGCACAAGAGAGAGTGGCTTGGGCGATTGAGCATCTGGAAGGCAACTATGTGGTTTCATCCAGTTTCGGAATCCAAGCTGCTGTAATGCTTCATCTTGTTTCACAGGTAAAGCCGGATGTACCAGTGATACTGACTGATACCGGTTACTTGTTTCCAGAAACATACCGCTTTATTGATGAATTGACAGAAAAGCTTAACCTCAACCTACAAATCTTCCGAGCAGAGAGCAGCCCTAACTGGCAGGAAGCTCGCTACGGAAAATTGTGGGAACAAGGTGTTGAAGGTATAGAGAAGTACAACAAGATAAACAAAGTGGAACCCATGCGTCGTGCCTTTAACGAATTAAAGGTAGGGACCTGGTTCTCTGGTTTACGCCGTGAACAGTCAAGTTCGCGAGCCAATCTTCCTATCTTAGCGATTCAAAATGGCGTATTTAAGTTCTTGCCTGTAATCGACTGGACAAATAAAGACGTTCACTATTACCTCAAAGAGAACGACCTGCCTTACCACCCACTTTGGGACGAAGGCTACCTATCAGTAGGTGATACTCACACTACTCGTAAATGGGAACCTGGTATGAGCGAAGAAGAAACACGCTTCTTTGGACTCAAACGTGAATGTGGTCTCCATGAAGATGAAGGAGAGAGCGACGGCTCAGGAATCTAAATTCCACCTTTATATAGACGTATTGAAAGCTGCTTAGGCAGCTTTTCTTTTTTCAGTCTAAATAGAGCTGAACATTTTTTGTACCAAAATGAATAGCTTTGTGGATAACATGTGTTAAATCTGGGGCAAAATATGGATAAATAAGGCGTTTAGAAAAGATTTGAAGAAAAAGGCATTTTTTTCGGTTTTTTTCTAAAAAAGGCTTGCCAATGTGATTCGTGTCTCTATAATGCCGCCTCACTGACACGGCAGACGCCACAAGGCTTCAGCTGAATCAGAGAGGTGAAAAACTTCTGAGAAAATAAATTTGAAAAAGTGTTTGACTCTTCAAATTATCTCGCTAGAATGCACCTCCGCTTTGAGAGAAAAGCTTCTCGAAAAGCCAAGTTCTTTAACAATATAGACCTATCAATCTGTGTGGGCACTCGTTGATGATAATCCAAATAGATACTTCGGTATCAATTTAGGTTTCAATGAACTGAGTGACCATTCGAATTGGGAAGCAGCCTTGAGCTGTTTTATTTCACTTTTTCAAAGTGAAAACCAATAAGAGCACAGTCAATTCAACATTACTTTATGTAATGTAATCAGTATTCATTGAGCCGACCAAATCTTAAATTGAAGAGTTTGATCATGGCTCAGATTGAACGCTGGCGGCAGGCCTAACACATGCAAGTCGAGCGGAAACGAGTTGTCTGAACCTTCGGGGAACGACAACGGCGTCGAGCGGCGGACGGGTGAGTAATGCCTGGGAAATTGCCCTGATGTGGGGGATAACCATTGGAAACGATGGCTAATACCGCATAATAGCTTCGGCTCAAAGAGGGGGACCTTCGGCCTCTCGCGTCAGGATATGCCCAGGTGGGATTAGCTAGTTGGTGAGGTAAAGGCTCACCAAGGCGACGATCCCTAGCTGGTCTGAGAGGATGATCAGCCACACTGGAACTGAGACACGGTCCAGACTCCTACGGGAGGCAGCAGTGGGGAATATTGCACAATGGGCGCAAGCCTGATGCAGCCATGCCGCGTGTGTGAAGAAGGCCTTCGGGTTGTAAAGCACTTTCAGCAGTGAGGAAGGGTGTGTATTTAATAGATGCGCATTTTGACGTTAGCTGCAGAAGAAGCACCGGCTAACTCCGTGCCAGCAGCCGCGGTAATACGGAGGGTGCGAGCGTTAATCGGAATTACTGGGCGTAAAGCGCATGCAGGTGGTTTGTTAAGTCAGATGTGAAAGCCCGGGGCTCAACCTCGGAACTGCATTTGAAACTGGCAGGCTAGAGTACTGTAGAGGGGGTAGAATTTCAGGTGTAGCGGTGAAATGCGTAGAGATCTGAAGGAATACCGGTGGCGAAGGCGTACCCCTGGACAGATACTGACACTCAGATGCGAAAGCGTGGGGAGCAAACAGGATTAGATACCCTGGTAGTCCACGCCGTAAACGATGTCTACTTGGAGGTTGTGGCCTTGAGCCGTGGCTTTCGGAGCTAACGCGTTAAGTAGACCGCCTGGGGAGTACGGTCGCAAGATTAAAACTCAAATGAATTGACGGGGGCCCGCACAAGCGGTGGAGCATGTGGTTTAATTCGATGCAACGCGAAGAACCTTACCTACTCTTGACATCCATAGAACTTAGCAGAGATGCTTTGGTGCCTTCGGGAACTATGAGACAGGTGCTGCATGGCTGTCGTCAGCTCGTGTTGTGAAATGTTGGGTTAAGTCCCGCAACGAGCGCAACCCTTATCCTTGTTTGCCAGCACTTCGGGTGGGAACTCCAGGGAGACTGCCGGTGATAAACCGGAGGAAGGTGGGGACGACGTCAAGTCATCATCCTTACGAGTAGGGCTACACACGTGCTACAATGGCGCATACAGAGGGCGACCAACTTGCGAGAGTGAGCGAATCCCAAAAAGTGCGTCGTAGTCCGGATTGGAGTCTGCAACTCGACTCCATGAAGTCGGAATCGCTAGTAATCGTGGATCAGAATGCCACGGTGAATACGTTCCCGGCCTTGTACACACCGCCCGTCACACCATGGGAGTGGGCTGCAAAAGAAGCAGGTAGTTTAACCTTCGGGAGGACGCTTGCCACTTTGTGGTTCATGACTGGGGTGAAGTCGTAACAAGGTAGCCCTAGGGGAACCTGGGGCTGGATCACCTCCTTATACGATGATTATTGCGATGAGTGTTCACACAGATTGGTACGGTTTATAACGTAAGAGAGCAGAGTGTTCCCAAACACTCACAACTAGTGTCCCGTTCGTCTAGAGGCCTAGGACACCGCCCTTTCACGGCGGTAACAGGGGTTCGACTCCCCTACGGGATACCATCTTTAAGCGCATTTCTTTTGAAACAGAAAGACTTAAGTGCCTTTAAAAATGGTTACTTCCTTGAGAAGTGATTAGCTCTTTAACAATTTGGAAAGCTGACGAATAACAACCATCCCCTTATCTACGGATAAGCGTTGTTATTCAATTAAAAGTTCTCAAATCCTAAAACTGTGTTTTAGGTACCAACACACATTCAAGTGTTCTTGGAAACATCCTTGTGATGTTTATATTTGAGTCCGGCAAAATCGAATGTCTCTCGCTCATTCAATAATGAGAGACACAAACCTTGGTTGTTTGAACATACAAGACCTCTTGGGGTTGTATGGTTAAGTGACTAAGCGTACACGGTGGATGCCTTGGCAGTCAGAGGCGATGAAGGACGTACTAACTTGCGATAAGCCCAGATAAGACAGTAAGAGTCATTTGAGTCTGGGATTTCCGAATGGGGAAACCCACTTACATAAGTAAGTATTGCTGAGTGAATACATAGCTCAGTGAAGCGAACTCGGGGAACTGAAACATCTAAGTACCCGAAGGAAGAGAAATCAACCGAGATTCCGAAAGTAGCGGCGAGCGAAATTGGATTAGCCCTTAAGCTTTTTATGCGTCAGGTGAAGCTTCTGGAAAGGAGCGCGATACAGGGTGATAGCCCCGTAACCGACAGCGCATTTCAAGTGAAATCGAGTAAGGCGGGACACGTGATATCCTGTCTGAATATGGGGGGACCATCCTCCAAGGCTAAATACTACTGACTGACCGATAGTGAACCAGTACCGTGAGGGAAAGGCGAAAAGAACCCCTGTGAGGGGAGTGAAATAGAACCTGAAACCGTGTACGTACAAGCAGTAGGAGCCCTTCGGGGTGACTGCGTACCTTTTGTATAATGGGTCAGCGACTTATATTCAGTGGCAAGGTTAACCATCTAGGGGAGCCGTAGGGAAACCGAGTCTTAACTGGGCGTTCAGTCTCTGGATATAGACCCGAAACCAGGTGATCTAGCCATGGGCAGGTTGAAGGTTGAGTAACATCAACTGGAGGACCGAACCGACTAATGTTGAAAAATTAGCGGATGACTTGTGGCTAGGGGTGAAAGGCCAATCAAACCTGGAGATAGCTGGTTCTCCCCGAAAGCTATTTAGGTAGCGCCTCGGACGAATACTACTGGGGGTAGAGCACTGTTAAGGCTAGGGGGTCATCCCGACTTACCAACCCTTTGCAAACTCCGAATACCAGTAAGTACTATCCGGGAGACACACGGCGGGTGCTAACGTCCGTCGTGGAGAGGGAAACAACCCAGACCGCCAGCTAAGGTCCCAAAGTATTGCTAAGTGGGAAACGATGTGGGAAGGCTCAGACAGCCAGGATGTTGGCTTAGAAGCAGCCATCATTTAAAGAAAGCGTAATAGCTCACTGGTCGAGTCGACCTGCGCGGAAGATGTAACGGGGCTAAGCAATACACCGAAGCTGCGGCTGCATACTTTGTATGCGGGGTAGGGGAGCGTTCTGTAAGCCGTTGAAGGTGGTTCGTAAGGGCTGCTGGAGGTATCAGAAGTGCGAATGCTGACATGAGTAACGATAAAGGGAGTGAAAAACTCCCTCGCCGGAAGACCAAGGGTTCCTGTCCAACGTTAATCGGGGCAGGGTAAGTCGACCCCTAAGGCGAGGCTGAAAAGCGTAGTCGATGGGAAACGGGTTAATATTCCCGTACTTCTTACAATTGCGATGGGGGGACGGAGAAGGCTAGGTGGCTGGCGACGGTTGTCCAGGTTCAAGTGCGTAGGCTTGAGAGTTAGGTAAATCCGGCTCTCTTTAAGGCTGAGACACGATGTCGAGTCACTACGGTGATGAAGTCATTGATGCCATGCTTCCAGGAAAAGCCTCTAAGCTTCAGATTGTAAGGAATCGTACCCCAAACCGACACAGGTGGTCGGGTAGAGAATACCAAGGCGCTTGAGAGAACTCGGGTGAAGGAACTAGGCAAAATGGTACCGTAACTTCGGGAGAAGGTACGCTCTTATCGGTGAAGTCCCTCGCGGATGGAGCTGACGAGAGTCGCAGATACCAGGTGGCTGCAACTGTTTATTAAAAACACAGCACTGTGCAAAATCGTAAGATGACGTATACGGTGTGACGCCTGCCCGGTGCCGGAAGGTTAATTGATGGGGTTAGTCTTTGGACGAAGCTCTTGATCGAAGCCCCGGTAAACGGCGGCCGTAACTATAACGGTCCTAAGGTAGCGAAATTCCTTGTCGGGTAAGTTCCGACCTGCACGAATGGCGTAATGATGACACGCTGTCTCCACCCGAGACTCAGTGAAATTGAAATCGCTGTGAAGATGCAGTGTACCCGCGGCTAGACGGAAAGACCCCGTGAACCTTTACTACAGCTTGGCACTGAACATTGAACCTACATGTGTAGGATAGGTGGGAGGCTTTGAAACGCAGTCGCCAGATTGCGTGGAGCCGTCCTTGAAATACCACCCTTGTAGCTTTGATGTTCTAACTTGGCTCCCTTATCGGGAGTGAGGACAGTGCCTGGTGGGTAGTTTGACTGGGGCGGTCTCCTCCCAAAGAGTAACGGAGGAGCACGAAGGTGGGCTAAACACGGTTGGACATCGTGTGGTTAGTGCAATGGCATAAGCCCGCTTGACTGCGAGAATGACAATTCGAGCAGGTGCGAAAGCAGGTCATAGTGATCCGGTGGTTCTGAATGGAAGGGCCATCGCTCAACGGATAAAAGGTACTCCGGGGATAACAGGCTGATACCGCCCAAGAGTTCATATCGACGGCGGTGTTTGGCACCTCGATGTCGGCTCATCACATCCTGGGGCTGAAGTCGGTCCCAAGGGTATGGCTGTTCGCCATTTAAAGTGGTACGCGAGCTGGGTTTAGAACGTCGTGAGACAGTTCGGTCCCTATCTGCCGTGGGCGTTGGAAGATTGAAGGGGGCTGCTCCTAGTACGAGAGGACCGGAGTGGACGAACCTCTGGTGTTCGGGTTGTCATGCCAATGGCATTGCCCGGTAGCTAAGTTCGGAATCGATAACCGCTGAAAGCATCTAAGCGGGAAGCGAGCCCTGAGATGAGTCTTCCCTGATACTTTAAGTATCCTAAAGGGTTGTTCGAGACCAGAACGTTGATAGGCAGGGTGTGTAAGCGTTGTGAGGCGTTGAGCTAACCTGTACTAATTGCCCGTGAGGCTTAACCATACAACACCCAAGGGGTTTTGTGGGCTCAGATAAGAACATTGAATGTGTAAGAATCAGAACTAAAAAAACAGCTTTCCGAATTAAGAATTTGCTTGGCGACCATAGCGTTGTGGACCCACCTGATTCCATGCCGAACTCAGAAGTGAAACGCAATAGCGCCGATGGTAGTGTGGGGCTTCCCCATGTGAGAGTAGGACATCGCCAGGCTTTGATTCTGATTGAACTCGACAGAGTTCAGTCACCATAAGGTTTTAAACAAAAGTTTAGAATTTTATGTTGACTTACAGAGTCAATCGCGTAATATACGCGTCCTGCCTAAGTGCTAACGCACTGAAAGCAAAGCTCTTTAACAATATAGACCTATCAATCTGTGTGGGCACTCGTTGATGATAATCCAAATAGATACTTCGGTATCAATTTAGGTTTCAATGAACTGAGTGACCAATCGGTAGCAATACCGGCACAGTCAATTCAACATTACTATGTAATGTAATCAGTATTCATTGAGCCGACCAAATCTTAAATTGAAGAGTTTGATCATGGCTCAGATTGAACGCTGGCGGCAGGCCTAACACATGCAAGTCGAGCGGAAACGAGTTGTCTGAACCTTCGGGGAACGACAACGGCGTCGAGCGGCGGACGGGTGAGTAATGCCTGGGAAATTGCCCTGATGTGGGGGATAACCATTGGAAACGATGGCTAATACCGCATAATAGCTTCGGCTCAAAGAGGGGGACCTTCGGGCCTCTCGCGTCAGGATATGCCCAGGTGGGATTAGCTAGTTGGTGAGGTAAAGGCTCACCAAGGCGACGATCCCTAGCTGGTCTGAGAGGATGATCAGCCACACTGGAACTGAGACACGGTCCAGACTCCTACGGGAGGCAGCAGTGGGGAATATTGCACAATGGGCGCAAGCCTGATGCAGCCATGCCGCGTGTGTGAAGAAGGCCTTCGGGTTGTAAAGCACTTTCAGCAGTGAGGAAGGGTGTGTATTTAATAGATGCGCATTTTGACGTTAGCTGCAGAAGAAGCACCGGCTAACTCCGTGCCAGCAGCCGCGGTAATACGGAGGGTGCGAGCGTTAATCGGAATTACTGGGCGTAAAGCGCATGCAGGTGGTTTGTTAAGTCAGATGTGAAAGCCCGGGGCTCAACCTCGGAACTGCATTTGAAACTGGCAGGCTAGAGTACTGTAGAGGGGGGTAGAATTTCAGGTGTAGCGGTGAAATGCGTAGAGATCTGAAGGAATACCGGTGGCGAAGGCGGCCCCCTGGACAGATACTGACACTCAGATGCGAAAGCGTGGGGAGCAAACAGGATTAGATACCCTGGTAGTCCACGCCGTAAACGATGTCTACTTGGAGGTTGTGGCCTTGAGCCGTGGCTTTCGGAGCTAACGCGTTAAGTAGACCGCCTGGGGAGTACGGTCGCAAGATTAAAACTCAAATGAATTGACGGGGGCCCGCACAAGCGGTGGAGCATGTGGTTTAATTCGATGCAACGCGAAGAACCTTACCTACTCTTGACATCCATAGAACTTAGCAGAGATGCTTTGGTGCCTTCGGGAACTATGAGACAGGTGCTGCATGGCTGTCGTCAGCTCGTGTTGTGAAATGTTGGGTTAAGTCCCGCAACGAGCGCAACCCTTATCCTTGTTTGCCAGCACTTCGGGTGGGAACTCCAGGGAGACTGCCGGTGATAAACCGGAGGAAGGTGGGGACGACGTCAAGTCATCATCCTTACGAGTAGGGCTACACACGTGCTACAATGGCGCATACAGAGGGCGGTACAACTTGCGAGAGTGAGCGAATCCCAAAAAGTGCGTCGTAGTCCGGATTGGAGTCTGCAACTCGACTCCATGAAGTCGGAATCGCTAGTAATCGTGGATCAGAATGCCACGGTGAATACGTTCCCGGCTTGTACACACCGCCCGTCACACCATGGGAGTGGGCTGCAAAAGAAGCAGGTAGTTTAACCTTCGGGAGGACGCTTGCCACTTTGTGGTTCATGACTGGGGTGAAGTCGTAACAAGGTAGCCCTAGGGGAACCTGGGGCTGGATCACCTCCTTATACGATACGGATAGTTTGTTTTTACTTTTCAAAGTGAAGACGAATAAGTCGCGATGAGTGTTCACACAGATTGGTACGGTTTATAACGTTAAGAGTAAGGAAAACTACTTTTCCAGATGGGGCTATAGCTCAGCTGGGAGAGCGCTTCGCTGGCAGCGAAGAGGTCATCGGTTCGATCCCGATTAGCTCCACCATCTTTAAGTATTTTCTTGATACAGAATATTTAAAAATGGTTACTTCCTTAAGAAGTGATTAGCTCTTTAACAATTTGGAAAGCTGACGAATAACAACCATCCCCTTATCTACGGATAAGCGTTGTTATTCAATTAAAAGTTCTCAAATCCTAAAACTGTGTTTTAGGTACCAACACACATTCAAGTGTTCTTGGAAACATCCTTGCGATGTTTATATTTGAGTCCGGCAAAATCGAATGTCTCTCGCTCATTCAATAATGAGAGACACAAACCTTGGTTGTTTGAACATACAAGACCTCTTGGGGTTGTATGGTTAAGTGACTAAGCGTACACGGTGGATGCCTTGGCAGTCAGAGGCGATGAAGGACGTACTAACTTGCGATAAGCCCAGATAAGACAGTAAGAGTCATTTGAGTCTGGGATTTCCGAATGGGGAAACCCACTTACATAAGTAAGTATTGCTGAGTGAATACATAGCTCAGTGAAGCGAACTCGGGGAACTGAAACATCTAAGTACCCGAAGGAAGAGAAATCAACCGAGATTCCGAAAGTAGCGGCGAGCGAAATTGGATTAGCCCTTAAGCTTTTTATGCGTCAGGTGAAGCTTCTGGAAAGGAGCGCGATACAGGGTGATAGCCCCGTAACCGACAGCGCATTTCAAGTGAAATCGAGTAAGGCGGGACACGTGATATCCTGTCTGAATATGGGGGGACCATCCTCCAAGGCTAAATACTACTGACTGACCGATAGTGAACCAGTACCGTGAGGGAAAGGCGAAAAGAACCCCTGTGAGGGGAGTGAAATAGAACCTGAAACCGTGTACGTACAAGCAGTAGGAGCCCTTCGGGGTGACTGCGTACCTTTTGTATAATGGGTCAGCGACTTATATTCAGTGGCAAGGTTAACCATCTAGGGGAGCCGTAGGGAAACCGAGTCTTAACTGGGCGTTCAGTCTCTGGATATAGACCCGAAACCAGGTGATCTAGCCATGGGCAGGTTGAAGGTTGAGTAACATCAACTGGAGGACCGAACCGACTAATGTTGAAAAATTAGCGGATGACTTGTGGCTAGGGGTGAAAGCCAATCAAACCTGGAGATAGCTGGTTCTCCCCGAAAGCTATTTAGGTAGCGCCTCGGACGAATACTACTGGGGGTAGAGCACTGTTAAGGCTAGGGGGTCATCCCGACTTACCAACCCTTTGCAAACTCCGAATACCAGTAAGTACTATCCGGGAGACACACGGCGGGTGCTAACGTCCGTCGTGGAGAGGGAAACAACCCAGACCGCCAGCTAAGGTCCCAAAGTATTGCTAAGTGGGAAACGATGTGGGAAGGCTCAGACAGCCAGGATGTTGGCTTAGAAGCAGCCATCATTTAAAGAAAGCGTAATAGCTCACTGGTCGAGTCGCCTGCGCGGAAGATGTAACGGGGCTAAGCAATACACCGAAGCTGCGGCTGCATACTTTGTATGCGGGGTAGGGGAGCGTTCTGTAAGCCGTTGAAGGTGGTTCGTAAGGGCTGCTGGAGGTATCAGAAGTGCGAATGCTGACATGAGTAACGATAAAGGGAGTGAAAAACTCCCTCGCCGGAAGACCAAGGGTTCCTGTCCAACGTTAATCGGGGCAGGGTAAGTCGACCCCTAAGGCGAGGCTGAAAAGCGTAGTCGATGGGAAACGGGTTAATATTCCCGTACTTCTTACAATTGCGATGGGGGGACGGAGAAGGCTAGGTGGCTGGCGACGGTTGTCCAGGTTCAAGTGCGTAGGCTTGAGAGTTAGGTAAATCCGGCTCTCTTTAAGGCTGAGACACGATGTCGAGTCACTACGGTGATGAAGTCATTGATGCCATGCTTCCAGGAAAAGCCTCTAAGCTTCAGATTGTAAGGAATCGTACCCCAAACCGACACAGGTGGTCGGGTAGAGAATACCAAGGCGCTTGAGAGAACTCGGGTGAAGGAACTAGGCAAAATGGTACCGTAACTTCGGGAGAAGGTACGCTCTTATCGGTGAAGTCCCTCGCGGATGGAGCTGACGAGAGTCGCAGATACCAGGTGGCTGCAACTGTTTATTAAAAACACAGCACTGTGCAAAATCGTAAGATGACGTATACGGTGTGACGCCTGCCCGGTGCCGGAAGGTTAATTGATGGGGTTAGTCTTTGGACGAAGCTCTTGATCGAAGCCCCGGTAAACGGCGGGTAACTATAACGGTCCTAAGGTAGCGAAATTCCTTGTCGGGGTAAGTTCCGACCTGCACGAATGGCGTAATGATGACCACGCTGTCTCCACCCGAGACTCAGTGAAATTGAAATCGCTGTGAAGATGCAGTGTACCCGCGGCTAGACGGAAAGACCCCGTGAACCTTTACTACAGCTTGGCACTGAACATTGAACCTACATGTGTAGGATAGGTGGGAGGCTTTGAAACGCAGTCGCCAGATTGCGTGGAGCCGTCCTTGAAATACCACCCTTGTAGCTTTGATGTTCTAACTTGGCTCCCTTATCGGGAGTGAGGACAGTGCCTGGTGGGTAGTTTGACTGGGGCGGTCTCCTCCCAAAGAGTAACGGAGGAGCACGAAGGTGGGCTAAACACGGTTGGACATCGTGTGGTTAGTGCAATGGCATAAGCCCGCTTGACTGCGAGAATGACAATTCGAGCAGGTGCGAAAGCAGGTCATAGTGATCCGGTGGTTCTGAATGGAAGGGCCATCGCTCAACGGATAAAAGGTACTCCGGGGATAACAGGCTGATACCGCCCAAGAGTTCATATCGACGGCGGTGTTTGGCACCTCGATGTCGGCTCATCACATCCTGGGGCTGAAGTCGGTCCCAAGGGTATGGCTGTTCGCCATTTAAAGTGGTACGCGAGCTGGGTTTAGAACGTCGTGAGACAGTTCGGTCCCTATCTGCCGTGGGCGTTGGAAGATTGAAGGGGGCTGCTCCTAGTACGAGAGGACCGGAGTGGACGAACCTCTGGTGTTCGGGTTGTCATGCCAATGGCATTGCCCGGTAGCTAAGTTCGGAATCGATAACCGCTGAAAGCATCTAAGCGGGAAGCGAGCCCTGAGATGAGTCTTCCCTGATACTTTAAGTATCCTAAAGGGTTGTTCGAGACCAGAACGTTGATAGGCAGGGTGTGTAAGCGTTGTGAGGCGTTGAGCTAACCTGTACTAATTGCCCGTGAGGCTTAACCATACAACACCCAAGGGGTTTTGTGGGCTCAGACAGAACATTGAATGTGTAAGAATCAGAACTAAAAAAACAGCTTTCCGAATTAAGAATTTGCTTGGCGACCATAGCGTTGTGGACCCACCTGATTCCATGCCGAACTCAGAAGTGAAACGCAATAGCGCCGATGGTAGTGTGGGGCTTCCCCATGTGAGAGTAGGACATCGCCAGGCTTTACATTTGAACATCTGCTTATGATAAGCGGGTATTCCACTGCGGAGTGGTAGTTCAGTTGGTTAGAATACCGGCCTGTCACGCCGGGGGTCGCGGGTTCGAGTCCCGTCCACTCCGCCATTTATTCAGACGAAGCCCTAGCAGTAATGCCAGGGCTTTTTCGTGTTTGCCATTTAATTCCCCCAATAGGCGAATGAATCCCACTTAGACCCTCATCCAGCCATACGTCCTTAGATTCCCTGTCCCTTATTTTACAAAGCCTCAGTAGAAATTAGTGTTTATCAGCTAATAGATGAACTTAATAGAGGTTGGCATCTTTTCTCTAAGAGGTACTTTTCGCTTTTTAAGCCAGTCTCATCGTAGGTTTGTGCTAGGTATTGGACCTAGTAAAGAGAGTCTTTATATGAAAGAGCTTAGTAGATATGCTGAGTTAGAAGCCGATATACGATCTGTTGATCAATACTAGCCTAGTTGTCCTCTATTTAAGGAAGTCTAACCGAAAGGTTTATTTACGTAGGGAGGGGGAGTAAGGGTATAGCTACCTGAGTAAGCAAGGCACCAGGCTCGGGTGAGAATTTAACCCTAGAAAGAAATGGATCGGTTCCGATAGAAAGGTTCTCAACTACTGATTTATAAGTGGTGAGTGTATCAACACTCACCACTTAATTGAGAGTTATGAGTGCCTATTCAAAGATAATGTGGAAAGATCTTGATGATCCCAGCTCCAGTAGTTGTCTTGAGTTATCTGAATTCCACCTATCCATTTTTCTTCGACGGCAGATACTGATTCGAAATTGGCATCTATTAACTCAATCGTTGCGTCTTGCCAGTCGTTTGATTCAACTCTCTTAATAGTAAGTATTGGCTCTACACCAAAGCTTAGAGGCTTGATAACTGCCCAAAACATGACATCACCCAGGTAAACCAGTGGTTCCTGTTTCATGTATAGCCTGAAAAGCGCTTTAAAGCCCAGAGCGTTGTTGTTCTTTTTGAGTGTTTGAATTGCAATGGATTGAGTCAAACCAAGCTTAGAATCAGTCTGAGGAAGCTCTTGTAAGTGCCTAAATATGACCGGTTTGATGTTTGGAAATAATGACTCATCTAAGTCATTGTATATTTCTACAAGTTGAATTGGGGTGGATGAGCAAAAAGCCAGCCATATCTTCTTTGCTGCAGAGATGTGCTCAATGGTCAGCTCTTTACGTGTTTCCCATAAGGTACGTAATGCTTCAGGAGGAAGTTGACCAAGCCCTATGAAACGTTCGCTTCCTGGAAATTTATCGGTTTCGATGATCTCAATTTTTGTGAGATTCTGGTATGACAGCAAGCTAAGTACACGAATCAACATCAATTGATCGTAGTTATCATGCTCGACCCAGATAACGACTCTTCGATACTTCGCACTTTGAAGTTGTTCAGTGTTTTTTGTTTCTTCTTCCTTTACCTGTTCAACCGATTTATCCAATTCACTCATTTCAGATATCAGATTATTACAGACATACCGGGCTCGCAGGGTCAGGAAGTATTCTTCATTATCAGTTAGCGGTCCAACACAGAATGGATCTATATAAGGGAGGAAGTCTCCAGAGAACCCAGATTCTTTCAAAGTATTTTGAATATCATGGCCACAGCGAACATGGAGAGTGCTTATATCGTTGTCTAAAGAAGGTAAAGGCTTTCCAGATAAGCTTCTGTTGCTTTCTAGTTGAGTTACATGATGTTTGAGCTTATTCCAGCTAGAAAGCCCTAACTCTCGAGCCATAGCGAGCTGTACATCCGCAAGCTTTACGCTTTCTTGAGTAATCGACTGAGATAGATGATTTTCATGTAGCCATTCGAGGTCGACATTAGACTCGGCTTTAATTGCCTTCAGGCGAGTTTTGGCTTGCTTCTTTAGATATGTAAGGTTTAGAGAAAAAGGATTCATATATTCACCGTCTCATAGCTTCTGTACTCGCTTATCAGAAGAGAAGGTAAAACCGGATTGTGGCTTTCCCATAAGGGTAATGTTGTAAGACCTTGAGTATAACTCTTTCCGCGAGCAGGTGGCGCAGGTAACGCCTGATGAAATATATAATGAATTTGTGGTAAGTGAAAGAAGTAAAATGGCAGGTTTTTCTGAATAGAACGAAAAAAGCCAAGTCTTTCGACTTGGCTTCTTGAATGTGGCTCCCCCTGCGGGACTCGAACCTGCGACATACGGATTAACAGTCCGCCGTTCTACCAACTGAACTAAGGGGGAATTGATTATTTAGACTCTATCAAGAGTGGTGCCGACTACCGGAATCGAACTGGTGACCTACTGATTACAAGTCAGTTGCTCTACCTACTGAGCTAAGTCGGCTCCGATAAATCCAGATTTATATCTGAATTTGAAAAGTGGCTCCCCCTGCGGGACTCGAACCTGCGACATACGGATTAACAGTCCGCCGTTCTACCAACTGAACTAAGGGGGAACAATAAATGGTGCCGACTACCGGAATCGAACTGGTGACCTACTGATTACAAGTCAGTTGCTCTACCTACTGAGCTAAGTCGGCACACTTTATTCATTGTTTGTTCGTGCTAAGCACCAACAATCTAAATTGTGGTGCCCGGAGGCGGAATCGAACCACCGACACGAGGATTTTCAATCCTCTGCTCTACCGACTGAGCTATCCGGGCGACGGGGTGTATTAAAAGGCTTTTCGGCTTAGAGGTCAATATAAAATTGTAAAAAAGCTATCGTTTGATGTTTTTCTGTACTTAGTGGCACGTTTTTAGGCATTAGAGATGGAAATGCCATCAAATATAAGGTGGTTTGGGAGTGGCTTGTGAGAATAACCAGATCAAATCTTCCAGCTAAAGCTTCGCATTGGATATAAAAAAGGCTAAGAATGTAATAAACACTCTTAGCCTTGCTATTATCGTCTAGTTATCTACTTTTGAACGGTGAACTTGTTTACCCAAGTTTCGAGTTCATTCGACAGAGAAGAGAGGGTCTGAGTGCTGTTATGACTCTCAGATACAACACCACTTAGCTGGTTGCCACTTTCCTCGATCATGTTGATGCGTTTAGAAATGTCGTCGCCCACTTGAGTTTGCTCAGCCGCTGCGGTCGCGATTTGGTGGCTCATTGAGGTGATGGACTCTAGTGCTTCAACAATGTGCTGCAAAGCTTCTGAAGCGTTGCGAGATTCAACTACGGTGTTTTGGCTGGTTTCAGCACACACTTCCATCGTATTAATGGCGTTTCGAGAGCCTTCCTGCAGGTTGGAGATCATTTGTTGGATCTCTTTAGTACTGCCTTGAGTTCTTCCTGCAAGGTTACGTACTTCGTCCGCTACAACCGCAAAGCCACGACCTTGTTCACCTGCTCGAGCTGCTTCGATAGCTGCGTTAAGTGCAAGTAGGTTGGTCTGTTCAGCAATATCACCGATCACATCCAGAACTTTAGCGATATTGTTTACATCGTTATCCAGATCCGAAACGGCTTGGCTTGCGGTACCCAACTGAGTCGCCAGACCTTCAATGTTTCCTACTGTGCTCTGAATAAGCTGCTGTGTTACCTGGCTTTGCTTGTCTGCCTCATCAGTATTCGCTGCCGTATCACGTGCAGATTCCGCTACGTTGTTCGCAGACGAAGCCATTTCGGTCATCGCTGTTGCAATCATCTCTGTAGATTGCTGCTGAGTGTCGGTTAACCCTGCAATTGTACCAGCACGAGACTCTACATCAGACAATTCACCTCGCAGTGCAACCATTGAGGCTTCAAGGTTGGTCACTAACTGTGCCAAAGATCGACTCATTTGCTGAACAGCATGATAAATACTGCCTTCTTCGGCTTCTTCTTCAAAGTTCGCCCGGATTTTACCAGCTGCTACGGCTTGAACCGCGGTACGTACTTCTTGTGGTTCTCCTCCTAGAAGTGAAATGATGCGGCGGATTGCAAAAAGAAGGAGTGCAAAAATGGCACCGCCAATGATGATACAAAGTGTGAGCTGCCACTTCGCTGTAGACCAGAACCTCTCATTGACTTCATTAAAGCCAATACCTGTACCTACATACCAACCCCAAACTTTGGATTTTTCGGCAATGGATAGCTTTTCTTCAATAGAACCGTCTGCTTGTTTCTGAGTCCATACGTATTCGGCAATGCCGTTAGGATTCTTTGCAACTGCATCTTGTAGAATGCTACCTACGCTGCCGCCATTTCCATCTTTAAAGTCATGGAAACTGGTGCCGTGAAGTTGTGGATCCAGTGGCGTTGCGATGAAGTCCATATTTTCGTCAGCAACATAAACGTATTCGTTATCTTTATAGATATTGTTTCGCAATACACGCGTTGCAATAGCTTTAGCCTGCTCTTCCGTGAGGGTGCCGTCTTGCGCCATCTTTTCCATTTCGCTCAAGATACTGTAAGTACTAGTAAAGAGCTCGGTAACGCGCGATTTATTATCCAGGTTACTGGCAACTCGCAACGTCCATAGACCTGTCGCGGTCAATGCTAGCAGCGATACAAGAATGATCGCAGATAGCAAATAAGATTGAGTTTTTAGTTTCATGGTGTCCCCTCGGCAGTGTGCCTAATCAAAGTCAGCCGAAACCAAAGAGCGGTTTCTGCCTGCTGTCTCTGTATCGGCATATTAGGGTAGAGTTTAATAATTTAATAATGCTTAAATATCAAAGTATGAGTTGGATTAAATTTTTAGCGCGAAATAATTGACTTTTTGATTATTAATTAGTCATGCATACGTATTAGATTGAATGATACAGCACGCATATATTATTTGAGCTTTTGTTCTATTTGGCTAAAGATAAATCATAGGATCTCTTATCTTATTTTGTTTTGATAAGAAGGTATGGTTATTAATAAAATCGTAACTTTTGGATGAGAATCAATAAAACTTACAGTAGAACGAAACGAGCTCTTAATTGTTAGATGACTTACTTCTTTTAGGATGATGGTCTTTCTGTTTTTTAAGAAAGCAAAGAGGTTACATTTTGATTTTAAAAAGAAAATTTCATGAATTTCAGATAGAAGAGATGTTTTGAACTGAGAGTATTTTGGAATGGTCTTTGCTTTAAACTGATGCCGCCTGACGAAAGGTTTGCGTCTGAAAGACAATTAGAAACGAAAAAAGCCAAGTCTTTCGACTTGGCTTCTTGAATGTGGCTCCCCCTGCGGGACTCGAACCTGCGACATACGGATTAACAGTCCGCCGTTCTACCAACTGAACTAAGGGGGAATTATTTGTGTCATCTATTTAGATAAGCACCAAATAATGGTGCCTCGAGGCGGAATCGAACCACCGACACGAGGATTTTCAATCCTCTGCTCTACCGACTGAGCTATCGAGGCAAAAGAATGGTGCCGACTACCGGAATCGAACTGGTGACCTACTGATTACAAGTCAGTTGCTCTACCTACTGAGCTAAGTCGGCACACTGTATTCTTTCTAAAACTGTTCGTGCTAAGCACCAACAATCTAAATTGTGGTGCCCGGAGGCGGAATCGAACCACCGACACGAGGATTTTCAATCCTCTGCTCTACCGACTGAGCTATCCGGGCGACGGAGCGCTATTAAACGGATTTTCCGCCTTAGCGTCAACTTCTTTTTGCAAAAAAAATCAAAAAAGTGCGTTTTTGTCGAGAAAGTAAACGATACGCCACATTACCCCTTACCAGAATTAAAGTCGCGCTTAAAATTCGTCACTTTTTCAAGGTATCGCCTTGCTTCGCTGTTTGGGTGTTTTTTGGTAAGTGCCCAGTAAACCTGATTAGGCTTCAATGAGTTCAGGTCTCGCATGGCGCGTTTTCTGTCGCTTCGATGAAAAGTTTTGAGCACGCCACCAGTTCCACCGTTGTAAGCTGAAATCATACTGTATTCTAGTGATAGGGGGTGGTTTACGTCTTTCAGGTAACGATTTTTCAAAATGTAGAAATAAGCTGTTCCTGTATCAATGTTCTTTTCCGGGTCGAATAAGTATTCGGGAGTCGGTTGTCCGGGTTTCTTTTTCACGAGCTTAAATACGTCTCGACCAGCAGTTTTAGGCACAACCTGCATCAAGCCATAAGCATTTGCCCAGCTGACTGCGTAAGGATTGAAACTGCTTTCGGTTTTGATGATGGCGTAGATGAGATCCTCAGGGATGTCGTATTTACGTGAGGCTCGTTGGACGATATCTGCGTACTTGTAGCTACGTTTTTCGAAGTGGTCTTTCACCATTGGGATTTCAACGTAGTAAGACTTTTTGAAATCGATATTGCGGGTTTTCAATTGGTTGGCAATTAAATAGTCCGCAAAACGGTTGGCGCGCCATGACCATTGAATGGGCTTCTTGTCTTGATCGACAACCTGTTGGTAAAGGAAAGGTCTGCCTTCCAGTTTGATACTTGAAGAAGAGTACAGGTCGACGCTGGCAGGGTCGTCCGGCGTAAGCAAAGTGGTAACGATGGCGTTCTTCAGGTGTTTTTTGGGCTCTGTTGATGAAACGGTACTTATCGTGACTTTACCCTTAGCAAAGTCGACCTCAGCGCGGCTCTGGTAATTGTCGATGTACTTTACGTAGTTACTTTTTCCCGCTATCCGAATTTCAGCTTTACCCCATTTCTTTTCGATATTGAAAGAGAAGCTGTTCATCAAAGCGTCCAGGGCAGCGATGTCTTTTTGAAATTGTCCTGGCAGCTCAGCCAGATTTTTGGCAAATCGATTGGTGGGCTCGTAATCGATATCGTAGATATTTTCGATGAATTCACGGCTGCAGCCAACCAGCAGCATAGCGGTAAAAAAGTAGACGAGTTTTTTCATCGTTCCCCTAAAAAAAGACACCATTGTTTTCAGCAATGATGTCTTTTAAAAGCATAAAGGTAAAGTGAGGTTATGCGTTTAAGTGATCACTCACTCGGTGGTGTGTAACCTTCAATGTGAACGTCTTTACCTTCAAACAGGAAGTTAACCATTTCCACCTCGAGCTCTTTGCGATGCTCTGGGTCCATCATGTTCAGCTTTTTCTCGTTGATCAGCATGGTTTGTTTGTGCTGCCACATTCCCCATGCTTCTTTAGAGATGTTGTCGAAAATACGTTTACCCAGATCGCCAGGGTAAAGCTGAAAATCAAGTCCATCGGCTTCTTTCTGCAATCGAGCACAAAAAACAGTGCGGCTCATAGCGGCTCCTTAATTAATTTCAAAAGGTAGGCTTTCAATCAGCTGCTTTACCGGAGCAGCTAAGCCAATTTCTTCAGGTTGAGACAAGTTATACCAGAGACCTTTCGTTCCTTCCATGACCATATCGGGTTGCTTGGAAAGTTTGAACAGCACTGGAGTGATATCTAGATGATAATGGCTAAAGGTGTGCCTGAATGCGATGAGGGTTTTCTCATCTTCCACTGTGGATTCAGAAACAGAGCGATTGTCTAATTCAACTTTCAGTTCTGCATCTTCTCTTTGTGGGAAGCAGAAGAGTCCACCCCAAATACCACTCTGCGGGCGCTGCTCTAACCAAATGTGGTTGTCATGGTAGAGCAGAGCGAACCAGGTTTCTTTTACTGGTTTCTCTTTCTTCGGCTTTTTGCCCGGGTAATCCAACTGATTCCCGTTTTTGTTGCTCTCACAAAGAGTGGAAACCGGGCAAAGCGTGCATTTAGGCTTGCTTCGGGTGCAGATCATTGCACCCATATCCATCATTGCTTGGTTGTACTTATCGACATCGGTCGATGGAGTATGTGCTTCCGCGTATTCCCAAAGTTGGTTTTCCACCTTTTTCTGCCCAGGCCAGCCTTCAACAGCGAAACTGCGTGCCAGTGTGCGCTTCACATTGCCATCCAAAATGGCGTGGGGCAGTTTATAGACAGAAGAAAGTACAGCTGCGGCGGTTGAACGCCCAATTCCCGGCAAAGCGTTCATGCTTTCCAGATCTTGTGGGAACTCTCCGTTGTACTTATCAGCGACCTCTTTGGCGGCTTTGTGAAGGTTACGGGCTCGGGCGTAATAACCCAATCCTGTCCATAGGTGGAGGACTTCATCCTGTTCTGCGTTGGCGAGATCAGTCACCGTTGGAAAACGTTTCAGAAATCGCTCGTAATAGGGGATTACCGTGGCTACCTGAGTCTGCTGAAGCATGATCTCTGATAGCCAAACCGAGTATGCGGTTTTGTTTTGCTGCCAGGGTAAATTCTTCCGCCCGTAAGCGTCATACCATGTCAGAATTGCCTTTGCGAATGGGGTCACGACTTGCTCTGCTTTTTGCTTTTATTAAGAGCAAAATTGCACCACACTTACGGCTGGATGTAAAACCGACAAAATGTGTGGAAATGAAGTGTGGTTTTTCTTCGAATAACACTTGCACCAAAGCCAATTCTTTGGATAATCCCCGCTTTGATCAATTAATGCGCAGGCAATAATCAATGAGTGAAGTCACCACTAACGAATACACAGAAGACGGCAAACTGGTACGTAAAGTTCGCAGTTTTGTTCGCCGTGAAGGACGCCTTACTAAAGGTCAGGAAAACGCGATGAACGAGTGCTGGCCGACAATGGGCATTGATTACCAGGAAAAACTTCTGGATTGGAAAGAAGTCTTTGGTAACGACAACCCTGTGGTTCTGGAAATCGGTTTTGGTATGGGTGCTTCTCTGGTTGAGATGGCAAAAAATGCCCCTGAAAAGAACTTCATTGGTATTGAAGTGCACAGCCCAGGTGTTGGTGCATGTTTAGCGGCTGCGCGTGAAGAAGGCGTCACCAACCTGAGAGTTATGTGTCACGATGCGGTAGAAGTGTTTGCGAACATGATTCCTGATAGTAGCCTGACTACTCTGCAACTTTTCTTCCCTGACCCATGGCATAAAAAGCGCCATCACAAGCGCCGCATTGTTCAGTTAGATTTTGCTGAAATGGTACGTCAGAAGCTGAAGCTGGAAGAAGGTATTTTCCACATGGCGACAGACTGGGAAAACTACGCTGAGCACATGATCGAAGTAATGAACGAAGCGCCAGGTTTTGAGAATACAGCAGAAAATGGGGATTTTGTTCCTCGTCCAGAAGATCGCCCGCTAACCAAATTTGAGGCTCGAGGTCACCGTTTGGGACATGGCGTCTGGGATATTAAATTCAAGCGTGTAAGCTAAGCGACTCTTAATCCAATAGTTTTAAGAGCACATTGCCGCTTTAAGCGGGAAATCGATGCTCAACAATAAAAAGCCAACGTTATGTTGGCTTTTTTGCCCTCTGTTGCAGAGGAATAACAATAAAAGGTCAAAAATGAAACCTACAAACTTGTTGCTTGCTAACATCTTAGATGAAGTGCGCCCGCTCATTGGGCAGGGCAAAGTTGCTGACTATATTCCTGCCTTAGCAAAAGTTCCGAACGACAAACTTGCCATTGCGGTGTACACCAACGATGGCAAGGTATATCAGTCCGGTGATGCGGATGAACCGTTCTCGATTCAGTCAATTTCAAAAGCGCTGAGCCTTACGCTGGCAATGGTGCTCTACAAGCCGGAAGAAATTTGGGAGCGAGTCGGAAAAGAGCCCTCTGGGCAGGCGTTTAATTCAATGATCCAACTTGAGATGGAGCATGGGATCCCGCGAAACCCGTTTATCAATGCTGGTGCGATTGTTGTCGCCGATTTGCTTCACAGCCGCCTGTCCGCGCCCAGACAGCGTCTTTTGGAGTTTGTGCGTCAGCTGTCGGGCGACACTCATATTGTTTACGACAAAGTGGTAGCGGCGTCTGAAATGATGCACAGCGACCGAAACGCAGCCATTGCGTATCTAATGCGATCATTTGGCAACTTCCAGAACGAGGTAATACCTGTGCTGAACAATTACTTCCACGCTTGTGCCGTGAAGATGAGTTGTGTGGATTTGGTGAAAACCTTCAGTTATCTGGCGAACAAAGGTGTATCAGTTCAAACGGGTAAGCAAGTGATCACACCTACGCAAACCAAACAGTTGAATGCACTTCTGGCAACATGTGGGCTGTACGATGGTGCAGGGGAGTTTGCTTACCGTGTAGGAATGCCGGGTAAGTCCGGTGTGGGTGGCGGCATTATTGCGATTGTTCCGGGGGAAATGACCATCGCGGTGTGGTCGCCAGAGTTAGACCCGTCTGGTAACTCTCTCGCTGGGACTCGTGCGTTAGAGCTCTTGTCTGAGCGGATTGGACGCTCAATCTTCTAGCAATAAGCCAATCAGAAACAGATAAGGCAGGTTTTTCCTGCCTTATTCGTCTTCCTCTGCCATAAAGGCTTCAAGCAAATCGTTGAGAAACAGCTTTCCTTTCTCCGTTACCTGCCAGTGAGTGTCGGTTTCAGACAAATAGCCCAGCTCCAGTGCGTCATTGATGGTTTGCTGAATATAGGAAATCTCTAACCCAGTGGTGTCAGGGAAATCTTGCTTTGGACAGGCTTCAAGTAACCGAAAGCGGTTCATAAAGAACTCGAATGGTCGATCTCTGTCTTCCACCTGATGCTCTTTATCCAGGTAAGGTTTGACCATGTTCTGATAAGCCGCGAGGTAGCCCCTAGGGTGTTTGACTTTGGTGGTGCGAACGATTCGCCCGTCAGCAAAACTGATTTTGCCGTGCGAGCCACAACCAATGCCGAGGTAGTCACCAAAACGCCAGTAATTCAGGTTGTGCTGGCATTGAAATCCCGGTTTGCTGTAGCCCGAAATCTCATATTGCACATAACCTGCGTCGGTTAACTTCTTGTGCCCTAAATCGAAGATGTCCCATAAGTCATCGTCATCGGGCAGAGTCGGCGGCTTGTAGTAAAACATGGTGTTGGGTTCGATCGTCAGCTGATACCACGAGAGGTGCGGCGGATCGAGTGCGATCGCCTTATCAAGATCATCCAACGCCTGATCAATGCTTTGATCAGGCAGGCCATGCATGAGATCCAGATTAAAACTGTTCAATCCGATCTTATGCGCAAGTTTGGCGGCATTAACGGCTTCGTCCTGCCCGTGGATACGCCCGAGCCGGTCGAGTTTTTCCTGTTCAAAACTCTGCACCCCAACAGAAATGCGCGTGACACCGACTTTTCGATACCCTGCAAACCGCTTTGCTTCAATGGTGCCAGGATTGGCTTCCATGGTGATTTCTATATCAGGCTTGAACGGCAGTCTCTGTTCGATACCCGAAAGTAGATCGCCAATGCCCTCAGCCGAAATGAGGCTGGGGGTTCCACCTCCGATAAAGATCGAATGCAGTAACCTTGGATTCTCATTGAGCTTGTAACGCTCAATATCTGTCTCTAAGTCTTCTAATAGGGCTGCAATGTATTCCGCTTCAGGGATGTCAGCTTTAAGAGCGTGAGAGTTGAAATCGCAATAGGGGCACTTTTGTACACACCACGGGATGTGTACATAAAGACTTAACGCTGGTGGCTGGAGCATAAAACCTTAGATGCCTTGCTGTTTAAGCTGGTCAAAAAGCTGGCTGAGGGCTTTACCGCGATGGGAAAGCTGTTTCTTACGGCTAGGCTCAAGCTCGGCAGACGCACAGTTATCTTCCGGTACATGGAAGATTGGATCGTAACCAAACCCGTTTTCGCCATGCGCTTCCGTCAGGATGCGACCTTCCCACTTACCGTGACACACAATAGGAGTTGGATCGTTTTCGTGGCGCATCAAAACCAATACACAGTGGAAACGCGCAGTGCGATGTTCTTGAGGCACATCTGCCATT
Organism: Vibrio nigripulchritudo; assembly: GCF_027924785.1. Lineage (NCBI taxonomy): Bacteria > Pseudomonadati > Pseudomonadota > Gammaproteobacteria > Vibrionales > Vibrionaceae > Vibrio > Vibrio nigripulchritudo. Next base: position 3,555,628 of record NZ_AP027049.1, on the reverse strand, counting down.
GCTTCAAGCAGTTTCTCAAGGTTTTGTTGGTCGCTGGCATCTTCGCCAGCATAGCGCGCAGAGTAAATGCCCGGAGCACCTTTCAGAAAATCCACTTCCAAGCCAGAATCGTCTGCAATGGCTGGCAGACCCGTTTCCTTGGCGGCGTGGCGTGCCTTGATGATGGCATTTTCAATGAAAGTTGTACCTGTTTCGGCAACCGACGATACGTTGTAGTCGCTCTGTGCAACCACATCAAAGCCAAATTCAGCCAGCAAGCTCGCCATTTCTTTTACTTTGCCCTGATTGCCAGTGGCTAGTACCAATTTAGTCATTCGAAGTTTCCTGTCTGGTTGATTGGAAGCGGCGCAAGGATAGCATTTTTCTGCGGATGCGCTCTATTATTCTTCTACATAGAACTTCTGAGTGAATCGTATCGGTCCTTTACCGGATAAGCCTGCATCAATGTCTATGGTGAAGGTAAAGGTTTCTTCATGGGAAATAGAAAACTCCGCCAGATAATAGATGGCGTTGCCTTCTTTAACCTCATGAAAAGTTAACTCCTTCATTTGCCCAAGCAGGTTTTTGGCGCTGCCTTTCACTCCAGCAGTAATAGCGGGTTTGCCGACCTGGGCGTTATCCAGAATGCTGATGTTCAGCAAAGCGTGGTAGCCATCTCGGGATAAGTTGTACTGCCTTGCGATTTTTGGAGTAAGAAAAGCGGTGTTAAATGCCGAGTAATGAACTTCGACGTCTTTGATAGTTTTGAACTGACCTGCTGTTGCTGGTGCGACGAGACACAGCGCCAACAGGGCGGTTAGCCATTTGCTCATGATTGCTTCCTCTAAAAAAGCCCTCAGAGGAGGGCTTGAATTTCGTTGGGCAGGTTTTGTGGGGAAATGATTCGGACTTGTTTATGTCGCCCGAGCTCTCCCTTCTCTATTGTCACTTGCCCTTTAGGAACTTTAAATTGCTTCGCCAGATATTTGATGAGGTGGCTGTTTGCTTTACCGTCGACTGGTGGTGCGGTGATGGCGATTTTCAGTTCATCGCCATGCTTGCCTACAATTTTGTCCCGGCTGGCTTTGGGTTGAATGTACAGCCTCAACAAAACCTCATCATTTTCTATTTCTACAGCCTTGGACATTATAGGCGGAACCAGATGTCTCCGATCACGTCACCCATCATGATGTTGGCAAACTGAAGAAGGATAAAGAGAACCAGCACGCTCAAGTCGAAACCACCCATTTCAGGCAAGATACGACGAATCGGCGCCAGCATTGGTTCTGTCAGTTGGTGGAATACATACTCAATTGGGCTACGTCCCTGACTGACCCAGCTTAAGATGGCGCGAATCAGCAGAACCCAGAAAAGCAATCCACCAGCCGCTTTCACTAAAGAAAGTGCGCCCAGGTATAGGAATTCTGCGCCAAATGCGAAATTGCCATTGGAGGAAATCGCAACAATAGCGACGAACTTAAGCACACACAGCAGGTACGCAAACAGAATCGTCGCGACATCAATACTGCCAATGGAAGGAATAATCCGACGAAGTGGACCCACAACAGGCTGAGTGGCTTTCACGATAAATTGTGAGAACGGGTTGTAGAAATCTGCGCGAGCCATTTGAAGCCAGATGCGCAATATGACCACCATGATGTATAGGTCAAACAGGGTGGATACCAGAAAATGTACAGAATTCATTCTTTACCCTTAGTGATTTAGAGTTAGCGTTAGAATAATCTTTCCATCTCTTCAGCGCGGGCTACCGCCGCTTTCATTGCTTTAGAGACAATATCAGTCAATTGATGTTCGTTGAAGGTGCGCAGTGCTTCTGCGGTGGTACCACCTTTCGATGTTACTTGTTCACGCAGAGTGCTCAATTCGGTGTCTGGATTCGCGACAACCATTTCTGCTGCACCTAATGCCGACTGCTGCACGAGCAGCCTGGCGGTATTTTCGTCAAAGCCTTGCGCTATGGCTTCAGCTTGCATCGCTTCCATAAACAGGAAGAAGTAGGCTGGTGCGCTGCCCGCTGCGGCAATGATATTGTTGATGCCTGCTTCTTCTTCTACCCAACATGCTTTGCCAACGGCTTCGAGAAGTTCGTGAGCAAAATTTTTGTCGTCTTCTGATACTGAGGGTAGCGCAAAAAGCCCGCTCATTCCCTTACCAACAAGTGAAGGCGTATTAGGCATCACACGAACCAGATTGAGCTTAGAACCCAGCATTTCTTCCAATCGCACAGCCGAGATTCCAGCAGCAATCGAAATCACCAGTTTGTTGCTGTAATCCACATCTCGCAGGTCTTCACAAACTTCCGCCATCATTTGAGGCTTTACCCCCAACACAATGACATCGGCATTGCGCGTGGTTTGCAGGTTATTCAAAGAAGTGTTCACCCCGTATTGCTCTGCCAACAGGGCGAGCTTGGACTCCGTTCTGCCTGTTGCAGTAATAAAGTCAGCCGGGTAACCACTGGCAACCAAGCCTGCAATAATGGAACGCGCCATGTTGCCCGCACCAATGAACGCAATGTGTCTGTGTTCCATGTTCAAAAGATCCTAAATGTTAATCGGCGTTCAGAGGCTAATCCTGTCCGCTTTAAATGCTTTATTGTTTGTTGCTGTAGTCCCGAGCCCCGAATATGGCGGTGCCGATGCGAACCATAGTACTGCCTGCCTCAACAGCCGCTTCCATATCGCCACTCATTCCCATGGATAACACATCTACATCTGGATATAGATTTGCCAGCTTAGTTTTGAGTTCAGATAACTGATTAAAAGCAGCAAGTTGGGAGTCGTAGTCGCTGACATTGGCAGGAATTGACATCAACCCTTTTAATGTGAGGTTGGGAAGGTCGTTTATCAATGCTGCCAGTTCAAACAATTCTTCTTCATTAATTCCTGATTTGGACGCTTCACCACTGGTGTTGACTTGAATCAGCACGTTCAGCGGTGCCATGCCTTCCGGGCGTTGATCATTGAGACGTTGTGCGATTTTGGCTCTGTCGACCGAGTGTACCCATGCAAAATTTTCTGCGATAGGTCGAGTTTTGTTGGACTGTATCGGACCGATAAAGTGCCATTCGATATCTTTGTCGCTATAGTGTTCAGTAAAATACTGAACTTTATCAACACCTTCTTGTACGTAGTTCTCCCCAAATGCAACCTGCCCAGCTTCGAGTGCCTCGGCAATGGCGGCGTTAGGTTTTGTTTTACTTACGGCTAAAAGTTGCACCGAGCCAGAAGCTCTACCACACTTTTCTTCGAGACTGCGAATTTGTGCGGTGATCTGCTTAATGTTTTGTTGAATACTACACATAATTGACTTAATTAAGGATTTTTATGGATATCGCTGAGTTACTGGATTTTAGTGTAAAGCATAATGCATCAGATCTACATCTTTCTGCTGGAGTTCCTCCAATGGTCCGCGTAGACGGCGATGTACGTAAGTTGGGCGTGCCTGCTTTTACTCATGCTGATGTTCACCGGTTGGTTTTCGATATTATGAACGACGCGCAACGCGCTGAGTTCGAAGAAAAACTGGAAACGGACTTCTCTTTTGAACTGCCTAATGTTGGTCGCTTCCGTGTGAACGCTTTTAATCAGTCACGCGGGTGCTCGGCGGTATTTCGAACCATTCCTACCGAAGTGCCAAGCCTGGAGCAAATCAGTGCGCCTGATATTTTTACTCAAATTTCCAACTATGAGAAAGGGTTAGTATTGGTTACCGGTCCGACGGGTTCGGGTAAATCCACCACACTTGCCGCCATGGTTGACCATATCAACCGCAATCACAACAAACACATTCTTACGATCGAAGATCCGATTGAGTTTGTACACCAAAGTAATAAATGCTTGATCAACCAACGAGAAGTTCATCGCGATACGCACAGCTTTAATGCGGCGCTTAGAAGCGCACTGCGTGAAGACCCGGATGTGATTCTGGTGGGTGAGCTTCGTGATAAGGAAACCATCAGCCTTGCATTGACGGCTGCGGAAACGGGTCACTTGGTGTTTGGTACCTTGCACACCAGCAGTGCAGCCAAAACCGTCGACCGTATTATCGATGTGTTCCCTGGCACCGACAAAGACATGGTTCGCTCGATGCTCTCTGAATCGCTACGTGCGGTGATTTCTCAAAAGCTGCTTAAGCGCTTGGGTGGTGGTCGTGCTGCCTGTCACGAAATCATGCTGGCAACACCAGCGATTCGAAACTTGATTCGTGAAGACAAAGTCGCTCAGATGTATTCGGTTATCCAGACGGGTGGAGCTATGGGGATGCAGACCACAGAGCAGCATGCCAAGCAGCTGATTGCTCAAGGGGTGGTCGATGCTGACGAGGTACGTACCAAACTTGAATCCGATTCTATGGGCTTTTAGGTGGCGACATGGAACTGAATCAAGTTTTATCAGAAATGGTGTCTCTGAAGGCATCAGACATCTACATCACGGTAGGTGCGCCAGTCCTGTTACGTGTTCACGGAGAACTGCAACCACTGGGTGAACCACTGACTGAGCAGTCTGCCTTTCATCTACTCGATACAATGATGGATGAAGAGCGTCGCGCGGAATTTCGAAAAGAAAGAGAGTCCAACTTTGCCATCGTTCGAGATGTTGGACGTTTTCGTGTGAGTGCGTTCTTTCAGCGTGAACTGCCTGGTGCGGTATTGCGCCGAATCGAGACGCAAATCCCTACCTTCGAAGAGCTCAAATTACCGGATGTTCTGCAGGATCTTGCCATCGCTAAGCGAGGTTTAGTGCTGGTGGTTGGTGCGACTGGCTCAGGTAAGTCCACCACCATGGCTGCAATGACGGGCTTTCGAAATCAGAATCGCACAGGTCATATCCTGACAGTGGAAGACCCGATTGAATTTGTTCACGAGCATAACCAGTGCATCATCACCCAGCGTGAAGTGGGTTTGGATACCGAGAGCTATGAAGTCGCACTGAAGAATTCACTTCGACAAGCACCAGACATGATTCTGATTGGTGAAATTCGCTCCCGAGAAACCATGGAATATGCCATGACTTTTGCGGAAACCGGTCACCTCTGCATGGCAACACTGCACGCTAACAACGCAAACCAGGCATTGGAACGTATTCTTCACCTAGTGCCAAAAGAGCAGAAAGAGCAGTTCCTGTTTGATTTATCCATGAACTTGCGTGGTGTGATAGCGCAGCAACTGATTCGCGATAAGAGCGGGCAAGGGCGGCATGGTGTATTTGAGATTCTTCTGAACACCCCAAGGGTATCCGACCTGATTCGTCGTGGTGAGCTGCACGAGCTGAAAGCAACGATGGCGAAATCCAACGAGGCGGGGATGAAAACCTTCGACCAGTGTCTGTATGAGCTTCTGTCGGCAGACAAGATCACCGAGCAAGATGCGATGCACAGCGCTGACTCTGCGAATGATTTGAGGTTGATGATGAAAACCAAGCAAGGCGGAGATTTCTCTGGCGGCGCGCTTGATGGTGTGAAAATAGACATGAACTAGATGTCTGATTTCTCCAAAAACAATAAAGGGAAGGTTTTTATACCTTCCCTTTTTATATTCAACCTGAGTTCCGGGTAAAAGCTTAGCCCCACTGAGCTTCAAACCAGCTTTCCAAAATCACCACCGCCGACTGGCAATCGACATTGCCTTTGCTTAGCGCTTTGTATCCGCCCATAGCAAACAGCTCGGAGCGAGCTTCGGTAGTTGAAAGCCGTTCGTCGTGCAATTCAACAGGTAAACCAAATCGACCATGCAGACGGTTGGCGAACTTTTTGGCTCGTGGTGTGATGGTTTCAAGTGCGCGACCGTGCAAGTCGGCAGGTAAACCCACAACGATTAAATCTGGCTGCCATTCTTTGATCTGCTTTTCGATGTCATCCCAGTTTGGAATGCCATCGTTGGCTTTAAACGCTTTCAGCGGGCTGGCCGTGCCTGTGACTTCCTGACCAATGGCACTGCCAATGCTTTTGGTGCCATAGTCGAAAGCCATGATGGTTCTTGATGTCATGAATATCTCGGTGGTCTGTTCGAGTGCTGGTATTTTCGGTTATTTGAATTAGCTAGGCGTGTCCAACCTGTGAAGAAAGCTGGCTGGCATCAATGCCTAACATCTGAACCGCTTTTTTCCAGCGCTCGTGAATTGGCGTGTTAAAGATGACATTTGGGTCTGCTTCGATAGTGAGCCAGGAGTTATCCGCTAACTCACTTTCTAATTGACCCGCTTCCCAGCCTGAATAGCCTAGAGCCACTACGTAGTTATCTGGTTCCGCTTCAGTACCTAAAACGCTTAAAATGTCCTTAGAGGTAGTAACCGCAAGTGATTGGGTCATCTGAATGCTGGACTGGTAATGATCTTTAGGTTCATGAAGTATAAATCCGCGATCTTCCGCAACCGGACCGCCATTGAGAACGGGTTTCTCTAAACTGTCGGTATTGAGCTGAGGATGCACTGGATCCACTTCAACCTGCTTCAACATACCGCCCACGGAGATATCAATCGGAGCATTAATGACAATGCCCATAGCGCCATCGTCACTGTGTTCACATAAGTAAACGACAGTGCGCTTAAAAAACGGGTCTTTCATGCCGGGCATGGCGACCAGAAAATGATTCGCTAAATTCATAATATCTCCAGTGTGAGCCTATTTAATTATTTTTGGACTCGACGTTCGATGGCGTCCATCAACTTACCTGTGATAGAAATGTCGAACGCTGCTTCGATTTCACGAATGCAGGTTGGACTGGTGACGTTGATTTCAGTCAGTTTGTCGCCAATCACATCCAAGCCAACAAAGATAAGCCCTTTCTCTTTAAGTGTAGGAGCTACTGTGTTCGCTATCTGTAAATCTGTCTCACTTAATGGTCTCGCTTCCCCTCTGCCACCTGCAGCAAGGTTTCCGCGGGTTTCGCCTTTCGCTGGAATACGCGCTAAGCAGTAAGGCATAGGCTCGCCATCCACCACCAAGATACGTTTGTCGCCGTTACTGATGTCCGGTACAAAAGTTTGTGCCATGGCGTAGTTCTGCGCGTGGTTGGTCAGGGTTTCAATGATCACCGATACGTTTGGATCACCTTGTTTCACACGGAAGATAGAGGCGCCGCCCATACCATCCAACGGCTTAAGGATTACGTCACCGTGTTTTTCCTGAAACTCTCGGATTTTTTCCGCTTTGCGTGTAACAATTGTCGTCGGTGTCAATTCTGGGAACCATGCGGTAAACAGCTTCTCGTTACAGTCACGAAGGCTCTGTGGTTTGTTGACGATAAGCGTGCCTTTTTCTTCAGCGCGCTCAAGAATGTACGTCGCGTAGATGAACTCTGTGTCAAACGGAGGATCTTTTCTCATCAAAACCGCATCAAGTTCGGATAGCTCGATAGTCTGTTCGGATTTGAATTCATACCAGCCAGTGGGATCTTCTTTTAACGAGACCACTTTGGTATCCGCAATTGGAGTGCCTTGATCCAGATGAAGATCGTTCATCTCCATGTAGTGGATTTCCCAGCCACGGCGCTGAGCTTCTAACATCATGGCGAAACTGGAATCCTTCTTAATGTTGATAGAAGAAATAGGATCCATGACTATGCCGATTTTTATCATTCGTTTGTCTCCGTTTATCCAAGGTCGCCAAAGCGGACTTGCAATGCTGTAATTGCGGTTAACGCTGCAGTTTCGGTTCTTAGTACTCGAGGACCTAGCAACGTTTCTTCAAATTTGTATTTCTCTGTCATGCCGATCTCCTCAGCAGACAGACCTCCTTCCGGACCAATAAGCAAACGCACGCGTGTCATTGGTTCTGGCAGGGTATTGATGGAATATTTGGCTCTGGGGTGCAGATTGAGTTTTAAAGCCTCGCTGGGTTCTGCGCACCATTCTTCAAGCTGCATGATAGGGCGAATTTCTGGCACCATATTACGACCGCATTGTTCGCAAGCGCTTATTGCAATTTTCTGCCACTGAGCCAGTTTCTTCTCGAATCGCTTGGCGTCTAGTTTTACGCCACATCTCTCTGAAATTAAAGGGGTAATGGTATTTACACCCAATTCCACCGACTTTTGAATGGTGAATTCCATTTTTTCGCCACGAGAAATCACCTGTCCAAGGTGAATATTCAGTGGAGATTCGATACTCGATTCAATGCGCTCACGTACCTCGACGGTCACGTTTTTCTTACTTGACTCAACGATAACGGCGGGGAATTCTGCATCGCTACCATCAAACAATAGCACTTCCTGACCCTCGCCCATACGAAGCACTCTGCCTATATGACCTGCGGCATCGTCGCTTAATTTCACCAAGCCCAGTTCTGAAATCTTTTCGGGGTGATAAATTCGAGGGATTCGCATCTACTTTTTCCTGCGTGCTATTGGTCATCAGACCCTAAGTGATTAGTGACTAACATGGATGCTACGCAGGGAAAAAACAAGGGGCGAATGCCCCTTTGGTTTGAGTTAAGAGCGATTTAGGCAGGCTTGATAAACAAAAGGATTATGGTTGCCCTGAATGCGGAAGATGCGCTCATCGCGCGTGCATTCCCATTCGTCCACGGGGAATTGCTTATTCCAGGCATTCATCAGATTGGTTTGCTGCTTTGAAAGTCGAAAGCCGTACTCTTTACTCATGTAAAGATAGGTGCGCGCAATGGAGCCTTTCGCGCGATCGGGCGGCATTACTTTTCGTTGCTTGAAGTTAACCTGAACTTCACACTGACCATAGGTGGCTCCATCTATCCCATTCCACTGACTGAAATTGTAGTTAGAGCGATCGCCATTTACTTCGCCAATCGCAGGTGCCAGATTGTGTAAGTCGGCTTCCATCAGTTTGAAAGTTTTGTCGTTTCGGGTGCAGTTCTTTCTGCCGCCATTCTGCCAGCACTGTCTCTGGTGACCGAACTGCCAGGCTGGCACCACGTGTTCCCACTCAATTCGCGAGGCACGCTTGAGTTGTTTCCTTACTTCATAACCACAGCCATTAAGGTCGGGAATGCCCTTCTTTCCTTTCCACTGAATATCGCAGCCGCAGTAAAAACTGATCGGGTGGTCGGCGTAAATCTTCACCGCTTCTTTTTTGGCTTTAGAAAAAGAAGAGGGAGGGGCAGCATTTAAGGTAATGGGCAGAACAGCAAGCGCGATTAAAATTGGGTAGAGCTTCATAGTTATTGATAATTAGGATTATTAATAAAATGAAGTCTAGCAATGAGATGATAATTTTATCTATAGATAAGTATTAAATTAACAAAACTAAGACAGTTGAGTGCCTGTAAATTTGAGCTCTCCCTTACAGGAACGACATTGATAGCTCGTCTGACCGCGTTGTATTTTGTTGTGCCTGCGTATCGTCAGAGCATGAACCTGACACTCGCAGCGGTACTCAAAAGTTTTCCCTTGTACGTCTTTTACATCGAACTGGTGAGTGGTATTGGCTCTCACCCCCAGCACTTTTTCCATCACATATCGCCATTCCGTACCATGCGGTTTTACACGTCCAAATTGTTGGTAAGTGATGAGATGTGCCACCTCATGTGGGATGACCTCTTTGTAAAACGCTTCCTGATTGCCTGCAAACAAGGTGGGGTTTAGCCGGATTTCCCAGCTTTGAAGATACGCTTTTCCAGCCGCTTTCCCACGCACTTTGAAATTCCAGACCGGGATGGGAAAGGAGCATCCGAACTTGTTTTCAGCCTGTCGAATACAGCGCCGAATGATCTGGTCGATGATGTAGCTGGTGGTTGGATTGAGCATAAAAAAGCAGCCTCTGTGACGAGGCTGCTATTGTACTGAAAATGCGGAGCTTGTTAATGGTGACGACGCTGTATTGTTGCCTCGTAGCCATGCCAGGTGCCAAAGCCCAGAATAGGCATGACGATCATCATACCCAGACCAAAGGTCGCAAAACCGATGATAAGCCCACCACAAATGATGAATGCCCAAACAATCATGGCTGGAATATTGGATTTCACTGCGTTAAAGCTGGTGAACACAGCGGTCATGATGTCCACTCTGCGTTCCATCATCATTGGAATGGAAAAGACAGAGATACAGAAAATGATGGTTGAGAGCACAAGCCCGATAAGGGAACCGATCACCAGAAACGGCAGGAAGTCAGCGATAGGCGCACCTTCTACAGAAGGGTAGAGCGCATGTAGTAACGCTGCTATTCGCATCCAGAATATCATGGCGATGCTGAGCATCAGGGCAAATCCCCACTGTGATACTGAATTGCGTCCGATGGCGTGCATGGAATGGAGTAGCTTAGGTTTGTGTCCTTTTTCGAGTTCCCACGCTGCATCGTATAAGCCAAGTGCGAGAAACGGACCAATAAGCATGTAGACGATAAGACTTGGCAGTACCACTAAGTGCGTACCTTGCCAGTACACCAGACCCACAACGCCAATTGCCGCTGCGGTAAAACAGAGACCATAAAAAGCGCTGATTAAAGGTGTTCGCATTAAGTCGTTTACAGCCATGGCAAGCCAGTGAAATGGCTCGGTGATGCCGATTTTATTACAAGGTATGGTTCTGGCGTATTCTGAATCTGGAATGACGTGTTCTTTTTTATCAGAGACGTCATTTGGACTGAGTGTACGAGGCATAGACCCTCCATGACCGATTCTGCTTGAACTCCGGAGTACTCAACGCTGACGGAGCTTGCTCACAAAACCGAGTTTGAATTTTCCCAGGGCGTGCCGACCTTTTGTGGTTCAACTTTCTCAACAGGGGTCACACACCCATCATCCATAGGTGCTCGATGCCTCGCAGGCGATCAATTTTTGTAAGCGGCGCATCGACTTTACAACGTTAACAATACCCTTTCTCTGAGAAAGGTTGTTAACATTATGTTAACTATTAACTATCCAGAGATAAATATCAAACTTCTTTCGGCTCAATTCTGGGATTTGTTATTGATCACAAGAGAGATGGGTTGACTTCAGAATAAAGTGCCTCGAAATATTTTTACAATAAGATCAGGATTATAAGGAAAATACCAGTGAGCATATGAGGCTACCGTGGCGTGTTTTACCCATACAGGATCGGTTGGAGTTCCATATTGGGAGAGTGGTTCGGTCAGTATTTTTTCTTCGCTAACGGTCTTTGAGTAGTGAAAAGTGTGTCCGCGTAACGGTTGACCATGGATACTGGCTTCCAAAATGCCTAGGGCAGCCAGCTTGTTTTGCATGTAAGCGTTGGCATTCAAAGCGCCCACTAACTTTTTCGTCTGATCGTTCTTATCCGTCAGTGTTTTGTTCAGATATAGCATGCCGCCACATTCAGCCAGACAAGGCTTACCCTGTTTGATGTGCTCTAAGATCTGTTGATTCAGAGGCTCGTTGCTCGCTAGTTTCTCCATATAGAGTTCTGGGTATCCACCTGGCAGGTATAGCGCATCACAATGGGGTAGCTCGTCCTGCGCAAGGGGCGAAAAGTATGTCAGCGTTGCGCCTAATGATTCCAGCAGGTCAATGTTCGCCTGATACAAAAAAGCAAAGCTGGCGTCGTTGGCGATGGCAATTGTCTGGTCTTTCAGTGTACCTGTGACGTCTGGTTTAGATTGAGTTGGTGGATGAAATGATTGGGGAGGAGGTAAGGGAATGTCACCAAACTCGTTAATCAATTGGGCAGCGCGATCAAGCCGCTGTTCAATGTCATCCAGTTCCTGTGCCTGCACCAGTCCGAGGTGACGCTCGGGCAGTGAAAGATCCATGTCTTTCGGTAACCAACCGCAAAAAGCCGTTTCTGGTTTCAGGCTTTCTTTCAGCATTTCAGAGTGTCTTTTTGACCCCACACGATTTGCCACTACCCCAAAGACATCAACATCATCCCGGTAAGTCGACAAGCCATGCACCAAAGCACCAAAGGTTTGAGCCATTGCGCCAGCATCCACCACGGCGAGCATGGGTAACTGAAATTTGGCGGCAATGTCTGCACTGGAACACTTGCCATCGAACATGCCCATGACACCTTCAATAAGAATGACATCCGCTTCCTGCGCCGCTTTGTAGAGTAAATGCTGGCACTCGGCTTCTCCGCACATCCATAAGTCCAGTTGATAGACCGGAGCCGCTGAAGCGATAGACAGAAACTGGGGATCGATAAAGTCAGGACCCGTTTTAAAGACACGAACCTTTTTTCCCTGCTGAGTCAGTGCTCGCGCCAGCGCAGCAACAACCGTGGTTTTGCCACTTCCAGATGACGGTGCCCCAACAACCAAAGCAGAGCAATAAGCGGTTCCCATATATTTTTCCTTATCTTCAGCCACAAAATCACTCAGATTCATTCGTGACGATGCGCGCCTGTCGACAGGCGTGTGAGAAAGTGGGGTCATAAAGCTTTGAATCGACGAAGCTGTTGTCGCCCAGAACTTTGCTGACAATAATCATTGCGGTTGAGCGAATCCCCTCATCATGCATGATTTGAGCAATGGTGCTTAATGTACCACGGAAAATGCGTTGTTCAGGATGGCTGGCTTTCTCGACCACTGCGACGGGCCAGTCAGGAGGGTAGACATCGGACAGTTCCCTCACGACTTTGCGAATGAGTGTGGCGCTGAGAAATAAACATAACGTTGCCTCATGAGACGCCAGTGACCGCAAGTTCTCTTTCTCGGGAACAGGAGTACGACCTGATGCTCGGCTGAGGATAATGGTCTGACACTTTTCAGGAAGCGTCAGCTCTTGCCCGAGTGCTGCGGCGCTGGCTTGAAATGAACTCACCCCAGGTACGACCTTCCAGTCGATTCCTAACTCATTTAAGCGGCGAGTTTGTTCAGCTAACGATGAGTAAATAGAAAGATCACCAGTTTGAACCCGGGCAACATGTTCCCCTTTCTCATGAGCGATCTGGTAAACGCGAGTCAGATCATCCAGATCCATGTCCGCAGAGTTGTAAACCTGCGCATCAGGTCTAGCGCGATCAATGACCGCTCTGGGCACCAGGCTACCTGCGTAAACCACGACAGGGCACTCTTCGACAAGCTTAGCCCCTTTTACGGTGATCAAATCTGGATCGCCCGGACCGGCACCAATAAAATAAACCGTCATGTCAGTTCACCTCATCTTTTATTTTCAGTGAGTGTCCACGTTTCTGCCCGTCGAGTACCGAACCGTCTTTAAGCTGATATTTATTGGTGTAGCCTCTGGGTGTAATGATCCAGTGGCCAAAGCGATAGCTGTTGCTATTGCCGACCACGACTGCCGCATTCATACCAAACTCCACCTGAGTAAACTCAGCCAGAGTGGTCAGTGTGACTTGCTGATCTTCGCGGTAGGCAGCATTGACGACGGCAACGGGTGTACTTGGATCTTTATGTTTCAGCAAGATCTCACGAGCAGTTTCGATATGTTGGGTTCGCTTTTTGGATCTCGGGTTATAAAACGTGATGGCAAAATCAGCGATAGCAGCGGCTTCAATGCGCTTGGTGATCACATCCCAAGGGGTGAGCAGATCCGACAAAGAGATGGTGCAACTGTCGTGACCGAGCGGAGCACCAACCAATGATGCACACGCGTTGGCTGCGGTAATGCCGGGAATAATATCTAACTCAATCTGCTGATTTAGCAGAGGGTTTTGCTCAAGCAGTTCCAGCACCAGTGGCGCCATGGCGTACATGCCCGAGTCTCCTGAGCACACCAAAACCACTTGCTTGCCTTTGGCGGCCTCTTCTACCGCCGCCTGCGCGCGATCCCACTCGCGTGTCATCCCACTTTGGATGACTTCCTGCTCAACAATCAGTTCGTCGATAAGCTCAACATACGCTTTGTAACCTGCGACCACATCAGCGGTTTTAATGGCGTGCTGCGCGGCTGGCGTAACAAGTTCAATAGAGCCCGGTCCAAGACCAACCAAGGTTAATTTTGCCATGACTAGAGCACTCCTTCGGGAGCGTTAAGACGAATCAATCCTTCTTTAATCTGCCTGTCGAGAACATCCAGCAGCTCAGGCATGTCCAGCATACAGAATTTGTCACCTTGAACAGGTTCGGCAATTTTCACTTCAGCATCTTGAGACAAAGCCTCTTTGATCTCGTTGAGATCATTAATAAAGTGGTTACCGGAAACCAAAAGTAACGGAACTAAGTTAAGTACTGGCTTGCCACCGCCGGTATGGAGCGTTTTTATGCGGCGAAGCATTTCATCTTTCAGCAATTGGAAAGGCCACGCTCCTTCGAGTGAACAGGCGAAGTTGCGTTCAGACAGGCTACTCAGAAAGTCAGCGCTGTAGTGAATCGCCTGATGCCCCGGGTTGTCGAGCATAGGGGCACCGTGATGAATGAACACATTAAAATGCTCTCTAGGCATGAAACGTTCGTGCAGGGCAGAAATCAGTCGGGTGGCGAGCTGACTGTGGTGCATGATGGCTGGTGTCTGTTCGATACGGGCTAAGGAGAATTGTTTGAATCCGTCGACAATGGATGTCAGGTATCGGTGTTCATCGGTCGGGAACAGGTACACGGAAACCACTAGAATTCGCTCATAACCTTGTGTATCGAGATCAGCCAGAACTTGCGGAAGGCTAAAACATTGATTGTCTTTACGCGCCAGCTTTTTGACCACCATTTTCGAGCTGGTGGCGACACGAACATGGGTGTCCGGGTAGGTCTCGCGAACACGCTCAGCCAAGTCTTCATACCGCTGCTGTTCAATCACACTGCCAAAGCAGCTAAGAACAATGGCGGTGCCTTGATTGTAATGACGAAGTCGTTTCATGGGTTAACTATCCTTATTTTTTGTTTTGGTCTTATAGCGTGTTTTGGTCATCGGCACTTTCGATAGGTGCGATGTATTGTGGATCGAGCCATTGTTTGAGTGGCTTACGCTCGACCAGGTGTGTGAAAAGTTCTTTCCAGGTCTGCTCGGTAAACTGATCAATCCCTTTCACCCATAAGCCGTTGTTGATGGGTGTTTCATTGGGTTGAAGGCGTTCGTAGATCACCATCGCAGCACGGTTTCGGCAGGTGCCTGCGCAGTGCGTACGGCTGATTTTGATTCGCTGCTCCCCACTGGCAAAACCAATTGATTTGAGTACTTGCCGTAGGTCATGGGCGAGGTTCTTACTGCCTTCTTTGGCGCAGCGCCCTCCCTCGCAGAGCAGAATGTGGTGGCGGTGATAAAGCATGGGGCGGTTGAGATCGACGTGTTTGGGTTTGCACTGGAATCCATCAACCACTTCGTTACCATGCAGATTGATTTTGACGTCTTTGTCGAGCCAGTTTTTCCATTTCTTTTTGGCAAGAGGTTCATCATAAGTGATTCGACAGCACGCAAGAGTCATGTTGAAGCCATCCTGCTTGAACTTCCATTTAGGGACGAGGAGTTGAGTACGGGCAGAATGTTTGAGCGCAGACGCTTCCGCCACTGATGAAACGCCTGTAATTTTCTTTACGTAATCCGAAGGGTTCTCAATGCCTTCCACGTAATCTAACTCGCTGGCGGGATAAGTATGAAATGGAATCTGATCCTGCTCAGAAAGCGCCAGAATACCTTGTTCGTCGGCTTTTAACGCGATGCTTGCCAGTGCGGAAATACTGTATTTAGACAGGTTATGCTCTTCAAGAAATTGATGAATGCCTGCCAGAAGCACCTGCAACGGAGTATTGCGATCGCATCCAATACCGAGAACTAATGACTTAGGTCGCCACAGTACCGTTTTGCTTTGCCACAACGCATAGCCCTTTGGGGTCTCCTCATCTGAGATAAGCACCAGTCCATCCCACTCAGCAGGTTCCACTTTTGTGAGATCTGTCTGAGACAAATCCGGGTGCGTCATGATGTGTCGGGGCATAGAGCGTTTGTGCTGCCACCAGTTTTGTTCACCAGCATGCTGAACAATCAATACACGTTTCTCGTTGACGACGGCGGCACTGGTTGCCGTGATGGCTGGCTCACATTCAGGATCGAGCGTCCAGCCAAAGGGCGCTCCCAACATATCAACTGACAGGCTGCCAGCGACATCCGATGCGGTAGTAATCACGGGCGTGGCACTAAGCGCTTGTGATATTTGCAGTGCAATGGCATTTGCTCCGCCTCGATGACCTGAAAGCATTGGAATCACAAACTGCCCGTGATCATCAATGCAAATCACCCCCGGGTCGGTTCGCTTGTCCCGAAGAAGGGGACCTATCATTCGGCTAACGATCCCTGCTGCGAAAAAGCAGATATGGTGATCGTAATCGGCGAACTTTTCGGTAAAGAAGCCGGATAAAGGCAGGGTAAGACTATTGGCATCTGGGTATTCTTCTTTCCCCACAGGTGCGACGAACACGTCTGCAAACGGAAAGGTCTGTGCCAGCCTTTGAGCTTGCCTTGCGCCGTGCAAGGTAATGGCGTAAATCGCAATCTTCATCAGGCTCTCCTGCTTTCCAATACGGCACAGGGTTGTGACTGTGTTGTGCCTCGAAGTACTCCGCGACGCGAGCGGACAGAGAGCTGAACCATAGAAAAATAACGATGCTCATTCGGCACATCATTGAGATTGGTGTACACCTCTTGCTGCTCGGTGGTGGCGTGAGAAACATACGTTGCGCAGTCCAGCATGTTCATCGCCTGAAGCTGTTTAGTGAGCTTAGGAATAACCCGACCGGCTTTGATGAGCATGATGGTGTCAAAATCCAGTACCAGCCTCTCAAGACATTCCAGCCCCCAAGTGGCGGGGACCACACAGAAACGCTCCTGACCGTCTGCCAGAGGGATTTTGGTCTGAGACGGGATTGCCGTAACCGAGGTAATGCCCGGAATGATTACTGGGTCGAGCTCGGGCAAAATCTCAGAAAGTTCTTCCTGAATATAAGCCCAGGTGCTGTAGACGGAAGGATCGCCCTCGGTCGCAAACGCAACGGATTTACCTTGCCTTAGCAGGCAAGCTATAGTCTCAGCGGCTTTTTGCCAGGCGGGAATATTGACATTGGGATCTCGCGTCATCGGGAAGTGGAGAAACATCACTTCGCCTCGCATGTCGCTTCTTCTCAGGCTGCCATCGACAATGTGTTGAGCAAAGGACTGCTGACTCCCGGCGTCTTTTTCTGGGAAGGCAACAACATCAGCCTGGCTTAAAATGCGGTGTGCTTTTAGCGTTAATAGCTCCGGGTCACCGGTACCCACACCGACCGCATACATAGTTCCTAATTTCATTTTGACTTTCTCATTATTGTATTTTTATGTTGTGTTTTCCTGACCGCAGTATTTATTCAGCCAGCGGTTTGGTGAATGTGAATAAGTGAATAGGGTTCTCTGCCTGATAACGTGTGTAATGCGCCAGAGGAACTCCATTAGAAACGTTGACCAACTGAACGTGAGTCGGTGCTTGATTCCCTTTACTCCAATGATGAAGTTCGCAGGTAGAGTCGACTGTGACGGCAGAGCCAACAATGACACCTCCGGGTTTCAATGCTTCCCAGCAGGTATCCAGAATCGACGTCATATTGCCTCGGCTTCCGCCAACAAAGATGCTGTCGGGTGCCGGGAGATGTTCAAGCTGGTTAGGCGCTTTATCCTTAATCAACCTAACATTGTCCGTGCCGTGAGCTTTTAGGTTGGCTTCGATCGACTCGTAACATTCCGGGTTGGACTCGATGGTGAACACCTGCCCCAAATAACATTGTTTCGCCACTTCGATAGCGACAGAACCTGAACCAGTACCGATATCCCATACCACGGAATGAGGCTGTATGCGCATTGACGCAAGAGCTAAATGGCGAACGGGCTGTTTAGTGATTAGCCCACGCTTGGGGGTTCGCTTCATAAAATCATCATCACTGGCGTACTGACCGGCTATCCCCCAGGCATGTGGTTCTGCTCTGTGTAAAATCAGTACATTGAGCGAAGAAAAGTCCCCTGAAGCGCATCTGGCAAGATCGTCTAACGACCATTTCGTGATTTTTTCTTCGGTTGAACCCAGATTCTCGCAAACCCAACCCAGCCAGCCTTGCTGGGTGTAGTTGATTAGATGTGTTGCAATTCGTGCGGGGTGGTTGTGAGCATCAGTTAACAGGCAGTAACTTGTTCCCCACTGGATTTGGCTGGCGAGCCCCTGAATGACGTTGTCATGCTGTTTACGACCATGCAGCGAGATGGCTTTCATGTTCTGCCACGGGAGCCCGACTCGACTACAGGCCAGTTGCATGGATGACGGGGAGGGAATAAAGCGCACTTCGTGATGAGGCAACTTATTCAATATCGACTGACCGATACCAAAGAAAAGCGGGTCGCCAGAGGCAAGCACAACAACGCCACCTTCCTCACTTTCTTCTAATACCTGAGCAAACCAAGGCTGGTAGCCCTGATTCATGGACAAACGTTCCCCTTTGAATTGTGGGAACCACTCCAGAAGACGGTCGTTACCTGCGATGACTCTTGCCGATTCCACGGCATTCACTGCTCGGCTGGTTAAGCTCAGGCATCCGTCTTCGGGCACACCAACCACCGTGACAGCGGCATTTGGTAATGTCGCGCAAGTCATTGTATCGACTCCGCGAGCAGCGCGTGGATGGTGGACACCACCAGCGGGCTGCCCCCCTTGCGACCCAGGCTCGCAATGTAAGGCACCTGATTTTGCTCTGTCAGTGCCTGTTTGGATTCATCGGCTTTAACGAAACCCACGGGGATACCAATGATTAATGCGGGCTTTGCCTCGCCAGCTTCTATCATTCGAAGCAGTTCCAACAAAGCAGTTGGAGCGTTCCCGACCCCGACAATGGCACCGTCAAGTTGCCCACTATCTCGTGCATAACGCATGGTGTGAATCGCACGTGTCTCTCCAGTCGTTTTTGCGGTTTGGATTACATCGGGGTGGCTGATAAAACAGTGTGCCTGATTACCATAAACCTTTAGTCGGGTCTGATTCAGGCCTGTGACGATCATACTGACATCCGTGATGATATTGGCGCCAGATTTAAGTGCTGAAATGGCTGTTTCGATGGCGTTGTCGCTGAATCGATAGAGCTGCGCGTATTCGAAATCGCCTGTGGTATGAATGGCGCGACGAACGACATTCCACTCACCCTTTTGAAATGAATGCCCTCCGTGAAGCGTCTCTATTTCATGGTCGATGATCGAGAACGAGTCACTTTCTATTTGCTGACCTTGCTTGGTCATTTGACGCATATCGTTGGTCATTGAGCCTCCTGTTGAGTGGCATGGGTATTTGATGAGTCTGGGGTTTTCGGTATATCCCCTTTCGGACAGGCGTGTTCCGCCAGCAAATCGCCATTAAAGTCGATCAGTTTGAATTCGATACTCACTGCGTGTTTCACGTAGATGGCGGCATGTTCCGCCGCCTGTTGGCACAGAACGGATAAAAACAGTGGGTTGGGAACTGAGCGAGTGCTTTGTGCTTCTTTCCAGATTTCAAGCACATGTCTTCCCGTATTGGCTTGCCTGATCTGGTTGGCAAAGTCGCTCGATTCGCCAACCTGAATGGCGAGATCAGCCAGCAGTGAAAAATCGATCGCTTTGCCTGAAACATGAGTCATCATGTGCCCTGCAACCATTTTTCCTAGCTTGCCAATCATGGCAACGACGGTCACTTTATCCACCTGATAGCGTTTGGCAGAGCGAAGCCCCACGCCGACAAAGTCCCCAGCCTGAATAAAACACATTGAAGGGTAGTCGGGGAGCATGGTCATTGCTGATTTTTCCGTTCGCGACCCGGTAGTAAGCACTAAATGGTTCTGCCCATTCTGCCGAGCGATCTGAACCGATTGACGGACAGACGCCGAGAACGCGGACGTTGAGTAGGGCTTCACCGTGCCGCGAGTGCCCAGAATGGAGATACCCCCGATGAGCCCAAGCCTTGGACCAATCGTTTCCTTAGCCCGCTCTTCACCATCTGGAACACAAATTTCCAGAGATATGCCCGCAGCTTGTCTTTGCGATGAGGTGGACTGATTCCATTCCAGCATCACCATATCCAGAATGTTTTTGCGTGGAACCGGGTTGATGGCAGCTTCTCCAACTGGAAGCTCCAGACCGGGCAGAGTTACCCGCGCTACGCCAACTCCTCCTTCTATGGTGAACCCAGGGGTGGGTTGCCATCGAGCAATACACTGAATGTGCGCTTCATGAGTACAGTCAGGGTCGTCACCCGCGTCTTTAATAACACTGGCGGTTACCGTTTGTTTCGTTATGTGGATAAAAGCCACTTTAAACGTAGCGGGTTCACCGTTAGGTAAGGTGATGGAAATGTAGTCAGGCTGGTGGCTTGTCAACAGAGTCTGAACCGCTGCTCTGCTCGCCGCTGCGGCGCAAGCTCCTGTGGTAAATCCACTTCGGAGTTCTGACTTGTTTTTTGAGCGTTTAACTTTCGTGACCACTGTATTCTCATCTAAACTAGCGAACTTTTTTGAATACAGAGCGCTCCCCTGAGGTCACAAGGAAGTAAAAGGTATTTGAGTAATCCCGCTCGGTATTCATGTGTGTTCAGGTATTCTGACTTACGATGTCGAGGAACTCGCCGCGGTTTACTCCTTCCCAAATCCTTTGATTCAGTGGCTTGTAAAACGCTCATCGCTTACAGCTGCGGGTACAGTTCAGGAGTTACACCTGATTCCCTGAGGGTTGTTTACATTAAAGTCTACGTTTTACTGTCTTCTCCGTTTTCTAGTTACCATCTCGCTTCTCCATCAGAATCGAGATAATAAACAAGGCACCAAATGCGGTGGTGACGACGCCTAAAGGCAATTCTTGTGGTGCAACAAGCGTTCTGGCGAGAATGTCACTAAGCAGCATCACCAGCGCACCTAGCAGTGCCGATGTTATGAGCAGCTTTTTGTGTAATGGTCCGGCTATTTTCTTTGCGATGTGCGGCACCATCAGACCGATAAACCCCACGACGCCGATGATTGAGACGAAGCATGACGTCGCAAAAGCACAGACAACAAACACCACGGTTTGCAGCTTTTTGGTATTGACGCCCATGGTTTGAGCAACGTCATCTCCGGCAAGTAAACAGTCGAGCTGGCGGTAGCAGAGCACCCCCAATATCCCCAACACTGCTAGTCCGGTAATCACAATGAGAAGGTTGTCCCAACGTGCACTGCCTAAACCGCCCAGCGACCAGAAAAGGATGGAGTGAGCGGCACGTTGGTCGCCATTAAAAACTAAGAAATTCGTGAGTGCCGTGAACAGAAACGAAATCGCTAGCCCTGCCAGAACGATCTGAGATGACACTTGCCCACGTACTTTTCTGACCAGAAACAGAACTGCGGTGGCGGAAACTATGCCACCGATAAATGAGGCGAGGGGAAGCGTCCAGACGCCTATAGTGCTCCCGATAACGGTGATGACAAATACGGCTCCGGTCGCTGCGCCAGATGACAAGCCAAAGATAAAAGGGTCGGCAAGATCGTTTTTAGTGACGGTTTGCAACAGCGCCCCGACAACCCCCAGACCCGCGCCACAGATCATTGCTACTAAAGTTCTGGGAAGGCGCAAATGCAACACAACTTGTGCGATAGGCGTTTCTGCATTGGATTCCAATGCTTTCGAGACAACCTCGATAACCTGCGCCAGAGAAAGGTTAACGCTCCCCAGGCTCAGGGAAAGCAAGGCTAACGCCATGAACAGTACACTGAACATTGCGGTGCTCAGCGTGACTGGATTGAAAAGAAGGCTACGGCTGTTCATTGATTGCCTGAATACGAGTCGCCAGTTTTTCAATGGCATCTAGATTAGCTGGTCCCGGTGTGATTTCCTCATAGCGCAAGGGTACGTATTGACCGAGTTTCACCGCAGTTGTGGTTTTCATTGCCGGGTGCTTTTCTAGGAAGCGCTGCATTCCTTTGGCTCCCGTACCATTTTGATAATCCAAAAGAATAATCAAATCTGGGTTATGCAATGCCACGGATTCCCAAGAGGTTAAACCCCAACTGATGCCGAGATCTTTCATAATGTTATCGCCACCCGCTGCTTCAATCATGGCGCTGACAATGGCGTATTTGCCTGCGGTAAAAGGCTTGTCTTCGCCTGAATCGTAAAGAAAGACTTTGAGAGGTTTTTGTCCTTTGGTGCTGTTCTGAATCTTGGTTAACTGGCTTTTCCAGCCCGAGATCAACTGTGTTGCTTTGTCCTGTTTACCGAATAAGGTGGCAAGGCGGCTCACATCATCGAACATCTGCTCCATGGTGGCGGGCTTTTTGTTTTTCAGAATGTGGCTGCAGCTTTCATTCAGGATAAGGGTATCGGTGCCAAACTCTTTCAGTGCTTCAGGTGTTACGGAGCCGCCAAGTCTCATTCCATAATTCCAACCAGCAAAAAACACATCGGGCTTGGCATTGACCAAAACTTCCAGGGAAGGGTACTTCGGCGCCAGCTCTGGAATACTGCCTTGCAACTGCTTAAAAGCTGGAGTGGTTTTGTAGTACCCACTGATGCCGGTTACGCCAATCATGTGTTCATTAAGCTCTAGCGCAAACGCCATCTCCGACATATTGATATCGTGGGTGATCAAGGTTTTCGGAGGAGTATCCAGAGTAAGCGGTGTTCCGCAGTTATCGACGGTGATTTGAGCGTGAATGGGCGCAGTAAAGAGTAAGCAGAGCGCTGAGGCGAAGATTCTTTTCATCTTAAGTCGTTCCTTGGACCAGTTCTATATCAAGAAAAGGGCTGGTGTTTAAAGTCCGTGTGTTGGTGGCATGGATGACGTCCACATCAAAAATAGATTGAAGCTGCTGTTGAGAAAGCAAGGTTTCAGAGCGACCTTTGGCGATAAGCCTACCGCGTTCCAGTATGGCAATGTGAGTGGCAAATTTAGCGGCAAGGGTAATGTCGTGGAGTGAACAAATCAGAGTGGTGTTCTTTTGTTTGAGTAGTGATAGCACTTCACCTTGTGCGCATGGATCCAGGTGATTAAGCGGTTCATCCAAAACCATAAATTCGGTTTGCTGGCATAGCGCTCTGGCGATATGTGTCCGCTGCTTCTGACCACCCGATAATTGCCCGAGCCTCTTATCCAGTAAGGAATCGATTTTCAGTGCTCTGGTCACTGTCTCGATGATTGACTGGCAGGGGAGTGGCGGTGAGGAAGTCAGTCGAATGTACTCTCGCAACGTTAATCGACCATCAACATTACTGTGTTGAGGGACATAGCTGATGAGTTTCGCTTTTTCCTCATGCTTCATGCGACTGAGCGACTTCTGATTAAAGGTTACGTCACCAGTAAACGGGAGTAAATTGGTGATGGCTTTCAGTAACGAAGTTTTTCCAGAGCCATTACGCCCGATGATCACCCAGCGCTCATTTCTTTGAATTTCAAGATCCAAAGGATGAAGCACAAGTGCCTGTTGTAACTGGACAGAAAGGTTGTGGCAATGGAGCATGAGCAGCAGAGAACGATAGTTATTTAGTGCGTCTCTGCAATCTATCGGGTTAACGTTTGCGTGACTTTGATCTAGGCACGTAAAATCCCCACAAATTCAAATTAAATTAATGATGTAGCAGGTATTCGAGGGGTGAAATAGATGTAAAAAAGCCTCTGAGAATCAGAGGCTTTCGAATACGTTATTTGTCTGGAAAGGTAAGAACCTTACAGACCAGCAAACTCGCGCAGAATTACGGCTTTATCTGTTGCTTCCCATGGGAATTCTTCACGACCGAAGTGACCGTAAGCTGCTGTCTTCTGGTAGATAGGCTGAAGCAGGTTCAGCATTTCCTGAAGACCGTATGGGCGTAGGTCGAAGTTCTGGCGAACGGCTTCGATGATGATGTCGTGAGACACTTTCTCAGTACCGAAAGTTTCCACCATGATAGACGTTGGATCAGCAACACCGATAGCGTAAGAAAGCTGAATCTCACAACGGTCAGCCAGACCTGCAGCAACGATGTTTTTAGCAACGTAACGTGCAGCGTAAGCGGCACTGCGGTCAACTTTTGATGGATCTTTACCAGAGAATGCACCGCCACCGTGACGAGCTGCGCCGCCGTAGGTATCAACGATGATCTTACGACCAGTCAGACCACAGTCACCCATAGGACCACCGATAACAAAACGACCGGTTGGGTTGATGAAGAACTTAGTCTCTTTGTTCAGCCACTCAGAAGGCAGTACTGGCTTGATGATTTCTTCCATTACTGCTTCACGAAGGTCAGGCGTTGAAACCGAATCACAGTGCTGAGTTGAAAGTACAACTGCGTCGATGCCTACGATCTTACCTTGATCGTATTGGAACGTTACCTGAGATTTTGCATCTGGGCGCAACCAAGGAAGTGTTTCGTTTTTACGAACTTCCGCTTGCTTTTGAACCAGTAGGTGAGAGTAAGTGATTGGAGCTGGCATGAATACATCAGTTTCATTGGTTGCGTAACCAAACATGATGCCCTGATCGCCCGCACCTTGTTCTTTAGGGTCAGACTTATCAACACCCTGGTTGATGTCTGGAGACTGCTTACCGATGGTGTTCAGAACTGCACAGGAATCTGCATCGAAACCCATGTCTGAGTGAACGTAACCGATATCACGAACCGTTTGGCGTGTCAGCTCTTCGATGTCTACCCATGCTGAAGTGGTGATTTCACCACCCACCATTACCATGCCCGTCTTCACATAGGTTTCACACGCTACGCGAGCTTTTGGGTCTTGTGCCAGAATCGCATCAAGAACTGCATCAGAAATTTGGTCTGCAATCTTATCTGGATGACCTTCTGAAACAGACTCAG
This sequence comes from Vibrio nigripulchritudo, assembly GCF_027924785.1. Classification (NCBI taxonomy): domain Bacteria; kingdom Pseudomonadati; phylum Pseudomonadota; class Gammaproteobacteria; order Vibrionales; family Vibrionaceae; genus Vibrio; species Vibrio nigripulchritudo. Next base: position 3,531,010 of record NZ_AP027049.1, on the reverse strand, counting down.
AAGTGAATAGGTGCTTTGCCATGATAGCTCCACTAAAAAAGGTGAAGAGACCGGTTTTATGTAACCCATCTCGTTTAAATACAGTATTTTTTGTAGGTGTTTCTACATCTAGACGTCTATTCTAATTTCGAAAAGGCAGATTTCAAGCAAATTTTGTACATATCTCATAACCAATCGATTGCGCAATGTTGCGTATTTTCGAAGACGTTGGCGCAGATTGTAGAAAAAGAGTAGTGAACGTCACGAAAATGGTCGGTAAATCGATTGCAGCACCTATTGTGCTTTGCGACAATACGCCCTCACAATTTCTACTTTCAATTCGCTTAATGCATTCAGGAGCAGACATGTCCTCTCGTAAACATCTGGCTAACGCAATTCGTGCTCTGAGCATGGATGGCGTTCAAGCAGCGAACTCCGGTCACCCAGGCGCACCTATGGGTATGGCAGACATCGCTGAAGTTCTTTGGCGCTCTCACCTAAACCACAACCCATCGAACCCTGAGTGGGCAGACCGCGACCGCTTTGTGCTGTCTAACGGTCACGGCTCGATGCTGATTTACTCTCTGCTTCATCTGGCGGGTTACGATTTGCCAATCGAAGAGTTGAAGAACTTCCGTCAACTGCACTCTAAAACGCCGGGTCACCCAGAATACGGTTACGCACCAGGTGTTGAGACGACGACGGGTCCTCTGGGTCAGGGCATCACCAACGCTGTAGGCATGGCACTGGCAGAGAAATCTCTGGCGGCGCAGTTCAACAAAGACGGTCACGACATTGTTGACCACTTCACTTACGCTTTCATGGGCGACGGCTGTCTGATGGAAGGCATCTCGCACGAAGCGTGTTCTCTTGCAGGCACATTGGGTCTTGGCAAGCTGATTGCGTTCTGGGATGACAACGGCATCTCTATCGACGGTGAAGTGGAAGGCTGGTTCTCTGACGACACGCCTAAGCGTTTTGAAGCGTACGGCTGGCATGTGATTCCAGCGGTCGACGGTCACGACGCTGAAGCCATTAATGCAGCGATTGAAGCCGCGAAAGCCGACCCTCGCCCGACATTGATTTGTACTAAGACCATCATCGGTTTCGGTTCACCAAACAAATCCGGTTCGCACGACTGTCACGGTGCGCCATTGGGTCATGAAGAAATTGCAGCAGCACGTGAGTTTTTAGGTTGGGAGCACGGTCCTTTTGAAATTCCGCAGGAAGTCTACGCAGAGTGGTCTGCGAAAGAAGCAGGCGCAGCTAAGGAAGCAGCGTGGAACGAGAAATTTGCAGCTTATGAAGCAGCGTATCCAGAGCTTGCCGCTGAATTCAAGCGTCGAGTAAACGGCGACCTGCCAGCAGAATGGGAAGCGAAAGCGAACCAAATCATTGCTGACCTTCAGGCAAACCCAGCCAACATCGCATCACGTAAAGCGTCTCAAAACGCACTGGAAGCCTTCGGCGCTATCCTGCCTGACTTCATGGGTGGCTCCGCTGACCTTGCGCCTTCAAACCTGACCATGTGGTCTGGCTCTAAGTCACTGACGGCAGAAGACGCGTCCGGTAACTACATCCACTACGGTGTGCGTGAGTTCGGTATGACGCCATCATGAACGGTATCGCGCTACATGGCGGTTTCGTTCCTTACGGTGCCACCTTCCTGATGTTCATGGAATACGCGCGTAACGCAATGCGTATGGCGGCACTGATGAAAGTGCAGAACATTCAGGTATACACGCACGACTCCATCGGTCTGGGTGAAGACGGTCCGACTCACCAGCCAGTTGAGCAAATTGCGTCTCTTCGTCTGACACCAAACATGAGCACATGGCGTCCATGTGACCAGGTAGAATCTGCAGTCGCATGGAAACTGGCGATTGAGCGCAAAGACGGTCCAACATCGCTTATCTTCTCTCGTCAGAACCTGACCAGCAAGAGCGTGACGCAGCACAGGTTGCTGATATCGCAAAAGGCGGTTACATCCTGAAAGACAGCGATGGCAAGCCTGAGCTTATCCTGATTGCAACGGGTTCAGAAGTCGAGCTGACTGTAGAAGCAGCAGCGAAACTGACTGAAGCGGGCAAGAAAGTTCGCGTCGTATCTATGCCTTCTACGGACGCATTCGACAAGCAAGACGCGGCTTACCGTGAATCCGTACTGCCATCAGACGTGACGGCGCGTATCGCTGTTGAAGCGGGCATCGCTGACTTCTGGTACAAGTACGTAGGTTTCGACGGTCGTATCATTGGTATGACAACATTCGGTGAATCTGCACCAGCAGGCGAACTGTTCAAGATGTTCGGTTTCACTGTAGAAAACGTGGTTGAGACGGCAAACGAATTGCTGGCTTAATCGAGTAGCCTAAAAGACAAAACCGAGCCAGTGGCTCGGTTTTTTTATCACTCGAATTCGTTTCCGCGATTGTCCAGCGATTTGGTGTTACACGCTTTACAGGTGACGTAGCGATTCATATCGTGGTATTCACCTGCGTTTATCCATGAATGGAGAAACAGCTTTATTCTGCCGGATATAGAATAGTCGGTATCGTAGCGGCTTGGCTTACGTACCATCATTTCTTTGTGGCTGGTGGTCGTCCTACAGGTATCACAATACTGTTCGGCTGGCCATTCTGTCATGTGCGTGTCCTTTTGGTGAAAAAATGATTTTAGAAAGCGCCAAAAGTTGCACGTGATTAATGTACTAGAATAAGTTTCTAATGTTCAAAGGGTTAGATGATTTGATGCGAGTGACTTCATGTTTTTAACTTGTTGCTTTGCAAGTTCCAAGTAAGTCAAAATTGAATCCTATTATTTGTGCCATTCACAGCAAGGCATCAGGTGCGGTTTTGGGGCGATGAAAGCAGGTTCAGACAAAGGTTAACCTCAGTTAGCTTGTGAAGTTTTAGTAATATCAGTTACTATCTGTTCCACGCAATTTATGTGAGGACAGCGGTGATGCTAAAAGTCGCGATCAACGGATTTGGTCGAATTGGACGCAATGTTTTGCGTGCAGTCTATGAAAGCAATAAGAACCAGCAGATCAAAGTGGTTGCGGTGAATGAACTGGCTCAGCCTGAAGCCATGGCACACCTACTTCAATACGACACTTCTCACGGTCGGTTTTTCAAAAAAGTTTCTCACGATCAAGAGCATCTGTTTATTCATCACGAAAGTGGTGAACATGACTCTATTCGAATCCTACACTTGGAAGACATCAACTTATTACCGTGGCGTGATCTTGAGGTCGATGTCGTGCTTGACTGTACTGGCGTATATGGTTCTCAGGAAGATGGCCAGAAGCACATTGCAGCAGGTGCTAAAAAAGTGCTGTTTTCACACCCGGGTGCAAGTGATTTAGACAACACCATTATCTATGGAGTGAACCACGAATCTCTCGTGGCAGAACACAATGTGGTTTCGAATGGTTCTTGTACCACGAACTGTATTGTCCCAATTATCAAAGTGTTAGATGAAGCCTTTGGCATCGACTCTGGCACCATTACTACCATTCACTCTTCTATGAATGACCAGCAGGTCATTGATGCGTACCACTCGGACCTACGTCGTACGCGGGCTGCGAGCCAATCTATCATTCCTGTCGATACTAAGTTACATTTGGGAATCGAACGTATATTTCCGAAATTTTCCAACAAATTTGAAGCAATTTCGGTGCGTGTTCCCACAGTAAACGTCACCGCAATGGATTTAAGTGTAACAATAAATACGAATGTGAAAGTTAATGACGTAAATCAAACCATTATTAACGCATCTCGGTGTACATTACACAACATTGTTGACTATACTGAGGCGCCGTTAGTTTCCATCGACTTTAATCACGACTCCCACAGTGCCATTGTAGACGGCTCACAAACGCGTGTGAGCAACGGACATCTTGTGAAGATGCTGGTGTGGTGTGATAACGAATGGGGTTTTGCTAACAGGATGCTTGATACGGCGTTGACCATGCACAAATTGGGCTATACAACGCAGTAAAAGTTTAATTTTGGGGCTTGAAATAAATGCAATTCGCCCCAATTTATGCAAGCAGTTTTAGAATTTATTGGCTTAGCAAGAAGCTGAGCTTTCAGACTTTATAAATTGAACGTTGAGAGGACAAATCATGTCTGTAATCAAGATGACTGACCTGGAACTAGCAGGTAAACGTGTATTCATCCGTGCTGACCTAAACGTACCGGTAAAAGAAGGCAAAGTGACTTCTGATGCACGTATCCTTGCTTCTCTGCCTACTATCAAGCACTGCCTAGAAGCAGGCGCGAAAGTAATGGTGACATCTCACCTAGGTCGTCCAACTGAAGGTGAATACGCTGAAGAGTTCTCTCTACAACCTGTAGTTAACTACCTAAACGACGCACTAGATTGCGACGTGAAACTGGCAAAAGATTACCTTGACGGTCTTGAGCTAAACACTGGTGAGCTAGTTGTTCTGGAAAACGTTCGCTTCAACAAAGGCGAAAAGAAAAACGAAGAAGAACTGTCTAAGAAATACGCGGCACTTTGTGACATCTTCGTAATGGATGCATTTGGTACAGCTCACCGTGCACAAGCGTCTACTCACGGTGTTGGCATGAACGCGCCAATCGCATGTGCAGGTCCTCTTCTTGCTGCTGAACTGGAAGCACTAGGTAAAGCGATGGATAACCCAGAGCGTCCTCTGGTTGCTATCGTTGGTGGTTCTAAAGTTTCTACTAAGCTGACTGTTCTTGAGTCTCTGTCTAAAGTTGCAGACCAACTTGTTGTTGGTGGCGGTATCGCAAACACCTTTATCGCAGCTGATGGTCACAACGTAGGTAAGTCTCTATACGAAGCAGACCTGGTTGAAACTGCACAGAAACTAATGAAAGAGTGTTCTATCCCGGTAGCGACTGATGTGGCATGTGCAAAAGCGTTTGACGAAAATGCAGAAGCGGAAATCAAGCCAGTTTCAGAAGTAGCTGACGACGACATGATCTTCGACTTGGGTCCAGACTCAACAGCTGCTCTTGCTGAAATCATCGGTAACGCGAAAACCATCCTTTGGAACGGTCCTGTTGGCGTATTTGAGTTCAAGAACTTCGAAGCGGGTACAGCGGGTATCTCTAAAGCAGTCGCTGAATCTGCAGGTTTCTCTGTAGCAGGTGGCGGTGACACACTAGCCGCTATCGACAAGTTCGGTATCAAGGGCGACGTTTCTTACATCTCTACAGGTGGCGGTGCGTTCCTTGAATTCGTTGAAGGCAAAGTTCTGCCTGCAGTAGCGATGCTAGAAGAGCGCGCTAAGTAAAGAATTACCGAGAGCGGGGGAGCATTCTCCCGCTTTCTTGTTTGCTGCATGCCGAATGGTTCTCTGTTAGAATACCCCGCGTTGTGAGCAAACGTTTGCAAGAATTTAAACTTACCCAGTTTTATTTTTAAAACGACAGATAAATAGGATTACATCCATGTCTAAGATCTTCGACTTCGTAAAACCAGGTGTTATTACTGGTGATGACGTTCAGAAAGTTTTTGAAGTTGCTAAAGAAAACAACTTTGCACTTCCAGCGGTTAACTGTGTTGGTACTGACTCTGTAAACGCAGTACTAGAAGCAGCAGCTAAAGTTAAAGCGCCTGTTATCGTTCAATTCTCGAACGGCGGTGCTGCTTTCTTCGCTGGTAAAGGCGTAAAACTTGAAGGTCAAGGTGCTCAAATCCTTGGTGCTGTTGCTGGTGCGAAATACGTGCACGCTGTAGCTGAAGCTTACGGTGTACCAGTAATCCTACACACTGACCACGCTGCTAAGAAACTGCTTCCATGGATCGACGGTCTACTGGACGCTGGTGAAGAGTTCTACGAGCAAACTGGTAAGCCTCTATTCTCTTCTCACATGATTGACCTTTCTGAAGAGTCTCTAGAAGAGAACATCGAAATCTCTGCTAAGTACCTAGAGCGCATGGCTAAGCTAGACATGACTCTAGAAATCGAACTAGGTTGTACTGGTGGTGAAGAAGACGGCGTAGACAACTCTCACATGGATGCGTCTGAGCTTTACACTTCTCCAGAAGACGTAGCGTACGCTTACGAGAAACTGAACGCTATCAGCCCACGTTTCACTATCGCTGCTTCTTTCGGTAACGTACACGGTGTATACAAGCCAGGTAACGTTGTACTGACTCCAACTATCCTACGTGATTCTCAAGCTTACTGTGCAGAGAAGTTTGGTATTGCTCCAAACGCTCTAAACTTCGTATTCCACGGTGGTTCTGGTTCTTCTCAAGAAGAAATCCAAGAGTCAATCGGCTACGGTGTTATCAAAATGAACATCGATACTGATACTCAGTGGGCAACTTGGGACGGTATCCGCGCGTACGAAGCAGAAAACCGCGACTACCTACAAGGTCAAATCGGTAACCCAACGGGCGAAGATGCACCTAACAAGAAGTACTACGACCCACGTGTATGGCTACGTGCAGCACAAACTTCAATGGTTACTCGTCTAGAGCAGGCATTTAAAGACCTTAACGCTGTAGACGTGCTATAAGATAGCCATTTACTTACTTCAAAAACCCGCTTTCGAGCGGGTTTTTTTATGCTTGCGATCTTGGTAAAGCCAGCTAAAGTTGATGAGGGTTTATCTGTAGGGTTGCATAAGTCTTTCTTAAAAAGACCAAATTTTTAAGCCGCTGTCTCAATATTAACGAGACTATGACTTTTCATACGTTCAATTGTAAGATATTTTGTCGAAATTCTGTCGCAGAGACGTCGTTCCCTAAATTAGCAGTTCATAGCTGACGGGGAATGAAACACAACAAATCAAAATAAAACCTAGAGGTAAATAGGAATGGCAAGCGAACCATCAGTGGTTGATAACTTAAACTTAGCAGGAGGAGTCAGTGAAATGGAATCTTGGCTGACAAATAACTCGGATCTGATCATCCAGTACGGTGTGAATATTCTTTCAGCAGTTCTGATACTGTTTATCGGTAACATCATTGTTAAAGCAATCGCAAACAGCGTTGCTAAGGTAATGAAGAAGAAGAACATGGATAAAGCGGTAGTGGAGTTTATCCACGCGCTGGTTCGTTACCTGTTGTTCGTTATCGTTCTTATTGCGGCGTTAGGTCGCCTTGGTGTACAAACCGCTTCAGTTGTTGCTGTAATTGGTGCGGCTGGTTTGGCCGTTGGTCTTGCACTTCAGGGCTCATTGTCTAACTTTGCTGCGGGTGTGCTTATTGTAGCGTTCCGTCCATTCAAATCGGGCGATTACGTTGAAATTGGCGGCGTATCTGGTTCTGTTGATTCCATTCAGATTTTCCAAACCGTTCTTACTACACCAGACAACAAGATGGTTGTAGTACCTAATGGCGGTGTTATCGGTGGTCCAATCACAAACTACTCTCGCCATCAGACACGTCGTATCGACCACGTTATTGGTGTTTCTTACGGTTCTGACTTGAAGAAAACCAAAGAGATCATTGCTGAAACTCTGGCAAAAGATGAGCGTATCCTGAAAGAACCAGGTGTGACTATTGGTGTGGTTGCGCTGGCTGACTCTTCGGTTAACTTTGTGGTTCGTCCATGGGTGAAAACCGCAGACTACTGGAATGTTTACTTCGATTCTCTGCAAGCAATCAAAGAAGCTCTTGATGAAGCTGGCATCGAAATTCCATTCCCACAAATGGATGTAAACCTAAACAAAGCCGACTAGCTGTCGAACTCAATTTTAGGGTTACTCGAAAACTAAAAAAGCGCTTAACGAAAGTTAAGCGCTTTTTGATTTCAGAGAGTGCAATTCGTGTGCTGTTAAATCATGTATTGTTGCCACAAGCCTTTAGCAAGAATAAAGGCGATGGTAAACATCATAGCCGCGACGCCAATATCAATGCCTTTTTTCACCTTAGGTTTTGATAGCGTTGGTCCCAATTTGGCTGCACCCATCGATAAACTGTAGAACCAGGCGAATGACGCCAGAATAGTACCGATAGCGAAGGCAATGCGGTCGTGCCCTTCATATTGCCCACCGATGGAGCCCAGTATTACAACCGTATCCAGATACAAGTGCGGGTTTAAAACAGTTACCGCCAATGCGCCCAAAACGACAGCACGTTTTCCGCGAGCCGTAATTTGTGCGGTGGATTCTTTTTTCTCAGCAGGTGCAAATGCGCTCTTCAGGGACATTAAACCATAGACCGTCAGGAAAGCGATACCACCAAGAGTGACTGAAGTCAGCAATACTTCATTTTGTGACAGAATGGCGCCGCCGCCAAAAATACCCAGCGAGATAAAAAAGACATCCAGCAAACTGCAAATTGTCGCTGTTGTCAGGTGATGATTACGTTTAATGCCTTGGTTTAGTACGTAGGCATTTTGCGCACCGATAGGAATGATCATCGTTGCTCCCAACCCAAAACCTTGTAATAACACCCAGAAGTTCACAGCTTTACCCTTACCAAAAAATAGAAATATCAAAAATGAGTGGCGAGGATAATTGTTTGCGCAAAATAAATTAAGCTAATAATTTTAATGATAGATAAGTTAGACTTATGTAGTGAAGAGGACCAGGAGAAAAAGTGATGCGCGGATTAGATTATCGATGGATTGAGGCACTGGACTGTGTGATTACTCAGCGCGGATTTGAGAGAGCCGCTGAACAGCTTTGTATTTCTCAGTCTGCGGTATCACAGCGAATTAAACAACTTGAGAAATGGCTAGCGCAGCCAGTATTGGTTCGTGAGCAGCCGCCCAGAGCGACTCAGGCTGGCAAGAAGTTGTTGGGTCTCTACAGGCGGGTCTGTCTGCTTGAAGAAGAGCTGCTGCCCGAACTTAGTACCGAAAACAGTGAGCGTCCCTTGTCTGTGGCGTTAGCAACGAATGCCGATAGCCTGGCAACTTGGTTACTGCCAAGTCTTTCTCCTTTGCTCAGGCAAAAGCGTGTGGAACTGAATTTGGTGGTGGATGATGAGGGGAGAACCATAGACAAGTTGCGAAGTGGGGAAGTGGTCGGAGCCATCAGCTTGGAAGCTCAGCCTATTCCCGGTTGTGATGCCGATTATCTGGGACGTGTCGATTATCTTTGTGTCGCAAGCCCAGAATTCTGCGCACTCTATTTTCCAGAAGGCGTCAATCGCGAAGCGTTAAAACGTGCCCCCGCCGTTGCTTTTGATCAGCATGACGACATGCACGAGCGATTTGTTCACCAGCACTTTAATTTGCCTACGGGTAGCGTGTTAAAGCACACAGTCCGAAGCTCAGAGGCATTTGTTAAGTTAGCGTTGAGTGGCGTAGCGTATTGCTTAATTCCAAGGCAGCAAATTGAAGCCGAATTAGAGAAAGGTGTGCTGATAGACATTACGCCTGGGTTCTTTCTGTCTCACAGAATGTACTGGCATCACTGGCAATTAGAGAGTGGGGTGTTAAAAGAAGTGTCTCAATCGATCATTGACTATGCGCGTACGCATTTGCCTCAGTAAAGTTTGTGTCAATTATGATTCAGAGTGGAATCAAATTAACACTTGTGCGTCTATTATAGCGAAGCAACCGAGGAGAACGGCATGAAAAAACTATCGATGATCGGCGTATTGTTGATGGGCGTGATAATGACACCCGTCAACGCAGAAGAGCTCTCTTTCCCACATATTTCTACATCGGGATACGGAGAAGTGACGGCAGTCCCTGATATGGCAGAATTTACCGTTCAGGTAGTGGAAACCATGATGACCGCGGAGCAGGCGAAGCAAGCAGTAGATAAGGCAGTCAGCTCGTTTGTTGAACGTCTAACTCAGGCAGGTGTGAAGCGAGACAACATTTCCAGCACTAACCTCTATCTGGCACCTCAATATCACTATCCCAAAAGCGGTAAAGTGGAGTTGGTGGGTTATCAGGCGTCGCGCAGTGTGACGGTTACTGTTGAGGTGTTGGAGAACCTCAACAGCTATCTAGATGGCGCTTTGGGCGATGGAATTAACCGTGTCGATGATATTCAGCTCAAAGTAAAAGATGAGTCTAAGTATCAGCAGCAAGCCCGTTTAGCTGCGATAAAAGATGCCAATGATAAAGCGCGCTCACTGGCAGAAGGTTTTGAACTTGATGTCGATAGCGTCTGGCGAATCAGTTACAACAACAGTTCTCATAGCCCGGCTTTGATGCGCAGCATGGCATTGGGTGCCGAGAAAGCGTCTAACAGTTATCAGGATTCCAGTATTGTCATTCGTGACAGAGTGGACGTGGTATACAAGCTTAAAGACTGAACTGACGTCTTTAAGTGAATCGAGTGAGATAGAAACGGGGACGCATCAAGCGTCCCCGTTTAGTTATATACGAGTTGAATTAGTGAAGAATGCGGGCACGGATTGTGCCTTCAATGCTCTTCAGCTTTTTCAGAGCTTCTTCTGAACGATCAGATTCAACATCAATAACTACATAACCCATTTCTGAGTTGGTTTGTAGATACTGACCTACGATGTTGATGCCTTCTTCAGCGAAGATGGTGTTAATCTGAGTCAGGATACCCGGGCGGTTCTCGTGGATGTGAAGCAGACGAGATGCGTCCAGATGTTCAGGAAGTGATACCTCAGGGAAGTTCACACTTGATAGTGTCGAACCGTTGTCTGAGTATTTCGCCAGCTTACCTGCCACTTCCACACCGATGTTTTCCTGCGCTTCCTGAGTCGAACCACCAACGTGTGGTGTCAGAATACAGTTATCGAACTGAATAAGTGGAGATTCGAACGGGTCAGCGTTAGTTTTCGGCTCAACAGGGAATACGTCGATGGCCGCACCTGAAAGATGACCCGTATCCAGAGCTGAAGCCAAGGCTGGAATGTCTACTACCGTACCACGAGCGGCGTTGATAAAGATTGAACCTGGCTTCATGCGAGCAAATTCCGCTTCACCCATCATGTTCTTAGTACCATCTGTTTCTGGTACATGCAGTGTAATCACGTCACACTTGTTCAGCAGTTCACTCATTGTGTGAACTTGGGTTGCGTTACCCAAAGACAGCTTGTTTTCAATGTCGTAGAAGTAAACGCGCATACCCAGGTTTTCAGCAATGATACCTAGCTGAGTACCAATGTGCCCGTAACCAATAATACCAAGACGCTTACCACGAGCTTCGTAAGAGCTGTCTGCACTCTTCTTCCAGATACCGCGGTGAGCAAGAGCATTCTTCTCTGGAATACCACGAAGTAGAAGCAAAATCTGACCAAGCACAAGCTCCGCAACACTACGCGTGTTGGAGAATGGGGCATTAAATACTGGAATACCGCGTTTTGCAGCCGCTTTTAGATCAACCTGGTTTGTACCAATACAGAAACAGCCAACTGCTACTAGCTTTTCAGCAGCCTGAAAAACCTTTTCTGACAGGTTAGTACGGGAACGGATACCAATGAAATGTACATCTTTTACTGCTTCGAGTAAGTCTTCTTCGGCAAGAGAACCTTTGATGTATTCAATGTTGGAGTATCCAGCCGCTTGGAATACTTCTACAGAAGAAGGGTGAAGACCTTCAAGGAGGAGAATTTTAATCTTATCTTTTTGCAGTGAAACTTTGGCCATTGATTATCGTCCTTAAACTTCGGGCTAAAAGCGATACACAGAGGAGAGACGCAAACGTTTTCCTTATGTATGTATTGAACAATAAAGTAACAAAAAATATTCGCTTTGGGTAAGAAAATTACGGAATAAGGAATAATTTCTTCTATGAAAAGAAACAAAAACGGCACCTTTTGGTGCCGTTTGTAATCAAATGACGGAAATGCATGATTGAGGGCGCATAAAAATGCAAATATCTCCAATCAAAGTATGCACTTTTACTCTTCGATTCTTGCACCTTCCGGAGTGCCAGTGATAACAATATCAGCACCGCGATGGGCGAACAGACCTACGGTGACGACACCTGCAATGCTGTTGATTTTATCTTCCATTTCTTTCGGATTTTGTATTTTCATACCGTATACATCCAAAATCACGTTACCGTTGTCAGTAAGTACACCTTCTCGGTAAACCGGATCGCCACCCAACTTCAGCAATTCGCGAGCTACGTAAGAACGTGCCATTGGAATCACTTCAACAGGCAGTGGGAATTCGCCTAGAGTATCAACCGCTTTCGTACCGTCGACGATGCAAATGAATTTTTTCGAGATGGCTGCGACAATCTTCTCACGTGTTAGCGCCGCGCCACCACCTTTGATCATTTCGCGGTTTGGGTTGATTTCGTCTGCGCCGTCGACATAAATGTCCAGCTCAAAAACGTCATTACATTCAAAAACTTCGATTTCGAGTTCTTTCAGGCGCTGGGTAGACGCTTCTGAAGAAGATACAGCACCTTTGATTTCTTCTCTGATTGTGCCTAGCGCATCGATGAAGTGATTAACGGTCGAACCAGTACCAACACCGACAATACTGCCTTTTTCAACATACTTAAGTGCTGCCCAGCCCGCGGCTTTTTTCATTTCATCTTGAGTCATGCCTATCTCCAGAATTTAGTGAACTAATGAAATCCGCGCGATTATATACTCATTCCAACGCGATATGCAGTGATCAGCGCGAATATATTGTCTTTTTGATCATTTAAATTTCAAAGCTTAGTTCTGTTGCCAGTGCCAGGTTTTAGCGGGGGTGATGATGGTTTGAAGAGGAACGTCCCACGCCTCAACAGGAAGGGCATCAACCTGCTGGCAGTTATGTGCCAAACCAATGGCATGGCTACCGGATGTGGACTGCCACGTCGATAAGGTGCGATCATAGTAGCCACCACCCATGCCTAGACGTTGTCCGCTGTCGTCAAAGGCAACGAGCGGCGTGAAAATCACGTCTATTTGAGAGGCAGGAATAATGTCCTGAGTTCTGAGTTTTGGTTCATCAATGTTGTACTGATTTGGCACCATAATGGTTGTTGGCGTGTATTCTAAAAATAAAAGGTGACCATTTGAGAAAGGGTGGATAACTGGTAGACAGACCGTTTTATTTTGCTGCCAATACCACTCAATGACGGGCGATAAATCCAGCTCACCGTCAACGGCAAGGTATAAAGCGACAGTGTTGGCTGATGTTGCCATCGGAAGTTGTTGGAATTGGAACAAAAGGTCATCAGAGGCGTGTTGTTGTTCTTGTGCCGAAAGGCTACGTCTTTTCTGACGGATTTCTTTGCGTATGGTTTGTCTTTGCTTCGCAGATTCAGCGGAAAGAGAGAAGTTTTGCATTGAGGAACCCCAGGGTGCCGTTGAGGATTGTGGCCCTTGAACCAGCTGGTTCAAGGCGGATCAGCAATGGTAACCGTAGGCTTCTCGGTTCGAGCCGAGCTTGCTCAATAGCTATCAAGTACTAACCCTTAAGTATTGCTTATCGGCTCAGGGACTTAAATCCGCTGACGCACACCCCAGGGTAAAATCGTTATTCGCGTCCTAGCTGTTTGAGCGCACCGTCTAGTGACGCCGAGAGCAGTTCCATTCGCTCTGTAATTTCGCTGGCTTGACCTTGCTTTTCCTGATTGGAGAGCTGAAGTTCGTAACAGATGTTCAATGCAGCAATAGTGAGAAGTTTTTCTGTATTGGTTACCTTAGTTCTTTCCGCCATTTCATTCAATCGCGTATTCAGATCTTCAGCGGCTTTAAGCAAGGACTCTTCTTGCCCCGGAGGACAATTCACTCGCGTCAGCTTTCCCAGAATTTCAACTTCAACTGCCTGATTACTCATTACGGTACACTCTCGACCAAACCAAAAACAGAGCGCGACTGAACGCGTCTGTCAGGGAGGAAACTATAGGTAAAGCGACTATAAGATTCAAGCCTTTCCATGATCGTTTCCCCAGATTGCGGGACTAACTACACACGAAATCGTCAATTTGGTGACTGGATGTCCAGATACCTGACGCTTTACATTTTCGCTCAGCAGCTTAAGTGATACGATTAGCCCAATTAACTTAATTATAGCGAATACTTTATGAGTGACGTGACCCATCCAACCTATCAACAACTCACCAATGAGCTCAAGTCGGCACAACTGGCGGTTTCTCCTGCGGAATTGCACGGTTTGTTAACAGGTATGCTAAGTGGTGGGTTAACGGCGAATGACAATAGCTGGCAACCGCTTCTTTTTGATTACACAAATGACGGTATGGGCTGGCCAATCAGTACGGTTGGTACTGCTGAAAATCTGCTAAAAGCAACCTTGAAAGAGCTTGCTGCTAATCAGTTTGAACTCACTTTACTGCTTGCTGATCAAGAGGGTGACTTGTTTGCTACTGCCGACGGTCTATCTGATTGGATCAACCATTTCATCTCTGGTTTTGGTTTAGCAAATCAGGCTTTGCAAAAGGTTCCCACAGACGTAAAAGAAGCGCTGGGTGATTTGGAAGAGATCTCCAAGCTTGGTATTGACGAAGAAGACGACTTGAATGAGCAAGCTATTTTGCTGGAACAGGTGATTGAACACGTCAAAGCATGTGTATTGACCGTTCACGCTGAATTTGGCGTAAAACCGAGTGAAGTGAAAAAGCCGACGATCCACTAACCGGAACTAGTTATGAAGCAGTATGATGTTGTTATCGCTGGTGGAGCCATGGCGGGAGCCACTCTGGCTCTGGCATTGGAGCAACACAGCGATTCATCTTTGTCGATTGCTGTTATTGAGCCCTATAAAGTCGAGCATACCAGCCATCCTGGTTACGATGCGCGCTCTATTGCCTTATCCCATGGCACCTCACTTTTACTTGAAAAGATGAGCCTGTGGGAACAGGTACGTCCTCAGGCGACCCCGATCGAACATATTCATGTTTCTGACCGTAGCCATGCGGGTATCGCGAACATTGACAAAAGCGACGTTAGCCTCCCTGCTTTAGGGTATGTGGTTGAATTAGCTGATGTTGGTCGTATTTATCAGTCAAGGCTAGATGCCGCTCCAAATGTAGATTTCTTATGCCCTGAATCGGTCAAAGCTGTCGAAAGGCACACCGAAAAAGTCATCATTACACTGGCATCTGGTGAAAACATTGAAGCCAAACTGTTGGTTGCGGCTGATGGTGCTTTGTCGCCGTCGGCACAAAGCTTGAACTTGCCGCTCAGCGAGCACGATTTTGAGCAGGTGGCTTTGATCGCTAATATCAGCTTGTCGCAGCCACATCAGGGTCAGGCATTTGAACGATTCACTGACTCGGGACCGCTCGCTTTGTTACCTATGTCCGACAATCGGATGTCATTAGTCTGGTGTCTCAGACCAGACAAGGTCGAAGAAGTATTGAGCATGCCTGATGACGCGTTTCTTACTGCGTTGCAAAAAAGCTTTGGCTGGCGACTTGGCGAATTTACCAAAGTGGGGGAAAGGGCGTCGTACCCGTTGTTGATGCGGTCTCGTGATCAAATCATATCCCATCGCTTTGCTGCTGTCGGCAATGCTGCCCAGACACTTCACCCAATCGCAGGACAAGGTTTTAACCTCGGTATCCGTGATGTGGCATCACTGGCTGAACAAATCACCAAACATTTGGAAGACCCAGGTCACTACTCGGTGCTGAGCGCCTATCGGACCCGACGCGAACAAGACAGAAACAAAACCATGGATCTGACTTCCGGGCTGGTTCACTTGTTTTCTAACGACTACGTGCCGATGCGTGTCGGTCGTAATCTAGGATTAATGGCATTTGAAGCCTCAGGGGCGGCAAAAGCATCTTTGCTCGCCAGAGCGCTAGGAATGGTAGAAAGATAATGATGCAAAGTTTTGATATCACCATCATTGGTGGTGGCATGGTCGGCCTATCAGTTGCCGCGCTGTTGCAGGATACAGATTTAAGAATCGCCGTCATTGAAGGTCGATTGCCAGATACCAAGCTATATGATTTGCCGGATGTGCGCGTTTCCGCTTTAAGCAGGGCGAGTGAAAACATTTTAAGAAATGTTGGAGCATGGCAGGGTATTGAAAACCGACGTGCTGCGCCTTACGAAGCGATGAATGTATGGGAACAGGATAGCTTTGCCAAGATTGAGTTTGATGCCGCTGATATTTATCAGAAAAACTTAGGGCACATCGTTGAAAACCGCGTCATTCAACTTGCTCTGCTAGAGCAGGTTGAAAAACAGGATAACGTTACTCTGTTTGCCCCTGAACGTTGTAAAGACGTGGTGCTGGGTGAGAGCGAAGCTTGGGTCACCTTAGAGTCAGGAAGCTCACTGACCACCAAGTTACTGGTAGGAGCGGATGGCGCGAATTCCTGGTTGAGAAACAAAATCGACATTCCGCTGACGCATTGGGATTATGGTCATTCAGCCATCGTTGCCAATATTCGCACAGCAGAGCCACATCAAGGGGTAGCGAGGCAGGTTTTCACGCCCGATGGACCTTTGGCGTTCCTTCCTTTAGGGGAAGCCAATTTATGTTCGATCGTGTGGTCTATCGACCCACTCAAAGCCGAATTGCTGGTGGACATGGCGGAAGAAGAGTTCAACAAAGCTCTAACCAGTGCATTCGATGGCAAGCTTGGCTTATGTCAGGTAGAAGGTGAGCGTCAGGCTTATCCACTTAAAATGCGTTACGCTCGCGACTTTGTACGTGATCGAATTGTTCTGGTTGGCGATGCTGCACACACCATTCACCCGCTTGCTGGTCAGGGAGTGAACCTGGGTTTACTCGACGCTGCTAGCCTGGTGCAGGAGATCATGCAGCTATGGCAAAAGGGCGAAGATATTGGACTGAAACGCAACCTTCGACCGTTCGAGCGATGGAGAAAAGCAGAAGCCGCAAAAATGATTGCAGCGATGCAAGGGTTTAAAGAGCTATTTTCTGGTGACAATCCGCTTAAGAAGTTTGTCCGTGGAGTGGGGCTGTCTGTGAGTAATGCGGTTCCGGTTGTCAAAAATGAACTGATACAACACGCCATGGGAATGAAAGGGCACTTGCCTGAAGCGACTAAGCTTAAAAAATAACCTCACCAAGTTAAAGCAATGAAAAAGGGTCGGTAATCCGACCCTTTAAAATTCTCTGTTATGCATTTAATAATTATGCATGAGCGCATCTTAACCGCGTGATTTCCTTATTGATTTCTTTTACTGCCTGGAAATGACGCTTTTCTGCTTTTTCAGGAAGAATCAACTTGCCATTGTCGAATTCAAATTTCCCTACGCCATATATATAAATTCTACCTTTAAACAACCGACTTATGTGTTTAGCTATCATACTAGGTGTATAGCGCTTAAACAGTCTCATACTTTTATCCTTATTATTTGTTGCGCCACGAATTATACGAAACTTCGTGTGACAGTATTGTGACTGAACAGGGGTTAAACACAGCTTAATGCGATGTTTTTAGCGTTTTGTGCCGCCGTCGGCATTTCGATGATATAAATGCCTTTCATCTGTGACACTCTCCTCACTTTATGCCACAAACCCCTTCAGCAAGAACTGCATTGCTTTGCCATAGTTTTATGACATTTATAAGAATAGACCATGTCAGAAATAAAAAAGTTTCAGGCAAAAAAATGCCCGATAGGAAAATCGGGCGAATAGTCACAGATGCATTACACAAAAAGTGGATTTAACTGATTGATTCAGCGGATTCACTTTCCTTGTTAAATGAGGGCTTTAAGCTCAAATGAGCAAGGGGAACTCATATTAACAAGTAACATTTACACTACATCATAATTGCTGAGATCACTATTTATTCATAAAAATAAAATAAAAATTCACTTAGTAAAATTACTAAATGTGACTTGTGTCAATTATTTTTGATTTCTGAAACGTGTTTATTAACTTTGAGTAAGAAATTAGCGCGTAATTTCAGCAAAAGTTGGCGATAAAAGAGACAAAAGATCGCTTGTGAGCAATTCAATACCTGCCATGTTGGAGCCGCTGCTAATTGTGACACGTGTTAAAGAAGTGATTTGCCTGTCAAAAATGATAGGCATGGGGGTTGCGAGTAAGAGGGGAGTGACACATCCAAGTGAATAGCCAGTCAGGCTTTCAATTTCGGGAGCGGATGCACATGTCATTCGTCTTGAGCTCAAAACGGCTCGCACTTTTTTGGGGTCTGCTTGCTTATCTCCGGGAACGCAAGCTAGAGCAAATTGCCCGCCCATGTCTTTGAGCAGAATGCATTTGACCATGATGCGAGGATCGATTCCACGCTGCTGCGCTGCGTCTTCAATGCTGACGGCTGGAGTCTGGTGAGGCAGCAGGCGAAAGCTCACCTGCTGTCTATCTAGATACTCGGTAACCTGAGTGTGGAAGTTATTCGTCATCAAGAGAGTATGGCAGTGCAGAAATGGTCCATTTGGAGTTTTCCTGACCTTTAACTCGGAGAACAGTGTCTGCTTCCAAGTTATTTGGCAATATCAGCAAGCCTTCAGCCGCGTTGTCTTCGTACTCAAATTGTACGATTAGCTTGCCAGCACCACGCCAGTTTTCTCCTACCGCACGCTCTAGTTCTGCGTGTTTTGGTAAGGCTTCTTCGGTGCTGCCAGAGACTTTATACAGTGCCCGTTTGTTTGTTCCGCGATACTTTGCGCGTGCAACCATTTCCTGACCTGTGTAACAGCCCTTAGTGAAGCTGATACCGCCTAGTGCCTGAAGGTTCATTGCTTGAGGAATATGTTGAGACTGCTCTTCTTCATCGACTCGAGGATGCGCCTCAGAAATATCGTATTTGTCCCAGATTGTGTCAGATACGCAGTGTGCTTTCTCGGCATCGAAAACTGCTTTCGCGGCATCTTGGTTCAGTAAAAGAACCCAACGGACATCGCTGACCTTTACCGCGGTTCCACCTTCGATAGTACGAACATCGTCACGAGATTCCGTACGAGCATCAATCCAGCTTTGTGCATTAATGCCTGTTACGCCTACAAGCCACTCGTCACTTTCTTCAATCGTGACTTTTGAAAACACGGCATACTTCTTTATTTCATGCAGCTCGGTCTTCAAAGCGCTTTTTCGGTGAATCAGTGCATAACCATCATTGTGGTGGAAAATACGGAAAATGCTCCACATTTTTCCCTTAGCATCACAGTGTGCCCCGAAAGTCGACTCATTGGCTTCCAGTGAGACAACATCACACGTTACCTGACCCTGCAGGTACGACTTCTTGTCATCACCGACCATGGTAATGGTACCCCAAGAAGAAAGCGGACAAATGGCTAACTCGGGCAGCTCGGATTGTGAAGAGAGGGTAAAGGGCGTTAACGTTTCAAGCCAATCCATTGTTTCAGAACCTTAAAAGATGTTTGATGAGAGTATGGTAATCGGAGTGTGACGGTTTGTCAGCCTCCAAAATGAACAAAGCAAATCACACTCTGTGACTCGCATAATAGTTGTGACCTGATGAGATTGGTACACTTCACCCACAAAGGAGTCAGCTAAGGAATAATAATGTACACCGCCGAAGAAAAAGCACGGATTAAATGGGCGTGTCGACGTGGAATGTTGGAACTCGACGTGGTGATCATGCCTTTTTATGAAGAGCAGTTTGAAAGCCTATCAGAACAAGAACAAAAAGATTTCGTCTCCCTTTTGGAGTGCGATGATCCTGATCTGTTTACGTGGATAATGGGGCATGGCAGGAGTGACAATTTGAGTCACGCAGCAATGGTAGACAAAGTCGTTGCTTACAACCTCAGTAAAGTCCGTTAACCTCTCGTATTCATTTTATGCCCGGCTCTGCCAACTGACCTTTTTGGCATACTTAAGCTGGGCATTTGTTGCATCACCTGCTCCACTTCTCCTCACCTGTTTTGTATTTTTAACGCTTTTTCCTTATTTTCGAAGGGTTCTTGCGGCTCGTGAACCGATCGGTTTGTTGCGCTGGGAGAATGAGCGAACATTCTATGTTAATCGCGACAAACGAGTGTTAAGCCATGCCTGGACAGAGGTAGCGTTTGTAGGCGTGCTTTTGATTTTCGAAGACAAATCAAGGCTATTTGTCTGGCGAGATGCATGCAGCGATGAGGAATATCGAGCGCTGTTACGCAGCCTTGGATTATTGGGAACAACAAATCCTAACGAGCAATAAAAAGAGCACCGGAGTGCTCTTTGAGTGCAATTCTTTATATTCAGATTAAAACTTTTCCGGAACCAGAATCGTCGGGCCGCTGTTTTCGGCAAGATTCGGGTAATCCAGAGTGTAATGGAGCCCACGGCTTTCCTTGCGTTCCATCGCACAACGAACCATCAATTCCGCAACCTGAAGCAGGTTTCGCAATTCCAAAAGGTTATTGGATACGCGGAAGTTACTGTAATACTCGTGTGTTTCTTGCTGAAGCAGCTGAATACGACGTAGTGCTCGCTCTAAACGTTTATCCGTTCGAACGATGCCCATGTAGTCCCACATAAACAGGCGCAGTTCATGCCAGTTGTGCTGGATGACGACTTCTTCATCTGAGCATGTGACCTGGCTTTCATCCCACGCTGGTAAGCGAACGGCTAATTCTGCCTCATCCAGCTTGCTGATAATGTCGTCTGCTGCTGAACGAGCGTAAACCACACATTCTAACAGTGAGTTAGAAGCCATACGGTTTGCGCCATGCAACCCGGTGTAGCTGACTTCTCCGATCGCATAAAGATGAGTAAGATCCGTTGCTCCCTGCTGGCTGACCATCACGCCACCACAGGTGTAATGGGCTGCTGGCACGATAGGAATCGGCTCCTTGGTCATATCGATACCCAGATCTTTCAATCTCATATCGATAGTCGGGAAGTGCTTAGTGACGAACTCAGGATCTTTATGGCTGATGTCGAGGTACATGCAGTCTGCACCCAAACGCTTCATTTCGAAGTCGATGGCACGAGCAACCACGTCACGTGGCGCAAGTTCTTCACGCTCATCAAAATCTTTCATGAAGCGAGAACCGTCAGGGCGTCTTAGATAAGCGCCTTCTCCGCGAAGAGCCTCGGTTAAAAGGAAGTTTCGCGCTTCCGGGTGGAACAGACAAGTTGGGTGGAACTGGTTGAATTCCATATTGGCTACCCGACAACCTGCACGCCAGGCCATCGCAATACCATCGCCCGAGGAAACATCCGGATTAGAGGTGTATTGGTATACCTTGGACGCTCCACCTGTAGCCAGCACAACAAACTTAGCTCGCACTGTTTCAACGTGCTCTTGGTTGCGATTCCAGATATAGGCACCAATTACTTTCTTCTTATCACCGCCGACTTTGTCTTCGGTAATCAAATCCAGCGCATTGTGACGCTCTAAAACCTGAATGTTCGGATGACTGTGTGCGTTATCTTGCAGTGATGTCTGCATTGCCATGCCTGTCGCATCAGCAGCGTGCAGAATGCGTCGGTGACTATGACCCCCTTCACGGGTTAGGTGATAGCGTGGGCTTTCATCGGAGTCATCTTCTTCGCGGTCAAACGGAACACCACCGTCTATCAGCCACTGCACACACTCTTTTGCGTTTTCGGCGATGAATTTGACTGTGTCTTCTTCACAAATGCCACCGCCAGCAATTTGGGTGTCTTGAACATGTGATTCGATGCTATCGGACTCATCAAATACTGCAGCGATACCACCTTGAGCATAATAGGTTGCTCCCTCGCTGCGCGGTCCTTTACTCAGTACGATGACTTTCCCGTGTGGCGCCACTCGTAATGCAAGCGATAGACCCGCTGCACCGCTGCCAATCACCAGCACGTCGCACTCATGTTCTCGGATATCGTTCATATAACTTTAAAAATCCCAGGTTATCTTAGAGCCTGCCCAAATTGACTCTCTTACGGCAATCAGCCTACGCCGATCCCCTGATTAAATATTTCTTCTTGGTGGTGTTTATTATCTTTATCTGCACCTGCTTGGGCAAATACAATGAAGGTTACATCACATTGCTAGATAAATTTGGCAAAAAAAATTCGTCGTGTTGAACTTTCTTTGACTATATCAGTCACAATAGTGCTCATGTAGGCGGTGGTGTCAATACTACAATTGACAGAACTTAATGTTCATACCTGCGAAGGTAAGTGCAAATAACAATAGGAGTGGACGCTCGAATGAGCGAGCAGTTAACTGATCAAGTACTAATTGAGCGGGTCCAACGAGGAGATAAACAAGCATTCAATCTTTTGGTCATTAAATACCAAAACAAAGTTTGCAACTTGATTTCTCGATACATAAACAACTCTGGTGATGTCGCAGACGTAGCACAAGAGGCTTTTATTAAGGCGTATAGAGCCATCCCGAATTTTCGGGGAGAAAGTGCTTTTTATACTTGGTTATATCGGATCGCCGTTAATACAGCTAAAAATCATATTGTTGCCCAAGGGCGCAGACCGCCAGCAACCGATTTGGATGCTGAAGAGGCAGAATATTACGAAACCGGTAGTGCATTAAAAGAAATATCGAACCCAGAAAACATTACGTTGTCCAAAGAATTGAAAAGCGTTGTTTTTGATGCGATTGAAGCACTACCAGAAGATTTGAAAACAGCAATGACATTGCGAGAACTGGATGGTCTTAGCTATGAAGAAATAGCCGAGGTTATGGATTGCCCAGTCGGGACGGTTCGTTCTCGTATATTCCGAGCTCGTGAAGCGGTTGAAAAGAAAATTCAGCCACTTTTACAGCGTTAGGTCAATGAGTTAAATGGTGAAAATAATGGCTGACAAAGAACAACTTTCAGCACTCATGGATGGAGAAAGCGTGGATCAGGCTTTAATTTCTGAGCTTGAACACGATGCGGAAGGTCTGAAGTCTTGGCAGAACTATCACTTAATTGGTGATGTGATGAGAGGGGAAGCCCCAGAGCGCACTGATTGGGACATTGCAAACAGCGTAGCACTCGCGTTAGAGAATGAGCCTGCTCACTCTCCTGTTCATGTGAGTGAACAAGTCGTCACGCCGGCGGTTGAGTCACAGCCAACACCTGATGTTGCACGTGTCAGCATGCCTGGCTGGTTAAATCAGTTTGGTCAGGTTGCTATGGCGGCGTGTGTGTCGCTGGTCGTTATTCTTGGTGTCCAGCAATATAACGGTGAAAATGGCGATCAATCTCAAAGTGAATTGCCTGTTTTGCAAACCATTCCAGTGATTGGCAGTGCAGAACCAGTAAGCTTAGCACGTGAATCTGCAACCCCTTCTTCTAACGAAGCTCAGCTTATGGAGCAACGTAAACGCGTTAATGCATTGCTGCAGGATTACAACATGCAGCTTCGCTTCAACAGCGCAGAAATAGAAGAAGCCGTACACCCAACTAAGTCGGATATAGAATGAAGAAAATCCTGATCAGTGTGTTGGCACTGTTCAGTTTGAATGGATACGCCGCCTCTGCAGAAGAAGACTCTGCTGAGGCGTTGTTGCATCAAATGAACGAAGCAAGCCAGCAATTGAGCTATGAGCTGTCTTATATTCAAATCAAAAAAAACAGTATTGAACCCCTTCTTTATCGTCACGGTCGTCGTGACAAACAGCAACTCGCGCATTTAGTGTATTTAAGTGGACCTTCTCGGGAGGTCATCAAGCGCAACAATGAAATCAGCTATATCGAGCCAGATGTAGATCCGTTTTCTATCGAATCTGGGCAAATGGTCGCACCGCTGATTCCACTGCTGAACACCCAGATAACCACACTCGAAGAGCACTATGATTTCGTCAAACTCGGGCGAGCTCGTGAAGCGGGCACTCCTTGTCAGGTGATTCGTGTCGTGCCAAAAGATGGTCAGCGTTACTCTTATGTCCTTTGGGTAGATGAACGTAGCCACTTACCATTGCGAGCCGATCTGGTCGATCGCGATGGCGAAGTTTTAGAGCAGTACCGCACCATTTCTTATGCGGTGAACGATAAAATCTTTGATTTGTTGGCGGGGTTGAACGATGTCAAATTACCTGATGTCATCACGCTTCCAGAAAATCATACAGACAATTCTTTCTGGCAGGTTGGCTGGGTACCTAATGGGTTTAAAGCTAACCCGATGAATCGTTATCGAATGGCGAGAACCAACAAAGTGGTTGAGAGCCAGATGTTCAGCGATGGTCTGTTCAGCTTTTCCGTTTACATTTCTGAAAAAGATGAGCTTTCACTGAAAGGGCAATTGGTTCGTCAGGGGCGCAGAACTCTGCACAGCTTTGTAAACGGTAACGTTGAAATATCTGTTGTCGGGGATATTCCTCCCTCTACCGCCAAACGTGTGGCACAATCTGTCACCATGAAGGCAACGACAACCCAATAATTCCTATGATGACGGCATTGGCGACTGTGGTCGCAAGTCACCCCTCTAAATCAGGATTTCGTATCCAACTCAGCTGTGAGCAACAAACCAGTTGCTCCAGTTGTTCATCTCAAAAAAGTTGCGGCACAGGTGTGGTGAGCAAAGCGTTTGGAAACAAAGCGCACGCTTGGTATCTAGAAAGCCAAAAAGCTCTTGTTCCAGGTCAGGTTGTTGAAATTGGCTTACCTGAAAAGCAACTGCTGCAATCTGCGGCATTGATTTATTTGTCACCCATCGCATTTCTATTTATTGGTGCGGCGCTTGGTCATTTCTGGCTTCAGCCACTGCTTGGCGCTGGTGAGCTTGCTGTCATTGGCATGTCTGTGTTGTTTGCATGGATAGGTACCCTCTGTGCTAAGCACTGGATAGGCAAACTTGAGCAAGAATCAGAAGAAAAAGTATCGTTGATTCGAGTGCTGGGAAAGCCTTTGACAGGAATTGGTACATTTCAGGATAGCGGCAAGCCCTGAAATTGGGTAGAATCTGCCAACTTGATCGAAATACCAACAAATGATCGGTATTTCTCCCATCCATTTTTGTAAGAGTTTAGTCACACCAACCTATGAAGCACATTCGTAACTTTTCGATTATCGCCCATATCGACCACGGTAAGTCGACCCTATCTGATCGTTTGATCCAAGTATGTGGTGGACTCAGTGATCGCGAGATGGAAGCCCAGGTTCTTGATTCCATGGATCTTGAACGTGAACGTGGCATCACCATTAAATCTCAAAGTGTGACCCTAAACTACACAGCAAAAGATGGTGAAACGTATCAACTTAACTTTATCGACACTCCAGGACACGTCGACTTCGCGTACGAAGTATCTCGCTCTCTGGCTGCGTGTGAAGGCGCATTATTGGTTGTCGATGCCGGGCAAGGTGTAGAAGCACAAACCCTGGCAAACTGTTACACCGCTATAGAAATGGATCTGGAAGTTGTGCCAATCCTGAACAAGATTGACCTGCCAGCAGCCGATCCTGAGCGTGTATCAGAAGAAATCGAAGAAATCGTCGGCATTGATGCGATGGAAGCAACGCGTTGTAGTGCGAAAACCGGTATCGGTGTTGATGATGTTCTTGAAAATATCGTTTCTTCAATCCCGGCACCTGAAGGTGATCCTGAAGGGGCTCTGCAAGCGCTTATCATTGATTCATGGTTCGATAACTACCTTGGTGTTGTTTCCTTGGTTCGAATCAAAAACGGCGAGCTGAAGAAGAACGACAAAATCAAAGTAATGAGCACTGGTCAGGTTTGGGGCGTTGACCGTTTGGGTATTTTCACGCCTAAGCAGGTTGACACTGAAGTTCTCAGAACTGGCGAAGTAGGCTGGGTAGTGTGTGGTATCAAGGACATCCTTGGTGCCCCTGTTGGTGATACGCTGACTCTAGCAAAAAACGGTTGTGAAGAAGCACTACCGGGTTTCCAGAAAGTTAAGCCTCAGGTATACGCAGGTCTGTTCCCTGTTTCTTCAGACGATTATGAAAGCTTCCGTGATGCATTGGGCAAACTTAGCCTGAATGATGCGTCTCTGTTCTATGAGCCAGAGAACTCAGCAGCACTTGGTTTTGGTTTCCGTTGTGGCTTCCTTGGCATGCTGCACATGGAAATCATTCAGGAACGTCTGGAGCGTGAATACGACCTGGATCTGATTACTACTGCGCCAACCGTGGTATACGAAGTTGAAAAAACTGATGGCGGTGTGCTGTATGTTGACAGCCCGGCGAAACTGCCAGCGGTGAACGACATCGAAGAAATTCGTGAGCCTATTGCACGCTGTAACATCCTTGTGCCTTCGGACTACCTGGGTAACGTGATTACCCTATGTGTAGAGAAGCGTGGTGTTCAGGTAGATATGGTTTACCACGGCAATCAAGTTGCCGTTGTTTACGATATTCCAATGGCAGAAGTGGTTCTGGACTTCTTCGACCGTCTGAAGTCGACATCTCGTGGATACGCATCTCTGGATTACAACTTCCAGCGCTTTGAAGCATCGAACATGGTTCGTGTAGACGTATTGCTGAATGGCGATACTGTCGATGCACTGGCGATGATTACGCACAAAGATCATTCTCAGACTCGTGGTCGCCAGCTTGTAGAGAAAATGAAAGAGTTCATTCCTCGTCAGATGTTTGATATTGCGATTCAGGCTGCGATAGGTAACCACATCATTGCTCGTTCAACGGTTAAGCAGTTGCGTAAGAACGTAATCGCAAAATGTTACGGTGGTGACGTGAGCCGTAAGAAGAAACTTCTGAAGAAACAGAAAGAAGGTAAGAAGCGCATGAAGCAGATTGGTAACGTGGAACTGCCTCAGGAAGCATTCCTTGCCATTCTTCATGTAGGAAAAGACTAAACTTTTTCGTACTTTTGCACTCAAACAAAGACTTAGGCAGAAAGGGTATCGGATACCCTTTCTTCTTTTTCCACTAAAGAATACGAAGGGAAGTAAATGGCAAATACATTTTCACTCATCCTTGTGATTGTTACCTTGGTAACAGGCATTGTATGGGCGCTTGAGAAGTTGGTTCTGGCAAAAAAACGTCAGGAAAAGCTTGGTGCGATTGAAGGTCAGACAAACGAAGGTTTAGACGCCTCTCTTCAAGCGAAAGTCGCGGCTCAGCCTTGGTGGGTAGAAAACAGTGTCTCCATTTTCCCTGTTATTGCGTTCGTGTTGGTATTGCGCTCATTCATTTACGAGCCATTTCAAATCCCATCGGGCTCAATGATGCCTACCCTTCTGGTAGGTGATTTCATTTTGGTGGAAAAATACGCGTATGGCTTAAAAGACCCGGTTTGGCGTACCCAGTTAGTGGAAACAGGTAAGCCAGAACGTGGTGATATTGTGGTGTTTAAATACCCACCTAACCCGGGTATTGATTACATCAAACGTGTTGTCGGACTACCGGGTGATGTAGTTCGCTACAGCGAAAAGAAAGAGCTTTGTGTGCAACGTAAAGGTGGCTCAAGCTGTGAAGCAATTGAGTTGTCTAATGTTCAAGAAAGTATCTTCAAGGATGAGCGCATCGGTGTACCGATGATTCAGATGGATGAAAAATTGGGTGAGGAAACTCACCAGATTCTGGTTCACCCACTGACTCGTGATGATGTGAGAGCTTACCAACCTCGCCCAGGTGTTCGTGAGTGGGTTGTACCTCAAGGTCAGTACTTTGTAATGGGCGATAACCGTGACAACAGTGCTGATAGCCGTTTTTGGGGCTTTGTCCCTGAAGGCAATTTAGTAGGCAAAGCGGTCGGTATTTGGATCAGCTTTGAATTTGAACGTGATTCAGACAGCGTTCTGCCGTCTTGGATCCCAACTGGCGTACGATTCAGTCGCGTCGGTGGTATACATTAATCGAGAGAGTATGAATACTCCTATTAGTAAGTTAGAAAAACAGCTCGGCTACCAATTTCAGGATGCTGAGCTGATTCATTTGGCGCTGACTCATCGCAGCGCCAACAGTAAGCACAATGAGCGTCTTGAATTTCTGGGCGATTCAATTTTAAGTTTTGTCATTGCTGATGATTTGTATCATCGTTTTCCTAAGGTGAACGAAGGTGATATGAGCCGCATGCGTGCAACATTGGTTCGTGGCAATACCCTTGCTGAACTGGGTCGCGAGTTTGACCTGGGAGAGTACTTAAAATTAGGTCCAGGTGAACTGAAGAGTGGCGGTTTCCGTCGTGATTCGATCTTAGCGGATGCAGTTGAAGCTATCATCGGCGCTATCTATCTGGATAGTGACATCGAAGTGGTGCGTGGCATTGTTCTGAGCTGGTATCAGACTCGTTTGGATGCAATTCAGCCTGGCGTATCGCAAAAAGACCCGAAAACTCGTTTACAGGAATTCTTGCAGGGCAGAAGAAAACCTCTGCCAGCGTATTCTGTGACTAAAATTAAGGGTGAAGCACACAATCAGGAATTCACTGTCACGTGTGAAGTAGCAGGACTGGAAAAGCCTGTAATCGGTAAAGGCACCAGCCGTCGTAAAGCGGAGCAAGCAGCGGCTGAACTGGCATTAGGACAACTTACCAATGTCTGATGAAAAAGAATTCGACCTGGACGCGTATTTCGCGTCAGAAGGTCAGGAAACCTCTACTGAAAACCAGCACTGTGGTTTTGTCGCCATTGTTGGTCGTCCAAACGTGGGTAAATCGACACTGCTTAATCAGCTTCTTGGTCAGAAGATTTCCATCACATCGCGCAAACCACAAACGACACGTCACCGCATCATGGGTGTGGATACCGAAGGCGATTATCAAGCGATATTCGTGGACACGCCGGGTCTTCATATTGAAGAGAAGCGCGCCATCAACCGTTTGATGAACCGTGCTGCGAACAGTTCTTTAAGTGATGTAAACTTGGTTTTCTTCCTGGTAGACGGCACGCACTGGACCAGCGATGATGAGATGGTTTTCACCAAGCTGAACAAGTCGAACTTCCCTGTTGTGCTTTGCGTTAACAAGGTTGACAACGTTAAAGACCGCAATGAAGTGATGCTTCACATGCAAACGCTGTCTGAAAAGATGGATTTTGTTGACGTCGTTCCTATCTCTGCGAAGCACGACAAGAACATTGATGTGCTGCGCAAGCACGTACGTGAGCACTTACCCAAAGCAACACATCACTTCCCTGAAGAGTATGTCACTGACCGTTCTCAACGCTTTATGGCGTCTGAAATCGTACGTGAAAAGCTGATGCGCTTTACGGGTGAAGAACTGCCTTACTCGGTAACGGTTGAGATTGAACGTTTCGACTACAACCCCGAGACTGATGGCTTCCACATCAACGCGCTGATTTTGGTTGAGCGCAATGGTCAGAAGAAAATGGTCATCGGTAAAGGCGGCGAGAAGATCAAAACCATTGGTCGTGAAGCTCGTTTAGATATGGAAGCGCTTTTTGAGCGTAAAGTTTATTTAGAGACTTGGGTGAAAGTGAAATCTGGCTGGGCAGACGACGAACGTGCGCTTCGCAGCTTAGGTTACATTGATGACCTGTAACGCCATTCTGGTGTAAGTTAAAGGGAGTGTTGCACTCCCTTTTTTGTACCTGAATTTCACATAATGTGATCGTGGCGAAAAGGATTCGACTAAAAGTAATAATGAAGAGAGTCGTGTATGTCTGACGGGTTACAGCGGTGTTTTGTATTGCATCGCCGACCTTACAGTGAAACCAGCCTGATACTGGATGTATTCAGTGAAGAATATGGTCGGATGTCGATCATGGCGAAAGGTGCCCGTAGCAAACGCTCTAATTTGAAAGGTGCGTTGCAGCCCTTTACTCCTTTGCTGATGAAATGGTCTGGTAAAGGTAGTATGCGAACGTTAAGGCAGGCCGAACCCATCAGTCTGGGGCTTCCGTTGGCAGGTATTCACCTCTATTCGGCCATGTACGTCAACGAATTGGTCGGGCGTGTACTGGAAAGCGAAACACCATATCCCGCATTGTTTCATGATTATCTCTTTGCTCTGACTGAGCTGGCTCAGGCCAATAACCCCGAGCCAGCACTGCGTCGTTTTGAATTGGCCCTGTTGTCAGCAATGGGGTATGGCGTCGATTTTCTCCACTGTGCGGGCACCGGAGAAATGGTCGAACCTGATATGACTTATCGCTATCGCGAGCAAAAAGGCTTCATCGCCAGCGTGCGAAAAGACAACCTCACTTTTCTTGGAAATGAACTGATTGCCATTAGTGAAAGACGCTTCACCACCAAAGAACAACTAAAAGCCGCAAAACGCTTTACACGCATGGCATTAAAGCCTTATCTTGGCGGCAAACCACTAAAAAGCAGGGAACTGTTTCTCCCAAGAACAGGCTTTCCCGGAGCACGGAGTATTGAAAAATGAGCTCAATTTTACTCGGGGTAAACATCGATCACATTGCTACTTTGCGTAACGCACGTGGCACAAAATACCCGGATCCCGTTCATGCTGCAGAGATCGCAGAACGTGCGGGGGCAGATGGCATTACCATTCACCTGCGTGAAGATCGCCGTCACATTGTGGATCGCGATGTTAGAATTCTGCGTGAAACACTACAAACACGTATGAATCTGGAAATGGCGGTGACTGACGAAATGGTCGAAATCGCGCTAAAGACGAAACCGGAATTTGTTTGTCTGGTACCAGAAAAACGTGAAGAACTCACAACAGAAGGCGGGCTGGATGTAGTTGGTCAGCTTGAGAAAATAAAAGCGGCAACACAAAAGCTGTCTGAAGCAGGTATCAAAGTGTCTTTGTTTATTGATGCTGACCGCGAACAGATTGACGCTTCAAAAGCGTGCGGTGCGCCTTACATTGAGCTACACACCGGTCACTATGCGGATGCAGAATCTGAAGCCGAGCAGGTTAACGAGCTGAAAAAGATTGCCGCAGGTGCAAGCTACGCAGACAGCATTGGCATCAAGGTGAATGCGGGTCACGGCTTAACCTATCACAACGTTGCGCCTATCGCGGCACTGCCAGAGATCTATGAGTTGAACATCGGTCACTCGATTATTGGTCGTGCAGTGTTTGATGGCTTACACAAAGCTGTTGCCGACATGAAAGCCGTAATGGTTGAAGCTCGCCGTTAGGCAATGCACTTTTAGCCACTGTGGAAACACGGTGGCTACTTACAAGCGGAGCGGAGTAAAGATGTCCATATTTGGATTAGGGACAGACATCGCAGAAATTGAGCGATTTGAAAAATCCTTATCCCGGCTTGGTGAAGCTTTCGCTAAGCGGATTCTGACCACAATAGAGTTGTCGCAATACAATTCAACCAAGCAACAGGCCCGGTTTCTGGCAAAGCGCTTTGCCGCCAAAGAAGCGGCCTCAAAAGCACTTGGCACTGGAATTGCCAAAGGCGTAACCTTCCACGATTTTGTCATTACCAATGATGAAAATGGTAAACCCCTCTTATCACTGCATAACCAAGCTCTCACTTACGCCAATGAGAACGGCGTAACTCAGGTTCATCTTTCCATTTCCGATGAACGTCATTATGCGGTAGCAACCGTAATCTTTGAGCGATAATTCCATCACTGTTCTACACTCATATTAGTGGCTCCTTAAGCACTTGAGCTGAAAACACATTGCCATGAGAAGAGTGTATGAGGTTAACAGGGACAAGTTTACTATTCGCATTGCTTTCATTTCCGGTTCTTTCTGAGGACTGGAGTTTTTCAGGGTTTGGTAACGTCGGCTATAGCTATGACACCAGTGATAGCTTTGGCTATATGCGTGATCTCACCCAAAAAGCGGACCCCGATAGCAATGGGTCTTTCCTGCCGGATTCTAAAATTGGTGCTCAGGTCAACTACAACATTAATTATGAATGGGATGTATCTGCACAATATGTGATCGCCGAACGGGCAGGAAATAATGCGCTAGATGGGCTTGAACTGGCATTTCTCGCTTATCGTCCAAACCCGGATCTGGATATTCGTCTCGGTCGTCTTGGGTACAATGTTTTCTGGTTTGCCGAAACCCGGCGAGTTGATTACGGGCATTTATGGGTCCGACTGCCTCAGGAAATCTACAGTTGGATCCCACTTCAAAATATCGATGGTGCTGATATCACTTACCGGTTTTATGTCGACGACATCAGTCTTTCAGCCGCTTTCCAGTACGGGTCAACTCAAGCGACCACCGACTTGCAAGAAGGTTATGAACCCAATCGCTTTTACAGCAACAGTGCTTTATCTCTGAGCCTTGTAGCGAATTGGGATGTATGGCGAACAAGAATTTCTTACGCACAGCTCAGAGTAGACTCTGGATTCCCTGAACAGGTTAATGTCATGCGAAACGGTCTAACTAATGTCGGTAACTCAGGGTTGGGTCCCATTAGCCGTGAAGCAAATGAGCTGAATGCTGGTTTGGACATTATCGGTAGCATGGTGCGCTACGGTCAGATTGGACTCGAATATAATGACGGCAACTGGCAGGTTCTGAGTGAACTCGTCAAAGTAAAAACCGACAAGCCCGTTCTACCCGCGGGTCAGGGTGGATACATTACCGTGGGCAAGCGTTTTGATACCGTGACGCCATATCTGACCCGTTCCTGGTTCAAGCCAAGTACAGACACGTTGCAAGCTCAAAACGACTGGAGTGTCTTGCCCGACCCTCAGTTAGCACAACTCCAGAATGCAGCGATTACCTCAATCAATGCAACCCGGATCGATCAATCGGTCTGGTCTTTAGGTGCTCGTTGGGACGTGACCAATCAGATAAGCCTCAAAGCCCAGGTGGATTGGGTACACATAAGCGAAAACGGTCACGGTTTGTGGGCAACTCGATTACTAGAGCCTAAACCAGATACGCGGGCACAGGTTTATTCGTTGTCTGCTAGCTTCTTATTCTAGGTGGTGAAATGAGATTACTGAGTTTTGTTTTACTGCTGATGTCACCTGCAGCCCTTGCAGACATTTATGTCGTGGTTGGGGCGAACAGTAAATTGCAAAGTATTACAAAAGAGCAGCTCGGTAAGCTTTACCTTGGAAACAGCCGTGGGATGAAAAAGCAGCGAATCACTATATTGGATAGAGACGGTTCGTTGAGAGAAGATTTTTTCGATCAGGTGACAGGGCTTTCAATCAGTCAGGTAAATGCACACTGGGCAAAGTTGAAGTTCTCTGGTCGCGTCCGTGCACCTTTGGTGATGAAGAGCGACGAGCAATTGGTGGAGCGCTTAAGGGTAGACAAAAACGCGCTCAGTTACGTAACTCAGAAACCTGTCGGTTCAGATATAAGAGTGATATTAACGATTAAAAATGATGAATAAACAAGCGCTTGCTAATCGGCTTTTAGTTACCGTTGTCATATTCTCACTCATGTACCTGGTACTGGCAGCGAGTTTTTTGACTCTGTTCTATTTTGAGAGAGCCAGTCTGAATGTTCGTGATATGGAAGAGAAACTGGTCCTGACGGTATCCAACTCGGCTTCTATCGCCTTATATGTCGATAACCCTGAAATTGCAGACGAAGTCATGAGCTCGTTGCTTCTTCACGATGAATTCAATGGGGTAAAACTCAAAGGAATCGATGGTATTGAGTTTAGCTTGTCAAAGCTCACCAGCAATCGAGAGCAATGGCAAAACCTGGAACGTTTTCCGTTGGTTTCTCCGGTGAAAGATGAAGTGATTGGTCATCTGATTCTGGATGTGAATCAGGAGTATCTGGATTCGGTCACTCAGGAGAAAGTTTTCATCCAGCTAGTGATGCTGATTAGCCAGTTGCTGATGCTGCTGATTGTGACGGCGTTTGCGGTTCGAAAAGTCATTGGTTTTCCGCTTCAGAAGCTGGCTGAAAACCTGTCTAAAGTGGAGCCGGGTAAAGATGAATTACTTCCTTATAATAACGAAAACCGCGACAACGAAATCGGGTTGGTTACCGCCAGCGTAAACCGTTTTGTTGAAGCCTCGCATCAGGCTATAGAAACCGAGCGCAACCTCAGAGCCACTATCGAACGCATGGAGCGCCACTATCGACATATATTCGAAACCACGCAGGTTGGAATTCTGGTTCTCGATAAAAATGGGCATTTAATTCATAGCAACCCAACGCTGTTTGGTCGATTAATCAAAGAGAGTTTTGAGCTGACGGCTATTCTCGAAACTCAGCCATTTTTTGAACACGTTTTTCAGAACCCCGAACTTGCGTGGCAAATGTCAGAACAGACCATATCCAGTGGTGATATGGCGTCGGGTGATTTGCGTATTAACAAACGTTACAGTGCGGATCAATGGGTGCACCTACTGCTCTCAGCTCATAAGGATGAGCACAGTGGTGAATGGCTCATTGAAGGCATTATGTATGACATCACGGTGCGAGTGCAGAAAGAGAGGGATACTTTGCTGCTTGCGTTAGAAGATAATCTGACAGGTCTCAAAAACCGTCGAGGATGCGAACGATTCGTTGCCACTCTCGCAAGTCAGAAAAAAGCCGCATACATCGCGACCATGATGCTGGATTTGGATGGCTTCAAGGATGTTAATGATACTCATGGACATGCGGCAGGGGACGAAGTGCTTTGCACCATTGCCAGGCGTTTGAAGAAAGTCGCGCGTGGCGGGCAGGATGTCATTGGGCGGATAGGGGGCGATGAACTGTTGGTGATTCTCGCCTTGGAGCAGATCAATCCAGATGTTCTGGCAGGCATTGCCGAGCAGATTGTAGAGATTTGCGCCAGACCGATTGAGCTACCTTCCCGTTCAACCGTTCGGATTGGCGGCAGCGTAGGTGTCGCCTACGCTGGAGTGAATGATATTGAGTTTGATGCCTTGCTTCAGCAAGCTGACGAAGCCATGTACCAGGTTAAGGAAAACGGCAAAAATGGCTATGCGTTTTATAACCCGGAACTTCGCCGCGCTTAGCTTGTTTCGCTATCCAGATAGTGTTGCGCGCTGGCAGTGACTTTTTCCATTTCATCCTGAAGTTCAAACAACTCCGGTTCAATGGACTCCACATCTGAACCAGAACGAAGGGCTTTCTCAATGGTTGCGCAAACCTGCTTCAATCTGGGAACGCCACTGTAGGAGCAACTGCCGTGCAGCTTATGGATGTGATGAATAAGCTGATCGCTGTCTTGACTGTCATCGTTCAAAACACCTTCGACAAATTGATCAACCTCGCCAATGTAATCCACCAGCATCTGCAGCATTTCTTTGGCTAAGTCTTCCTTATTCGCTGCCTGTTTCAGGGCTAGGTTCCAATCGATAATGACGTTGTTATTGCTTTCGTCCTGAGTTACTTCCGGTGACGCCTGCTCACTGATCTCCAGTTTGTCGACCTGCTGTTCATCGGTGTGAGGGCTCCAGTGCACCAGAACCTGCTGAAGAATGTGCTCTTCAATCGGTTTGGTCAGATAATCGTCCATACCCGCTTTAAGTAGTCGGTCGCGTTCACCCACCATAGCGTGAGCGGTGACGGCGATAACCGGAGTATGAGAGTTGAGTTTGGTGTTTTTCACTTCCTGACACGCAGTCACGCCGTCCATTTTGGGCATTTGAATGTCCATTAGGATCATATCGAAAGCCTGTTGCTGAGCAGCCGCGACAGCTTGCTCACCATTGCTGCAAGTTACGACCTGTTCAACTCGTTCCTGTAATAGTGCGGAAATCAGCTTCAGGTTGGCAGGATTGTCGTCCACTGCCATCACTTTGAGTGGCAGCTTGCTCTCAGAGTCCAACTGATCAATGAGAGGGAGTGCAGTGTCTTCAGTAATATGGCATTGGGTTAGCGACTGGAGCAGCTTTCTGCGAGAAAGAGGCTTGGTGATGCACTGTACCTGATGCTCAGACACCAGCTGTTCAGAAAGGGCTAGCTCGGTGCTTGGCAAACCCAAAACGATGTTATTGGCAATCTCTTTAGCCCGGCTGATCCATTGCTCGACAGACGTAATATCAAAGCGTTGGTTCGGCGGCAGGTTAAGCAGCACAAATTCGTGAGGTTCTATATGTTCTGGCATGTTTGAGCGATAGGTCACCAGTAACCCTTCGTTGATCAACTGCTGCTGAATCACAGAGGCAGCCTGCATATTTGGTTCTATCAGCAGGATCTTCTTGCCATTGAGCTGGTGCGTATCCACATCGCTGGCTACAGGCATATCGCTGGTTGCCAGTCTGAGTGTAAACCAGAAGGTCGATCCCTGATGCAGACGACTGGTCAGGCTGACTTCGCCTCCCATCTGTCCGACCAGCTTCTGAGTGATAACCAGACCCAATCCGGTACCGCCATAGCGTCTCGAAATGCTGGCATCCGCCTGACTGAATGCCTGGAACAATTGCGCCTGCTGGCGCTCAGAAATACCGATGCCAGTATCCCGAACCATGAATTGTAACTCGATGAAATCTTCTTTCTGAGTGCGTAGCTCGACGCTGATGTCGATATTGCCTCGCTCAGTAAACTTGATGGAGTTGCCAACAAGGTTGGTCAAGACCTGCTGAATTCGAAGCGGGTCACCCACCACGCCAGCCGGAATCTTAGGATCGATCTTAAGTGTCAGTTCCAGACCTTTTTCATGCGCGCTGGTGGCTTGCAGGCTGGCGACTTCTTCCAGACATTCCTGGAAGTCGAATGGAATGTTTTCCAGTGCCAGTTTTCCAGCCTCCAGTTTGGAGAAGTCCAGAATGTCATTGATGATGCTAAGCAGGTTATTGGCACTGCGCTCAATGGTTTGCAGGTAATCTTGTTGGCTGGAAGACAAACGGGTTTTCAGCATTTGTCGGGTAAAGCCAATCACGCCATTAAGCGGCGTACGCAGCTCGTGAGACATGTTTGCTAAGAACTCTGATTTCACCCGCGCCGCTTCTTGAGCGCGCTTCTTGGCGATATCCAGTTCTACGTTTTGAATCTCAAGCTGCTCTAGGGTTTCACGCAAGTCAGATGTGGCCTGATCAATACTGTGCTGCATTTCCACATGGTACTCAGACAGTGACATCGCCATCGCGTTGATGCCGTTTTTCAGAGCATCCAGTTCCCCGTGCATTTTGCCTTCAATTCGGACATCCAGATGACCGCGGCGAATGCGGTCCACCATGTTTTTCATATGAGTGATCGGCAATGTCACATCGCGCATCAGTCGATAAGCAAAAAGGGCAGATAAACCTAAGCCAAGAAGCAATACCAGAAGTGCCGCAAAAATTTCCTGATACTGCTGCAAGCGTACTGCGGATAAATCCAGCTCAATCGCAATGTAACCCAATGCCTGATTCAGCTCGGTCTTGTTCCCGACGTTATTGGTGAACTGCCCTTCTGCCAAAATGGGGGTGCGGATGACCAAATCGGTATCCACCAGTTTTATTGTACTGAGTAATGGGATTGGCTGGTCTTTCGGAAAAGTAAGAGACTCGAAATTTGGGTGAAAGTTAGACGTTACAAACAGTTCGTGCCGGGCATTAAATACTGCAATGCTGCGCACGATGTCTGAGTTCTTTCTGTGAGCGTAACTGATCAGCCTTCGCACGGCTTCACGGCTTTGCTGAGTCATTCCATATTCACTGGCAATCGCAATCGGTTCGATGATGCTTTTACCCGTCGAAATCAACTGAGATTCCAGATCGTTATAACGATTTGAAGTAAAGAAGGCGCTGAGCAGCAAACCAACGATAAGAGTAGGGGCTAGGGTGAGAGTTATTACGCGTGCTCTTAAGCCGTATCGTGTCATGTTCTCATTACTGTCTGGATATGGGAAAATAGCGGCAAATTATTCAAGCCGCGAGCTCTAACAAGCGTGAATGGCTTGATTACTAACATTATAAACGAATAAGCGGCTAGCTTAATCAAGTCTGCTATGTTCGACAATCTCTCTGGGGTGAAATAGTGACCCTGAATGAGAAAACACTGAAGCAAAATGAGCAAATAAAATATGGCGCGTTTTTATCAGCCGAAGAAAAAGTCCGCAGTGAATACCAA
The DNA here is from genome assembly GCF_027924785.1 of Vibrio nigripulchritudo. NCBI lineage: Bacteria > Pseudomonadati > Pseudomonadota > Gammaproteobacteria > Vibrionales > Vibrionaceae > Vibrio > Vibrio nigripulchritudo. Next base: position 3,493,471 of record NZ_AP027049.1, on the reverse strand, counting down.
GCATCAGATTTTCAATATCGAAAAACTGGATCATCATGGTGCAGGCATTGCCTATCACAATAAGAAGCCCGTTTTCATTGATGGTGCGCTTCCCGGAGAATCTGTCATTGGGCAGTTTACCGAGCAGAAAAGCAAGTTTGCCCGTGCAAAGCTCATTAAAATCCAAAAAGAAAGTGAGCAACGCGTAACGCCTTTCTGCCAGCATTATCAAACCTGCGGTGGCTGTAATTTGCAACACTTAGCCCGTCATAGTCAGGTCGAGCATAAAAATCAGACTCTTCAGCAATTGATGAAGAAATTCTCCGGTAGCGAATTAACGGCTGAAAAAGAAGTGACTGCAAGCAACCTCGGTTACCGACGTCGTGCCCGAATCAGCTTATTTGTCGATAAAAAGTCCCGAGAACTGCAATTTGGCTTTCGAGAAAAAATGAGCAAGCGGATCACCAATATCGACAACTGCGCGGTGCTACATCCCGATCTGGAAGTCTTACTTGTTCCTGTTAAACAGCTATTGGCTGACTTTGCAGGTCAGGAAAATCTGGGTCATGTCGAATTGGTTAAAGCGTCAAATACTCGCGTGCTGCTTTTAAGGCATACCGCGGCACTCAAAAATAAAGACAAACAGAGCCTTCTTACTTTCGCGGACGAGCACGATCTGACTCTCTATTTAATGCCTTCAGCCGATGAATTGGAGCGAGTACGTGGCGAGCAACCCATTTATGATGAAGTAGGGGTTGAATTGCCGTTTGAACCCACCAACTTTATTCAGGTGAATGAAGAGGTCAATCAGAAAATGGTGGCGCAGGCTTTGGAGTGGCTAAACGCCAAACCCGATGAACACATTCTCGATCTTTTTTGTGGATTGGGGAATTTCAGTTTGCCACTGGCGAAACAAGCAAGCTCCGTGATTGGTGTTGAAGGTGTGCAGGAGATGGTCGATGTCGCGACCAGAAACGCTCAGTTAAACCGAATAGAAAATGTGAGTTTCTATCAGGCAAACCTCGCAGAAGACATGACCCATTCACCTTGGGCAAAGAAACAGTTTGATAAGATTTTGCTCGACCCGGCTCGCGCTGGCGCAGTAGGTATCGTCGACCAATTTTCGCGCTTGGGAGCGAAAGCAGTCGTGTATGTTTCCTGTAATCCTGCTACGCTTGCACGTGACAGCCAAAGCCTGCTGAATCAAGGCTACAAATTAAAAAAAGTGGGCATGCTTGATATGTTTCCACACACCAGCCATCTGGAAAGTATGGCGTTATTTGAAAAAGATTAACTTCTCTAACTTAGGGTCTGTTGGCCTTTCGAGCTGATTTTTGCAGCCATTTGTGGGTTCTTTATACAAGGCAGCGTTTATTCGGTGTAGTCGCTCTACATCAATAAGCGGTAACGCAGTAGAAAGGAGCCACAAATGCTGCCCAAAGGGTTCGGCTAAAAGCGTTTTACTCTTTGTTGAGAGGTATTTGCTTAGAATGACTAGGCGAAAAACCTCTCGCCGCGATTAAAACGCTTTTATCTCGAACAAAATTTAACCGCGAAAGGTCAACAGACCCTAGAGAAGAACTTACGGGCAAAAAAGCTTGTATGTCTGTTGCTAGAAATTAGGAAAAAAACATGGTCGCAGTACGCGGTGCACATTTAAATACCGAAGAATTTGAACTGGACACTTGGATTACCAGTCTGAAACAGGACGACAAAACCAGCCGAAAATTGCTGGACGTATATCGTCACTGTGAAGACTTGCTTGGTGAAAACGAACAGGCTCAGCTACTGCTGTGGCGTGGGCGTGAAATGATCGAAATTCTGATCACACTGTCCATGGATACCGCGACCTTAGTTTCTGCTCAACTTTTCCCTGTTGTGACATCTGGCTTTTATGAACGCGAAGCGCTTGAAGAAAAGTATGGCAAAGAAACCGTCAAGCTGATTGATGGCGTTGAAGAAATGGCTGCCATCGGGCAGCTGAATGTCACGCTCGACGGTGAAGCTGCTTCCAGTCAGGTGGATAATGTTCGTCGTATGCTACTGGCGATGGTGGATGATTTCCGCTGTGTGGTCATCAAACTCTCAGAGCGAATCTGCAACCTTCGTGAAGTCAAAGATGAATCCGACGAAGTGCGTCAGGCTGCCGCAAAAGAGTGTGCCAATATCTACGCACCACTTGCCAACCGTCTGGGTATTGGTCAGTTAAAGTGGGAAATCGAAGATTACGCGTTCCGTTACCAGCACTCGACAACCTATAAACAGATCGCCAAACAGCTTTCTGAACGCCGAATTGTGCGTGAGCAATACATCGAAGACTTCGTTTCTGACTTAGCTAGTGAAATGAAGACCTCACACATCAACGCAGAAGTGAGTGGTCGCCCTAAGCACATCTACAGTATCTGGCGAAAAATGCAGAAGAAAAGTCTCGCGTTTGATGAACTGTTTGATGTCCGTGCTGTGCGAATCATTGCCGACAAACTGCAAGACTGTTACGCCGCACTAGGTGTGGTGCATACCAAATACAAACATCTTCCGAGCGAGTTTGATGACTATGTCGCGAATCCTAAACCCAATGGGTATCAGTCGATCCATACGGTGATTCTTGGTCCGGAAGGCAAAACCATTGAAATCCAGATCCGAACTAAGCAGATGCATGAAGACTCGGAGCTAGGGGTTGCGGCGCACTGGAAATACAAAGAAGGCTCTTCAAGCGGTCGCAGCGGTTACGATGAAAAAATTACATGGCTTCGCAAGCTAATCGACTGGCAGGAAGAGATGTCCGATTCTGGCGAAATGCTGGATGAGCTTCGTAGTCAGGTATTCGATGATCGTGTGTATGCCTTTACCCCTCGTGGCGATGTCGTCGATTTGCCGATGGGCGCAACCCCACTAGATTTCGCCTACCACATTCACTCTGAAGTGGGTCATCGCTGTATCGGTGCCAAAGTAGCAGGGAGAATTGTTCCATTCACCCATAAACTGACCATGGGCGATCAGGTGGAAATCATCACCTCGAAAGTGCCGAATCCATCTCGTGACTGGTTAAACCCATCCATGGGCTTTGTGACATCAGGCAGAGCACGTGCAAAAATCAACGCGTGGTTCCGTAAGCAAAGTCGCGAGAAGAACTTAGAAGCGGGTCGAGAGATCTTAGAAACCGAACTTGCCAAGATAGGTGCATCGTTGAAAGACGCTGACCAGTACGCGCTAAAACGATTCAACGTAAACACGCCAGACGAGCTTTACGCCGGTGTGGGAAGCGGTGATTTGCGTATCAACCAGATCGTCAACCACATCAATGCACTGGTAAATAAACCCACGGCGGAAGAAGAAGATCAGCAAGCGCTTGAACGCCTTCAAGAAACCGAGAACAAAACGCCAGCGCAAAGTCGACCGAAGAAAGATGCCGTTGTCGTCGAAGGGGTCGATAACCTGATGACGCACCTTGCGCGTTGTTGTCAGCCTATCCCAGGAGATGAGATTTCCGGATACATCACTCAAGGGCGTGGTATCTCAGTTCACAGAAGCGACTGTGAACAGCTTGAAGAGCTACGTCACCATGCGCCAGAACGTATCATTGATACCGTCTGGGGCAGCGGTTTTGTTGGGTCTTACATCATTACAGTTCGAGTGGAAGGATTAGAGCGTGGTGGTCTGCTAAAAGACATCACCACCTTGTTTGCCAACGAAAAAATCAAGGTCACCAGCATGCGTAGCCGGGTGGACTACAAAAAGCAGATGTCGGTGATGGATTTTGATTTGGAAGTCACTAACGTGGAAGTGTTTACGCGAGTTACTAAGCGTGTTGAACAGATCAAAGATGTGATGACGGTGAAACGTTTAGGCTAATTTTCACGTCGTATTTGTATTTGAAGGTGAGTGGGCTGACTACTCACCTTTTTGCATTAAAGGAATTAAGGGTTAATAAATGAGTCATCCAATTGAACAGCTTAAGCAAATTATGGCGCAGCTAAGAAATCCTGATGGTGGATGCCCTTGGGATCTGAAGCAGGACTTTGACACCATCGTGCCTCATACCATTGAGGAAACCTATGAGGTGGTGGATGCCATTAATAAGCGCGACTGGAACAATTTGAAAGAAGAGTTGGGTGACTTGTTGTTTCATGTGATTTTCTACAGCCAGCTGGCAAACGAAAAAGATCTGTTCGATTTTGATGAGGTCGTGGAAGAGGTCAATGAAAAACTCACCCGCCGTCACCCTCATGTATTTTCCGATGCTGAGTTTGAAAATGACGCTGAAATCAATGCCAACTGGGAGCAGGAAAAAGCCAAAGAGAAAGAAGAAAAAGGGATTACCGAAAACAGTATTCTGGATGCGGTTCCCGTCGCGCTTCCCGCCATGGCCAAAGCCAACAAAATTCAGAAGAAATGCGCCAAATACGGTTTTGACTGGAAAACCTTAGGTCCTGTTGTAGACAAAGTGCGTGAAGAGATCGATGAAGTCATGGATGAAGCACTGCAAGTCTCACCGAATTCGGATTTGGTGGAAGAAGAAATGGGTGATCTGCTTTTTGCGGTAGTAAATTTCTCCCGCCACCTGAATACCAATCCGGAATCGGCACTCAGCAAAGCCAATACCAAATTCGAGCGCCGCTTCAGACAAGTGGAAGAGCAGGTGCGCCAAAACGGCAAGGTACTGGAGGACTGCTCGCTGGAAGAGCTTGATTCTATTTGGGATCAGGTCAAAATCGCCGAAAAAAAATAAAAAGTGACCCTAGGCGCTTGAGAACTCTTAAGCGTAAATACTGGTTTTACCATTGCCACAAAAGGGAAATTTCTTTTGCAGTAGCACGTGAAATTAACTAACTTGTTGAACTTTGCTGATTTGATTTGAAGCAAAAAATAAAAATTTTGAGTGTGATAAGTTTCACGTTGTGGCGGTAACTGGCTTCTGGTATATTTACATCCCGTCCAGAAGAAATCCATTTCCCTCATTCAACCAATTTCAGGTTAAACATGACGACAAATTACATTTTTGTTACTGGCGGGGTCGTATCCTCTCTAGGTAAAGGTATTGCTGCAGCATCTCTAGCAGCCATTCTTGAAGCTCGTGGTCTTAAAGTGACTATGATGAAGCTTGACCCTTACATCAACGTTGATCCAGGCACAATGAGCCCAACTCAGCACGGTGAAGTGTTCGTTACAGAAGATGGCGCAGAGACTGACCTTGACCTTGGTCACTATGAGCGTTTCATTCGCACCAAGATGACTAAGCGTAACAACTTTACTGCAGGTCGTGTTTACGCTGACGTTCTACGTAAAGAACGTCGTGGCGATTACCTAGGCGCTACTATTCAGGTTATCCCGCACATCACTAACTCCATCAAAGACCGTGTAATCGCAGGTTCTGAAGGTCACGACGTGGCTATCGTTGAAGTAGGTGGTACGGTTGGTGATATCGAATCTCTGCCATTCATGGAAGCGATTCGTCAGTTAGCTGTTGAGCTGGGTCGTGAGCGTGCAATGTTCATGCACCTGACTCTGGTTCCTTACCTGGCAGCAGCAGGTGAAGTGAAAACTAAGCCGACTCAGCACTCTGTTAAAGAGCTGCTTTCTATCGGTATTCAGCCAGACATCCTTGTTTGTCGCTCAGATCGCATGATCCCAGCGAACGAGCGTAAGAAGATCGCGCTTTTCTGTAACGTGTCAGAAAAAGCGGTTATCTCAATGAAAGACGTAGATTCCATTTACAAAATCCCTCAGCTTATTAAGTCTCAAGGTCTTGATGATCTTGTATGTACTCGCTTTGGCATTGATGCGCCAGAAGCAGACTTGTCTGAGTGGGAGCAGGTAATCTACGAAGAAGCAAACCCAACAGGTGAAGTGACCATTGGTATGGTTGGTAAGTACATTGAACTGCCAGACGCATACAAATCGGTGAACGAAGCTCTGAAACACGCAGGTCTTAAGAACCGCCTGAGTGTTAAGATCAAGTACGTTGATTCTCAGGACGTCGAAAGCAAAGGCGAAGAAGCACTAGAAGGTTTAGATGCAATCTTAGTTCCTGGTGGTTTCGGTGATCGTGGTGTAGAAGGTAAGATTCGTGCAGCACAATACGCTCGTGAAAATAACGTACCTTACCTGGGTATCTGTTTGGGGATGCAAGTGGCACTGATCGAATACGCGCGTAATGTTGCGGGTATGGAAGGTGCGCATTCAACAGAATTTAACAAAGAGACCAAGTACCCTGTGGTAGGTTTGATCACAGAATGGGTTGATGGTGAAGGTAAAGTCGAAGAGCGTACTGAAACTTCAGACCTTGGTGGTACTATGCGTCTTGGTTCACAGCTGTGTCACCTTGAAAAAGGAACGAAAGCTCGTGAACTGTACGGCAACGCGAAGATTCATGAGCGTCACCGTCACCGTTATGAAGTGAACAACAACCTTCGTCCACAAATCGAAAAAGCAGGTCTGAAAGTATCTGGTTTGTCAGCAGACAAGAAGTTGGTCGAAGTGATTGAGAACCCAGCTCACCCATGGTTTGTAGCGGCTCAATTCCACCCAGAGTTCACTTCAACACCTCGCGATGGTCACCCACTATTCGCGGGTTTCGTGAAAGCCGCTGGTGAATATCAGCGCGACGAATTAGAGAAGTAAAAGGATACGGGCAGTAGCGAGTGTAGTGCTACTGCCCTTTAAATTTGACATTTATATTTGAACGAGAGGAAACATTAATGTCTAAGATCGTTAAAGTTCTAGGTCGTGAAATCATCGACTCACGTGGTAACCCAACTGTAGAAGCTGAAGTACACCTAGAAGGCGGTTTCGTAGGTATGGCGGCAGCTCCATCTGGCGCATCTACAGGTTCTCGCGAAGCTCTTGAGCTACGTGACGGCGACAAAGCACGTTTCCTAGGTAAAGGTGTTCTTAAAGCTGTTGAAGCAGTAAACGGTGCAATCGCTGAAGCTCTAACTGGCAAAGACGCGAAAGACCAAGCTGCTATCGACGCAGTAATGATCGACCTAGACGGTACTGAGAACAAATCTAACTTCGGTGCAAACGCAATCCTAGCGGTTTCTCTAGCGAACGCTAAAGCAGCAGCAGCTGCGAAAGGCATGCCTCTATACGAGCACATCGCTGAGCTAAACGGTACTGCTGGTCAGTTCTCTATGCCTCTTCCAATGATGAACATCATCAACGGTGGTGAGCACGCAGACAACAACGTTGACATCCAAGAGTTCATGATCCAGCCAGTTGGCGCTAAGACTCTTAAAGAAGCTCTACGTGTAGGTGCTGAAGTATTCCACAACCTAGCTAAAGTTCTTAAGTCTAAAGGCTACAGCACTGCAGTTGGTGACGAAGGTGGTTTCGCTCCTAACCTTAAGTCTAACGCTGAAGCTCTAGAAGTTATCGCAGAAGCTGTTGCTAATGCTGGTTACGAGCTAGGTAAAGACGTAACTCTAGCTATGGACTGTGCTGCATCTGAGTTCTTCGACAAAGAAGCTGGCATCTACAACATGAAAGGCGAAGGTAAGACTTTCTCTTCTGAAGAGTTCAACCACTACCTTGCTGAACTAGCTAGCCAATTCCCAATCGTTTCTATCGAAGACGGTCTAGACGAGTCTGACTGGGATGGCTTCAAGCACCAAACTGAACTACTAGGTAGCAAACTTCAACTAGTAGGTGACGATCTATTCGTTACTAACACTAAGATCCTAGCTGAAGGTATCGAGAAAGGCGTAGCTAACTCTATCCTTATCAAGTTCAACCAAATCGGTTCTCTTACTGAGACTCTAGCTGCAATCAAGATGGCTAAAGACGCAGGTTACACAGCTGTAATCTCTCACCGTTCTGGCGAAACTGAAGACGCAACTATCGCTGACCTAGCGGTAGGTACTGCTGCAGGTCAAATCAAGACTGGTTCTATGAGCCGTTCTGACCGTGTTGCTAAGTACAACCAACTTATCCGTATCGAGGAAGCACTAGGCGAGAAAGCTCCTTACAACGGTCTTAAAGAAGTAAAAGGTCAAGCTTAATTCTGAATTGAATGATTAGCTTAGCTTTTATGCTTTAAAAAATGCCCTGCAAATGCAGGGCATTTTTGTATCGGATGTATTCTGTTTTCATGTGACCGACTTCGCGATAAGCGTCTGAATATGGTATATATAGCCCGTTGACCTGAATGCGAAGACATCAGGCAATGCACCTTTCTTTTTTCTTGGATGACATCATGAGAATATTTGCCATAGTTTTAGTTGGATTGTTGATTGCGTTGCAATACGCGGTCTGGTTCAGCAAAAACGGAGAACTCGATTTGGCAACCACTCAGCGAGATATTCAGATCCAGGAAGAAGTAAACGAGAAGCTGCGCCAGCGAAACCAAGAAATGTACGCTGAAATCGATGATTTACGACAAGGTCTCGATGCCATCGAAGAGCGGGCACGCAATGAGCTCGGACTGATCAAAGACGACGAAACCTTCTACCGAATCATCGGTGATGAAAACAGACCCTAAACGAAGTAATGAACAAAACAGATTCTAATCAGAATGGCATTGTTGCCATCGTTCCTGCGGCAGGCGTGGGTAGCCGAATGCAGGCAGATTGCCCCAAGCAGTATCTCACCATTGGCTCAAAAACGATCTTAGAACACACGCTAACACTCTTATTGTCGCACTCAGAGATTGAGCACGTAGTCGTTGCCATTAGCGAGGGAGACGAGTATTTCTCTGAGCTAGAGGTGGCAAATCACCCTCAAATTACGCAAGTGGCGGGTGGCACAGAGCGTGCGGATTCGGTGTTATCGGGCCTGAAACACGTCAATGAACATTTCGCCGGTACCGAATGGGTATTAGTACATGACGCCGCCAGGCCGTGCGTCACCCATAAGGACATCGACAAGCTGATCAGCGAATGCCGCAGTCATTCCGTTGGGGGCATATTGGCAGCACATGTCAAAGACACAATGAAGCGCAGCGACGCTACAAATTCTATTCAAAAAACGGTAGAGCGTGAAAACTTGTGGCATGCCCTGACACCCCAGATGTTCCGCTGCCAGGATCTAAAAGATGCTCTGCAAGACGCATTAGAAAAAGGCGTTGCGATTACCGATGAAGCGTCGGCAATGGAATGGCTGGGTCATCAGCCATTGTTGGTGGCAGGTCGTTCTGACAACATCAAAATCACACAACCAGAAGACTTGGCGCTTGCCGAGTTCTATTTGAACCGAAATGGTTAAGGAAACAACATGATTCGAATTGGACACGGTTTTGACGTACATAAATTTGGTGGAGAAGGTCCGGTTATCATAGGTGGCGTTAACGTTCCCTATGAACAGGGTCTGGTTGCCCACTCCGATGGTGACGTTGCTTTGCATGCGTTGTCAGATGCCCTTTTAGGTGCCATCGCGGAAGGTGATATTGGTCGTCACTTTCCGGATACTGACGATAAATGGAAAGGTGCTGACAGCCGAGCTCTTCTGCGTGATGTCTACCGTTTGGTGAAAGAGAAAGGGTATGTCGTCGGTAACGTAGATGTCACCATCATTGCTCAGGCTCCAAAGATGGCTCCTCACATTCAAGCCATGTGCAAAACCATTGCAGAAGATTTAGAAACCGACATCACGAATGTGAACGTAAAAGCCACAACATCTGAACGTTTGGGCTTTACTGGTAGAAAAGAAGGCATTGCGACTGAAGCGGTTGCCTTAATTATCAAGAAATAAACCATGACAGATATTCTCGCACCCTTTGCGTATGCCTACGGCAAACCAAAATCCGATGCCAAGTTGAAAGCTCAGCCGGCGCATTTCATCGTTAAAGAAGACTTAGGGTTTGATTTTTCAGGCGATGGCGAACACCTAATGCTGCGCATTCGCAAAACGGGTGAGAACACCAGTTTTGTAGCGAATGAACTGGCAAAAGCCTGCGGTGTTAAATCAAAAGACGTAAGCTGGGCGGGCTTAAAAGACAGGCACGCGGTAACAGAGCAATGGTTAAGTGTTCATCTACCGAAAGGGGAAACTCCTGATCTTTCCGAGTTTCTAGCGCAGTATCCAAGTATTGAAGTTCTGGCTACAGAGCGACACAACAAGAAACTGCGTCCTGGCGATCTCCGTGGTAACTACTTTGAAATCACGCTAACAGAAGTGACAGAGGTTCAAGACATTGTATCTCGTCTGGAGAAAGTAGAAAAACAAGGTGTGCCTAATTACTTTGGTGCTCAGCGATTTGGACGCGATGGCAACAATGTTGATGAAGCGCGTCGCTGGGGCAGAGAAAACGTTCGAACTCGCAACCAAAACAAACGCAGCCTGTATTTGTCTTCTGCCCGTTCGTGGATTTTCAATCACATCCTGTCTTCTCGTATTGAAAAACAGCTCTGGACGACTCCCGTTGATGGCGACATCCTGTTAACACAGGGTGAGCAGCTAACAGTCACAAGCGAGAATTTAGACCAGAGCCAGGCTCAGGTACTCGGCGGCAGTGCAGATATCAGCATCGCGATGGCTGGCGACAACGCATTACCAACCAGCGGTGAAGCTTTGGCATTGGAGCAGCCGTGTCTGGATAAAGAGCCTGATTTGATGGCGCTTATCCGTGGGAACCGAATGCGTCATGAGCGCCGTGCATCCACACTCTTTGCGAAAGATTTAGCGTGGGAAGTTCAGGATAATGAGATCGTACTCAAATTCTGGTTACCTTCGGGATGTTTTGCTACATCTATTATGCGTGAATTAGTCAATGCGGTAGAAGATGAGCGACAATTTTAACCTTCTGAATGTCAGGAAAAGATTCCGATGAAAATATTATTGAGCAATGATGATGGTGTTCATGCTCAAGGAATACATGAACTCAAATCAGCTTTGGAAGACATCGCCGAAGTTGTAGTGGTGGCTCCGGACCGAAATCGTTCAGGGGCTTCGAACTCCCTGACACTCGAAAGTCCTCTAAGGGTTATCGAACTGGAGCCCAATGTCTTTTCTGTACAGGGTACACCAACAGATTGTGTTCATTTCGCTCTGAATGAACTCATGAAGGACGATAAACCTGATCTGGTTGTGTCTGGCATTAACCACGGTGCTAACCTTGGCGACGATGTTCTGTATTCAGGAACCGTGGCTGCCGCGATGGAAGGACATTTTCTTGGTGTTCAGGCCATCGCCATCTCCCTAGCTGGCAAGCAACATTTCAAAACCGCAGCTCATGTTGCTAAGCAGTTGGTCGAACAACATCTTTCTCATCCTATCCCGACCAATCGCCTGATTAATGTCAACGTGCCTGATATTCCAGTTTCCGAATTAAAGCCTTACAAGGTGACACGCCTTGGTGCACGTCATCATGCTGAAGACATGATTAAGCAGAAAGATCCAAGAGGGCTTGATATCTATTGGCTTGGTCCTCCGGGTAAGGAGCAAGACGCCGGAGAGGGGACGGATTTCCATGCGATTACCAGTGGTCTGGTTTCAGTGACGCCATTACAGGTGGACCTGACGGCGCATGAATCTTTACCAAGCATGGAGAATTGGTTGAAAGGGAGCAATTGAATGAGCCATCCGCAAGCCCATAAATTAATTGAATTTCTGCAAGAAATGGGAATCCAAGACCACAAGGTATTGGAAGCCATCAAGCGCTTGCCTCGGGAATCTTTTGTTTCTGAAGCCATGATGCACCAAGCCTACGATAATAATGCATTGCCTATTGGGGCGGGTCAGACCATTTCTCAGCCCTACATTGTGGCGAAGATGACAGAACTGCTTCAGCTAAAACCTGATAGTAAGTTGCTTGAGGTTGGCACAGGTTCCGGTTATCAAACCGCGGTGCTGGCGCAGATCGTTGACCATGTATACTCCGTAGAGAGAATCAAATCTCTGCAATGGGATGCAAAACGTCGCCTGAAGCAACTGGATATCTACAACATATCCACAAAACATGGTGATGGATGGCAGGGCTGGTCTGCGAAAGCCCCATTTGATGCCATTATTGTTACAGCAGCTGCCAGTGAGATCCCAAAAGCATTGGTAGATCAACTAAATGAAGGTGGGATCATGGTGATCCCTGTCGGTGAAGCCGAACAAACTTTGATCAAAGTACAAAAAATGAATGGCAATGTAGTTACAGAACTGATTGAAATGGTTAGATTTGTACCTTTGGTCGCAGGTGATTTGGCTTAAGGGTATTGAGTGTCACTGAAACGAAAAGCGTCTCTTGTTCAAGTTATTCTCGCTACAACGCTGGTTGGATGTGCTGCGCATAATCCCGCACCCGTTACTAGCTTAGGGAAGAACTATGATCAGGTTGAAAGAGGTAGCTATCGTGGCAGCTACTATGAAGTGGAAAAAGGTGACACGCTCTACTTTATCGCTTACGTAACAGGGAAAGACGTTAACCAACTGATTAAATACAATCGACTTTCTCCTCCTTATACCATTCATCCCGGTCAGAAAATCAGTCTCTGGAGACCTGCGTATTCTGCACCCGATTTTTCGGGTACAGGTGCTGGCGTCGCAACGGCTGCCACAAAAACCACAGCATCAACGGCAGCAGTAGCAGCAACAAGTACGGCATCGACAGCGTCTTCTGTACCGAAAACGAAAAGCTCTGAGCCGAAAAAGAAAGAATCAGCATCGTCTAAAAAAGAATCAACAAAGAAGCTTGATCAATCCAGATCAAAGGAGTATGTTGAAAATAAAAGTAAACAGGTTGTTAACAAACCTGCTCAAACAACAAAAAAGAATAATACTAAAATTTCCAAATGGTTATGGCCTACAAAGGGTCGGATCATTAAAGGTTTTTCCACAGGGGATCAAGGAAATAAAGGGATCGACATTGCGGGACAGCGAGGTCAATCCATAGTATCCACTGCGGGAGGAACAGTCGTTTATTCAGGTAATGCGCTGCGCGGATATGGCAATCTTGTCATCGTCAAACATAATGACAACTACCTCAGTGCTTATGCCCATAATGAACGCTTGCTAGTAAGAGAAGGACAAAGTGTAAAAGCTGGTCAGAAGATTGCTACCATGGGATCGTCTGGTACTAACAGTGTGAGATTGCACTTCGAAATTCGCTATCAGGGAAAGTCAGTGAATCCAAAGCGCTACTTACCCTAAAACATTTCAACGACATTGATAGTAGTAATGTCTTGCGAACTCGCCAGGGGGAGGCACTATGAGTATCAGCAATGCAGTAACGAAAGTCGAAGAAGAGTTTGATTACGAAGCGGTAGGTATGGAACAAACCACCAGGGAAGAATCTACTCTCACTCAAGAAAAACAGTCTGAACAGAAAGAAGAATTTGAGGTAAGTGCAAAAAGTTTAGACGCCACTCAACTGTATCTCGGAGAGATCGGTTTCTCACCTCTTCTCACAGCAGAAGAAGAAGTCCTGTATGCACGTCGCGCACTTCGAGGAGACGAAGCTGCACGCAAACGCATGATCGAAAGTAACCTTCGTTTAGTTGTTAAAATCTCTCGCCGTTACGGTAACAGAGGGCTGGCACTGCTCGATCTGATCGAAGAAGGTAACCTAGGACTGATCCGTGCAGTTGAGAAATTTGATCCTGAAAGAGGTTTCCGTTTTTCAACGTACGCAACATGGTGGATTCGTCAAACCATCGAACGTGCATTGATGAACCAAACTCGCACTATTCGTTTGCCCATACACGTAGTGAAAGAGCTGAATATCTATTTAAGAACGGCTCGGGAGCTATCGCAAAAACTGGATCATGAACCAACGGCAGAAGAAATTGCTCAGCAACTTGATAAGCCCGTTGATGATGTCAGCAAAATGCTTCGTCTGAATGAAAGAGTCAGTTCCGTGGACACCCCAATCGGTGGTGAAAGCGAGAAAGCGCTTCTTGATATCATTCCAGACGTCAACAACTCTGATCCTGAAGTCTGTACTCAAGACGATGACATCAAACATTCTCTGATCGACTGGCTGGATGATTTGAATCCTAAGCAGAAAGAAGTACTTGCACGCCGTTTTGGTCTTCTGGGGTATGAACCTTCAACACTGGAAGAAGTGGGTCGTGAGATCAATTTGACTCGAGAGCGTGTACGTCAGATCCAAGTAGAAGGTCTTCGTCGACTTCGTGAGATCCTGGTGAAACAGGGTCTGAACATGGAATCATTGTTCAACGTTGAAAATGACTAAAGCAACAAAATTAGTTCATTGATATATAAAGAAGGGCGAGAAACATCTCGCCCTTTTTGTTTGTCAAATTACTGCCGCTACTTCAATCAAAGCATCCTTTTCAATCGGTATAGTGCATCCAGTGCTTGTCTTGGTGTGAGATCATCAGGATCGATATCCGCAAGCGCCAACTCAATATCACTCGGCTCCGGAATCAAGCTTAATTGATTGGCTACATCCACTTGGTTTGGCGTCGTTGGTTGATCGTTAGTAAGTTGTTCCAACTGGTTCAACTTCGCCCGTGCATTCTTGATCACGGTTTTAGGTACGCCTGCCAACCCAGCCACTGCCAGACCATAAGATTTGCTTGCTGCCCCTTCCTGTACAGCATGCATAAAGGCGATGGTATCACCGTGCTCAACCGCATCTAAGTGGACATTCGCCAATGTTGGGATCTGACTTGGCAATTCGGTTAACTCAAAATAGTGAGTAGCAAACAAGGTCATCGCACTGATCTGTTTAGCCAGCCACTCTGCACTCGCCCACGCCAGTGATAAACCATCGTAAGTACTGGTTCCACGACCAATTTCATCCATCAAAACCAGGCTTCGATCTGTGGCATTGTGCAGAATATTCGCGGTTTCGGTCATCTCCACCATAAAGGTAGAGCGACCAGATGCCAGATCGTCCGATGCACCAATACGAGTGAATATACGATCAATAGAGCCGATGGTGGCAGACTCAGCAGGCACGTAAGAACCAATATGTGCCATCAACGCAATCAGTGCGGTCTGACGCATGTAGGTCGATTTACCGCCCATATTTGGTCCAGTGATGATCAACATTTTACGCTGTTCACCCAACTCGATAGGGTTGGCAATGAAAGGCTCTTCCATAACCTGTTCTACCACCGGGTGGCGACCAGCCTGAATTCGAACGCCAATGTCTTCGTTCAGTGTTGGCTTACAGTAATCTAAGCTCTCTGCGCGCTCCGCTAGGTTTTGTAGAACATCCAGTTGCGACAGGGCAGAAGCTAGGTTTTGCATCGATTCTAAATGTGGAAGCAGAAGATCGAACAGTTCTTCCCAAAGCTGCTTTTCAATCGCCAGCGCTTTGGATTTAGAATTTAAGACCTTATCTTCGTGTTCTTTCAGTTCTGGGATGATGTAGCGTTCGGCATTTTTCAGTGTCTGGCGACGTACATAATGAGGAGGAACAAGGTGGCTCTGACCTCGGCTTACCTGAATGTAGAAACCGTGAACATTGTTGTATCCCACTTTTAGGGTATCAATGCCGTGGCGATCGCGCTCATCAGCTTCCAGTTTTTCAAGGTATTCAGTTGCACCGTCAGCCAGTTTTCGCCATTCGTCCAGCTCGGCGTTATAACCCTCTGCAATCACTCCGCCATCACGAATCACCACAGGTGGGTTTTCTTTAATGGCACGCTCTAGCAAGTCGCAAAGTTCATCTTGCGGCGCGGTAAAACCTGCAAGCTTGCCAAGGTATGGGTGGTTAACCTGACCAAGAATCTCCGAAAGCTCAGGAAGCTGCTGCATGGCATGACGTAGGCGAGCCAAATCACGTGGGCGAGCGCTGCGAATTGCCAAGCGAGCTAAGATACGCTCAATATCACCGATTTGTTTGAGCACTGGATGTAAGTCGCCAAACAGCGCGGTGTCTTTGATTTCGGTAATGGCGTCAAGGCGCTGGTTAAGAGTATCGAGCTGGCGCATTGGCTGGTGTAACCAACGCTTCAGCATCCGGCTGCCCATTGCCGTTGCAGTGTGGTCAAGCACTTCTGCCAGTGTATTGTCGGTTCCGCCTGCTAAGTTTTGCGTAATTTCTAGATTGCGGCGCGTGGCAGCATCTAAAATGACCGAATGGTCTTGTCGGTCGTATGTCAGTGAGCGGATGTGAGGCAAGGCCGTGCGTTGCGTGTCTTTGACATACTGAATCAAACAGCCCGCGGCACACAGACCAAGTTCAGCGTGTTCTACTCCAAAACCGACCAGATCTTTGGTGCCAAACTGCTGGTTAAGCTGCTGTTTCGCCGTATCTAATTCAAATTCCCAGACAGGGCGGCGGCGATTGCCATTTCGGCTTGCCATCAAATGCACCGCTTCGAAATCTTCTGGGAATAACAATTCTTTAGGAGAGGTGCGCTGCAATTCTGCTGACATCGCTTCTTCGGTTTCTGGTTCCATTAACTGGAAGCGACCCGAAGTCATGTCTAACGTGGCGTAGCCAAATTTACCATCGTGGCTGTAGATGGCTGCGATCAGGTTATCAACACGCTCAGCCAGTAAGGCTTCGTCGGTTACTGTACCTGGGGTGACAATGCGTACAACCTTTCTTTCCACCGGACCTTTGCTGGTGGCTGGGTCGCCAATTTGTTCACAAATCGCGACAGACTCACCAAGCTGAACCAGCTTCGCCAGGTAACCTTCTACTGCATGAAAAGGTACGCCAGCCATTGGAATTGGCTCACCGGCAGAAGAACCACGCTTGGTTAAGGAGATATCCAGTAACTGAGAAGCACGTTTCGCGTCGTCGTAAAATAACTCGTAAAAATCCCCCATACGATAGAAAAGCAAGATATCGGGATTTTCCGCCTTGAGCTTAAGATACTGTTGCATCATCGGCGTGTGTTTCTGCGTCGCGGTGCTGGTGGTCACTGAATTATCCTTGTTTTAGTTATATCTGAGCTGAAGTGAATTCTCAGCAAAGGCAAATGATATTAATCAGACCGTCAGAAAGCAATGGAGTTTTGGTGTGGGTCGCAATCTTGCACAGAGGTCGTACTTCACGGGTTAAAAACGCTTTACCAAAATTCGATTTTACAAACAGAATGGCGGACTTTATTGAAATTATGCATCAGCAAATACTTATTAAGTTATTTATGTTGAGTTCTCATTGATAATAATTTCATTAATTTTTTTGAAGCGCATCAATAAACCCTGAAAGCAGGTTTTATTTTTCCAAAGCGTTCTGTATCTTTTTGATATTAAAATCATAGATAGAAAAATTTCAGCACGATTCGGCTTGATTGTGACTGAAATACAAGTTGGATAGGGACATGGCTTTTGAACTGTTTTTGTCGGTGTTACTTTCGTTCCCGACAAACGTATTCTTTATTCCTTTTATAATATTTTTTGTCATCATGCTTATCGATCTGATCTTCGATGTATTCGAAGGTCTTTTGGGTGAGTTAGATATTGTTGATTTAGACAATATAACCGGTGGCAGCCTGATATTACCGCCGATATTAACCAAGGTACCACTGCCTATTGCGCTGTGCGTTAGCCTGTTTATCGCGACTATTATTGAGTTTTATCTCGACACCTATCTTCTGTCTTCTCTCTCTGAAACGCTGTCACTGATTTCAGGCGTTATATCTCTTCCTGTCGTGGCGTACATAGCCTTGTATATCGCCGCTATTTTGCTTAAGCCTCTGGCTCCATTTTTCAATAAGAACAATGCGTTTGCTTCAATCGATTACGTTGGTTTGCGTGCCAAAGTGCACAGCAGTCAGGTTAGTCAGGAAGCGGGCGGTGAAGTCATTGTCGTACACAATGGCAATGAAGTGCTTCTAGACGTGATGTCACACAGCACTCAGGAAATCCGATACGGCGACGAAGTCGTCATCGTCTCTAAAGATAATGAATCGCAGCGTTATTTCGTCGCGAAAGCATAAATACAATTAAACCTCTCAAGGAGTTGGTCATGGCTTTATCCCCCAGTATGATGTTCATCTTAGCTGGTGTTGCACTATTTTTATTGGTTCTGATTTTTCTTACCTCTCGTTACAAGAAGGTAAGAATTGAAGGTGAAGCGCTTATTGTGAACGGTGTGGATCGCACCCGAGCGTCGCTAACCGGTACCTTTGTATGGCCGGTCGTGAACCGATTCGAGTATATGGATATTACTCGTAAGAAGATTTCCGTCATCCGCAGTGGTCGCAAAGATCAGGAAGGCGAAGAATATGAAGGTCTTCACTGCAGCGATAATATTCGTGCGGACTTAAAAGTAGACTTCTACATCGGTGTAAATCACGAAGAAGACGACATTGTACGTGTGGCAAAACTGTTTACGGCAGTTGAAGCATCAAACCTTGAACGTCTGAAAGAGCACTTCCAGCCTAAATTCTCCGAAGCACTAAAAACCGCAGTGAAGCAGTTCGAATTTGAAGAGCTGTTGACCAACCGCCGCGCGTTCCGTGATGCTGTTGTTCAGGTTATCGGTAGCGAAATGGATGGCTTCAAAATCTACGACGTGGTAATCGACAAAATTGACCAGACTTCCCTGGAAGCTCACAACCCAGACAACATTCTTGATGTAGAAGGTATCCGTAAAATTTCTTCCATTACAGCGCAGAAGAACACGGAAACCAACGCGATCCGTCAGGATGAGCGCACCACCATTAAGAAGAAAGACGTAGAAGCGGAAGCGAATCGTCTGCAACTGGATAAGCAAGAGAAAGAAAGCATCGCCCGAACTCAGCGCGAAATCGAAATCATCGAAGCGCAAGAGAATGCCCTGTCTGAAGAAAAGCGTCAGGAATACGAGCGTATTTCCTCTTTGGCGAAACTGGAAACCGAAGAAGAAGTGGCGAAAAAGCGTGAAAGCGTAGAAATGGAAGTCGAAATGACGCGTATTGCCAATAAGCGTCAGGTCGCGATTCAGGAGGAAGAACTGAGCCGTGCTGTTGAGACAGAGAAGGTTCGTACTTCTTCTGAAGTGGCTCAGAAAGAGATGGAAAAAGAAACCACGGTTGAAGAAGCGCTGAAATCTGTGGCAGAAACGCGTTCTCAACGTGTTGAAATTGAACGTAAGATTGCTCGTGAAGAAGAAGAAACTGAAAACCTTCGAGTGAACGAGCAAGTGAACCGTAAGAAGCGCGTGTCCATGGTAGAAGCCGAAGCGGTAGCTGAAGCGAAACAGCTGGAGCTTCTGGTGGCAGCCCGTGCCGAGAAAGACGCAGCCAAAGAAAAAGCCGAGCGCCTGCTGATCGAGAAAGACGCTGAACTGAAAGTGAAGACGCGCGATGCTGAAAATGATCTGGCAGTGAAAACTCGTGAAGCCGAAGCGGCGCACATTGTTGCGACCAAGCAAGCGGATGCCGAGAAAGTGGTTCGTCAGCGTCAGGCTGAGGCAGAGCTAGAAGCGGCAGCCAAAGAAGCTGAAGCACGATACATGCTGAAAGAGCGTGAAGCAGCAGCGAAAGAGCGCATGGCTCACGCTGAGAAAGAACAAATCAGTGCGACTGGTCTGGCGCAAGTGGAAGTGGATCGTGAGCGTGCACAAGCGATTCGTGAAACGGGTGAAGCGGAAGCATACACATTGCAAAGCGCAGGTGAAGCAGAAGCACAGGCACTACGTGCGAAAGGCTTGGCGGAAGCAGAAGCGCAAACCGCTCGTTTCGATGCAGCTCAGAAATACGATGACCAAACGCGTGAGCACGATAAGTGGGTTATGCAGTTGCAGCAAGAGAAAGAACTGGATCTGGCGCGTATCGATGCACAAAAAGACGTGGCATCAGAAAACGCGAAAGCACTGGCACAGGCACTGGCAGCCGCAGACATCAAACTGTTTGGTGGCGACGGTATGGAGCAAATCCGCCGCACGGTTATTGATTCTGCTTCAATGGATACCAAGTTTGAGGAATCTAAAGTCCTTAACCCACTGGTGTCTGAGTACGTGAATGGAAACCGCAGCCTACCGCAAGACATCAAGGACATCCTTGAAAATACCGAACTGAAAAGCAGTGACCTAAGCAACGTAGCTTTGGCAAGCCTGCTGAATTCACAAGGTGGCGCGACAGAACTTCTGAAGAAAATTCAGCAGTCCGTCAGCAGCTCAGATTCTACTGAGTCTTAATCGCCCATCTTGAGTCATACACCCACACTTACCACCCGTAAGTGTGGGTTTTAAAGGTATAAGCATGTCAGAATCAACCCAGCAGGCTGTCACAGAAGGCGGTGCCTACGAGGTACTCAAGTCACGCCTTTCGCAACAAGGCAGCAAACTTAAAGACATTTCCCACCAGTTCAATCAGGAAAGACAGCAAGTTTTCGGTGGCCAGGAGCTTTCCCTTATCGGTAAAGCCAATGTGCAAACCGAAGCGCGTTGTGTGCCTGTCGACATGGCGCAGGTCAACGAGCAACTTCTGTTTGGTTACGAAGTGCATGTGGGAATGAAAGCCCAGCCTTCCTTAGAAGACGTATTCGGGCTGTATCAACTTCATGAAAAAGATGGCACCTTCCGCATTGAACCCGTCAGCCTGGAAGGCAGCTTCCTGTCAGACACTCGTTTTGTTCACGAGTTTACCGAGCTGTTTACCTATTATCAGGATGCCAAGCTCTCTCAGATCTCTCGTCAGGAAAGCACCCTCTATATCGCATTTCAAATCGGCATGCGCGCCGAAGACCGCAAAGTATTTCGCTTTCAACTGAACGAGCATTCGATTGAGTACATAGATTCTCTCGGACATAAGTCGTTGGAGTCGGCGGTTCAGCGTGACTTTGACTGGATTGAAACCACACGAGAAGACCACGTGCTTGGTAAGCACCCCCATGTGTCTATCAAAGACAAGCTATTTGTCGAGTGTGTCGGTGGTGACCTGACTATTAAGGTGGAAGACAACACCGAAGAAGGCAAAGGGGTTTACCGAGAAGAAGTCGAAGACCCACACCAAAGTGTGGCAGATGCCAGCATTGCCTACGCATTTGTCGGTGATTTGATTGCCCTTCGAGTTTTGCCGAACCGTGAAAAAACAGAACGTTACTTCCTGTACAACCCATTAAATCAGACCGTGACTCGTGCCGATGCGCTTGGCGTCAGTGCCAAAGAGCTGCCTGAAGAGCACGGAATTTTGTATTCGCATGGTTACGTACTGGCGAATGGAGAAGCCAAACACTTTGATATGCCGTGGGCAGATCTTAAGTTTTTCCAGAAAATCGCCTCACCAAACGGCGAAGACCTGATGTACTTCTTCTTTAACATGGTGAAAGGGTATTACGTTGTTTATACCTACAACATGATAGAAAAGTCGTTTTCTGCCCCAATGGACAGCCACGGTTACAGTTTGTATCCAGATGGTCGCATGCTGGTATTCCAACTGTCTGAAAACGCAGAAGCGTCTACCATTCATCCGCTGCGAATCTGGGACACGCCATTTTCCACCCCGGAACACTACAGCCGCCACAGTGCAAAAAGCGATGCCTCCAGCCCCTTGTTTAATCTAGGCAATGCAGAGCTGGTACGTGCACTGTCTTCCGTACTGTCGATTTGCCACTTCGCCTCAACCGAAGAAGTTACGCAAGCCGCGTATGAAGCGCTGTTGAAACAGTGTCAGGCGACTCTTGATCACTACCACTGGCTCGCTCACGATTATGCGATGGGGCTGGGGGATGCGATTCAGGATGTAATGTCTACTTCTGACAAGATCATCGATGAATTCGCCAAAGTTCAGCAGCTTCAGGCTCATGCTCAGCATGCGATTGAAGAAGAATCCGAATCCGTCGCTACTCTGATTGGCAAAGTAAAACTGGCGCCCAAAGATCAGGCGGCGAGTTTGCTAACTCTGCTTTCAGAAGTGAAAACGCAAGTCGGCAACACCATGGCTCTGCGCCAGCAACATTACATCGATATTGCCAAAGTCGATGAGTTGCTTGGTTCGCTGGACGAACAACGCCAGTATCTCAATCAGCAGTTACTTGAGTTGCTGCAGGATGAAAAAGCCTATCAGCCATTCAAAAAGCAAATCCATACCGTAGAAGAGCAGTTGGAAACGGTTGAGAAAACTTCTGATATTCAGGAGCTTCAGGAGCAGATTGAAAAGCTTCGTGCTGAGCTGCAATTGGTGACCGAAGAAGTCACTGACATCGAAACTGAAGATCCAACACAGTCGACCCGTATTCTGGATTTGACTACCGAAGTGTCGTCCATGCTGAATGCCGTGTCTGCCAAGCTGCGCAACAAAAACAGCGGGCTACGCAGCGACGAAGCGAAAGCAGAATTTGGGGCGCAGTTTAAGCTGCTGGCTCAGTCAGTAAACAGCGCGATGGAGCAGGCTACCACCCCCGATGAGTGTGATAACCAGCTTGCGAAGTTGATTGGACAGCTAGAGAAGCTGGAGTCTCGCTTTGCAGATTTCGACGAGTTTCTGGGAGAAATTTACACCAAGCGCGATGAAATTCAGTCGACACTAGAAAACCACAAGCAGCAGTTGGTGAGTGCTCAGCAACGACGCATTCAGAATTTGCTTCAAGCGGCAAATGTTACCTTTAACAGCATCGAAAAGCGCGTAGCACGATTCGATGATGTTGCATCTCTGAACAGCTATTTTGCCACCGACGCCATGGTGATGAAGCTGCGCCAGTTGTCGGAATCCATCCGTGAACTGGGTGACAGCGTGAAGGCCGACAGCGTCGACGCTAAACTCAAATCCGTTCAGGACCAGTCACTGAGATCGCTTCGTGATAATCAGGATATCTTCGAAGATGGCGGTAAAATCCTGCGACTGGGTAAGCATCGATTCAGCGTGAACCAGCAGCCTTTGGATGTGACGCTGGTTGAGCACGATGACGAGCTTTGTACCCACATCTCAGGCACCGATTTCTATCAGCCGATTGAAGACGAAACGTTTCTGGCGCTTCAGAACATTTCGAAGCTGGATATCGCTTCCGAAACCGACGACATTTATCGCTCGGAATACCTGGCTTATCTGATTCTGCATTCTGCCATGAACCTCAGTGATGACTTCGATACCGAAGCCTTGCTGCACGCGCGAAAGTCGGGTGAGCTATTAAGCCTAGTACAACGCTTTGCTTCGCCTAGGTACAAAGAAGGCTATATCAAAGGTATTCACGATCACGATGCAGAGAAAATACTGAACCAGCTTCTCCCTGTTTTTGAACAGGCGGGGTCGCTGCGCTTTGGTCAGCAAGAGCGAGCCACCGCTTGGATGTGGTTGATAGCCCAAGATGGTAAATCGCTTGAAGATTGGAAGAGCAAAGCTAACAACGCCAACCTGCTCAAAGTGCACCTTCAGTCGCCAGACGCATACCAAAGTCTGCAATCCGAGCTAGAAAAAGAACTTGGCGAGTCGGGCAGTGGATTGTTGTCTGACGCCAGTGATTACCTGATTCAGCTGCTCGCCAAAAGTGAATCTCGAATCGAGGTCAGCCGTGATGCCATGGAGCTGTGCGATGATTACCTTCAGTTCCGCCGAAGCCTTGGCTGGTCTGGCAATCAACACTCTCCAAGTGTCAGTATGCAAGATCACCTTCAATGGCTAACAGCGTACGCTCAGCAAAAATCGCTGGGCAAAGCGTTTGTGACTGAAGCGGCTGCGATAGCAGTATGGAAAGAGCAGGACAATGCGCCTCTGAGCCCGGTTGATTTCTCACTCACTTGTGAAGTGGAAGGTCTACTGGGGGAGCATCTCAATATTGAGCAGGGTAAACTGAATCTGGTATTGGATGGATTTTTACAGCGTTGTGAACAGCACCGAAGCGTAACGATTCCTCAGTTTGAATCGTACCTCAATAAACGTGCAGACCTGCTGCAAGACGCGAAATCGAATTTCCGTCTGAATGAATTCAAACCACGTCCACTAACGTCGTTTGTGCGTAACAAGTTGATCAGCGAGAGCTACTTACCACTCATTGGTGACAACTTCGCCAAACAGATGGGTACCGTTGGCGACAACAAACGTACCGACTTGATGGGTATGCTTTTGCTTATCTCACCTCCGGGTTACGGTAAAACCACTCTGATTGAATACGTGGCGCACAAGCTTGGTCTTGTGTTCATGAAGATCAACGGTCCTTCCATTGGCCATCAGGTAACATCGCTCGATCCAAAAGATGCGCCGGATCAGAATGCCGCTCGTGAGATCGAGAAGATCAACTTAGCCTTTGAGATGGGTAACAATGTCTTGCTGTATCTTGATGATATTCAGCATACCCATCCCGAGTTCTTACAGAAATTCATTTCTCTGTGTGATGGTACTCGTCGAATCGAAGGGACATGGCGTGGCGAAACCAAAACTTACGACATGCGTGGCAAGAAGTTCTCCGTTGTGATGGCGGGTAACCCGTACACCGAATCGGGAGATATGTTCCGAATCCCAGACATGCTGGCAAACCGTGCCGACATCTACAACTTGGGTGACATGTTGTCGGATCAGAAAGCCGCGTTTGAGCTCAGCTTCGTCGAGAACTCCCTGACGTCGCATCCTGTTCTGGCACCGCTGGCGACTCGTGACCTGAACGATCTGTATCGCTTCGTTCGGATGGCTAACGGTGAAGGCATACCGCTGAGTGACATGTCTCACTCGTATTCAGCAACCGAGTCTTCCGAAATTGTCTCGACCTTGCAGAAGCTTCTGACGGTTCAGCAGACCGTACTCAAAGTTAACCAACAGTACATTGCCTCAGCGGCAACTGCGGATCAGTATCGTGTTGAACCACCGTTTAAGCTTCAGGGTTCTTATCGAAACATGAATAAGCTGGCGGAGAAGATTTCGTCTGTCATGACTGAAGAAGAGCTGCAAACGCTTCTGCAAGATCACTATCAGGGTGAAGCGCAAACACTGACCAATGGTACAGAAGAAAACTTATTGAAACTGGCTGAACTTCGAGGGGACATGACTGATGAGCAGCAGGCTCGCTGGAATGAAATTCGTGAAGGGTATCAGCGTAATCAGTTGATGGGTGACTCAGAAGACAGAGCAGGGCAGGTTGTCCAGCAACTGGCGGCATTGAACCAAACCATGAGTCGAGTGACTCAAGGGCTAGGAGAAAATAATGAATAGGGAACAACTGCAACAACTCCTTCAATCTTCCATTGAAGACCATCGCCTGGATGATTCTGAAAGGCGCGAACTTAACGACCAGTTGAGCAACGCTGAGTTAAAACAGGAAGACCGTTCATTTCTGCGTAATCAGAGCTTCAAACTGGCGCAACAATCCCTCAAAGAGGGGGCGGACGCCAGTGACATCGTTCGTTGGTTAGAGAAAACCATCAAAGTGTTGGACAACGCAAAATCAGATGCGGGTGGTGATCTGGTTGGGTGCTGGTTCTCTCCGGGGCGCTCTTGTGCAGAAGGCATCATTAAGCAGCTAAATCAGGCACGTCACACTATTGATATCTGTGTATTTACCATAGCCGACGACAACCTAACGGCGCACATCGTGAAAGCACACAAACGTGGCGTTAAAGTGCGCGTCGTGACCGACAACGATAAGATCTTCGATAAAGGCAACGACGTGAATTATCTGGTGGAACAAGGTGTAGAGGTTAAAGTCGATACCACGTCTTATCACATGCATCATAAGTTCGCGATTTTTGACGGCGTACGCATGCTAAACGGTAGCTTTAACTGGACCCGAAGCGCGTCTAAGTACAATGAGGAAGACATCACGCTGACTGATGACATGCGTTTTGTACAGCCTTTCCAAAAGCAGTTTGAAGAGCTTTGGCAGAAATTCCCGTTCCATCAACCTGAGCTAGCATAAGGAAAATTCACAATGACAGACATGGTTCAAACCGAAGAGTTAAAAGAAGAAGCCCTGAGTCCTCAGGTACTGGAGCTGGCGCAAAATTTCGACCCGTTTGATACGGTAGCGACCATCACTTTCGGTAAAGAAGCACTGGAAAGTATTACCGCATTTTCTGATAGCGTGCTTGAGCAAGTAAGAGTGCGAGACAGCGGAGAAGCTGGAGAAATCCTGCAATCCATGGTCAGCGCCATGAGCAGTGCGGAATTTGATTATCTCAAAGACAAAAGCTTTTTGGCGAGCCTGCCGCTTATCGGCGAGCTATTTGATTCCTTCAAAAAGTTCTCTGACAGCTTTGATTCCGTAAAGAGCAGCTTGGAGCAGCTTTCCGATAAGCTGGAAGCGCAGGAACTGAAACTGGGACACGACATCAATCGTCTGGATACCTTGTACGATGAGAACCTGAACCTGCTCAATGGGCTGGACAACTACATCGCCGCGGGTAAGTGGAAACTGAATCAGATGAATACGGACGTATTGCCTTCGCTACTGGCTGAAGCCGAAAAGTCCGCAGATGCTCTGGATGCACAAAAGCACCGTGACGCCGTTCAGGCAGTCGCTCGTTTGGAAAAACGGATTCACAACCTTGAATTAACTCGAATGGCGGCGATTCAAACCGCTCCTCAGATTCGTCTTTCTCAGGAAGGCAATAAGATGCTGATGGAAGACATTCAGGACATCGTGCACAACACCTTCCCATTGTGGAAGCGCCAGTTCCTGATTGCGATTTCCAACTACGAGAAAGAGAAAGCACTAAAAGTGACGCGTGCGGTGAAAGACTACACCAATGAGCAATACGTGAAGAACGCTGAAAAGCTGAAAGTGCTGGAAGAGCAAATTTCTGAAAACTATCAGCGTGGCATTCTGGATCTGGAATCTCTGGAAACGGTCAACCAACTGACCATCGAAACCCTGAATAACACGTTATCTCGCGTGAAAGAGGGCAGAGAACAACGTGCGCATGCTCAGACGGTGATTGAGCAGGCAGAGCAAGAGCTGAAAGACGCGCTGTCGCAAACTCTCGAAAGCTAAGGCTTGTCGCTGATATCCTAAAAGCCGAGAATATCGAACCGATGTTCTCGGCTTTTTAATGGAACCTGAGTTCAGGTTATGGAGAGAAAACATGGCGTTGATGAATCAATTAAGCCAGCAATTGGGTGAAGCGTTGCTCGATAAAGGGCTGGTCATGACCACTGCTGAGTCGTGTACTGGCGGCGGCGTTGCGACGGCGGTGACGGACATTGCGGGCAGTTCCGCCTGGTTTGACAGAGCGTTTGTAACCTACAGCAATGAAGCCAAAATGGAGATGCTGGGCGTAAATGCGTTGACACTAGAGGCTCACGGTGCGGTTAGTGAACCTGTCGTAACCGAAATGGTGACAGGAGCACTGGCGAATTCCCAAGCTTCAATAGGCGTTTCTATTAGTGGCGTTGCAGGGCCGGGTGGCGGTAGCGAAGAGAAACCAGTTGGGACAGTGTGTTTCGGATTTCAATCGGAGCAGGGCTGGCAAAAAATTGAAACTTGCTACTTTGAGGGTGATCGGGCTCAAGTCCGCAGACAAGCAGTCCTTCATGCTCTTCAGGTTTTGCTACAGTACCTAACAGAGTAATTTGGCGGATAAAGCCAGAATCGAAAAATTTTTTCATACAGGTATAGACACTGTATGAATCAACAGTATAATAGCCAGCATAATCACGAACACGTTGTGTGGAGATACGGATGGACGATAACAAACAAAAGGCGTTAGCCGCAGCACTTGGTCAAATTGAAAAGCAATTCGGTAAAGGCTCTATTATGCGCCTTGGTGACAACCGCGCGATGGATGTTGAAACCATCTCAACGGGTTCTCTGTCACTGGATATCGCTTTGGGTGCTGGTGGTTTGCCGATGGGACGTATCGTAGAAATCTACGGTCCTGAGAGTTCGGGTAAAACTACGCTAACTCTGGAGCTTATCGCAGCAGCACAACGTGAAGGTAAAACCTGTGCATTTATCGATGCAGAACACGCGCTAGACCCTATCTACGCGAAGAAGCTTGGTGTTGATATCGAAGCTCTGCTTGTTTCCCAGCCTGATACAGGTGAACAAGCGCTGGAAATCTGTGACGCGCTGGCACGTTCTGGTGCTATCGACGTAATGGTAGTTGACTCCGTAGCAGCTCTAACGCCAAAAGCGGAAATCGAAGGCGAAATGGGCGACAGCCACATGGGCTTGCAAGCACGTATGCTTTCTCAGGCTATGCGTAAGCTAACAGGTAACCTAAAGCAGTCTAACTGTATGTGTATCTTCATCAACCAGATCCGTATGAAGATTGGTGTGATGTTTGGTAACCCAGAAACCACCACTGGTGGTAACGCACTGAAATTCTACGCATCTGTTCGTCTTGATATCCGCCGTACGGGTTCTATCAAAGATGGTGACGAAGTTGTTGGTAACGAAACCCGTATTAAAGTCGTTAAGAACAAGATTGCTGCACCGTTCAAGCAAGCTGAAACACAAATCATGTATGGTCAGGGGTTCAACCGTGAAGGTGAACTGATTGATCTGGGTGTGAAGCACAAGCTGGTTGAAAAGGCGGGTGCTTGGTACAGTTACAACGGCGACAAAATTGGTCAGGGTAAAGCAAACGCAGGCAAATTCCTTCGTGAAAACTCGAATATTGCACTAGAAATCGATAGCAAACTGCGTGAGATGCTACTTACGACGGCTCAGCCTGAAGAGCCAGAACAAGGCGAAATGCCAAAAGAAGAAGAGTTTTAATCACTCATTCAATTACCAAAAGCCCTGCATTGCAGGGCTTTTGCGTATCTAGCTAAAAACCATATCCACTGTTTTTATTGAAATTTTGAGTATGTATCCAAAGAAAAATCCTCCAGCCCTCTCAAGTAAAGAAGCCGCGATTCAGTTACTCAGCCGACGTGACCATGGTGAGTACGAACTTTACCAAAAGCTGGCTTTTAAAGGATACGATGAAGAGCAGATCCAAGATGCGGTGAATTTCTGTATTGATCATAATTACTTAGACGATCTTCGTTATGCTAAAAGCCAGATCAGACAACATGTCTACAAAGGGCATGGTGAACGTCGAATTCGCCAGGAACTTAGCCAAAAACGTGTATCAGAATCGGTGATTGAAGAAGCGTTGCAAGAAGAACCACAAGACTGGTTTGAACTTGCCAAAGCGGCGGCGGAAAAAAAGTTCAAAGGCATAAAAGCCAAAGATCAGAAAGAATACGCCAAGCAAGTCAGGTTTTTACAATATCGGGGCTACAGCTTTGACCAGATCAGTTACGCCTTAAGTGATGAGGAATAGTCTTATCTAAGCCTTGAACTACCGAGTTAAACGAGCCTTTTTTGGCTTCCCCATCTTTTTCTATTCTTCCCTCATGAAAAAACGGATTTTTCTGTCCATCTTCTTTTGAATCAAACCGCCTAAGATCCTGTTTTCACGTTTCTTTTATAAATAGCGATTTCACACAAGAATAAATTCTTGTGGAATCTCGCATCTTGAGGTCGGTTGGGTATACAATGTGGCAAAATTCTAACTCGACTATTTTCAGGAAGAGCTGCATGTACATGAGCACAGATGAGGTTCGTAACGCGTTCCTCAAGTTCTTTGAAAGCAAAGGACACCAAATCGTAGACAGTTCATCGTTAGTACCACATAACGATCCAACCCTGCTATTTACTAACGCAGGTATGAACCAATTTAAAGATTGTTTCTTAGGCTTAGAAAAACGAGCCTACACTCGAGCGACTACGGCCCAACGCTGTGTACGTGCTGGCGGTAAGCACAATGACCTTGAAAACGTGGGCTTTACAGCTCGCCACCATACCTTCTTCGAAATGTTGGGTAACTTCAGCTTCGGTGATTACTTCAAAGAAGATGCGATCTCGTTTGCCTGGGAATTTCTGACAGAAGTTCTTCAACTTCCGAAAGACCGTCTGCTGGTGACTGTATACGAAACCGACGATGAAGCTTTTGATATCTGGAACAAAAAAGTAGGCGTTCCAGCTGACCGCATCGTTCGCATTGGCGACAAAGAAGGCGGTAAGCCATACGAATCAGACAACTTCTGGCAAATGGGTGATACAGGTCCATGTGGTCCATGTACAGAAATCTTCTACGATCACGGCGATCACATCTGGGGTGGTCGTCCGGGCACACCAGAAGAAGACGGTGACCGTTTTATCGAGATTTGGAACAACGTATTCATGCAATTTAACCGTCATGCCGATGGCACGATGGAGCCTCTACCAAAACCATCGGTAGACACGGGCATGGGTATCGAGCGTATTTCTGCCATCATGCAGGGCGTGCATTCCAACTACGAAATCGACGTTTTCCAAACCTTAATTAAAGCCGCTGCTGAGGTGACTGGTCATGAAGATCTGTCTAACCAATCGCTTCGCGTAGTTGCTGACCACATCCGTTCATGTGCGTTCCTAATCGTTGATGGCGTGATGCCTTCAAACGAAGGTCGTGGTTACGTGCTTCGCCGTATTATCCGCCGCGCTGTTCGCCACGGTAACAAGCTGGGTGCACAAGGTGCGTTCTTCCATAAGCTGGCTGGTGTACTGGCAGAGGTGATGGGTACGGCGGGTGTTGAACTTAAGAAGCAACAAGCACTGGTTGAAAAAGTACTTCGCATTGAAGAAGAGAACTTTGGTCGCACGCTAGAGCGTGGCATGTCTATCCTAAACGAAGCGTTAGATGGTTTGGAAGGCAAAGTACTTGATGGCGAAACAGTATTCAAACTTTACGACACCTACGGCTTCCCAGCAGATTTAACCAACGACGTAGCGCGTGAGCGTGACTTTGCTATCGACGAAGAAGGCTTCGAGAAAGCAATGGAAGCTCAGCGTCAGCGTGCACGTGAAGCAGGTCAGTTTGGTACAGACTACAATGCTGCCATCAAAGTGGATGCGTCTACAGAGTTTTGTGGATACACGGGCACCGAAGGCAGCAGCACAGTGTCGGCACTGTTCGTTGAAGGTAACGAAGTCGAAGCATTGTCCGCGGGCGACAAAGCAATCGTAATTCTTGAAGAAACACCATTTTATGGCGAGTCAGGCGGTCAGTGTGGTGACACAGGTACATTGAAAACTGACGCTGGTCTTTTCCAAGTTGAAGATACTCAAAAGCTAAACAACGCAATTGCGCACCACGGTGTGTTGGTTGAAGGTGTTTTTGCCAAAGGTGATAGCGTTGCTGCAACCGTTGATGCTGTTCGCCGTGCAGCGATTATCCTTAACCACTCAGCGACTCACCTACTGCACGCGGCGCTTCGCCATGTACTGGGTGACCACGTTGCTCAGAAAGGCTCACTTGTAAAAGCTGAAAGTCTACGATTTGACTTCTCTCATCTTGAAGCAATGACACCTACAGAAATCAAAGAAGTTGAGCGCTTGGTGAACGTTCACGTTCGCCGAAACCATAATATCCAGACAGACATCATGAACATCGAAGACGCAAAAGCGAAAGGTGCGATGGCTCTGTTCGGTGAGAAATACGACGACCAAGTGCGTGTTCTGACCATGGGCGAATTCTCAACTGAATTGTGTGGTGGTATTCACGCATCAAGCACGGGTGATATTGGTTTATTCAAGATTACTTCAGAAGGTGGTATCGCAGCAGGTATCCGCCGTATTGAAGCTGTGACAGGTGAAGGTGCGCTGGACGCGATCGAAGCTGAAAACTACAAATACGAAGAGAAGCTTTCTGAAGCAGCAAGCAAAGCGAAAGCTCTTGAGAAAGAGATCCAACAGCTGAAAGACAAGCTGGCTTCTCAGGCTAGTGCAAGCCTGACTAGTCAGGTAAAAGAAATTGCTGGCGTGAAAGTACTTGTGTCTAAACTGGACGGTGCAGACAACAAAGCACTGCGTGGCATGGTTGACGAACTTAAGAATCAGCTTGGTAGTGGCATTATCATGCTGGGTAATGTTGCTGGCGACAAAGTTGGTTTGATCGCGGGCGTGACCAAAGATCTGACTGGCAAAGTGAAAGCGGGCGAACTGGTTAACATGGTTGCTCAGCAAGTTGGTGGTAAAGGCGGCGGTCGTCCTGATATGGCACAAGCCGGTGGTACGGATGCCAATGCACTTCCAGCAGCGCTAGACTCAGTTGATGCCTGGCTAGAAGAGCGTTTGTAACTTTTATTTTTTTGAATGCCACTGGCTGATAAAGTCAGTGGCATTTGTGTATAACGACAACGGGGATTAAGCCCCAGGAAGGTGAAGAAAGGTGACACAGTCATTACGTGAATCTCTAGTAGTTCAGAAGTTCGGCGGAACTTCAGTTGGATCTATCGAGCGCATTGAAGCGGTAGCGGATCGAATCATTAAAACCAGGCAAGAGGGAAAACAATTGGTGGTTGTGGTTTCGGCCATGTCAGGCGAAACAAACCGCTTATTAGGGTTGGCTCATCAGGTTGATGCTGTACCAACTGCCCGAGAGTTAGACGTGCTGTTGTCAGCAGGTGAACAGGTTTCGATGGCGTTGTTAGCCATGACACTGAATAAGAAAGGTGTTAATGCCGTTTCTTTGACAGGTGCTCAAGCTGGTGTGAAAACCAATAATGTTCACAATGATGCGAAAATTGAATCGATAGAAACAGAAACGATTCTGAACTATTTAGAGAAAGATCACGTGGTGATAGTTGCTGGTTTTCAGGGGATGTCTGAAAGCGGAAATATCACAACCCTGGGTCGGGGAGGATCGGATACATCTGCGGTAGCACTGGCAGGTGAACTGCGTGCGTCCGAGTGCCAAATCTTTACAGATGTGGATGGGATCTATACCTGCGATCCTCGTGTCGTTAAAGATGCGTTAAAACTGGATGTGATTGATTTCCCAAGCATGGAAGAGATGGCAAGAAAAGGAGCGAAAGTGCTTCATCTTCCATCTGTGATACATGCATGGAAACATGGCGTCCCTCTGAGAGTCCTGTCTTCATTTTCTGAAGAGTCTGGAACTTTGGTGGTTGGAGAAGAGTCTGATAGTCCAATCAGTGGATTAGCGATCCAGCGTGATTTGGTGGTAGTGGAAGTCAAATCCAGTGCCAAGCAGTCTATTCTGGATCAGTGTCAGATGCTTGGTATTGAGGTATGGGCAGCAGCGGACGAATCCGGTGTAACCGATATTGTGATTCCAAACTCATCTTTGGCTAAGCTTTCACTGATTGCTGCCGATAGCATAGCTAAGTCCACACCTGTATCTGCGGTAAGCTGTGTTGGTTGCAAAGCGCAACAAGCACAACCTTTATTGACAGATGTGTTTGAACAGCACCAAATTCCACTTTTAGGTGAAGTAAAGGACGTCCGTTCTTGCACTTACTTTATTGAACCTGAGAGAATAGAAGAGATTTCCAATCTTCTTCACAGTTTTATAGTAGCTGGACATTTAGAGCTTGATGGTCATCAAAAGCTAATGGTTTCATAGTCAGAAGGGATTATGGAATTGTTAATTTTCTAAGATGGTGACATCATAGAGAAAAATAACTCAGAGATTACTCAAGGAGCACAAGAATGCTAATTTTGACTCGCCGCGTAGGTGAAACTCTTATGATCGGTGATGAAGTAACTGTCACCGTGCTTGGTGTTAAAGGTAACCAGGTTCGAATCGGTGTTAATGCACCTAAAGAAGTATCTGTACACCGTGAAGAAATTTACATGCGTATACAAGCCGAGAAGGGCAACGGTGGTTCAGTTTCTGGTAACTACTAACACTAAGAAGGTCAGCAGAAGCTGGCCTTTTTAATAGGCATCAAAATCACGCGTTCAGGGAAAAGTTTGATTTCCCGCCACTTTGATTAAATACCCAACGCTTAAGCTGTTTTTTGCTATTTTTGCCAAGAAAATGTTTGACATATTTTCGGTAAATCGTAATATGTGCCTCCGCAAGACGGTGAGGTGGCCGAGAGGCTGAAGGCGCTCCCCTGCTAAGGGAGTATACGGTTTGTAGCCGTATCGAGGGTTCGAATCCCTCCCTCACCGCCATTCTTGCATTTCTTATAAAGTTGATACTCTCAACACAAAAATAAGAATCAGCGCGCTCGTAGCTCAGCTGGATAGAGTACCTGGCTACGAACCAGGCGGTCGAAGGTTCGAATCCTTCCGAGCGCGCCATTATTCCTTATTTGGAATACTACGTCGGTGAGGTGGCCGAGAGGCTGAAGGCGCTCCCCTGCTAAGGGAGTATACGGTTTGTAGCCGTATCGAGGGTTCGAATCCCTCCCTCACCGCCATTTATTGGCCTGAGGTCAATTTTTTTGTTTCTGATGAAATGAAATGTGATATAGTTCACAACCTGCGCGCTCGTAGCTCAGCTGGATAGAGTACCTGGCTACGAACCAGGCGGTCGAAGGTTCGAATCCTTCCGAGCGCGCCATTATTTAATTGTCTGACGTCTGTCATACAAACTTCGCGTCCTTAGCTCAGCTGGATAGAGTACCTGGCTACGAACCAGGCGGTCGGAGGTTCGAATCCTCCAGGACGCGCCACTATTTAGGGCTTTACAGTCCTGATATTGCTTATGTGATATCGAAAACAGCGCGCTCGTAGCTCAGCTGGATAGAGTACCTGGCTACGAACCAGGCGGTCGAAGGTTCGAATCCTTCCGAGCGCGCCATTAATTTAATTGTCTGACAATCTGTCATACAAACTTCGCGTCCTTAGCTCAGCTGGATAGAGTACCTGGCTACGAACCAGGCGGTCGGAGGTTCGAATCCTCCAGGACGCGCCACTATTTAGGGCTTTACAGTCCTGATATTACTTCATGTGATATCGAAAACAGCGCGCTCGTAGCTCAGCTGGATAGAGTACCTGGCTACGAACCAGGCGGTCGAAGGTTCGAATCCTTCCGAGCGCGCCATCATTTCTTAAGCCTCGCAATCGCGAGGCTTTTTTTATGTCTCTTTAACAATTCTGTAGCATTTTTTTATCTTTATTATTACATCTTATTGTTTTAAAAGAATAAAAATTATTTTTTTAACTTCCTCTCAGTATTCGATACAGAATTTCATTATGTTTGGTAAAAGCCATAGTAACTATGGTGAAATTCCGGATATGTGGCGTATTTGTATGTAATAAGTACTCAAAAAAGTCGCATGTTTGTGCAGGATCTTGGTTACATTATTAAACAAAATTGACAAAATTTTACCAATCGCGATAATCCTAGACCACTTATGTCCACCATATTGAGGGAAGGTGAGCATAAGCATTGTCAGGATGACATAGAAAGGAAGCAACATGACTAATATTGGAAGCCTGCTAGGAGATGCAGCGGTTCTTATGCTTACTGGCATGGCCGTGGTATTTATCTTCCTAACCATTCTCGTTTTTCTTGTTCGGCTAATGTCCAAGTTGGTGCCTGAAGAAGCACCCCAGCCGAATATTGCACCAGTACAAGCAAAAAAAATTCAATCCTGTACTTCTGGCGTACAGCCGCAAGTGGTTGCTGCTATTTCCGCTGCAATTCACCAGCATCGTACGTCCGCTGCGAAGTAATGTCGGATAAAAATTAAAAGGAGTTAATCAGCATGTCTAAACCACTTGCTCTTACTGACGTGGTGCTGCGCGACGCACACCAGTCTTTGTTTGCCACGCGCATGCGTATTGAAGATATGTTACCCATCGCGGCGGAACTAGATAAAGTTGGGTACTGGTCACTGGAAACTTGGGGTGGCGCAACATTCGATGCGTGTATCCGCTTTTTAGGGGAAGATCCTTGGGAGCGCCTGCGCGAACTAAAAAAGGCAATGCCAAATACGCCAATGCAGATGCTATTGCGTGGTCAAAACTTACTGGGCTACCGTCATTATGCCGATGATGTAGTCGAGAAATTTGTCGAGCGCGCTCATGCAAATGGCATGGACGTGTTCCGTATCTTTGATGCAATGAACGATGTACGTAACTTCCAGAAAGCGGTAAAAGCGACTGTGGATGTAGGCGCACACGCTCAAGGCACACTTTCTTATACAACCAGCCCAGTTCATAACGCGGATACTTGGGTGGATCTTGCCAAAGAATTGGAAGATCTGGGTTGTCACTCTTTATGTATCAAAGATATGTCTGGTCTTCTCAAACCATATGAAGCAGAAGAACTGATCAGTCGAATCAAAGCCTCTTGTGATGTACCACTGGCACTTCACTGTCATGCTACAACGGGTCTTTCTACTGCAACGGCAGTGAAAGCAATCGAAGCTGGTGTCGATATTCTGGATACGGCAATCTCTTCAATGAGTTGTACTTACGGTCACACACCAACGGAAACAGTCGTTGCAATGCTGGAAGGCACAGAACGTGACACCAACCTGAAACTTGACCAACTTGAGCCGATTGCTGCTTATTTCCGTGAAGTGCGTAAGAAATACGCGAAATGGGAAGGTCAACTGAAGGGCGTAGACTCTCGTATTCTGATTGCCCAGGTTCCTGGTGGCATGTTGACGAATATGGAAGGCCAGTTGAAAGAGCAGGGTGCAGCGGATCGCTTAGATGAGGTATTGGAAGAGATCCCTCGCGTTCGTAAAGATCTTGGCTACATTCCATTAGTAACACCTACTTCTCAGATTGTAGGGACACAGTCTGTGATCAATGTCCTAACTGGCGAACGCTACAAGAGCATCACTAAAGAGACTGCAGGTCTACTAAAAGGTGAGTATGGCGCGGCGCCAGCAGAGCTGAACGCTGAACTTCAGGCTAAGGTGCTTGAAGGTGCAGAGCCAGTAACCTGCCGACCAGCGGATCTTCTGGAAGCAGAGCTTCACACGCTTACCGATGAACTACTGGCCAAAGCAAAAGAAGATGGCATTTCCCTTGCGGATGAGACAGTCGATGACGTACTTACTTACGCGCTGTTCCCACAAGTTGGTTTGAAGTTCCTGAAAAATCGTAACAATCCAGACGCATTTGAACCAGCACCAGGAAATGAACCTGCTCCTGCACCTGAAGCGGCACCAGCGGCTAATACGGTAGGCAGCGTTGAAGCGTACAGCGTGAAAGTGGACGGTCAGGTATACGATGTTGAAGTTGGTCCTCAAGGTCAGCTTACTTCTGTTGTTCCTGCGTCAGCGCCTCAGGCTGCTCCAGCCGCGGCACCTGCTCCATCTGCAGGTGAAGCTGTGCCTGCTCCTCTCGCTGGTAACATTTTCAAGGTGAATGTTTTGCCGGGTTCTGAGGTATCAGAAGGTGATGTACTTTTGATTCTGGAAGCTATGAAGATGGAAACCGAAGTACGAGCTGCACGTGGTGGAGTCGTTCAGGATATCCACGTGAAAGAAGGTGATGCTGTGACAGTTGGCGCGCCTCTACTAAGCCTTGCGTAAGGGAGCATCATGGAAGGATTGTTGACCTTATGGGCTGAAACAGGGATCGCTAACTTCGAGTTTGGTCAGCTATGCATGATCCTTGTTGGTTGTATTCTGCTTTATCTTGCTATTGCCAAAGGCTTTGAGCCTTTGCTCTTGCTTCCGATTGGGTTTGGTGCCGTGTTGGCAAATATCCCCAATGCGGGCTTCACCGATGAAGGCGGTCTGCTTTATTACGTTTACTACATCGGGATCGAATCCGGAGTATTCCCACTGCTCATCTTTATGGGCGTGGGAGCGATGACGGACTTTGGTGCCCTGATTGCTAACCCGAAAACCTTGTGGCTAGGGGCGGCGGCTCAGTTTGGTATTTTTGCCACGCTGTTTGGCGCTATCTTGCTTAACTATGTACCAGGGATGGAGTTTTCCATGCAGGATGCATCCTCCATCGCCATCATCGGTGGTGCAGATGGTCCAACGGCTATCTTCCTGGCAAGTCAGCTATCGCCTGATCTGCTTGGTGCAATTGCGGTGGCGGCATACAGCTACATGGCGTTGGTGCCGATTATTCAGCCACCAATCATGAAAGCGCTGACCAATCCAGAAGAACGTAAGATCCAGATGGCGCAACTTCGTCACGTTAGCAAAGTGGAGAAGGTGTTATTCCCACTTGCTGTGCTAGTCATGACGATCCTGTTCCTCCCTGCTGCAACACCACTAGTGGGTATGTTCTGTTTGGGTAACCTGATGAGGGAAGCGGGTGTAGTTGATCGTCTGTCGAACACTGCACAAAACGAGCTTATCAATATCGTGACCATCTTCCTTGGATTGGGTGTGGGTTCCAAGCTGCAGGCAGAGCAGTTCCTGAACTTTGAAACTCTGGGTATCTTGGGGTTAGGTGCTGTGGCATTCAGTATCGGTACGGGCGCTGGTGTTATGATGGCTAAGTTATTGAATAAGTTCTCGAAAGAAGACATCAACCCATTGATTGGCGCAGCTGGCGTATCTGCTGTACCTATGGCTGCGCGAGTGGTTAACAAGGTGGGGCTTGAGTCGAATCCACAGAACTTCTTGCTGATGCACGCAATGGGACCAAACGTTGCTGGGGTACTGGGAAGTGCTGTTGCTGCGGGTATCTTATTAGCATTAGTGGGATAACGTTCAACGAATTTGCGATCTGGTGGTTAACCAATCGTCGTAAAATGGTTTATAGTCAAAGGGATGCTTCTGCATCCCTTTCATTTTTTTGAGCATCAAGGGAACTTGTGTATGACGGACAACAAAAAAGTGGTGATAACCCAGTTTGGTGAGACTGACGTATTAGCCATTCAAAGTGAGGCTATCCCAGAACCTGCAGAAGGTGAAGTGCTGGTAAAAGTCCATTTCGCAGGTGTGAATCCCATTGATGTGAAAACGCGTAAAGGGTTGGGTTGGGCAGCTGAAGCTAACAAAGACAACCTTCCCTGGACCCCAGGTTACGACGTCTCAGGTGTGGTCGAAAAATGTGGTACCGGAACCAAGACCTTTGAAGTCGGAAACTTTGTTGCGGGTTTAGTTGGGTTTCCTGCCGATGCTGGCGGATATAGCCAATATATTTGCATAAAAGAAGACTCACTCAGTCTTGTGCCAGATAGCGTCACCCTAGAAGCTGCTGCGGTGTTACCTGTTGCCGGTCAAACTGCCGCACAGGCTTTGAACTTGGCGGGTGTTACCGCTAATGATCGCGTATTGATTCTGGCGGGAGCAGGCGGTGTTGGCCACCTTGCTGTTCAGATAGCCGTTGCGGCGCAAGCCGAGGTATTTACCACTTGTGGCGAAGACAATCTGGATTACCTTGCCACGCTTGGCGCTCACGCCATCAACTACCAGTTTGCCCCTGTTTCTGAGCGTGTCGAAGACGTCGACGTGTTGATTGATCTTGTCGGTGGTGATGCCGCGCTTGATGCACTCAAATGCCTCAAAGACAACGCTCGAGTTGTGACGGTTCCTACCATCACAGCAGATTTGATCTGCGAAAAAGCCAAAATGCTGGGCTTTGAAGCCACAGGCATGTTGGTTGAGCCAGATATCGAGCAGATGGATACCATGTTGTACATGGTCGGCGTAGGCATTTTGAAAACCGAAGTCCAGCAGATCTTCCCATACACTGATGTCGCCAAAGCTCATGATCAAGTTGAAACCGGGCACACCAGAGGCAAGATACTGCTTGATATGAAATGCTAGATGGCTTGACCGAATGGTTTAGCCAATCTGTACTCTGGGTCTTATTTTCAACAGGTTTTTTGGGGGCAACTCTCCTACCGGGAGGCTCAGAAGCCAGCTTAGTTGCCGCGCTAAAACTCAATCAATATCCAATAGCTCAGTTGATATTTGTCGCCACCATTGGCAACACGCTGGGCGGTTTAACTAACTATTGGATAGGACTTTTCTTACCAAATCGAACCCAATCGGAAAAACATGGTCATAAAGCTTTACAGTGGCTAAAGCAATATGGCTATATCACTCTTCTATTTAGCTGGCTTCCCATTATTGGCGACCCATTATGCCTTGCGGCAGGGTGGCTCAGAATGAAGTTTTTGCCTTGTTTAATTCTCATCGCCATAGGTAAAGCAATACGCTATAGCGTTATTGCGGCGGCATTCGCAGGTTTTTAAGGAGCATTCATGAGAAAAATCTGGTTTGGTGCAGCTGCGTCCGTGTTCATTGCGGGCTGTTCCTCTCTTGTACCTGTTTCATTTTTCTCTTCTGTACCAGAAGGGATCACCCTTGTTGAAGAAGTTAAACCACAATCTGACAAGGTTGTTATTCCCTACAGTAAATACATACTGGACAACGGTTTAACCGTTATTCTGGCTCCCGATGAGTCTGATCCTTTGGTACACGTAGACGTCACTTATCACGTGGGCAGTGCCAGAGAAGAAATCGGAAAGTCGGGGTTCGCTCATTTCTTTGAGCACATGATGTTTCAGGGAAGTGAAAACGTAGGTGATCAAGAGCATTTCAGGTTGATCACTGAAGCGGGTGGAACCTTAAATGGTACGACGAACCGCGACCGCACTAACTATTTTGAAACCGTTCCGGCGAACCAGTTAGAGAAAATTCTGTGGCTAGAGTCCGACCGAATGGGTTTCCTGCTTGATGCGGTTTCTCAAAGAAAATTTGAAATTCAACGTGATACAGTTAAAAACGAACGCGCCCAAAACTACGATAACCGCCCTTACGGTCTAATGTGGGAACGCATCGGCGAAGCTATGTACCCAGAAGGTCATCCTTATTCGTGGCAACCGATCGGTTATGTCGAAGATCTTGATCGTGTAAACGTCAACGACCTGAAAGCGTTCTTCCTAAAATGGTACGGTCCTAATAATGCAACGCTGACTATTGGCGGTGATTTTGATACTGAAGAGACACTTCAATGGATCAACAAGTACTTCGGTACCATTCCTGTAGGTCCAGAAGTTAAAGCCGCAGAAAAGCAGCCCGCCAACTTGACGGAAGATAAATTCATCACGCTGGAAGATCGCATTCAGCAACCGATGCTAGTTGTGTCTTGGCCAACGGAATATCAGGGGCACGAGTCTGACGCCTCTTTGGAAATGCTTTCCACAATATTAGGCGATGGCAAAAATAGTGTGTTGTACCAACAGTTTGTTCAGACGGGTAAAGCTGTCAATGCAGGTGCGTATCACAACTGTGCTGAGCTCGCGTGTTCCATGAGTGTTTATTTGATGGGCAATTCCGGAGAGAAAGGCAAGCTGAAGCCGCTTTATGATGAATTGATGGAAACTTTGTCTGACTGGTCCAAAGAGGGCGTGTCTGAATCTCAGCTTGAGACCCTGATTGGGCGTGCTGAAGCGAATGCAATTTTCAGCCTGGAAAGCGTGCGTGGCAAGGTAACGCAATTGGCGTCGAACGAAACCTTTTTTGGGCAACCAGATCGAATTGAATACGAATTGGAGCAGCTGCGTGCAGTCACGCCAGAAAGCGTTGCCACAGCTTATCAGGACTACTTAGCTAACCAGCACAAAGTGGTGCTCAGCGTTGTACCACGAAGCAAAACGAACTGGGCTGTTAAACCTGCCACTTTCACTACTCCACCTCGAACTTTACCTGAATACCAAGAAGTTAAAGAGTCAGATTTGGTATACCGCAAAGCGGTGGACGACTTTGATCGTTCAGTTATGCCGCCTGTGTCCGGCGCGGTGAAAGGAACCATGCCCGATTTGTATCGTATCTTCCTGGACAGTGGGGTTGAGATCCTTGGAACCGTCAGTGACGAAACACCAACGGTACAACTGGATATAAAACTCCCGGCTGGCAATCGATATGTTCCAGAGGGTCAGGAAGGCTTAGCAAATCTCACTGCCGAAATGATGATGGAAGGCACCGCAAAGCGTTCTGCTCAGGAAATTCAAACCGAGCTTGATCGACTAGGCAGTTACATCTCATTTGATGCAGGCTCTTACTCCACGGTGATCAGTGTTTCTGCGCTAGAAAAGAATTTGTCAGCAACTATAGAACTGGTTGAAGAAATGATTCGTCAGCCTGCCTTTGAAGAAGCCGATTTTGACCGAATCAAACAGCAGGCGATTCAGGGCATTGTTTATGAACACCAGAAGCCAGGCTGGTTAGCATCACAGGCGACTCGACAAGTATTGTTTGCAGGAAGCCGATTCAGCCGTTCCAGCGATGGAAGTATGGCGTCTATCAGTAGCCTGACGCTGGATGATGTGAAGCAATTCTACAAGGAACACTACACGCCGCAAGGTGCGCAAGTCGTGATTGTTGGAGACATTAAAAAGCGTGAAGCCAAAAAGTCTCTGGAGTTTCTGAATAAATGGGAAGGGCATTCAGCACCGCTGTTTACACCTCAGGTGATCAAAGCACCAGAAGGGCAGAAGATTTATCTGATAGACAAGCCGGGAGCGCCGCAAAGTGTCATCAGGCTGGTACGTCAGGGCTTACCGTTTGATACGGTAGGGGAAATGCACTTAGGACAGCTGGCGAACTATAACCTGTCAGGCAACTTCAACAGTCGCATCAACCAGAATCTTCGTGAAGATAAGGGCTACACTTACGGAGCCTACGGCTATG
Organism: Vibrio nigripulchritudo; assembly: GCF_027924785.1. Taxonomy (NCBI): domain Bacteria; kingdom Pseudomonadati; phylum Pseudomonadota; class Gammaproteobacteria; order Vibrionales; family Vibrionaceae; genus Vibrio; species Vibrio nigripulchritudo. The sequence goes on along the minus strand of NZ_AP027049.1, from coordinate 3,451,430 downwards.
TCTACGGTTTGCGTGAGACAGGGCTTATCGTATTCTCAGCAGAAGTCAGGGCAGACGTGACCATTGAGTCGATTCAGGAAATCATCAATGAAATGAACGAAATCTCGACCAGTGGTCTGACTGAAGAAGAGATGCAGTTTATGAGGCTCGCTCGTGGTCAGGCGGACGCGTTAAAGTATGAAACACCGTCGAAAAAGGCTCAATTGCTTTCCAGTATTCTGACTTATTCACTGGAAGAAGATTATTTAGAGCAGCGAGATGAGTTACTTCAAACGGTTGATATCGAGACTTTGAATCAGGTTGCAGCCAAGTGGTTTGACCCTTCTGATTTCCAAATCATTGTGGTTGGTGATGCCAAAAAACTTGCACCGAAGTTGAAAAAGTTCGATCTGCCTATCGAAAAGCTTGAAATCGTCAAGTAAAGCACACATAACAGTGATCTGAGGTACTTTCTGCAATGTCAGTAGGGGCTGCTATGTCAGCAGACCCTAAGTACCTCCAGTACTGTAGCCTTTAATAAGAGATCTCTAATCTCATTTTTTGGTATTTGCTTCAATCCCATAGTAATCAATGCTTAGAATGATTATTCTAGCGAGATACTAAACAGATAAGTGAACTGAGTTTTGACTGTATTCACCGAGCGACTGCAGAAAGTTGCACAAGACCCTTCTATTTTTGAGCAGTATGGACGTGGCGTCGAAAGAGAGTCGCTGCGATACACGCCAGATGGTCACCTAGCACTAACGCCTCACCCTTACGAGCTCGGCTCAGCATTAACCAATGATTGGGTTACGACGGATTTCTCTGAGTCTTTACTGGAATTCATTACTCCAGTGTCTCACTCCGTCAAAACGGTTCTGAATCAGCTTTCGGATGTGCACCATTTCACTCAGAAAAAGCTGGATGGCGAAAAGCTGTGGCCGCTTTCAATGCCGTGTTTTATTCAAAATGAAGACGACATTGCATTAGCTCAGTACGGTCAGTCGAACACAGGTAAGATGAAAACACTGTATCGCGAAGGGTTAAAACGTCGCTACGGTAGTCTGATGCAGGTTATTTCTGGTGTGCACTTCAATTTCTCCTTTCCGGAAACTTTCTGGGACGCGCTTTACGGAAAGCAAGGCGAGAAAGACCGTGAGGATGCCAAATCTGAAGCTTACTTTGCCCTTATTCGAAACTATTACCGCTTTGGCTGGATGATTCCGTTTTTTTACGGCGCCTCTCCAGCTTTGTGCCCTTCTTTTATTCAAGGGCGCGACACTAAACTGCCTTTCCAGAACATCGGTGAAACCCTTTACTTGCCAGAAGCGACCTCATTGCGACTGAGCGACCTTGGCTACACCAACAGCGCACAGAGTGAACTTAAAATTGGTTTCAACAGCCTAGGTCAGTATCTCGATGGTCTGAACGCCGCTATCCATACCCCTTCTGAAGAGTTTGCAGAACTGGGAGTCAAAGTGGATGGTGAGTACCGACAACTCAATTCAAATGTATTGCAGATAGAGAATGAGCTCTATGCTCCTATTCGACCAAAACGAGTCACCCGTTCTGGTGAAAAACCTTCTGAAGCTCTGCAACGTGGTGGGGTGGAATACATCGAAGTTCGCTCTTTAGATGTCAACCCATTCAGCCCGGTTGGCGTAAACGAACAGCAGATTCGTTTTCTGGATCTGTTCCTGACTTGGTGTGCACTTTCAGAGTCCGAAGAAATGGACAATTGCGAGCTGGAGTGCTGGCGTGATAACTGGAGCAAGGTCATCCTTGAAGGTCGAAAAGTTGGTCTGGAACTGCAAATCGGATGCAAAGGCGAACGCCTGACACTGCAAGACTGGGGTCATCGTGTCTTCAAAGATCTGCGCCAAATCGCGGAAGTGATGGATAAGCAGCATGGCACTTCTGATTATCAGGATGTCTGTGATGAACTAGAGCGCTGGATAGATCAACCAGAGCTGACCATCTCAGGTCAATTGCTGGCAGAGACGAAAGCACATGGTGGCATTGTAGGAATAGGGATGCACCTGGGTCGAGCCTACAAAGCGCATCATCAGGACCACCAATACCAAGTTTACAGCGACGACATCATGGAAAAAGAAGTGATCCGCTCGCGCGCTAAACAAGAACAAATTGAAGCGTCAGAAACTCAACCGTTTGATGAGTTTCTGGATGATTACTTTGCCTATTTGAAGCAATAAATGGAATGAAAATAAAGTCGCTGTTTCTGTTATTGATTACTGGGGTTGTGTTAACAGGATGCGCGACCCCACCGCCTAAGCAACAAGGTAACCTGTGTAACATTTTCAGGGAAAAACCAAGTTGGTATGACGATGCAAAAGACATGGAAGATGAGTGGGGAACGCCCATCCACATCGCAATGGCGTTCATCAAACAGGAAAGCAGCTTTATCCATGATGCAAGACCACCCAAGGACTATGTTCTTGGGTTTGTTCCTTGGGGAAGAGTCAGTAGCGCATACGGTTACGCTCAGGCACAGGATCCTGCTTGGAGCGATTTTCAAAAAGCGACTCGTCATGGCGGCTCACGCACCAATTTCGATGATTCCATTATGTTCGTAGGTTGGTATACTCACGAAACCCAGCGGCAGTTAGGCGTTTCAAAATGGGATGCCTATAATCAGTATTTAGCCTACCACGAAGGACGAGGTGGCTTTAAACGCAAGACATATGCAAGCAAACCTACCGTTCAAAAGGTTGCCCGAAAAGTGGAGCGACAAGCGAAAGAGTACGGTTGGCAGTTAAAGCAGTGCAAAGACGAACTGGAAAGCAGCCGAAGCTGGTTTTTTTAACAGTTATTACAAGGAATTCATCCGATGCCATTACTAGATAGTTTTACCGTTGATCACACCAAGATGAATGCTCCTGCCGTTCGTGTGGCTAAAACCATGCAAACGCCAAAAGGGGACACGATTACCGTTTTTGATCTTCGTTTTACGGCACCTAACAAAGACATTCTGTCTGAGACGGGCATCCATACACTTGAGCACCTGTACGCAGGTTTCATGCGTAAACACCTGAATGGCGCTGATATCGAAATTATCGATATATCACCAATGGGTTGTCGTACTGGTTTCTACATGAGTCTTATCGGGACACCTGTTGAATCTCAAGTGGCAGAAGCATGGCTTGCAGCTATGCAAGATGTGTTAAAAGTTGAAAGCCAGGATCAGATCCCAGAGCTGAACGAATACCAGTGCGGTACTGCTGCGATGCACTCTCTGGATGAAGCAAAAGAGATTGCAACAGCAATTATCGAAGCAGGAATTTCGGTAAACAAAAATGAAGATCTTGCACTACCAGAATCTATGCTGAAAGAGCTGAGCGTGAAGTAAACCTCATTCTTTTGATTACAAAGCCCACGTTATGTGGGCTTTGTTGTTTTTAAAGCCCCATCTGGCGTTTTCCTAGAGCAGTGAGGTCGTTTTCTGTGGCGCGATTGGTGTATGTCACTTCATGATCTTCAGGGGCGAAATCCGGGCAGCTTCTTCCTTCCAGAAAGGCAGATTTTTGTTTTGGTAAAAACTGGCGGTTCTTATCACAATCAGGTGCGGAGCCTATAAACATAACGTTCGAATAGCCCTCGCCACTGTGCTTATCCTCGACAGCGTGAACCGTATCTGGATGCCACCAGACCGTATCTCCCGGTTCCATTTTTGGAATACTGACTAACCCCTTAAGTAATAGTTCATGCCACTGTTTGTTGACCGTTAGAGCTCTGCCTGGTTGTGCGCCACATAAGTCATCGTCGGCTACATCATCTTGCAGCGCCCGAAGTAACATGTAAGGCATGGAAAGCGTGCTGGGAATCAACTGTAACGTACCGTCTCCTGCTCCCTGAGGAGTCAGTGCGACCCAACCCTGAAAAGTACGAAAGACGCTACATACTGCTGACGAATTGAATTCTTCCACATCAATTCGGTGTCGAGCATCGAAGGCTTGATAGTCTTGCCAGTGACCAGTGAAAACATGACGGTAAACAGAGCGATAATTGGGCTCCAGCCAGCGCTCGATTGAGCCTGAATCAACATGTGGCGACAGCCCTAATGAGGTATCACCCGGACTACGACGACGAACTCGGTCGGCATAGCTGACTTCCAGATCTGGGTTGAATTGTTTCACGCCATCGTGTTCAAAATCCCAAAGTCGATTTAGATGGCTGCGCAGCGTTGCCATATTCTGATGCTGCCTTGCCCAGATTTGAGCTTTAGACCAGTACAAGCCAAAGATTTGTGGTTTGTCTGATTTGAGCTGACTGAAATAGTTGTCTTCCACCTTTGGCGTATGGTCGTAGTAGCCATTATCGATGATGTATCGTTCCAGCTCCTGATTGTGTTGTACTGCTTCTTCTTTAGGTAACGTGCCGCGTATAACGACGCAGCCTGCTTGCTGAATTTTTTGTCTTTGTTGATCTGAAAAGCCACGTTCTACTTCTTGAAAGGAATAAACAGGAACAGAGTGACCTTTTTTCTCTTCTTCCTGAATACGCTCGACTTCCTTCTCTAAGGCTTCTGAAACGGCGGTATAAGCCTTTTGGTAGTCGGGTAGGTCGTGCTTGAGTTGTTGTTTCAACTGCTTAATTTGATTTGACATATTGTCCATAGAAAGTGTCATTTGATGCCCTCCATTGCTAAAAGTGACACGTGTCTATTTATTAGCCTTAATCATAAATCAGGTTTGCGGTATTGCTCACGCATTCGATAATTCCTGCTATTCAGTTCCTAATTTGTCTCATTTCTGACTTACTTAGGGCGAGAATAATGAGCCCAAAACAAAACGCCCTGCAAATGCAGGGCGCTTTTGAATGAATACTGAGATTACTGAGAGGGATAAACTTTGACCAGCTTGATCTTGTTCTCGGTGAAATCAATGATCTCCATAGGGTGGTTAGCCACCTGCACGCTCAGCTTGCTTTCTGGAATGTCTTCTAAGTGTTCCAGAATTAAGCCATTCAGAGTTCTTGGTCCATCGGTTGGAAGCGTCCAGTCCAGCCCTTTGTTGATATCACGAATATTGGCGCTGCCTTCAATCAGGAAGCTACCATCATTCTGTGGCGTAATCTCTTCTGCCAGACTTGGTGCCATTGAGGTGGTGAATTCCCCCACGATTTCTTCCAGAATATCTTCCAGAGTCACCAACCCGATGATGTCACCATATTCGTTCACGATAAGACCGATACGTTCTTTATTACGCTGGAACTTTAACAGCTGGACATTCAGCGGCGTCGCTTCTGGGATGAAATACACTTCGTCGGCGGCGCGCAGTAGCGTTTCTTTGTTGAACTCGTTTTTGTCGAGCATCAGACGGTAGGCTTCGCGCAGTCGGAGCATGCCGACGACTTCATCAATCTGATCACGGTAAAGAACTATTCGCCCGTGAGGAGAGTGGGTGAGCTGACGAACAATGGACTTCCAGTCATCGTTGATGTCGATTCCCGTTATTTCATTGCGCGGCACCATGATGTCATTCACGGTAACATGCTCTAAATCCAGAATAGAGATCAGCATGTCCTGGTGACGGCGGGGGATCAAACCACCCGCTTCATTTACGACGGTTCTTAATTCTTCCGAGCTCAAATGATCATCATCACCATGATTGGCTCGAATACCGAGAATGCGCAGGAAACCATTGGTAATGAAGTTCACTAACATCACCAGAGGTGAGAGCAGCTTCATGAGTATCGTCAGAACGATGGAGCTGGCATACGATACTTTTTCTGGATATAGAGCAGCAAGAGTTTTTGGCGTGACCTCTGCAAATACCAGAACCACCATGGTTAATGCACCTGTTGCAATAGCTACACCTATATCCCCATACAATCGCATACCGATAATGGTGGCAATAGCCGATGCAAGAATATTGACCAGGTTGTTGCCAATCAGAATAAGACCAATTAACCGATCTGGGCGATCCAGTAGTTTTTCTACTCGGCGAGCTCCTTTATGACCTTCCTTAGAGAGGTGTTTGAGGCGATATCGGTTTAAAGACATCATCCCCGTTTCAGAACCAGAAAAGTAACCGGAAATGACGATCAATACCGCCAGGAGGGCAAATAAGACACCCGTAGATATATCATCCAAATTGTAACTGTCCTTATATTACTTAATTGGTGAATTTATGAGCGAAGCTATCTTCCCCAACTTTTAGAGCGGTTGAAAAAGAAAAGCAAGTTAAAATCAGTTAAGAATGATCTCTCGCACAAAGCGGCTTCCGAAGTATGCAAGAGTGAGCAACGTCGCTCCACTGACCGCAAACCAGGTGACTTTCTTTCCACGCCAGCCTTGCTGGTAATGCCCCCACAGCAACACGCTATACACAATCCAGGCGACGAAAGACAAAATGGCTTTATGAGCCTTGCCCGAAGCAAACATGTCTTGCACAAATACATAGCCCGTCACCAGAGTTGCCGTTAGTAACACCGTGCCAATCAAAATGATCTTGAAAAGCTGTCGCTCCACCATCATTAAAGGAGGGAGGTTAGGGTTTATGGCTAATGCTTTCTTTGCCTTGAGTTTGTGATCTAACCAGGCAAGCTGAAGGGCATACAGCGCACCAATAGTGAGTGTGGAGTAGGAGAACAAAGCCAGTGAGATATGAATCAGTAGCTTAGGATCGTTTTCAAGATGCGTTATGTATGCACTGGGAAGAAAAGTCGCTGCAGATAAATTAATGGCAGAAAACCCATATACAACGGGCAGTAAAAACCACAATCGGGTTTTAAACATGGAAACACTCATGACCAGCGAAATGATAAAACTGATCAATGACGCAACGTTCAGAATACTGAGGTTTTGCCCGGAGCCATCGAAAATAAGGTCACTCAGCAGCCATGCGTGGAAAACCAATGCAACCAAAGCACTGATGAAAACGGTACGCGTTTTTATGCCAGTTTGATTGGCAAGACCAGGGACGATAGTCGAAATGGCCAAGAAATAGAGAATAACAGCTGTAACCGCAATCAAGTTTTCCATGGTTTTCACAATTTTACTGTCAAGGTAGAGGATTATATACCCAAGCCACCTCAAGATGCTAGATTCAGCGAGAGTTGCTTGGTTTTCAGACAAGACATCGATTTGAAGATCTAGTGGTGCTAAATCGAAAATCGATAACACAGTATGAAAGCCAAGCAAACTCGCCCTTGGGAGCTTATCTTCTGCTCCATTTCATCGTCAAAGAACTTGGAAAGGACTTGTCATTCCGCTGCGTTCCTTTCCTTGAACTGAAACAGAAGATAAAGCTCTGAACTCGGCATCATGAGGTGGCTTGGGTATAGCAGTGATTTGTAACTTCAAAGAATGAGGGAAGGTTAGACAGACACTTGTCTGCATATAATGTATACTCGCGGCAAAGTATCGCATTGATTGAGCGAAGTAAGTAATGTTTGAGAATTTAACGGATAGACTATCCAGTACGCTGAAAAACATCAGCGGCAAAGGTCGACTGACCGAAGACAATATCAAAGATACCCTGCGCGAAGTACGCATGGCATTGTTGGAAGCGGACGTAGCGCTTCCGGTTGTGCGCGATTTTATCAAGCGCGTAAAAGAAGGCGCCGTTGGCGTTGAAGTTTCTAAATCTCTGACTCCAGGTCAGGAATTCATCAAGATCGTTCAAAACGAACTTGAAGCGGTCATGGGAGAGTCAAACGAGGCTCTTAACCTTGCGGCGCAACCGCCTGCTGTAATTCTTATGGCGGGTCTGCAAGGTGCGGGTAAAACCACCAGTGTCGGTAAACTTTCCAAACTCTTAAGTGAACGCGATAAGAAGAAAGTGCTTGTTGTGTCTGCCGACGTTTACCGCCCTGCGGCGATCAAACAGTTGGAAACGCTGGCAGGTGATGTAGGCGTTGATTTCTTCCCGTCTTCTGCTGATCAGAAGCCAATAGACATTGCTAATGCAGCCATTGATCACGCGAAGAAGAAATTCTACGACGTGCTATTGGTCGATACCGCGGGTCGTTTGGCGGTTGACCACGAAATGATGGAAGAGATCCAAGAGCTGCACTCAGCTATCACTCCAGTGGAGACTCTGTTCGTAGTTGATGCCATGACGGGTCAGGATGCAGCAAATACTGCAAAAGCGTTTGGTGATGCCCTTCCACTAACTGGTGTGATTCTGACGAAGGTAGACGGTGATGCACGTGGTGGTGCGGCTCTGTCGGTTCGTCACATCACGGGTAAGCCAATCAAATTCTTGGGTGTCGGCGAAAAAACCGATGCGTTAGAACCTTTCCATCCGGATCGTGTTGCATCGCGAATTCTTGGCATGGGCGATGTACTGTCTCTTATCGAAGATTTGCAGCGCAATGTCGACCAGGATAAAGCCGAAAAACTGGCGAAGAAGTTTAAAGAAAAGAAAGGCTTCGATCTGGAAGATTTTCGCGAGCAGCTTGGTCAGATGCAGAATATGGGCGGCATGATGGGAATGATGGACAAGCTTCCGGGCATGTCTCAGCTTCCTGATAATGTGAAAGACAAAGTTGACGACAAAATGTTCAAGCAGATGGAAGCCATCATCAACTCCATGACCATGAAAGAGCGTCAGCGCCCTGAAATCATCAAAGGCTCACGTAAAAAGCGTATCGCAGCGGGCTCCGGTACTCAGGTACAGGATGTTAACCGCTTGCTGAAGCAGTTCACTCAGATGCAGAAAATGATGAAGAAAATGCAGAAAGGTGGGATGAAAGGCATGATGCGCAACATGCAAGGCATGATGGGTGGAATGGGAGGCATGGGCGGCGGTTTTAATCCGTTCGGTCGATAACCCACAAACCAATCTTCAAGGGGAAGCGAATCAGTCGCTTCCCTTTTTGTTTTTAGGTTGCAAACTACAGTGAATTACGGGCTTAGAGTGCTAACCCTTGCTAGGAAAAGTATTTTTTCAACTTGTTATCGACCTCACAGAAAAATGTCGACCCTACAAGTGGTGAAAAAATAGCTAAAAGCCTTGCAATACCTAGCAATAAGAGTAAAATTCCGGAGCTTTATTTTGGCACGAGACCCCAAACTGCTCAGTAAGATGAGAAGTTGCTGGGGTTAATTTTATTTTTGAGAAAGCAAAGAGGACGACATGGTAACCATTCGTTTGGCACGTCACGGCGCTAAGAAGCGTCCATTCTATCAAATCGTAGTAGCGGACAGCCGCAAAGCTGCAACTGGCCGTTTCATCGAGAAAGTGGGTTTCTTTAACCCAACTGCACAAGGTCAAGAAGAAGGTCTACGTCTAGATCTAGATCGCGTTGAGCACTGGGTAAGCCAAGGCGCAACAGTATCTGACCGCGTAGCTAAGCTAGTTAAAGACGCTAAAGCAGCGGCTTAATTCTTTTTAAAGAAGTTAATTAGTTTATGTCGATGAAGGATAAAGAAACGATGAGTGAGCAAGGCGACAAAATTGTTGTAGGTAAGTTTGGTGCTTCTTACGGCATTCGCGGCTGGCTTAAAGTTTTTTCCTACACAGACAATGCTGAAAGTATTTTCGACTACAGCCCTTGGTTTATTAAACAAAAGGGTGAGTGGGTAGAGTGTAAAGTTGAAAGTTGGAAACGCCATAACAAAGGTATGGTGTGTAAATTAGAAGGTTTGGATATCCGCGAGGAAGCCCACCTGCTAACCAATTTTGAAATTGCCATCAACCCCGCGTCATTACCTGAATTGTCAGAAGACGAGTTCTACTGGCGTGAATTGTTCGGTATGCAAGTTGTCACTACCAAAGGGTATAACCTTGGTGAGGTCGTTGACCTGTTAGAAACTGGCTCGAACGATGTTTTGGTAGTGAAAGCGAATCTAAAAGATGCTTTTGGCCAAAAGGAACGTTTAATTCCGTTCCTTGAAGAGCAAGTGATCAAACAAGTTGATCGCTCGGCTCAACGGATCGAAGTTGACTGGGATCCTGGATTCTAGCTTCAAAATTTCAGAGCGAGAGAACACATGTGGGTTGGCGTAATAAGCCTGTTTCCTGAAATGTTCCGTTCTGTTACTGATTTTGGAGTAACAGGTCAAGCGGTTAAAAAAGGTCTACTGTCGATTGAGACATGGAATCCGAGAGATTTCACTCACGACAAACATCGCACTGTTGATGACAGACCTTACGGTGGTGGTCCTGGTATGCTGATGATGGTTCAGCCTTTGCGCGATGCCATACAAGCTGCCAAACAAGCCTCACCGGGTAAGACGAAAGTCATTTACCTTTCTCCCCAAGGTCGAAAGCTCGACCAGAAAGGAGTGGAAGAACTGGCAACCAACGAGAACTTGCTTCTCATTTGTGGTCGGTACGAAGGGGTAGATGAGCGCATCATACAATCTGAGGTTGATGAAGAATGGTCAATCGGAGATTTTGTGATGACGGGTGGTGAGATACCAGCCATGACGCTTATCGATTCAGTATCCAGGTTTGTGCCTGGGGTACTGGGGGATTTTGCGTCGGCAGAGGAAGATTCCTTTGCGAATGGTTTACTGGATTGTCCTCACTACACACGTCCTGAAGTGTTGGATGGAGAAGAGGTACCAAGTGTACTGAAGTCCGGTAATCACAAGGACATTCGTCGCTGGCGGTTAAAACAATCGCTGGGTCGCACCTGGATTAGAAGACCAGAGCTTCTGGAAAACCTAGCTCTGACTGACGAACAGGAATTATTGCTTGCCGAGTTCATCAGAGAATATCGAAGCAAGTAACCTATTGAATTTAGTATCAGTTTATTCTAGGAATTTAAAAAATGAGCAACATCATCAAAGCTCTTGAGCAAGAGCAAATGAAATCAGACCTACCTAAATTTGCACCAGGTGACACTGTTGTAGTTCAGGTAAAAGTTAAAGAAGGTGACCGTGAGCGTCTACAGGCTTTCGAAGGCGTTGTAATCGCAGTTCGTAACCGTGGTCTACACTCTGCATTCACAGTTCGTAAGATCTCGAACGGCGAAGGCGTTGAGCGTACGTTCCAAACTCACTCTCCTCTAGTTGACAGCATTGAAGTTAAGCGCCGCGGTGCAGTACGTCGTGCCAAGTTGTACTACCTACGTGAGCGTTCTGGTAAGTCGGCTCGTATTAAAGAGAAACTTGCTAAGAAGTAATGCTGATTGCATTCTCATAGTAAAAACGGGTTCCCATTTGGGAACCCGTTTTTTTATGTCTTGAGGGGAGAGCGGGCTAAGATATACACTCTGCGTAAGCATTCCCCAGTATTGAAAACAAAAGGACAATTCATGAAACGTGTTCATATCGCAGCTGCGGTTATTCTGAATGCATCACGTGACCAGGTATTCATCACCAAAAGACCGGCAAAAGCGCACAAAGGTGGCTTTTGGGAGTTTCCTGGCGGTAAGGTCGAAAAGGGCGAAAGTGCTCAGGAAGCAACGGTCAGAGAGCTTTATGAAGAAATCGGTATTCATGTAACGGAAATTACGCATTTCGAAGCTTTAAAGCACGACTACCCAGACAAGTCGCTAGCCTTTGATTTTTTCGTGGTAACCCGTTTTGATGAAGAGCCCTATGGCAAGGAAGGTCAGGAAGGCGAGTGGGTCAGGTTGGAAAAACTGAAAGACTATGATTTCCCGGAAGCCAATATACCTGTGTTAGAAAAAGTACTTGAGACTTACGGAGCCTAACTGGTCCTTGGCGGTACAAAGAAAAAAGAGACGCGTAAGCGTCTCTTTTCGTATTCCATGAATGATACTCTAATAGTTATCTTCCGACCAACCGTCTGAATCCGACATATCTGGTGCACCAGGAATCGATTTTTCTTCTTCTGCCCATTCGCCAAAATCAATCAGCTGGCACTTCTTACTGCAAAATGGTCGAAAAGTACTTTGTTCAACCCATTGTACATCGGCTTGGCAAGTCGGACATTTTACGATGGTGATGTTGCTCATGGTGGCTTCTTTGGTCGTTTTGTTAAAGCGAGATTTTAGCACGCTTTGAAGATTCTTTAGCTACAAATTGAGAGGTCAAATTCCACATCGTGAGGGTAAGCCTGCCCGGATTCAAAGCTCATAAACTTAATAGCAAACCGGTTTTTGTGACCCGAAATCATTGGGTATACACCGTATTCGAGAGGAATGTTGAGGCGCAAAATATTGGCTTCTTCTGCATCACTTTGATAAAAACCCGCGCGAGCAATAACGGGTTTATCATGACCGGTTTCTCGGGTGAGTTGCAGCCATAGGTGTAAAGCGGAAGTCAGAGGTTGCAGTGTCTCTAACCATCCTTCAATATCTCTGCGGCGGTTTTCGTCTGGTTGATGAAGCCAAAAGTGCAGGGAAGGTAAATCGAAGCAACAAGAACCACCAGGAAGATTAAATCGCTGACGGATAGTACTAAGGAATCTATCTTCTTTTAGCGACTGCCCAAAACGTTCTGCTGTCATCAGGTCTTTATGCACGTCGTCGATATTGGCAAGAACAGCCTGAAGCATATCTTGATTAACGCCTTCAACATTTAACCAGGATTTATAGGAAAGGCGCTGTTTTTCAAGATCTTTTGCCAGCTCAGCTTTCATTTGAATTTGCTCAAAGATTTCCAGCAAATCAAAAATAGGTCGGAAGAAAAGCGGGTACTGAACGGTATCCACTTTGGTGGCAGCGTGGCTCATTTGACGCAATAGCGATTCCACTCTTAAGTAAATTCGAGTTTTTTCATTCAATGGATGTTCAAATTTGTGAGTGGTCATGAAAAGTGCCTTATTGCTCCTTCCTGCATTTATTAAGCCTGCCCGCTTAAAGACATAAACTGTTGATGTAATTGAGTCACTTGAGACAGTAAATCCGAATCCGCTTGGTTATTATCAACCACATGATCTGCATGAGCTAGTCGCTCGTCGCGAGATGCTTGAGAGCTCAAAATCGATTCTACCTGAGCTTTTGCAACACCGTCTCTGTTCATTGTACGCGAAATTTGTGTGTCTCTCTCCACATCCACCACCAAAACAGTATTTGCCATGGACTGGAGGTTATTTTCTACCAAGAGAGGCACCACCAAAAGAGCGTAAGGCGACTGAACAAGCGCCAGGTTCTGTTTCATTTTCTGGCGAATCATGGGATGAAGCAAGTCATTGAGCCAAAGTTTTTCATTTTCATTCTCAAAAATTCGCGATCTGAGCTGACTTCTATCCAGTGAGCCGTCGGTGGAAAGGATGTCTGAGCCAAAGTGTTCAACGATTTTTGACAGCCCTTCAGAGCCCGGTTCCACGACTTCACGCGCAATCACATCAGCATCGACGATCTCAATACCAAAGTGCTCTTGGAAGAGATTGGCTACCGTTGTTTTGCCACTGGCAATCCCACCTGTCAAGCCTACTACAAATGTCATTCGAAACCTTTTGAGTCAATATTGAGGTTAGTCTAGCGGGGATTAGTGGTTAAATGCCAAGAAAATGTGAGAAATACCAGTTAGTGATGTCTTGTCCAAACATCAGGGTAATCCACCCGGCAATCGCAAGGTAAGGACCAAAAGGAAAGGCTTGTTCGATGCCTTTCTTCTGCAGACGGAGCTGAATGACGCCAAAGACTACGCCAACCAGAGAGGACATCAATATGATAATAGGGAGACTTTGCCAGCCTAACCATGCTCCGAGCGCAGCCAGCAACTTAAAGTCGCCATATCCCATCCCTTCTTTGCCAGTTGCGAGCTTAAACAACTGGTAGACACTCCATAAGCAGAGATAGCCTACCATGGCACCAATGATGGCATCGGTAAGAGAGATTGGGCTAATTTCAAAAAGAGATAACGCAATGCCTGCCCACATTAAGGGCAGTGTCAGTTGATCGGGTAACAGTAGCGTATCAAGATCAATAAACGTGGCAGCAATTAGTACGAAGGTGAAAAAAAGCAGAGCAACAGAAAAGTAACTGAATCCAAATTGCCAGGCTACCGCGAAGCTTAGCCCTGCCGTGAGTAACTCTATTAAAGGGTATCGAACCTTGATGCTATCGTCGCATTCATGGCATTTCCCTTTTAAAAGCAGCCAACTCAATACAGGGATGTTATCTCGAATACGAATTGGCGTTTTACAACTTTGGCAACTTGAACGCGGAACGCTAAGTGTCAGCTTTTCCTTTGGAGGCTCAATCTTGTACTCAGGAAACGATTCTGCGCACTCCTGTCTCCACTCGTTTTCCATCATTTTAGGCAACCGATAGATCACTACATTTAAGAAACTGCCAATGACCAATCCAAAGATTGCGGCCATCACAGGGAATAACCATGGGTAGTAGTGAAAAACTTCCATAAATGATCTCTAACGGGTAAACCTAAGGCGAAGCAGAATATTAGCCTAATACACTCATTAAGTTAAATACTGGTAAGTACATAGAAACGACAAGTCCACCAATGACCACTCCAAGGAAAATGATAATCAAAGGCTCAAGCAATTTCCCAAGGTTGTCGACTGTGTTATCAACCTCAAACTCATAGACGTTGGCGACTTTATTGAGCATGTCATCGAGCGAACCGGACTCTTCTCCAATCATCACCATTTGCAATACCATTTCCGGGAAAGCTTCGGTGTTTCGCATGGCTATGTATATGGGCATACCGGCTGCTGTGTCTTTATAAACCTGTTCAATGGCGACTTGATAATGCAGGTTACTTGCTGTTTTGGCACTGGTTTTTAAACCATTCAATATAGGAATGCCTGCGTTAAAACTTGTGGCCAGTGTCCGGCTAAATTTGGCGATGGCTGCCTTACTAAATACGCCCCCCACAATTGGAAATTTTAGTCCCCAGCGAGAGCTCCTCAATCGGAATTTAAAAGAGCGCTTTCTTAATAGTTTAAAGCCAACGGTAAAAACGACCAGTGCCAATGCCATCTTCCAGGCATCGTTTTGGACAATGTGGGAGAGTTTTAGGACTTGCTGCGTAAACCATGGTAGTTCAGCACCAAAACTTGAAAACATCTTTTCAAACTCTGGAATTACGAACTTAAGCATTAAGAATGAAACCCCAATAGCCGTTAAGATAACCATCACAGGGTAAATCATAGCTTTGATCACCTTAGATCTAAGCTGTTCACTTTTTTCCTGATAGGTGGCAATACGGTCAAAAACTTCCGAAAGGTTACCCGTCTGTTCTCCTGTTTCAATAAGGTCTGTATAAAAGTTATCGAAATGGCTACTAGATGTACTCAATGCCTTGGATATCGGAGTGCCAGCCTCTACCGCTTTGGTGACTTGAGACAAAATGGATTTCATTTCCGCTTTATTGTGATTGTCAGATACCATTTTTAATGATTGCACAATGGGTACACCTGTGCCCAACATCGTCGCCATCTGCCTAGTGAAGACCATAATGTCTTTCTTTTTGACTTTATGGCTGAGCTTATCCAGTAGCGAAATTCCTGATTTCCTGACCTTTTTTATCTGAATTTGTTGAGTGCGAAGTTTATCTCTTACTTCAATTTCGGTAAAAGCTAAAAACTGCCCGGACACTTTCTTACCAGAGCTATTAATACCCTTCCATTTAAAGTTGTGCAGCTTGAGTTTTGGGGAGGACGACTGTTCCAAAATGTCTCCTTACAGATACAGAACGCGTTGGAGTTCTTGATAACTGGTTATTCCTTGTTTGAGGATCTCAATTCCAGACTGGCTTAATGTTTTCATTCCATTTTTAACGGCAAGGCTTTCTATCTCCACAATACTCGCTTTGTGAGAAATGGCTTGCTGCATATCGGCATCAAACGGCATGACTTCATAGATGCCTATACGCCCGCTATAACCTGCATTGCAGTCTGCGCAGCCTTCCGCAGAAGCTTGATAAATAGTGGTGTCTTCTGGGATTAAATGTTTTTCCAATACAGCAGAAGGTAACTGATGGGGCTGTTTGCAATGCGAGCACAGTCGCCTTGCGAGTCTCTGAGCAATGATGAGGCTCAGAGATGAAGCTAAGTTGTATGGCTCAACTCCCATATTACCGAGTCGAATAACGGTTTCAGCCGCAGAATTGGTATGTAATGTTGAAAGCACCAAGTGACCTGTTTGCGCTGCCTTGATGGCAATTTCCGCGGTTTCGAAATCTCGAATTTCACCAAGCATTACAATATCCGGGTCTTGTCGAAGAAAGGACTTAAGTGCTGCGGCAAAGGTAAACCCAATCTTAGGGCTAACCTGAACCTGATTGATTCCGGCAAGGTTGATTTCGACAGGGTCTTCGGCTGTGGAGATGTTTCTTTCAACGGTGTTGAGGATACTTAACCCAGTGTACAAGGATACGGTCTTACCACTGCCAGTAGGTCCCGTCATCAGAATCATTCCTTGGGGGCGGCGCAAAGCTTCTAAATAAAGAGCTTTTTGCTGCTCACTGTAACCAAGCATGTCTATGTTTAGGTTGGCACTGCTGCTGTCCAATAACCGAAGCACCACCTTCTCCCCCCACAGCGTAGGCAGTGTGGATACGCGAAGATCGATGGCGGCTTTTTCGCTTAGCCTGAGTTTGATTCGACCATCTTGTGGAAGCCGGCGTTCTGCAATATCAAGTTTAGATAGAATTTTAAGTCGGGCAGCCAAACGCCTTCCAAGCTGTGGAGCAGGGCTATTGGCCTGAATCAGTATTCCATCGCATCGCATGCGAATACGATAGGTGTCTTCGTAGGGCTCGAAGTGAATGTCCGACGCCCCTTTACGTACCGCGTCCAGAAGAACCTGATGGATAAAACGGCTCACAGGTGCATCATCAAGGCTCAAATCTTCAGCGGCTTCAAATTCATCGTCACTAATTTCAACCAGATCTGCGAGTTCATCCTGAGTGATCTCTTTCCCCGCATTTCTACTATCGACTCGATTTTTGCCGTACATACGACGAATACAGCTAGTAAGCTCCCTTTCATCACAAAGCAATATTTCTACTTGTTGGTTAGTTGCAAAGCGAAATTCTTCTTCCGCTTCAACCACTGTAGGGTCCGATAGAGCAATAAAAAGCGTGTTATTAGTGGATTCAACGGGTAAAGCGTTATAACGAGTGATGAGGTCACGAAGTCCTAACTGCTCACAGAGCTGAGCGTAATCGTATTGGTTGGTTTCGATGACCGATAAACCAAAAATCTCAGCAATATGCTGAGTCAGCTCAAAAGAAGGAAGAATGCCAAGAGCAAGAATAGCTCCGGGGACACTGCCCCCGGAGCTCTCTATACGATCGACTATAGCTTGCTCATGTTCTTCGCTAATAATATCAGCTTGGCGAAGAATGCTAGCTAAGTTGGTATGCATTAATCAGGGCAATAGTCGGTTTGTGCTGCACCAGATCCATCTTTACAGCTTGCTGTCCAAGTCAAACCTGCAGCAGCATAAGATGCATTCATTATGTATTCTTCATTGACAGCGATAGGTCCTTTTACAGCCACAGCTTTGGCAATAATGTTAATACCTCCGCTTGTTGCACCAACTGCTTCAATTGAAATGTCGTTTAAGTTAGTGATTTTCGCTGGGACGTGAGAACCGGCAGATGTACAGTTGGACTTAAAGGTAGTTGCGTTTGAAGCATTTTCATGAGCACACAGTTCAACAGCGAGTTTCATTGCAGCAGCAACTTTTGGAAACTCTGCCAATGTCGCTTTCTTTGTATAGTTTTGGTAAGCAGGAACGGCAAAAGCTGAAAGAATTGCAACGATCGCCACAACAATCATTAGCTCTATCAGTGTAAAGCCCTGTTGTTTTTTATTTTTCATAAATAACTCCATTTAAAAGGTCGTATAAAAACAAGGCGAGAATATGAGCGTGCCAAGGGTAATGAAACACTAATTAAAGAATTGCTGGAGGAGGCTTTAAGAATTTTTTAGCTGTTTCATGAGGTTACGAATCTTGTGCGAGTTACTTCAAACAGGGTAAGTGATGTGTCTCGCAAGGTTGCGATAGGTAACAAAAAAGAGAGCTAGGCTCTCTTTTCATTCGTTAGTTTATTTTTATAAAAGATGACAGATTTGTGATAATGGTCTACTGTGTAACTTATTGAAAACGCATGGATAAGTCCATCGCTTTGAGGTGTTTTGTCAGTGCGCCAACGGAAATGTAATCAACGCCCGTTTCAGCGTATTCTCGGATAGTATCCAATGTTACGTTCCCCGAGTTTTCTAATGCGGCTTTGCCATTGTTGATTTTGACCGCTTCACGCATCATGTCAGTGGAGAAATTGTCCAGCATAATGATGTCTGCGCCAGCGTCGATGGCCTGGCGTAATTCATCAAGATTTTCCGTTTCAACTTCAACGGGTTTTCCGGGGTTTAGGTTTTTAGCGGTTTCAATGGCTTTTTGAATACCGCCACACGCCAGAATGTGGTTTTCTTTGATTAGGTAAGCATCATATACACCAATGCGATGATTGAAGCCTCCTCCACACGTCACGGCGTATTTCAAAGCGCTGCGCAGACCCGGAATGGTTTTTCGTGTATCGAGGAGGCGACAGCCTGTCCCCTCAAGCTTTTCTGCGTATTGAGCAACAATGGTCGCACAACCTGACAGGGTTTGAATAAAGTTCATCGCATTGCGCTCACCCGTCAACAGAATGCGCGCAGGACCAGTCAAAGTGCAAAGTGTCTGGTTAGGTTCCACTTTGTCGCCATCTTTAACGTGCCAGTCGATTTTTACTTCACCACCCAACTGCTTAAACACTTCATCTGCCCATGCCTGACCACAGAAAACACCGTGTTCTCGGGTGATGATTGTTGCCGTGTTCTGTGCGTCCTCAGGAATCAAAGCAGCAGTAATGTCAGCGGCAGGATCAAGTGTGCCACCTAAGTCTTCTTTAATTGTGTCTTCAACCGAACGTGTGATTTCTAGTGGCAGTTGCTGCTTCAAATACTCAAGACGTTCTTCGCTATTGTGTGTGTGTTTCATCGCAGTTTGGGAGTTAAGTGAAGTTTAATTGGTGTGAATGATACTCTTTGAGAAGTGAGAATTCAGCTATTTCTCTTACTCCTTTATACTTTGCTGACAAAACAAGAAGGGCATGGGGCGTAAAAGTAATGCAGATTGATGAAACACATTGGTTAACAGACGTAAAACGGGTGCCTTCGCCTTTTTGTGATTCACGTTCAAACGAAGAAGACATATCGTTACTTGTGCTTCACCACATTAGCCTGCCTCCCAGAGACTATACGGGCACTTATATAGAAGCGTTTTTTGAAGGGAAGTTAGACAGCACCATCCATCCCTTCTTTAAAGTAATAAAGGATTTGAATGTTTCCGCCCATTGCTTGATTCGTCGAAATGGCAATATTGTCCAGTTCGTTCCCTTTAATCAGAGAGCCTGGCATGCGGGCGTGTCGAGTTTTGCTGGAAGGGAGCGTTGCAATGACTACTCCATAGGAATCGAGCTGGAAGGCTGTGAATTTGATAGCTATACCGATACTCAGTACCAGTCGCTTATCCAGCTAACCAAATTGATACAAAAAAAATACCCGCAAGTGACTGACCATCGAATTACTGGTCATCAGTTTATTGCGCCACTTCGCAAATCTGACCCTGGGCTCACATTTGACTGGCGGCATTTTCGCAAACTTCTCAATTCTGGATCGAAGTAGCACTATTTCAGTGTGTTAACTGAAACCGTCGCTTTCCCAGATGTCAAATCTATAAGTTGTGACTAAGCTCAACCTACGATTAAAAACAAATTGTCATAACTCTAATTTATGTCACACAGAACGACATATTAATTGGTAAGACCAATTTTATTGCTGTTTTAATAAGCTCTTGTTGCATTCAGGTTAATTTGTGCCGCGTTCAATGATGTGAGTCAAGTTTTATCTGGACAGTATCGTTTTAATTATGTTATTTTTTCGCCCAATTTGAAATTGGTATTACCAATTGACTGCAAGAGTAGAAGAACAATAAATATGGCTTATCAAAGGATTCGTCAGCCGAAACTCTCCGATGTCATTGAGCAGGAGTTGGAGCGGTTGATACTGGAAGGAACACTTTCTCCGGGCGAGCAATTGCCACCGGAAAGGGAGTTAGCGAAACAATTTGATGTTTCACGTCCTTCTGTCCGAGAAGCAATTCAGAGGCTGGAAGCAAAGCGTTTGTTAACCCGTCGTCAAGGTGGTGGAACCTTCGTGAGTGAATCTCTTTGGAAGAGCTTCTCCGATCCTTTACTGAATTTATTGTCCACCCATTCTGAAACCCAACTGGACTTGTTGGAAGCGCGCCATGCGATGGAAGGGCTTTCTGCATACTTTGCGGCATTACGTGGTACCGATGAAGACTTCGAGCGAATTCAGCTTTGCTTAGAGCAAATTCGCCAGGCGCAAGAGAAGAAAGACGTAGAAGCAGAAGCCTCTGCGGTAATGGCGTTTCTGATTGCCTTAACCGAAGCGGCGCATAACGTGGTATTGCTCCACATTGTGCGTAGCTTGTCTCCTTTGCTTGAGCAGAATGTCTTACAGAATTTAAAGCTATTGCACCGCCGCGATGAAGTGGTGGATAGAGTCAGTAAACACAGAGCTAATATTGTGGATGCGATTGTTTCAGGTCACCCTGAGAAGGCGCGTGAAATGTCTCATTCACACTTAGCTTATATCGAAGAAACATTGTTGGATTTGACTCGTGAGGAGTCACGAAGAGAACGCTCTTTGCGTCGAATTCAACGAGGTAATGAGCCGTCATAACCGGCTGTTACAAGTTTAAAGTAGATCCAACCAACAGAAGGATAGATCGCCATGTCTGATATGAAGCATGACGTAGACGCACTTGAAACTCAAGAATGGCTTCAAGCACTTGAGTCAGTAGTTCGTGAAGAAGGTGTAGAGCGTGCCCAGTTCCTACTAGAGCAAGTTCTAGACAAAGCACGCCTAGATGGCGTTGATATGCCAACAGGTATAACAACAAACTACATCAACACTATTCCAGCCGATCAAGAACCTGCTTACCCAGGTGATACAACGCTAGAGCGCCGTATTCGCTCTATCATCCGCTGGAACGCAATCATGATTGTTCTGCGTGCCTCAAAGAAAGACCTGGACCTAGGTGGTCACATGGCGTCTTTCCAGTCTTCTGCAGCATTTTACGAAGTATGTTTCAACCACTTCTTCCGTGCTCCAAATGAAACAGACGGTGGCGATCTCGTATACTACCAAGGTCACATTTCTCCAGGTATCTACTCGCGCGCATTTGTTGAAGGTCGTCTGACTGAAGAGCAGCTAGACAACTTCCGTCAAGAAGTAGACGGCAAAGGTATCCCGTCATACCCGCACCCTAAACTGATGCCTGAATTCTGGCAGTTCCCAACCGTATCTATGGGTCTTGGTCCAATCTCAGCGATCTACCAAGCTCGTTTCCTTAAGTACCTTGATGGTCGTGGTCTGAAAGATACGTCTGCACAACGTGTATACGCGTTCCTAGGCGACGGTGAGATGGATGAGCCAGAATCACGTGGTTCTCTTTCTTTCGCTGCGCGTGAGAAGCTGGACAACCTATGTTTCCTAGTTAACTGTAACCTACAGCGTCTAGATGGTCCTGTTATGGGTAACGGTAGCATCATTCAAGAGCTAGAAGGTCTGTTCAAAGGCGCTGGCTGGAACGTTGTTAAAGTTATCTGGGGTAGCAACTGGGATGCACTACTTGCTAAAGATACAACTGGCAAGCTTCTACAGTTAATGAACGAAACTGTGGATGGTGACTATCAAACATTTAAATCTAAAGATGGCGCATACGTACGTGAGCACTTCTTTGGTAAGTACCCAGAAACAGCAGCACTTGTTGCTGACATGACTGACGATGAAATCTTCGCGCTTAAGCGTGGTGGTCATGAGTCTTCTAAACTGTACGCGGCATACAAAAACGCAGCAGACACCAAAGGTCGTCCTACAGTAATCCTTGCGAAGACTGTTAAAGGTTATGGTATGGGTGAAGCGGCTGAAGGTAAGAACATCGCGCACCAGGTTAAGAAGATGGACATGACTCACGTACTGCACCTACGTGACCGTCTGGGTCTTCAAGACATCCTAACTGACGATGCGGTTAAAGAACTTCCTTACCTGAAACTTGAAGAAGGCTCAGCGGAATACGAATACCTGCACGCTCGTCGTAAAGAACTGAAAGGTTACACGCCACAGCGTCTGCCTAAATTTACTCAAGAATTTAAAGTACCAGAGCTAGAAGAGTTCAAGCCTTTGCTGGATGAGCAAAAGCGCGACATCTCTACAACAATGGCTTACGTTCGTACCCTGAACATTCTGCTTAAGAACAAGAACATTGGTAAGAACATTGTTCCTATCATCTGTGATGAAGCGCGTACGTTCGGTATGGAAGGTCTATTCCGTCAGATCGGTATCTACAACCCACACGGTCAGGAATACACGCCAGAAGATAAAGGCATCGTTTCTTACTACAAAGAAGCGACCTCTGGTCAGGTTCTTCAAGAAGGTATCAACGAGTTAGGCTCAATGGCTTCTTGGGTTGCTGCGGCGACTTCGTACAGCACCAACGATCTACCAATGATTCCTTTCTACATCTACTACTCAATGTTTGGTTTCCAACGTGTAGGTGATATGGCATGGATGGCTGGTGACCAGCAAGCTCGTGGTTTCCTATTGGGTGCAACGGCAGGTCGTACAACACTTAACGGTGAAGGTCTGCAGCACGAAGACGGTCACTCACACATCATGGCAGGTACGGTTCCTAACTGTATCTCTTACGACCCAACATTCGCTTACGAAGTTGCGGTAATCATGCAAGACGGTATCCGTCGCATGTACGGTGAGAACCAAGAGAACGTGTTCTACTACCTAACAGTAATGAACGAAAACTACGCAATGCCAGCAATGCCAGAAGGTGCTGAAGAAGGCATTCGTAAGGGTATCTACAAGCTTGAGTCTTACGCAGGTGACAAGTCTAAAGTTCAGCTAATGGGCTCTGGTACTATCATGAACGAAGTGCGTAAAGCAGCGACTATCCTAAGCGAAGAATATGGCGTCGCATCTGACGTGTTCTCTGTTACGTCGTTCAATGAACTGACTCGTGATGGTCAGGCAGCAGAGCGCTACAACATGCTTCACCCAGAAGCAGAGGCGCAAGTTCCTTACATTACAGAAGTGATGGGTACTGAACCTGCGATTGCAGCAACGGACTACATGAAAAACTACGCAGAGCAAGTTCGTTCATTTATGCCTTCTGAGTCTTACAAGGTTCTGGGTACTGATGGCTTTGGTCGCTCAGACAGCCGTGAGAACCTACGTCGTCACTTCGAAGTGAATGCAGGCTATGTAGTGGTAGCAGCACTAACTGAACTTGCTAAGCGCGGTGATGTTGAGAAATCAGTGGTTGTTGAAGCGATTAAGAAATTCGACATCGACACTGAAAAAACAAACCCGCTATACGCATAAGACAACGCTTAATTTAGAAGGTAGATAAGCAATGGCTATCGAAATTAATGTACCTGACATCGGTGCCGATGAGGTTGAAGTTACTGAAATTCTTGTAAGCGTTGGCGACAAGGTTGAAGAAGAACAATCTCTGATCACTGTAGAAGGTGATAAAGCTTCTATGGAAGTTCCTGCTTCTCAAGCGGGTATCGTAAAAGAAATCAAAGTTGCTGAAGGTGACTCTGTTTCAACTGGCTCTCTAATCATGGTCTTCGAAGCAGAAGGTGCAACTGAAGCTGCGCCTGCTCCGGCAGCACCAGCTGCTGAAGCGGCTCCAGCACCAGCTCCTGCGGCAGCCGCAGAACTGAAAGAAGTTCACGTGCCAGACATCGGTGGTGACGAAGTCGAAGTAACTGAAATTATGGTTGCTGTTGGCGACACAGTTGAAGAAGAGCAATCTCTGATCACTGTAGAAGGCGATAAGGCTTCTATGGAAGTTCCAGCACCATTTGTAGGTACGGTAAAAGAGATTAAGATTGCAGCTGGCGACAAAGTGTCAACTGGCTCTCTAATCATGGTCTTCGAAGTCGCGGGCTCAGCTCCGGCAGCAGCACCAGCTCCTGCTCAAGCGGCTCCAGCACCAGCGGCACCGGCAGCACCAGCGCCTTCTGAAGCACCAAAAGCTGCTCCAGCAGCATCAACGGGCGACTTCCAGGAAAACAACGAATACGCGCATGCGTCTCCAGTGGTTCGTCGTCTTGCTCGTGAGTTTGGCGTTAACCTGTCTAAGGTTAAAGGCACGGGTCGTAAGAGCCGTATCCTGAAAGAAGACGTTCAAAGCTACGTTAAAGAAGCGCTTAAGCGCCTTGAATCTGGCGCGGGAGCATCAGGTGGCGACGGCAGTGCACTTGGTCTACTACCATGGCCGAAAGTTGATTTCAGCAAGTTCGGTGAGACTGAAGTACAGAAGCTTTCTAAGATTAAGAAGATTTCTGGTGCGAACCTACACCGTAACTGGGTAATGATCCCTCATGTTACACAGTGGGACAACGCAGACATCACAGAGCTTGAAGCATTCCGTAAAGAGCAGAACGCGATTGAAGCGAAGAAAGAATCAGGTATGAAGATCACACCTCTTGTGTTCATCATGAAGGCTGCTGCTAAAGCGCTTGAAGCTTTCCCTGCGTTCAACTCTTCTCTGTCAGAAGACGGCGAAAGCATCATTCTGAAGAAATACGTGAACATCGGTATCGCAGTAGATACACCAAATGGTCTGGTTGTCCCTGTCTTCAAAGATGTGAACAAGAAAGGTATCTACGAGCTTTCAGAAGAACTGATGGCTGTGTCTAAGAAAGCACGTGCTGGCAAGCTAACGGCTGGTGATATGCAGGGTGGCTGTTTCACTATCTCTAGCCTGGGTGGTATCGGCGGTACTGCATTTACGCCAATCGTAAACGCTCCAGAAGTAGGTATCCTTGGTGTATCTAAGTCTGAAATGAAGCCAGTGTGGAATGGTAAAGACTTCACTCCTCGTCTTCAGCTTCCGCTTTCTCTTTCCTACGATCACCGTGTGATCGATGGTGCAGAAGGTGCGCGCTTCATCACTTACTTGAACAATTGCCTGAGCGACATTCGCCGCTTGGTGCTATAAGTCAATATAGGTTGAAACAGGGCGGCTATATGCCGCCCTCTAGTTACTCAAAATAGTTTGATTAAACCTTGTTCGCTACAGGCGTTTCACAATCGAACTGTTGTCTGGCTCACAGGCTAAATGGATTTACTTTTCACACCTTTAACAACTCTGTAAACTGTTTCGGTCTGAAAATAGAACGTTCTAAAAAGAATTCATTGAACACCCACTCAGCCTGTTAGGGATAATGACTACAAGAGGTCAAAATGAGCAAAGAAATTAAAGCCCAAGTTGTTGTACTTGGTTCTGGTCCTGCTGGTTACTCTGCTGCATTCCGTTGTGCGGATCTAGGTCTGGAAACAGTACTTATCGAGCGTTACACCACCCTTGGTGGTGTGTGTCTGAACGTGGGTTGTATCCCATCTAAAGCACTGCTGCACGTATCAAAAGTGATCGAAGAAGCGAAAGCAATGGCTGATCACGGTGTGGTATTTGGTGAACCACAAACGGACATCAACAAAATCCGTATCTGGAAAGAAAAAGTAGTTAACCAACTGACTGGCGGTCTTGGCGGTATGGCTAAGATGCGTAACGTGACTGTTGTTAACGGCTACGGTAAGTTCACTGGTCCTAATTCTATCCTTGTAGAGGGTGAAGGCGAAGCAACTACAGTTAACTTCGACAACGCTATCGTTGCCGCTGGTTCTCGTCCAATTAAACTGCCATTCATCCCACATGAAGACCCACGTATCTGGGATTCAACGGATGCTCTTGAACTGAAAGAAGTTCCAGGCAAACTACTTATCATGGGCGGTGGTATCATCGGTCTTGAAATGGGTACGGTTTACCAGTCTCTTGGCTCAAAAGTTGACGTTGTTGAAATGTTTGATCAGGTTATTCCTGCTGCAGACAAAGACATCGTTAAGGTTTACACCAAGCGCGTTAAAGACAAATTTAACCTGATGCTTGAAACCAAAGTAACTGCGGTTGAAGCGAAAGAAGACGGTATCTACGTTTCAATGGAAGGCAAGAAAGCACCAGCAGAAGCTGAGCGTTACGATGCAGTTCTTGTTGCTATCGGTCGTGTGCCAAATGGTCTTCTGATTGACGGCGAAAAAGCGGGTATCGAAATTGACGAGCGTGGCTTCATCAATGTTGATAAGCAGATGCGTACTAACATCCCTCACATCTTCGCAATTGGTGATGTTGTAGGTCAGCCAATGCTGGCTCACAAAGGTGTGCATGAAGGTCACGTTGCTGCAGAAGTTATTGCTGGTAAGAAGCACTACTTCGATCCTAAAGTTATTCCTTCAATCGCTTACACTGAGCCAGAAGTGGCGTGGGTTGGTAAGACTGAGAAAGAAGCGAAAGCAGAAGGCATCAACTACGAAACAGCAACTTTCCCATGGGCAGCGTCTGGTCGTGCAATCGCGTCTGACTGTGCAGATGGTATGACTAAGCTTATCTTCGACAAAGATACTCACCGTGTAATTGGTGGTGCTATCGTTGGTACTAACGGTGGTGAGCTACTGGGTGAAATCGGCTTGGCAATCGAAATGGGTTGTGATGCAGAAGATATCGCTCTGACTATCCACGCTCACCCAACTCTGCATGAGTCTGTGGGTCTGGCTGCAGAAGTGTTTGAAGGTTCAATCACTGACCTTCCAAACAAAAAAGCGGTTAAGAAGAAAAAGTAATTTTTCTTAATACTGAATGATGAAAACCGCTGCTTGTCAGCGGTTTTTTTGTTGTATTGAAATCCCGATTTTGTTTAACGGAAATAAAAACGGAGGGTAAACCCTCCGTTTTTCAATTCAACAAACCCTAGTCAATGATTAGTGGTCTTGCTTGTAAATGCAAAGCATGCCAAGGAAGCTTCCAACCAAACCTTCTAGGTACTCAGGATCCGGGTTACGGTTTGCCTGTACGTACAATGAGTAGCAGATGCCGTGAAGCAGTTTCGCTAAGTCTTCGGCTTTATGCTCGTCACATACTTCGCCACGCTCCATTGCTGTCAGGAACATGTCTTCAATACGCTTTTGTGACTCTTCGTTGCTAGACAGGAACAGTGGCCACACTTCTTCACGAGTGGATGTGCTCCACTCAAACCAGACTTTCATCCAGTGAGTGCCGTCCAGTGCAGCTTTGATGATGTTTTGCGTTAGGCTTGTCAGGTTTTCTTCAGCTGTTGCGTCAACCTTCAAGCTTTCGTTGATGAATAGCGCGTATTGCTTTTCAACCTGACTCAGTACTTCATCAACCAAGTCTTCACGTGTCTGAAAGTAGTTGAATACTGTTGCAACAGAAACCTGTGCAATTTCTGCGATATCAGCGTGACCCCCGCGACCGATGCCGCGTTTTGCGAACACTTCGATAGCAATATCGTGAAGCTGTTCTTTACGCTTTTGTGGAGATAGCCTTGTTCTTGGACGTTTTTTTACTGTATCCATAGTTTTTATTTCCTTGCCAACATATAAAGTTTAATGATTATTTTATAATTAGATTTGCATTATGAGTGTAATGGTGCATATAAAAGTGTCAATGAAGAAATGCCGGAAAGTACTCATTTTCATGACCAAGTTAAAAATTTCCCTGAGTAGTTTGCAATGGTAAAATGTGTTAATGGACGCACATTAACGAAAATATAAATTTTAGATAATGTGATTTATTCTACAAAATCAGTCACTAATAAATTGAGAGCAGTATGAAACATACAGTTGAAGTCATGATTTCTGAGCAAGATGTTCAGAAGCGCGTTGTCGAATTGGGCGAGAAAATCACCGAACATTACAAGAACTCAGACAAAGAACTGGTGCTGGTGGGACTGCTGCGTGGTTCGTTTGTTTTTATGGCTGACCTTACCCGTACTATCGGTCAAAACCACACCGTGGACTTTATGACAGCATCAAGTTACGGCAATGCGATGGAAAGTTCACGCGATGTCCGCATCCTGAAAGATCTGGATGACGACATTAAGGACAAAGACGTGCTGCTGGTGGAAGACATCATCGATACAGGTAATACGCTAAGCAAAGTTTGTGAGATCCTTGAGATTCGTGAGCCTGCGTCTATTCAAATCTGTACGTTGCTGGATAAGCCTTCTCGTCGTGAAGTGGAAGTAGATGCGAAATTTATCGGTTTTGAAATCCCAGACGAGTTTGTTGTCGGTGTTGGTATTGATTACGCTCAGAAATACCGTAACTTGCCTTACATTGGTAAAGTGGTACCTCAAGAATAATTTCTTAGAGCTTAGAGCTTAGAGCTTAGAGCAAAAAGCGCCACCTTCTAAGAAAGTGGCGCTTTTTCGTGGCTTATATTTCTTTAATAAAATTCAAGCGTCTTCTGTCTAGCTCTTCCCGGATGTTCTTTCCGGTAAACCCATCCCGAATCACATCTTGCACGTCGGCTCTTAATGCCGCTTGGTAGGCTTGATTGAAAATGTGGGTCTGAGGGTAGGGGTTGTCTTCCAAACCTAAACGTCCACGATGATCCGCCTCACAACAGATCAACAGTTGCTTTAGCCTTTCAGGTTTTCGCCATACATCCAGTTTATTGAGGATCTTAAGTTTCGTATTGGCTCGAAGTTCTTCTGCTCTGTGAATGTTGGTGTGGTGTTCGCACACCACCAAAGCTGTGTCGCGATATTCATTTGGGATCTTGATGCGACTACACAGCTGCTTGATCACTTTGAGACCAGTATGGCAATGCATCTTATGACTTGGCCATTCTTCCTCCGGTGTCACGCCTTTTCCTAGATCGTGTACCTGTGCGGCGAAGCGAATGACTGGATCCTGGCTCAAATCGGCAGCCTGCCTGGCAACCATTAAAGTGTGGATCCCCGTATCAATTTCCGGGTGCCATTGCGCAGGCTGTGGTACACCAAACAGAACATCCAATTCAGGAAGAACGACTTTCAGAGCGCCACATTGTCTGAGCACTTCAAGAAAAACGTCAGGTCTTTCGGTAGTGAGAGACTTATGCCATTCCTGCCAGACCCTCTCCGCTGTCAGGTGTGAGAGTTCTCCGGATTGCGCTATCTTGCTCATTAATTCTAGGGTTTCATCCGCCACGGTAAATCCTAAAGGCGCAAGCTTGGCGGCAAAACGCGCAACACGAAGAACACGCAATGGATCTTCGACAAACGCATCCGATACGTGTCTTAGCAATTTGTTTTGAAGATCTTGTTGCCCGTCATAGGGATCGATAATGGTGCCGTCTTCATGCTGTGCCATGGCATTGATCGTCAAATCACGACGCAGAAGATCATCTTCGATGGTCACATCAGGAGAAAAGTGGCATTCGAATCCGGTGTACCCATGACCTGATTTACGTTCTGTTCGAGCCAGTGCGTACTCTTCATGAGTCTTAGGGTGAAGGAAAACCGGAAAGTCTTTCCCTACGGTCTGAAAGCCTTGTGACAGCATTTGTTCAGGTGAACTGCCTACGACTACCCAATCTTTGTCGTGGACAGAAATGCCCAGTAATTGGTCACGAACGGCGCCACCGACTAAATATACGTCCAAGTTTGACTCCCTAGTTTGTCGTGAGGCTTTACAAACCTCGTCACAATGGTAATTTGCCAGAATCTTAGCGAAGAGAGATGAGCATGTATAAGGATTTTTTCGGTTTTACTGAATTGCCATTCTCAATAGTACCCAGTTCAAAGTACCTGTATTTAAGCGCTCGTCATCGTGAAGCGATGAACCACCTTCAATCCGGTTTGGGTGAGGGCGGCGGTTTTGCGATGCTGACGGGCGAAGTAGGCACGGGGAAAACTACCGTGTCAAAAGCCATGTTGTCTGCTCTGGGTGAAGAGACCAAAGCAGCGTTGATTCTCAACCCTACCTATTCCAGTCAGGATTTACTGGAAGCGATTTGTGATGAGTTTGGGATTGAGTATCCAGATGAAGCTTCTCTGAAGATTCTGACTCAGTCGATTCAGCAATTCCTGCTCGACAACTATGACAACGGGTTTCAGACGCTTCTGATTATTGATGAAGCGCAGCACCTCTTGCCCGACGTTTTAGAGCAACTCAGGTTGCTGACCAACCTTGAAACTGACAGCCAGAAACTGTTGAAAGTGTTGTTAATCGGTCAGCCAGAATTGCAAGCCAAATTGCAAACCACAGAGCTGCGTCAGTTAGCGCAAAGGATAACAGGGCGTTATCACTTATTGCCTCTTAACCCCGCGGAAATCGGCGAATACATTGACTTTCGTCTTGCGCAGGCGAATGGATCTTCTGAACTGTTTGAACCTACTGCGGTGAAAACCATAGCTCGATTTACTCAGGGCATTCCAAGGTTGATTAACCTGGTGTGTGACAAGTGCCTTCAATATGCCAGCCAAAGTGGCGTTAAAACGGTGAATAAGACGATCGCTCAGGCGGCGAGTGAAGACGTGATGGCGTTTCAAGCACCTGTCGAATCAGTCATAACTACGAAATCCTCACGAACCAGTGTGCTGCCCTCTCTGATGTTATTGGGTTCGAGTGCTGCGCTGGCAGCTTTTGCTTACTTTGCTACGCCACTTGCCCTACAAAAATGGATGCCAGAGGCGCCAAGGGAAGTGCGAGTAGAAACTCAGACGGTCAAAGTACCAGTTGAGCAGACGCTCGCTCCGATATTGTCTGGCAGTCATGATGCGATTGCAGCAACGTTGAAGCTATTTAATGTCTGGGGGCTTCAGGGCTCGGTAAGAGATTCTGAATGCGAAAGAACAGAGTCAGCCTATTACTGTACCGTTGAAACGGGCACCTTGGATGAAGTGGGCAAGCAGAATCGCCCAGTGGTGTTCGCACTGAACGTGGATAACCAACGTCATTATGCTGTGTTGTTCTCCCTGAACAACGATAACGCGCAACTGCTTCTGGGCGATGAGCGAGTGGAAATTCCCCGCTTCTGGCTAGAAGAAAAGTGGGCAGGAGAGTACCGAACACTCTGGCACGACCCTATCGCTCAGACCTTAAAGTTAGGGAATCAGGGTGAGTCAGTAGCAGCATTAGAAGATATGCTTTCGAAGGCTCTTGGGGAAAGCTCAGAAAGTAACAGTATTTTCGACGAAAGCCTCAAAGAGAAAGTGGAAGCGTTTCAGCGTTGGCAGGGGCTGTTTGTGGATGGAATAGCCGGAGCGAAAACATTGCAGCTTTTGGATTTGATCACCAATGAGTCGGCACCCACATTAACGCCAAAGAAAGAGGAGCCAACCGATGTCTAATGTACTTCAAAGGCTCAAGCAAACAGAATCGGGGTATCAGCGTCCTCAGGCGATGCAGGTTCGTGCAGAACCAGCACGAGCAGCAAGTGGGTCTGGATTTTTTAAAACAGTCATACTGTTCACTCCGGCGATTTTGGTTGCCAGTTGGCACTACTTAAACTACCAGCCAGACACGTCTCCTATTGTTCAGGTTGAAAGTGTGAAAGTGCAGCAAGCTAAGATTCTGGACTTTCCTCAGTTTGGCGAACTTGTCGCGCTTCCAGCGGTTGACGGACAACCTGTTGAAAATACGCCACAGGAATTTGTCTATCAACCTGTAGAAACGGAATCTGCCAAGTCTGAACGCTCAGGCGAATCGCTGGATAATCTTGATTTGTCTGAACTGTCTCCTGAGCTGGCGCAAATGGTTCAGTCGGCGATCAGTGACACATCTACCACTGGAAGTACTCGTAACCGGGACGATGCTCAATATGAAGTCACAGAGTTAGTGGGGAATGAACGCCGTTTTCGCGGAAAATTACCTGCGCTGAACCTTCAAACTCACATGTACGCCTCAAGCAGTGACAGACGCTGGGTGAAGGTCAATGGTCAGGAAGTGAAAGAAGGCGATTGGGTGGATGAGCGAGTCAAGATTGAAAGCATCACTCCAAGAACCGTAGTGGTGGACTTTGAAGGGGAGAAGATAGAAATCCCTGCTCTGTATGAATGGCGTTAGTTAGCTTCTTATCCTAAATAGCAAAAGGGCTCCGAAAGGAGCCCTTTTAATGTCATCAGAGTCTAGATAATTCGATTATGCCCAACCAGAAGGCGATTTCTTCCTACGCGGGATAAGGTGCGGAAGAATCAAACCTAAGATAAGTCCAATTCCGGCAACTCCGCCACCGTACATGAAGTACTTAAGCAGCAAGTCTTCTTTTTGAGTGTCTAGCTTGGCACGCAGTTCACGTACTTCGCTCTGAGACGCGGTCAACTGCTTGTTCATGTCTGCGTAGTTTTTCTCAAGTTCTTTGATTTGTTCATTACGCGATTCAAGAGAATCCACCAGCCCTGCTTTTTCATCATCTGAATTCTTACGGGCGTTAGCCAGCTTTTCTTTTACTTCACCAAGCTCTTTTTCCAGCTTAGGTAAGCGCTCTGCCATGCTTGGTCTGGTTGATACGTATTTGCTTTCTACCCAGCCCTTACGACCCTTTGAGTCAACGACCTGGCTGTATCCTGTTTCACGGTTTGTCGCGACTAAGGTAATTTTGTCGCCTGCATTTACGCTGCCAATGATACGAAACTGGTTACTCGGTCCAGCGTGCATGTAAGTGAATAGGTTGTCTGAAATGTAGCGGTCTTTGGCAAAACTGACTGGTGCGGCAAGCATGCTAAAGAGGACCAGACAAATAAGTTTTTTCACGGTACGTCCCTTAACTGATGATGAGGTGGGATAACACTTTGACGCTACCCCTTTATTCTTAATTAGACACAGATAGTATGAAGTTTCAGGCACTGGTGCAACAAAAGAGGGAGGCAAAGCCTCCCTTTCTGTGCGTTTGAGTCAATAATGACATGTGGCTAACAAAAGCCTTACATAAACATCCCTTGGATTGCATAGAAGAACACAACAGCAAGCAGTGCGCCTGCTGGTAGTGTTACGACCCAGGAAGCAACGATATTACGCACTACACCTAGGTTCAGTGCTGCGATACCACGGGCGAAACCTACACCCAGAACCGCACCCACCAAAGTCTGAGTAGTTGAAATTGGCAGACCAGTACCTGATGCCAGAACAACGGTTGAAGCTGTTGCAAGCTGAGCGGCGAAACCACGACTTGGAGTCAGTTCTGTAATGCCTGTACCTACGGTAGCCATTACTTTGTGACCCATAGTCGCCAGACCGACAACAATACCAATACCACCAAGAGGAAGGATCCACCAGGCAATAGAGCTTTTCGTGGTGATTTCACCTAGGTTCTCAACTGTGGATACGACCGCTGAAAGAGGACCGATTGCGTTCGCAACGTCGTTAGAACCGTGAGCAAAAGCCATGGCACATGCAGTGATCACCATCAGTACGCTGAAGATACTTTCAACGCCAGCAAAACTGTGGTCGTCTTCGCGGTGAGCAAATTTCTTCTGAATGTACAGGTAACCGCCGATCATAATTAGACCAGAAACACCGGCAGACCAAAGCCATGCTTCAGTGTTGCTCAGGTGCAAACCAACGTGCTTTAGACCTTTCTTGATGGTAACAAGCGCAATAACCATAGTGGTAATGAACATGTACACAGGGACAAAGCGTTTCGCGTTGATCAGTGGGTTTTCCGTATCGAAAATCAGACGCTGCGCACTCACAAAGATCACGTAAGCGAAGAAACCAGAAATGATTGGCGTGATGATCCAGCTACCTACGATGCCTTGAACAGAGGCCCAGTCAACGGCTTCAGTACCAACGGAGATACAGGCGAAACCAATAATGGCACCAATGATAGAGTGTGTTGTCGATACTGGCCAGCCCATGTAGGAAGCCAATAGTAGCCAGGTACCCGCTGCCAGAAGGGCAGACATCATACCGTAGACCAAAACGTCTGGCTGATCAGCAAACAGAGAGGTTTCGATTACCCCTTTACGGATCGTATCCGTCACTTCACCGCCTGCTAAGTAAGCACCGGCAAATTCGAAAATCATCGCGATGATGATCGCTTGTTTTACAGTCAGCGCTTTTGAGCCGACTGATGTACCCATGGCGTTTGCTACATCATTTGCACCAATACCGATAGCCATCATGAAGCCAAATAATGCTGCAACTAAAATAATGATAGTGCCGTAGTTCGCGAGGATATCCATCGTAATACCTAGTTGTTGGATAACGTATGAGGGGAGTTTTGTACAAGCGCACAAGAAAGGCACACAAGCTCTCCGTGCGCCTTATTACAATCCCATCTCATGTTATGTGTTTCAGTTTTCGTTTATGAACGAGATAACATCAGCTCAAGCCTTGCGCCAACGCGCTGAGCTTGATCGGCGATGCCACCTACCCATTCTAAAATCTTGTATAAGAACATGATGTCGATCGGATTGTACTTCGATTCGATCGCCATAAGTTGCTGGCGCAGTTCAATCTGCATGGCATCTGTATCATCTTCGATGGCATCCAGTTGATGGATCATCTCTGCCACCAAAGTGACTTCGCGACCCTTAAAGCCAGTTTCCAGTAATTCGTCCAGTTCGTTGATCACTTTCTGCGCCTGCTCGGCAGCATCAAGGCAACGTTTGACATACAAAATGAAGTTTTCCTGAAGTGGCTCTGGAATTTGCAACTGAC
The DNA here is from genome assembly GCF_027924785.1 of Vibrio nigripulchritudo. NCBI lineage: Bacteria > Pseudomonadati > Pseudomonadota > Gammaproteobacteria > Vibrionales > Vibrionaceae > Vibrio > Vibrio nigripulchritudo. The sequence continues at coordinate 3,416,991 of NZ_AP027049.1, read as the reverse complement.
GTCCGACGACGCGACCGGCAATATCCTTCGCCAGATTGGCCAGCTTGTCTTGCTGAGTCAGTAGTTCAAGCATGTCTGTGCGGTCTACAGGTAAGAACAAACCACGAGGCAGCTTTAAGCGAATTTCTCGCTTAAGGGAATCCGCTTCCTTCTCCAGATGAGAAATTTGTGCGCGAATTTCACTGGCTTTTTCCCAATCGCCCTGAGAGCAAACTTCAAAGAAATTTACCAGGTGGGAGCAGCACTCATTCACACACACAACGTGGCGTTGCAAAGGTTTAATAGGGGACTTTGCAAATAACCCCATAATTGTATTTACTGGCATGGTTATTCAACCTAAAAAATATAACCTATAGAAACTTCTGCCATAAGGCGAAATCTTGAACGATGGCTATAAAGTCGCGCATGTTAACCTAATCAATCCATCATTAAAACTGTTTTAGATCATCATTTGGGCTATATTTGCCACTTGCCGATGATGGTATTAGGCAATATGCTGTCAGGGTCATCCGTTAAAGGTAAAAATATGGAAACCGAGATAGAACTGAAGTTTTTTGTTTCACCTGAATTTTCAACGACTTTGGTTGCCAAAATAGCTGAGGAAAAAGTTCTTCAGCACAGTTGTCGAGAGCTGGGTAACACCTACTTTGATACACCGGATAATTGGTTAAGACAACACGACACTGGCCTACGGATTCGACGCTACGACGATGTCTTTGTTCAGACAGTCAAAACCGCAGGGCGTGTTGTCGCAGGTTTGCATCAACGACCTGAATATAATGCAGAACATTCCAGCAATTCTCCCGACCTGACACTTCATCCTAACGACATATGGCCAGTAGGCAAAGAATTAGGCGTGCTTCAGCAAGAGCTTACTCCCATTTTTTCTACCGATTTCAAACGCGAGCAATGGCTTATCAGTATGTCTGACGGCAGTCAGGTTGAGGTCGCGTTTGATCAGGGGTGGGTGACTGCAAGTGGCAACCGGGATGAGATCTGTGAAGTTGAACTTGAGCTTAAGTCTGGTCAGACAGATGCGCTTTTCAATCTCGCCCGCACATTGAGTGAAAATGGTGGGATGCGATTAGGTAACTTAAGCAAAGCCGCACGCGGTTACCGACTTGCTTATGGTTATGAAGGTGACAAAGTAAAACCGCTACCACTGGTTTCTACAGAAACTTCGCACAACGCGGAATACTGCTTCATTCAATCGTTAGAACATGCACTGGAACATTGGCATTATCACGAACAAATTTATGTTGAGCGTGATGAATTCAACGCCCTTCATGAAATTGCACATTCCATCGGATTCATTCGTCAGACTCTTTCTGTGTTTGGAGGCATTGTTCCGCGCCGCGCCAGTGCAATTCTTCGTCAGGAACTGATGTGGCTAGAAGAAGAACTGAACTGGTTGAAAACTGCTGTGTACCTTGATGATCTGATGGAAGACAAAGGGCACGTTCTGCGTAAACTGGATGCTCGGAAATGGCTGGTGGATCAGCTTGGTATTCAACGCGATGCTCTTCCAGACAGAGAACAGGCACTTAAGTTACTTTGCTCTTCGCGCTACACAGGTTTGTTGTTAGATCTGAGCCGCTGGATCCTGACCCGTGGCTGGCAGCCGTTTCTGGATGACAAAGCAAGAGAGAAAATGGCACAAGGTGTGCGACAGTTCTCGGCAAAACAGCTCGACAGAACTTGGGCTGAGCTGGTTGAAGCGTTTCCACCTGAGCGTCAATTGAACCGACAAGAATACATTGACCAGCAATACCGATTGACCCGTAATCTTTACACCGGCGTCTGCTTCGCCTCTATTTATGACTTTGAAGACCGCAATGCTTTCCGGCTGCCATGGGAAGATCTCAGGCAGGGAATTGATGATCTTTTAATGTTAGAACCTTTGCATGCGTTGTTGGAGCAATTGGAAGGTGATGAACAAGCGCAACTGGAGCGTTGGCTGATTCGCCAGGAGAACTCCATCTTGCATGCTATGGAACAGACTCGCCAGATGAGCATCGATGCCACACCTTACTGGCAATAAATAGCAAAAATCTAAAATCCATTACCCAAGTGAATTTCCATCACTTGGGTAATCTATGTGACAAGTCTAATACTCACTCTTTATTTTTTAGCTCAATTCGAGCTCATTTCTTTATCTAACTCAAAAAGTTACTTCAGGTTTCTGTATCAATGCCGATACAAAAATCACGGGTTTCTCAACAAAATGCGTGAACAACAAGCATTGGATCACAATTAGGGCAATCCGTAGACGAAAAGTGACTGGTAGCTCAATGACTGTCTGATGTCTTTGTTATCATGCTTTTTTCATACGAGGCGTAAAATAAATCCTCAACAACGATAAAGCTACGTCTCATAAGGAATGCGGCAACGTTCGTGCCCTATTAAAAATGAACGTTCGCAATGAAAGATGAACAAAAGGTGGAGTAGGTGAGATGGCGAGCATGAAATTCAAGCCGTGGGAACGAGTCATTACTGACATTCGTTTGGTCCCAAAACTCGTAATGTTGATGGTATTCAGTACCGTTTTGATCATTGCGAAACAATTGTGGGATGCGAGCACTTTTTATGACTCCTTGGTAATTGTCCAAAAAGACCAAGCCAAAGAAGTTTCTCACGCTCAAGCTTCATTTATTGATAGCGTATTAGCGAGTAACGGTTCAGATGCCACGTCTCTGGCAGAAAAAACAATCACCGCTCTGGTTAAGAATTCAGACAACAATCACTATGTTTATCTGGTGGAACGCAATACTGGCAAAGTATTAGGTCATCCTTCTGCCAGACAAATCTCGGATCTTTCTCAAACCACAGAAAATGGTCAACAGCTTTCCAGTCTGATTGGTAGTGCTTCTTCCGGTTTTGGCTTCGAGCTGGAAAACGGCAATCGTTTTGAGTATGCCAGTAAGATCAGTGGTGCCGACTGGTTTGTTGTTGCCTCACAAAGCGGCGATGTTGCACAGATGCGTTACGACGAATACCTAATGCAAGTGTTCTGGCAAACCATTGTGATGATCATCGTATTTGTTGTATTGCTGCTGGGTGCGGCAAGAATCATGCTTCGCCAGACTCAATACATCGCATCCAGCATCCAGCGTATGGCGGACAAAGATCTTTCCACACCGATCAACATGGAATGCAAAGATGAGTACGGCGATCTGGCTCGCGAGCTGGAAAAGACACGAGCTCAGTTGCAAGAAGTGATCAAGATGCAGATCGACTCATCACAAGAGTTGTCTGGTCTTACCGAAGTCATGACGATCAGCATGTCTGAGACGAAAGAGTCGGCACAAGAAGAGTTTAACGAAATCGACCAGCTAGCAACTGCGATGAGCGAGATGACGACAACGGTGCAAACCGTCGCAGAGCATGCACAAAACGCTTCATCTGTGACAGAAAATGCCTCTCAACAAGCGCAGCAAGGTCAGCGATTTGTTCAGGACACAGTTGGAAAAATGAGTGAGCTATCGGGAGACATTTCCGAGTCGGCACAAGCAGTTAACCAAGTCGAAGAGCGTGTTGAATCCATTGGCAGCGTAGTAGGAACGATTCAGGGGATTTCTGAGCAGACTAACCTGTTGGCATTGAATGCGGCTATTGAGGCGGCTCGTGCTGGTGAAGCAGGTCGTGGCTTCGCAGTTGTCGCCGACGAAGTTCGAAATCTTGCACAACGTACTCAGCAAGCAACAGTTGAAATTCAGGAAATGATTACTCAGCTACAAAGCAGTGCCAATTCTGCGGTAGAGCTGATGGAAAAAAGTGTTGTGGAAGCAGCAGAAGGGGTCGACCTGGTTACCAATGCCGGAACCGAGCTTGACGGTATCGTGGCTCAGGTAAGTGAAATCAACGACATGAACTTCCAGATCGCCACCGCTGCGGGTCAGCAGAGTACGGTTGCCGAAGAGATGAACCAGAACCTGACCAATGTTCGTGAACTGGTTGAAGCTTCGGTTGTGGTTGTCAGCGAGCTGCTTGAAACCTCCGAAATCATGCAGACCAATGCCGAAGAGCTGGATGGTAAAATACAGTCGTTTAATGTTTGATTATAAAATCGCTAAATAACGCCCACATCCCATATGTGGGCGTTTTTTTATGTGATATGGTAAATCGAATAAAAATAACCTAACTCGTTGACAGGGATAGACAATGACCTTACCGACGCCGATTGCCGAACAAGCCCAACTCTCACGTCAAAAGATCGAAGAACAATACCCATCCGTGTTTGAAACCTGGCCAGAGAACAAACTGGTCGAGTTGGAACGTGTTCTTGGATTAAGCGATTTTATTTCCGACAGCTTGCAGCGAGATGAAAAGCTGTGTAAACGCCTACCGGAGATGCTGGCGACGCAGAATCGGTCGGTGGATTATCGCGATAGATTGAAGAAGCTTCTGGCGAAAACGGAAGACGAGAACGCCATGATGAAAAGGCTTCGAGAATTCCGTCGTCGGGAAATGGTCTACATCGCATGGCGAGATTTCACTTCTTCCTGGTCGTTGGAAAACAGTCTGCTTCACTTGTCGGCATTAGCAGAAGCATTGATTTTTGAAACCTACCACCATCTCTATCAAACCTGCTGTAACGAGTGGGGGACCCCATGTAATGAAAATGGTGAAGCCCAACCTATGCTCATCATTGGTATGGGAAAGCTGGGTGGCGGCGAGTTAAATTTCTCGTCTGATATCGACCTGATTTTTACCTATCCTGAAAACGGCGAAACCCAAGGTGCCAGACGCAGTATTGCCAATGCGCAATTCTTCACGCGATTAGGTCAGCGTTTAATTAAAGCGTTGGATCAACAAACCTTCGACGGTTTCTGTTACCGAGTTGATATGAGGCTACGCCCGTTTGGCGAAAGTGGTCCATTGGTAATGAGTTACGCAGCTCTTGAAGATTATTATCAGGAGCAGGGGCGTGACTGGGAGCGCTACGCCATGATCAAAGCCCGAGTCATGGGGCGGGAAATGTACCCGGAATATCAGGAACTGCGAGGGATGTTACGTCCGTTTGTATTCCGCCGTTACATTGATTTCAGTGCCATTCAGTCATTGCGTCGAATGAAGTCGATGATCAGCACCGAAGTGCGCCGTCGTGGTTTGTCGAACAACATTAAACTGGGTGCTGGTGGCATTCGTGAAGTGGAATTCATCGCTCAGGTTTTCCAGTTGATTCGCGGTGGTCGCGAGCCAAGCTTGCGTGGTCGTGGCTTGCTTGAAACGTTGAATGCTATCGAAGACAAAGCCTTGCTCAACTCAGAAGAAGTCGGGCAACTGCGAGAAGGTTATCTGTTCCTCAGAAAACTAGAAAATTTGATTCAGGCAATTGGGGACAAACAAACCCAGACCTTGCCAGACAAAGAGCTGGACAGGCAGAGACTGGCATTTGCTCTCAAAGCGGAAAGTTGGGAAGCATTGCGTGAACAAATCAGCCAGCACATGGAGAACATTCATGGTGTGTTCGAGCTGCTGATTGGCGAAGAAGAGGAAGAGACACAAACCGTCGCCAAGCACTTCAGTGAAATGTGGGATCTTGCCCATAAAGAGGAAGTGCTTACTCACATTCTGGAAGATGACTTAAAAGTCGAAGCCCCAGAACCCATGGTGCAAACCATTGTTGGCTTTAAAACCGATCTGGCGAAAAAAACGTTGGGACCGAGAGGGCGTGAAGTTTTAAACCGCCTAATGCCGAAAATCTTCCATGCTTTGTATAACCACAAGGATGCGGAATTCGGTTTACCACGTGTGCTGCATCTTCTGCACAACATTTGCACTCGTACAACCTATCTTGAGCTTCTGGACGAACACCCGGCTGCACTGACTCAGCTCGTAAGGCTCTGTACTGCCAGTCCAATGATATCCGAGCAGCTTTCCCGCTACCCCATTCTTCTGGATGAGCTGCTCGATCCCCAACACCTTTATAATCCAATACCCTTAACGGAATACAAGTCGGAGCTGCGTGATTATCTTGCTCGAATCCCCGAGGACGATATGGAGCAGCAGATGGAAGCGCTGCGTCAGTTTAAGCAGATCTGCATTCTTCGAATTGCGGCGGCTGACATTGCTGGTGTGTTGCCCGTCATGAAAGTAAGTGACCACTTAACGTATCTTGCAGAAGCCATTGTTGAAGCGGTCGTTGGGCAAGCCTGGCTACAAGTTACGGAAAAGTACGGCGAACCCACCCATCTCAAAGACAGAGACGGAAAAGGCTTTGCGGTGATTGGATACGGCAAAGTGGGTGGCTGGGAGCTGGGTTACAACTCGGATCTGGACATCGTGTTCATGCACGACTGCCCGGTCCATGTGTACACCGATGGAAAAAAAGAAATCGATGGTCGACAGTTCTACCTGCGTCTTGCTCAGCGAATCATCCACATTTTCTCTACTCGGACAGCGTCGGGTATTTTGTATGAAGCCGATACGCGTCTTCGCCCGTCTGGTGCGTCTGGTATGTTGGTGAGCCCAACGGATGCGTTTGAAGAGTATCAGCTTCAGGATGCCTGGACATGGGAACATCAGGCGCTGGTACGTGCGCGCGCAATTTATAGTGATACGCCTTTGAAAGAAGCCTTTGAAGCGACTCGCGCTAAGGTTCTGTCACAACCTCGTGAACAGGACAAACTGAAGAAAGAAGTGGTGGAGATGCGTGAGAAAATGCGTGACCACTTAGGCGGAAAGAAAGCGGGTCGCTTTATGTTGAAGCAGGATCCCGGCGGCATCACGGATATTGAATTTCTGGTGCAATACCTTGTCCTAAACTTCAGTTCTCAATCGGAATCTTTACTGACTTACTCCGATAATGTACGCATTCTTGAAGCTGCAGCAAACCTGTCATTGTTGCCAGCACAGCAAGCCGCGAAGTTAACGTCGGCATACACTACGATTCGGGATGAAATTCATCACCGTAACTTGTTGAATCAAGATGCAGATGTTGCAGAAGATCGACTTAAAGAAGAACGTGAATGCGTTATTCATTCATGGCGTGAGTGGTTAATCGACTAAAGGACAACATGTTCAGGACTGACTGTTACGCCTGAACCCCACTTTTTTTGGTTCTGGTGGCTATGTTACTATGCCGCCGGAATTGTATTTTTGGAGACAAACATGAAACCAATTTTGCCGGATTACGCTCAATCAGGAGTGCTTATTGTTGGCGACGTGATGCTTGACCGCTACTGGTACGGACCAACGGGACGCATTTCCCCAGAAGCCCCAGTCCCTGTGGTTAAGGTCGAAGACAACGAAGAGCGTCCTGGCGGTGCGGCAAACGTGGCCATGAACATTGCAGCGCTGGGCGGCCATGCCCACCTTGTTGGGTTAACCGGTGAAGATGAGCCTGCAAAAGTTCTGAATGATAAGTTGTCGTCTCTGAAAGTGAAATGCGATTTTGTCGCGCTGCCTGATTTCCCGACCATCACCAAACTTCGAGTGATGAGCCGTGGGCAGCAGTTGATTCGCCTAGATTTTGAAGACAGCTTCGAAAATACCGATGCGCAATACGTTTTAGAGCGTATGGAAAAAGCGCTGCCAAACGTGAAATCAGTGATTTTGTCTGATTATGCAAAGGGCGCTCTGGAACACGTTCAACAGTTCATCCAGAAAGCACGCGCTGCGAATGTGCCGGTTTTCATTGACCCTAAAGGGGCAGATTTTGAGCGTTATCGCGGTGCCACATTGCTTACACCAAATATGGCGGAGTTTGAGCTGGTCGCAGGCAAAGTCAAAAACGAAGAAGAGTTGGTTGAAAAAGGCTTAGCTTTGATCGAGGAGTTCGATTTTGAAGCTCTGCTGGTCACTCGCAGTGAACACGGCATGACTCTGCTTCGCAAAGGGCAAGAACCCTTCCACCTGCCAACACAGGCAAAAGAAGTGTTTGATGTCACAGGTGCGGGTGATACCGTTATCTCGGTACTTGCAGCGTCTGTCGCGGCTGGTAAGCCGCTGGATGAAGCTTGTGCGCTGGCGAATGCTGCGGCGGGTGTAGTAGTTGGTAAGCTGGGTACATCGACGCTTTCTACTATTGAGCTGGCTGAAGCAGTACACGGTTCTCAGGACACCGATTTTGGCGTAATTACTGAAGCTGACCTAATCGATGCAGTGAAGAAAGCCCGTGCAAAAGGTGAGAAGGTGGTCATGACCAATGGCTGCTTCGATATCCTACACGCAGGTCATGTCTCTTACCTAAATCATGCAGCAGAACTGGGTGATCGACTGATTGTTGCCGTCAATACCGATGAATCGGTCAAAGCGTTAAAAGGTCCCGGTCGACCTGTAAACTCTACTGATCGTCGTATGGCGGTATTGGCTGGGTTGGGCGCGGTGGACTGGGTTGTGCCATTCAGTGAAGAAACCCCACAGCGCTTAATTTCTGAAGTTCTGCCGAGCCTGCTGGTGAAAGGTGGTGATTACAAACCCGAAGAAATTGCGGGTGGCGAGGAAGTGATTGCTGCTGGCGGTGAAGTTCGGGTTCTTAATTTCGAAGATGGTTGTTCAACGACAGAAATCATTGAAGCCATCAAAGGTGGACGTGGTTAGTCTTCCCTTCTGTTTAAACAAAAAAACGACGCTTAAATAAGCGTCGTTTTTTATATCTTTAATCCTACCGATTAGCTCGCGGATTTCAAACCTGCATTAATGTCGAGAATATCCTGCTCGCTCAACGTACCGACAGCCTGACGAAGCTGTAAAACACTAAGGATGTAGTTGTAACGTGCATCCGACAGGTTGCGGTTAGCGTCGTACAGACGACGTGTTGAATCAAGTACATCGACGATAGTACGAGTACCAACATCGAAACCTGCTTCGGTCGCTTCTAACGCTGATCTCGCAGAAACCACAGACTGGTTATAAGCCCGGATAGCACCAATGGTTGCGTTGATGTTGTTGTAGTGTGCACGCACATCTTTCACTACCGTGCGGTAGGTTTGCTCAAGCTCTTGGCTCGACTTAACGTAATTGGCTTCAGCCTGCTTCACTTTAGAAGTGATGTTGCCACCAGTGTAAAGCGGTACGGCTAGATTAATGCCAATGTTGAAGTCGTTAAAGTTATCGTTTCCACCTGGCAATGAAGAGCCAGAGTTATCTGTATACTTGTAACCACCGTCTAGAGTCAGACTTGGTAAGTGACCAGCATCTGCCAGAGAAATGGAATCCTTAGCAATATCTTGTGAAATTCGTCTTGCCAGCAACGAGAGGTTCTCTTGCTGAGCTTTTTCAATCAGAGATTCTGTAGTGGACTCTGGGCGGCTTGCTGAGAAACGTTTAGTGTCCAGAATGGCGAGATTTTGGTGCTCTTCACCTGTGATTTCACGAAGCGCTTCGTAGCTATTCGCCAACGTGTTTTCTTGCAGTACTTCTGAAGCAAGAACACTGTCATACTGTGCTTGTGCATCATGCACGTCTGTAATCGCAGATAGACCGACTTCAAAACGTTGTTTAGTCTGCTCAAGCTGACGAGCAACCGCAGCTTTTTCAGCTCGAACGAAGTCAAGGCTGTCTTGAGCTCGAAGCACTTCGAAATAGGCTTGTGCAACACGAAGGATCAAACCTTGTTGCTCTGCTGCGTATACTGAGTCTGCCTGACGGGCAGTTTTCTCTGCTTGATCCAAGCTTACCCAGCTACTACGGTCATACAATTCTTGTTTAAAAGCAACGCCGGCAGTCAATGCATTGCCATCACGTTCGTTTTTACTGCTCTCAAGGATATTATATCCAGCAGTGAGGTTAATTTGAGGAAGCAAGGTACTGCGAGAGCTATTCACGGCTTCAAAGGCTGCTTCACGTTGTGCGGCGGCGCCAAGTAATTGTGGGTCGTTTTGTTTTGCTAGATCGTATATCTCTGCCAGGTTATCTGCCCAGGCTGCATTACTGCTCAGTGCGGCGGTAATCAATAGTGGAAGCAGCTTTTTCATTTTGCCTATCCTGCCTTGTGAAAATAAAAATTGAAGCAATGCGAGTTTAACCTAACTCGCTTGTTTTTTATGCCTATCTTTGCATTTTTTAGCAATTAATCGCTGGAAAGCACAGCAATTAAATTATTCATTTAAATATTTTTGCAATCATTATCAAAAAAGTTGAGCGCAATCATTGGAGATTAAAGGATACAATGATTAGAATTCTCATCTCTGGAGACATGGAATGCAGCAATCAGACAACAAACATCAACAGTTTACTCCACAAGATGTAAAAATCATCTCAAGAAAATCGCTTTATCGAGGCTTTTTCTCGATGGTGAAATACACCTTCCAGCATAAATTGTTTGCCGGTGGTTGGAGCGAGCCCGTCGAACGAGAAATGTTTGAGCGAGGTCACGCTGCGGCGTTACTGCCTTACGACCCTGTTGAAGACAAAGTGGTGATGATCGAGCAAATCCGAGTCGGAGCTCTAGAACACGCCAACCCATGGCAAATGGAAATTGTTGCCGGCGTTATCGATACTGATGAGTCTTCTGAAGAAGTGGTAAGGCGCGAAGCCATGGAAGAAGCAGGGGTTGAAGTTGGGAAAATTGAATCCATAACAAGTTATTATCCCTCTTCTGGCGGGTGCTCTGAAAAACTGGACGTTTTTGTTGGGCAGGTTGACGCAGCGAGCGCTCAGGGCATTCATGGCTTAGACTATGAAGACGAGGACATAAAAGTGCACGTTATGAGTCGCCAGGATGCTTATCAGCTCGTCAGAGACGGAAATATTGAGAATGGTGCCTCAATAATTGCATTGCAATGGTTGGAACTGCATCACGAAGAACTAAAATCCCGTTGGAAGTAAACCATGTTGAATAAGCCATATCACGTTGATCTCGCCGCTCTTATGAGAGTGTATGAGACCAATTACGCCAAGCTGAATGCATTGCTGCCTGGGCAACCCTGCGTGGGGGACGTGCGTTCTTATCAGGTGGCGTCTATGGCTTATCAGTTAGAGGTGAGCGAAGTCACCAAGTACACAACACTCATCGACGTATGCCAATGTGACGAACAGCCCGTTTTTCCACTTCCGAGGATGACGGTGCGTCTCTATCACGATGCTCGCGTTGCAGAAGTGTGTGCAAGCGAGCAGATTTCACGGGTCTTTGCTCGTTATGATTATCCCAATACAAAAATGGCGCAAAAGGACGAAAAGTTTCAACTTAACCAATTCTTAGGTGAGTGGCTTACGTTCTGTCTAAAAAACGGTATCAGCCGAACGCCAATTTACTAAAACAGTGTAGAGAGATTTAACTGGGTTATATTTTGAAATTGTCCTTAGATTCAAGTCGCGATATCAAACTATTGCAGATTACAGACACGCATTTATTTGAGCCTGAAGACGGATGTCTGTTGAGCGTTAACACCTTTGAGAGCTTCAAGGCTGTTGTGAATGCTATCCGTTCAAATGAAATTGAATTTGATGCTATTTTGGCTACCGGTGATATTTCTCAGGACCATACTGCTGTGTCATACCAGCGATTTGAAGATGGAATCGCATTGCTAAAGAAGCCATGTTTCTGGTTGCCGGGTAATCACGATTTTAAACCGGAAATGCACAGCATTCTGCCTTCTACTCAAATTCAGACCACTCAGCACGTTGTTCTTAGCGACAAATGGCAGATCATTTTATTGGACAGCCAGGTAGAAGGTGTTCCCCATGGTCGACTGAGTGAAGAGCAGCTTGCCCTGCTTGATGCAAAGCTGAGCGAACACCCAAATCACAAGACGGTTGTCTTACTTCACCATCATCCTGTTTTGGTGGGGAGCCACTGGCTTGATCAACACTCTTTAAAAGACGCCGATGCGTTTTGGTCGATATTGAGCAAGTACGATAAGGTTGAAGCCGTGTTGTGTGGGCACGTACATCAGGATTTCGACGTCATTTATCAAGGCGTTCGAGTTGTTGCTACGCCATCAACCTGTGTCCAGTTTAAACCCAACAGCGATGACTTTGCGTTAGACAACCTTTCACCAGGCTGGCGTATGCTGACTCTGACTCATTATGGCGAGTTAGAATTAGAAGTAGGTCGCCTGCCCGATGGCGAGTTCCTTCCTGATTTCTCTGCTGGGGGGTATTAGTCTAATGTCCGCTAAGCCATCGCTTTTGCTTTATATTCATGGCTTTAACAGTTCTCCACAGTCACACAAAGCCAATGTGATGATTGAATGGTGCAGGGTTAATCGACCTGACATCAAAGTGGTTGCTCCGCAGATGCCATGTTACCCAAAGCTGGCAGAGTCGTTTTTGTTGGAAACTATTGAAAAATATCAGTCCGATTATCAAATTGGTTTGATTGGTAGCTCACTAGGGGGCTATCTGTCGACCTGGCTGAACAGCTTATACGGATTCAAAGCGGTGCTGGTGAACCCGGCAGTGAAACCTTATGAACTACTTGCAGATTTTCTGGGTCCACAGACTAATCCTTATACGCAGGAAGAGTATGTGTTGGAAGCCAATCACATGGATGAGCTCAAAGCGCTTGATGTGGATGAAATTAAACAACCTTCTGACTTTTGGTTACTTCAACAAGAAGAAGACGAAGTATTGGATTATCGTCAGGCTGTAGAGCGATATAAGGGTGCCAAACAGACTGTAGAGGCGGGGGGAGATCATAGCTTTGTGGACTTTGAAAGATACCCCGAACAAATCATTCAGTTTCTCAAGCTTTAAGCTTCGTAGCCCATAAAATCAAACATGCATGGGTAGATAACCCAAGTGGGGATGGGGTCATAATTTTGAGGTTAACTTCTCGCAGTCACTTGACATCCCCTTGTCTGTTCCAGACTATGTTCCATCATAGTTTTATCATTGTGCTTTTGATGTCTTTTTCTCCAACTAGGCGCAATTTTCCACAATGTCACCAAAAAACTTAACAATCACGCATCAAGGTGCTGATTGCATTCTAATCATTTTGAGTATTAATCCGTATTATGACTGAACAATATAATGCGAAAGACCTGTCCGTTCTTGAAGGTCTCGACCCAGTACGACATCGTCCTGGTATGTATACCGAAACTGAGCGACCTAACCACCTTGCCCAAGAGGTTATCGATAACTCAGTCGACGAAGCACTTGCTGGGCATGCAAAGAAGATAAAAGTCATTCTCCACAACGACCAGTCACTTGAAGTGATCGATGATGGTCGTGGTATGCCTGTCGATATTCATCCAGAGAAAGGGATATCGGGTGTCGAACTTATCATGACCAAGCTCCATGCGGGTGGTAAGTTCTCCAACGACAACTATAAATTTTCTGGTGGCTTGCACGGGGTAGGTATTTCCGTTGTAAACGCCCTGTCTAAACGCGTAGAAGTAACGGTTAAGCGTGAAGGGCATGTACACGAAATCGCTTTTGAAAACGGTAATACAGTCAGCGACCTCACGGTAACAGGCACTTGTGGTCTGCGTAACACCGGGACCTCCGTTCATTTCTGGCCAGATGCCAAATATTTCGATAGTGCCAAGTTTTCTGTGCTTCGACTGGTTAACAACCTGCGTGCTAAAGCCGTTCTTTGTCCCGGTCTAGAAATCACCTTTAGTGACAAGGTGAATAATGAAGAACACAAATGGTTCTATGAAGATGGCTTAAAAGACTACCTTGCAGAAGGTGTGAAAGGTTACACGGTTCTTCCGGAAGAGCCATACATTGGTGAGTTTTCTGCCGAAACCGAAATGGCGAACTGGGCAGTTATCTGGCAGCCGGAAGGCGGTGAGATGATCACCGAAAGCTACGTTAACCTGGTTCCAACTAAACAAGGTGGTACTCACGTAAATGGTTTGCGTCAGGGGCTTTTGGATGCGATGCGTGAATTCTGTGAGTTCCGTAATCTCTTGCCGCGTGGTGTGAAACTGACTGGTGATGATGTTTTCGACCGTTGTTCTTACGTATTGTCGATTAAAATGCAGGACCCTCAGTTTGCAGGGCAAACCAAAGAACGGCTTTCTTCACGCCAAACCGCCGCGTTTGTTTCTGGTGTTGTTAAAGATGCGTTCAGTCTATGGCTGAATGAAAAGCCTCAACTGGCAGAGCAACTGGCGGAACTGTGTATTGCCAACGCCCATCGACGTATGCGCGCCAGCAAGAAAGTGGTGCGTAAGAAAGTCGCATCAGGACCGGCATTACCGGGTAAGCTGACCGATTGTTCCGTACAAGATCTAAACCGCACTGAAATCTTCTTTGTGGAAGGGGACTCTGCAGGTGGTTCTGCAAAGCAGGCCCGTGATCGTGAGTTTCAGGCAGTCATGCCGCTTCGAGGTAAAATTCTGAATACTTGGGAAGTGTCCGCAGATCAGGTGCTTGCTTCTCAGGAAGTGCACGATATCTCAGTCGCACTGGGTATTGACCCTGATAACGATAATCTTGAAGGGCTTCGTTACGGTAAGATCTGTATCCTTGCCGATGCGGACTCGGATGGTCTGCACATCGCAACCCTGCTTTGCGCATTGTTTACCCGTCACTTCCGAGCGTTGGTTGAAGCCGGGCATATCTATGTTGCGATGCCGCCACTCTACCGTATCGACTGTGGTAAAGAAGTATTCTACGCGCTTGATGATGACGAGAAAGAAGGCATCCTTGAGCGACTTTCTAAGAAAAAAGCCAAAATCAACGTGCAGCGATTCAAAGGTCTGGGTGAGATGAACCCGCTTCAGTTGCGCGAAACCACCATGGATCCAAACACTCGTCGATTGGTGCAGCTCACTATCGATGACAGTGAAGCGACCATGGAAATGATGGATATGTTGCTTGGCAAGAAACGTGCGGATGACCGCCGTACCTGGCTACAAAGCAACGGCGATTTGGCTGAGGTTTAATAGATGTCGACAGAAATTACTTTTGATGGCGTTGAACAACTGCCAATGCGCAGGTTCACCGAAGACGCCTATCTGAATTATTCCATGTACGTGATCATGGACCGGGCTTTGCCATACATTGGCGATGGCTTGAAGCCTGTTCAACGACGCATTATTTACGCAATGTCGGAGCTGGGTCTTTCCGCTGCGGCGAAATACAAAAAGTCAGCGCGTACTGTTGGTGACGTATTAGGTAAATACCACCCACATGGTGATTCCGCTTGTTACGAAGCCATGGTATTGATGGCACAGCCATTCTCTTACCGCTACCCGCTGGTGGATGGTCAGGGTAACTGGGGTGCGCCGGATGATCCGAAGTCGTTCGCTGCTATGCGTTATACCGAAGCTAAGCTGTCTAAATTTGCCGAGGTTCTGCTGGGTGAGTTAGGTCAGGGCACAGTTGAGTGGCAACCTAACTTTGACGGCACAATGAAAGAGCCGCAAATGCTGCCAGCGCGTTTGCCTCATATCCTTCTGAACGGTGTTACCGGTATCGCAGTTGGTATGGCAACTGACATCCCACCGCATAACGTTCGTGAAGTGGCGGAAGCAACGATACAGCTGATCGACAATCCAAAACTTGAGCTGCAAGATGTGATGCAGCATGTACAAGGACCGGATTACCCGACTGAAGCGGAAATCATTTCGCCAAAAGCCGACATTGAGAAGATCTACCGAAACGGTCGTGGCAGCATCAAAATGCGTGCGGTCTGGTCAAAAGATAACGGTGAAATCGTCATTACGGCGTTGCCTCATCAGGTATCTGGTGCCAAGTTGCTAGAACAAATTGCGAATCAGATGCGTGCGAAGAAATTGCCAATGGTGGACGATCTTCGTGACGAGTCGGATCATGAAAACCCAACACGCATTGTCATCGTACCGAGATCCAATCGCGTAGACTGCGATCAATTGATGAATCACCTGTTTGCATCCACCGATCTTGAAAAGAGCTACCGTGTAAACCTCAACATGATCGGTTTGGACAACCGCCCTCAGGTTAAAGGGCTGGTGATGATTCTGAAAGAATGGATCGAGTTCCGCCGTGCGACCGTTCGCCGTCGTTTACAGCATCGTCTGGACAAAGTGCTTGCGCGTTTGCATATCTTGGAAGGTTTGTTAGTCGCGTATCTGAACCTGGACGAAGTGATTGAAATCATTCGTACAGAAGACGATCCAAAAGCAGTGTTAATGTCTCGCTTTGGAATTACCGATATTCAAGCCGATGCGATTCTGGACACCAAACTTCGTCACCTTGCCAAGCTGGAAGAGATGAAGATTCGCGGTGAGCAGGAAGAGCTTGAAAAAGAGCGTGAGAAGCTGGAACTTCTTCTAGGCTCTGAGCGTCGTCTGAATACACTTCTGAAGAAAGAAATCAAAGCAGACGCCGAGAAATTCGGTGATGATCGTCGCTCTCCAATTGTAGAGCGTGCGGAAGCTAAAGCGTTGACAGAACGCGATCTCATGCCAAGCGAACCGATCACTGTTGTGCTTTCTGAGAAAGGCTGGATTCGCCATGCCAAAGGGCATGATGTGGATGCAGAAGGCTTGAACTATAAATCCGGTGATAAATATCTGGCGCATGCGCGTGGTAAGAGTAACCAGCAAGCAGTGTTCCTGGGAACTGACGGGCGAAGCTATTCACTAGAGTCCCACTCTTTGCCTTCAGCTCGAAGTCAGGGGGAGCCGATCACTGGTCGTCTGAACATCACGGCAGGTACTACCATCAGCCGGGTCATCATGGGTGAAGAAGAGCAGCTATGGTTAGTCGGTTCTGACGCAGGCTATGGTTTTGTCTGTAAGGGCAGTGATTTGTTATCCAAGAACCGCAGTGGTAAAGCTCTGGTGAATCTCCCGCAAGGATCTGAGGTGATGACACCAAGTGCGATAGCGGATCTTGATCAGGATGAAATTCTGGCGATCACTAACCAAGGTCGAATGTTGATCTTCCCAATGAAAGACTTGCCTCAGCTAAGCAAAGGTAAAGGGAACAAGATCATCAATATTCCTTCCGCCAAAGCCAAATCTCGTGAGGAAACCGTTTCTCATCTGATGTCGTTGCCAAGCGGTGTATCAGTTACCATTTATGCAGGTAAGCGCAAGCTTGGTCTGAAACCGACGGATCTGGATAACTTCCGAGGCGAGCGTGGTCGTCGCGGCAGCTTGTTACCGAGAGGCTTACAACGCGTGACCCGTATCGAGGTTGAAAACCAGGCTCAGCCTGACGAACCGGAAACGGAAAGTAACGCAGAATAAAAAAATCCCCGGCTATGACCGGGGATTTTCTTTTATGAGTTCAGGTTATTTAACCTTGTGGGTCGTCTCCGACAAGTACATTCAGCATTATCTCTTCGCCTTTTCGGAGCACTTTCATCTCTACTTCAATACCCGGACGTAAGCCAGTGACTATCTCCAGAACGCTGTCGCGACCATTCACTTTAGCGCCACCAATTTCCAGAATTACATCCTGACGCTCAAACCCTGCTTGATCTGCTGGACTGTTGGGAGTAATACCCATAACGATAATACCACCAACATATTCGCCTCCTAATAGGCGAGAAGAAACTGAGTTAATGTCTTGTCCGTCAATACCGATATAACCGCGAATAACTCGACCATCGGCGATGATTTTTTCCATCACTGCATTAGCCAGCGAGTATGGGATGGCAAAAGATATCCCATAGGTTTCTACATTTGTGGCTTGTTGGAAAGATGCGGTATTGATGCCAACTAACTCGCCTTTGGTGTTCACCAAAGCACCGCCGGAATTGCCTCGGTTGATTGCGGCGTCTGTTTGAATAAACGGCTGCCGACCATCAGCACTAATCGATGAGCGCCCTGTCGCTGAAATGATGCCAAACGTTGTGGTCTGCCCAAGGTTATATGGGTTACCAATCGCCAATACGACATCACCGACTTTTGCCTGGTAGTTTGAATTCAGCGGAATGACAGGAAGGTTATTACCTTCAATACGCAGAACGGCTAAGTCTGTTCTACGATCTTTACCCACTAGCTGGGCGGCAGAATAGCGGCCGTCTTGAAGGGCAACAACAATCTGATCGGCGCTGGCAATTACGTGGTAATTGGTAATGATGTAGCCTTTTTCACTGACGATAACGCCAGAACCCAAATCTTCAACAATGAACCCGCGTTGCGCAGTATCACTTTGTTTTCGACTGTAGATATTAACGACGGCAGGACCGGCACGACGCACTGCGTGGCTAAATGATACCTGAAGACTTTCAAATTCTGATGGGGAATTGGTTGTTGTGACCTCAACTGCCGCTGTCCGCAAAGAAGGAACAACCGTAAGTAGCAAACCCGCTGTAAGCAGACCTAATAATGAAGAGCGTAAAAGGACTTTCCACATATCATCCTCAGAGTGGGCGCAATAAGACTGGGGGAAACCCATAACAATTTGATTATATTAAGAAGGAAAGCATAGCACTGATTAGTAAGAGGATGCCAGTGCCCGCTATGTCAGCGGTCTGTCAATATGTTTAGCGTTTCTCCTTGTTGAATATGCATGAATAGCAGACAAAAAAAGGGAAGCAGTATTTCTGCTTCCCTTTGAGATATGAAAATCTTTATCTTACAACAAGATAAAGCGTTCTGTCCCCACGTTGAATATTGAGGGCTAATACACTTGGGTTATCTTCCAGGATAGTTCTTAGCTGACCAAGATTTTTAACGCGTGTACGGTTAACGCCAATAATGATGTCACCTTCTTTTAACTGATAAGCATCGGCAGGTGAGCCTTTTTCTACTTTGGTGACTTTCACACCTTGTAGATCGTCACTTGCATCCGTATTGGATAACTCGGCTCCTGTTAAGCCTTCATGCAACTTATCTGCACGAGTTTTAGTGTCGCCAACTTCTTGCAGAGTTGCGTCAAATGTCTTGTTCTTTCCGTCACGAATAACACCAATGGTGATCTCACGACCCGCTCCCAACGTAGCGATTTTGGCGCGTAATTCGCTGAAGGTGCTTATGGACTTACCGTTCAGCGAAACGATAATGTCGCCTGCTTGCAAGCCAGCTTCATCCGCTGCACTGTCTGGCACTACCTGACTTACGAATGCGCCTTTAATCGACTCATAACCAAGAGCTTCAGCAAGCTCCGAGGTGATTTCGCTGCCTTGTACTCCCAACAGACCACGCTTCACCTCACCAAACTCAAGGATCTGACCTGTGAGGTTTTTCATCATGTTGGAAGGAATGGCAAATCCAATACCCACGTTGCCACCGTTAGGTCCAAGAATCGCGGTGTTGATACCGATCAGTTCGCCATTCAGATTAACGAGGGCACCACCGGAGTTACCACTGTTGATGGCTGCGTCGGTTTGGATGAAGTTCTCAAAGTTTTGCACGTTGAGCCCGGAACGACCCAGCGCAGATACTATGCCCGAAGTCACGGTCTGACCTAGACCGAATGGGTTACCGATGGCGACCGTGAAATCACCGACTCGAAGTTTATCTGAATCAGCAATAGCAATTTCGGTTAGGCTTTCAGCTTTTTCCAACTTCAGAAGTGCCACGTCAGACATTTCATCTCCACCGATGAGTTCTGCGTCGTATTCACGACCATCGTGTAACTGGACACGAATTTCGTCTGCGCCTTTAATCACGTGATAGTTGGTAACAATGTGACCTTTTCCGGCGTCTATAACAACACCAGAGCCCAAGCCACGGAATGGACGTTCTTGTACCTGTTCCGCTGGGAAATCAGGTCCAAAAAAGAATCGGAATGCTTCAGGTACGCGCTGAGTCGCAACCTGTTTGCCTTCAACCGCAATGCTGACAACCGCTGGGGTCACTTTTTCCAGCATAGGGGCGAGGCTAGGTAACTGTTCACCACTTACGGCTGCAGGCAATGCCGCTGTTGCAGGTAGTGGTGCGATGATTGAACTTAAGCTTAATGTTAATGCACTTAAAACAAGCAAAGGTTTTTTCATCATAAGGCTCCTCTTTGATAGGTGAAGATTATGACTCAGTAACCTAGATAAAGTTCAATCATCGATTTTTCAAGTATGGAAGAACTAAGAAACCTTCTCTGCGGGCTCAGCCGCTGGTGAGTTAACGATTTCTTTCTCTTTATCCTTCAAAAGCCCTGTCGCTCCATGAGCATAATCTTTTGGTTGTTGCTGATCATCAGACTCAGGAACAGGCGCTTCTTCAGTATGTTGAGCGATTTTCTTCACAAACGGGTTGTCTTGCTCTGGCACACTAGGCAGTAACTCGGTTGAGGTTTTCGCCATGTGCTGATACAGCTTGGTGTAGTCTTTTCCTAGCACATCCAGCATTTCGGCGGTTTGAGCAAAGTGGTCCGCCAATTCTTGTCTTTGTTGTTCTAATTCAAATTTGGACTTTTCCAGTTCCTTCTGAATGGACTTCTGTTTATTAGCGTCAGGTGTCATGAGTTTTGCCAGAAAATAACCGGCAATCAATCCGATCACAATCCCAATGACAATGTACATCCCAGGCATAAGTGCTCCTTTATCATCGTTACAGTTGGCTGTGTTTTTTGTATGAAATCTGGTGAGTTGTGGCGTAGAGACGCCTAAAATACACGCAGTTATGTTATTGGTGTGTTACACAACCGAAGGCTCATGGTACTATGAGTTCAGAATACGATAAAGAAAAAGCGTCCTCTGTTTGTCCCGATAATTCGACAGTAAGCTTTTTATATGTCTTGCTATAATCTTAATAATATCAACACCATTGATGCCCCAGGACTGAATGTAGTTTCCAATGATACCGAAACATAAATACCAACAAGATATAGAAAAAAACGGATTTTCCGTTGACCCTGCCCAACAGTTAGCGGTTGAAAAGCTGGATACTCTTTACCACCAGTTCCAAGACTATTTGAATGCGCCAGTTCAACCCATATCAACGTGGCAGAAGCTGATGGGGAAAAAGCCTCAGTCACCAGAGCCTCCAAAAGGGCTTTATTTCTGGGGAGGTGTCGGCAGAGGTAAAACTTATCTAATGGATACGTTTTATGAAGCCTTACCCACGGAAAAGAAACTCAGAGTGCATTTTCACCGCTTTATGTATCGCGTGCACGACGAACTCAGGGCTTTAGGAGAGGTGCCTGATCCCTTGGAAAAAGTGGCTGATGTGTTAAAAGCTGAGGCAGACATCATCTGTTTTGACGAATTTTTCGTTTCAGATATTACTGATGCCATGATTCTTGGGACTCTGATGCAGGCACTGTTTGCCCGAAATGTTGTATTGGTAGCAACGTCCAATATTCCTCCTCATGACCTTTATCGCAACGGCTTACAACGCGCTCGTTTCTTACCAGCAATCGCTTTAATTGAAAAACATTGTGAAGTACTGAACGTAGACAGTGGCATCGATTATCGGCTCAGAACACTAGAACAAGCAGAAATTTTTCACTACCCATTGGATGAAGATGCCACACTTAACCTCAAAAAGTACTACCGACAACTGGTTGGAGACGGTCACAAAGAGGTTCTGAGTATTGAGGTGAATCACAGAGATGTTGCAGTTCTCAACTGTCATGATGACGTATTAATGGCATCTTTTGAGCAGCTTTGTGAATCCATGAGAAGCCAGAATGACTACATCGAAATGTCCCGTGAATATCACACTGTTCTTTTGGCTGATGTGAAGCAGATGGGTAAAACCAACGATGATGCAGCACGTCGTTTTATCGCGCTAGTGGATGAGTTTTATGAAAGAAACGTAAAACTCATCATTTCATCAGAAGTAGCACTCGAAGAACTGTACACAGAAGGGCATCTGAACTTTGAATTTAAACGTTGCCAGTCACGTCTAATTGAAATGCAAAGTCATGATTATTTAGCAAAAGAGCACTTACCTTAGTCAGTAAAATACCTCAGTTCACGCACTTCCAATCGCAACGAGGAAAAAAATACGTTTTTTGGTGAAAAAAAGGTGATTTTTTCCTCACTCTTCTCTATAATCCTGCGACCTACCGTTACTGCAGGCCTCTGGCAACACAGAGATTGTAGCTAAGCCGAGGGTTATCAACACTCGAAGGGGTGCTTAATGAAGCCCTTAGACAGTGGGAGCAAGTCATTGTTCCTTAAGTGTAAATTTTTTAATAGGTAATTATTAGCATGAAAACTTTCGTTGCTAAACCAGAAACTGTAAAACGCGACTGGTATGTTGTAGACGCAGAGGGCAAAACTCTAGGTCGTCTAGCAAGTGAAATTGCATCTCGCCTACGTGGCAAGCATAAAGCTGAGTACACTCCTCACGTAGACACTGGTGATTACATCATCGTTGTTAACGCTGAGAAAGTTGCTGTTACTGGTAACAAAGCTAAGAACAAAATCTACTACCGTCACTCTGAGTTCCCAGGTGGTCTGAAATCAATTTCTTTCGAAAAATTGATCGACCGTAAGCCTGAAATGGCTCTTGAGCTAGCGGTAAAAGGCATGCTACCACGTGGTCCTCTTGGCCGTGCTATGTACCGTAAGCTGAAAGTTTACGCTGGCGCTGAGCACAACCATGTTGCTCAACAACCACAAGTACTAGACATCTAATCGGGGATTATGAAAATGGCAGAGAACCAATACTACGGCACTGGCCGTCGCAAAAGCTCAGCAGCTCGTGTTTTCATCAAACCAGGCAGCGGCAACATCGTAATCAACAAGCGTAGCCTTGATGTTTACTTCGGTCGTGAAACTTCTCGCATGGTTGTTCGTCAGCCACTTGAGCTAGTTGAACTGACTGAAAAGCTAGACCTATACATCACTGTTTCAGGTGGTGGTATCTCTGGTCAAGCT
The DNA here is from genome assembly GCF_027924785.1 of Vibrio nigripulchritudo. NCBI lineage: Bacteria > Pseudomonadati > Pseudomonadota > Gammaproteobacteria > Vibrionales > Vibrionaceae > Vibrio > Vibrio nigripulchritudo. The sequence continues at coordinate 3,394,388 of NZ_AP027049.1, read as the reverse complement.
GGCGCGATCCGTCACGGTATCACTCGCGCTCTTATGGAGTACGATGAGTCTCTACGTCCTGCTCTACGTGCAGCTGGCTATGTTACGCGTGACGCTCGTTGCGTTGAACGTAAGAAAGTTGGTCTACGTAAAGCACGTCGTCGTCCACAATTCTCTAAGCGTTAATCTTTCGTTATTTCGAAAGACATCGCTCCAGTTTTTACTGGATTGTGGTCCAAAAGCTCGGCATTTTTGCCGGGCTTTTTTGTTTGTTTTCATTTACCTAACTCCTTGTAACTCTTCCTTCTTCCACCACATTTCTCCTATAACCCCATCTTTTGTGATGTAATCGCCACTTTCGGTGACGTATGTTACGAAAAAGTAGTATTACCTTGTCAAAAAGTAGGGTTTTATTTATCATTTCTTAAGCAAATAAGTATAAAAAACGCGTAATTTTTAGCCATGCTCTGTTGGAAGTCGGAAAAATAATAAGACACAGGGAGCAAATGGGAGAATGTTGGATGAGCAATGCGCCTATAAATAACGGACGCCGGCGTTTCCTGACAGCCACAACTGCAGTTGTGGGCGCTGTTGGTGGGATCGCGGTCGCCGTTCCTTTCATTAAATCTTGGAACCCTAGTGCAAAAGCCAAAGCTGCCGGTGCTCCTGTAGAGGTCGAAATCGGTAAGCTGGAAGAAGGACAAATGGTTCGCGTTGAGTGGCGAGGCAAGCCTGTTTGGGTGGTCCGCCGTGCTAGCTCAGTCGTAGAAGAACTTAAGAATCTGGATGGTCAACTTCGTGATCCTGCTTCGGCAGAAGAGCAGCAACCTGCCTATGCACAAAATGCCTACCGTTCGATAAAGCCTGAGTACTTCGTTGCCGTGGGCATCTGTACTCACCTAGGTTGTTCGCCTACTTACCTTCCTGATACTTTCGGAGAGCAAGTTCAGGGCGTGAAATCTGGATTTTTCTGTCCTTGTCATGGTTCGAAATTCGACATGGCAGGTCGTGTTTTCCAAAGCGTACCAGCACCGTTGAACTTGGTTGTTCCTGAGCATATGTACCTGAGTGACACCAAAATCCTCATCGGGGTAGATGAAGGAGGGGAAGCCTAATGCAAGCGATACTTGACTGGGTAGAAAAACGCCTGCCCGCAATGAATGCTTATAAGAAGCACCTTTCTGAATACCCAATGCCTAAGAACTTCAATTTTTGGTACCTTTTCGGTTCCTTGGCAATGCTGGTGTTGGTCAATCAGATCCTCACGGGTATCTGGCTGACAATGAACTACGTTCCTTCTGGTGATGGTGCGTTTGCCTCCATTGAATACATCATGCGTGATGTGGAATACGGTTGGTTACTCCGCTACATGCACTCAACCGGTGCTTCTGCATTCTTCGTTGTTGTGTACCTACACATGTTCCGTGGTCTGATTTATGGCTCTTACCAGAAGCCACGTGAATTATTGTGGATCTTCGGGATGCTAATCTTCCTGGTGTTAATGGCAGAAGCCTTTATGGGTTACCTCCTACCATGGGGTCAGATGTCATACTGGGGTGCGCAGGTAATCATTTCACTATTTGGTGCAATTCCTGTAATTGGTGATGACCTGACACTGTGGATTCGTGGTGACTATGTTATCTCAGGCGCAACGCTGAACCGATTCTTCGCACTTCATGTTATTGCGCTTCCTATCGTATTACTGCTTTTGGTTGTTTTACACGTATTGGCTCTGCACGAAGTGGGCTCTAATAACCCAGATGGTATTGAGACTAAACTTCCAAAAGGCACCATGGGTGATGATTACAAAACCCAGTTCAAGTTCCACGATTACTACAGCAAGAAATATGACATCATCGATTCCATTCCATTCCATCCTTATGGAACGGTGAAAGATCTGGTAGGGGTTGCTGGGTTCTTGTTCTTATTCTGCTACGTGTTGTTCTTCAATCCGGAGATGGGAGGCTACTTCCTTGAGCCGCCTAACTTTGAAGCTGCGAACCCGCTGAAAACACCTGAGCATATCGCGCCAGTTTGGTACTTCACTCCGTTCTATGCAATTTTGCGTGCGGTTCCAGACAAACTCCTTGGTGTAGTAGCCATGGGGGCTTCAATTGCAGTGTTGTTTGTCCTGCCTTGGCTGGATCGCTGTAAAGTTCGCTCTTACCGTTACCGCAGCAAGTTCCACTTGTTCAATATCATTCAGTTCACCATCAGCTTTATTGCGCTGGGTATTTTGGGGGCGTTGCCAGCAACTCCTACCTACACATTGCTCGCGCAGATCTTTAGCTTGTGTTACTTCATGTTCTTCGTATTGCTGTACTTCTACAGCAAAAACGAAGCCACGAAACCTTTACCAGAGAGGGTGACATTCAAATGAAAAAGTGGATTGTAATGCTTTTTGCACTGTTGCCGTCTTTAGCCATGGCTGCAGGAGCAAACGTACCTTTAGATAAAGCAAACAATGATTTATCCGATCAGGCGTCACTACAAAACGGTGCCAAGCTGTTCATGAACTATTGTTTTGGCTGTCACTCAGCGCAATATCAGCGCTATGAGCGTGTCGCAACAGATTTAGGGATTCCTATTGAGCTGATGAAAGAGCACCTGATTTTTGACCCTGAGGTAAAAGTCGGTTCTTTGATGGAAAACTCCATTCCAGATAAGCAGGCAGGAAACTGGTTTGGTGCGCCGCCACCAGATCTGACTCTGGTAGCTCGTGTTCGTGGTGCGGATTGGCTATACACATACCTTCGCTCATTCTATGCAGACCCATCCAGACCATTTGGTGTGAACAATGTCGTGTTCCCAAGTGTTGGTATGCCTCATGTATTGGAAGAGCTTCAAGGCATTCCAACTGCTATCTATGAAACAAAAGTTGTCGATGGCGAAGAAAAACAAGTCGTTGTAGGCATCGAAACGGACGGGCGAGGTGAGCTTAGCCCAACGGAATATGACAGTGCGGTTCGAGACTTGGTTAACTTCCTAGAATACTCTGGGGACCCGGTAAAACTGGAGCGCCACACGATGGGATGGTGGGTCATGGCCTTCCTTGTCCTGTTGACTATTGTGGTGGTATTCCTCAAGAAAGAGTATTGGCGTGATGTTCACTAATCGTGCTATCATACATCGCTAATTTTTCTACAATGGAGGCAGTTAGCCTCCATTGCTTTTTTTATATTTAAGTGTGCTGGAGGGCTCAATGGCTGTAGCTGCCAATAAACGTTCCGTGATGACTCTATTTTCTAGTGCTTCTGACATGTACAGCCACCAGGTTCGTATTGTTCTGGCTGAGAAAGGGGTGAGTTTCGAAGTTGAACTGGTTGATGAAGCAAACTTACCAAGTGAGCTTATCGAACTTAACCCTTACAAGACGGTTCCAACGCTGGTAGACCGTGAACTAGCACTGTATAACTCCAAGATTATTATGGAGTATCTGGACGAGCGTTTTCCGCACCCGCCACTGATGCCTGTATACCCCGTTGCTCGTGGTAACAGCCGACTAATGATGTTCCGTATTGAGAACAACTGGTATTCACTGGCTGAGAAGGTCCAGAAAGGTAACGCGGAAGAAGCTGAGTCTGCACGTACGAAACTGCGTAATGACTTACTGACACTAGCGCCAATCTTTGCTGAATACGAATACTTCATGAGTGAAGAGTTCAGCCTGATTGACTGCTACTTAGCTCCACTATTGTGGCGTTTGCCTGTGCTTGGTATCGACTTGATCGGTCCTGGTTCTAAAGAACTGAAAGTGTACATGAACCGTGTATTTGAACGTGATTCTTTCCTGGCTTCTCTAACAGAAGCTGAGCGTGAGATGCGTCTGGCTCGTTAATGGATATTGAGAAAATGACACCTCGCCGCCCTTATCTGGTGCGTGCGTTTTATGAGTGGTTGGTCGATAACGATCTTACTCCTCACTTGGTAGTGGATGCCACTTTACCGGGTGTCCGTGTTCCGCAGGAGTTTATTCAAGATGGTCAAATTATCTTGAATATTGCCCCTCGCGCAGTGGGTAACCTAGAAATGGGTAATGACGCGATAACGTTCAATGCCCGTTTTGGTGGTCGTCCGCATTCTGTGATAGCGCCTCTTTATGCCGTTCATGCCATTTATGCGCGTGAAAATGGTGCTGGCACCATGTTCGAACCCGAAGAGGGCTACATGGAAGTTGAAGAGAGCGATCTTGAAGAAACTGTGGCAACTGTGACAGAAGAAGTCAGCTTCGATGTCGTCGACAGTGAGCCTGAAGTGGAAGACGCAGAACCTGAGGAAGAGGCTCCGTCCAGACCGAAAGGGCGCCCTAGTTTACGAGTGGTTAAGTAGATTTTCTCTATCGTAGAATCTAAAAAGCAGCGACAAGTCGCTGCTTTTTTTGTTTCCGCCAGACTACTGTGATTGAGCTTGAGGCTGCGAGATTTCAAAAGCCCTAATCACCTGCTTAACTCCCGAAATGTTTCGAGCAATGTCGGTGGCTAGATCCGCTTGTTCAGGCGTAACATAACCCAACAGGAAAACCTCGCCATCTTCAGTGATAACTTTGATCTTTACGGTGGTTAGGTCTTCATTGGCAATCAGGCTGGTTTTCACTTTTGTAGTGATCCAGCTGTCATGAGTAATGGTTTGAAGATCTAGCAGTGGTCTTACTCTAAGTTGGTTTGAGACACTCTGTACACCTTCAACCTGATTGACCTGGCTACCAAATTGCTGTTTGTACTCTTCAGTTACTGCCTGACCAATCAAAATCACTTTACCGCGAAACGACGTTGCAGTTGCTTTTACGTTTCCAGTAAAAGGGGCTTTGTTGCCAAGACCCGCAACTTCAAACTCAAGCTGGCTGTCTTGCCACTGCTCTTTAGTTGTTCGGGTGTCGGTGACAATATTTGCTGTTGTCGCAGCGCCAGCGACAAGCAAACCAGCACAACCCGTCAGGCTGAGACTGCACGCAGCAGCCAAAATCCATTTCTTCATTTTGCGTACCTCTAGCAAGCCTCTAATTGGTTCCCTTACTCATCATGAGATGGGAAAAGTACCTGATCAATCAGGTCACATAAACAATGCAGCGTTACCATGTGAACTTCATGTATTCGCGCAGTGCGATGCGAAGGAATTCGTATTTCCACATCGGATTCGCCCAATAACCCAGCCATCTCACCACCATCCTTACCTGTGAAAGCAATGATTGTCATGTCGCGTGTTACAGCCGCTTCCATGGCTTTAATGATGTTTTTACTGTTACCACTGGTAGAGATAGCCAGGAGAATATCACCCGCCTGACCAAACGCACGCACTTGCTTTGAGAAAATCTCTTCGTAGTGATAGTCGTTCGCGACAGCAGTTAATGTGGTGTTGTCTGCCGTCAAAGCCATCGCCGGAAGGCTAGGGCGCTCAGTTTCAAAACGATTCAATAAACATGAAACAAACTGTTGTGCGTTAGAAGCAGAGCCGCCATTCCCGCAACATAGGATTTTGTTGCCGTTAAGCAAGCTAGTCACCATCGCTTGTGCAGCGTGGGTGATGTGATCTGGCAGAGCCTCAGCGGCTGCGATTTGAATCTGAATGCTTTCAGTGAAACTTTCTTTAATGCTGTCTAGCATCGATTATCCTTGAGTTATTGCATTTTTTATCCATTCGATATCGCGTCCATTGTCGTGAATTGCGACCACATCGAATCGGAAGTCTGTGTTGTACGGAGACAGGTTGTTTTTTCTGAGCCACAACATGGCTGTTTTCACGATCTTTTTTTGCTTAGCGGGTGTCACCATTTCCGCTGCATGCCCGAATTGACTTTGCTTTCGATATTTAACTTCGACAAATACCAAAGTATTTTGTTCAGACATGATTAAATCCAGTTCACCTACCTTGGTATTGAAATTGGATTCAATGAGCGATAACCCCTTACCAATAAGATGTTTACTGGCAAGGGCTTCGTATTTTTCTCCAAGTGCACGACGGTTAAATAGCTTCATGCTCCGCCCAGCTTACTTCGCGCTGAACCACACACTCGTTGTTGATCGTCAGAGTACCAGTCTGCCCTTTTACCGAATATTCTGGCATAACTTTCATTTGTGGCAACTCCAGAATCAGTTTGTAAGCATCCATACCCAGTGCGTGAAGGCGTTTTTCAACGTTTCCACTTTTCGGCCAGGTTTCTTCAAGCTGCTTTTTCAGAGCGGAGTTTTGTTCGATCAACATCGGAATGTCGCTGTAGACCACGCCGCTTAGATCTTCGTATTGACGCTTTTTACCGCTGTTGCTGCGTGAGTTGGAAAACAGCTTAGGCGGTGTGGTATCTGGGTTTATGGCAACTTCAATAAATGGTTTTATTAAAGTCAGCTCAGAGCTTTTGGCAACCACATAAACCGCATCCACATCACGGCGGCTACGAGGCTGAGATTCGGTCTGAATATTGATCAAGCGATTAAGCTGAGCAATACGCGCCTGACTGTCGGTTAACCCGAATACCGAGTTAATGTTCTTCTGAAGTTGAGAGCGGTTGCCAAAATAGCTGAAAGCTGCAGGGTTCTTGCTGTATTTTTCCCACTCGGCTTTGAACGCTTCGGTGACTCGCTCACCAAAACCGCCAACAGGAGCCAGGATGAGAGGGTATTGGAAACCATTGGTGAACAGATACTTCGCCGCCTGCGCTACTTCTTGCTCGGGAGAGAGGGTGAAGTAACAAACACGAGTCTCTGGAAGTTTATCGTCAGGAATGTTTAACGCCAGCATTGGAAGCTGAGTTGATTGCTGCAGGACTTCCACCTTATCTTTGACAAGCGGACCGACAACAAAGTCGACATTACGCTTTTCCAGCTCTTGCTGAATGTCTTCTGTCGAAAGCGCGGCAGAATCCAATACCGTTAACGTTGCCATCTCTTCACGGTTGAAATCATCCATCATGGCGTGAATGAAACCATCACGAACCAGTTGACCCTGTTTGCCGTACTTGCCACTCAATGGCAGAACCAGCCCGGTGTTTTTGGGTTTAACGATTTCCAACGCCAGAATAGCCTGAACTTCGTCTGGTACATAACGATTGGCTGGGTGATCCGGATGGGCGGTAAACCAAGACTCTAGTGTGCTTTTGAGCTGAGCCGGATTGCCTGCGATGGTTTTCATGTATACCGCTAACTGAATCCAGCCCTGCAGTTCGGTTTCATCTTCTTCTGTTTGCAGAGAAGCAATATCAAACTCGGAATAAGAGTTTAGGTTTAACCATAGATTTTGCAGGTTCTGAGTCTGGTCGTCTTCTGCCAGATACTGGTTGGCAGCGATGTATTCTCTGCTCGCATTGAGGTGGTCAGAAAGCAGTTCAAATAAGCGTGCTCGGAATTCGTGGTATTCCACCCACTGAGTATTGCTCAGTTCCCACCACGGTTGGTAGTTTAATTGCTGTAGTGCTTCGCGAATTTCACCCTGGCGCAAAGAGAGCTGAGAGCGTGACATTTGCCATTCAGACATCTGAAGTGGTGATAATGCTTGCTTAGACAGGCGTTTTACTAAATGATCGGCTCTGACCAAATCGTTCTCTTGCAGCGCGGCTTTTAAAGCCATGATCAACAGATCATTTTGAATGCCACCGTTCGCGCTGTCCGCTTGCATGATATAGGCTTGAGCACTTTGCGTCGGGTCTTGTGTGATGTCCACATTCACGGGTGTTTGTGAAGTGCTTGAACACGCCGCTAAAGTGGCAGCTAGGGCGATAGGGGTCAGAAGGCGTGGTACACTAAATTTATTCTGGTGCTTCATAGCCATGAGTTCTTGTTAAACAAAATACAAAAATAGTCTCTATATTAATCGTTGAAGTGATGGTAAACAAATGACAGACAATAATTCTTCCCCGTCTGAGATCTCAACTCTTTATATTGTTCCCACCCCAATTGGAAATTTGGGAGACATTACGCAGCGAGCCATAGAGGTATTGTCCAGTGTCGATTTGATCGCGGCTGAAGATACACGCCATACTGGCAAGTTACTCTCTCACTTCAACATTTCGACTAAAACCTATGCGTTGCATGATCACAATGAACAGCAGAAAGCGCAAGTCTTAGTCGATAAGTTGCAGCAAGGGCTGTCTATTGCACTGGTTTCCGATGCAGGAACACCTTTGATCAGTGACCCAGGTTATCACTTGGTCAATCAATGTCGTCAGGCGGGTGTCAAGGTTGTGCCATTACCTGGTGCATGCGCTGTGGTGACTGCGTTGAGCGCCGCTGGGCTGCCGTCTGACCGATTCAGTTTCGAAGGTTTTCTCCCACCTAAGAGTAAAGGACGCAAGGATAAGTTCCTTGAAATTGCCAAAGCTGAACGTACCTGTATTTTCTACGAATCCCCTCACCGCATCATGGATTCCCTTCAGGATATGCTGGACATTCTTGGTCCTGATAGAGAAGTGGTGCTTGCGCGTGAGCTCACCAAAACTTACGAGACCATTCAGGGAATGCCATTAGGTGAACTGATCCCATGGATTGAGGAAGATGATAATCGTAAGAAAGGTGAAATGGTGCTGCTTATCCATGGCTTTCGTGAGCAAGCTTCCGATGAAATCCCTGATGAAGTTACCCGCACATTAACTATTCTGACAAAAGAGCTGCCTCTGAAGAAAGCTGCAGCGATGACGGCAGAGATTTACAACCTGAAGAAAAACGCCCTCTACAAATGGGGACTGGCGAATCTCGACTAGCCAGGATTGATGGCGAACTGCGCAAGCTTTGTTCGATCTCTTTGCGAAATACACCTAAAACTAATGAGTCTGTAGACAGTAGACGGCTATCTCTATACAATCCGCGGTCGGAGTTGACTGGGTAGTCGCTGCTTCGTTGATGTCCTTCGGGAGACTGACGAAGGGGAGGAAAGTCCGGGCTCCATAGAGCAGGGTGCCAGGTAACGCCTGGGGGGCGCAAGCCCACGACAAGTGCAGCAGAGAGAAGACCGCCGATGACCCGCAAGGGCACAGGTAAGGGTGAAAGGGTGCGGTAAGAGCGCACCGTGCGGCTGGCAACAGTCCGTAGCAGGGTAAACTCCACCCGGAGCAAGACCAAATAGGCTTCCACATTGCGTTGCTCGCGTAAGGAGGCGGGTAGGTTGCTTGAGCCAGTGAGCGATTGCTGGCCTAGACGAATGGCTACTGCCGCGAAAGCGGAACAGAACCCGGCTTATATGTCGACTCCACCTATTCTGAACCCATCATTACTTTACCGAGTGATGATGGGTTTTTTGCTATTTACTGACGCATTTCAGATGATTCCTACTAAACTAGGCGAGACAATAGTATTAAACCTAACAAAAACAGATTAAATACTGGTAGCCTAGGTCGAAATCAGTACACTAAACCATTGCTTTATTTTTTGCCATTTGGCACAAGAGAACACCATGACAGAGACTTTTCAGCACATTTCCGTTTTATTAAATGAATCCATCGATGGCTTAGCGATCAAACCAGACGGCATTTATATAGACGGCACTTTTGGTCGTGGTGGTCACAGCCGAACAATCCTTTCCAAGCTAGGCGAAAATGGTCGCTTGTACAGCATCGATCGCGATCCTACTGCTATTGCAGAAGCCAATAAAATTGACGATCCTCGTTTTACCATCATCCATGGCCCTTTCTCTGGTATTGCTGAGTATGCAGAGCGCTACGAATTGGTCGGTAAAGTGGACGGTGTGTTGTTGGATCTTGGAGTCTCTTCCCCTCAACTGGATGATGCCGAACGCGGCTTCAGCTTTATGAAAGACGGACCGTTAGACATGCGTATGGATCCTACATCTGGTATTCCGGTCTCTGAATGGCTGAAAGAAGCGGATCTGGATGACATTACTTGGGTGATTCGTGAGTTTGGCGAAGACAAACATGCCAGACGCATTGCTAAAGCTATTGTCGCGTACCGCGAAAATGAAGAAAACGAGCCAATGACTCGCACCGGCCAACTGGCTAAGTTGATTGCCGATGCCGCACCAAAAAGTTTCAAAGAGAAGAAACACCCTGCCACCCGTAGCTTTCAGGCATTTCGCATCTACATCAATAGCGAGCTTGAAGAGATCGACACTGCGCTCAAAGGTGCTGCTGATATCTTAGCGCCCGAAGGTCGTCTTTCGGTGATCAGCTTCCATTCTCTGGAAGATCGCATGGTTAAACGCTTTATGCGTAAAGAGAGCAAAGGACCACAAGTGCCCCACGGTATTCCGATGACCGAAGATCAAATCAAGGCTCTTGGCAGTGCCCGAATGAAAACCATTGGCAAGGCACTTAAACCTTCCTCTCAAGAAGTTGAGATGAACAGTCGTTCCCGCAGTTCTGTTCTGAGGGTTGCGGAAAAAATCTGATGTCAGAAAAAAAGCCATCTCAGCCTAACCTGGCCAAATTGATCTTTATCGACATTATTACCGTCGGTAGGGTCCCGGCTACCTTGCTGTTGTTGGCTTTTGCTTCCGCGATGTGGGTGGTTCATACCACGCACGATACGCGGCAAGCCATTCACCAGAGAGATAACGCACTCGTAGAGCGTGACCGTCTGGATAATGAATGGCGAAATCTGATTCTGGAAGAAAATGCATTGGCAGAGCACAGTCGCGTGCAGGAAATGGCTCAGAAAGAGCTGAATATGAAGCGACCCGATGCAGACAAAGAGGTCATAGTTTCGTTTAAATGAGTAAGTCTAAACCTTCTTCCAAAGCTAAGAAAAACGCGACACAAGAAGCGCCAACCTTAATCCGTTGGCGTTTTGTCGTCGTGCTGGGGTTTGTTTTCTGCGCGATGGCTGCGCTCATTGCCCGTCTTGCTTATATTCAGGTTGTAGAGCCTGACAACCTGATTAAACAAGGTGACTTGCGCTCCGTCCGTGTAAAAGCATTGCCATCGGCTCGTGGCATCATTTCAGATCGCAACGGCGAGCAACTGGCGGTCAGCGTACCTGTTGAAGCGGTTTGGGCGGATCCGGTAACCATCTTCAAAGAGTCAGGCTTAGAGCCAAAAGAACGCTGGTATGCACTTGCTGATGTGCTGGGGCTGGATCGCCAAAAGCTGATAGAACGCATCAAAAATAATAAGTCTCGACGCTTTATCTACTTACAGCGTCAGGTGAGCCCTGCCATGGCAAACTACATTCGCGAGCTGAAACTGGCGGGTATTGGTTTGAAACAAGAATCTCGCCGCTATTACCCGTCGGGTGAGGTAAGTGCCCACTTAATCGGTGTGACCGGAATTGATGGTCACGGTCTTGAAGGGGTTGAACGCTCTTACGATAAATGGCTGATGGGCGAAGCGGGTAAACGAACCATTCGCAAAGATAGATTTGGTCGTGTGGTTGAGAACATTTCTTTGGAAGAACGTGAAGAAGGTCAGCCACTGCAACTCACGGTCGACCAGCGATTACAGTCCATTGCTTATAGAGCGGTGAAACAGGCTGTCGCGGATCACAATGCAACGTCAGCCTCTGCCGTGTTATTGGATGTGAAAACCGGTGAAGTTCTGGCGATGGTGAACGCACCTTCTTACAACCCGAATAACCGCTCACAGCTTCAAAACTACCGGATGCGTAACCGAACTATTACAGACGCATTTGAACCAGGCTCCACCGTCAAACCATTTGTGATTCTGGCTGCGTTGGAAAATGGCGTTGCGGATGAAAACACCGAAATCGATACAGGGAACGGCATCATGCAAATTGGTGGTAGCCGAGTTCGCGACGTATCCAAAGTAGGAAAAGCCGACCTTACGACTATCCTGAAGAAATCCAGTAATATCGGTGTGACCAAACTTGCGTTAGCCATGCCCCTTGAAGCGTTACTAGGTATGTACAGCTCGGTTGGGTTCGGTGAAGTCAGCGGGCTTAATCTGGTGGGTGAAACCACGGGTATCTTCCCATCTCGTCGTCGCTGGTCGAAGTTTGAAATTGCTACCTTATCCTATGGTTATGGCTTGTCTATATCTCCAATTCAGCTTGCCCATGCCTATGCGACTCTCGGCAACTACGGGCTGTATCGTCCCCTTCACATTGTGAAAAACAACCAACACGATGTGTCCCGGCAAGTCATCGATGAACGCAACGTAAGACTGGTTCTCGGCATGATGGAAAAAGTGACTCAAAAAGGTGGCAGTGCGACCAGAGCCGCCGTTCCGGGGTATCGCATTGCTGCAAAAACGGGTACGTCGAGAAAAGCGACCGCTGGTGGCTACAGTGATGAATATTTTGCTTACACCGCAGGTATTGCTCCGGTGAGTGATCCTAGGCTGGCACTTGTCGTGTTAGTGAATGAACCGCAAGGCGATCAGTATTATGGCGGTACGGTGGCGGCGCCAGTATTTGCAGAAGTCATGAAAGGGGCACTGCAAATCTTAAATGTTGCACCCGATGAAAACCAGTTTTCAGAATAATAGACACGAGAGGATTGAGCGTGCAGAACCTATCATCTTTGATTCGACCCTATATTGGCAGTGAGATTCCTGAATCACTGGATTGCCCCGTCAGCAAGTTGGTCCTTGATAGCCGCAAGATTCAAGAAGGCGACGTATTTGTGGCGCTTTCCGGGCATGTTTCTAATGGTCATGATTTTATTCCTAAAGCGCTGAAGTCAGGTGCGGCGGCTGTGATTGCTCAGGCAAATGAAGAGTATGCGCACGGAATAATCGAAGAGATGGATGGCGCTGCTATTGTTTACGTTCAGGATTTGCCAGCTCAGCTTTCTGCGCTAGCTATCGAACTTTGTGGCGATATTGACATGCCGCTGGTCGCGGTAACGGGTACTAACGGAAAAACCACGATCACGCAGATTATTGCTCAATGGATCGAACTGCTTGGCAAAAGAGCGGCGGTGATGGGGACTGCGGGCAACGGGTTTCTGAATAATATTGAACCTGCATTGAATACCACGGGCAGCGCTATCGAAGTCGTTGAAACGCTCTCTGGACTGCGCAAACAAGGTGCTGATTTTGCTGCACTTGAAGCCTCTTCACATGGGCTGGTTCAAAACCGCATTAAAGCGTTGACGTTTGACGTTGGTGTGTTCACCAATTTAAGTCGTGATCACCTTGATTACCACAACACTATGGAAGAGTACGCGGACGCCAAATTCGGTCTTTTCCGTGACCACAAATGCCATAAGCCAGTCATTAATGTAGACGATCCTGTAGGCGCTGAATGGGTGGCTCGATTGGATAGTGCCCTTGCCGTTTCTCTACAAGAAAAGCCAGGTTTTGAGAAAGCTCTCTTCGCAACAGACGTGCAATACAGCACTCAGGGGATTAAATTATCCTTTGATGGTTTCTGGGGCTGTGGGGAGTTAGTCGTACCTCTGATTGGTGCGTTTAATGCCAGTAACGTGTTGTTGGCTTTTGGTTCTCTTCTCGAGTTAGGTTTTGAAAAGTCTGAGTTAACAGCAGTCGCGCCCAAGTTGGCACCCGTAATTGGTCGAATGGAGCTATTTCAGGCAGAAGGCAAAGCTAAAGTTGTGGTGGATTATGCGCACACACCAGACGCATTAGAAAAAGCACTGATGGCGCTCAGGGTCCATTGTGAAGGCAATCTATGGGCGATTTTTGGCTGTGGTGGCGACAGGGATACAGGTAAGCGACCTATGATGGCGGAGATTGCCGAACGCTTGGCTGACCACTCCATTTTGACCGATGATAACCCAAGAAGCGAATTACCAGAGACAATCGTGAAAGACATGCTGGTTGGGATGAAAGCACCAGAAAACGCTGTTGTGAAACACGATCGCTTCCAAGCGTGTCTTCATGCATTAGAAAACGCTTCCCATCAAGACATTATATTACTGGCAGGTAAAGGTCATGAAGACTATCAGGTGCTTGCCAGTGAAACGGTCCATTATTCCGACAGGGAAACCGCAGAACAACTTTTAGGAATCAAAGGATGATCAGTTTTTCTCTTTCAGAAGCCACAGAAATCCTGAACGGACAACTGCATGGTCAAGATAGGCAGATTGATACCGTATCGACGGACACTCGAAATATTGAGGAATCTGCCCTGTTTATTGCCATTGTCGGTGAGCGTTTTGATGCCCACGACTTCTGTGAACAGGCGAAAGAAAAAGGAGCGGCGGCATTATTAGTTAGCCGATTATTACCTGTTGAGCTTCCTCAGATAGTGGTGAAAGACACGACTCACGCATTAGGTTCTCTTAGTGCCTGGGTTCACAAGAAAAGTAATAGCTTTACCATAGCAATGACAGGCAGTTGTGGAAAAACAACGGTTAAAGAGATGTTGAGCGCGATCTTGAGGCAAAAAGGCAACGTTTTGGCGACGTTAGGCAACTTCAATAATGATATTGGCGTTCCGTTAACTTTGTTGCGCTCAGAAGCTGCGAATGACTACTCTGTAATCGAGCTTGGAGCAAATCACATTGGAGAAATTGCTTACACCACTCGACTGGTAGAGCCAAATATTGCATTGGTAAACAATGTCGCCGCAGCGCACTTGGAAGGTTTTGGCTCCATGGATGGTGTGAAGCAGGCAAAAGGTGAAATTTACCAAGGGCTTTCACAGGGTGATGTTGCCGTTGTGAATTTAGATAGCAATGGCGGCGATTACTGGAAAGAGGTATTAGCCGATAAAAAAGTCATCACTCTTTCAGCAAGCGATAACAACGCAGACTTCTATGCCTCAGATGTTCAGATTTCATCAGAAGGGCTGCCCTCTTTTACACTTCATACCCCAAAAGGCGAAGTTCCCGTTACATTAACCTTGGTAGGTGAACATAACGTTGGCAATGCCGTAGCCGCGGCCGCACTTGGACAAAACGCTGGCGCTACGCTGACAGAAATCCAGTCTGGCTTGGCTAACATGACAAATGTCTCGGGTCGGGTAGAAGTGATCGAACTCAATGACAATGTTCGCCTGATCGACGACAGTTACAATGCCAGTGTCCCTGCCATGAAGGCAGCGGCCGATTTACTTAGCCACTATGAAGGGACCCGCTGGCTAATTTTGGGTTATATGGCGGAATTAGGTGATGAAAGTCTTGAACTTCATCGCCAAGTCGGACAACATTCCGCACCATTTAATTTCGAATACGTGTTGACCTACGGGGATGACACGAAAGTGATCAGTGAAGAGTGTGGAGGACAGCATTTTGCCTCTCACGACGCTATGATCCAATTTATTAAGCAGCAGCTGGAAACACAAAAAAATCAAACGCACACGCTATTAGTCAAAGGCGCAAACAGCGCTGGGATGAGTAAGGTTGTCGCTGCTTTGAAGGAGATTCAATAATGATCATTTGGCTTGCAGAACTACTTCAGCCATATTTTTCTTTCTTTCGTTTGTTCGAATACTTGTCATTTCGCGCCATTCTCAGTGTTCTGACTGCACTTGGTCTTTCTTTATGGATGGGACCAAGGTTGATCGAGCGTTTGCAGATGCTGCAAATTGGTCAGGTAGTTCGTAACGACGGTCCGGAATCTCACTTCAGCAAGCGTGGTACGCCAACCATGGGCGGTGTGATGATCTTGGCAGCCATTGCCATTACTGTCTTGCTGTGGGCGGATCTGTCTAACCCTTATGTCTGGGCTGTAATGGCTGTCTTACTGGGTTACGGAGCGGTGGGATTTGTTGATGACTACCGCAAAGTGGTACGCAAGAATACCGATGGATTGATTGCGCGTTGGAAGTATTTCTGGCAGTCCGCTATTGCTCTGGTGGTTGCTTTTGCATTGTATGCGCATGGCAAAGATACTGCTGCGACTCAATTGGTAGTTCCGTTCTTTAAAGATGTGATGCCACAGCTAGGTCTGCTTTATATCGTCTTTACCTATTTTGTTATTGTTGGCACCAGTAATGCAGTGAACCTGACTGATGGTCTGGATGGTCTTGCAATTATGCCAACAGTAATGGTGGCAGCGGGTTTTGCTGTAATTGCATGGGCGACAGGTAACGTTAATTTCGCCAGCTACCTGCACATCCCTCATATTCCATACACCAGTGAATTGGTGGTGGTCTGTACTGCTATTGTCGGTGCGGGTATGGGGTTCTTGTGGTTTAACACCTACCCAGCTCAAGTATTTATGGGCGATGTGGGTTCACTAGCTCTTGGTGGTGCTCTGGGTACCATTGCTGTGCTGGTGCGTCAGGAACTGCTTTTGGTGATTATGGGCGGTGTTTTCGTGATGGAAACCGTTTCAGTCATTCTTCAGGTTGGTTCGTACAAATTGCGCGGGCAGCGAATTTTCCGCATGGCACCGATTCATCACCACTACGAACTGAAAGGCTGGCCTGAGCCACGTGTGATTGTGCGTTTCTGGATCATTTCGATTATTCTGGTTCTGATTGGTTTGGCGACGCTGAAGGTACGTTAATACATGAGCGTGACGGCAAAAAATAACTGGGACAACATCAACGAAGTGGTCGTTGTCGGGCTTGGTATTACGGGGCTATCCGTGGTTAACCACCTTCTTCGACAAGAAAAGCCTCTGAACATCAGAGTGATTGATACCCGAGAAAACCCTCCGGGATTGGAACGGTTGGCAGACTCGGTTGAATTGCATTCTGGAAGTTGGAACGAACAATGGCTGGCAGACGCCGATCTGATTGTCGCTAACCCAGGTATTGCGTTAGCGACCCCAGAGATTCAAACCGCGATCAAACTGGGTATTCCAGTGGTTGGTGATATTGAGTTGTTTGGCTGGGCAGTCACTAAACCCGTTGTTGCCATCACAGGTTCAAACGGCAAAAGTACCGTGACGGATTTGACAGGTGTAATGGCGAATGCTGCTGGGTGCAAAACCAAAGTCGGGGGCAATATTGGGGTTCCTGCATTGGATTTGCTTTTGGAAGACGCAGACTTGTATGTGTTAGAGCTTTCCAGTTTCCAGTTAGAAACCACCTCTAATCTTTCACTCAAAGCCGCTGCTTATCTGAATCTGACCGAAGATCACATGGATCGCTATGACGACTTAGCGGCATATGGCAACGCCAAGCAGCGAATCTTCCTCAATGCCGAAAAAGCCATTGTGAATCAACAAGACAGTTCGACACATCCTTTTTCTGGCTTTGAAGGACAGGTCATCAATTTTGCGCCAAGCCAAGCCGACTATCAATTGAAAGAAGTGGAAGGTACAACGTATCTTTCGAAAGGGGAAGATGCTTTTATTTCGACCTCTTCACTCAGTATTGTCGGGCAGCACAACAGTATGAATGCGTTGGTTGCTATGGCATTGCTGGATGCGGTTGGCATTGATTTCCGTAAAGCGGAAGACGCTCTTAAGAGCTATACGGGTCTAACACACCGTTGCCAGGTCGTTGCCAAATCCCATGGCGTAACCTGGGTGAACGACTCAAAGGCAACGAATTTAGCCAGTACATTGGCGGCACTGTCTGGTTTACAGTGTGATGGTACTTTACATTTGCTGGTGGGCGGAGATGGAAAAGGCGCGGACTTTTCTGAGCTAGAACCTGTGCTCGCTGAGCTTCCGGTTCAGTTGCATTGCTATGGAAGAGACGGCAGCGATTTTATGAATCTGCATTCTTCCGCTAAGCGATGGGAATCCATTGATGACGTACTGGAGAATATCACCGCAGACTTAGACAAGGGAGATATCGTTATGTTATCCCCGGCGTGTGCCAGCTTTGACCAGTATCCGAATTTCATGACGCGTGGCGATGCCTTTACCAAGCTTGCCCAGCATTATGCGTCTTCGTGACTGGCGAGGAATTTCGATTGGGACGCATCTCAGACTTCTTCTCCGATAGCAAAAGCTGGTTATTCGAACCCGCACCTAAAGCCCTATTTGACAGACAGCTACTTTGGCTGTCTTTTGGCTTAATGCTGATTGGACTGGTGATGGTGACGTCCGCATCTTTTCCCGTGAGTAGCCGTCTGACCGACACGCCGTTTTATTTCATGTACAAGCAGCTGGTCTTTTGCGTTGCCGGTTTGATTGCTGCGACGGTTGTCGTTCAGATTCCTATGGACAGATGGTTCCGCCACAGCCACTACTTGCTTGGGCTTTGCTTTGTCCTATTGATAATCGTCCTTGTTGCGGGTAAATCCGTAAATGGCGCATCACGCTGGATACCTTTGGGTATTTTTAACCTGCAGCCAGCCGAGTTAACCAAGCTTTCGCTCTTCATGTTTATGTCGGGCTATCTTGTGCGTAAGCAAGAGGAAGTTCGCAGCACTTTCTTTGGTGGGTTTATGAAGCCCATTATCGTGTTTGGATTAGTCGCACTGTTACTGCTTGGGCAACCGGATTTAGGAACCGTGATCGTAATGTTAGTCACCATGTTTGGTTTGCTGTTTATTGCGGGAGCGAAACTCTGGCAGTTTCTCGCGCTTATGATGGTTGGAATCGCCGGCGTAGTGGTGCTGATCTTGGTAGAGCCTTACCGTGTCAGACGTGTAACCTCATTCTTGGATCCATGGGATGATCCATTTGGAAGCGGCTATCAGTTAACTCAGTCTCTGATGGCATTTGGACGCGGTGGATGGTTTGGTCAGGGGCTGGGAAATTCGATTCAAAAGCTTGAATACCTGCCAGAAGCACACACCGATTTCGTGTTTGCCGTGATTGCAGAAGAGCTGGGTTTTGTCGGCGTAACCATAGTACTGATTCTGATTTTTGCGTTGGTTCTCAAAGCCATTTTGATTGGAAAGAAAGCCTTTGATGAAAAGCAGATGTTTGGAGGCTATATGGCTTTTGGCATCGGAATCTGGTTTGCTTTCCAAACCCTTGTGAATGTTGGTGCTGCCGCAGGTATGGTGCCGACCAAAGGATTGACGCTGCCACTGATTAGTTATGGCGGCTCGAGTTTAATTGTAATGTCTGTTGCCGTTGCCATATTGATGCGAATAGACCATGAACGGCGAATGGCACAGCAACAGAATGTATCGACAAAAAAGATAAAAAATGAAACAGCATAAGAGATTACTGGTGATGGCTGGCGGTACCGGAGGACATGTATTTCCGGGCTTGGCAGTAGCCAAATGCTTGCAAGAACAAGGATGGGAAATTCGTTGGCTTGGAACGGCGGATCGAATGGAAGCCGACCTTGTGCCAAAGCATGGTATCGAAATTGATTTTATTAAGGTGAAAGGACTTCGGGGGCAAGGCATCCTCAAGTTGATCAAAGCGCCTTTTCAGATCCTGAATGCCATATTTCAAGCTAAGAAACACATAAAAGCCTGGCAGCCTGACGTAGTGCTTGGCATGGGTGGCTACGTGAGTGGTCCTGGTGGTGTGGCTGCATGGATGTCTGGTATCCCCCTTGTTCTTCATGAACAAAATGCGGTAGCAGGATTAACGAATCAGTGGCTTTCAAAAATTGCCACTAAAGTCTTTCAAGCCTTTCCGGGAGCATTCAAAGATGTACCCGTGGTGGGTAACCCAGTCAGACAGGACGTTATTGCCATCAACTCTCCAGAGTCTCGACTAGACTCGCGTGTTGGAGACGTCCGAATCTTAGTCATGGGTGGTAGCCAGGGTGCTCGAATTCTGAATACTACGCTACCCGAATCAGCCAAATTGCTTGGCGACGGATTTACCATTCGTCATCAGGCTGGTAAAGGTAATCAAGAGTCAGTCAAGGCTGACTATGAAAAAGCCGGTATTCAGGCTGAGGTGACGGAGTTCATTGACGACGTATCTGCTGCCTATGAATGGGCCGATCTTGTGGTTTGCCGCTCTGGAGCGCTAACCGTATCTGAAATCTCTGCGGCGGGTGTAGGGGCTATTTTTATTCCTTTCATGCACAAAGATCGTCAGCAAGCTCTGAATGCCGATCATCTTGTGGAAGCTGGTGCAGCCCAGATGATTGAACAGCCTGACTTAACAGCCGAAAAACTGACTGATGCGATTAAGCAGTTAGACCGCAATGCTTTGTCTGAAATGGCAATCAAGGCGCGTGAAGCCGCGAAACCAAACGCCGATCAAGAAGTGGCTCAAGCCATCGCCCAACTGACACAAAAATCGTAAACCGATAAAGAGAAATCACCTATGACAATCGAACACAATCAAGATATCTCTCAAATCCGAGCAATGGTGCCTGAAATGAGAAGGGTGAAGTCCATTCACTTTGTCGGTATCGGTGGTGCGGGTATGAGTGGAATTGCGGAAGTACTGCTAAACGAAGGCTACCATATTTCCGGCTCCGATCTGGCTGAAAACCCAGTGACAGAAAGACTCAGCAGCAAAGGTGCCACCATCTATTTTGGTCACGATGCGAGTAACGTTGAAAAAGCCAGCGTAGTGGTTGTATCAACCGCAATCTCTCAGGAAAACCCGGAGCTTGTAGCAGCTAAAGAAAGACGCATCCCGGTAGTACGCCGTGCAGAAATGCTGGCTGAATTAATGCGCTTCCGACATGGGATTGCTGTCGCTGGAACTCACGGTAAAACCACTACGACGGCTTTGGTGACTCAAATTTATTCGGAAGCGGGTCTCGATCCTACGTTTGTTAACGGCGGACTAGTGAAAAGCGCAGGAACCAATGCACGCTTGGGTTCAAGCCGTATCCTGATTGCTGAAGCCGACGAAAGTGATGCATCCTTCCTGCACCTTCAGCCTATGGTGAGCATTGTCACCAACATTGAAGCCGATCATATGGACACTTATGGCGGCGATTTTGAAACGCTTAAACAAACCTTCATCGACTTCCTGCACAATTTACCTTTCTATGGTCAGGCAATTATGTGTATTGACGATCCTGTAGTTCGCGAACTGATTCCGAGCATCAGCCGTCAGGTAATTACGTATGGTTTCTCAGAAGATGCAGACGTTCGCATAGAAAATTACCGCCAGGAAGGGCAGCAAGGTAAGTTCACTGTTGTTCGCCAAGGGAAAGCGGATTTGGATATTACTCTGAATATCCCGGGTAAACACAATGCTCTGAATGCTTCCGCTGCGATTGCGGTTGCAACGGAAGATGATGTGTCTGATGACGCGATTTTAAAGGCGATGGCGGGCACTCAGGGTACTGGTCGACGCTTTGATCATCTTGGTGAATTCGAAACAGGAAATGGTGTCGCTATGCTGGTGGACGATTACGGTCACCACCCTAGTGAAGTTGACGTCACCATTCAGGCTGCAAGAGCTGGTTGGGAAGACAAACGCCTTGTCATGGTGTTTCAGCCGCACCGATACAGCCGAACTCGTGACTTATACGATGATTTTGCTAATGTTTTAGAGAAGGTGGATGTATTGCTCATGCTGGATGTGTATTCGGCAGGTGAAGCGCCAATTGCTGGTGCTGATGGGCGTTCACTGTGTCGAACCATCCGAAGCAGAGGAAAAATCGATCCTATTTTTGTACCGGACAGAGACAGTTTGCCAAGCGTTCTTGCTAATGTAATCCAAGAAGGCGATCTGGTTTTGACTCAGGGTGCGGGAGATGTCGGTAAGGTTGCCAAGGAGCTAGAACGCTTAGAGTTGAACGTGGAACGTATGCGCGAGAGCCAGTAGCCAAGCCGTTAATTCGCCTGTTTTTTGTCCGGTGTGTCACACTAGACCATATTTATTTCTATGGTTAATGGACTATGGGATAGCGGTCAGTATAATCGCTAGTTTGAGTAAATCAGGCGAATGATCTTTGGTTTTTGGATGTTCTGCTCCGAATTGAATAAGAATATCGTGAAAAAGTCGATTGCATTGGTATGTACTCAGTGAGTCAGGAAAACGAAATAGAAGCGTACGACATCGTCGCAGACAAAGCCTCGCCAAATTGGTGGGGTCTGAGTTTCTTGGTGATCGTGGTCTTGTTTATCGGCTGGCTACTCTTTTCAACTCTAAACTGGATGTTGGATGAGCAACGGCTGCCATTGTCGAAGTTGGTTTTACAAGGCGAGTTAACTCATGTGAAAGCAGAGAATGTACAAAGTGCATTCGCATCTCTGGAACATATCGGTACGTTTATGTCCCAAGACGTCGACCAACTTCAAGATGCACTGTTAACGTTACCTTGGGTTTCTCACGTTTCGATTCGTAAGCAATGGCCAGACACGGTAAAAGTGTATCTGGTTGAACATGAAGCGCAGGCCATCTGGAATGGCATTTCCATGTTGAACATGGAAGGCAATGTTTTTAACGCCGATATTGCAGAATTGACAAACGATAAGATTAAACTCTACGGTCCCGAAGGGAGCCACCATCAAGTTTTGGAAGCCTGGCAGCAAATTCAGGCGCAATTGAATCCAATAGACTTAGAGGTTTCTTCGGTTTTACTGAATGACAGGCGAGCTTGGCAAGTGATTTTGACCAGTGGAATACGTCTGGAGTTGGGAAAAGAATCACTTATTGAACGAATAGCACGTTTTGTTGCGCTTTATCAAAAGCTTGGTTCAAAATCGCAACAGATTAGTCATATCGACTTACGATATGATACGGGAGCGGCAATTGGTTGGTTTCCAGATCAGGATTTAGTACAAGAGAGCACAGATGACTAAAACCACAGATGACAACATCATTGTTGGTCTTGATATTGGTACTGCGACCGTTTCCGCCTTGGTAGGTGAATGCCTGCCAGATGGACAGATAAATATTATTGGCGCTGGGACCAGTCCGTCCAGAGGCATGGACAAAGGTGGCGTCAACGATCTTGAATCTGTGGTTAAGTCAGTACAACGAGCTATTGATCAAGCGGAACTCATGGCGGAATGCCAGATCAGCAAAGTGTTTATTTCACTTTCTGGTCGACACATCGCCAGCCGTATTGAAAAAGGCATGGGGACAATTTCAGACGAAGAAGTGTCCCAAGACGATATGGATCGGGCGATCCACACTGCAAAGTCGATAAAAATCGGCGACGAGCAGCGAATATTACATGTAATTCCTCAAGAATTTACTATTGATTACCAAGAAGGCATTAAGAACCCGCTTGGATTATCAGGAGTAAGAATGGAGGTAAGCGTTCACCTGATTTCTTGCCACAACGACATGGCGAGAAATATCATAAAAGCAGTTGAGCGTTGTGGATTGAAAGTCGAGCAGTTGGTTTTCTCTGGTCTCGCATCAAGTAATGCAGTCATTACAGAAGATGAACGAGAGCTCGGCGTCTGTGTCGTCGATATTGGTGCGGGCACTATGGACGTATCGATATGGACGGGCGGTGCATTAAGGCATACAGAAGTCTTTTCTTATGCTGGAAACGCCGTAACAAGCGACATCGCATTTGCTTTTGGTACTCCTGTCAGCGATGCTGAAGAGATAAAAGTGAAATACGGTTGCGCATTGAGTGAGCTTGTTTCCAAAGATGACACAGTAAATGTGCCAAGCGTTGGAGGAAGACCATCGCGAAGTTTGCAACGGCAAACACTATCCGAAGTGATAGAGCCCAGATATACTGAACTTATGGGCTTGGTAAACCAGACCATAGATACGGTTCAGGATAAACTGCGAGCTGAGGGCATTAAACACCACTTGGCAGCCGGGGTTGTATTGACGGGCGGAGCCTCACAAATTGAAGGGATTGTGGAATGCGCTGAAAGGGTATTCCGCAACCAGGTTAGAGTAGGTAAGCCTCTGGAAGTCAGCGGTCTTACCGATTACGTAAAAGCGCCGTATCATTCTACGGCAGTTGGATTACTTCATTACGCAAAGGACAGTCAATTCTCTGAAGAAGGCGACTATAACGAACCTAAGCGACAAAATAATGTCACTGGGTTGTTTCAGAAAATGCGTAATTGGATACAGAAAGAGTTTTAACCTGAGAAACAGGAAAAACGGAGATAACAAATGTTTGAACCGATGATGGAAATGTCTGACGATGCTGTAATTAAAGTCGTTGGAGTTGGTGGTGGCGGTGGTAACGCCGTCGAGCACATGGTACGTGAATCTATTGAAGGCGTGGAATTCATCAGTGTCAACACAGATGCTCAAGCACTTCGTAAAACAAGCGTCAGCAGTGTCATTCAGATTGGTGGAGACATCACTAAAGGTCTGGGTGCAGGCGCAAACCCTCAGGTTGGTCGTGAAGCGGCGTTAGAAGACAGAGACAGACTTAAAGAAATTCTCACCGGTGCCGATATGGTATTTATAGCAGCCGGTATGGGCGGTGGTACAGGTACAGGTGCAGCACCAGTAATTGCGGAAGTCGCAAAAGAGCTGGGCATTCTAACTGTAGCCGTTGTAACTAAACCGTTTGGGTTCGAAGGTAAAAAGCGTCTGGCTTTTGCCGAGCAGGGTATCGAAGAGCTTTCGAAGCATGTTGATTCTCTAATTACGATTCCAAATGAAAAGCTGCTTAAAGTACTGGGACGTGGTGTCACTTTACTTGAAGCGTTTGCAAGCGCGAATGACGTGCTTAAGAATGCTGTTCAAGGTATTGCAGAACTGATTACTCGCCCTGGCATGATTAACGTCGACTTCGCAGACGTTCGTACTGTGATGTCTGAAATGGGTCATGCAATGATGGGTAGCGGTGTTTCCAAAGGGGAAGATCGTGCGGAAGAAGCGGCAGAGACGGCAATTTCTAGCCCTCTTCTTGAAGACATTGATTTGGCGGGCGCGCGCGGTGTTCTTGTGAACATCACTGCAGGTTTGGATATGCGTCTGGACGAATTCGAAACTGTCGGTAATACTGTAAAAGCGTTTGCATCTGACAATGCGACGGTGGTTATCGGTACATCTCTGGATCCAGATATGACTGATGAAATCCGCGTAACGGTCGTTGCAACCGGAATTGGTAACGAGAAAAAGCCAGAAATTACTTTAGTAACAGGGGCTTCGAAACCACAAAACACCACGCCAGCTCAACAAGCGCCTGCTCCGGCAGCCAAAGTTGAGGAAAAAACGGCACAGCCTTTGCAAGCAAATAACTTGCCGAAAGGTGATGAGGTGAAGAGTCAGCCTGCAGCGCCAGCTAACCCTTCTACTCCTGCTCAAAGTGGTGCAAACACTGCACCTAAGCAAGAGAAAGAAAACGGTTACTTGGACATTCCAGCGTTCTTAAGACGCCAAGCTGACTGATTATTGTACGAAAATATTGATATTCGTCAGAAACGTGGTAGCATGTGCGGTCGAATTTTACGGTCGCACAGGCTGTATGCGCAGTAGGGGTAGGTAATGATCAGACAAAGAACTCTGAAAGAGATGGTGAAAACAACCGGAGTGGGATTACACTCGGGTAGAAAAGTCACACTTACTCTTCGTCCAGCTCCGGCAAACACAGGGGTTATCTATCGCAGAACGGATATGAATCCGCCTGTTGATTTCCCAGCCGATCCAGAATCCGTTCGCGACACCATGCTTTGTACCGCACTGGTTAACGACGACGGTATCCGTATCTCAACCGTTGAGCACCTAAATGCCGCACTTGCTGGTATGGGTATCGACAACGTTATCGTTGAAGTAGACGCTCCAGAGATTCCTATTATGGATGGCAGTGCGAGCCCGTTTGTTTACCTACTTCAATCAGCTGGCATCGAAACACTAAACGCTCCTAAGCGATTTATTCGTATTAAGAAGAAAATCCGCGTAGAAGATGGCGATAAGTGGGCTGAGTTGGTTCCGCATGATGGTTTCCGCATGGATTTCGAAATTGAATTCGACCACCCTGCGATTGAATCTGATGAACAGCACCTACTTTTCGACTTCTCTTCTCAGGCGTTTGTCAAAGACATTTCAAGAGCTCGTACTTTCGGTTTCATGAAAGATATTGAGTACTTGCAATCCCAAAACCTATGTTTAGGTGGTAGCTTTGACTGTGCCATCGTTTTGGATGAATACCGCATTCTCAACGAAGAAGGTCTGCGTTTCCACAACGAGTTTGTGGTGCACAAAGTACTGGATGCTATCGGTGATCTGTACATGTGCGGTCACAGCATTGTTGGTGAGTTGCGTGCTTATAAATCAGGGCATGCTCTTAATAACAAAGTCTTGCGCGCAGTGCTCGCCGATCAGGAAGCTTGGGAATGGGCAACCTTCGAAGAAGAAGTAGGCTCACCAGTTGCTTTCGGTGAACCAAATATGGTTTTGGCGTAAGCTTAAGACAGAATTAGAAAAGCCGAGCAGAAGCTCGGCTTTTTTGTGTCTTAAATTTGTATTACGACTGCTTATTTTTTTCCGCAAGCTTGGCAATATTTTCCAGCCGTTGTTTGATCTTTGGTGTTGCTGAAGGCATGTTGGCTGTTGCCTTTAGAAACTCCGCAGCCACTTCGGAAACGGGCACTTCTTGCCACTCTTCATCTTTTTCCTGATGTACTTGCCCTCTATAAAGGGCAGGGTTGATTCGAATTTCCACCCCCATCAGCTTCGCATAGCCCTTAGAGCGAAGCTGACTCAGGATGTTCAACCTGTCGTAATTCAGCTTCATCTGGACTGATGCACTGGCAGCCTCAATCACCAGATGATTATCTTTGATATTGGCGGCACGACAATGCTCCAACAAACTGGGAGCAAGAATAGTTTTGAGCACAGTATTTAAGTCATTAATTTGACGTGCGTGCTCTTGTAACTTGCTCAGCTGTTGGGACTCAAGTAAATCTTTTGTCAGGGTTGGGCGGTGATCGCGCATAGCCACCTCTTTACAACGGTTTTGTCGAGAGTGTAGAGCACAAGTCAAGGAATACCAAGCTTCTTAGAGTTACTTGGGCATACGTATCAAGGAAACTTGAGGGTTTCTTGCTCGAACACCGAATTTTTCTATACCTGTCTCAAACAATTGCTATTAGCCGTGGTTGTCAACAAGAGAATCCCTTAATATACGTGCCAAATTCGAAAATTAGGATTGGCGCTTGAATTTCCATTAAGCCGCCTCAATATTCTTACAAACATGATGTATCTCAGTATTCTTAGTTTGGAACTGGTAGAGACTGATAGTTACAAGGATAGATCGAGCACGATCTAAACAGAGAGATTCACTGAAAATGATAACTAAGCTACTGACAAAAGTGATTGGCAGCCGCAATGACCGAACTCTGCGTCGCCTGAGAAAAATAGTTAAAGAAATTAATAATTACGAGCCAGAGTTTGAAGCGCTATCCGATGAAGAACTGAAAGCGAAAACCGTCGAGTTTCGTGAGCGTCTAGAAAAAGGTGACACTCTAGACAGCCTTCTACCAGAAGCTTTTGCGACGGTTCGTGAAGCGTCTAAACGTGTTTACGGCATGCGCCATTTCGACGTTCAGTTGATTGGTGGTATGGTTCTTAACAGCGGTCAAATCGCAGAGATGCGTACTGGTGAAGGTAAAACGCTAACGGCGACCTTGCCAGCCTACCTAAACGCACTACCTGGTAAAGGTGTTCACATTGTAACGGTGAACGACTACCTAGCTTCACGTGATGCGGAAACTAACCGCCCACTATTTGAATTCCTTGGTATGACCGTTGGCGTCAACGTACCAAACATGCCTCCAATGGCGAAAAAAGAAGCTTACCAGGCAGACATCCTATACGGGACAAACAACGAATTTGGTTTCGACTACCTACGTGACAACATGGCTTTCCGTAGTGAAGACCGTGTTCAACGCGAGCGTTTCTTTGCGGTAGTCGATGAGGTGGACTCCATCCTAATCGATGAAGCGCGTACACCTCTTATTATCTCTGGTCCTGCTGAAGACAGCTCTGATCTTTACACACGAATCAACACGCTCATTCCTCACCTTGTTCGTCAGGAAAAAGAAGATACCGAAGAATACCGTGGTGATGGTCACTACACCTTGGACGAGAAATCCAAGCAGGTGCACTTAACCGAAAATGGTCAGGAGTTTGTTGAAGAACTGATGATCAAAAACGGTTTGATGGAAGAAGGTGATACGCTTTACTCACCAACAAACATCAGCTTACTTCATCATGTGAATGCCGCATTGCGTGCCCACGTATTGTTTGAGCGCAACGTTGACTACATCGTTAATGAAGACGATGAAGTTGTGATTGTTGACGAACATACTGGTCGTACTATGCCTGGGCGTCGCTGGTCTGAAGGTCTTCATCAAGCAGTTGAGGCAAAAGAAGGCGTTAAGATTCAAAACGAAAACCAGACGCTGGCTTCCATCACCTTCCAGAATTTCTTCCGTCTGTACGAAAAACTTTCGGGCATGACAGGTACAGCTGATACTGAAGCATTCGAATTCCAGTCTATTTACGGTCTGGAAACTGTGGTTATCCCAACCAACAAACCAATGATTCGTGACGACATGCCGGATGTCGTTTACCGCACCGAAACAGAGAAATTCAACGCTATCATTGAGGACATCAAAGAACGAGTCGCGAAAGGTCAGCCATCGCTGGTAGGTACGGTTTCCATCGAAAAGTCGGAATTGCTATCTAACGCTCTGAAGAAAGCCAAAATTAAGCACAACGTTCTTAACGCTAAGTTCCACGAGAAGGAAGCTGAGATTGTCGCAGAAGCGGGTACACCGGGTGCGGTTACCATTGCAACCAACATGGCTGGTCGTGGTACCGACATCGTGTTGGGTGGTAGCTGGCAGGCGAAGCTAGATAAACTGGACAACCCATCTCAAGAGCAGATTGAGCAAATCAAAGCGGACTGGAAAGAAGTTCACGACAAAGTGCTTGAAGCGGGTGGTCTGCATATCATTGGTACAGAGCGTCATGAATCTCGTCGTATCGATAACCAGTTGCGTGGTCGTTCTGGTCGTCAGGGTGATGCCGGTTCTTCTCGTTTCTACCTGTCGATGGAAGATTCTCTACTGCGTATCTTTACTTCTGATCGTATGGCCAGCCTTATCCAAAGTGGTATGGAAGAAGGTGAAGCGATCGAAAGTAAGATGTTGTCTCGCTCAATCGAAAAAGCACAGCGTAAAGTGGAAGGTCGTAACTTTGACATCCGTAAACAGCTTCTTGAGTTTGATGACGTTGCCAATGATCAGCGTAAAGTAGTGTACGAACTGCGTGATGAACTGATGAACGTTGATGACATCAGTGACATGATCGAACAAAACCGTGAGGACGTGTTCGATAGCGTGATCAACGAATACATTCCACCGCAATCTCTGGAAGATATGTGGGATGTTAAAGGTCTTGAAGATCGTCTGAAAGCAGACTTCGATTTGGAAATGCCAATTCAAAGCTGGTTGGACGAAGACGACAAACTGTACGAAGAAGCGCTGCGTGAGAAGATCCTTGCGACAGCAGTTGAAGTATACAAAGAGAAAGAAGGCGTGGTGGGTGAGAACATTCTTCGCAACTTCGAAAAATCTGTGATGCTTCAAACTCTGGATACGCTTTGGAAAGAGCACCTGGCGGCAATGGATCACTTGCGTCAGGGTATTCACCTTCGTGGCTACGCTCAGAAGAACCCGAAACAAGAGTACAAGCGTGAATCGTTTGAGTTGTTTGAAGGTTTACTGGATTCTCTGAAATTCGACGTGATTACCGTATTAAGTAAAGTTCGAGTTCAGCAGGAAGAAGAAGTAGAGCGTATGGAAGCTCAGCGTCGTGCTCAGGCTGAGGAAGCTGCACGTCGCGCTCAATTCCAGCATCAGCAAGCTGAAAACCAACTCGCAGATGATGAATCTTCAGAAGGTTCACAGCAGCCAGTTCAGCGTGATGAGCGTAAAGTGGGTCGAAACGAGCCATGCCCATGTGGAAGTGGTAAGAAATACAAACAGTGTCACGGTAAGATCTAATTACCGTGAACCGAGAAAGAGCCGCAATTGCGGCTCTTTTTGTATCTGCTTTCTGTATAAATAATAAACCTTGTTTAACTGTGGTAACTTTCTGCCCTTTACGTTACATTGATCACATCGTAACAAATGGAGAACTGACGCAATGGTAAAAATTGCGATTGCAGGAGCAGCAGGCCGTATGGGCCGCAATCTAGTTAAAGCTACCCACCTGAATTCTGATGCGCAGCTCGGCGCAGCCTCTGAAAGACCAGAATCTTCCTTAATTGGCGTTGATGCCGGAGAACTGTGTGGCGAAGGTCGCTTTGAAGTCGCTGTTGTCGATGACTTTGCCAAAGCGGTTGCTGACTTTGACGTAATCATTGACTTTACCGCCCCGGTAAGCACTTTAGCGAACATCGAATTGTGTAAAGCGCATGGCAAGCAAATTGTTATTGGTACGACGGGTTTTACCGATGAAGAGCGTGCTCAAATTGATGAAGCCGCGAAATCCGTTCCTATCGTCATGGCGCCAAACTACAGTGTTGGTGTCAACCTAGTATTCAAGCTGCTAGAAAAAGCCGCCAAAGTGATGGGCGACTACTGCGATGTTGAAATCGTTGAAGCGCACCATCGTCATAAGGTTGATGCGCCATCAGGTACAGCAATTGGCATGGGAGAAGCAATTGCTGGTGCCATGGGCAACCAATTAAGTGATGTCGCAGTTTATGCTCGTGAAGGTATCACAGGTGAACGAACCAAAGATGAAATTGGTTTCGCTACGATTCGTGCGGGCGATATTGTTGGTGAGCATACTGCAATGTTCGCAGACATTGGTGAACGAGTAGAGATTACTCACAAAGCCACTGATCGCATGACTTTTGCAAACGGTGCGGTCAAAGCAGCAGTATGGTTAGCAAGTAAACCTGCAGGCTTCTACACCATGACCGACGTTCTTGGTCTAAACGAGCTTTAATTAAATATTTATGCGCCAGAGCCCTCTGGCGCATTGTGTTTCTGACACAATTCTTCTCTAAATTATCTTTGCAAACCTGTCAAATTAAGCTCTATTTTTATCGCTATTTAAGGCTTTCCGTACAAATTCCAATCTTAATGACTTAAAAATACATTTAACTGTACTGTGATGAACGTTTGCGTTTTACAACTTATGGTTTTTACGTGGTTTCTGCAAAAATGACGGTAAAATTCATGAATAGTGTGTGTTTTGAGCCGACTTACAGGTAGATAAGTTACATTTATATGGCTTTAACAGCGATTAATGTGTTTTAGCAGACAAATGATAAATTTCTTTTACTGAGAATGTTGACACAAATCACAGTGATCACTAGAATACCGCCAATTTGTCTGAATTCCCTGAAAACGCGTTTTTATCGCGAATACATGGTAGAATTTGCAATTAAATACACTAATTATGCATTTTTATTCTGGAGGTTGCCTTGAGTAAGTCAGCACTGTTAGTCCTAGAAGACGGGACTGTGTTCCATGGACAATCCATTGGAGCAGATGGC
The DNA here is from genome assembly GCF_027924785.1 of Vibrio nigripulchritudo. Lineage (NCBI taxonomy): Bacteria > Pseudomonadati > Pseudomonadota > Gammaproteobacteria > Vibrionales > Vibrionaceae > Vibrio > Vibrio nigripulchritudo. The sequence continues at coordinate 3,363,369 of NZ_AP027049.1, read as the reverse complement.
TCAGCTGTTGGTGAAGTCGTTTTTAACACCTCGATGACGGGGTACCAAGAAATCCTCACCGATCCTTCCTATTCTCAACAAATCGTTACTCTTACTTATCCTCACATTGGCAATACCGGAACAAACTCCGAAGACGAAGAATCCTCTTCAATCCACGCACAAGGCCTTGTGATTCGCGATCTCCCTCTTATCGCTTCTAATTTCCGCAACGAACAGTCTCTTTCTGATTACCTTAAGTCTCAAAACATCGTTGGCATCGCCGACATCGATACACGTAAGCTGACACGTCTACTTCGTGAGAAGGGCGCTCAGAACGGTTGTATTGTTGCTGGCAACAACCTTGATGAAGCTTTGGCTCTGGCAAAAGCAAAAGAATTCCCAGGCTTGAAAGGAATGGACCTTGCGAAAGAAGTTACTACAAAAGAAGCGTATCAATGGAAACAAGGCTCGTGGACGCTCGAGAGTGGTCTTCCAGAAGCGAAAGACGACAGTGAATTGCCATACCACGTTGTCGCTTACGACTTCGGTGCAAAACGCAACATCCTGCGCATGCTTGTTGACCGAGGCTGCCGCCTAACGGTTGTACCTGCTGAAACTTCTGCAGAAGAAGTTCTGGCACTTAACCCAGATGGCGTTTTCCTGTCTAACGGTCCTGGTGACCCAGAGCCATGTACTTACGCTATCGAGGCGACCAAAGTGTTCCTTGAAAAGGGGCTTCCAATCTTCGGTATCTGTCTTGGACACCAGATCCTGGCACTGGCATCTGGCGCTCAGACAGTGAAGATGAAGTTTGGTCACCACGGTGCTAACCACCCAGTAAAAGATCTTGACCGTAACGTTGTGATGATTACCTCTCAGAACCACGGTTTTGCTGCGGATGAAGAGACATTGCCTGAGAACCTGCGTGCTACGCACAAGTCTCTGTTTGACGGTTCTTTGCAAGGCATTCACCGTACCGATAAGCCAGCGTTCAGCTTCCAGGGTCACCCAGAAGCAAGCCCAGGTCCACACGACGCTGCGCCGCTATTTGACCACTTCATCGACCTTATTAAACAGCACTCAGCGTAATTTGGAGTAGAGAGAAAATGCCAAAACGTACTGACTTACAAAGTATTCTAATTCTGGGCGCTGGTCCTATTGTTATCGGTCAAGCGTGTGAGTTTGACTATTCTGGTGCTCAAGCGTGTAAAGCACTTCGCGAAGAAGGCTACCGCGTCATTCTGGTGAACTCTAACCCAGCCACCATCATGACCGACCCAGAAATGGCAGATGCGACTTACATCGAGCCAATCCAATGGGAAGTGGTTCGTAAAATCATTGAAAAAGAGCGCCCGGATGCGGTTCTACCGACAATGGGTGGTCAGACTGCACTGAACTGTGCACTGGATCTTGAGAAGCACGGTGTGCTTGCTGAGTTTGGTGTAGAGATGATCGGTGCGACAGCTGACGCTATCGATAAAGCAGAAGACCGCTCTCGTTTCGATAAGGCAATGAAGTCTATCGGTCTTGAGTGTCCACGCGCCGACACTGCAAAAACCATGGAAGAGGCTTACAAAGTACTCGATATGGTTGGCTTCCCTTGTATTATCCGCCCTTCATTCACCATGGGTGGTACAGGCGGCGGTATCGCATACAACAAAGAAGAATTCGAAGAAATCTGTCGTCGTGGTCTGGACCTGTCTCCAACCAACGAACTTCTGATTGACGAATCTCTGATCGGTTGGAAAGAGTACGAGATGGAAGTGGTTCGTGACAAAGCGGACAACTGTATCATCGTATGTTCAATCGAAAACTTCGACCCAATGGGTATTCACACCGGTGACTCAATTACTGTCGCACCAGCACAAACGCTGACGGACAAAGAATACCAGCTAATGCGTAACGCTTCTCTGGCGGTACTGCGTGAAATCGGTGTTGAAACGGGTGGTTCAAACGTACAGTTTGGTATTAACCCGAAAGATGGTCGTATGGTTATCATCGAGATGAACCCACGTGTATCTCGTTCATCTGCTCTTGCATCGAAGGCAACAGGTTTCCCAATCGCGAAGATTGCAGCGAAACTGGCGGTTGGCTTCACTCTTGATGAGCTTCAGAACGACATCACTGGTGGTGCGACACCTGCATCTTTCGAACCAACCATCGACTACGTAGTGACTAAGATTCCTCGCTTTAACTTTGAGAAATTTGCTGGTGCTAACGACCGTCTGACGACTCAGATGAAGTCTGTGGGCGAGGTGATGGCGATTGGTCGTAACCAACAAGAATCACTGCAAAAAGCATTGCGCGGTCTGGAAGTTGGCGTGAACGGTTTTGATGAAATGGTGGATCTGGACTCTCCTGATGCACTATCTAAAATCCGCCACGAGCTTAAAGAAGCGGGCGCTGAGCGTATCTGGTATGTGGCTGACGCATTCCGTGCTGGCCTGTCTGTTGATGGCGTATTCAACCTGACTCAAATTGACCGTTGGTTCCTGGTTCAAATCGAAGAGCTAGTTAACCTAGAAAACGAAGTGAAAGCTGGTGGCTTTGCAGGTCTGACTCAAGAAGTCCTAAGCAAGATGAAGCGCAAAGGCTTCTCTGACGCTCGCCTGTCTACTTTACTGGGTGTTTCTGAAAGCGAAATTCGTCGTCTGCGTGACCAGTATGATATCCACCCTGTTTACAAGCGTGTGGATACCTGTGCAGCGGAATTCTCTTCTGATACAGCTTACATGTACTCCTCATACGATGACGAGTGTGAAGCGCAGCCAACAGATAAAGACAAAATCATGGTATTGGGCGGTGGTCCAAACCGTATCGGTCAAGGTATCGAGTTCGACTACTGCTGTGTGCACGCATCACTAGCACTGCGTGAAGACGGTTACGAGACCATCATGGTTAACTGTAACCCAGAGACAGTTTCTACAGACTACGACACATCAGACCGTCTGTACTTCGAACCCGTTACTCTTGAAGATGTACTTTCTATCGTTCGCGTTGAGAAGCCAAAAGGCGTTATCGTGCAGTACGGTGGTCAGACTCCTCTGAAACTGGCTCGTGCTCTTGAAGCAGCAGGTGTGCCAATCATCGGTACTAGCCCTGACGCAATCGACCGCGCAGAAGACCGTGAGCGTTTCCAGGCAGCAGTTGACCGCCTAGGTTTGCTACAACCAGAAAATGCAACAGTAACTACGATTGACCAAGCGGTTGAGAAATCAAAAGAAATCGGTTTCCCACTGGTTGTACGTCCTTCTTACGTATTGGGTGGTCGTGCGATGGAAATCGTATACGACGAGCAAGACCTGCGCCGTTACTTCAACGAAGCTGTGAGCGTATCTAACGAATCCCCAGTACTTCTGGACCGCTTCCTAGATGACGCAACAGAAGTTGACATCGATGCTATCTGTGACGGTGAACGCGTCGTTATCGGCGGTATCATGGAGCACATCGAGCAAGCGGGTGTTCACTCTGGTGACTCAGCATGTTCGCTTCCTGCTTACACGCTAAGTCAGGAAATCCAGGACAAGATGCGTGAGCAAGTTGAAAAGCTGGCGTTCGAACTGGGTGTACGTGGTCTGATGAACACGCAGTTTGCGGTTAAAGACAACGAAGTTTACCTAATCGAAGTGAACCCACGTGCTGCACGTACTGTACCATTCGTATCGAAAGCGACGGGTGCACCGCTAGCGAAAATCGCTGCACGTGTTATGGCAGGTCAGTCTCTTGAGTCACAAGGCTTTACCAAAGAGATCATTCCACCATACTACTCAGTGAAAGAAGTGGTTCTGCCATTCAACAAGTTCCCGGGCGTTGACCCACTGCTTGGTCCTGAAATGCGCTCAACTGGTGAAGTTATGGGTGTAGGTGCAACATTCGCAGAAGCTTATTCTAAAGCGGAGCTAGGCTGTGGCAATGTTTACCCAGAAGGTGGACGTGCACTTCTGTCTGTTCGTGAAGGCGACAAGCAACGCGTTGTAGACCTAGCGTCTAAGCTGACTAAGCTAGGTTACCAACTGGACGCGACTCACGGTACAGCGGTTATCCTTGGTGAAGCGGGCATCAACCCACGCCTGGTAAACAAGGTACATGAAGGTCGTCCGCACATTCTTGACCGCATTAAGAACAACGAATACACCTACATCGTCAACACGGCAGCTGGTCGTCAGGCGATTGAAGATTCGAAGGTTCTGCGTCGTGGTGCTCTGGCAGAGAAAGTGAACTACACAACAACGCTAAACGCAGCGTTTGCAACTTGTATGGCTCACACTGCAGATGCGAAAACCAACGTTACTTCGGTTCAAGAACTACACGCGAAAGTAAAAGAAAGCCTAGCTTAAATTTTACCTTCTAGAATACGAAAGCCCGCTCAATGAGCGGGCTTTTTGTTTACATGCTTGAAGCCACTTGCGCTGCTAACTTGGCGTTATTCAGGACAAGCTGGATGTTGGAAGCGAGGCTGTTGCCAGCGGTATTTTCCGCGACTTTAGCCAGTAGGAAAGGCGTGGATTCTTTGCCTTTGATGCCCTTGCTGTCCATTTCTTCGATGGCGTGAGCAATCACTTCATCGATTTCAGCTTTGTTCATCGCGTACTGCTCGGGAATTGGGTTGGCGATGACGGCACCTCCATTTAACCCGAGATCCCATTTGGCTTTAAGGGCAATGGCGATTTGTTCTGGGGTCTCTAAGGTGTAGTCGACGCCGAACTCACTTTCGCGGGTGTAAAATGCAGGAAGTGTGTCGGTTTGATAGCCAATAACAGGAACACCATGGGTTTCAAGGTATTCCAAAGTTAAGCCAATATCGAGAATAGACTTCGCGCCAGCACACACTACGGCAACATTTGTGTTAGCAAGCTCCTGAAGGTCGGCTGACACATCGAAACTGGTTTCAGCACCACGGTGAACACCGCCAATGCCACCAGTTGCGAACACTTTGATACCTGCCATTGCTGCCAAAATCATGGTTGAGGCGACCGTGGTAGCGCCATCTGCTTTTTTAGCCACGATGAACGGAATGTCTCGGCGACTGGTTTTAATCACATCTTGTCCGGCTTTGCCTAAGTACTCGATTTCTTCATGGCTCATGCCCACTTTCAGGCGACCTTGCAAAATCGCAATAGTCGCTGGAATCGCGCCATTATCCCTTACGGTCTGTTCAACTTTCAGTGCCGTTTCGACGTTTTGCGGGTAAGGCATACCATGAGAAATGATGGTGGACTCTAAAGCCACCACAGGCTTACCAGATTCGATTGCGTCAGCAACTTCAGGAGCAATATCCAAATACTGAGTTAACATTTCGTCTCCTTTAACATTCAGCTTCATTCAAAACGCGCTTAACGGCATTTTCTGAGAAATTAGGGTTGATGGTGGCAACATCCGACAAGGCAACGCTAGCGGCTGCCATCGCAAATTCGCTGCTTCGCTCGACCGACCATTTGTTAATGTAGCTATGGACTAAGCCCGCTAAGAAAGCATCACCTGCACCATTGGCATTTTTAATGTCTGTACTAACAGTTGGAAAGTGCTGTGAGCCTCGAGCGTCTTTGTAAAAGACTCCTTCCTCTCCAAGACTCAAAAAGATGCGCTGCGTGCCCTGATTCAAAAACCAATCGGCAATTGTTTCGAGGTCATCGGCGTCGTGGTGCGGCAGATCCGAAAGGGATTGCGCTTCCTTGATATTGGGCTTAAGGGTATGGATATGTGAAAGATAAGGTTTGATTTTGATTGCTTTGGTGCTGGAAACCGTATCCACAAAAATCGGCTTATCCGCAAACTGGCTAAAGATGTATTCCAATACCGACTCGCTCAAGTTGGTGTCCACGACGATCACTTCCGCACGCTTTAGCACTTCAATATGCGGTTCCAGAGATTCGATGGTCAGCTTATCCAGAATCGACATATCCGATACAGCAACCTGCATGTCGCCATCTTCGTTCAGCAGTGAAAGATAAGTGGAAGTAGTACCATCGGAGAGCTTCATGACCGGAGACACATCGACGCCAGCCTGACGAGTTTTATCAATGATGAGTTGACCGTAGGTGTCGTTTCCTACTACGGAAATGAGCCGGACCTCTGTGCCTAATCGGGCAATGTTTTCAGCAATGTTTCTGCCTACACCACCTGGTGAGCATGAGACCACGCCAGGGTTGGAGTCCCCTTGGTGCATGGCTTGCTGTGGCTGACCTAAAATATCCATGTTGGCACCGCCAATCACGACGGCATATTGAGACTCTGACAAAATGTACCCCTTCCCTAGGATGATGCCTTTGTTGGTCATATTCATGATATGACCCGCAACAGCACTTCGGCTGATCCCGAGTTTATCCGCGATATCCTGCTGCGGGATCATGGGATCTTGCTTAATCAGTTGAAAAATTTGTTGTTCGCGTTCTGTCATATAAAAAAACCTAACAAAAGTTTGTTTGTCGAACTTTTGTTAGGTTGGTGTTTGAGCGAAAAAACGTCAATGATTTTGGTGAAGTGATTGTATGTTATGTGAGCGATAGCACCTATTAGGTTATCTTTACGACATAGCTTTCACCGTCTTCGCTGGGTACAAAATCAACGAAATGATGAATGCTTTCTATGGCGTCTTCTTCGTAATGAGAGACAAAAAGAAGCTGACTAAGGTTATGTTTTGCAATCAGTTCTAACGAATTCATTACTAAGCGTCTTCCCAGGAAATCCAAACCCTGATAAGGCTCATCGAGAATGAGAAGAGCGGGGCGCTTGATTAACGCTCTGGCAATCAACAGCAAGCGTTGTTGCCCGTATTCGAGTTCACGGAAAGGGTGATTGGCAATGTCACTCATGTGGAAAATGGCGAGCCACTCTTGTGCCATTTGAATTTGCGTTTTACTCGGTGCTTCATAAAGACCAATGGAGTCATAAAAGCCAGACAAAACCACTTCGATGGCTTTGCAACTGACCCGATATTGCAAGTGCAGCGCGGACGACACCATACCGATGTGTTTTTTGATATCCCAAACCGTCTCACCATTGCCACGCTTCATATCAAACAGTCGGATATCGTTGCTGTAACATTGTGGATGGTCACCAAAGATAAGCCCCAGCAAAGTACTCTTTCCACACCCGTTAGGACCTCGGATCTGCCAATGCTGGTTGTGCCTGATTTGCCAGTTTACGCCAGAGAAGATTTTCTGATCCGTATACTCAACCTTGCCATCGGTCAGCTCCACCAGAGGGTCAGAAAACTCTGTCTGATGTTGGTACTTGTTATACAGCGCAAGCACCTGCTCACTTTGCTTCTGGGTCTGCGCATTGATCTGATTGATGATGGGGTGTTGCCGCCATTCCGATTTAGTCAGTGTTTGCGTGAGTTTGCCATTATCAAAAAGGGCTATGTGCTCTATCCATTCGGGTAGCTCGTTTTCACGTGAGACCAGAATGAGTAATTGCATTTGTGCACTCAACGCTTCAAGAAAGGGAGCCAGAGCTGTGCGGTGGGCAATGTCTAACCCTGTATAGGGCTCGTCGAGAATCAAAAGGTCTGGTTTTTCCAGCACGGCTCTCGCCAGCATTAGCCTACGGGTTTCTCCTGTTGAAAGCAGACGAAAACCACGATCCAGCAGATGCTCCAGATCGAGTTGCTGGATGAGTTTTTCCACGTCTTCCTGATTGTTTTCATCGGTGAGAAGCAACTCGCGCACGGTTGAGCCATTGTCGAATCTGTCCATAAAGTCGGTGTCATCATCGGCAAGTTCTTGTTCCAGAAGAGCTTGCTGCTGACTGAGAGACACGTAAGCGATGCGAAGATCGGTGGCTTCACACTGCCCGCTTTTCAATTCAATGGATTGTGAAAGCACATGATAAAGCTGCTCTCCGATGTCGCCTTTGGCGCAAAATATCCCCCAATTCTGATTCTCTGGGATTGTCCAGTTAGATATGGAAAGCGGGTGAGAACGGGTCTGGGTAACAACATCGGTGAATACAATGGGCATACGGCTTCCTTGCGTAACGTCTAATAACTGACTGCTTCTTTACAGAGTAAAAAAGCAGCAGGGAAAAGTAAATTAGACTTGGGTCGTGCCATGAGGTGCTAATTGGCATTGGGGATTTCGAGAATAGCAACAGGGGTTCCCACATCGAGTTTTCCAGATATCTCTTCAGGTTTACCAGTTTCCTGATTCAACCTCATGCTGACAATTTGATTTGTGTATTGATTGCCTATCAGCATCCATTGACCATCCTGGGTTAAGGTGAAATCTCTTGGGCATTCACCACCCGTTGCAAAATCGCCTTCCCGGTTGGGTAACTGGGTTTGGGCATCAATGGTGAAGTGAGCGATGCGAGATTGTCGCCTTCCAGACACGTACAGGTGCCGTCCGTTAGGAGAAAGCCGAATGGCAGAAACCGATCCTTCGATCTCTTTATCGCAATCAAAAGCCTGGATTTGAGAATGAAAACGCCAACCAAGATCTTCACGGGTAAGTACCAGCAAACTTTCATCCAGTTCGCAACAGACATAGGCGAATCGCTCATCCGGGCTGATGACCATATGCCTTGGTCCGCAGCCAGAGGGGACGTCGCAATATGCGCTATTAAGAATTTTGCCCGAATCGTCCAGTTCGTAACTCCAGATTTTATCCGCGCCTAAATCAGTAGAGTGCAGATGAAAACCGCCATTTGTGAAGGCGGAATAGTGGGCATGAGGACCTTCCTGACGGTTGGTATTCGGTCCGGTGCCCTGATGCTCCAGATGACGAATGAGTTGAGCACCTCCCTGTTCGTTAAATTGAAACAGAGAAACTTCTCCCGTCCAGTATTGAGCGGTGGTAATAAAATTCGGATTTTCATGCAAAGCGATATGACAAGGCAGTTCACCCTGAACATTCCAAACCGTGTGGGTTTCATCTGAGTGCAGGTGAATCATCGCCGGGTTCTTATGCTGAAACACCTCGCGAACTGTGTAGAGGTTTTTCCCGTCAGAGGAGATAGCAAGTGCGGTGGGGTTATCGCACTTCAAATGCAAATGCGCCTGACCAAATTGTCCGGTTTCCGGGTCAAAGCTGACTTTGTATATGCCTTTCCCGTTGGTGATGACCCCTTCAAGATGACTTGAATAACTGCCGATATAGAGTTCCATTTCTACCTCACATGATGCCAAATCGTTCAAACGCTTCTACGGTGCTCATTCCATTTTCAAGAGCTTTTCGCACTTCGCTTTCACCGCGCACTTTTTCCAGTGCCTTGGAAATCACCTCGTCTTCGATTTCTTTAGGGATGCAAAGCACACCATCGCAGTCACCAAAAATGATGTCTCCAGGTTGAATCTGTACTTGCCCCACTCTTAGAGGGACGTTGTAGTTAATGACCTTGCCACGCGGACCTTGATCCTGGGCGTAGCATCCGCGGCTTGCGATCGGGAAATCGAGTGAGAGGATTTCATTGCTGTCACGGATGTAGCCATCCAGTATGGCGCCAGCGGCACCGAGTTTTATCGCTCGGGTAGACATGAGCCCTCCCCAGAGCGCGTAGTCCGGAAATGAGCCGGTACAGACGTATACGTCGTTGGGTTTCAGGCTATCCAATGCTTCAAACATCAGCCCAAAAGGCTTTGCCATTATTGGGTTGGCGCTTTCAGAAGAAACTTCCTCAAATACGTCAGCTTCCAATACCGTCATGGCTCTGCCAGCAATCACCATGTCTCGCCGTAAAGTGGTGAGATAAGGGGGAAAGAACTGCTGCGTATAACCCATTTTATCCATGACATCGCCAATCACAGCGCTGAATAGCTCTTCCTTGATTCTGGTAAACAAGGCGTTGTCGTTTGACATTGTTACCTCCGATTATCGTCTGTTGATATAAATTCGGGTGTCACTGAATGAGATGCCTGCCTAGGAATGCTGGTAACCGAGGTTACAGGAAATGGTTTTACAGGCGTTTTTAAGCATTTCGAGTGCTTCTTCCGGGCTGGTTTCCTGAGCGTATTTTTGAGAAAGGAAAGGCAATGTCGCCACGCCAACCACACGATTTCGGTAGTCAAACAAGGGGACAGACAAATTAAGAATACCCGCTACCACTTGCGATTCCATCCGCTCATGCCCTAACTGGATGATGTTATCCAGCCTTTCTTTGAGCGCCTTTCTCTCTTTGTCTGAAGGCAAAGAGTCGTAGAACGTCTGCTGAACTTCGTGATCTGAATAAGCGATCATTACTGCCCCGGAACTGGTTTCCAGAGCCGGATAGCGACTGCCTGTCGCGACAGAGTAATGCGTTCCGAGAGGCGGATCTTGCTGGTGGATGATGATGATCTCTTCACCGTTAAGAAGCGCAATGTGGCAGCTTTGAAGAGTCGCTTTGCACACGGACTTAATTTCCACATGAGCAGCCTCAACCAGAGTCTGCACCGGATAATGGCGATTGGCCACCTCAAACATTTTCAAAGACAGGTGATAGGTGGACTTGGGGCCCGTGGAATAGATGTAACCTTTTTCTTCAAGCACCTGAATCACTCGATACAGACTGGTGATGGAGCGCCCAAGCATGCGCGCAATTTCTGTCTGGGTTGCTCCGTCCGGGGACTCGGACAGCAGCTCTAACACACTGAGCGCCTTATCTACTGCCGGAACTGAATACTTACTTTCACTGTTTGCCATTGTGCACCTGTACGAAATGTTATCTGAGCCTAAGCCGATGGTTTGAGTAACGCAGTGACTAACTGACGATCCTGATTAATTATACTGCTGAGTAATGTCTGCCGTTCTTTGGCGCTGACAAATTCCAGCCTTCTTATCCCCAGCGGATCGATCTGGTTTCTTAGTCGCGCCAACTCCTCGTCCCGTATTGGTTCCATTTCTCTGCACAGGTCAGAGAACAGGACTTTAAATCCGGTTTGCTCTGTGATGGTCTGCCTGCTCACGCCGGGCATGGTTTCCACGACCACGAGTTGCCCTTCCTCTTCATCGTATTCGAACAAACACAGATTGGTGATAAGGGTGATTTTGCCCGGTTGATAACCGTACTTCCTGCGCTCTTCTTCTGACACAAGTCGCCGACCTGCACTACATAGCTCGACTTGTTCAACGAGTGCCTGAGGGGTGTGGCGGGGTAAGTAAACCATAAAATGCTGGTGCATGTTTGCGACATCAGCCATGCCTCCTTGTCCGGGTAAGCGCACGAAGCCTCCACTGGGTTTAGATATCGACAAGGTGTTTGTCATGCCTTTGGCATCAATCTGCGCAGTTCCCACAATTTCATGGCTGACCAGACCACCCTGATAGGCAGTCCAGTAGGTATCTTCGCCGCCGGTATGCCCTGCCGCACTTTGCGTATCCATCGATTCCAGCAAGGTCAGGCTCATGGTGCCTGCCTGAATATCAACGGTGCCACCGCTAAAGGTGGTGAACATCATGTCTGGTGCATGACTGGCTTTTGCCAACCGGTAAGCCACGTTTGCCAGAGGGGATACTGCCCCGGCGCTGGCGTAGCTTTCATTACTCAGCATTCTGGCAACCCGAATGGTCATGATATCGTCAGCGGTTGCTGGCGAGTCCTTCTCATCGGTTGATAAGGCGGAGTAGGAGGATAAAAGATCACTCAATGGAAGTTGTGCAGCTTGCTGGAACAGTGTAGGCACTTCGCGCTGCTGTAATTCGGATTCCAGAGGTTGCGAGCTTTGGGTTATTTCCATCAATCTTTGGTAGTCCGTTGTGTAGTAAGGCAGACAAGAACAAGGATAAGCGCCACCTCGGGTTTCCGCTATCGCGCTGATCTTATTTCGGGGAATGATGGTGTTTCTCAATCCCTTTTGTAAGGTGCCATCTGGGACGATTTCTTCTACGGTCACCAACACCTGTTTCGCAGCGCCAGCAACCAATTTGTCGAGCGAATGAGCGCCGTAGAGCTCGACGTTTCCTGATTCATCAGCACGAGGGGCGTGAAGCAGCAATACATCGGTCGTTTGAGCTTTGACCAGTGACAGCGTTTGCTGGCTTTCTTCATCGAAATAGGGAGTGAGTGCCGGGCAGGTTTCATTAAGTTCTGAGCCGGTTGGGCTTTGCATAGGAAGAAAGGGGAGGTTTTGCTCCGCGGCTCTCAGGCTTTGAATCAACGCTAAAGCTGGCCAGTCGGTCATCGGTATTCCCTGTTTTTCGACCGCTTTGCGAAACTTAGGCGCAAGCCCGAACACATCAAGACTCGAAAAACAGATATCGATACTCTCGATCGCGTTCGCTTCCAGCAACATCTCAAGAGGCAAGCCTCCAGCCCAGTTAAAATAGCGCAAACCTGTGACTCGTCGCTGACAAACCTCTCTAATCAGAGCGATGGGCAATCGGGCAAAATGGTGACCACCTACGGACAGTCGGCTTCCACTTGCAACCCGCGAGGCGAGCGCTTTTAGTGACGTTATTTCCGGTCGATTGGCTTTTACTAAACTCATAACGGTGATTCCCCCTGCTTAGCCGACTTTAGTACCAGCTATCCGGCTTGTAACGAGCCGTAATGCATAATCCGCCATCGACGCGAATGTCCGTCCCTGTAGTGAAACCAGAAGCGTCGGACGCAAGATAAACGGCGGTTTCAGCCACCTCTTCAGGCTTGCCAATTCGACCTATTGGGTGCATGTCCACAAAGGAACGCATGATGGATTCGCCGTCTTCACTTTCACGGATCACCTTCTCCACCATGGGGGTGCTGATGGTGCCCGGAGAAATGGTGTTAACCCGGATATTGTTGGGACCAAACTCCACGGCGAGCTGCTTGCTCATGGCGATGATTCCTCCCTTAATACCTGCGTACGCACTCCAGCCTTGCAACCCATTGTGTGCCTGAGCAGATGCCATGTTGATAATGGAACCCGAGCCATTTTTTATCATATGCGGAATGGCGAACTTGCAACCTCGGAACACGCTGCTGAAATTGACGGCTATGATCTTCTGCCACTGCTCTTCGGTCATTTCATTGATCGGCATCCCACCAATGGCGACGGCAGCGTTGTTGACTAAAATATCTAACTTACCGTAGCGCTGAGCCGTCTGTTCCAATAGTGCCTGCATGTCTTTTTCCTGACTCACGTCGGTTTTGATGAACAGGGCTTTGCCTCCGGATTCGACAATACTTTGGGTGGTTTGCTGCCCTTTCTCTTCCTGAATGTCGGCGAGGACGACAGACGCTCCTTCCTTTGCCATGGTTTCCGCGATTACCTGACCGATACCATCGGCAGCGCCAGTGACTACCGCAACTTTTCCTTTGAGTCTGGTCATAGTGTTACCTATTGTTTTTTCATTGAATCGAGCGTGACCGCAATGATGATCACGATGCCGGTTACCACTAATTGCCATTCTGTTGGGGCTCCAAGCATGCCTAACCCATTAGAGACAAACGCCAGAATCAGTACCCCAAGAAGCACGCCAACCAAACTGCCGATTCCGCCCGCTAAACTGATTCCACCCAGCACCGCGGCGGCGACTGCCTGAAATTCGTAACCCAGACCCGCCAGGTGAACCGCCGACCCTAATCGAGATGCCAGCAGTATTCCTCCAACGGTGGAGATCAAGGCACAGAGCACGAAGCAGGTGAACTTCACCTTTTGCACGTTGTACCCTGCGAGCCGTGCCACTTTGGCGTCGCCCCCAATGGCGTAGACTTTGCGCCCGAAGCGCGTATGCCTTAAGGCAAAAGCGAGCAGGATAACCAAGGTCCCGGCAATTAGGGCAGGGTATGGGAGCACATCCATAAAACGCCCGTTTCCGAGCTGGAAGAAAGATTCTAAATAGACTTCATCGGCAATGGCCTTCTTTCCGGTGTAGAGGTAAACCCCACCCCGAATGATGAACAGCGTACCCAGCGTGACGATGAGAGAGTTGATCCCGAGGTAAACAACCAGATACCCGTTTATCACGCCAATGAGCAGACCGCAGGCGAGCGCACCAAAGATCCCAAGAGTCATTGATTCGGTGACATTCATCACCTCAATAAGAGGAATGGCGACAGCTGCGACCAGCGAACCGACAGAGATGTCGACTTCCCCGGAGATAAACACCAGACTGACGCCAAGAGACAAGGTGAGAATGATCGATGCCTGACCAAAGACGTTGGTGAGGTTCCTGACACTAAAGAAATGTTCAGACAGCAGAGAAAACACCAGAATGATCATCAAAAGAGATAGCGCCAGCGCAAACTCGTTATGCTTGATCAGCCAGCTCCAGGCAGAGTTGGGTGAGTTGGAACTATTGGATGGCTGCATCAAGTATCTTCTCCTGTGTGGCTTCACTGCGTGGGTACTCGGCTGTGATCCTTCCCTCAGACATCACGTAGATCCGATCGCACAAACCTAATAACTCCGGCATCTCAGAGGTCATGACAACAACGCACATTCCCTGTTGAGCCAGCGAATCGATCAGAGCGTAAATTTCCGATTTTGCTCCCACGTCTATTCCCCTTGTGGGTTCGTCTACCACCAGCACCGATAACCCGTACATCAGCCAGCGAGACAGCATCACTTTCTGCTGATTTCCACCAGACAAGGTGCTGGACAGTTGCGATAAGGAGGTGATTTTGATTTTAAACCGGTCGACAAATTCATCGCAGGACAGCTGTTCCTGACTGTCGCTGACAAACCCGTACTGAGTGAGTTTTTCCAGCGAGGCAAGGCTCATGTTGCTTTGCACATCGGCTTCCAGCATCAACCCTTCTTCTTTTCGGTCTTCACTCATCAAGCCAATCCCGAGTGATTTCGCTTTTGAAGTATCGTGCGGTTTGAGGGGGGCTCCGTTGATGTGGATTTCGCCTTCGCTGATTGGATCGTATCCAACCAGTACTTTGGCGAGTTCTGTGCGTCCCGCGCCAACCAAGCCAAAAAAGCCGACTACTTCACCGGAACGTGCATGAAAATCGATATTTTTCAGTTTTTGCCCTGCGTTCACGCCTTTGACTTCCAAACGGGTTTCTTTGGTTTGATGCTCGGTTTTCGGGAAAAGGTCGCTTATCTCTCTGCCCACCATGTCTCGGATTAGGGTGTCGTGTGTATGTTCAGACATGGCTTTAGTGGATACATGGCAGCCGTCTCGAAGCACCACACAACGCTGGGCGATCTCAAACAACTCGTCGAGTTTGTGGCTGACGTAAATCACTGCAATGCCCATTGCTTTCAGCTTGTTGATGACCACAAAGAGATTTTTGATTTCGGCCGGGCTGAGTGAAGATGTTGGCTCGTCCATCACCACGACTTTGGCGTCTGAACTGATGGCTCTGGTGATCTCGACAAGCTGCTGCTGACTGATGGGCAAGTCGGCGACTTTAGCGTCGGGATCTAAGTCGAACCCCAGTTGATCGAACAGTTCTGCGGCTTGTTGTCGAATGCTTTTCCAGCCAATGGTCCCAAATGAGGTGAGCGGATGATTCTCCATAAAGATATTCTCAGCCACGGTAAATTCGGGGATGAGGGCGATCTCCTGAAAGACAGGCTTTATCCCGGCTTTAAGCGCATCGGAAGGGGTTTGGAAATACATCATTTTTCCACTCAGAGATACGCTGCCTTCATCAGCAGGAAATACGCCACACAGGATCTTAATGAGCGTTGATTTTCCCGCGCCGTTTTCGCCAATCAGCGCCAGAACTTCGCCCGGAAAAAGTTCTAGTGACACACCGTCCAGCGCTTTCACGCCGGGAAAAGATTTAGTGAGGTTATCGATTTGAATTAGTGGATTCTGCTCATTCATAAGACGGCTTCCTCCTGACTATGTCGAGGTAGACCGCGAGAACAAGAAATACGCCCGGGATGATGATTTGCCAGTCCTGATTCCAGCCAAGAATGATGATTCCGTTATCGATGATTTTTAATATCATCACTGCCAGCACCGTCCCTAAAATAGAACCACTGCCACCAAACAGGCTCGTACCACCTAACAGAACCGCCGCAATCACAATCAGCTCAAAGCCCTTTCCGGCAGTCGGCTGACCCGCATTAAGAAGTGATGCCAGAATGACGGCGGCAATCCCTGTTAATGCGCCCAAGATAATAAACGCGGTTATCTTGACTTTGCTGGGGGAAATTCCCGACAGTTTAGCCGCATTCTGGTTTGCTCCAACGGCACTAATAAGGCGACCCTGACGGGTTCGGGATAAGAGCACGCCACCAATAATGACTGCGACAAGGGCAATGATGACCGGAACGGGAATGCCCAGCCAATAGCCAGTAGCGACACTGGAAAATGCGGGCAATTGATGGTGGTTCTGGATAGCCTCACGGGTATACAAAAAGACGCCACCTTGCAAAATCATCATGGTTGCAATGGTGCCAATCAATGAGTTTACTTTTAGGCGGGTTGTGACCAATCCATTAAAGACGCCCACAGCCACACCAAACAAAACCCCTGCCACAATACCTGCGAGCAGACTATGCGTAGCATTGAGAACATCCATCACCACACAAGAAGCAAATCCCATAGCAGCACCAACTGAGATGTCCACTTCACCACTGATCAAAAGCAGTGTCATGCCCACCGCAACGATGAGCACCAACGATGACTGATGCAGTACTGCGACTGCATTCGCTGGCGTGAGAAATCGATCCGATGAAATGCTGAGTCCAATAATCAGTGCTGCCAGCAATATCACCAGAAACAACGACTTTGAGTGACTGATCTTCTGCCAAAATGCAGGCGAAGACGGCTTATCCATAGCCTTACTCCTACTAGTTTTTGCGAACAGGCGACAACAACCCCTGCTGCCGCCATTCGAATCACGAGTCTTTAAAGATCAGACGCGTACTTCATACACTTCTTCGCAGGAACCAGACTGTTGACGGTATCCCACTGGATCTGACGGGATTTGCCGTCGTAAGAGTAATAATTGCTGTAGTTCGCCAGAGTCAGCGTGGTGGTTGGGCTCACAACATGCTCAGGCAGGCTTTCTTCTTTGTAGAGCGCCACTGCGGTGTCCATTGTGGTAAAGCCTACTTTTTCAGGGAACATAGCCGCTTCCAGTTTTAGTGGGCTGTTTTGTTTGGACATTTCGTTTAGAAATGCCAGACCTTCACCGCCAGTACCCACTACGATGAGTTGATCTTCAGACAGACCTGCCGCTCGCCATGCCTGCAAACCACCTAACGCCGATGAATCATTGATGCCGTAAATCACATTGATTTTGGCGTCTGCCGCCAGTGCCGCAGAAGAGACTTCCTGAGAGCGATCCGGGTTACCGCCTCCGTCCAGATCATGAACCATCACCGCATCAGGCAGAATGGTTTGTAAGCCGTCCATAAATCCCTGACTGCGAAGCACGGTCGCGGAAAGAAGAGGCAGACCAACGTTCATAACTCTTACCTGTCCTTTAATGGTGTCTTTGGCGAGCTTGCCGGTTTCGACACCCGCGTTGTAACCCGTGTCGTAATCACAGATGGCAACTAAGGTCTGCATACCTTTGGCTGGGCTGCCTTCAAGCACTACCGGGATACCATTGGCTTTTGCCCGGCGAAGAATAGGGACAACGCCTTGTTCGTTGACTGGCGTAATGATCAGCACATCCACGTTTCTCGCCATGAAATCTTCGGCGGCAGAGACCTGCTTCGCGATGTCCAGATTGGCGTCGATCACTTCCAGTTTGACGCCGAGTTCTTTGCCGCGCTGTTCCATCCCTTTGATCACGTTCTGATACCATTCGTGGGTGGCGTAGTTGACTATGTATCCGGCTGTTTTAGGCCCTTCAGCGGCGACAGCGATTCCTGCTGCCATCAGCGAGACAGATAGCAACGCCAGACGGTTTGCTTTGGTGATGAATCCTTTCATACTTTGCTTCTCCTAGATGGTGTTTACCTCTTAATGAGGAATACATCCGACAGCAATACGGCATAACAGCCAGAACCTATTTACCCTAGCTTTCATGCTGCATTTGCACCGTTACATCTTCTGACTGAGTCAGTTTTTCAATCAGCTCTTCCGCGATTCCATGTTCGCGAAGGATTTCGATACTGTGTTGCCCAACTAAAGGCGCCGGGCGGTCAATCTTGGGAGGGGTTTCACTCATGGTTACCGCGGGTGCGACCACTTTTACATCACCCGCAGTAGGGTGTTGATATTCAGTAATCATGCCGAGGTGCGTGACCTGTGGGTCTTCACTCGCCTGACGAAAATCCTTTATCTCGCCACACCATACGTCGGCTTCCAACAGACGTTGCATAAGTTCGGCCTGCGTGAATTTCTGGGTTTCTTTATTGATGGCTTCCCAGATCTCATCTCGTTTATCAAACAGAACCTGAGGGTTGTCGTAGGCTGAAAGGTGGTCAGCACCAAGCACATCAATCAGTGTTGAAAACGGGCTCATGGCGATGCTGACAAAGCCATCGCTGCATTGGTAAACGCCAAAAGGTGCGTCCATTCCCGGGTGTCCAATCCCTGAATCCGGGCGTTCAAAATCCTGATCTAGGTTGAGTACCGTAAGGTATTCCTGACCTAGGTGCGCCATCATTCCCGCCAGCAAGTTGATTTCCAGTTTCTGCCCTTTTCCAGTTTTCTCGCGGTAATACAGAGCGGACAAAATGGCATAAACCATGTTCATGGCACCAATTTGATCGGCAATACCCGCGCCAGTCGGTACCGGTGGTTGGCTGGCTTGACCGGTGTTGGATGCCAGACCTGTCAAACCCTGAACCAGCATGTCCTGGCCCGGTCGGCTCAGGTAAGGTCCGCTCTCCCCGTACCCAGAACCAGAGCAATAGATAATGCGGTCATTTACTGCTTTAAAATCTTCATAACCGTATCCCAACTTATCCAATACCCCCGGGCGGAAGTTTTGAACCACCACATCGGCCGTTTTTGCCATTTCCATGATGCACTGATGCACGTCTGGATTTTTTAAATTGACCGCCAGAGAACGTTTATTGCGATTCCAGGCCAGGAAGTTAGGGCTTTCGCTTCCTCCTACCCACTTATTGAAAAACGTGAGGCTACGGAACAAGTCGCCCTTTCCATGTCGCTCAATTTTTATGATGTCAGCCCCCATATCTCCTAGCATCTGGGTAGCAAACGGACCTTGAAGAAGGTGGCTGAAATCCAGAACTTTGACGCCGTTTAGTGCTTTGTTCATGCTAAAAATCCTTAATTGTCTTGGCTTGAGATGGCTGGCAGGTTTTGAATCGTTCAGATAGGTCTTTCCAAGCTTGAGATGTATTGCCAGAGTCGTCGGTTACAAGGCTGGCAATGACTGGCATCGCGCTGCGAAAGAAGGTCATAAACCCAGAAAACCTCGGGCGCAGGTAAGCATGCTCTGTTGCCTCAAGGGTTTGAGAGAAGAAATGCCCAAACTGCTCGTCGGCTTGCTTGTTACGCCAGGCTGCCCCAAACGCTGGCTGACCACCTGCAAAGATGTATCCCGAACTCTGATATTCAGGAGAGCAAAGAAAGGCGAGGTACTTGGCGGCTTCTTGTGGCTTGTCGCTGTGTTTGCTTATGGCAATTCCCGCACCACCTAATAGCCCGCAGCGAGCTGGCAATTCATTGTTGAAAGCCACAATGTTGTGAAAACTGAGCTTGGTAGAAAAAGCCCGTGCAGAGTAATTCAGGTAGCCAAAGCCTAAAGGAGAATAGGGAATGTCATCATGCTCGATCATGTAGTCATAGCACTGAATAGGGTTCCATTCGAGTGAGTCAGGATGAGCAAATGAAAGCATCTCTTTGAGCATGCCAATGGTTTTTGAAAACGTAGTGAAATCGGTAAATGCTCCGTCATCTTTCAAAGGAGAACCCAGTGCTGCGCTAACAGTGAGGTAACTGCACATGATGTCGATTTCGGCAGCAGGGTAGCCGATGTAAAGCCCTTTTTTCTGCACTGCTTTGCTCAGTTCAGCTAGTTCCTGATAAGTTCTGGGCAAACGCCAACCCTGAGATTCCATAATGTCGGGGCGGCTGACCGCTACCTGAGATGCCGTATCAATAGGCAAAGCGAGCAACTGCTCATTGTGGCAATAAGACTCGAACGAGGGACCAATAGCATCAAGGGAGTGAGCCTTTATTAGCCCATCTGGCAGCAGGTTTTTCAGATCGTGGAAGTAATTGCCCTCACTGGCTTCCCCGATAAAAGGGTGATCGATGATGAGCAAGTCGTACTGCTTCAGCACCTGATTCAGGTCACCTTCACCAAATGCACTGAGCGGTTGCTTGTCCCACTGGATTTCAATATGTGGGTTGTTCTTTTTAAACAAAGGGATGCTGGCATCAAGCGGACCGCAGCAGCGTTCATGATCCCAGGCAAGCCCTTTTATCCTTGTCGATTTTTCGTATGACATGTCTGTCGCTACCATCCAAATTGGTTACGATAAAAGCTTTCCTATATAAATGTTGTTTTCATATATAAACAAAGTAAAGTGTCATTGTTGAGATTGGCAGGTTGTTTTTTGAACAGTTGGTTGTGGGTTTCTGCCATTCCAATGTGAAAAGATCGCCAGAGCCCCTTGAAAACCTGAGTTTGGGAGAAGTAAAAACTCAGACTTGTTTGAAAGGAGAAAGTGGAGCAAAGGATGTTGTGAGTCGATATAAAATCATGAAATTTATCTTGTGCCTGCTTTTGGAAAGATTTGGTTCATTTTTATGACTAAGAACAGATAATGGTATTGTTTAACTCTATGTTTTTAAATGGGTTGGATGCCATAGAATCAATGGGGTTTAACCCTTGGTCGATTATATAGAAGGGCAGTTACGGTATAGGTAAGTAAATGGTCGATATTGATGGTAATGAGGTTAAAGCAGGAGATGTAGTTGAAGTGCTATATATTTACCCTGAGTTTCTTGACACTTTAGACGACGATATGAAAACACTTCACAAAGATATGTTAGGCAAGCAGTACCCTATTACTGAGCTAGTTGAAAATGGTACTAAAGCTAGCATTGATATGGAATGGACTACAGATGAAGGTGTTATTTTTGGCGGGCTGTATATGATACCTTCCGACTTTAGGCTAGTTTGTAAAAATTCGCGATAGTAAGTACATAATAAATAAAAATTAAGTGCTGCACTGCCAAGTCCGAGTTTTTACTTTGCAGCAGAAATTGCGTTAAGTTATCAAAAAACAAAGTAGCAAAAGAAAAGGGCTCATAAACAGAGCCCTTGTTTTAAGTCTTCACCTGCGGGTTAGCGTTTTCGCCAGATGCTCATTTCAGACAAGGTGTGCTGGAACTTGCGTTGGGTTTCGCGAATAACAAACGGTACTTCTTTTACTGCCACCAGTTCAAATTCGCCTATCAACGCCTCGGTTAACCCATCCAGCGTGGTGTGATTCTCCCCATTCACTTTGATACCACCAAGCCACTTACTCTTCTCGGTGTATTCTTCCAGCCAAGTGTAAGGAGAGGCTATCACAAGGTGACCACCTTGGTTAACGCGCTCGCTGATACTGGTCAGAAACGCTTTCGGATCGTTAAGCCTGTCAATCAGGTTTGAAGCATAAACCAAGTCGTACTGAGTGTACTGAGGCTTGAGGTTACAGGCGTCGCCCTGCATAAAGTTCACTTTAGAGGTCAGGTGTGAATAACCCAGTTTGTCTAGCGTAATGCTCTTAAACTCGACGAGATCGCCTTCGGTGCGAATGGTGTAGCGTTTCTCTCCCTGCTCAGTCAGAGCGTAAGCTTGCTGGATAAAGCGTGCCGAGAAATCGATGCCATCAACATGACCGAAGTGTTTTGCCAGTTCAAAAGTGGCGCGTCCGACAGAGCAGCCAATATCCAATGCACGAGCGTTGTTTCTCACCTGAATCGTCTGCATTACCTGCGCAATGCCGTTGACGCAGAAGTTAGGCACGTCGAAGTACTCATCGCCATAGTGGAACTCAAGGTATTGGGAGATGAGCTCATCAGTCTCATAGATGTTCATCGATACCATGTCTTGCGGATTCTGATCCGATTCGACATAACGGAAACCTGCATGCTGATAGAAATGACGACGGAACGCATAGCGCGAGCCACGAATGGCTTCGTTTCCGGTTGAGATCCAAGAGCCACCTTTGATCAGGTTGTGCTTGCCATCAAAGGTTGGGGTAGAGAAATCGTCGTACAGTGGGTGAACTTCAAATCCGCTAAAGCCATCAATAGGGGTTTCAGTGTGCTGCCAGACGTTACCAATAACGTCGTAAATGCCGTTGTGTCCAAAGCGGTTTACAGGACAGGATGAAGCATAAAATGCCAGTTGAAGGTTGCCCGGGACTTCATGCCAGACAGGCGCGTCTTCTTCGATATTGTCACGCAGTAATTGCCATTCTGCTTCGGTAAGCAGGCGGACAGACTTTTGGCTTTGCTCTGCTTTCCAGTTACAAAATGCTTTGGCTTCCAGTTGGTTTACTTCTACCGGCCAATTCAGCGGCAGCGGGATTTCTTCAGTCAGATTTCTCTGCCAGTAAACGCCCTCTTTTAAGCGCCAGAATCTGGGCATTTCGGCTTGGGTATATTCAAGCCAGGCTTGTCCTTCTTCGTTCCAGAAACGCAACTGACGATAGCCGTCGTCTTTGACGAATTCTTTGTATTCCTGATTGGAAACCAAAAACTTAGACGCTTTAAAGTCCTGCACCTGGCAGCTTTGCTGACCGAATTCGTTGTCCCATCCATAAGTGAGGTCATCTTCACCTTTGCCTAAGGTGACGTGTTTTCCGGCAACGCTCACCAAGCTGTTTTCAGGCGCAGAACCCGTATCGGTACAGGAAGCCCAGACGGGGTGTGAGGAAACATCTTCCAGAGGAAGCTGGCGGATGATCACGGAAGAGGTTTCCAGATGGATCCTCTCGTGTTCTATTCCCATCAAGATCGCCCAGGCAGGCTGATCCTGAGTGATGGGTAGCGTCAGTTCCATCGATTGGATCGTGGATTCGATGAGTATTTTAACCTCATCGCGGTAACTTCTCACATCATCCACAGCAGGCCAGTCGTAATGCGCGTCATCCAGATCGTCCCAGGACATTTCATCAACGCCTATGGCGAACATCGACTCAAAGTGTTCATTGACGCGGTTATCAATGATCTTGCCGAGCTTGAGTTTGTTGATGAAGAAAGTGGCGGTGTGACCGAAGTAGAAAATCAGCGGGTGGCGCAGTGGCTCCGCTTTTTTGTAGTAAGCTTCATCGTTATTGATCACTTCAAACAGAGACTCATAAAGACGCCAGGTCTGGTCGAAATATTTCAGTAGCTCTTCGCGTTTTTCTTGCTCACTTTCTCCGGTAAGAAGAATGGTTTGATGATCCCGGATTAAGTCGTTTTCCATAATGACGCTCCCAGTTGGGTAGATATGACGCTAAGGTCAACAGACCCTAATAACACTAGTTCATAGAAATAAAGGCGTTATGCCGATACATGACAGACCGTCGAATTGTCAGAAAGGATACAGACGCGTTGGTAAGAATGTGAATTGGATCACTATTGGTGTTTGAAATTTAAGCCGCCATTACAGCGGCTTATTGGTGATGATACTGGCTCAGTTCCGGGCTGCGATCATCTCAATTTCTACTTTCACATCCAGCGGTAATCGAGCTACCTGAACGCAGGAACGCGCTGGATAAGGGGCATCGTGAGCGTCGAAAAAGACTTTGTAAGCGGCGTTAATAACACCGAAATCGTCTAAGTCCTGCACAAACACCGTGGTTTTGATGACGTCCTTAGCACCTAAACCTGCAGATTCGAGGATCGCTAGCGCATTGCGCAAAGACTGTGTGGTCTGAGCTTCCGGGCTATCCGGAATGGTTGAATTTTCTGGGTGAACAGGAAGTTGCCCAGAGGTAAAAACGAGATTTCCGATGTCTTTACCCTGTACGTAAGGACCAATGGCTTGAGGGGCAAGTGGTGTATTGAGAGTTTTCATAACGGTTCCATATCTAATCGGGTGAGTGTCATCCTGCAAACGCAGGTAAGAGGTTAAGCATCGACATAAAGTGGAAGAGGGCGGTCAGGATTCCAAAGCCCATCACTATAAAAATGAACGGTGTGCCACCGGGGGCGATGAAGCCCTCGTTTCCGTCTTCTCGTTGGCGGGATTTTCGCACCAGTAAGGCTGGAATTATGCAGGCCCAGAGCGTAGCGGCAGCGCCGGCATAGCCAATGGCCACTAAGAACCCGAACGGGAAAAGCAGTGAAAGAATCAGTGGTGGCAGAAAGGTGGCAACCCAGGTTTTGGTTCTGCCCGCTTTGGAGTCTTCAAATTTTAAAAGGTCTGCCAGATAGTCGAAGACTCCCAATCCAACACCAATAAAAGATGAAAGAATGGCTGCGATCGAGAAGGTATTGATGGCATTGGCGACTTTTTCTGATTCGATGACGGATCCCAGCGCAGAAAGAAGGGCATCGACGTTACCGCCTTGCTCAATCACTGGACCAAACTGGTCTCTGGGCAGGTTGCCGTAAATGCTCATCACCCAGAGAAAATAAAGAGACAAGGCGATCACCGTGCCGCCAAGAATGGCGTACTTAGCGCGCTTTTCTTCGCCGTAGTAACAGCGCATGCTAGAAACAGAATGGTGGTAACCAAATGAGGTTAGTGCGACAGGCAGCATTGCCATGGCATACGGGGCGTAGCTGGTTTCCTGATTGATCCGGTCAAACAGAATGCTCAGATCTACATTGGCAACCAAACCTGAAACGCCGAACACAAAGCTTAAAACCATAAAAGCAATAAGCACGACCGAGATGCGATCCACCGCTCGGGTCGAATGCCACACAAACGATGAGAACACCAGAACAAACAGAACCGAAGCGACTTTGCTGTCTACCGAGAGCATGTCTTGCAATATCAAGCCGGAAGATGTGATGTAAGCGTACAGCAAGATCCCGCCAACAAAATACACCGCTACGTTATTCAGGCGGTTCATATTGTTGCCCAGCATATCTTTGGTCACGGTATTGAATGATACTTTTAGATCGTAGTGCTTAAATGCTTCCAGTAGCATCCAGCCTGATAGCGTCATCACTATCATGGTGAAGGCAATGGCGAGCATCGACCACCCCGTCCACGCACCTGCACCAGCGCTGGGTAAACCGAGCATTCCTGCCCCAACACAGACGCTGGCAATAATGCATGCACCGCCTAAAATAGAGGGTTTTCCTTTCATAATAACTACCTTAAATCCTTCTTTATGGCGCGTAACAACCCCTGCCCAGCATTTGAAATGCCAAACATATTGCTAACGCGACTTTGCAGTATTGAAAAGGCACACCGAAGTGTGCCTGATTGAATTATGCTTCCGTCATAGGTATCGCCTGTTGGTCTACTGAAGAGGTTTCCGCTTCTTCCAGTCGCGCCGTGAAGTGACGCAGAACATTTGGCTCATAGGTGAACGTCAGTCCTTTTACGTTCTGAGTGTTTTCCAGCACTTTTTCGAAGGCTTCAATGATGAAGTCCATGTGGGTTTGCGTGTAGGTTGCTCTCGGGATCGTCAGGCGAAGCAGTTCCGCGGGGGATGGGATCTGTTTACCTGTTGCCGGGTCTCGCCCTAACAAAAGAGAGCCAATTTCAACGGCGCGAATTCCTGCAACTTTGTATAGCTCACAAGCTAAAGCGTGTGCTGGGAACTGATCGGCGGGAATATGAGGAAGAAGCTTACCGGCGTCAACAAATGCTGCATGCCCGCCAGCCTGTTGGCAGGTGATTCCAATGGCTTCGAGACCATTAACCAGATACTGGATTTGACCGATTCGATAAGCCAGCCAATCCTGTCGCATACCATCGTAAAGACCGACTGCCAGACGTTCCATCGCACCGCCTTCAAGCCCTCCATAAGTAGGAAAGCCTTCCTGCACAACGCATAGAGTGCGGCATTCGTTGTATACGTCTTCGAACGAGTCGTCTTTAAAGCAAAGCAGCCCGCCCATTTGCACCATCGCATCTTTTTTAGCCGACATCGCTAAGCCGTCGGCGTAGCGGTACGATTCACGGGTGATGGCTTCGATGCTCCAGTCCTGATATCCCGGTTCTCTCTGCTGAATGAAGTAGGCGTTCTCTGCAAATCGTGCGGAATCCATGATGACTGGAATGTCATAGCGTCTGGCTATCTGATAGACGGCTTTCAGGTTGGCGATAGAAACAGGCTGCCCGCCAGACGAGTTACAGGTGATGGTACTGACAATGTAAGGGACATTTTCAGCACCAGCTTCTAAAATCGCGGCTTCAAGCTTTTGCAGATCGAAGTTACCTTTGAAGTCTGCATGAATGGAAGTGTCGAATGCCTCTTCGGTATAGACGTTTTTGGCGACACAGCAATTCACCTGAGTGTGCCCCTGAGTGGTGTCGAAAAAGTAATTCGATAAGGCGACCATTTTATTGCGGTCGAGCCCTTTCTCTTTTTCTCGTTTTCGAATCAATACAGGGATATAAATTTGTTCCGCACCACGTCCTTGGTGAGTGGGGATGGTGTATTGGTATCCAAAGATGTTTTTGACCGCATCGGCTAACGCATAGTAGCTACGGCTGCCACTGTAGGCTTCATCACCAATCAGCATGGCTGCCTGCATCTGTTGGGTGATCGCTCCTGTTCCGCTGTCGGTGAGAAGGTCGATAAACACATCGTCACTGTCCAGCAAAAACGGGTTCATTCCTGCTTTTAAGATGGTTTGCTCACGGTATTCTTTTGTCGTGCGTTTGACGGGCTCAATAACACGAATGCGAAATGGTTCTGGTAAGTGCTTAAAATTATCCATTTTTCTGCCTTTTTAATTCACATATGTGAATGAATAGATCTATCCAGCCGTCATTTTTATTTAGGGATTCGCTATTTGAGGGATGTAGCGATGCCCACTAAATAAATAAATGTCGGAATATATTTAATAATTTGAAATAATCAGAACTTAGAGAGCCAGACTCATAATAGAAAATAAACAACAGGTTTATTCATTAGCTGAAGCCAACAACAGCGAAATCCTGAAAGGGTTCAATGCGTGAAAGGCTCAGACCTTGATCCTATTGAAGCCTATGCTCTCAAGTCAGGCTGGATTGGATTATTCAGAAGACAGGTGAAATGAAATTTGGTGATCAAGCGTATACCAGTCCAGCAAGGTGAACTGAAATTTAGATTGCCATTTAAGGTACATATTCATGAGATGTTCCTCTGCTCTTAAACAAAATACGCTTTGTTTAGAATGAATATATATTAATAATAGTATAAATAGAATCCGGTAAAAATATAAATGTGATTAGGTTAATACGGATAAATACTTTTCAATATAAAAATAGCAGATAGGCTCACATTTTATTAGGTGCAAATATGCACACAAACTCAGTCAATAAAGTGAGAAGATAACCAAGCAAATTCAGAAGTTTGTAGCACGTTGAATTTGCTTGGTTTTAGTGGTTATTTAGTCGCTAGCCTGGCAACTCTCAGACCGAGATATTGAGCCGTTTGAGCATCGTTTTCATCCACCAATTCGTCGATATGATTGTTACAGGCAGTCAAACCAATGTTCGAACCAAGACGATTCAGACCTTTGTCGCTGGTGTGCTCTGAGGTATTCAAGCCCGCCCACACCATGCCATGCTGGCATGCCAGAACAAAAAACGAGAACAGCGTTTGTTCTTGCTCGCCATTCAGGCTGCCTCCGCAGGTGAAGCCTGCTGCCCATTTGTCTTTCCAATCCTGTTCACAATACGCATCACTGCTGGTGTCCATAAATGCTTTGAACTGAGCGGCTGGTCCGCCCATGTATGTGGGTGACCCAAAGATAATGCCATCACAAGTTTTCAGTTGTTCAAATATTACGTCGTTTGTGTAGCGACCCTCGATGATGTCCTTCGGCTGAATTTCCAGTATAACAGGCTCGGCATTGGGCACACTTCGTATGCCTCCTGCAATGTGCTCAGCAAGAGCCTTGGTTGCGCCACATTTCGAAAAATACACGATTGCGATGTTAGCCACTGGCGTTTCTCCTTATTTTAAGTATTTGGGGTATTTGGGTATAAATAATCATTTCTTTCCGAAGGCTTTTCACTCAGATACTGAACAAACTCCCACTCCATGCCGTCGTGATCGTAGAAATACAGGCGTTTGCGAAATGGGTGTTCAGTCTCCATGTCATTTTGTCGGTAACCTTGTTCAACCAACCTTCGCTGCACTTCATCGGCATCATCCACAACAAAACCGATGTGATTGATCCCGACATGGCGATAAGGCGTCCGGTTGTCATCTTCATTGATGTTGCCTTCTTGCAGGGCGATGTAGGTTGAATCCGTTCCGATATGACACCATCGATACTGACTTTTTCCTTGATGGCGAATTTCAAAATCCGGTAGCGCGGTTTGCAAAAATGCGATGGCACGTTCGATGTTGTTAACCGTCACGTTCGCGTGTTCGACATAGGTACTCATAATGACTCCTTAGCAAGGCGCATTTGCGCTGCCTTCATGCACAGAGGGGTTGGAATAATTTGGTGGATCCGATAACAGCTGTAGACCAGTTTTATGGTGTGATCATCCGGGCTGGCGCTGGCTCGTTTCATGGTTTTTTCCCATGAAGGCACTGACGGCGAGTCAGTCAGCTCCTCACTCGGATGTTCCGCATTAGGGAGACTGGTGCAGTAAGCGGCGACATACGCCTGCCAGAATTGCTGTAGTCCTTTATTGGGATCAGGAAGAAAGCGTTCAATATTCAGAAAAGCCTGAAATCCGGTGACACCATGCAGCAATGTAAAATCGTTAGTGTGAATAAAAGGGGTGATTACGGCTTCTGCAACTAAAAGTCTGGACAGATCGGAAGGGGAAGAAGCAACAAAACGAAACTGCTCTGAGTCAGCGACTTCCTGAATACGATCCACAATAATGCCCGGACCAAACTGGAAATCTGCATACTGCTGATGGGCAAGTCTGAGCTGCTCTTTTAGCGTATAACCAGCGTCATTTCGCAGCTCGCCAATCGGTTGATATTCAGTTGCCAGATAAGCAAGAGCATGAGCAATTTCGCGAGTGCTTTGTGCATCGATAGCATATGAAAGCCGGATCAATCCATGAAAAGCCGCGGCAGAAACACCGTTAAACAGATCCGGTAAGTGCAGAGACAAGGTTGCTTCAATACCCTGTGAGTCTAGCTCTTGCTGATAAAAATCCACCCAGTTAGAAAAGTCTGCCCGATCACCTAGCGATCGACTTTGAATGGAAGGATCAGAGCAAAGTGGTTCAAGCCTGCCGACATACTCCTGATAAAACTCGGTGACTCGTTTTGCTGGCGCACCACCCAGATCTAATGCGATCAAAGCCATTGGAAGGTGGTTACTTAACCTGTCTCCGTAATTTGGATCAAATTGATGTGCCTGATGGATCAAATCTAAGGTGTTGCGATTCACTTCGCTCATAGTGCTTCCTGCCACTGATGCTTTATTAGTAAAGTAATTTGTTTATTAATATAAGCCTGATATTGACTAAGTAAATAAAAAACTTTACTTAATGGGTTTTAAGGGAGCGTAAATGAGAAGTTGCTCAAGAAATCATCATGAATGTTAAGGGGTAATACCCACTCAATTCTCGCTGAACCTAGCACCTTGAGGTAGTTTGGGTATAGAAAAGCCCACATCAGTGATGTGGGCTCGATTCGAAAGAAGGGGTATTACGTACCCTGAGTTCAGGTTACTTATTGATGGCAAATACAGGCAGTGAAAGGTGCCATTTAATGGCTGCTAAGCGAATGGTCAGGGTGGTAAAGATACCTAACAGCAGAGCCGGGGAGTGATCTAAGCCAAGAGCAATAGCGCTGGTATGAACAATACCCCCAATCAGGCAGGCTGTGGCGTACACTTCGCTTCGAAGCACCATGGGGATTTCTCGTGCCAGAACATCTCGGATAATCCCGCCACCGCAGCCTGTGAGCACACCCATAATTACAGCGACCAGTGCACTGTCCTGATAGCTTAAGGCTTTCTCTACGCCAATTCCGACAAATACCGCAAGACCTATCGCATCGCAGACTGGCAGCACGAACCAAGGCAGACGCTTTGGTCGCCGGATGATCACCATGGTGGCGACACAGGTGAACAAAATAACCCAGAGATAAGCGGTGTCTGAAATCCAGAATACGGGTGTGGCTCCCAAGAGCATATCTCGAATTGAGCCGCCGCCAATTGCCGTCACACTGCCCAGTACTACAACGCCAAATGGGTCCATCTTCAGGCGACCTGCCAGAAGAACACCAGAAATGGCAAAGACTGCCGTACCAAACATGTCAATCAGGTAGAGTAATGTTGCATCCATGACGGTTCTTACTTTATGTTTTTTCTGGCTTGTTCAAAGAAATCACACACCTGTTCTACAGCGTAGACCGTGCGTGGTGTCGGGCGATTAATCCAGTCGGAATTCAAAGACCAGACTTGCTTATACTGAACCGCAGGCACTTGCGATGCCCAGCCATTCCAGAGCGATTCGTTCTGAACAGCATGTCGCGATGTAAAGATAACATCGGGCTGACGGATAACAACCTGTTCTTCACCTACCTGAGGATAAGGTGATGCGCTATCAACAAAGATGTTTTCGCCGCCACAGTAAGAAAACACTTCACTTGGCCAACTGTGCTGGGCAACGGTGATAATGGGTTTGGTGCTCAACTGGTAAAAGTACTTAACAGGTTGGTCGGTTGCGTAACGTTGCTTTAAATTCGCCAGAGCCTGCTCAAAGTCTTTAGCGGCTTTCTTACCAATGGTTGGGTCATCGGCGTATTGGCTTAACTGGATTAGGTTGTTTGTGATGTCTTGAAAAGTGCCTGTCTTGGATTCGTAAATCTTAAAGCCGAGTTTTTTCAGTTTATCCAGTTCTTTTGCCGGATTACCACTTGGCCAGGTAATGATGAGATCAGGTTGCAAAGCAACAATCCGCTCCAGCTTGATGCCCTGATAGTTTGCGACTCGCTCCAGCTTTTTGGCAGCTTCCGGGTAGTCGCTGTGGTCGGTAGCAGCAATCAGTTTATCGCCAAGCCCCGCGGCAAAAGCGATTTCGGTTGCGTGCGGAGCCAGAGATATGATTCGTTTTACGCTGGAATCAGCCAGTAAGCTTGAGCTGAACAACACGGTCGCCAGCAAAGCAATACGATAGTTCAATTTAGACACCTTGGTAAATAGCCGCCATGACCAGACTCTGGAGTAAAACCCAGACACAAATACGCCATGCCAGCAGATGTTGAATTTGAGAAAGATGATAAGAAGAAGGGGCAATACGACCACCAAGTTTTGGTCTGGCGGTTTTCTTATCGCCATAAATGGCAGGACCACCCAAAGACAGTTCCAACTTGTTGCCGACTGCTGCCATTAACCAGCCAGGACCGGGAGTTGGCCAGGTTCTGCCCTGAGAAATCATGCCAGATAACGCTGCCGACATATTCTTCCCCGCTGAAACCAACAGGCTGAAGAGGCGCAGAGGGATAAATTCAATGATTGCCAGCATTCTAATAGCAGGCACCCCAAATGGAAGAAACTCGCTGCGGCTAGGTGACCAGGCTCTTGCCAGTTCCATAATCAGGCGATACATAAATGCCCCGATACCACCACCGATGGCATACCAGAACAACACGCAAACCACATTGCGCCCGTACCCCATAATCAGAGTTTCCGCGCCAGCTTTACCCAGCCCAAGCGGGGATAAAGTCTTCGTTACCCGGTTCACATGTGGAGCCAGCTCCTGGCGGGCGCGTTTTTTATCTTCCCTGTTTAACGCTTCCATCAATTGCTTGGCGAGCGATTCGTTACTTCGCCAGTCGATTGCCAACAATAGCAAAGCCAGATCAAACAGTTGGGGTTGCCAGACCAATGGTCTAAGTGTGATGAAGAAAACCAATGCCGGGAAACACATCAACGCCCAGGCTAGGCTGCCAGAAAGCATGCTCTGGTTGTGTTGCTGGTTGTTGTTGACTTTGCTGGCAAGGAGCTCTGCGAATTTATGCCACAGAGTCGCCGGATGAACGGCTTTGGGAATAGGGAGGATAAAGTGGAACAGCAAAGCGCCCCACAAAACCAATAGGGCGCCGTTGGAATACAGCTTGGTGAAAAGCGCTTCCATAGATACGCTTACTTCAGCAAGTCAGCCATTTTCAGAACCATTTCTGAAGAGCTTTTCGCCGCGAGCGGCAGGAACTCTTCAAAGCTCATTGGCGATTCTTTGTCTGCCACATCAGAGATAGCGCGAACCACAACAAATGGGACTTTGAACTGGTGACAAGTCTGAGCAATAGCTGCCGCTTCCATTTCCACAGCGATAACGCTTGGGAAGTGTTTGCGAATGAAAGACTGACGTTCTGCGCTGCACACAAACGCATCACCCGTGCAGATCAAACCGCGAACCGCGTGTTTTTCTTCCATTTGTGAAAGTGCTTGTTCCGCAACCGCCATCAGTTTTTCGTCGGCAGCAAATCCCGCTGGCTGACCGGCCATCTGACCAATTTCATAACCAAATGCGGTGACATCGGCATCGTGGTGGCGAACTTCAGTTGAAATAACAACATCACCAAGGTTCAGAGAAGAGTCAAAACCGCCCGCTGAACCTGTATTGATCACAACGTCTGGTTTGTAACTTTCCAGCAGCAAAGTTGTTCCGACAGATGCGGCAACTTTACCAATACCAGATTGAAGCAAAACAGCCTCTACGCCGTTAATCTGACCCGTGTAGAAAGTGCAACCTGCGCGGTTTTCTTCTACGCAATTTGTCATCGCTTCTTTCAGGATAGCCACTTCCTGCTGCATGGCACCGATAATACCGATTTTCATTTGTTGTCTCTAAGTTGATGATTCAATTACAGCGGATTGTAGCAGGAATATTGTGCTCTCTCTAACCTGAAGGTGCGAAATATTTTCTGTGTAAAACCAATCGCGCCCAGCCTGTTATTAAACATGCTGGGCGCGACGTTTTATAGGAACGTTATCTGACTATTAGCTTGTCGAAGTCGATAGAGTCTGAGGAGACTCCTCGCCATCAGAGTTCATGATGTCTGCTACAAACTGAGCTTTAGAGCCTAGGATGATTTGCAAGCCGTTGGAGCCTACTTTAATTACCCCCATAGCACCCAGAGCTTTGATTTCCTCGTCCTTCACTAGTGACTGATCTTTAATTTGCAGTCTCAGACGAGTGATACATGCGCCGATGTTTGTGATGTTTTCTTTACCACCAATCAGTACGGTGATTTCTTTCGCCAGTTCTTCATTGCTTAGAGTGATTGCCGCGCTATCACGATCTTCACGACCCACTGTCTTAAAGTCAAACTTGCGGATAGCGAAGCGGAATACCACGTAGTAAATCACGGACATTGCACTACCCCAAAGGATAACGTTGATCCAGTTTGTCTTGAATCCATCCATGGCTGGCAATACGCCGAACGAAACGAAGTCGATGATACCTGCAGAGAAAGTCTTACCAATGTGAACGTCTAGCGCATAAGTTACCGCATAAGACACACCCGCCATGATGGCAGAGAACACATAAAGCAGTGGTGCAACAAAGATAAACGCAAACTCAACTGGCTCAGTGATACCTGTAACGAAAGAAGTCAGTGCAGCAGAACCTAGAATACCTGCGGCAATCTTCTTATTTTTGTCTTTGGCTTCGTGGTACATCGCCAGACAAGCTGCTGGGAATGCAAACATGTAAATAGCAAAGTTACCTGAAAGGAATTTGCCTGCTTCCTGGTATTCCGCTGTAGAGAAGCTGGTCACGCCGTCTTCTAGCATTTTGAACCAGATGGTGTGGTCACCGTTTACAACAGTACCTGCTGCAGTGGTGTATTCACCGAAAGAGAACCAGTATGGGCTGTAGAAGATGTGGTGTAAGCCAACAGGGATAAGAGCACGTTCCATAAAGCCGTAGATGAAGGTAGACACATACATGTTACCGCTGTTAGCCATATGGGAAAGGGCGTCGATGCCAGACTGAATGTAAGACCAGATGTGAGGAAGTACCAGACCGATCAGGAATGCCGTAAATGCAGTGATAATTGGCACAAAGCGTTTGCCAGCAAAGAAGCCTAAAAAGTCAGGCAATTTGGTCTGATAGAAGCGTTGGTACATCACTGCCGCTAAAATACCCGCGATCAAGCCACCAAACACACCAGTTTGTAGGGATGGGATACCCATAACCATGGCATAGCGTCCACCGCCCATCGCCATTTCTGGGGTAATGTTTAAAGCAACCCCCATGGTGGCGTTCATTACAACAAGTGCCACGATGGCTGCCAGTGCTGCGATACCTGATTCTTTAGTTAAACCAACCGCTGCACCTACAGCAAATAGCAGTGGCAAGTTATCAAATATAACGCCACCTGCACGCATCATTAATGGAATATCCAGTTTTGCACCAAAGGCAAGCAAAAGACCGGCCGCAGGTAATATGGATATGGGGAGCATTAACGCTTTCCCTATTAAAGAAAGCCGCGATAGGGCACTTTTCATATTCTCGAACATTGTTAAATCCTTCTATATTTCACGTTTCGATTTCTTTCTTATGTTTTGGAAGAATATCAACTTAGTCCATGCCCAAGGTTACAAATGCTTTCACTTTGTAAAAGACAAATTACAATTGGTGATTTTTGAAATTAAGTATGAGGTTTAATAGTGAAAAAGGCACCCGAAGGTGCCTTGAAGTAATGACCATACACTAAGGTGACTAGGGGTGATGTAATAAGCCACTACTTGTTATTTATATTCAGATTATGGTGCCAGTCTGCAGTAACTTGAACCATCACAGTGGCGATGAGATTTTACCTGACCGTATGTCGCAGGATCCCAAACATAAACCACTTCTCTTAAATTCGATGTCAGTGGACCAATATATCCAGTGTCGTATTGAGTTACGTAGTGTTTCTTAAATTTATTTAATTTAATGGTTTCATTGGTGCCAGGTTCTAATGGAATATCATAAACTTCTTCGGTAATCGCTCCATCAGGTAAACGTGATTTTAATGCCGCAATTTCTAAATTCACATTTTGTGGGTTGGCGTCTGTATAGGGTTGGTCCTGCCCGAACTTAATTTTACACTTGGCTTGGTTTCCTAATTTGTATGCTGCCGTGATCACCGCTTCTTTTGTCATGAAGTGGTCAATGTGAATCCCGTTGGCAATTGGCACAAGTAAGGTACAGTTTTCGCGCTGTAAGATGGAAGTGAAGTTGTGTACCATCATGTTGAAAGTATCAATTTCAATCTGTCTGAAGTTGCGGAAAGTACCAGCAGGACCGCCTCCGGCAGTGACGTCCCCTACATATTTCCTCAGTGGTGCATCGTAGTAGCCGTAACTTCTGAATCTGAATTTATCCCACCCCGTAAACAGGTCAGTTAACGCATCATAGTCTTCTGCGTAGCGTGCCTTGGTGATAGTCAGTACTCTTTTATCGGTCAGTACATCTAAGTGGTTGGTAGAGTAGTTGGACGCGCCAAACATCACATCAACAATTCGCTCATCACTTTCGTTAGTGAGATTCAGGCTGGATATATAACCTGAAAAGACCAATAACGCGTCGTCGTGGTGTGGGCTAATAATGCGATATTCTTCGGCTTGAATATTGGTTGAAAGAAGTAACGCTGAAAGGCTAATTAACGTCGAGGTTAACTTCATTGTTGTAACTCCATATATCATCAAATCGGTTCGTTATTGATAGATACTAAAGAGTTACTTATGTTTAAAGGTTCAAGTTTGTAATTACTTTGTAAGTGTTTTTTAGAAATGGATACGTTTATTCTGGATTGTAAAAAATAAGATAAAAACACTTTGTATTTCCCATTAAATATTATGGCTTAACGCGCTTAAGTTGTTAATGAGTGTTTTCGTTTTAATGGAAGGGTCATTAAAAAATTTATAAAGTTCTTTCGACACTGCATTTTGAATAATAGGATTGACTGCCATAGAGTCAATAAAGCTCGGCATCGCATTCCCCGTATTAATAGCCTGATTAAATTCGAAGTGCGATTTTTTTTGACACCGAGATAATGTTTCCACAGAAATGTTTTTCTGTGCTGGAATTGCACCTTTTTTTTGGCTGAATGTCAAAAGAAATTCCGGCTGAGATAATGATGTTGTGACATAACTGAGTGTTTCTAAGTCATCTTGATGCGCTTTGAAAAAGGCGAGACTGTCGATGTTGTAGATAAATCCTTTTTCAGTAGAAGGGAAGGCAATGCAGTCTATATGGTCAGGTATCGTTGCATTTGCATACAACATTTCTCCTAACGCCCAGTCTCCGGTTATTTGGAAGGCGACACGTCCTTCAATTAAAGACTGAGTTCCCTGATCCCAGCGTTTATCGCTCATGTCTTCTCTGGTTATGTTGGCGATTGCTCGGAACCTCTGTAAGGCATCTTCCGTTTCCTGGCTTTTTAGGGCTTGTGGCTCTAATTGCACAAAAGCTTTTCGGTAGTAATCTGCGCCACCGATACCAAATGCAATGTTTTCAAAAAGCTGAACGATTTGCCATTGCTCCCTACCCAATGCCAAAGGGGTGATGCCTTTGGCTTTTAGCTCGGTGAGCGAAGTGAGAAGGGAGTGCCAGTCATGAGGAATGGCGACACCGTGTTGGGCTAATACTTCGGTGTTTACCCACATCCAGTTCAACCGGTGAATGTTGAGTGGAATGGCGACATAATTCCCTTCATATCGATGGATTTTCTGCACTTCAGGGTACAAAACCTGATCCCAATTTTGGGCGTCCGCTACGGCGTTTACATTGTGTAAAAAGCCTAACGCCGCCCAGGACTGTATTGCAGGACCTTCCATCTGGGCGATATTGGGTGGGTTGCCTGCAATGGCTCTGGCCTGCAATATGGTCTTGGCGGGTGCGCCACCCCCGCCAGTTATGGAGTCTCCAACCAAGCGAACGGGGGAATGATGAAAGCGATCTTCAATAACGGATAACGCCGCATTTTCACCATTAGCTGTCCACCAATGCAGTAACTCGAAAGAAGGTTTTGAAAAAGCTGGCGCTGCGGTGAGCAGCAAAATAAGGCTATATCCGATTTTCATACAATTTTTGCCAGTACAATATCCACTTCCAGCCCACCATCTGGAGAATTTGACAGAGTGACATCGCCGCCGTGACTGCGAGCAATGCTTCGGGAGATATACAGCCCTAATCCAGACCCATCCACATCATCATGAATACGGTAGTAAGGCTTAAAGACTTCTTCCAACTGATCATTGGCAATGCCAGGACCTGCATCGTGTAGGGTGATTTGAATAGAATCCTGATTGACGTACATGTTGATATCCACGGTCTGACCATACTTAACGCCATTGTCGACCAGGTTGAACAGACAGCGCTTAATCGCCAGTGGTTTTCCATATAAACGTATTGGTGGCATTTGATGCAGTCGAACCACCTCTTGATTTTGGTTGTGGACAGCAGCGCACTGTTCAACGAAGTCATTGAGATCAAACCATTCCAGCTCTTCATGAATGTCATTGTCGCGCATACATTGAAGTGCGCCATTGAGCATCAGCTCTACTTCATTAAGCAGTTTTTCGAATCTGGCTTTGGTTGGAGGATCTTCCAACATTTCTGTTCGAAGCTTTAAGCAAGCCAGGGGGGTCTTGATGTCGTGTGAGATTGCATTGAAGAACATGTCCCGGTCGCGAAGGTAGGCTTTTATACGCCGGTTCATTTTGTTGAACGCGTGTATCGCAGCTCGCGTTTCACTGGAACCTTCTTCTTTAATTTCCTCAGTTTCCATATTAGCTCCCATTAACGTTGCTGAACGGGCAAGGGAGCGAAAGGGTCGAATTTCCCGGCTGAGAACCACGTATGAAACCCCTACGAGTAGCACCGTCACAATCAGGAGGAAGGTGATTTGCCGACCATCGATAACGCTGTTTTTAAGGTCATTAAAAGACAGAGGTAAAACCGTAGCAAGGTAGAGCCATTTGTCC
Source organism: Vibrio nigripulchritudo (assembly GCF_027924785.1). Lineage (NCBI taxonomy): Bacteria > Pseudomonadati > Pseudomonadota > Gammaproteobacteria > Vibrionales > Vibrionaceae > Vibrio > Vibrio nigripulchritudo. The sequence goes on along the minus strand of NZ_AP027049.1, from coordinate 3,325,597 downwards.
TCGGGTAGCTGGACTTGAATTACCATAATCGGCAAGTCGAGTTTGCCTAATACCAAGCTGTAGTCTTTCCAGAGAGCAGGGAGCTCATCAAGATGTAACCCAGTATTGAACAATAAGATTTCTTCACGGCTGGTTAGCGTAACCTTTAAAGATTGTGAGTGCTTTATCTGACTTTCTAGCTGCTCTATCGCCTGAGCTTCCATGGCAGGGACGAGCGCGTGTTCCACCAGAGAAGGCATAGTGAGAGCGCTATTGTTCATTGATACAAAAAATCGGGTTCCCCCGATATTACGGAGCTGCTCAAGAATCAAATGGCGATAGTTAACAGGCAGGTCAGCAAAATAGTTGATGGTTTCTGCTGCCGCTGAAGTAATGGTAGAAACCGCGATACTGGCTGATTCTCTTTTTGATGCTGATGTTGCTTTGAACCAGACGATCCCTGCGAAGACCTCAGCCAGTAGAATGACCGCAAACATGGATACGGTAATTCTAGGCACCATTGAGTGCAGCATACCTTTATGCATCATTTGGAATCTATTACCAGCATGTACCCGCGGTTACGGACAGTTAAAATAATATTGCGGCTTTCGTCTCTTAACTGTTTTCTCAAACGGCTGATTTGAACATCAATGCCCCTCTCCATGGGTTCTGCATCGCGTCCCCAAAGGGCTTGCGCTATTTCGTCACGGCTTAGCAGGCGATTGGGTTGCTCAAGCATAAGAGAAAGTAAGCAATAATCCGCCCCAGATAAGGAAACCAGCTGACCATCGTCGTGTCTTAGCTGCCTTTTCAACGTATCGAAGGTCCAGTCTAAAAACTTCAGTTTCCTTTCCGTCTGATCGGCATTAAAGGTAACCCTGCGTAGAAGCGCTTTGATTCTTGCCAGCAGTTCACGTGGGTTGAACGATTTAGTGATGTAATCGTCTGCGCCAATTTCCAGCCCGGCGATTCTGTCTGCATCGTCAGTGACCGCCGTGAGCATAATGATAGGAACGTGGGAGTCTTGTCTTATCTTCTGGCAAAGCGTAAGACCATCATCGCCAGGCAACATAATGTCCAAAATGATTAAATCAGGGGTATGAGATTTGAGTAATTCCCACATCTGCTCCCCATCCATAGCGGTTAAGACAGAAAAGTTGGAACGTTCAAGGTATTCGCTTAATGCGTCGAGTATCTCTTGGCTGTCATCGACGATTAAGACCACTTTCTTTTCCATTATTACCCCACTATGAAACCTAATGACTAAATACTTTCTTCAATTTCCCCATTTTTTGCAAGGTGGGTGGAGTGAACTATGTTTGAATTCTGGAAAATAACTGAAAAAGAATGCCCCAGCGAATGGCTGGGGCAAGGATTCAAGGGGTATGACACTCATTGGTCATGGAATGACGGAGCAGTTTTTCACGTTATTAGTGAAATGCAATCTGAGATTTATCATCCGTTGCTTCATGTTGAATTGTTGAGTTTGGCAAGGTGAGCTCGGAGTACTCAAAAAGGTGAGAAAGGTGATCCGCCAATTTGCCACCTGTAAAGGTGAGGTTTTGATGGATTCCGTTTGGTTGAACACGAACTTGAGTATTGGATAAGCCAGACTCTTCTGGTGTGATAATTTCCGCAGTTTGAGTGCCTCTCAGTACCTCAATAAGCGTCAGTAAGACCTGATCATTTGCTTTGCCACTCATCGAAAAGTCTAGTGTAATCGAAGGGGTATCCGTGAGCTTGAATAGCGCACTCTCGACCTGTTGTTTGAGAGAAGAGAGATCGACGGCGTTCAGGTTTCGGAAATGAATGACACCATCAGAGCCCTTGCGGTAAAACACGAGATATGGTTCAAGTGCTTGATCAGGAGTAGCGCCTTCGTTGTATTGCTTATTCATGGATTGCCATTGCTCATCAAGTTGCCCGCGATGGGAGTACTGGTCTGCAACGGTTTGCCATTCGTTTTCAAATGATTCGTGGTTTTGAGTTTTTCCTATCGAGTATTCGGATGAAAATCGAATGGCAGGGTTTGAAGCATTGTTTTCTTGAACAATCACTTTCACACGATCGCTGTTGGTACGGTCGCCACTGTCGCGAGCGAGAAGTTGAAATACGTAAGTACCTGCAATATTTGGGTTCATAGCGGTTGCGGTGAGCGTATCCGCATTGAGAATGCTGAGTTGTTGGGGACCTGAGACCTGAGTCCAGGCTAGCGATTCAATCTTGTAGATACTGAGCTCAGACTTTGCGCTGCCACGCAATATTATGCTGTTTGCTGGGAGAACAATTTGCTGGTCTGCACCCGCATTCACCGTGGGCTTCTCCTGTTTTTTCAACTGTTCCGAATCCAATCCACAGCCCGTTAAAATCAACAAGATGGCAGACGCAGACACTTTTAACGCATTCAACATAAACGATTCCTTTTGTAATGACTAACTGAGGAAATGCGCATCAAAACAAGTCGTTAAGCACCAGGATAAGGGGGAGACTTGAGCGCAATTCTCGGGCTGATTTATCGGTAATCAGTTTGTGCTCAATAGATTGAATATTCGTTAGCAGTTGTTGGACGATTTGTGTCCATGACGGTCACAAATCGTTTTATCGGGTATAGCGGAAATAAAAAGGAAAGGGGTCAGTGAGAGTGAATAAGCCCTTTCTCAAGCAAGATTTTACGCAGCTCGTCCACGCGCTCGCGGTTTACGCCAAAGTCGGAATGCCCGGTTCGAGACTCGGAGCGAACAATTAAATAACCATCGCTGACTTTGATTTCCAAATCATCGACAAAACCAAAGAAGTCGCTGGTGTACTCAAGGCGTATGTAGTCGCCATCTTTTGTGGCAGTGACTGAGCCCGGCATGGTTAACGCCAGTGCTTCTATCTGCTCCAAGGTGACATCCTCAGAAGCGAGCTTAAACGGCTTAATCGCAAAATCTTCGCGCTCATCAATGGTGGACACACAGTTTGGACTGTCACCACAAGGATGCGCAGTTCGGTCTGGAATCGAGGTGGGTTCTTGGCTGCAAGCAGTAAGGAAAACCAGAGAGCCGAATAGGACGCCGAGAGTTTTCATGGAAGCATTCTCCTTGTAATAAAAAAGCAAAGAGCTTGGTGCTCTTTGCTTTTAGGTTAATGAAGTGGTGTGGAAATGGCGAGTTAAACTTCTAAGAAATCCAGAATGCCTTCTGCCGCTTTTCGACCTTCATCTATGGCAGTAACCACTAAGTCAGACCCTCTTACGGCGTCGCCACCAGCAAAGATCTTTTTGTTCGAGGTCTGGAACTGGAATTCTTGATCCGCAGGCGCCTTGATTCGACCCCACTGATCCAAGTCCACGCCAAACGGTTCGAGCCAACTCATTTTGTGTGGCTGGAAACCAAACGCCATGATCACTGCATCAGCATCCAATATGTGTTCGCTGCCAGCCACAGGTTCTGGACGGCGGCGACCGGCTTCGTCTGGTTCACCCAACGCTGTTTTAACGACTTTTACGCCGACGACTCTGCCTTCTTTGTTTACTTCAACACCCAGCGGCTGAAGGTTGAACATGAAGTTAACGCCTTCTTCTTTGGCGTTCTTCACTTCGCGGCGAGAGCCGGGCATGTTTTCTTCGTCTCGACGATAGGCACAGATAACGTTACTGGCACCCTGGCGAACGGAAGTACGAACACAGTCCATAGCGGTGTCACCACCACCCAAAACCACCACGCGCTTGCCTGCCATATCGACAAACGGGTCATCGGTTTCAAGCTCCATGACTTTGTAGGTATTGGAGATAAGGAATGGCAGGGCGTCGTATACGCCCGGTGCGTCTTCGTTTTCTAGCCCGGCGCGCATGTTTTTGTAGGTTCCGACCCCCAGGAAAACGGCATCATAATCATCCACCAGTTCCTGAAGTTGTACATCTTTGCCCACTTCAACGTTCATGCGAAATTCCACACCCATCTCGCTGAAGACTCGGCGACGATTTTCCATCACGCCTTTTTCCAGTTTGAAGGAAGGGATACCAAACGTCAGCAAACCACCGATTTCTGGGTAGCGGTCGAAGACCACGGGTTTTACGCCGTTACGCACCAGAATATCGGCGGCGGCGAGACCAGCAGGCCCAGCGCCGATGATGGCGACTTTTTTGTCTGTCCATTCCACCCCAGACATGTCTGGTTTCCAGCCCATTTCAAAGGCTTTGTCGGTGATGTACTTCTCCACATTACCAATGGTGACAGCACCAAATTCGTCATTAAGGGTACAAGAACCCTCACACAGACGATCTTGCGGGCACACCCGCCCACATACCTCTGGCAGGCTGTTGGTTTGGTGAGACAGCTCCACTGCTTCTAAAATTCGCCCTTCATTGGCGAGTTTTAGCCATTGTGGAATGTAGTTGTGAACCGGGCATTTCCACTCACAATAGGGGTTACCACAGTCCAGACAGCGATCCGACTGTGCGGTCGCTTGCTGTTTGGTAAAAGGTTCGTAGATCTCTACAAACTCAATTTTGCGTACTTTAAGCGGCTTTTTAGCTGGGTCTACGCGTTTTACATCAATAAATTGGTATACGTTCTGGCTCATGAATCTCTCCCCTGCTTACTGTGCCTGAACACGCAACTCAGCTGCGCTACGACTTTGGTGACCGAGCAATGTTCTCAGGTCAGCGGCTTGTGGTTTCACTAAGTAGAATTTAGGGATCCACTCATCAAAATTCGCCAGAATGTTTTCTGCATGGGCAGAACCTGTTTCGTCCAGATGCTCAGCGATCAATCCTCTCAAGTGCTCTTGATGGATATAGAGATCTGCCAGCGAAATGGCTTCGACTGATTCGTTATTCACACGCCCTGCAAAGTCGTCGTTTGTGTCCAGAACATAAGCAAAGCCGCCAGTCATACCTGCGCCAAAGTTTACGCCTGTTGCGCCTAAAATCGCGACCACCCCTCCTGTCATGTATTCACATGCGTTGTCGCCTGCGCCTTCAATAACGGCAATGGTGCCAGAGTTTCGAACGCCAAAACGTTCACCGGCTTTACCAGCTGCAAACAGCTTGCCGCCCGTAGCACCGTACAAGCAGGTGTTACCTATGATGGTGGCTTCGTTACAGGTAAATGCCGTGCCCAGATGCGGCTTGATGGCAATCTTACCACCAGCCATGCCTTTGCCTACGTAGTCGTTGGCATCCCCAGTGAGGTAGAGTTCAACGCCGCCGGCGTTCCAGACACCAAACGACTGACCTGCTGTGCCATTAAGGTGCAGCTTAACCGGAGTGGATGCCATGCCTTGGTTACCGTAACGTTTTGCGATTTCACCCGACAGTCGTGCTCCGACCGAGCGATCCGTATTGATCACATCGTAGTAGAAGCTGGCGCTTTGCTTGGCTTCAACAGCCGCTAGGGTATCGGACATGATCTTCTGATTGAGCGCGGCGTTATCAAATGGGGTATTTGGCTGCGTCCAGTACACTGGGTGATCTTGCGGTGATACTGGCTTTTCCAGAATGCCAGACAGGTCCAGCTTACTTTGCTTAGCCGTCATACCTTCTACCGCTTCCAGCAAGTCGGTACGACCAATCAGGTCGGTGAGTTTTTCTACTTCCAACTCTGCCATGATGGTTCTTACTTCGTCGGCTAAGCCTGTGAAGTAGTTGACCACCATATCGGGTAAGCCCTTGAAGTATTGTTTGCGCAAGGTTTCATCTTGCGTCGCTACGCCAGTGGCGCAGTTGTTCAGGTGACAGATGCGCAGGAACTTACAGCCCATGGCGACCATAGGTGCAGTACCAAAGCCGAAGCTTTCTGCACCCAGAATGGCGGCTTTCACTACATCCAGACCGGTTTTCAATCCACCATCTACTTGCAGGCGAATCTTATGGCGAAGCCCATTTGCGACCAGCGCTTGTTGGGTTTCCGCCAAACCTAATTCCCAAGGGCAACCTGCGTATTTAACCGAGGTCAGTGGGCTGGCTGCGGTGCCGCCGTCGTATCCGGAAATGGTGATCAAATCGGCATACGCTTTAGCAACACCTGTGGCAATGGTGCCTACGCCCGGTTCAGACACCAGTTTGACGGACACCAAAGCATTTGGGTTAACTTGCTTCAGGTCGAAGATCAGCTGAGCCAAATCTTCTATCGAATAAATGTCGTGATGAGGCGGCGGTGAAATCAGGGTCACACCCTGTACCGAATAACGTAGTTTGGCGATTTCTGCCGTCACTTTATGACCTGGAAGCTGACCGCCTTCACCGGGTTTCGCCCCTTGTGCAACTTTGATTTGTAATACATCGGCATTGGTCAGGTAGTGAGGAGTAACACCGAAGCGACCGGATGCCACCTGTTTGATTCGCGAGTTGCGCTCGGTGCCAAATCGACGTGGGTCTTCACCACCTTCACCTGAGTTGGAGTAACCACCCAAACGGTTCATCGCCATCGCCAAGGCTTCATGGGCTTCCGGGCTGAGTGCACCAATCGACATCGCCGCTGAATCGAAACGTTTGAACAATTCAGTGTTTGGCTCAATCTTTTCCAGTGGCAAAGGTTTATCGGCTTTCTTCAACTTGAGCATGTCGCGAAGCATGGCAATCGGACGTTCGTTGACTTGTTTGGCGTAGGATTGGTAATCCGACGCTTCACCCGATTTCACTGCGGTTTGCAGGGTGCCGACCACATCAGGGTTGTAAGCGTGGAACTCACCGCCGTGCACAAACTTCAACAGGCCGCCGTGGTCGATAGGCTTGCGTTTCGCCCAGGCTTTGCGTGAAAGGTTATATATGTCTTGCTGGAAGTCGCTAAACGACGCCCCTTGGATTCGAGTGGTAACACCTTTAAAGCACAGGTCGACCACGTCCTGGTGTAAACCCACTGCTTCAAACAGTTGCGAACAACGGTAAGACGCAATGGTCGAAATGCCCATTTTGGACATGATTTTGTACAGACCTTTGTTGATGCCATTGCGGTAGTTCTGCATCGCTTCACCATAGGTACGATCCAGTGCGCCATCGTCAATGATTTTACCCAGGGCTTCGTATGCCAGATACGGGTAAACCGCGGTAGCCCCAAAGCCTAGCAGCACCGCAAATTGGTGTGGGTCACGGGCGGTTGCGGTTTCCACCAGAATGTTAGCATCGCAGCGCAAGTTGGCATCGACAAGGCGTGTTTGTACTGCCCCAACAGCCATAGCGGCGGGAATCGGCAGTCTGCCTTTTTGAATGTCTCGGTCAGACAGCACCACCAGTACCGTACCCTGACGAACGACTTCTTCTGCCTGATCACACAAGTCTAGGATTGCTTGTTCCAGAGATTTCTCGTCAGGGTTAAAGCTGATGTCCAGAATAGTGTTGCGGTAGTGTTCGTCGCTCAGCTCAAGCAGTTGGAGCATGTCTGAGTAGAGAAGCACGGGTGAATCAAATGCCACGCGATGAGCGTGTCCATCGGTTTCGCAGAACACATTCATTTCCTGACCAACGCTGGTGGCCAGTGACATCACGTGTTTTTCACGTAATGGGTCAATCGGTGGGTTGGTGACCTGAGCGAACTTCTGGCGGAAGTAATCGGTAACCAGTCGCTCTTTGGAAGAAAGCACTGCCATAGGGGTGTCATCGCCCATAGAACCGACGGCTTCTTGCCCCATATCGCCGAGCACCCGAAGGACCTGATCGACCTCTTCGTTGCTCATGGCAAATTGCTTTTGGTAAACCTTAAGCTCGTCGGCATCAAAGCTGCGTTGACCGACTTCTTCTTCGTTTAGCTCAGCAAAAGGCGTCAGGCGGTAGACGTTATTGTCCATCCATTCGCGGTAAGGGTGACGGCTCTTGAGATCGTTGTCGATTTCAGACGATTGCCACAGCTTGCCTTTTCGGGTGTCGATGACCAAAAGCTCACCAGGACCAACGCGACCTTTTTCGGACACTTCATCTGGAGCGTAATCCCAGATGCCCACTTCTGAGGCAAGGGTGATCAGGTTGTCTTTGGTGATCACATAACGCGCGGGGCGAAGACCGTTACGGTCTAGATTACAGGCAGCGTAGCGACCGTCAGACAAAACAATGCCGGCTGGACCGTCCCAAGGCTCCATGTGTTTGGAGTTGAAATCGTAGAAAGCACGAAGCTCAGGATCCATATCTGGGTGGTTTTGCCACGCAGGCGGCACCAGCATGCGCATGGCGCGGAACACGTCCATTCCTCCAGCCAGGAAGAGATCCAACATGTTGTCCAGACTGGAAGAGTCCGAGCCTGTTTCGTTCACGAACGGAGCGGCACTTTGCAAGTCCGGCAAAAGCGGAGAGGAAAACTTATAGGCGCGTGCGCGTGCCCATTGGCGGTTGCCCTCAATGGTGTTGATTTCCCCATTGTGTGCCAGATAACGGAATGGCTGAGCTAATGGCCAGCGAGGCTGTGTATTAGTTGAGAAACGCTGGTGGAACAGGCAAATTGCAGATTCCATGCGCAGATCGGCTAAGTCGAGATAAAAACGAGGCAGATCCGCAGGCATGCACAGCCCTTTGTAAACGATGACCTGAGTGGACAAACTACAGATGTAGAAATCGTCATCGTCGGTAATGCGCTTTTCAATGCGGCGGCGGGCAATGTAGAGGCGGCGTTCAATATCACGATCGCGCCAACCTGCAGGCGCCGATATAAAGACTTGTTCAATCGTTGGAACAGATCCTGTTGCGATAGGACCTAACACGTCGGTATTGGTGGGCACATCGCGCCAACCTGCAATGGTGAGCGTCTCTTTAGCCAGCTCTTCATTGATGATGGTTTTTGCTTGTTGTGCTTTTGCGGTGTCCTGGCTGAAGAAAATCATACCAACCGCGTACTGTTTACCTAGGTTCCAACCGTTTTCCTGGGCGATTAAGCGCAGATATGAATCTGGCTTTTGAAGTAAAAGTCCGCAGCCATCACCGGTTTTTCCATCGGCGGCGATACCACCACGGTGTGTCATTCTGTCGAGGGCTGAGATAGCCGTGCGGACAAGTTTGTGACTCGGCTGACCTTCCATATGGGCGATCAAACCGAATCCACAGTTGTCTTTTTCAAGACGTGGATCGTAAAGAGCCATTGCATTCTCCCTTTGCTTCCTACCTTCCTGGTAAGGGATGTGTGTAACTTATTTTTATAGTTATATGGAGTGGGCGTTGTTTAATTATAGTTGCCAAACTCTCTGTTTTATTAACATTGCGGTGTCATTTTGTTTTCACCAACTTCACAACCTATAGCTAATGATAGAAAACGTCAAGTTATTGGAGATTTGTCGGAAATATGGGTGTAATTTGGAGTTTTATGCCATTTAAATATTTTACAAACAAAGAGTTATGATATTTGCATTAACAATTAATTTACAAAGATAGGTATAAAAAATGCCAGCACATGTGTGCTGGCAAAGTTCAGGAAGGAGTTGGGAAAACCGAGAACAGTTTTCCCTATTTTTTATACTGAAAGCATCAAAGAATCCGCTTTCGCTTCTAAGTTAGTGTTACCCATCAGGTGTTCATCGATAGCACGAGCACATTCACGACCTTCGTTGATACAACGAACAACTAATGACTGGCCTGTACGCATATCACCAGCAGCAAAGACGCCAGCTTGGTTGGTCTGGAAGTCTTGAGTCGCGACGTTGCCACGATCATCCAGTTTGATGTCGAGCTGTGCCAGAACGCCGGTTGGTTCTGGGTGTAGGAAACCCATCGCCAGGAACGCCAGATCACAAGGGATCACGCGCTCACTGCCCGCGATTTCTTCAAACGTTGGGCGCTCACCCACTTTGGCGTCTTTCCAGACGATGTCTGCAATGCGAAGCCCTGTTACCTGACCATCATCGTTGCCGATGAACTCTTTGGTCAGGATATTCCAGTGGCGGTCACAGCCTTCTTCATGAGATGTCGAAGTACGCATGATCATCGGGTATTGAGGCCATGGCATGTTTGCAGGGCGCTTCTCTGGTGGAATCGGCATGATTTCTACCTGAGTGATGCTCGCTGCTTTGTGGCGGTTAGAAGTACCCACACAGTCAGAACCTGTATCACCACCACCAATCACGACAACGTGTTTGTCTTTGGCGTGGATTTCTTCGGTTTTCAGATCCATGTCATTTGCACGACGGTTGTTCTGACCTAAAAACTCCATCGCAAAATGCACGCCTTTCAGTTCACGACCTGGAACGGGTAGATCGCGTGGAACGGTAGAACCACCGGTCAGCAGAACCACGTCGAAATCTTCACGTAGCTGAACTGCGTTGATGTCGATACCAATGTGCGCATTCACAACAAACTTGATGCCCGCTTTTGCCATCAGGTCGATTTTACGATCAATAACAGACATGCTGAGTTTGAAATCAGGAATACCGAAGCGCAGCAGACCACCGACTTTTTCATCACGCTCAAATACCGTCACTAGGTGACCCGCGCTGTTGAGCTGCTCAGCAGCAGACAGACCGGCAGGACCACTTCCGATAATGGCGACAGTTTTACCCGAACGCGAGCGAGGCGTTTTCGGCTTGGCGTAACCTTCGCGGTAGGCTGTTTCAACAATGGTTTTCTCGATGTTACAGATGGTGATTGGGTCTTGGTTAATACCCAATACACACGCACTTTCACAAGGAGCAGGGCAGACGCGACCAGTAAACTCTGGGAAGTTATTAGTAGAACTTAGAATGTTCCACGCCTCTTCCCAGCTGTCGCGGTATACCGCATCGTTAAATTCAGGAATGATGTTGCCAATCGGGCAGCCGTTATGACAAAACGGCACACCACAGTCCATGCAACGAGAAGCCTGAGTATTGATTTTGGTGCCGAACTCTTCGTTCAGCACAAACTCTTTGTTGTTCTCAATACGAACGCTAGGGTCGAGCTTTCTTGGAAGCTCACGACCATGCTCTAAAAATCCAGTAGGCTTACCCATTACACTGCCTCCACTTCTTGGTTTTGTTCTGCTTCCGCTTTACGCTTCTGAAGCACCGCTTTGTAGTCGCGTGGCATGACTTTCACCACGGTGGCTAAGCTGGCTTCGAAGTTATCAAGGAAAGACTGAGCAACTTCACTTCCTGTGAATTCAACGTGCTTAGTGAGCATCTCACGCAGCAAGTCTTCGTCTTCTTGTTCAATTGGGTCTAGGTCGACCAGTTCTGGGTTGAGCTTGGTTTCAAAATCACCTGCTGTATCCCAAACATAAGCAACACCGCCACTCATACCCGCCGCAAAGTTACGACCTGTAGAGCCAAGGATAACCGCGACGCCACCTGTCATGTATTCACAGCCGTGGTCACCCACGCCTTCAACAACCACTTTGGCACCGGAGTTACGCACACAGAAGCGTTCACCCGCCATACCGCGAATGTAAGATTCGCCGGACGTCGCGCCGTAGAAACACACGTTACCGACAACGATGTTGTCTTCCGCAACAATGCTGGATTTCGCGTCTGGGTATAGCACCAAAGTACCGCCAGACAAGCCTTTACCCCAGTAGTCGTTTGCGTCGCCTTCGACTTCAAACTTCACACCTTTGGCAAGGAAGGCACCGAATGACTGACCCGCACTGCCACTGAACTTAACGTGCATTGGCTGTGGTAAACCCTGGTCTTTGTAGACTTTAGAAATCTCGTTAGACAGCATGGTACCGGCACTACGGTCGGTGTTGATGATCTTCAGCTCTGCGCTGACTGGTTCACCAAACTCCAGCGCAGGCTGCGCCAGTTCGATCAGCTTACGGTCCAGTACTTCTTCAAGGTTATGGTTTTGTTCTTTCTGGTTGAAGACACCGTCTTCTTCACGCGCTTGCTCAATGTGCAGCACTGGCGTGAGGTCTAGGTTCTTGTATTTCCAGTGAGCGATGTTGTCGCGTACTTTCAGCTTCTGAGACTGACCAACCATTTCATCAATAGTACGGAAGCCAAGCTCAGCCATGATTTCACGCAGACCTTCAGCCATGTACTGGAAGAAGGTAACAACGTCTTCAACACGACCATCAAAACGCTCACGTAGTGTCTTGTTCTGAGTCGCGATGCCCACTGGACAGGTGTTTTTGTGACACTTACGCATCATGATACAGCCTTCTACAACCAGAGCGGCTGTCGCCACGCCCCATTCTTCTGCACCCAGAAGCGTCGCAACGGCAAGGTCTCGTGGCGTTTTCATCTGTCCGTCGGTTTGCACCACGATACGGTTACGCAGACCGTTTTTCAGCAGCGTTTGGTGAGTTTCTGCCAAGCCCAGTTCCCACGGAAGACCCGTGTGACGGATAGAGGACATTGGTGAAGCACCAGTACCGCCGTCAAAGCCAGCGATAAGAACCACGTCGGCTTTTGCTTTGGCAACACCAGAGGCAATGGTACCTACACCTGCTTCGGATACCAGCTTCACATTGACGCGACCTGCGCGGTTAGCGTTTTTCAGGTCGTAAATCAGCTGCGCCAAATCCTCGATAGAGTAGATGTCGTGGTGTGGCGGCGGAGAAATCAGACCGACGCCCGGAGTGGAGTGACGAGTCGCACCGATCCAGTCGTCTACTTTATCGCCCGGTAGCTGACCACCTTCACCCGGTTTCGCGCCCTGAGCCATCTTGATTTGAATTTCATCCGAGTTGGTCAGATAGTAAGAAGTGACACCGAAACGGCCTGAAGCCACCTGCTTGATAGCGGAGCGTTCCCAGTCACCGTTTTTCTTACGCTCGAAACGTGCTGGGTCTTCGCCACCTTCACCAGAGTTGGATTTCGCACCGATACGGTTCATTGCAACTGCTAGGGTTGAGTGTGCTTCGTAAGAGATAGAACCGAACGACATTGCACCTGTAGCAAAACGCTTAAGGATGCTTTCGATTGGTTCCACTTCTTCCACAGGAATCGAACCTGCCGGGTTTTTCACGAAGTCGAGCTGGCTACGCAATGTGGCAGCGTTGTCGCCTTGTGCATCAACCGCACTTGCGTATTGCTTGAACTGAGCAAAATCTTTGTTGCGTGTGGATTGCTGAAGCAATGAAATGGTTTCAGGGTTGAATAGGTGCTTTTCACCACGTTGTTTCCACTGATAAACACCACCCACATCCAGAACCTGAACCGGGATTTCACGGGTTGGGTAACCGACACGGTGGCGAACCAAAACTTCTTTCGCGATGTCATCGATGGTGAGACCTTCGATACGAGTGACGGTACCTGTGAAGTATTTCTCGACCACAGATTTGCTGATCCCCAGAGCTTCAAAGATTTGAGCGCCGTGGTAAGACTGAAGTGTCGAGATCCCCATCTTAGAGAAGATCTTAAGCAGACCGCCATTAATGGCTTTGCGGTAGTTCTCGAACAGGTCGCTGATGCTGGCTTCAGGATCCAATTTCTTAGTGCGTTGCAGCTCTACCATTGTCTCGACGACAAGGTATGGGTTTACAGCGTTTGCACCGTAACCAACCAGTGTGGCGAAGTGGTGCGTTTCACGCGCGTCACCCGTTTCCACTACGATGTCACACTTAGCGCGTAAACCTTTGCGAATCAGATGGTGGTGAACGGCGCCGACAGCCAGCATTGCTGGGATTGCAGCGTGGTTTGAGTTCACTGCACGGTCAGTCAGCAGGATGATTGAGTAACCGTCGATAACCGCGTCTTCTGCGTATTGGCAGATACGTTTTAGTGCACGTTCAAGTTTGCCCGCATCTTCATTCGCCTGGAATACGATATCCAGCGTTTTCGCTTGCAGGTGTTCGTTATCGATAGCACGCAGCTTTTCAAGTTCAGAGTTAGAAAGAACCGGAGATTCCAGCTCTACCTTCTGACAGTGAACAGGTGTTTCTGTCAGCAGGTTCTGATCTTTACCCAGGTAGGTATTCAAAGACATGACCATACGCTCACGAATCGGATCGATTGGTGGGTTGGTTACCTGAGCAAATAGCTGCTTAAAGTAGTTAGACAGGTGTTGTGACTGGTGCGAAAGCACAGCCAGCGGCCAGTCTGCTCCCATGGCGCTAAGTGGCTCTTTGCCATCTTTTGCCATTGGAACAATGATTTCGTTCACTTCTTCCGAGCTCACACCAAACGATTGTTGTTTGTGGAGTAGTTTCTCTGGAGAAGGCTGGTTAAATTCGTTGCTCGCGTCTGGCAGCTTCTTAAGGCTAAGCAGGTTTTCGTCCACCCACTTCTCATAAGGCTGCGCGTTGGCGATGCCATCTTTCACTTCTTCATCAGAAATGATGCGACCTTCTTCAAGGTCAGCAACGAAGATACGACCAGGTTGCAGACGACCACGGAATTCAACGTTTTCAGGTTCGATTTCTACTACACCGGATTCTGATGCCATCACCAGGAAGTCATCTTTCGTCACTGTGTAGCGAGATGGGCGCAGACCGTTACGGTCAAGTGTGGCACCTACCTGAACACCGTCAGTGAAACAAACAGAAGCCGGACCGTCCCACGGTTCCATCACGTTAGCGTGGTATTGGTAGAACGCACGACGCGTTGGGTCCATGTTTTTGTTTTCTTGCCATGCTTCAGGGATCATCATCATTAACGCATGAGGCAAGCTACGACCAGAAAGGACCAGGAGCTCAAGCGCCATGTCGAAGTTAGATGAATCCGAGCTGCCTTCCTGACAGATAGGCAGAAGCATGTCGATCTCTGCCTGAGTAAACAGGTCAGATTCCAAAATGGCTTCACGCGCTTTCATCCAGTTCAGGTTACCGCGAACTGTGTTGATTTCACCGTTGTGGGCAATGTAACGGAAAGGCTGAGCTAAGCGCCATTTCGGGAAGGTATTGGTAGAAAAGCGAGAGTGCACAAGGGCAAGCGCAGTAACCATAGTCGGGTTTTGAAGGTCCAGGAAGTACTGAGGTACTTGCTCTGTTGTTAGCTGACCTTTATAGACGATGGTTTTGCAAGACATGGAGTTGATGTAGAAATCATCACCAATGTTTGACACGCTTTCCAGACACACACGAACGGTGTAGTTACGCAGTACGTAAAGCTTACGCTCTAGCTCGTCAGGTGTTGTACCAGGACCACCAGTGACAAAGACATGCTCAAACTGAGGCTCTGTACTGAGAGGATCCGCACCAATCATTGAGTTGTCGACAGGAAGAACACGATACCCCAGAATTTCTAAGTCCAGGCGTTTCGCATTGCGTTCCAGAATGTCACGGCACTGAGCGCGTTTATGTTCGTCTTTAGGAAACAGAACAACACCCACACCGTACTTTTCAAAAGAGGGGAGTTTGATGCCCTGTTTGACTGTTTCCTCTAACAGAAACTCGTGAGGCTTTTGAAGCAAAATTCCCGCACCATCACCAGAGCAAGGGTCACAACCCTGACCGCCACGGTGTTCCATGCGAGCAAGCATGTCTAGAGCTTGAGTAACAACTTCATGAGATTTACGGTTTTTTAGGTGAGCGACAAAACCGATACCACAAGCATCATGCTCCAGTTCAGGAGTATAAAGACCTTGTGTCTTCTGCTCTCTATCTACCATAGATACATCCTTCCAGTTTTTTACAGGCGCAACTTACTCGCGCAAACGCACCTGTTCCTTTTTATATTTTTGAACTCGAAACCATCGGTGTTGATGGTCTTGATTCCTTTCTGCTCTTCGCGGAAGTTTAATTAGCGAAGAACACTATTCCTTGGTGATATCCATCGTGAATTGCCTGATTATTAGGCGTTTGTATTGAGGGGAGTGGATATCTTCCGATTAATTCGCGTTCTTTATTTGGCCGACATTGCTCAAAAAAACGTGATTTGTGTAACTATCCTACATTTTTGGAATGGCAAAAGCCATTCAAAGTTTACTTGAAATGCACATTTTTTCAGCGGATTTATGCAGTTTTAGCTTAACAAAACGATAACATCTGCACTTTTTCCTGTGTTTTCTGCATCTTTATTGATTTTTGTCCGTAATCCAGCTTTTTCGTGCTTCTAAAATATGGTGATAATTTTCGGTGTTTTGTAATTTAATTACACAGATGAGAATGATTCTTGTTTGATGTTTTTTTGTTCATATGACACTGGGTTTTCAGGCTAAAAGAAGATTCTTTTGTTGAGGCAATTTGAAAAGTCATGAAGCAGTTGCATGAATCAGTAAATACACTTGGGCAAGATTTACAGCGTCGATATGGTGAGAAAGTCCATAAGCTGACCTTACATGGAGGATTCAGTTGCCCAAACCGTGACGGTACGATTGGCGTGGGTGGATGCACATTCTGCAACGTCGCGTCCTTTGCTGATGAACAGGCACAGGTAAAAAGCATCCAGGAACAGCTAACTGATAGAGCGGGCGAGGTGACTCGTGCCAAAAAGTATCTGGCGTATTTTCAGGCGTACACCAGTACCTATGCCGAAGTTCAGGTGCTCAAATCCATGTATGAAGAAGCGCTGAAGTACGCAGACATTGTTGGGCTCTGCGTCGGAACCAGACCAGATTGCGTTCCCGATGCGGTACTGGAACTTCTTTCTGGGTATGTGAGTCAAGGGTTTGAGATCTGGCTTGAGCTAGGTTTACAAACGGCAAACAACAGAACCCTCAAGAGAATTAACCGAGGGCACGATTTTGAGTGCTATGCTGAAATCACCAAAAAGGCACGGGCACTGGGAATAAAGGTCTGTACTCACCTAATTGTCGGTTTGCCCGGTGAAGATAAAGCCACCTGTCTGGATACGTTAGACAAAGTAACTGACGTAGGTACTGATGGCATCAAGCTTCATCCCCTTCATATAGTAGAGGGGAGTATCATGGCCAAAAGCTGGAAAGCAGGGCGAATGAATGCTCCAAAAATGGATAAGTATGTCGACATTGCCTCTGAAATGATAAGAAGAACGCCTCCCGAGGTGGTGTATCACCGTGTCAGTGCATCTGCGAGAAAACCGACCTTATTGGCACCGAATTGGTGTGAACAGCGTTGGCTGGCGATGACGGAAATTGGTCGTTCGCTTGATAAGCTTGGTGTACAGGGCAGCTTAATCGGGTCTCCGTTTGAGTATGTAAAGCCAAATATTTAAAGCTCAATAATTGAAGTTCAATTCATCAGAACTACGAATTCAATTGAACACGAATGCCTGCTTTTGTGTACAATCCTAGGATGCAAAACAGGCGAATATCATAATGGAAGACTTTGTTCACTGGCTCTGGGATAACACCCATGGTTTTGGAATTGATATAGTGGCAATCTTGGCTGGAGCATCATTGGCTTTAGCAGCCCGCCTGCATTTCAATAGACAGCTCATCACTTTGCTGCATGATACTCCAACGGCAATGGTTGCATTAGATGCATCATCTGGCTGTGTTCTGGATGCCAATACAGAAGCCCTGCAACTTCTGGCAATTCGTCGGGTAGGCGAAAAATACCTTTTGCCAGATACGGTTTCGAATGATGAGCTCATTAAGCTGATGAACGAGAACGCAAAGTCTCGTCAATCTACATTTCATCACAACCTGTCTCTCTCTGAACATCACGATATCGTTTTGACCTTTTCCGGACGCAAAACGCGCTATCAGGGCAAAAGTGTCTGGATAACGTACTTAACTCCCTACCAGCTTTCTGAACGTGAACAGACAGAAGCTCAGCAATCTTTAGTGATCGCAAAACGAGTATTAGATTCTATTTCCCAGCCTGTTTTCTTTACCGACAAAGTGGGCGAGCTAATGGGAACCAACCGTGCGTTTGAACAGTTTTGGAAAGGTCGGGCAGAGGAAGGTGAAAACAGCGCCAGACAGCTAAGCAGACAAAGACACAGTCAGCAGCGCTGGACGACTTCTGAAGACGGTCAATCGTGCTTGCTTGAAACTCGATTGAATTCGCTGACCAACGATAACGGCGATGTCATTGGCACTATAGGTATCAGTTACGACGTGACAGACTGGCACCATACCCAGCAGGCACTTCGCGACGAGATGGAGCGCAGTAAAGACACGGAAATCGCATTGGCGCAGCGAGACACCATACTGCAGTCGATACTTGAAGCCAGCCCGGACCCTATTGGTCTGTTCAATCAAAATCGAATTTACGAAGCTTGTAACCAGCCTTATGTGGAAGCGCTTGGCGTGGCAAAACCAAATGATCTGATTGGCAAGCGAGTCGAAGAAGTTGTCTCTCGCGATGCCTACATGAGATACAAAGACAGCGATGACAAGGTCATGCAGGAAGGTACCACCTTACGCTACATCGACCGCGTTGAGCGTACCAGTGGTGACACAATCTGGTATGACGTAGTGAAAGCACCGTATCGTAACCCAGCTTCAGGTACGAATGGCGTTCTGGTCATGGCACGTGATGTCACGGAACGTTTTCTAGTGGAAGAAAAACTGGAAAAAGCGAACCGGGAGCTGGAAAAACTGAGCTTTATCGACGGATTAACCAAAGTCGCCAACCGGCGTCGCTTTGACGAGCAACTGGAATTGCTGTGGCGCTTACACGTTCGTCAGCAAAAATCCCTCACCGTCATGCTTTGTGATGTTGACCATTTTAAGGATTACAACGACAACTACGGTCATCAGCGTGGCGACTCGGCGCTAATTGAACTGGCGGCGACATTTGAAAAAGTGCTTTCACGCTCCTCTGACTGCGTTGCGCGATACGGTGGTGAAGAATTTGCCTTTATTCTGCCGGATACCAGCTCTGAAGGGGCGATCAACGTTGCGCAAAACATTCAGCAAAGCGTACACGACTTAAACATCGCCCATGAGCATTCGCCAGTTTCCGACCGGATCACCATCAGTATTGGAATCGTCTCTTGTGTTCCCGCTATTACAGAAATGCCTAGTCAGCTCATTTCTATGGCAGATCAGGCGCTTTACAAAGCCAAACAAAAAGGGCGTAATCAATCCCAAATGGTTTGATTTCATTGTGTTAGCGCGGATGTGAGGCGTCATTAAGATTCTTCTCCCAACTCCCGTTACAATACGGGTTTCTGTGCGCTGCTTTCTTCATTTTAAACGGAGCTTTCATGAAGCCGATTAAGAATCTGGCGCAATACTATGTCGACCTGTTGGTCAAACTGGGTATTGTGCGTTTCTCTATTCTTCTCGCTTTGGCACTGGTTGCCCTCGCCGTATTTGTTCAGGTTGGTATTACGCTCGCCTTACAGGGGATGGTTGATGATATCGACATAATCCGTTCCGTTTTCTTTGGTCTTCTGATTACACCTTGGGCGGTGTACTTCCTTTCTGTTGTCGTTGATCAGCTCGAAGAGTCCCGACAGCGCCTGTCCAAGCTGGTTTCAAAACTCAAAGACATGCGTTCACGAGATCAGGAGCTAAACCAGCAGCTTCAGGAGAACATTCTTCAGTTGAATCTGGAGATTGAAGAACGACAAAAAGTGGAAGTTGCCAGAGAGCAATTGCTGAGAGACATGGAAAGCGAGGTTTTTCAGAGAGAAAAAGCTCAGGTGGAACTGGCAGAAAGAACCGCACTTTTACGCTCATTCATCGATGCCTCTCCAGACTTGATTTACTACCGAAACGCCAAGGGTGAGTTTTCGGGTTGTAACCGCGCGATGGAAGATTTGACCGGTAAGCGAGAGCATGACCTGGTTGGGCTGACTCCGTGGGATGTTTACAGCAAAGAAGTGGCGCAACAGGTAGTGGAAACCGATGAGCAGGTCTTCTCGAACAACAACTCGCTGACTTACGAACAGTGGCTGGAATACCCAGATGGACGCAAAGCGTATTTCGAACTGCGTAAGGTGCCTTTCTACAGTAAAGAAGGGAAACACCTTGGTCTGGTAGGGTTTGGTCGTGACATTACTGAACGTAAGAAATATCAGGATGCACTGGAGAAAGCGAGTCAGGACAAAACGACGTTCATCTCGACCATCAGTCACGAACTGCGTACTCCTCTCAACGGCATTGTAGGTTTAAGCCGCATGTTACTCGACACCAAGCTGTCGCAGGAACAGCGCCAGTACATGCAGACCATCAATGTAAGCGCGGTGAGTTTGGGCAATATTTTCAATGACATCATTGATATGGATAAGTTTGATCGTCGCAAGCTCGAACTTTTCCCTAAACCACTCGATTTCACCGAGTTTGTTGCAGAGATCGAAAGTCTGTCGAGCCTGATGGCTGAGCAGAAAGGACTGCGGTTTGATTTAGAAAGACTGACCGAGCTGCCATCAGGAATTGATGTAGATGCCACCAGGCTTCGTCAGGTGCTCTGGAATTTGATCAGCAATGCGATGAAATTCACCAAAGAAGGTGGCGTTGTCATGAGTGTCAGTTCCGACATTGTTGATGACCATGCCGAGATCACCATTGAGATTGAAGATACGGGGATTGGGATTCCGGAAGCGGAGTTAGAGAAGATCTTCGCCATGTATTATCAGGTGAAATCGGGTAAAGACAATCTACATGCAGTAGGCACGGGTATCGGTCTGGCCGTTTCCCGTCAGTTAATCAACATGATGGGTGGTGACATCGAAGCAGCCAGTGAAGAAGGCTTTGGCAGTACATTTACCGTGACATTGAAAGCCCCATTGGTAGAGATCGACAGTGATGAATCCATCATTGATAGCCACATTAATCAGTCTCTGCGCATCTTTATGGTGGAAGACATCGAACTTAATATCACTGTTGCTCGCTCCTTGCTTGAGAGCCTGGGTCACAGTGTGGAAGTTGCGATGACAGGTGAAGAAGCCATCGCCAAATTTGAGCCGACACACTATGATCTTGTTCTGCTCGATATCCAGCTACCAGACATGACCGGATTTGATGTGGCGTCATCGTTCCGAGAGCACTACAAACACTTGCCGCCTTTGGTTGCCTTAACCGCCAATGTTCTAAAAGACAAAGCCGATTACCTTCGCAAAGGGATGGATGAAGTCATCAGTAAACCTTTGTCTGTAAAAGGAATTAAAAAAGCATTAGCTCTGTCCGATCTTCCTTCCGTGGTTGATGAAAAAGTGTGCAATGAAGAGCCGGAAGTTAGTCCATCTTCAGAAACTCAGCTCACCAGTCAGATTTTGGATTTAGAGATGTTAGAATCCTACGTCGGTATCGTCGGTACACAACCTGTCCTTGAGAGCATTAAGCTGTTTGAAAGCATGATGCCGGGATACATGGAAGTGTTGGACTCCAATATGATGGCAAAAGATCAAGACGGCATCGTATCTGAAGCTCATAAGATCAAAGGGGCTGCTGGGTCGATTGGACTCAAACATATTCAGAGTGTGGCTCAGAAAGCACAATCACCAGAACTTGCTGCCTGGTGGGAAAACATCCATGACTGGGTTGAAGAAATCCGGGGTGGCTATAAACACGATATCGATATTCTTAAAGCGTGGTTAGAAAACGAAAAAGGAAAACAACAATGAAAAAGCTGGCTTTAGTGGCGGTGTTAGCTGTGGCTGGGTGCGCTCAACATCAAGATTCTAACGCAGTGCCGTGGGAAAAGACGACGGCACAAGAGACAGTTGCCGGTACAACGGTTCGTATGACGGTGAACTTGTGGCTGAATAAAATGCCAGGTATAGAGGGTGAACAGGGGCACATGTTACATGGCGCTTTGTATCTGGATGGTCGTGATGACTTACCTGCTCACTTGGATGCTAAGGCATTGATCATCAAGCAAGGAGACATGTCTCAATGGGTTGAGCTTGAGGCAATTGATGTAAGAAACCACAGTGAAAACCGCTGGGAGGTGGCATTCAGTACGGATATGCCATTGGATGAAGCTGAAAAGGTGGACGTTGGTTTACAGCTTACTGATTCGGAAAAAAACTACTGGCTGACTCAGGAAGCAGTAAAAGTAGATAGCGTTTACTAGACCTTAAAGATCCTAGAGGTTTTCGAAAAAACAAAAAAAGCCGATGCAGATGCATCGGCTTTTGAATATCTGGAATCGTATTATTCTTCCAGGTCACCACAGAAGCGGTAGCCTTCACCATGAATAGTCGCGATGATTTCTGGCGTGTCTGCCACAGACTCAAAGTGCTTACGAATACGACGAATAGTTACGTCAACAGTACGATCGTGTGGTTTTAGCTCACGACCTGTCATCTTCTTAAGAAGGTCAGCACGGGTTTGGATTTTGCCTGGGTTTTCACAGAAGTGAAGCAGTGCACGGAATTCAGAGCGCGGAAGCTTGTAGCTGTCACCAGCCGGGCTCACTAGCGAGCGGCTGTTGATGTCGAGTTCCCAACCGTTAAATTCGTATTTCTCAACGCTGCGTTTTTCTTCCTGTACAGCTCCGTTGGTCATCGAGCGGTTCAGAAGGTTACGAGCACGGATGGTTAATTCACGAGGGTTAAATGGCTTGGTGATGTAATCATCTGCACCAATTTCCAGACCAAGGATCTTATCAACTTCGTTGTCACGACCTGTCAGGAACATCAGGGCAACGTTAGCTTGCTCGCGAAGTTCACGTGCTAGCAACAGACCATTTTTACCCGGTAGGTTGATGTCCATGATAACCAAGTTCACTTGGTTTTCGGCAAGTACACGATGCATTTCTTCACCATCACTTGCTTCATAGACAGCATATCCCTCTGCTTCGAAAATGCTTTTCAGCGTATTGCGGGTTACTTGCTCATCTTCAACGATGAGAATCTGCGGGGTTTGCATTGGCGGTACCTAAATTGTAACTAAAACTGTGCTAATAGAATAAATTCTAGGCAGAAAAATAACATACAGGTAAAGTGTTTTTGATAATAAACGATACTACGCAAAAAAACACCACCTTCACGCGGTACGCCGTCCTTGGAAGTCTGATTTTAAGAAGACCAAATCCTATGTCATGCTTGCTTTCTGCCGATTGTTGAACTGGATTTTATATTGTTAACAGCTTGCTAACAACGCCCAAATACCAATTCCATTCACTTTGTTGATTTATATCAATAGAAGAAAACTAACAAGAATAGATAGTAAATGTATATAAAAAGTTGAATTTTTTATGCAGATTGATAGCTCCCTCATACAAGCGTATTTGGCAACATATTTTTACACTGATAAGCCGATCGCATTTCATCAGTTTTGTGTAATAACTGCCTGTAATCCAAGAAGTAAAAAGGTTTCGGATTTCGACAACAATTTAAGAAATAAGCAGTTGGAAGCCGACCTTACAGAGCATGTTCACCAGCCAGTATTGGCCGGAGATGAAACAAAGCAGTGGTGTGAAGAAAGCTACATTGTAGAAATATCACTACAAAAAGCGATAGAGCTAGCCAAACGCTATGAGCAGAATGCCATCTACTACATCGAGGATGGAGAGCTGTTTCTGGTTTTTGTGAGCGGAGAACAAATGAGTGCCGGTACGTTTAGCGAAAAAGTGAGATTCGTTCGCTAACACCATGAAATATATAGGGCAATGGATATAACCTAATCGAATGTGAGCTTGCTCTCTATCTCACGCTATATCAAAGCGGTGCAGGTAGTTGGGTATATAGTTAAAGAAGCAACATAATCTCAAGGAGGAACCATGAAAGACTTACTGCCTGATCTTTGTGATCAGTACGAAGACCAACTGACCTTACTGGATCTGCCATTGCAGAACTTTGGTCAAAGAGGCGCGTTCTGGGGCGAAATTGTCACGGTTCGTTGCTATCACGATAACTCTAAGGTTAAAGAAGCCTTGAATGAGAACGGCAAAGGAAAAGTGCTGGTCGTGGACGGAAATGGGTCAAGTGAACGTGCACTTATGGGCGATCAAGTTGCTCTCACTGCAATAAACAATCAGTGGGAAGGGGTCGTGATTTGGGGAGCGGTGCGTGATGTTGGCGCCATGTCAGAAATGGACTTAGGAGTAAAAGCACTGACAACCTGCCCATTCAAAACGGAAAAACGAGACATCGGTGAAATCGATGTTGGTCTGACTATTCAGGGGCAAATGATACAACCAGGTGATTACCTGTATTCTGATTGGAATGGCATCGTTATTTCGAAGAAAGAATTGAAAGTAACTTAAGATCATCAGACCGCAGAAAGCGGAAATACCGAGGTTGGTTTAGAAGCGAAATCCTAAACCAACTTCCACCCCACCTTTTTGAATTTCTTCATAATCTAATGTGGCATGCAAGTCGAGGTTTTCAGACAGTTTTAATCGGCTGGATACTTCGGCAGAGATAAGCTTTTGCTGAGGGTTTAGGCTGTCTTGCTCGTAAGGCTTAGTTGCACGAACGCTACTGTTCACCGAGAAAGATTCACTGAACTTGTAGTTCACACCACTTAAAAAGCCGTTGTAGCGTGGGGATTCAGAGTTGGTGATACTGGCACCCACATAAACATCGACAGAATCAAACAGGTTATAGGAATAGCCACTGTCTATCTGCCAGCTATCAAACTGTGTATTAGGCTGTGCCTGGCTTGAGATAAACCAATTGTGCGAGGATGGCTTTTCAGGCGTTAAACTTGGTAGGTCTTCTGCTTGAGAAATAGCAGGCATTGCAAGCAGGCTCAAAATGAGAAGTGGTTTCTTCATATCTGCCTCCTTGCTGAATAATCTACTTAGTGAATATAGCTTATCTGATGTGTACCCACGATCTTTTTTTAGAGATTGATCGCGCTTTGGGATCATACTCACTCAATCACTGCATTTTGTCAAAGAATGACGATTTTCTGACGTATGCACAATTTCAATGATTTCGTATGGCTATTGAAGAACAAGGCTTGATAATTTATTGATTGATATATGAATTAAGGCTCATCGTTCTATTTAAACTTGCATAAAATACCGAGGGAAAGGTAAAAAAAATAATCTTTTCATTGACTCAGACGAGGAAAATCGGTAAACGTAAAGTTAAGCAAACACACGTACACAGTAAGATAAAAAATTATTCATGCTTAATCACCGCACAACAGTAACCACCACCATTATTATTACCGACATTATAACTGTTGGGGCGGGCTGTTAAGCGAAAGAAATTTCAAGAAAAGGCCTGTATCCCACAAGATACAGGCCTTTTTTTATGCAGGTTTAAAATATACCGGAGGAAGGGATGCGAGTTTTAAAGTTTGGTGGATCGTCGTTGGCAGATGCTGATCGCTTTTTAAGAGCGGCAGACATCATTGCTAATAACGCGAAGCAAGAGCAGGTGGCAGTGGTGCTGTCTGCCCCAGGAAAAACCACCAACAAATTGGTGTCAGTTATTGAAGGTGCACTCAGAAATGGCGAAGCGGATCTGCAAATCGCGGAGCTGGAGTCTTCTCTTCAATCGCTGTTTGACGAAGTACAGAAGCAAGTACCGAATTTGGAAAGCGCGGGTTTCAACAATCAGTTGAAGACCTCTCTGAGTCAGCTTCGTCAGTTTGTACATGGCATCAATCTTTTGGGTATGTGCCCAAATAATGTTAATGCCCGCATCATCAGTAAAGGTGAGCGCATTTCCATTCAGCTAATGAAAGCTGTACTGGAAGCAAAAGGTCATCCTTCTTTCCTAATAGACCCAGTTGAATACCTTGTTGCTAAAGGCGACCACCTTGAAGCTATGGTCGATGTTGATGTCTCAACCAATAACTTCCGTGCTAACCCTCTTCCTGAAGATCATGTTTACATCATGCCTGGCTTTACAGCTGGAAATGAGAAAGGTGAACTGGTAACCCTTGGTCGTAACGGCTCCGATTACTCTGCGGCAGTTCTGGCAGCGTGCTTGCGCGCAGAATGTTGTGAAATCTGGACAGACGTAGACGGTGTATACAACTGTGACCCTCGCTTGGTTGACGATGCAAGGCTGCTTAAATCTCTGAGCTACCAAGAAGCGATGGAGCTGTCTTACTTCGGCGCTTCCGTTCTTCACCCAAAAACCATTGCACCTATCGCGCAGTTCCATATTCCGTGTCTGATCAAAAACAGCTTTAACCCACAAGGTGCGGGTACGTTGATTGGTCAGGATACAGGTGAAGATAACCTAGCGATCAAAGGTATCACGACCCTGAACAAACTGACCATGGTAAACGTGTCAGGTCCTGGCATGAAAGGCATGGTGGGCATGGCGAGCCGCGTGTTTGGCGCGATGTCATCTGCAGGCGTTTCTATTGTTCTTATCACCCAGTCTTCTTCTGAGTACAGCATCAGTTTCTGCATCGAACAGGCGGATAAAGCTAAAGCTGAACAGGTACTTAGTGATGCATTCGAACTTGAGCTCAAAGATGGCTTGCTAGAGCCAGTTGAGTTTATGAATGATGTAGCTATCGTTACTCTGGTTGGTGATGGTATGCGTACCTCTCGCGGTGTTGCGTCTCGCTTCTTCGCATCATTAGCGGAAGTGAACGTTAACGTAGTGGCTATCGCACAGGGTTCTTCTGAACGTGCCATTTCTGCAGTGATTCCTGAAGATAAAGTGTCTGAAGCCATCAAAGCGTGTCACGAAAACCTCTTTAACTCTAAGCACTTCCTTGATGTATTTGTGGTAGGTGTTGGTGGAGTCGGTGGTGAGCTGGTGGATCAGATCCAGCGTCAGCAAGCAAAACTGGCAGACAAAGGCATCGTAATACGGGTTTGTGGGTTAGCAAACAGCAAAGGCTTGCTGCTAGATAGCAAAGGTCTGCCGCTTGACCACTGGCGTGATCGAATGACTCACGCGTCGGAAGAGTTCAGCCTTGCCAGTCTGATTGCACTTGTACAGCGTAACCACATCATCAACCCGGTGCTGGTGGATTGTACGTCTAGCGAAAACATCGCTAATCAATATGCCGACTTCCTTGCAGCAGGTTTCCACGTTGTTACGCCAAACAAAAAGGCCAACACAGCAAGCATGGCGTACTACCACCAACTTCGCGATGTGGCGCGTGCGTCTCGCCGCAAGCTGATGTACGAAACGACGGTAGGTGCAGGTCTTCCGGTTATCGAGAACCTACAAAACCTAATCTCTGCGGGTGATGAGCTAGAGAAATTCAACGGTATTCTTTCTGGTTCACTGTCTTACATCTTCGGCAAATTGGACGAAGGCATGACTTTGAGTCAGGCAACTAACATTGCAAAAGACAACGGTTTTACTGAGCCAGACCCACGTGACGACCTTTCGGGTATGGACGTGGCACGCAAACTTCTGATCCTTGCTCGTGAATCTGGTTTAGAACTTGAGCTGGACGACGTCGTTGTAGAAGCGGCTCTGCCTCCGGGTTTTGATGACAGCGGAAGTGTGGAAGAGTTTATGGCTCGTCTGCCAGAAGCGGATGCGCATTTCAGTGAGTTGTCTAAGAAAGCGGCAGAAGAAGGGAAAGTGCTTCGCTATGTCGGTGAAATTCTGGACGGAAAGTGCAAAGTGAGCATTGCGGCAGTGGATGAAAACGATCCAATGTTCAAGATTAAAGATGGCGAAAATGCCCTGGCATTCTACAGCCGTTACTACCAGCCAATTCCATTGGTGCTGCGCGGATACGGCGCGGGTACAGAAGTAACCGCTGCAGGTGTCTTCGCGGATGTGATGCGTACGTTAGGCTGGAAATTAGGAGTATAAAAATGAGTGTAGTGGTTTATGCTCCTGCCTCTATCGGCAACGTGAGTGTTGGCTTCGATGTGCTGGGGGCAGCCGTGTCCCCGGTTGATGGTACCTTGCTTGGGGATCGCGTCCTTGTGAAAGAGGGCAGCGAAGCATTTACGTTGGATACAGCTGGAGATTTTGTCAGCAAACTGCCAACGAATCCGAAAGAAAACATTGTTTATGATTGCTGGCGTGTGTTTGCACGCGAGCTGGATAAAAAGAACGTCGAACTGAAGCCTGTGCACATGGTTCTGGAAAAGAACATGCCGATTGGCTCTGGTCTTGGATCCAGTGCATGTTCTATTGTGGCCGCGTTGGACGCTTTAAACCAATTCCATGAAAACCCTCTGAATGAAACAGAGCTGCTGGCTCTGATGGGGGAAATGGAAGGACAGATTTCTGGCGGTGTCCATTATGACAACGTTGCACCTTGTTACTTGGGCGGTGTTCAGTTGATGCTGGAAGAGCTTGGTATTATTTCACAGGAAGTGCCTTGCTTCGACGACTGGTACTGGGTGATGGCGTATCCGGGAATTAAGGTATCCACTGCTGAAGCGCGTGAGATTTTACCATCGCAATACCGCCGTCAAGACATAATCGCGCACGGTCGTCATCTGGCAGGCTTCATTCATGCCTGTCATTCCAATCAACCGGAATTGGCAGCCAAGATGATCAAAGACGTGATCGCAGAACCATATCGTGAGAAACTGCTTCCTGGCTTCGCTGATGCTCGCAAATACGCTGCAACAGCAGGTGCGCTGGCAACTGGTATTTCAGGCAGTGGTCCGACGCTATTTAGTATTTGCAAAGAAAAAGATGTCGCTGAGCGAGTTGCTCGCTGGCTAGAACAGAATTACGTACAAAATGAGGAAGGGTTCGTTCACGTTTGCCGTTTAGACAAACAGGGTTCGACCGTAACAGGAAGTGAGCTATGAAGCTTTACAACATCAAAGAAAATGACGAACAAGTGTCCTTTGGCCAAGCCGTGCGCCAGGGACTAGGCCGTAATCAAGGTCTGTTTTTCCCTTCAGAATTGCCCAAGTTTGAAGATGTCGATGCACTACTTGCCGAAGATTTTGTCACGCGTAGTGGCAAGATCCTCTCTGCTTTTATTGGTGAAGAATTATCGCCAGAGCAAGTGAACCAACTTGTAGATGCCGCATTCCAGTTCCCTGCGCCAATCAAGCAAGTGAAAGATGGCGTTTATGCGCTGGAATTGTTCCATGGTCCAACGCTGGCATTTAAAGATTTTGGCGGTCGCTTTATGGCGCAATCTTTAGCTGCAGTGTCTGACGGCGGCAAAATCACAATCCTGACAGCAACATCTGGTGATACAGGTGCGGCAGTGGCACATGCTTTCTACGGTATGGAAAACATCAACGTTGTTATCCTATACCCGAAAGGCAAAATCAGCCCAATGCAGGAGAAACTGTTCTGTACTCTGGGCAAAAACATTCACACCGTAGCGATCAATGCCGACTTTGACGCCTGTCAGTCGTTGGTGAAGCTCGCGTTTGATGATGCAGCACTGCGTGAAGAGATCGGTCTTAACTCAGCAAACTCTATTAATATCAGCCGTTTGATGGCTCAAATCTGCTACTACTTTGAAGCAGCAGCTCAAATGAGCAAAGAAGAGCGCGAAAACCTGGTGGTGTCAGTACCAAGTGGTAACTTCGGTAACCTGACTGCAGGTTTGCTGGCAAAAGCGATTGGTTTACCCATCAAACGCTTTGTCGCGGCAACCAATGCTAATGACACTGTGCCACGCTACCTGGAAACGGGTAAGTGGGATCCAAAACCAACCGTGGCGACTACGTCGAATGCGATGGACGTCAGCCAGCCAAATAACTGGCCGCGAATCGAAGAGCTATGCCAGATTAAAGGCTGGGGGCTGGATACTTTAGGTAAGGGCGCAGTAACCGACGAGCAAAGTGCGGAATCGGTACGCAATCTGAATGGGCTGGGGTATCTGTGTGAACCACACGGTGCTATCGCTTACCGCGTTCTGGACGAGCAGCTTCAAGAAGGTGAAACTGGTCTGTTCCTGTGTACTGCTCACCCTGCGAAATTCAAAGAAGTGGTTGATGATATTCTGGAAACAGACATAGATGTTCCTGGTCCGCTTGCAAAACACGCGGCGATGGAGCTGTTGTCTGAAGAATTAGATAACAACTTCGATGCATTGAAAGCTGTACTTCGTCGAGTTCAGAAGTAAACGCTTTTCAGTACTCAAATAAAAAACAGCGCTCATTGAGCGCTGTTTTTTTATGTTCTTTTAACTGTCGGTCTTATAGAGACTCAGTAAATGTACGAGCAATAACGTCGCGTTGCTGCTCTTGAGTCAGAGAGTTGAAACGTACAGCGTAACCCGATACACGAATAGTCAACTGAGGGTAGTTTTCTGGGTTGTTTACTGCATCTTCCAGAGTTTCACGCTTAAGTACGTTAACGTTTAGATGCTGACCACCTTCAATACGAGGAGCGGTTTCGATCGCCACTTCGCGGCTTTCAAACTCGCCAAGATCAGAAGCTGGAACCACTTGATCTGCTTCATAACCCGCGCTTGCTGCTACACAACGAGCTTCGTTTTTCTCGCTGTCCAATAGCCAGATAGAGTTAAGTAGATCATCGTTTGCCGCTTTAGTAATTTGAATACCCTGGATCATTCCTGTCTCCTAGTCCACTTACGTGGTGATTAAAATTGGTGTAAATTTCGGTTTTTTGTCGAGCTAGGTATTATATAGCCAATAACCTCAATCATAATATTGATTTGCGTCAAAAAACAACCAAAATCCTTAATTTTTGGAAGGTAAATTTCTTGAGTTAAATCAATTAATCTTTATAAAACATAGTATTTACAATTTATTTTAAACTATCAAAAATATTTAAACGTTATTTTTGTTGTAATATTACTACAATTTATGTTGAAGATTTCACCAGAAACCTCTGTAACCCAGTTGCTCTGGTTGGTAAGGTGAAAGGCTTTCGATAACCAATTACAAGAGAAGCTATGAAGTACATTGGAGCACACGTTTCTGCTGCTGGCGGAGTCGATCAAGCGCCATTGCGGGCGCGTGAAATAGGAGCAAACGCTTTTGCACTCTTTACAAAGAATCAGCGTCAGTGGGTTGCAAAGCCACTGGAAGAGAAAACCATAAAGGCGTTTAAAGCGAACTGCGAAATGTTAGGGTACAGCGACGAACACATTCTGCCGCACGACTCTTACCTCATTAACTTAGGTGCACCAGAGCAGGAAAAATTAGAAAAGTCGAGAGCCGCATTTATTGATGAGATGGAGCGCTGTCAGCAGCTCGGAATCAAACTTTTGAACTTTCACCCAGGTAGCCACCTGAAAAAGATCTCTGAGCAGGAATGTCTGGCTAAAATCGCGGAGTCCATCAATATTGCTCACCAAGCAGTACCGAGTGTGGTTGCCGTTATCGAGAATACCGCAGGACAAGGCACCAACTTAGGCTGGCGCTTTGAACATCTGGCGGAAATCATTGAACAGGTAGATGACAAAGATCGTGTTGGGGTATGTATTGATACCTGCCACACATTTGCAGCCGGGTACGATTTAAGGACAGCAGAAGCCTGTGAAGAAACCTTCAAGGCGTTTGATGACATTGTTGGAATGCACTACCTACGTGCAATGCATCTGAATGATTCAAAAGTGGAATTAGGCAGAAGAGTCGACAGACATCATTCTTTGGGTAAAGGTGAGATTGGCTGGGATTGCTTTCAGTATATTGCTCAGGATAGCCGGTTTGACGGTATCCCATTGATCTTAGAGACAATTGAACCAGAAATCTGGAAAGACGAGATTCAGGCACTGCGATTATTCCACCAGAATACCGAAACGAGCTGAAAAAGTTGGCATTGATCTTTCATAGAAAATACTGAGATGAGAACAATCAGAATCAGTAACTCATATGTGAGGAGTGACTTATGAATAGTCAATTGCCAATGGGACGTGTACCCAAACCATTGCCTCTGCCTAACCGTCATCAACGCGGAACAGGACACTGGAGAACGCCTCAGCAGGGAAAACAACCTGCAAAATAGCCGGAATCCAGAAAGTACCTAAGTCAAACTGTAGCATAGGTATGGTCACCTCGCTGTACTTTTCGATAGAATATCAAGCTGATATCTAGGGTCTTTAGTCCCTAATCTTGAAAAGACAGCGAGGATACTATGAGCGAGTCACTGACTTGGCACGACGTAATTGGCGGAGAAAAAGAACAGCCTTATTTTGCCGACACTATGCAGTTTGTTCGTCAGGAACGTGCCAATGGCAAGGTGATTTATCCACCAGAGAGCGATGTCTTTAACGCTTTCCGATTTACCGAATTTCAAGATGTGAAAGTCGTATTGTTAGGGCAGGATCCTTACCATGGTCCGAATCAGGCGCATGGTCTTTGCTTTTCTGTCTTACCCGGTATTAAGCCGCCACCTTCATTAGTCAATATGTACAAAGAGCTGGCTCAGGATATTCAGGGTTTTGAAATCCCAAATCATGGTTACTTGAAAAGCTGGGCGGAGCAGGGCGTTCTTATGCTCAATACCGTACTCACGGTAGAGCAAGGGAAAGCGCATTCGCATTCAAAAACAGGTTGGGAAACGTTTACCGATCGCGTCATTGAAGCCGTCAATCAGCACCGAGAAGGTGTCGTATTCTTACTCTGGGGATCGCATGCCCAGAAAAAAGGCAAAATGATTGATAGAAATAAGCATCATGTTCTTGCTGCTCCCCATCCGTCTCCACTTTCCGCACACCGAGGCTTTTTTGGATGTGGGCACTTCTCTAAAACTAACGAGATTCTCCTAGGTCAAAGTCACAAACCGATAAACTGGCAACTAATTTCTGACTAAATTTTAATCAATATCAATGAAGGCTTCTTTTCTCGTTCCTAGACTGTATATACCCAAGTAACCGCAAGATGCAGAGTTCAGAGCTACATATTCTGTTTCAGTTCAAGGAAAAGAATGCAGCGGAATGACTGGTCCTTTCCAAATTCTTTGACGATGAAGTGGGACAGAATATGTGCTCCCAAGGGCGAGTTTAATTGGCTTTCATGCAGCGTTGCCGATTTTTGATTTAGAACCACTAGATCTTCAAATCGCCGTCTTGCCTGAAAACCAATTAATTCTCGCTGAATCTAGCATCTTGTGGTCACTTGGGTATAGAAAAAGAGGAAGGAAGCCATGATTATAGAAAGAATAAGGCGAGAACATGGTTATATGGTGCGTTTGTTGGCGATCCTAAATGGAAAACTGGAACAGCTGAAAAACGAAAAGCCCATTAACTACAGCCTAATCAAAGAGATCACCGATTACTTAGCGGATCACTCTCAAGCCGTTCATCACCCAAAAGAAGACATTCTGTATTTGCACTATGCCAAGCATTACGGTCAGCAACAGCAGATTGATGATTTAGAGCAAGAGCACGTAGCTCTGTCTGAAGTAACAGAAGCCTTTCAAAATACTGTTGAGATGATTCTGCACGATGCCGTTATCCCTCTCGATATGTTTGCGGATCAACTGGAAGACTTCATTTCCCGGCAGAAAAACCACCTGGAATTGGAAGAAAGGGAAGTCTTACCGCAAATCGCAAAGACATTTACGGCGGAGGACTGGAGAGTCGTCGAAAACCAGTGGCTTCACGATGATGAAGACCCGGTATTTGGTGATACGATTGCCGATCAATACCGTCAGCTTGCCGCCAGAGTCCGGCAAACCAAATATGAAGCAATCTAGGACCACGGCTTAGAGCCATGACCCTATTAGACAAAAACGAAAAAGGCACCGAAAGGTGCCTTTTAAGTTATAAATCGATGTCGTCTAAGTCGTACTCGTTACAAACATCCATCTCCATAAGTTCACGTTGCAAGCGTTGTCTGTCCTTAATCGCTTCTATTTCACGCCATTTCCTTTTAGCTGGCTTAGAGCGTGTAGAGCGTGTCTGCTGACCATCCATAGCCATGATATCTTCGAGTTGAAAGCCATCCATATGCGACCTCTCTTTTCTTGTTATAAAGACTCCTAATTGGAGACTTTTAAGTAACATAATTGGCTGCAGAATAACCTTGATGTGTTTCTCATTTGTTTCTCTTTTATGAAGGTTTTATGAGAAACCCTGCGTAAATTCACAATTTGCGCGCAATTTCAATGTACAAAAAACGCGCGATCAGCATCAAATAAAGCAAATTTCTGACATTTATTTATGTTAAAGAAGCGTCCTCGTTGGTCACAAGGGTGAATATGCGAGTCATAATTTGTTCGCGGCAAAAAAATATTGGTGGGTGATGAATGGTTGTTCATTGGTGAAATTACCGAAAAGCTCGCTACGCAAAGGGTTGCGCTATATTTGTGGCACGCAGAATTTGACCTTTAGTGGATACGTTTTTTTGTAAATAATTTTTAGGTGCTTTGTGTGGTTGTTGTGCGATATATGTTGTTTGTTGTGTTAATAGTTCGTGCAAATATAGTGAAAAATAACAAATAAATGAAATTAATTGCATATTGATTTTTGCGATGCAGGTCTGCATTATCCTCGCGGTCAAAATAATCACTCTGACATTCACATGACTAGATTCGGTGAAAAGAGCAGAGGCAGTACAGAGCAAAAATTACAACAATGAGGAATTCATTCCTCTCATTCTGTACTGAAAATGGGAGCACAGCGCTATGCTGTGTCGTTGTCATAACTCTATGCGAGGTTATCGTGGCAGATTTAATTCATTTGATGAACGATCTTCTTTGGGGATCGATTCTGGTTTATCTACTTGTCGGCGTGGGTGTTTACTTCACATTGCGCCTGGGTTTCATTCAGTTTAGACACTTTGGTCACATGTTCTCCGTTTTGAAGAACAGCCGAAAGTCAGACGCAGCAGGTATCTCTTCTTTCCAAGCACTTTGTACCTCTCTGGCTGCGCGTGTTGGTACTGGTAACATGGCCGGTGTAGCGGTTGCACTGACGGCGGGTGGCCCTGGTGCCATTTTCTGGATGTGGCTTATTGCCATGCTAGGTATGGCAACATCGTTTGCCGAAAGTACTCTGGCACAGCTATACAAGACCCGTGATGCCGACGGCAACTACCGTGGTGGTCCGGCTTACTACATGGAAAAAGGTCTGGGCATGCGCTGGATGGGCGTGTTGTTCTCTATTTTCCTCATCATCGCGTTTGGTCTAGTGTTCAACGCGGTACAGGCAAACTCCATTGCAGGTGCCATGCAAACGGCATTTGGTGTTGAAGCTAAATTCGTAGGTATTGCGCTTGTCGTGATTTCAGCGTTCATCATTTTTGGTGGTCTGCGCAAGATTGCCCGCACTGCTGAGCTAATCGTTCCTGTTATGGCTCTGGCGTACCTTGTGTTGGCGTTATTTGTCATGCTGACTAACCTTGAAAAAATCCCAGCCGTGCTGTCTCTGATCTTCAAGAGCGCATTTGGCCTGCAAGAAGCGGCTGCTGGTGGTTTGGGTTACGCGATTGCACAGGCGATGATTCAAGGTATCAAGCGTGGTCTGTTCTCGAACGAAGCCGGTATGGGTTCTGCACCTAACGCAGCAGCGTCTGCTACGCCTTATCCGCCGCATCCAGCCTCTCAGGGGTACGTGCAAATGCTGGGTGTATTTACCGATACCATCGTTATCTGTTCTGCGACCGTCGCGATTATCCTAATGTCTGGTGAGTATGTACCTCACGGTGAAATCACTGGTATCGAGTTGACTCAGCGTGCATTGAGCAGCCAGGTAGGTGAATGGGGTGGCATCTTTGTTGCCGTAGCGATTTTCTTCTTCGCTTTTACATCCATCATCGCAAACTACTCTTACGCGGAAACCAACCTGATTTTCCTTGAGCATAATCGCAAGCAGGGTCTGATCCTATTCCGTCTGATTGTTCTGGGTATGGTGATGTTTGGTTCAATGGCAACACTTCCAACTGTTTGGGGCTTGGCAGATGTGTCCATGGGCTTAATGGCGATTGTGAACCTTGTAGCCATCCTGTTGCTGTCTGGCATCGTTGTGAAGCTGGCAAAGGACTACAACAAACAGTTGAAAGCAGGCAAAGTGCCTACCTTTGATGTAAAAGATTACCCAGAGCTACAATCTCAGCTTGAAGACGGTATCTGGGACAACAAAGACAAAGCGACTAAATAATAGACATCGCTAATCGATACGATTGGAAAAGCCATGCTGACTTAGCATGGCTTTTTTTATATGCTTACTACATAAAAACAGCCAAACAGAGTAAAAGTCATGCTTATCGTTGTATCACCTGCAAAAACACTGGATTACGAATCACCGCTTGCGACAGAGCGCTTTACGCAACCAACACTGGTTGAGCACAGTGCAGAGCTTATCAAGGAATGTCGAAAGCTTACGCCTGCAGACATTTCAGGTTTGATGAAGGTGAGCGATAAAATTGCAGGGCTAAATGCAGCAAGGTTTGAAGAGTGGAGCGAAACCTTCACTACCGAGAATGCGCGTCAGGCGATTCTGGCGTTCAAAGGCGACGTGTATACAGGGCTAGAGGCACAGTCTTTCTCCGAAGAGGAGTTTGATTATGCTCAGTCGCACCTGAGAATGCTATCCGGTCTTTACGGGTTGTTAAAGCCACTGGATTTGATGCAGCCTTACCGATTGGAAATGGGTACTAAGCTTGGAAACGAGCGTGGTACTAACCTTTACCAGTTCTGGGGCAATATCATCACTGATGAAGTTAACAAAGCACTTGAAGAGCAGGGTGATAACGTATTGGTTAACCTGGCATCTAATGAGTACTTTAAGGCTGTGAAAGCGAAAAACGTGGATGGCACTATCATCACGCCAATCTTTAAAGATTGTAAGAATGGTCAGTACAAGGTGATCAGTTTCTTCGCTAAGAAAGCGCGCGGCATGATGGCTCGCTACATCATTCAGAACAAAGTCGATTCAGTGGAAGCGTTGACCAAATTTGACACTGCTGGCTACTACTTTGACGAAGCAGAATCCACGGCAACAGAACTTGTCTTTAAGCGCGAAGAGCAAAACTGATTCAACTGGTTATTAAAAAGCCCCAACGGTTTTCACCGTTGGGGCTTTTTAGTATTGAACTTGAGTTCAGGTTATTGAGAAAGCAGCTGTCTGAGATATTGAAGGCGTGCCATGCTCTGCTTACAGCCTCCAAGACGGAACTTTTCCTGCCAGAGAATCGCATACTCCGACTCGATATCAGCCACCATTCTAACCAGCTTTCGTTTGAGCGAATTTGGGAAACTCTCCACTTCACGGCACTGATTTTGTGCGTATCCAATAGCGATTTCAGTGGCCAGTTTCATGGTTTTAAGCGTCCACAGCAATTCACTTTTCAGCGTACTTTCCCGTTCCCCGCCTAACTTTCTTTCCATTTCAGTCAACGACATGATGCTTTGCTGCATCTTCTCTGTGTCTTCGAGTTGTGCTCGGCGAATGTGGCGACGCGATTTCTGATCGAACACAAATGGTCCATAAAAGGCGCAATTGGGCGTGGTGACCCCAGAATCCAGATACGCATCTTGAACTTCTAACAAGGCACCTGTCAGGCTTTGATATTCTTTACCCCAGAAAGCGCCCAGTATTTTGCTCATTGGAATGTCCTGATGCTGGGCTTCTCCCCAGGCCATTGCTGCCCCGAACACGTATGCGGGCAGTGAGAAAGAAAACTGTTGGGCGTGCCCCATGTCGCCCCATTCAGAAATTTGATACCCCTGACCGCCGTACTTCAACGCAGAAATAGCGGCGCGTCTCATGTGAACTTGTGCCGATTTCCAGCGCCCCGCTACAGAAGCAAACGTATTGGTTGAAACCACAACCTGAAAAGGGTAACCAAACTCAGCCAGTCTGGCGTGTTCTTCATCGTATGGATGGTCTTCTTCGTATCCCCAGTTGAGCAGTTCCAGCTCTTTAGGAAGGTGAGGCAGGATTTCCGGATACCGGAACAGCATGTCACTGAAGATTTGGCAATACATACCGCGCTGGCGCGCCAGTTCCAACACCTTATTGAGGTAGTTGAGGTATACCTGACCCTGCCCGAGAGATTCACATTCTGCCTTACTGCCATCTACACCTAAATCCATGGTTTCATCAAAATTGATGTTTAATGTTTTACTGGAAAAATTGGGTAGCAGTTCATCCAGCAGGTCAGCAATAAAGCCAGGTACATCTGGCGACACAGGGTTTAAGCCAAATGATTCCGGGCGAAAGTCCCCTCGTTGATCATAAAAACCAGATGTCTGCTCAGCTAGGTAAGTGTATTCCGGATGACATAGCCACTTTTCCATATGTCCAAAAGTCGCCTGATTAGGAATAAGCTCGATGCCTTTGGTTTTACAGTAATAATCCAGAGCCCGAATTTGTTGTGGAGTCAGTGGATCGTAGTCCTGCCAGACCGTGTGATGCTGTTGGTAAGCAAAAGTGTGCTCGGTATAAAACTGTAACTGGTTGATCCGCAGAGAAGACCAGAAGTCGATCAATTCAAACAGCGTGTCCATGGTCGGGATCTTGTCACGGCTCACGTCCAGAATAATGCCGCGTTGCGGAAAATCCGGCTGATCGAACAAAGTCAGAAATGGCAATGAAGAGGCGCACTGATCCACAAGCTGATTGATCAAGTGATGGGCATACAAGATCCCAGATTCATCTTTGTATTGGATCAGAACCAGTTGTCTGGTGATCTGAATACCAAATGCCTGATCACTGAAGTCACTGCACATCTGATATTCCACCATGGGTGATGAAATTCGCTCCCCCATGACTTTTGGGATCATGCCCTTTGAAAGACCAGGAATAAACAGCTCGCCCTGTTCAAAGGTGAGAGATTTAGGAGCGGGAAACAAAGATGGGCATTTATCTGCCATACAGACCTCGATTAAATACGGCTAGGGGAGGGCAAGACGCTAAACAGTGCAATGTCTTTAGTGATGAGTTTTTGCCAGGCCATTGCTGCGGCACCGGCTGAAACCGCCTGTGTTCCAAGCGTTGAGAAACTGATGTTAGGGTTCCAGGTTTTTGGTCCATCAGTTTTAGAAAGCTTTTGATCAATGTACGAAACCAGATTCGCACCATAACGCTGCGCTTCACCACCAATAATTAAGTGATGAATGTTCATAAGACGCCCCAAAAGCACTAACGAAGAAGCGAACTCCTGAAGAATTAAGGTCAGGTCGGCAGACTCTTTGCCATTCACTAGCTCACTTTTGTACTGACCAGCAGAAAAGTCGTCACCATAAAACAGGTCGTTATTCAGGACGAACCCCAGACCGATCCCCAGATGTTCCGAGTCGGTGTTCCTATGGTGTGAAGTAAACAGCACGTACAGGAAATTGTTCGTCGGTTCACGTCGGGTCTGCATCATTTCACCCCACGCCGCGCAGTTGGCATCGTTGTCGATGAAAATCGGGTACGCGAAAATCTGACTCAATTGATCAACCAGAGCCAGAGGCTTATCAATTTCCAGAGCGTTCGACAGCGACACCTGACCGCTTTCAGGGTCAACAAGACCAGGAAGCCCGATACCGATAGCTAAAATGTTGTCGAACTTGGCTTCAATTTCTTTCAGAACAGGAGTCAAAACGTGTGCAATTTCTGAAATTACCCCACGGGTTGGCTGAAATGGAATGATAGTACGGTATACGATCAGGCACTCCACATTCACAACTGACACATTGATCACGCTGTCGGTCAGTTCGATTCCAACCAGTACTCCAATGTCACTGTTAAGTGAAAGAGACACTTTTGGACGACCGCCTTTGCTATTGGCGGGTTTAGCCGTGACTTCTGAAATCAGATCTTTCTCAGTAAGCAGACTCACAATTTTGGTGATCGTCGATTTATCCAAACCCAGCTGTTCGGCAACCTCTACCCGCGATATGCGGTTATGACGCCAGATACAATCGAGCACTCTGGATAAGTTAACAATCTTGCTGTTTTGGCTAGGCTTCATAATTAAGTTGATGGTGGAAACTAAATGATTATGTTCTTTATAGCGACTTCAATTTGAGGAATCAAGAATAAAAAGTAAACGAATTTCTTTGATTGAGTGAAGTATGATCCGTACGACCTTTCTTATTTTTCGTTGATAATTTTGTTAACTAAATGTGATCACGATCGTTGTATAGCACAAAAAATCGCCTAGATTATATAGTTAGTTTCCTGTGTAAACTAACTAGAGGATAAAACGATGAAGTTTAAGAAAGGAGTAAAAGCGCTGGTTGCACTTACGGCATTTACAGTGGCTTTACCCATCTCTGCTATTGCAGAAGAAACCCTAACCATATGGACATGGCGCAAACAGGAGCGTCCTCTATGGGAAGCAGTCTCAAAGAACATGAAAGATGTCGATATTAAAGTCGAGGTCTTTAAAGGTGTGGATTACAACTCTCGTTTACGCCTTGGCTTACAAAGTGATGGGGGACCTGATCTGTTTCAGGGACGTCCGGGTGCTTCTTTTATTGATCAATACGCGAAAGCGGGTGTGATCAAACCTGTTGGCAGCGATGTGGATCTCTCAGGTATTTCTCCGGCAACGCTTGGGGCTGCAACGGGATCCGACGGAAAGGTCTACGGTGTACCTTTTGCTGTTCAAACCGTTCAGATCATCTACAACAAGGACATTTTCGACAAGCACAACCTGACAGAACCGAAGTCTCTGGAAGAGTTTGAGCAGGTCATGAAAACGCTGAAAGCGGCAGGTGTTACTCCTCTTGAAGTGCCGGGGCGTGCAGGCTGGGCACTTGCCATGATGAGTGCGGGTCTAGAAGCAGGCTTATCAGGCGATGAGATGGCGAAAGTGGCCACGCGTGACGAGCCGTTTACTGCCAGCGGTTACCAAAAAGTTGTGGACACATTTGCAACCTGGAAACCATACATCAACCCGTCAGCGGCAGCTCAGGACTATAACGGCATGCGTGCAAACGTGGCACTTGGCGATTCAGCGATGATTATTGATGGCTTATGGTCGACGTCGCCATTATCCACCATTGCTCAGACTAATCCGGATGCGAATTTGGGTCTAATGCCAGTCCCTGGTGCAGGTGGCAAGGTCTATGCTTTTGCTGATGGTGCGTATTTGGTGAATGCCAACAGCGAGAAAAAAGCCGCAGCAGACAAACTGCTGGCGTATACCGCAACCAAAGAGTTTGCGCAGCTTTTTGCTGACCACGTGGGCGAGTTATCAACCTACGCAAGCGGCATTAAATACGAAGGTGCTCATCAGGCTGAAGCGGCGACGTTTGTGTCTAACCAAGCTCAGGCACACCTGACCTGGAAAGGTCCATTCAATGTTCAGTATGAGGAAGTTGTAGGTCCTGCTTTCCAGAAGTTCTTAGCAGGCAAAGTCGACAGCAAAGGTCTGTCGAGTGAAATTGAAAAAGGCTTTAAAGCTAAAAATCTGTAAAAGCCAACATCTGTAAAAACAGAAGAAAGACGGCGACCTGATAACCAGGTCGCCTACATACCGCTGGAGTCAGTATGACCGAGTTTTCCCGCCCCAAAGGATTGAGTTTCAAGCAGAAAGAAAAGATTCAGTACATGTTGCTGCTGATTCCCGGTTGCTTGTTGTATGGGGTTTTTAATCTTTTGCCCTTATTCGGCACTCTTGTGCTTTCATTTTTTGACTGGCCAGGCATAGGTCCTGCCACCTTCGTTGGATTCGACAATTTCACTAAGTTGCTGACAGATGATTACATGAGCACGCAACTTTGGAATTCGTTTTACCAAACCGTACTCTTTTTCGCGATTTGTATCTCCGTCTTCCTCATTTTAGGCACAACCTTCGCCTTGCTGCTGAGCTGGAATACTGCAGGTAAAGCCGGGTACAAATTGCTGTTCTTTATGCCTTATCCTCTGGCCGCCGTAGCGGTTGCGTTCTTAGGGCAGCTTATTGTTGATGTTCGTGGTCCGCTGAATCAACTTCTTCTGAATTGGGATGTCATCACCGCACCTCTGATGTTCTTAGGGGATGAAAGTTCGGCGTTGCCAACCATTGCTATGTTCCAGTCTTGGCAAAAACTGGGCTTTTCTATCATGTTGATTTTGTCTGCCATTCTTGGCGTTCGCTCCGACTTGTTAGAAGCGGCAGTACTGGATGGCGCAAACCGCTGGCAGTGCATTAAGCACGTGGTATTTCCGGTGCTCACACCAGCATTTGTTCTGATTACCATTTTGACGATGGTGGACGTGTTTAATAATGCGGAATACGTGTTGATTCTTATGGGACCGGATGCAGGACCTTATTACTCTACCGACATTATGGGGACGTTCCAGTACCGAACTGCCTTTGGAACCAGTGGTGGTTCAGGAACCGCAGACCTTGGTATGGCAGCCGCAATAGGCATGGTGATATCGGTTCTGATTTTACCTGCGTCGATTTACTTGGCACTGCGCAACATGCGTAATCGATAGGGGGAAGACATGGAACGTATATTCAAACTTAAACCCCTTGAGCAGGTCGTTGTACAGTTTCTACTGCTGATATGGGCATTGATTGTCGCCCTGCCGTTTGGTTTGGCCTTCATTAACTCGGTGAAAGGCAATCTGGGGCAGGTGATTCGCTCGCCATTTGGTATGCCGCAAGAATGGCATTTCGAGAACTATCTCAGTGCGTGGGAACAAGCGAATTTCAGCAGCTATTTCTTAAACTCCCTGATCATCAGCTTAGGTACGGTAGTGCTGGCGGTGGCGTTCAGTACCATGGTGGCCTTTGTTCTGGCTCGGGTGCAGTTTAGAGGCAACAAGCTGATTTTCATCTTGTTTATGCTGGGAGTGATTGTCCCGCTTCGTCTGGCAATGGCACCTCTGTTTGTGGTGGTGCAAAGCTTAGATTTGCTCAACTCTTTGCTGGGTATCATTCTGGTTCAGGCAGCGAGCATGATGCCGGTGGCGGTATTTATTCTCAGTACTTTCTTTAAGAACTTGTCTCCAGAAATAGAACAGGCAGCAAGGGTGGATGGCGCTTTACCATTTCAGATTTACTGGCGCATCGTGCTGCCACTGGTGAAGCCTGCAATCGCAACGGTGGCGCTGCTTTCCTTTGTGAGTGCCTGGAACGAATACATCTTCCCACTCTTATTCTTGCAAGACAGGGATCTCTACCCACTGACATTGGGTTTGCAGGAGTTCCAGAACGAATTTGCCATCCAGTGGCACATGATGTTCGCAGGGCTAATCATCATGATGGCACCAACATTGATCGCATTTTTGCTGGCATCCAAAGCCTTTATTCAAGGTTTGACTCAAGGTGGAATTAAGGAATAACCATGGCTCAAGTAGTACTCAAAAACATCAAAAAATCGTATGGAAAAGTGGATGTTCTTAAAGGCATCGACCTTGAAATCAATGATAAAGAATTCGTCACCTTTGTCGGACCCTCTGGCTGTGGTAAATCCACTTTACTCAGAATGATTTCCGGGCTGGAAGAGCCGACATCGGGCGAGATTTTTATTGACGGACGAGATGTGACCGATGAAGCGCCTGCCGATCGCGAGATTGCCATGGTGTTCCAGTCTTATGCGTTGTACCCACAAATGACAGTGCGTGAAAACATGTCGTTTGCCCTGTCTATCGACAAGCAACCCAAAGAAGAGATCAAACAAAAAGTCGATCACGCTGGTAAGTTGCTGAAACTGGACCAGCTCTTTGACCGCTTACCCAAAGAACTGTCTGGCGGGCAGCGCCAGCGCGTGGCGATTGGCCGTGCAATTGTGCGTAACCCTAAACTGTTTCTGTTTGATGAGCCTTTGTCTAACCTCGATGCCGAGCTTAGGGTTGATATGCGAATCCAGATCGCCGAGCTGCACCGCACTTTAGCGACCAGCATGGTGTACGTCACACATGATCAGGTTGAAGCTATGACACTGGCAGACAAAATTGTGGTGCTTAGAGATGGTTGTGTTGAGCAGGTGGGACCGCCGCTGGAGCTGTATTACCACCCACAGAATCAGTTTGTTGCAGGCTTTATTGGTTCGCCGAAAATGAACTTCATTCCAGTGACTGTACTAGAGGCGAGCGTATCGCAAACCACTGTCAGCATCGCTGATCACTACACATTAACCTTGCCAAGAAATGGCGAGCATCTGTCAGCAGGCGATCGCATTACACTAGGTATTCGCCCCGAGCACTTAACCGTTCGTGACGACGTGGAAGAAGGACGTTGCATTGTGCCTATGACCATTAATGTTGCGGAGTATCTTGGTGCGGTGTCTTACGTGCATTGCTATTCAGGTGACATTGAAAAGCTCAGCCTAATGCTGGATGGAGAAGAGGCGGTGTCCTTGAAGCTGGATAATGGTCAGATTCTGCATGTGGAACTCAGAGAGCAGTATTGCCACTTGTTCGACATCGACCAGCAGGCGCTACCATTGGCGAAGTAAGAACATCATTTCAGATTGAAATCATAATAAAGCCGCCCTATCAGGCGGCTTTTCTTATATAACTCTTTCGGTGACAGTATTTATTGGCTAAGAATCGCTTTCATACGCTCAATAACTTCTGGCGAATTCACCACTGGTGAACGCAGCATCAATAGTGCAAAGTTGTCTGCCAGAATTTCTTCCGGGTGAATAATGTAGTTGGTGTTGGTACCCACCTGCTCAAAGAAACCAGTCAGTTCGGCACGACCGACGATAACTGGCTCGTCATCATCGTAGGTCCACTCGCCATGTTGGTCTGCGACAACTAAGAATTTGAATTGCAGGTAGTTAAAGAATTCACCACCTTTTTTCAGGTCGTACTTTTCAGATACTGAATACAGGATAGGCATCGCCCAGACCTGCTCGTTGTTCAAACCGACTTTAATGGCGTAGTCGTTGACTGGCGCATCAGGGTTGGTGATTTTTCTGTCTTCCAGATCATCTGGGAATTCAATTTCCCCAACATGTTGGAAGCCAATGCTGTTGTACAGTTCATCTTTCTTAACTGGGTTGAGGCGAGAGTAAATATGGAAAATTTCATGCGCCATAATTCGCTTTAGCTCGATACCCAGTTCCAGCTTGTCTCTTTGAAGTATGATGGCTTTGCCTCGCGTGTAGGCGGCAGTACCTTCTTCCTTACCCGTCGTCAGAATCATTTTGATTTCTTTAGGCAGGTCGAGTGGATACTTTGCTAACTCTTTTTGCAAGTTCTCATACACTTGAGTGACTTTGGTTTTGTCCTCCGCGGTCCAGTCCAACGTGTTGGAACGAACAAAACGGCGAAATTCCGGCTTGATAACGTGATCTTCCGTTTTCATTCGCGCTTCCATATCGAACTGACTCAGACGACGCATAAAGGCGTCATTTTTTCCAAGTTCTTTGGCGGACTGTTTGGCGTTGAGAAACGTTAATTCAGGAGTGGCGAGGCTGGAAAAGCTGACGCTAACCAGAGCTGCAACCAACAGGGCTTTCATTGTTTTCAAAATTACCTCCAACTGCTTTTGAACAAATGAAAGTATTCTGAGGAGGTAAGGTCAACTTGACAGCCTTTTATTGGAAGCGGGGATCAGAAATGCGATCGATATTAAATTGAAT
Source organism: Vibrio nigripulchritudo (assembly GCF_027924785.1). NCBI lineage: Bacteria > Pseudomonadati > Pseudomonadota > Gammaproteobacteria > Vibrionales > Vibrionaceae > Vibrio > Vibrio nigripulchritudo. Next base: position 3,280,738 of record NZ_AP027049.1, on the reverse strand, counting down.
GCATATAGAGCTGCATTATCGCAGCCCTATAGTGAAAGGAGGTGTGGTTTTACTGTAGGTAGGAAGACTGATTTGCTTTATCGACTTCGCTTAAGAACAGGTTCAGCAGTTCTTCCCCTTTTTTACCGTGTGTTTCTTTGACGTAAGCTTTGATCGTTGGCTGAGTTACGTCGCGCATTTGTTGGCGTTGTGCATCGGTCAATGAGTTTACTTTCATTTTCTTCTTCAACCCTTCCAGTCCACGATCTTCAGACGCTTCAATCAGGCGAGATAAACCACGGTTGGCACTCAGAGCAATTTGCACCGCATCACGGACAATTTTTTGCTCATTGGCAGACAAGCCATCAAAGAAATCACGGTTGATCATAAAGGTATACGGGGCAAACAGGTGGTTGGTCAGAGTCAGGTACTTCTGCACTTCGTTGAACTTGGCAAATGAAACGGTTGGAATTGGGTTCATTTGCCCGTCAATTACGCCTGTTTGCAAGGAAGAATACACTTCGCCCCAAGCCAGTGGGTAGGCTTGAGCGCCCAGAGACTGGATGATTTTCTGGTGTGTTGGCAACGTCATGGTACGAATGCGCAGCCCTTTGAAGTCGTCCAGAGATTCCAACGCACGTTTTGAGTTAGTCACCGAGAAGAAGCCGCCTGTATCAGGGAAACCCAGCACGCGGACGTCTTTCATTTCAGATTCAATATCACTGGCTAATGCCTTACCAAATGCCCCGTCCAGTACATCGTAAGTCGCAGCATTATTATTGAACGCAAAAGGTACGTCTAAGATACCAATGCGAGGGTAATAACCGGCCAACGCCCCAACGGAAGATAAAGTGCCCTGTAGCTGACCATCTTTAACCATCTGAATATGCTCTTTGGCACTACCAAGCTGGTTACTCGGAAAGACCTGCACTTTGATTTCGCCATTAGAAGCGGTCTCAACAATGTTTTTAAACACACCAGTAAAGGCGTGCGCCGGATTTTCCATAATGTCGGCTTTGTTGTCATGACCAATGCGCAGTACTTTCGCAGCCATAGAATAGGGGGCTGCCAGTAGGGAGGTGGCAAGGGCTATCGCCAGCAGCGATTTGGTTAAATGCTTCATCATTACTCCTTTAATGTTTTGGTTAGTACCCAAGCAGTCTTGGTATGAACAGGACTAAGTCGGGAAAGTACGCGATAGTGAACAGCAAAAGAAGCTGTCCGAATAAAAAGGGCATCAGCTCCTTGGATATGCCTTCTATCCGAGCGCCCGTGACCGAAGACAAGACGAACAGGCAAGCGCCTATTGGTGGTGTCATCAGGGAAATATTGAGTGCCAGCACAAACACAATGCCTGCATGCAGAGGATGCATACCGATTTCTGCCGTCAGTGGCACAAGGATGGGGGCAAGAATGATCAACATGACGTTGATGTCCATGAGCATGCCGACCACCAGAAGCAAACTGATGATCAAAAACAGAATCACATTTGGGTTATCGGATAGCGAGATAAAGATATCGGCGATCATTTGTGGGATCTGGTTGAAGCTGAGCCACCAACCAAGAATCGATGCAGACCCGATGATCAGATAAATCACCGCGGAAATCTGAGCCGTGCGCACCACCATCTGAAACAGGGCCGGAAAGGTGAGGTTGCGATAGATAAGAAATCCGATGATCAGTGCGTATGCTACGGCAATGGATGCGGCTTCCGTTGGGGTTACAATACCAAACACAATGCCGCCCAAAATAATAAGGGGCATCAATAGAGCCAGTGCAGAATGTCGGAAATGCTTTAACACTTCGGTCAGTGAAGACTTCTCGCTCATCTTTGGCAGGTTTTTACGCTTGCCCATGGCAGCGATGATCGCCATACAGACAAAACACACCAGTAACCCGGGCAATATACCCGTTGCAAACAGACCACCAATGGATACCCCCATTAAGGACCCGTAGACCACCATCAACCCGGAAGGTGGAATAGTGGGACCAATGATGGAACCTGCCGCAGTTACAGCGCAGGCGTACGAACGGCTGTAGCCTTGTTTTTCCATGGCAGGAACCAGCGTTCTTCCAAATGCTGCGGCGTCAGCAGTCGCGCTGCCTGTAATCCCTGAAAAGAAAACGGATGCCACCATATTGGAGTGCGCTAAGCCTCCACGAAAATGCCCCACCAACGCTTCCGCCAGATAAACCAAGCGATTAGTGATGCCCGTATGGTTCATGATTTCACCCGCGAGAATGAAAAATGGCATCGCAAGGAATGGGAAAATGTTTAAGCCGTTGAAGACTTTACTCGGAGCCAGAGACGCAAAGTGTGCTCCGCCCATTTCGAACATACCTGTTAATCCAGCAACACCGAGCGCTATGGCAATAGGAGCACCCAGCAGCATTAATATCAGGAATAGACCACCGACTAGCATGGCGTCTCCTCCTGTGAAGCTATTTTATTGGCTGGGGGAGTGAGCCCGGCGCAATCCTCAATCCAGACCAATAAAGCCTGAAAACCCGAAAGCGCAAAAGTCACCGGAACGGCTGCATAGGCATAGGACATAGGCAGAGCGAAAACCGTTGAAAGCTGATTTGCACCTTTCATGGCGAAGAAGTACCCAAGGTAGGCAATATAGAAAAAGAACAGGCAGGTGAGTAAGCCGAGTGTTCGCTTTATCAGAGTCTGTATAGGCTGGGGAAATCGTCGAACAACAAACTCCAGCCCCATATGCTCTCGTCCGGCGGTGCAGCAGGGAACGGCCATTAAGATCGCCCAGATCATGATGTAGCGGGCGAGTTCTTCAACCCACACCAGTTGCCATTGAAATACATAGCGATCAAGAACACCGATCCATACGTCCAGAATCAGCATAATCATTAAGATCCCGACGATGAACTGGTTAACTCGATTGAGAGATTGTTTTATATGAGGTACGACAGAAAACGACATGGCGACGGCGGCTCCTTCCAGTCAGCAATGATTTTATTGATAGAGTTGTGCTTTGCTTGGAAGATAATTTAGTCACTATGATTGTTTATAACTGATAAAACGATCACAAATATGTTAGTTTCTAACATTGAATGCAATTTATTTGTAAATTATTGAAAAATAAAATGTTATCGGTCTGCGTTGTTTTGATAAAACAAAAACTATCACGATCTAATTGATTGTTTTGTGGTCGTAATTTGCTCGTTTTTTCTTCTTGTTGCAAAAAAGTAACAACACGCACATTTTGTGTTGTTATTTGAAATGGATCACGATTAGAAACCTGATGAAATAGGTGTCGTTCTTTGAGTTATTTAATCTAATTGTTTAATTAGTAAAGATAAAATTGATTGTGTGTAATGGGGTTAGTCGGTGCCTTGAAGTGATACTAAGCCTTCGGCATAAGCGGATTTTGTATCGCAATCTACCGACTTGAGAGGTTAGGGGTATAGATAGTGTGGTAATTATGTTAGAAAGTATCTAACCAAATAAAAACTTCATACTGAGAGCAATCCGTGTCTGTCGATATCGATATTCTTTCCAAAATCAGTGAGCGATATACCAGTCTTCGCGAAGCAGAAAAAAAAGTAGCGAATTTCATTGCTGATGATCTGGCATCTGCTGCTAACGCCAGTATTACCGAGATGGCGCAACAGGCGAGTGTCAGTGAGGCGACCATCACCCGTTTTGCAAAAGCCGTCGGGTGTATCAATGTTCGTGATCTCAAGATCAAACTGGCACAGTCACTGGCGGTGGGGCAGCGTTTCATTGATGAACCGATAGATCAAACTGGGATGCAGGGGATTTACGAATCCATCAAGCATTCTATGGATCTCAACCGAAAAGTCATTGATGAAGCAGACGTGAAACAGGCTGCGGAATGGATCCACAATGCTCGCCAGACTCTGGCGGTTGGAATGGGTGGTGGGTCCACTATGATATCGCAGGAATTTCAGCATCGCTTATTCCGCTTAGGCTATCCGGTTGCCGCTTACAATGACGGCTTGCTTTCACGCATGGTCGCGGCAACCGCAGACAGCAATGATGTGCTGGTGGTGATGTCGGTTACCGGATATACACCAACGATTCTTGAAGTGGCAGAAACAGCAAAGCAGTATGGCCTGAAGGTGATCGCCATTACCAGTCAGGGCAGCCCGCTTTCAGAAGTATGTGATTTGACATTGCCCATTGTCATTCAGGAAACAGATTTTATCTATAAACCTTCAGCGTCACGATACGCAATGCTGGCGCTGGTGGATGTGATTTCAATGGAACTGGCTGTCAGTCATAAACGACGATCTCGTGACAGGCTACGCCGACTGAAAGTGGCGCTTGATTCACACCGTGGTGGTGGAGACAGGCAGCCTCTTGGTGACTAGGTCTAAAGATGAATACAAAAAGGCAGCGAAATCGCTGCCTTTTATACTTCTATATATTTAATTATTGAAGAAAAGACTACTTCTTCTTTTTCTTAGCGCTTTTTTTCTTGTCGGCTTTCTTCGCTTCTTTCTTCTTGTTCTTTTTCTTGAACACTGGCTTTTTGTGTTGCGGTCTCATGCCTTCAATGAAGCGCTCTTTGATGTCTTCTTTGGTGTAACGAGCGACGCGATCCAGCATCGGCTGGTCGTGCGCCTCAACGATAGACAACGCATTTCCTTTTTTACCAGCACGAGCGGTTCGACCAATTCGGTGCAGGTAAACATCGGCGGTTCGAGGCATATCGAAGTTGATGACATGAGATACGTCTGGCAAATCGATACCACGTGCGGCCACGTCGGTTGCCAGCAGAACGTTTACTTCACCATCGCGGAAACGGCGAATGGCGTTGTTACGGCGATCTTGCGGCATCTCACCCTGAATCCACGCACAGGTAATTTGGTCACTCTCTAATTTAGAACGTAAGTCCGCCAGGCGATCGCGTGTTTTTAAGAATACAATGGAACGTTCCGCCTGTTCGGTTACCACGTGCTTAAGAAGCTGATATTTGTGCTCCATGGAGTCGGCGCGGTGATACCACTGAGTGATTTTTTTGCGTTCGCGGCGAGAAGGTTCTGCATCCAGCTCGGCTGGGTTTTTCAAAAGATCCGCTGTGAAGCCTTCCACACCACGACCTTCAAGCGTTGCCGAGAACAACATAGACTGTTTACGCCAGCGACACTCTGCTGATAAGCGGTCAACGGTCGGACCAAATCCCATATCCAGCATGCGATCCGCTTCATCCAGTACCAGCCACTCAATGGCGCGGCAGTCAAAACGCTCCGCTTCAATGTATTCCATCAAACGACCCGGTGTCGCGACCACGATATCTTGCGTGGTGGATAGAATATCCGCGTGTTCCTGATACTGAACCCCGCCAGTAATGGTGAAGATCTTCAGGTTTGTGTACTTCGCCAGAGCTCTGGCTTGATCCGCAACCTGCATCGCCAGCTCACGAGTTGGTGTCAGGATCAGAATACGTGCTGGTCCCGCTTTACGGCGTGGAAAATCTTGCAGATATTGCAGTGCAGGAATGACGAAAGCGGCAGTTTTACCTGTTCCGGTAGGAGCTGACGCGAGGACATCGCGACCATCCAGTGCTTGCGGAATTGCTTTAGCCTGAATTTGAGTTGGGCGTTCGTATCCCATCTCTTCAATGGCTTCCAACAGATTTGGATCGAGTTCGAGTTCAGCAAAAGTTCTGATCACAGTGGGTCTCCACAAGCGTGTGAATGATTAATTGGGCGCGAATTATATACCCATAACCCATCAGATAAAACGCATTTTCCAGCAGGATCTTTACATCTTTAAGTAAAAGTCTTGGGTAAGAGCAATGAATTCTGAACTGTAGCCATTACCCTGGTTGATTACTAAAGAGGACTCTTGCGTTTCACACGGCTGTTTGGTCAGGGCAAAAAGCAGTCGGGTTGCTGGTTTTCGAGCGGTTGTCTGAACACGACAACATTGAGATAAGTGCCAGCCTTGCGCCTGTGCGATCTCGATGCATTGTTCCCCTTCAACCACAGGCAGCACAAAGCTTGCTGATCCTGTATCAGTAAGGTGCGTCCAGCAGGTTTTCATTAAAGCGCTGTGAGTTAGCGTATTGGTGTGGCGGGCGTCGGCACGACGAGTGTCTAAGGCTTGTTCTCCGCTGTTGAAGTAAGGCGGATTGCAGATAATGGCGTCGAATTGGGTATCGAATGACAGGTTTAATATATCGCCACAAACAGGACGTATCTTTTGGCTCCAGGGGCTGTCTGCAAAATTTAAGCTTGCAGTTTCAAAGGCATCTTGCTCTAGCTCAACGGCGGTAATCACAAGGTTGTCATCGGATCTCTGAGCGCACATTAAAGACAGTAAACCAGTCCCAGTACCAATATCCAGCAGTTGACCAGCAGGCGGGATTGAAGCCCAGGCACCCAGTAATACGCCATCGGTACTGACTGGCATTCCGCTACGACCACCGCGAATCTTAAACTGTTTGAATTGAAAGTCTTTGGTTCTGTTCTTCATATGTTGGTTTGGTCGAGTGGTTAAATATATTAAATTCTTGTTATTTTAAAGATAAAGATTTTAATTAGTTATATGAGCTGAAATATTACATGTAGCTAGTGATTCTATCTGCTAAATGGTGTTCTGATTGAATTTTTATTGTGTTTTTTGTCATTCTCTTGTTTCTGTTATCGCTTTTGTTCATTATTCGCCCCTTAATTCTAGAATAAAATTTCAGAATATTTGCAAACACAAGATTTTTATAAGGGTTTTAAGTGAATCAAAAACTAAAAACAACTGATGTCGTTGCTCTGGGCTTTATGCTCTTTGCATTCTTTTTAGGAGCGGGCAATATTATTTTCCCTCCTCTTGCGGGTCAATTAGCAGGTGAAAATTTGTTTCCTGCCATGTCCGGTTTTCTGTTTACTGCGGTAGGTCTGCCTTTGATCACCATTATTGCTATTGCAGTAGCGGGTGGATCTTGGGAACATCTTTCTAAGCACCTTCCTAAACAGGTAGCGACACTTATTGTCGTACTGATCTTCATTATTATTGGTCCTGCATTTGCTGCCCCACGTACAGGTTTGGTTGCGTACGAGATGGCAGTGAAGCCGTTCATTGCTAACGCAGAGCAAATGCATCTGACTATATTCTCCATTGCGTTCTTTACCATTGCGATGTTTTTTGCCTGGTCTCAGGGCAAGTTGATCGACACCATTGGTAAAGTGCTGACGCCAGTGCTGTTCATCGGTTTGATTACGTTAGCTGTGTCTGTATTTCTAAACCCACAAGGCGTTCCAACAGAAGCGCAGGGCGAGTATGTGACTCAGCCACTGATCAAAGGTTTCCTTGAAGGTTATAACACCATGGATACCTTCGGCGCTCTGATGTTCGGTATTCTTATTGTGGATGCACTGCGTAGCAAAGGCATTACCGAGTCCAAACCGACGACTAAATACCTGATCAGCGCAGCGGTGATCGCAGCAGCGGGTCTGGCATTTGTTTATGTGTCTCTTTTCTACTTGGGTTCTACAAGTGGTACTGTGGCTGCTGGTGCAGATAACGGTGGTGTGATCCTAAGCCTATACGTACAGGCTCTGTTCGGTGCGTCGGGTCAGACGGTTCTGTCTGTGATTGTTCTATTGGCGTGTCTGACAACAGCTATTGGTCTGATCTCAGCTTGTTCTGATTACTTCAGCTCTATCACCAAAATCAACTACAAAACCTGGGTTGTGGTTATTGGAGTCGCGTGCGCAGTGGTGGCAAATGTTGGTCTGAGCCAGCTGATTTCACTGTCTGTTCCAGTTCTGTTTGCTCTTTACCCAGTAGCCATTGCTTTGGTTGCACTGGCGTTTGTACGCGATCGCTTGCCAAATCCGCGTGTAGCGTACCGCGTAGTAGTATTGGTGGCATTTGTGTTTGCTCTTCTGGATGCTGCGAAGGTTTCGGGTATCAATGTCAACGCATTCAATATGCTTCCACTGTTTGAAGTGGGCATGGCTTGGCTGATGCCAACTATGGCGGCGATCATCTGCATGTTCTTCATTGGCGCACCTCGTAAAGAGTTGTCGGAAGAAGCGGCATAATCGCGACTTAGTAAACAAAACAAGAAAGGGGCTGATAATCATCAGCCCCTTTTTTATAAATGTATAGAGTTATAGTGAGTCGTGGTATTCCACCAGGATTTGCTCACACCACTTCTCGATGCGCTCATCACTGAACTCGTACTGGGAATCCTCATCAAGAGCCAGACCGACAAACTGTGATTTGTCTTCCGTAAGGGCTTTAGATGCTTCGAATTCATAACCTTCATTTGGCCAGTAGCCAATGAATTTTACGCCTGTTGGAATCAGTTCATCATGAAGAAGCCCCATCGCATCGAGAAACCACTCGCCATAGCCTTCTTGATCGCCTAAGCCGAACAATGCGACGTGTTTGCCGTTTAGCGACACGCCACCGATGTGCTCCCATATTGCACTCCAATCTTCTTGAATTTCACCGAAATCCCACGTAGAAATCCCTAGCAATAACAGATCATAGTTGTTCATCAATGATAGTGGTGTTTCTTTTACATTAAATATGTCCACTAAATCTTCGCCGATGAAGGCGCGAATTTTTTCCGCTGCCATTTCTGTGTAGCAGGTTGTTGAGCCGTAAAAAAGTCCGATTTTCATGATCTGTCATTGTTTGTCGAAGAGATGGCAGATTCTATACCCAAATAACCTTCAGATGCTAGGCTCTGCGACAAGATGGATTTTCAGTCATAAGTATTTAGAGGAGATGCTCATAACGTGCTCAAATTTGCAGGGTTTATACGATTGTAGGTGAATTTTAATAGTATTATTTTCATGCCTCACATACTCTCATGAGTGTTACCGATAAAAAGAGAGATAAGAATGACGGAAACAAGTCATCCAGATACCTACTTAATGGAGCAGTTTCTTGATGCCATGTGGATGGAGCGTGGATTGTCTGAGAATACGCTCGCTTCATACCGTAACGATTTATCCAAGTTGCTGAGCTGGATGTTGAAAGAGAACTTCCGGCTCGATTTCATCAGCGTCTCTGGGTTACAGGACTATCAAGGCTGGCTGATGGATCAAGGCTATAAACAGACGTCGCGAGCGAGAATGCTTTCTGCGATTCGCCGTCTGTTTCAATATCTTCACCGAGAAAAGATAAGAGCAGACGACCCAAGTGCTTTGCTGGTGAGCCCCAAACTGCCCAAGCGGCTGCCCAAGGATTTGAGTGAACAGCAGGTTGAAGATTTACTCAACACGCCAGATCCTAATGACCCGATAGAGCTTCGCGACAAAGCCATGCTTGAACTCCTTTATGCGACAGGGCTTCGGGTCACTGAACTGGTTAGCCTGACGATGGAAAATATTAGCCTGCGGCAGGGCGTTGTTCGTGTAACAGGTAAAGGCGGAAAAGAGCGGTTGGTCCCAATGGGAGAAAATGCCGTTGATTGGATTGAAACCTTCCTAGAACATGGTCGTCCAAGCATTTTGGGGGAAACGTCATCGGATGTAGTGTTCCCAAGCAAGCGGGCAAGACAAATGACGCGCCAGACGTTCTGGCATCGAATTAAATTTTACGCCACGCTGGCAGAAATCGACACGGATGCGTTGTCGCCTCACGTGCTCCGACATGCATTTGCAACGCACCTGTTGAATTACGGTGCAGATTTGAGAGTGGTGCAAATGTTATTGGGTCATAGTGACTTATCGACCACGCAAATTTATACTCACGTCGCAACAGAGCGACTCAAACAGATTCACGAACAGCACCACCCAAGGGCGTAGTTCGTACATTAACTTTTAAGGTGAAAACATGCATTTCATGCGCAAACTTGGTGTTGTAGCAGCGGGCGCGCTGGCTTCATTTTCTCTATTCGCAGCAGACGCAGACACAAAATCCATCACAGAGCGTTTCAGTAAACTTGGTCTGATGGTGACATCCGTAGAAGGCAGCGACATTGCGGGTCTTTACGAAGTAGAAACCAATCAAGGGTTGTTCCTTTCTACAGAAAAAGGGGACTACTTCATTCAGGGTAAAATCTATGCCCTGGATGACAAAGGTAACTTCACAGACGTGATCGCCAAGCGTTACGCAGAAAAAATCAAAGACTTCTCTTCAAGCTGGATTGAATACAAAGCCAAAGAAGAGAAGCACGTCGTGACAGTATTTACCGACGTAGATTGCGGTTACTGTCTGAAACTGCACCGTCAGATGGAAGACTACAACAAGAATGGTATTACCGTTCGCTACCTTGCTTACCCACGTGCTGGTGCACAAAGTCAGGTAGGGCATCAAATGTCACAAATCTGGTGTGCGAATGATCAGAAAGCCGCAATGGACGAAGTAAAGCTTGAGCGTACTTTCTCGCAAGAAACCAGTGAGCTGTTACAATGTCAGAACACCATCGCTGCACATCGTGATCTTGGTTCTAAGTTGGGTGTACGTGGTACACCAGCTATCGTAACCAGTAACGGTAATGTAATTGGCGGTTATCTGTCTCCAGAAGATTTGACTGCTCAGCTAGAAAGACTTAACTAATTGACCAACGGATGCCTGAGGGAAACCTCAGGCAAACGCCATTCTTATGATTGAAATTCAAAGACGTCCGCAAGACGCGCCTCACTCCTTACCTGACTCCATTCCCCCTTTATTGCAACGCATCTACGCCGCACGCGGTGTTCAAAGTATTAACCAGTTAGAGAAAGCAGCGAAAGCGCTTCACTCATACCAACTACTGGGTGGAATACAGCAAGCCGTAGAGATTTTGTTTGAATCGATTCAGAAACAAAAACGCATCATCGTCGTAGGGGATTTTGACGCGGATGGTGCAACCAGTTCTGCGTTGTCAGTGCTTGCGCTTCGGATGCTGGGTTGTCCCAACGTGGACTATCTGGTGCCAAATCGTTTTGAAGATGGATACGGCTTAAGTCCGGAGGTGGTCGATCAGGCTCTGGAGCTGGGTGTTGAAGTCATCATGACGGTCGACAATGGCGTATCGTCTATAGATGGCGTGCGTTACGCAAAGGAGAAGGGTTTAACGGTTATCGTCACCGATCATCACTTACCGGGAAATGAGCTTCCCATTGCTGATGCGATTGTTAACCCCAACCTTGAGTCTTGTCAGTTTCCATCAAAATCTTTGGCTGGTGTTGGTGTTGCGTTCTACATGATGATGGCGCTTTGCGTTCACATGCGAAAGCTCAATTGGTTTGCCTCACAGGGGATGCAAGAACCCAAACTGATGGAGCTTATCGACTTAGTCGCACTTGGAACCGTCGCCGATGTCGTGCCTCTGGATGAGAATAACCGAATCTTGGTGCATCAAGGGTTACAACGCATTCGTGCTGGTAAAGCTCGCCCGGGAATTCAGGCGCTTATCGAAGTGTCCAAACGAGATGCTCGCAGACTGGTGGCATCCGATTTCGGATTTGCCTTAGGGCCACGCATTAATGCGGCGGGGCGTTTGGATGACATGTCTTTTGGGGTTGAGCTTCTGATGAGCAACAACATCCACGCTGCGCGCCGCATGGCGAGTGAGTTGGATGGACTCAACCAAACCCGTAAAGAAATCGAAGAAGGTATGAAGCAAGAAGCCATGGCGTTTTGTGAACGTCTGCAATTTGGTGAAAATGCGGAGCTTCCTTATGGTTTAGCCTTGTTCCAGCGAGACTGGCATCAGGGTGTTATCGGTATTTTAGCTTCGCGCATTAAAGAGAAGTTTCATCGCCCGGTGATCGCCTTTGCCGACGGCGGAGAAGGCACAATCAAAGGTTCCTGCCGTTCTATTCCCGGTCTGCATATGCGAGATACATTGGACAGAATCGACACACAAAACCCAGGGTTAATTGCTAAATTTGGTGGTCACGCCATGGCGGCAGGATTGACCATCGATGAAGTCGATTTTGAAAAATTCAGCAAACTGTTCGATGAAGCGGTCAGGCAAGATCTTGATGAAGCCTCACTCAAAGGCGTGGTGATGTCTGACGGCGAGTTGCTACCCGAAGAGTTTTCCATGCACGTAGCTGAAACTTTACGTGGAGCCGGACCATGGGGACAAGCATTCCCAGAGCCCATTTTTGATGGCGAATTCAAAGTCCTGCATCAAAAGCTGGTGGGCGAGAAGCACCTGAAATTGATGTTAGAGCCGCTGCATAAGGGGCACCCGACCAATATCATGATTGATGGCATTGCGTTCAATATCGATTTACGTCGCTGGCCAGACGCGTCGGTGAAAACCGTACACTTAGCCTACAAACTGGATGTAAACGAGTTTCGTGGCAATCAGTCGCTTCAGTTGATGATCGATCATATCGAAGCCAAGTAACCTGAACTAGGGATAACAACTTGCTTTCTAATGGCTCTTTTCACTTAATACTGCGTTGAACCCTCTCTCAATAACCCGTTATTGATTCGTGTGTTCGCCTTGTCTTAAGTGAAAATTTCTCATTAGAATGTCCCGATAGAAATATTCATTTATTTTAACGAATTAGCTAACCTCTTATCCCGAGCTCAGGTTAAGTAACCTCGCATCGAGTATTGCCTTTCAACCCTGTCCCGCTGCTGATTGAGAGCAGTGGGCATCTGCAATTTCTCAGCTCAAATTGCGCAAATTTTTCCTGTATCTCTGTCACATTTTTAAGTAGAATTCCTCGGTTAAATTCTACGCTAAAATGTTGAGCAAACATGTTTGAAATCAATCCAATTAAAAACCGCCTGCAGGACGTGACTGAGCGCACGAATGTCCTGAGGGGGTATCTTTGACTATGACGCCAAGAAAGAGCGTCTAGAAGAAGTAAACGCAGAACTTGAACAGCCGGATGTATGGAACGAACCAGAGCGAGCACAAGCTTTAGGTAAAGAACGTGCATCACTGGAAGCGGTGGTAGAAACCATCGACTTGCTAGACCAGGGTGTGGAAGACGTTGATGGTCTTCTGGAACTGGCGGTTGAAGAAGAAGATCAGGAAACCTTCGACGAGATTGAGCCAGAATTGGCTGAACTTGAACAAAAGCTAGAGAAGCTTGAATTCCGTCGTATGTTTGCTGGCGATCACGACTCCTCTGATAGCTACATCGACTTGCAAGCGGGTTCAGGTGGTACAGAAGCTCAAGACTGGACCAACATGATGCTTCGCATGTACTTGCGTTGGGCTGAGGCCAAAGGCTTCAAAGCGGAAGTGATTGAAGTATCTGAAGGTGAAGTAGCGGGTCTGAAATCGGCAACGGTTCGTATTTCAGGTGAGTACGCTTACGGCTGGCTTCGCACTGAAACGGGCGTTCATCGTTTGGTTCGTAAATCGCCATTCGATTCAGGCGGTCGTCGTCATACTTCATTTGCGTCTGCGTTTGTTTACCCAGAGATTGACGAAAACATTGCTATCGACATTAACCCTGCCGACCTTCGCATCGACGTATACCGTGCGTCGGGTGCTGGTGGTCAGCACGTTAACACCACGGAATCTGCGGTACGTATTACCCACCTTCCCACTAACACTGTGGTGCAGTGTCAGAACGACCGTTCTCAGCACAAAAACAAAGATCAGGCAATGAAGCAGCTTCGAGCGAAGCTATTCGAACTTGAGCTTCAAAAGCAGAACGCAGAGAAGCAAGCCAATGAAGACGCCAAGTCTGACATCGGCTGGGGTAGCCAAATCCGTTCTTATGTACTGGATGACTCCCGAATCAAAGATTTACGTACCGGCGTTGAAAACCGCAACACGCAAGCGGTTCTTGACGGCGATCTGGACAAATTTATCGAAGCCAGCCTGAAATCAGGTCTGTAAGCTTTCACCGACAATCGACAGGATACATCGAAAATGACTGATGCTGTTCAAAATGAAACGCAACTAGAAGCCCATTCACAAGAAGAGAATAAGCTGATTGCCGAGCGTCGCGCGAAATTGGATGAAATTCGCAAGACTTGCAACGCTAACGGTCACCCTAACGACTTCCGTCGTGACAGCTTGGCTGGCGACCTTCAGAAAGAGTTCGGTGAAAAGAGCAAAGAAGAACTGGAAGAGCTGAACCACGTAGTGGCGATCGCGGGTCGTATCATGGCGAAGCGTGGTCCTTTCCTTGTGATTCAGGAAACTTCTGGCCGTATTCAGGCTTATGCGGCGAAAGATGTTCAGAAAGAGCTGAAAGCAAAATACCAAGGGTTAGACATCGGTGACATCATCGGTGTAAAAGGTGCGCTTCACAAGTCTGGTAAAGGTGATCTTTACGTGAACATGGAAGAGTACGAGTTGCTGACCAAAGCACTGCGTCCACTTCCAGAGAAGTTCCACGGCTTGACGGATCAGGAAATGCGTTACCGTCAGCGCTATGTTGACCTGATTGTGAACGAAGACTCTCGTCAGGCGTTCATCATCCGTTCTAAGCTGGTGTCTTCTATCCGTAACTTCATGAGTGGCAAAGGCTACCTGGAAGTGGAAACACCAATGATGCACGTGATTCCTGGCGGTGCAACGGCTCGCCCGTTCATCACTCACCACAATGCGCTGGACATTGATATGTACCTGCGTGTTGCGCCAGAGCTTTACCTTAAGCGTTTGGTTGTGGGTGGTTTTGACCGTGTATTCGAAATCAACCGTAACTTCCGTAACGAAGGTTTGTCTCCTCGTCACAACCCAGAATTCACTATGATGGAATTCTACCAAGCGTACTCAGACTACAAGGACCTAATGGACCTGACTGAAGAGATGCTAAGTACGGTAGCGCTGGATGTTCTTGGTTCAACGTCTATGCCTTACGGTGATGAAACGGTTGAATTCGGTGGTAAATACGCTCGTATGAGCATGTTTGAAGCCATCAAACACTACAACCCAGAGCACGAAGCAATTCAGAAACTGACAGAAGCGGATCTGCAAGACCGTGACCTAATGGTGTCGATTGCGAAGTCTGTTCACGTAGAAGTGGAAGAGTTCTGGACGTGTGGTCAACTACTTGAAGAGATTTTCGGTGAGACAGCCGAGCCTAAGCTGATTCAGCCAACCTTCATCACTGGCTACCCTGCAGACATTTCTCCATTGGCTCGCCGTAGCGACGACAACCCGTTCTTCACTGACCGTTTTGAGTTCTTTATCGGTGGTCGTGAAGTCGCAAATGGTTTCTCCGAGCTTAACGATGCTGAAGATCAGGACGCTCGTTTTAAAGCTCAGGTTGAAGCAAAAGATGCGGGTGATGATGAAGCGATGTACTACGACGAAGACTACATCACAGCACTTGAGCATGGTCTGCCACCAACAGCAGGACAGGGAATTGGTATAGACCGATTGGCAATGTTATTCACAAACACGCATACCATTCGTGATGTAATTCTATTCCCAGCAATGCGACCACAGCAGTAAAAATTTTGTGTCTCAAAATTAAAGCCACCTTCGGGTGGCTTTTTTTGATCTTAATTTGAGTGCTGAAATTTTATAAATATGTGATTTTGCTCTGCAAAACGAGCGATCTTTTCACTTTATCTTTATGTGTCTCACTATTGACAACAGTTATTGGTTAGTCTGTTCATGCTTGACTGTTTAACAATCTATACTATGTCTTAACTATGAGACGTTTTATTGTCGCAAGATTAATTCATATTTAAATCGTCAAGCACCTTAAAACCACGATGAAGATCGTAACAACAATATAGATTGATTAAGGAAGTATTAATGGGTACTCAATTCCGAATGGATTCTGTACCGGGTTCACTTGTTGTTGTTGGAGGCACATACGAACCTTGGCTTGCAGTGTTAGAGCAGGTAGGTTGGCGTTGCCAGCGATGTGATGACCTTCGTGAAGCACAAACATTGTTCTCAGAGATTGGTCCTTGCATTGGGATTGTTGATTTAAGCCAAGATGAGTTCAGTCTCAATGGATTGGCTAATTTGGTCAGCAGCCACAAGCAGGTTCGTTGGCTGGCATTTATTCGGGAGTCTCAACTGAGTTCCGATACCATATGTCAGTTCATAGTAAACTTTTGTATTGATTTTTTTACTGCGCCCATACCAGACGCACAATTACTCAATACAATTGGCCACCAACTTGGAATGCTGAAACTGGAGAAAAAAGTTTGGCCGAGTTATGGTCAGACTAGTGATATGGGCATGATTGGGGAGTCAATGCCTATAAAGCGTCTGCGAGATCAGGTAAGAAGAATTGGACCTACCGATGTCAGTATTTTGATATTTGGGGAATCAGGATCAGGGAAAGAAAAAGTTGCTCAGGCAATCCACACGACATCGGCCCGTTCAAAAGGTCCGTTTTTCAGTGTGAATTGCGGTGCGATATCTGAGCAGCGAATGGAAATGGATATTTTCGGCATTGGCAGAGGTGACGACTGGGGAGAGTCCTCACTGCTAGAGCAAGCTGATGGAGGCACAATTCTGTTCAACGATATTTTGAACATGCCGCTATCTCAACAACAGCATTTGTTATTCTACTTACAGGAAGGAAAAGTCGAAACAAAAGAAGGGGCGAAAGAGGTTGATGTCAGGATTCTGGTTGCAAACCATTCCGACATGGAAAAAGCCCTTCTCGATGATGACTTTAACGAAGAACTTTACCACCGACTCAATGTACTGAGAATTAACGTTCCTAGTCTGAAAGAGCGCTCTGGTGATATCGCTGTACTGGCGAATCACTACCTGAACGTGTATTCCCGTGAATACAACGCTCAGGCGCGTAGCTTCTCTGATCAGGCTCTGAGAGCATTAACTCAGCACCATTGGCCAGGAAATGTTCGTGAGTTAATGAATCAGATTAAGCGCGTTGTACTGATGTCAGATTCAGTGGTTATTGAAGAGTCACAACTCGATTTACCAAAACGTGCTGACAACCAAAGAAGTTTGCGTAGCATACGAGAGCGATCGGAGAGGGATGCTTTAGTATTGGTACTGGAATCACATGATGGTCAGGTGACGCCAGCCGCAAAAGAATTGGGTGTATCACGAGCGACAATGTATCGCTTGCTGAACAAGCACAATCTGATTTCTGAAACCAGAGCATAAATCCTGATTCAGATACAAAACAAAAAGCAAGCGCTCGCATAAACTGCGAGCGTTTTTTTATCGTATTTGCATTTTCTTATGAACATATATTCTATTTTATAACTGAAACTTTAAATATTATTCCAGTGAATAAGCTTCGATCCAGTTGCATACAGTGGTATTTGCTTTATTTATAAATAAAGCAAATAACTGCTTGAATAATATCCTTTCGGGGTTAGAATTTAACCGTGACAGCAAGTCACATCAAATCACTTCTATTTTGGATTAAGTAACTCAGGGAGGCACAAAATGCTAATCATTTTCAAAGCACAGCAAACTTGTGTCGCCACCGATATGGGCAATACCACCAACGTTCGTGGTAGTGAACTGCCTACATCTGATAGTTAATTAATCCGTAACCTTTCAGGCTGCGGGTAAGCGGTCTGACTGGGAAAGTCTCTTTTATTGAATCCTGTTTTTCCGATCGCTTTATCCAGCCTGTTTTACAATCTGGAGAAAAGTTATGCGTCACTCAATTTACATTCAACTAGCAACTTTATTAGTTAAAGCCGATATCAAACGCGAAGAGCGAGCCTGGAAACGTCGTGTTGCGAGAGCACAGCAAAACATTCCATGGCACAACGCCCACCTGTTGCAAGATATTGGTCTTGACCCAGACGGTCGTCTAGTGGGTGCGAATGAGCAACCCTCAGCTACAGCAGAACGCCGTGTTCGTCATCTTCGCCGACTAATACGAACGCGAATTCCAACGTAGTAAAAGGGGCTAAGCAGGTAATCTGCTTAGCCCCTCCAATCAAAAAATTTCCTGTCAATCAGGGACAAGGGTTGGAGTATTGCACTCCAATCTCTTGTAGAGAGTTCAGCAACTCTTCTGACAAATTCACGTCCAAGCTGTCAATGTTACTCTTCAACTGATCCATAGTGGTTGCTCCAATGATGTTGGAAGCAACAAATGGACGTTGATTAACAAACGCTAATGCCATCTGAGCCGGATCTAGCCCATGTTCTCGGGCAAGATTGACATAAGCTTCCGTTGCTTTGATGCCATTGGGGGTAAAGTATCGAACGAAGCGTTCAAAAAGAGTACAACGAGCTCCATCTGGACGGGCATCATTTAGGTACTTTCCACTTAACACACCGAATGCAAGAGGCGAATACGCCAGTAACTCGACGCCTTCGTGGTGAGCGATTTCAGACAGCCCAACTTCGAAAGTTCGATTCAACAGGTTGTAAGGATTCTGTATAGAAACCGCTCTTGGTAATCCATGCTTTTCGGCTAGCCTTAGATAACTCATGACTCCCCAGGGCGTCTCATTCGAAAGCCCGATATAGCGAACTTTCCCTTGCTTAACAATGTCTGCAAGCGCTTCGAGAGTTTCCAGTATCGGTGTATCGTGTTGCTCTTCCGGATAAGGGTAATTGAGTTGACCGAAGCAGTTGGTTTGGCGCTCTGGCCAGTGGATTTGATAGAGATCGATGTAGTCTGTTTTTAGTCGGCGCAAACTGTCATCGACGGCTTGGTGGATGTTACGCCAGTCTAACGCCATGTTGTCCCTGATGTAGGGAATGCCACGCGGTCCTGCTACCTTTGTCGCGAGCACTATTTTTTCGCGTTTACCGGATTTTTCAAGCCAGTTCCCAATGTATTCTTCTGTTCTTCCTTGCGTTTCTTCTTTGGGAGGAACTGGGTACATTTCTGCGGTATCAATAAAGTTGATGCCTCTTTCCAAGGCGTAATCAAGTTGAGAGAAAGCTTCAGCCTCGGTGTTCTGTTCACCAAAGGTCATGGTTCCTAAACACAACGGACTGATTTCAAGAGTTGAATGCGGTAACTTCCTTAATTGCATAAACATTCCTCGTTTTTCTTCCACTATAAACTGATTGTTATGGCAGCGGTCAAGTAAAAACTAATAATGACTTATTTAACAATAACTCAGTTGTTGACTATGCTTTACAAACCCCATAACAAAAATGCATGGTTCGAATGCCAGCCAAGGAAGGGAAAATGCAAAGAGAACAACTGAATCACTGGGTGCACGCAAAGCATATTGAACAAGGTAAAGAGCCCAAAATATTCGTCATCAGTTGTGCCAACCTGTCTAGCTATTTGCTCGCTGTGGAATACAAACACAAGCTTGAACCCATTAAAGGTAAAAATGAACCCCTGCACTTTGATTCACTGGAACTGGTGAAAGCTGCATTACATAAAATGGGAGTTCATACTGCCTATCTAAGATTACACAACGTTTACGATGAATGTGGTGAGACTGGTGTTGCTCCATATCATGATATCGAGCTGGCTATTCATTAGGTGTCTCTGAAGATGTCGGCGACGCAATGTTGGCGAGAGTTATTGATCAAAAAATTGTTCGAGGATCTTTTGGGTAAAGTTTTTCTTGAGGTAGAAACCTCGAGGGAGCGTCATGATGGGCGTACCATCACTGCCATAGGCTTCAGTTAAAGCACGGCTATTGGCTGCTTTGGGGCGCAGTTGCAATGCCTGACCGTGTCGGGCAGTGATTTGTTCAACTTTTCCAAGCACAATAAACTCCATGAGTTCTTCCCAGTCGTGCCTTAAGATCTTCTCTTCTTCTTCAGTGGGTGACCACAAAACCGGGCAACCTACATGTCTGTCGCCGACTGGCAATTCTCTCTCTCCTTCGACAGGGATCCAGAGAACACGAGAGAGCTTTTGTCTGATATGGCTATGTTCCCATGTCAGCCCTTGCACACCAATGAGTGGAGCGACAGAAACAAAAGTGGTTTCAAGAGGAGTTCCTTTATGACTAATTGGGATACTTTTGAGCTCAATACCAAGATCAACAAAATCCTGTTGTGGCTTGCTACCGGCACTTGCGCCTAAATGCCATTCCAGTAACTGACCAACCCAACCTTTGTCGCGCCTTAAGTTTTCAGGAACATCCATATTGGCTTCTTCTGCTAGCTCAGAAAGTGTATAGCCGGCTATGGATAACGCTCTTTCATAGAGTTCTTGTTCTGATGTTGGAGTCGGTTTCATGGAGGGGTTATTCAGTTAAAAAACGCATGTTATCACATCTGTCAGAAGATAATCCTGAGTGAATGGATTGATCATTTAAAAAGCACTTCGGATTTCAAGGATCTTTTAATAACTTATCCACAGAAAAAATAGAAAACTCGCCAAAGCTAAAACAACTGGATCTATATTCAGGGGTTTTGTAGAACGTATTTGTTACGTTCTGGCTACATTTAGTCAGTTTTTGACCTCTTGATGTGGATAAAGGCTTGTATGGTTGATCTTTAACCGATCTGTATTTGAATAACATTTTCGTTAATCATTAAAGATAATATTAGGTGTCTATTTAATTTAACTTTTTGTTTTTATTTTATTTTATTTTGATCTGAACACTCGATTCTTGTAGTGGTACGCAGTAAGTAGATCAGGTTTTTCCCATTGTGTTCGGTTTCTTCACACACTTATTCACAGAAAAGGTGAATAAATGTGGCGCTGGTCTCATTCTTGTGTTGATAACTTGGCTTTTGATGAAAAGTTATCCAGTGCGGGCTTTGTCGCACAGAAAAAAACGCATTATGCGACATGTAAGTTTGCCCAAGTTGGGGATATGTGGAAAAATCACACTTAACAGAGATTTATATTAGAGGTTAGCCAGTGATCGATGGCGATGGTTACCGCTTAAATGTGGGAATTGTAATTTGTAACAACCATGGTCAGGTATTCTGGGCAAAACGATACGGGCAGCATTCATGGCAATTTCCTCAAGGGGGAATCGATGATGGCGAAACACCCGAAGAAGCAATGTTTCGTGAGCTGTATGAAGAAGTAGGTTTGACTCAAAAAGACGTAAAAGTCGTCGCGACCAGTCGTCATTGGTTACGCTATAAGCTACCCAAACGGCTGGTACGATGGGATTCAAAACCAGTTTGTATCGGACAAAAACAGAAATGGTTCCTGCTGCGTTTAGACTGTGATGAGTCTAAAATCAATATGCAACGTGGCAATACCCCTGAATTTGATGGTTGGAGATGGGTAAGTTACTGGTACCCCGTAAGACAGGTTGTTTCGTTTAAACGTGACGTTTATCGAAGAGCGATGAAAGAGTTTGCCACGTTGGCGATGCCGTTTCGAGAGCGGAAAGTAAAAGGTAAGCGAAAGAATCGAAGAGGATAGATTAAATGCTCACTCAGCTGCGGGATATAGTTGAACAGGTTTCCAGAGTTGAACACATTCATGAGGCATTAGATGTCTTGGTCAACGAAACTTGTCATGCCATGCAAACTGAGTGTTGCACCGTCTATTTTGCTAACGATGAATTATCCCGCCTTGAATTGATGGCGACCAAAGGTCTGAAATTCGAAGGGGACGAAATCCACATTGGTTATCATGAAGGGCTGGTGGGCTTAGTCCGAAGAACCGCCGAGCCCCTTAACCTTGCTGAAGTATCTACTCACCCTAGCTTTAAATTCTTTCCTCAACTGGGTGAGGGCATTTATCACTCCTTCTTAGGTGCCCCTATTATTCATCGAAAACAAGTGCTTGGCGTATTGGTTATTCAGCAAAAATCGCCTCGGCTTTTTTCGGAAATGGAAGAATCATTTCTCGTCACTTTGTCCGCTCAGCTTGCGGTGATCATTGCCCATGCTCAAGCGCAAGGTCACTGGCTTCTGAATGATGCCAACAGCCAGAAATTAAGCGGAATTGCGGCGTCACCTGGTGTTGCAGTCGGCGAGTTCTGGTGGGACGACACGCAGCCCAAACTTTCAGACGTTTACCCGGCCAGTACTCTTGATGTTGAACAGGAGCATGAATGGCTCGCACTGGCGATGGAAAGTGCAAAAGCAGACTTTCGCCGTTTAAGGAAGAAGCTGGACAACGATATCAACAAAGATACGTTGGCAATTTTCGATCTCTTCACCCATTTATTGAACGACCCCATGCTGCGAAACGATCTGAAAGAGCAGATCCAGAAGGGGGATCGTGCAGACTGGGCTTTGCGTCAGGTCGTAGAAACCTATTCAAACCGGTTTGCTCAGATGTCAGACGTGTACTTGCGAGAGCGAGCTCAAGACATTCGTGAACTGGGGCAGCGACTGCTTTATTTTTTGCATACCAGTGAAGTGGGGGAGCTAGAGCTCAACCAGCCCGTCATTTTGGTGGTCAATGAACTTACGGCATCTACGCTCGCTAGCCTACCCAAAGACAAGTTACTTGCTGTGATATCTATTGAGGGTGCGGCAAACTCGCACGCGGCGATTTTATCTCGTGCGCTGGGTATTCCTGCCATAATGGGAGCGAATGTCACTCCGCAAAACCTCAATGGGAAAGAAGGGATTGTAGATGGTTACAGCGGTGAAATTTTCGTTGAGCCGCCAGCGCAGTTATTGAAAGAGTATCGCTCGCTGAGAGATGAAGAATTCGAACTCTCAAAAATGGTGGAGAAAGAACTTCATCAAGAAGCGAAAACTCAGGATGACTGTAAAGTTGACGTGCTTCTTAATGCGGGTTTGAGTGCTGATACCAACATTTCTGTCAATCAGGGAGTTAATGGTGTCGGGCTTTATCGAACGGAAATCTCTTTTCTGCTTCAGCATCGTTTTCCTTCTGAAGAAGAACAACATCAGCAATATCGTCGAGTGCTCGAAACGTATCCGAATAAACCCGTAGTCATGCGGACGTTGGATGTCGGTGGCGACAAACCTTTACCTTATCTTCCTATTGAGGAAGACAACCCTTTCCTGGGCTGGCGTGGAATACGCTTTACTCTGGACCATCCCGATATTTTCCTTATCCAGCTTCGTGCCATGCTCAAAGCGAGTGATGGTCTGAACAATCTCAACATTTTATTACCCATGTTATCTGGCAACCAAGAGCTGGATGACGCACTTGCTCTGATCCAACAAGCCTATGACGAGGTGTCGCAAAGTCACAAAAATGTGTGCAAACCTCGTGTAGGCGTTATGTTAGAAGTCCCTTCCATGCTCTATTTACTGTCATTTATGGCAGATAAAATAGACTTCGTTTCGGTTGGAACCAATGACTTAACCCAATATCTTCTTGCTGTAGACCGTAACAACGCACGTGTGTCTGGCGTATATGAATCGGTGCATCCAGCCGTGATACAAGCTCTTGCACAAATCGAAAAAACGTGTCGGGCTTATAAACTCCCGGTGAGCATTTGCGGCGAGTTGGCGGGTGACCCTATTGGGGCTTTACTATTGGTTGGATTAGGGTATCGTTCTCTGAGCATGAATACCGCCAACGTAGCCAGAGTGAAATATTTGCTTCGTCAGTCCTCAGTGAAGGACCTGGAGCAATTAGCTCTGAGTGCGCTTGCTCAGCCGTACGGGCAGGCGATTTACGATCAGGTATTTGATTACTTAGAACAACGAAATCTCGCAGGATTTGTCCGGGCGGGTAATAAATAGAGGTAAACTTGAACATAGAGCTGATAATTCAATTCCTGATACTGGGAAGTGTGGTTGGGGTCTTGGCTGGCTTATTGGGAATTGGTGGAGGCTTAGTGGTTGTCCCCGCGTTGCTTTGGCTGCTCCCGGCTGCAGGAATTTCTACCAATCTCGTTATGCACATCGCACTGGCTACGTCTCTGGCCACCATCATTCTGACTTCCGGTTCTTCTGCTTTTAATCACCTTAGGCTAGGCAACGTCGATATGTTCGTTGTTAAATGGCTTATGCCTGGTGTCGTCGTTGGTGGGTTAGCTGGTTCTTTCATCGCTGAAGCGATCCCAACTCAGTACCTGATTAAAGTGTTTGGTATCATCGTCTTGGGGCTCGCCATTCAAATGCTGATGTCTCTAAAATCTTCAAACAGTCGCCCTATGCCTGCTGCCGGAACCACTTTGGGTTACGGTGGTCTTATTGGGGTCACTTCCAGTCTTGCGGGTATCGGTGGTGGTTCGTTAACAGTTCCGTTTCTTAGCCGTCATGGCGTGGAAATGCGTAAAGCGATTGGTTCGTCTTCGGTATGCGGATCATTTATTGCCATTGCAGGTATGACCGGATTTGTCGTACATGGTTTAGATGCCAGCGGGCTTCCAGAGTACAGCATTGGTTATGTATACTTGCCTGCACTATTTGGTATTGCTGCGACATCCGTGTTAACGACTCGCGTGGGAGCCAAACTGGCAACCCGACTTCCTACCGCAGTATTGAAGAAAATCTTTGCGGTATTCTTACTGTTCGTCGCTGGAAAAATGCTGTTGCCGTTTTAATTCGACTCAAATGCGGCTTCAGATTCATCACATTTAAAGAGATTTAAACATGAACCAAGGGTTTATAACCTTTCCTCAAATTGATCCTGTTATCTTTTCTATAGGACCTCTTGCCCTGCGCTGGTATGGCTTGATGTATCTTGTCGGCTTTGTGTTCGCGCTATGGCTCGCCAACCGCCGTGCTGATATGCCAAACAGTGGTTGGACGCGTGACAATGTCTCGGATTTGTTATTCGCTGGCTTTTTAGGTGTCGTGCTTGGTGGGCGTATTGGTTATGTTTTCTTCTACAATTTCGATGTTCTCTTAAGCGATCCGCTTTACCTCTTTAAAATCTGGACCGGAGGAATGTCTTTCCACGGTGGTCTTCTGGGTGTTATCGCCGCAATGGCGTGGTATGCCCGTCGAAATGGACGCACATTCTTCAGCGTTGCAGATTTTATTGCTCCACTGGTGCCATTTGGTTTGGGAATGGGGCGTTTGGGTAACTTTATGAATGATGAGCTTTGGGGACGTGTTACTGACGTACCTTGGGCTGTATTGTTCCCAAGCGGTGGATACCTGCCTCGACACCCATCTCAGTTATATGAGTTTGTACTTGAAGGTGTGGTCTTGTTCTTCATTCTCAACTGGTTTATTAAGAAGCCGCGCCCGGCAGGCAGCGTCGCTGGGCTGTTTCTGCTAGGCTATGGCGCATTCAGATTCATTGTGGAGTATTTCCGCGAGCCGGATGCGCACTTAGGGCTCTACGGCGATTGGATCTCAATGGGACAAATTTTGTCACTGCCAATGGTGATTGGTGGAGCAGCGCTGATAGGCTGGGCTTACAGCGTAAACAAACAACCTGTTAAATCAAAAATTTAAGGTCGACAGTGAAACAGTATTTAGACTTGTGTCAGCACATCGTCGATGACGGTGTGTGGATTGAAAATGAACGTACAGGTAAACGTTGCCTTACGGTAATTAACGCAGATCTTACTTATGACGTTGCCGCGAATGAATTTCCATTAGTGACTACGCGTAAAAGCTTCTGGAAAGCCGCGGTAGCAGAGCTACTGGGTTACATTCGTGGATATGACAACGCAGAAGACTTTCGAAAACTTGGCACCAAAACCTGGGATGCAAACGCCAACCTTAACGAAGCTTGGCTGAACAACCCGTATCGAAAGGGTGAAGACGACATGGGTCGTGTTTATGGTGTTCAGGGGCGTGCCTGGGCTAAGCCGGATGGCGGGCACATCGACCAACTCAGAAAAATTGTTGATGATCTCTCTAAAGGTGTTGATGACCGCGGTGAGATACTCAACTTCTACAATCCGGGCGAATTCCATATGGGGTGTTTACGCCCTTGTATGTACAGCCATCATTTCTCTTTGCTGGGTGACACTTTATACCTGAACAGCACCCAGCGTTCTTGTGACGTACCATTAGGTTTGAACTTCAACATGGTTCAGGTTTACGTTTTCTTAGCGCTAATGGCGCAGATCACGGGCAAGAAACCGGGTCAGGCGTACCACAAGATTGTTAACGCTCATATCTATGAAGATCAGTTAGAACTGATGCGCGACGTTCAGCTTAAGCGCGAACCTTTCCCTGCTCCAGAGTTTAGAATCAATCCAGACATCAAATCTCTGGAAGATTTGGAAACTTGGGTAACCATGGACGATTTTGAAGTGGTTGGTTACCAGTGCCACGACGCAATTAAGTATCCGTTCTCGGTTTAATATTCATTCTCAGATTAGTAGTCGAATACGCTAAAACGCCACTCTAAAGCACAGAGTGGCGTTTTTGTACGCAAAGCGTTTATGGTGACCTCTCAGTACTTTCGACGTATTACACATTCGTTAGAGCTCCATTCTCGACTCAATACGACTCACTCTTCAAATCTATGTCCTGATCGAAAGCCAATTTCATGGGAAGGAAACAACTTAGCAATCTGATAGTTTCGATAAACCTGAGCTCAGGGTATACCAATCACTTGCTGCAATTGATATTAGATACAATAAAAATCCCCAGCATTCAGAGAATGCTGGGAATTGAATTTTTAAATCTCAAGCTTAGGCAGTCAGTGCCAGAATCGTGCCTGGCATGATGATGAACACCGCAAGCAAGTAACCCACAACAACCGCTTTGTTTTTCATCGCCATGTCCGAGATTAGGTCTGCACCTTTGATTGGCAGCTCTCTCAGGAATGGAATGCCGTAGATGAAAATGGTCGCCATCAGGTTAAACACCAGGTGTACCAAAGCGATTTGCAATGCGAAGACCGCGAATTCACCAGATACCGCTGTAGCAGCCAGCAGAGCCGTGATACATGTACCGATGTTAGCGCCCAGAGTGAATGGGTAAACATCGCGAACTTTCAGTACACCAGAACCTACTAGTGGAACCATCAGGCTAGTTGTTGTTGAAGAAGACTGAACCAATACAGTCACAACAGAACCAGAAGCGATACCGTGAAGAGGACCACGACCGATAGCGTTTTTCAGGATTTCACGAGCACGACCAACCATCAGGCTCTTCATGAGTTTACCCATCACTGTGATAGCAACAAAGATGGTTGCGATACCAAGCAGGATCAGAGTAACACCACCAGCGACATCACCAAAGGTTGCTAGCGGCTCTTTAATTGCGCTTACAACAGGTTTGGTAATTGGTTTGATGAAGTTAAACCCTTTGATACTCATGTCACCAGTCGCCAGCATTGGAGAAATCAGCCAGTGAGAGACTTTTTCCAGAATGCCGAACATCATTTCCAGTGGTAGGAAGATAATGACTGCGAGCAGGTTGAAGAAATCGTGAATAGTTGCACTAGCGAAAGCGCGTTTGAATTCGTCTTTGCAACGAACGTGACCCAAGCTTACTAGGGTATTAGTCACGGTAGTACCAATGTTGGCACCCATGATCATAGGGATCGCTGTTGCGACGGGAAGACCGCCAGCAACAAGACCGACAATAATAGACGTAACAGTACTCGATGACTGAATCAAGGCAGTTGCGACAAGACCAATCATTAAGCCTGCAACCGGGTGAGAAGCAAATTCGAAAAGAGTTTTAGCGTGTTCTCCAGTAGCCCACTTAAAACCACTTCCTACCATAGATACTGCAAGTAATAGTAGGTAAAGCATGAAAGCCAAGTTAGCCCAGCGTAGCCAGCGAGCGGAACCCGATTGTGGCGCTGCTGTTGAAGTAGCTTGGTTTATCATATTTTTCTCCGTTGACCGTTCTCATTTGGTCGGTTAGTGAATCTGAGGGCGATACTAGAGATGAAATATTGCAGTTATATGACATTTAGGTTTAAGAATGCATTTTTTGCTATTTTTTCTACGCAACCGATAAAGCGGAATTATGGTTGGTGTAAGGTATTGATTTAAATGAATTAAAAACTTTATTTGATAGGGTTAATAATAGGGTTCTATTGCGAAAATTTGTGGATATTTGCAATTTGTCACATTTTCTCTTTATGACAGTGTCATAAAAGTCATGACTGTGTTCGGTTTTATTCGATATTTTTAATTTTATTTATCGGAAATACCGAAAACATAGTGTCTTATTATGATGCGTTGTATCATATGCCTAAGGATTTGACGGATAACAAAGCATGTCTCACTTAAATTACAACCATCTCTACTATTTTTGGATGGTATGCAAACAAGGATCAGTAACAAAGGCTGCAGATGCACTTTTTCTTACGCCGCAGACTGTCACTGGGCAAATAAAAGCTCTAGAAGAAAGAATGGATGGTAAGCTCACTAAGCGAAATGGACGCAGTGTAGAGCCAACCGAATTGGGACAGCTGGTTTTCAAATACGCCGACCGGATGTTTGGACTCAGCTACGAAATGTTAGATATCGTAAATTACAGCCAGCGTTCTAATATTTTGTTTGATGTCGGTGTGGCGGATGCTTTGTCTAAGCGATTAGTCAGCCGAATATTGATGACAACCGTGCCAGCCGATAACAGTATCCATTTGCGTTGCTTTGAATCGACGCACGAATTGCTTCTTGAACAGCTCTCTCAGCACAAGCTGGATATGATTTTGTCTGACTGCCCAGTAGATTCAAGCCAGAGCCCCGGACTCTACAGTAAAAAACTGGGAGAGTGTCGAATGAGTTTTTTCAGTTCCAAACCGTTGGAGAATGAAACCTTCCCATCAGTATTCGAAAACCGAAAGCTGTTGCTTCCCGGAAGCCGTACTTCCATGGGGCGAAAAGTCATGCAATGGTTTGACAGACAAGGTATTCAACCAAATGTTCTCGGAGAGTTTGATGACGTGGCTTTGATGAAAGCATTCGCGCAAGATCATAAAGACGCACTCTTTCTGGCTCCTAGTTTGTACAAATCTGAAGTTGGGGATGACGTTTCATTGCATCTGGTTGGAGAGATTAATGAGCTGAAGGAAGAATACTTTGTTATATTCGCTGAGAGGATGATTCAACACCCTACAGTGAAAAATCTTTGTGATGCTGATTTCATTCAGCTCTTCTATTAACAGATTTCATTGTATTACTTCACATTGTTGTAATAACATTTATTTGAATAAGGACTTCAACTGACATAACACAAATAACAAGTTGAAGATGCAGTAACTTACGTTTATAGCCCATGGAGGCTGCTGAATGAACTTACAGGAAATGGAGCAGAAATCTGCTCAAGCTGTCGTCCTCTTGAAAGCGATGGCGAATGAAAGACGCTTGCAAATTTTGTGTATGTTACACAACAACGAACTTTCCGTCGGAGAACTTTGTTCTCACCTAGAATTGAGCCAATCGGCGCTGTCTCAACACTTAGCCTGGCTTAGAAGAGATGGTCTGGTGCAAACAAGAAAGGAAGCCCAGACGGTTTACTACTCTTTGAGCAGTTCTGAGGTGCAGCAAATGATCAAGCTGCTTCACTCTTTGTACTGTGAAGATTAAAAACCTAACTTAAATTTTGCTAAGCAACTATGTTGTGCTGAGGCTTTGGTTGTATAGCAACTTGGTTGTGAGAGAGCGTTGTTAACGCATCAGGCAAATTTAAGATATAAAAAAACCGGCAGAAGCCGGTTTTTTTCGCAATTCTAAACTCGAATTAAAGAGCTTTGATTGCTGCTGCGAAGCGAGACTTATGACGAGCAGCTTTATTCTTATGAATAAGACCTTTAGTCGCCATGCGGTCTAGGATCGGTGTAACTGCAGTGAATGCAGCAGTTGCAGCTTCTTTATCGCCAGCTTCGATAGCTGCGATAGTTTTCTTCATGTAAGTGCGCATCATAGAACGACGGCTAGCATTGTGCTGACGACGTTTTTCAGCTTGGATAGCGCGCTTCTTAGCAGATTTACTGTTTGCCAAGGGTCTAACTCCCAAAAACTTTAGTTCGGTGACAATTTAAGGGCGAGGAATATCCCCTATTTGCGCCTAAATGTCAAATGATTTGTGCAAAAACCCGCCTCATCCAAACAATCTTTGGAATAGAAGGTCATCGCGGTTAAGATGGCGTGGATTCTAACAGCATTTTTATACCATTGCTAATAAATATGTCTGCCAGCCAAACTAATCGGAGGCGGCGGATATTCTATTGTATTTCTTAGGGGACATTTGTGAGTAAAAAGCTGCTCAAGTCTGGCTTGATCGTCAGTATGATGACTTTTATTTCCAGAATACTGGGATTGGTAAGGGATGTGGTCGTAGCCAATTTGATGGGAGCAGGAGCCAGTGCAGATGTCTTCTTCTTTGCAAATAAGATCCCCAATTTTTTACGTCGACTTTTTGCAGAAGGTGCTTTTTCTCAGGCGTTTGTCCCTGTTTTGACGGAATATCATGCCAGTGGTGATAAAGACAAAACCCGAGAACTGATCGCCAGAGCGTCCGGTACTCTCGGCGTCATCGTTACTCTGGTGACATTCATTGGAGTATTGGGCTCCGGTGTCATTACGGCTCTGTTCGGATTCGGCTGGTTTCTGGACTGGCTGAACGGAGGACCGTCTTCCGATAAATTCGAACTTGCCAGCTTCCTACTAAAAATCACTTTCCCCTATTTGTGGTTCATCACTTTTGTGGCTCTTTCGGGCGCAATACTGAACACCATCGGAAAGTTTGCGGTGTCTTCTTTTACGCCTGTTTTCCTCAACATCATGATCATTGGCTCCGCACTGGTTATCTCTCCGAGGTTAGAGCAACCTGAAGTGGGTTTAGCCATAGGCGTATTCCTTGGCGGTTTGGTGCAGTTTATCTTTCAAATCCCATTCCTTATAAAAGAGGGAATGTTGGTTAAGCCGAAATGGGGATGGCGTGATCCTGGAGTCGTGAAAATCCGCACTTTGATGATCCCGGCATTATTTGGAGTGTCTGTCAGCCAGATAAACTTACTGTTTGATACTTTCATTGCCAGTTTTCTTGCAACTGGATCTATCAGTTGGCTCTACTATTCAGACCGGTTGCTTGAGTTCCCATTGGGTTTGTTTGGGATTGCTATTGCAACAGTGATATTGCCCGCTCTTTCCCGAAAGCATGTGGATGCGCAGAGCGATGGATTTGCCCATACCATGGACTGGGGCGTTCGAATGGTGCTCTTGCTTGGTGTACCCGCTATGTTGGGGTTGATAGTATTATCAAAGCCGATGCTAATGGTGCTTTTCATGCGAGGTGAGTTCACTCCTCAAGATGTAGAGTTTGCCTCTATGTCGTTGATTGCCTACGCCTCAGGCTTATTGAATTTTATGCTGATTAAAGTCTTGGCTCCTGGGTATTACTCCCGTCAGGACACCAAAACACCCGTCAAATACGGCATCATAGCCATGGTATCGAACATGGTATTTAACGCGATTTTCGCGTGGTTTTATGGCTATGTCGGCTTGGCTATTGCCACGGCGCTTTCTGCTTTGGTCAATATGGGGCTTTTGTATCGTGGGTTGCACCGTCAAAAGGTATACCGTATTACCAAAGAAACCATCCTGTTCTCTTTGAAACTTATCCTTGCTGGTGGTGCTATGGTCACGGCAGTACTGTGGTTAAATCCATCAATGGACACGTGGTTGACCTGGAGCTTTGGTTACCGTTGTCTGCAGCTCGCTATGATGATAGGTGCCGGAGCGTTGGTTTATCTGATTTCGGTCGTGGTGTTAGGTGTAAGAATTCGCCACTTAAAAGCCTTATCTTAGTGAGCAGATTATTTTAGGAGCGAAACTCGCATCTTATTGCTATTTGGGTATATAATCCGTCGGTTTCGTGCACAATAAATTAAAAGAACAACGGCAAGTGAGCCTAAGCTAGAGATTTCATGGAGTTAATCCGAGGTATACACAATATTCAGCCCCGACATAAAGGGTGCGTTTTGACCATTGGTAATTTTGATGGTGTCCATTTGGGGCATCAGCAAGTGCTGAAACAGGTATCTGAGCAAGCTCGTAAGATGGGATTGCCTACCATGGTCATGACATTTGAACCTCAACCTATGGAATTCTTTGCCAGGCATAAAGCGCCGGCAAGGCTGACTCGCTTGCGTGATAAAGTCGTTCAGCTAAAAAAGTTAAATATTGAACGACTAATCTGTGTGAATTTTAATGCTGGCTTTTCCAGCCTGACCGCCGAAAGCTTTGTCAAAGATCTTCTGGTTGAAAAACTGAACGTAAAGTTCCTTGTTGTGGGGGACGATTTTAGCTTTGGAAAAAATCGTACTGGCAACTTTGAGATGCTGGAAAAATCAGGAAAAGAGTTCGGTTTTGATGTCGTTAGCACTCAAAGCTTCAAAATGAACAAACTTCGTGTCAGCAGCACCGCAATTCGCGAAGCTCTGGCGAACGATGATTTTTCCAGTGCAGAAGAGATGCTCGGTCGACCATATAGCATTAATGGTCGGGTATCACACGGGAGAAAACTTGGTCGAACCATTGGGTTCCCAACGGCGAATATCCCGCTAAAACGTTGCGTATCACCTGTATCTGGTGTGTACGTTGTTGAAGTCCATGGCATTGATGGTAAAGCATATGGAGGCGTGGCAAATATCGGTCAGCGCCCCACGGTCAATGGTGTGAGACAACAACTTGAAGTGCATTTGTTTGATTTCAATTCAAACTTGTACGGTAAACAACTGGAAGTATCATTACTTCATAAACTGAGAGACGAGAAAAAGTTCGACTCTCTTGATGCG
Source organism: Vibrio nigripulchritudo (assembly GCF_027924785.1). Classification (NCBI taxonomy): domain Bacteria; kingdom Pseudomonadati; phylum Pseudomonadota; class Gammaproteobacteria; order Vibrionales; family Vibrionaceae; genus Vibrio; species Vibrio nigripulchritudo. The sequence goes on along the minus strand of NZ_AP027049.1, from coordinate 3,248,443 downwards.
CTAACAGCGCAAATTGAATTGGATGCTGAGGCAGCAAGGGTGTGGCTGCGTCAGCTTAATGGTTAAGTGGTTTAGTCCACCACTTAGCATAATGTCTAACTTTCGCCCAACATAACGGAATTAAGAATCGATGAGTGAGTATAAAGATACCCTGAACTTACCTGAAACAGGGTTTCCGATGCGCGGCAATCTGGCTAATCGCGAGCCAGAAATGCTTAAGCGTTGGTACAAAGAAGATCTGTACGGAGAAATCCGTAAAGCCAAAAAAGGCAAGAAGTCATTTGTTTTGCACGATGGTCCTCCATATGCGAACGGTGATATTCACATTGGTCACGCACTGAACAAGATTCTTAAAGACATTATTATTAAATCCAAAACACTTTCAGGTTTTGACGCACCTTACATTCCTGGCTGGGACTGCCACGGTCTACCTATTGAATTGATGGTAGAGAAAAAGGTTGGTAAGCCAGGTCAAAAAGTTACAGCGGCTGAGTTCCGTGATAAATGTCGTCAATACGCACAAGGTCAGGTTGAAGGTCAGAAAGAGAGCTTCAAACGCCTTGGTATTCTTGGTGAGTGGGACAAACCTTACCGCACAATGGACTTCGCAACTGAAGCCAACATCATCCGTGCGTTAGGTAAGATTGCTGACCAGGGTCACCTGCTGAAAGGCTTCAAGCCAGTTCATTGGTGTACGGATTGTGGAAGTGCATTGGCTGAAGCTGAAGTGGAATACAAAGATAAAGTATCTCCTTCAATCGATGTACGATTCAAAGCTGCTGACGAAGCCGCTCTGCTGTCTAAGTTCAACCTGACCGAAGGTCATGAAGGGCAGGGCGATATCTCCATCGTTATCTGGACAACTACACCGTGGACGCTGCCTGCGAACCGTGCTGTATGTTTACGTGACGATCTTGAGTATGTCCTAATCCAAACAGAAGGCGACGACTCATCTGAAAACAAGGCTGAGCGTATCATCGTGGCTTCTGATCTGGCGAAAGACGTCATGGATCGTGCTGGTATTGAAAACTTCCATAACCTTGGCTTTGCAAAAGGTGCGGATCTAGAGCTGACTCAGTTCAACCACCCGTTCTACGATTTCTCTGTTCCAGCTATCCTTGGTGATCACGTCACAACAGAATCCGGTACTGGTGTGGTTCACACAGCGCCAGGTCACGGTCAGGAAGACTTTGCAGTTGGTCAGAAATACGGCTTGGAAGTTGCAAACCCAGTAGGTTCTAACGGTGTGTATCTGCCAGATACGGAACTGTTCGCTGGTCAGCACGTATTTAAAGCTAACGATGCTGTGGTTGAAGTGCTGAGAGAAAGAGGCGCATTGCTGCATCACCACGCTTACGAACACAGCTATCCGCATTGCTGGCGTCACAAGACCCCAATCATCTTCCGTGCGACACCACAGTGGTTTGTGTCGATGGATCAGGCGGGTCTGCGTGCCAAAGCACTGGAAGCCATCAAAGGTGTTCAGTGGATGCCAGAGTGGGGTCAAAGCCGTATTGAAGGGATGATCGAAGGTCGTCCTGAATGGTGTATCTCACGTCAGCGTACATGGGGCGTGCCAATTGCTCTGTTCGTTCATAAAGAAACCGCTGAATTGCACCCTAATTCTCTAGAGTTAATCGAAAAGGTTGCTCAGCTTGTTGAGCAGAAAGGCATTCAGGCATGGTGGGACGTAGATTCTGCTGAGCTTCTGGGTGAAGAAGCAGACAAATACGAGAAAGTGTTGGATACCCTAGACGTTTGGTTCGATTCTGGTGTCACTCACTTCTCAGTGGTTGATTCTCGTGAAGAATACAACGGCAACAGCGCTGACTTGTATCTGGAAGGTTCTGACCAACACCGTGGTTGGTTCCAGTCATCGCTAATTTCATCCATTGCGATGAAAGGTGAAGCGCCATACAAACAAGTTTTGACGCATGGCTTTGTAGTAGACGGTCACGGTCGCAAGATGTCTAAGTCCATCGGTAACGTTGTCGCGCCGAAAGACGTGACCAACAAACTTGGTGCAGATATCCTGCGTCTATGGGTGGCTTCTACGGATTACACTGGCGAAGTCGCGGTCTCTGATGAAATCCTTAAGCGAAGTGCAGACGCATACCGTCGTATTCGTAATACCTCTCGCTTCTTCCTGGCAAACCTGAGCGGTTTCAATCCAGAAACAGATATTGTGCCAGCAGATGAAATGGTGGCATTGGATCGCTGGGCTGTAGGTCGCGCACTTGCTGCACAGGAAGAAATCATCAAAGCATACGACGAGTACAACACGCACGCGGTTATGCAGCGTCTGATGCAGTTCTGCTCCATCGAGATGGGTTCTTTCTACCTAGACATCATCAAAGACCGTCAGTACACCGCGAAACGTGGCGGACACGCACAACGCAGCTGTCAAACGGCGCTGTACTACATCGTAGAAGCTCTGGTTCGCTGGATGGCGCCTATCATGTCGTTCACGGCGGATGAAATCTGGAACCAGATGCCAGGCGAGCGTGGTAAGTTTGTATTTGCTGATGAGTGGTTCGATGGTCTGTTTGGTCTGGCTGAAGGTGAAGAGCTAAGCAACGAATTCTGGACTGAAATCCAACAAATTCGTGATGCTGTGAACAAGCAACTGGAATCTGCTCGTAATGAGAAAGTGATTGGTGGTGCGCTTCAGGCTGAGGTAACCCTTTACGCCGAAGATGCATTGGCTGCCAAAATGAACAAATTGGAAGATGAACTGCGTTTCGTGCTTCTGATCTCTAAGGCAACGGTTCGAGCGCTGGCAGACAAACCGGAATCTGCTCAGGCAACCGACGTTGAAGGTTTGTTTGTGGAAGTGAAAGCTTCTGAAGACCCGAAATGTGATCGTTGCTGGCACCATTCCCCTGACGTAGGCACAATTAAAGGTCACGAGAAGATTTGTGGTCGCTGTGTGTCAAACGTTGATGGTGACGGTGAAGTTCGTAAGTTCGCTTAATAATTGGATTGAATATGAGTGAACAAGCGGTATCGCTAAAACAATCAGGAGTCCGCTGGCTTTGGCTGGCGGTGCTCGTCTTTATTGCGGACATCGGCATCAAGTTCGTGGTGATGGAAAACATGGGTTACGGTTGGGCAAATCGCATTGAGATATTGCCATTCTTTAACCTGCTGTATGTTCATAACTACGGAGCGGCATTTAGTTTTCTAAGTGATCAAGCTGGCTGGCAACGCTGGTTTTTCACCGCAATTGCGTTTGTTGTTTCAGGTGTGTTAATACACTGGATGAGCAAACTGCCAAGTTCAGAAAAGTGGAATAACATCGCTTATGCCATGATCATTGGTGGAGCATTAGGGAATGTTTTTGATCGCCTTGTACATGGCTATGTGGTCGATTATCTAGACTTTTTCTGGGGTGACTACCATTGGCCTGCATTCAATCTAGCTGACTCTGGAATAGTACTTGGTGCCGCAATGATAATCCTTGATGGATTCCGTAAAAAGCCAGAAGAACCTGCTCAGTCATGATGGCTTAAATCGAATAACCCTAAGCGCTGTCCGTTGATTCGGACGGCGCTTTTTAATATAAAGGCTAAAAAATTGGACCGTGCGCTATTTTTTAAGTAATGCACCCAGCACCATTGCAGTCCGTATTAAAGCCAAAGCCCAATAACACAATTAAGGACAACCCTCTGTGACAACAATTACTAATGATTCGGCTGTAACGCTCCATTTTACCATTAAGTTGAACGACGGCTCTGTAGCCGACAGCACTCACAGCATGGGCAAGCCAGCTAAGTTTGCTATGGGTGATGGAAGCCTGAGTGAAAATTTTGAGAAAGCACTATTGGGCTTGGTAGAGGGCGAAAACAAAAGCATTAAGCTGGCGGCAGACGACGCGTTTGGTCAGCCAAATCCAGATAATATTCATCATATGGACAGAGCTAGATTTATCGGCGAAGAGAAAGTTGAAGTGGGCACCATCATGGCGTTTTCTGGAAAAGATGGCATGGAAATCCCAGGTATTATCACTGATATTTCAGGGGATTCGGTAACCGTCGATTTTAACCATCCTCTTGCAGGGCAAGATGTGATTTTCGAAGTCGAAATCTTAGGTGTGGAATAAGCGGTAACAAATCCCTCTATCCCTCGACTGCTGTTTGCTTGAGCAGCAATAGGGATGACGGTAAACTACGCGCCATAAAAACGATAGTACTATGAGCAATGAAATGAAAATACTGTTAGCAAACCCTCGCGGCTTTTGTGCCGGGGTTGACCGCGCCATCAGCATCGTTGAAAGGGCGCTGGAAATGTATCAACCACCAATCTATGTGCGCCATGAAGTTGTGCACAACCGCTTTGTGGTTGAGGGTTTGAAGCAACGTGGTGCTATCTTTGTTGAAGAGCTGCATGAAGTGCCAGACGATAACATTGTGATTTTCTCTGCTCATGGCGTATCACAAGCAGTAAGAAAAGAAGCCAAACGCCGCAAGTTAACGGTGTTTGATGCGACTTGCCCATTGGTAACAAAAGTACATATGGAAGTGGCACGTGCCAGCCGACGCAATATGGAAGTGGTGCTGATTGGTCATGCAGGTCACCCTGAAGTTGAAGGCACCATGGGGCAGTATGATAGTGACACCGGTGGCATGTATCTGGTGGAGACCCCAGAGGATGTTGAAAAGCTGGTAGTGAAAGATCCAACCAACTTCCACTATGTAAGCCAGACGACGCTGTCTGTAGATGAAACGGCAGACGTTATTGAAGAACTACGTCGTGTTTTCCCGGATATTCAGGGACCTCGTAAAGACGACATTTGCTATGCCACGCAAAACCGTCAGGATGCGGTGCGCATTCTGGCTACTCAGGTTGATGTGCTGGTGGTCGTCGGTTCAAAAAATTCCTCGAACTCTACTCGCCTGAAAGAGCTGGCTGAAAAGCTGGGCACGCCGGGTCACCTGATTGACTGCCCAGAGGCAATTGAAGAGCATTGGTTTGATAATGCGTCACTCGTTGGGGTAACCGCAGGAGCATCAGCGCCAGAAGAGCTGGTAAACCAAATTCTTGATCGCATTAAAGAACTTGGTGCGAACGATGTGGAAGAAGTTCTTGGACGTGAAGAGAACATGTTTTTCGAAGTGCCGCGTGAGTTACAGGTACGAGAAGTCTGAAAAATCACGACTAAATCAACAAATAAAGCCCCGAAACCTTCGGGGCTTTACTATTTTTAAAGTAGAGTAATAAGAATGATCTTGATAATTAGGGTCTGTTGACCTTTCGCGGTTAAATTTTGTTCGAGTTCTATGTGCTTTAATCGCGGCGCAAGGTCTTTCGCTTAGTCATTCTAAGCAAATACCTTGCAACAAAGAGTAAAGCGCATAGAACCGAACCCTTTGGGCAGCATTTGTGGCTCCTTTCTACTGCGTTACCGCTTATTGATGTAGAGCGACTACACCGAATAAGCGCTGCCTTGTATAAAGAACCCACAAATGGCTGCAAAAATCATCTCGAAAGGTCAACAGACCCTAGCATGTTGCACCGATCATCAAACTAATAAAACAGGGAGGTTGGAAACGGAATGCAGTTCAATTCGTGGTTTTCCGCTAACAGCTCGATCAAAAGAAAGCTCTGGCTAATCACTGTTTTTATACTGGCGGTGGTGTCAGTTTTTACATGGATATCCATTTCCTCACTCAGCGCCTATCAACAGGCAAATACGGAATATCGTGAAGAAGTGTCTTCACGCATCAACTTGCTTCAGCAGCTTCGGTATCAGTTAGGGTATGACGGGGCGATTCATCAATTCAAAAACTACGTACTACGTGGAAAAAATAAAGATCGCGATGCCTCTTTAGAACGCTTTAAACAAGCAAAATTGGTCATTGCTGAATACAAAACACTGAACCTAACTATTTCTGAAAAGCACGCTCTTGAAGCGGTCGATCGTGTCATCACCGAATACCAAAGTAAACTCTTCCAATTACCCGTAGAATATCATCAAAGTCTGACCATAGATCAAATTGATGACCAGGCAAGAGTCGATGATGAACCCGCGATTCATGCACTCAATAATCTGGAACATACCGCTAAGGATCGCGAAGCGGAACAACTGACCAAGGTAAATGCGCTGTTTTCTGAAATGCGATGGAAAGTCGTGATAGCGACTATCGTGATTTTTTTGGTTTCCATTGTATGTATGACCTGGCTCTACCGAACCCTGACCCGCCGATTAAAACAGTTTGCTCAATACAGCGAAAAGCTACAAAAGAGTGTCTACCACCATGAGCCCGCTCAAAACGAAACGCTTTCCTGGGAAGGAGATGAACTGAATGAGATCGCAGGTAACCTTGAAAAAATCATCGAGCTTTTAAGGTGCGAAAAAGATCGGGCAGAGCAGTCGAGCAGATCAAAAACAGAATTTCTTGCGGTGGTGTCCCATGAAATCCGAACACCCATGAACGGTGTATTGGGAATTGCGCAGTTACTGCAAAAAACGGACTTGAGTGACAGTCAGCGAAGTCATCTGCAAAACCTCCATGAGTCAGGTGAGCACATGATGACGCTGCTTAACGAGATCCTGGATTTTTCCAAGATAGAGCAGGGAAAATTCGAGCTCGATAATCATCCTTTTGCCTTCACTCACCTAATGGGATCGGTCAGTAGCATCTACCAGTCGTTGGCAGAAGAAAAAGGTGTCGATCTCTATATCGATAATAAAGTTGCTCCAGACCGTTGGGTGAACTCCGACAAAGCGCGTGTTCGTCAGGTGATGTTTAACTTGTTGAACAACGCCATTAAGTTTACCGAAAAAGGCTTTATAGAACTGAAAGTTGAAGAGCAAATTGAAGGTGAAAAAACGGTTTTGACGGTCTCTATCAAAGATACTGGAATCGGTATGAGCGAAGAGACACTCAAACGCTTATTCAATCCGTTTGAACAGGCCGACAGCTCTACCACTCGAAAATACGGCGGTACAGGGCTTGGATTATCCATTGTCTTCCGGCTGGTGAAACAAATGGGTGGAGACATCAAAGTAGCCAGCGAGATCGAAATGGGGAGCTGTTTCACTGTTACCATGCCACTAGCACTTGCTGAGCCTCAGCTTGCGGTTGTGCAAGATACCCGACCACTCAATTACAACGGACTCACAGCGCTGATTGTTGAAGACAACCGACTTAATGCTATGGTGCTCCAGTCTATGCTCAAGCAATGCGGGTTTGTAACCGAGTGCATTGAGAATGGCGAACTGGCTTATGAGCTGACGAAAACCAAGGCCTTCAACCTGATATTGATGGACAACCACATGCCAGTGAAAGATGGCATTGAGGCAACGTACCTGATTCGTCAGGACTCACTCAATAAGAACACGTTGATTCTTGGCTGCACCGCTGATTTGTTTAAAGAGACTCGAGACAAGATGAAACAGGCAGGGGTCGATAATCTGATTGCCAAACCTGTGGTGGAGCGGGAGTTGCACGAAACGTTAAGCAGTTACGCGGAAAAGCTGTTTCCGAATGGGATTATCTACAAGCAAACTGAAAGCGCTAACACACACGCAGACACCGATACCGTAGACATCAATCTCATTATGCGCAAAAACGCTGTCGCTTATGACGTGATGCCAGTGTTTATTAACAATGTGATTGAAGAGGCGTTATCAGCGGTGACGGATCTGAATACAGCGCAACAAAATCAGGATTTGGAAAATATAACAGCAAGTGCGAAGGTACTCAGTAGTCTGTTCGAGAAAGTTGCGTTGTCTGGCATGGTAGTGCTGGCGGATCTGGTGGCTAAGCAGAAAAAAATGGATGACCAACAGATTAATCAACTGTTCGAGCTTACCCATCAGTGGCTTGATGAGTTATGTCTTATCGCGGAAGAATGTGGATGAAAAAAGGGCTCTGAGAGCCCTTTTAAATTTCATGTGAGAATAAGTTTGTTAAGCGGTCTTGGCTGTTGAAGAAGGTGTTTCTTCGTCTGCCAGTTCCGTTTCTCCTTTCCCTTTTGATGTCTTAATAACGTATGCGGTAATCAGCAGTGCTGTCACAATGCCACCCACAGTAGAGACGTTCATCGGCAAACCAAAACCAAGCTGGCTATTACTCATGATAAAGCTCACACATACCGTTGTCATAAAGATAGCAGGGACAGTGGTAATCCAATGCAGTTTGTTGTGACGTAGCAGGTATGCAGAAGCTGTCCATAGCATCATGGTTGCTGTCGACTGGTTTGCAAATCCGAAGTAGCGCCAGATAACACCGAAATCAACCTGAGTCAGAATACCGCCAAGAACAAACAGTGGAACAGCCATCAATAAGCGGTTGCGTAGTGTCTTCTGCTCCATGTTGAAGTATTCAGCCAGAATCAGGCGGCTAGAGCGGAACGCAGTATCACCAGAAGTGATTGGAAGAATCACCACGCCCAGGAATGCCAGAACACCACCAAATACACCAAGCAGACCAAACGAAGCGCTGTACACAACGTTACCCGGACCACCATTTGCAATGGCTTCAGATAAGGAATCCACCGAGCCGAAGAAAGACAGAGCCAGTGCACACCAGATAAGTGCAATGACACCTTCACCGATCATCGCACCGAAGAAGATGAAGCGACCGTTCTTTTCGTTTTGCATGCAGCGGGCCATCAGAGGAGACTGCGTAGCGTGGAAACCAGAGATAGCACCACATGCGATGGTGATAAACAGTGCTGGCCAAAGAGGCAGGTCATTAGGATTCATGTTAGTGAACATGTCCGTGACTTCAAAACCACCCATAACCGTATGCTCATCAGACAGAGCAATGGCAGAAATCAGACCAACCGACATAAAGATAAGTAGTGCCCCAAATACTGGGTAGAAGCGACCAATGATTTTGTCGACAGGAACAACGGTCGCAATGATGTAGTAAGCAAAAATGATCACTACCATGCTAGTCATAGTAACGGAAAAGTCCGTCTGGTCATTGATGAGGTTCGTAATCATGCCAGCGGGAGCGGAAACAAACACCACACCAACAAGCAGCAGAAGAATAATGGCAAATATATTCATAAAGTGTTTTGCGCCATTACCCAGGTAGCGACCTGTGATGCTTGGTACAGATGCTCCGCCGTTGCGCACAGAAAGCATGCCAGAGAAGTAGTCGTGTACCGCACCTGCGAAGATACAACCCAGTACGATCCACAACATGGCTGCAGGGCCATACAATGCTCCCATGATTGGACCAAAAATAGGTCCCACGCCTGCAATGTTCAGTAGCTGAACCAGGTACACTTTTTTGTTCGACATGGGAACATAGTCCACGCCGTCTTGTTTTGAGTAAGCGGGTGTCTGTCGGTTTTCTTTGATTCCGAATACCTTCTCTACAAACGTCCCATAAATAAAGTAGCCGCCAATCAGTGCAGCGACACACATGAGAAACCACAACATATTTCACGCCCCGTGTCTTGTTTTAACCTTTCAGACTGGATAATACGCTTCCCTCATGTCCACTTCATTCTGCTTGGTCGTGAGTGGTGGAATAGCAAGTTAAGTGGTAGTTATCAGAAATAAGTGGTTTGAACAAAAATACAAAAACAGATAAGTCGCAGAGCTGAGAATATGGCTTTTGAAGAGAAAGTGGCTTTGTCATAACCTCATGAAAATAAGAAATATGTTGCTATAAAATCTGTCTCTATATTGAGAATTTATGAGGTAAAGCAATTGTAACCAGCCTTGAGTTTTCTCTACGGCTCGGCTAGATATGAGCATAAATAAAAAGAAAATGAGCTAATTAATAAATTGAATGCGAAAGCACGAGATTTAGCCCAACTACAAAACGTCATGGCTTGATGAGATGGATATTTGTGTAGGGGGAGAATGATGAATACCATTCCCGTAGGCGTGCTTTATTCCAGCCAAAGTCAGTATAGAAAAGTCAGTTACCAGACATTAATCGGCACTCAGTTCGGCATTGCTCAGGTTAATGCAAATCCACATTTCGACTTCAAGCTCGGAGCCGTACACAAAGATCCGTTTGGCCAGAAAAATACCTACATTAATCATGCTCGTCAGCTACAAAAGCAGGGTATTGAACACCTTTTCGGAACCACGACTATCGATTCCCGATTATGTGTGCTGGAATCGATGGAAGGCGATTCAGCTCTGCTCTGGTCTTCCGCTTTATCTGGCAAACAGCAGCACTTCGATTCGCTGGTTGAATTTGGCGCATCCCCAGACAGTTACTTGTTGCCACTTCTCGAATACGCCTTTCAGGAAGAAGGGACAAAGTGTGCCATCGTAAGCCCGAATGACCAGCTTGGCTGGGAACTCAGTGAGATGACGACCTCATATGTCAAAACTGGCGGTGGGACTCTTACCTTTGACAACTACTACCGTGAAGGTTGCCGTACTTTCCACTACACCATTCGTTCATTGTTGACTCACCGACCCGACTTCGTTGTGAATCACTTGATGGGGGAGGCGAGTTACGCCTTTTTGACTGAGCTGAACAGAGACTGGGATGGACGCCCACTCACAGTACTCTGCTCACACATGAGCCGCAGCGAATCCGTGGCACTGGGCAAACTGGACAAGATTAGCGTACTCAATGCGAGTTGCTTCTTCGAGCCTGTTAACCCGTTATTTACTCAACGGGTATATCGCGATCTGTCTAAAGTCTACGTGTCAGGCGGCTTTGTTTCAGCCTACCTGTCTGTTCTGGCCTTTGGGTATGCGGTCAACCTTGCTAAATCGACAGAGCCAGGTGCTGTTCGTCAGGCTCTAGAGGACGTTCATTTGCCGACGCCTTTTGGCGACTCCGTTTCGGTACTCGAACAACGCATTGAGTTACCTACATATCTGGCGGAATTGAGTGGCGACAATGTGACTTTAATTCAAGCTTCTTCCGATATCTCAATGCGTCCGGCTCATACTGCAAAATCCAATCGACTCGTATTGGAATAAATCAGGCAAAATCAGGCGTTTCATCGTACACTGATAATTCAATATAACGATCAGGTATGGCGATGAAACAACGATTAGTGGCTTTAGTGATGGGACTCTTGCTGGTCGGCTGCACCGGCAGCGAATTCTTATCGGGTGACAGTGATTGGTATTCGATCGGTTACCGCGATGGTGTGAAAGGGCAGACTCAACGTTCTTTTCAGGATTTAGCGGAATATGGGCAGGTTAATCATGCCGATTACGATCAGGGTTACCTGGTTGGTGTTCAGGAGTATTGTAACCCGGCATTTGCGTATCAAATTGGCTTATCTGGCAGCTTTTACGAAGGTGTATGTGAAGGAATGCCAGATGCGCAGAAATTCCGAATGGAGTGGCAAAGAGGCTGGAATCAAAGATCGGGGAATGGCGAATAGCCTTCCCCAAATAAAATCTAAACCAGATCCTGAACGGCTTTTCTCAAGAATCCCTGCTGTTTTGATAGCTGCGCTTTTGCGCTGCTTAAATCCATTCCCGTTAATATCATCAGAATAGCCAGTTTCACATCATACTGAGTCTCAATTAACATGGTTTTCGCGTCTTCTTTACTGCATTCTGTCGCCTGAACAACAATACGCACGGCTCTTGCAATCAACTTTTCATTACTGGCTTTCACATCCACCATCAGGTTTTGATAGCTCTTACCAATTCGGATCATACTGGCAGTCGTCAGCATATTGAGTACTAGCTTTTGAGCGGTGCCAGACTTCAGGCGTGTAGAACCTGTCAGTGCTTCGGGACCCACAACAGGGCTGATTGCCAGTTTGGCACACTGTGCGATCGGGGATTCTGGGTTACAGGACAGCGCAATGCTGTAAGCACCAATGTGATTGGCGTATTCCAGACCACCAATTACATAAGGCGTTCTTCCGCTTGCAGCGATTCCGACAACCACATCATTTAAACTGAGCGAGATTTTTTCCAGGTCTTGCTGACCAAAAGCTTGGCTGTCTTCTGCCCCTTCTTTGGCTTTGAACATCGCGTCTTTTCCGCCAGCTATCAAACCAATCACCATCTGATCAGAAACCCCAAAGGTAGGCGGGCATTCAGACGCATCCAGAACACCTAACCGACCACTGGTCCCCGCACCAATGTAAATCAGCCTTCCCCCTTTTTGAAAAGCTTCAGCAATTCGATCAACCGCTTTAGCAATCTGAGGCAGTTCCTTTTCAATCGCAGCAGGGACCTGTTTATCCTGATGATTAAGCTTTTTGACGATATCCAGAGAGGAGAGTAAGTCAATGTCCATGGTTTCTGGGTTTCGACCTTCAGAGACCAAATGCGCCAAAGCAGAAAGTAATGCGTCGTTAGCCATGATGTTGCCTTATGAGCTTTAGTTTGAAGGATATATTACACCCAAAGAGGCAGGCTTGCTTGCTCCTGTGACTTCAGGAAGGTTGCTTGGCAATCCATGAATACGTCTATGAGCCAGCCAAGCAAAAGCCATGGCTTCCATGAACTCACTGTCGATACCGCGATCTTTGGTGTCCGCTACTGTCCAATCAGGAAGTAATGTACCCAGTCGCTCCATTAGGGCGGGGTTCATTGCACCACCACCGCATACCAGCAAGGTAGGGGCGGCACCTGATACGTGCTTTTCTACCTCCTGAGCGATACTGACTGCGGTTAGCTCAAGTAACGTTGCCTGAATGTCTTCAATGGTGTGGTTATTTACGGACTCAAACTGTGCCAACCAGTTTACATTGAATAGCTCTCGCCCCGTGCTTTTCGGGGAAGGTAACTCAAAATAGGCTTCATTTAAAAACTGGTTGAGAAGGACTGGTACCACCTTTCCGGAACGGGCAAGTTGACCGTCTTTATCGTATGGTGAATGGGTATGTTTGAAGCACCAGGCGTCCATCAACATATTCCCGGGGCCTGTGTCGTAGCCAACTGTGGGGTGAGTTGGGTGCAATACAGAGATATTTGCAATGCCGCCAATATTCAGGATAACCGTTGTAGAGTCGCAACTGCCAAACAGCCAGCGATGAAAAGCAGGAACCAGCGGAGCACCTTGACCACCTAATGCCATGTCTTTTCGACGAAAATCAGCCACGGTATCAATCCCCGTCTCTACTGCGATGAGGTTTGCGTCACCAAGCTGCATGGTGAATCGGGGAGCAGTATCTGGCTGATGAAACAAGGTTTGACCGTGGCAACCAACCGCTCGGATGCTTTCTGAGGAGAGTTCTTTAGCCTCGATAAACGTATTCACACTTTCAGCAAACAGCTTACCCAAATCGTGGTCGAGTTCCCCAATCGCTTTCACGCTGGTGGTTTGCCCTTCGCATACCGAGAGGACTCGCTGTTTTACCTCTGGTGGCATTGGATGTACGTAGCTATCAATAAGCGTGATGTCATTTTCTGAGATTTCTACCAGCGCAACGTCAACGCCATCCAGACTCGTTCCTGACATGACGCCAATGTAGTATTCGTTTTGATTTGCCACGTAGCTCTCCCTAACGTGAAATTGACTGACTCCACGATTCAATATCTGTAATAATAAAGCGATCGTTTGAATATCAATATATTAACCTTAACTCGGGATAACAAGAGGCATACTTATGGGACCACTCTGGATAGATGTTGCAGGCTATGAGTTAGATGCAGAAGACAAAGAGATTTTGCAGCATCCGACGGTGGGTGGAGTCATCTTATTTGCGCGAAACTATCACGACAATGAACAGCTTCTCGCGTTGAATGCCAGTATCCGCAAAGCTGCCAAGCGCCCGATACTGATTGGTGTTGATCAGGAAGGGGGGCGAGTCCAGAGATTCAAAGAAGGCTTTAGCCTTATTCCTCCCGCGCAGGATTTTGCCAAACATAACCAAGGTCTTGAACTGGCGGAGCAGGCAGGCTGGCTCATGGCAGCCGAGCTGATTGCTCATGATGTCGATTTGAGCTTCGCTCCTGTTCTAGACAAAGGGCACGATTGCAAAGCTATTGGTAACCGAGCGTTTGGTGAAGATAAAGAAACCATACTGAGTCACAGCCAGGCTTATATGAAAGGTATGAAAGCGGTAGGAATGGCGACCACAGGCAAACATTTCCCGGGGCATGGCGGCGTTATTACTGATACGCACCATGAGACGGCGATTGATGAGCGCGACTCCATTTTTGAACAGGATATGGCGATATTCAAAGCGCATATCGATGCAGGTGTGATTGATGCCATGATGCCTGCCCATGTTATTTTCCCTGAATACGATCCCGCGCCAGCCAGCGGAAGTGCTTACTGGCTTAAAAAGGTGTTAAGGGAGCAGCTTGGTTTTCAGGGAATCGTCTTTTCTGATGATTTAAGTATGGAAGGTGCAGGCGTAATGGGAACCCCAGCAGAACGTACAAAGCAGTCTCTTGATGCAGGATGCGACATGCTGCTGATGTGCAATAATCGGGACTACACCGTGAGCGCGTTGGATAATCTACCGATTTCAGAAGTCCCTAATGCTCACCATTTGCTGAAAAAGCAGAGTTTTTCGTTAGCTGAATTGCGATTGAGTCACGAGTGGAAGCAAGCAACTGAAGCCATGAAACGGATGTTAGAAAGCTAGTTACCTCGTCGAATATTACTGCCGTGCATCCTGATTTCACGGCAGTTTTCTATTGGATCCCTAAAGTTTCTTTCAGGCTTTTTAGGTATCGTCTGCTCACCGGGACGGGTTTCCCGCTGTGAGTGATTATTTCAGCAAGCCCGTGTTCTAACAGTTTAATTTCTCGAATCGCCTGAGTGTTGACCAGATATTGCCGATGGCAGCGAAGCAGAGGCGTTTTCTGCTCCAAAACTTTCAAGGTTAACTGGCTGGTGGCGGTCTGCTCAGCGGTTTTTACTTGAACCCCCGATATGTCGGTGAAAGCAAATTCCACCTCTGCGATAGGAAAAATGACAATCCGATTGTGCCCGACACAAGGCACCTGCTCCAGCTTATCTTTGATCATTGGGGAGTAATCTACGGGCTGTTTGAGTTCAGCCGTTTTCACCAGTCTGGCAACACACTTCTCAAGCCTTTTTTGTTCGACGGGCTTAAGCAAATAATCAAAAGCATTCTCTTCAAATGCCTGAATCGCATATTGATCGTAAGCAGTGACAAATACGACGTTAGGCATGTTGTCCGGGTCGAGCATAGAGAGCAGCTCGATGCCGCTGACCTGTGGCATATGGATATCAAGGAAGACCACATCGGGTTTCAGGCTGTGGATCTTTTTCAATCCTTCAATTGCATTGGACGCCTGATCGATAATTTCGATTTTTTGTGTTTCCAGGAGCAGTTCCGTTAGCTCTTCTCTGGCGAATAATTCGTCATCTATGACAATCGCGGTCAGCATTCGTGTGCCTCTGTATTCGGTAGTGTAAAACTCATTCGAGTGTATTCGTGTGGCAGACAGTCAATCTTCAATGCGGATGACTTACCCAACTGATTGGTCAGTCTTTTATTGACGATGTCTAGCCCCAAACCAGAGTGTCCATGCTCTGGAGTGGTGTACAACCCCGCATTATCCTCCACTACGATGGAGTAGTGGTTGTCTGTAAACTGGCTGTATATCCGGACTTTACCATTTTCCAACAGCTGAGAAATACCATGTTTGATAGCATTTTCGACAAGAGGCTGTAGGGTAAAACTTGGGATGATTTTTTCGAGTAAGGCATCGTCTATTGCCCATTCGACTTCAAGCCGGTCGCTGAACCGTGCTTTTTCGATCGTCAGGTAGGCATTCACATGATCGAGTTCTTCTTTTAGCCTGACGGTCTCAATGTTCTGTTTTAAGTTGCTACGGAAAAAGCGCGAAAGATGCTGGATGAGCTCTCTTGCTTTGTCAGGATCTCTTCGTGTGATAGCACTGATGGTATTCAGCGCATTGAACAGAAAATGAGGGTTTACCTGAGCATGCAATAACTTGATTTCAGCTTGTGTCAGCAGAGTCTGCTGTTCTTGGTAATCCCCATACAAGACCTGACTGGAAAGCAGTTGAGCTATGCCTTCTGCCATCGACATGTTTATGGTTGAAAACAGCTTTCTCTTTGGTTCATAGAGCTTGATGGTGCCTATCACATCTTCTCCCGCTTTTAGCGGAATAATTAATGCTGAACCCAATTTGCAGTCGTTGGAAATTGAGCATTGGTAGGGGCGTGTGGTGCCATCTAAGTAAATGATTTTATTATTTTGAATTGCATCAATGGTGCTTTTGGATGAAATAGGGGTGTTCGGTTTATGGTGGTCGTCTCCAATCCCGACAAAAGCCAGGATTTTGTCCTTATCGGTTATTGAAACTGCGCCCACATTCGTCTCTTCGTAGACAATACGAGCAATTTTGTTCGCGTTGTCCGCATTGAATCCTGAACTAAGGATACCCACCGACCGTTCTGCTATTGTCAGAGCCCTTCGGGAAAAGGCGGCTGAGTACTTCTCAAAGATGGTTTTTCTGTCTTGAAGAATGCTCATGAACAGCATGGCACCCACTGAGTTCGCGATGATCATTGGTGCTGCAATGGCGCTCACTAACTGGTAAGCCTGATCGAAAGGTTTCGCGACTGCCAGAATGATTGCCATCTGAACGATTTCTGCAAATAAGGTCACAGAGAACACGACGATAGGATTAAACAGCTGGCTGGTTTTGCCCCGTCGAACATAGTAGCTGTGGAGCAATCCGCCAATAAGCCCTTCGGCAGTGGTCGAAATAGCGCAGGCAAGATCGGTGAATCCACCGAGCGAATACCGGTGCAGCCCCCCAGTTAATCCAACTGCAAACCCGACAACGGGGCCTCCAAACAGCCCGCCCATAACGGCTCCAATGGCACGGGTGTTGGCGATGGCATCGTTGATCTGAAGACCGAAATAAGTGCCCATAATGCAGAACAACGAAAACAGGACATAACAGCTGAGTTTGTGGCTTAAGCTGGAAGAAATATTAAGCAAGGGCAAAAAGATGGGTGTTTTGCTCAGCATATAGGCTAAGACAAGGTACACGCACATTTGCTGAAGCAAAGACAAAATTAAATCCATAGCCATTCCTGAAGGAGGGTTTTTCGCTATTTTAATCGATATTCTTCTAAAGTAGGAAAAGAACCGTGTTTATATGGGGTGTAAATTAATATTTACAGTAAATGTTTTTTTAAGTTTACGCTTGAAATACTTTTTTTAGCTGTTATTTTGTTCGTTATTGGATGTATAGCTCGCTGATTGAAGTGAGTGTAATTTTAAGTTTACAGGTAATGGGAATGCAAAAAAGCGAATTAAGTAATATACACATCAGCGACGAACAGGTTCTTATCACACCAAACGCACTGAAAGAGAAAATCCCACTCAGCGAAAATGCACGACGATTCATTCAACAGTCTCGTCAGGAAATTGCGAACATTCTGGATAAAAAAGATCATCGCTTGTTAGTGGTATGTGGACCATGTTCCATTCACGACATTGATGCAGCCAAAGAATACGCCAAACGCCTGAAAGCCCTGTCTGAGAAATTGAATGATCAGCTATACATCGTGATGAGAGTTTACTTTGAAAAACCAAGAACGACGGTTGGCTGGAAAGGTTTGATCAACGACCCGCATTTGAATGGGACGTTTGATATTGAGCACGGTCTGCACGTAGCTCGTCAGCTTCTGGTCGATTTGGCTGAAATGGAAATTCCACTGGCAACCGAAGCACTGGACCCTATCAGCCCGCAATACTTAGCGGATACGTTCAGTTGGGCTGCGATTGGTGCCCGTACCACTGAATCTCAGACTCACCGTGAAATGGCGAGTGGTTTGTCTATGCCGGTTGGCTTTAAAAACGGTACGGATGGCAGCTTGGCGACCGCCATTAATGCAATGCAGGCGGCTTCCTCAGGTCACCGTTTTATGGGGATCAATCGCGAAGGTCAGGTTGCGCTACTGACGACGCAAGGTAACCCTCATGGTCATGTCATTTTGCGTGGTGGTAAGCAGACTAACTATGATTCAGTCTCTGTTGCTGAATGTGAAGAAGAAATGGCGAAGTCAGGGCTGGATGCTGCACTGATGGTCGATTGCAGCCACGCTAATTCCCGTAAGGACTTCAGCCGTCAGCCTTTGGTTGCA
The DNA here is from genome assembly GCF_027924785.1 of Vibrio nigripulchritudo. Classification (NCBI taxonomy): domain Bacteria; kingdom Pseudomonadati; phylum Pseudomonadota; class Gammaproteobacteria; order Vibrionales; family Vibrionaceae; genus Vibrio; species Vibrio nigripulchritudo. The sequence goes on along the minus strand of NZ_AP027049.1, from coordinate 3,230,429 downwards.
GAAGATGTAATCCATCAAATCCGTGAAGGAAACAAGTCGATCATCGGTCTGATGATTGAGAGCCACATCAATGAAGGCAATCAGGCGTCAGATATTCCTGTAGATCAGATGGCGTACGGGGTTTCTATCACCGATGCGTGTATCAATTGGGACACAACTGAGGCACTATTAACACATGCACACCAAGAGCTGGTGCCATTTTTAGAAGACAGAATAAAAGACCAATAAGGTAAAAGCTGAATGGCAGTTGAACTGAATGAATTGAGAGATCAAATCGACCTGGTGGATAAACAAATGGTCGATCTGCTAGCCCAAAGGCTAGCACTGGTAGAAAAAGTCGGGGAAGTAAAGAGTGAACACGGGCTACCCATTTATGTCCCCGAGCGTGAAGCCGCAATGCTGGCTTCAAGACGCGAAGAAGCGGAAAAGCAAGGCGTACCGCCTCAGCTGATCGAGGACATCTTGCGTCGCACCATGCGCGAATCGTATACCAGCGAAAAAGATTCAGGATTCAAATGCCTTACCCCAGATCTGGGTTCGGTTGTGATTGTCGGCGGCCATGGTCAGCTTGGTGGTTTGTTTGGTCGCATGTTCCGATTATCTGGCTACAACGTAAAAGTGCTGGGGAGTCAGGATTGGGAGCGTGCTGATGAAATACTGGATGGAGCGGGACTGGTCGTTGTGACGGTGCCGATTCATCTGACAGAGAGTGTCATCGCAAAGCTGGGTAATCTCCCTGAAAACTGCATTCTTTGTGATTTGACCTCGATTAAAGCCAAGCCTCTGGCAGCCATGATGGAAACACATCAAGGTCCGGTAGTTGGTCTTCACCCTATGTTTGGTCCGGATGTACCAAGCCTGGCAAAGCAGGTTGTGGTGTTCTGCGATGGTCGCGGTGAAGACTCCTACCACTGGCTGTTGAAACAAATTGAGATTTGGGGCGCGAGCCTGTGTAAGTGTGAAGCCCAAGAACACGATCATGGTATGACCCTGATCCAGGCTCTGCGCCACTTTACTTCGTTTGCTTATGGTTTGCACCTAAGTGGCGAAAACCCAAATATCGATAATTTGCTTCAACTCAGTTCCCCTATTTATCGGCTGGAGCTGGCAATGGTCGGGCGTTTGTTTGCTCAGGACCCTAACCTGTACGCAGACATCATTTTGTCCTCAGAAGACAATATTGAGATGATCAAACGCTTCCATCAAAGTTTTGGCAGTGCTTTGGAAATGTTGGAAAAAGCCGACAAAACAGCCTTTGTTGAAAGCTTTGAAAAAGTAGGTGACTGGTTTGGGGATTATTCCCAGCAATTTATGGAAGAAAGTCAGAAGCTGCTTAAGCAAGCCAATGACGCCATTCACCGCGGTTAAATAACAGACAAAATAGAAAACGGCTCCTTCTGGAGCCGTTTTGTTTTTCGATGCAGTCAGGTTTAATTGACCACTTCCGTTTCCGTTGCGTTTTTAACTGTATCCACGGAATCTGGTTCTTTACTTGGGTTCTGCGTTAACAAAACCTGCAATTTGACGACGTTACTCATCACATCCACCAGTGATGCCCACTTGATGCTTCGCTCTTTTTCAAACAAAGTATCGAAGCTGTCTGGGGTCCAGTCCATAAAGTGCTTAGGATTTAATGTTCTGCCCAAGAAACGCACTTCGTAATGCAAGTGAGGACCGGTCGAATTGCCAGAGTTACCACAGGTTGCAACCACATCGCCTTTTTTCACGAACTGACCGCTGCGAACTTTAAAACTCTGCAAGTGCGCATAAGACGTCATAAAGCCAAAGGCGTGACGAAGTTTCAACAAGTTTCCGTAACCTTCTCTGCTTGGTCGGCGCAGCTCTACCACACCGTCTGCCGGGGCCAGCACTTGCTCCCCTCGCTGACAGGTTAAATCGATCCCTAAATGGCGATGGCGTTTTCCGGTAATCGGGTTTTTACGGTAACCGTAGCTTGAAGAAATACGTTGATAGATCACCGGGCTGTCGTTTGGAAGCAGTCGGAACATGGTTGCGCGTACAGCCGAGTCAATGGCTGCCGCATCAATCCGTTGCTCCAGTGAAAGCTCGGCATAATCAACCACAGACGTTTCCTGTGTAATGCCAAGGACAGATTCAACATCGTTGACACGTTTACCCAATGTCAGAATCTCGCCTTTCTTCTCTTCCAGCTCTTGAGTCAAAGAGTGGTTGGCACTGATCTGCGCTTCGTAAAGCGCCTTAAACTGATCGCTTTTTTGGTCAAGATAATCAATCTGAGTCTGCGCATGAACGAAACTTTGCTCCGCTCGCGCAAGTGAACTCTCTGCATAGTCTTTTGCAGAAAGGTACTGGTAGATGGATGTGCCCAGGAAACTTGGAAGGGCAAACAGTGAAAGAAGAATACCGGCTGTCGCTTTTCTTCCCACAAAAAAATGCTGTACCCCAGACGAAGTCGGGATAGATATTTGTATTTTTCGAGACATTTATTGCTTGTTAAGCACCTAAATCAGATAGCTGCTCTAATTCTCTATGCAAAAGGGCTTCATCACCAACATTCAGTTCAACCAATCGTTTCAGGTGACTGATGCTGTCAATATCAATATGGTGGATACTTACTCGCATGAACTGGTCGTTCAGCTCCACAATTTCAGCCTCTAATGATATCACAATGTCACTTTCAGGTAACTCGATGTCGACGTCTAACATCGTGTTCTGACTGAGCTGGTGGGTATCTGGCGTGCTAGAAAGCAAAAGTCCATGCAGTGACAGGTCTCGGATTTCGCTGCTCAGGGACAAGTCGCCTTGTATCAGTCTGGCAGGCGCTTGGTAGACAACACGAGAAAATCGACGGCGTTCAATCATAGTTTGCTCTCTTCGGATAAATGCTTAAATTTTGCCCTATGGTACTCCTTCTACGGAGCAAATAGGAAAAGAGTCGGTTAAATTTGTGACGTCTAAGAAATCCAGTTCACTGCTTCTTGATTCATTTCGTACATATAAGAAAAGACCGCCTGGGCGGTCTTTTGCTTGAAAACGTGTCGTTTTTTTACTTAGCGATACGTTTGTACTTGATTCGATGAGGCTCTGCAGCCTGAGCACCAAGCGTTTGTTTCAACCACTCTGTATACTCAGTATAGTTGCCTTCGTAGAAGTTCACCTGACCTTCGTCGCGGTAATCAAGAATGTGAGTAGCGATACGGTCCAGGAACCAACGGTCGTGCGAGATAACCATGGCACAGCCTGGGAATTCAAGCAGCGCTTCTTCCAATGCACGAAGAGTTTCTACGTCCAGGTCGTTGGTCGGTTCATCGAGTAGCAATACGTTACCACCTGCTTTAAGCAGTTTCGCAAGGTGGACACGGTTGCGTTCACCACCAGACAGCTCACCAATGATTTTTTGCTGGTCAACGCCTTTGAAGTTAAAGCGAGAACAGTAAGCACGCGCAGGAATTTCGAAGTTGTTGATCTTGATGATGTCAGAACCTTCAGAAATTTCCTGGAACACGGTTTTGCTGTCGTTCATGCTGTCACGGAACTGCTCAACAGAAGCAAGGCTGACTGTATCGCCCAGTTCGATAGAACCAGAATCCGGTTGCTCTGAACCACTCAGCATCTTAAACAGGGTAGATTTACCTGCACCGTTCGCACCGATGATACCAACGATGGCACCCTTAGGAACACTGAACGACAGGTCATCAATCAGAACGCGATCGCCGAATGATTTGGTAAGGTTGTTGACTTCAATAACCTTGTCACCCAGACGCTCACCTGGCGGAATGAAGAGCTCGTTAGTTTCGTTACGCTTCTGGTGATCGCCGCTTTGCAGTTCTTCAAAACGAGCCATACGTGCTTTGGATTTCGCCTGACGACCTTTCGGGTTTTGACGAACCCACTCCAGCTCTTTCTCAATGGTTTTCTGACGCGCTTTTTCTTGAGCCGCTTCTTGCTTCAGACGAGCATCTTTTTGCTCTAGCCAGGAGGTGTAGTTACCTTCCCATGGGATACCTTCACCACGGTCAAGTTCCAAGATCCAGCCTGCTGCGTTGTCAAGGAAGTAACGGTCGTGGGTAATTGCCACAACAGTACCCGTGTAATCGACAAGGAAACGTTCCAGCCAAGCTACAGATTCTGCATCCAGGTGGTTGGTTGGTTCGTCGAGAAGCAGCATATCTGGCTTCTCAAGAAGCAGACGACAAATGGCCACACGGCGACGCTCACCACCGGACAGGTGCTCGATTTTCTGATCCCATTCAGGAAGACGAAGTGCGTTCGCGGCACGTTCTAGTGAGTTTTCAAGGTTGTGACCGTCTTTCGCCTGAATTAACGCTTCCAGTTCACCTTGTTCTTTCGCCAGTGCATCAAAGTCCGCACCTTCTTCCGCGTATGCCGCGTAAACCGCATCCAGACGTTTTAGCGCGTCAGCAACGTTAGCAACGGCTTCTTCAACCACTTCGCGTACTGTTTTGGATTCATCCAGTACAGGTTCCTGTGGAAGATAGCCTACGTTAAGACCAGGTTGTGGGCGTGCTTCACCATCAATATCGGTATCGATACCAGCCATGATGCGTAGAAGCGTAGATTTACCAGCACCGTTCAGACCCAAAACACCGATTTTTGCTCCTGGGAAGAAGCTTAAAGAGATGTCTTTAAGAATTTGACGCTTAGGTGGCACAATCTTGCTCACCCGCGACATGGTATATACGTATTCAGCCATTGCCGATCTTTCCTGTCGTTCAAAAATTTAGGGCTGTATTTTATACCCAAGTAACCTCAAGATGCTAGGTTGCGAAGGCGATGCTTTGTTTGTCAATTTGTGCGCTTACCAGCGTTAATGGGGCAAAGCGTGTCTGGCATTTGGGATGGGAAAAGAAATTTTACAGAATAGATAGGACTTTTCCGGAACTGGCTGTTTAGATAGAAGTCTAGTGGTATACCCTTGTTTTTCGGTGCTTTCATAACAATACGCCGAATTTGTTCTCAACAAGGGAAAAACAAACCTAAAATTATTCTGAACAGTCAGGTTGTCTCTGACCTGAATATAAAGTATCACTATAAAACTTTGTTCATAAAGTCGTATTAAGATTGCCATGGATAAACTAGGTCGTCAGAACCTAATCCCCAGGTAAAGCATTCAAAAGGACAGGTATTCATGCGAAACATTTCCAAACGGATATGTGTAGCGTATCTGGGCATTTTCTCTGCCTTTTCTGTAGCAGAAGAAAACTCAGATACGTTGATACAAAAGCGGCTGAAGTACGCTCAGGCTCAGTCGTTACTTGATGCAAGAAAAGTGGAAGAATACCAATCGATAAGACCAGACATCGCTGACTATGTACTCACTCCTTATACCGACTATCGGGCCTTTCTAATCGATATTGGCAAACGAAGCATTGAAGAAGTCAGTTATTTTCAAAAGCAACATTACACTCTACCTTTTTCAAAGCGCATTCGCGCTTCCTACTTGGATGGTCTGGCAAAAGAAAAAGACTGGGAAACCATTTTTCGCTACCAGACAACCAAACCGCGTGGTGAAACCTATCAGTGTTATTACTACTACTCTCAGTTGATTCATGGCGATAAGAATCAGGCTTTAAAGGGCGCTGAGTCTCTATGGCTGAGCGGTAGCAGTGTTTCTTCAGCTTGTGATGATTTGTTTGAAGCCTGGCAAAAAGCAGGGCTAAGAACCGACGACAAAGTTTTAGACCGAATGGTGCTGGCGTACGAAGCGCGAAAAGGGCGCATGTTGACCTATTTGAAGAAGCTGCCTGAAAGCAAAAAAGCCAAAGCAGAAGCGGAGAAAATTGCCAAGCTTTACCGTGCTCCACAAGAGATAGGACGCTTCGCTAAAAAGTCGTATGTTACTCCAAGAAATCAAAAGCTTGCCTGGCATGGCTACCGAAAGCTGGCGAGAGCCAATGCCGAGGAAGCGGTTAAGCAGCTCAATCTGGTCGTGTCTGGACAGAAACTGACTTCTGAGCAGAGACAACAACTTGCGGATTACACCGCGTTCAGATTAATCAATACCGATTTCGAAGAACTCATTGTGTGGCGCGACAAGGCTATTGCCAAGTCCAGCAATAGTGCTCTTATTGAGAGAAGAGTGCGCTTAGCGTTGCAACATGCAGACTGGAAAGGTGTAAAAAATTGGATAGCTAAGTTACCAGACGATAAAAAGTCCGGATTACGTTGGCAGTATTGGCTGGCTCGTTCTGAGATTGAGTTGGGCGAAACAGCTTCAGGTGAGCAACGTTTAGAATCCTTGCTTGGTAAGCGCCATTTCTACAGTGTGGTGGCTGCTCAAACCTTGGGTACACCAATCAAATATGACATCAGTAAGAGTGAGCCAGACTCCACTTTGGTAACTCAACATCAGGCGACGTTGGACAGAGTACATGAGTTGATCGCTTTAGATAAAATTGCTGCTGCAAAAAGTGAGTGGCAGTGGTTGTTGCTGCGTTCTTCTGCACAGGAGAAAAAAGCACTGGCTCATTACGCTTCCAACCAGAAGTGGTCTCACCTAACAGTTAAAGCTTCCATTGCAGCAAAAGTATGGGATGAAATTCATCTGCGCTTCCCGATCGCTCACCGCTGGTGGTTTGAGTTTTATGGCGACAAGTACAACATAGAGCCCATTACCCTAATGTCTCTGGCACGCCAGGAAAGTGCGCTGGATGTACAGGCTCGCTCTCCTGTTGGGGCACGAGGCATTATGCAAATTATGCCTGCCACAGCAAAATACACTGCCAGAAAGTTCGGTATTCCTTACAAAACGCCGAAAGAACTGAATGATGTGAAGAAGAATATCGAAATCGGCAGCCAGTATCTGAGCTACCTGCTCGACCAATACGACGGCAACCGTATCTACGCGTTTGCTGCATACAACGCAGGACCTCACCGCGTAAAACGCTGGCGAGAAAACAGCGCACAGAAACTGGATGTTTTTGCCTTTATTGAAGCAATTCCATTCAAAGAAACCCGCGGGTATGTTCAGAATATCTTAATGTTTGAATCGTATTACCGTTTCTTAAGCGGCACGAAAGGCGATTTCCTCACTAAGAATGAAAAGGAAGAGCGATACTAAGAGCAGCAAGAAGCATTGAAGCGCAATAAAATTTGCGCTTCTTTACTGCACCTTCTAGCCACTTGAGTATAAAATGATGAGGAAAAAGTCACTGAGAGAAATTTATGTCGCCAGAGCCAGAGTATCAGGAGTGGCAGGACGTTATTGATTTGGTTGCGAGAGCAACGGAAGAAGACAAACATGGCATGTTGTTGACCATGTTAATGACTCCTGATGAAAGAGAAGCCATTCAAGCCCGAGTGAATATCTTTAATGAGCTGCTAAAAGGTGAACTGTCTCAACGGCAAATTAGCCAAATGTTAGGGGTCGGTATCGCAACCATCACCCGCGGTTCTAACGAACTGAAAAACAAATCAGACAAAGAAAAAGCGTCGTTAGAAAACTTGCTTAAAGAAGTGAAAAGCTAAACGTTACATATATCAGGCAGCAGATGCTGCCTTTTGTTTTTCACGGGAAGTAATATACAGAAAGCTATATATTGTCAGGGAAAAGCTCAGGATTGATGAATGGGATCAGCGCAAGAATTAATGCCTGGTGGTAGACCGAGCTTCGAGTCAGAACATTACCAGTTAGCAAGCTGATCGCCCCGCCTTTTTGTTTGATGTTATCCGTTCCGAAAGTGCTATCCATGACATCCCCAAGTTCTTTTCCAGCATGCACCTGTTCCACAACTTTTGGAGGGAGCGGAAGGCTAGATGAACGAGACTCCCCACGCTTATTCCCAGATTCAATCACCATCCAGGCAAAGGTGTCATTCCCTTCGTTACCCGCTTCTAACCCTACGTAAAAATGCGCGTTAGGCTGAGCAACTCTTGCATTCTTGACCCGGTTCAGCGCGCCTGTTTTGGTTTCCTGATTCGACATGGGCTGATCGGCAACTTCGCTGGGAACAGAGATTCCTTCGAATTCGAAATGTTCTTCTGGCAACGCTTCTGCAAACGCACTTTTTACCGCGTTGATTTTTGCTGGGTTCAAAGAGGCGACGACGACTTTTTTCATTTTTAGTTATTCCATGCTTCTAGCCAGACGCATACAGGTCTGCTTTCCATCCCTTTAACTGGTCAAGAGACATCGGCTGACCGAAATAGTATCCCTGCATATAATCGCATCCGCTTTGAAGAAGCCAGGTATGCATTTGCTGGCTTTCAACACCTTCTGCAGTGACAGAGATATTTTGCGAGTGGCAAAGTTCTATCAAAGGCTTGATTATATGCTGCTTATTGGACTCCAGCATAGCCAGCAGGAAACCGCGATCGAATTTAATTTTCTGGACCGGGTACTGAACTAACTGGGTAAAGGAGGTGTAACCTGAGCCAAAGTCGTCGATTGCCAGTTCAAACCCTTGAGAGGAAAGCTCATGAAGCAGTGGGTAGCCCTGACTTTCTGCTGCAAAGGTTTCAGTGATTTCAAAATCAACCTGATGATAAGGGATTTGGTATTGCTGAGCTTTCTGTTCAATGAACGTGGCAAGCTGGCAGGAGTCCAGCTCAGCAGAAGACAAGTTAACGGAAAGCTGTACTGGTTGATCAAACAAGCTTTGTATCTGATGGAAGTTGGAAAAGGCTTTTTCAATAACCCAACGATCTATAGTTTCAAAAAGCCCCGTCTGTTCTGCCAAGGGTATGAATTCAGATGGCTCTACCGTTCCTAGTTTTTGAGAGTTCCACCTCAACAAGGCTTCGACTCCCACCACTTTGGTGCCACTAGAATTCATATACGGCATATACACCAAAGAAAATTCGTCTTGATAATCCGCTCGGCGCAATGCTCGCTCAATACTGCTAATGCGTTGAACTTCTTTATCAAGTGCTTTGGAGTAGAAGGTGTATTGATTCTTACCTGCTCGCTTAGCCTGGTACATGGCGGTATCAGCATTAGAAAGCAGGTGTTCGATGTTGTCCCCGTCCATAGGGTAGGTGGCAACACCAATACTCACAGTAATGGGGAATGTTCCAACCGGAGAAATAAAGCCAGACTGCAATGGCTGAAGTATGCTCTGGCAGAAATGATGAATGATGGAGGTTTCCAGCTCCGAGCCTGAAATATAAACGGCAAACTCATCGCCCGACAGCCGAGAGGACAGAATTCTGACCTGATGCTTGGTAGCCATTCGTTCTTCCAGCTGGTTTAAGTTCTTAGCAAACTGCACAAGCAGTGCATCACCGATCTTGTGACCGTATTTGTCGTTCACAAACTTGAAGTTATCGAGATCGATATAGAGGATACAGTGCTTTTCTTCTTCATCGGTATCCTGCGTAAGTGCCAAGGCTTTCGCCACCTGAGATTGGAAATAACGTCGGTTAGCGAGTTTGGTAAGCTGATCCATCTCAGCCAGCTGTTTGGTCTTCTGATAGTTGTCTGCCAGGCTCTGATACATCTCATAAAACTTATGAGATAGATGACCAATTTCGTCGTCAGTGTCCAGACGTTGAATGTTTGCACGCTGGCGATTTTCAACTTCCCTGAGCTGCTTGGCTAATCGGGTAATAGGGAAAATAACGTAGCGATAGAAAAGCAGGATGAGCAAGGAAACGGTGATGAAAGAGGACATGCTAAAAGCGATAAGCAGTTTGAAGAGGATTTCACCGAGTTTGTTTTCTACAACGAAGCTGGAAGGGTCTAGCGTTGCCCATCGAGTTGGAGAGAGCTGGACGCTATGAGTGAGCTCTCGAGTGTGTGTCGGGGGTTCTGGTGCGTATGTCAGTACAGTCAGGTGCTCTCTTTCCAGTGCGTGCCTTAAGTTGTCGTATTCCGTGGTTTCTATCATGGCAACAACGACAAAGAAGTTTTCAGGGATAATGGCTTGTTTTGCTGAGGAAAATGTCTGTCTGTTGTATATATCATACTTTACTAATACTCCCCCCGCTTCCTTGTTAAACAGGTACTCCGTCTGAGACCAGATTCCATTTTGAACGCCTTGCTTTACAAAAGAGGCAATCTTTTTATCCAGCCAGGAATAGGGGTCGACCTGATTTTCAACGTAATAGGTAGTGCGAAACTGATTATCCAAGATGCCTAACGCAGCAAAATTCCCATTGTGTACAGTGAGGTCGGTAAGGGTCTGGTGCAGGCTTCGGCTGAGTTCGAATTCTCGATAGGGGTTGTGGGTGTCGTTGAAAAAGCTTCGAAGTACATCACTGTGGCTGAGTGTGTAGGTATAACTATTGAGAAAGTTGGCGGCTCTTGAATAATGGCTGGCAAGCTTCTCCATATTGAGCTGGATGGAGCTTTTCTCAAGCTTGATTAATGCCGTGTGCTGCCCGAGGTAAATGATATAACTTGATATTGCGGCACTGAGTACAACGACGGGAATTATTAAGAGTAAGGTTCGTTTGCTTAACTTCATTCTTTATTTTTACGTTTCATCAATGAATACGACCTACCCAAACTGAGGTAATGCGCGCTGAATAAGGTTGGGTTTTCACGCAATGCGGACGCTGAATTTTAGGAGCAACTTACCTTAATTTACTGGCTTTGTAGTGTGAGAAATGACTTAACTTTAAGAATTTGGGGGCGTTATTCGCGGAATATGCGTGTAAATGGAAGTAAGCTCACTCTTATATGAAAAGAGTGAGCGAAAGTGAAATTACATAGAATTTAGGGGGTTAAATGGGTTCAGTTTTACAATTAACCCAGAGAAACCTGAGTGGCTTCGACATTTTCAATTGGATAGCAACCCAGCACTTTCAGATGAGTGGTCAACTTGATCAACTCTGTGATGGCGCTGTCCATTTCATCGGAATCAAGGTGCGCTTCTAAATCGACATAAAACATTTCTTCCCACGGGTTACCCATGATTGGGCGAGATTCCAACTTGGTCATGTTGATGCCATAGCGTTGAAGTACCAACAAGCTTTCAACCAGAGAGCCAGCTTTCTGGGAAGTAGACATAATCAATGTCGTCTTCGCAGGAATTTGGGTCGAAACTTCCACGGGTTTACGTGCAACAACGATAAAGCGAGTGTGGTTTTCGGTTTGATTTGCAATATTTCCCTGAATTGGCTGTAACCCGTATAGCTTGCCACTTGATGCGTTGCCTATTGCGGCGACGTCTTTGCGATCCAATTCTTTTACTTTCTGCATGGCATCGGCAGTACTGACACAAGATTCAAGTGCAACGCCTTTCATTCTGGATAAAAATTCACTGCATTGCTGATGTGGTTGCGGGTGCGAATACAGGGTTTTTATGTCTTCTAATCGAACATCAGAAGTCGCCACAAGACAGTGCTCAATTGGCAGAGTAAGTTCACCAACGATATAAAGAGTAGTGTGTTGTAGTAAGTCGTAGACTTCATTGATGGAACCCGAACTGGTGTTTTCAATTGGTAATACACCATAGTCCGCGTGACCAGACTCTACCGTCGAAGCCACTTCTTTGAAGTGTTCGCAGTTAAGCTCAATCAACTCAGTATTCTTACGGCTGAAATACTGATGACTGGCTAGGTGTGAATATGAACCTTTTGCTCCCAAGAATGCGACGCGAGCTAATGGTTTACGGCTTTCACTTGGGTTAAGCAGGTTCTGTAAGTATGCCTGCTGAAGGAGCACCGAATCTTCAATAATGGTGTGAAAAATTTTGGTGATGTAGGGTGCATCCAATTGATATTTGTCTTTGCCGTTATTGATGAGCTTGACCAGCAGTTGTTGCTCACGTTTCGCGTCTCGCACGGGCTTTGAAGTTTCGACTTTGCTCTTTGCCACTTCAATGCTGAGTTCACGTCTTTCCGAAAGCAGCTTAAGAAGTTGGTCATCCAGTTGGTTAAGACGTAATCTGATAGCGTCTAATCTGTCTGTCATTTGATTATTATCCTTATTAAAAAAGCCTCCCGTTTGGGAGGCTTTCTGTTCGTTTTTGACTTTTCTTTCAGTAAACGACTTCTGCCCCCAATGCTAGGAGATAAAAAAGAAGTCAAAAAAGAACAGGTTAGTTGAACGCATAAATACTTTTCATTGGTGAGTGTTTATACACAATAAGCAAAGCGGCTATCTATCGTCAAGTAAAAAAAGTGACACCTATTGGTGCCACTTCTTCATGAATCTAAGTTGGGTTTATTCTGCCTCTTCCAATTCAGGCTTATTCGAATGGCTTGCACGCCTTGCGTCTGGTTTATGGCGCAGTTTATTCAGTTGTCTCTCTAGTTTTTGTTCTACTTCATTGACTGCGATGTACAGATCTTCGTGCGTTGCAGAAGCAATAAGCTGACCTTTTGGTACTGAAATAACGGCTTCAATCTTCTTCTGCTTATTTGGCTCTTCGCTGATGGTTGCCTGGCAACCAATGAATTCAACTTGCCACTTCTCTAGTTTTTTAAATTTACCCTCAATGTGATTACGGATGGCAGAGGTGATGTCGATGTTTTTACCAGTGATGTTTACTTTCATATTTGTTTTTCCTCTGTTTCGTCCCTCATGGGTTAACTCCAGATTACTTATTGGGCTCGAAAAGAATGTGATTAAGATCAATTTCTGTTTGAGGAAATTCAACTTCGAATACGAATGTGATCTCAGGCAAAAGGCTGATTAAATTCTGAAAAAAATGCTTGTTGAACAGAGAAAAGTGAGTAGATTGGTAAGAGTCAGCACGCTAAAAATACTCTATTTTTAGGGGCTCAGTACGATTCTCAAAACCTACCTGATTAATCTTTGTTCTAAGTTATTTTGTGAAGTGTGTCACTTTATAATCTTGTGCTTAATTTCCAGTGAATACAAAAAAAGCAGCCGAAGCTGCTTTCTAAAATTGTGCTGCCCTAAACAGGGTTCAATTCGATGAGTTGCTGTGTACGGTCAATCGCATCTTGCAGCCCCAGCATCTTGTATGCCTCTAACTGAATAAGCAAAGACTTACGCGCAGCTTCTGTATCAGGGAAGGTCTTCTGCAATTCCTGACAACGGTTGATGGCGGCGATCCACGCTTCTCGACGCAGATAAAAGTCTGCTGTTGCTAAATCGTATTCAGCCAAACGGTTTTTAAGCGCAAACATACGCTGCTGCGCATCTTCTGCATATGGGCTGTTCGGGTAACGTTGCAATAAACGTTTGAAATCTGTGAATGCCGATTTTACCGGTTCAGGATCTCGGTCAGAACGATCTACGTTGAATATATCGTGCATGAAGTTCCGATCCTGCGCCATGTGAGTTAAACCGCGCATGTACAAAACCCAATCTGATTTTTCATGTGTTGGGTTTAAACGGGTAAAACGAGCGATAGTCGCCAGCCCTAAAGCCAGATCGTTGTTTTTATAGTACGCATAGATCAAATCTAGCTGCACTTGCTCTGAGTAAGGTCCAAACGGGTAGCGTGAATCGAGGGCTTCCAGTTTGTCTATTGCGGTCCGCCAGTTACCTGTTTGAAGCGATACTTTCGCATCAGAGTACAATTCTGCTGGTGGCACATCAGGCACAACCTCTTTGCTGCTAGAGCATCCAACCAGAAGCCCTAAAGCCAATAAGCCCGACAATGTATGCTTTTTCATGTCCGCACTTCGTTCCTTACAGTAAATATTTCTTAGTGTCCGTTACTTTCTTTTCTGTTAACGGATACAATGACGCAATTCTATTATTTTATCCATACTAGTGGGTATTAGTCTCACGGTTTTTAAAAAAGTTCGATATGGCTCAGCAGATTGAATTAACAAGTACAGTAAAAGACAACCAATTAGGTCAGCGTTTAGACCAGGCGGTTGCAGAACTCTTCTCCGATTTTTCTCGTTCTCGACTTAAGGAATGGCTGAAAGAAGGAAAGATTCAAGTGGATGGCGAAGTTGTCACCAAACCTCGTTTGAAGGTGATGGGCGGCGAGGAAATCATTCTCCACGCAGAGTTAGAAGATGAAGAGCGCTGGGAAGCGCAAGACATTCCTCTGAATATCGTTTATGAAGATGACGACATTCTGGTCATCAACAAACCGAGAGATTTTGTCGTTCACCCAGGGGCGGGTACGCCTGATGGCACGGTTTTAAATGCATTGCTGCACCATTACCCAGACATCGCCGAAGTGCCTCGTGCTGGTATTGTGCACCGTCTTGATAAAGACACCACCGGTCTGATGGTGGTTGCGAAAACGGTTCCTGCCCAGACTCGTCTGGTTCGTGAACTACAAAAACGCAACATCACGCGTGAGTACGAAGCAATTGCCATTGGCCGTATGACTGCTGGCGGTATGATTGAAAAGCCAATTGGTCGTCACTCAACAAAACGTACCTTAATGGCAGTGAATGAATTGGGTAAACCTGCGGTAACCCATTATCGTGTTGCGGAACATTTCCGTGAACATACGCGTATTCGACTTCGTCTTGAAACGGGTCGTACCCACCAGATTCGTGTGCACATGTCTTATCTTCAGCACCCGCTTCTCGGAGATACACCATATGGTGGTCGCGCGCGAATTCCAAAAGGTGCATCTGAAGAGTTAACGGAGATGATCCGTGCTTTTGACAGACAAGCGCTGCACGCAGTGATGCTTCGATTCGCTCACCCGGTGACAGGTGAAGAGCTGGAATTCCATGCTCCCGTTCCTGATGACATGGTCGCAATGGCGGAAGCACTGCGCATAGATACTAAAGAGAATCCTCTAGACGACTATTAGTAAGAATTGATAGTAGTAAGAGACTAAAAGTATGGAACTGATTTATCCAAACTGGGATGCCCCTTTAAACGTCAAAGCTGTAAGCTCGACTCGCGTCGGCGGTGTATCGTCTTCACCTTACCGAGGGCTTAACCTGGGTACTCATGTGGGTGATGACGAGCGTTTGGTCGAAGAAAATCGAAATAGGCTTATATCAAAGGCATCGATGCCGACGTCTCCCGTTTGGTTGAATCAGACCCATTCCACTCTAATCGTAAATTTAGTGGAACCCACCGATAATATCCTAGATGGCGACGGTGCAGTCACCAATCAATCAGGTATCGTATGCTCAGCCATGACAGCCGATTGCTTACCTGTTCTATTAACTGACAGCCAAGGAACACAAGTTGCTGCAGTTCATGCTGGTTGGCGCGGATTGGCAGATGGCATTCTAGAAGAAGCGTTATCGCATTTCTCTGGCAATGTGATGGCGTGGCTGGGACCCGCAATCGGGCAAAATGCCTTTGAAGTAGGTGAAGATGTTCGGAGCGCGTTTAGCGATGTACTCCCTCGAGCGGTTGATGCTTTTTCTGCAGGAGAGCTAGAAGGTAAGTGGTTTGCTGACATGAACCAACTGGCAACACAAAGGTTAAATAAAGAAGGCGTTTCACGAATCTTTAAATCTGAACTTTGTACTTACAGCGATCCTCAACGTTTTTACTCCTATCGTCGCGATGGTATTACTGGTCGAATGGCTAGTTTTATCTGGCTTGAATAAAAAACCTCTCTTATTTAGCTAAGGAATGGATGTGCATCCACTTACTTAGTTTGCCCCCTTGAAATTGTCGAATGGCGTACCTATCTCCTAACCTAGTTAAAGAACAATAAAAGGTTGGAGGTTGTTATGCGTCTCGATCGTTTTACCAGCAAATTCCAGGTTGCTATTTCTGACGCACAATCCTTAGCACTCGGTCGCGATCATCAGTACATCGAGCCTGTCCATCTTATGGTGTCACTACTTAATCAGGATGGCAGTACCATTCGTCCACTGTTAACTATGCTAAATGTGGATGTGGTTCAGCTTCGCTCAAAGTTAAGCGAAATGATGGATCGCCTACCCAAAGTCAGTGGAATTGGTGGTGACGTTCAACTGTCATCGGGAATGGGTACGCTCTTCAACATGTGCGACAAAGTGGCACAGAAGCGGCAAGACGCCTATATCTCCTCTGAAATTTTCCTTCTCGCAGCTATCGAAGACAAAGGTCCTTTAGGGATCCTTTTGAAAGAGCTGGGCTTAACCGAGCCAAAAATCTCGGGGGCAATTGAAAAAGTGCGTGGAGGTCAGAAAGTAGAAGATCCTCACGCCGAAGATAAACGCCAAGCACTCGAAAAATTTACCATTGATCTGACTGAACGTGCGGAACAGGGCAAGCTAGACCCGGTAATTGGTCGGGATGATGAGATTCGTCGAACTATTCAGGTGCTTCAACGCCGCACCAAGAATAACCCTGTAATTATCGGTGAACCTGGTGTCGGTAAAACGGCTATTGTTGAGGGGCTTGCTCAGCGCATCATCAATAATGAAGTTCCGGAAGGGCTTCGCGGACGTAGAGTTTTGTCTCTGGACATGGGCTCTCTAGTTGCTGGTGCCAAATATCGTGGTGAATTTGAAGAAAGGCTGAAGTCTGTTCTCAACGAACTTTCCAAAGAAGAAGGCAATATCATTCTTTTCATCGATGAACTGCATACCATGGTAGGAGCCGGAAAAGGTGAAGGATCTATGGATGCAGGAAATATGTTGAAGCCTGCTTTAGCTCGCGGAGAATTGCATTGCGTAGGCGCGACTACTCTGGATGAATATCGGCAGTACATCGAAAAAGATCCCGCACTTGAACGCCGTTTCCAAAAAGTGCTGGTGGACGAACCTTCGGTGGAAGACACCGTTGCCATTCTTCGTGGGTTAAAAGAAAGGTACGAATTACACCACCACGTGGAAATTACTGATCCGGCTATCGTTGCGGCTGCAAGTTTGTCACACCGCTACGTATCGGACCGACAGCTGCCTGACAAAGCGATCGATTTGATTGATGAAGCGGCTTCGAGCATTCGAATGCAAATAGATTCCAAGCCTGAGTCATTGGATAAGCTGGAACGAAAAATCATCCAGCTTAAGATAGAGCAGCAAGCACTGGTCAATGAACACGACGATGCCAGCTCAAAGCGCTTAAAAGCCTTGAATTCAGAACTGGAAGAAAAAGAACGGGATTACTCTGAGCTAGAAGAAATCTGGAAAGCAGAAAAAGCGGCGCTTTCTGGTACTCAACATATAAAGAGTGAGTTAGAACAAGCGCGCATGGATATGGACTTTGCTCGCCGAGCTGGCGACTTGAACCGTATGTCTGAGTTGCAATACGGGCGTATTCCTGAACTAGAGAAACAGCTGGATCTGGCAACCCAAGCAGAAATGCAAGAAATGACGCTGTTGAAGAACAAAGTGTCAGACGCTGAAATAGCAGAAGTGCTCTCCAAGCAAACCGGGATTCCGGTATCCAAAATGTTGGAAGCGGAAAAAGAGAAGTTACTTCGAATGGAAGAAGTGCTTCATAAACGTGTGATTGGTCAACAAGAAGCCGTTGAAGTGGTGTCCAATGCCATTCGACGCAGCCGTGCGGGTTTATCGGACCCAAATAAACCGATCGGTTCCTTCTTATTCTTAGGTCCGACTGGTGTGGGTAAAACCGAACTTTGTAAAACCTTGGCAAGTTTCATGTTCGACAGTGAAGATGCGATGGTTCGTATCGATATGTCGGAATTTATGGAAAAACACTCGGTTGCAAGATTGGTGGGTGCACCTCCCGGTTACGTCGGTTATGAAGAAGGTGGCTATTTAACAGAAGCCGTTCGCCGTAAGCCTTATTCCGTTATTCTTCTGGACGAAGTCGAAAAAGCACATCCAGATGTATTTAATATCCTGCTTCAGGTTCTCGACGACGGTCGACTAACGGATGGACAGGGAAGAACTGTCGATTTCCGCAATACCGTAGTCATCATGACATCGAATCTTGGTTCCTCTCGTATTCAGGAGAACTTCGCGACCTTGGATTACGATGGAATGAAAGAAGAAGTAATGGAAGTGGTCAGCAAGCACTTCAGACCTGAATTCTTAAATCGTGTTGATGAAAGTGTGGTGTTCCATCCTCTGGGTAAAGAGCATATCAAGTCGATTGCTTCTATACAGCTCACTCGTTTAGGCAACCGAATGGCTGATAAGGGGTATGAGTTAGAAGTATCGGAGAAGGCGTTGGATCTTATTTCAGAAGTCGGCTTTGACCCGGTTTATGGTGCGAGACCTCTTAAGAGAGCGATTCAGCAGAGTGTCGAAAACCCACTAGCTAAAGCAATTCTCGCTGGAAAGGTGAATCCAGATAAGAAAGTCCAGCTATTAGTGAATAAGGACAGAATCATTGCCCACCAAGCTTAGATTCGAAAAGTGTGATTAGTAAAAGAGGGATTTATCCCTCTTTTTGCTTATTTGCAGCGCGCTTTGATGTAATTCTGAGCAATCAAACGCTCGGCATGAACTTTTTTCAAATTTGGGGTTGCGCCATTAAACGAAGTCCCTATAATGCCGCCTCGTTGTCACGGATTAATCGCGATAACAGGGCAAACTAACTGAGTTGAAAAAAGTGTTTGACACAACAACTTAACTGGCTAAAATGTCCGTCCGCTTTGAGAGAAAAGTTTCTCGAAAAGCCAAGTTCTTTAACAATATAGACCTATCAATCTGTGTGGGCACTCGTTGATGATAATCCAATTAGAAACTTCGGTTTCAAATTAGGTTTCAATGATACGAAGTGACCATTGAATCTTCGGATTCAGCACAGTCAATTCAAAACATTACTTTATGTAATGTTCAGTATTCATTGAGCCGACCAAAATCTTAAATTGAAGAGTTTGATCATGGCTCAGATTGAACGCTGGCGGCAGGCCTAACACATGCAAGTCGAGCGGAAACGAGTTGTCTGAACCTTCGGGGAACGACAACGGCGTCGAGCGGCGGACGGGTGAGTAATGCCTGGGAAATTGCCCTGATGTGGGGGATAACCATTGGAAACGATGGCTAATACCGCATAATAGCTTCGGCTCAAAGAGGGGGACCTTCGGCCTCTCGCGTCAGGATATGCCCAGGTGGGATTAGCTAGTTGGTGAGGTAAAGGCTCACCAAGGCGACGATCCCTAGCTGGTCTGAGAGGATGATCAGCCACACTGGAACTGAGACACGGTCCAGACTCCTACGGGAGGCAGCAGTGGGGAATATTGCACAATGGGCGCAAGCCTGATGCAGCCATGCCGCGTGTGTGAAGAAGGCCTTCGGGTTGTAAAGCACTTTCAGCAGTGAGGAAGGGTGTGTATTTAATAGATGCGCATTTTGACGTTAGCTGCAGAAGAAGCACCGGCTAACTCCGTGCCAGCAGCCGCGGTAATACGGAGGGTGCGAGCGTTAATCGGAATTACTGGGCGTAAAGCGCATGCAGGTGGTTTGTTAAGTCAGATGTGAAAGCCCGGGGCTCAACCTCGGAACTGCATTTGAAACTGGCAGGCTAGAGTACTGTAGAGGGGGTAGAATTTCAGGTGTAGCGGTGAAATGCGTAGAGATCTGAAGGAATACCGGTGGCGAAGGCGACCCTGGACAGATACTGACACTCAGATGCGAAAGCGTGGGGAGCAAACAGGATTAGATACCCTGGTAGTCCACGCCGTAAACGATGTCTACTTGGAGGTTGTGACTTGAGCCGTGGCTTTCGGAGCTAACGCGTTAAGTAGACCGCCTGGGGAGTACGGTCGCAAGATTAAAACTCAAATGAATTGACGGGGCCGCACAAGCGGTGGAGCATGTGGTTTAATTCGATGCAACGCGAAGAACCTTACCTACTCTTGACATCCATAGAACTTAGCAGAGATGCTTTGGTGCCTTCGGGAACTATGAGACAGGTGCTGCATGGCTGTCGTCAGCTCGTGTTGTGAAATGTTGGGTTAAGTCCCGCAACGAGCGCAACCCTTATCCTTGTTTGCCAGCACTTCGGGTGGGAACTCCAGGGAGACTGCCGGTGATAAACCGGAGGAAGGTGGGGACGACGTCAAGTCATCATACTTACGAGTAGGGCTACACACGTGCTACAATGGCGCATACAGAGGGCGGCCAACTTGCGAGAGTGAGCGAATCCCAAAAAGTGCGTCGTAGTCCGGATTGGAGTCTGCAACTCGACTCCATGAAGTCGGAATCGCTAGTAATCGTGGATCAGAATGCCACGGTGAATACGTTCCCGGGCCTTGTACACACCGCCCGTCACACCATGGGAGTGGGCTGCAAAAGAAGCAGGTAGTTTAACCTTCGGGAGGACGCTTGCCACTTTGTGGTTCATGACTGGGGTGAAGTCGTAACAAGGTAGCCCTAGGGGAACCTGGGGCTGGATCACCTCCTTATACGATGATTATTGCGATGAGTGTTCACACAGATTGGTACGGTTTATAACGTTAAGAGCAATGTTGGGTCTGTAGCTCAGCTGGTTAGAGCGCTCGCCTGATAAGCGGGAGGTCGGTGGTTCAAGTCCACTCAGACCCACCACTATCTTCCCAAAGATAGCGGGTCAGACATTGAATCTTTATGGGGCTATAGCTCAGCTGGGAGAGCGCCTGCCTTGCACGCAGGAGGTCAGCAGTTCGATCCTGCTTAGCTCCACCATCTTTAAGTATTTTCTTGATACAGAATATTTAAAAATGGTTCTTAACGAATCACGCTCTTTAACAATTTGGAAAGCTGACGAATAACAACCATCCCCTTATCTACGGATAAGCGTTGTTATTCAATTAAAAGTTCTCAAATCCTAAAACTTTGTTTTAGGTACCAACACACATTCAAGTGTTCTTGGAAACATCCTTGTGATGTTTATATTTGAGTCCGGCAAAATCGAATGTCTCTCGCTCATTCAATAATGAGAGACACAAACCTTGGTTGTTTGAACATACGAAACCTCTTGGGGTTGTATGGTTAAGTGACTAAGCGTACACGGTGGATGCCTTGGCAGTCAGAGGCGATGAAGGACGTACTAACTTGCGATAAGCCCAGATAAGACAGTAAGAGTCATTTGAGTCTGGGATTTCCGAATGGGGAAACCCACTTACATAAGTAAGTATTGCTGAGTGAATACATAGCTCAGTGAAGCGAACTCGGGGAACTGAAACATCTAAGTACCCGAAGGAAGAGAAATCAACCGAGATTCCGAAAGTAGCGGCGAGCGAAATTGGATTAGCCCTTAAGCTTTTTATGCGTCAGGTGAAGCTTCTGGAAAGGAGCGCGATACAGGGTGATAGCCCCGTAACCGGCAGCGCATTTCAAGTGAAATCGAGTAAGGCGGGACACGTGATATCCTGTCTGAATATGGGGGGACCATCCTCCAAGGCTAAATACTACTGACTGACCGATAGTGAACCAGTACCGTGAGGGAAAGGCGAAAAGAACCCCTGTGAGGGGAGTGAAATAGAACCTGAAACCGTGTACGTACAAGCAGTAGGAGCCCTTCGGGGTGACTGCGTACCTTTTGTATAATGGGTCAGCGACTTATATTCAGTGGCAAGGTTAACCATCTAGGGGAGCCGTAGGGAAACCGAGTCTTAACTGGGCGCTCAGTCTCGGATATAGACCCGAAACCAGGTGATCTAGCCATGGGCAGGTTGAAGGTTGAGTAACATCAACTGGAGGACCGAACCGACTAATGTTGAAAAATTAGCGGATGACTTGTGGCTAGGGGTGAAAGCACCAATCAAACCTGGAGATAGCTGGTTCTCCCCGAAAGCTATTTAGGTAGCGCCTCGGACGAATACTACTGGGGGTAGAGCACTGTTAAGGCTAGGGGGTCATCCCGACTTACCAACCCTTTGCAAACTCCGAATACCAGTAAGTACTATCCGGGAGACACACGGCGGGTGCTAACGTCCGTCGTGGAGAGGGAAACAACCCAGACCGCCAGCTAAGGTCCCAAAGTATTGCTAAGTGGGAAACGATGTGGGAAGGCTCAGACAGCCAGGATGTTGGCTTAGAAGCAGCCATCATTTAAAGAAAGCGTAATAGCTCACTGGTCGAGTCGCTCTGCGCGGAAGATGTAACGGGGCTAAGCAATACACCGAAGCTGCGGCTGCATACTTTGTATGCGGGGTAGGGGAGCGTTCTGTAAGCCGTTGAAGGTGGTCTGTAAGGGCTGCTGGAGGTATCAGAAGTGCGAATGCTGACATGAGTAACGATAAAGGGAGTGAAAAACTCCCTCGCCGGAAGACCAAGGGTTCCTGTCCAACGTTAATCGGGGCAGGGTAAGTCGACCCCTAAGGCGAGGCTGAAAAGCGTAGTCGATGGGAAACGGGTTAATATTCCCGTACTTCTTACAATTGCGATGGGGGGACGGAGAAGGCTAGGTGGTACTGGCGACGGTTGTCCAGGTTCAAGTGCGTAGGCTTGAGAGTTAGGTAAATCCGGCTCTCTTTAAGGCTGAGACACGATGTCGAGTCACTACGGTGATGAAGTCATTGATGCCATGCTTCCAGGAAAAGCCTCTAAGCTTCAGATTGTAAGGAATCGTACCCCAAACCGACACAGGTGGTCGGGTAGAGAATACCAAGGCGCTTGAGAGAACTCGGGTGAAGGAACTAGGCAAAATGGTACCGTAACTTCGGGAGAAGGTACGCTCTTATCGGTGAAGTCCCTCGCGGATGGAGCTGACGAGAGTCGCAGATACCAGGTGGCTGCAACTGTTTATTAAAAACACAGCACTGTGCAAAATCGTAAGATGACGTATACGGTGTGACGCCTGCCCGGTGCCGGAAGGTTAATTGATGGGGTTAGTCTTTGGACGAAGCTCTTGATCGAAGCCCCGGTAAACGGCGTAGTAACTATAACGGTCCTAAGGTAGCGAAATTCCTTGTCGGGTAAGTTCCGACCTGCACGAATGGCGTAATGATGACCACGCTGTCTCCACCCGAGACTCAGTGAAATTGAAATCGCTGTGAAGATGCAGTGTACCCGCGGCTAGACGGAAAGACCCCGTGAACCTTTACTACAGCTTGGCACTGAACATTGAACCTACATGTGTAGGATAGGTGGGAGGCTTTGAAACGCAGTCGCCAGATTGCGTGGAGCCGTCCTTGAAATACCACCCTTGTAGCTTTGATGTTCTAACTTGGCTCCCTTATCGGGAGTGAGGACAGTGCCTGGTGGGTAGTTTGACTGGGGCGGTCTCCTCCCAAAGAGTAACGGAGGAGCACGAAGGTGGGCTAAACACGGTTGGACATCGTGTGGTTAGTGCAATGGCATAAGCCCGCTTGACTGCGAGAATGACAATTCGAGCAGGTGCGAAAGCAGGTCATAGTGATCCGGTGGTTCTGAATGGAAGGTACCATCGCTCAACGGATAAAAGGTACTCCGGGGATAACAGGCTGATACCGCCCAAGAGTTCATATCGACGGCGGTGTTTGGCACCTCGATGTCGGCTCATCACATCCTGGGGCTGAAGTCGGTCCCAAGGGTATGGCTGTTCGCCATTTAAAGTGGTACGCGAGCTGGGTTTAGAACGTCGTGAGACAGTTCGGTCCCTATCTGCCGTGGGCGTTGGAAGATTGAAGGGGGCTGCTCCTAGTACGAGAGGACCGGAGTGGACGAACCTCTGGTGTTCGGGTTGTCATGCCAATGGCATTGCCCGGTAGCTAAGTTCGGAATCGATAACCGCTGAAAGCATCTAAGCGGGAAGCGAGCCCTGAGATGAGTCTTCCCTGATACTTTAAGTATCCTAAAGGGTTGTTCGAGACCAGAACGTTGATAGGCAGGGTGTGTAAGCGTTGTGAGGCGTTGAGCTAACCTGTACTAATTGCCCGTGAGGCTTAACCATACAACACCCAAGGGGTTTTGTGGGCTCAGATAAGAACATTGAATGTGTAAGAATCAGAACTAAAAAAACAGCTTTCCGAATTAAGAATTTGCTTGGCGACCATAGCGTTGTGGACCCACCTGATTCCATGCCGAACTCAGAAGTGAAACGCAATAGCGCCGATGGTAGTGTGGGGTTTCCCCATGTGAGAGTAGGACATCGCCAGGCTTGTTTCCTTGTTTTCAGATTTTGAAAAATCTGAAGGCAAAACTAGATAAAGCAATCTAACCATAAGACTTTATTTAGTAAGAGATACCACTGCGGAGTGGTAGTTCAGTTGGTTAGAATACCGGCCTGTCACGCCGGGGGTCGCGGGTTCGAGTCCCGTCCACTCCGCCATTTATTCAGAGTGTCGACTCTTTAAAATCGAACTATAGGGGTGTAGCTCCAATTGGCAGAGCAGCGGATTCCAAATCCGCGTGTTGGGAGTTCGAATCTCTCCACCCCTGCCATATAGAAAGCCTCAGCAGAAATGCTGGGGCTTTTTTGCATCTATTGCTTTTGTATACTTCTCTTCTGACAATAGACGATATCAGCCAATCTTTGTCGCTTAGTCACTTTTGTAATCAAGTGAGTCTTTAATAAGAACACATCAGAAGTTTTTCTCTATACCTCTACATTCCCAAAAACTTAGTGTTTTACAGAGCTCTGAAAAACTGTCCATATCTCTGGAAGTTATCTTTACAAATCTGTCAAATGTAAAACTTTAGAAAGTTAATGAAAATTATTCCCATCTTTGATTTAATAATCGCCTTATTGTTATACACCAATTCTTAAACTCAATGACCTGTTCAGGAAATTGCTGTGAGCTTGGAATTGTTATCCATTCATATCATATGTGGTAGACGACATGGATTCGTCTAAGAGTTACTAATGAAAGATATCGTTTCTAAAGGGGTTAAAGCTTTGGCAGTCACTATTGCTGCTATGAGTGTTTCCACTACATCGCTGGCTGATGATCTAGATAAAGCCAGAGCAATTGAGAAAAAAACCAACAAGACTATGCAAAAGGCTCAGGCAAATGTTGATGCCAATGTTGAAGCATCGTTTACCTTGCAATCGGAAATAGAGCAGTTGGAAACTCAGATTGAAAACCTAACGCTTTATAGAAATCATCTTCGCAAACTAGTAACAAGTCAGAACACTGAATTGGATAGCCTTGAGCAGCAGTTAAAAGACATTGAAGACACTCGTCAGGGCATTGTACCGCTAATGTACCGAATGATTGATGGGCTTGAGTCTGTACTGACTAGCGATGTTCCCCTTCGACATGAAGCCCGCCAAAAACGCCTGGACGATATCAAACTTCTTATGGGAAGGGCTGATGTAGCCGAAGCAGAAAAATACCGTAGGATCCTAGAGGCGTACCAAATCGAGATTGATTACGGAACAAAGCTTGGCGCTTATCCGGCAGAAATCGAACTCAACGATGGGATTCGTCAGGTCGAGCAACTCTACTTTGGTCGGGTTAGCTTGGTTTCCCGTAGTCTCGACAACCAAAAATATTGGGTGTGGAGACAACAAAATAAAACGTGGGAAGAACTTCCAAAAGAAAAGGGTATAGAAATCAATAAAGCATTTGCGATGGCTGCAAAACAGCAGGCACCTTCTGTGGTGACATTACCTCTGTCTATCACTACGTCTGAGAAGGAGCTGTAATATGAAGCACTTATTTAATGCCCTAGCGATTGCAACACTGTCAGTGACATTATCAGTTAATGCGGAGCAAAGCTTATCTCAGATCGATAATACTGCGAATAAGGTGTATCAAGCTGAGCGTGCTAACAGTGCTGAGAGGGTACAACTTACCAAGGAACAGAAAGCAGCACTTACCAAGAAGAAATTACAGCTCGAAAAAGCGCTGGCTGCTTTGGAAAAAGAAAACCAAGCCTTAAGTGAGCAGTTTAGTGAAAACGAGCGGCTGCTTTCTGAAAAGGAAAAACAGCTCCAGATTGAAACAGGCAGCCTAGGCGAATTGTTTGGAGTTGTCAGACAATCTGCGAAAGAAGTGAAGCAAGACTATCAGAACTCCTTTATTCCTGAAGCTTCTGAAGAGCTCGCTCTGATTGAGCGAGTAATCAGCACGGAAGCTTTGCCATCGCTCAATATGCTTGAAGGGTTTTGGAAAGCGGTTGAATACAAGATTTCAGCCAGTGGTTATATTTCTGAAGTCAAAGTGCCATTTGTTAATGGGGATGGTAGCCAATCTCAGGAAACAGCGATCCAACTGGGTGATATGGCACTAGTTTCCGAGTTTGGTCATCTTAAGTGGGACTCACAAAACCAGTTTGCTACTCAATATCAAGTTCTTCCAAAGAACTCGACTGTGGCCTCCCAAGTGACTCAAGGTTCAGATGTTTTGCTTGATCCTACCCGTGGCTTGTTACTTGAGCAGTATGCCAATCAGCCCAACTTGTGGCAACGCATTGAACAAGGTGGCGTTGTCGGTAAGATTATTATTGCTTTACTAGCATCGGGTCTAATTATTGCGCTCTATCGAGGCATTGTTCTTCTTATTACTCAAGCTAAGATTTCTAGTCAATTGAAGAAACCTGATCAACCGGGTAACAACCCTATGGGGCGTATCCTTCAGGCGTTTGAAAGCGACAAACAACAGTCGATTGACTCTATTGAGCTGCGGCTATTGGAGCGTATTCTGGATGAGCAACATGGTCTGGAGCGTGGGTTGTCAATGCTTAAGTTGATGGCTGCGCTGGCACCAATGCTTGGCTTGCTGGGT
Source organism: Vibrio nigripulchritudo (assembly GCF_027924785.1). NCBI lineage: Bacteria > Pseudomonadati > Pseudomonadota > Gammaproteobacteria > Vibrionales > Vibrionaceae > Vibrio > Vibrio nigripulchritudo. Next base: position 3,204,090 of record NZ_AP027049.1, on the reverse strand, counting down.
ACAGTGACGGGAATGATCGAAACATTCCAGGTCATTACTCAATTCGGCAATAGTGACCCTAAAGTGATGGCCGGTGGTATTTCTATGGCACTTGTCACGACAGTCATGGGGTTGGTAGCCGCAATGCCATTACTGCTGGCACATAACATTCTTTCTAGCCGCGCTGAAGCGATTAAAGGCACATTAGAGAAACAAGGTGTAAGCCTGGTTGCTCAACGTGCAGAATCAGAGACGCTAGCCGAGGCAGCATAGGTATGATTGAGAACCTAGCACTCGTTTATCACCAGACCGAAGTCAACACCCTTGCTGAATTTATGGCAAGAGGTGGTCAGGTTCTGTGGTGGCTGGCGGGCGTTGTATTCCTATGTTGGTTACTGATCATCGAACGCGTTTTGTTTCTCAGTTTCAGTTTTGGCAAACAAAAGCAGAAGTGGATTCAGGATTGGAATGAACGTGTTGAACATGAGTCTTGGTACGCATTAGCTCATAAAGATGGTGTTATGCATAAGGCCTCGCTCCAGTTGAATCAGCATTTGGATTTCATCAAAGCATTAGTGAGCTTATGTCCTATGCTCGGCTTGTTAGGAACCGTTACTGGAATGATCGCCGTTTTTGATCTTATGGCTCTGGCGGGCAGCAGTGAGCCAAAGCTTATGGCTTCCGGCATTTCGATGGCTACATTGCCAACAATGGCCGGAATGGTAGCCGCATTAGCAGGGATGTTTGCCCATTCGCGTTTGGTTAAGATGGCAAACAAAAAAGCATTAAAACTTGAACAACAATTAAGGAGTGGCGAATGAGATTGGTTCGTCCCGCTAAAGCAAAAGAAGAAGCAACGGTCGACTTAACGTCTATGTTGGACATCGTGTTCATCATGCTGATCTTCTTCATTGTAACCAGTTCGTTTGTAAAAGAGTCTGGGGTTGAAGTCAATCGACCACAGGCAGCGCACGCCAGCAGCCAGAAAGATGCGGGTATCTTTATCGCTATTACGGCATCCAACGACGTCTTTATTGATAAACGTCGAGTCGATGTTGAACGAGTTCAGGCTGCTTTGGAAACGCTTCTTTTAGATAAGCCTGACGCAAGTTTAGTGATTCAGGCTGATAAGCACTCTTATAACGGCACGGTTGTGGAAGTGATGGATGCCGCCAAAGGAGCGGGTGTCGATAAAATTGCTTTGGCGACAGAAGAGAAAAGGTAAGTTCGAAGTCATGAAAAGACTGTTTCTCGCATTACCTCTTGCTTTCGTCGTTTCAGCGTCGCTTTTTTACTTTATGGCATGGATGGTCAGCAGCCAGAACGGAAAGCTAGAGGAATCCAAACCTTCGGTCATGTTTGATCTTGTCATGCAGGAGCCGGAGGCTAATGTTCAGAGACGTCAGAGAGAGCTTCCTGAGCCGCCTAAGTTACCTGACCAACCTAAACCTTTACCAACCTCTACACCGAATGTAGCAAAGGCTCAGGTTCCCCAAACATTAACCGCCCCCAAACTGGCTCTGGCTAATTTAGGTGTCGCGGTATCTATGCCTTCTTTGGATGGAATCGGTCAGGATCAGCAAGCTCTACCTTTATACAGGGTTGAGCCTAGATATCCGCCTAGAGCTCAAAAGCGCAGAATGGAAGGTTATGTTGTCCTGAGTTTTACCATTGACGAACAAGGACGACCAGAAGACATCAATTTGGTTGAAGTCCACCCGAACAAAATTTTTGTACGTGAGGCAATGAACGCCCTAAAACGTTGGAAATATCAACCTAAGCTCGAGGGTGGGAAAGCCGTCAAGCAGCTTGATCAGCGTGTGAAAATTGAATTTAAGATGAGCAAATAGGTATGAAACGCATTCTTGCAGTGACATTAGGAACCTGTTTACTGTTCTCGAGCCTTAGTGTTCAAGCCAGTAAGCTCTCTAATTATGCCGGTAAAAAACTGCATCAGGCCAGCGAACTTCAACAGGAGGACAAGCTTAATGAAGCTATTGTTCTTCTGGAAGGTATGTCCTTAAAATCTGATTACGACAAAGCATTCACCAAGCGAATTCTGGGTGTATATTACTGGCAAGCTGAAAATGCGGCTAAAGCAATAAAGTCACTGGATGTGTCTGTAAAAGTGAATGCTTTGCAACCTGTAGACCAGTGGAAGACACGTCAAATGTTGGCTGATATTTTGTTCTCAGAGCAAAAATTTAAACAAGCCATACCGCATTATCTGGTGTTGTTGAAAACGGATTATCCAGCGTCAGATAACAACGTAAAAAAACAGTTAATAAAAGATAAAAATGCCATTCAGCTCAGAATGTCTATGGCGTACTACCAGCAGCAAAACTGGAAGTCTTCACTTGCTAGAATTAAGCAGTACAAGCCGAGCAACTCGCGTGAAACATTACAAGCACTTAAGATTCGAGTCGTTTCCGAGCTTCAGTTAGAGAGATGGAAAGACGCCGAGAAAACGGTGAATCGAATACTCCGATTCGAACCGAATCAAAAGTCTTGGTGGCAACAATTAGTCTCGACACAATTGCAGCAAGGAAAACAGCAAAGCGCGCTCGAAACTTACGCTTTAAGTAAGTATCAGGGTATTCATTTCACCATAAATGAATACATCGTGATGGCGCAGCTCTACGGGCAACATAGAATGCCTGAGAAAGCTGCACGAATCCTAAAAGAAATGTTTGCTAAGTATCCGAAGTCGAAGAGTGAAAAAAACTTGAGGATGCAGGCAAATTACTGGCAAGTGGCCAAAGAGTGGGATAATGCCATCAGTGCATGGCAGACGGTTTCGAAAATAAATCCGAAGTACCACTGGCGATTAGCGCAATTGCTGATTCAGCAATCTCGTTACCAACAGGCAATCGGGATTATAGATAAAGCGAGACCTTACGCAGATAGACGCGACTTTTCTCTGGCAAAGATTCGTTTATTGTACAAATTAAACCGATTCCAAGACGCCTTAGCAGAAGCCAAAAGGCTGAATGAAAAAATTCCTTCCGATTCCGCCAAGGGTTGGATCAGTTATCTCAGTAACAAGGTTTCTTCATAACAATCTGATAACTCATGAATAGAACCGTGATATGCTTTCTACCAAATTAATAATAGGAAGCATGTCATGCCGCATTTGCGTTTTCGAGCTGTAGAGCCACAAACTGTACAAACACTTTCCGAAGTCTTATTAGAGGACCTACAACCTCTAATGGATTGCCCAAACGAAGATTTTACCTTCGAATACATCTACTCAACTTTCTTCCACAGTGGCAAAGTTGAACCTGCTTATCCATTTGTAGAAATTTTATGGTTCGATCGTGGTCAGGAAACGCAAGATAAAGTGGCTAAAGTCGTTACTGAACGTCTGCGTCAAGTTGTTGGAAGTGATGTGGATGTTGCGGTGATATTTACAGCATTGAAGTCAAATGAATATTACGACAACGCAGAACACTATTAAGCGTTTACTTTATTTAATGGACACAAAAAAATAGCCCGGTTAAATCCGGGCTATTTTTTATTATTTAGCTTGTTTCAATAGCGGTTACGCCAATCCTTGAATGATGACAAACTTTTCAAGTAACTGCTCATCCGTTTCGACATGATTGGGGTCTACCACGATACATTTAGTGATTGGGCAAACGGACTGACACGTTGGCTTTTCATAGTGCCCTTTGCATTCAGTACACAAGTCAGGGTCGATCTCGTAAATACTGTCACCCATGGAAATAGCACCATTCGGGCATTCCGGGTCACACATATCGCAGTTGATGCAGCTGTCTTTAATCAGCAACGCCATTGCTTACTTACCTGTTGGGTTACGGGTATCTTGTCCTGAGTTTAGATTACGCATAAGCAGTGCATAGTCCAGGTCCACTTCTTCCGGAACCGGAATAAATACGAAGTGCCCATTACCTTTGGCGTCATCAACAGCTTGGGATTTACGGTTTTCCATCGCTTCGAGCGTGAAGGTAACGTTTCCTTGCGGTGTCATTAGCTCTAACGTATCGCCGAGTACAAATTTATTCTTCACTTCGACTTCAGCCAGATCGCCACGACGCTTACCCGTAAACTCTCCCACAAATTGCTGAGAATCAGAGACTGAGTATCCGTAGTCATAATTTTGGTATCTATCGTGAGTGTGCCTGCGAAGAAAACCCTCTGTGTAACCACGATGAGCAAGACTTTCCAATGTGCCCATCAGTGTTTCATCGAACGGTTTACCCGCGACGGCGTCATCGATTGCTTTGCGGTATACCTGAGCGGTGCGCGCACAGTAGTAGAAAGACTTAGTACGACCTTCGATTTTCAGTGAGTGTACACCCATTTTAGTCAATCTCTCGACATGCTGAACCGCACGTAAATCTTTCGAGTTCATGATGTAGGTGCCGTGTTCATCTTCGAATGCCGCCATTTTTTCTTCCGGACGATGGCTTTCAGATAAAAGAACTACTTCATCCGTTGGCTTACCTAGGCCTAGAGTGTTGTCTGGGCGTTCATCCTGTACTTCAATGCTTTGCGCTTCTGTAGGGTCAAATTTTTCTACGATCTGACCAGATTCGTCTTCTTTTCCTTGCTCTACGTTGTATTCCCATCGGCACGCATTAGTACAGGTACCTTGATTAGGATCACGTTTGTTCATGTAGCCAGACAGCAGGCAGCGTCCGGAATATGCCATGCATAATGCACCATGGACGAAGACTTCTAATTCTGTTTCAGGGCAATGTTCACGAATTTCTTCAATTTCTTCTAACGACAACTCACGAGATACAATCACGCGTTCAACGCCATTTGCTGCCCAGAATTTTACCGTTGCCCAGTTTACCGCGTTAGCCTGAACCGACAGATGGATTGGCATATCAGGAAACGCTTCACGCACCATCATAATAAGACCAGGGTCCGACATGATAAGCGCATCGGGATTCATCTCCACAACTGGTTTTAAATCGCGGATAAAGGTTTTGAGCTTAGAGTTGTGAGGCTGAATGTTGCAGACGACATAAAGCTTTTTGCCTTGAGCATGGGCTTCGTCGATGCCTATTTTCAGGTTCTCATGATTGAATTCATTGTTACGAACACGAAGGCTGTAACGGGGTTGACCGGCATATACCGCATCGGCTCCATAGGCAAATGCGTAACGCATATTTTTAAGGCTTCCTGCCGGCGACAGTAATTCTGGTTTGAACATTGCTTCTTCTCTATTTCTGATTTCAAGTCAGACCGATGCCACCCAGTGGCATCGGAGGGCGCAAATTTTACGCTTTCTGGAAGGTTCTTACCAGTAAATTTGTGTGGGTATTAGCCGAGAAGTTAAAGGCTACAGTTGTTAAGCAGTTGTGTGGTCTTACCGCTTTTAATTGGAGACTTATACAGTTGTGAGTGTAATCTTCCGACTTCCATGCATTCACCTTCCTCTGTTTCATAAGAAGTTTCGTATGAAAAGGGACTATTAATGTCACCTTTTTCATCTTTAGATGTCCGTTTTTCTCCGACAGTCTTGCCCGCTTTTTCATCAATTATAAACTCAACAAGAGTGGAATGTTTTTCAGTTTTTTGACTACCGAGAGAAGTGGAACTGTCAATGCTTTCCGTTTTAAGTCTTCCACTTTCGTATGTGTAGTACCTATCTTGGGAAACCTTCAGATGATTAGTGTTAAAAGACAAATGTAATTCACTGACTAAGTTATTTTTGTTCCAGTTGAAATCCAAACTCATATTATTAGATTGAGTTTTAATTAGCTGGCCAAGTTCATTGTAAGTATATGTGTAGGTATCTGACACATTGTTATCAGAATCATAAAGCTCAGCTTTTTGTGCTTTCCCTTCTGAGTCATAGAAAAAACGATATGTTTTATCTCCCTCGACGATATCACCTATTCTATTTGAACCACTAAATGTAAACACAGCTTTCGATCTACTTACTCCATCTATGATTTCTTCTATGTATGTGGGAAAGTTCTGGTCATCAAAGTTTGTTACAACCTCGAATGTATCTTGCTTTGTACGTAATGAACCATACGATAGATCCTTGTCGGTTGTGAGCCGACGGGTGAGCTCTGAAGTAACGTATCCGTCGCTATTGTAGGTATATAGAGTTTCAAACTCAGGTACACCATCACTATCAAAATCTACAAACTTCTTAGATATACGTGATGAAACAGGTTCAGAGATTGTTGCCTCGACATTATTATCCCCGTTGTTACCGCCACCACAACCAGATAGTACAAGTGTAGTAATACACGCCAATGCAACTTTTATTTTCACATTCATTCCCTTTATAGCTTTGCGAAAGTCAGAGGGCGCGTAAGCTACATGTAATGAGATGTCTGTTCTAGAATAGTTACATAAACACTCGACTTGATTCACATTTGAAAAGCAGGTGCAAGCTACTCATATTAAAACAGATAGTTGCAAGCACCTTATACCTAGAAAGTTTGCTTGTTACTCACTATGTGGCAGGCCGCCCAAAGCGTCATAAAGTGATGGAAGGAAAGCACTGAATTCTCCGCACATCAGTGAGAAGTCTGCATCGAATCGTGCCGCCTGATCTTCTCTTGGAATGTCTTCGTTCTGGTCTTTGAGCTCATCACTGAATTTCAGGCGCTTGATACTGCCATCATCGGCGAGAATGAACTCGATTCTGTCTTCCCAGTTCAGTGCAAGCTTGGTCACCAGCTTGTTGGCTTCAATGTGAGACAGGATTTCATCTGCGGACAATTCTTGCTTCTTACAGCGAATCACACCACCATCTTCCAGTACGGATTTTAACTCAGCTTCATCTAGCATAGTGAAGCCTGTCGCGGTGTTCGATGTTTTCACCCATTCAGTCATGGTGGATTCAACCGCCTGCTCTGGAATGGCTGGAACAACGGGCAAACTGCCCATGGTTTTACGCAGTAATGCCAGCACATCTTCTGCTTTCTTGTAGCTGCTTGCATCAACAAGGATAAAGCCATCCTTAGGCATAATAAGTACAAACGTGACATTACTGCGGCTGAACGCTCGCGGAAGAAGATCGATGATGATGTCTTCTTTTAGCGTGTCCTTCTCTTTCTTTTTAAGAGGGCGACCTTCTTCGGCTTCCATCGCTTCAACTTTGGCATTGAGCGATTCTTTAATGACAGAAGCGGGCAGCATCTTTTCTTCTTTTTTGGCACAGATAAGGATCTGATTGTCAGACACGTGGGTCATCATATCGCCGTGTCTGCCCATGGCTGTTGTCCAGCCAAACTTTTGTTTGTCCTGGCTGCCACACGGTGTGAAGCGAAACTCTTGCAGCTGTTCTTCTAATTTTTCGGCGTTAAATTCGATATCGCGATTAAAGCGATATACCAGGCAGTTTTTAAACCACATATCCATTCTCGTCTTATTCTGTTTAGGGGGCTGATGATAGGGGATTTTTCCGAGTTTGTCCTGAACGAAACTGGAAATTGCACAATGAAACTTATGTGAAAATTTGTTTTCAAGGGTCACAAAAGTGTCATAATTAATCACGATAATGCATGACGTTGATTAAATTTAAAGGTAATTCAATTATGTCTAGAAGGATTCTGGTTGTTGAAGATGAAGCACCTATCAGAGAGATGTTGTGTTTCGTACTTGAGCAAAAAGGTTACCAAGCTGTCGAAGCAGAAGATTACGATACTGCTATCAGCAAACTTTGCGAACCCTACCCAGATCTGATTTTACTGGATTGGATGCTGCCAGGCGGTTCTGGCATTAACTTTATCAAGCATCTGAAACGTGAAGAGCTGACTAAGAATATTCCAGTTGTGATGCTTACCGCTCGCGGTGAAGAGGAAGACAAAGTTCGCGGTCTGGAAGTCGGTGCGGATGACTACATCACCAAGCCTTTCTCCCCGAAAGAGCTTATCGCTCGTCTGAAAGCGGTTATTCGCCGCGTCACTCCAACTGCCTTAGAAGACGTAATCGATGTTCAGGGTCTGAAGTTAGACCCGGTTTCTCACCGAGTAACTGCCAATGAACAGGCGTTGGATATGGGACCAACTGAATTCAAGATGCTGCATTTCTTTATGACCCACCAAGAACGTGTTTACAGCCGGGAACAGCTTCTAAATAATGTTTGGGGAACCAACGTTTATGTAGAAGACCGCACGGTAGATGTTCACATTCGTCGCCTGCGAAAGGCGTTAGAAGGTGCGGGTCATGACAAATTAGTACAGACCGTGCGTGGCGCGGGTTATCGATTCTCTACACGAGCATAAGGTCAAAAGACACGTGGAGAGCGAATGGTAGAAAGGTTAACCTGGAAAAAGCTAGCCTGGTCGCTGGCTTTTTTTTACCTCCCTTGGGTAGTGATAGGGTGGATATTCGGATACATGCCGTGGTTGCTGTTAGCAGCCACGGCGATTCAGCTTGGGTGGCAGTTACATAACCAGGTAAGACTGTCGACCTGGCTCTGGGATGATAAGAGGCTCACCCCTCCTGCTGGTACAGGAATGTGGGAGTCGTTATTCAACGGCATTTACCGCATTCAGCAACGTCAGCGAAAAAAACGCAAAGAGTTGACCAACCTGATTCGCCGTTTCCGAAATGGTGCGGAATCCTTACCCGATGCGGTTGTTGTATTTCGAGGTGAAGGTAACATTGTCTGGTGCAACAAGTTGGCTCAGCACCTTTTGGGTTTTCGTTGGCCAGACGATTCTGGACAGCCTATTTCGAATCTGATCCGAACCCCTGATTTCATCAAATATCTCAATAAGCAAGATTTTTCAGAGCCTTTAGAAATGCGCTCTCCGCTTAATGTGGAGCGTATTCTGGAACTTCGTATTGTGCCTTACACCGAAGGTGAGCACCTGATGGTGGTGCGTGATGTTTCTCAGGTTAAGCAGCTAGAGGGTATGCGTCGTAATTTCTTTGCCAATGTTTCCCATGAGCTGCGCACACCAATGACCGTGCTTCAGGGTTATCTGGAAATGACTCAAGACCCTGAGATGCTGGTGGGTCCGATGTGGGGTAAAGCGCACGGAGTAATGACCGAGCAACTCAACAGAATGAATAGCCTGGTTAACCAATTACTGACTCTATCCAAAATTGAAGCTGCACCAATGCACGAATTGGATGAAGTGGTGAATGTGCCCGGCATGCTGGAAGTGTTAGAGAAAGAGGCAACCACGCTCAGCGGTGAAGATGGACATGTATTTAAATTTGAAGTGGATGACAAGCTCCATGTGTATGGCGATGAAGATCAGCTTCGCAGTGCCATTTCTAATCTGGTTTACAATGCAGTGAAGTACACCCCTCCGGGTGCAGAGGTGTCTGTGCTCTGGCATCAAACTCTGGAAGGACCGGAATTGAAAGTGGCAGACACAGGTGATGGTATCGAACCGCAACATATCCATCGACTGACCGAACGATTCTATCGGGTAGACAAAGCACGTTCTCGCGAAACAGGCGGCAGCGGATTAGGGCTCGCCATCGTAAAACACGCTCTAAGCCATCACGATTCGCATCTGAATATTCAAAGTGAAGTAGGCAAAGGCAGTTGCTTCTCGTTTGTTCTGCCTAAAAGGCTGTCGGTAGAGTCTAGACTATGAAGTTTCTGATATTCGTTTTACTTGGATTCTTCATGCCATTTGCTCAAGCCGAGGAAAAACTCGAACCCTACCAAAAGGTCAATGGTATCTCGGGTAACCTTTCGTCTGTAGGGTCGGATACACTAGCCAGCATGATGACGCTCTGGGTCGAAGAGTTTAACGACATTTACCCCAACATAAACGTTCAGGTTCAGGCTTCAGGTTCCTCCACAGCAACGCCCGCTCTGGTGGAAGAAACGGCGCAGTTTGGTCCTATGAGCCGTCCGATGCGAGCGCGAGAGGAAGAGGCGTTTGAGCGTCAGCATGGTTACAAACCAACGGCACTGAGAATCGCGATTGACGCTATCGGAATCTTTGTCCATAAAGACAATCCTATTGAAGGGCTGAATTTCACACAGATAGACAGCATCTTTTCTTCTACCCTTCGTTGTGGTTCAAATGAATCTATAGAGAACTGGAAGCAGTTGGGTATTGAGCAAGACTGGGCAAAGAGAAGGCTACAATTGTTCGGGCGAAACTCGGTTTCAGGGACATATGGGTACTTTAAGCAAAATGCTTTGTGTGGCGGTGACTTCAAACGCAATGTGAATGAACAGCCCGGCAGTGCATCCGTTGTTCAGTCAGTCGCATCTTCAATCAATACCATTGGTTACTCTGGTGTAGGGTATTTGGTATCCGGTGTTCGATTATTACCGATTTCAGGAAACGGTGGAGAATACATCTCTGCTAGCCGAAGCAATATTTTGTCTGGGGTCTACCCGTTATCTCGTTTCCTCTACGTGTACGTGAATAAACACCCCACTAAGCCGCTCAGCCCACTGGAAGCAGAATTCATTCGCTTTATTTTTTCAGAAGAAGGGCAAGCTCTGGTCTCTAAGGATGGCTACGTTCCTATCTCTCCAGAAATGGCTGAGCGAGAATTAGAGAAAGTTGGGCTTTAGAGTCAAAACCCCAGTATGAAATAGAAAAACGCCGAGTCTAAGGTCAACAGACACTAACCACTCGGCGTTTTTGATTCTGAAAGAGTCAGAATTTCAGAGTCCAGTCTGCCGTTTTCCATATGTCTCTTTCTAACTCTAAGTCTGCCTCAAGGAGTTTATTGTCCTCTAGCCAGTTTTCCTCATCACAGCTCAATGTCCACGTATCGTCATTCACTTGTATTTGAATGTCAGGTAATGGCGTGTCATTGCGCTGCCCATTAATGAGAACAGCTAAGCGCATAATTCGAATAAGCGGCAAGATATGTTTGGTTTTGAAGAGTGCGAATTCCGGCAGTTCATGAAGCTTTAGTGCTTTTCTCTGAAAACGAGCTAATGAAGCCAATACCAATTGTTGCTCCTGATTGAACCCTGGCATATTGGTGTTCTTCAGAATGTACTCAGAGTGGCGATGAAACCCCTGATAGCTAATGCTGAGACCGACTTCATGAAGCATGGCGCTCCATTCCAGAAGGTCAAACAACTCGCTAGACTTCTTAATACCTAAATCGGGAGCTAACTGCTCTAGAAATTTTCGGGCTTGTTTGCGCACCTTATCCGCGTGTTCCAGATCCACTAAGTGCTTGCGGGCGAGGTTTTCAGTGGTACGCATTCGAATGTCACTGCGCTCGAAACGCTCTTCCATCTCATAGAGCAACCCTTCACGCAAAGCGCCCGGAGAGAAGTGAAGTTTGTCTATGGACAGCGCTTTGAAAATACCTTCTAAGATAACCACGCCAGCTGCAAAGACGGGTTGCCGCTCTTCAGTCAGACCGGGCAGCGACACATCATCAATTTGCTCAAACTGAAGCAGCTCATCAATCAGCTTTTGTAGGCGTTTAAGGGTGATGATGCCATCTTCAAAGCCCATATTGATCAGTACTTCACGGATTGCTTTTGTGGTGCCAGAAGAGCCAATGGCGACATCCCATCCGTGTTTTATGTATTTGTTGGTGAGAGACTCTAGCCGCTGCTCAACGGCAATTTCAGCTTTGTTGAAGTTCTTCCGATTTAGCTTACCGTTTGCAAAATATTTGTCGGTAAAGCTCACGCAACCCATTCGCTTACTGTTGATCATCTTAGGTTCAAACCCGGTTCCGATGATCATCTCTGTACTGCCACCGCCAATATCAATAACCAGCTTGGTTTCCGATTCAGGTTGAGTATGGGCGACACCTGTATAGATAAGACGTCCTTCTTCAAGACCAGAGATCACTTCAATGGGAAAAGGGAGTATTTCAGCCGCTCGCTGAATGAAAATGTGAGCGTTATTGGCTTGCCGAAGTGTGTGAGTGGCGGCTATCCGAACGTTTTCTGGTTCAAACCCCTGCAAACGTTCCGCAAAGATTTTGAGGCAGTCTAATCCTCGTTGGATGGCGCTGTTGTCAAGGTTGTTGAGGCTATCTAAGCCAGATGCCAGTCGTACTCTTTGTTTGTGTCGGCTGACTATTTGCAGGTCTTGCCCGACAACCTTGGCGACGACCATATGAAAACTATTTGAGCCAAGGTCTATTGCTGCGATATCGCGTGATTCAATCTCAGTCATGACTTATTGTTGATTGCCATTTTTTCCTTTCCTGTTTTTCAATGTGCTTCAAATATTCATAAATAGCAATTTGTGAGCGGACTTTTCTCTTATTTCCGCGCGGTACGTAGGCATTACTCATTTCTTTATCGAACCACCGTGCTTTCACCGTATCGGTGAAATGTATATTCACTATATCGATAATTCTTTGTTTCAGCCTTGGGTCCTGAACTGGGGCTGCAACCTCAATGCGATGATCAATGTTTCGGGTCATCCAGTCTGCCGACGAAATGTATACCAAAGGATCGCCATCATTCTCAGTGATGAATACTCTCGGGTGCTCTAGAAACCTATCGACAATGCTAATGATCTTAATGTTTTCACTAACCCCTTCTATTCCTGGAACCAGCGAACACATACCTCGTATGACCATTCGAATGTTTACACCTGCGTTGTTTGCGCCATAGAGTTTATTGACTAAACCTTTATCGACCAGATTGTTCACTTTTAAGGTGATACCTGCTTTTTTGCCCATCTTGGCATTGGCAATCTCACCATCGATCAGACGATAAAGTTGCTGGCGAGAGTTTCGCGGCGACACAATCAGTTCTGTAAACTTCACTGGACGATAAGGGTTCTCTATGTAGCCGAATACGTTGCGAACTTCATTGGTGATTTCTTTTTGCGCCGTAAGCAAAGAAAAGTCGGTGTAAATTCGGGCTGTCTTCTCGTGGAAATTGCCTGTGCCGATGTGAGCATAACGGGTGATGTCTTCACCTTCCCGGCGACTAATAAGCAGCAGCTTGGAGTGAATCTTCAAACCTGGTGCACCAAACACCACGTGTACACCGGCTTCGGTGAGTACCCGAGACCATTCAATATTAGCTTCCTCATCAAAGCGAGCCTGAAGTTCTACCACTACCGTAACTTGCTTGCCGTTATGAACCGCATCGATCAGCGAGTTCATGAGCTTGGAGTTCTTGGCTACCCGATAGATATTGATTTTGATGGACAGCACTTTCGGGTCGAAGGATGCTTGCCTGACCAGCTCAGTCATGTGGTCAAACGTATGGTAAGGGTAGTAGAGCAAAATATCCTGAGCGCGAATGGCTTCAAATGCGTTAGGGAAGCGGTCGAAATCCGTGCAACGGAGTGGCGGTAACGTTTTGTTTTCTAAATACTCACGACCCACGTTCGGGAAACCGATAAAGTCTCTGAAATTATGGTAGCGTCCACCAGGAATAAGGCTGTCGAAGCTCGACATTTGTAGCTTTTTACACAAGATGCTCAGCATCTCTTCCGGCATGTCTCTCTGATAAACAAATCGTACTGGCATTGCAGTCAGGCGCTGACTTAAGCCTTCTGACATTTGTTCCAGCAAGCTGTGTTCAAGCTCGTGGCTTAGGTCGTACTCTGCATCTCGCGTCATCTTCATCGCATAGCAGTTCAGTTCCTGATATTCAAAAAATCCTCGGAATATGTCGTCCAGACAAAAGCGAATGATGTTGTCGAGTAGGATTATGGTTTTGCGGCGTTTTCCTTTCTGCTCAGGCACCATCACAAAGCGAGGAAGAATGTCGGTTGGGATTTCTAACAAAGCATAAAGGGAAGATTCATCCCGCTTCATTTCGACGCTTAAATAAGAGTATTCATCTTTTAAAAACTGCAGGACATCGATTTCTTCAGTAATCAGAAGCGGAGTGATGTGCGGAAGAACGTCTTTGAGGAAATACTTTCGAATCCATTTTTCCTGATGTTCATTCAGTTGAGTTTCATTGACTAAGAAAATCCGGCGGCGCGCCATTTCGAGAATCAGTTCGTTGTACAGTTCATCAAAGTCTTGATTAAGCTTGAGGGCTTTCGACTGCATTTTGCTGAGCAGGTGGCGCGAGTTGTCGTTGCCGCCGCGCTCCTGGTTGATGAGAATTCGGCGTTTAACGTCAGCAAAACGGACTTTGTAGAATTCATCCAAATTGTTGGAGAAGATCCCAAGAAAGCGTACCCGTTCTATTAAAGGTACAGTTTTGTCTGCGGCTTCCTGAAGGACACGCTCGTTGAACGAAAGCCAGCTAAGTTCCTTTTCTATATACAGTTTTTCCGCACTCATAGTACTGTTCCAACGTTGACGTCGTGTTGAGAATGAACTCAATGAAAGTAAAATGTTTTTATGACATTTTTATTTCAGCATACAATTGCATTAGGCGCGATTTAGCAGATTTCAAGGATTTATCGGATTTCTGTAATATTTTTGTCATCCAATCGACATATTATGGCATTGACTATAAAAAGGTAGAACAAAGAGATGCTCCACACCGAATTTTCATTAAAAGAACGTGATCGTAAACGGTTGATAAAAGACCGTTTTATGCGATACGTAGTGAAAGCTGGTGGCATCAGTGTATTAGTCGCCCTGTTATTGATATTTTTCTATCTTTTACTCATGGTTCTGCCTGTTTTTTCCTCCGCGAAAATTGAACAAATCTCCTCAGTTCCTTTTGATGCTCCAAGCCAGACGTTTGCTTCAGGTGTTGATGACTACGGTCAGCTTGGGTACGTGCTTTCTGAATCAGGTACGCTGACTTATGTAGACCTGAAAAGTGGTATTACCGAGCAGTCGCGCTCAATCCAAATTTCTCCTTTAGCACACGCCAGAATGCCCGCAAGTTCTGGTTGGTTTGCGTTTTTGAATTCAGATGGCGAAATTCAGTCGGTTAAGCCCAACTTTGCGGTGCAATTTAATGGTCAGGGAAGAAGTATTTCTCCAAGGGTAGAGTCACGCGAATATCGGATGCCAGAGAATTTGGCAGCAGCACCATTGAGTGTTCAGCAATTTGCGTTTGCTATCAATAATGAAAGTGCCACATTTGCTTTTGTGAATGAGCAAAATCAGCTGGTTACGTGGCAGGAGTTTGATGGTTTATACACCAGTAAGGTGATTCAGGGACCTTTTGAAAACCTCATTGGCATGAATATGACGCCAGATGGCAGGCAGTTATTCCTGTTGTCTGAGAATGACCTTGCCGTCATGGTGTGGAAGCACAATCAAGGGTTTGTGGTTCGGGAAGTGGTGGACATCACGCAGGGCGATGAAAGTGCGCTAGCAAAAAGCATGACTCTATTAGCGGGTGCGCAATCACTATTGGTTCATCATCAGAACAATACGGTTTCTCAATGGTTTGATGTGTTGAAAGAACGCCAGAGAACCCTTTCCTACATACGCGAATTCTCACTACCTGATGCTACTTCATTAATTGTCCCGGAATACTACAGAAAAGGGTTTTACGTTTTCTCTGATAGAGGGCAGGTAGACAGCTTTTACACCACCAGTGAAGAGCGTACCTTGACACAATTGTTGTTGAAGCAAGCGCCAGTGATAGCGGCTGTTTCCAGCAACGAGGACAGACTGCTTACGGTGGGTGAACACTCACTACAAGTATTTACTGTTGATAACGAATACCCAGAAATTTCTTTGTCTGCCTTGTGGCAATCGGTTTGGTATGAAGGCTATCCAGAACCTCAGTATGTCTGGCAGTCCACATCGGGCAGCGATGATTTTGAAGCCAAGTTCAGCCTGGTACCCATTGCGTTTGGCACGTTGAAAGCGGCGTTTTTTGCCATGTTATTTGCCGTTCCTATTGCCGTTCTTGGAGCGATTTATACCGCCTACTTTATGTCTGCTCCGATGCGCAAAGTCGTAAAGCCAGCCATCGAAATAATGGAAGCGTTGCCAACGGTTATCATTGGATTCTTAGCGGGCCTCTGGCTGGCTCCTGTCATTGAAACACATTTGCCATCGACCATTGCTTTAATAGTACTGCTCCCTGCTTCGACCATATTGATTGGCTGGATTTGGCATAATTTGCCTGCGAAGTGGTTAGACCGAGTGCCGAGCGGCTGGCATGGGCTGATATTGATTCCTGCACTGCTGGCGCTTTCATTGGTGATCATTTCATTCAGCCATGACTTAGAGCGCGCATTGTTTGGTGGCGATGTGCGTGTTTATCTGGCGAATATTGGGATCGATTACGATCAGCGAAATGCACTGGTTGTCGGTTTGGCAATGGGATTCGCTGTCATCCCGACCATCTTCACCATCGCGGAAGATGCGATATTTTCTGTACCCAAACATTTGTCGGATGGTTCATTGGCGTTAGGAGCCACCAAATGGCAAACGCTGATTTACGTGGTCTTACTGACGGCAAGCCCAGGCATATTTTCAGCGGTCATGATGGGGCTTGGGCGAGCGGTAGGCGAAACCATGATTGTTCTGATGGCAACGGGTAACACCCCTGTCATGGACTGGAATATTTTTGAAGGGTTGCGCAGTTTGTCCGCGACCATTGCGATAGAAATGCCGGAATCGGATGTGGGCAGTTCCCACTACCGATTGCTATTCCTGGCGGCATTGATTCTGTTTATGTTTACGTTCTTTGTTAACTCTCTGGCTGAATGGGTAAGACAGCGATTGAGGGACAAATACAGCGCACTTTAAAGGTGCGTTTAAGAGAGATTTTGGTGTCAAATTGGTTTAAATCAGGAGCCCCATGGATATGGCTAACGGCTGGTGCTGTTAGCGTTAGTCTGGTTTCTGTGTTATCGGTGCTGTTATTGATTGGCTGGAAGGGGTTAAGTTACTTCTGGCCCGCTCCTCTATACGAGTGGAGTACGCCAAACGGTCAGAAGTTGATCGGTCAGTTGTATCAGCGCGAGTCGATGTCAGTCGTGCGGTTGAGTCAGTACTCTGCTCAGGCAGAGTTATTGCCTGATGAGCAAGATACCGTTGAAAGGTTGAGCATAAAAATTGCCAACCGAGACCGAAACACACTCGATTTCATTTCTGTGTTCGATTTCGAACTGAGCGAGCCAGTTAAACCTGCTGGCTGGGCAGTGATAGAGCGCAGTCAGGAAGGAGACTTCTATGGGCGCCCAGTCGGTTTTGAAAGCAAGCTGTTTACCAATCAGTCTGTTGAGTCTTTCTTAGAACAAGGCATTTCAGCCGTTGAGGATGTGCGCAGTAAAGTGGCGTCGCTGACTCATTCTCAGCTAAGGTACTACAATCTTCAGTTGGAAAAGCTGCGTCTGGAGAAGAAAAAATTCGAGCTCAACGGCACACTGGACGATGAAAAAGCGGCTGAGCTCGCTGCAAGAATGCAGAGTATCGATTCGCACTTAACTCACCTTGAAGAAAAACTGACGACGCTCAGAAATCAGTTTGTTGGTGAAACCCTGATTGTCGAAGACATGAATGGCACTCAGGTGAAACTGCCACTGACAGACATCTTAGACGTTTGGTATCCAAATGATATGTCAGTGATTGACAAGTTTGTTCACTGGCTGGGGCAGGTGAAAAAGTTCCTGACAGAAGATCCGCGAGAAGGCAACTCAGAAGGGGGCGTTTTCCCCGCTATTTTCGGTACGGTTTTTCTTGTGATCGTTATGTCGATTGTCGTCATGCCGTTAGGTGTAATTGCCGCTATTTATCTGAATGAATATGCCAAAAACAACGCTCTGACCAGAACGATTCGTATTGCCGTGATAAACTTGGCGGGCGTTCCATCCATTGTTTATGGTGTATTTGGGCTTGGCTTCTTTGTCTACAGCATTGGTGGTTCGATAGATAGCTTGTTCTATTCAGAAAAACTCCCTTCTCCGACATTTGGTACACCCGGTCTGTTGTGGTCTGCATTAACATTAGCGTTGTTAACACTGCCAGTGGTGATAGTCGCAACTGAAGAAGGGTTGGCTCGAATTCCCGGCTCCGTAAGACAAGGGTCTCTCGCGTTGGGGGCTACCCAGTTTGAGACTTTGTGGCGTATCGTTTTACCTATGGCAAGTCCGGCGATAATGACTGGACTGATTCTGGCGGTAGCACGAGCTGCCGGGGAAGTCGCTCCCCTTATGCTGGTGGGCGTGGTGAAGCTAGCACCGAGTTTACCGATTGATGGTGAGTTTCCGTTTATCCATCTGGATCGCAAGTTCATGCATCTTGGATTTCATATTTACGATGTCGGTTTTCAGTCTCCAAATATTGAAGCTGCCAGACCATTGGTTTACGCCACTTCATTCCTGCTGGTAACGGTGATTGTCGGGCTAAACTTAACCGCTATTGGTATACGTAACAACTTACGCGAGAAATATCGCACCTTAGGACAAGATTAAACATGCTTTCAATCAACTCGACATTTGGTTACGAGAATATTCTGGATGTAAACAACCTGACTCCGGAGCAAACCGCCATTTCTATCGAGTCTTTAAACTTGTTCTATCAGCAAACCCAGCAGGCTCTGTTTGATATCACCATGAACATCCCTAAGGGGCAGGTCACCGCTTTCATTGGACCGTCTGGCTGCGGTAAATCGACCTTGCTGCGTTGCATTAACCGTATGAATGACCTTGTCGAAGGTTGCGCGGTAAATGGTAAGGTGAGGCTGCATGGCAAAAACATCTATGATCCGCAGGTGGATGTCCCAACTTTACGCCGCCGTGTGGGAATGGTCTTCCAGAGACCTAACCCGTTCCCTAAATCCATTTACGAGAACGTAGTTTATGGTCTGAGGCTTCAGGGCATCAGCAACAGCCGGACTCTGGATGATGCCGTTGAGCAGGCCCTTACCGCGGCTGCATTGTGGGATGAAGTTAAAGACCGGCTGCACGAAAATGCGTTTGGTTTGTCTGGTGGTCAGCAACAAAGGCTGGTGATTGCGCGTGCCATTGCTATCGAACCTGAAGTTCTCCTTCTCGATGAACCCACGTCTGCACTTGACCCTATTTCGACTCTGACCATTGAAGAGTTGATCAACGAGTTGAAAACCAAATACACGGTCGTGATTGTTACTCATAACATGCAACAGGCAGCGCGAGTCAGTGATCACACCGCGTTTATTCATCAGGGTAAGCTGGTGGAATATGGCGATACAGATTCTATCTTTACATCGCCAATTAAAAAGCAAACCGAAGACTACATCACAGGTCGCTACGGCTAATTGGTGGTTGCTCACTTTTCGCCGTAAAATTGAAACACGTCATTCAAGAAAGGAATTCATACATCTATGCAGTTTGGTCGCCACATATCCGGTCAGTTTAACGTTGAGCTTGAGTCCATCCGTACCCACGTTTTAACCATGGGAGGTTTGGTCGAGCAGCAGTTGTCGTTTGCAATGCAGGCGTTGCACAAACAAGACCTGGAGCTGGCGAGAAAAGTGGTAAAAGATGACCACAAAGTAAACTCCATGGAAGTGGCAATAGATGAAGCGTGCACCCGCATCATCGCCAAGCGCCAACCCACCGCCAAAGACCTACGCTTGATTATGGCGATCATCAAAACCATTACCGACCTTGAGCGCATTGGTGATGTCGCAACCCGCATTGCCCGTGTCGCGCTGGAATCCGAATCGAGCAAAGAAAGAACCTGGCAGGTTTCTCTGGAACCATTAAGTCGTCAGGCAATCAGTATGCTCCATCAGGTGCTGGATGCCTTTGCCCGAATGGACGTGGATTCAGCGGCAGAAGTTTACAAGCTAGATGACAAACTGGACGCCGAGTATGAGGCGGTCATTCGCCAGTTGATGACCTACATGATGGAAGATCCTCGCTGCATTCCTGCTGTGCTTCAGGTGATGTGGTCAGCTCGGGCTATCGAGCGAATTGGTGATCGTTGCCAGAATATCTGTGAATACATTATCTATTTCGTGAAAGGTAAAGATGTTCGTCATCTGAGTGAACAGGATATCGACGATATTATTAAGTAATCCGATCTCGGGTTAAGTGATCTTGGCAAGTTGAGTTCTGAGGGTAGGGAAGAATAAAAAGAACCTCTGGAAGGGCAGAGGCGAGAGCTACCATAGGTAAAATACTCAAAGGTGTCACAGCACAAAATACAGAAAATAAAACCTGGCTCCCCTCCGAGCCAGGCTACAAAATAAATCAGTTAAACTTGAATTGAACGCCGACTCCGCCTGCTACTTCTGATGAAGAATGTTTGCCTGCTGACTCGTAGTGGAAGGTGCCTGAAATGCTGACTCTGTCAGACAAACCGTAAGCTCCACCCAGCGCTACTGCTTCTTTACTTCCAGAGAATCCAACACCAGCACCCATCGCAAACTCACCTGTTGTAACAAAAGGACGAGCATTGGTTACGGCGTGCAAGCCAGCGCGAATACCATGAATCTGCTCAGATTGTTCATCAAATCTTTCGTTCATCTCCTGAGCAAGTTCGTTGAAAGCAACTTCTAAGTCACCCACTCCGATAGCTGGCACTCCCCAGTCTGGTGTGTCACCGAAATCTGGCTGAGGTCGTTCAGGAGAATTGTCTATTGGTGGTTGCTCAGGCACTGCGACACCAAAATCTGGGTCAGCTGGTTCTGGGCGATCCGGCGACGTGTCAGGATGTGGTCGCTCAGGTGTATTGTCGACTTCAGGTAAAGAAGGTTCATCTCCAGGTAAGTGCACCGGAACTTGAATACCGAAATCAGGATCCGCTGGCTGGGGTCTGTCTACAGGCAGTTCAATTCCGTTGTTTGGCAAGTCAACCTCTGGCAAGTGGCTAGGGCTTGCGAAGGCAACCGCTGGGAAAAGGGCAGAAATAGTGATGGTCAGAATCGTCTTTTTCATAATGTAACTCTCTTAAAATTCATGTGAAAGGTCATCAGCATCCTGCTTGGCGACATTTGTATGTCGTTGTCTTTCCTATGGGATGAATCTTAAGGAGTTCTAACTCTTATCACTAATCACTAAGTGTTATTGTGATAATAAGTATTTCTTATTAATTAAGTGAGTTATCGTTC
The DNA here is from genome assembly GCF_027924785.1 of Vibrio nigripulchritudo. NCBI lineage: Bacteria > Pseudomonadati > Pseudomonadota > Gammaproteobacteria > Vibrionales > Vibrionaceae > Vibrio > Vibrio nigripulchritudo. Next base: position 3,183,272 of record NZ_AP027049.1, on the reverse strand, counting down.
TGACAATAATGTTTTCAGGCACTCCTGCAGCCAGTTAACAATTGGGTTGTTGCGGTTCTTTAGGTGATAGTAGCCCTCTAGAGGGTAGCCATATAAGTGTTTGTCCTCGATATCGATTTCAATAGCGCGAAGGTAGGGGTATTCCTCGACCGGAAAAAGAGAAATAGATGGAAAGCACATGTCGGTGTTTCTGACCACATCAATGACCGCAAAGGGGAACTCGCTTCTGAAGGCAATATGGTGCTTTAGACCTCGAGCCTTAAGAATTCTCGATGATGCCGCTTCATTGTCGCTGACGTCAGGAATGATCAATGACGCAAGCGGATATTGGACGGCTTCTTCCGGAGTCACTGTTGAAGCTTTTAAAGGATGTTCTTGTCGAACTAAAAGCACTGCTTTTGTGTCCGCTAGATGCCGTGAGTAAATGGTCTTGGACGTTTTTATATCTTGATAGTTCACCCCAAAAAGAACCTCACCTTTTTCTATTTCCTGACAGGTGTTTTTACCCCAGTTTAGAAATTGGATATCGGCATTCGGGGCTTCTTCATTGAGTTTTTGATACAGCTTTCCTGCGACTGAAAACAAAACAGGAGAAGACAGCGCAATTTTTATGGTGTGGTCAAGTTCGCGAGGATTGAACTCATGCGAAAGGTTAACTGCGTTCGCCAGCCCATCTAGGTGTGGCGTGATGCGCTCAGCCAGCTCTTCTGCAAACGCCGTTGCTTTCATGCCATTGCGACTTTTTACAAACAGTTCGTCATCAAAATGGTTACGCAGCTTCTGAAGTGCCTGACTAATCGCGGGTTGAGAAACGAAAAGCCTCTCGGACGCTTTGCGCATATTCAGTTCCTGAGACAATATCAGGAAGGTTCTCAATAGATTGAGATCCAGAGACGCGAATAAATCTTTTGCCATGTCTAACGCTGCCCTTACCGTTGCTTGGGCTTCATAGTATCAGCCGAATCAAGAAATTAAAGGGCTAACGCGATTGCAGTATTTCCGATACGGCACGTATCGCGTCGATACTGGTAACGGGGATAGCGAAATCGTCGACCTCTTCACTTCCCATCTGCGCTGCACTGGAGATAAACTCCATATGGCTTTTACGGCTGGATTTACCTGAAAGGTGAACCTCAGACGAGCCAGTTTCATAGAGAATTTGACTGACGTTTTGAGCATTCACACCAGCACCAACCATTATGTTTAACTTGTCTCCGGCTAAGTCTCTCATCTTTCGCAGCATATCAATGCCTGATAACGCGTCTTTAGCCTGTCCGGACGTTAATACTCGCTCGCATCCTAATTCGATAATGCGCTCAATAGCTTGTTCCACGTCTCGACACTGGTCAATTGCACGATGGAAGGTGATGCCCATCCGGTCTGCTGCAGAGACGAGTTTTTCACACGTCTCCATATCGATCTGTCCATCGGCAGTTAATGCTCCTATCACTATGCCATCCATACCTGCATCTTTTGCCATTTCGATGTCATCCAACATGCACTCAACGTCAGCTTCGTTAAATAAGAAGTCCCCCTGTCTGGGGCGAATCATGGCATATACAGGAACACTCGACAGGCGGGAAGCTTGTTTCATAAGTCCTGCACTGGGTGTTAAGCCTCCAAGGGATAACGACGAGCAAAGTTCAATTCGGGTGGCTCCGCCTTCTAAAGCGTTTTGAAGAGATTCCAGGTTGTCGATACAGACTTCAAGTTGGTAGGTCATAAGTGAAGAGGCACCTATAGCTAAGGATTGGAATTTTTAGCATAGCCAAATCAAAATATTGAGGATGTGAGTTGGGGCTCATGGTCATAAAAAACAAAGCCCAGAGTTCTCACTCTGGGCTTAAATTAGGCTAACTACGACTTTATATTTGGCTGATTGCTATTTGCTATATTTTCCAGCCACACTCACCGTTGAGCTTGGTGAGGTTAAGTGGCAATTACTTTTCTAGGTCTGAAGTGTGCTCAGACAGGTATGCTGCAACACCTTTTGGAGATGCGTCCATACCAGATTTACCTTCTTCCCACTGTGCTGGGCAAACTTCACCGTTTTTCTCGTGGAAGTTCAGTGCGTCAACCATACGTAGCATTTCGTCGATGTTACGACCTAGAGGAAGATCGTTCACTACTTGGTGACGAACAACGCCTTCAGCATCGATTAGGAAAGAACCACGGAAAGCAACGCCAGCTTCTGGGTGCTCAACGTCGTAAGCTTTACAGATTTCGTGCTTAACGTCAGCGATTAGAGGGTATTTAACTTGACCGATACCGCCATCTTCGATAGCAGTGTTACGCCATGCGTTGTGAGAGAATTGAGAATCGATAGATACACCAATTACTTCAACGCCTTTCGCTTGGAAGTCTTCGAAACGCTTATCAAAAGCGATTAGCTCAGATGGGCAAACGAATGTGAAGTCTAGAGGGTAGAAGAATACTACTGCTTTCTTACCTTTTGTGAATTCTGCAAAGTTGAAGTTTTCAACGATTTCACCATTACCTAGAACAGCTGCAGCAGTAAAATCCGGGGCTTGACGACCTACTAGTACCATTTTTTTGCTCCTAAAATAGAGTTATTTGCCAACCATTGTGAATTGGCTCCATGTTTCAACGAGACAAACTATAGTACATAAAGTAGGATAGAAAAAAGCGAAATAAATAGATTAAGTTAATCGAAAAAAACGATGAGCTCATTTCGTAATCAATTCATAAAACTCTCATAAAAACGTAAACATATCATATGAATAAGTGGCCAAGTTTAAAGCAGCTGCATTACCTGATTACACTCTTTGAAACCCGACATTTCGGCGAAGCTGCAGAGAAGTGTTTTGTAAGCCAATCAACGCTGAGTAAAGGGATTCAAAACCTTGAAGAGTTGATCGGTTGCCCACTGTATGAAAAGAAAGACAAAAAGAGCCCGCTGGTTTTTACTCCTGTTGGTGACAAAGTTGTGCAACAAGGGCGAGAGCTTTTAGCCAAAGGGCAAGATTTAGTTGAACTGGGCAGCTTGTGTCAGGGAGAGTCAATGCAAGGGCAGCTTAGAGTTGGGTGTATTCCAACCATCGCGCCTTTTCTACTGAGTGATCTGGTTCAAGAAGTGAATCAGCGCTATCCGCAACTCCACCTTCTGTTACGTGAAGATACCACCTCCAATCTGCTTACTGCCCTTCGACATGGAGAACTGGATGTATTGATACTTGCTCTGCCAGTCGATATTGGCGGAATGGAAAGTAAAATTGTCGGCAAAGACCCATTTAGAATGGTCATCAGCGCCAATCAGGCTTCCAACATTCGCGTTCCTATTCGTTACGATGAATTGCCCGATGAGTTTGTGTTTTTGCTTGAAAACGAACACTGCTTGACTGAGCACGCTGTGTCTGCGTGTAAGTTAACCAAGAAAGAGAAAATCAATCCGTTTACCGCGACCAGTTTGCATACACTGGTTCAAATGGTTGCCAATGGTTTGGGCACCACTTTTATTCCTCAAATGGCGATTGAACATGGTTTGCTTGAGAACCAGAACCTTGTTGTGATTGAGCCGCCAGGTCAGCATGCGTATAGAGATATTGGGCTTGTCTGGCGACCAAGTTCCTCACGCCTGGAAAGCTTCCATGTTCTGGCGGATCTTGTATCTGAAATGCTTTAGAACCAGTCAATCGCCCTTAAACGCATCTTTCAAATCATTCATTACGCGAAATTCCATGTCTGAAAGCTGTTCGAGTAAAGAACAAGCTTTCAGTAAGTGGTGCTCATCTTTCTCTCTTCCTGTGTTGTCAATGTGATACGCAACTTCTGTCCAGTTTTCAGCGATGATTTTAAAGGCATTATGCGCGTCTTTGATAGCAGCAATGCCAGTCCTCTCATAAGCTTCCAGCAAAAAATCACGGTAGAGGTTTCGGAAGATAGCACCACCAGTGCCAGCTTTTTCCATCAACATGGCGGTTGTCGTGAATTCATATTCCAGGTTGTCACTCTGCCTGAACCATTTTTTTAGTTCATGGCTGGTCTTTAATATGCCCTGATAACCAAAATTTTTGATCGGAGGTGAAAGATGCGTATTGGCGTTGTTGGTAATCGCGACTTGTAGCGCTTCATCTATCTTCAGTGGCTTATCACTGGCAGAGATGGTGAACATGCGATTTTTCGCCGACATGGGTCCCTTTTTGTTTCGCGCTTTCTCTAAATTACTTAACGTACACTTCACTTTTCCGTGCTTGGGCTGAGTATCTATCATGTAAGCGAAGTCATCATCAAAGCCATACATGGCCGCGAAATGACCAGCAAAATGGACTTTGGCACCAAAGTAGTCGAGGTGATAACAGTCCAGTTGTAATCCAACCGCAGACCCCGATTCCAACGCTTGTTGGACATTCTTCCACGCTTTTTTGGTTGAACCAGTCTCTTTAAACTCGACATTCAAATCGAGGTTTCTCGCAAGTCGTTGAGTGATTTCAGCGGGTTTAGTACGACCACCAATGAAAGGAAAATCCATGCCTTTCATATTCCAGTATATGTACCCAAGCCCTTCTCCAAGCCCGAAAAGCATAGGTTCAGAGAGCTCAATATCAATGTGCTTTAATAAATTGCCTATCGTATTGGTTTCACAGTGAACGCCATCAAAAGATTCAAAAGGGGTGAGAATAGCCATGGGATCAAGCCTCGCTCAAATCACGTAATAGTTTATCTGCGAATGCGATTTCCATTTGCAGAGTGTCGAATGAATATTGAAACTGCCAACGTGCTTCTAATGGGAGAGAGTCGCCCCCTTGTTGAGGGTATATCTCGTTTTGAAGATGATATAAATGCGATTCCAATGCCGATTTTCTCGAATTTAATAGTTCCATTCTGGCTTCGGGGGTGAACAGGGATATGGCAGCCAGCCCCAACCGGAATCGTGATTTTTGCTGAGAAACTGTAGTTACCGCTGAATACACTTCGTCGGTTAAGGTTCGAATACCGGGCTCTTCCAGTGAATAAATCTTTGGAACCGGTCCTTTGCCTTTCTTGTTGGTATCCAGTTGAAAGCTGACGTATTCCTTTTTCAGTAGCTTGTTTAAGCTGACGTAAATGGAGGTCATGCCTACGTCTGCCCACTCACGAAAACCACGCTGCTCAACTAGCCGGTTTATCTCATAGCCGGACATTGAACCTTCACTTTCTAAAAGATGTAGGAGCATCAGCTCTGCATTGGAAATCATAAAACACGTAATTTATCACTAATACACTATTTAAATATAACACTAGTGAAATATTTAAATGGAGATTTACTGTTTCATTTATAAGAAGTGAAGTTGATAAGAGCGCTGACGATGTGTCAGCGCAGGTTGTTTAGGGTCAACAACCCCTAGGTATAAGAGAGCACTTAAAAGTCTGCTGCTTCTGGCTCTGTTTCTTCCTCAATTTCCAGCAAGTTAATGGCAATGCCTACAAAATCCGTATCGGTAATGATACCGACCAAGATGCCTTGCTCTACAACAGGCAAGCATCCTATTTTGTGTTTTTGCATGTAAATGGCACTTTCTTTTAATCCTGCTTTAGGAGCGACCGTTATGACATTTGTCGCCATCACTTTGTCTAACGGTGTTGTCAGTGTGTAGGAATCCGATGTGGCTTTTTTGGTCAGCACCGATTCCTGAGCGGCAAGCACATCACGTTGGGAAACAACGCCTAAAAGTTTGGCGTCGGTATCGATTATCGGAACATGTCGAATATCATGTTCTGCCATTAGGTTTTTGGCATCTAGTAAGGAATGAGACCGCAAAAGAGTATGAGGGTTGCGAGTCATCATATCTTCAATTTTGATCATCTCGACCTCCTGCTTATTGTCTTCCTACCTTCAATATAGGTAGGAATCTGCATATGAACTGGGAGGTGAATCTCTATTTTAGGTTAATTTTTCAAAAGAATTGGGGAGGGATAATCGGGATCAATTTACCGAACAAAACTATCAATTAGCCCAATTAATTTCATGCAGTTGATCGCATATTTTTGTATCAGTGCTTCGATGCGTTCTTCGGGATAAATCAGACTCTGAAGGGGTGGGGCTACGTGCTACAAAGCACGTATTCAATACCAATAAGTGGATTCAAGGAATACCTCTCCCAGTAACTATGAAGGACTGACATGAAAAAGATACTCTCACTGGCGGCACTCTCAGTGCTCGCTAGCAGCTTACCTGTCTACGCTAATGAACAAGAACCTCAACTGCCTGATGTACTGCTTAACCTTTACCTGTCTGGACAACCGACAGCACCAGAAAAGCATTGGGATGCCAGTATGGGATACCTGAAACACCATGATGCTCGTTTGCAGGAGCTACTTCAGAACCCCGATAACAACCCCGAACTTGAGTACCTGAAACAGAACGCGGCGTACTGTTTTCGTGCGGTGTACGCTCAAAATGGACCTGAATTTTTGCCTAAATTGTACCAAAGACATGGTCAGTGCCTGACAGTTGATACAGCAAATGCAGGTCGAGACTGGTACTACTCTGACGGCCAATGCCAGAACAGCTTGGAGTACAAGAATGAAGCTGCGGTAAATTACTGCGTCAGAGACTTTGACTACCGAGGTGAAAATTACGGTAACAGTCATGATTTAAACTACGTTCAGGATGCGTGGATGCCAGGTCATCACGCCGCACTCCCAATTTCAACGCTTGAGCACGATCTTACTGAACTTCCTTTATTGCAACGCAATACCTACAAAACCACTTATGGTGATCGTGGAACCTGTCATCTGGAAATGCGTGTGTATAAAAATGCAGATCTGCAAAATGGTACACCTCTTGTGATGATTCACGGTGGTGGATGGCTACAAAGGCTCGAAACAGGTCGTTCTGCTGAAACTCAGATTGCTCACTTTACCAAAGCTGGTTTTGTGGTTTACATGCCGTTTTACCGAATTGCTGACGAACTTGGAGATGCGGGACCTGCGTGTAATGGGGTCACCATTGAAGACAGTAAACAGGATATTAAAGACGCGTTTCAATGGGTTCAGGCAAACAATCACAAATTCACCCAGAGTGACAAATCTGTTCGGGTCATGGGGCAGTCGGCTGGTGGTCACATGTCTGTATGGCTTGCTCAGCAATTCCCTGGCGTGATTGAGAAAGTTGCGCCAATGTTCCCAGTTCCCGATTTCGCGCATCAGTTGAAAGAAGTTCAGAACAACGAGTATCTGTCTCGTTGTGACTCAGTAGATGAAAATACGCTGGACTGTAACTACATTGGCTGGATGATTACAACGCTAACGCGTAAGACTCATTGGGATGAATTAACGGGATCAGAGCCAATCATTACGAAAAACAGCCTGCTGCAAGCCGTTGAAGCGGATCCTAAAAACACACCAGCAATGTTCATTACGCATGGGATGGCGGATGAAATTGTGTCGGTGAGTCAGGCATTGAGGCTATGTAACGCAGTAAGTGGAGATATTGAGAACGGACCAGCGCAGAAAGCCAGTTTGCAATTTGTTGATCAAAGAGAAGTGATTCAGTGTGCAAATGGCAGTGAGCTGCACTTGCTGGAGAAAGCAGGTCATCACTTTGATACCTGTGGTAACGGGCTCTGTGATGTTGGTGGAGAGGTTGGTGTTGCGGCAGCCAGGCAGACTCTGAAAGACATGATTGAATGGTTGAAATAGACCAATCTTCAATGCCCTCCAAAGGAGGGCATTTTTGCGACTCATAAAACGGTTTTGTGAAAATTTTTCTTTTTATAAACAAGCGATTATATGTCACGTCTCGCATAAGTATTTTTTGATGGTTCTTTGCTCAAAATGAATCTTTCACACTGTGGCCAGAAAGGTTAGTTCAAGGCATAAACATGAAAAAAATTCTAGCAAGTATGGCTATAGCGTCTGGTTTATTAAGCACAAGTGCGTCTGCCATAGTTGAAGGTACAGTGGTAGCCGATGCGACATCGGGAAACCGTGTTTCGATTCGTTCTGGTGACATGGCAGAAATGCCGTTTTGTGGTGGTACATTAGTGGCTGAACATTGGGTTCTGACCGCTGCCCACTGTGTCGTTTTTCCACTGGATAACGGGCAATATAAAGTCAGCCACCCCAGCGACATTACGGTTACGGTCCGATCCAAGTCCTTGAAAGGGGCTGTAGCGCGTGATTTTTACATGGCGAGCCATGTTGTTGTGCATCCGCAATACAGCGATGCAGCGAAAATCATCAAAAAATCAGATGGGAGCAGCATTGTAGAGCGCCTGGCGCTGGATAACGATGTCGCTTTGATTCGTCTGCAGTTGCCTGTTGCCGATGTTACACCAGTTAAACTGGCATCTTCTGCAGAAATGAGTGAAATAGAAACTCGTTTAAATAAAGAATGGGAAGATGCTCAGACGCCCGAAAACACAACAAACAATAATAACCGACCATCCAATACCGATGCATTTGGATGGGGATACACCGACCCAAGTGCCAGCAAGCGTACGGATGAGCTGTTAACAACCCGCCTGGCGTTTTACCCAACGGCGGAGTGTTTTGTCAGACTGCTCACCATTCCAGAGCTTGCCTTTATTATTGATTCAGGCGCTAACCAAACCAAGATTTGTACTCTTCCAACACAAAAATTCACGCTGGATGAGGATGTAGGTACTGTTTACGGCAATGATACCTGTAAAGGTGATAGCGGTGGTCCTCTGATGGCGAAGAAAAACAACGGTGACGATGTTCAGGTCGGCATAGTGAGTGGCGGACCTTTCGTTACGCCAACATGTGGGGCGTTCACCAAGCCTGCGTTTTACTCTAAAGTCAGCACCTACTATTCTTGGATCTACGGCTACGTCAATGCCACAAGCCTGCCGGGTAGTGCCGTTACTAAACCCAATATTGTGATTGAAGCGGAAGAGCAGGCAGACAAAGAATCGAAATGCAACAACAGCATCTCTACAGCAAATTGCAATTTTAAACAGCCGGACGGGGCTTCTGTTCCAGGGCTGTGGTTCCTGATGGCAATCGGTCTTCTTGGCTGGATTCGCCGAAAATAACTCGTCATAACGCCGCTCTCTGGAGTGGCGTTTTTCATCGACCAATCAACGCACTGTCAATGACGGGATACGCCCGTTTACAATAAAGCACTGCGCAAAGCTTGCTATTGACTTTATCACGCCTATACTACCTGTCCTGCGTAATTCTCAGTCATTTTTATAAAGACCAAAAGCAATGCAAGTATCCGATTTTCACTTCGAACTTCCAGATGAGCTTATTGCTCGTTACCCTCAGCCTGAACGTACGGCTAGCCGACTGCTTCAACTCGACGGAAACAGCGGACAAGTCACCGATGGCACTTTCAAAAATGTACTTGAACAGGTACAGCCAGGCGACTTATTGGTATTCAATAATACCCGTGTGATTCCGGCACGCATGTTTGGTCGCAAGGCATCGGGAGGTAAACTCGAAGCGTTGGTTGAGCGTGTACTGGACGAACACAGCATTCTTGCGCACGTTCGCTGCTCTAAACCGCCAAAGCCAGGTACAGAATTGTATTTGGGTGAAAATGACGAATATCTGGCAGAAATGGTGGCTCGCCATGACGCTCTGTTCGAGATCAAGTTCAAGTCCGAGAAAAATGTGCTGGATATCCTAAACGATATCGGGCACATGCCATTGCCACCATACATTGACCGCCCGGATGAAGATGCAGATAAAGAGCGGTACCAGACGGTTTACAACGAAAAACCGGGGGCTGTTGCTGCGCCAACCGCTGGTTTGCATTTTGATGAAGAATTACTGGAACAAATCAAAGCAAAAGGCGTCGAATTTGCGTATGTTACTTTGCATGTCGGCGCAGGAACCTTCCAGCCTGTTCGCGTAGAGAACATCAATGACCACCATATGCATGCGGAGTATGTAGAGGTACCGCAGGAAGTGGTGGATGCCATTAATGCAACCAAAGCACGTGGCGGGCGCATTGTCGCGGTTGGGACAACATCGGTTCGCTCACTAGAAAGTGCAGCTCAAGAGTCCATCAGGAAAGGAACAGAACTCGCACCTTTCTTTGGTGACACGGAAATTTTCATTTACCCGGGTTACGAATACCAGTTGGTGGATTGTCTTATTACTAATTTCCACTTACCTGAATCCACTCTCATCATGTTGGTAAGTGCCTTTGCTGGCTACGACAACGTAATGAAAGCTTACGAGCATGCTGTGAAAGAAAAATATCGCTTCTTTAGTTACGGCGATGCGATGTTTATTTCCAAAAAGCGTGGCTAATCAGACATTCAACGGGAGTATTTCGATATACTCCCGTTTGTTTCACTCAAGGAGCCAGTGAAATTCATTAGGAAAGGATAATCCTGTCATACTCCGTCCATAGAGTATGAAGGAGCGCGACCAGCTAAAGCTGATTGGCGCACAGTAAGTAAATAGTCAGATTGTTTCTCTGGCGTATTGGAGGCTTCGTGAAACTTAAGTACGAACTAAAAAAAACAAATGGCAATGCTCGTCGTGGTCAACTGACCTTTGAACGTGGCTCAGTACAAACCCCGGCATTCATGCCAGTGGGTACCTACGGTACTGTGAAAGGGATGACACCGGAAGAAGTGAAAGGAACTGGTGCTGAAATCCTGCTTGGTAACACTTTCCACTTATGGCTTCGCCCTGGTCAGGAAGTAATGAAAATGCATGGTGACCTGCACGATTTCATGAACTGGCACGGTCCTATTCTTACCGATTCAGGCGGTTTTCAGGTATTCAGCCTGGGTGATATTCGCAAAATTACTGAAGAAGGGGTGCATTTCCGTAACCCGGTCAACGGTGACAAGATTTTCATGGATGCAGAAAAATCCATGGAGATTCAAAAAGATTTGGGTTCAGACGTCGTGATGATTTTCGACGAATGTACGCCGTACCCAGCGACTCATGACGAAGCTAAGAAATCGATGGAGATGTCATTACGCTGGGCACAGCGCAGCCGTGATCACTTCGATAAGCTGGAAAACCCGAACTCACTGTTTGGTATTGTTCAGGGTGGCGTTTACGAAGACCTGCGTGATGTCTCCGTTAAAGGGCTGACGGACATCGGCTTTGACGGTTATGCAGTTGGTGGTTTGGCAGTTGGCGAACCAAAAGAAGACATGCACCGAGTGCTTGAACATACTTGCCCTCAATTACCGATAGATAAGCCTAGATACCTGATGGGCGTTGGTAAACCAGAGGATTTAGTGGAAGGCGTACGCCGTGGTATCGACATGTTCGACTGTGTGATGCCTACACGAAATGCGCGTAACGGACACTTGTTTGTCACTGGTGGTGTGATCAAGATCCGTAATGCGAAACATAAAACGGATACAACACCTTTGGATCCTGAGTGTGACTGTTACACTTGCAAAAATTATTCAAAGGCATACCTGCACCATTTAGATCGCTGTAATGAGATTCTGGGTGCAAGGCTGAATACTATCCATAATCTGCGTTACTACCAACGCGTAATGGAAAGCATTCGAAACGCTATCGATGAAGATCGCTTCGACCAGTTTGTTGAAGAATTTTACGCACGTCGCAATCGCGAAGTGCCACCGTTAAATAAATAGTTGTTCGTGCTGCCTGGCTCTTGAAAGTCAGGCAGTGTGTCCCAATTTATTGACTACTAAATAAAATAATATAGAGGATGTTTCTCAATGAGTTTAATTTCTGTTGCACACGCCGCGGGTGAGGGTGCTCCACAAGGTGGTGGTTTTGAAATGATCATCATGTTGGGTATGTTTGCGGTGATTTTCTACTTCATGATTTACCGCCCGCAAGCCAAACGTGCAAAAGAGCACAAGAACCTGATGGCTGGTATGCAGAAAGGTGATGAAGTGCTAACGAATGGCGGTCTGGTTGGTAAGATTTCTAAAATCTCTGAAGACAACGACTACATCTCGATTGCACTGAACGACAATAACGAAGTAACCATCAAGAAAGACTTTGTTACCGCTGTGCTGCCAAAGGGTACACTGAAATCTCTATAAAACAGCTAAAGGATCCTCGCTGTGTTAAACCGTTATCCATTGTGGAAGTATCTGATGGTGGTGCTCGTCATCCTCGTCAGCGCATTGTATGCACTTCCAAACATTTATGGTGAAGATCCGGCTATTCAAATTACTGGGGCACGTGGTGCCTCAGTCGATATGTCAACGCTGGATGCTGTTACCGAAGTTCTTGAAAAAGAAAATCTCCCTAAGAAATCCATCGCGCTTGAAGATGGTTCCATTCTTGTTCGCTTTTTAGATACCGATACTCAAATCAGTGCGCGTGACGCGATCAATTCTGAGCTAGGCAAAGATGCCATCGTGGCACTGAACCTGGCACCAGCGACTCCAGAATGGTTGGATGCCATTGGAGCGACTCCAATGAAGCTGGGTCTGGACCTGCGTGGTGGTGTTCATTTCCTGATGGAAGTGGATATGGACGCAGCGATGGAAAAGCTGGTCGGTCAGCAAGAAGAAGCTTTCCGTAGTGAGCTTCGTGAAGAACGTATTCGTTATCGTGCAATTCGAAAATCTGGCAATGAAGCTGTTGAAATTGTTCTGCGAGATGAAGAACAGTTAGAACAGGCTGAGCGTCTTCTTAAACGAACGCATCAGGACATGATTTTCATTGATACCAGTACAAGCAGTCGCTTCTCTCTTCGTGCGACCTTTACTGAAGAGCGTTTGCAGGAAATCCGCAACTACGCCGTTGAACAGAACATCACTATCCTTCGTAACCGTGTAAACGAACTGGGTGTTGCTGAGCCATTGGTTCAGCGTCAGGGCGCAAGCCGCATCGTGGTTGAATTACCGGGTGTTCAAGACACGGCACGTGCTAAAGAAATTCTGGGTGCGACCGCAACGCTTGAATTCCGTGAAGTCGATGACAAAGCTGACCTTGCAGCCGCTGCACGTGGTCGTGCGCCAGCAGGCAGTGAAATCAAGTTTGATCGTGATGGCAGACCTGTTGTCCTGAAAAAACGCATCATTCTTGGTGGTTCAAGCATTACTGATGCAAGCTCCAGCGCTGATGAATATGGTCGTCCACAGGTTAACATTAACCTGGACAGCGAAGGCGGCAGCAAGATGTCCAGCTTCTCTAAGAAGAACGTGGGCAAGCTGATGGCTACCGTATTTGCAGAGTACAAAGACAGTGGTCGCCGTACTCCAGAAGGCAAAGTCATTCTGGATAAGCACGAAGAAGTCATCAACCAGGCAACAATCCAGACTGCTCTGGGTCGTAGCTTCCGAATCACTGGTATCGATTCTGCTGCCGAAGCACACAACCTGGCGTTGTTACTTCGCGCGGGTGCGCTGATTGCGCCTATCTCTATTGTAGAAGAGCGTACAATTGGTCCTTCAATGGGTCAGCAAAACATCGATATGGGTATTCAGGCATGTATCTTCGGCTTAGTCGCTGTAATGCTGTTCTGTCTGGTTTACTACCGTAAGTTTGGTGTGTTTGCCAACCTAGCCCTGATTGCCAACATCATCCTTATCATTGGTGTGATGTCGATGATCCCAGGCGCAACCATGACGCTTCCGGGTATCGCAGGTATCGTGCTGACGGTTGGTATGGCGGTGGATGCTAACGTACTGATATTTGAACGTATCCGAGAAGAATTGCGAGATGGGCGTAACCCTCAGCAAGCGATTCATCAGGGCTATGCGAACGCATTCAGTACCATTGCCGATGCCAACATCACCACTCTGATTACAGCAATTATCCTATTTGCTGTGGGTACGGGTGCGATCAAAGGTTTCGCCGTTACACTGTCTATCGGTATTCTGACCTCCATGTTTACTGCCATCATTGGTACACGTTGTGTCGTGAACCTGCTTTATGGTGGTAAGCGAATCAACAAGTTGTCGATCTAAGGAATTATCATGTTTCAGATATTGAAAACAGAAAAAACGATCGACTTCATGCGTTGGTCGAAAGGGGCATTCTTCCTTTCAGTGGTTTTGATCATCGGTGCAATTGGTACGCTGGCGAGTAAAGGGTTGAACTGGGGCTTAGACTTCACTGGCGGTACGCTGATCGAAGTCGGCTTTGAGCAACCAGCAAACCTTGAAGAAGTACGTGCGGCACTTGAAGCGAAAGGCTTTGGCGATGCCACAGTGCAGAACTTTGGTTCATCTCGTGACGTAATGGTTCGCCTTCGCCCACGTGATGACGTAAAAGGTGAAACGCTGGGCAATCAGATTCTGGATGCCATTAAAGAAGGCACAGGTGAAAACCTGGAAATGCGTCGTATCGAATTTGTTGGTCCTAACGTTGGTGACGAGCTTACCGAGGCGGGTGGTCTGGCAATTCTGACGGCGTTGATCTGTATTCTGATCTACGTATCGATTCGATTCGAATGGCGTCTGGCTGCAGGTGCGGTATTGGCACTGGCACACGATGTCATCATCACCTTAGGTGTGTTCTCCTTCTTACAAATCGAAGTAGACCTAACCATCGTCGCCGCCTTGCTCACCGTAGTCGGGTACTCGTTGAACGACACCATTGTTGTATTCGACCGTATCCGTGAAAACTTCCGCAAAATGCGTAAAGGTGAGCCTGCTGAAGTGATGAACAACTCCGTAACTCAAACACTAAGCCGTACTTTGATCACCTCTGGTACAACGTTGTTTGTGGTTATCGCCCTGTTCACGCAAGGTGGTGCAATGATCCACGGATTTGCAACAGCACTTCTACTGGGTATTACCGTTGGTACGTATTCTTCTATCTACGTTGCATCAGCATTGGCACTCAAGCTTGGCATCACTCGCGAGCACTTAATGCCACCGCAAATAGAAAAAGAAGGCGAAGAACTGGAAGAGCTGCCTTAAAGCGCTTTCCATCCGATTCTGGGTTGAGCTCAGTTCAGAATCGGTGAACAGTTTATTGCTGATCTTATTAAAAAGGTCTGATTTCGATGTTTTTCGGAATCAGACCTTTTCCGTTTTTGGGGATACAGATTTTAGCTAACAGTATTCAAACCAGCGATTTGGTGCCAGTAGCCGTTACAGTCTCGATTATTAAGCGGCACAGGTTGTGTGCCATCTTCATTATTTTTGAATTGTTCGATGACCTTGAGTGATTCCACACCAAGCGGGCTGAGACGAACTACGTCGACCAGATTTTGCATGCCAGCCAGATCGTTTATCAGGTTGTAGCAGTAGCCTGATTGAGTCTGAATGCCATTTAATGTAAAGACTTCTTGCCCTTCCTGACTGCTGACTTTTAATCCGTTCGGGTATCGGATACAACAGGTCTCACATTCATCTTTGGGGCGGTTTTCCGCTCTTGCCGTGAAGCATCTTGCGGAATAGGCGAGGGGAAGATACCCGTGACCAAACACCTCCACTTCAAACTGATTGCGAATACCGAGTTGCTCCGATTGCTGAAGAACATTGTTCAGCCAGTCTCGGGACAGTTCCACGGGCATACACCAGCGAATCATCCCTTGTTTAAGAAACAGTTTCAGAGTGTGCGCGTTGTATGCGTTGATGGCGGGACCGACAATAAAAGGAACGCCTTTCTCCGATGCCAACTGAATGGCAGATACGTCATTCGCTTCAATGGCAAAATCACCATTGTCGACGTATTTCTTCATGATATTGACTTCGCTAGGCGCTTCCAACAGAGCCATTGTCGACAACACCACCTGCTTTCCTGAGCCGGCGAGTGCTTTGGCCATTTCCAGCCAGTCTTTCATTTTTACCAGTCTGCGCTTGGAGCAGACACTCTCACCAAGATAAACGATGTCCGCCTGACTGGATTGGGCTTGGTGATAAAAACTTTCAACGTCATCCTTCTGCCAGAAATACAGCAGGGGACCTAGAGCATATTTCATTGTTGTTGATTCCTGCTTACTGCCATTTTCGATGGTAAGCGCCCAAAGTTGTTTGGGTGCCTTCAGATACGTTTGCTAACGCTGCGTCCCATGATTCTTCTACTCGATACAAATCAGGAGAGGCTTGATAGCGATCGATGGCAGCGCGCCAGGTTCGGGTAACTTGCTCGACATACGCAGGGCTTCTCTGGCGACCTTCAATCTTGACGGAAGATACATTCGCGGCAAACAGCTCTGGAATCAATGAAAGAGTATTCAGGCTGGTTGGCTCTTCAAGCGCATGGTAGCGCTTGTGCTCGCCATCGATTTCCGCATCAAACCTGCCTTTACATAATGTTGGATACCCGGCATTTTCACCTTCACCATAGCGGTCAATCAGGATGTCATTTAAGCGTGACTCCAGGCCTTTTTCTGTTTCCTGCCAGCGGACAAATTTGGCAGGTGAACAAGCCCCCACCGTATTTGGAGATTCGCCCGTCATGTAAGAAGACAGATAGCAACGGCCTTCCGCCATAATGCAAAGGCTGCCAAAAGCGAACACTTCCAGTTCGACATCACTCGTCATATTACGAGCCAGTTGTTTGACCTGATGAATGGACAAAACGCGAGGCAAGACCACCCGCTTCACATTGAAGTTTTTGTGATAAAAATCGATGGACGCCACATTGGTTGCCGAGGCTTGAACGGACAGGTGAAGCTCCAAGTGCGGATATTTAGAAGCCGCGTAGTCGAGCACTGCAATATCCGCCACGATCAGAGCATCAACCCCGAGTTGAGCGGCAGTATCAACAGCCGTTGTCCACCTTTCAAACCCATTAGGGTGAGCGAAAGTGTTTAGCGCGACATGAATCTTTTTGTGATTGTCGTGCACATACTGCACGGCTTTATCCAGTTTTTTTCCAGTGAAATTCAGACCAGCGAAATGTCGGGCATTGGTGTCGTCTTTGAACCCGATATAAACCGCATCGGCACCACAGTCGATGGCGGTTTTCAGAGCGGGTAAATTGCCAGCAGGGCATAGCAGTTCCATACGCTCGTTACCTTTGATTTTAATTGTTAGTAATCGAGCATTTTAAAAGCTTTGGCAGGACGGGATTTGATATAAGGCAGTTTTTACTCAGATTCGCTCAGGAGATATCAATTCTTGTGTCGGCGGTTCTGAACCAGCAATTCTTCGATGTCTTGTTTTGGTAATGGACGGTAGAAGTGGTAACCCTGAATGGAGTGACAGTTCAGATTAGAAAGCAAAGTTGCCTGCTGAGTGGTTTCGACCCCTTCCGCTACCACAACCAGGTTCAGAGACTTACCGAGATTAATGATGTTTTCAATTACCGTAAGCTGTTTTGGCAGCGTGTCTAAATCGGTAATGAAGGCTCGGTCTATTTTCAATTCGTCCAATGGGAATCGGGCAAGATAAGACAAAGAGGAGTATCCCGTACCAAAGTCATCGATAGAAAGGGCAAAGCCAAGATTTTTGATAGCGTTAAGCATTTGCAGCGTGTGGTCGCTGTCACTCATTACGGCACTTTCTGTTAGCTCGAACGTAATGCAGCTCGGATCAAGTTCCGTGGTGCTGAGTAGCTTTTCCATATAGTCGATAAGCTTAGGGTTACCAAACTGTTCAGGAGAAAGGTTGATCGCCACTCGACCGGGTAAAATACCCTGCATTTTCCAGCGTTTCACCGTTGAGAATACTTCGCGCATCACCACGCGACCCAAGTGTTCAATCAAGCCAGCTTTTTCAGCGACTGGAATGAATGCGCCCGGGCTGATGTAACCTTCAACTGGGTGTTTCCAGCGAACCAGTGCTTCTGCACCATTGATGCTGAAATCACGCGCGTTCACTTTAGGTTGATACCAGACTTCCAAACCGTTCTGTTGCAGCGCTTTTTGCAATTCAATTTCCAGCCACAGACGCATGCGCGCTTCTTTGTTCATCTGGTCGTTGAATTTGATTAAGCGGTTGCGACCTCTGTCCTTCGCTTCGTACATCGCGGTATCGGCGTTTTGCAGCAAAATACGTGCATCATGCCCATCTCCCGGGTAGCACACACTACCAATTGAGCAGGCTAAACGCTTACTAAAGTGGTGAAGATCAAAAGGCTGGTTAATCAGAGAGATAATGCGTTCCGCAAGCTGGTCTACTGTGCGGTTGTGGTCTGGTTCAGGAAGGATGATGCCAAATTCGTCCCCCCCTAAATGACCGAGCACCGCTTGCACTGGCAGAAGGCGTTGCAAACGGGAAGAAACTTCTTTGATGACTTTGTCGCCAATGTGATGGCCAAGGGAGTCATTGATGTTTTTGAAGTTATCAATGTCCAGGTACAGCATCACTAATGGCGTTTCGTTTTGAATAAATTGCTCTAAACGTTTAGTGAAACCAAAGCGGTTGTAGAGCTTGGTCAGTGAGTCGATATGCGTTTCGTTCTGACCAATGGAGGAATCATTCGCCGCTTCATCCAGCCCCTGTACCAATACAATGTGAGACTGGTTTCCTAGTAAGCTGGTGAGCTCTGCCTGTAATGAAACCCGTCTTTCAATGCCGCAACGGGCACCCGTTAAACATGTCAGGTGGGTTTCAGCCACCATGTTGACGAGTTGATTGCCAAAGGTACGCTTGGTTTTTTCATCAATAAACAATCGACTGAGTTCTTCACCCAGCAATTCGGTAGAAGAGTTAAAACCAAGCAAACGCGCTGCCGAAGCATTGGCAGAAATGATGCAGCCATCTTCAACTAACAAAAGTCCATTAGGAAGCAGTTCTGTCAGCTTTGAAAATTTGTTTTCAGATTCTTCTAAAGAACGTACAAGTATTTGTTTTTCAGAGGTATCTATCGCATGGAATGCAATGTATTCGACCGTGTGATCACCGATAACTGGTGAAAGACTGAAGTGGAGACTGGTTTCTAAACTGTGGTCATTCAAAGTGATTTCGGCTTCCACCGATTCCCCTTCAAATGCGCGTTCATAGTACGGTTTCAGATTGCGGTAAAAGGCTTCGCCAAGCACTTGCGTGTCTCGCATGCCAACCAATTCATCGCTTTCTAAGCCTGCAATTTCACAATAACGGGCATTCACCATGCGGTAATTGTGTTGCCTGTCCAAAATGGCAAAGAAAAACGGACTGTGATCAGTGAGTTTTGAAAACCAGTGTTGTAATTGTTCTGTTGGCATCAATCTGTTACCGAGTCTCCGGGGGAGGTAAAGCGAACACCTACGGGTGCGGGTCGATAAGTTAACTATAACCTTGATATACGAGATGTTAAAGCGATCCAAGGCCTAGCTGAGCTTTTTTTGATACATAACATAAATTCGAGACAAACATTGCTCTACTATTGCATGGATATGGCATTTCAGAGAGATATTATCGTGTTTAACCTATTGCGCACCAAGTTAGTGCATAACGCTGCTTCCATTTTGAGATCTCCAGTCCAATTCTTACCTGAAACACTACAAAATAAGGCGATGCTAGAAGGCTTAAAACAAGTCTTCCAAGAAGCGCTGGAAGACGGTGATTTTGAATTTTTACAAGACAAATGGCTGAAAGTTGAAGTGACGGATTTGGGGCTTCAATGGTTTATCAGCTATAACAATGATGCGCTGGTCGTAAAACGAGACTCTGAGTGCCAAGATGTAAGTTTCAGTGGTTGCCTGAATGATTTGGTTCTCATTGCCGGAAGAAAAGAAGACCCTGATACCCTGTTTTTCCAGCGCAGATTGAAAATCGAGGGTGATACCGAGCTCGGTTTGGAAGTAAAAAACTTAATGGACAGTGTGGATTTGGATGCGTTGCCGAAACCACTTAACACTTTGCTAAATCAATTAGCCGACTTTGTACAAAAAGGGCTACAATCACCGCCCGACAACAAAGAGGTGATGAATGCTTATTCGAACTGAAGCACCGGCAGACATTCTGCCAATCCAACAACTGATTAAACAAGCGTTTCCCACTCATGCTGAAGCTGAGCTGGTTAGCCGTTTGATGGAAAATGGACAAAGAACGCTATCGCTGGTGGCATGCAGCGATGAAGGTGAAGTTGTGGGTTACATTCTGTTTAGCCCGGTCACTCTGGATCAGCAAGATTACAACTGGCAGGGACTGGCTCCACTGGCGGTTAAAGAAGAGTACCGCGGTCAGGGAATTGCTTCGGAGTTAATTAAAGAAGGGTTGTCTTCTCTGGCAGAGCTGGGATACCCAGCATGTGTCGTGCTTGGCGAGCCTGAGTTTTACGGTCGCTTTGGTTTTGAAAGTGCGGCTAAATATGGCATGGACACTCAGTGGGAGTTACCGGAAGGCGCTTTCCAAATTCAAGAACTGATGGAAGGCGAGTTAGACGGGAAGTCGGGAAAAATCTTTTACAGCCAAGAGTTTTCAGAATTGTAAAAGCACCAGAATCATTCAGAAGGGAGCCGATTGGCTCCCTTTTTCATTTGATGTACAAGACGCTAGCTGGGTTTTAGTAAGTCGAAACGCTCCGACATGGCTAGAACCTTCTCGCGTTGGAGCTGAACGAAGTCCTGGTCGGGTTGCTGAGCACAAATTAAATCCAGCAACGGGTCTTCAACGCCTGTTCTTATATCGGTCAGTGCTTCCATAACGGCGAGCCCGCAAAATGGCACATATGCTTCTGAATAGCCGCCTTCGTGAACCACAATCAACCTGTTCTCGCAGTGTTGATTCGCAACCTCCATTGTAATTTTCGTCATTTGACGATACGTGTCGCTGTGCGCCAGCATCCTGGCCAGCGGATCGACACCACTAGCGTCGTAACCGGATGCAACAAAAATCAGTTCAGGCTGATACGCATGAAGCGCCGGAATCACGATGTTTTCCATGGCATCCAGATAACTTTGGTGACCACCTCCCGGCATCAGTGGAATGTTGATGTTCTTTCCTTGCCCATTACCTGACCCTGTATCTTCCACACCGTTGTAACCCGGTGGAAAGCAGCCTTGCTGATGAATAGAGATCGTCAGTACATCGGAACGCGAATAGAAAATATCCTGTGTGCCGTTCCCGTGGTGAACATCCCAGTCAATAACTGCTATGCGATTTACTCCGTATTCAGCTATGGCGTGTTCCGCTGCAACGGCGATGTTGGCAAGCAGGCAAAAACCCATAGCTTTATCGGCTAAGCAATGGTGACCCGGTGGTCGCGAAAGGGAATAGGCGTTTTTCCATTCACCTCTCATTACCCTGTCTACGGCTGAACACGCTAATCCTGCCGATTGGCTGGCAATCTCATAGCTCCCCTTGCCAAATGGGGCGTACAGACCAAGCTCGCCCCCTTTCTGGTCACTGAGCAATTTAAATTCATTCAGGTAGTGCTCTGGATGAACTTTAAGAAGCTGTGCCTCAGATGCGGGTGGGGCGCTGCTCATTGCTAAGTGCGACGATAGCCCAGAAGCTTCTAACAGATTTTTAAAGCGTCGCTTTGTTTCGGGGGACTCGGCATGACCGCCTGCAGCCATTGGTTGCACCCAGTCGCCAATAGGAAGAATCAGTGCATGCTCACCAGCGGTATGCCAGAAACAGTGTTCGTCATAGAGAAATCCGGTTTTACTGCTCATGTTGGGCTCCTTTGATAGGTTGAGAAGAAGAGTGAGTGGCGTTTTGGACAAAAACCAAAAGTAAGAAAGAAATGAGCGCGGTAATGCAGGCGACAATAATCAGCTGGTCGATGGCTACACCTGCTTCAAGCATGTGTCCAAATATCAAAGGTCCTATTGCCAGCCCTCCGCCAATCACCAAATTGGTACTGTTCATCAGTTGTCCTTGATGATCGATTCTGGCAAGCGTGGCTAAGATAAAGGGCAGGGCAAGAGTCCAGGCGAACTTGAAAAGAAAAGTGGCGTTAGAATATATGAGCTCACTTTGTTGCCTGAGCAGGTAGGTTCCGGCGATCATCATGCCAAACCCGGCAAATAAAGGAAGAAAGCGCCCCCAGCGGTCACCAACCCAGGAGGCGCACAAAGCGCCCGCAATTCCGAAAATCGTGGCAATTGCCAGAATGTCACCAGTTCGTTCCGCAGACAGAGACAACCGCTCAGCGAACATACCTGAAAACGTCCACACTCCATTCAGACTCACGTAGAAAAGAAGCACGGCTGCGAGTCCTGCAAGCGCCAGCGTCCCCAGCTTTTGTCCGGAAGCCTCTTCCTTCTGCTGGTTGCTTGTCACAAATCGATGGCTTAGGGACCAACAGCACAACACAATGGCTGCCAATATCCAGTAACCCACCTTCAGACCATAGCTTTCGAACAACCCCGGTAAGAAAGCCAGCCCAATGGCACCGACGACAAGTTGTCCGAGTACCCACAATCCGTAAACCCGGTCTGGATTTTGGGTGTGAGATGCCGCCGACAGGCAAATGATCATTAGCGAGCCGCCTGCCACTCCACTCGCAAATCTCATTATCATCAGGCTTTCAGCGCTGCTCATCCACCCGCTGATGACGTTACATAAGACAAACACAGCTATCCAGACTCGAACCAGATTTGACCAGCTAAACCTGTGCAGCCAATACCAGGCTGGCAAAGTAGCGAGGCTCATACCTGCTAGTTCGGAGGAAATTACACTGCCGATTTGGGCAGGACCTAACTGATATTCTTGCGCCAATTGAGCTGCGATTGCCGGGGCAACCATCAATATCGTTGGCATGAAAGCGGCAATGATCACCAAAGCGGTAACCATGCGAATTTCATCTGGGGCGGAACTTGTGTTTCTCATAGCGTTGTCCTTTTCGCTGATTTCAGAGTGCACAAACCCCTAGCAAGCCAAAGGCGTTGCTATGATTTGTGTTTTGTTGGTTTAGGTATTCTTGCGCGGAAAGCGCTTAATGCAGAGACGATTGCATCAGTCGCACTAATTCTGCTTTGTTATGCACATTGAGTTTTTGATACATTGAACGGATATGATGCCGAACTGTGTTGGGTGCGATGTCGAGTTCTCTGGCGATCATTTTGTAAGTCATGCCTTCATTCATTAGCCTGGCGACACTCATTTCCCGGCTGGACAAATGGTCTGCCTGATCTCTTAGTCTGGCCTGAAGCAATAAGAGCCCGCCTATGCGATCAAGGCTGATTGAAATGTGTTGACCAGAGAATTCAGACTGGCACCAATCCTGAGGTAACTGCGGACCTTTCCAGTCAGGAATTTCCTGCAATATGAGTTGAGTAAACGAAGGCTCAGACATTTGCAGAATACCTTTGTTATCGCAAATGGCGAACGCCACTCTCTGAGGATTGACGGATTCACGAAGGTTGTACAAAGTCCGAAGCTGATTGGTTGCCATTGCAGAAACAAGATGGGGCATCAGGCTACTAAGAAGCGCAATATCCTGTTGAGTGAAATCCGGTTCATGACGTTGCCGATACAGAGCCAGGTGATCACAAAGCTGAGTAACGGGATCAATCGCGATAACACAAAGCAGTTGATCAATATGATGATTTTTCCCTAGCTGCTTGAGTTCTGCTGGTGTCTCATCGTCAGAAAAATCAATGATGATGGCTTTTCCCGGAGCGTCAAACACTCGCTCAACCGTAATGTCATTTTCACGCATCGCTTTCCATTCTGTCAGGTATGCATCGGTCAGATTCTTTAGATGAGTACTGTGCAGGTGAGGTCCGTCATTATGAATGGAGGCTCTTCCCCACCAGGCACTGGAATGCGGCAAATGCAGTTCAATTTCTTCTAAAACGTTACGCTGGAAATCCTCCAGACTGGAGTGACGAGCAATGTCGTAGATCGCAAGGAGGGTTTCACTAAAGGCGGTAAGATGACAATCATTTAACTCAGAATTGTTCGCCATTTTTGACTCCTTACCCAGACAATTTTCGATGCTTAGTTAGAAAATTTGCTTAACATTTTGTTTACACTAGCACGTAAGAAAATCGCACACTATCGTTCAAATGTAGGATGCCTGTTCTTGTCTTTTTAGCATGGTTTTCTGTGCGGTCGGAGCTCAAATTTTTTCAAGATTTAATTTGATAGTAATCAATTTCTTATTCACTTTAAGTGAAATTTTCCTCAATCTTCTCTCTCAAGCTCAGTCTATTGACTATACTGTTTTAGCGGTTGTGAACAGTTTGATTGGGAAATAGGGAGAGGTTTCTATGCTGGCTAGACATTTAGATTGTGCTCTGAACGATGTGTCTCATTCCAAGGCACACATTGAAGTTAACCCGATTGGTACAGTGGCAGTAGAAATTAAAGAAAGCCACCAGAGCCTGAAAACTGAATTTGATTCATTGCGATTTGAACGTAAAGGAAATGTTACGGAATTGGTTGGGCAAACTCCCAACGCAAGAACGGGAAAAACGTGGCGGCTACCACTTTGCCACCGTGACGCACGAGTTCTTCAGGAATGCATTGATGATGCAACGGAAGAGTTCGAAATCCTGATGCGCGATCTCTAACAACGTCATTTATTCTCTATGTTTGGAGCACTTCGGTGCTCCTTTTTTATGCCCATTTTTCAGCAGGGTTCCTTTTTCTGTCTCAGATGTAGTTTAGAAATTCTAAACAACTGGTCACTTTTCTTAGCTTTTTTCCCATTCTTCGATACGCAAAGATAAATGCAATGTTAACGGTTTATTAACAAGTTGCCTGTGAGGAAGCGAGCACTGAGTGTTCAGTGGCAAATCGCACAGGGCGTATTCCAGCCGTTAGCTTTGTATTCAAAGTAAGGACAACGAAAAAATGGAATCTAAACAAGCAGATATTCAAGCGTTAGAGCATCGTGCCTACAAGATTCGGCGCAACGCGCTGCGAATGGGGCAGGTGCAGGGGCAAGGTTACATTGCGCAGGCGCTGGGCTTTTCCGATGTGTTGGCAGTGTGTTATTTCCACGCGCTCAACTATCAGGCAGATAACCCAGAATGGGAAGGAAGAGACCGACTTTATCTGTCTATCGGTCACTACGCCATTGCGCTTTATGCGGCGATGATTGAAGCCGATATTCTTCCAGAAAACGAGTTGGAAACGTATGGATGTGATGACAGCCGAATGCCGATGTCGGGCATGGCAGCGTACACACCCGGAATGGAAATAACAGGCGGGTCACTTGGGCATGGGCTAGGCATTGCGGTAGGGGCAGCGCTTGGCTTGAAACGAAAACAGTCCGAGTCGTTTATCTACAACCTCCTGTCCGACGGGGAACTTGGGGAAGGCTCCACCTGGGAGGCTGCCATGTCCGCATCGCATCATAAACTCGACAACATTATCGCGGTGGTCGATTTTAACAACCAGCAGGCTGATGGTCCGTCTCAGGACATGCTTTGCTCCGAGCCTCTTGATGACAAGTGGCGCGCATTTGGCTGGCATGTTCAGCGTATTGATGGCAACGATCTTTCCGAAGTGATCAAAGCGTTCGATACTGCGCGCAATCTGGATGCTGCACAGCCCAGAGTGATTATCTGCAATACCAAAATGGCCAAAGGCGTGCCGTTTTTGGAGCAACGTGAAAGGAATCACTTCCTGCGTGTGGAAGCAGATGAGTGGGATAAAGCCATCGAGATTTTGGATGCAGGGAGAGCATAATGAGAAAGTCCAAGTACGAACCAAGAACACCTGCACCTGCCGGTGAAAGGCAACGAACCTCGGCGATGATAGCGTCGCTGGCGGCGGAAGGTATGCCAACCATCGCTGCGCCATTTGGCCATGCTCTGAATGAGGTGGCGAAAAATAATGACAAAATTGTCGGGCTGACAGCGGATCTGTCCAAATATACCGATCTGCATGTTTTTGCCAAAGAAAACCCAGACCGTTTCTACCAAATGGGCATGGCAGAGCAGGTGATGATTTCCGCGGCGGCGGGGCTTGCGAGGGAAGGATTTACACCTTTTGCCACGACCTATGCCGTATTTGCTTCACGCCGAGCTTACGACTTTATCTGCATGGCGATTGCGGAAGAATCGCTGAACGTGAAAATCGTCTGTGCGCTGCCGGGGCTGACGACAGGATACGGTCCAAGTCATCAGGCAACAGAAGACATTGCGATATTCCGTGGTCTGCCAAATCTGACCATTGTGGATCCTTGTGATGCCACTGAAATTCAGCAGGCGACCCATGCCATCGCCGAATATCAGGGTCCGGTTTATATGCGTTTGTTACGTGGGCAGGTACCGGATGTCCTCAGTGAATACGGTTATCAGTTTGAGTTGGGCAAAGCCAAAACCATTATCGATGGGAGCGATGTGCTCTTTGTTTCGACCGGTCTGATGACCATGCGTGTGCTGGAAGCTGCCAAACAATTGAAACAAGACAACGTTTCTTGTGGTGTATTGCATGTGCCAACCATCAAGCCGTTGGACGTTGAAACCATAAAGCGCGAAGCCAGTAAATCCGGGCGGTTGGTGGTGATCGCAGAGAACCACAGCCGGGTTGGTGGTTTAGGTGAAGCCGTGATGAGTGAATTATTGCTCAATGGCATTCACGCTCCATGCCGCCAAATCGCATTGCCAGATGCTTTTCTGGATGCGGGGGCTTTGCCAAGTCTGCATGATCAGTATGGCTTGTCGGTTTCGCGAGTTGTTTCGCAGGTCAAAGACTGGTTAGGTGACTGATATGACGGCACAGGTTTCATTAATTGGGCTTGGCTCTATGGGACAAGGCATGGCACGCAACATTATCGGCAGCGGTATTGCATTGCGTGGATATGATGTGTCTCCCGACGCACTCTCGCGTTTTCAGTCTATCGGTGGCTCTCCCTGTTCTTCTGTGTCTGATGCTGCTGAGTATTGCGATCTGCTGGTACTGATGGTGGTGAATGCGGCTCAGGCAGAAGAAGTGTTGTTTGCTCAGGGTGCTGCCAAAAACATGGCAAAAAATGGGGTGGTGATGCTGTGCTCTACGGTCTCGCCATCCGATACTCGCAAAATAGCGGCTCAGCTCACCTCTTACAATCTGGTGCTATTAGATGCGCCAGTATCTGGCGGAAAAGTGGGGGCAGACTCAGGCACATTAACCGTCATGGCATCAGGGTGTGAACACGCATTCAAGCAGGCAGATGGTGTGTTGAATGCCATCAGCAAAAAAGTGCATCAACTTGGTATTGATCCCGGAATGGCCTCCACCTACAAAGTGGTGCATCAACTGGCGGCTGGTGTGCATCTCGTGACTGCGGCAGAGCTGATTGCCTTGGGGGCGAAAGCGGGGTGCGATGTAAAAATCTTGTTTGATATTGTGTCGACGTCAGCGGGGAACAGCTGGATGTTCAGTGACCGCGTGCCTCACATGCTGGACGAAGACTTCACACCTCGCTCCATGGTGGACATTTTTGTCAAAGACTTGGACTTGGTGCTACAAACCGGAAAAGATCTTCAGGCGGCTCTGCCATTGAGTTCTGCTGCACACCAAATGCTGGTGGCCGCTTCTGGGATGGGTCATGGCAAGCTCGACGATTCTGCTGTGGTGAAAGTGTATGAAGCCTTGATGGACCATTCGCTCAACTCAGCTCAAAACTCGGAGGTGAAGTCTTGAAACGCATCGTATTTCTTGACCGGGACACCATAGGACCTGGCGTTGAAATGACCAAACCCAGCTTTGAGCACCAGTGGGTTGAGTATGGAAAGTCGCGTCAGGATCAGGTTGTTGAGCGCTTAGTCGACGCCGATATTGTTGTGACCAATAAAGTGCCCATTCGTGAGGAAGCCCTTGCGCAGCTTCCCCGCTTAAAAATGGTGGCGGTGGCAGCAACGGGCTACGACGTAATTGACCTTGATGCCTGCAAAGCCCGAGGCATCACGGTTGCCAATGTCCGCGGTTACGCAGTGAATACCGTCCCCGAGCACACTTTTTCACTTATTCTGGCTCTGAGACGCAGCTTGGTCGGATACCGTCAGGATGTGATTGATGGCGAATGGCAAAAGAGCGAGCAGTTTTGCTTTTTTAACCATGATATTCAGGATTTGGCTAACTCAAGACTTGGCATTATTGGCTCTGGTGCGATAGGGCAAGCTGTGGCGAAAATCGGTCGTGCGATGGGCATGGAAGTGGTGTTTGCTGAACGCAAAGGGTCGGAAATGTGCAGGGAAGGCTATCTGCCTTTTGGGGAAGTCATTGAAACCAGTGATGTGATTTCTCTGCATGCTCCGTTAACACCAAATACGCGGGATATGATCAGCGAAAAGGAGCTGACATGGATGAAACCGTCGGCGATCTTGGTCAATGCGTCACGTGGCGGGCTGATTAATGAGTCGGCGTTGGTGAAGGCGATCAAAGACAAGCAGATTGCCGCTGTTGGTCTGGATGTGCTGACTCAGGAACCGCCTCGCAACGATCACCCTATCTTCGAAATTGCCTCATTGCCCAATGTGATAGTGACACCGCATACGGCTTGGGCATCTCTGGCAGCGATGCAGGAGGTATGGCGACAGGTTATCGATAACATCGAAGGGCATGTCGAATGTCGTTCTACGGGGAATGAAATTTAAGTGTCGTAAACACCCATAACTCTCTCTGCTCCGGTTTAGCTTGATATTACTTCAGGCTGAAAAGGAGCAGAGCCGGTGACTCCAAGTGTTGTCAGTATGCTTTGTTTTTCGGATTCATGCTGGCTGGCTTCGCTCTCTATCCACTGGACGAAGCGTTTCACTGAGGTGTGATTGAGGTAGCGAGCCGGACAAATCAACCAGTAGGTTTCAAAATCCAGGGTACCGAGGTCGGGAAACAGCGGAACCAGAGTACCGGACTTCAACTCTTCCATTGCCAGAGTTGCGGTTTCCAGTACCACGCCCAACCCGTCTTTGGCAGCTTGTAAGGACATGGAAGAACGATCAAATCGCAATCCGTGAAGGTCATCAACATCGGCGATTTTTTTCGCTTGTAGCCAATGTCGCCATGTTACTTCTGCCTTCACCGTGTGGATCAGGCTGCTGCTGGCGAGCAGTTCACTCGGGGATTCCCCTTGATTTTTCTGTGCAAACTCTGGGCTGCACATCGGCAACACGCGATCTGTAATTAACGACTGACTGTAAAGGGTTGGGGGCGGAGCAAGACCATAGCGAATCTCTAGATCGACTTTTTCTTTGTCGAAGTCCGTCAGCTCAGAGGTCGCATCAATGTGCAAATCCATATCGGGGTTCGACTGTACGTAATGCGACAGTCTTTTGCTGAGCCATCGAACTCCAAAACTGGCGGAAACGCGGATCATCAGGCGCTGGTATTCCCGTTGGTTCGTCAGCCGTATCTGAGCATCTTTGATCATTCGAATCGACCCGGAAGCCGCGTGGTAAAAGCGTTCTCCCTGTTCCGTCAGAATCAGACGTTTCTTGACCCGGCGAAACAGCATCACGCCCATTTGCTCTTCCAATGTTTTTATCTGCTGGCTCACTGCTGAAGGGGAAACCTGCAGCTCTTCAGCCGCCAGATTCACACGCGAATGCCGGGCGACGGCTTCGAAATACATCACAGCATTCATGTTTAAGTGTCTCGACATACCCATCTCTTTTAAGAATTTCTTAACTGATTCTGGATGAAAAAGGTAAAAATGTTAAGTATAAGTTAATATATGGTTAATATATTGATGTTGATAAGGCATGGGTGCAGGGGTGTAATAAACAGTGCAATACCGAGAGTTTTCTCGTGATAAAGAAACCGCCTGTGGCGCTCATGAATAAGGAAATTATTATGAAATCCAAGATTTTAGGACTTGCAATGGCTTGCAGCGTAGCGATCAGTGGCTATGTTCAGGCAGACGACATCGTTATCGGTACTAACGGTAAACCGGGGAACCCACGTGTAACCAGTGCACAAATGTTTGGAGACTTGCTGCATCAGGCGTCACGCGGCAAATACAACGTGAAAGTTGCCCACTCCGCCACACTCGGAGATGACCGCCAAATGCTGAAATCTGTTCGTCTGGGGACCATGCAAATCACGGTGAACTCGGATGGTCCTGTGGCTGAAATTGTGCCGGAGCTGAGTGCATTTGGTTTGCCTTACCTGTTCTCTAGCCTGCCTCAGGCTTGGGAAGTTCTGGACGGTCCTATCGGTGAGCGAATTGCCGAGAAGCTTGAGAAAAAAGGCTACATCGTACTGGCTTGGTGGGATAACGGTATTCGTAAAATCACCCACGTGAAAAAAGCCATTAAGCATCCCGACGACATTAAAGGCATGAAAATCCGTACGCCACAAAGTCAGGTAACGATTGATGCGTTTACTGCTTTAGGTGCCAACCCAGCACCACTGGCGTTCTCTGAATTGCCAGCGGCTCTGCAATCTGGTGTATTTGAAGGGCAGGAAAACCCACTTGCGAATATCTACTCTTCTAAGCTTCATGAGCTGACGCCTTACATTGCTAAATCCAACCACAAATATGAAATGGCGCCGATTCTGGCTTCGAAAAAGTGGTGGGATAAGCTGAGCGCGGATGACAAAGCCATGATCCAGAACGCGATGAATGCCGCCACCTGGTACAACCGTGGTTCGTTCCTGATTGATGATGCAAGACTGGAACAAACACTTACGGCAGAAGGCGCTAAGCTAAATGAAGTAGATACTCAGGCTTTCAAAGACGCAACCAAAGGTGTGTACACCAAGTGGGAGCAGAAGATTGGCGATATTGTACCGCAAATTCAGAAAGCCGCTGCGGATGCTGAGGTTAGTAAGTGAAACAATCTGAAGTAAAGGCGCTGCTTACAGCGCCTCCTTGTTCGGGGTGGTTAAGCCCCGTTGTTCAAAAAGTGGATACCCTGATTCGATACTTGTGCGCGTTGACCTTGTGGGTGTCCTTTGTGGTGATGCTGGCACCTACGTTTTTCAACGCCGTACTGAGGTACGCCACAGACTCCAGCCTGAACTGGTCGGTGGAAATCATTCAACTGGTGTTTCCGTGGTTCATCATGGCGGGCGCAGTACTGGCGGCGCAACATGGCAGACACATCGGCGTGTCGTTTATTTTGACTGTCTGTTCTCCCAGAGTCGCAAAGGTTATGACGCTTATCGTCCAACAGCTCATTTTGGTTGGGTGTATTACGGTCGGGTATGTCTATTTAGGCTTCGGTGAGTTTGAAGGAGGTATGGCATTTGCCGCTGGTGACGTCGCATTCACCTCGCTTGGTGTTGCGCAGTCATGGAGTTACCTCGCTCTTTTGGTTGGTTATGCATTGATAGGGCTGACTGCACTGACGACGTTTTATCGCATTCTTGTCGACAGTGATTTGAATTTCGAAAGTACAGATATTTCATAAGGAAGTGAATTATGTCTTCAACGGCTGCCATTGCGTTTGTTTGTCTGTTGTTACTTGCGACCCCCGTCGCACATGCGCTGCTTTTGGCAAGCGGGCTGACTATGATGCTCGACGAGCCTCTTTATTTGTTCGAAGCCATCCTTAATTTGTATCAACCGACGTCCAGTTTCCCAATGCTGGCGATCCCGTTTTTCATCTTGGCGGGCGATATCATGATGTCTGGTCGATTTGGTGAGTACCTGATCAAGTTTTCTAAAATGCTGGTGGGCGGCATGAAAGGCGGTCTGTCACAGGTGAGTGTACTTGGTTCACTGTTTTTTGGCGGCGTATCCGGAAGCGCCGTGGCAGATGCATCGGCTATGGGTAATGCGCTGATTCCTGTTCAGAAGAAACAAGGTTACCCACAAGGCTTCTCGGCGGCGGTCAACGCTTCTTCATCCACGATTTCAGTACTGATTCCACCATCCATTCCTTTGATTTTGTATGGCTTAGTCACGGAAACGTCGATCCCTAAACTGTTTCTGGCGGGCATTGTACCCGGCGTGATGCTGACGGTTCTGATTTTCCTGATTTGTTTTGCTGTCGCTCAGGTAAGAAACCTCCCTCGCTCTCCTCTGGAAGAGGATGGGCAGAGCCTGACCATTGATGGCAAGGTCGTTCGCAATAAGAGCAACTGGGTGAAAGCGATTCCGGCGTTAATGATGCCAATTTTGGTAGTGATTCTGGCGCGTGGTGGCGTGGTCACGCCAACGGAAATCAGTGTGTTTGCCGTGGTGTATGCGTTAATCGTTGGTACATTAATCTACCGAGACCTAACGCTGGATGTGTTGCTGCGATGCGTGCTAACCACGGGTATGATGACCGGGGTAATTATGCTGGTCATTATGGGGTCGAGCGTTCTTCAGTGGATCATGTCTTTCGAGAGTGTGCCAGAGAATCTGGCTAACTGGATGCTCAGTACTCTGCAATCGCCTTGGGCGATCATTCTAGGCATGAACCTGCTCATGATTCTGATAGGTACGTTCCTTGATTTACCTGCCGCAGTCCTGCTGCTTGCGCCTATCTTTATGACTGTAGCCGCTAAAATCGGTCTGGAGCCCATACAGCTCGGAGTGATGATGGTGGTGAACCTGGCGATTGGTTTATACACACCGCCGGTCGGGACCACACTGTTTGTCTCCGTCGCCATAGAGCGGGTGCCGATGGGCAAAGTGGTTGTTCATCTGTTGCCATTTTATCTCGTTGCTTTACTCGTATTGGCGTTGGTCAGTTTTGTACCTGGGCTGACTTCTTGGGTTCTTTAAGCATTCCATATCATGACGAGCACAGGTGGATTTGATACTATCAGCGCATAAATCAAATCAACCTGTGCCTGTTTTATGAGTAACGCTTCTTTCCTTCAAGAAATGCAAATCGATCAATGGCAGCTTCGCCATCCTGAAAGGCTGGAAGGTGTGAGCGTTGCCACTGTGGCTCTACCTGAGCAGTGCCGTTTACTTCTGCTTTCTCCTATACAGCCCAATCAAGAAGAAGTTGCGTTTCTTACCAAGGTGTTGGGCAGCTTTAGCCTCACCATTGATGACGCGTTTTTTCTTTCGCCAGAGCATCTGAATCGAGTCGAGTTAGCTCACGTTGAATGGGTGTGGTTCTGTCAGTGTCCACCTTCTGAGCTTGAAGATGTGAAGGTATTACACTCTCCGGCGCTGTCTTTGGTCGAATCGGAGACAGAGCACAAACGGGCACTCTGGAAGCAAATCAAATCTTATGAATAAAACCCCAACCTTATGAATCAAGACATAGTGCCACTTCAAGCTGAGCATTTAGACTCGGTGTGGGCAATCGAACAAACTGCACATTCCCATCCATGGAAAGAGTCCATGATTCGCGACCTCAATTCACGTGGTGCTTGTCACCACGCTCTGCTGGTTGACGGAGTACTGGTGGGGTATTTTTACGCTCAGCATGTTGTTGGGGAAGTGACATTACTGAATATCGCGGTTGCCCCAGAGCATCAGGGAAAGGGTTTTGGTAGAGTGTTACTGAACGCTTTTCTAGAGCAATGCGAAGCGATGAAGGCAGAAAGCGCCTGGCTGGAAGTACGGGAAAGTAATCAAGGCGCTTTCGCTTTGTACGAGTCTGAAGGCTTCAATGAAGTCGACAGACGCATCAATTACTACCCGACAGCAACAGGCAAAGAAGACGCCATCATCATGAGCTATCTGTTTTTGTCTTTTAAGCGTTCTTTTTAGAAGGTTTAAGCTCTTTCTGGATGCGGTCTTTATATTGCGGGTTTCGCATCCTCTCTTCCATTCCCTGTGCGTCTAACGGTTTGTCAAAGAAGTACCCCTGAAACTGCTCACAGCCCAATGAAGTCAGTGCTTTGAGCTCCTCTGGATCTTCCACACCTTCCGCTATGACTTCCAGCCCCAGACGCTCCGACATCAAAATGATGGAGTCCACAATTGCCGTATCATTCTGATTCAGATGCAGTTCCGTTACGAAAGAGCGATCGATTTTCAGTACATCCAGTGACAGCCTTTTCAGGTACTTCAGAGATGAATAGCCCGTGCCGAAATCATCAATGGCGATCTTAAATCCACGCTGTTTCAGCTGCGCCATTTTGACTACACAGGTATCAATGTTCTTCAAAAGCATATTTTCGGTCAGCTCAAGCTCGATATCCTGTGGGGATATACCCGAACGTTCAACCGCACCTGTTACCTCTTCAACGAAATTTGCCTGAGAAAACTGCAACGGGCTTATGTTTATCGCAAGCCGGTTAAAGCTCTCCGGTACAATGCCGTTCTCTTTCCAGTGTGCCATTTGCAGGCAAGCCTGTTCCAGAATCCAGGCTCCCATAGGGATAATTTGCCCGGTTTCTTCTGCTATCGACATAAAGGTATCCGGCGGCACGATTCCCTGTTCCGGATGGTTCCAGCGAATGAGTGCTTCCGCGCCAACAAGCTCGCCGTTACGGTTCACCTGAGGCTGATAGAAAAGCTCGAACTGGTTTTGGTTGAGTGCCTCGTGCAGGCCTTTTTCAATCGACAGAAAAGAGTCCACCAGCTTACGCATTTCTGGCTCGTAGACTTTGTAAGTATTACTGCCCGCGGATTTAGCGCGATACAGTGCGGTGTCAGCCTGACGAAGCAATTCCAGTGCGCTGGTGTCTGGATCTGGAAAGGTGGTGATCCCCACGCTGATACTGCAATACAGGTGGTGAGATTCCACCACATACGGAGAGCTGGCGAGAGACAGTATGTCTTTGGCGTGCAGTTCTGCCTGCGTTAAAGTGACATTCGGCATCAAAATCGCAAATTCATCCCCACCGATTCTGGCAAACAGATGAATCGGGTCGAGCAGTTTCTGCATTCGCAGTGAAACAGCCTGAAGAAGTTGATCCCCAATGGCGTGACCAAGAGAGTCGTTAATGGTTTTGAACCGGTCGAGGTCAAGATACAGCAAGGCACCGGACTCACTGGTCCGATACGATTTGTTCAGAGATTCATCCAGCCTGTCGAGTAGGTGCTTTCGGTTAGGTAAGCCAGTTAATCCGTCGTAATACGCCAGATTGTGAATTTGCACTTCCGCTTGTTTACGGCGAGAAATATCACGGGCCTGAACCAGAAACATTTGAGCGTCGTTCATGGTCAGCTCAATGGCGGTGGCTTCTACGGGAAAGGTTTCCCCTTCTTTTTTTCTGTGGATGGCTTCGAATAACGTGGGTTGGGTATCAGAGGTTTGCTTAACCTTGAAGTCCAGATAGTCGACCGAATAGCTCACACTGATGGTTACCGCAGGTGAGTTAAGTAGCTCTTCCCGATCGTAACCCAGCAAAAAACAGGCATTCAGATTAACGTGAGTGATTTTTCCTTCACGGTTTATTAGCAGAAGAGCATCACTGGAGTTGTCCATGATGGTACTGGCAAAGTGCTCGCTCTTCTCCAGTGCTTCAATATTTTCATTCAGCTGCGAAGTGACCAGCTCTCGTTCATTCCACATGATCTCAAAAGATTGCGCAAGCTGACCGAGTTCGTCGTTGCGAAGCGCGCCCGGGAGTTTTTGCTGAGCTCCCTGAAACTGTAGAGAACGCACCCAGTAAGTCAGGTCGGTCAGTGGCTTGGACAGCTTTTTGTAGAAGAAGACCATTAAGATGCTGGCTAGAATCACGTTACGGAGCAGGTCGAACATCAACAGAGATTTGGCGCGTTCAAGAAAACCACTGGCAGAGGCAATTCCGTTCACGGTAAAGCTAAGAATACCCACAGCCTGCTGAGTTCCGGGTTGGTGCAGCTCCATGGTATAAACCCGCTCCTGAGCGAACAGCCACTCAGCCAGAGCAAGATTTAATTGGCTTTGTTTGTGAAAGGTGCGGGATTCTTCCGCCAGAATGTCGTCAAAGTCATCGGTGATGATGACGTGCCGAATGGCTTTGTCATCCATAATGCTGTCAGCAACCTGCCGAGCCAGCAAAGAGCTCACGTGATAAGCCGCCTGGCTGGCATTTTCGTAGTTTTGTTCCAGCTTCAAATTGTATTTGGCAACGATCTTTTCGCGCTCTCGGTGAAAGTCGAGCACGATTTGATAAAAGCTGAACAACAGCCCCAAAGCTACGGCAACCAGAAAAACGGTTTTTGTCTGGCGGGTGGCGAGTGACTTTCTAGACTGATGCTGCAAATCTTCTTCCTTGACGTTATTGGTGTTCTTATTTTTTGTTTTTATTGTATTGTGCGAGATCCTGATTAAACCTCGTCATAATAGATTCTGCATTTCGCGTCTTTTTTCCCAAACACATATGCAGTGTGATGGGTGGTCTTTCTTCAAACAATACGACTTTCAGCTTATTGCCGAGTTGAGCTTGTTTGGCAAAATACGTAATGCTCTCAGTACCGCTGTAAATCGCATCGAAGTTTCGCATCAAAAGCATATCCAGTGCCTGAGGAATAGAGTTGGCCTGAGCATGGGCAATACCATGATTATTTAGCTCGGTCTGAGTGTTCCATTTATGGATCGCGATGAGTTTTAACCCGCGTAGATCTTCAATGCTTTTAGGTGGGGGAATATTAGAGTCGTTCTTGACGATGAGCCCGTTATTGATTTCATTGATGGGCTGCGAGAACAACATATATTTAGCTCTATAGTTGTTTTTTGTACAGCTCACTAAGCCGTCGATTTTCCCATGCTCTACGCTCTTTAGTGCCCTGGACCAAGGGGGATTCAGTATGTGAGCGCGGGTGTTTTGCATGGCAAACACTTCTCGGACCAACTGGGCGTCGGTGCCGTTTATTTCACCGTGTTTGCTGACCACGGTATACGGTGGGTAATGAATGGCAGCCAGAGAAAGTTCTTTGGAAATAACAGGTAATGAAAAAAACATCACGAAGAAAAAAACTCGCAACTGGTCCTTGAGCATGATGTCTTTCTTCCTGATTGTTATAGAAGCGTGAAGTTTAGATTTTAGAGTGTTTACAACATATGTGAATGATAA
This sequence comes from Vibrio nigripulchritudo, assembly GCF_027924785.1. Classification (NCBI taxonomy): domain Bacteria; kingdom Pseudomonadati; phylum Pseudomonadota; class Gammaproteobacteria; order Vibrionales; family Vibrionaceae; genus Vibrio; species Vibrio nigripulchritudo. The sequence goes on along the minus strand of NZ_AP027049.1, from coordinate 3,146,784 downwards.
ATATCACAAATACCCTAAATCTTTTACAAAATAGTACTCAGGAAGATCTTTGCCAAACCTATTATCTTAGTATGAAGTGCCTTTACTACTTTTCTCATTTATTAAAAAGCTCAAAAATAAGACTCTTCGTCGAACTTCAATTGTTCCTGACGTGTCTGCGCAATATTCGGGGCTTTTCTGCCTGAACGGCAGCGTGATTACGAAAGCCCCAAAGCCTTTCTCTTGCCTGTCTGCCGGTCTGTTCAATATCAACCACGGGGAACGGATAATCTTTAGGGAGTGACACCCCATACATGAGTTCCTCCATCGGTGTAAGCATCCATGGGGTATGAATGAGTTCATTAGGGAGCGGGGCGAGTTCGGGAACCCATTGGCGGATAAAAGAGCCTTCCGGATCGTGTTCCTGGGATTGTTTTACTGGGTTGTAGATTCTTATGGTGTTCGTGCCCGTAATGCCAGCCTGCATCTGAAACTGGGGGTAATGAATCCCGGGTTCAAAATCTAGAAATAATCGGGCAAGGTGATGAACACCTGTTCTCCAGTCGATATTCAGGTGATGGCAGAGGAAGCTGACCAGCATCGAACGCATCCGAAAATTGAGATAACCCGTCTGGGTCACACAACGCATGCAGGCGTCTACCATTGGGTACCCCGTCTTTCCTTGTTGCCACCGAAGCAGGTGATGTTCGGTTTCGCTGTCTTCTCGGTAGGGAAACAGTTCATACCCTCGGTTAACGGGGCGAAACTCCATCTGAGACTCACTTTCAAATTTCTGAATGAAGTGGCAGTGCCAGTGAAAGCGAGAAGCCAAAGCACTTAATGCCCGTCTCCAACCGGTGGTATTCCAGTGTGCAAGCAAATGCTGATAAGCCTGACGTACACTGAGATTGCCCCATGCGAGATAGGGTGAAAGGCGGGAACAGCTCTGTTGCGCGAGCTCAGGTTTGGAAATATGCCGGTGATACTGCTTTCCCCGAGACTCATAAAACGAATCCATCACTGCATTTGCCGCACTTGGCCCACCAGCCTGCATATCATCCACTGGCTTTTTCCAGCTTTCTGGAATGCGGGGGCTTGAGGCGGGCAGTGTCACCGGAACCCAACGTTGAAATTCGGGAGTGACAAGTGGCGCTCTCATCACTTTCTGCCAGTTTTTATCCCAGTCATCTCTGTGTGACGCTGCGCGAATTACTCCAGCGTAGGGTGTTTCGTGCCATTGAATGTCGAGAGACTGGCACCATTTCGCGACGTATCTGTCTCGTTCAAAAGTTCGACTTATTCCGACTTCTTCATGGGAATACAAACCTGCTATGGGGTGCTGTTTATGGATATTCTGGAAAACATCCAGCACGTTGCCAAATGCTACTTCGACTTTACCGCCATATTGAGCAAGCTGTTGGTTAATGTCTTCAATGCTCTGCCAGACAAATCGCCAGTGCCTTTCATCGTAATGCGGGTCGTTAAGCAAAATGGGTTCAAACACGTAAAGAAAACAGGTAGGCAACCCTGATTGAATGGCATCGGCTATCGGTGCGTGGTCGTTCAGGCGCAAATCTCTTTTGAACCAGACTAAATTGATGGCAGACATTTCTTCACCCCTCAGAAAACCGTTCTGTTTCTACGCAGCGATAAGCTAAGAAGATCATTGTGTTAGCGTTTGTATTGAGTGGGGCAATACGCTCGGGTGATATCAGGTGAACGCAGTTTTTGATGTTTGGTTTTCCTGCCGGAGACTCGCTTTCTCCACAAACGGAAAGAAGAGGCTTGGAGGTTTCGCCGCATAAACGCGATCAACTGTTTCTCATTGATGTCGTAGGTTTTAAAGATGACGTCGAAGGTGGTTCTGTCTTCCCACGCCATCTCGATGAGTCTGGAGGTGTCTGCCTCGTTTAATGCGTTGAGAGTATGTATTGGTTTCATTCGTTTCTCGGGGCTTAAAATCAAATTGGTTACGGTCAGCAAAGAAATTTCGATCACCGAGCCAATCCGCAGAGGGCGAAAATACGTAAATCAAATAAACAGTCACATTGGTTTAAAAGAATTATGTCGAATGCTGTGTATTGGTTTACCAACGACCTTAGAATAGAAGATAACCTCGCTCTGATTCGTGCTCTGCAGACGGAAAACACCTTACACTTTCTGTATTGTCTTGACCCTCGCTCTCTAAAGCCGGGTAGGTATAGTACAAAACCCATCGGGGAGAAACGGCTGAGTTTCTTATTGCAATCTCTGGCTGAACTGGACGAAACGCTCCGAGCATTTGGTCAACACCTGCATGTGTATCTGGAAAATCCGGATGATCTGTTTTGCCGCCTCTATCAGCAGTATTCGGTTCGTCGGATTCACCACAGTGTGACTGCGGGGCTATACGAAAAGGCATTTTTTAGCAGAGTCTCGCAGCGCCCTGATGTGGTTCTAAATGCATCGCACAGCCACACTTTGTTTAATCCCGAAACGTTGCCATTTGATTTGAGCGACCTGCCGGAAACCTTTTCCAAATTTAGAAAACTGGTCGAGAAAGAGAAGCGACGGCTCGTCGCCCCAATGCTTCCCCCAGCTTCGTGGCCTGAGCCTTTGTGTGCCAACAGTTCGGAATGGAAAGCTCAGCTGGAAACGAATACTGGCTCGGAAGCGTTCTCTGGAGGATGCAAATCGGCACTGCGCCATTTGGATAGCTATTTTTCTACCGATAACGCAAGCCGCTACAAAGAGACTCGTAATGCTCTGGACGACTGGTCTTCGTCTACAAAATTTTCACCATGGCTTGCCAATGGATCACTTTCCCCTAATCGTGTGTTGTGGTTACTCAAACAATATGAATCGATCAACGGCGCAAACGAATCGACCTACTGGATAGAGTTTGAACTTCTGTGGCGAGAATACTTCCAGTGGTATGCCCACAAACATGGTGCCCATCTTTTCCGCTTTGAGGGAATTCGTGGTCATAAGCCTTTGACGACGTTTTACCCCAGTCGATTTAAGCAATGGTGTCAGGGAGAAACGCCTTACCCAATCGTGAATGCCTGCATGAAGCAACTTAACGACACTGGCTATATGTCCAACCGCGGCCGTCAGCTGGTTGCCAGCTGTCTGGTTCATGAGCTGCAACTGGACTGGCGCTATGGCGCTGCTTATTTTGAACAACAATTAGTGGACTACGATGTGGCTTCAAACTGGGGGAACTGGCAATACTTGGCGGGGGTAGGAGCGGACCCTCGTGGTAACCGACAATTCAATCTGGAAAAACAGACTTTGATGTACGATCCAAACCGAGAATTCATTCATCGCTGGAATGGAGAGGCAGGCACAGAGCTGAGTGGAGAATCGGTAGATTATGTCGACTGGCCGATCGTGCCTTCTGTGAATGAGAAAGCATAGGTCACAGACTCTAGTATGACTCACAAGAAACCGTATCTGGCAGAAAAAATCTGCCTGACATGCCAGCGACCCTTTACATGGCGAAAAAAGTGGGAGAAGAACTGGAATGAAGTGAAGTATTGTTCCCATCGGTGCAGGCGACACAAAAATCGATAACAGCTCATACCAGTTAGTGTCCTGCATGGGTGATTTAATTCAGAATAAGTGAGACAAGACCCTACAAGGGCTAACGTTATTTCTCGGTGACTGGCTGTCTAAAAACAAAATCAATAAAAATGAGATTTATTATCATTTGATGTAGAAAGTCCCTTCCGCGACAACAGGAAGGAAAATTTCATGGACAAAGTCCTCAGCCGAACGCTTATATCTTCTGCGATATTAGGTTCTTCCCTTGCCCTGACCGGATGTGGTTCAGGCTCCGACAATTCCGTCGACTCAACTACCGGGCCAAAACAGTCGGTTGCCGGTGTGGTTTCTGACCCAGCAATTGCCAACGCAAAAGTGACCCTGTTTAATCAGTCGGGTATTGCGCTGGCAACAGCGACGACGAATCAGGTTGGTCGTTTTACTCTGGAATTCGATGGTTCTCTTAATCCAAATGATCTGTACCTTTCTGCTACGGAAGGTAAAGACACACAAACCGGGTTGTCGTTCAAAGGGATTAAATTATCAGCACCTATCAAGGCATTTGCTGACAATTCCAAGCTGGTGGTTTCTCCATTAACAACACTTCTTGGCAGCACGCTTGAAGCTGGCGAACTCCAAAGTTTAATAAACAAGCTAGGCAACACAGAACTGCTACTGGATCCGGCAAGTAAATCCGAGCTGCAGAAACTCGCATTCAAAATCACATTACTTCTGAAATCCGGAGTGCCTTATTCACAAATTGTGGCGGGTCTGGATGAAGTTTCTGGTCTTTCACTGTCTGATCTGGATGTGATTTTAAAAGACAGGGAAGCAACTAAGCACAAGTTGGAAAGCGTATATCAAGGCATTGAGACCGCAAACAGCGAACTTGTGACAACGTTCATTAAAGCCAACATTCGCTCTACGATTTTAGATATTGCAAATATCACGATTGATCCAAACTCGCCACTATCAGAAATTGCAGAAAGAAATATTAATGCATTGGTGGAGCACTTCTTGTCTCTTGCGGTAGTGAACCGCAGAGTCACGCTTCAGCCAGAAGAAATTCTCGCATCGGTGATGCATGGACTGGATCCAAAAGATAAGCGTTTGACCTTAGCTATTCTGGAAAAAGATTCATTCGATGTGAAAAGCTTTCCGTTTATTTCTTTGGAAACAGATACATCGGCAAGTAACAACTTGAGCCTGATGTACTACACGGTGCCAAATACTGCCACCAACAATAAGCAGCTTATCGTTCATAACACCGACACCAATACACAAAGTGTTTTGAAAACCAATGCGATAACAGGTAACCGAGCATTTATTTTCAATGGTGAGCGACAAGGCGGGAAAACGGTCCTCCATTCTCGCGCTTATGGTCTGGTGCTCGATCCTGATACTCATCAGGAAACCCGCACCGGAAAAGACTACATGGGGAATGACTACGAATACCAATTCTCATTTGATAACGCGCTGTTAGCTTATGACGTCAATAGACCTTCTCAAGAGTGGACCATTTTCGACTCAAGCATGATTCCTGCTGCGATAACAGACCGCGTAAATGTGGTCGGAAAGTCCTTCCGTGTGGTGGATAATCTGAATGATAAGTTTAACTCTTATGTTCAGGTAACGGCATTTGAATCTTTGGCGGATCCGCTTCGTGGTGAGTTGTCTAAGGACAAGTTACATGCCGAACTGACGGTCAGATTGTCTGACGGAAAGGCAACGACAGGTCGCCCGCTGACCATTCTGACTAACGACCAAGGTAAGACAGACAAAGTACTGGTAAGCCATGAAGCTCCGCATACCGCATCTACCTATCCTTCAGGTCATGACGATAGACGTTACCTAAAAATGTGCGATACACATTTGGAGAACTGTCGATCAATAGCAGACGGAGATTTTTATCACACAGCCACCAACAACACACACGTGTACTTTACAAAGCAAGGGAGTAACAAGTTCTATGCTTTAGATAAAGTTTCTGAAACCCTTACCGAAGTAACAGGAGCAGCTTACCCAGCCGTGTTTGATTCTGAGCACCATCTCATCAGTTCAGATGGTCACGGAGCTGGTGTCGCACTGAACAACTTTACAGCTTTGTCTGGAATTACAACTCGCTTGCAGCAGGGTGACAATGCGTTTGCTGCGATTAACTATGACCTTGATATCGATACTCCGATTGATCACATCTTCAAAGGAACGCCATATGAGATGCCGGTGAATATGCATAAAAATGGTCTGGTGATTAAATTTACTGGAACAGAAGCGGTGAAATTGTTTGATACTGGTGATGGTATTGACCAAGGTAACGACTCATACGGTGAAGTTGTTGGTGGTCATATCAACCTGATTACCGCCGAGCATGGTCGAGTGTATTTGGAAATTGCAAGTTACGACGGCATTCCAGGAGGTGGCACATGCATTACAGATCGAGGTTTCGGTTGCTTAAACGTTGATTACGGTTACGTTTTTGATTCATCCAAGGATAGAAAAGTGATGGATGGCCATTTAGCCAGCAAGCGGAACCTTAAGTACTTTGTTGCACTTCGTTTACCGCCGTTTAGCATCAATGGTGTACTTTACATCAATATCCTGAAGCAACAAGCGCAGCGTGGCGGAAATGTTGGTCACCAATACACTCTGTACGGTTTCAATACGGAAACTCAGCAGAAAGTTTCCGAGACCGCTGGTCGAAGCTACTTCACTCTTTCTGCTCGTTTCGACGATGGGCGACTAGAAGGGCAAGTACTCGCATGGGATGCTTTGACCGGAGAGCTTAAAAACGTCACAACCGATACTGTCATTGAACCAAATGTCGAAGACAAAGTATCTGGTACGCCGATTAAATCGGTACTAGGTGCAGGTTCTGGTCTTCCTATTGCCGGGTTGGGTACTGCATTTGGACTGCGCTACGAACCTGGTCGACACCAGTGGTTTATGGTGGCAGGACAGGCAGATAAACCAGGCAGCACAGACTCCATCGACCAGCTCCCATTTGCATCCTGGCTGTACTACTAAGTCACTAACCCTAATTATCTAGCCTCCCTCGGGAGGCTTTTCTCTTGGATTGAATAAATGAAGTATGTAATTCCACTTTTTTTATTGTCTGTGCCTCCTACTACTCTGGCGAACAGCGACGAGTCTGTCGAGAAGGTAACCGTTGTGGGGACCGCAACTCCAAATGATGATGCGTGGACCAAAAACACAGAAGTGTTTGAGCAAAGTTTTTCTTCTGAGTACATCGGCAGACAAGAGTTGGATGAGAAATCCGCTGGTGATATTAAGGATGCACTGCGCAGCGTGTCTAATGTTCGGGTAACCGATCAGGGGGCATTTTCCAAACAGGTCAGCATCCGCGGATTATCCGGAGAGCGAGTCCTTTATGTGGTTGATGAGGTGAAAATCTCGAATCAGGGTATGACGCACAGTGGGGGTGGAGAAGGAAACCTGAACGACATTAACACCGTGGAGTCCATTGAAGTCATCAAAGGCAGCCCAGCTGTCATTTTTGACCCGGGCGCTTCCGGGGGTATTGTTAACATCAACACTTTGCAGGACAACACTGAAGATCATCTTAAGGGACAGCTTAAGTTTGGTTATGACGAAGGGTACGACAAAACATCGCAACATGCAGGTGTTTCAACCGCATACAACGGCTTTGGGTTGCGATTGTCTGGTAGCAAAAACGTCGCCAAAGGTTACAAAGTTGCCGATAAAGACAAGCTAGATAAAACGTTAGAAGACAGTAATCTGATTCAGGAGAGGGAAGGGGATAACCAGATTCTCGATCTTGGATACAAAGACAAAGCCGCAGCGTTGAATGTATTTTACGATGGCGGACAGCTTGGTCGTGTAGATGCTTCTTATGCCAACTATCAGGGCGAAGACATTAATTTCACTCATGGCTCTAGCGCTAGTGTATTAAGAACGGATGAACTAAAACGCGACAGCATCAGTGTGACCTATCGGCTGCCTCAACTTTATCGCTTTGAAAACCTGATTTTTTCGTACAACCGAAGTGAAATCAATTCGGTGACCAATACGGTGGAAAATACCTTAACGAGCGACACTTTTGGTCTTCGTGCCGAGCTTAACTGGCTGGGGGGAGATCATATCTTTGGCGGAGAGCTGATCAAAGATACGGCAGACAATAAAGTCAGTGCCTCGCAGGGATATTACGCGGCATTCTGGTCGTCGAACTGGTACTTCGGTGACCTGACCGTTACGCCGGGTATCCGTTTCAATTACTGGAAAATTAATAAGACTTTTCGAAAAGGTGAAAACAAAGAACTTCGCTGTCAGTTAGAAGGGTTACTTGGATGTTTGCCAGAGCAGACAGACTCAACACCAACCTATTCGTTGGGTGCGGTTTACTCGCTTACACCCAATCAGAATGTGACGGTTAACTACGCGAAAACTCATCGCCAACCGAGTGTTTACGAACGCGTTGCGTTTGATCACTTCAGAGGATGCTTCGATAACTGTGAAGCAGAAAGCGCTGATAACTATGAACTGGCGTGGAAATACCTGAGCGACGACTTATTTGTGTCTGCTGCGATCTTCCAGAATGATTTCTCATCTTTTATCAATACAAAAGAAAAAAGAGCAATTAAGAATCAGGCAGCTTTAGAACTGTGTATCCAGCTAGGTAAATGTGACCCGTTAACGGGGGACTTTAACAATCAGGAACGCGACTTTTTCGAAACACACATCGAATTCTACAACGCCAAAAATGTCACCAACAAAGGGGCTGAGCTGTTAGCGCATCACAAGCTGTCTCGTCAGTTCGAAATTCTGGGTAACCTGTCTTATAACGAGATGTCTTCCGAAGATCCTTTCGTCGGCCACCAATCCAGACCTTGGGAATTAATGACCGAAGCGACTTATCGGTTTGATAATCCCGATTTTCGCCCCTGGATCAAACTTAATGCCAGATGGGTGACAGACAAACCAGAGGTTAAGCAAGTGGATGGTTTCGATGCATTTGATCTCTACAACCTGTACTTTGGTTTCAGTTATAAGGCGGCAAAACTGAATGCGGGTATTCGTAACCTGACCAACAAGGTTTACCATGAACCTTATGGTGCTCTTGATGGTTTAGGTCGTTCATATTTCGCTAACCTGACTTTGTCTTACTAGTATAACTTTCCTCGCACCCAGTCCTTCTGGGTGCGAATAATAGTCCTCTCAGTTCATATATAAATTTCGCATAACATACTGAATATAAAAGATATAACTCTTCTGTCTTAATATGAAATCAAAATTCCAATAATGAAATTGATTCTCATTAACATCTAAGTGGATTCACGTAAATTAAGGTGGATTTTTTAGTTGCTTGAGGATAGAAGCATGACTTTCAGATACTGGCCACAGTTCAAATCGACCTCGATTGCTCTGGCTGTCAGTACCGCACTGGTGGGATGTGGGGGCGGTGACTCGTCTTCTTCAGCGGTACCCGATACCCCGGTTACGCCACCGACATCAACCAAACAACCAGTAAACGTGCCACCAACACTTGCGATTTCGGCACCCGAACGCCAAAGCGAAGGTTCGATCGTCAGTATCCGTGTAGAAGCCAAGGATGCGGAAGATGACAAACTGGACATTCGTTGGGGACAAAAAAGTGGTCCCGCTGTGCCACTTACTAAAGTCAATGATACCCTGAACTTTGAAGCGCCGGATGTGCAGCAAGAAGAAACGCTTGTTTTTGAAGTCAGTGTCAATGACGGACATAACTCGGTAGTGAAGCAGGAAGTGGCCGTTACCGTTTACCCATTTGGGGCGAAACCAACGGTTGTGGTTTCTCAGAATGGAGAAGTCGATGGTGGGCACAACTTTGAACTGGTTGGGTCGGCGACCGATGATGGTGAAGTCGTATCTCTGGCATGGGAGCAGGTGATTGTCGGTGAAGAACCAACGGTTGAGCTGATTGTTGGTGAGACTGGTAAAGCGACCTTTGCGACACCAAATGTCGGTCACAATCCGCCAGTGGAACTGACGTTCAAGTTATCTGCGACGGATAACGAAGGTTTTGTGTCTACAGAGACACAGCTTGTCACTGTGCGCCCGCTACCTCCAGAAGTAGCAGCATCTGCACTGGGTAATCACCCTGGTGGTGTTGAGATTGCGATGCCGCTTGTTGTGACCAGTTATGCAGATCCTGCAACCCTGACTTACAAATGGGAGCAGGTCGGTGTGGGACCAGCGGTATGGTTGAAAGACACCGAAACCCCACAAGCAACAGCCGTTGTTCCTTACTCAAACACGATTGCAGATATCGCCATTCGAGCAACAGCAACGGATGCGTTCGGTCGCAGTGCTTCGGCAGAGTTTACCCTGACGGTAGAACCGACCGATCGCCCAGCGCCTGAAGGTGACTTAATATTAAATGATACCGGGGCGACGCTATGTGCAAACGACGCTTCTGACATCATTGTTGCCCCTATTCCGGGCGGCGGTCCTGTTGAATTTAAAGACAATAACCGTGTTGACTGCACCTTGCTGACAGATGACGAAGGCTTATCCATTCCTGCAAATCAGGATGGTCACTTCGGTCGTGACGTGCTTGCAAAAGAAGGCAGGCTGGCAAAAGTTGGCAGTGGTCGAGCAGGGTTTGATTTCTCTAAGCTGGACAACGAAGGGAATGCTCTACCGGTATCCGCAACAGAATGGGATTGTGTGAAAGATAACCACACTGGACTTATCTGGCAGGTCAAGAGCGACAAAACCGGTTTGCATGACAACACCAATACCTACACTTGGTATAACCCAGATCCAACGCGAAATGGCGGTAACGAAGGGCTTCAGAATGGCGGTTACTGCTCAGGTTCTGACTGCGATACTAAGGCTTACGTTGAAGCAACAAATGCCGCTGGTTACTGTGGCATTAACACCTGGTCATTACCCACATTCTATCAGTTAATTTCTATTGTGGATTTTGGTGCTGAAAAGAATACCGCAATGATTGATACAGATTTCTTCCCAGATACCAAAGATGGTACCTACTGGACTTCTCAGGCAACTCGTGGCCAGTACCAATACCCTTCGCACGTTGGGAATATTGTCAAAGTTTTCCATTTCTATGAAGGTCTGCCAAACCAGTTCAAAGATGATCGTAACTACATCCGTTTAGTTGCGCAGCCAGAGCAGAATGCAGGAGGAGCACAGTAATGAACCTGAAATGGATTGCGCCAGTGGCGTTAATGATTTCTGCGGCTGCAGGTGCGTGTGAATACCAGGAGAACCTGGAAGCTACCGCAACTGCTAATCGATTCACTCTGGGTGCTGATGGCACTGCCGTTGATAACATGACCAACTTGATGTGGACGCGTTGCACTCTGGGCAAAGAGTGGGACAACACGACTTCTGATTGTGTCAAAGTGGGTGATGTTCACCATAAGTGGTTTGAAGCACTAGAGAGCGCAGAAGCCTCGACTTATGCTGGTTATTCTGACTGGCGATTACCTAACATTAAAGAGTTGGTTTCTATTGTAGAGGTCGGCTGTTCTCGCCCGGCAGTGAATACAACGGTATTCCCAAGTATTCATGAAAAAGCGAAGCTTTGGAGCTCTACACCCGCTCAATATTATCAGAGTCTCATTTGGCAAGTTGACAATATTGGAGATATTGGAGCGGTCAATCGAAACAACGGATCCGGTAGCCGAGTCTTGTTCGTTCGGGAAGTAGTTACAGTACAATAATCAGAGTCAAAAGAAACCCTCGCAGCAATGCGAGGGTTTTTTATAGGTAAAACAAAATACTGGCAGCCAACTTAAGCCAGTAAAGTGTAGAGTCTGTTTTGCGTGTAACGTGATTTGTGATTCGGTTAATTCAGTTTTTTCTTGCAAATCCCGTTAGCATAAGGGCAGCCGTATTGGTGGAAGTGTTCAATCATTTCCGTTCTGTATTGAGAAGGTCCCGTACCAAAAACGCGTTTAAACGCATTGCAAAACGTTGCAGGGTTTTGGTAACCACTAGACAAAGCAACAGCCTTTACTGAAACGTTCTCATGACACAGCATCCTGCTGGCGATATGAAGTCTCATTTTATTTAAGTATTCGCAATACGTCGTATCCAGATAACGACGAAAATCGCGTTCGAGTTTTTTCCGATTTGGATAAGCGAGCTGTTCAACCAGCCAAGGCATATGGATCTTCTCGCCAGATGAAATAGCGTCATTCAGAATGCTATCGATCCGCTCTTTCCATTGTTGAGCTTCAGGCGTGTTCATTTCCATGTCGGTACTCCAATTTTTATTGTTATACGTTTATGCAAAAGGGCAAGCCCGCTAGGACTTGCCACTTTAGATGTTTCAATTAGTGCGCGATAAAGCGCTTTTCATCGGTTTCTATTCGAACCTTTCGGACTCGTTCGTCTCGGGTGAGACGAGCCTGTAGCTCATTGAGATCCACTTGTTTGGAAGCAGTGAATACTCCTAGCTTAGAGCCGGGGGTATAGCTTGAAAGCAGCAGCCCGAAGTCATGAGCGATTTGGCGAAGTTCGGATTCATCCTTCACCAGAATCAACAGTTTTCCGGTAACCGTAATGGTTTCCTGAGTCTGGGTGTTCAGAATACGGGTTTCTTCAACCAGTCGAGTTTTATCGTTGATAGCAGTTTCAGTGTGCCCTGCTGGTACAGAATTCGGGTGCAGTTGGTAAACCGGGTTTTGGGCAAATGCACCCCAGCTACCCAATACAGCGGAAAGCAATAATAGATTTTTCATATTAGTGACCTACGACTCTTAGGTTCGCCTTCTTGACCAGCGAATTAACCGTGTTATTGAAGTAAGAAGAGTGGAAGTTACTTGCTTCATTGATGCCGCTACCCGACGTGTCCAAGAAGCGAAGTTTCCACTTACCTTTAGCGTTTTCTCCGTAGAAAGCGTTTGCTGCAATCAGAGAATCTTTCAGGATGTATCCGTCTGCATACAGAGGGAATGGGCTATGAGCCGTCTGAACGGGTTCCAAAATGGCTTGACGAGAACTCAAAAGAATGCTCTTAGTACCTGCTGGTGAGGTAACTTCAATGGCTAAGTCAATACCTGCTGTAGACTGGCGTCTACCGTTGATGTAGGTGTCTTTAATGAATTCCTCGTTGTAGATATCCAGCATAAACTGCATGCTTTCGATGGTGACGTTGTCCGCGACTTCGACAATGAGTTCAGCACCGCTGGCGTTGTTATCAGGGATGGTGATCGGATTGACAGGTTGACCGTCTGCATTTTGAGCAATACCTACAGTCCAGTCAGTTTTGATCTGCGCTGGTAGTGGCTGCTTGTAATCCAGAGCCAGTTTCACCGCTTCACCCGCGTTAACGCGACCGAAACCGTAATGGTTGTTGAATTGGTAGCCCGCACCATTCTCAATCCAGCCCAGGTGAGCCACAAAGTTTCCGTTACCCGCCGGGATAGAAACTGTTGGATCTTCAGGGTTGTTTCTGTCTGATGTGCTGGCCAGAATGTGTTTGATATCACGCCAGCTTAGTGACGGGTTTGCAGAGGCAATCAGTGCAACTACACCAGATGTGTTTGGTGCTGCGGAAGACGTACCATTGAACGTGTTGGTGTAGTGGCACGTTAGGTTGTCTTCTTCCTTTCCTGCATTGAATGGGTAAAGGTCATGTGCAATTGCGTATTCAAATACGTAGTTATCCAGAACATCGAGTCGGTTTCTACCTGCATAGCCACGAAGACAGGTACTCTGGTCCGGAGTGACCATCGCCGGTTCCCAGTCGCCGTTTTCGCCAGCCGGAGCCGATACAAAGATGTTCGCGCCCGCTGTGGAGTAACTCGACTTAGTACCGTCCGCATTTACCGCACCGATAGCAATGTAATGCTCAAAAGAAAGGTTGGATTCTAATGCAGAGTTAGTACAGGTCAGACCGTACTCAATCGCGCCAGTGTGTTGACAGAAGTCTCCAGTAGAACCAGATGAAACAAAACTGTTCCCCGAAGACTTAACGTTAAGCGCACCTTTACCATCGCGAAGGTTGTTAACCGTGTGAGCGGTCATTTCAGCATCAATTTCGTCGTAGCTTTGGAAAGAGACCAAATCGCGTCCATAGCTTCGGTTGAACGCCACAACGGGTTCTTTCACTGAAATACCACTTCCCGTCATACCATGACTGATCATATTGTCGGAATCAGACTGAGTCTCCAGGAAGTTCATGCCAATCAGACTGGCGTCAGGCGCAACGCCACGACCACCAAGGTTGTTCCAGCCTTTAGCTGCAATCAGCCCGGCAACTGACGTACCGTGATCGCCATTAACACCGGTGTTGGTTGGATCTGTAGGAGAATGCGCCGCACGTTTGAAGTTCAGAGAGCGGTTTGGCAATACGTTGTCGACCAGATCTTCGTGAGCTATCTCAAGACCACTGTCTACCACCACTACAATGGTGTCTTTACCTGTTACGCCCAAAGCAAAGGCGGCTGGCACGTTCATGTCTTCACCAGCAACGCTGGCAGGGCGCGCTTGTAGCTCTGCGATTTTTTCATCAGCTCGTTCACGTGAATAACGCAGTTTGCTGTTCATCAGGTAGTCGTGCCAAAGTTCCGCGATACCTTCTGGCTGGGCATAAGCCATCTGACCCGTGTTATGCAGATGCCATTGTTGATCTGCCAGTGGATCACCCAATACCTGATCAATTTTGATGGTGACTGTTTCAGTTTGAGTGCCGGAATCGTTCTTCAGTGTGAACGTTTCTGCCTGTGCACTTTGCGACACATAAACAAGCTGATCACCACGTTTGATAACGTGACCATGCTGAGTTTCGATAACACCTTCCGTTGCTGTCAGTACTTTGCCTTCTTGCTCGATCGACCAAGTTGACAAATTCTCAGACAAGTAACGGTTCAGCCTGTGTGCTTTCCAGTGCTGCACATCTTGTGCTACCACATTTTTTTCCGCGTTTTTAGCGGCAGCAACGGGGGCCGTATTCTTTGTTGTACTGGACGTGCTATCGCTGTCATTACAGCCAGCAAGTGCTGAAGCAATCATTAGCGCTAACGTCGCTTTCCTGTACCTGTGTTCGATTTTCATTGGTTCCTCTGACATCAACAAATAAATCGGACACATGTTAATGGGAATAACTATCATTTACATTTGGATGTGATTTCAGAATGCGACAGTTTGTGTAACAAGAACTTTCATTTGAGACATTTTTATCCAATTGCGACGTGGAACCGTCAAATTGACGTTTTTGAGGGTGTTATGCGGTATTTTATCGACACGTTCGTGACGTTTGTAACACTATTGTAAAGTTTGACGGTCCTCGCAATAAAGTAAAATGGGTAAACAGAAAAGCCATTTTGTAAATGGTGTGATGACTTATTAATATGCGAAAAGCCGGTTTTCGGCAGCGTTCTCTTCGCCTTGTTTTTGCTCTTTCGATAACCAACTGGAAAGCTGAGCGTGGATCTCATACAATTGCGCCATTTCCTCACGCCTGATCATAAGACCGATGTAATAGCCTGAACGTCTACAAGACAGATTATTCCTCGCTATATGTGCCCGAGCCTCAGTTTGTGTGGCTTATCAGGCGTGTTGTGCACCCAGTTTTTTGTGTTATTGCCTACACAAGGCGGTAAACCAGTAAGAAGATTATTGAAATGTCTAATTCTCCTTTTGTTCAAGAAGTGTCGAAGCGCAGAACCTTCGCCATCATCTCTCACCCGGATGCGGGTAAAACCACCATTACAGAAAAGGTTCTTTTGTTCGGACGCGCGATTCAGTCTGCGGGTACAGTAAAAGGTCGTGGCTCTAGCCAGCACGCTAAATCTGACTGGATGGAAATGGAAAAAGAACGTGGTATCTCGGTGACCACATCGGTGATGCAGTTCCCATACAACGAATGTCTGGTTAACCTGCTTGATACTCCGGGACACGAAGATTTCTCGGAAGATACCTACCGTACACTGACTGCCGTTGACTCCTGTTTGATGGTGATCGATGCAGCGAAAGGTGTCGAGGATCGTACTCGTAAGCTGATGGAAGTGACTCGTCTGCGTGATACGCCAATCGTCACTTTTATGAACAAACTGGACCGCGACATTCGCGATCCAATGGAATTGCTGGATGAAGTAGAAAGTGAACTGAACATCGCTTGTGCTCCTGTATCCTGGCCAATTGGTTGTGGTAAAGAGTTCAAAGGCGTTTACCACATTCACCGCGACGAAACGATTCTGTACTCAACAGGTCAGGGCCACACCATTCAGGAAGAGCGTATCATCAAAGGTCTGGACAACGCAGAGCTAGATGAAGCCGTCGGTTCTGAGCTGGCAGAACAACTTCGTGAAGAGTTGGAACTGGTCGTGGGTGCTTCTCACGAATTCGATCGCGAATTGTTCTTAAGCGGTGAGCTGACACCTGTATTCTTCGGCACAGCATTGGGTAACTTTGGTGTTGACCACATGCTGGATGGCTTGACTGAATGGGCTCCGCTGCCACTTCCTCGTCAGGCGAATGAGCGTGAAGTTGAAGCGCAGGAAGAAAAGTTCTCTGGCTTCGTCTTTAAGATTCAGGCAAACATGGACCCGAAACACCGTGACCGCATTGCCTTTATGCGAATCGTATCGGGCACTTACAAGCAAGGCATGAAGATGAACCACGTTCGTCTTGGCAAGCAAGTGAGCATCTCAGACGCCGTAACCTTTATGGCAGGTGACCGTTCTCGTGCTGAAAACGCGTACGCGGGCGACATCATCGGATTGCACAACCACGGTACGATTCAGATTGGTGATACCTTTACACAAGGCGAAGCACTGAAATTCTCGGGCATCCCGAACTTTGCGCCAGAGCTGTTCCGTCGTATTCGCCTGAAAGATCCATTGAAGCAGAAGCAACTTCTGAAAGGTCTTGTTCAGCTTTCTGAAGAAGGTGCGGTACAGGTGTTCCGTCCACTACAAAACAACGACCTTATCGTTGGTGCGGTTGGTGTACTTCAGTTTGATGTGGTTGTGGCTCGTTTGAAATCTGAGTACAACGTTGAAGCGATTTACGAGAGCGTAAATGTTGCAACGGCTCGTTGGGTAGAGTGTGACGACGACAAGAAACTGGATGAGTTCCAGCGTAAGAACCAGACCAACCTGGCGTTGGATGGCGGCGACAACCTGAGTTACATCGCCCCAACTATGGTGAACCTGAATCTGGCTCAGGAGCGTTTCCCGGATATCAACTTCCGCGCTACTCGCGAACACTAATCGGTTTCTAAAGACCAACGAAAAACGTCGCCTTAGGGCGACGTTTTTGTTTGGGCTAACTTTGAAGCCGGGAAATAGTCGACTGCGCTAACTGACTGAGTATCAGTGAGCACGACACCGCACCAGCATCCAACACGCCCACAGAGCGTTCACCCAGTCGGCTGGAGCGACCTATTTTGGATACCAAGTCTTTGGTCGATTCCGCCCCCGCTTTTGCTGCCGCTTCCATATTGCTCAAGCTACCCTCAAAGGAAAACTCTTCGCGCACACTTTTTTGCATCGCTTCTACTGCCGGAACTAGGGTGTCCATAATGCATTTGTCACCTACTTTGGCGTCGCTGATGTCTTGCAATCCGATTAGCCCTTCAGAAAGAATTTCAGCAAAGTCTTGTTGGGTGATTTGCTCTTTGCCGTCGGCTTCAAGCCCCATTGCAACAAATACGCTGCCATAAATCGGACCCATAGAACCACCAATCGAGCCCATTAAAATATTGGCCAATACCTGAAAAGCCTGACCCAGATTAACATCGTTCAGCTTTTCCAGATCCGACTTACACAATGCAAATCCCTTTGCCATATTGATGCCGTGGTCTCCATCACCAATCAGCCCGTCAATCTCGCTAAGGTAGGCTTTGTTTTCAACAATCACATCGCAAATCTCAATCATGATGGCTTTGCCGTCGAGTGCATTTAGGTACGCCATAATCAACCCTCCTGATGGAATCCGATGGAGTGTGCGGGTGCGTCGATAAGCGGTTTCAGGCGCTCGTCTGCCTTCATAACTGTCAGCGTCGCGCCATGCATTTCCAGAGAAGTGAAATAGTTACCCACGTATTGTCGGTGAATGCGAATGCCCTGTTCTTCGAGTAACGTAGCCACCTCATAATAAAGAATGTGCAGCTCGTTGTTGGGCGTTGCACCTAGACCAGAAATCAACACCACGACATCATCACCGGATGAGAAAGGAAGATCATTAACGACGGCATCCGTCATTATTTTTGCCATTTGCGCCGCCGGAACCAGATCGCTGACATCAATTCCCGGTTCACCGTGATGCCCGATACCCACTTCCATTTTTCCCGGTTCTATATGAAAGTTTGGCTTGCCAACCGCAGGGATAACGCAGGGAGATAAACCAATTCCAATACTGCGCGTGCTATCTATGGCGTGCTGTGCGAGCTCAATGACCGAGTCCAAATCGTCACCTCTTTCAGCCGCCGCTCCGGCGACTTTCCACATCAGGATTTCGCCAGCGACACCACGGCGTTTCTCCAGATCAGTCGGAGGAGCAGAGGGGACATCGTCATTTGCAATGACAGTCTTTATAGTAATGCCTTGTTTTTCTGCCATTTTACACGCCATCTTGACGTTCATATTGTCGCCCGCGTAGTTACCGTATAAGCAGGCAACGCCTTTTCCTGAATCGGCGGCTTTGGCGGCATCCAGAAAACTGATGGCAGTGGGAGAAGAGAAAATTTCACCGACAGCGACGGCATCCAGCAGGTTACGTCCTACATACCCAAGAAACGCTGGCTCGTGCCCGGACCCACCACCCGTGATAACGCCGACTTTTCCCGGTGTTAACTGGCTGTTTTTTACTACTCGTGGATTGTCGGTTGCGGTTATGTATTGAGGGTATGCAGACAAATAACCCTTGAGAGAGTCTTCGACGACCTGGTCTGGGTCATTAATGATTCTTTGCATCATAGTAGGTTCCTTCCTTCTATTTTTGAATATTGGCTAAATGTGAAAGTGCAAAGGGGCTATGTATATCTTAGTCTTTCTTATTCGAGGCATTTTCATAAAACTGAATTCGCTCAACTTTGGGACCAGAGCGACCAGCTTCAAATTCCGACTCCAGAAACGCTTTTACAATCTCTTTGGCAAGTTCGGTTCCAATCACTCTCGCACCTAAAGTGAGAATTTGGGCATTATTACTCTTTCTGGCGCGCTGAGCTGAATACGTATCATGAGCCTGCGCCGCTCTTATTCCCGGGACTTTATTGGCAGTGATCGCCATACCAATACCTGTCCCACAAAACAAAATGCCTCGCTGGTGTTTACCAGAGCGAATCGATGTTGCCAGTTCATAGGCTACGTCTGGGTAACTTGTACCATCCAGACAAAGATCACCAAAATCTTCAACATGAAACCCCTGTTCTTTGAGAAACGCCATGATGGAATTCTTCAAATCTGTTGCTGCATCATCACTGCCAATGGCGATTGAGAAGTCGTCCATCTTGCCTCCTTACCTTTTTGCTCATGTGTTTTTGTGATGAACATATGAACGGTTAATTTTCATTTGTGTTGACTAGGTTGTTGTAAAAGTGACCAAGTGTCAATTGTGTAATTTTAAAAATATCAATAGTACTTATGGTTTTTAAAATGTATTTTTATAATTAAAACAAATAGTTATTTACATTATTTATTTTTGGTCTTATAAGTAAGATAAACCATGTTAAAAATATGTGATCTCAAACATGCATTGTTCAAATGTTGGTCATATTATTCAAATGAACAGATTGAGGTGTGGATGTTCATTTTCACAGTGAGTGGGAATGCAGGCTTCTTGCTTCTGTCTATCCTATAAAACAAAGCCATAAAAAATTGAGTTGTGCGCTCAGAAGGAAAGACTTTGGCTGCAAACAAAGGGAATGATTATGAGACATGCTTTTAGGAAAACCTCACTGATGCTGGCAACAGCTGCTCTCCTTATGGGCGCTCAGACGGTGTCTGCAAAAACAGTGCGAATTGGTGCTGCTGTTTACGGATTGCAGGCAGAATTCATGCAGCTCTGGAGTAACGCGGCAAAGCAGCATCCTGCTGTGAAGTCAGGCGACGCAGAAGTCACTGTTTTTGATGGGCGTTACGACGCGCTAGTGCAGGAGAACCAGTTTGACACCATGGTGACTCGTCAGTTTGACGCCATCGTTTTTGTTCCTATTGATGCAGTCGCATGTGCGAGCGCAGTGGCTAAGGCGGCGGCCGCCAACATTCCTGTTGTGGGATCAAATACCCGCTGTAACTCGGATCAGCTCGCTTCCTTTGTGGGTTCCGATGATGTGAAAGCAGGGGAAATGGTCGCAAATGCAGTATTAGAGAAAATTGGGTTTAAGGGCAATGTGGTGGTGATCGAAGGACCGATTGGTCAGTCGGCGCAAATTGACCGCGCACAAGGCATCAAAAATGTTCTTGATAAAAATCCAAATGTGAAGGTATTAGAAAAGCGCACAGCAAACTGGTCTCGTGCGGAAGCACTCTCCCTAATGGAAAACTGGCTAACGGCACATCGTGGAAAAATCGACGGCATCATTGCTCAAAATGATGAAATGGCTCTGGGTGCAATCGAAGCCATAAAAGCGGCTGGGCTAAAAGTTGAAGACTTCTCTATTGCTGGTGTGGATGGCATTACCGATGCGTTAACCGCAGTAAAAGATGGCAGCATGGAATCGGTGCTTCAGGATGCTGAAGCTCAGGCGCATGGTGCAATTGACGTGGCTATCCGTCAGGTCGTTGGCAGCAGCTACCAACCCAAATCCCCAATCTGGGCAGCCTATAAAGCGGGCATGCCATGGAATGATGGTGCGCAAAAACATTACAACGTGCCCTGGACGCCAGTCACCTTGGAAAATGTTGACCAGTTGCTCAGCAAACGTGGTAATTAATCTCTGATCATAACGGCACCCTTAGCTTGTGGCTTGGGGTGCTTGTTTACATATTTAGCAAAGGAGACAGGCATGCAGCGAGTACCCAATCATGAGTTTTCACTGGCTGGAAAAACGGCAATGGTCACCGGGGGAGCCGCGGGGATTGGTCATGCGATTTGTGAGGCGTATCTGGCAAAAGGGGCGAACGTCGTGTTACTGGATGTACACCCTGACGTAGGGAAGATTGCCGAGCAATTAAGTACGAGCAATGCCGTTGGCATTAAGGTCGATGTTACCAGTCGTCAAAGCATTCAACTGGCGACAGATGAAGTGAAAAGCCGATTTGGTGGCATCGATATTCTGGTGAACTGCGCTGGGATCGTTGCTCTGGATGACGCTCTGGAGTTGTCCGACCAGGATTGGGACAACACCATGAACATTAACCTGAAAGGCGTGTACCTGATGAGCCAGATCGTAGGAAGAGAAATGGTGGCAAGAGGGTACGGTCGAATCGTGAATATCGCTTCTCAGGCAGGCATGGTCGCAATAGACAAACATTTAGCCTATTGCGCAAGCAAGGCAGGGGTTATTTCCCTAACACAGGTTCTGGCTCTGGAGTGGTCACCAAAAGGGGTCACCGTGAACGCGATATCTCCGACTGTCGTTTTAACCGAGTTAGGTAAAAAAGCGTGGTCGGGAGACATGGCAGAAGAAATGAAACTGAAAATTCCCACACGACGCTTTGCTGAGCCTCATGAAATCGCATCAGCTGCGGTTTATCTCGCGAGCGATGAGGCAGCGATGATCAGTGGAGCCAATCTGGTGATCGATGGCGGATACACCATCCAGTAATCGGAGAGCAAGATGACGGAATATGTTCTGCAGGCGACGGGCATTAAAAAAACATTTTCGGGTGTTGTGGCGCTAAAAAACGGGGAGCTGAACCTTCGAAAGGGCACCATTCACGCGCTGTGTGGGGGGAATGGGGCTGGGAAGTCGACTTTTCTGAACGTGCTCATGGGCATCTATGCCAGAGATGAAGGAGAAATACTGCTCAACAGTTTACCCGTAAAATTTGCCAGTCCGTCGCAGGCACTGAAAGCTGGAATATCTTTTATCAGCCAGGAACTGGAACCTGTTCCTGCAATGACGGTCGCTGAAAATATCTATCTCGGGCGTGAGCCTAAGAAGCTGAGTGGGCTGGTGGTCGATAAAGAGACCATGGAAGCCAATACCGCGCAGCTGCTTAAAGAACTTAAATTCGATATTTCCGCCACGGCGTTGATGCGTGATCTTAGCTTATCTCAGATTCAGTTGGTGGAGATTGCAAAAGCCATCTCTTATCAGGCACGCATCATTATTATGGATGAACCGACCTCAGCTATCGGTGAGCAGGAGGTGGATGATCTGTTTGAAACCATGCGCCAGCTTAAAGCGTCCGGCACATCCATCATTTACGTTTCGCATCGCATGAATGAACTGTTTCGCATTGCCGATGACTACTCCATTTTCCGGGACGGTCAGTTCATTCAATCCGGCTCCATGCAGGATATCGATCACCACGAACTGATTAACTTAATTCTTGGTTCTGAACTGGAAGAAGAATACGCCAAATTCAATCAGCTAACCGATGAGCCACTTATGCAGGTTCACCAGTTGGGGAATGAAGAAACGTTTGAACCCGTCGACTTAACCCTTCATCAAGGGGAGATTCTTGGAATATTTGGTTTGATGGGCGCCGGAAGAAGCGAGTTTCTTGAAACGGTGTTTGGCATTCGGGAAGCCAGCCAGGGAGAGGTCGAGCTGAATGGCGAACGTTATCTCCCTGACTCACCTAAACAAGCCATGAACAAAGGGCTGGCACTGGTAACAGAAGACAGAAAAGGCAGTGGGCTATTTCTTGAATCGAGTGTGCTTCAGAACATTTCTTATGCCTCTCTAAATCACTTGTCTCGCTGGGGGGTGTTGAAATTGAATCGGGAGCAGGACGTATCCAATGACATGTTTGATCGCTTTTCAATAAAAGCCACCAAAGACATGCCCGTCAAAAGTCTGAGTGGTGGTAATCAGCAAAAAGTGGTGTTAGCGAAATGGATGGCGACTCAACCCAAAGTTCTGTTGCTGGACGAACCCACAAGAGGGGTCGATGTGGGCGCCAAGCGGGAAATTTACCAATTTATGTCTCAATTTGCCCAAGAGGGACGAGCCATCATCCTGGTTTCCTCTGAAATACCGGAAATATTAGGAATGAGCGACAGAGTGATTGTATTTCGCAAAGGAAAAGTGGCAGGAGAACTGTCAAAAGAGGCGCTCAGTCAGGAAGCGCTCTCAAGGCTCGCGTCTTAACCTCCAAAAAAAGCTAATCGAAGGATTGAATTAGATGGATACAAAACAACAAGTACAGACAAATCAAAGTGCAAACGAGAGCCACAAGGTGAATTGGCGAACCTTCGCTGCTAAGTATGGAATTGTCTTAGCCTTCATTGCGATTTGCCTTATTTTATCGATTGCCAGTCCGTACTTTTTAACCGCTAACAACCTGATCAATGTCCTTCGTCAAACCTCAATAAACGGGATACTTGCGCTTGGGATGACCTTTGTCATTCTGACTCGGGGTATTGATTTGTCTGTCGGGTCAATGGTGGCCTTCACTGCCATGGTCGCCGCAAGCTTTGCGACAGGGTCGGGGAATACCGCCGTTATGGCACCGGTATTACTTGGTATGGGTGCTGGTCTGGCACTTGGGGCAGCAAATGGTTTTGTGATTGCTAAGTTTGCGGTTCCTCCTTTTGTGATGACCCTTGGCATGCTCAGTATGGCGCGCGGACTGACTCTGATTTACAGCGACGGGATGCCAATTTCCAATCTCAACCCAAGTTACAAGTTCATTGGGCAAGGCTTGGTCATGGGTGTACCAATGCCCGTCATTCTGTTTCTGGCGGTGTTTGCCATCAGCTGGTTTGTGCTCAGATACACTACCTATGGGCGTTATGTGTATGCCGTAGGTGGTAACCCCAAAGCTGCTAGAACGTCGGGAATCAGCGTTAAGTGGGTGACCTTTAGTGTTTATGGCATTGCGGGTTTGCTAAGTGGTTTAGCGGGACTGATTTTGTCTGCCCGAACTTCCGCAGCTTTGCCGCAGGCAGGCGTCGCCTATGAGCTGGATGCGATTGCGGCGGTGGTGATTGGAGGAACCAGTTTAGCGGGTGGAGTGGGAAGCGTTGTAGGGACGCTATTTGGCGCCTTGATTATCGGTGTTCTAAACAATGGTCTCGATCTTCTTGGCGTCTCTTCTTTTTACCAGCAAGTCGTCAAAGGAGCCATCATTGTGTTGGCAGTCATGATGGATCGTTCTCGATTGAAAGAGTGATATACCCTTTGTTCATTTGATTTGTTATTAATTCAAATGTTGCACATTTTTGTGCGGTTTTGGCTAGGCTCTATACAAATGAACCGACTCTACTTATCTGAATTTTCAAATCTCATTTAACTTCGTAATTATTCTCTCATCTTTAAAAGCCCCATTTTATGGGGTTTTGTTTCTTAATTGTTTCGATTTTGTTTTAAATTTGAGGGTGTCTATCTGTCATATTGTGATATTTGTCACTAAATGTTCAAATGTTAGTAGTAGTATACAAATGAACAATATTTAAACGGTATGGAAACTGTGATGACAAATAACAATGCCTTGCTCCCGGCAAAAAGGGGAGGATCCTCTTTGTGGTTATGGCTTGGATCGCTCGCCTTGACCGTTGCAGTCATTCTGGACACCAAAGTGGTTGTGATTGGTTCTGAAGACGACACTCGCCAACAGGCATTTTCTGTTGATGGTTATGCTTTAAAAACTTTTCCCGAAATTCAAAGCAGCATTGTCTCCCGAGCGGTGGACGCTAACGAGCTTGCAAACGCAATAACAGAAAACAAAAAGAAGGCGGCCGAGAAATACGGCGTAAAGTCCAAAGGTGGCATCGGTTCTGTCATTCCCGTTTCATTTCAGGGGCTGGTCGAAAAGGGAAAGTCGGGCATTTTTTCGGTCAACATTGAAGGTATTCCAGAGAAGATCCGAGTACGAGTTCAGACTGGACCTGCCATCAATGGAACGGATCTTAGGGATGCAACCGGCACCATTGGGTTTAACCAGTTTAAAAACCAGATTGAGTATCAAGATGTCGGGGCGGCGCTCAACAATGAAATGAAAAGGCAGGTGCTGTCTTCGATAGACAATAAAAATCTGGAAGGGAAACGGATTGCTGTTACCGGCGTATTCAAATTGATCAACGCCAAAAACTGGCTGGTCACTCCGGTTAAGTTTGAGGTCCAGCCATGAATCCCAATAACAACATGAGTACCGACGTGATCATGGAAGCGAGGCAAGTGTCTAAGTCTTTCGGTAACACTCACGCCCTGAAAGCCGTTAATTTTTCGATTTATCGCGGCCAGGTCACCACGCTGTTTGGAGAAAATGGGGCAGGGAAGTCGACCCTGATGAATGTCCTGTCCGGCATTCTTCGCCCTTCTAAAGGCGACATTCTGCTCGATGGCGAACCTGTTGTATTCCATTCCGCCAATGAAGCACGCGCGCAAGGGATTTGTATCATTCACCAGGAACTGAGTCTGGCGCCCAATTTAAATGTTCGTGACAACATTTTTATGGGGCGTGAAATTCAGACCTCGTTTGGTGTGGACTACGCAGAGGAAGAGCGTCAAACACGCGCGCTTATGAGTGAGCTGGAAGAAGATATCGATCCTCTCACCCGAATTGAAGACCTTCGGCTTGGTCAGCAGCAACTGGTAGAAATTGCGCGAGCCCTCTCTGTTAATTCCAGAATTCTCATTATGGATGAACCCACTTCAGCGTTAAGTGCTGCCGAGGTTGAGGTCCTGTTTAAAGTGATCAGAGACCTCACCAGCCGGGGAGTCTCCATTGTTTATATCTCCCACCATCTGGAAGAAGCGCTACAGATTACTGATCACGCTCTGGTACTTAGAGATGGTGCCATGACGGCATACGCGCCCCGAGCCGACATCGATCTTAGCTGGATTGTCAGGCATATGGTGGGAGACAACTACAGTCTGGGTCAGCCTCCTCAGGAAGCGATGCAACAAGAGGTTGTCCTCAATATTAACAATCTGTCTGTCGATGACCCTTCTGGCTCGGAGTTTAAGTTGGTTGATCAGCTCTCTCTTAGCCTTCATCGAAATGAAATCGTTTGCATTTACGGGTTAATGGGCGCTGGCAGAACTGAGTTAATGGAGTGCATTGCTGGTCGTTTAAAAGAATCGTCCGGTCAGGTTGAAATGAACGGGCAGGCGCTCACAGGCATGAGTATCGCTGAGAGAATCGATGCCGGGCTGGTGTTAGTACCCGAAGACCGACAACGCGACGGTCTGGTTCAGACCATGAGTGTCGGGAGCAACCTGTCACTTGCCAGCATTGGACATTTTGTCCGGCGTTACCTGCTCTCCAGTGGAAGCGAAGCCGCTCTGGTTTCTGACTCAATTCAGAATGTCACGATAAAGACCGACGGTCCTGACAGCCAGATTGGTGCTTTGTCTGGGGGAAATCAGCAGAAAGTCGTGATAGGAAAAATGCTCGCCACGCGACCTAAAGTGATTCTTCTGGATGAGCCCAGCCGAGGAATTGATATTGGCGCAAAAGCAGAAGTGTTTAAGTTACTTAGCCAGCAGGCGAGCCAAGGGTTATCCGTCATCTACTCAACCTCTGAGATTGAAGAGTGTTTGAGTATTGCACATCGAATCGTGGTGCTTCGACGAGGAAAAATTTCAGCCATTTTTGATTCGAATGCAGTCAAGGAAGACATCATGGCGGCTTCAGGCGAATCACTCATCGCCTAGAAATCATCACCAGAGAAACCACTCACCAATCATTATGGAGTAAGGGATATGTCCACTGAGGTACAGACGTCACGATTGGAAGCCAAATCGCAGCTTAGTAAAGGAAAAGAACTGGCTCGGTTTTTATTGGAAGGCAGAGCGTTTTTCGCTTTGATTGCTATCGTTATCTCCTTTTCGTTGCTGTCTCCCCACTATCTCACTGTCGAAAACATGATGATCATGTCATCGCATGTCGCGATTTTTGGCTTGCTGGCGATAGGCATGCTGCTGGTGATTCTGAATGGCGGAATCGACCTTTCTGTCGGGTCGACCCTCGGCTTGTGCGGTGTATTCGCCGGGTTCCTGATGCAAGGCATCACCATCGAATGGGGAGGTGTGATTCTCTATCCACCCGTCTGGGTAGTGGTTCTACTGACGTGTGGTCTGGGTGCCTTGGTTGGAGTGATTAACGGAGTGCTGATTGCCTACCTGAAAGTACCAGCATTTGTTGCCACTTTAGGAACCCTTTACGTTGCCAGAGGTGTGGCACTACTGATGACAAATGGGCTGACATACAACAAATTGGCGGGGGATCCACTTCTTGGAAATACAGGCTTTGACTGGCTTGGATTCAATCGAATTGCGGGTGTGCCCATTGGAGTCATCGTGCTCGGCGTGGTAGCTGCCATTGTCGCCATCGTGCTGATAAAAACCAGCTTTGGTCGCTGGCTGTATGCGTCTGGTGGTAACGAGAGAGCAGCGGAACTCTCAGGCGTACCTGTAAAACGCGTCAAGGTCTGGGTTTATGTAATTTCTGGAGTGTGCGCCGCCATTGCAGGGCTGGTGCTCTCTTCTCAACTGACCTCAGCAGGACCGACGGCGGGGACCACTTATGAGCTGACTGCCATTGCGGCAGTCGTCATCGGTGGCGCTGCGCTAACCGGTGGGCGAGGCAACGTAAACGGTACGCTTTTGGGCGCATTCGTCATCGGCTTCTTATCGGATGGTCTGGTGATGATTGGCGTGTCCGCTTACTGGCAAACCGTGTTTACCGGCACCGTAATCGTCTTTGCTGTGTTACTTAACAGCATCCAGTACGGTCGCCGTTAGAGTTCAGGTCATGGTCGTTGCCAGGTTCCAGTTAACCGCAATGCCATGACCAAAACGTAAGGATGTAAAACTTAGGACAAGGAGCAATACCAATGAACAACAAATTAAAAACCATTTGGCTGACCTGGCTTTCAGTCATTGCCGTTGTGTTTAGCGGAACTGCGTGGGCAAACGGATTGATTTCAATCATCATCAATGACCCTTCTAACCCGTATTGGTACACCGAAGGTGAAGTGGCAAAAGCGACAGCATTGGAAATGGGGTATCAGGCAAACGTGAGCGCCCACAAAGGCGACACCAATACCGAAAGTAAATTGGTTGATACTGCCATTACCAACAAATCCGTTGCCATCATTCTGGACCCTGCAAATGCCGATGGATCAATAGGTGCGGTGCGCAAAGCAGTGAACGCGGGTATTCCAGTCTTCCTCATTAATGCCGAGATTAACCAGGAAGGATTAGCCAAAAGCCAGCTCGTGTCGAATAACGCTCAGGGAGCAGCACTCGGTGCAATGCAATGGGTAGAGAGTGTCGGTGAAAGCGGCAAATATGTAGAACTGTTTGGTGCGCCTTCGGATAACAATGCCGCAACGCGTTCTAATGGTTTCAAAACCGTGTTAAGCCAATACCCGGATCTAGAGCTCGCGGCGTCTGATGTGGCTAACTGGGATCGCACTCAGGGTTACAACAAAATGCAGTCTATGTTGCAGTCCAACCCAGACATCATTGGCGTTATTAGTGGTAACGATGAAATGGCGTTAGGTGCTATTGCCGCGCTAAAAGAGTCCGGAAAACTCAGCAAGGTCAAAGTGGGCGGGTTTGACGGTTCACCTGATGCTGTCGATGCCGTTAAAGCCGGAGAGCTTGAGTACACCGTTCTTCAGCCTGTGGCTGTTTTTGCTGCTGAGTCTATCCGTCAGGCAGACAACTTTATTCGAACCGGTAAGACAGGTGCGGATACCGAGAAACAGCTATTTGATTGTCTGCTCATAACCGCAGACAACGCCGATAAATACACAGGTCCTTTTGTGTTGGCGGAGTAAGTCAGTTCAAGAGTTCCTACTCAGTAAAAGGAGAAAGCGATGTGTGAACAACATGTGTCAGCTCAACAGCGTGCTGAAGCGGCTATTCCTACGACCATGTCGGCTGTGGTGGCATATGCCCCCGGCGATTACCGCTTGGAAGAAGTCTCGTCTCCAGAAATCAGTGCTGGTGAAATTCTGATAAAAGTTGAAGCGTGTGGCATCTGTGCTGGTGACCTCAAGGCGTACCATGGGGCTCCCAGTTTCTGGGGGGATGAAACCCAGCCCGCATACATAAAAGCCCCCATGATACCGGGTCACGAGTTCATTGGTCGGATAGTGGCGATCAGTGAAGACGTGGAAGGCTTCGCTGTCGGCGACCGAGTGATATCAGAACAAATCGTGCCGTGCTGGGATTGCCGGTTCTGTAAAAGTGGTCAGTACTGGATGTGCCAGAAGCACGATGTGTATGGGTTTCAGAACAACGTAAATGGCGGGATGGCGCAATACATGAAGTTCCCCAAGGAAGCCATTAACTTCAAGGTGCCAGAAGATCTTCCAATAGAAAAAGCCGTATTGATTGAACCTTATGCATGCTCGTTTCATGCGGTTCAGCGAGCCAACATTCAGCTAGGCGATACAGTGGTTATAGCGGGTGCTGGCACGCTTGGTTTAGGCATGATTGGAGCCGCTAAAAAAGCGGGCGCTGAAACTTTAGTTGTCTTGGACATGAAAGATGAGCGGTTAGAGCTGGCAAAGAAATTCGGTGCGGATATCGTTCTGAATCCTTCCAAAGTCGATACCGAAGCAGAAATCAAAGCCATGACCGAAGGTTATGGCTGCGATGTGTACATTGAAGCCACTGGTCATCCCAAATCGGTCGAGCAAGGATTGCTTTGTATCCGAAACTTAGGGCGGTTTGTGGAATTCAGCGTATTCAAAGATCCTGTGACGGTGGACTGGAGCATCATCAGTGACAGAAAAGAACTGGATGTGCTGGGCTCGCACCTGGGACCTTACTGTTATCCTCTGGTGATCAAGGGGATTGTCGATGGCAGCTTACCCACAGAAGGGGTCGTCACGCATTTCTTACCACTCAGTGAATTCGAGAAAGGATTTGAATTGGTGAGCAGCGGTAAGGATGCGCTCAAGGTGGTGTTAGTTCCTTAAGATAAATACCCCTTTACTCATCGGGCAACAAAGCCCGGTGGGGAAGGGGATATTCTTACGATTTCTTTATCGCATCGTCCAGGCTGAGCACCGTGAGCGCGTTGGCGTAACTGGTTGCCAGCGTATCGATAGCGCCAGTGCGTAAAGCTCCTAAAATGCCAGCGGCTTTGGTTGATTCACTGGCAATGGCAATCACATTGGGGATGCGCAGCAGGTCGTCTAACTGCAAACCAATCACTCTTCCTTGCATCTTGGTCGTTGATTCTTTTCCGTGAATATCAATGAAGTCATACCCCATCATATCCCCAACCGTGCCATTGAGCCTGGCTTCCGCAATTTCCTGCGGTGAAAACCAGCCCATTCTTACCATGTTGGAATCTTCACTCATATCACCGATGCCCACCAGCGCAAAGTCTGCTCGGCGTGCTTTGTCCAATGTCTGTTTTACGGTGCTGTTCTTGAGTAACTCTTCCATGAGCGTCATATTCTGGACAAAGGCAGGCGCATAAAGGGACTGGCTTTTACCTCCGAATTTGCTCGCCAGACGACGGCATATATGATCAGGGTTGATGAGCTCTCCCGCTTTGAGAGAACCACCTATTGCACATACGAAAGTGCAGGAGTGTTGTTTATCAGCGAACACGTTATCGGCAACGGCTGCGACATTGCGCCCCATGCCGACGGCGACCACGCTTTCTTCTTCTAACTGGCTGGTAAAGTAGTCTGATACTAACGCCGCGACTTCTTTTCTCTGAACGTCAGGGTTGGCATAGTCTGGGGCAATCAACGCACGCTTAATGCCAAACTTTTCAATTAAGTTCTGCTCAAGGTCGTTTATCAGGGCGGGGTGATGCTTTACCCGAACGTCAACAATGCCTTCTGCATGTGCTCTTTTAAGCAATCGGCCGACTTTCATTCTAGAGATGTCAAATCGGCTGGCGATGGCTTCCTGAGTTTCACTTTCGATGTAGTAAAGTGTCGCGATTTCAGTCATCAACTGAAACTCAGATGTATCGTTCGGCATGGATTAGTCCTTTAACTATGCGTGTAGTCCGAGTTTAACAAAATCGTATACCTAAGTAACCTGACTACGTCGGGTTACTGAGTGACGAGAATGTGTTTTATTTTAGACGGAATGACAGAAATTTTACGCCTTTAACTCTCTCCGTAGCGAGACTGACCCTGATAGTATTTCTCCAAGGCATCCCGGGTCAGTTCTAACGATACTTTTGCTTCTTTGCCGCGGCGGAACATCAATGCCAGATAAATCAGATCAATCAGGTATAGCTGACAGACTCGCCCTTCAAGGAAGTCGCCATATAGGGGAACTTGTCTCGGGTTGAGGTTGTGCCAGGTCAGTAAGGTATGATCGGCGCTTTGTGCCACAATAGAATCTTTTGCGCTGGTAATGGCAACGGTACTTGCACCGTTATTTTTTGCCTGAATCAGAGCCTTAGCAACGGTTTCCGTTTCGCCAGTGTGTGAGATCCCAATCATTACCGCGTCAGAAGGCAGAGTAGAGGCGACGATGGTTTGGGTATATCCATCGCAATAGCTGGCAGCATCAATACCGATTTTCAGTAGTAAGTGCACCGCCTCGTCACAAACTTCTGCAGCGCCACCCACACCAACCAACACAACTTTGCTGGCGTTATGAATAGCATCAACGGCATGTTCAAGGTTTTCATAGTCCAGATTTTTCTGAGTCGTGCCCAAACCGTTGATCAAAGCATTCATCAGTTTCTGGCTCAGGACGACCAATGAGTCTTTTTCTGATAGCTCGCTGGGGATGTTAGGAATAGTATTTTCTTCAGCAATGCTACTGGCTGCCGCCATCGACAATTTCAGGTCTGAATAACCCGCATAACCTATGGAGCGCGTGAACCGGCTGATTGTCGCTTCACTGATTTCCAGTTTGTCCGCAAACTCTGTGATTGAGTAGTTAAGCCTTTTTCCTAAATGGCTCAAAATAAAGTCTGCGACCAACCTTTCCGATTTGCGCAACTTTTCATAATTTGAGTGGATCCGTTCCACCAGTTCGGTGCCTGCTTGCTTGTCCATTCTGTTCATCTTCTCATTCAGTCATTGGGCTATTCAAACACAAAATATAAATGTAAGTAATTTTTAACATCCATAATCCTACGGAAATTTCAGTAAGTCAATTTTCCAGTTCACAGCCTTTTCAAATAAATTAGTAAAATAATTTTCACAAACTGTGATCTTTCTCAGATTTGATTTTTTAATTCAATAAAAACAATTGATTATGTTTATTTTTTCAATCTTTTTAGTAAATGGGAAATGACTTATATCGACTCTAATTGCTTATATTTTATACTGTTTGTGTGGTTGTAAGTATATGGTTTTTGATATGTGTGAAATTATTTACATTTAAAATCGTACGATCTATAGTCAGTTCCATATTGAGAAAACACCACGGAAAACAGGTTTAAGTAAAGAGTTGGGTAACGACATGGACGCGACGAAAATACAAGCGGAAACACAGGTCTCCAGCGAGACTTTGAAAAAAATTTTCACAAGCTGCTACAAAACGCGCTTGTTCGAAACTGAAGGGATCAGGCTTTATCGACAGGGTCACGTAAGAGGGTATTTTCATCCTTACTTAGGGCAGGAAGGTATTGCAGCAGGGGCGTGTGCCGCGGCGGATCAAAGCATTGATTTCATCGCTTCTACACACAGAGGGCACGGTCACTGTATTTCCTGGGGCGCGGATGTGAAACGCATGCTTTCAGAACTTTTGCAAAAGAAAGAAGGGTATTGCAAAGGCTACGGTGGCTCAATGCACATTGCAGACATTCAGTCCAACAACCTGGGAGCTAACGGCATCGTGGGTGCAGGGACACCCATTGGTGTAGGTAGTGCACTGGCCAATCAGGTGAAAGACAGCGATGCCGTCACCATAGTGTTTACCTCTGATGGCGGTGTAAACAACGGAACATTTCTGGAAGCTCTAAACCTTGCTGCTATCTGGAATCTCAACGTGGTACTCATCATCGAGAACAACCAATACGCAGTATCGACACCGATTGAAGAATCAACTAGACAAACCGAGCTGTATCGACGGGGTGAAAGCATTGGTGTTCCCAGTTATCTGGTTGACGGGAACGACCCACTGGCGGTTTACGAACGGGTGTCGGAAGCTTGCGATTTATGCCGTGCAGGCAAAGGACCCGTCTTAATTGAAGCCAAAACGTATCGTCATTCAGGGCACCACGTCAACGATCCGGGCACTTATATGCCTGAAAACAAACTCCAGTATTACAAAGACCGAGACCCGGTTATTTCAGCTCGCGACAACCTTAGAACTCTGGGTGGTTACACCGAAGAACAGGTGACGGCGCTGGAAGAACAGATTGAATCTGAACTGGAAGAAGCACTGGCGTTTGCCTTAGCGGGTACACAGGTCAGTGTGGAAGAGTTTAAGCAGGCAATTGAAGACTATTAAGCGAACCGGAAAAACCGATTCAAAGGAATGAAACATCAAAGGAGAGATGGTTTTGGCTAGCAGAGAAATGATGTACCGGGAAGCGCTTCGAGAAGCTCTCGACGAAGAAATGGCAAGAAACAGCGATGTCTTCATTATTGGTGAAGGGATAGCGGAACGAGGCGGTTCATACAAAGTCACCGAAGGGCTGCTTGCCAAATACGGTGAACGACGAGTTCGTGATACGCCAATTTCAGAAGCCAGCATGATTGGTGTGGGCGTTGGCGCTGCCATATCGGGTGCGAGACCGATTGTAGAAATTCTTTATGTCGATTTCGCCATGTTAGGCATGGATCAGATCGTCAATCAGGCAGCCAAGTTCCGGCTTATGACCGGCGGTTCGGGAAATGTCCCGTTTGTGCTTAGAACTCAGGGTGGCGCTGGTGGCGGAGTGGCGGCTCAACACTCACAGAGTCTGGAAGCCCTTTTCTATCACATTCCTGGTTTGCGCGTGGTCATGCCGTCCACACCCCGTGATGCCAAAGGGTTGCTGAAACATGCACTCAGACAGCCGAACCCAGTGATGTTTATTGAGCACAAGCATCTCTACATGACCAAAGGAGATGTGCCGGAAGAAGAGTACGAAATCGAATTTGGACAGGCGGATGTGAAACGCGAAGGGGCGGACGTCACTTTGGTTGCCTGGTCGAACATGATCCCTCGTTCACTGGAAGTCGCAGAAGAGATGGCAAAAGAGGGCATTTCTGTGGAAGTCATTGACCCAAGAACTCTGGTTCCGCTGGATGAAAACACCATCATTGAATCCGTTAAGAAAACCAATCGGGTGGTGATTGTGCAGGAAGCGGTGCGCCGCGGTGGTGTGGCATCAGACATCTGCTCCATCATTCAGGACAAGGTGTTTTATTACCTCGATGCGCCGATAGAAATCGTGGCCGGGCTGAATACCCCAATCCCATTCAATCTGGAGTTGGAAAAAGCATCGATTCCGCAGAAGGAACAGATCCGAGAAGGCATTTTGAAAGTGGTGCACAGCACGGTTCAGAGCGAAGCCGGTTAACAGGAACATTGGACGAATCGCGCAACTTAGCGCGCAGACAGGGAAGTGAAATTATGGCGACTCCGGTATTGATGCCACAAGTTGGTCAGGATCTGGAAGAAGGCACGCTAACAGAGTGGATGGTAGCGGTTGGGGATACCGTTAAAAAGGGCGACGTTGTGGCGGTGGTTGAATCTGAAAAGGCGTCGTTTGAGGTAGAAACCTATCAGGAAGGCGTTGTGTTGGAACTGCTTTATGAAGAAGGTGATACCACCACAGTGTTAGAGCCCATTATGTATATCGGGGATCCTGACGAAGTGGAAAGTCCGGAGCAAGCCGAGCCACAGGCTGAAGCGGTTCCCGCCGCGAATAACACTTCTGATGCTCAAAGCAGTGCAGAAATCAAAGCGCAGCCTCAAAGCTCAACGGAGTCCGTCAATCATGGTCAGTTGCGGGCTTCGCCCTTGGCGAGAAGAATGGCTGCCAACCGAAACATTGATTTAACCGCGGTGAACGGTAGCGGTCCCGGAGGGGTTGTTCTGGAAAGGGATCTCGCAGATGCCGAGCCGAGTTCCGACAAAGAGTATGGAGACCAGCCTTATTCAAAAGTCCGACAGGTGATTGCCGACAGAATGAGTGAGTCGAAGCAGACCAAGCCTCATTTTTATCTGCGTACCGAAGTCGATGTAACGGATTTACTGGTGAAGCGAAACGCCTACAACCAGTCAAACCAAGACAAGGTGTCGATTAACGATCTGGTTATCTTCGCGGTTTCCCGCCAGTTAAAATACTACGGCAAACTGAATTCTCATGTCTTTGAGGACCGCTGCACACTGCTGGAAGACGTTCACATCGGAATGGCAGTGTCTGTGGATGAAGGTTTGCTGGTTCCGGTGATTGACCATGCCGACCGTAAATCCCTGAAAGAAATCAATCAGGCTTCTCGCTCTCTGGCAGAAAGTGCGCGAAACGGCGTGATCAAATCCAAAGCCCGCGGCTCTTTCACCATCTCAAACATGGGCAAATGGGACGTAGAACTTCTCCCTATCATCAACCCGCCCGAAACCGCCATTCTTGGCGTAGGCGCGATCAAAAAACGCGCTTGCTGCATCAATAACGAACTCGGATGGCGAGACTTTATGGTGTTGACATTGTCGGCGGATCATCGAGCAGTCGATGGCGTATATGGCGCCGAATTTATGATAAAGCTGAAGGAAAGCATCACCAACATGAATGTATGAATTACGCCGAAGCGCACAAGTGACTCGGCATTAAAAATAGACACTCTCTGAGGAGAATCGATTATGCCTTTAATTTCAATGAAGCCAATGTTGCAGGATGCAAAGCGAGACGGTTACGGCATCGCTGCCTTCAACATTATTGATTACAACAGCGCACGCTCTGTGATCACTGCCGCTCAGGATCTGAATTCGCCAGTCATTGTTCAGCTTTCGGTGAAAACCATCCGTTTATGGGGGTACGACGCCATCGCGTCCTGGGTGAAAAGTCTGGCGCAAAACGTGGATGTGCCAGTGGCATTGCATCTGGATCACTGCGCCGATCTGGAAGTGATTCAGCGTTGTATTGATGCGGGCTGGACGTCAGTAATGTTCGATGGCTCCGACATGCCTTTTGAAGAAAATCTGACCATGTCACTCAAAGCCTACAAACTGGCAACCGATGCCAACGTTGGACTGGAAGCTGAGCTTGGTGCCATTGGCGGGGTAGAAGACGACAAGGTGGTATCACAGGAACATGCCATGCTGGCGGACTATCAGGAATGCTTGCAGTTCTGCGCGGAAATGCCGGAATTGGCCGCGTTCGCACCGGCTATAGGTACGGCACACGGTCAGTACAAAGGTGAGCCTGTCATAGCTTATGACCTGCTGGAAAACATTACAGAGAACATCGATATTCCTATCGCTCTGCACGGCGGAACGGGTTTAGCCGATGCTCAGTTTGAACGTTGCATCCAGTCTGGCTGCGCTAAGGTCAATATTTCAACCATGCACAAGCATCAGTTTATCGAAGGGTTTGTCACTCTTGCTCTGCAAAAACCGGGCATTAAAGAGCCAATTCCTTACATCGAAGCCCAGTACCAGACGCTGAAAGAAGGCGTGGAGCTGATGATGTCAAAATTTGGTTCTCAGCAAAGGGCAGAGTCATGGACGCATTGATATTTGACTGCGATGGCGTTCTGGTGGACACCGAATGCGACGGGCATCGGGTCGCGTTCAATCAGGCGTTTCAGGAGAAAGGGCTGCTCGATTACTGGTCGAAAAGCCGATACGAAGAACTGCTCAGTGTCGCCGGTGGGAAAGAGCGAATGTCTTACTACTTCAATACCGTGGGTTGGCCAGAAACCGCTCTCAGCCGGGACGAGCTGATCAAGAACCTTCATCAGCTAAAAACTTCAATTTTTATGAACCTGATTAATTCCGGCGAGCTTGCCCCCAGACCCGGGGTCAAAGCCCTGATTACAGAAGCGTACGAGCAGGGTGTGCCGTTGGCGGTGTGTTCTACCTCAAATGAAAATGCGGTCAAAACGGTAGTGAAAACCTGCGTTGGGGACGAGATTGCCAAAAATATTCGGGTGTTTGCCGGAGACGTGGTGTCAGCCAAAAAACCAGACCCGGCGGTATACCGATTGGCAGCAGAAAAGATGCAGCTAACGCCGAATCGTTGCCTGGTGGTCGAGGACAGCAACATTGGTATGCGAGCGGCGTTAAGCGCAGGTATGAACTGTCTGGTGACCAAATCTTTTTACACCGCTGACGAGGATTTCAGCGGAGCAAACCGAGTCGTGGACAACCTTTCTGAGGTCGACCTAAACGTCTGCCGTCAGATAGTCGGGTAGGAAGAAAGCTTTCGGGGCTCATTTGTGCATTCAGCCTTTCACACCAAATGGGCACATGGACTTTTCCGAGTATGAGCAGGATCGGAAACAACACTATAGGACGTAGTGGTACTGGAATAAGGAATTGAACATGAAAGAGCGCATCAACAAGGGTGTCAGCGAATCTGATACTCAAAATACAGAGCAGGTTACACACGAATCCAACAGCGATTTATCACCGATTGGTTTGTCCCGTCGAAGAATGATGCAACTGAGCATGGGGACCGCCTTTGCCGTTGCAACCATGGGACCAATGACCTTCAGCCCAGCTATGGCGGCATCAGGCAAGAAACTGAAATTCGCCGCGGCACTGGGGTGGACGGCTTTCGACTCTGGGGCAGCGTTGCATCAGGGGTATAAAGATGCAGTTGAGTTGCTGGGGGGTGAACTGACCATTACTGACGCAGGTTTTGACCCGAAGAAGCAGACAGAGAACATCGATGCTTTCATAGCCAGTAAACCCGATGCGCTGTTTATCACTCCGGCCGATGCAGCGGCAATTGCTCCAGCAGTACAACGCGCAATAGACGCCGGTATCCCAGTCTTTGCGGGCGATAGTCAGGTGCCGGGCGTGGCAGTTCACAGTACGGCTATGTCGAGTAACTACGCCATGGGTTGGTTTACCGCTGAGTGGCTTGCTGAGCAATTAGGCGGTAAAGGTAAAGTTGCGATTGTGACCCTGCCACAAAACGAAAGCTGGGATCAGCGTACGCTTGGTATGGAATGGGCATTGCGTGAACACCCCGGTATTGAGGTGGTTGCCAAATGGGCCTTTAACTTTAATGCCAGTACCACACCGCGTCAGGCGGTCGACAACATGCTTACGGCGCGAGATGACATTGATGCCATCTGGTGTGCCTGGGATGGTGCCGCTATTGAAGGTGCACTTGCAGTGAGAGCAGCGGGTCGTAAAAACATCTTCCTGACGGGTATTGATGGTGGTCCCCAGTCGTTTGGTTATATCAGTGGCGGCTCTGCCTTCAAGATGAGCTGTGCCCAAAGTTTCTACGAAATGGCGTTCTCAAATGTGTTTTACGCCCATGAGTACGCTGCTGGCAGAAACATTCCTCGCCTGGTTATCACACCTTGCTACAAAGCTACCGAGGAAACGCTGCAAGGGCTGGGTGAAAAAGCCGCCGACTACGACAGACCGGGTCGAGCGAAAGAGCTGGGCTGGGTTCGCGTCGTTTAACTGGAGAACATTATGAACAGCAACGTTATTTCGATGTCAGGGATAGACAAGAAATTCGGTTCTGTCACTGCCCTTGATAACGTGGATTTTGAACTCAGGAAGGGTGAAATCCACGCACTGCTTGGAATGAATGGGGCAGGGAAGTCCACGCTCATTAAGATCCTTTCCGGTATTTACCAGAAGGATGGCGGGCAGATAGAAATTGAAGGGCGGGAAGTTCAGCTTGGTACTCCAAGCGCGTCGCTGCAACAGGGCATTGTCTCTGTGCAGCAACACCCCGAAATGATTGATGATTTCACTGGTTATGAAAACATCTTTCTGGGCAGGGAAAACAACAGCTTCGGGCTTTTCTCACTGTTCAACAGTGATGACCTTAAGCGCAGAGCCGATGAGTTGCTGGAAAAACTGCCCATCCCGGTCAATCTGGACAGAACCATTGCCGAGATGAATCCGGTTGAAAGGGAAGCCACCGCCATTCTGCACTCCATGGTGAACGACAAAATCACCGCGCTTATTCTGGATGAGCCAACGTCCACACTAACGGAAAAAGAAAAGCAGTACCTCTTTGAGCTGATGTCGATTCTGAAATCCAGTGGTGTATCCATCATCTACATTACTCACCGTCTGGAAGAGGTGAAGCAGATTGCGGATCGCTTTACGGTATTTCGAAACGGCAAAAATGTCGGGTGTCATGATGTGGCTCAGGAAGCCCTTTCTCCAGCGGCGATAGCCGAACTCATGCTGGGGAAATCGGTCTCCAACATGTTTCCACCTAAACTGGAAGAAGCGTGTAATGGCGACACATACCTTCAGGTCGAAAATCTCTCTTTCGACTCATTCAGCAATGTCTCTTTTGAAGCCAGAAAAGGCGAGATTTTGGGGATCTTTGGTCTGGTGGGTTCTGGCATTGAAGACCTCTCCAAAGTGATTTTTGGTGCTCGCATCAAAGGGGGCGGCAATATTCGTGTTCACGGCGAAAAGGTGGAATTTGAAACCACGCAAGATGCCTTGAATCACAAACTGTTTTTGCTCCCCGGAGACCGGTTAAAAGAAGGACTGGTGCTGGAAGAAAATGTGGTGTTTAACATTTCTCTTGCCAATCTTGACCGGGCGTCGTCTGGATTGGGGGTATTGAATTCTGAACAAACTCACGAAGACAGTCTGGAACTGGTCAGCCTGACCGAGCTTCATCCCGTCGAGCTGGACGAAGCCGCCAGTCATTTTAGCGGTGGTAATCAGCAGAAAATCGTCATGTGCAAAGGCTTATACGCTGAAGCTGAAATTTACCTGTTTGTCGAACCCACCATTGGCGTCGACATCGGCGCGCGAGCCACCATTTATCGTCTGCTGAGAAAGCTCTCTCAAACCGCTGCCGTGGTGGTGATGTCGTCGGATTGTGATGAAGTGCATGGGGTATCAGACCGGATGTTTGCTCTCTACAAAGGCGAGCAGGTTTCCGCTCCGGTGAGTGATATCAGCCGGGATGAACTCCTCATCGCGGGTATATCTGGGGAGAGCAAAGCATGACCAAGACCAATGCCAAAAGAGCAGCTTTTATTCGCGTCGGGCTTTATCTGGTAATTGTTGCAGCGATTACCCTAGCGTTCTACATGGTCGAGCCCAGATACGTCACGTCTTCAAACATTACGGCTATTTTGCGCCACTTAGCCGCCACGGGGCTGGCGGCGTTGGGACTGACGTTTGTGGTGGTTCTGAAAAAGTTTGATCTCTCCTTTCCCGGCATCATCTCTTTTGTGGCGATGACGATTGGGTATGGCATCGCCGCAGGCATTGACCTCTACTTGTCCATTTTCATCGGGTTGCTGGTGAGTATCGCATTTGGGGTGATCAACGGTTATGCCGTGAGTTATCTGAAACTGCCCGACATTGTCATGACCATCGCGGTGGGGTCAATCGCGGGGGGAGCGGCATTCCTGTTCAGTGGCGGTCCGTCTATTTTTCGCAACTTCTTCACTTCTGGGCTGCTCGATATCAACGATGGACGTTGGTTTGGGCTGAACTACTCAACTTATCTTCTGGTTGCTATGTACGCATTGTCGTGGTTTTACCTTCATCGCTCGAGGTTTGGAAACAGCCTTTATGCGGTTGGGTATAACGAAAAGTCTGCGTTTTACTCAGGGGTGAATGTACGTAAGTACACCTGTATTGCTTACGTGCTTTGCTCAACTCTGATGTTGTTTTCTGCCTTGTTAGTGATTGCCGAAACTGGCAAGTCTGAACCCATCGCGGGCAATGGATTTTTAATGCCAGCCTTTGCGTCGGTGTTCATCGGAATTGCGTTTTTCGGCAGGGCATCTGTACTGGCGACGCTGGCAGGTACGGTGTTGATTTCTATGGTTCTGAATGGATTCACTCTGATCAACATTCCTTATTACTGGAGCGATGGCGCGACCAGTATGCTGATGCTGGTGGGCAGCATTCTGTTTAGCCCGGACACCAGAGACAAAGTGACAGGGTGGATCAAAGCCAGATTCCATCAGGTTACCCACGCCTGAATTTCACAGAGATGAGGTTTTTACGATGAGTAACAGTAAAAGAATGACCACCTGGCTGATGAAATATGGGGTACTGATAGGGCTGTTTTTGCTTCTGTTTGGGTTCGCTTTTGTCAGACCTAATATCCTTCTGCCACAGAACATTACCACCATATTTGCGGCGGCGAGCATCTCTTTCATTATGTTCGCTGGGGTTACCTGGATATTTTCGATTGGAGAAGTGGACGTCAGTTTTACCAACATAGCTGCGCTCTCAAACGTAGTGACAGCTTGGTCAGTTCAGCAGGGAATGGGATGGGGCATCAGTATTGTCGCGGGTCTGATGGTTGGTGTGGTGTTTGGCATCTTAAACGGTGTGTTAGTCGGGTATTTGCGCTTGTCGTCACTGGTGACCACGATAGCGACGGGTGGGCTGACTCTCTCTATCGCGAAAGCCATTGGCGCAGGCGCATCTTTTCGAATTGACGACACCGGATTTATGGGGGACTTGGTGAATGCTTCGTTTGGCATTTTTCCGGCAACCATGGTTCTCGCTCTGTTTATCGCCTTTGTCCTATGGGTGTGTCAGGAAAAACTGCTGCTGGGACACTATATTTATGCTCAAGAGTCCAATTATAAAGCGGTGCATGAAGCGGGTATCCCGGTCAAAAAACTGAATGTGTATCTCTTCCTGTTTGCCGGTGTGATGGCGGCATTATCGGGGTGTTTTATCGCCGCGAGCCTGTCGTCTGGTCAGCCCGGTATCGGTAATTCCTACTTCATTGACGGGTTGACCGCCATATTCTTGGGCAGTCTGGCTTTTCGACAAGGGAAAGCCAATGTATTGGGTACGCTGATCGGGGTATTGATTCTGACGGTGCTGACCAACGGAGCCGGTTTGTCAGGATGGGCAAACTACGAAAGGGATATGGTGAAAGGGGGACTGTTGCTGTTTGGGGTGTTTGTGCTGATCCGCGGAGGACGCATTCACGCACTAAAGGCAAAGGAGAAACAGCCCTACGAAGCCGATAAGTCGGTGCTTTCGTCAAAATAACAGGAAGGTCTACAGATCATAGGGACGGTGAAACATGCAAAACACGAGTCGATTCGACGGTCGGACGGTCATCATAACCGGAGCAGGAAATGGTATCGGGCGAGCGTGTGCACTTAAGCTGGCAAAGGATGGCGCAACCGTTCTGATATGCGACATCAACCGCCAGGGGTTGGAAGAAACTCAGACGCTCATTGGAACTGAAAGCGGTCGTTGTCACCTACAGGCATTCGATATCTGTAATGAAGAACAGGTAGCTGAATCCATCGGTCGATGGGTCTCAGAGCACAAGGTGGATACATTAATCAACTGTGCTGGGATAGTGCAGGAAAGCAGCTTCGTTGATATCTCGCTTGCCGAATGGGAGAAGGTGTTTTCCGTAAACCTGACTGGGGTGTTTCTGGTCACACGTGCCGTGATTCCAACCATGCTGGAGAATGCTTACGGCAAAATCGTCAACATCTCATCTCAATCAGGGATTTTCGGCAGACCAAGACGTGTGGCTTACAGCGCGTCCAAGTTCGGTCTGAATGGTTTAACTCAGGCACTGGCGTTGGAGCTCGCACCTCATAACATCAATGTGAATGCCATTTGCCCTAGCCGAATCGAATCTCGAATGACTGAAGAAATACTGGAGTCTCGGGTAGAAACCACCGGGGAAGACTATTCAACCGTGCGCGCTAAATATGAAAAGAGCGTACCCATCGGTCGGTTGGGGACGCCAGAAGATGTGGCGTCTCTGGCGGCGTATCTGATGAGCGATGAATCTTCCTACATCACTGGGCAGTTTATCTCTACTTCGGGTGGACGCTAAACG
The DNA here is from genome assembly GCF_027924785.1 of Vibrio nigripulchritudo. Lineage (NCBI taxonomy): Bacteria > Pseudomonadati > Pseudomonadota > Gammaproteobacteria > Vibrionales > Vibrionaceae > Vibrio > Vibrio nigripulchritudo. The sequence goes on along the minus strand of NZ_AP027049.1, from coordinate 3,104,341 downwards.
CTTTAGGTCGGGAGAGCCTACGCTTTCGTTTGTTAGACGTTATCTTTTTAAAGGAATAAATGGATATGAGCGCAGACAAAATCACAGAACCTTTGGTCATGGGCATTGATGCGGGTACAGGTGGCTTGCGAATTGGCGTATTCAACGCCGATGGGGACTGTCGGTACTTAAAAAATCAGGATTACTCCACCCATTTCCCTCGTCCCGGATGGGCGGAGCAAAGCCCGGAAGACTGGTGGAATGCGTTAGTCAGTTCCGTTCAGGCATTGTTTGATGAAACGGATATCAGCCCTGCGCAGATACGCGCTGTTGCAGTGGATGGAACCGCAAGTACAGTGGTTTGTGTTGATGAGCACGGTGAGTCTATTGGCCCTGCGATCTTATGGATGGATGCTCGCGCCAGCGATCAGGCAGAAAACATTTTTCGCACTGGTCACCCTGCTCTGGAGCGCTCAAGTGCCGGAGTCAGCTCAGAGATGATGCTGCCCAAGCTGTTGTGGCTGAAAGAACACGATCCAGAACGTTTCGCTCAGTCTCGCTACTTTATGGAAGAAGTGGATTTTCTGACCATGAAGCTCAGTGGTGTGCCTGCGCTGAGTATCAACCACATCACCCATCGCTGGTTTTATAATCCTCGCACGGGTGGCTGGCCGCACGATTTCTATCAGCATATCGGGCTGGAGAATATTGTTGAGAAATTTCCTGAAAGAGTGCTGCCGATGGGAGAATCCGTCGGCAATATTTCGGCTGAGGTTGCGGCACTAACCGGGCTGTCGCCAGACACCATTATCGCCATGGGCGGCTGCGATGCTTATGTCGGTATGCTAGGGCTCAATGCGATCCGAAAAAATCAGGCGGCGCTGATTACCGGTTCTTCTCATGTGTTTCTTCCTATGTCTGACAGCGAAACCCCCATCAAAGGCGTGTTTGGTCCTCATCCGGATTGCGTCATTCCCGGGTTGACGGTTTACGAAGGTGGTCAGGTGTCGAGTGGTTCCATCATCAAATGGTACAACGACAACTTTATTCACGAAGCCATGTTCGACAATCCCGGATTACCAGAAAAAGACACCGACAAACTGGAAAAGCTCACGCAGGAAGCCAAAAGCATTCCGATTGGTTCTGAAGGTTTGATTGTTCTGGATTACTGGCAGGGAAACCGCACGCCACATACCGACTATAAGGTGCAGGGTGCGGTCTGGGGACTGACTCTGAAGCACGGCAAAGCCCATGTATATCGGGCGATCTGCGAATCCATTGCCTACGCGACCGAAAGCATGCTCACCCGACTTAGAAAAAATGGCGTGCACATCAACGCCATGTATTTTGGTGGCGGCTTTTCAAAAAGTGAGTTCAGCCTGCAGCTTCATGCGGATGTCAGCAATGTGGAAATCCATATTCCGGAATTTACCGAAGCGACGGTGTTGGGCAGTGCCATTTGCGCCGCGAAAGCCGCTGGGTTTTATGACGATTTGGTCTCGGCATCCGACAACATGGTCACCATTACCAAGGTCATCAAACCTAACCCAAAATCCCATCAGAACTATCAGTTCTATTTCGACTTATACGAAAGAACCTACGACGCCATGATGCCTTTGATGCACGAAATGGCGGAGCGACCAGATTCGTAATTTTCCTTTTATCGATGTGAGGTCTGAATGAAAGCGCTAGTGAAAACCCAATCGGGAGTCGGGAACCTGAGGTTGTCTGACGTCCAGAAACCTACTCCAATGCCAGATGAAGTGTTGGTCAAAGTCAGAGCCGCAGGCATCTGCGGAACCGATCTGCACATTAAAAAAGACACCTTCATCAACTTCCCTCCAGTCACACTGGGGCATGAATTCTCAGGAGAAATTGTATCCGTTGGAGAGGCGGTCACCGGCTTTCAGAAAGGAGACCGCATTGTGTCTCAGCCTCATAAAGGTGGGTGTGGACATTGCCGCTATTGCAAAAACGGACAGGTCGAAATCTGTCCGGATAAAAAAGCCATTGGCTATAAGATTGATGGCTGCTTTTCAGAGTTTATCTGCATGCCTGCTACCTCATTGCACCGAATACCCGATTCACTGCCTTTTGAAGAAGCCGCATTAGCAGAGCCGCTTGCCGTAGGAGTGAAAGCGGTGTTAGAGCGCAGCAAAGTCGAGCCTAACGACGTTGTGGTGGTGTTAGGTTGTGGCGCAATAGGGCTACTTGCCGCCGCGACAGCCAAAGCCAGTGGAGCCCGAAAGGTTCTGGTGACTGGAACTGATAACGACCTTGATGTTCGGTTAAGAATCGCCAAAGAGATGGGCATGGACGATGCAATAAGCGTTCAGCGGGTGGACATCAAACAGAAGGTTGCGGAATGGACACACGGGCTAGGTGCCGATCTGGTCGTGGAAGCCAGCGGCGCACCAGCGGCGATTCATCAAGCGTTCGATTTGGTGCGTCGGGATGGTCGAATCTGTGCCATAGGGTTAACCGGAAAGGACTCAGTACCCGTGCCGTGGAATCTGGCGATGCACAATTCGGTGACCTTATCTTGCAGCTACAGCACCAGTTGGACCAGTTGGGAAACCGCGATTGATTTGCTCGATTCGAAGCGAGTCAACGTTGCCCCTTTAATGTCTGGGACCTATTCATTGCAGGACTTTGAGAGTGCTTTTCAGCAGCTAGAAAACCTGCAAGCGGTTAAAAACCTGTTCGTTTTCTAAGAGTTTGAGGGGGGTAGCATGGACAAGAGTGAAAAGTTGCTGATAGGTGTTGATAGCAGTACCAGTGCAACCAAGGTGATTGTGTTTTCTATGTCGGGGAAAATCATTGCTGAAAGTGCTCATGGCTACCCTCTCATCATGCAAAGACCAGGATGGGTAGAGCAGAAAGCCGACGACTGGTGGAATGCGTTCATTGCTGGTTGTCTGGAAGTGATGAGCCACCCAGATGTGGATGGCAGCAAGATAGCGGGTATCGGTATCACCCACCAGAGGTTTACTTTTGTTCCGGTCGATTCTGATATTCGACCGCTCAGAAATGCCATCTTGTGGAATGACATCCGATGCAGTGAGGAAGCCGAATTTGCGGGGCAAGAGGTAGGTGTTCAACAGATATTTGAAAAAACCGGGTATGCGCCCGGTCAGTGGACGCTTTATAAGGCGCTGTGGCTTAAGCGGCATGAACCAGATGTGTATTCGCGAACCTATAAACTGATGCTGGTACAGGATTATCTGATCTATAAGCTGACAAGCCAGTTGGTGACTTTGAGCGGCGCAGCGACAATGACCGGAGCCTTGGATATTGAGCACGGCGCGCAATGGGCGAGCGATATTATTGATTCGCTGGGAGTAAGAAAGGACATCTGGATTGATACGATTTTACCCGGATGCAGCACTGCCGGTTCTGTCACCGCACAAGCCAGCCAGATAACAGGTCTTCCACAAGGGATACCTGTGGTCGTAACAGCAGGGGATCAGCCTTGCGGCATTCTTGGAGCAGGCGTCACCGAACCTGGAGAAATAGGTATCAATGGCGGCACTTCCTGTACCAATGAAATGTTGGTGAACAATGTACCTTCACGGGCAAAGCAGGATTACGTCATCGAAATCAGCCCGTCTGGCAACTATGTGATGGAAAATTACATTCCCAGTGGTGGCTCAGCATTAATGAAATGGTATCGCGATCACTTTTGCCTCAATGTCGGGAAAGACGAAGCCTGCCCAGACTGGAGTGACGTGTACCGAAGTGCTGAACAGAGCCCGGTTGGCAATATGGGCATGATGATACTGCCGTATTTCCAGGGGGCAAACGGACCGTATTGGGATTTGAATGCACGGGGAATGGCGTTTGGGCTTCATACCGAACATGGTCAGCCGCAAGTGGTGCGGGGGATCATGGAAGGGCTGGCTTATGAGTCGCGAAGGCAGGGGGAATTGATGGAAGCGGGGGCTAATACCGACATTGAGCAGATCAAAATGTACGGTGGCTCTGCGAGAAGCGATGTCTGGAACCAGATTTTTGCCGATGTATTTAACAAAACCCTGTTGATCCCGGAAACGTCAGAAACCACCGCGCTGGGGGCTGCCATTAGTGCAGCGGTTGGATGCGGTGAATATTCTAATTGCAAAGCTGCAGCGCGACGCATGGTTTCCATCAAACACGGCTTTAAGCCCAACGCCAAGAATGTGGATGTTTACAACGATTACTATCAAAACGTCTACCTGCATCTACACGACTCAGTGAAAGCACTTTCTAAGGTCAATGCCAAAATCACATCCAGCCTTGTTAATCGGACCTAACACTTCGTGACTACACGGGTATAAACTAAGCTCTGAACTCCTTATTGGTGCAGCCAGCTTATGTCCCGACTTTTTGATACTCACTGTCATTTTGATTTTGATGCCTTTTCCAATACCGATGAAGCGTTAGCAACCGCTAAGCAATCGGGTGTGGGGCGCATCCTGATCCCGTCAGTCGGATTATCGAACTGGGATAAAGTCAGCGAACTTGCCTCAAGCCATGATGAAATCTATTTCTCACTCGGACTTCACCCTTATTTTATTGACCAGCATCTTGATACGCATCTCGATTTACTCGATGACAGGCTCAGTCGTCGTGGAGGCAAATGCGTTGCCGTTGGAGAGTGTGGGCTGGATTTCTACTCAGGAAATGACACTCAGTCAAAACAGGAAGCATTGTTCAGAGGGCAGATAGAATTGGCGAATAAGCACAAGTTGCCTTTGGTGCTTCATCAGCGAAAATCTCATCAGCTGATGACCTCTACACTAAAGAAAATGCGTTTCGATCAAGGGGGCGTGATTCATGGATTCAGTGGAAGTTATCAGCAAGCCAAAGACTGGCTCAATTTAGGCTTTGCGATTGGAGTAGGCGGGACGATTACTTACCCAAGAGCTCAAAAAACGCGCAATACCATCGCCCAAATACCGATAGATGCCATGGTGCTCGAAACCGATGCACCAGATATGCCATTGAATGGATATCAAGGTTTACCCAATCACCCCAAATTTCTGCCTGAGATACTGGAATGTCTTTCTGAGCTCAAAAAAAGACCAAAGCAAACGATTGCGCCACAGCTATGGTCTAAAAGCAATTTAGTGTTCGGAATTTGTGATTAATCGCTATCTTCTGTGAAAGTTCCGCAAGTATACGTTTGCGTAACGTGACTATCATCACATAATTTAATGATACAAGAGTGAATAAGACTACAAATTGTGACCATGCCATTACTTTATTGATTGAGGGATGATTATAATGCCCACGCTTCAAATACGAGCCAATTTGTAACACGCCAATAAATAACTAATAAGGAAGTCATAAACTATGAGCCTGTTTATGAGCCTCGTCGGTATCGTAGTACTACTAGGAATTGCAGTACTATTATCCGGCAACCGCAAAGCAATTAATTTTAGAACTGTAGGTGGCGCTTTTGCTATCCAATTTGCACTTGGTGCTTTTGTTCTATACATCCCTTGGGGTCGTGACCTTCTGGCTGCATTCTCTGCAGGTGTTCAGAACGTTATCGACTACGGTAAAGACGGAACAGGTTTCCTGTTCGGTAGCCTGGTTAACTTCTCTGTTGACGGCATCGGATTCATCTTCGCATTCCAAGTACTGCCAACACTGATCTTCTTCTCTGCGTTGATCTCTGTTCTTTACTACATCGGTGTTATGCAGTGGGTTATCAAGATTCTTGGTGGTGCACTTCAGAAGGCACTGGGTACTTCTCGTGCGGAGTCCATGTCAGCAGCAGCTAACATTTTCGTAGGTCAGACGGAAGCGCCTCTAGTTGTTCGTCCGTTCGTGCCTAAGATGACTCAATCTGAACTATTCGCAGTAATGTGTGGTGGTCTGGCATCGGTTGCAGGTGGTGTACTAGCTGGTTACGCATCTATGGGTGTACCTCTAGAATACCTAGTTGCAGCATCATTCATGGCAGCACCAGGTGGTCTACTATTCGCTAAGATCATCATGCCTGAAACTGAAGCGCCTAAAGACGACATCGACGCAGACATCGACGGTGGCGACAATAAGCCAGCGAACGTTATCGATGCAGCGGCAGGCGGTGCATCTGTAGGTCTTCAGCTAGCACTTAACGTAGGTGCAATGCTATTGGCATTCATCGGTCTTATTGCTCTAGTCAACGGCGTTCTTGGGGGCGTTGGTGGTTGGTTCGGTATGCCTGAGCTGACTCTGGAACTTGTTCTAGGCTGGGTATTCGCTCCTCTTGCATTCGTTATCGGTGTGCCATGGGAAGAAGCAACACTGGCGGGTTCTTTCATCGGTCAGAAGATCGTTGTGAACGAATTCGTTGCTTACCTGAACTTCACTCCTTACATCGGTGAAGGTGCGAAAGTGGTAGCAGAAACAGGTCTGCCAATGTCTGAGAAGACAACAGCAATCATCTCGTTTGCTCTGTGTGGTTTCGCGAACCTTTCTTCTATCGCGATCCTACTAGGTGGTCTGGGTAGCCTTGCGCCAAATCGTCGTCACGACATCGCACGCATGGGTGTGAAAGCGGTAATCGCTGGTACGCTATCTAACCTGATGGCAGCGACGATCGCTGGTCTGTTCCTGTCTTTCTAAGTTAGTAAGAGAAAGATTATATAGACGCCACGAAAACCAACCCCGTAGCAAGAGATTGCTGCGGGGTTTTTTTGTTTTAAAGAGAAAAATTTTTGTAACTAATGGACTGAGTTTTTTGAGATACAAACCGTTTGCGTCAACCGGAATGCTATTGTTTTGAACAAATAATGCGTATTGTATAAATTACTAAATGGTCAGACCTTTGCAGGAAGCAAAGAGACCAGATTTGTAAAAACGTTAGCCACGATGAAAGGAAAAAACTAGAGTCGTGCCATAGACCAAATAGGTACTGTGCGGTGACAAGGATAGCAATTGAACTTGTAACGAGTTCAAGTCTTCAGGGAACCAAGTCCGTTCATGTTGTGATGGATTGCCAAGGGGCAAGCCATCTAATCATTGAATAAACTGATCGGAGATAGAAATGAGCGATTTAAAAGCAGCTGCTCTACGTGCACTTAAACTTATGGACCTCACAACGCTGAATGACGATGACACAGATGCAAAAGTCATCTCGCTGTGTCACGACGCAAAATCAGCGGTTGGCAATACTGCTGCCATCTGTATTTACCCTCGCTTTATTCCTATTGCTAAGAAGACACTTCGTGAGCAAGGTACGCCAGACGTTCGCATTGCGACCGTAACTAACTTCCCACACGGCAACGACGACATCGAGATTGCAGTAGCGGAAACCAAGGCTGCAGTCGCTTACGGTGCAGACGAAGTTGACGTCGTTTTCCCATACCGCGCACTGATCGCAGGTGATGAGAAAGTGGGCTTCGAACTGGTGAAACAGTGTAAAGAAGCATGTGGCGATATCCTTCTTAAAGTCATCATCGAAACGGGTGAACTAAAAGAAGAAGCACTCATTAAGAAAGCGTCTCAGATTTGTATCGAAGCGGGCGCAGACTTCATCAAAACATCTACAGGTAAAGTGCCTGTGAATGCCACTCCTGAATACGCTCGCATGATGCTGGAAGTGATCCGCGACATGGGCGTAGCAGAAACAGTAGGCTTTAAGCCAGCAGGTGGTGTTCGAACTGCAGAAGACGCAGCGGCATACCTGGCAATGGCAGACGAGATCCTTGGTGACAACTGGGTAGATGCTCGTCACTACCGCTTTGGTGCATCAAGCCTGCTGACTAACCTACTTAATACATTAGAAGTAACAGACGAGACGGCAGACCCTACTGCCTACTAATCCTAAAAGTCTGATGCAACAAGCTGTCTGAACACAGCTTGTTGCCTTACCTCTTTACTCTACAACCACAGCTCTGCACCTATGAAGGTGCGTGGGAGGTTCTAATGTATTTACCTCAAGAAATTATCCGTAAAAAACGTGACGGCGAAGTGCTGTCTGCGGAAGAAATTCAATTCTTTATCCAGGGCGTTGCCAAAGGCGAAGTGTCTGAAGGACAAATCGCGGCATTCGCGATGGCCATTTTCTTCAATGAAATGAGCATGCCTGAGCGAATCGCACTGACTTGTGCGATGCGAGATTCTGGCATGGTCATCAATTGGGATCACATGAACTTTGGTGGTCCGATTGTCGATAAACACTCCACCGGTGGTGTGGGAGATGTAACGTCCTTGATGCTTGGTCCTATGGTGGCAGCATGCGGCGGATTTGTCCCTATGATTTCCGGTCGTGGGCTGGGACATACTGGCGGCACACTGGATAAGCTGGAATCCATTCCGGGCTACGACATTACGCCAAACAACGAAGTGTTTGGTGATGTGACCAAAGAAGCGGGCGTTGCAATTATCGGTCAGACAGGCGACCTCGCTCCTGCTGATAAGCGTGTTTACGCTACCCGCGATATCACGGCGACCGTCGATAACATTTCCCTGATCACCGCGTCTATTCTGTCTAAGAAACTGGCAGCTGGTCTGGACTCACTGGTTATGGACGTAAAAGTAGGTTCTGGTGCCTTTATGCCAACTTACGAAGCGTCGGAAGAGCTGGCGAAATCGATCGTTGCGGTAGCCAACGGTGCTGGCACTAAAACCACCGCCATCCTCACCGATATGAATCAGGTGCTGGCTTCTTCTGCGGGTAACGCGGTGGAAGTGCGCGAAGCGGTGCAGTTTCTGACAGGAGAATACCGCAACCCACGTTTACTAGAGATCACCGTAGCGCTGTGCAGTGAAATGCTGGTACTGGGCAAGCTTGCAGACAATACCGAAGATGCGCGCGAAAAGCTGATGGCTGTACTGGATAACGGGAAAGCCGCAGAATGCTTTGGCAAGATGGTGGCTGGCTTAGGCGGTCCTGTCGACTTCGTTGAAAACTACGACAACTACCTCGAAAAAGCCGAGATCATCAAACCAGTTTATGCCAAAGAGAGTGGCGTTGTTTCCTCAATGGATACCCGAGCCATCGGCATGGCAGTCGTGGCTATGGGCGGTGGTCGTCGCGTGGCTACGGACTCTATCGACTACGCTGTCGGTTTTGACCAGTTTATCCGCCTCGGTGAAGTCGCCAACAGCGAAACTCCGTTAGCGATGATTCACGCCCGCAGTGAAGAGCAGTGGAGTGAAGCCGCTGAAGCACTGCAAAGCGCCATTGCTGTTGGCGGTGAGTATCAGAAAACACCAGACGTTTACCGTCAGATTCGAGCAGAAGACGTGTAAAGGTGCTGGTGGAGAAAGCAATGAAAAGAGCATTTATTTTAGTTTTAGATTCATTCGGTATTGGCGCGACTGCGGATGCTGACAAGTTTGGTGATGCAGGTTCAGATACTCTGGGTCACATCGCCGAGCAGTGTGCCAAAGGGTTAGCTGATACCTCTGAGCGTAACGGACCTTTGTCTCTGCCTAACTTATCGAAGTTGGGCTTAGCTCTGGCGCACAAAGAGTCCACTGGTGCATTTGCACCGGGTCTTGAGTCGGAAAGTGATGTTGTTGGGGCATACGCTCACGCAGCCGAATTGTCGTCGGGCAAAGACACGCCTTCAGGGCACTGGGAAATCGCTGGCGTTCCTGTGATGTTTGACTGGGGCTACTTTTCTGACAAAGAAAACAGCTTCCCTAAAGAACTGACGGATCGCATCCTTGAGCGAGCGGGAATCGACGGTTTTCTCGGAAACTGCCATGCGTCCGGAACTCAGGTTCTGGATGACTTAGGCGAAGAACATATGAAGACGGGCAAGCCTATCTTCTACACCTCTGCTGACTCTGTGTTTCAGATCGCCTGTCATGAAGAAACGTTTGGTTTAGAGCGTTTGCTGGAACTGTGCCAAATCGCCCGTGAAGAGATGGAAGACTATAACATCGGACGTGTTATCGCACGACCGTTTGTTGGGGCAGGCAAAGGGCAGTTTGAGCGTACGGGGAATCGTCGAGATCTGTCTGTAGAGCCGCCGTCACCAACGGTATTGCAAAAGCTGGTTGATGAAAGACAGGGCGAAGTGGTGTCGATAGGCAAGATTGCCGACATCTATGCTAACTGTGGTATCAGCAAAAAAGTGAAAGCGACAGGTATTCCGGCACTGTTTGAAGCTACGTTGGAGCAGATTCAGCAAGCCGGTGATAACACCATTGTGTTCACCAACTTTGTCGACTTTGACTCTGTGTACGGTCATCGCCGTGACGTCGCGGGTTATGCGATGGCACTGGAATACTTCGACAGCCGCATCAATGAAGTGATTAACCTTCTGCAAGAAGACGATGTGCTGATAATAACGGCCGATCACGGCTGCGACCCTACCTGGTCAGGTACGGAGCACACCCGAGAACACATCCCTGTTCTGGTCTACGGAAGCAAGGTGCCAGCGGGCTCTCTAGGATTCCGAAAAACGTTTGCCGATATCGGTCAGTCGGTTGCGAGCTACTTTGGCACGTCACCGATGGATTACGGGAAAAGCTTCCTGTAACCCTGGATTCATCAGGTTTTCGCTCCAGAGGTTTAAGCTTGGAGCGGTTAATTTTAGTGAGCGGGCAAAATAGGTTGAAGTAATCACGCTATCCACCATAATTTGCCTGCAAACAGGGGCGATTGCCCTCAATTTTATTTACAAGGACTATTTCAATGGCTACTCCACATATTAATGCTGAAATGGGTGCATTTGCTGATGTTGTTTTGATGCCGGGCGATCCGCTACGTGCTAAATACATCGCAGAGAACTTTTTGGAAAACGTTGAGCAAGTCTGCGATGTTCGCAATATGTTTGGCTTCACTGGCACCTACAAAGGTCGCAAGATCTCTGTTATGGGTCACGGCATGGGTATCCCATCATGCTCTATTTACGCGACTGAGCTAATCAAAGATTTCGGTGTGAAGAAAATTATCCGAGTTGGTAGCTGTGGAGCGGTAAGTGAAGACATCAAAGTACGCGACGTTGTTATCGGAATGGGCGCCAGCACCGATTCCAAAGTAAACCGTATCCGCTTTAAAGGTCACGACTTTGCGGCAATTGCTGATTACCAAATGGTGAAAAACGCAGAAGAAGCAGCGAAAGCGCGTGGTATCGATGTAAAAGTGGGTAACCTGTTCTCAGCAGAGCTGTTCTACACACCAGATCCAGAAATGTTCGACGTAATGGATAAGTACGGCATTGTAGGCGTAGAAATGGAAGCGGCTGGTATCTACGGCGTATGTGCAGAGTACGGCGCAAAAGCGCTGACTATCTGTACCGTGTCTGACCACATTAAGACGGGTGAGCAAACTACGTCTGAAGAACGCGCGACCACGTTCAACGAAATGATCGAAATTGCACTCGATTCAGTTCTGCTTGGCGACAAGTAAGAACGTACCCTAAAAAGAAAGCCCCGCTAATCAATCGCGGGGCTTTTTGTTGAATATAAATTTCTATTGGGACGCAACGTTTTTCAGCAGCAGATTTTCTCCCTTCTTACGGCTGCGTCGCTGGCGTCTGAACAGAATGGTGATCAGCACGCCACTGGCAAAGCTCATCAGAATCATCAAATACATTAAGCGATCACTGTTGCGGTAGTGGTGGTCGGAAATCGCAGTCACTCGTCCTTTTTCAAACGTAATTCGCATGTATCCGATCATGGCACCATCATTGTAAATGGGCTCCACCAGTTGCTGACGACCAATTGCCGCCGTACCCAGCGGGGTATCGAGCCCAAGCATCTCACGCACCGGTTTGGCGTTGCTGCTTGCGGCCAGCTTAACGCCTTCAGCATCATAAATAGTGGCATCAAATACCAGTCGATCTTTAGAAAGCTGTTGAGTCAGCTTGAGAAGATTTTCCTGATCTTGATTGACCAGCATATCGCTGGCAGATAACGCTGCCTGAGAGACCAGAACATTGGTCAGCGTTTCTAGCTGGCGAGCCTGAATGGCTTCGTTGCCTTTACTGATCACTACGCTGTTTTGCACCATAGAGAAAAACAGCAAAGCCAGCATTATCATGGCGATAATGCGCAGAAAAGCCCGGAATGAAAATAGTGAACTGCTCATCGAAAGGTCTGCCACTGGTTAAGATTTAAATTGATCATAAGCTTGCGTTTCTAAATTGCAATAGGGTAAGTTTACGGTCACTACAGGACAACTCTGCCACGGACGCAATGAAAACACTGCCTATAAAGAAACACATCACACTGCTAAAACGTCTTCCTGAAACGCGCTTTTCTTCAAAGATCGACCTACAACGCGCAAACTGGATTGTTTTTTCCAATTATTTGTCGCCAAGTCATTTTGAAGATATCGACTTTTTTACTGGTTACTACAATGCCGTTGTCGCCACATGGAAAGTGGGGCAGTACGAAGTGGCACTGATGTCCGGTGAACTTACCAAAGAACACGAGACCATCCTGCAAGCGCTTTCTTTGGATTACGCCAGCCTGACCGATGTACCTGACCTCAGTAAGCCGGGATTAGTCGTGATGGATATGGACTCCACTGCCATTCAGATTGAATGTATCGATGAAATTGCCAAACTCGCTGGTGTAGGAGAGCAGGTATCAGAGGTGACTGAGCGTGCAATGCAAGGCGAGCTGGATTTTGAACAAAGCCTAAGACAGCGTGTTGGCGCGCTGAAAGATGCGGATGAGAGTATTCTGGAATCAGTGCGCAGTGAACTGCCAATGATGCCAGACTTGCAGGAGTTCGTGGCTAGCCTTCAGGCATTGGGTTGGAAAACGGCAATTGCATCTGGCGGGTTTACTTACTTCTCAGACTACCTGAAAGAGACACTCAACCTGGACCATGCCCAGTCGAATACGCTTGAGATTGTAAATGGCAAACTGACAGGTAAGGTTTTGGGCGATATCGTATCGGCTCAAACCAAAGCGGACATCCTGCGCCAGTTGGCAGAACAGTATGAGATTGAGCCAGAAAACACCGTTGCAGTCGGCGATGGCGCTAACGATTTGGTGATGATGGATGCTGCTGGTTTAGGGGTGGCGTACCACGCGAAACCTAAAGTAGAACAGCAGGCACAAACCGCGGTTCGTTACAGTGGATTAGGAGGCGTGCTTTGTATCTTAAGTGCCAGCCTCATCAAACAACAGAAGATCGCTTGGTAAGCTCTTATTCAGTTGAAAAAAAACGGGCTTTTAAGCCCGTTTTTTTATAAATATACATTGCGAGATTGACCAACCTTAAGTCAATTCTAACCGGATCAGTATTTCTTCCGTAATGTCCGTAAACTCTCCGTACCCAATCAAGCTGGTAAACTCTTTCTCCAATGCCCTTGCGTGATGGATAGTGGCTTTTGCCAAGCTGCTCAATTCCTCATTCAGCAGATTGGTAAGCGAATCAAACACGGGCATTCCAGAGATTCGAATAACGTAAAACGCGCCTACCGACTTGGCTTTTTTCACAAATCGTATTCTTTCTTTGATCGACTCAAAGTCGGACAGCAACCGGGTATGAATCTCTTCTATCTGATTACCTTTCTGAACTACAGCAATGTACAGCTCGTAGAAGGTCGGTTCCGCTCCCTCGATTGGACGCATTGGTGTGGCAAGTAAGGTGTTGGTTCTGTTCTTAAAAATCGGCTCCATTGAGAGCTTGCCACCATGCCCAAGGGACTGAAAAATCTTGGTGAGTTCATCCAGTGGGAAGTTGACTCCAATCGCGCGTGGCTGAAGAATCCGATCTTTCTTTTCAATGTAGAAAGGCACAGACACCATTCGACCCAGCAACAGATGATGCATGGTACTCAAAAGTTCAGAAGACGGAATAGGCTCGTTGTCTTCAATCAGTTTGCCTTGATTGTGATTAATCAGGCGTTTCAGAAAGTTAAGGCAGCGTGTCGTCTGGGCATTTTCAATGATCGACAGATGCACATTTTTACAGTCCGGGCTGAGTTTTATCACCGTATAAGGCACATCACTCAAGGGGACATCGCTGTCGTAACGTTGCAGCTCGATAAAGTTTACGCAAATTTCATCGCCCGCTTTGGCTTGCAAAGGTGCACTGAGTTTTACGTTTAAGCCGCGGCTGGAAAAGTCTACGGTGTTACCCTTGATGGGATCTTTAGTACCAATGGCTAACTCTACGGGTGAGTCGAACATGAATCTGGGTTCAGAGCGACGAGAGCTGGAATCAAAATAGATGCCATTAGGTGCGCCCATTACCTGACGTGAGTGGCGGAAGCGGTTTAACTCAGAGCTAGGAATGCTTGGCTTTTCAGTCAACAGATAATCGTGGCTGGTTTGTGCGTCACTCACTTCCTGCAAAATACCCGTGTGAGTCAGGGTTTTGATGGTTTCCGACATCTCAGGTGCCACATCTAGCAAGTGAGAAATCTCATCTTTGGACAACTCGAACATGTGCAAACGGAACACGCGCCAGCTATCGCGCCTTGCTCCTACATGCCAGAAAAGCTGACGTTGTTCACGCGAGGCTTCTGGCAGCATCATGCTGTAGAAGAGGTGCTTGCCCTGATGATCATGGGTGAATGAGTAAATAAAATTACTGCTGCTTCTCATGCCCGGCTGCGTCAGCGGTGCCATTCTTTCACGGTTGAACAGTGTTCCGAAGGTCTGCTGATTTCGTTCATCATGCCAGTATTTCCACAGTGCCTGATTGGCATCAGTGAGCAAGGAATAACGAAGCTCGGTACCCGAGAAAAACAGGGGAAGATTACTGGTGTGCTTTAAGTAGCTATGTTCGTAGCCTCGCGTTCGGGCGCGAAGGATGTGATCCTGATTGTCGTGTTTGGCGCGTTTGCTGCTGTTTTTCAGCATCAACTCTATGGCATGGGCGATCGCGTCGGTTTCCGTCAGCTTCATCAACCTCAGCCATTTTACACTGTTGTTTTCGAAACAGTCGTCAACTCCCAGAATACGGTATTCAATGGCTTCTTCCAGCTCTGGGTTGTTGGTCTCTTTGGCGAGCTGTACAAAGCGCGCTTCAATCACTTCTCCCAGCTTGTAGTCAAACGCACTGGGGACTTTGAATTTGGCACCAGAGCTGGAAAGGTCAACGCTGACCCCATGTATTTCCTGCCCGGATTTTAGATGAATATCGACCTGACTGGACATACGTAGCCGGTTTTCCTGACGTCGCAGGTCGTAACCCAAACGTATCGCTTCCGCTTCGTAAGGGCTGTCTGGGTCGGTGATGCTGTAGGTCATATTAGGGCGATTTTTACTCATCACCCGGAAGTTATTTCGCGTATTGATCAGCGCTTCCCAGACACCTTCTGTATAGGCGCCGTAACGCTTCACTTTTTTGTGGTAGGCATTAATCGCAACGTCGTCGAGCCAATGGGTCAGACCATCTAGCTTGTATTCGCGGCATTCTCCCTGTACTCGCCCTCGCAGATCGATGGTTTTGGTGCACGGCGCCATGACCCGTTTCATCTCCATTTTGACTAGGATTTTGACAGACGGGTGTTCTCCCTCAGTCATTTGAGACAGAACGAGGTCAAAATCATCGGAGCGATACACAGGTATGAGACGTTCAACCAGCGAGAGTATTTCAGCTTGTTCCATTGTTTCTGTTAAAGTACTTGTCCTAATTGGGTTATCGACGACGGAATCGTTATCTTTAAAATAATTATACTCTTCTACCCAGAGATATGACCCCAATGTTAAATTTTTATTGTAAATAATTGAGAGACGGCAAGTTCTATGGCGAAAGCAAAACGTGCATATGTATGTAATGATTGTGGTGCAGATTTCCCCCGCTGGCAAGGGCAGTGCAGTGCATGTGGGGCATGGAACACCATCTCGGAAATTCGTCTTGCCGCATCGCCAACCGTAGCTCGAAACGAACGTTTATCAGGGTATGCAGGTTCTGCAACCGAATCTAAGGTTCAGAAACTTTCCGAAATTGACCTGCAAGAAGTACCAAGGTTCAGTAGCGGTTTCAAAGAGTTAGACCGTGTTCTTGGGGGCGGAGTTGTGCCCGGAGCCGCTATTCTGATTGGTGGTAACCCTGGGGCAGGTAAATCAACACTTCTTTTACAAACCATGTGTTTGTTGTCTGGTCAGATGCCGACTTTGTATGTCACCGGTGAAGAGTCATTGCAGCAGGTGGCGATGCGTGCTTCCCGCCTTGGATTACCAAAAGACAACCTCAGCATGCTGTCGGAAACCAATGTCGATAAAATTTGCCAGATTGCGGAAAAAGAACAACCCCGCATTATGGTGATCGACTCCATTCAGGTTATGCACGTTGCAGACGTACAGTCTTCGCCGGGCAGCGTGGCTCAGGTTCGTGAATCCGCAACTGCTTTGACCCGTTACGCAAAACAAAACAACGTCGCGGTGTTCATTGTTGGTCACGTAACCAAAGATGGCACGCTCGCGGGACCTAAAGTTCTGGAACACATTATCGACTGTTCGGTGCTGCTGGACGGCGGTACAGATAGTCGTTTCCGCACTTTGCGTAGCCACAAAAACCGTTTTGGCGCGGTGAATGAGCTGGGGGTATTTGCGATGACAGGGCAGGGGCTGAAAGAAGTCAGCAACCCTTCGGCGATTTTCCTGTCTCGTGGTGAAGAAGAAACCTCGGGCAGCTCAGTGATGGTGGTGTGGGAAGGGACCCGACCTTTGCTCGTTGAAATTCAGGCGCTGGTGGATTACTCCCAATTGGCAAACCCTCGACGTGTAGCAGTGGGTTTGGAGCAGAACCGTTTATCTTTGCTTCTGGCTGTTTTACACAAACACGGCGGTCTGCAAATGGCCGATCAGGATGTTTTTGTGAATGTGGTGGGCGGCGTAAAAGTAACAGAAACCAGTGCGGACCTAGCGTTGCTTATGGCGCTGTTGTCCAGCTTCCGTGATCGCCCGTTACCAAAAGATGTGGTGGTGTTTGGAGAAGTCGGTCTGGCTGGTGAGATTCGCCCTGTTCCAAGTGGTCAGGAGCGATTGATGGAGGCCTTCAAGCATGGATTCACCAAAGCGATTGTCCCTGCTGCAAACATGCCAAAAGGGGGCATAAAGGGCATGCAGATACATGGTGTCCAAAAGCTCTCGGAAGCCATTGAAGCTTTCGACGAGCTATAGGGAATGAACGGGATTTCTAATAACGAAATCCCGTATTTGTTTTGGTCAACGACAAATCTTAGGCAATCGACGGATGTAGCTGTCGATTTACTGCGAGCTTATCGTTCCGCTGACTGTCGCGACGTCAGTTTCCGTGCCATCGGAAACCGTGTAGGTGAAGCTGTAATTTTCACCGTACGCTTCCAGCTCCAATTTATGGTCGTGTCGAACGTAAACCAATCCAGCACCATTAGCCCATGTCTGCCAGCCGGGCTGCATATCAATCCCGTTTATTTGCGTAATCTGTAACGTGTCTCCATTTGGGTCGCTATCGTTATCAAGAACCGGGATAGTGATTCTGGCACCGTAGGCTACATTGTGGTTTGGGTCATCGACGGCGTTCGGAGCTGTGGCGGGGTAAATGGTACCGCTGACCGTTGCAACGTCAGTTTGAGTCCCATCCGATATGGTGTAAGTGAAACTGTAATCCTCGCCGTAAGCTTCCAGCGCCAGTGTCTGGTCGTGCAGGAAGTAAACCAGTCCGGCACCGTTTGCCCAAGTTGCCCATCCCGGCTGCATGTCAATTCCGTTGATTTGTGTGATTCGCGTCTCTGGTGTGGTTGTATCGTTGCTTAATACAGGAATGGTAATGGTCTGCCCGTAGGTCACATTGTTGTTGGGATCATCCTGAGCATCAATGGCACTCTGAGCGGAAATGAACCCATTCCCTCTGCCGACGTCGGCGTTCGATAAATCGACAAAAGAGTTGTCCGCAAACTGGATTCTTTCAACGTCTCTACCGCGTATAGACTGACCTGAACCCGAGATGGTGAACTCAATAGCGTCACCTGTAATCGAATAGCTCGAAGGGTTAGCAGATAAAAACAAGGTATCGAAGCCTCGTCCTCCATCAACCCGCCCCTGACTGGTTCTAATTTCATCGTTGCCATCATTTCCGTATATGTCATTCGCACCGCCTCCGCCACGAATGTCGTCATCTCCGGAGCCACCGTAAAGTCGGTCGTTCCCGTTCAATCCAGAAATCACATCATTACCACTGCCTCCAAAAATACTGTCATCGTGATTGGAGCCCGTGACGGTGTCGTTTCCATCATGGGTCAGCATGACAAAACCGCTAAAGATTCCGCTGTATGCCCCCCAGTGAGAGGCGTCTAACACGCTTTTATCACGCTCGCTAATGATGTTGTGGTAGTAGAAAGTCCGATTGTTGGAGATATAGTCCATCAGCCAGCCTGCGGGCTTAGAAGTGAAGGAGCCGTTTTTCTTGTGGAACAGCCCAAATGATTTCTCTGCGTGACTCACATCCCCATTCGGTTTATTGCTGTCGTAAGCGCTGAACTGGGCATTGTATTCAAACGTGTGGCTATCCAGAACATGGTGAGCAATCACTCCCTTCAGATGCTCGTTCCCCCAGCTATCGAGCACGCCAAATGCCTCTGCAAACCAACGTGCCTGGTCAAGCTCGCCATCGGGACCCGCATTCCTGTAACCCAGATAAGAGGGCACACCGAATTCGGTAATCCAGAGGTCGGTCTGATCGAATCCGTTTTCCAGCATAATTCGTTGCACATTATAAAGAGCCCCCTGAAAACTGTAGTGATAATTCCAGCTTGCGACGTGAGCACCTGCCTCGGGGACATCAACCCATACGGTCGGGCGACCAGATTCCGGGCTGGTAAAAGTGCGAATGTAGGTTGTATAGGGGTGGATAGAAATGCCGTCTACGCTCGTTCCCAATTCGTTAAGTTTTTGTGAAAGTGTACTGAGGTATGTATTGAGGTAGGGGACATCGTTGTGGGCAATGCCTCCTCCTATTACATTCACCTCATAGCCTAGTTGCAGGGCATCAATGGCTTTGGCGGTATAAGCTAAGTAATTGGCGTAATGGGCGGCATTTGCCAGTGAAACGGCATAGTATCTGTGTGTATTACTATCGGTCACAACATACCCTCCATCCTCCGCCTGAAAGCCCATGTTGGGTTCATTGCCGACTTCCCAGCCAGCGATGGTGTCCCGGTATTGCGGCAGGTTTTGGTAAACTTCGTTCACATAGATGGCATACCGGTTCGCCAGTTCGGGAATGTTATTTACGTTCGGGGCATCTGCGTTGGTTCCTCCATTACGAATCAGGTCAACGGGAGTTTGCCCGGGTTGTAAAATCACCTTGATTCCCCGGCTTTGCGCTTGCTGCAGATAAACTTCTATCCGATCCAATACCCATTGGGGCACGCCGGTTGGTGTCGTCCAAGTCAGATCCAGAGGAATACGAAGCACGTCGCTTCCTGCTAAGCTCGACATGTGAATAAGCTCTTGCACCTCTACTCCCTGATGTGCGGGCGCAATATGAACACCATTCACTTCATAATCTTTGTGAAGCACCTGTAAACCGAGTGCAATAGAAAAAATATCCATAATCCTAGTCCTGTTCTGAATTCCCAATGGCTGGCAATCAAGCCTTACAAAGGGAGAGTTCATGATTATGCGGGTAGCTAATAAACAAATTTCTAACGGTGTAACTTGGGACTGCTTAAGTTAAGTTTTTAAAAAGGTTGATTGTGAAATGTCGTGTTAGCATTGATTTCTTTCGCGCGAAGCAAGCTAGCGAATACACACATTCGATAGGTTTTGGAATCATTCACTAACACAGCTAATTTGCTCTTAGAGCGAAATCAGAGTAGCGCACCTGAATTTATAAAAATCGCTAATATGCATCGTGTCTCAAAGTCGTGGAGTGGATCTCCTTAATAAGAAATTTCACGTCGCTTAGGTAAGACCCAATAAAAAACGCCACTGGTTATCCAGTGGCGTTTGCTTTGCGTTTTTCCCGATTGAATTAGTTGAGCGTCAGTGCACGAATGTCGTAGCCATCGCTGTTTTCATCGTATCCAGCCTGAGTGGTCGGAATGATGTGTGTGCGGTCTTCAAACTGGAAGGCAAGCAGAAAACAACTCTGATATTTAGCATCATTGAACGTCTGGTCAATTTTACCCTGAGTGATCAGAAGGTTGTCGGTTCGCTCAGTGCCCAGCGTTACCCAGCTAGTTTCACGAGTCCCGTTGGCTGCTAAGCAGTTGAGTTTCGCGTGCACGTAACCTTGCTCGGCATAACGTTCGTAGTCCCAGTTGTTCGAGGTAAATTCTTCCAACCTGACGCGTTTATTGTATATAGGGCAAGCCGATAGCTGACCGTTGTTCGACATATTGAATGTTGATACGCCCCCTTTCCCTACGGAATAGAAATCCGAAGTGCTGAGAACATTCTGTGGGTCATAACGCCAAGGTTCGCTGGCAATGCGCTCACCCGCTTCATTAACCACAAAGTTACCCAATTGAGAATCAATGTTCAGGTTACAGCTGATCTCTGAAGGTACACCAGTGGAGCCTCCATTCAGACAATCTTGCAAAGCTGCGCTGCCCGGTGGGTAGAGAAGCTCACACTGCTGTTTGTTTGGGTTTTGCTCTGTCAGGAACACTTTGACGTCTTTTAGCAGCATGCCGTAAGAGTCTGGCAACCCTTTGTCACGAAAGACCAGCGGTGTGTAAAAACGATCTGCGGTGAAATGAACCACGGCTTTGTTAAAGCCTTTTATCAGGTTGGAATCGTTAAGCTGAATAGGGAACTGCAAACGGTGGCCGCTTACTCCGACACCACCGTGATCATTGACTTTAGCACTGGTGATGTTTGCGTTAAGGTGAGTGACCAGATCTCGGTGATAATTGTTAGCCTGAGAAGTCGGCGTGTAAGCGCGGCGTTGGTATTTGAACACCAGACGATATTTTGCCCCCGGTACGGTTGGCACAAAGGTGCGGATGTTCACCGCAGATTGGTTGTTGCTGAAGTCCAGTGGGTAGTAGGTGCCACCTACGTTGAGCCTACGGTTTTGAGGGCAGTGACTGGTGTCTGAATCCAGCTCTGCCAGAAAGCCGCCGCCTTTGTATTGCTGACCATAGGTTTTCGATCTTCCTACTTCTAGCTGAGCTTCACAGTGATTGTTTATCCTTCTGCGTACCTCTTCTTCCCCGATGGTGCTTTCCAGATACTGGTATTCCGACTGACCAAGTACATGACGCATGGTGCGCTTTGTCCAGCGTGGTTCAAACAACAATGTCCGACCCGATGTGTATGCAGCAGGGTTATCGGGCGTAAGCTGAGGACCCGATGGCGTGAAGTCGACCAACCCCCAGGTTCCGTGCTCTAGCTGGTTATGGTAGGTATTAAACAGCTGGGTGTATTTATCTAATGTATCTGCGGTGACTGGTAAAGCTAAGACGGAAGAGACCAATCCTAAGCTGACCAATGTTTTTTTTATCATGACTCTATTCCTTGTGTTTCAAACTGAAAACACTCAGCAATGCAGCCTGCCTGATTGGACTGTTGATGTTTCCATTGAGCGTTAACGCGACTTATTGTGAAAAATCAACACAGCTGAATAACTTAAACTCAGCGACCACTGCCATCAGGCACTGTCATTTTGCGCCCTGACTTTACAGCCAGTTTGCCCTTAGAGCGAAGTCAGGTTAGCGCACCTAAAATCAGAAAAATCGCTAATATACTCGGTGTCTTAAAGTCGTAGAGTCGTTCTCCTTAATAAGAAATATGTCGTCGCTTAGGTAAGACCCAATAAAAAACGCCACTGGAATTCCAGTGGCGCTTTAGGCAGTTGTTTTTTAAAACAGGATTAGTTGATCTTCATTGCACGAATGTCGAAACCGTCGCTGTTTGCATCGTATCCCGCCTGAGATGAAGGAATCAGGTGAGTACGGTCAACAAAGCGTACTTCTGTCAGTAGACAGTTGTCGTAAGCTGAGTCGTTAAACAGTTTGTCGATCTTCTTGTTAGTGATCAGGTAGTTGTTTTCCAGTTCGGTTTCAACCACTTCCCAACGGCTTGCGCGGATACCATTCTCAACACAAGACAGTTTCACTTTGATCAGACCTTGCTCTGCGTAACGCTCGTAATCCCAGTTGTTTGCTGTGTACTCATCCAGAGTCAGACGCTTGTCTTTGATCGGACAACCTGCAAACTTACCGTTATTCGCTAGCTTGAATGTGATGATACCTTCACGACCAACACCGTAGAAATTCTTATGATGAAGAATGTTGGCAGGGTCGTAGCGCCAAGGTTCAGCAGTCAGACGGAAACCAGCATTATCAACCACAACGTTGCCTAGTGACTCATCCACTTCAAGGTTACAGCTGATTTCTTCTGGCGCAGGCTCACCACCGTTCAGACAGTTAAGCAACTCTGGGCTGCCAGCTGGGAATAGCAGTTCACACTGTTCTTTGTTCGGGTTCACTTTTGTGACGTGAGTACGTACTTTGTTCACCAGAATACCGTAAGAATCAGGCAGACCTTTATCCGCTAGAGCAACGGCAGTGTGGAAACGGTCCGCTTTGAATTTGATGCGTGCAACGTAGAAACCGTGGCTGTCGCGATGTGCAGACGGAGCGGCTGGCAAGCTAACACGATGACCATCAAAGCTGGCGTTTGAACCACCATCCAGTTTCGCAGAAAGAATGTCACCACGAACCCATACAGCCAGGTCACGGTATACATTGCTTGCGTTGTTGTGGTAGTTACGTTTTGTGTAACGGATTTCTACTTCGTACTCAGACCCAGGTGTTGTTGGGATGAAAGTACGTAGGTTAACAGTAGACGCATTGTTTTGTGGGTAAGACAATCCGTAACGTTTACCACCAACGTAAATCGCTGGGTTGTGTTTCTTACAATGGTAAGTGTCTGAGTCTAGCTCAGTCAGGTAGTGTTTCTTCTGTTCCCACCATGGAAGCGGGCTGCCGAAGTTGTATGTTTTGTGTTTGCCCACTTCTGCGCGAGCTTCACAAACGTTGTCCACCAAGCGGCGGATCTCATCAACACCAATGCTGTTACGTAGCTCATCAAACTGGCTGGCACCAAGCATCTTTCTTAATGTGTTCCAAGTCCAACGAACTTCGAACAAGATTTTTTGACTGCTTGTTGTATACGCCGCTTTGTTACTTGGCGAGAGAGTTTGGTTTGGAGAAAGGTCGACAGTCGCCCAGTAGTGACCTACCTGATTTGAATAGCTTTTGAAGTCTTGAACGTATTCTTCAGGTTGTAATTGATTGTTGTCGATAACAGAGGCTGGAACAAATGCCTGAGCCTGTGCGGTTGCTAGTGTGACTATACCTGCAACTAAAAATTTCAGTTTCATTACTCTAAATCCTTTGTGTTTTTGTCTCGGTAAAAACACTCAGCAATGCAGCCTACCTAAATTGAACGTCCTAAAGTTAAACTAGGTACTGTCATTTTGCGCCCCCACTTCTCAATGGGTTTGCCCTAAGAGTCGCGGTAGAATACATGATCTTCGTTCAGAAAAAATGCACGATCGTCAGCATTCTCAAATATGCTACTCATATCTTATATAAGAGAGCGCTCATGTATAACAAAGAGGTATATACATCAGGAAAAGGAACTGCATAACTCCGGGGTTGGAGGAGATTGAGTTATGCAGTTCAACCTAAGGTACTCAGACCCTAAGACTTCTAATCTTCGATGCGGACGTTACGAATTTCGTAGCCGTCGCTGTTTGCGTCATATCCAGGTTGGTCTTCTGGAATGGTGTGAGTTCTGTCCACAAAGCGGATAGCACGGAGCAAGCAAGATTGATAGTTGTCGTCGTTAAACACTTTATCGATTTTCTTAGCCGTGATAAGCAGGTTATCAGGGTGATCCGTCTCAAGCGTTTCCCAACGTGCCACGCGTAGGTTGTTCTCATCCAGACACGCCAGTCTTACCTGAACCCATCCTTGTTCCGCGTAACGCTCGTAATCCCAGTTATTGCCTGTGAACTCTTCTAATTTTAGTGTCTTGCCGTAAATAGGACAGCCAGAAAATTGACCATTGTTCGCCAATCTCAAGGTTGAGATTCCAGCCTTACCAACACTGTAGTAGTTTTTCGCGTGGAACAGGTTGTTTGGATCGTAACGCCATGGCTCACTTTCGATTCGGTAACCTTCTCTGTTGACCTTGAAGTTGCCAAGCGTTTCATCAATTTCAAGATTACAGCTCAGGATGCTAGGCGTTTCTTCGCCACCAGAAGTCAGACACTTTTTCAAACCGCCACTGTTTGGTGGGAAGAAAAGTTCACATGTTTCTTTGAACGGATTTTCTTCGGTAACCTCGGTCTGGATTTCGTTAATCAAAAGACCGTAGGAATCTGGGTGACCGCTGTCTGCCAGAGCAACAGGCGTGTAGAAGCGGTTAGCCGTAAAGCTGATGGTTGCAACATTAAATCCGTCTTCCTGGTTTGCATCACTGACTGATGGGTTAGCAGGTAAGCGGACACGTTGCCCAGTAAACGCAATATCACCAAGACCTTCCAACGAAGCTTCTTCCAGCGCACCACGAACCCAGACGTTCATGTTGCGATAAGCTTGGTTTGCGTTGATACCAAAGCGACTGTAGTTGTAGTTACGCTTGTGGTATTTGATGGTCAATGTGTATTTGGAACCTGGAGTTGTTGGTACAAAAGTGCGCATATTCACAGTTGAAGATTTCTGCGGATATGAAAGTGGGTAAACAACGCCATTTACGGTAATTTTTGGATTGTTGCGATTACAGTGATAAATGTCAGAATCCATCTCTGCTACGTAACCACCAACGGAAGGGGCGCCATAGTTGTAAGTACGCTGAGTACCAACTTCTACTCGTGCTTCACATTGCTCATCAATAAGTTCGCGAAGCTTCTGAACGCCAATTTCTTTTCTTAATTTGTTAAATGCGGGCTTACCAAGCATTCGACGCATGGTGTTCCAGGTCCAACGCACTTCAAACAGAAGTTCGTCGCTGGCATTGGTGTAAGCCGCTTTATCTGAAGGAGTGAGGCTAGGCTCACCTGGTGTAAATGTGATAGTACCCCAAGAACCACGATCAGTTTGATCAGCGAAGCCGCTAAAGTTTTGAGTGTACGTTTCCCCGGATACTGCAAACGCAGATACTGTAGTTAAAGCCAGCGTAGTGGCTGTAAAAAGAACTCGTCTAGTCATCACGCTCGTTCCTTGTCTGTTTATTTTAGTGGTGTTGATTTGCTTCAACATCTGCTCTTGTAATGCAGCCTGCCAATAATCCTCTCCAAAAATCAGTGGCACTGTCATTTTGCGTCCCTGCTTTTAAGCAAGTTTGCCTTTTGAGCGTTGAGCAAAAAATAAGCTAACCAGACAAGATCTCCTACATGATAAAAGTGTTAATTGATGAGTTCGCACTCAGTCCAATAGGATGGTTTTTTGGTACTTTACTACGAAGTATTAACTAGGTAATAAAAGTGTCATATATATCTATCTAATTTCCTTGATAAATATTGGGGGAAATATCGGCGGTATCAATTATGAAGTCATTGCAAGCATTACATACTTTTCTTGAACTAAGATTACGTTTACTGGTCAAAAAGTGCCTATTTTTTGTGATCTGCTGCCAAGGAATGGTCGATTTTCGCGTTCTTGATTCATATAAAGACCGTAAATTGAGCAGAATAATTCGCTGAATATTCTAACTTGAAGTAACTTGAAATGAGTTATTGCCATGAAGCAGGGAGTCATCATTGAAACAGCCCAGTTACTGGAAAGAAAACACCGCATTTCCTCAATGTTTAAGCACATTAAATAAATGGACCGATCCAAAGTCCCCTCTTTATTTACCAGTCGAGGAGCGAATTGCTGTGTTTGACCTTGACGGCACGATGTGGTGTGAAAAGCCTTACTTCGCGGAGCTCTTTTTCGTGATAGATAAACTAAAGGAAGCCATAGAGACTGAATTGGATGAGCCGGATAAACAGGTTCTCACTGATGCGGTTGACCGTGCACAGCGCCAGTTTGCGGGTTCAGGGAAAATGTTGTTGGATGCCTTTAACCTTGCTTACCCCGATAGTACCAGCACAGAGATTGAGCAGATGTGCGGGGAGTGGTTGGACACAGCGTTACATACAGAACATGGTCATTCTTATCTGGATATGATTTATCTGCCCGTCAAAGAGTGGATTGATGCACTGCATCAAAACCAATTTGCCTGCTACGTTTGTACAGGCAGCTCTGAAGAATTTGTCAGACCATGGGTTGAAGCGGTGTTTGGGATTCCGGCAGATCGGGTACTGGGCTCTGTTTTGTACAGTACGTCACAGGGGCGTGCCCTAAACTTAAACATCCACGATGAGAAAATTCGCTCCGTTCAGAAACGTTGCCCTGCAGAGCCTGTGATAGTGGTGGGAAATTCAGACGGCGATCTGGAACTGTTGGAGTGGATTTCTGCTAATAATAAAGAGGCACTTTGTTATCTGGTTGACCATGACGACAAAGAGAGGGAATATGTATACCCATTTGGGGCACGTACTCAGGCGTCTTTGGATGAGCTGGGCATGTTCTCTCGTATTTCTATGAAGGAAGACTGGCATATTGTGTTTGCAAATCAATCGCCGCTTACGCGCTCTTGATTTCAATAAATAAGTCCCCATTTAAGGGAATACTAAGGTCAAAGCACCTTCATAAAAATAAATCACTTCTAGCGCTATTTTTTATCTATAAATAGTGTTAAAAAGTTTTTTTTCTTCAAATGCACGCAAGGGTATCAGTCTTGGCTGATTGTGATATACTCTGCGCGCATTTTATATCCTATTAACAGAGTAAGACAATGGCAGATTTATCAAAGTACAGAAACATTGGTATTTTCGCGCACGTTGATGCGGGTAAAACTACCACCACTGAGCGTATACTAAAGCTTACTGGTAA
This sequence comes from Vibrio nigripulchritudo, assembly GCF_027924785.1. Lineage (NCBI taxonomy): Bacteria > Pseudomonadati > Pseudomonadota > Gammaproteobacteria > Vibrionales > Vibrionaceae > Vibrio > Vibrio nigripulchritudo. The sequence goes on along the minus strand of NZ_AP027049.1, from coordinate 3,077,579 downwards.
AATCCACAAAACGGGTGAAGTACACGACGGTGAGTCTACAACTGACTTCATGGAGCAAGAAGCTGAGCGTGGTATTACAATCCAGTCTGCAGCTGTAACTTGTGAGTGGAAAGGTCACCGCCTAAACGTGATCGATACTCCGGGACACGTTGACTTTACAGTTGAAGTGTACCGTTCTCTTAAAGTTCTTGACGGTGGTATCGGTGTATTCTGTGGTTCTGGTGGTGTTGAGCCTCAGTCAGAAACTAACTGGCGTTACGCGAACGATTCCGAAGTATCTCGTCTGATCTTCGTAAACAAACTAGACCGTATGGGTGCAGACTTCTTCAACGTTGTTGACCAAGTGAAGAACGTTCTAGGTGCTAACCCACTAGTAATGACTCTGCCTATCGGTCGTGAAGACGATTTCGTTGGTGTTGTAGACGTACTAACTCGTAAAGCTTACGTTTGGGATGACTCTGGTCTTCCAGAAAACTACGAAGTACAAGACGTTCCAGCTGACATGGTTGACGACGTAGAACAGTACCGTGAAGAGCTAGTTGAAACTGCTGTAGAGCAAGACGACGACCTAATGGAAGCTTACATGGAAGGCGAAGAGCCGACTTTGGAGCAACTAAAATCTTGTATCCGTAAAGGTACTCGTGACCTAGCATTCTTCCCAACATTCTGTGGTTCTGCATTTAAGAACAAGGGTGTTCAGCTAGTTCTAGACGCAGTTGTAGATTACCTACCTGCTCCAACAGAAGTTGATCCTCAGCCTCTAACTGATCCAGAAACTGGTGAGCCAACTGGCGACGTAGCAACTGTTGATGCAGACGAGCCACTAAAAGCGCTAGCGTTCAAGATCATGGACGACCGTTTTGGTGCACTAACGTTTATCCGTATCTACTCTGGTCGTCTGAAGAAGGGTGACACTATCCTTAACTCAGCGACTGGTAAGACTGAGCGTATTGGCCGTATGTGTGAAATGCAAGCGGACGAGCGTAACGAGCTTACTGAAGCACAAGCGGGTGACATCATCGCTGTTGTTGGTATGAAGAACGTTCAGACTGGTCACACTCTATGTGATCCTAAGCACGAATGTACGCTTGAAGCGATGATCTTCCCGGAACCAGTAATCTCTATCGCAGTTCAGCCTAAAGATAAAGGCGGCAGCGAGAAGATGGGTATCGCGATTGGTAAGATGGTTGCAGAAGATCCATCATTCCAGGTTGAGACTGATGAAGATTCAGGTGAAACAATCCTAAAAGGTATGGGTGAACTTCACCTAGACATCAAGGTTGATATCCTTAAGCGTACTTACGGTGTAGACCTAATCGTTGGTCAACCTCAGGTTGCTTACCGTGAAACTATCACTCAAGAAATTGAAGATAGCTACACGCACAAGAAGCAGTCTGGTGGTTCTGGTCAGTTCGGTAAGATCGACTACCGCATCAAGCCAGGTGAAACTGGTTCTGGCTTCAAGTTCTCTTCTACAGTAGTAGGTGGTAACGTTCCTAAGGAATTCTGGCCTGCAGTAGAGAAAGGCTTCGAGTCTATGATGGAAAACGGTGTTCTAGCTGGTTACCCAACGCTAGACGTTGAAGTTGAGCTATTCGACGGTGGCTTCCACGCAGTTGACTCATCTGCAATCGCATTTGAAATCGCAGCGAAAGGCGCATTCCGTCAGTCTATGCCAAAAGCTGGCGCTCAACTTCTAGAGCCAATCATGAACGTTGACGTGTTCACTCCAGAAGACAACGTTGGTGACGTAATCGGTGACCTTAACCGTCGTCGTGGTATGATCAAAGACCAACAAGCTGGTACTACTGGCGTACGTATCAAGGCTGAAGTACCTCTATCAGAAATGTTTGGTTACATCGGTCACCTACGTACAATTACTTCTGGTCGTGGTCAGTTCTCTATGGAGTTCGCACACTACTCTGCATGTCCACAAAACGTTGCAGAAGAAGTAATTGCTAAAGCGAAAGAAGAGAAAGAAAACAAGTAATTCTTTTCTAGCTAAGTAATTGAAAGCCCCGCCAATTTGGCGGGGCTTTTGTTTATCTGTGGGATTTATTATAAAAACAGCTTAGCGGTTTCGCTGGTAGTGAACCTGGTTGATTGCGCCCGCAAAGGTTTCGCTTTTTACCAGCTTGAAAGCCTGCTGCGTATTTAAATCACCAAACAAAGGTGCACCGCCACCGAGTAATACAGGTATGGTGGTTATGATCATCTCGTCAATCAAATCTTGCTGTAAAAAGCCCTGAATGGTTGCCCCGCCGTCTATATACAGGTCGTTTAAGCCTTTCTGATTCAATTGTTCAACAATCTCTTTCAACTCTCCATTCACCAAAAACACTTTGTCTTCGTAGCCCTCTGGCACCTTGGTTAATGTATTGCTCAGCACGTAAACAGGCTTGCTGTACGGCCATTCAACTCCAAACCCTAAAACAACATCCAGAGTGTTTCTTCCCATCACCAATGCATCAACTCGCTCCATGATGGCGTTAAAGCCGGTATCAAGGTCATTGGGCACGGGTGCAGCGTGCAACCAATCAAGACCACCTTCTTTGTCTGCGATGTAACCATCAATGCTGGTGGCGATAAAAACAATATTTGCCATGGATGTTGCCCTCGTCTTTGTTGCTTGATTACAGAGAAGGTTTAATTATAATTCTACAGTGTAGAAATAATCCAGAAAAAAATAGAATGGAAAAAGAAGTGAAAAAAAGAGGTCGGCCAAAGAGCAGTCAGCTCAGTAAAGAGCGCATTCTTGATACGGCGAAACAGTTGATGAAAGCGACAGGTGCCATCCCGAGTATTCGCAAGCTTGCTAGTGAGTTAGATGTCGATGCAATGGCAATCTATCATTACTTCAAAAACAAGAATGTTCTTTTAGAGGCAATCACGATTTCGCTGGTGGATGGCATATACGAGCCTCAGGACAACCAAAATTGGACAGAAGAGTTGAAATCCTTGTGCAGGAGCTATGTCTCCTTACTGGACACGTATTCCGGGCTTTTGCAAACATTGCTAACGATGAAATCAACGGGTCCTGCTGAAGTGTTCATCACCCGATTTGAGCGAATTATTCAACCGCTTTCTTTGGATGAAGGAGAGCAACAAGCAGCGTTAGAACTGCTTGTCGATTATCTTCATGGTTTTGCATTAGCACTCAATTGCAATTCAGATCGAGAGCAATTAAACGTTAATCGCCTCGATGGTATTTTGGATTTCTATTGTCGGTCTTTGTCAAAGTAGCTATGAATGAACAACAAGGGACTCAGAACTTCTTTTTCCCGTTCCATTTCAAAGAGTAGTCGGTTTCAATGACGGTTAACCCTTCACGCCCTAAGCCACAAAACTCCTGAACTTGCTGTTGTATCCAGGTGGCAAAGGTCTGGATTTTTTCCCGTCTGAAATAGCCAGAAGGAGCGCACAAGAAATAGTTGAATCTTGGCTTCAAACCGACGTCCCCGATTCTGACCAGTTTGCCTTCTTGCAAGTATCGGTAGGCCAGGCTGTGCTTAACCAGCGCCACCCCCTGCACCGACAGAGCGCCTTCTAAGACAAAATGCGAACCATCGTATTGCAGCGTAGACTTCCCGCCTTCTATACCCAGAGTTTCCTGCCACAACTGCCAGTCCATATCTGGCCACATATCTTCGATTAAGTCTGCTTTGCTTAAATCTTCTATCGAGGTAATTTGATGCTCTTTCTGATAGAGGGGGTGACAGACTGGGTATACGACTTCATCCATCAGCCAGATACTTTCTACGTTTTTGTAGTTGCCAGTGCCATAACGAATACAGAGATCAACACTGGAATCTTGAAAGGTTACCAGTTCGTTTTTGGGCTCAATCAACAAGGCGATTTCTGGGTGCTTTTCGCGAAAATGCCGAATGCGCGGCACCAGCCAGTGCTGCGCAAAGGAAGGGAGCGTTGAAATGGAGAGTCGATTCGGGTCAGGATCCTGGTTTATCTGTCGAATTCCATCCTGTAAATGCGCGAATCCTTTTTGAGCTTGCCTGAATAGCATCTCACCTTCATGAGTTAAGTGTACCTTTCTGTGCTGCCGGATAAAAAGTTCTGTGCCGAGCCAGTCTTCTAGCAACCGGATCTGTTGGCTAACAGCAGCAGCGGTAACAAATAAGCGGTCTGCAGCAGACTTGAAACTGCCTGTTTCTCCAGCAATATAGAAGTAGTAGAGCCCTTGAAGTGGCGGCATTTTTTCTTTCACTTAAGTTTTCCTTAACTCAATGTCAATTTCTATCGTTTGTCTACGCACCTATTTTGATTAATTATTGATCTCGAGCTTAATAACAATCAAGGAGGAAATGATGACGACATCAGCGATTTATTCAGCACGAGTTGCGGTTAAGAAACCGACCAGCTTAGTAAAGAAAGCGTTCTCTTTGATTAAGCGATGGTTTCAAAATTACCGCACTCGCAGGCAACTGGCTGAGATACCAGAACACCTGTTAGACGACGTTGGTATTACGAAAGAACAGGCAAACAAAGAAATTCGTAGACCATTCTGGGATTAACTCCAAGTTAGCGACCTTCCTGTATCCCGTTTTGTTGTCGGCGTAGGAGCTAACAAAACGATCTTAATGTCGCGCACTCAGCATGTTTTTCATGCTGAGTTTTTTCTTTTTTAGCCTTGCGGTTATTCGATAGGATTCAGCGTGGCTTCGACTTCTGAATGCAACCAGTCTGAAAAGGCTTTGATACGTTCTCTTCTGGGGGAGTCGGGGTCAGAAAACAGGTGAAACGTCAGCCCCGGTGTCATGCCGATATCAAAAGGGCGAACCAGCATGCCGCGTTCAACGTAATCGCTGGCTAAACATTCGGTTGCCAGACAGGCACCATGCCCAGCCGCGACAGCGTTCATTGCGAGGTCAAAGGTACCGACTTCCATCCATTGAATGGATGACTTCTTCATTTTTATGTCTAAAATTTTAAACCAATCTTCCCAAGGGAAACATTTAGATTCGTAATGTATCAACCAGCAATCCAGCAACTGTTTTGGATCGTCGAACTTCATCGAGTCAGCCAGTTCGGGTGAGCAGTACGGATAGATTGGTTCTTCCAAAAGGCGTTCACACAACAGCCCTTCAGAATCTTCCATTTCTTCTCCTTGCCAGATTGCGACGTCAATATCTCCATGACGCAAATCCATGTCGTTGCAGGTTGTCATGACCCTGATGGGAATAGAAGGATGGCGTATGGAGAATTTCCACAACCTTGGCAGTAACCAACGCGACGCGAAGGATGGGGGAGAACTGACAGACAACACGCCATCTATGGGTTCATTGGTGATTTGATTCAGCCCGGTAAGAATGCTCTCAAAGCCTTTAGATACCTGCTTGTAGAGCGTTTTTCCTTTTTCGGTCAGCGCCATTTCCCGACCCTGACGGATAAACAGCTTGCAGCCCAGAACCTGCTCAAGCTGGCGGATCTTCTGGCTAACCGCTGCCTGACTGACAAACAGTTCTTCTGCTGCTTTGCTGTAGCTACTTAATCGAGCCGCGGCTTCGAAATAGCGCAGCCCGGATAAATGTCGCAATCTGGAATCCATAACGTGTACTTATATTAGATGTAAGAAATTGTCGTTCGAATATTGATCATGTTGATTCCATAATAGCCGTAAATAAAGCTAAGTCACAAGCGTCAATAAGGGGAGAATGTCATGAGAATAGCATTACATTGGGGGTTCGATTTTGAAATTACATTCCCCAAGACCAAGTTATCATGGAGTTTTGGCTCTAAGCGATACAAGCAGAGATATGCCTTACTAACCAAAATGTCACCACACATACAAAAAGATGTGGGTATGGAAACTCAACCAGAGTCCAATCGGGATTACATACGCTTTCTATAAGTAGAGGTTATTAGTATCGAGTGTTATTTAGTAAACAGCGTTTATATAAAAAAGAAAGAGAGCCACTAGGACTCTCTAAGAGATTTAAACAGACTATGAGATTAATCTTCCCACACAACCATTTGCCCTTTGGGCCAGTTAGCACCTATGTCGTGATACTTCTTCTCAAGCACATGTCGCTTTATTTTGAGGGTCGGGGTCAGAACGCCATTTTCAATGCTCCATGGCTCTTTCACCATAAGAACCCCTTTAATTTGTTCGTGGGATTCTAAGGTTTGATTCATGCGTTCAACAACTTTGACTGCGCGTCTTTCATAGCGAGCTCGGTCAAAGTTAGGGTAGGCGTGTGGAATAGCCAGCAGAATAGGACCTGGTAGACCGGAACCGATCAGACACATCATTTCGACTTTACTGTATTCAAACAGTTTTTTCTCGATAGGGACTGGCGCAACGAACTTCCCTTTTGCAGTTTTGAAAGTGTCTTTCTTGCGCCCCTGGATGGTCAGGTAGCCTTCGCTGTCTAGGGAACCAATGTCCCCCGTATGAAGCCAACCGTCTTCATTGAATGAATCCTGAGTGGCTTCGTCATTCTTGTAATAGCCCGCAAACATGCCTTTACTGCGAACTAAAATCTCTTCGTCGTCAGCGATTTTGATTTCAACTCCAGGACCCGCATTACCGACGGTTCCTATTTTTTCTGGACGGAACGGGTAGTTCAACGTGCTGTAAGCAAACGACTCTGTCATGCCCCAAGCTTCGGTGATGTTAAGACCTACCGAGCGATACCATTCTAAGAGAGCCGGAGAAACAGGAGCTGATCCGCAACCAAGAATACGCGCTTCGTTCAGGCCCAGCCCGTCTGCCAGCTTTTTCTTAATTAAGGAATTGATGAACGGGATTTTCAGCAGAATGTTTAGCTTTTTCTGCGGCAGCTTTTCCTGAATGCGCTGCTGGAACACCGTCCATAAGCGTGGCACTGAAATAAACAGCGTAGGACGCTGCATTTTTACATCTTCAATGAAGGTATCTAACGATTCAGGGAAGGCAGTTTGTACACCTTCACGAATCGAAGTACCGAAGATATAGACGCGTTCGGTAATATGCGCCAGAGGAAGATAAGACATCAGGCGGTCGTTTCCGTCGCTGTCTACTCCTAAGTGTTCGATCAATTTCTGACTTGACCAGTTGAAAGCACCATAGGTCAGCATCGCCCCTTTTGGCAAACCAGATGTACCCGATGTGTACACAATAGACATCAGCTTATCGTCGTAGTGTTCTGGTCTCAGTTCACTCGGCGATTGATTTTCAATCAGCGAAGTGAATGCATGCTGGCAGTTGGGTGCTGAATCGTAAGGCAGCGATATGGTGATCAGATCACTGAGTTTGTTGATGACCTCTGTGGTCGCCGCTGAATCATCAAGCTTACCTGCGATGAGCGCTTTACTGCCACTGTGAGTGATACAGTGTTCAATCGTATCGCTGCCTGCGGTCGGGAAAATAGGCACACTGATGTAATCACCTAGCATTAACGCCAGGTCGGTGATGAACCATTCCGCGCAGTTCTTGGAGATCAGCGCGACTTTGTCGCCGGGATTCAAGCCCAGACCCTGCAACGCAGAGACGAGTTTTAGTGCTTTGTCGGCAACGTCAGCGTAAGTAAATTCTACAAACTGTCGATTGATGATTTGCTTGAGATAAACGTCGTTAGGACGTTCCTCTGCCCATTTCAGGATCAGTTCATTAGGAGGGGTGAGAGAGCATTTCACATTCTGTGTCGATTGAGGCTGAACCATCAGATGACTCCATGTCTTTTTTATAATGAATTGTAATTGTTATCATGATGTTAAACTAGTCTGTTAGTATAGCCGTGGTCAACCAAGCCTTTCAAATTTTAGTTCACGTTGAGATCTCAAACTTAGATGTATTTCTTATTTAATTGTCAGTAACAATATTTACATTTTCTAACCTCTGTTTTTCTTTTAATTACCATGCAGTTATTTATAACCGATATTTAATTCTATAGATAAGGCAGTTCCATGTTTGAATAACTACACGCTCCGAACTAGCCTTAATATATGAAGATTTTTCTCTGGCAGAGAAAAGGAGAGCGTGATGATTACTGCGATTATCCACTTCATCAGAATCTACGCTGGAAAGTTTGTGAAAAACGAACGTGGTGTCACTGCTGTGGAGTACGCCATTATTGGTGTTGCTTTGTCAGCCGTTGTTATCGCGATTTTTGACAAAGACTTGCAGGTTTTTCTGGAAGAAGCCATTACATCGATTTCAGAAGGGGGCGCGGTTTCTTACTCTGAATAAGAGTGTTGCGGATTTTTTGAAAATATAACCATACACTTTGTGTTTTAAATTTTCGTCTCTGATTTCTTACAGTCGAGCTATATTTTGGTGTTCGGTGTTTTATTATTTCTATGACACATTTTAAACAACAAAAAATATGCCTCATCGGAAGTACTGCGTTATTTTTATTTCTCACAGGTTCAGTCTATTCCGATCATCTTGAACGCCATTCCAACGCTCTCATTACAAATTGTAACGCACCTGTTATCGACTACCATCAAACCATTGGGTTGGGAAGCGGTGCTAATCAAGGTAAAAATATTGCTCTTGAGAGTCACAAATACAGCTCATCTCATCACTTTTCTACGATTGATTATTGGCTGGCAGAAGAAATTCGAACACTGGGGATCAGCAAGCAATGTGCAGATTATCTGGTCAGCCGCAGCGAAGTGAGTGTGGCAGAAGAACCCCATTTGCTTGCTTATGTCACTTTTCCTTTTACACAGGATGAATTAACACAAGAATCTGATTGGGTTTTGAATTTTATCGCGAAAGCCGTCAGCCAAAATCCTTCTTCACTGGCTCTTCAGCAAAAACACGATGGTATGTTTAATCACTTAAGCGTAGCGATTGTACGCACCAGAAAGCTGGAAGCGCACTTCACCGAGCATGGCATTGATTTAGAAAAACTGACCAGCTCTAGTGGTGAGTAATTCCTTCTCTTGGATCGTGTTCAGGGTGCTGCTCCAGAACCTGAGAAATGTAACCCTGGTGATCGCGCAACACATTCACGCAGTTTCCGTCTAACTTACCTTCAGCGACCATTTTCTCCAGCTCCAGCAAAGCAGAAGTCACACACCACGCCTGCGCGTAAGGTCTGTGACTCGTTAAGGCATCGAAAATGTTGGCAACCGTGACGATTCGCGCAGAGACAGGTATATCTGCATGGCTCGCACCAGACGGATATCCGCTACCATCAAGAAATTCATGATGGTAGGTCATGATGTCTTTCAATACCTGAATACAGGGGTGATCTGGAGAACCAAGATTTTGCAGGATCTTATTAACGATGGTTAGCCCTTTCTCTACATGGTTTTCCATCACTTTTCGTTCCTTCTCATCCAGCTTTGTCGGCTTGAGCAGTAAGGTGTCAGGAAGCGCTATTTTCCCAATGTCGTGAAGACGGGAAAAGAGGTGGATGTGCTCAATGGTTTCATCGTCCAGTTGGTACAACTCTGACACTTCGAGCGCGATCAATTTTGCGTACAGGCTGACTCTGAGAATATGTTCATCGGAATCGCTTTGCGCCCCAGGGTAGATGTCTCGGGTGAGCTCGGCAGACGTCAGAATGGAATGGACTAACGAGTACTCGGAGTTGATGGTGTAATTGATTTGCTCGCAAAAGGGCATTAGCTCACGTTGTACCTCCGGGCTGAATACATGGCTCTGGTGCGAGTTGAAGTTTATAAAGCCAATGAACTGCTGATGGTGATATGTCGGAACAGTAAACGAGGAATGATACCCCTGTTCAATCAACCAGCGAGAGTGGTGTCGGTTTGAATTGACCGTGGCAGCAATGTCGTTGATCACTCGATGCACGTTTTTGTTGGCGCATTCCTGTAAAGATCGACACTCGGAAAATGGGTATTCGTGATGGCTCAGGGAATTGCCATCGGTATCGCTTTCCGCATACGTTCTGAGTAAGTCCAGATGAGCATCGTAAAGAGTGAATGATACCCGATCCACTTCTGGCACTTTGTCTTTTATCTGGTTGTGAACATGCTCCAAATGCTGATTGAGAGATGCCATCTGGCTTGGAAAAGAATGAAACGACTGACGCTGCCGAATAAACATAACCGCTTTCCTCTTGATGCCGGTTCCCTATAGCTTCATGACATATTTATTATCAATAAAATTGCAATAAGCTTTAGTGAATATCTAACGATCAAGTTTAGACAAGAAAGTGAAATATTGCTGAAAATTTAACCACCAGTTTGGCTGCTCATGAAAAGAAAAAACCGAGCCTATACGAGCTCGGTTTTCCCTTAATATTTATTTCAATCAAAGCATGCCAAGCAACATACCAGCACCGATAAAGAAGGCGACTAGAGCGACAACTGGTAGCTTTCGTTGCTTGAGTAGATAAAAACCAGCCACTACCACAGCCATATCAGCCCCTGACAACACTGCACTGGTAAACACGGGTTGGTATAGAGCCGCAAGCAACAGACCGACAACGGAAGCATTCACTCCGGCTACTGCCCCCGAAAGTTTCGGTCGGCTAGCCAACTCCTGCCAGTTGTTTAGCACCGCAAGCAAGAGCAAAAAGCCCGGCAAGAATACTGCCAGAGTAGCCAGCAGAGCGCCAAGAATTGGGCTGGCTGGCAATAGCTCGTAACCGATGTAGGTTGCGAACGTAAACATTGGTCCCGGCACTGCCTGTGCGGCTGCGTATCCGGTTAAGAATGCGTCCTGGCTAAGCTGATCTCCGACGATATTTTGCAGAAGTGGCAGCACCACATGACCGCCACCAAAAACCAGACTACCAGCCTGATAGAAATCGCTGAATAGTCGGATTTCTGTAGCCAGATTACCTAACACAGGCAAGCCGAAAAGAAGTGCGGCAAATAGAACCAATGGTAACCAACTTACTTGTGTAGGTTCACGACTTTCAGTATTTACCTGATCCCCACGAAGTAACGCCTGACCCACCAGAGCCGCGACAACCAAGACGATCATCTGTGTGTACAAGTTGGGGAAGAGTAATAGCGCCATAGCCGTAGCGACGCACAAAGCGATGGTAACTTTTTGTTGGCAGAAGTTTTTATACATGCCAATCGTGGCGTCTGCTACGACTACAACGGCTAACAGTTTCAATCCATGAATGATGCTTTGAAAAATACTGGAATCCGTCAACTGACTGCTAAGGACAGCAAGTAACAGCATCAGAATAACGGAAGGGAATGTAAAACCAAGGAACGCTGCAATTGCGCCCGTTATTCCACCTTTTCGATAACCTAGGGCAAAGCCTACCTGGCTGGATCCCGGTCCCGGAAGGAACTGACTAAGTGCAACGATCTGAGCGTATTCGGTTTCGCTCAGCCATTTCAGCTTTTCTACAAAAGTATTGCGAAAGTAGCCAATGTGCGCTGCAGGACCACCAAAGCTGACCCAGCCTAGCAGAAAGAAGGTTTTGAAAATCGAGAACATCTGCTGAATCCAAAAATAAAGGAATATGGTTATTGGGCATAGTCTACGGAGAGCTTTAAAATGACTCAAATTAATAGATTTAATATAGAATATGAATGAAATGGGTTAAGGCTTAGAGTAAATATGCGACACGACATTAACTGGAAAAGCATTGACTTGAATCTTTTAGTGGCATTTTCCGCTCTGTTCGAAAGCCAGAGCGTCAGCGCTGCCGCCGCTCAGTTGCACGTCAGCCAGTCTGCGATGAGTCATAGTCTTGCTCGTCTAAGAACTCTGCTCGATGACCCCCTGTTCGAAAGACACGGGCACACCATGTTGCCCACCGAGCGGGCGATTTCGCTGGCATCAACCGTCGAGCGTATTCTGGATCAGGTCACCGGTGAGCTCCTTTCTCCTAAGACGTTTCTGCCAGAAGAGTATCAGGGCGTTTGTCGCATCGGGCTAACGGATTACGCTGAGTTTATCTTTGCACCTGTACTGTTTGATGTTATCTCCAGACAGGCTCCTGAAAGTCAGATCTGTTTTGTTAACGTCAACCGAAGTAATTATGTAAGGTTGACCGAAGAGCAAAAGTTGGATGTGGTCGTGGGAAGCTTTCCTGATTTGGATGCGCGATTTCAAAGTGAGCATCTATATGACGAAGAACATGTATGCCTGTTTGATGAGTCTCTGTTTGGCAAGGTCAAAGCGCTAAAACTGGAGCAATATCTGTCTATTGACCATGCGTTAGTCAGTCCGGGCGGCGAACTGGTCACTGGTATCGATAAACATCTGGAGCTGATGGGAGAAAGTCGTCAGGTACGGGTAGCAGCAGGGAATTTCCTGACCATTCGACAATTGCTTCGTCGGCGAAAGCTGCTTGCCATTGTGCCCAAGCGAATGGCACAAATTGAAGGCTTTGATGACCAACTGGTGATGACCAAGCCGCCCATTGATGTGAACGACTTTGCTATTTCTTTGATTTGGCCATCACGACAGCACACTCGAGACAAAAACATATGGCTCCGTGAATTGGTAAAAGAAGAAATACAATAAAGAACAAGGCATAAGAGGAATTTCATTTTGCTAAGCGATTTAAACTTTGTTCCTGTCTTTCTGGCGTTGATGCAGACACATTCCACGCAGAAGGCTGCCCTCAAGTTAGGGCGTTCACAGTCGTACGTATCTAAGGTGTTGGCGCAGCTTAGGGAGGAACTGGGTGACCCACTTTTTGTTCGCGGTGGTGACGGGCTTTCTCCAACCAGTTATGCCTGTGAAATCGAACCTAAACTGAGAACTGCACTGGAACAGGTACAACAGGCACTGCATCCGGAAGTTTTCGACCCTACCAGGCTGGATAAGGTGACTTTGCATATTGTTGAGCCTTATCTGGTGGCGTGTGGTTCTGAGTTGATTAAAGCCATTCGAAAAGAAACACAGGCGGTCATAGAGCTGCGAACCTGGCAGAAACTCAGCGAACCTTTGATTGCGGAAGAGGACGTGGATCTTGGCGTTCATATTCTGAGTGACAAGTCTCAGCTGTTTTACCAGAAGAAACTGCACAAAGGTGCGGGGTACATTGATGGGAACCCTGATGGGGAGTACGTAAAGTTTATGGTGTCTGGCATCAATGAGTACACCCACCATTTCCACGCCATTGACCCCTCTATTGAACCAACCATTCAGATTGATAACTACGAGCTGATGAATCGGTTAATGGATGACTGTTATACCATTCGTTACGCGCCATTTGCCGCACATGACCATTTGACGCCAATAGAGCTTGATATTGCCATTATCGTGAAAGCCTCCAGACGCAATCACCCGAAAATTCAGTGGCTGATGTCTTTGGTAGAAACCGTATTGGCAGAGAAAGCCAAAAGTTGGGCAGAAAAATAACGCAGTGACATCTAAGGTCAACAGACCCTAATCACTGCGTCCATGGAATTACATTGCCGACAAATACGCTTTATAAGCTTTCAGCCTGACAGTTGCAGCGCCAATAATGTCCATAAAGCCCAGTGACTCGTGAGGTTTGGTTGCCGAAATCCACCCTGAACCTGTAGCACCAATTGGCACGTTGTAGCCTTCAGGTTCTTCAAACTCAATCACCACAGTCCGACCATGTGTGCCTGAGTTATTGTTCACGTGTCGGCGAACCTGCTGAGTGCCATTGAGCACGGAAACTCTCGCTTCACCTGTTCCCGTCGTTACGCTGTGCACACGTCCACGAAATATTTCTCCGGGATACGCGTCCACATAGAACTCGGCAAACTGTCCCGGTTTAATGTAGCGATAAGTCTGATCGGCAATGCGCATTTCAACAAACTTTTTTGATGTGTTGTAGAGGTGCATGTTACCGACGCGGGTGCCTTCTGCCAGATTAGCGATGGAGATCTGTCCATCAAACGGCGCACGAATTTCCCGGCGATCATTCTGCCATTTGGCGGTCGCTATCTGAGCCTCTATCGATTTAATTTGAGCAAACACCGCTGCCACTTTCGCGTTGTTGGAATCAATCCGGGTTCGAATCTCATCTCGCTGTGAATCCTGAGCGAAATCATCCAGTTTCTTTAAGCGATCTAAGGTCTTTTCATCGTTCTTGATCTGATGTTTTAAAGCCACGATCTCTGCCTCGGCAGCCAGCTTTTGCGCTTCGTAACCTCTGACCTGAGAATCCGTATCTTCAGATTTCAATACATAAATCAGATCTCCTTCCTTTACCTGCTGGTTATGAGTCACCATCACTTGTTCCACTTCTTGTCCTATCAAGGGACTTAGCACCGCATGTGGTGCTTTTACAGTGGTGCTGTCGGTCAGGTCTGCCGGTGACCAAAAGCGGTGAGCAGTAAACAGCATAAAGGCGATAAAGGCGCCAATGCCGACCATGAGCACTGCATTTTTCAGGTTCCAGGTGATGACTTTGAGTTTCACTAGAATCCAGCAAATCAAAATATACGGGAGCATGATCTCTTTCATAAATTACTCCTTAGTCTGGCGGGAAATTTGAAGACCTTTGCGGATAATGCCGGATAAAGCATCAGACACTATGTCCCAACGCGTAAAGGCAATGATGATGGCGAGCACCCACCACGCTTTATCGATAAACAAGCCACACAGAGACAGTGCAAAGACAATTTGAGTGTGCGCTGAAGACATTTTCTTGGCTTTGTGTACCGCGACTTCATGTAACTGCCACAACAGGTAGATCACATAGATAACAATGCTTAGAGTGACGAAAAATATCAGCCCCATAAAAAATTCAGAATCCAGAAGTACCAGAATGCTTGGGTAACCATCTGAGAAATAGGATTCAGGCAGTTCGGTGCCATGAATGGTGCCTAACTTGGAAAAGCTAAGAGAGGCGAAATACAGAATCGCCGCGGCAATGGTGAGTTTTATAAGGCTTTTGAAAGCAGTCCCTGCCAGCTTGACTAATGGCGTTCCCTGCCCCGATAGGGTGTTGCGTCGAGACATGTCGCTGACCTTGTGTTTTTCATTTGTTGTTACGGTAACAAGGGCAGGATGTAAAAATGGAATATACGAAATTCCATCCAGAGGAAAAGCCGAGGGAACCCTCGGCTCATAACCATTACCAGTGAATCAGCTTATTGACCACGTTGAGTTGGGGTCGTGCGTTTTTCAGACCCAGCAGATGAAGAATGCAAAGCACACTGATGCGCGATTTTTTCAATAGCTGGTGCGACTTAAATCGGTATGCCTTTTTCCAAGTTGCAATCACCTCGCTGGCAGCGGTGCGTTTGTCCGAAGCCATTTGCCACTGGTCGATGTCTGGCATAGGGTGCGGGCAGGGGATGTGACCCGGGTATGCCTGCCAGGCAACTTCTGTGGCTTGCGGATAAGAGTGATGCAGCCATTGCAGATAAAACTTATGTTTGCGAACTTCTTCAACGGGCAGTCCCAGCGGCGCAGCCAGAACCTTCCATGAATACATAGGCAGACAGAATTCCATTTTGAACGTGGTGATCTCTTCGAATGGAATGCTCAGGTGATGATGCTGATCATTCAGGAACAAAAACAATTGGTACGCTTTTTCCAGCGGTAGATCGGAAAGCGGTTCCAGCGATTTGAGAATGTTTTTTCTGAGGTTGTCCTGAAGCTGCTGAGCATCTTCTACAATGCTCTCTGGCAGATAGGCATATTGCTGCTCCAGATAAGCGTCAACCAGAATTTCCGGATCTCCAGTGAGCGCAGCCTGATAAAGTGGCTCCGAGTAGTAAATCAGACCAATTCCTACACTGCCGCCATTACCAGACCAGGACAATTGCGGGCGTTCGATGTTTGTCGGGGTATTTTTTAATTCACTTTGCCAATGTTTACCTAACCGGTCTTCCACGCTGGCTTTTTGTGTGTCGGACACTTCTATGATGTCTAGGTCAATGCTCTGGTGCTCAGCATAAGCAATAGCACAGGCAAGATCCTGAGTTTTCTGACGAGAGAAATTGAATGCTTTCACATTGGCATTGCGTCTTCTCAGCTCCGTGGCAATGGTTCGGGAATCGAGCCCGCCAGATAATGTGGAAATGACATTCTGATCGACAGACAGGTATTTGTCGCAACAGCGTTTGAACGCCCGGTCGATATTCGACACCGCCTGCTTCATGGTGAGATTCTGTTTCGCCAGCTCAACCCAGTCAAAATAGTGGCTTCGCTGCTCTTCATCGGGCTTGAGGCTAATGGTTTCACTCGGATAGCTGCAAGTCACTTCGAGATAAGGCGTATGATCAAGAAGGTAGTAGCCCAGAGTGGCGTATTCAGTCAGAGCATCTGCATTGGCTGTCAGATCCAGTCCTAACTCTTTGAACACACTGACTCGGCTGGAGATGATTTTCAGCCCTTTATACTCCATCACAAAAAATGGTCGTAGACCGAGAGGGTCAGTGGCAATGGTCAGATGGTGATTGTGAGGCGTGTATTTAACAAAGCAGAACGCCCCTTCGCTTTCGCTTAAGTTGCTGGAGAGTAAGTGGCTTTCTGCTAAACACTGTAAGTCGTCCGTTCTGTTGTCACTGATCAGTGGGTGACCAACCAGTGACGCAATCTGCGTGTCATTTTGCAGCCAGGCGGCTTGCTTGTATGCATTAAAATCCCATTGTGCAATAAGTACCTTATCATTTTGAAAGCAACGGACTTCCTTTTTACCGTAGCTTTCTATGAGCTTTACCGCTTGTTCCACCAGTAATGTCTGGTCTTCGTTGAATTTTTTGTCGCTGTATACCGAAAGTAATACGCCCATGATCACCTCTATCCATTTGAGAGCAGTTACATGGGGTATTTCAATATGTGTACCAACTTTGAAACAGTTGCTGGTGGAACGAGTTTTAACTCCTTTTGCTTAATACGATGGGTTTTCGATTTGAAAACTGCTTTTTAGGCTTGCCTGTTCGGTCACAATCCCTGACCAACCAAGCCTGCACATCCAGTTCAACATTGCCTTCAGCGGAACGCGTAAAACTCAGGGTCATAAAATGTTCTTTGGTCTGATAGTAGTCTTCCAGCATGTACCATTTGCTGACTACTTCCGATCTGGTGCACCAGACTCCATCGTAGTGAACCTTGTAGTCTCCGCCAATAAAAGAAGGGAGATCTTGGATTTTTTCGGGTGTGGCTGCGGAATATCTCCCTCCGTTTATAGGAGTGATATTCGACATAGGAGAAGAAATGATTTCATGCAGCTTGGCGTTTCCGTTTCCCAGTTTGACATTGGCTATCCGGCCAAAGTGCACATCACCCGAGAGGCAAACAATATCGTTCCCTGAATGTGCAAGTGCCTCCCAGAGCGCTTTGTATTGGGCTTCATAATTCGCGAGGTTATAGTCGGAATCTGACCCTGCTTCAACAATCAGTGGCTGGGGTAAAACCAGAACGCCAATCTTGTTTAGATTTTTTGCCCAGTCGATAAGTTGTTTGAACACTCGTTTGGTCACCATGGATTTGGGTGGAGTGCGTTTATCTCGGTCACTTCTTAGATCAACAAAGCAAAAGGACAGGTCATCACCCACATCAAAGGTGCGAAAAGGTTCGACTTGCTGAATTCTTTTAACGCCGTCTCTGGCACTTTTTGTCCACGCTGCTTTGACTTTTTTTGAGAAAGTGATTGCCCATAAGTACGGATTGGTGCCTTGAGCATAAGGGTAATTATTCCAGTATTCGTGGTCATCGGCTAAAAACCAGCAACCCCCATGGCGATAGAGTTTACGGTTAGAACGCCATGTGTCCGCGTAATCTGCCGCTATTCGTTGATGAACCTCGCCGATCACGGGAGAAAGCGAATCCAGACCAATATCCAGATACACCTGATCCCCGGTTAGAAACTTCACGTGGGGTTTTTCTTGAGGTTCTCCATTAAAATAGAGGTGAGTGTATGCCTTGGCTGCTTGCCCTTTTTCATCGTCGTCATTGAAGTAACAACTCCCCATCATGACAACAAACGGGTCTTCTTCTGACAGTGATGTGGGGAGCGTGCGCAGTGACCCTGTTTCTACTACATGTTCATCAATGGTTTTGGCATTCACATGGTGTGTGCCACGAACGAAATCGACGTAGTAGGTTTGGTTTGAGTTAAGCCCCGTAACTTCTACCACCTTATAGAACCGTTGTTTTAATGCTCGAAAAGGACGCTCCCATTCTTCCTGATTGATGGTGTATTCAAAGATGGGGACTCGGTTCAGTGAGGTGATTGGCTTGTCATAGACTTTAACGTGAAACTGTTCAGGTTTGGCGAGATACTGGTACAGGGTTCCTACCCAAATTCTCGCATGATGCGTGCCCACATCATGGATAACTAAACTCCATTTATTCGTGCTCATTGCGGCTCCCTCGCATTTTCTAAAGACGATAATGCTCGATTCGCCGTATTGGATATTTATGGTGTTATAGAAAGGATGAAACCAGTGTTGAGTTTATTGTTATTGCTGTCAATAGCATAAATGGAGACTTGGGTATTTATGAACAGGATATCTATACGATGTCTGCTTCAAACCGAGCCAGCCGCGCTTCGGCTAAGGTGCAATTGGTGCGTTCCATCAACTCCGATAGCGTGATATTCGGGTTTTGAAGGATAAGCGAATGCAATTGCTGTTCAACTGGCTCATGAACTTCATAGTAAGCGCTTAGCTTCTCGTTCATTTTTTTGATAACGAACTGGTAAGTGTCCGAGCCCATTGATTGGATATTGGCAAGCAAAGCGGAGAGGTTGTCCGGAGTGCCTGTAACCTGCCAGTTGCGTGAACGCCGGACTCGCTTCATTTCGCACTGGTGCTTGGTCGCCAGACTTTTCGCTACTTTGGCATTGTCACCACCAATTCGATGAATCAGGGACGGCAGGGGAATTAACAGTTTCTCTTCGTTCATAGGGGAATTGTGCATGGTCAAAGACGAAAACACCAATGAATCAAAACAAAAAAAGCGCAGGGTTTCCTGCGCTTTTGAACTTTTTGGGTTCGAACTTATTTTGCTAAGTTAACAGACCAAAGGCGTGCGACGTTTTCAGACAGGTTGGTGAGGTTTGTTCCTGCCTCTTGAAAAGCGGTGGACAGATCCAATGCTCGGGGCACGGCAGCAAATACAGCATCAATACCGCATTGATATGCCGCCTGGTAGTTCTCGCCCACACAACCAGCTAAGGCTATTACAGGTAAATCAAACTGTTTGGCCAGCACAGCGACGCCCATTGGGGTCTTGCCGTGAGCTGTCTGCCAGTCAATTCTGCCTTCGCCCGTTATCACCAGATCGGCATTATGCAGTTGATCTTTCAGGTTGACCGTTTCTAACACGATATCAATACCGGGCTGAAGTTTGGCATCGGTAAATGCCAGCAAAGCTGCTCCCATACCGCCCGCTGCACCTGCGCCTTCTTTGCTCAGTACGTCTCGCCCAAGCTGCTGGCGAATCAGTTGACCATAGTGGTTCAGGTTATTGTCTAGCAGACGAATGTCGGCTTCGGTTGCTCCTTTCTGTGGGCCAAATGTTGCAGAAGCCCCTTTTGTTCCACAAAGAGGATTATCAACATCACAAGCCACCAGAATTTCACACTCTGCAAGCTTGGTGTTGAGGTCACCAAGATCAATATGAGAAAGCTCACTCAGCCCCCCACCATTAAGGGCGATAGGCTGCCCGTTCTGGTTAAGGAATTTGGCGCCCAAGGCTGCCATCATGCCGACGCCACCATCGTTGGTCGCACTGCCACCCAAACCTATAATCAGCTTTCGTGCACCGTGTTCAAGTGCATGATTAATAAGCTGACCTGTGCCGAATGAGGTGGTCAGCTTTGGGTCACGCTGAGAGAGCGAGACATGGTGAAGGCCACTGGCCGCCGCCATTTCTATCACGGCGGTTTGGTTATCGCCAAGTAAGCCGTAAAACGCGTCGACAGAGTTACCTAGAGGGCCAGTTACCGCAAGGTGAACCAGTTTGCCTTGGGTTGCGTCTACGAGCGACTGTACTGTTCCTTCACCCCCATCGGCGACGGGAACATGCACAAATTCACTGTCTGCCCATACGCGGCGGAATCCAGATTCTATTGCCTGACACACCTCTTTGGCGGTTAAGCTCTCTTTAAACGAATCTGGGGCGATAACCACTTTCATATCACTCTCCTCAATTGGTGACAGTTACAGTAGAACAAGGCTAAGAATGTAAACCAATACAATGGCAGTAATGCCTTGTACCAAGGTTGCCATAGTTTGTGCACGGTATGCGAGCCCTACGCTCATACGGCTAAACTGAGATACCACCCAGAAGAAGCTGTCGTTAGCGTGAGAAACCGTCATTGCACCTGCACCAATCGCCATGACTGTCAGGACGCGACCCATTTCGGAATCTAGACCAAGCTGACCAAGCAAAGGCGCGACTAATGCCGATGTGGTGACCAGAGCAACCGTCGATGAACCCTGAGCAGATTTCAGTGCCGCGGCGACAATGAATGGCATCAGGATACCAATACCCAGTGCAGATAAGGTTGTACCCAGATACTCGCCAAGTGGAGTGGCTTTCAACACTGCACCGAATGCACCACCTGCACCTGTAATCAGAAGGATAGGGGCAGCGGCAGTAATGCCCTGGCTAATGCGTTCACTGAATTCTTTTGCTTTGTTGTCGGACTTAAGCAGACGAACCGCTAACAGAAGACCAATCACCAGTGCCGTCAGAGGTTGCCCAAGGAAATTCAGCGCATCAAACAGAAAGCCTTCGCCCAGAGGTTTACTTGGGAAGCGAGCGACAGAGCCCAGACAGATCATCAGAATCGGCACAAAAATAGGGGCAAATGCCTGACCAGCAGTTGGCAGAGTACCGTAAGATTCTTTTAGTGCTTTCCAGTCTTGGTTATCAGCCGGGGATTGCGCTTCTTCACCATCTGGTTGAACATCTTTAAATCGGTTTGCCCATAGCATACCAGCCAGAGCCGCCACGCCAGCAACAAAGATACCGACCGCGATAACCAAACCAAGGTTGGATTCCAGCCCTAAGTTACCCGCAGCTGCGATTGGTCCCGGCGTTGGCGGTACAAAGGTGTGTGTCGCGTAGAGCCCGGTGGCAAGTGCCACACTCATGGCTACGCTGGAGGTTTTCAGGCGGTTTGCCAGAGACTCTTTCAACGAGTTCAGAATAACGAAACCGGAATCACAGAAAACTGGCACAGAAACGATGTAGCCAATTAGCGTCATGGTTAAGGTTGGGAAGCGGTCGCCAAGTACTTTGATGACGGTGTCGGCCATGGTAATAGCAGCGCCACTTTTTTCCAGAATAACACCGATAATGGTACCTAATACAATGACCAGACCGATGTAACCAAGAATGCCGCCAAAGCCACTTGCAATGGTTTTAGCTATGCTGTCCGCAGGGAGCCCATAGGCAAAGGCAGCCAGAAATGCTGCAACCAGAAGGGCGAGGAAGGGGTGTACTTTAAATTTGGTGGTAGCGACAACGATAAACGCGATCACAGCCAGCAGGATTAGTATAAGACTCATAATAACTCCGTTTATTTTTACCATTTCCGACTGCTGTTCGCGGTAGGAACGGTTTTATCATTTTCCGAGTTGTAGGCGTCTCGGAAATGGCTCCCCAATTTAGCCAGAGGCAGGGAGTGTGGATATTATCGTCAGTTTCTGAGCCAAATCCTTTAGACAGGAGTAACAAATTTTTTGGTGATTGAAAGGAAGGAATTTGTGCTAATGCACAAAGTTGGTGTTATTTCGTGATCTGGCTTGCAATATAAAGCTCGACCAGACCTGTGAAGTTTTTGGGAGAGATTCGGGTAATCTTTTCGATTTTATCTAGCCGATAACGTAGCGTGTTTCTATGGATGTATAAGGATTCGGCGCACAATTTCTGATTTCCCTGATGTTCAAATAATGCGTACAGCGTTTTCAGAAGTTGTCCGCTTTTGTCCTGTTCTTTTAGCTTAACGATTGATTTACATAATTGGTCACCTTGCCAAAAATGACCAAGAGGAGACAACAAGACAGGTAAGCGCATCTCTTCAAACAGATACTTATTGTGCTCTGGATGATGTTTCTGACCAAACTGCAAAACTTGTCTGGCGCTCTGATACGACAGGTGAATGTCTTCGACATTCGGGAAGTATTCACCCAATGCAATGTCCAGTTCCTGAATGCCCTGTTTATGTAGCCTGTCCAACAGAATGTCGATACGTACACTTTCCTGCTGGCTGTCCCATTTACCGTGTCGATTATGGCTGGGTTTCAATACGACGATTTCACGCATTGAAGTTACGGCTACCAAGTTGTCGCGTTTCGGGTATTCAAGCAGTTCAACGATCTGGCGTGTCTGACTCAAGCTGAGGGGCGCACTGTTGGCATGGAGTTCGATGACGACGGCGACTCTTGGCATATCCAGATCGATGTCTAAACGCGCTGCCCAGTCTTTAAGTTCGGCTATTGGCACAGAATTGGTGATCCAGGCGGAGATAAATTCTTCTTTATGTCTGCGATCCCATTGAAGCTGTTCAATCAGAGCAGCCTGATCAACGATCATTTCTGCCGTCATCTTCACCAGAGACGCGTAATTGCGGATGGAGTCAGGATCCCCAGTGATGCCTACTACTCCAATCACTTCATGCTGGCTTTTCATCAGCATATTAATGCCGGGCTTGGCTCCTTTGAGCGACTGGCAGCTTTGTTGAGTAATTTCGACTGTGTCGCCATGTTTTAAAGCCAGCAAAGCACCATCATGGGTCTGACCTATACGATGAGGATCACCACTGCCAATAATGACGCCCGCCTGGTTCATCACATTGATGTTGTTACCAATGATCGCCATAGTGCGGTCGACAATTTGCTGGGCCAGTTGCTGCTCTAAAATCATGACGTTTACCTAATTACGAACCGACGCAATAAGATCGTCAATCAGGGAAAGATGGTGCGCTTTTACACCCGCTATTCTGCCGTATTTAGGCTGGTGGCGATCATTTTCAAGAGGGTGATGCCAGCCAAGTGTCGACTGAACAAAACGTTCAGCAAACTGAGAAGAGATAGACAAGCAACCTGCCAGAACCGTGTCGACATAGCTTTGCATGATAGGAGCATTGACACAGGGGGAAGCCGTTTCGTCTTTCACATACATCCAGACGTCGGCACTGGCATCAATAGCCGTATCAGATTCAATCTGGGAAACGGCAACCTTGATACGATGGTAGCCTGCTTCTCGTTTGTCGAACTCCAGTAGCTCCTGGTCATCAATCTCAATCAGAACACCGTTAACCGATCCCTTACCGCTGGTCACCACTAACGGTGAAATTTGATAACTGCCATCCACTTTGCTCCAATGGCGATCAAATCCATTCACAATCGCAGGAAAAGCATCGCCCGTTTGCCCTGTTAGCTTACGAGATTCCGGATTAATCAAACTGCCGTATCCGAATATGTACATAGGTCAGGTCATTCCATTTCATTTAACTGCTCATCAAAACATAAGTATTTCATGAACTCCGGTATTCGTCGAATCCGAACTTTAAGCCTCTTCCGTGAAGGTTAGGAAGCTCTGCGGACGATAGGATTAAACAGATCGACACGTCATATTGAAAGATTTCCTAATAAGCTCAACCTGTTAAGTGTGACAGAAATGCTTAATTTTCGAAAAATTCGGAAGTTTCACAATCAAAAGTGACTGAAGTGTAGAGTTCTAGTTTTTTGAAACCAAAAACCAAGTGAGTTAAATGGGGACTTCTTGTTGAGGTGTATTCAGGATTTTAATGTACTTTAACCCCTGCTCTGTAATGGCTTGTGAGCTGATTAAGATAATGTTGTATTTATTTGATTGATACAATTCTATGATGAGGTAAAAAATAAATTTAATGGACTAAATGCAATTTCTATTTATATCTTGGAGTTAGACTCTTTGAATTTTGCGAGCCATGTCTTTATTAATATATTTATTTGATAAAATATATTAGGAGTAATTTCTTTTCTCTATGGTTCAAAGTGGAGTTTTTATTTTTAAAGCTAATATCTCTTTTGTTCGATGGTTATGCGTAGAGTCTTATAAACTAATACTAAAGTTTACTTTTTCATTCTTTTTTAATTCCTTGGATAATTCACTTCGTTTCAAATAGTAGAATTGTTACTAAATGTTTTATTGATATTCATACATTTGTAATTATGTGGATAGTTATTCTCGATCTGTCTCTCTTTGTAGTGAATTCTGCTTTTTATGGTACTTTGTCTCTATCTAATTGATTGATATTTATGGTGTAATTTTTAATATGCAACATGTTCTTTATGGTAGAAACACTATTTATATTGATCGAGTTGTACGTATTTTTGAACTGCCTCACAAATATTAGTGACAAAAATAAAAATATTATGAAATTATTTATTAGTTGATCTTTAAATACGCCTGATACTTTTCTGGTTTTCAGTAGTACAAAAAAGTATTAATAAAAATAAGGTTATTTAATATAAATGGACTTGGGGTATTTAAAATGAAATCCATGAAGAAGCTTGCGCTAATTTCTTTAGCTGCAGTAGCACCTGGTGTAATGGCCGCATCTGACACTTTTACTTCCAGTATTGTTGTACTGGAGCCAGTTTCTATTTCTAAAACTGCGGACTTAGATTTTGGTTCAATCTTTACTGATGCAACCACAAACGTCACTGTTGCTACGACAGACGCAGGCGCTGCAGCGTTCACAATTAACGGTCAAACCGGAAGTGTGGTTGATGTGACTGTTGATGCGACTGCGCTAATGGCTGATGGAAGTGGTAACGACATCGCAGTGAACAGTATTGCGGTAGACAACGCGACACCAACGCTAACAGGTGGTACTGCGACAGTGAAAATTGGTGGTGTGGCAGATATCGCCAGTGAAACTACTCTGGTAGCTGGTACCTACAACGGTACGGTGAACATCACGGTAGCTTACCAATAAGATACCGATCTTGGGCGGCTTTATGCCGCCTTCTTTCTCACATCAATCTTATGCCGCGCGTGATTTGGGGCATCCTTCTGTATCTTGGGATGGCGAAGTTTGCTATTGCATCCCTGGCAATTACACAGTTGGAGCCAATGGTTTTTGAACCCACAGTTGGTGGTGCTAAAACCGTTGTGTATTTACAACCAACAACGTCAACTAACGGCGTGTTTCTTTTCCGTATTTCTGGCGATCCGAATAAAAAAATACAGGTCAGAGTCGATGGAAAAGATTTTAAAATGCTGAATGGGCAAACTGGTAAAACGGTGGTTGTTAAGCGTTTTAAATATGGATGTGGGCTGAATAAGAAAGGTCGAATTCGGCTTGATGGACAAGGGCAGTCCGGAGTGCTTTGTATTGGCGCAAGAGCGGTTGTGAAATCCAGTTCGCAATCGGGGCATTTTTCGGTCGTGGTCCCAATTACAGTGAAGTATTTATGAAGTTTCTTTCCTTGTTATTTGTTTGCCTGCTCGGATTTAGCCACCTGAGTTATGCGCAGTTAAAAATTGCACCTACCCGAATCGTCGCTCAAGGTGAGCAGGCGTCTACCCATAAGCTATTCATAGAAAACACCACATCTGATCCTATGCGCGTTAAAGTGTCGGTTGTTTACCGTTCGGCTCTTGCCGGGAACGACAAATCAAAAACGCGATTAGAACAAGATATCGAAGTTCAGGAAGATTTAAGCAAGTTTGTTAAGGTTTCTCCGCCGATCATTGGCAACCTGAAACCAAACCAGAGAAGAACCGTCAGGGTCAGAATTCAGGGGCTTCCCGCTGAGTATGAAGAAGGGGAATACCGCACCTACCTGCTATTTCAACCCATTCCGCTAAAAGATGACAAAATCCTTGATGATGGAAACGCTCAAGGTATGACCATGAATCTGGACTTCATCATCAACACCATGATTCCTGTATACGCTCAAAAAGGTGCGGTGGAGCACAGCGTGCGTCTGGATTGTAAGCCCAATGCAGTTCGAGTGTTTAATGAAGGAAACTATCAACTGAAAGGCAAACTGGTTGCTGGGAATCAGGTACAGAACGTATTTCTGGTTCGAGACTCCTCTCTGGAAAAACCAGTCACTCATTCTAAAGGCGCGCAGTTTGTTGTGGACGACCAAATCATAGGCTCCTGCAACTAATCTGACTCGCGCTTGATGATGATTTTTCGTCATGCCCTGTTTCTCTTTTTTGCCTGCACATGTGTGTGGGCAAATTGCGTTTTTGCGCAAGAAGAAAATGACGAAGTTTTTGAAGCGTACGTTGAGCTTTTTATGCCGTTTGAGCACGACAGTTTCTATCGTGTCATGCAAAACGTCAGTGAGGAACCTTACTTAGAACTGGAAACCTTCGCCAAGCAGTGGCTGCAACTTGAAGGAGGCTGTCGTAACCAGATATGCCTGTTTTACCAGCCTAAGGACGTTAAAGAACAGCACAAACCTTATCGTCTGGATTTGAAACAAAAACAGTGCACGCTGCCAGATAACAATAGTGACCTGACCATAGACCTTGTCTACTCCGAAGAAAAAGCCTGGCTGCACTGGAGCTCCTTTGTGGATTGCTTTCCGGTTACGATTCTTTGGAATCTCGACAGATACAGCCTGAAGGTCAAACTTCACTACAGTACCTATCAGGAACTGGAGAAAAAGCTGGCGCAGCGACGTGCCATAGCCAAACAAAAAGCGGACGAACTTGAAGCTCAGAAAGCGCAGCCCCGGATATTGCCCAGCTCAGTAACCAGTGCATCGGCGAGAGTAAAAGGTCGAGCTGAATACTTCTCTGATGCTAACCCAGAGTACAGCGTTCGAACTGATGCCTATCTTGTTCATCAAGACGCTAGCTTTGAAGTTTCTTACGATACTCAGACGCCAGACGAAGTGGATTTCTACCAACTCGAAATCAGCCCATTTCCGCTAGGGTATCAGTTTCAAATGGGGCACGTGGTGCTCGATTCTGGGCTCGCAAGCAACAGCGATACCTACGAAGATGGCATCTATTACTCCAGGCTCAAACCAAAAACTCAGTCGGGCAGTCTGGTGATTGAAGAGCAGACCTTGCCGAATACTTTCGTCGACGTGTATGTGAACGACGTGTATCGCGGAACGGTAAAGTCTGATGCCTCTGGTCGCTACAGCATTTCTGATTTTCCTTTGTCAGCCGGTGATCAGGTGGAACTGCATGAAATGGTGCGTTCCGGTGTGGTGGAGCGTAAATCCATAAAAGTCGCTGATATTGATGAAACCTTGCTGAATCAGGGGCAGTGGAACTTAGAATTTGGCGCATCACTGACCGATGATAAAACCGGAAAAGGTCAAATTAGTTATGGCTTAACCGATTCCCTGACCGCTGTGGGTAGCTTGTATAAAGGTGAAACAGAAAATTCTGGTGGCTTTGGAATGCGCTGGCTGCCGGTGCACTTTCTGTCAATTGAGTTTGAATGGTTACCCAGACAATCCATTGCGCCTCTGACGCTTGAGATGGCAGTTGGAGAAAGCCATAAGCTGGAAGCCGATATCAACCATATCGATATGCTGGGTGAAGACCCGTTAAAGCGAGAACACAATGTCCGATACCGTTATCTCGGCAGTCCCATCAGCTTCAACCTGGATGCCAATTACGATGAGTATGAACTGACGGTGATTCCACAGCTTCGCGCTCAAACCGCTTCTTCACAGTTCTTAACCCTAGAACTCAAAAATCGCAGAACCCCTGTCCTGATTCGCGACGAGCTTTCGCTGAAATACGCCATCCATACTCACGACTACGGCTCAGTCAATCTCAGCTCTATTTTTGCCGATGAAGCTAGTCCAAGGTACAGGGTCGGTTATCGTTATTTATGTTCTAACTGCTTTTTCTCTGGTTGGTGGCAAACACTTCAAAGCACCTACAGTGCTCAAGCGACATGGACGAATCAGAAACTAGGATATTCCGGTAATGCGAGGTGGGAGTTCAGCCAGAACTGGTCTGGAGAAGTGGCATTTACTGATGAAAGCATTTCGGTTGCACTCGAAACCAAATGGGGTGGACGAGTAATCGCTGATGACGAGGCTACAAAAACATCCCAACTTCCATGGGAAGAATTTATTTATGCTGAACTAACAGGAAGGGTACTGGACAACCATGACCAGCCTGTTCCCAATGTGAAGCTCAAGGTCAATAACAAACGCGCTACCACAGATTCAGAAGGGTATTTCAGATTTACCCACGTCGGTTATGGAGAGGACTTGCAATTGCATGTGGATGAATCGAGCTTAGACCTCAACTTAAAGCCCGAAGAGAATCCCATCTATTTTCATGCGGAGAAGGGTGGCAAGACGCACATAGAAGTGCGGGTAAATAAAAGCTTTGGTGTTGATGGGATTGTGACGGCGCCTGATAGTTTTGCTGGCTGGCATCTGAATTTTTTTCATGAAGAAAGCGGCAAATCCTATTCCGCCAGAGTAGAACAAGATGGATTCTACTTTATTGAAGATCTGGTTCCCGGAGACTACCGAATTGTGTTGGAAGATAACGAAATCGAAATTGAAAACCGGGTTCGTATTCTCAGTGAAGAGTGGATCAGCGGGCTGAATTTTGTCGTCTATAAACTTCATAAACGTGCCAAGCCTGTCCTTCAGGTTGTGTATCAACCTTAAATTAACATGTTGTACTTTATAAAAATTTTATTGAACTGATGAGTTACTGTTAAAGTAACGCTCCCACCTTTTCAAATGGAGTCGTTCAATGAAAAAGATAGGAACTGTCGAGTCTGTTCTATCCGGTAAAACCCAGCCTTATTCCAGAGGGGCAGTCAGCGCCATTGACAAAAAAATACAGTCCGGTCGCCTGTACGCAAACTCGCTTGGTTTCACGAACGATGAACAAGGGGATCCTCGCTTCCACGGCGGCATTGAAAAAGCGCTGCACATGTACCCTTCCGAGCATTACCCGAAATGGTGTGAAGAACTTGGAAATAAGCCCATTTTTGAACAGGTTGGTGCTTTTGGTGAAAACCTCAGTTCCACTGGTATCAGTGAATCCCAAATTTGCATTGGGGACAGAATAAAAATTGGTTCTACCTTGCTGGAAGTGTCTCAGGGAAGAATGCCTTGCTGGAAACTCAATGATCGTTGTGAAGAGCCAGATATGGCACTTCGCCTGCAAATGACTATGCGCACAGGCTGGTATTTCCGAGTTATCGAGGAAGGTGAAATTGGAGCAGGGGATGACATTCTCCTGATTGAGCGACCGCATCCTGACTTTAGCCTCGCGCGCATTATGGGTGCAGTGTACAGAGGCATTCTTGATAAGAAAGAGCTGGAGTCTCTGATTGAAGTACCACTGGTAGATTCATGGCGTGCGCTGATTGAAAAACGCATCGAAACCGGCACAGTAGAAAACTGGGCATTTCGGTTGTTTGGCTCTCGATCATAACTTTGTACTTGTTTAGTACCAAAGCGGGATAAATTCAATAAGTTGGGTTACAGTAAGTTGGTACGAGTTAAATTGGAGAGCCACGGATGAGTAAGCAACAACTTAGGATTGATTTGGTCTCGGATGTGTCCTGTCCGTGGTGCATTGTAGGCTATAAAAGACTAGAGCTTGCGATGGCGCAGGTTGCGGACACTATTGATGTTGATGTGCACTGGCATCCGTTTGAGTTGAATCTCGATCTCCACCAAGGTGGTGTGAACTTACGTGATTACCTAATGAAACGTTACGGCACCACAGCAGATCAAAGTGTACAGGTGAGAGACAATCTGACTAAGCTTGGCAAGGAAGTGGGGTTTGATTTTCATTTTTCTGACGACATGAATGTCTACAACACCCGAGATGCGCATAAGCTGGTTGCCTGGGCAGCGGAGTCTGGTAAACAGACCGAGATGAAACTGGCTCTGTTTCAAGCGTACTTCTCAGAAAATAAAGCCATTGAAGATCATGATGTGTTGGCAGAAGCAGCGAAAAATGCCGGATTAGATCCAGTCGAAGCCAAGCAAGTTGCGGCTTCAGAGCATTGGAATAAAGTCGTGGAAGATGACGAGGTGCACTGGTTATCGCTTGGGGTTCACGCCGTGCCAGCATTAGTGGTGAATCAACAACACCTAATCAGTGGGGCGCAGCCTGTCGATGTTTTGGTAGAGGCAATGAAAGACATTGCCTCTGAAGTGCAGGTTTAACTGTCGCTCATTGCGTCTTTTATCTTTTGGTCCGTTTTGTATTGGCTCAAAGCATATACTGACCAAATTGCTGCTGGGATCCAGCCAACGAGAGTAATTTGAAGGATCAGGCAGATGATTCCGCTAAATGGTCTGCCAATGGTGAAAAACTGCAACCAAGGCAGCAGTAAAGCTAAAAGTAAACGCATATTGATTTCCGTTATTTATCTAGTTCATTTCCCCAAATTGCCTGATTAAAGTAACAATCCGGCAGTGTAGGTATAACTTTATTATTGCGTCAGCAATTCGATTTAAAAAGTCTTAAGGGTGAGATTTCTTTAAGACCCTAGCTCAATACAAAGGAATGTTCATGTCTTCTCTGTTTGATCAGCAACATCAGCGAATCGGAACGGGCGCCATCAAGTGGGACGCTAACCTTCAGAAATTCGGAGTGGATGATGAAGACGCCATTCCGATGTGGGTGTCGGATTATGATTTCGCTATCCCGCCTACCGTTGCCAATGCTTTGCAGCAAAGAGTCGAACATGGTGTTTTCGGGTATACCCAAATCCCTTCGAGTTACTTTGCCGCAATCAAAGAATGGTATGCGTCGCAGCATGAACTCGAACTGAATACGGATTGGATATCCCCAATCAGTGGCGTCATGCCCGGCGTAGCTTTAATCATCGAGTTAATTACCGAGGCGAGTGACAAAATCGCTGTTCAGTCGCCAGGATACGGTAAGTTCAACTTCGCAGTTCAGATGGCGGGCAGACAAGTTGAAGAAGTACGCTTAAAACACAACGCAGGCAAATATGACTTAGATTTGGAAGCGCTTGAGGGGAGTTTCAGAAATGGCTGTAAGGCGTTTATCCTCTGTAATCCTCATAACCCTGTCGGACGAATCTGGACAGAACAGGAAGTGCGTTCCATTGCCAGTTTATGCCATCAATATGATGTCTGGCTGATCAGCGATGAAATATGGATAGATCTTGCACTGCCCAATCAACGCTGTTGGAGTGCTTTGAATCTGGAAGAATCCTTCCATTCCAGGTTAATTGTGGCATCGGCGGCAACCAAGACCTTTGGTTTGGCGTCACTACGCATCGCCAATATGTTGATTCCCAACCCTCAGGTTCGTGCAGCATTTGAGAAGATGAAAGCCACGCGTTTTCTCGATCTGTTTGATGCTATGGCGATCACATCCACACAGAGTGCCTATTCGACAGGCTTGAATTGGTTAGAAGAGCTGAAAGCCTATATTCAGGGTAACTTCGACTATTTAGATAGGTTCCTAAAAGAGCATTTACCTCAGCTTCAAATGACGACTCCTCAATCTGGCTATCTGGCTTGGATAGACTGTCGGAATTTGAATTTAAGCGATGACGAGCTCAGAAATCGATTCATTGAAATCGGAGTGCTGCCTTCCGTCGGGACAGAGTTCGGAGAGGGGGGAAGTGGGTATGTTCGTCTCAATTTAGGGTGCCCGAGAGACAGGGTAAAACAAGCCTGTGAAAGATTAACGCGACTTATTGGCCCGAGCTAAGGTTAGACAATAAAAAAGACCAGCGCTGTGCTGGTCTTTTCGATCTTGGGTT
The DNA here is from genome assembly GCF_027924785.1 of Vibrio nigripulchritudo. Lineage (NCBI taxonomy): Bacteria > Pseudomonadati > Pseudomonadota > Gammaproteobacteria > Vibrionales > Vibrionaceae > Vibrio > Vibrio nigripulchritudo. Next base: position 3,046,044 of record NZ_AP027049.1, on the reverse strand, counting down.
GCAAACTGAATCAGTTGTTGCTGTGAAGCTCGCTGTTTAGTTCAACAGCAGTTTTGTTGGTCAGACACTCGATTTGACCTGTTACTGAGTTGCGGCGGAACAGCAAATCAGGTTTGCCCGCTAGGTCACGTGCTTTCACGATTTCAACTTCATTACCTTCTGAGTCCAGCATGCGTACTTTTGAACCTGCAGTTACGTAAAGACCAGATTCAACCGTACAACGGTCACCTAGAGGGAAGCCAAGACCTGCGTTTGCACCAAGTAGCGAGTTCTCGCCGATAGAGACAACCACAGTACCACCGCCAGAAAGCGTACCCATGATAGACGCACCGCCACCGATGTCAGAGCCGTTGCCTACAACAACACCAGCAGAAATACGACCTTCTACCATGCTCACGCCATCTGTACCCGCGTTGAAGTTGATGAAGCCTTCGTGCATAACGGTTGTGCCTTCACCCACATGTGCACCCAGACGAACGCGAGATGTATCCGCGATACGAACACCAGCCGGCACCACGTAGTCCACCATTTTAGGGAACTTGTCTACGCAATCGACAGACAGGTTACGACCAGCAAGGCGCGCTTCGATTTGACGGTCAGCTAGTTCAGGAAGATCGATAGGTCCTTCGTTAGTCCATGCGATGTTGTGAAGCAGACCAAAGATGCCGTCTAGTACGGTACCGTGTGGCTTTACCAGACGGTTAGAGATAAGTTGCAGTTTCAGGAAGCCTTCTGCAACGGAACTTGGTTTTTCGTCAGTGGCAAGAATCACCAAAACAAGTGGTTGCTCAGACTCTGCCGCTTTGGCTGCGAAAGACGCATTGGCAGCATCGCCGTTCGCTTCAAATGCTTTTGCTAGTTCAGCGCTTTGAGCTGCCGAGATTTCAATCGCCTGGTTGCCTTGCTCGTAACCTGCAACGCCCGCTACTGCAGCTACAAGTGCGTCGCTTGGATTCAATACAGGATTAGGGAAAAAGGCTTCAATAATTTTGCCATCACGGTTTTTGGTAGCCGTACCAAATGCCAGAGAAAAAGTTGCCATGAGTGAAATCTCCTTGGTTAAATTTCTTGCTGTCCGGATTTCCAAAACCGAACAGAAACTTGTTAAGAGGCATCCTACGCACCCAGCTCATGAGATGAAAGAGGCAAAAGCCGGATAGTCTGCCAAACGATATATGCTGTCCGATGAGAGATATAATATCGCTAAAAAGAAAATAGCCAGCGATGGGCTGGCTATTTGCGTGATGAATTTCTCATTGTGTCGGAAGGCTAAGCTGCGTCTTCTTCAGAGCCGGCTTCATCTTCTTTAGGGTTTTCAACCGCTTTTGGCTTTTTAGGTGCTGCCGCTTTACGCTTTTTAGCACCCAGAGCATAAAGGACTTCTTCCTTATTCTTCGCCAAGTAAAGAGACAGCTCTTCCTGCTTCTCTTCGTCTTCAATCAGGTTGCTGCCGGCCAGAAGGCTGAATAGCTCATCTGCCATATCCAACATTTTGTCATAAGCGTCAGCTTCAGCTTTAGAGGTAAAAGTCATCTTTTCTTCTCCGTTGCGCTCCACCACGTACTTGACGATTACAGCCATGGTTATCCTCTTTTAAACTTTAGATTTGATCTACTGGTTGTTTATACAGATTGTTTGCTCAAGTGTCCAGTCGGTAAGGTCGGAGTGAGAGCTAATTAACCCTTATGCCTGCCAGCGAGAACAAAACTCTAAGAAGGTTTTGAGTAACGGGCTCTGGTACTTTTCTTTATGGAGCAGAATCCAGAATTTACGCTGGAAATCGATAGGTAAATCCAGAGTCACAACCCGCCCATCATCGATAGCGTACTGAGCCGATCGGCGAGACAGACAAGCCAGCCCCAGGTTGGCGACCGTACAATTGATGATGGCTTCTGTGGTGTTAAGTTGAAACGCTTCCTGCCAGTATTCCAGTCTTGGGGCGATTCTCTGGGTGAAAAATTCCCGGCTACCTGATCCCGACTCCCGAAGCAGCCATTGGGTATATTCCAAATCACGAACACCCAAATTGTCCTTTTTGGCTAACTCATGATTCGGGCTGGCAATGATGCACATTTCATCCAGACACCACGGTTGAGTGATGAGCTGAGGGTGCTGGGTTTTACCTTCAATTAAGCCGATATCAAGTTCGTAATCTGCGAGCTTTTCACAGATGGATGCGGTATTGGAGATAAACAGAGACTGGTGGTTATGATTGGTCAATGAGCGAAAGCCGCTCAGCAAAAACGGGGCAACCTGATTGCCGATGGTGTCACTGGCACCAATATGCAGTTCGCCGTGAAGAGGTTGGTCGCTCTGAAACAGTTCATCAATGTCGTTTGCTCGGTGCAGTATCTCATCGGCGAGAGGCAGCAGACGTTTCCCTTCTCTGTTAAGAATCAAACGGTTATTAACTCTGTCAAAGAGCCCATGCCCAACTTGTTTTTCCAGTTCTCCAAGGGACATGCTGACAGCGGCTTTTGAAAGGTAAAGTTGTTGCGCAGCGGCAGTTATGGTTTTTTCCTGCGTAATGGCGACAAAAACTCTAAGCTGTTTCAATGATATATTCATGTGTTCAGTTTTACTTAACCTTGGTTTAAATATATTCAGATATTATTAAATGCTTGGCAAGTCTATTATGTTGCTATTGAGTTAAATAGAGATAAGCAGCCATGATCAAAAAAGTGACCACCAAAAGTGCTCTTGCTCCGACACCTATGGCCGGGCTTGCTTTAGGGATCGCCAGTTTAGGTTGGAGTTGGGAGAATGTCGCACCGCTTGACGGTATGGGGCAAATCACTGGCGCTGTGATTGCGGGTGTGTTGCTTATCGTTTTGACCATCAAATTTATGGCTCATGGTCACCTTCTCAAACAAGACATGGCGCATCCGGTTGTGGGCAGCGTATTGCCAACGTTTGCTATGGCGCTAATGGTGATTTCACACAGTTTTGGACAGTGGAACCGCGGTTTTGGTGATGCAGTCTGGATGATGGCGGTGTTAATTCACGTCTCTTTTCTGGTCAGCTTTATCTATCACCGAAGCAGCGACTTTCAGCTTAGCCACATGGTACCAAGCTGGTTTGTTCCCCCTGTTGGTCTGATTGTGGCGGATGTTTCTTTTTCAGGCACGCCTGAATTGGCGTACATTGCCGATGGAATTCTGAATTTTGGTCTGGTGACCTATGCCATCCTGCTGCCAACCATGATCTATCGCTTAGTATTTTGTGAAAGTGTACCTGATGCCGCGAAGCCTACCATCGCCATTATGGCTGCACCGGCCAGCCTTTCCCTTGCAGGGTACTTAACGGTAACTCAGGATCCATCGCCTGTACTGGTTGCGTTACTTTTCGGTATTGCCATTCTTATGACGGTGGTTATCTATGCCGCGTTTTTCCACCTGTTAAGGTTGCCGTTCAGCCCTGCTTACGCTGCTTTTACCTTTCCCATGGTGATTGGGGCAACCGCACTGTTCAAAATGGCTGACTGGCTGGAAAGTATCTCCGTAGCGCAGCAATACGTTGAACAGGTGCGTTACCTGGCGATATTTGAGCTGCTGGTGGCGAGTGCCGTAGTGTTCTACGTGAGCTGGTGTTACGCCAGACATGTACTGCCCACCATTATTATGGGCAGCAAAGTGACGAACTAATCGAATCCCGCTTTTTTATAGCGGGATTCTTATTTTTTCCTTTCCCGAGATTCTGTCGCTAACCAACGCAATGCCTATTTCGTGCAAGTCAATCGACACGGCAACACGTGGATCGTTCTCTATCTTATCCCAAGCGTTTCGCATCCCCGATGACCAGTTGATGTCATCAAACACCACCATGGCTTCATCAGAAAGATAGGGGATCGCAATATTGAAGTACCGAATCACAGCGTCGTGGTCGTGGTGCCCGTCATTAAAAAGAAAATCCACCTGTTTGGCATCACCCAGAACGGCTTCAAGCGTTGTGTGAAAAGGTCCAGTGATAACCGAAGTATTGTCGAGATCCATCTGGTTTAAAGTCTGGCGGGCTATCTCAGCCACTTCCGGTGAGCCTTCAAGCGTTACTAACATGCCTTGGTTGTTTAACCTAAGGGCTGTGGCTTGATAGCTGGCGGATATGCCGACACAGGAGCCCAGTTCAACACATCGGATAGGGTGCAGGTTTTGAATCAACTTGAACAAGAAAGAACACCAGAACTCAGGCTTACTTGAACGGCAGACTTTATTGATGGTCGATGACGACTTCACCCCCTTGTCCATTTCTTCGAGGCTACGTCGATCTGAAGGGCGACCCGCGCCATAGTCAACGACTACGATTTCGGAATGCATATTGAGCAGAGTGTTTCTCCTCTGTTCAATTCTACCCATCAATTCACACTCCTGTTCTGAAGCAACATCGTGTAATGCATCGTGAAGAGCATTTCCAACGGCTTGGACAGAAGTCAGTTTGTGAGATGTGAGGTACTGGAGCGACGATTTTGCACGATAGCGCTTCACCTGATGAACTGGGTATTTCATCCATTTTTTAACGGCTCTTGCCACTTGATTTGGCATATCTTACCTTTTTCTTTTTACAACAATGCCTACCCATAGTTTGCAGCAAATGAGCAAGTGCAGTAGGCATAAAAAATACAAGGTATGCGCAACACAAGTAGAGGTAATAAACCCAGTTCCAACCTAATCTGGATTTACATTAAAATTGCAGCGCATACTTTCGGCAGATCTCCTCCCAACCATGTTCTAAACTTCACCATGCTTCCATTAGAAGTCAAACTGAGCCACGTCATAAAAATGCAAAATCTCATCCATCAGAAAAGCACATCGATTTTGCGTCTGATGATGTGGAAATGGTCGAAAAATTGAGCTGTTTTTTATATTCCATAAGTTTGGCAATACTCTAGTTTCATAGCGGCTTGTGATCATAAAATGTGCGACGGCAGACAGGAATACGCCTGAGCGACGTTTTCAGTTCTACGACAACAAACCTGTATGCTAATCTAGGCACTAATATCCACACCGCCGACGGACTCTTTGTGTTTACTGTCTACCATTCCAACCAGATTGAATTGCTTAAATCCTTGCTGGTTGAGCTCATAAAACTTTCCCCATTAGAAAACCCATTTGAAGCAGAACAAATCCTGGTACAAAGCCCGGGTATGTCCCAATGGCTGAAAATGGAACTGGCTAAAGAGTTTGGTGTAGCAGCAAACATCGATTTTCCTCTGCCAGCGACTTTCATTTGGGAATGCTTCACGCATGTGTTGCCAGACGTGCCTTCGCGCAGTGCGTTTAACAAAGAAGCCATGACGTGGAAATTGATGGACATTCTTCCAACTCTGCTCGATGAGCCCGATTTCTCGGCGCTGAACCGTTATCTGGAAGGGGATGAAGACCACGCTAAGCTTTTCCAGCTTTCGGAAAAGATTGCCGACATTTTTGACGGCTATTTAGTGTATCGACCAGAGTGGATTGCCACATGGGAGTCCGGTGAAGCGATCTCCGAGATTGGTGAAGAGCACCCGTGGCAGCCGATTTTATGGCAAGCGCTGTACGACAAAACCGTATCGCTGGGTCAGTCACCGTATCACCGGGCGAACCTCTACGAGCACTTTATCGACGCTCTGGCACACACAACACCAAATTTGGATGAGCTGCCAAAGCGCCTGTTTGTATTTGGTATTTCATCACTGCCACCTCGCTATATGGACGCGCTCAAAGCACTTGGCGAGCACATTGATGTCCACCTGATGTTCACTAACCCATGCCGATACTACTGGGGAGAAGTGCGAGACAGAAAGTACCTCGCCAAGTTGGCGGCTCGCCATCGTAAACACGTGGAGTGGAAACAAGACCATTCAGAAGCACATGGTGTATCAGAGCAGCTCAAAGGCGACGTTGATGATAATGTGATTGATGAACTGCACACCGACGTGGTGGGCAACAGTTTATTGGCTTCGATGGGAAAACTAGGGCGAGACAACATGTATTTACTGTCTCAGCTAGAAGCCCATGAAGTGGAAGCCTTTGTCGATGTAGACCGCGACAGCATTCTGCATCAGCTTCAGGCAGACATTCTTAACTTAGAAGAACATCAGAAAGACGACGAGTTAGAGACCAGCGAGCACAAGCAAGTGGTTCAGCTAGGGGATAAGTCTCTGTCTGTACACGCCTGCCATAGCCCGATGCGCGAAGTGGAAGTGTTGCACGACCAACTGCTCGCGATGTTCGATGCCGATCCTAACCTCAAACCTCGCGACATCATTGTTATGGTGGCGGACATCAATGCGTACAGCCCAGCCATTCAGGCAGTGTTTGGTAACGCGCCGGGTGAACGTTTCATTCCCTATTCGATTTCCGACCGAACCGCGCAGGAAGAAAGCCCGGTACTCAATGCCTTCATGCAATTGATGCTGTTGCCAGACAGCCGATTCCAAGCCTCTGAAATGCTGGAACTGCTTGAAGTACCAGCCATTATGGCGCGTTTCGGGATAAACGAAGACCAGTTTGAGCGCGCCAAAATCTGGATTGAAGAAATTGGCGTTCGCTGGGGGTTGGACGAGCAAACCGCTGGGCAGTTTGAGCTGCCTCAACTGAATCAAAACACTTGGCTTTTTGGGATTCAGAGAATGCTCTTGGGCTACGCCATGCCAGAGAGTGCGGGTCTGTTTGAAGGGGAGCGCACCATCGCCGCCTACAATGAAGTTCAGGGGATGGATGCCGAATTGGCTGGGAAGCTCGCGCATTATGTTGATACCCTTAATCAATTCCAGCGTCAGCTTAATGCCACACAAAGCGCGCAGGACTGGTATCGCATCATTAGCGACATGTTAGGCGCCTTCTTTAGCGTAGAGCTGGAAGGGGAAATGGCACTGAAATCGATTCGGGATACGATGTCGCAGTTGCTTGAGCAGCTGAGCGATGCCAGCTACCAAGAGACGCTGTCACATACGGTATTGCAGCAATACCTGCACAACAAACTGTCGGGCACCCGAGTCAGCCAGCGCTTTCTGGCTGGGCAAGTGAACTTCTGTACCCTGATGCCGATGCGTTCTATTCCATTTAAGTTGGTGTGTCTGCTTGGCATGAACGATGGGGCTTACCCGCGCTCTATGCCGCCGGAAGGTTTCGACTTGATGAACAACCGAGCGAGACCGGGTGACCGTTCCCGCCGTGACGACGATCGTTATCTGTTCCTCGAAGCCTTACTGTCTGCGCAGCAGTCTTTGTACATCAGCTATGTTGGGCGATCCATTCAGGACAACACAGAAAAAGTGCCTTCTGTGCTGGTTTCTGAGTTGCTCGAATACTGCCATCAGAATTACTGTCTTGAAGACGATCTGTCTCTTGGGGTGGATGCCTCAGGCGACAAACTTTTGGACTCTCTCATTCATATTCACCCCATGGTGCCGTTCAGCCCAGATGCATTTAGCGGAGAAGACAAAAGTTACGCCAAAGAATGGCTGCCCAGTGTAAACCGCCTCGGTGCAAGATCTGGGGCGTTTGAGCAGCCATTGGACGATTACCTCGCTGAAATGACGGCGCCTTATCAGTTGGATCTTGTTGAGCTCCAACGTTTCTGGCGTCTGCCTGTTCAGTACTTCTTCAATCGTCGTTTGAAAGTTTTCTTTGAACCACCAATGGCAACAATGGAAAACGATGAACCGTTTACCTTGGGAGGATTGCAGAGCTACAAGATGCGCGATGAACTGGTCGATACTTTGCTCCAATGCCGTTTAAACGGTGAGCCAGAAGAGCCCGTATTGCATCGCTATATGGAGCAGCAACGCGCCAAAGGTTTACTGCCAGTGGGAGCGTTTGGCGAGCTCGAATTTGCCGCCAATCGGGAACAAACCGACGCTATGGTCAATGTGCTTTACCCGTTAACCGGAAAGCCGTTAGAAGACAGCGAAGTTCGCCTTGAACTGAGTGTAGAGGGAGAACCTTGTGAACTTACAGGCTGGCTAACTCAGCGCTATCAGTCTGGCTTACTTCGTTATCGTAGCGGAAAAATTCGTGCACAGGACTGGTTAGCTGCCTGGATTGATCACCTTTGTCTGGCAGCAATGGGGCAAAGCAGCAGAACTCACCTCATTGGCTATGACAAAAAAGAGGGCGTGGTGCACTGGGTCATCTCACCGCTGGCAGGCTCAATTGAAGACAATGCCAGCCAAGCCAAGATGATGCTTCAAGAGTTAGTAAGGCTGTTTTATCAAGGGATGAATCAGCCGCTGGCTTACTTCCCCAAAACCGCATTGGCAGGTATTCAGGCATGCATCAATAAAGCGGGCGAGTGGGTTGATGATGAAGAAGCTGCGTTCAAGAAAATGGCTGATGCTTTTAATGATGGCTACTTGTTCCCAGGTGAAGGTTCAGACCGATACATACAACGCATCTGGTCTTCATGGGATGATGATCTAGGAAAAGCGATCCGGTTAAATGCGAGTTTAGTATTACAAGCCGCAGTATTAGCCACGCATGATGCGGAAGAAGGGTAAAACAGAAAAGAGAAAGTGTAGGGTGGTCGCCAGCAAATCGTTGTAATTTGTAGGGTGTTCGCTGTGCGACCACAGGGTCAGAGGTGACCACTAATTCTGTGGAGGGGATAGTACCCATGCGCTCTAGGCTTATCCGTGAGGAAGATCTCACCCTGTTTTATTTTGATCTTTAAAAGCAACTTATTGCTACAAAACAAGTGTTCGATCACAAATTATTAGGCGGAATCGACGAATTATGACTCATCAATCTGATACCCACTTGCAGCAAGCGATGGTTTTATCACCGATGGACTTCCCATTACACGGAGCGAGGCTCATTGAGGCCTCTGCGGGAACCGGTAAAACTTTCACCATTGCAGGTTTGTATCTTCGTTTACTTCTTGGTCATGGCAATGGTGCTACTTCACACCCTTGTCCGTTAACCGTCGATCAAATTCTGGTAGTGACTTTTACCGAGGCGGCAACTGCTGAGCTTCGAGATCGTATTCGTGCGCGTATCCATGATGCACGTCTGGCGTTTTCCCGAGCGGATGCGTCGCCAGAAAATCGCAGCAGTGATCCGGTGATCGCCCCTTTGTTGGATGCCATTTCTGATCACAAAGAAGCCGCTAAGATCCTGCTTCAAGCCGAACGCCAGATGGACGAAGCCGCCATCTATACGATTCATGGCTTTTGCCAACGCATGCTGACTCAAAATGCCTTTGAATCTGGTAGCCGTTTTAACAACGAGTTCGTGACCGATGAAACACAACTGAAAGCGCAGGTGGTAGCGGATTATTGGCGAAGACAGTTCTACCCATTACCGATTCAACTGGCAGCGGAAATCTGCAAAATCTGGGCATCCCCTGCTGCGCTGCTTGCCGATGTCTCTCGATATCTGACTGGTGCGAACATTGAGCTTACTGTTGCCCCTTTGTCGACCAATATTGCCGATCTCCATCAGCAGAATCTGGTCAGAATTGATGAGCTCAAAGCGAAGTGGGTTGAATCCCAAGCGGATTTCCATGACCTGATCGCCAATTCCGACATCAACAAACGCAGCTACACCAAAAAGTCACTGCCCACCTGGCTTGAGCAGGTGAATGCCTGGGCAGCGAGCCCAACGGTCGATTACGCCTTTCCAGACAAATTGGAGCGATTTAGCCAAGCAGCGTTGAACGAGAAAACTCCGAAAGGGACGCCACCCTGCCATCCCGTTTTTGACACTGTAGAGGCGTTTATTACTAATTCGGTTTCGCTGCGAGACCCTATTCTGGCGCATGCGATTTCAGAATGTCGCGTATTGCTCGCCAAAGCCAAGCAAAGAAAGAATTGGCTATCTTTCGATGACTTACTGACTCAACTTTCTGCCGCACTGGATTTAGATGAAGAGGATCTATTGGCTGAGCGCATTCGCTCGCTGTATCCCGTCGCCATGATCGACGAGTTTCAGGATACCGATCCGCTGCAATACAAGATCTTCAGCCGGATATATGTCGGGCAGCCAGAGAAAGGGCTCTTTATGATTGGAGACCCGAAGCAGGCGATCTACGGGTTTCGCGGTGCAGACATTTTCACTTACATCAAAGCCCGAAATGAAGTGACCGACCACTACACCTTGGACACCAACTGGCGTTCGAGCGCCGACGTGGTGACGTCGGTCAACCGGTTGTTTGAGTTTTGTGATGCCCCGTTTTTGTATGACGACGACATCCCTTTCCGATCAGTAAATTTCAGCCCCAAAGCACAAAGCAGCCATTGGGTTTTACATGGCAACCAACAAAAAGCGGTCACGTTCTGGCTTCATGAAGATGAAGCATGCAAACCAGTGACCAAAGGGGATTACCTGTCGGTCATGTCGGAGGCAACCGCCAGCCAGATTCAGACGGTGTTAACTGCATCCGATAACCAGCAAGCGTGGTTTGAAAAAGACGGACAGTCGCATCCAGTGCAGGCAGGCGATATTGCCGTATTGGTGAGAACTGGCGCAGAAGGTCGGCGAATCAAAGAGGCTCTGGCAAAACAAGGCATTGCTAGTGTGTATCTGTCGAACCGTGACAGCGTGTTTGACAGCCATGTCGCCGCCGACGTTCAGCGGCTACTGCAAGCCGTTCTGACTCCTGAGCAGGATAAAGCGCTGCGAGCGTGTTTGGCGTCGGCGTTGTTTGCGATGAATGCCCGAGAGTTGGACGCGCTGAATAACGACGAAATGCTGTGGGAAAACACGGTGAACGAGTTTCGGGAATACCGTAAGCTGTGGCAACAGCGCGGTGTCATGCCCATGATTCGCTCCGTGATGGCAAAGCGAGCCATTGCCGAGAGGCTACTGGAAGAAGACGAAGGTGAGCGAGTGATCACCGATTTGCTGCACATTGGTGAGTTGTTGCAGCAGGCGAGTTTGTCTTTGGAAAGTGATCATGGATTATTGCGTTGGCTATCGGACACCATCAGCGATGTGCAATCTGGTTTGACGGGTGGTAGCGATGAGCAGATTCAACGCCTCGAATCAGAAAGAAATCTGGTGCAAATCGTCACCATTCATAAATCCAAAGGTCTGGAATACGACTTGGTTTTCCTGCCATTTGTGAGCAGCTATCGCGAAGCCAGTGAAGGCAAGTATTACGATGCAGAACAGGATAAAACCGTCCTCGATATTACCAATAATTCAGACGCCATTGCTCTGGCAGACAAAGAGCGTTTAGCAGAAGATCTTCGTCTTATCTACGTAGCCCTGACCCGCGCCGTCTATGGCTGCTTTATTGGCATGACACCGATACGCAAAGGGCGAGCCACCAAAGGACCATCGGGCTTACATCTGAGCGCGATGGGGCATTTGGTGCAAAATGGCGAGGCTAAATTACCCGAAGAGCTGGCATCTTGTCTGTCACAAGTGGTGACGGGATTTGACTGCATGGATATAGTGACGCCGCCTGAACTTCCAGGTTCTGGCTATTCAGCAGCAGCTAAGGAAACGCAAGCGCTCACCGCGAATGAACTGCAACAGCAGATTGACCGATTCTGGCGTATCAGCAGTTATTCTGGGTTAGTGAAGCAATCCGGCCACGGTTCACACGATGCGAGTTTCGAAGTGGCGGGCTTTGATATTGACTCATTTGCGGAAGAAGACGAACACCTGTTAGAAGAGCAGGAGCGCAGTATTTTTAATTTCCCACGTGGTGCTAAACCCGGTACGTTTTTACACACCTTGTTTGAAGAAGTGGTGTTCAACGAACCAGCAGACGGTGACACTAACCGAGAAATCATTTCGAAGCTAATAGAGCTGGAGCAACTGGAACCCGAATGGCAGCCGGTGTTGGAGCACCTAGTCGATACAGTGTTGAATACGCCTTTGGATGGGGAATCGCTTCGCCTTTCCAGCAAGCTACCAAGCCAGTTGTTGGTGGAAATGGAATTTCTGTTGCCGATTGATGTATTGATCGCTCCTTCATTTAATCAGCTGGCGCACCAACACGATGCTTTATCTAAACAAGCAGGAGAATTGGGCTTTCATACCTTAAAAGGCATGCTCAAAGGCTTCATTGATTTGGTGTTTGAGCATCAGGGTAAATACTACGTATTGGACTGGAAATCGAACCACCTTGGGGATACCGTCGCTGACTATCACGGCGAAAACCTCAATAATGCCATGGCTGATCATCGCTACGATTTGCAGTACCAGATCTACGCACTGGCTCTGCACCGCTTCTTGAAAAGCCGCCTTGCCAACTACGACTACGATCAGCATTTTGGTGGGGTCTATTACCTATTCCTCCGTGGTGTTGACGGGCAATCCGAACACGGCATATTTTCTGCCAAGCCGACTCAAACTTTCTTAGAACAATTCGACAAGCTTATCGACGGAGAAGCGATAGATGCAGATGCTTAAATTATTACAACAACTGACCGAGCAAGGCATCGTAAGGCAATTGGATTATCAGTTTGCTCAGTTTATTGCGTCCCAGCAGCCAGACAATGGTGAGAACATCCCTTTTCTGGCTGGGTTGGTCAGCGCTGAGTTAGGCAAAGGGCACATCTGTATTCCAATGGACAAAGTCGATTTGGTGACCTGTTTGGGGCTGTATGGTGAGCAAGCGGAAGCCCTTCGCAACCAGTTTTCGGGTATTGACTGGCAGTCTGAATTGCTTGCTTCTTCTTTGGTGGGAAAATCGGGTGAGGCGAAACCGTTAATCCTTGATGGCGCGAATCTGTATTTGCATCGCTATTGGCACTATGAGACCTCGCTTAGCCAGACATTAAAAAAACTGATGAGCCCGATCCCGCTTTCTAACGATCAAATCAATCGCTTGAAAACCACTTTAGATCATCTGTTTGCGCGCAGTTACCACTACCTATTCAGTGCCGTGACAAAAGCCGATCAAAGTTCGCAGGTACAGAGGCAACAATGGGTGTGCGATCATTTGGATGTGGTGGATTCCAATTCCTTAAATTGGGAAGCGATAGATAAGGTAATTACCCAAGCGAATAAGGTTACCGACTTGGAAGCTCTGAATGATTTGGTGCCTCAGTCGGCATGCTTGAACTGGCAGAAAGTGGCAGCAGCGGTGGCATTGACCCGTCGCTTTGCGGTGATTTCAGGTGGACCGGGTACTGGTAAAACTACAACAGTGACTAAACTTTTGGCGGCGTTGGTTCAGCAAGGTTCAGATATTGGTGAAGTGCCCACCATAAAACTGGTTGCGCCAACCGGAAAGGCGGCGGCTCGTTTGACTGAATCGACTGGTAAAGCGGTTGATGCCCTGCCGGTCGAACCAGAAATCCGAGCGCGAATTCCTACCGAGTCCAGCACCATTCATCGCTTGCTGGGGGCAATTCCAGGGCGCGCAGAATTTCGTCATCACAGTGAGAACCCTCTTCATTTGGATATTCTGGTGGTCGATGAAGCCTCGATGGTCGACCTATCCATGATGCATAAATTGGTGCAAGCTTTGCCACCGCAGGCAAGATTGATTCTGCTAGGCGATAAAGACCAGCTCGCATCGGTAGAGGCAGGGGCAGTTCTGGGCGACATCTGTGATTTCAGTGATCAACATATGAGCGCGACTCAAAGCCAGCAGATATCGGCACTGACCGGTTTTTCGGCGATAGCAAAACACGTATCCACTCAAGCCCCTGCGATTGTCGATTGCTTGTGTATGCTGCAAAAAAGCTATCGATTCGATGCTCGTTCGGGCATTGGGCAACTGGCGAAAGCCATAAATTCGGGGCAGTCGATCCAGGTTGAAAAAGTGTGGAACCAAGGGTTTGAAGACATCGCGCATCATGACTTGGATAAAGCAGCCTACCAAACGATGTTAAATATGGCTGCCAAGGGTTACGACAATTATCTCCAAGCTGTCACAAGACCGTTGAACCACGATGAAACGCCTTCGTTGAAAGCCAGACAGGTTTTGAAGCTGTTTTCCCAATGTCGATTGCTTTGCGCGATACGTGAAGGGGATTTTGGTGTGGCAGGGTTAAATACACGCATTGAACAGCTCTTGAGAAAGAAGGGAAAATTGCCCGCCACTGATGAGCTTTGGTATCCCGGACGCCCAGTTATGGTGACTCGGAATGATCACAGCTTAGGGCTGTATAACGGTGACATCGGCGTGTGTATGTTGGACGAATCGGAAGAAACGCCAAGGCTAAGGGTATATTTTGAGTTACCGGATGGCACGGTGAAAGGCGTACTTCCAAGCCGAGTTCCCGAACACGAAACCGCCTATGCAATGACGATTCACAAATCTCAGGGAAGTGAGTTCGAGCATACAATCATGGTGTTACCACCCAATTACAGCCCAATTCTTACCCGCGAGTTGATTTATACCGGAATTACGCGTGCTAAGAAGCAGTTAGATCTGTTTGGTGATCGCGCGGTAATGAGTCGTGGAGTGAAAGTAAAAACGTTGAGAGCGAGCGGGTTAGCGAGTCGACTGGGTTAGGTATGTGGGGTAGAGAAAGGCACCGTCCGTGGTAAGCATTTTAAATCTTAACGCGATTAGGCTTCATTCAGAGCCAGAAAGCGGAACAAATCTTTGGTGCTAACATCTTCTTCAATTTTGGTGCTAAAGACATCAGAAAAAGAAATGTTCTTAATATTACAGCGGTTTTGATACGACATAATGTAACGCTTCATACTGCTGTTTACTGGAAACACGCAGTGAACGTCTCTGCCGTCTAAAAATTGGTTATCAGCCATATCCCAAAAGCTTTGGGCTGAGTTGCAAATTATGGTTCTCATTGAGTTTATGCTCGCAAGTTGTGGACTCTCGCTTCCTAGCATTTGACCCTAAATTAGAGGGAACCTCCGTGTGGCAGTGAATGTTTCTCAATGATCTGACGTTGTACTCGTAAAGAAACACTCATCTGAATTTGAACGCTGGAAAAGGTGACCCTCTCCAGCGGCGGTGATTGTACCAGCAGTTTTGCAGATGAAAAGTCAAAATTTAACCAATTTCATCGTTAATTTAGCAACCTATTATAAATCAGTTGCTTATAAATGAAGTTTTTTAGTATGAGGTTCTATTAAACAACTCTGAGCTGTAAAATCTTCGATCTTCTTTGGTAGTTATATAAATCCTGTTTTTCCCCCGGGAGCGCGTCAATCCCGACTTCGGTAAACCCTTGCTCTCTGAACCAATGGATACTTCTTGTAGTAAGCACAAATAAGTTCTCTAAGCCTAGGGTTTTAGCCTGATTATAGATGTGCTTGAGCAGATGAACTCCGCGGTTGCCATCCCGATAATCTGGGTGGATAGCAACACACGCCATTTCAGCCGTTTTAGCTTCAATATAAGGGTAAAGCGCGGCGCAACCGATGATCATTCCGTCTTTTTCTATGATAGTGAACTGGTGGATCTCTTGCTCAAGCTGTTCGCGAGAGCGACGAACCAGTATTCCCTGTTCCTCAAGTGGACGAATCAAATCCAAGATCCCGCCGATGTCATCAATGTCAGCGCTTCGAACCTGCTCCGCACTGGCCATTACGATTTGCGTTCCGATACCATCCAGCGAGAACAATTCCTGCAAAATGGCGCCATCAAGTTTATAACTGACTAAGTGGCTTCTTGGCACGCCAGCTCGGCAAGCGGCTATTGCAGCTTTCAGGAAGCGAATTGAACCACGACGCCCATTTTCGTCACCTTCCTTCGACAATCTTTGTTGAAGGATCTCTTGAGCACCTTTAGGAAACAGCTCAGCAATAACGTCGCCGTTGTCGTCGATGATGCCCTGTTCTGAGCTGAATCCGATAAGTTTGTCGGCGTTGAGTTTGATGGCAACTTGTGTGGCGACTTCTTCAGAAAGTAAGTTAAAACTTTCGCCAGTAACCGAGCAGCCGATAGGACCAAGAAGCACAATGGAACCTTGCTGCAAAGTCCGATAAATGCCTTCGGTATCGATTCGGCGAATTCGCCCGCTGTGGCAGTAATCAATACCGTCATCTACGCCAATAGGTTGAGCAACAATGAAATTTCCGCTCACAACATTAAGTTGCGTACCTGCCATTGGAGTATTGTTTAAACTCATAGAAAGTCGGGCAGTAATGGCAAGTTGAAGCTGACCTGCTGCTTGCATGGCGACACTGAGTGCATCTTCGTCTGTCACCCGTATGCCTTTGTGGTATGGCGTGTGGTGATCTTGTTTGTCCAGCAAGCGGTTTATCTGAGGTCGTGCACCATGAACCAGTACAATTTTCACCCCCAGACTATGCAGTAGGGCAATGTCACTAATTATGTTACCGAAGTTCTGATCTTCAAATGCCTCACCACCGATCATGACCACCATGATTTTGCCACGGTGGGCATTGACATAAGGCGCGGATTGCCTGAATCCTTTTACCAGTGCTGTGCTTCTTATTTTCACTATAAAATCTGTCCGTGACTAAATATGCTAATTTTATGAGTAATTATTTTTGTATATTGACTCCTATTTGAGATTTGTTCAATGAAAATTTTCGAACTGTGCCAAATAAAGTCCATATGTTGAGTAAAATATGTATGGTATGGTTTAGACTGACTAATATGTCGTCGTTGGTTGGTCTTTCTGTGAAAGTTTTTGGGCTCGCCGTGGTATCTGTACACACTGTTTAGGAAGTAGAAGTGATGAGTAGTGCAATGAGCAAGCTCTGGCAGGGAGGTCGTCAGGATATGTCTTATTATCTGAAGGCGGGATTACTCTTAGGTACGCTAGTTGTCGGGGTTGGGGTTGGCTTATATCACGTCCTTAACCAGTACAATGCGGAGCAAAAAGAGTTGCGAAAGCACATCTACGGACACTGGGTCGAACAGAATGTTGCACCCTACATGCGAGACTCGTACACCATTAAACAGGAAGGGGTGTACAGAGATGGCCGCTTAATCGCATCGGACTTCAGTTTTAATGGCAATGAGCTCAAATTCAGCAGTGGCGGCTCTAAGCATGAGTTCATCATCATCTCAGAAACATTCAAAAAAATGCGCCGCATTAAACCGGAGCATTACGAGTCTATTTTCCTCAATACTAATCCGCAGCCGGTTGTGTTAAATCCAAGCAATTAGACAGAGAGTGTATTGCTGATGGCGATATATTTTGCCATGCTGATACAAACCTTTATGTCTGGATGTTTTTGTGTTTAAAAAATTTCTTTGCTTTGGTGCGGTAGCAACGTTAGTGGGTTGTGCCGCCCCAACCGAGCGAGGTCAACAATACCTCGACGGTGAATTCTCTTCTGCGCTCAATCAAACCGAGCAAATCGAATCCAACAAACCTCGAAATTATCTGGCATTTAACGCCCAGGCAGAGCAAGTTCTTGTGAAGTCGCCTTCGATGTCACGAACTTTCCAGCCTTTATACGAGCAGCTATCGGCGTGGACACTAAACAGTGGCGATCCAAAAGAACTGGCTAATTACGGTATTCAGGCTGCGCAGCTTGGTGGTGGTGACGACAAAGGCAACGTGTTGTTTACCGGCTACTTCTCTCCAGTAATTGAATTGCGCCATCAGCCGAATGACACGTTCAAATACCCTGTCTACAAAATGCCTACCTGTGAAGAGCAATGCCCGACACGAGCCGAAATTAACAGTGGTGTGCTTGAAGGAATGGGTCTTGAACTTGGCTATGCGGCAAACATGATTGACCCGTTTATTATGGAAGTGCAGGGCAGTGGTTTTGTGCATTTTGAAGACGACGATACTCTGGAATACTTTGCCTATGGCGGGAAAAACGGTCATCCATACGTCAGCATTGGTAAGGTGCTGATTGAGAGAAATCAGGTTCCACGAGAAAAAATGTCTCTTAAAGCGATCAAAGAATGGGTTCTCGCACAGGAAGAAGAAGTTGTTCGTGAACTGCTTGAACAAAACACCTCGTATGTTTTCTTTGAACCAAGACAGGCAGCACCAGTAACGGGTACGGCAGGCATCCCACTGCTTCCTATGGCTTCGGTCGCTGGTGACAGAAGACTCTTTCCAATGGGCACACCCATTCTGGCAGAAGTGCCGCTTTTGAACGCCGATGGTACATTCAGCGGCGCGCATGAGTTGCGTCTTTTGATTGTTTTGGATACTGGCGGTGCAGTGAAACAAAACCATCTCGACTTATACCATGGTATGGGACCAAGAGCCGGAACTCAGGCAGGTCACTACAAGCATTTTGGTCGGGTTTGGAAATTAGGTTTAGAAGCATCCGCGACGCAATCACCTTGGGCACTGCCACCTGAAAAGCGCGATTAAACGTGTAGGCTAGACTTTTTGATGAAGAGTGCGTATAAATCGCACTCTTTCTTTTTGAACTCAATTTTGCACAAGGCGACATCATGCAAGACAACCTTCCTCCAGCATCCGAGCAGTACGATCAGCGATTTGGTGGTACAAGGCGTTTATATGGAAACTCCGAAGTGGAGATCCTGCGTGCATCGCATGTGTGTGTCGTTGGAATTGGTGGTGTGGGTTCCTGGGCGGTAGAAGCATTAGCCAGAACTGGGATCGGAGAGCTGACCCTGATCGATATGGATGATGTGTGTGTCACCAATATTAATCGTCAGATCCATGCCTTGAATGGTACGGTTGGTCAAAGCAAGATTGAAGTGATGGCAGAGAGAGTAAAGCTGATCAACCCGGAATGTAAGGTTAATCTGATTGACGACTTTATCTCACCGGACAATTTGAAAGAATACATCAGCAAAGATTTTGACTATGTATTGGATGCCATTGATAGCGTCAAAGCAAAGGCTGCCTTGCTGGCGTTCTGCCGCAGCAATAAAATCAAAGTAGTAACGACAGGCGGTGCTGGTGGTCAGGTAGATCCGACGCAAATTCAGGTCGCGGACTTAACCAAAACCATTCAGGATCCACTGGCAAAGAAAATCAAAGATACTTTGCGTCGTCACCACAACTTCCCGAAGAATCCACAGCGAAAGTTTGGTATTGAGTGCGTATTCTCAACCGAACAATTGAAGTACCCACAAGCTGACGGCAGTGTTTGTGCCACCAAATCGACAGCAGAAGGGTCAAAACGCATGGATTGTGCCAGCGGTTTTGGTGCGGCAACGGTAGTGACCGCCACTTTCGGCTTTGTTGCCGTATCACGAGTCGTTGAGAAGCTGATTCAGCGTGGAATGAAGAAGTCCTAAGATAGCCCATCTGAAGTAGCCCGACACAAATGTTGGGCTTTTTTATGCCAGTAAGCCGTGGGCAACTGGTGGTGAAAGTGGGTATAATCCCCGCCAGTTAATATTCAAAACCTAATCAAAATAATGAGCAATTTCCCTTCTTCCCCATTTGATACTGACATTTCTAGCGAGCAGATTGCTGAAACCATGCAAGGTTTTAAAAGCTGGGAAGACCGTTACCGACAGGTCATTCAGTGGGGTAAGAAACTGCCCGATATGCCTGAAGACCTGAAAGCCGATACTGTGACTATCTCTGGCTGTGAAAGCCAGGTTTGGTTTGTTGTAGAAAAGGTGGGTGAGCAGTGGCATTTTTGTGCCGACTCTGATGCCCGAATTGTACGTGGTTTGATAGCGATAGTGCTCGCTGCCTACGAAGGCAAAACCTCAGAGCAGATTCAGAGTTTCGATATCGACGCTTACTTCGAAGTGACAGGTTTGTTTACTCACCTGAGCCCCTCCCGAGGTAATGGTCTGAAAGCCATTGTTAAGCACATTCAAACCATTACTCGTTAAGCTTTTATTTTCTATCCTGAAATGGACTAGGTGTTACTTACCCATTTCATGGAAATGAAGCTGTGGAACCGGAACCATAGGTTCAGCGACACTCCAGGCATGGGGCTTTCCAGACAGTCGAATCACGATTTCCATCGCAAATTCCAATGCGCTGCCAGGACCTTGGCTGGTAATGAGCTTGTGTATCACGTCTGTTACTACACGCTTAACTCGCCACTGTGCCTCTGGAATGTGTTTTTCAAAACTAGGATGACAGGTCATGATGGCTTCTGGGTACAAGTCGTGTGTTTGAAGGACTAAAGCGGGAGCCGCGCATATTGCCGCCATCCAACGTCCTTCATACATGTGCTGCTTGAGCATCTCGATCAGGAGCACGCTGTCGCGGAAAGTTTCTGAACCGGGGACACCTCCAGGCAAAGCAATCACATCAAACTGCTCATCCGCTACTTCAACTAATTTGCAGTCCGCCGTCAGAATAACACCTCGAGATGCTTTCATGGTGAGCGAGCCTTCAGGGTCGACGCTGGCAATCGTCACATCGTAGCCAGCGCGCACCATGATATCGATGATGGTAACCGCTTCCATTTCTTCGGTACCCGGTGCGATCGGGACCAGTACTTTAAAACTCATGATGAACTCCAGCTTTGTTCGGTTCTTTGTATTTCATCCAGTAAAGATTGGTTTACTGGGGTCGGAATACCGTGCAGTCTGGCTTTGCTGACTACGTATCCCGTTATAAATTCTATCTCAGTCTTGCGTTGATAAAACACATCTTGTTGCATTGAAGAGTGATTTTTCGCTGTGGCATTTATGACTAAATCGACTTTGCTCCGAAGGTCGGAATAGTCCGCTTCTTGCTGCTCAGCCTTCATAACAACCGCCACTTCTTTGACTATGGCATCTAATGTTGACTGATATTGCTCCTGAGCCAGATCTCCGTTCAAACACCGTTCTATGGCGGTCAATGGATTGATGGCACAGTTGATGGCGAGCTTGTCCCACAAGGCTTGTTGAATATCAGGATTCCAACTTACTTCTGGCATTGCGTGATTGAGGACTTCTGCTAAAAAGTCACAGTGACAGCCTTTGGCATTAACACCACCCAGTTGAGTCACTCCGTGACCTGTGTGCTGAACCTGATTCGCTGATGGCTTGTAAGCGGCTTGCGTTGTGGTGCCAAGCACGACAGGGAAATCTTTAATACGCTCTGATATCGCGTCAACCGCCCCCATTCCATTGTGCATAAATAGCAGAATGGTGTCGGTGCTCAGTTTTGGCAGAATTGGGGTAATTGCTTCTTCTACCTGCCAGGCTTTGACAGTGATCAGGATGAGATCGGCGTTTGCCAGATCGTTATCGTCGTTGCTTCGAAACTCGATAGGAGCCTGTTTGTCTTTGGCAAGGTGCAGTGTTTCAGCAGTGCAACTGCGACTCCAAAGAGACACATTATGCCCAGCATCGTGCAGGGACGTTGCCCACAACGCACCAACAGCCCCAGGACCAAGAATGGTAATGTTCAAACTGAAATGCCTTACAGAGAGAAAGTTGCAGCAAGGATAGCGAGAGCAGGAAAAGATGCAATATCTGGCGGGGTTTCTTTGAGTTCGAATATAAATTCAAACAAAAATGGCGCTAAAAAGCGCCACTTATTAGATTACATAACTTCGATTTAGAAGTTGTACTGTACGCGGTAGATTAGAGCATCACCGTAATCACGACCGTTGTTAAACTCGCTCTTCACGCCCAGTTTGTTCTGGAAGTAACGGTAAGTCAGAGCTGTAGAGAAGTTGTCTGTTACGTGCCAGAAAAGGATAGCTGCACCGTTCAGACCGGTTTTGCTGCCTTGGTCTTCAGCGTAAGCTTCTGCGCGATCAAATTCGATTTCGTTCCAGTTGACCAAAGCAAAGTTCTGACCGAAAGCTTCAAAGTTGTAGCCTGCAGACCAGCCCGCCATGTAACCGTTGTTACCGTTGTAACGGAACTCAGATCCAAAGTTAGACCAAGCGTTTACCTGATGAACACCTACCCAAGGTTTGAACCACCAGTCTTCGCCAGTCAGTTTTGTGTAACCAACACCCAGAACACGGTTCTGCTCACTTTGTGCAGAGTTATCGTGGTTGTACACTTGTGCGTAAAGACTCGCGCCAGATTCACCTAGATAAACATGAGCCTGACCTTTTAGAGATGCTTTGCGATCTTCTGCAGACTTTTCGATGCTCTCGTAATCGTAGAAACCGTATAGTTCACCCCAGCTAAAACCTGCACCACCTTCAATACCCAGAACAAACTGGTTGCGGTTTGCAGCACCTTCGATTGCTTGTGGTCCGTGATCCCAGCTTTGGTGATCAAGGTAAACGCCACCGAATCCGTATAGATATTCTGCTTGAGCTGGAACAGCAACCGCTGCTGTCGCGAGGCTAAGTGCTAAAAATGACTTGCGCATGGTTCTTCTCTCTTAGTTGAATTGAAACGATCTCAATCCATGATCTGTAAATCCGATGCAGCGCATTCTATATATTTACTTCTCATTTGGAAGTGCAAAGAAATGAAAATAGAAAACGATTGCATGACTCTGATCACGTAATTGATCTTATTTGTTAACTTTGTCAATTAGGTGCAATATTAATCAGCGTTTTCTTAATGACAAAATTGTTAATTTGGGAAAAACGTTTTCGTTCTTACTTTCAACAGAGTTGGGAATGCAGATATTTCTTAGCTGAAACATCCGTGGTGCCTGCATTTGTGCGGTAAATGGAAAAGAGTGGTGATCGTGATATTGGAAGTTCTCGTAAACCCAAAACATAAAGATAAGGAAGCGAGCATGTCACTCATTACTAAAATATTTCCCTTGAGTTCGGTTGTTTTGCCAGAAGGCAAAATGAACTTGAGGATTTTTGAGCCCAGATATAAACGTCTGGTTAAAGAATGTTGTCAAAACGGAGAGGGGTTCGTGATTTGTTTGGTCTCAGACAGCAACGACACTTCTCCACATAACATCTCTCAGATAGGCACTCTGGTAGAAATCGTTGATTTCGAAACGCTGGACGATGGTTTACTGGGCATAACTGTGTACGGAAAGCAGCGTATCAGGGTTAAACGAGTGTGGTCAGAACATGATGGTCTGAGAGTGGGAGAAATTGAACACCTTCCAAACTGGCAGACTCACAGTTTCGGAGAGAGTTCAGAGCACGTAGCCAAGCAACTACAGGAAGTGTATCAGCAGTTTCCCCAAGTGAAAAAGCTCTACGAACAGTGCTTCTTTGATGATGCCACATGGGTGAGTCAACGCTGGCTCGAGTTGTTACCTATCAATCAGTCCAAATTCGATCTGCTGGTGTCGCAAGATTCATGCATTGCCACGTTAGATTTTTTATCGGATGCTATAGACAGTAAATAAGTGATCTTTTTTTCCGCTGCATCGTATACTCACTTTAATAAGGACAATATCCAATCAGGGATATAACCAGTTCGATGTAAGGAACGATCATGAGCAAGACGCTAGAAGCAGGCTCCGGAACACAAACCAAATCGTCAGGGTTAGATCGGGCACACTGGTCTGCCTGTATGGCTAAAATACAAAACGGCGACAAACAGGCTTACGCTGAAGTATTTCGGTTCTTCTCACCAAGACTGAAAACTTTTGTCATCAAACACGTGAGTAACGAGCACGTTGCTATCGAAATCATTCAGGATACGATGGCGATGGTATGGCAGAAAAGCCACCTGTTTGATCCAGCAAAAAGTTCCTTGTCGACCTGGATCTACACTATCGCGAGAAACTTAAGTTTTGACCTGCTCAGAAAGCAAAAAGGCAAAGACTTACACGTCCACTCTGAAGATATTTGGGCGAGCGATTACTGTCCGCCGGATCTTGTTGACCATTACTCGCCGGAACAAAACATGTTGAAGGAACAGGTTGTCCGTTTTTTAGACGTGTTACCACAAAGCCAGAAAGACGTGGTTAAAGCTGTTTATTTAGACGAGCTGCCGCACCAGCATGTGGCCGATATGTTTGATATACCGTTGGGGACCGTGAAGTCACGTTTGCGACTGGCGGTAGAGAAATTGCGCCATTCAATGAATGGGGAGTCGCTATGAGTTATCACCCGGATTTAGAAATGTTTAAAGCTTACGTTGATGGGACAATAGACCCATGCCACGGAATCATGGTGGCAGCTCATCTTGAAACATCCAGCGAATCCAGACAGACGGTTCAACGTCTGGAAGCGGAAGCGGCGCAAGAGATGTTCAGTGCTGATATGGCTGAAATCGACACCGACCTACCGGAAATGGAAGATATGTTGTCTTCTATTATGGACATGAAGCAACTTAAGCCAGACACACAAGTTCAGGAACAGCCTGCAAATCACCACATTGAGCTGAATGGTAAGAAATTTGTTCTTCCCAAAGCACTGCGAAACCACATCACTCGTATTGGTGAATGGCGAAGTTACGGTGGGAAGGTATACAGCGCTGCTGTCGAACTGGAAGAGGAAGGTGCCAGAATGAATCTGCTTTATATAAAAGAAGGGGTTCAGGTGCCGCAACATACTCACAAAGGGATTGAAACGACTTTAGTGTTACACGGCGGATTTACCGACGAGCATGGTCACTATGATGAAGGTGACTTTATGACTCGGGATGCGTCTGTGAAACATTCACCACAGACTCCAGAAGGACAGGATTGTCTGTGCCTAACTGTGTTAACCGAGCCAATGATTTTCACACAAGGCGTAGCAAGAGTGTTCAACCTGTTTGGTCGCGGTGTTTTTCCTTAAACTTTGTTTCCCTAAACATAAAAAACAAAGTCCAAGAAAGAAAAAGAGGCTCATTCGAGCCTCTTTCTGTATCCATTGAACTGGGCGTTACTCCTGTCCTTTCGCTTTTAAGCTTTCTTCATAGGCATCTTCCTTTGCCTTGTCCAAAAGCCTTGCGAAGTAATGTCTCAGAGAATAAAGCATTAACAGACTTGGAATGACCATCAACGATGTAATGATAAAGAACGTTGTCCAGTCGTCCAGAAAGTCAACCAGCTCACCACTGAATGAAGCCAGTGTTGTTCTGCCAAAGTTACCCAGAGACGCCAACAGCGCGTATTGAGTCGCCGAGAAGGCTTGCCCGGTCATTGCCGTCAGGAACGAAACAAAAGCGACAGTCGAGAAAGCTGTGGTGAAGTTATCAATCACGATAGTCGCAAAGAACAGCGTTTCGCTTGGACCTGCTTTTGCAATCCAGGCAAACATCAGGTTACTTGCCGCCATCGCGATACCACCGATCATCAGACCGCGGACAATACCAAACTTCACATTGACCATACTGCCCAAAATGGTGAACAGGATAGTGAAGCCCCATCCAATTAACTTGGAGTAGTAACCAATCTGCTCGTTACTAAAGCCTACCTCTTTATAGAAGGTGATGGACATGCGACCCAAGAAGGCTTCACCAATCTTGAATAGGAAAACAAACAACAGCAGGGTGACTGCAACTTGAACACCGTTGCGACGGAAGAAGTCAATGAAAGGTTCAACTAAGGTTACCGTAAACCATGCAGCCACAGGAGATCCTATAAACTTTGAATGGCGCTCCTCAGCTTGCTTTTGCAGTTTGTCGCGGTCAGTTTTCGGCTCTCCAACCAAAATGGTAAAGAGCATAAGGATGCCAACAATTAATGCCATTCCATAAAAGACGCCATTCCAGCCGATGCTGTCAGCATTAATAAAGGCAAGATAACCCGGTAATGAATAACCCGTCCACCAGCCGATTACCGCCATGGCAGAGGCCTGCGGAAGTTTATTGGATTCCGATTTCGGGAAGGTATCAATACGATAAGCATCGACGGCAATATCTTGTGTTGCCGAAGCCAGGGCAATGCCTAAGGCGATCATCGATGTCAACATCAGGCTTTTGGCAGGGTCGACGCCAGCGATAAATAGGGTGCAAATCAAAATGAAGAACTGGCAAAGGAAAACCCAACTACGCCTTTGACCAAGAATTGAGTGCAAAACAGGCAGTTTGATCCGGTCAACCAACGGAGCCCACAACCAGTTAAGGGCATATACCGCAAATACTGAGCCAAAATAGCCGATCGCGGCGCGGGTAAGCCCCGCATCTTTTAACCAGCCAGACATGTTGGAGCCGATAAGCACCCATGGAAAGCCGCTGGAGCAGCCCAACATAAATACCCATAGCAAGCGTTTGTCGAAGTAACTACGGATAGTTTCAAGCCAGGTCATGTTGCTTGACATAGAACACTCCTTGTAAGAGAGAAAAGAAAACGCTGGCGAGGAGCCAGCGTTTTTTAATTATTATTTTTGTAGTGTGACTTTTTTCACCACGATTGGCTCTACAGGAATGTCCTGCATGCGTCCCATGGATTTGGTTGGCTTAGTTGCCATTTTCTGAACCACTTCAAACCCTTTTGTGACCTTGCCAAAAACCGCATAGCCAGGGTTAGCAGCAGAGTAGTTTAAGAAGTCGTTGTTTTGTAGGTTGATAAAGAACTGACGAGTTGCAGAATCTGGATTGGACGTACGTGCCATCGCAATTGTTGCGGCGTCATTCTTAAGCCCGTTGCTTGCTTCATTCTTGATGGGAGCATAGGTTGGAAGACGACCCATCTTGGCGTCAAAACCGCCTCCCTGAGCCATAAATCCTGCAATAACGCGATGGAACTGAGAACCTTCGTAGCTTCCGTCTTCTACATAGCGAAGGAAGTTTTTCACCGTGGCAGGGGCTTTGGCTTCATCCAGCTCAACGGTAAAGGAACCCAAGTTGGTTTCGAAGACCACGCTTTGTGCCCAGGCTGGTAATGAAAAAAGGCATACCAAAGATAAAATCAGGCTGCGCATTAGAATCTCTCCTTCATGTAATTAAGAAGTTCTTTATCGTTAGCAATTTCTGCCAGAACCAAGTCCACAACATCATTCAATACAAGTTCAATGTCTTCATTGGATGCCGATAAAGTGCCAGTCTTTTTCGCAGTGCCGTTGTAGGACTTAACCAGCTTACCGCGTGGTGTTTCAGCCGTAACCTGCAAGGTCACTTTGGCGTCCAGTTCGTTTTCCATCAGCGTATTGGATACATTGACCAGCGCTTCCTGAACTTCCAGACTTAATGTGTTGTTGCTGTTAGCGACCAGTTGAAACCCCTGAGACACCAACTGTTGATATACAGCGGTTTCAATAGCAATACGCAGGTTTTGCTTGGTATGGATTGGTTGTGTAGAGCGACGACCGCTATTCACCAGCGCAACATATTGAGAAGTACGAATGTCACGGCTTTCTAAAGAGAAAGACTGACCATCGACCAATTTAACGCTGCTAAGGGTAGGGGTTGGCGTGAGGTTGATTTGCTCTTCTTTCTGAGGAGAAGCACATGCTGCCAACAAAATCACAGATGCAGCAAGTATCAATTTTCTCATGACTAATTCCTTTAATTAAACAATCTCGCAGGACGGTTTTTTAGGGTCTGTTGACCTTTCGCGGTTAAATTTTGTTCGAGCTATAAGCGTTTTAATCGCGGCGCAAGGTTTTTAGCCTAGTCACTCTAAGCAAATACCTTGCAACAAAGAGTAAAACGCTTATAGCCGAACCCTTTGGGCAGCGTTTGTGGCTCCTTTCTACTGCGTTATCGCTTATTGATGTAGAGCGACTACACCGAATAAGCGCTGCCTTGTATAAAGAACCCACAATTCGCTGCAAAAATCAGCTCGAAAGGTCAACAGACCCTATTTCTTAGTGGCTTGTAATATAACAAATTTACTGTTGGATGCGACGAGCTTCACCTGCGATTTTCCAAATAAACGTTCAAGTTTTATATCGTAGCCCAGGTGACGGTTGCCAATAACAAATAAATCCCCTCCGCTATTAAGAACATGCTTTGCATCACAGAACATCTGCCATGCGATGTGGTCAGTAATGGCTTGTTGTTGATGGAACGGAGGATTACATAACACTAAGTAAGTACTCTCTTTTTTAAAACCATCAAGGCAATTATTGGCGATACACTGGATATTGCGATCTTCTCCCAGGTTTTCTGTGAGATTGCGCTTGGCTGATTCCACCGCCATGTAACTTTCATCCACACAGGTAATGCGAGCCTGAGGATTAAGTTGACCCGCTTTTACAGCCAGAACGCCATTACCACATCCCAAATCGACAATATGGCGTAAATCCTTATCTTGAGGGATATGTTCCAGCATGAAGCGAGCACCCAAGTCGAGCCCTTCTCCAGAGTAAACGTTGGCGAGGTTCACCAGTTCAAAGTTCTCACCTTCGACTTTCCATCTTGTTTCTGGCTCTACCGTTGGCGGTTGCTCCGCATCTAACGTTGAAAACACCAGACGGTGCTTTTTCCATGCCAGCGATGTCGTTGTCGTCCCCAAATGCTTTTCAAATAATTTGAGTGTCGAGGTATGAATCTCTTTTGCTTTATTGACTGCAATGACTTTGCAGTTTTTGGGAAGAGTTTCTTTTAACTGGCTAAGTTGCCACGTCAGAAACCGGTTGATTTTTGGAATCTGCATCAGAACCAGATCAACGTCGTTTGGGATGGATTCTAAGCTCGTTAAAAACTCAATCTTATTACACTGGTTACGTTGCAAGTTCTTCAAAGCACCACGGTGAGAGATGAACGAATCTGTCACCATGGTGACTTGGTATTTTTCTGAAAACCAACACGACAAAGCGCCAAAATGATCATTTAAGATCAGAATTTTACTGCCTTCTGCCAGCTGGATTTCATCCTCGACATGGTTGATTAGATATTCGTCGCCGGCATTCCATGCTTGTAGGGTTTCTTGAGCTTTTTTGGGGAAGCGATGTAAGGTCAGTTTTCGACCTCGAAGTTGTAACTCGGTGTTCATGGAATAAGGTAGGTAGTGGGCTAAGTGCGCATTGTCGCAGAAAGCGCAGTACGCGAGCAACCGGAAGTTAGCTGCTTATCTTTGTAAGTTATTTTTCGGCTCTCTTTTATCGTGTTTTAAGAAAGCTTAATAAAAGATGTTCGGTCTGATCTAAGAGATAAGCTTGATTGCTTTAATTGCAAGAAAATCAGATCAAAGCCACTTTTTTATCGATTGCTGTGTCATATATCGCGTTTATTCCGTATACCCAAATGAATTAGATTTGAGTCAGGATCGTGGGGAAGAACATAGCGAGTAGAGTTAAGTCCGAATATAATCTTATCAATACACAATAAGGTGAACCGCTTACAGCAAGGAAAGTACATGATTCAAGAAATCATTGAGCAAAAACTGCAAAACGAATTTCAACCTAAGCATTTGGAAGTGTTGAATGAAAGCTATATGCACAATGTGCCTAAAGGTTCAGAAAGTCACTTTAAAGTGATTATTGTGAGTGAAGCATTTGAAGGGCTACGTTTAATAGGTCGTCACCGCAAAGTAAATGGTGTATTGACAGAAGAATTAGAAAATCACATACACGCTCTCTCTATTCATACCTATACTGAATCAGAATGGTTACAACAAACAGGTGGTGCTCCAGATAGCCCAATGTGTTTGGGTGGAAGCAAACTGGGGTAACAAATAAAACAATAAGACTTTAGAAAACGGCTCATTTGAGTGTGTTTAAAGTGCTTTTGCGTTTTAAATGTCTGTTGAGTGAATATTTGTGAACGAAATGATTTGTTAAAAAAACTTATAAATAAAAATGAATGGGTTAGATCCAGTTATTTTTATGATTTATTAACATTTGTGCGACGTTCAAACTTATTCACATTGACTAGCTAATCTGTAACCAACAAACGAAAAATTACAGATTAATCCGGTGCATGGTCATGGCATCACCTTCACAAAAGATGCTAGACTATCGCACCTGATAAAACTCGCATTTTTTTGTGACGAGTTATTTAAGAGGATGTTGCGATTTTGACCAGGGTGTCAGGTCAAAACCGGACACAAAATGTCGTGTCTAACTTTTACGCAATTAAAAGAATCTTTTTCCCGATAAAGTAGTGCAAGTGCGTATGATTACAATAAAGAAGGGTTTGGATATTCCAATTTCTGGAGTTCCATCCCAGGTGATAAGTGATGGCAAGTCCATCAATAAAGTCGCCTTGCTTGGCGAAGAGTACGTTGGAATGCGTCCTACGATGCATTGTCGCGTAGGCGATGTAGTGAAAAAAGGTCAAGTTCTTTTTGTCGACAAAAAGAATGAAGGCGTTAAATTCACTGCTCCAGCGAGTGGTAAAGTCATTGAAATTAACCGTGGCGCTAAGCGCGTACTTCAATCTGTAGTAATTGAAGTAGAAGGTGATGAGAAAGTGACTTTCGACAGTTACGCAGCCGATAAACTAGTCAGTCTTGACCGTGAAGCGATCAAAACTCAGCTAGTTGAATCAGGTATGTGGACTGCACTTCGTACTCGTCCGTTCAGCAAGGTTCCTGCGATCGAGTCTTCAACTCAAGCTATCTTCGTTACGGCAATGGATACCAATCCATTGGCAGCAGATGCTGGAGTTATCATCAATGAGCAAGCCGAAGCGTTTACCGCTGGTCTAGACATTATCTCTCGTCTGACTGAAGGCAAAGTTTACGTATGTAAAAATGGCAATAGTCTGCCTCGCTCATCTCAATCTAATGTTGAAGAACATGTATTTGATGGACCGCACCCTGCTGGGCTTGCTGGCACACACATGCACTTCTTATACCCTGTTAATGAAGCTGTCTCTGCATGGAGCATCAACTACCAAGATGTGATTGCATTTGGTCAGCTATTCCTGACAGGTGAGCTATACACTGATCGTGTGGTTTCTCTGGCAGGTCCAGTTGTAAACAATCCACGTTTGGTTCGTACAACTGTAGGTGCAAGCCTGGAACAACTGGCTGATGGCGAGTTGATGCCTGGCGATGTACGTATTATTTCCGGTTCTGTGCTTGCTGGTACTCAAGCGAAAGGTCCCCATGCCTACCTTGGTCGTTACCACCTTCAAGTATCTGCAATTCGTGAAGGCTATGAGAAAGAGCTATTTGGCTGGGCAATGCCTGGTAAGAACAAATACTCGATTACTCGTGCATATCTTGGTCACCTGTTCTCAGGCCGTCTATTCAACATGACAACAACGACCAACGGTAGTGATCGTTCTATGGTGCCAATCGGTAACTATGAGAAGGTACTACCTCTGGATATGGAACCAACTTTGCTGCTTCGTGACCTGTGTGCCGGCGACACTGACAGTGCTCAAGCACTGGGTGCGCTAGAGCTGGACGAAGAAGATTTGGCATTGTGCACCTTTGTGTGCCCTGGCAAATACGAATACGGCGAGTTGCTTCGTGAATGTCTAGACAAGATCGAGAAGGAAGGTTAAGTCATGGCCCTGAAGAAGTTTCTTGAAGATATCGAGCACCATTTTGAGCCAGGTGGTAAACACGAGAAATGGTTTGCTCTGTACGAAGCTGTAGCGACAGTTTTCTACACACCAGGTTTGGTGACAAAACGTGGTTCTCACGTTCGTGATAGCGTTGACTTAAAACGTATCATGATCATGGTTTGGTTTGCGACTTTCCCAGCAATTTTCTGGGGTATGTACAACGCAGGTAACCAAGCAATTATGGGTCTGAATCATCTTTACCAAGGTGCAGAGTTTGCAGGCGTTGTTGCTGGCAACTGGCACTACTGGTTAACAGAGATGATTGCCGGACCACTCTCCCTGGAAGCAGGGTGGGGAACCAAGATGATTCTTGGTGCAACCTACTTCTTGCCGATCTACCTGACAGTCTTTGTTGTGGGTGGTTTCTGGGAAGTCCTTTTCTGTATGGTTCGTAAGCACGAAGTTAACGAAGGTTTCTTTGTTACCTCTATCCTGTTTGCGTTAATCGTTCCACCAACACTTCCTCTATGGCAGGCAGCACTAGGTATTACCTTCGGTGTTGTTGTTGCGAAAGAGATCTTCGGTGGTACAGGTCGTAACTTCCTTAACCCAGCGCTTGCAGGTCGTGCTTTCCTATTCTTTGCTTACCCAGCACAAATCTCTGGTGATGTAGTTTGGACTGCGGCAGATGGTTTCTCTGGTGCAACAGCTCTAAGCCAGTGGGCTCAAGGCGGTAACGGTGCACTAGTGAACACAATCACTGGTGAAGCAATCACTTGGATGGATGCATTCCTAGGTAATATCCCTGGCTCTATTGGTGAAGTGTCAACTCTGGCACTGATGATTGGTGCCGCGTTTATTGTCTACATTGGTGTTGCCTCGTGGCGAATCATCGTTGGTGTTATGTTGGGTATGGTGGCAACGTCATTCCTGTTCAACATCATCGGTTCAGACACGAACCCACTGTTCAGCATGCCTTGGCACTGGCACCTTGTTTTGGGTGGCTTTGCATTTGGTATGTTCTTCATGGCAACCGACCCAGTATCAGCTTCCTTTACCAACAAAGGTAAATGGGCATACGGTGCATTGATTGGTGCTATGTGTGTGATGATTCGTGTAGTTAACCCAGCTTACCCTGAAGGTATGATGCTGGCGATTCTATTCGCGAACCTATTCGCACCTCTGTTCGACCACGTAGTGATCGAGAAGAACATCAAGCGGAGAAAAGCACGTTATGGCAAGTAATAACGATAGCATTAAAAAGACGCTGGGTGTTGTTGTCGGATTGAGCCTGGTTTGTTCAATCGTTGTATCAACAGCAGCCGTAGGTCTACGTAGTCAGCAGAAAGCTAATGCTGTACTCGACAAACAAAGCAAGATCGTTGAAGTTGCAGGCTATGAAGCAGGTAGTGCTGCAGAGGTTCGTTCACTGTTTGGTGAGAAAATCGAACCGCGTCTGGTTGATTTTAAATCAGGTGACTTCATTGAAAAAACAGAAGATGGCTTCACTGCGGCTGACTATGATCAGCGTAAAGCATCGAAAGATCCTTCTTCGTCAATCAAACTGACCGCTGACGACGACAAAGCGAAAATCATTCGTCGTGCCAACACAGGTATCGTTTATCTGGTTAAAGATGGCGACGCAATATCTAAAGTGATTATCCCTGTTCACGGTAATGGTCTATGGTCAATGATGTACGCTTTTGTTGCGGTTGAAACCGATGGCAACACAGTTTCGGGCATCACTTACTACGAGCAGGGTGAAACTCCTGGACTTGGTGGTGAGGTTGAAAACCCAAGCTGGCGTGCACAGTTCGTAGGCAAGAAATTGTTCGACGAAAACCATCAACCAGCAATCAAGGTTGTAAAAGGTGGAGCTCCTGAAGGTTCAGCGCACGGCGTTGACGGTCTATCAGGTGCAACACTGACTGGTAATGGTGTTCAAGGTACATTCGACTTCTGGTTAGGTGACAAGGGCTTTGGTCCGTTCCTAGCTAAAGTTCGTGACGGAGGTCTGAACTAATGTCTGGTGCACAAGATGTTAAAAAGAGCCTGTTAGCGCCTGTATTGGATAACAACCCAATCGCGCTTCAGGTACTGGGTGTGTGTTCTGCACTTGCAGTAACCACCAAACTAGAGACAGCATTCGTTATGACACTGGCGGTAGTATTTGTTACTGCATTGTCTAACTTCTTTGTTTCTCTTATTCGTAATCACATTCCTAACAGTGTGCGTATCATCGTTCAGATGGCAATCATCGCATCACTGGTAATCGTGGTAGACCAAATTCTGAAAGCTTACCTGTACGACATCTCTAAGCAGTTGTCTGTATTCGTTGGCTTGATCATTACAAACTGTATTGTAATGGGTCGTGCTGAAGCATTCGCGATGAAATCGGCTCCACTGCCATCTCTAATCGATGGTATTGGTAATGGTCTGGGTTACGGCTTCGTTCTTATTACTGTTGGATTCTTCCGCGAATTGTTTGGCTCGGGCAAACTATTCAACATGGAAGTACTTCCTCTAGTGAGCAACGGTGGTTGGTATCAGCCTAACGGTCTGATGCTTCTTGCACCGTCTGCATTCTTCCTGATCGGCTTCCTTATCTGGGCGATCCGTACGTTCAAACCAGAACAAGTAGAAGCGAAGGAGTAAGGGCGTCATGGAACATTATATTAGTCTGTTAGTTAAATCGATTTTCATCGAAAACTTAGCACTGTCGTTCTTCTTAGGTATGTGTACTTTCCTTGCGGTATCTAAGAAAGTTAAGACGTCATTCGGTCTTGGTGTAGCGGTTGTTTTCGTACTAACAGTTGCAGTACCAGTAAACAACCTGCTTTATAACCTGGTTCTTAAAGAGAACGCATTGGTCGAAGGCGTAGACCTTAGCTTCCTGAACTTCATTACGTTCATCGGTGTAATCGCAGCATTGGTTCAGATTCTGGAAATGATTCTAGACCGATTCTTCCCACCTCTATACAACGCACTGGGTATCTTCCTGCCGCTTATTACAGTGAACTGTGCGATCTTTGGTGGGGTATCATTCATGGTACAGCGTGATTACAACTTTGCTGAGTCTGTGGTTTACGGCTTCGGTTCTGGTGTGGGTTGGATGCTTGCAATCGTCGCATTGGCGGGTATTCGTGAGAAGATGAAGTACTCAGACGTCCCTCCGGGTCTACGTGGTCTAGGCATCACGTTTATCTCTGTTGGTCTTATGGCGCTGGGCTTCATGTCCTTCTCTGGTGTTCAACTGTAAGGTATAAGGAATAGTCAATGGACATTATTCTTGGTGTAGTGATGTTTACACTGATTGTTCTAGCCCTGGTTCTGGTAATTTTGTTTGCCAAATCCAAGCTAGTACCAACAGGTGACATTACAATTTCCGTAAACGATAACCCTGATCTGGCGATCGTGACTCAACCAGGTAGCAAACTGCTTGGTGCTCTGGCTGGTGCAGGTGTATTCGTATCTTCTGCTTGTGGTGGCGGTGGCTCTTGTGGTCAGTGTCGCGTAAAAGTGAAATCTGGTGGCGGTGATATCCTACCTACCGAGCTTGACCACATTACAAAAGGTGAAGCGCGTGAAGGTGAGCGTCTGGCATGTCAGGTTGCAATGAAAACCGACATGGACATCGAGCTTCCAGAAGAAATCTTCGGTGTTAAAAAGTGGGAATGTACGGTTATCTCTAACGATAACAAAGCAACATTCATCAAAGAGCTTAAGCTTCAGATCCCTGATGGCGAGTCAGTACCTTTCCGTGCTGGTGGTTACATTCAGATCGAAGCACCTGTTCACCACGTGAAATACGCTGATTACGATATTCCTGAGGAATACCGCGAAGACTGGGACAAGTTCAACCTGTTCCGTTACGAGTCTAAAGTTGACGAAGAAACCATTCGTGCATACTCAATGGCGAACTACCCAGAAGAAGAAGGCATTATTATGCTGAACGTGCGTATTGCTACGCCGCCGCCTAATAATCCTGATGTACCACCTGGTATCATGTCTTCATACATCTGGTCTCTGAAAGAAGGCGACAAGTGTACGATTTCTGGTCCATTTGGTGAGTTCTTCGCGAAAGATACTGATGCTGAAATGGTATTCGTTGGTGGTGGTGCTGGTATGGCGCCAATGCGTTCGCATATCTTCGATCAGCTTAAGCGTCTTAACTCTTCTCGTAAGATGTCGTTCTGGTACGGTGCACGTTCTAAGCGTGAAATGTTCTACGTGGAAGACTTCGACGGTCTGCAAGCTGAGAACGATAACTTCGTTTGGCACTGTGCTCTGTCTGATCCTATGCCAGAAGATAACTGGGAAGGTTACACAGGCTTCATCCACAACGTACTGTATGAAAACTATCTGAAGGATCATGATGCGCCTGAAGATTGTGAGTACTACATGTGTGGTCCACCAATGATGAACGCGGCTGTAATTGGCATGCTGAAAGATCTTGGTGTAGAAGACGAAAACATCCTACTGGATGACTTCGGTGGCTAATCTCACCTAAGTGATTGAATTATGGCTGACTCATTTGAGTCGGCCATTTATTTTTGCAGTCTCAAGTTGCTATAGAACAGCGCCTTCGGTGCAAGACTCTTTTCTTTATCAACTTTCATAATAATTATCAGGAGTGAGCAAGTGAAACTTTGGCTTGTTGCATTAACTTCCTTACTGGCACTGGTGGGATGTACCCAACCGAAAGAACAGATCCATTTATCCGGTCCTACTATGGGAACCACCTATAATATTAAATATATCGAGGTGGACGGTGCGCCAGCATCTGGCGATATTCAGGTTGAAGTGGACAGATTGCTTGAACTGGTTAACGACCAGATGTCGACGTATCGTAAAGATTCTGAGCTGAGCCGTTTCAACCAGTACAAAGGTAGCGACGCATTTGAAGTCTCGCCTGAAACGGCAATTGTAGTGAAGGAAGCGATCAGGTTAAACCAACTGACTCGTGGCGCTTTAGATGTGACTGTAGGTCCTCTTGTTAACTTGTGGGGATTTGGTCCTGAAGCTCGCCCTGAAGTGGTTCCATCAGACGAAGAGCTGAACGCTCGCAAAGCGATGACAGGTATTCAGCATCTGAGCGTTACGTCGAGTACGTTAACCAAAACACTACCAGACTTGTATGTTGATTTATCGACAATCGCAAAAGGCTGGGGTGTGGATGTGGTGGCGAACTACATTGAATCGCTGGGCATCAACAACTACATGGTTGAGATTGGTGGTGAGATTCGCTTAAAAGGCGTCAATCAGGAAGAGGTGCCTTGGCGCATAGCGATTGAGAAGCCATCGACCACTGAGCGAGCGATTCAGGAAATCATTGAGCCGGGTAACATGGCGATTGCCACATCAGGTGACTACCGAAACTACTTTGAAAAGGATGGTGTTCGTTATTCGCATATCATCAACCCGCAAACCGGGAAACCGATTAGCCATAAAGTGGTGTCGGTCACAGTACTTCACCCATCCAGTATGACCGCAGATGGTCTATCTACTGGTATCATGGTGTTAGGTGAAGATGCTGGTCTGGAGATCGCGAACGAAAATAACCTTGCCGTTATGATTATTGTAAAAACAGAGCAAGGGTTCGAAGAAATCTACTCAGACACTTTTAAGCAGTATTTAAATAAATAATAGGAGTCGTGAGCAATGACT
This sequence comes from Vibrio nigripulchritudo, assembly GCF_027924785.1. NCBI lineage: Bacteria > Pseudomonadati > Pseudomonadota > Gammaproteobacteria > Vibrionales > Vibrionaceae > Vibrio > Vibrio nigripulchritudo. The sequence goes on along the minus strand of NZ_AP027049.1, from coordinate 3,009,429 downwards.
GAGTTTATCGTTACATTCGGGTTTTTCTTGACGATTGTTACCGCTATGTCTGTTGGTTACATCTTCCAGAAAAAAGTGGTTAAGGGCAGTTGTGGCGGCTTGGATGCTGTAGGTATTGATAAGGTATGTAATTGCCCAGAGCCTTGCGATGCACGTAAGAAGCGTGAAGCACGAGAAGCGATGCGTGCAGAAAAGATTGCCTCTTGGGAAAAAGACAAAATCCTCTGATATCAAGCACTCTCAGAATGAACAAAGCTCAGCAAATTGCTGAGCTTTTTTGATCTTTGGCTTTTTGGATGTATGTGGTGTTGAAGTCAGACGCTTGTACCAAGTTCAGACTATTTGGGACTGGTGAGAGCCACAGCGTAGCGCCACGATTCGCCCTGATCCCCCTGAAAAGCCATGTTTGCCTCTCCACCGCGCTTGTCCAGTGTGTAGACGGGCAACTCAGTTGTCACTGATTGTCCGTTATTCTGGCAGGTTAGGTTACTCTCTATTATTACCTGCCCGTCCGACTTAGGGGTGATTCGCCCTAAGTATTTGCATTCACCTGAAACTGCAGCTCCCCACTCATTAGACTCCAGAAACGCCTCGAAATAGTGATTCCGTGCCCCTTCATCTAAAGTGATGCATAGCTTGTAGTCAAAATTGGCAAATGCGGGAAAGCACATTGTAGACAGCACCACTGCTGCAAATACTTTTCTCATTTTTTAACCCTTACTGCTTAACTGCTATTCCGCGTGAAATTGCTTCACATACATGGCTACCGTCGCTTTGCAATGGTTTTTCTACCAGCCAGCGAATCGGCGAGATAACCGGGCTGGTGGTGAAGCGTACGGATGTTTCCAAAATTGCGGAAAGTGGGACATTGAAATCAAAGTCCTCAAAACTGCCAGACACTTCTACTGGTGTCTGTAAGCTAAATATCTGCGCTGACTTAGGTCTTGGTGTCAGGTACAGGTCAAATGTGCGATTTGGGTATGAAGCGTTAAACGAACCGTTTACCTGAATTCGTGTGGTATCGAGTAACACATCACGCTGGCTCATCTCACCATTTTGAACGTCAAACCCGCCCGCGACACAGTTAAGCACCGACTCTTGCTCTTCAGTAAAGCTTGGTAATATGGCGTCCGTTAAATTCACTGCCCATAAGTCGATAAGATCGGCCTCAAACTCCTTCGGCCAAACCGCAAAACCAATAAAGCCATTGGCGTTGTTCATTAGGCTGTCAGGGGTGTTGGCCAGACTGGTCAGATTAAAGTATGTACTGAGCTCTCCACCCATGTCTGTTTTATTGTCGATACGACGAGCAATTACCCCGTAATCGAAACGATGAACCTGACCTTGCATGGCAATATCAAACAGCTCTTCTTGTGCGGCTATTTCACCAGCTAGGGATACAGAACCGCCCGGAATACGAACCTTTAAAGGCGACACGGTCATCTTTCCGTTTGTCAGGTTTAGTCGGGCTTCTGTAGCGCCCAGCCAGTCTTTGCCTGAACGTACGTTTTTGACGTCCAGAGAGAGTTCTAAATTCGCCCACGATAGCCCTTCTGGGCTGAGTACCAACGGCTGCTTGTGTTCTTCCGGTTTCGTTTCTTCTGGCTCTTTTGTTTTTTTGTCATCATTTGGTAGCCATGCTCTCCAGTTGCCGACTTTGAAGTCGTCCATCTGAATCAGATCAGAGGAAAGGGATAGAGCAATGTCTGGTCGATTAAATCGACCAAGCGAGCGAAGATGACCGCTGCCTTTCAGTTCACTGCTGCCAACATTAAGAATCAGATGTTTTAGCTGATATTGGACTTCATCCAAAGAAAGCTCTGCACTTAACTTGATGGGGCCGTAGGGAGGAAGCGCAACCCCAGTGAATTCGTTAAGGCGATCAAGGTTAGGAATGTCGGCACTTAGCTTTAACGATAGCTTGGTGAAATCAAGGGGTAAGGAGAGCTGAGTTTGAGCTTTAAACGCGATGTCACCGATATTGAATATGAGGTCGGCTGGCAGACTTTCTGTCAGTTGATTGGCTTCTTTCAAAGACACTGATGTGATTTGCAGTTGCGTGTCTTTTCCTGCTACATCGCCGTTTATAAGCAATTCAGTTGAACGCTCAGGTCCGGTATGAAAGCGTCCTTCCGCAATGCGGATTGCCATTGCCTTGCCTGTGTAGATATCGGGGATTTCTAGGTAACCACCCTGGAGCTGGGCATCAACTTCGGTCATCTCCATAAATTCAAGCAAGGTTTTGCCAGAGAGTGCCAATCTGATCTTTGCACTGTCCAGTGACATCTTCATGTCATCAGCCACACCAAATGTCTTTGCCATTTCTGAAATGTCAGGTGTGCTGGCACTAAGATTCAACTCAGAATGGATTTTTGCTGCATCTACGCTGAGGGACAAATCTCCTTTGAGAAGACTGTTAGCAAAGCGCATGGAAAAGGGCGCTGAGCTCATCATCCCGTTTCTGATTTTCCCGCTAAAAGATAAACGTTCCAGTCGCTGCTGTGCCCAGAGCACTTGATTCACTTTTAATGAGAGATTGGCGTCAAGAATATGGATGTCATTACTAAGTAGCGGAACGGAAAGGTTGACCCCTTTGGTTGGAACCGCCTGTTCAACTTCTGGCAGAGACTCTTCTTTCGCCAGAAGCGCCAACTGGTTGAAATCCAGTTTGTCGAATTGAGCATCAATGTTGACTAGACCCTGTTCAGACCCTTCCTGCCATTTGAGATTGAACTTCCCTTTGCTGTCCATTAACTGAAGATTTTGGGATTCAAAGGTTATCCAACGACCCTGATGGACAAGGTTGGCTCCAAACTTAAGGGGACCCGTCGCCTGTGCTTGAGTTCCCAGCCAAGGGCTAAGCTTAGCAATGTCCGGGCTGTGGATTTGAAGCGCAAATTGACTGCCAACGCCCCATTTGGTTTGTGGCAGTGTTCCAGATGCGGACAATTGCAACACTGGGCTATCTAAGGTAAGCGTGGTTTGCCAGTCACGGCGATTGACAATATCAGATAGAGCACCGGCGTCTGCCGTAATAGTCGCAGGCACGCCTTGCAGTTTGCCGCGAATATCAATGTCGACTGGAATGTTCATTCCGGCTCTGAATCTTGCTTTATCAATGGCGAAGCTGGCATCTTGTGCCCATTCAACGTGAGCATTGTCGACGTTAAAAGAGAGATCGCTGTTGCTGATCCATTCCTTGAGCTTGGTTCCTTCCGTTGATACAGTCAGCAATGCATTGTCTAAATGCCCGCGTGCGTCATCCATACCTGCAAGCCAACTTGCCAGCTCTCCCAATGAGGAGTCTTTCGCACCCAGCTCTATGTTTAATCTTGATGTCCACTCGGTGGCGTCGATTTCAGCATTTCCCTGAAAAGGAACCTGAGCAATATTGGCGGCGAGGGGAGCGCTCAGCTTGCCTTCTTTGCCTACAACAGACAGCGAGAGGCTGTTGATGTCCGTTCCCAGCCCCAAGATCTTACCTATGGTCAAGTTAAGGTTGGTGTGGGTTGCAACCAACCACTGATCCAATGCTCGCTGTAATGGTGATTTTTGTGGTGGGGCAGAAGCAAAGCCCATCGCGTGCTGTTCTGGTTCCGGCTGAAGCCAGGGTCTGAGATCAATCACGGGAACATCGAGCTTGCCATCAATCGTGTTGATGTCGCCTAGTGTGACTTCCAAATATCCAGATGCCTGAGTTGCTGGGCTGTCCAGAGTTAAGTCTTTCACACTTAAGTGACCTTGCTGAGCGGCTAGGTTAGCTGAAATGTGCAACGGAGCTATGTGGTATACATCCCATCCTAGCAGTGCTTCAATGGGACCAGTGTCTTGCCAGTCAAGTTGAAGGCTAGCAGTAGATAGCCCTTCATTGAGAGGATGAATTTCCGAGCTCAGGGATAAAGCCGCGCCCGCAAAGCTGCCTTGGATATCCAACTTCCCTGACTGGTGGTTAAGGATGCTCTCCAACTCACCGGTGATAGCCAGATCGTAAGCCTGACCTAAGGTTGCCCCTTGAGTATTTAACTTCCAGATTTTGCCGTCTTTGGTTAAATCAAAAGTGTCTAGAAACCAGTCTAGATAAACGCTTTCCTGTTGGTCGTCGTACACGACACTCAGGTTTTCTGCATGAATGCGTTCCCCGAGGCTGAGTGACCAAGCTTGATGAGACTGATCTGAAAGGGTTTTTGGTTGCTCTGAGTTCGTCTGAAAAGACTCCCAGTTTGAATGACCATCAAAATCCTTAGCCAGATACAAATGAATGTCTTTCAGATCGATAAAGTCGATGTAAACCTGATTGTCGAGTAAAGGAAGTACCGCCACTTTTGCCGAAGCATGACCAACTTTCAGGGTAGGCTGCCACTCGATACTCGGAATATTGGCAATTTCAATCTGATTGACTTCGATTTCAGGGCGGAACGAAAGGCGCAGTCGGATGTCACCTTCGATGGATACCGGGTGGGAGATTTGTTGTTGAATCAGGTCAGCCAGTTTTCCTTTATAGGGGGTGAGGTTAATGTTCACACCAACGGCTAATGCGATGGCGACCCCGGTCACCAGTCCAAAAATAGCCAAACCTAAGAACATCAATATTTTTCGAAAGATCGATGGTTTGGTTACAGGTGTTTCATTTTCCGTGGTCATGACTTTTCAGGGTTAGGAGCTGGTTTCATAAATATAGCGGTGGACGATACCACAAGCAGGACGAAAACTGTAAAGCAATCACCGAAGAAATATACATACGGTTACACCCATACTTGGATTATTCTTCGGTGAAGGGAACCAGTAAGTATCTAGGCTATTAATACCTCGAACATCAGTGCCTCGAACTACGTCGAATATAGATGCTTACCCGGCGGTTCTGTTTTCTCTGTTCTTCAATTGAGTCAGTCTCTGCGCTTTGTGGGTAAGTGTCTGCAAAGGCAACGGCGCTGACTTTGTTTCTGTCGACAGACAGCGAAATCAGATGCCGTGCTACCCCTATGGCTCTTGCCCCAGAAAGCTCCCAGTTACTGTCAAACTCTTCATTTTGAATAGGTACGTCGTCAGTATGCCCCTCGACAACCACTTCTTTGCCAGAGATGTCCACCTGTTTGAGAGAGTTTGCAAAAATGCCAAGCAATCTTATTCCTTCTTCACTTAAATCGGCGGAGCCTTGTTGATACAGCGCCTCGGTATCAAAGTCCACTTTAATGCCGTCTGGCACCTGAGTCAGGGTGATGGGCTCTTGTTCCGTGGCAGACTCCAGTGATTTGAGCAGATCATTCATGGGTAAGGGCACATCGCGTTGAGTCAATGCATTCCAGCCTGCTTTGAAGTCTTCAAACTTACCCTGATCGATTTGTGAAGTAGCCAGAATGACGATGAAGAACGTCATCAGCAAAGTGATGAAATCACTATAGGTGACAAGCCAGTCATTTTCTTCACGTACATCAGCATCGTTGTGGCGTCTTCGAGGCATATTAAGACTCCAGACGCTTTTTAGGAGGCAGATAGCAGTTCATAGAGTCTTTGATGTGCAGATCAGGCTGCTTTTCTGTCATCATCACAAACGCTTTGATCTGCATTTCTCTTCGGTGGTAGTTTTCATCAGATTTCCGACGCACATTAATGGCCGAAGGCTTAAAGAACACCTGTGCCATCAAAGTGCCGTAAAGTGTCGTCAACAATGCGATAGCCAGCCCTTTGCCCATGGTCGCCATATCGCCATCCAGGCTATCAAGCATCACAATCAGACCCACCAATGTCCCTATCATGCCAAACGCGGGTGAAAAGTTTGCCATGGTGCTCAGCACATTGGCGGGTTGAGCTTCGCGGGCGCGCTGGCTTTCGTTACTTTCCATCAGCAGTGCATGCAATTCTTTCCCTTTGTACCCTGTACCTAAAAGCTCAATAGCCATTGAGAGAAAAGGATCTTTTTGTTCTTTCTCTGACAGAGAGTTTTCCAGCCCGGTAATACCATCCGTACGGTATACCTTGTTCCACTCGATAGAACGGAGAATAGATGAGTGTTTGAGCTTGGTTTCATTCTTGCCATCAAACAGACTTTTTAGCACAGCTTGAATTGCACGGAAGAACAACGGGTATGAATAACTGATCAACGCGGCGGTAGAAGTGCCACCCAATACGATGAGAAAACTCGATAAACTGACGAAGAGCCAGTAATTATCGGTGCTGGTGACCACTGCGGTGACCAGTACCGCGGTAGCAAAAATCCAGCCTGTAATGGTGCTAATCGACATTAGGCAGTGACCTCCAGATCGCTCATTTTAAATTTTTTCTCTTCCAGCGCCTGTCGCATCACCTGCACGACTTCAAGCCTGGCAGCATTTCTGGTTTCTTCATCCACATCGGATTGCATTTCAACCTCACTGGACACCATGGTGATGTAACGTTCCGGGCACTCGGAGATCAGGCTGCATACTTTTTCTTCTGGTACATCAGAAAGCGCAATTGCCAGAGTCTGAGGAGGGACACTTCGAATGTGGTTGCTGATGACTTTGGCAGGTGTGCGCCAGATGTCATCAAAGGTGAAATAGCTTTGTTTAAGCTGTACGTATGCCCCCGGAGAGGTGTCTTTTAGCTGGTTCAGCAGTTCAGTTTGCTTACTGATGTTTAGCCCGTCCAGAATATTAGAAAGCACCTGAGGACCGTCAGTTGGCAGAGTACGGAAATCCGGAACAGACTGCGCTTTTGCCGCCAGAGAGGAAGCAACATCATTAAATGCAGTCATGGGTAATGCCTCTAGTCGTGCAATCTCCATCGCAAGATGCGCCTGCCTTTCTGTTGGATAAGCCGCCAACAATTCTGATGAGCGTGAAGGTGAAAGCTGAGAGATCACCATTGCCTGAATTCGGTCAAATTCGTTTTCCAGAAGCCATCTTAGCTGGTTGGTCGTCAGGTTTTCCAAGAAATCAAATGGCTGGTTTTTCCTTGCAGAATCGGTTGTTGGGTTGGAATCCACTAGTAGTTGTTTAAACGATTTTAAGTGAGCCATTACCTGCTCTTTATCGACTGGCGATTCTTCAAGGTACTTGATGTAACTTGGTATTTTTGCCGTCAGACTTGGGTACATGGTAGTAAACAGCGCGCGTCCCAGTTCTTGATACACACAGGCGAACATAGGCAGGTTCTGCTCATTCAGACTCAGCTTTCGGATAACGCTATCGACTTTCTGAGGTTCGCTCAGGCTGTATTTAACCAGCTCCTGACGGCAAGCTTCATGCTCGTAGCATTGCTGAGAAAGCAGCGGTTCTGCTTGCAATGCTTTTACGCCTGTAGTTGGTTCAGCATTAGTGACTGAAGTTTGGTTGTTTGCTCTCGCTTTTCGCCACAGCATGACCGACAGCAGCAAAATGAGTGCGGCAACGATCCAGGCTACCCATAGGTACTCCTGCCACAAAGGCTGAGCTTCAACCGGAGGTGTACCCTCAGGTACAGGCACAGAGAATTCTGTGCGAATGATATCAATAGTGTCTCCCCGTAACGGGTTGTAATCCACTTTTTGAATCAGCAGTTTTTTAATTAGCTGAGCATTTTCATTCGTTACCTGATTTTCAAGCAATAAAGTAACGGCTATTTTGTTGATCTCCGTTGAACTCTCTGGCTTTGTTGGCGCTACTGATACTTTAGGTACAGGTAGCTTTGGCTTAGGTGATGAAACAGGCTCAACAGCAGGTGCTGCAAGAGCAGGTACGTCTATCGTGTCTTGAGCGGGGATGCCACTCAGTCCAGGCAATTCGGGGACAGGTTGCGTAGGTATGGTCACTGGAACGGCGACAGTTTGTGGCGCTTCCGGTCTTTCAGATATTTCAGGTGCAGCAGACTTCTGATTTTGAGGATCAGCTTGAAGCTTCTTGGTAACCAGCTCCGACTGAATAGTCAGCACGTGCTTATTGGCACCAATAATACGTTCAATGTCGCTGTTCAAACGCTGTTCCAGCTTTGCTGAAAATTCCAGTGCCTGAATTTCACTAGACGGCTGAGCGACCACGCCAAAAGCTGCGACTAATGCAACCGCGAAGGTCAGATGATGCAGTTTAATCATTTCTCTAGCCACTCCATCATACGTTTAACCTCACCGAGATTCGGGTCGAGTTCCAGTGCTTGTTGCCAAGCGACAATCGCGCTTTCAACATTTCCCAGCTTGTATAGAACACTGCCTTTTGTGGCTAATATTTTTGCAGGTTGGGCAGTAAGAGGTTGTGCCTCATTAAGAAGCTGTAAAGCTTGATCAAAATCTCCGCTCACTGCTCTTTCTTGAGCTTCTACTTTTAACGCTAGTGCCTTAGCTTCATTAAAGGGAGAGTCTTCTTCTGGAGCAGGGGTGTTCTGGTGATTTTCCAGTTCACTTTCCAACTCGTCATTTGTTGGTTCTGGCAATGGCTGGAGTGCCTGAGGCGCTGCACTTGGATCGGTTTCAATCGTAAGCACCATATCTGGGTCAGAGAGATCGAACTGAACTCCAGACTCATAGGCATGCCCCTGTAAATGGATGGTGATCTTACCGTCCTTCATTTCGACTCTCTGATTGATAGCCGAAGTATCGGTTTCCTGCGCCATAGACTGAAATGCGACTAGCATTAATGACAGGCAAGCTAATTTAAGTTTCATCGTATTTAGAACCTCACACCTAAGGTCAGATCAAACGCAGGATTTCCACCCCAGGTGCCGTTTTCGTAGGTGTCTTTGGTAATGTACATCAGACCAATATCGACAAAGATGTCGCCATGAGTAAAGAAAGCATTGCGAGGTGGAGAAAGCTCGATACCGGTTCGAACCGAGATTTTCTGTTTATTTTCCACAAACTGAAATCCAGAACCCGCATAAATGGAAAGCCAGTCATCAGTAATGGCGTAAAGAGCCCGCGCTTCCGCACCAAAACCTTGAATAGAGAAATCGCTGCTGCTGTCGAAATTGCGGAAGTAGTTACCAATAAATGCAAAGTGTGCTTTTTCCGACGGACTGTGCCCGCTGTAGTATCGGACAGAAATGTCAGTGACGTTTTGAATGTCTTCGCCTTTATTAGAAGTACCGGCGATACCAATGTAACCAAGAGCGACCCCGAACCCGCTCTCCTTGACACTCTTCTTTGCTATCTCTTCCGGCGACTCCTTCAGGTCGAAGTTTCCCGTCCACACCACTTCGTTATTTTTGGTGCTTACTAGTGACATGGTAATGCTGTGTGTGTCTTGATTCAGCGGGGCGCGCCATGAAAGAAACGCATCTACCCGAATTTGCTTACCGAGCTTTCTCAGTTCGTCGTTGCTGGCTAAACCGTGCTTATATCTTACGTTCGACGCAGACATCGCCACTTGAGTCTTGCCACACTCAATACAGCTTCGCACCTTCAGTCCATTGTCTTTCATCTTTTTAGTCAGGATGGAAGAGAGCTTAAGCAGTTCGGTTTTTTCTTTTTCAGTGACGGCTTTTCCTTCGAAATAAAGGGAAACGCTTTTGATTTCTGCCAGTGCTTTGTTATCGAGTATTTCAAACCACAGGTCGTCTTGTTCTAGAAATTCTTCGACGGTTTGTGCTTCGCTATTATTGGAAGAAAAAAGCTCGTTAAATTGTTTCGCAGCAGTGAAAGGAGAGTGGATAAGCAGGATTGTACTTGCAGCAAGAGAAGTCAGTTTCTTCCACACAATGAAGCTCCATTTGGTCGAATTTGAGTTGAGCGACCCCGGAAGCTGATGTGGGAATAGAGAGTCCCAATTTTCGCGGCTTCATAAGGTCACTGAGGGTGACTAAGGTATTGTGAAAACCCTTGGGGTTCGGTGCAATAAAGCCGCGGCTAGAAAATTAAACGTATGCTGTGCTTTGTTTAGTGTCTGGGTGAATTTTGGAGATTTATGGGGGAGGTCGGAGGTCGTTACCGCGCAATGAGGCGATTTCGACCTTCTTCTTTCGCTTGGTAAAGCAGATCGTCTGCGTCACGGATAATGTCTTCCAAAGACTTGCTCTGGTCGCCGCAGCTCACCCCAATACTTACGGTGAGATTAATTCGCTGGTCTTCGTATTGAACCGCTGTTTTTTCAATGCGCTGACGCATGTTTTCTAATCGGGTTTGGAACTCTTCGTAATCACCACAATGCTGAATACAGAACTCTTCTCCCCCGAATCGGGCAGCAATTTCATTCTTAAAGTAAATAGAAATAATCTGAGCCACTGTGACCAGTGCGCGATCCCCGCCGTCATGTCCGTAGGTGTCGTTTACCTTCTTAAAGAAGTCGATGTCTATCATGGCAACATTGCGGTTATCGCAGCATTTAGTGCCGTTTTCGCCAAACAGGTAGCGGCGGTTCCATAATCCGGTGAGAGCATCTTGGTTAGCTATTCGATACAACTCGTCGGTGGCGTCTTTCATATCCAATATGTGCTGAACCCGACAGTAAAACTCTTCCTGGTTGAATGGCTTATACAAGAAGTCATTTGCGCCCGCTTTCAAAAATCGAGCGGTCATGGTTCTGTCGTTGTTTCCAGATAGCCCCAAAATCGCTAGATGGTTTCTGTCGTACTGGTTACGGATCTCACGAGTCATGGTAATGCCGTCTTTGTTTGGCATGTCATGATCGGTGATGATCATCGTAATATCAGGGTTTTTCGCCAGAACTTCCATGGCCTGCTCGCCATCTTTAGCTTGCAGTGTATCGATATACTGATGTTCCAGAAGGTAGACGACATGGTTGCGGACGGTCACTGAATCGTCAACCACCAAGGCTTTATGGGTGTGATTCGCCATCAGGCGTTTCAGTAAAGGGATAAGATAAGAAACGGAGGCACTGCTGTCTTTGGTGATGTAATCCAACACACCTTTTGCGATAACACTTTCACGAATGTTCTCGTTAAATTGCGCAGTCAGGACGATAGCACGGACTTTGTGCGACAAGACAAGATCGATCACTTCGCCGTCGGGACCATCCGGCAAGCAATAGTCCAATACAGCGCATAGAAAGTTAGTATCATGTTTTATTATGTTATTGGCTGCTTCCAGCGATTCTGCCAGAACGACCTCAAAACCAATTTGTCCAAGTTGTGAGTTGAGATAGTTGCGAAAAGCGCGGCTATCCTCGACAACCAAAATCCGATTTAACACCAGAGCTCCAACTTCTTCTTTTTGATATACGTTACCCGTTTGTTAAGTTTAATCACAAAAATGAGTACTTCCATTAAAAACTGGATTATTTCCACACTGGTAAAAAGGTTGAGACATATTCCAAATATGATTCAGCTTTATAATCAATCATTTTCAAAGGGCGGATTTCTTTCTGGATCACAATCAAAATTCTTAGGTTGATGACTACACGAATCTTGACTACTGACATGAGCTGTCAGCAGAGCGAACACTCAGCTCATCTTTGTACTGTGAAAAGAGCATGAGTTTTATTATACTGACTTTATATACAGTATTTTTTGTGCTTTGAGTGATAACCATGTCAGTAGATACGACGAGGAAAATCATCCATGTTGATATGGATTGTTTTTATGCCGCCGTTGAAATGCGCGATAACCCATCCTATCGCGGTCGTCCTCTGGCGGTTGGGGGAAGCGAAAAACAGCGCGGCGTGCTGAGTACCTGCAATTATGAAGCGCGAAAATTCGGAGTGCGTTCTGCCATGCCTACGGGGCAGGCACTCAAGTTATGCCCCAATTTGTTAGTGGTTCCCGGACGCATGCAAGTTTACGTAGAAACATCCCGCAAGATCCGCAGTATTTTCGAACGATACACTCAACTGATAGAGCCTCTGTCACTGGATGAAGCCTATCTGGACGTGTCGGAGTCCAACGTTCTTCACGGTAGCGCCACATTAATTGCCGAGGCAATCCGATACGATATTTGGCATGAGATGAAGCTAACGGCTTCGGCTGGTGTTGCCCCCATCAAGTTTCTGGCGAAAGTGGCGTCTGACATCAATAAACCGAATGGTCTGTGTGTCATTCCACCTGAGAAGGTGCAGGAGACCATAGATACACTGACGCTAGATAAGATCCCTGGGGTTGGAAAAGTGACCCTGGAAAAACTTAATAATGCTGGCTTTTACACTTGCCTGGACATTCGTGAATCCGATTATCGTGACCTTTTGACTCGTTTTGGCAGATTAGGGGCGTCGCTTTGGAAACGAAGCCATGGCATTGATAACCGGAATATTGAAACAGAGCGCGAACGGAAATCAGTTGGGGTAGAGCGAACCTTTTCACAAAATATCAGTACCTTTGATGAATGCTGGCAGGTGATCTCTGAAAAGTTGTATCCGGAACTGGAGCAGCGACTGGTAAAAGCGTCTCCGGATAAATCCATCATTAAGCAAGGTATTAAAATGAAGTTTGCCGATTTTCAGCAAACCACCATTGAACACATTCACGGTGAACTGGAGTTGGAAGATTTTCGGGGCTTATTAGAAAAAGTACTTCAACGCCAGAAAGGTCGTGAGATCCGGTTGCTCGGGTTAAACGTGATGCTTAAACCCGAGCAGGAGGCGCGTCAGCTCAGCTTCTTCTAGAGAGACTGTTTTACGTGATTAAGCACTTCACTAAATGGCGTACTTTCTAATTTCGCGAAGCCTTCCATTTGCCTTGCTTTGACGCTGGTGGACTCTGGGGTGGCAATACCACAAAGAAACCTAGCCAGAGCCTGAGGAGTTGCCGAGCCTCTCGTTGCCTTTAAATAGGGTGTGATCCAATGCTCAATGTTCGTGGAATCAACAGGAACTGGTTCTGCTCCGGGCAATTGAGCCACTCTTCCTTCACAGACCGAACAATGACCACATTCCGCTGGCGCGTTTTCATCAGCAAAGTAGGAGGCAAGTTGATAACTCAGACAGCGCGACTCTTCAAAAAACGCCACCATGGTTCGTATGCGTTCTACCTCACTTAGTTCTTTTTGCTCAAACAGGCTGTGCATCTGATGAGCGAGCTCATTTGGAGCAGATTGCGTATTCAGCACTCGGTACACATCGGTGGCTTGTTTGCTTTCCAACTCAATCCATCCGTTTTCATGGAAATAGTCCAACGCAGAAACTACTCGGCTGCGCTCGGCGGAGTATCCCTGCCAAAGCGCATCAAAGTCTAAGGTGTGCCACGTCTTGGCTTTTGGTGAACATTGGAAAATCGCTTCTACAAACTGTTTTCTTTCACCCTGAAAACGAGCACAAATCTGTTGCTGTTCCATATTCAGCTTAAATCGATAGTCTGCAAAGTAACTGAACCTTGGTTCAATCACGCCTTGCAGTTCCAGATACACCAACAGAGTCTTAAGTGGCAACTGACGAATATTGGATTCTTTAGAAAGACGGTTGAGCATAATGCTCCACTCACTTCCGCTCTGGTAGATCTGCTCTATCACTAACTGAATGGCATTGGCGTCGGGTGTGTCGCCGTAAACGAAATTCTCCAGAACGGTCAGCCCAGATTTGTCTCCAAGTAAAATGCAGTCAGAGTGTTGCCCATCCCGACCTGCACGGCCAATTTCCTGTGAGTAATTCTCTATCGATTTAGGTAAATCAAAATGAATCACTCGTCGTATGTCGGATTTATCCACGCCCATACCAAAAGCGATGGTTGCCACAATGCAAGGAACGGCGCCAGTCATAAAGTCGTGCTGGATGTGTTCTCTGTCTTCACTTTTTAAACCCGCATGGTACGCCAGCGCGTTAATGCCATACTCGCGCAGATAACTGGCGACTTGCTCAGCGGAGTTTTGCAGTGTGACGTAAACAATCGTCGGGCTATCAGGCTGGCTACGAAGAATACTCGTCAGCTTGTCCAAACGCTCAGACTGAAGGCAGGGTTGAATGTCCAGTCGCAGGTTGGAACGGTAGAACCCGGTCACCGTTATGTGCTCTCTCTGGATATTGAACTTAGATTGCATATCCTCGATGACTTTTGGCGTCGCGGTCGCGGTCAGCAAAAGTACCTGTGGGATATTCAGGGATTTTTGATATTGCGGCAGTTTAAGGTAATCAGGACGGAAGTTGTGCCCCCACTCCGAAATACAGTGCGCTTCGTCCACCACCAACATGGAAATCGGCACTTGCGAAATAAACTGCCTGAAACGTTCGTTTTTCAGTCTTTCTACAGAAATCATCAGGATCTTGGTGGTCCCGTTTCGTACCGACTGCATAATGTGTTGAGAAGTTTCTCGGTCTTGCGTTGAATCGATAGACTCGGCGGCTATGCCTTTGCTCTTGAGAAACTGAAGCTGGTCTTTAATCAGGGCAAGCAGTGGAGATATAACCAATGTCAGGTGAGGTAAATGCAGGGCAGGTAATTGATAACACAGTGATTTACCTGATCCCGTTGGAAAAATAGCGGCACTGGAGTGTCCCTGCAGTATGTGAGTAACCACTTCTTCTTGACCATTTCTCAATGAATCAAAGCCAAAAACCTGCTGCAAACTTTGGCGAACAGCCTGATCGACCATCTAAAACTTCCCCTATGAGTATCAGTGCGAGTATTCTAGCAGTTCATTGGAAACCATAATCAAAAGAATATGAACAAGTCTGAACTCCGACAGGCATTTCTGGTTGAATTGCAACGCACACATCAAACCGCGCACAGCGCTGCGCAAACTGCCATTGATTCTGCGACAGATGAAGAAACCGTACCCGAACACAAGTACGACACTCTGGCACTGGAAGCGGCGTACCTGGCGCATGGTCAGGCGCAGAGAGTGGCTGAGTGTGAAGAAAATATCCGCTTGTACTCAGAACTGATCCTGCGTGAGTATGACGAAGATACACCGATAGGCATGACGGCACTGATCCAACTTGAAAACCGAGAAGGCAAAACTTTCTGGTATTTTATCGGTCCTTCTGCAGGTGGAATGAGCGTTGAGCTTAACGGCGAGCCCGTTGCAGTTGTGACTCTGCAAGCGCCTCTTGGACAAGAATTGAAGGGAAAATACTTGGGGGATGAAGTGTCTCTGCAAGCGGGACACCAGCGAACCGAATACGAAATTGTTTCCCTTATATAACAAACTACTGACATTTTACTCACTCACTTTGCTAACTTGGGCGAAGTAGTGGTCGATGTTGAGGTGACTATGTATAAAAAATGGATAGGATTGGCATTGCTGACAATGAGTACTTACTCACATGCGTCTCAATGCGAAGTAGATGTAGAAAATGAAGTCCATTTGGACGGACATGAAGTCGAAGTATATCAACAAGGTCAGGCGAAAGTTCTGATCGACAAAGACAACAACGTATTCATTAATGGAGAAAAATTGTCACTCAGTGAGTGGCAAGCTCAGGCGGTGGACACTTACCGCGAAAAAATGAACGAGTACGTCCCAAGAGCCAAAGACATCGCCAATAACGGTGCTGATCTGGCAAAAGACATTGTGGATGACGTCAGTGCCAGCTTTGACAATAGCGAAGCGTTTAGCAATGTAAAAACCGCTATTGATGATTTCTATTCAGAGCTGGAGTCACGCTACTATCAGGAAGGCGAGTTCATCCTGAAGGAAAATGCATTCAAAGATGCTTTCAGCAATTGGAAGAAAGACTTTGAAGGTGCCATGCAAACCTTTAATGGTGAGTTTTTCTCGAGCGCTTTTTCAGCGTTGTCGGAAAAAATGAAAACCGACGGTGGCATTAACTTTACCGAAATGCAAAAACAGATGAGTGCTCTTAAAGATTCTTTAAAAGAGAAAATCCAAGGACAGTCTGAAGAGATTCGTAAAGAAGCACAGCAATACTGTGAGCAACTGAAAGACGTGGCAACAGAAGAACAGAAGCTGCATGAGAAGATTCCAGAGTTAAAAGATTATCCGGTGTTTTTAATTTAGGTATGCATAAAGAAGGGGAGCCGATGGCTCCCCTTTGTGTTTGAGTTCGCTTTACTTGCCTGCGTTCAGTTGGTCTAGTTTGTTACCAACAGGGACAGAGAAGTTGAAACCGTCGTGCTGATCCCAGTTAATGGACCAGGTCATCACACCACCGAAGTTCGGGTACAGTTTCGCCGGAACAACAGAACTACACTTAGTGCCCTTAATCAGACAGTCCAGAGCGTCGTAGATGTTTTGAACCGGAGCCTGACCAGAGTTCGCGCTGCTAGGTCCAGATGGCAAGCCAATGGCTACCTGATCGTCACGCAACGGAGCGAACTGAGAACCGTCCGCCAGAGCAAAGCCTTCCACCAGCATCTTCGCTGAAGCCACCATCATATCGACAGAACCTTCAGGCGCTGCACCTGGCATGTAAGGGTTAGGCAAACCGCCATTGTTGTAGAGCTGTACGTGAAGCAGGTCTAGCGTATCGCGTACTTGGTCAATGACCGGAATATACGCACCCCATATACCCGTGTAAGCGACCATTCCGCCCTGTACATAAGGGTGTTCAGGTGCCATGGTCAGGTACATATCTCCGCCTGTATTAGCTTCAATAGCCTTCAGAGCACGACCGAGACGAGCCTGAATTTGGGAGCCATGAACAAGGTTTGACCCGCTTTCTAAGTCTACATCTAGACCATCAAAACCCCACTCCTTGATGATAGCGGTCAGGCTGCTGACAAAGTTAGCTTCATCCTGATCTGTGTTAAGAGTGATGGTGCCTTCTGCACCGCCTAGAGAGAGAACGAAGATCTTACCTTTCGCCTGTAGCGCTGCCATGTCCTGCTTGAACTGAACAGGATCCATTGCAGGGCAGGTGCTGTGAATGTCGCCAGAGTAAAGGTTAAAGTGGACCGTTCCGTCGCTGTTACGATCATTGTCTGCGAACGCGATATCAATGATGTCCCAACGCTCAGACATATCCGCTAGGCGAATTGGGCAACCTGAGCCGTTAACGAAGTTGTGCCAGTAACCAATTAGGTTATGTTTTTTCGCTACCTGCTCGACAGCGCTTACTGTAACACCTGAAGATACCGCACTGTTGCCAGCCGAATCTTTAGCGATAACCGTCAGTGTGTAGCTACCAATGGCTGCCGGAGTCCAGTTTGTGCTGTAAGGCGCAGTAGTATCTGAAGCGATGACTGAACCGTTCACCAGGAAATCAACGCTTTGGACTGTGCCTGTCAGGCTGGTGGCGTCAGCGCTCACTAGCGTTGATTTACCTACTCCAACCACACTGCCGTTTGCTGGTGCCGTTAAGCGGGTAACAACAGGCTGATCGCTAACAGTCACCAAAGCAGAAGCTTCACCCGTTGAACCGCCGTTGTCTGTTGCGACGGCTTTGACCGTTGTCTCGCCAACAGCAGTTGCAGACCAGTTCACAGTGTAAGGCGCTTGAGTATCAACTCCGATGCTGGTGCTGTTTGCAAAGAATTCAACTTGCGTCACTGTGCCGTCTGCATCAGATGCATTGGCGCTGACAGCAACTGTGGATCCTGCAAGGATGACGTCACCTGTCGCTGGTGCAGTTAGTGTTACTTCAGGTGCCGCGCTGCAAGCGCCCAAACCTGTCCACGCTTCCTGCCAGTGCGCACCCACTCCAGGTTCATACGCCCACGCGGAGCTTGATGAACACCATCCTGCTTGGTCACAACGGTATTTCTGGTTATTGTTTTCAACCAGATCGCCGTTTGAGTAGGCTGTCCCAGCTACGTATGGAACAGCATCGGCACAACCACCAGAAGACCCTGAATTCACGTTAACTGTGACTTCCTGAC
This sequence comes from Vibrio nigripulchritudo, assembly GCF_027924785.1. Classification (NCBI taxonomy): domain Bacteria; kingdom Pseudomonadati; phylum Pseudomonadota; class Gammaproteobacteria; order Vibrionales; family Vibrionaceae; genus Vibrio; species Vibrio nigripulchritudo. The sequence continues at coordinate 2,991,825 of NZ_AP027049.1, read as the reverse complement.
TAGCGGTAGACTGGTTGTCATTGTCCGTTGCTTTAGCGGAAATAACGTGCGTACCCGCAACGGCTGTCCAGTTATGCTCAAATGGTGCGGTGGTGTCTGTTGCAACCAAGGCGTTATCAACATAAAACTCGACTTTCGAGACAGAGCCATCGGTATCAGAAGCTTTAGCCGCGATAGCCAACACATCACCCTGAACTAAGGTTTCTGAGCCTGTCGGAGACGTCAATTGAATGCTTGGCGGAACCAAATCACCCGCAGGGCTTACGCTGATCTGCACGGTGGCTTCGTTTGTTGCGCCCAGATTGTCAGTTACAACAGCAGAAATGGTGTGGCTACCTGTCGTTGTTGTCCAGTCCAGAGTGTAAGGAGCGGCAGTTACAACACCCAGGCTTACACCAGAAAGGAAGAATTCTACCTGTGCGACATTTCCGTCAATGTCTGATGCGTTGGCTTGTAATCCGATTATCTGCCCTGTAGATAGCTGAGCATTGTTCAATGGGGAAGTGATGGTCACTTCTGGCAGTGCATTATAACCACTGCAAGCCCCTAACCATTGCCACTCCTGCCAGTCACCAGAATGGGTAGCCGGCGATTTTCCTTGCGACCACCATCTCGCTTGATAAGCATTGTTTTCAAACTGGACCTTTCCATCTGTGGAATAGGTTGTTTCTGGTTGCCAAACTGGCAAAGCAGTACAGTCGACCGTCGCCGCCTGTACTGAGCCAGCAAGGCTAAGAGCGGACAGAATAGCGCCGCTGATAATTGTCCTTTTCATTTCTTCTCCCGTCATAAAAATGGGGACTGACTGCTCCCCCAGAACTAAAGTGCTTCAATCTACAAACGCAAAAAGCACGAATCTTTCCCTTATTAGATGGATTTTTAAGCAATGTCATTGGTAGGGTTTTGAATTAATTGCAAAACTAGATGGAATATCACAGAGAAATATTCTGCTAACTGGCTATTTCAACAGCTTTACGAGGCATCTCACTTTATTGAAAAGGTTGTTTCTATCTGATGAATAGCCAGTTCTTTTTTACTAGATGAATCGTTTGTTTTGCGAGCTGTTAGCTGGTTAATGATACTGCTATCTCTTGTTATTTGGCGTTGAAAACACTATTGTACTAGTCAACTAGTTCAGAGGTGTGTCAGTAACGAAGTATGGCAAGTACAAGAGAGAATTTTGGGTCGCGTTTAGGGTTTGTTCTAGCAGCGGCAGGAGCTGCGGTAGGTCTTGGAAACATTTGGGGTTTTCCTACTCAGGCAGCAAGTAATGGTGGTGGCGCATTTTTAATGGTCTACCTCATTATGATTTTGGTTGTGGCATTTCCAATGCTTGTGGTCGAAATGGCGATAGGCAGGCACGGTCAGGCTAACCCTGTCGACAGTATGAAGTCGTTAACAGCAAATCCGGCCGGGAAAACTGTTGGTGGGTTAGTCGGCTGGATTGGTCTCAGTGTACCAAGTGCTGTTCTGGCGTTTTATTCCATTGTAGGCGGTTGGTTAATCTGTTTTCTTTTAGGTGCCATCGCTGAGTTATTTGGATTTGTCTCGGCGGCAGAGTGGTTTAAAGGATTCAGTGTAGAACGTAACCTTTTTGGTACCATCACTTTTTACGTTCTTACCATTCTGATTGTTCAAGGTGGTGTAAAACAGGGTATTGAGAAGTGGTCTTCTCGTCTGATGCCTGCGTTGTTTATTCTCTTTGGTCTGCTGTTCATCTATATCATGATGCAATCCGGAGCGATGGAAGGCTTGAAACACTATCTGATTCCAGATTTTGAAAAAGTGTGGGACAGAAAACTGATTCTTGCGGCTATGGGACAAGGCTTCTTCTCGCTAACCATTGGTGGTTGTTCCATGCTGATTTACGGTTCTTACCTGAGTAAAAAAGAGAACCTGCCTAAAATGGCGATGAATGTAACGCTTGTAGATACCGCCGTGGCATTTATTGCTGGTCTTGTTGTTATGCCTGCGATGTTTGTTGCCATGCAGAAGGGGGTGCAAATCTACGCGGAAGACGGCTCTCTTCTGAGCTCTGACACGCTTGTGTTTACGGTATTGCCTCTGATGTTTGAAAGCCTTGGCTTACTCGGTCAGATCTTTGCCATCATTTTCTTCTTATTACTGACGATTGCAGCACTGACTTCTTCAATTTCGATGCTTGAATGCCCTGTCGCACTGGTAAGTGAGAGAATGGATACAGGTCGTAGCCTGACAAGTTGGGTGCTTGGTGGATTAATCGCACTCTTTAGTGTGGTGATTGTCTTTAACTTTGGCGATCTGTTTGGTCTGGTTGCTATGGTGGCAACGCAATATCTTCAGCCGACAGCAGCTTTGATGTTCTGCTTATTTGGTGGTTGGGTGTGGAACCGTCATTCCAAAATTAAGGAACTAGAGCAAGGAAACCCAGACTTCCAGTTAGGTTGGTTTGGTAAGATATGGCCTGCTTATGTGAAGTTTGTGTGCCCTGTTCTTGTTGCTACGGTCATCTGGGCTTCATTCGGTTAATAGAAATTGGAAACAAAAAAACGCCGCTCAAGTTGAGCGGCGTTTTTTTATCTGAACTGACCTGCGTCAGGTAGAAACTCGAAACCAGCCGTTGCCAGTCTCGCTTCCAGTTTGCTTTTATCGATGTCGAAGAAAACGACCAGCTTGTCGAGATCGCCACCGAAGTCGTCGCGAAGTTTCATGTTCACGATACTCATCAGCATGACCGGATCCATATTTTCGTAATTCGATAAGTTCATTTAAGCATCCTCGAAATCGGAGATCAGGAGATTCGCTGCCGCAAATGCCGCTTTTTCACGAACGTCTTTTGGAAGGTTAGAGTCTGCTGCGATGTCATTGAGTGCTCGAATAGAGCAAGCGATGGCTTTAGGCACATAAGCTTGGTCACCACTGCCTATCTGCGCATACATTTCACGAATCATTTCGCAACAATCGAATACTTTCATAACAACTACCTAGAAAAAGGAAAACTGCGGTCAATATACCGAGATACCCAGGTGACCTCAATATACAAAAAAACAAACTCAAAACATGAGTTTGTTTCAGCGCAAGATGGGGAACAGGTTGGTGCTTATTTAAGCGCTCAATTAGGAAGAATAAAGCTCAGGTGGCTCCGCAATGAGGGAACAAAGCCACCTGAGAAAACTTAACGTTGTACCTGAGCTTCGAGTTGTTGCACAAGCTCGTCAGCAAGACCAAGCTGATTAGCGAGTTCTTTGAGATAACTCTTTTCCATAAAGTTCTGATCATCGACGACTAGAAGCGATGCTAAATATACTTCAGCTGCTTGTTCTTTGTGGGATACTGCTAACGCAATTTCAGAAGGATCCAGAGGTTTATTCAGCTCAGCTTGAACGAGCTGTTGAACGGATTCGTCCGCACCTAATTCAGCAACGGCTTGCTGGATCTTTTGTTGTTCATCAGCATCGACATGACCATCGGCTTTCGCTGCGGCAATCATGGATTTCAAGATCAAAATACTGTGTTGATCTTCTGAAAGCTGAGGAACGGAAGGAGGTGGGGAAGTATTCCCTGACTGGCTTTTCTGCCAGTCGTTGTAAACTTTAAAAGCAAGTGCTCCAAGGGCGGCGGCGCTTCCTACTCCTAAGGCTTTCTTCCCCATTTTGCGGGATTTTTTGGAACCCATTAGCAAGCCGATTAAACCACCTCCTACTGCACCAGCTCCTAATGTCGCTAATTGGCTTTTGTCTTGCCCAAACTGCTGCGCACTTTTACCGAGACTTTGCGCAGTGTTCCCTAGGCTTTGACTACCTTGCTTTAACACATCAGAATTCAGTGCTTGGTTTAACAGACTTTTGAGATCCATACTCACCTCCGCTTTAAAGGACTGAGCCAGAGTACGCTCGGCAATATGAATGAAAGATGAATATGAATCTGTGAGGAGCCAGAGAGTGGATTCAGAAATAAAAAAAGAGCAACTCAGTTGCTCTTTTTTGGATTAAAACTGTAGAGAGGAGTTAAACCAGCTGACCCTTAACGTGGTCTACAATATCAGCCATGGCTACAGGCGTCTTGTCACCTGTGCGGCGGTTTTTGTATTCGAAGTTGCCTTCGTCCATGCTACGGTCGCCAATTACGATAGTGTGTGGGACACCAACCAACTCCATATCAGAGAACATGACGCCAGGGCGTTCTTTACGATCGTCAAAGAGTACTTCAATACCTGCTGCGGTTAATTCAGCGTACAGTTTTTCAGCGGCTTCTTTCACACGCTCAGATTTGTGCATGTTCATAGGAACGATAGCTACCTGGAATGGTGCAATCGCGTCTGGCCAGATGATGCCGAACTTATCGTGGTTCTGTTCGATAGCGGCAGCAACAACACGTGTTACACCAATACCGTAACAACCCATCTCCAGGATGACGTTTTTGCCATCTGGACCAAGTACGCCACAGTTCATCTTCTCAGAGTAGTTCTTACCTAACTGGAAGATATGACCGACTTCAATACCGCGCTTAAGCTGAATGGTACCTTGACCACATGGGCTAGGGTCGCCTTCAACTACGTTACGCAGGTCTTCAATCTGACCAAGCTCAACGTCACGACCCCAGTTGATACCGAAGTAGTGTTTGTCATCAATGTTTGCACCAGCGCCAAAGTCACTCATTACGGCAACGGTACGGTCAACAATGAACGGAAGTTTTAGACCTACAGGACCAAGTGAACCAGGACCTGCACCAATCAGTGCACGAATCTCTTCTTCTGTTGCCATTTCAAGTGGAGAGGCAACCTGCGCTAGATTTTCAGCCTTGATTTCGTTTAGCTCATGATCGCCACGAATGATCAGCGCGATAATGTCGGCGTCTACTTCGTCAGAGGCTTTAACGAACAGAGTTTTCACTGTCTTCTCGATTGGCAGTTCAAACTGCTCTACCAACTCAGCGATGGTTTTCGCGTTTGGCGTATCGACCAACGTCATTTCCTGAGTTGGTGCTGCTAGCTCGGTTGTTGGAGCGAGTGCTTCTGCTTTTTCGATGTTTGCTGCGTAATCCGACTCAGAAGAGAAAGCGATCAGATCTTCACCACTTTCCGCCAGTACATGGAACTCGTGAGAACCATTACCACCGATAGCACCAGTATCAGCAAGAACCGGGCGGTAGTTAAGACCCATACGATCAAACGCTTTGCAGTAAGCATCATGCATAGCGTCGTAAGATTGTTGCAGACCGTCTTTATCAATGTCGAAGCTGTACGCATCCATCATTGAGAATTCGCGTGAACGCATGACACCAAAACGTGGGCGTCTTTCGTCGCGGAACTTGGTCTGAATCTGGTAAAGGTTTAGCGGAAGCTGCTTATAGGAGTTCACTTCGTTACGCACAAGGCTAGTGATCACTTCTTCAGCTGTTGGGCTAAGTACAAACGGACGTTCATGGCGGTCAGTAAGGCGAAGTAGCTCAGCGCCCATTTTCTCGCTGCGCCCTGTCTCTTCCCATAGTTCAAACGGCTGTACAACGGGCATCAAAGTTTCAACTGCACCTGCATTGTTGATTTCTTGACGAACGATGTTTTCGACTTTACGCAGTACACGAAGACCAGTAGGCAGCCAGGTATACAAACCTGAAGCCAGCTTACGGATCATACCTGCACGTAGCATGAGCTGGTGGCTCACTACTTCTGCGTCGTTTGGGGTCTCCTTCAGAGTAGAAAGAAGATAGTTACTGGTACGCATTCAATTTATCCGTTTATTAAAGTTAGCTACTCAAGCCAGAATGGGCAGGAGTAAAGAGTCCCTATTCAGGGAGGTTGGGGCTGTCAGCCCGAATCAAGCCGCTTATGATATCAGCCAAATGTGATTGTCAAAAGTGTTCAATTGCCCGAACTAGCACTAAGTTGTCGCTGACCGAAAATTTTACATTCAAATCGAACAAATTTACTGCGTATTCTTTGCTGTCCGGCTTGTTTTTCTTGTAAGCCGGTCTCGGATCCTGCGCTAACACTTCGGTTATGACATTCACAATTTGAGTGCGGTTCGGGTGTTTATCTAGTGCCTCGTATACGGCAGGCAAAAAACTAACCTCAAATTTACTGGGCGCTTGTTCCGCATACCCTCCCGTTGCGTCAGGGATAGAATCGGAATACGGAATATACGGTTTGATATCGATGACAGGTGTGCCATCTACCAAATCAACACTGCCCAGATCCAAATAGACCTGTTCACCTTCTTTTACAACCCCTTTTAATTCGACCGCTGACATGCCAATACCGTTTGGTCTAAATGTGGCTCGTGAGGCGAATACCCCGATTCTGTCATTGCCCCCCAACCTTGGAGGGCGAACCGTTGGCTTCCAACCTGCGGTTAAATTTTGGTCAAACAGAAATAACAGCCAAATGTGGCTGAATTGCTCAATATCTCGAACAGCTTCTGGAGAATTCGCTTCTCCCGTTAATTTGATTCGTGCTGTTGAACTTGGCGCAAGCCTTGGCTGACGAGGCACGGCAAACTTTTCTTTATAGGGAGATTCTATAAAACCTATAGGAACGATGGAGTGTGTCATGAATGGGAATCGGTGCTCAAAACAGACTAATTAAGCTGACGATATCATAAAAAATACTTGCAATCTTAAGTGATAATCGTTATCAATATGCACTGTTATAACATAACACTAAGTTTTTCGGAGTTAACTTAAAATGAAACCGGGTATTCATCCTGAATATAGAACTGTCGTATTTCATGACACGAGTGTAGATAAGTACTTTTTGATCGGCTCGACGCTGCAAACAGATCGCACGATCGAATGGGAAGACGGTAATACTTACCCATACTACACCTTGGATGTTTCTTCTGAGTCCCATCCTTTCTACACAGGCAAACAACGTGTGGTTAATAAAGAAGGTCGTGTGGCTAACTTTAACCGTCGCTTTGGCGGCATGACTTCTAAGAAAAAAGAAGAGGCAAGTGAATAATGAAAGTACTAAGTTCCCTAAAAAGCGCTAAGCAGCGTCACCCAGACTGCCAGATTGTTAAGCGTCGTGGACGTGTTTACGTGATTTGCAAAACCAACCCTCGTTTCAAAGCGGTTCAGGGAAAGGTTAAGAAGCGTAAGTAAACAATCCTTATAGCAGGTCGTTTAAGTTTTTAAACGATAAACGGCTTAAAAAATCGGTCTCAGATGCTTTCTGAGACCGATTTTTTTATGTCTGAATTTTTTCAGAATTTAAACAGCAGTTGCGTAACATTTATTGAGAGCCTAACTGGTTCATTCCCATTGAATTCATACTGTTCGTTGCTGGGTAAAAAACAGTAAGTAGAAATGTGCAGAGTTTCATAATTGTGTATTTTATATGTCGTAAAGTATAAATATTTTGGATTATTTGTTTATATAAAATCGTGAAACTGGTTTTAAATTTGTTACATATTTACCATTTGTAACATTTATGACTTTAAATTACTCTCTATGTGACGTAATCTCCGCCTGCTTTTTTGATAGGTACGTCAAACAAAGCGAGGAATTACTACAAGGAGGGAACAGATGAGTTCATCTGCTTCAAATACACAATATCCACCTAAAAAGTCGTTATTTACACGTTTTCTTGATGGTGTGGAATATTTGGGGAATCTATTGCCCCACCCAATCACTCTATTCGCTATTTTCTGTGTTGCTATTCTGGTTATGTCCGGTATCGCAGGGTACTTTGAAGTCTCTGTTGTCGATCCGCGTCCAGAAGGAGCAAAAGGTCGTTCAGCAGATGGCATGATTCAGGTTGTCAGCCTGTTGAATGCTGAAGGCTTGCAGTTGATCGTAACTAACCTTGTGAAAAACTTTGTTGGTTTTGCACCGCTAGGTACCGTATTGGTAGCTATGCTTGGTGTAGCGATTGCTGAACATTCTGGTCTACTTTCTGCAGCAATGCGCGGCATGGTAATGGGTGCTTCTAAGCGCATGGTAACCTTTACGGTTGTTTTTGCCGGCATCATATCCAATACCGCTTCCGAACTTGGTTACGTTGTTCTGATTCCACTGGCAGCGATGCTATTCCACTCTTTGGGTCGTCACCCATTAGCGGGTCTGGCTGCGGCATTTGCTGGTGTATCTGGCGGTTACTCTGCGAACCTGCTGATCGGCACGGTTGACCCACTTCTTTCAGGTATTACTGAAACAGCAGCACAGATGATCGACCCTACTTACACAGTAGGACCTGAATCAAACTGGTATTTCATGTTTGTTTCTACCTTCTTCATTGCTATCACGGGTGCTTTCGTAACTGAGAAGATTGTTGAGCCTAAGCTAGGCAAATACAATTCTGAAGAAGCGTCTGAAGATCTGTCTAAAGATGAAATGGGTAAACTGACTGCTCAGGAAAAGAAAGGCCTGAAACTTGCTGGTCTTGCAGTTCTTGTAGTGAGCGGTTTACTGGCGTGGACTATCGTTCCTGAAAACGGTGTACTTCGCAACCCGGTTACAGGTGAAGTAGCTGGCTCTCCATTCCTGAAGAGTATCGTAGCGTTTATCTTTGTTTTCTTTGCAATTCCAGGTTTTGTTTACGGCAAAGTCGTGGGCACAATGAAAACGGATCGCGATGTGATTGATGCCATGGCGAAGTCTATGTCTTCTATGGGCATGTACATTGTGCTGGTGTTCTTCGCGGCTCAGTTTGTTGCTTTCTTTAAGTGGACGAACTTTGGTCAGGTATTCGCAGTTGCGGGTGCAGACTTCCTGCAAAGCATTGGTCTGACTGGTCCTATGCTATTCTTCGCCTTCATTCTGATGTGTGGTTTCATCAACCTGATGATTGGTTCTGCTTCTGCTCAGTGGGCGGTAACAGCACCTATCTTCGTTCCAATGTTGATGCTGGTTGGCTACGCGCCAGAAACCATTCAGGCGGCGTACCGTATTGGTGACTCGACCACTAACATCATCACTCCAATGATGAGTTACTTTGGCCTGATCCTGGCGGTTGCAACGCGCTACATGAAGAACTTGGGCATCGGTACGCTGATTGCGACCATGTTGCCATACTCAATCTGCTTCATCATAGGTTGGAGTATCCTGTTCTACGCTTGGGTATTCGTATTTGGCTTGCCTGTTGGACCAGGTGCAGCAACATACTATACGCCTTAGTCGTTAGATGATTAAAGAAAGCCGAAGCTTATGCTTCGGCTTTTTTGTTTTTAATCGGTATAGAAATGGTGAACGGGTCCGCGACCGTTTCCTACTTCCAGTTCATCAGCATGAGCAATGGCTTTCGTAATGTAGTTTTTTGCCATGCTGACAGCCTGTTCCAAAGGCTGACCCTGAGCCAGATAAGAGGCAATCGCAGACGAAAGCGTGCACCCAGTGCCGTGAGTGTTTTTGGAAGCGTGACGTTTTGCGCTGAATCGCGATATCTTTTGGGAGGTGATGAGTAGATCGGTACTGCTGTCGTCCGTCTCTAGGTGACCGCCTTTCAATAAAATGTTTAAAGCGTCAGTGGCTTTTAATGCATCGGTCATTGCTACCATATCGTCTTCATTATCTGGAAGGTCTAACCCAGTTAATACTGCTGCTTCAGGTAAGTTTGGCGTGATCAAGGTTGCGAGAGGAATCAATTCTTGCTTTAGGGTTTCAACCGCACTGTCTTCTAATAATTTATCCCCACTGGTTGCAACCATCACTGGGTCGACAACCAAATATTGAGGCTGGTATTGACGTAATCGCCGAGCGACTGATTTGATGATCTGAGCGTCGTTCAGCATGCCCACTTTCACTGCAATCACATTGAGGTCGCTAAACACCGAATCGAGCTGTTGTTCAACAAACTCGACAGGAACGGAATGTATTCCTGACACCCCTTGAGTATTTTGAGCTGTCAGAGCAGTGATCACCGAACACGCATATCCCCCCGTAGCCGAGATAGATTTGATGTCAGCTTGGATGCCTGCGCCACCACTGCTGTCTGAGCCAGCGATCGTTAGCACAATAGGTGGAGAGGGTTTAAACATGGTGACTCCTCTTCAAAGACGCTCATTTGAAGTAAATGATAAAACTAATATAAAGCGATTCCTGGAAAATAAGAAGACTATTATTTGACCAGTTTTGAGGTTGTAAAAGCATAGGGAAGTGCGACTGAGTGAGTACCAAGAGCTATAGCCGATACTTCTGTAGAATTGGCTTGTATACCGTTTTAGTGAGAAACGACAGTACTCTCCACACTAGCCTTTTGTAGGGATTGAGATGTCGGGTGTATACATAAGAATATTCAATTTCTGGTTTGGCTCGTCGGTTGGCTTTGAAACTGGGGGCACCTGAGCTCATATTGAAATTGAGATTTCGCTCTCTGGCATATTCAATCGTGAATATCGATATTCGACGATAAAGCCCCACTTTTGATGGCTTCTTGACGTCATATCCAAATATCGGACAAGTCATGTCTCCGTCGATTACAACAAGACCTAACGTAGCCACCATTTCATCTTGGTAAAATAACCCGAATAACGTAACCAGTTTGTGTTGAACGGCGTGATACATATATTCGGCTGAAAACTGAATGTTGTGCTGGCTGTACTTATCGAGATACAAAACGTCATACAACTGCTTTGCCTGATGGCATTCATTCTGAGTTTTCAATAGTCTGAATTGCCAGCCTTTCTCTTCTAAAAGCTTTCTATCCCTTTTAATGTCAGTGCTAGGAATGAAACTTTGCCAATCACAATGCAAGTAAACTTGGCGAGTCGCGACAGCTAGCCAGCCATCGCGCCTCGCATTTTGAAGGATTGAACTATGCTGCACGTTGTTTAATGATCGCAGAAGTAGCGCTTTGTCTGGGTGCGCTGCGATTGCTTTTATTCTAAGTTCACTAAGGTGAATGGTGTTCCAGTGTGAGCTGTACATATTGGTAGAAAGGCATTGATTGTTGAGTATTTGGACCTGATTCAGCCCAGCCCATTCCAATGGTTTGGTCAGAGCCTTTAACAGTACAGAACTGAGTATTCTGAGCAGGGGATTTTGGAGCTTTGGCAGTTCGTCTTCACCGTACCCAGAAATCAATGTAAGAGGCGAAACCGCGTAACAGTTGTTGTGCACTGGCAAAGAAACCGTGGCTGGAACGAACACACCGTTGACGTCGTAGTTTATGAATTTGGCGTTGCACTGCTGAATCATGTCTGGTTCAGCCATTAATTTTAAAAAGCGCTGGTGCCATTCATTCGACGTTAGCATGCATTCTCCCCATCCCATTCGATGTCGAAAGTCGTTGCAGCAGAGAGGGTGCGCTTTTGTTTAATCGCGTTATAAATCAGTTCAGAATGCACAAACAGTGGTGCCAAGCCCGAAATTGGATAGCGTTTACAATTGATAGCGCAACGCGTAGTGCGGTAATCGTGCCAGCTTTTCTTCGAGGTCAGAGTGCTAAGTCCATCGGATAACAGCATGACCGAACCTAGATGTTTAGGAGCAGATTTGTGATTAGATGACCGTATAAATCCATCTTCCCCCCAATCTATTCCTTCTGCCACAAGGTGTAAGCCACTGGTTGCTCTTGGGTTACATTCGATGACATACAAGTCGCCTTCATCTTCCATAAAATCGAAAGAAGCTTGCCCGTGAAATTGGTGCCGTTCTCCAAACGTTTCAAGAAAATGTTGAATTCGCTTATCCGCTATCGGTTCAAAATAGGAAGCAGCCGATTTGTTCAGGCAATAGCGTGGTAAGTAGCTTTGGTGAGCAATGAGCTTTCCGTGCGAGAAAAGAGCGTACAGACAAATGGCTTTTCCTCGCAGCTTTTGTTGTTGAACCCAGGGAATACGGTCCGATACTTCGATGCCTGAAATCGCCTCTTTGGTTACGTCTCTGATGATCTCCTCGCCAAAGCGAGAGTAAACAGGTTTGAGTATGGTCTCTGGGCTTATTTCAATCTGCTGCTTTGCCGTGACCATATTTGTATCGGGAAGCTTGATTTCAGGAAGTCCTTCCAGAACCTCAAAAATTCGCTTTTTATTGTGCAGCGCATGCAGCAGATCTAAATCAGCCAGAACCCAATCGACATCAGGGCGCTCAGCTTTTATTTGAGCAAGGTAAAACACTTCTTCACACGTAGGAATCACCATGTCGATGTTGTGAACGTCAATGATTTGCAAAACAGCCTCTTTGTAGTCAGAGAATGCCAGTCTTGGCGGCGGCGTTCGCAAATACCCTTGAGTGCCTTTTAAAAAGCGGGCTAATGGATAGCGGCTGCAATCTGTCATGAACACCTGATGACCCTGACGCATTAATGCGCGCGCCCAGTCGACAGCTACAGGTGCTCTGGCTCCGGTAACTAAAACTCTTTTCGTATCAGACATATTGGTTTACCACTCTTCGCTGTTTATTCGCTGGTGTCCAGTCGGGCGGGGCACCAAATTTAAAATTCACTTCATCAAGCTGAAGAGTTAGAAATAGCTGCTTCAGCGAGTTGCAAATTGCTTCATGCCACTTAGAGTCGCACTCAATGGTTACTTCACTTCGTGCAGATTGTGTGATTCGGTAATCAACTCGTTCACAGCAATTTAAGGTGACAGCGCGGTAAATCAAATCGGGTAAAACAGGGGTTGGCATAGAGTTCCTCGGCAGAAGAAGTTTGTCTCCACTTCTGCCGGCAATTGCTCCAATGGGTTCGAAAATGCCTTCGTCCTCTTTGGCTTCTATGATGTCATCCAGTTGGTATCGAATAACGGGTTGGGTGCGCCTACGGAAGTCGGTAATGATAGGGCTATAGTGTGTTTTTTCTTTGTTTAACCAGTGCTTTTCGATGTAAACAATGTCCTGATTCCAGCGCATTTGACCATTGCTGTCAGTGCAGCCTAAAAAGCCTTCAGTGCATTGGTAGACTTCGTGCAAATCAGCGTTGAATCGGTTTTCGATGAAAGCTCTATCAGATGGTGTGAGCACTTCTGCTCCGGAAATGATGCGTTGTGGGTTCATTGCCGGTAACCCAAAAGTACCGCTGAACTCTGCACACAACTGCAATGCCTGCGCACTCCCTACCAGAAGAGAGGGCTGAAACTCATCGAGCTCTTTTATCCATTCATCCGTTGGCTTCATCAAATCAGCGAAATAGAACTGGATGGGGCCTCGGTTTATGGTGCTATAGAGTGGGCTGTTGGCTCTGAGCGCAAGCGCGATACGGTGTTTTTGCCAGACATTAGGCAGGAGTTTTCCAAGAATGTTACCTGCCCACATTTGCCTTTCATGGTTATTCGCAAGAAAAAGCCCACGCTGCCCCGACGTACCGGATGAAAGCCCGACGGTAATATTCCCAACTTTGGATTGATTAAACTGGCGTGAAGATTCTGCCTCTAGCGCCCGCGTCATAAGGTCTTCACCTTTTAGCCTTTCCGTGTTTATTTTCGACAGGTTTTCCATCATGAAACTTTTGTTTATGACAGGAAAAGCATCCAGCGGCAGCCCTTTTAATGGCGAGTAAAGAGGAGAGTTATCGCACACCCAGTTCAGGTGGCGTTGCAAACGGTTCTGTTGCCACTCTTCTACTTGTTCCCGGGATTTAAATTTTGGGTAGCGAGCCTGAACATAATGGCGAAGAAGGGTGATCATGATATCCACCCTTCTGCTTTGAGGCGATTAATGGTGTCAGAGCAATGAGATGGAACCAGTTCGACAACATCGCTCAACTGGTCATGACATTTTCTGAGTTCGTGCAGGATTCGCTTATAGGCTTTCACATCATCACACAGCATATTAGCAAGCCAGTGTTGATCAATTCGGTCTGAAAGGCTTTCAATCAACCAGCAGGCATCAGCCAGCAAAAATACCCACTTGCTTTCCAGCCTGGCAAGCAAGCCGACTTGCCCGGCAGCGTGACCGGGAAGGTCGACCAGATACATCGAAGCGTCGCCAAACAAATCCAGACAATGCAAATCAATCCCCTTTGCTTGCGGGAAAATAGTATTCAGTGGAATCGAATAGTCTGAATGAAACTGAATGTTCTTTTTGACGTGCTCAGGAAGGAGCTTTTTTAAATACCCTTTGCGAACTCCACCCATACGGCTTGAATGTACAAGAGCATCAAGACCCCGCGGATCACAGTGAATGGGGCAATGCTCAAACTCACTGATAGCCGCGATGTGGTCGGCATGAAAGTGAGAAAGCACCACATGTTCAATGTGACTTTTCTGAATGCCTTCTTTTTCAAACTGCTCAAGAATGCCATCTCCGTGATTGAAGTGACAAGGTGTAGTCCACGCGTAAAATCGCTCTGGAAATGGTCGGGTCTGCTTAAAAAATTCCTGATGGTAACCCGTATCGAACAGGACGTATCCATGCTCTGGATGATGCAGCAATGCCACTGCCGCAGGAAAGGCTCGCGGTTTCAAACCACTGCCCGGTTTCACCACAAAGCCTGGGTGAACGCAGTGACCGCCTTCATACAATCTGATTTTCACGCCAACTGACATAACGTTGAATCCCTTCTTTTATTGATATTTTGGGTTGGTATCCGAGTAGTGCTTTCGCTCGGTTGATATCCAGAGTCTGATGATAATGGAATAATCCAGCGGAGTAGCGCGTGATTTTTGGCTCTGGTCGATTTGGAAGTTTATCTCTGACCCATTCACTGAACGTCAGGATGGATAAAAGAATTGGATACGGTAGCCTTTTCATTTTTATCGTCATGTTACTTTGGCTGAAAAGCTCAGACAAAATATGTTCAACAGGCATAGGTTGATCATTACTTATGTTTAGGAGAGTACCTGAATCGATTTGCTCGGCTTTTTCACAGCTCAACAAAGCCGCTTCGGCAACGTTATCTACGTATGTCAGATCCAGAACCGGATTACGACTTGAAGGCAGCAACAGAGTTTGACCCCGAATAGCGTTCATTACCCTTGGCACTATGGATCGGTCGTTAGGACCAAATATGCCTCTTGGCCTTAAGATGACACTGTGAACAGGAGAAGACTGCACAAGCTGTTCTGCCTGGTACTTGGTCTTCGCATAGTCGTTACAAAACTTGCTGGCAACCGGGTCAGACTCTTTAATTGACCAGCGATCGGTTTCATCAAAATAGACGCTGGTGGTGGAGATGTGAATAAAGGTTTTAACCTGTGCTTCTGTAGCCGCTTCTAGCAGGTTTTGTGTGCCAGCAACATTCGCCTGATAGAACTCTTGGTAGGTTCCCCAAGGGCTAGAAAGCGCGGCAGTATGAATAATGGCATCCACATTTTCACATGCGGCGCGCAAAACCGCTTTGTTGGACAAGTCCCCAATATGAGCCGTTACCCCATATTTTTGAGTGAGGTTTTCTGCAATGGTTTGATTTCTTCCAAGGAAAGACAGATCGTGTTGTTGGTGGTACATACGCAAGATAGCACTACCCAGCATGCCTGTTCCCCCAGTGACCAATATTCTCATAACTCTATGACTCCCATTCCTAAAGAGAGACCAGCGGCAGAGCCAGCGAGCAAAACCTTTTCACCACTTCCCGCTTTCTCTAGGCGAAGTAAGTGCAGGTTAATGGGGAGTGATGCGGCCACCTGATTGCCTAATTCACGGAAGTTGTTGACGATTTTTTCCGCGCTAAAACCGGTGAGTTTCGGCAGCTTTGCCATGCCATGATGACTGGCTTGGTGCGGAAGAAAGTAAGCAATGTCGCTTTGGGTAAGCCCAGCGTTGGCTATTCCACGTTTCAAAAACTCAGGCATGACGTTAACAATATGTCTGAACAGGGATTTACCATCCATTTCAAATTGGCAGGCAGCTAGGTATTCAGAGTGAGAGACTTTATGTGGATTGACATGGCTGCCACCCCCCTTAATCTGGCAACATTCATAGCCTTCATGATGTGTTTCGAACAATGCGCCGTGCAAGCCATAACTGAGCTCCGAAGCCTCCAGAAGGTATGCGGCCGCTCCGTCTGAAAATAGGGTTGCCACTTCAGGTTTGGGCTTTTTGAACTTGTTTAAGGTGATCCCAGATCCCAGCTCACTTGTTACGACCAAAACCCGTTGATGACGTTTAGCCGCAAAAACACATTGGGCATAATCGAGAGCAGACAAAAATGAAAGACAGGTGCTATTGATGTCTAAACTTGTGATTGAAGGTGGGGCTTTGAGCTCTGCCAATACCGCGGCAGCATCATAGGGTAGTGATTGATGGTGGGTGCCACTGGCGTAGATGAGTAAATCGATGTCAGAAAGCGAATAAGGACTCTGTTTTAAGCACTTAAGAATGGCTTGTGTGGCCATGAATATTGCGCTTTCTTGTCCTGATGCGATATAGCGCTTTTCTACTGCGAACTTTTTCTTGCTGGTTCCCTTACTTAAACCCAGGTAGACATCAAAGTCTTCCGCGATCCATGGGTACTCAGGGAGATATATGTCACTCGAGACAATCCTAAAAGCCATATTGTTATCCAACTTTCCATTGCTGTTCTTTTTATAGTAATAAAACAGTGTTCAAAATAAAAGAGCCTTTGACGGATAAATTATCATCAAGAAAGTTAATATCAGATAACTATTTGTTATTAATCTCTATTTTTAGAGGAGGTTAATAGATTTACTCAAAATGATGTTCTTAAAGACAACCAGAAACCCAATGGGGAGTAACACCGTTTTTAAGATAAATAGGGCGATGAGTTCCATCAGACTGATGATGGAGTCTTCTACACTGTTCTGGATAATGTCTAGCCTTTGTGTGTGTGATCTCAGCTTTCCTGTCAGGCTATCCCAGCTATCTCGAATGGAACCCATAAAACCGGATTCTTCCGTTTCTTGCTCAATGGAAGACGGATCGGAGGCTTGCTGAACCAGCATGGTCACTTCTTCAATGTAATTTGCGCGTGATTCAATCTGCTTATCCAGAAACAGGGTATCGATAGCAATATTCAAACCCAAAGAAATCACCACCGCAAAGCGAATAAGGACCATAAATTTAAACGCGCTGAACCAGTGTTTCCGATAGCTTTGCATGACAGACGACCACATGGCTAACAGCAAACCCAGTGCACAAAATGCCAGTAACGCATTAGCTAAATGGGACGACATCATCAATAGCAGTACCTTTTGCAATGCCAGCGAGCCCACGGAAAGTGTCATAACCCAAGCAAACTTATCTATCAGATCGCTCACTGGGTTTAGTACCTGCCCCAACGTTACAGACGCAACTCCAACCGATACTTCCGCGCTTTTTACCAGCGAAATTGCCGCATCTAACGTTCTCGCCGTAGCAAAACTGGCACCCGCAACCAACATGCTTTCATTGACCATTTCATGGGCTTTCTCGTCGGTGACTCGCACAAAACCTAAAGCGGTAATGGCGATGATCAACAACGTCATCCAAAACTTTTTGGTATCGGATAACCCTGTTCCTGACGAGGAAGGTGCAGGTTGAGAGGGTAGTTGGTCAGAATGGTCCATAAAAACAAGTCCATGAAAAAGAGGTAGGTGCATTATAACGACCAATATTAGTGGTGCATGTTAAGAATTCACGAAAAGTGGATGAGAGAACCAACAAACGGTGCAGAATCTAAAGGTAGGAATGATCATGTTAATATTATCAATAAAATCTTATAAATTAGTGAGTTAGTCGGATCTTGGAGTAAAAATGCGGCAGAAATCAACCTGCGGGCATGCCTAATAATCGTTCTAATTGTCTGAAAACGCTCATTATGTTAGGTTCGCGCGCTGATAAGGAATACATTTCATATTGACCAATTTGACATTAGGGCAATAGCCCTCTGCTAAACCGTGCGAAGGATATCAAAATGGGAAAGCCTGCAGCTCACATCGGTTCTGCTCATACCTGCCCCGCAGTAACAGGAAAGATCCCTCATGTAGGAGGACCAGTCGCTGCTGGATCTCCAAATGTTTTTGTTGGAGGCATGCCCGCCGCCCGTCAGGGCGACATGTGCGTTTGTGTTGGACCACCTGACAGCATTGCAGCAGGCTCATCCGGCGTATTTATTAACGGCAAACCAGCTGCCCGTCAGGGAGATGGCACATCGCATGGTGGCTCGGTCGCTTCGGGTAATCCGACTGTGTTGATAGGTGAAAAATCCAGTGGAGTAATGGGTGGCGGTGGTTCTTCCGGGACTTCAAAAACCAATCGGAAGCAGGAAGAAGATAGCCGAGAGTTGCCCAGCGCGGGTGAGTGGGTAAGTGTACAAACACTCGTCGAGCTTGCGGTGGCAGATCAACTAACAGCCGTTTTCTGTAATCGTTCTTCCGGTGGACATTGCCCATATTGCGGCAATGGTTGCTAGTAAGGGGGGCTCGTGAATAAACTCAAAGCACTATTGGCAAACAGTGCTCTTAATCATTGGATAGTTGTCGACGCTATTCGAGTACCTGATATAGAAGAACAGATTTATCTTCATGAACCAGATTCAGAAGCTTTTAAGCTTTATGATGAAAGCCCGTTTCAGGAATTTCGCAAACAAAGCCCTGTGATATTCCAATATTTTGGTGCCAAGGGTTTATCTGACCAGCTTTTTAATGACTTTGCATTTCGTACAAGCAGCGTCATGTTTTCTGCAAGCGCAGAGGTTTCGCCTTATCGTATTCTCAAACACCTACAATCACTAATGGTTGTGAATATCGACAGCAAGAAAACTTTGCTTCGGTTTTATTCAAGTAAGTTCTGGAATTCTTCATTAGGAAAAATGGACCAAAGTGATATCGATACACTTTTAGGACCTAGTCGATACGTTAGTTGGGTAAATGAAAACAAAGAACTTGTGATTTATCAGGGGAATGAAGTAAGCGAACCCAAATCAAACAATGAAATATTGGACTTAAATTCGAGCTATTTTTTGGAATTGATATAAATGATAATCACAAAAGACATCTGCGTAATTGAAAACAACGACCCTGTCTCGTTAATATCTCGAAAATTTGGTTTAAGCGTCGATATTGTAAAAGAACTTAACAGTAGCCAGCTCAAGTATTCGGATTTTTATTCGCTAACAAAAGAAACTGTTGAAGCTGGTAATGCTAGCGAGGCTGAGAAACGCACTCCCCTTCCCGACGAACCAAATGAGCGCGCGTGTGGCAATGAAATATGCTCAGAAAAGAAAGCAGACTTTGTTGACATTCTCTACGTGCCTGCCCACCCGAGTAACGGAGAACCTCGTTGGTACGCTATTACAAAAGAGGCACAAGAAGTCATTAAAAAAGAGCAAGACCTGCTTAGTGGCGCGGTGTCTAAGGACCCCAATGCAACACTCTCAAAAATGAATGAACTTGGACTTCTATCAAAATTTCAAACTGCACCTCATGAAGCATTTTTGGAAAACCCTAACGACAAAGAGAGATACAGAGATGTATTACGAAAGCTCGTTGCGCTGCGTTCAGGTGCTGCAGAATATGCAAAAAATGGTGAAGCGGGTTACGTCATTTATATTGCTGAAGAAGAAGGTATAGATTACGTAAGCTTGTTAGATAGAAGTATTACTTGGGAAAACGTAAAGCAGTACTTTCTTAAGATACTTCCTTATGTCTCACCTCCCACTGGCGTATTATTAAATTGGGCTATGGAAGATGAGAAAAAAATCAGCCTAATCGAGAGTGCTCGCTGGCGAGTGCAGGCAAAATTGGTTGATCACTTACAAGATGAAATAGATAGGTTGGAATACTTAGCTGAAAGAAGTGCCAAAACCAAAAATAGTGATGATGGAACTGCATTTGTCTACGATACGAACCTCAAATACTTTACTAGTGAACGGCAAAAGGACATCGCCGCAAGAGTAAAACAGCTTTTTCGAGGAAGACCATATAAAGACCAAGATATGTCCTTAAACTCCCATGCTGATGCGTTGCGAAAATACGATAAATTTTGGGATGAAGATGCAAAAGATACGGCAGATTTTATTTTCAATGAAGAACCTATTACGCGTGGAATGCCACAAAACGTAAGGATGTACCACTCCTTTATTAAGTCATTAAACAAACTGAATATATATGGCTACCTTATTAAGGAGCAAATACTGACTAAGGATGAGTTGTTTGGAGGAAGTGGTACTCAGTTTGGTCCAAATTCCCTTAATAACTCTTCTCGCTATAAACACTTTAGAGAAAGCGCTTGGTTTTCAGACAAAGCTGTCCCGATTGAAATTGAAGATGAACAGGATGTCCGTGAGGCACTGACTCAAGAGTTAGGCTTACAAAGTCTAAGAGGTGTCGATTCAGAAGTACGCTCCAACCTAATTGCAGAGAAATCTAAACAAGTTAACTGGTCTTATTACCCAACATTAGCGGTTATCGGAACTATTGATGCCACACTATCTGAATGGCTTGGCGACTTAAGAACCGTTCTTGCTAACCAGGGAGGAAGTACTGCTTCCGCCATTCCAGACATATTCAGTGAATTTGTTTGGGTAAAAGCAATTGCAAAAGCTCGCCTAGAAAACTTGAAAAACATAGCGAAAGAGCGTGCTGAAGTAGAAGGCAGCAAAATATACAACCATTATTTGGACCGAATGAACATCGATACGGTGCCAAAAACATTCCAAGTTTTATGGGATGAAACAAAATTTGTCGCAAGTAGAAAGAATATAGGTTTATTTCGGACTGATTCTGGGGCAGCAGATTTGCAAGTCGTGGAGTGTTCTCTTCTTTCAGATGGTAATGTGTATTGGGTTAGGGGCCCAAGTTGGTTTATTCCTTCATCGCAAAGTGAAATAGCGAAAGCAAAAGGACACGTAAAGGACGTAACAGAAAAGGTTGGGCTTGTAGACCCTATGCATTCTCCTGAGCTGACACTAGGAGATGCGTTAAAAGCGATCAAAGATGGAGCTTTATCATCGCTATCAGGACCTAAGTTAAATTTAAAGCTAGAAGTAGATAAATTTGAGTCAAAAGCATTCTGGCAGGATTCATATCACTGGCAAGGAGGCATGCATGAAGAAAAATCAGCCTATATCGCCAATGCACAAGCCCAGTTTTTCCGATTTACATCAAGCACCGAGGGTACGCTGAAGTTACCTGCAACGCAAGTGAGCGGGATTGATGTAAACCGAGACCTAACTGGGGGTGGTTCAATAGGGATGCGACTTAACATTTTAAGTGCTCAGTTGCATTTTGCTACTTGGTTTCCCTTAAATAACGATGCTAATAAACCCGCCAAAGATGTCGAAGGTATTCGATTAGATATTCCATACATCGCCAAACTGCCTCAGCAAGATGCCGTGGAAGAAAGGATCTTCGACGGCGGTGAACTTTTCATGAAAGTGTCTGCAACCGTATACGGGACAGCAGGGGCAAGTTGTAACCTATCAGCTCAGCTATCTTATGGACCTTCAGCAACAGAACAGGGAAGTGTTGGAGTTCGAGGGCAGGCATTTAACGTCGCGAGTTACAACGAGCAAGTAAATGCCCATGCTTCAGCAAGAGTACATGATACCAACATGAAAATTCCCAAGGGTGTGGCACAAGCCGGTGCTAAAGTGGACCTTTTTGCAGGTGTTGAAGCTGGTGGAAATATCAACGCAGATGTTTACTGGAGACCTCCAACAATAACTATTTCAGGCATCGCACACAAAGGGAGCACATTAAAGCTCGGCAGTGTCGGTACGCAGTTAGCTGGTAATTACGGAATCGGCTTTTCAGGTGAATTTCGCTTAGTGTTAGACAACGGGGTATTGACCATAATTACAGCAGCAAAAGTGGTATGTGGACCTGGTGTCTCAGGTAAGTTTTCATTTGCACTCAACGCCATTAATGCCGACCGATTTATTGCACACTTGCTAAGTATTTTGAAAGAATCGGGTTTCCGATACATTCGATTCTTTGGCGAAAAGGATGAACATGGTAAAAATGAGGCATTCGAGGAGCTGAACCAAAGCCTAACCCTAGCAGTTTGTCTCGGGCTCACATTAGGTGAAGTGCTTTTACTTCCTGCCACATCCTATAACTCTTACAAATTCGATATTCTACAAGAAGATTATGCGCCTACCATAGCTCGCCATATTTTGGATAAGTCTCAAAAAGGCACACAGGCTTGGGTGAAAAACTTACCACCAGAGACGCTAAGTAACCTGTTTTCTTGCTTGATTAACGCAAAAGAAAAGGGTTGGTTTGAATCAGTTGAAGAGGAAAAGAAAAGATTTCTAGAAAAACTCAATATGGCGAAAGCGTTGGCTCAATTATTTGACTGGATTAAACCTTCAGTACCAAACAAAGAGAATAACCACAAAGTATGTCGGCAATTAGAAGAAGCGCTTATAAGGATGGACTCTAATTTGGAAGAAAATAAATCGCCTTTACTTCAATGGGAAAAATTGGCTGATAGTTGGAGAATGATAGATTTGTTTATTCATCTTCTAGATCAACGAAAAAATATAATTGATAGCGATGATAAAGTTCTAGTAAGAGAAATTAACAACGATTTAATATTAGTGAAGTCAAGGATTAATGAGAGCATTGGCGTTCTTAATGATGAGTACTTTTTGTTTAGATATGTTAGCTCATCAAGTGGGACATACTATCGCACGGTGAAAAAAGATATATCTTATGAAAGTGGAAAGCTAATTGAAAAGCAAAAATTACTTAAAAATGCTTACAGTTCAGATTCGAGATGGAGTATGGTGAAGTGGGAAATAAAATAAAAATAATAATATATTCAATATTATTAATCCTTATTGCGATTACTTTGCTTTTTCTGTTTGTTTTTGTTAGGAATATATACGACAGGTTACCTACTGATTTTCAAGAAGAGCGAATAAACAATCCTCATGTTTTTATGAGCCTTCTAGAAGATAAGGGGTATACGAGAGGACTAAGCAGTGATCCGTATATTTCAAGCGCCTACCGACCAGAGGATAAATTATACGAGCCAATACTGGCAGTACAGCAGGGGCGTTGGGATGATGCGCAAGAACTTCTTGAACCTTTAGTTATGGCGGGTGATACCACTGCCATGTTTTGGTTGGCAGAGATTAATTACTCCACAGGTGCTTTCTCAGGAACCTATGGTGCAACCTTATTTAAAAAGGCCGCAAAACTAGGTAACCCATATGCAGCCTTAAAATTAGATAGTGACAACAAAGAGTGCCAACGTTTTATGGGCAGGCATTGCAGTAAAGAGTGGGGCGACCTTGCTGAAAAATTGCTAGAAGAACGAGTAGCCAATGGTGACTACAAAGCGCGTTATGCATTGAGCCGATACCGAGGTTGGAACTCTAAAGAAGACTTTAGTGAGGCTGCTGAAGTCGCATTGGTTAGCGCAAGAAATCACTATCTCCAGCCGCTGTATAAATTAGCTTTTCCTAATTATGAGGGGGTTAATTTAGAGAGAGAAAAATTTGAAAAGGAGATACTACAATTAATTTTGCATCATAATTACCCCCCTGCATTAACAATGCTGTACTATAGTGAATATGGATACTCAAAAGAATACAAAGATACTATTTTCAGAAATTATGGGTTGTTAGTTGGTCACAAAGATTTGAATATATTAGAATATTATTCTGATACATATGGTAATGATAAAAGTAAACTAATTTTTAGCTTGGCAGTTTCTATGCTTTCTAATACATACAGAGGGGAGTTTGGTGGTAGGGTAGAATACTGGGAATTTGAACGTAGATATCTTGACCCTAATGATAAATTCACTGAAGAAGAAATTAATGAAGCTAAAATTTTATTTGAAGAAATGAAAAGCAAAGCTACTCCCGTGATTTATATTGATGAAATTGAACCAAGAAGATATCTATAGTTTTTACTAATTTCAGACTTGATCTGACAGTTACCCTCTTTGTGACTGTCAGATCATATCCGGGCTAACTTCCCACATTCTAATGTTTCTACTGGTGTTCTATCATAATACTCTATACTGATTTCAGATGTTCCAGCATTTACTCTGTCTATTAGTTAGCTATTACTTTATATAAGATAATACCAGCCCACTGGACATCTAATTATGCATATTTCAAAAAAGCTTCTGTAAGAAGTTGAAATAGCGTATCCGTGTTGGGTTTACTTTCTAAATGTTCAAACAATGACGTATGAACCCCTGCTTCTATCTTGCCACTATGACCGCATAGTTGGTTGCATAGGTTCACGGGCTGAACGATTTCATCCATTACGGCATCTACCAAAATACAGGCTTGTGAAAGTACGACTCTGCCACCGTCTTTTTTCAGCAGTACCCTTTGTGCGGTTCCTACGATCTTTCTTCCATTTATGTTCAGGTTGTAATCGCCATCGCAATAAGAACCTGGTGTGGCATGGATTTCCGTTTTCACCCCTAACGATTCAAAGAACTTGGTGAGTACTAAACACAATTTCTGATAAGAGATTTGAATGTCATAGGGGGAATCTTCATTCCAATGGTAGATATGGGATAGGTTTATAATGCCTGGAATTTGTGGGACAGGAGCGCCGCCTGTTTTCCGAGATATCAGTCGCCATCCGAGATCACTGAGCCCGTTTTCCAGTTCCGCCGATGTCTTCCACTTTTTACCCGAAGGCAACACCAGCGTAGCGCTCTTGGATTGCCATAGCATTAGAACTTGCGAAAGCACACCAGATTGAACCTGCTTGAGCAACTCGCTTTCCTTTTCAAAAACATCTTCGACTTCAATACTTTTAAAACGAACGAGCTTATTTTTAGATGCCATAGAACTACCAAAGAGAACTTCTTAGAGTCTTTGATAGTAATCTTAAATGCGGTGCAATTGAAAGATGGTTACAAATGCTAAATACCTGATGATCGTACTATATTTCTTCCTGTTGAATGAGAGCTTCAAAGCGAGGGTTACCATGTAAGCCTTCCAAGTCCGGTTCGCTGTAAATTAGGTCACGGATAGATGGGCTCGCTTCAATCGCGCGTTCGATATCCTCGATCGCTTGTTCTTCTGCCCCTAAACGCGAATACGCACAAGCACGCTGATACAGCGCAGGGCCATTGGTTTCATCCAACGCGAGTACTCGGTTACTTAAGCTGAGTGCCCAGTGGTATTCCTTAATTTCCATCGCCGCATCAGCTTTGTAGGTAAGAGCTTCCAAATCGCCAGGTCGAATAGACAAGATCTCATCGTAGACATCGATACGCTCATCCGCCGTCGGCATGCTTTGCGCGCGCAGCCACAAGTTGTGGATTTCATTAATGATTTCAATTTCTTTGTTGTTTTCACTAATGATGCGCGTTTTCCGTTTCAAATCTCGCTCTAGTGCTACGAATTTTCGCTCGTACTCACTGGCAATTTTTTCCAGCCGTTCTTCCGCCATTTTGCGTGTGTTGTATTTGATTTCTCTAAGCGACTGCCAGCCGATAAACGCAATCAGTGACGCGACACCTGCAATAATGTAGAAAAAGTAGGTCACGGTAACGTTGGCATAATTCAATGACTTGTCTGCGACTTCCAATTCCCTGTCCGTAATTTGCACCACCAAGCGCCTTTCTAAATCTTGCTGATCCTGTCGAAGGGATTTCAGCTCATCCAAGATATACCTTTCCACCAAAGGCTTATCGAGAATGTCTTTTTCGGAGTAGGGTTCTTGCTGTGCAAACGCGGAGGAAAGCATGGCAAGCGAACTCAGCAGCATAAATAAAATTCGCATCAATTTTGCCTTGTAACTTGTTGTTAATGTTTTATTTACAAGATAGCAAATAACAGGGTTGGGTACAGTAGGGAAGAGAAAGTTTGTTGCTCACCTATACATATTTGGTATTTACAAAATAAGTAATCGATTAGAACAGTCGAAAACACAGATGTTTCGATATAACAAGCAGGTTAGTGATTTGAAGAGTTCGTGAAGCTTAAAAGAAACAAAAAGCCCGCTAACTCTATGAGCTAGCGGGCTTTCCAAACGTTTGGTGGAGCTGGCGGGAGTTGAACCCGCGTCCGAAAATCATTCATCATTGGTACTACATGCTTAGTCGATCTTTAATTTCGCCACCCACCTGCGAACCGACACGCTAATGAATGACTAGCCTGAATTAGAATTCGTCGTTCATCTCTCAGGCGGGAGAATCCGGACTAGCGCGTTTGGGTTTGATCTCTCGTTGGTCCCCGTCTTACGTGCGGAAGCTAGGGCGAGAGAGCTCTGAGCAGGTTATTAAGCTGCTAGTGCGTAGTTTTCGTCGTTTGCGACTATTTTTTTGCGGCTTTTTTACGAGGCCTACCGCACCTCGGCATGCACCTCAGACTGCAGTATTCCCGTCGAATCCTAAATCAGCCCCAAAGTGTAGGTTGCATAGTACCAGAAAAGCTTAACGTGTCTAGCACTGTGCAACTCAAGTGGTCAAGATTAGCGCAGATTGCTCTTCATAACTCGAGCTTTATCGCGAGCCCAATCTTTTTCTTTCATATCAGTACGTTTGTCGTGCAGTTTTTTACCTTTGGCGACACCCACTTTTATTTTTACCCAAGAACGGGACCAATACATAGTGGTTGCAACTAGAGTCATGCCTTCACGGTTTACTCTGCCAAAGAGATTGTCGATTTCACGACGAGACATCAGCAGTTTGCGGACACGTGTTGGGTTAGCAACGATGTGGGTACTTGCTTGTTGTAGTGGAATGATGCTCATCCCACTAATGAATGCTTCACCATCGCGGATATATACATAGCTTTCGGCGATGTTGGCTTTACCTTGGCGCAGGGATTTCACTTCCCAACCCTGAAGTTCAAGACCAGCTTCGATTTCGTCGTCAATGAAATATTCGTGGCGAGCTCGTTTGTTTTGCGCGATGGTATTGCTACCCGCTTTTGATTTTGAGTTTTTCTTTGCCATAACAGGCGCATTATATGCCTAGTCTCCCATTAGGGAAAGACTATTCTCGTGGAGTTGGTGCAAGCTTTGCTGATTTTTAGAGCCCTGTAAGTGCTTGATGCTGATATGAATAAGGGACTGTGACAGCAGGCTGTCTTCTTTGGCGGCTAAACCCATAGCATTTTGTAGCATCTGATGTGTGAATTCATCCATCTCTAGTCGTCTGCCTGCGTCCAACAACAGCATTGCTCTAGGTAAGCTAAACGCTTGACCAGCCATTCTTTCGATTCGGTTTTGTATCTCAAGAATTTCATCCATCAATTTATTTTCTGATTGATTTGCCTGATTCCAAAGTGCGAGTAGCTCGAAGATGGATTTTTCCAACTCTAATCGTTTGGTTTTAGTCGGGAATTTTGCCCATTGCTCTTTTATGGCGTTTATGCCGTCTTGGTTTGATTTTTCTAGTGCCCATAAGATAAGCATCTTAATATCGCTATCGAGTGCGATGGAGGTGGGGGCGATCTTTTCAAATGACTGAGCAATTTTAGCCTGCCTTTGCGGACAGTCAGGATCAACCAGATGAAGCCACACATTTTGCATAAGTCGAATCAAAGACGTTGGGTATTTATCAAGGTTGTGCTGCAACGATTTGCTAAGAGGTTGCATCTGTTTTTGTTGGAGCAGCATTTTGCTGTATACGTCTGCAACTTCTTGCGGCAACTCGATTCGCCCTGCTTCTTGCGATACCAACTCAAAACTCTCTTTCGGAGAGATATGTTCGAAGTTAAGGTCGTGGATTGTGGCACTCAATACAGGGTTCTTGAGCTGTATATTCACTTTTTGACACAAATTGGAAGCGAGCTTAAATAGCCCTCGTTCTTTCAGCTTGTTTGCCAAGATAAGGGTAATACGCAGGATGTGTGTGCGTGTTTTGGCGAGCTTCAAGCCCGATGCAGCGATTTTTATACCGCTCTGTTTATATGAAGTAAGTACGGTGTTTAACGCTTTTTTGAACTGATAGTGCTCGCTAACGATCCGATCCAGCCTGTCTATCAGAATGGGTTTACGTTCGATTTGGTGTACGCCCAAATCTAGAAAGCTTTCTTTTACATAACGAGTTGAATCTGAAGAAAGTGCGATAAGTGTGGTGGTGTCGGGAAGCAAATTTTGTATACGCACGGCTTCTAGCAAGTCCAGACCAGTACTTCCTTGCCCCAAATTTTGGTCGATGAAGATAAGATCGAATTCACGTTGGCTGATAAGCCAGATACCTTTTTCAGCATTTGAGCTGAAAGTGATATTGTTTTCTTTCAAACCAATCTTTACCAACATTCGCGTCATAGCCAGTTGCGTGGTCGGGCAGTCTTCAATAATCAAAACTTTCATAGGGAGGTTGCGTGAAGTACCATAAGGTGAGGTTGAAAGAGCTGGTGTTGGTAACATAGCCAGAGTCAGCTCGATATTATAGGACGATTGAATCAGTCACGATATTGTCATATAACTGAAAACCCTAAGTTATTTTGTACAACCCCAATGTTTTGTTTAAGTGGGAAAATATGCCGCAAGTGACCCGCAGCGCGTTAGTGCCGTTTAGCGCTGAACAGATGTTTAACCTGGTGAATGATGTTGCCAGCTACCCCAATTTTCTTCCTGGATGTTCTGGTTCAAGAATTATAGAAAACTCGGAAACCGCTATGGTGGCATCGGTTGATGTGTCTAAAGCTGGGATTAGCAAGACATTTACAACGTCTAATCAACTGGAAACGGGGCGAAAGATCTTGATGCAACTGGTGGATGGTCCTTTTAAGCATCTCCACGGCGGTTGGGAATTTACGCCGTTGGATGAGACGGCATGTAAGGTCGAACTGAAACTCGAGTTTGAGTTCACCAGTAAGCTCGTTGAGATGGCGTTTGGCAAAGTGTTTAACGAGCTGACCAATAATATGGTGAATGCCTTTACCCAGCGTGCGAAACAGGTGTACGTGTAATGAGTAGTGAACCGAACATGATCCACGTAGAAGTGGTGTACGCATTACCGTTAGAACAGCGGGTGATCACCCTAGCGGTGGAAGCGGAAATGACGGTGAAAGAAATCATCGAGCAATCTGGAGTGATGGATATCTACCCCGAGATTGATTTGGCTAAGAACAAAGTTGGCGTGTTCAGTCGCAATGTGAAGCTGGATTCGACAGTGATGGACAAAGACAGAATTGAAATTTATCGCCCACTTTTGGCTGATCCGAAAGAAATTCGTAGAAAACGCGCTGAGCAAGCCAAGCAAGAAGCCGAGCAGGCAAAGGAAAAATCGTAGATTTGGCGTTACCAAGCGATTTAGTTAATGGCTCAATGAATTCAAAGTAAAAAGGCTCGTCATATGACGAGCCTTTTTTGATCTGGTGTGGCGATTGGATTAGTAAACGCCTTCGAAGAAATTAGCACCGGTTGGGAAGTCGCCTTCAACTTTAACCAGCCTTTCATTGTTGTCGAAACGAACGAAGAGGTTTTTCTGAATCGAGTCATCATGCCCTTTGGTGTGATGATAGATGTAGTACCACGTATTTGGGTATCCGTTTTCTACCAGCATTGGAGAACCCAACACGAAGCGAACCTGTTCTTTAGACATGCCGAACTTAAGCTGATCCACAGCGTTTTGTTCAATGTAATTCCCTTGGTTGATATCGATTCGGTAAACCAGTTTTTCTGCAACCGAGCAACCCGTTAACATGGTAAGCGCTAATGGTACGGCAATGATCCACTTCTTAAATTGCATAGTTATTGTGTTCTTTATTACTTAGTTTAAGTTCTCGGGCAAAATGATAATCACCTTTGCCCAAGAAGTAAAAATTATCTTGCCATCCTTTGGCAAACTCAACGTCGAGGGAATCGAAATGCCCATAACGAGTGTATGACCATAGTTATAGCGATAAGTTGCATCGTAAAAAAGACAATTAGCGCAGTGGTTAACTGCGCTGTGATTTGATTAACATTGTGGCGGTATTAATGATGATGTTCTTGCTGGGTTGTTCCTACCCAAGTAATTAGGTGAGGAATGAAGCTTAATTCGTGCGTTTTGACAGTTGGCTGCTGACCAAGCTCTACTTCAAACAACTTTTTGTTCTTTGGATCAGTAACAAATACATGATTGTTGCGTTTGTCATGAACAATGCTGAATTTTTGGCCTTGATCTAAAGTCGGTGCCGTTTCCCAAATCTGAACTTCGGACGCAAGTTCGAAGTTTTTAGCTGGGTCAAAAGCTTTCAATTTGCCATTAGAAGAAAGTACCAAGAATGCAGAGTCGATACTAGTATAGGCAAGGTATTCTTCAGTATCGGCTTCTTTCCAATTGATTTCCGTCAAAGCACCTTGATCATTAAGTTGAAAAGCCTGAAGTGCCGCCGTAACAAAAAGAAGTTTATCTGCACTCTTAAATCCTAGAACTTTAACGATGCGTGAGTTTGCAACCAGAGTCGTCGGATTTGGAACTTTACTGAATTGCGGCGAACCTCCCGGGTTATCAATGACAACAACACCGTCGTTACATGCAAACGCAACCTGAGTTTTAGATTGTGCACTGCCGTGTAAAGAAGGACAGTTATCCGTGGCTATACTCAATTCGTGGAAATGGTCGTTGTGAAGTTCTAGTGCGAGAACTTTGTTTGGCAGGCGAGGGTCTACCGCGTTATCAACTATCCCGGTGAAAACATGCTCACCAAATATCTGAGCCGTCCCGTGTACAGCATAGTTAAACGGATAGCTCGCGACATGACTAGTGGTACCAATGGTTGCATCATCAATCACTCTAAACTCTGCATTTACTCCTGTCTTTGAATCACCATCAAAGAACAGAGCGGCTTGGCTACCTGCAAGATCATAATGGGTTGGTGCTGTGCTCTCATATTTTCCGTTTATCAGTGAAGGCTTCTCTGAATGTAAATGGAAATGGTCACCGTGTGCTTCGGCAGAAATACCACTGTCTATCACTTCTACTATGTTTTGTCTGCGCTGAAAGGCTAAGGCGTATCGACCATCAGGGCTGGTTTTTAATGCCGACGGTGAATGGGTCATCGCGAACTGGTCGACGACCCCAAAATTGTTCGCATTTAATACATAAACGCTGTTGCTATTGAATTCACTCACCGCAACTCGGCTAAAGCTCTCAGTGCTCTGGTGATTATCTTGCTTATTGTCTTGTGCCGCCGTATCGGTTTTGTTTTCACCGTCTGAACAGCCGCTGGCAAAAGCGGCAACAGATAAGGCGAGAAGTGTTTTTTTTCCAAATAGATTAGAAGCAAAGTGCATGTGACTTCCTTTTCGAATGTTCATGAATATGTTGAATGAGAATTATTCAATGTCTGATTGACTTTGCGGGATGTTATAACATAGCATTTGCGATATTCAACTAATTTCGCAATTAATAAATATTTACATTTCAGAGGTATAGGTGAAAAAGTTCTCTTTAAATGCGTTTTGTACGGCTTCAATTCTTGGCTTGATTTCTCCATTAGCAATCAGTGCACCTGACGTTGATCTTGGCGTCGTTTTGGATGGGGCATATCAAAGTGAAGCTCGCCAATGGGGAATGCGAGATAAAGGCTTTGGTCTTGGGCATTCCGAAATCTTACTCAGCAACAATATAGACCAGAACTTTCGCGGTCAGTTGATTGCTGTGGTGGCATCTCACGGCGGAAAAACTGAATTTGAAGTAGAAGAGGCTTTTGTAGAAACCCTAAGTCTTCCAGCAGGTATAAAGGTTAAAGCTGGCAGAATGCTGTCAAATGTGGGTTATTTAAACAGCAAGCACTTACACGAAGATGCCTTTAGTGACAGACCCGCCGTCTATCGCGCAGTATTTGGCAGTCACTACTTTGATGATGGCATTCAGCTATCATGGTTAGCACCAACAGAAACGTTTGTTGCGGCAAGTTTTGAAGTGTTCGGAGGGAAAGAGTGGGATGTAGGGTACACCGATCCCGCGACAGTCGGAGTTTACACCGCAAATCTTCAAATTGGTGACGACGTGAATGACTCGAACAGTTGGCGAGTCGGTCTGAGCACCCTATACAATGCAAACGGTCTCGGATTCGCGGCTGAGGAAACCTCTGGTTCTTCACATCATCATTCTTCTCATGATCATTCCTCTCACAGCCATGGTGACCACGGTCATTCACACGGTCCAACCGTCACAGGAAAATGGTTACACGGTATTGATATGACCTGGAAGTGGGCGCCGAATGGTAACTACAAGCAGGAAAACCTCCGAGTGACGGCTGAAGCCTGGTTTATTAACGACCGATACGATGAACGAATGGAATCTATTCCAAATGCAAATGATCAGGCACACGGGTGGTATGCGGAGCTGGCTTATCAGTTTTCGCCAAACTGGACTATCAGTGGACGTTATGGGGAGGTGGATGCAGTAACGGGGCAAGTGCACTGGCACGTGGATCATCACCATGGAGAATTAACGAAATCTGATATTCAGGAAACGGATATAGCGTTGGACTGGCATGGTTCTCACTTCGGGCGAGTGCGCGCTCAGGTAACCCGTGAGCAACTCACAAGTAAATCTCAGAACATCTTCACCATTCAATACATTATGTCTTTCGGAGCGCACCCTGCTCATGCTTTCTAAATTTTTTCTGACAAGTGGTTTGCTGGTTACCTCTCTTTCTGTAAACGCAAGCCTGAACGTGTTTACCTGCCAACCTGATTGGGCATCCTTGGTCAAACAACACGCGCCAAATGCAGAAGTCTTCTCGGCGACCACTGCAATGCAGGACCCGCACTACATTCAGGCAAGACCATCACTGATTTCTAAAATGCGTAAAGCGGATTTAGTGGTGTGTTCAGGAGCTGAATTAGAAATCGGTTGGCTGCCAGAATTGCAACGTCAGAGTCGAAACAGAAATGTACAGAATGGTAAAGACGGGCTGTTCTGGGTAACCGACTACGTAAAAATGTTGGACACTCACGACCACGTCGATCGTTCAATGGGGGATGTACACAGCCACGGCAACCCTCACGTTCAGTTCGCGGTAGCGGATATCCCCAATGTATCCAAAGCCTTAGTAGAAAGGCTTGCGAAAATCGATCCTGAAAACCGAGCGTTGTACAAAGGGGAAGGAGTAAAGTTTCGTGCAAACTGGCGTAAGCACATGTCACGATGGCAGAAGCAGGGCGAAGCATTAAAGGGCATGCAGCTAGTAGGTTACCACGAAACCCATCGCTATCTATTTGCATGGCTTGGTATTAAGCAAATCGCAGATTTAGAGCCAAAACCGGGGCTGCCACCGACAGTCGCACATTTGAATTCCCTCAGCTCCATCAGTTCAGATGACGCCGCGGGCATTGTATATTCCAGTCACCAACCTACCGATGCTTCAGACTGGCTGTCTCAGCGTACTGGTCTGCCAGTGGCAGAACTGGCACAGAGTGTAGGCGGGCGTGCCAATACGGATACGTTAGCCACACTTGTTGATGACAGCATTGTTCAACTACTCAGTTTGCAAAGGCAGTAGCAGTGGCTTATTCGTGGATGGTTGCTCCCGCTTTAGTAGGGCTATTTGCTTTGTTCGCCAACATTATTCTTGGGCGGCAGGTGCTTCAGCGCGGCGTGATATTTATAGATTTGGCGATGGCCCAAATTGCGGCGCTGGGTGTTTTATTTGTTGAACTTTCAGCGGGGCATGCGGGCGTTGACTTCACAACAAAGCTGTTGGCATCCTGGCTACTCACTGTTCCGGCGGCTCTTTTGCTTAGCTGGCTAGAAGACAAAGTAAAACATCATCTTGAAGCGCTAATTGGCTTGCTTTACGTGTTGGCTGCGTGTGCTGCTGTGATTATGGTGAGCCACAACCCACATGGTAAAGAGATGATCTCGGCGCTTTTAAATGGGCGACTTTTGTGGAGCAGCCCAAGCGACATTTTGCCAGTTTTTTGTGTTGCATTTATTCTCGCGATCGTTCAAATCTGGCGACCAAGCTGGCTTTCTGGTCGTGGTTTTTATGTACTTTTTGCTTTGGCCATCCCGGCTCTGGTGATAAGCCTTGGAGTCTATTTAGAATTTGCTTGTCTGATAATTCCCGCTTTGGCAGTAATCATGAGTGGCAGCCGTCTTATTTGGTTGAGTGCGTTGGCAATCGGTGTAATTGGTGGCGTGGGGGGATTTTATGCATCTCTGCTTTGGGATTATCCCATTGGTCCCAGTGTTGTGTTAGCTATGGCAGCAACAGGCTTTGTCTACCTTTTGGTGTCAAAGCTTTCGGTTGGAAGAGTCCCTCAGCGTCAACCCGCAGACTAATCAATTCCATGAACTCAGTCGTAATAAAAGCGCGTAGCTAAGAGATTGAAACGTGGAAAAAGAACGCTTAATCAAAGATGATGGAGCGTTCTTTTATTATGAGGGAACCATTGAAACTAAGCCGCAATCAATAGTTCTTTAGCATTGGCTAATGTACTGTCAGTGATCTGGCTACCACCAAGCAATCTGGCCAGCTCTGCGACGCGTTGGTCCTGATCTAGGTTGTTCATTTTAGTTTCTGTCTTTCCGCCTTTGGTGTTTTTCGCCACAAACAACTGTTGGTGACCACAGCCTGCAACTTGCGGTAAGTGAGTAACACACAGGACTTGCGTCGATTCACCTAGTTTACGTAGCATTTTACCCACCACTGCGGCTGTTGGACCGCTGATACCCACGTCGACTTCATCGAAAATCAGGCTAGGGGTATCTACTTTCTGGGCGGTAATGACCTGAATCGCCAAAGAAATTCGAGAAAGCTCACCACCAGATGCCACTTTGGCTATTGGCTGTAGAGGCTGACCTGGGTTGGTCGAAACCAAGAATGTCACTTGGTCGATGCCAAGCGGAGAGGCGTGGTTTTCATCGCGAACCACATCAATGCAGAATTTGGCTTTCTCCATGCTGAGTTCATGCATGCTTTGAGAAATGAGCTTGTTCAGTTCTTTGGCATAACGTTGGCGTGATTTATTCAGTTTTTCAGCCGTTGTCAAAAACTTCAGGCGCTTATCTTCTACTTCTTGCGCCAGAGCATCCAGTTTTTCATCCGAGCAGTCCAGAGCTTCGATTTGCTTGAGAAGATCTTGATGATGTTGGTAAAGCTCTTCTGGCATGACATGGTGTTTGCGTGCCGTCGACATCACCTTGGAGAAACGATCTTCAACATACGCCATGCGTGCGGGATCGACGTCGATACTGTCTAAGTAGTGTCGAAGTTCGCTGTTGGCTTCTTCAAGCTGGATGATGGCTTCCGCGATCATGTCTGGCAGAGCGGTTAATTTTTCATCCAGTTCAGCGAGCTGAATCATAGACTGGTTGGCGCTTTGCAAAATGCCCAGTGCGTTGACATCATCACCTTCATAAATTAATTCAATGGCTTGTTGGCAGGTAGAAGCCAGTTCACCGCTGTTAGACAAGCGCTTGTGTTCTTGTTCGAGCTCGACAAATTCTTCTTCACCGATAGCAAGTTCATTAAGTTCTTTGATCTGGTATTCGAGCAACTGCTTTTGCGCCAGATTTTCCTGGCTGTTTTGTTTGAGTTGCTTAAGATGATTGTCTGCCTGACGCCAGGTCTGATAGTGGTTTTTGGTTTTATTCAGCAGGTTTAAATGCCCAGCGTATTGGTCCAGCATGGAAAGCTGATATTCGCTTTTCATCAATTGATGATGTGCATGTTGTCCGTGAATATTGATGAGGAGCTGCCCAAGTGCTTTAAGCTGCGAAGCTGGCACTGGGCTGCCATTGATGAAGGCTCTTGAACGGCCTTCTTTGGTGATAACTCGTCTCAGGATGCATTCGCTGCCATCCATTAAGTCGTTATCTTCTAGCCAACGCGTTGCGTGAATATTGTTGTCCAGTAGGAACGAGGCGCTGATGTCGGTTTTTTCTTCGCCCTGACGAACCGAGCTTGCTTCTGCTCGATCGCCTAAACATAAGCCCAGAGCATCAATAGCAATGGATTTACCTGCACCGGTCTCGCCGGTAATCGTTGTCATGCCTTTGGCAAGTTCTAGCTGTAAAGACTTAACAATCGCAAAATTATTAACACTTAAATGAGCCAGCATTTTATTTACCTGTATAACTGAACAATACTGTATAAGAGTATATACTGTTTCTTTATACAGTAAAGTTGTACAGGTATATTTTTTTACGAATCCGAATTTTTGTGAGCGTTCTCAACCGCATGGCTGTAACTCTATGTTTTCTCGAGTAACGCAAACAAACTCGTACTAAAAAAGCTTGCTCGCCCAGCCCAGCTTATTACGTAGAACATGGTAGTAGCTGTAATCTTCTGGGTGAATCAGCTTAAGCACATTCGGGCTTTGGTAAATATGGATTTCATCGCCGGGTGACACGGGTAATGATATCTGACCATCGCAGCTGATTTCCTGAGTGCCTCGGTTGTCTGGTGAAATTAATAGCTTAATTCTGCGGTTTCCATCCACCACCAATGGGCGGCTGGACAAGGTGTGTGGAAACATGGGAACCAGAGAAATGGCATTCAAACTTGGTGATAAAATAGGGCCACCGCCTGATAGTGAATAAGCGGTAGAGCCAGTTGGCGTCGATACGATCAAGCCATCGGATCGCTGAGAAAAGGCAAATCGGTCATCAATATAGACTTCGAACTCGATCATATGCGCCACCTGACCTGGGTGAAGCACCGCTTCGTTTAATGCAGCATTGTGGCTTTTGACCTGCCCATGGCGGTGTACCTCGGCTTCAAGCAGGAAGCGATTTTCTTCCATAAACTCGCCTTTCAGTACTTTGGAAAGTGCCTTCTCAAATTCTTCCGGATCCAGGTCTGTTAAAAACCCTAGGTTGCCGCGGTTTACACCAATCACAGAAATATCGAATCTCGACAGGACGCGAGCGGCACCGAGCATGTTTCCATCACCACCCACAACAATGGCCAGATCGGCTTTTTTACCAATGTTTACTAAGCTGGTGAAATGAGAGTGGTCGATGTCGTTTAGGATTTCCTGAAGTCGGTCATCAATAAGGACTGAGTAGCCTTCTTTTGTGAGCCAATGATACAACTCTTTGTGTGTTTGAACGGCTTTGCTGTCACGGGGTTTGCCTATAATTGCGATGACTTCAAAAGGCTTTGGCATAGAGAAAATCCGTTGTCTGAGGTTATTGTGCTTGAAACGCAAATCTTCATCCCCATAATAAAGGCAAGTTGAAGAACTATGCGAGTATTTTTGTCTCAAAATTGTGAGCATATCATCGCATAAGTAGTTGAATTCTGAATTCTGGAGATATCATGAGCAACGAAGAAAACAAGGTTAAAGAAGAAGAGCTAGAGCAACAAGAAACTGCAGAAGAAGTGGAAGCAGTTGGCTCAGATGCCGATATCGATTGGAACGAAGAGTCAGAGCAAGACGAAACGGAAGCGAAAATCGCACAGCTAGAAGCGGCACTGCTGACCAGTGAAGCGAAAGTGAAAGAGCAGCAAGAGTCTGTTCTTCGTGCAAAAGCGGACGTAGAAAACATGCGTCGTCGTACCGAGCAGGAAATCGACAAAGCGCGTAAATATGCTCTGAACAAGTTCTCTGAGGAACTTCTCCCTGTTATTGATAACTTAGAGCGTGCGATTCAGGCGGCAGATGCTGAAAACGAAGCGGTGAAACCTCTTCTTGAAGGTGTTGAGCTAACCCATAAAACATTTGTTGATGTGGTTGCCAAGTTTGGCTTGAAAGAAATCAACCCTGAAGGCGAAGTGTTTAACCCTGAATACCACCAGGCAATGTCGATTCAAGAAAGCCCGGATCATGAATCAAACACCGTTATGCTAGTGATGCAGAAAGGTTACGAGTTGAACGGTCGTGTGATTCGCCCAGCGATGGTGATGGTAGCGAAGTAAATTTTGCTCAATAAAATTGATTGATTAAATACCCGCCGAGCGCGGGTATTTTTTTGAATAATGCTAATTGCTTACTACGGTTGGTATAGGTTTACCAGCAGGTATTGGGAAGAGAAGTGCCGTCTGCTTTTAATGTCAGTGTTCCGCACTGATCATTATTCTGCCCTTTTGCGATTTTAGGTGTCGCGGTGATTGTATACCCTCCCGCAGATGTCACAGCGAAGGTGTATCTGTCATCAGAAGTATCGCATATGGTGCAGGTTGACCCTGACATGATGGAGGACCAGGAGTAACCGTTGTTGTATAGCTGCTCAAGACTGAGCTGAATTTTGACCAGATCCGCCATGGCCTGATTTCTATGTCCTTGATAAACATAGTTGTTGAAAGATGGATATGCGATGGCTGCGAATATCGCAACGATAGAAACGGCGATCAAAAGTTCGAGCAATGTCATTCCTTTGCCCTTCTTTTTGCTCTGTTTACATCTTTTTATTCGAATCATTTCCATAACTTCCTTCAATTTTGCCCCGCTATTCTTAGGCGGTGCTAGCATCGCTGCAAGTCAATTTAAGTGCATATACGAAGTTTCAGAGGAATTTGGGAAATGGCTCGCGGCTTTACTTTAATAGAGCTCTTAATAACGCTGGCTGTGATGACCATTTTGCTTGGTGCATTCGCGCCTAGTTATAAATCTGTGACCGATGACAACCGTATCAATCGTCTCGCCAATGAATTACAGGGCTTCTTGATTGAAGCTCGATCTGAAGCCGTAATGAGAAATCGTGACCTTTGGGTTCACTTCACGGTATCTGGTGCTTCTGTTTCTAGTGCGTCTAAAAGCGGTGACTGGATTATCGATTTGCGAGAATCGTCCTCTATTTCTGGCGCTTTGGTTCAGTCTATCGTCGGAAAACCTTTCAAGAATATTTATGTTTCAAGCAATCATGGTCCACCTTTCAAAATAGAGGGGGTGAATGGTCGCATCGAAGCCGGAACGTTTAAATTCAGCTATCAGGAAAACATGTCCGACAGTGGAGCTGTGATTACTCACTTCACCAATGGTCGAGTCAAAGTGTGCGGTAGTACGGGGAATAGCCATGGCTTTACAGACTGCTAGCGCTTCTCGTCAGCGAGGTGCGTCTTTAATCGAGCTGATGATCGCTTCCGCTCTCAGCCTGTTGGCAATTGCGTCGGTTGGCTCTATTTATCTTTCTGCCCAAAAATCAGCGACACAACGTTCGTTAGATTTATTGGTGCTTCAGAGCATGTCTGACACGTTGAAATACATAAAAGAAGACGCACTCAGAGCAGGCTATAACGGAAGCAACGACAAAGCCGCAATGGTTTCTGGGGCTTCAAGTGTGTTCCTCACGACTTCTAGTTCGATTGGTTACGTCTATCTCAATAAAGAAAACAAATATGAGCACGTGTTCTTTAAACACGATGATAACAACGTCAAGATTTGTTCGAAACAGTCGGCAGCAATCAGTACACAAGCGTCATGTAGCCCCTATTTTAAAATGCTTGATGAGAAACAGGTTAAGGTGACCGCTTTTGAGGTCGGAAACACGCCTCTGGGATCGACCGTAAGTTCCGCTTTCATATCCATAAAAATGACAGGATCTTTGAAAAACTCCACCGACACAGTGACGCTCTCCACCTCATTTAAACAAAGGAACTGGAAATGATGCGGCGCAATCAAGGATACATTACCCTAACTGTCACCAGCTTTGTGTTGGTTGCCGCGCTTATCTTGATTCTCGGTTCATACAAGCAAGTGTTTTTTCAAATTAAGCGTGCCCAGAATGAAGTGAAAAACAGGCAGGAGCACTGGTTAGCGGAAGGGGGATTGGAGTGCATCTATACCCGAGCGCATGTCGATAAAATTTCCGCAGGCAGTGTTACTGGATGTTCGAGTCAAGCCGGTTTAACGCTTGATCTCAATACTTCTTCGGCAGGAAGAATGGCGGTTGCCAAAGTTGGCACGACGATATTGGAAAAAGAGATTCGTTACGGTGGTTCACTGGGTTCAGGAGTGTTGCAATCAAGCGCCAGTATTTATCTTTTTGGTGCCACTGCCTTCGACACTCCTGATCCCGGTATGCTCAAAAAGGATGGTTGGGAGTGTGTAGCAGTTCGTTACAAAGATGCCTTTAGAGTGAGGGGGAATATAGAAAATAAAGGTGTAAAAGAAGGAGAAAAACCTTGGGCAACATTCGATCATAAAGGAAAAGATTGCAGAAGTTCGCACAAAACAGTAACGACAAGTGGAGGTTCTGAAAACATTTCTACCGGAGATTTTTACCAAGATACAGATGTAAAACCATTTGAGAACTTTTTTGGTGTGCCTTTGAGCAGGGCTGACGAAGTCCGCGACAATGGTAACTTTACTATTCTTGAGGGATCGTTGAGCCATGGTACGAAAATACTGAGCAACTGCGGGGCAAAAATTGCAGATGCAATTAGTAATGGCGGTGAGTTTATTTGGGTGAACGGAGGGTGTGAAATTAACGATGCACAGTACGATTCACTGATAACCGCGACAAATCGTACGGCGAATGGTGTCACTTTAGTGGTGAGTAATGGACCTCTTTCATTGATGTCTAGTACGGCAACAGGTGAATTCAAAGGTTTACTCTTCCATATCAACCCTACATATACACCTAACCTTACACACTGGGAAGCATTACCCGGTGGTGATACATATATCAACCCTGTTGGTACGTCTGAGTTTTCGGCAGAAATAAGAGCACGTGCTACTTACTTCCAAAGAGGAGCATTTACTTTCTCTGGTGGGCAATATATTGATTCAAAAGAGTTTACTGACCCTAGCGATCCTACTAAGAAGCTCAGTCACTACGCACTTTTTGATCAGGCTATAAGTTTGAATTTTAACAAAGACATTATTGACTACGCTCGCAGTAAAAATTCTCCTCCTCAATGGCTAAAAGGATCATGGAATGACTTCTAAAAAGCAGATGGGTTTCAGCCTGATTGAAGTGATGATTGCGTTTTTGCTTTTTGGTGTAGGTATGCTGGGTATGGTGAAGCTACAGACGTTTATGGAACATAAATCGGAACATGCAGCACGGAGCCTTGAAGCGTTATACTTGGCAGAATCGAAACTGGAGCATTTCAGGAAACGTTCGGTTAGCGGCGCAAACGGCACGATTCAATTTAGCTTGATTGCGTCTGGCAGCGAAGCCAGAAGTGGAGGATACACTTTAACCTGGTCGGTTTCTCAGGCAACGGGCACAGTGTCATCTGCGGTTAAAGTTATAACGATTGATAGTGCATGGCAGGATCGCTTAAACACCACTCAGAAAGTGACTTTGCAAACCATGCTGTCAAAATACAATGAGTTTGATTAGGCCAACAGACTCTATCCTTTATCACCAGTTATCCGGATAACTTTCGCCGGAATGTCATTGACGTAAAATTCACCAGGCTAATAATTAAAGTATTCATATTGAAGCGCTATGGGGAAATTAACTTTCCTGTAGCGCTTTTATTTTGTGCTAGTTACGTGATTGCAGTTCGATTGTTGGTTATTTGTAAATTTTTTAGAAATAATTGTCTGAGATTATAAAAATGGTTGGTTTATTGTGCTTTTAATTTGGGGTTGAAATAGAATAGTTATTTGCGAGGTGGGCAAAAATTAGAAAACTACACGCCCGTAAACAACATCCAAATACTATGGAGTTACCTATGAGTAACCAAGCTGTTAAACAGGCACCATCGTCCCAACCGTCGGGCATGGACCGATTTTTAAACTTTATTGAACGCGCTGGAAACAAGATACCGGATCCGGCAATTTTGTTTTTTTGGGCACTAGTCATCGTTTGGGTTTCATCCGCTCTACTTTCTAACGTTTCCTTTGATCTGATGAACCCACGCACTGGTGAAGCACTGCAAATTAATAACTTGCTAGCGGGTGAAGCTCTGGCAAGTTTCCTCGCAAATATGGTGACAACATTCACCAGTTTTGCGCCACTTGGAATTGTTCTGGTGGCAATGTTGGGGGTAGGCGTTGCAGACTCTTCTGGTTTTATTACCACTGGTCTGAAGAAGATGCTGAACTTCACTCCTGCTAAATTGCTGACACCAATGCTCATTCTGGTTGCGATCGTATCTCATACCGCTGCAGATGCAGGCTACGTTCTGGTTATTCCTCTTGGTGGCATCATCTTCCACGCAGCTGGTCGTCACCCTCTTGCGGGTATCGCTGCTGCGTTTGCTGGTGTATCCGGCGGCTTTTCCGCGAACTTCATCCCTTCCGGTATTGATCCCCTGCTTGCGGGATTTACACAAACGGCAGCTCAGGTACTGGACGAAAGTTATGTGATTAACCCACTGGCGAATATCTTCTTTACTGGATTGTCCTCAATAGTGATTGTTGCGATCGGCTGGTACGTGACCGAGAAAATCATCGAGCCACGCCTAACTAACACACCAGTTGATGAAGATGCAGAAGAAGCACCGGATTTAGGTTCATTTACAGAAATAGAATCTAAAGCATTCCGTTACGCGGGTTGGGCAATGGTTGCGGGTATCGCACTGCTGGTCGCTGCCCTTATTCCAGAAAACTCTGCGCTTCGTTCCCCTGAAGGTGAGCTGACGGCGTTTTCTGCGCCAGTGATGAAATCCATTGTGCCACTTATCTTCATTCTGTTTATCATTCCGGGCATTGTCTACGGGCGCGTTTCAGGCACATTTAAAAACAGCAACGACGTTATCAAAGCGATGTCCGATACCATGGCAACCATGGGTGCCTACATTGTGATGTCCTTCTTCTGTGCGCAGTTCCTGTCGGCATTTGGTCAGTCAAACATTGGTACAATGCTGGCTCTGTATGGCGCTGAAGGTTTGAAAGCTATGGAGTTACCAGGTCAGGCAACGGTGGTTGGCATGATTCTACTCACTGCTTTCGTGAACCTGCTTGTCGGTTCCGCGTCTGCTAAGTGGGCATTGATTGGTCCTATTCTGGTTCCCATGTTGATGGCGGTAGGCATTTCGCCAGAACTGTCGCAAGCGGCGTACCGTGTAGGCGATTCTGTTTCCAATATCATTTCACCACTGATGGTATTCTTCCCTCTGGTAGTGGTGTATTGCCAACGCTACGTGAAGTCTACCGGTATTGGCACGTTAGCGTCGTTAATGATGCCATTCTCCATCGCCATGTTGATTGGCTGGACCATCTTCTTGCTGGCGTACTGGGCACTTGGCATCCCGCTAGGGATTCAGGCTCCATATACTTACACTATGTAAAAAGCACCTTTACTCAGAATATTAGCCCTGCGATTGCAGGGCTTTGTTTTATGTAGAATTAAATGACTTTAAATTCAGAAATGTTGAATATTTCCAATGTTGAAAACTATTTAATTAAAGGTTAATAAAACTAGCGAAAATCCAATTGTTTGAAATTTATAACCAAGTAAGAATCTAATATATGGTTATTAATTCTATGTTTATTCTGGGTTTCTAAATGTGTTTCTCAAGGTTCTATATTCAATCTTTACAGGGTTAGGCGACTTTGCTAATGTCATTGCTTATTTTTTTTGTGATGTAGAACACATTTGGAGAGAGTAGAAAAATGAGCGAAGCGGTAGCTCCTGAACCCAAGCCGAAAGGTGTGATTGGGTTTATAGAAAAAGCGGGTAAAAAGATTCCTG
Source organism: Vibrio nigripulchritudo (assembly GCF_027924785.1). Lineage (NCBI taxonomy): Bacteria > Pseudomonadati > Pseudomonadota > Gammaproteobacteria > Vibrionales > Vibrionaceae > Vibrio > Vibrio nigripulchritudo. Next base: position 2,948,616 of record NZ_AP027049.1, on the reverse strand, counting down.
ACCCCGTTATCATCTTCATGTTTTTGTTTGTATTTTCTTTGGTGGTAACAGGGCTAGCTGATGGTGTTTCATTTGAGACCCTTGGTCGGGGTGGTGAAGCCGTTCAGCATGAGATTAAAAATATGCTGCAAGCCGAGCATATTCGCTGGATGTTTGATAACGCGTTGCTAAAAAACTGGCTGGCATTTGGTCATGGAGTTTTAGGCGTTATTTTGATTGTAATGCTGGGAATCGGTATTGCTGAGAACTCCGGTTTGCTGACAGCGGTGATCAAAAAAGTCGGTCTAAAGATCCCTGATAAACTTCTACCGGCTTTGATCGTCTTCCTGGGGATCATGAGTTCTATCGCCGCAGATGCGGGTTATCTGGTACTTATTCCACTGGCTGGTCTTCTCTATGCCGGTCTGGGTAAGAACCCATTGATTGGTATGGCAGCCGCTTTTGCCGGGGTTTCTGCTGGTTTCAGTGCCAACTTACTTCCTGCAACACCCGCTGACGTTGTTCTGGGTGTTAACGCTAAGATCTTTGCTGAATCTCAGGGCGTTCCTTTCGTCGGTGGTAACGGTGAAGCACTTAACCCCGCAACCATGCACTATTTCTTCATTCTGGTATCCACGTTTGTTCTGGCTGCTGTTGGTGCATGGGTTACTGCTAAATTTGTAAGTCCTCGTCTTGAAAAAATGTCTTACCAGTTGCCTGAAGAAATCAACTTCGATGAGTTCGAGTTGAATGCCAAAGAAAGCAAAGGCCTTCGCTGGGCAGGGCTGGGTTTGATAGCTTCTCTTGTTGCGATTTACCTGATGTCAACAGGACCACTTGGCACCTATACAAATGAAGCAGGCAAAGAAGTTACCCCTTATCTGGATAACGTGATTCTGCTGATTTCACTGGTGTTTGCAGTGTCTGGTCTGTGCTTTGGTTACGCAACGGGTAAATTCAAGAATCTACAAGACGTGGTTAAAGCCATGGTCACTCAGATGAACACCATGGGTTACATCCTTGTTCTGACGTTCTTCTGTTACAACTTCCTGGCGCTATTAAGCTATTCCGGTCTTGGTACTTATGTGACCTACTTAGGTGCTACTTTCTTGCAGTCTCTTGGTTTGCAGAAGTTCCCAGTATTGCTGATCATCGGATTTATCATCACAACCGCATTGATCAACCTGTTCGTGGGAGGTCTAACGTCTAAGTGGATGCTGCTTGGTCCTATTTTTGTTCCTATGCTGTATCAGGTTAATCCGAACATGACTCCAGATTTGGTCACCGCAGCGTACCGTGTTGCCGATTCGTCGACCAACATCATTACACCAATGATGAGTTATGCGGGTGTCATCTTGGCATTCATGCGTAAGTACAAGCCTGAGCTGACCTTTGGTGATGTGATCGCAATGATGGTGCCATACTCCATCGCGTTCCTGACTATCTGGACAGCCGTGCTAATTGGCTTCTTTAGCTTTAGTATTCCACTGGGTTTCTAAGCTCTGTTAGAAACTGTCCGGATAAAAGAAAACCCAGCGATTAAGCTGGGTTTTCTAATTTTAGGTAAGTGCTATTTAAGACACTTGCTATTTAAGGTATCTGGCGTGAAATGCCAAATGCTCTTCAATGAAGCTTTGAATAAAGAAGTAGCTGTGGTCGTAGCCGGGCTGCATTCTTAACTCAATATTATCGTGACCCTGAGCCATAGCTTCAAAAGCTTCAGGTTTTAGCTGTTCTTTTAGGAAAGAATCCGCATCGCCCTGGTCGATTAAAATTGGCGGCACTTGTTCTGCCTGAGACAGTAGTTCGCAGCTGTCGTAATCCTTCCAGCTTTCTTTGTTGTCACCCAGATAATTTGAAAACGCTTTGATTCCCCAAGGACAGTTTATCGGATTGGTGATAGGGCTAAATGCCGACACACTTTGGTAATCCTTTGAGTTTTTAATTCCAATAGAGAGTGCGCCATGACCCCCCATGCTGTGACCGGAAATCGATTTTTCTGCGGTAACAGGAAATTCAGATTCAATGATTGCGGGCAGTTCGTTGACCACATAGTCATACATATTGTAATGACGGTTCCAAGGGGGTTGGGTTGCGTTCAGGTAAAAACCAGCTCCTAGCCCAAAGTCGTATGCGCCATCTTCGTCATCCGGTACGCCCTCACCACGCGGGCTCGTGTCGGGTGCAACAATCGCAATACCAAGCTCGGCTGCTTTTTTAAATGCACCAGCCTTTTGCATAAAGTTTTCGTCGGTACAGGTAAGCCCGGATAACCAATACAAAACGGGAACGGAAGTTGTTTCGGCTTTTGGAGGAAGGAAAATCGCGAATCGCATTTCGCAGTCGACAGAGGCGGACTGATGGGTGAATTGTTTGTGCCAGCCACCATGCACTTTCGCGGCGCTGATTTCAGTGATAGCCATGAATTGGAGCTTCCTTAAAAGCGACAGAGCGGAAGCACCGCTCTGCCGGATTGTGAGTTATCTGTCGAAATGTACAACAGAGCGGATGCTTTCGCCTTTGTGCATTAAATCAAATGCGTCATTGATCCCATCTAGCCCCATGGTGTGAGTGATGAACTCTTGCAGCCCAAATTCACCTGCCATGTAGCGTTCCACAATGCCAGGTAATTCAGAGCGACCTTTAACGCCACCAAAGGCACTGCCTCGCCAAACTCGCCCGGTAACCAATTGGAAAGGTCTGGTTGAGATTTCCTGGCCAGCGCCCGCTACGCCAATAATGACAGATTCTCCCCAGCCTTTATGACAGCACTCTAATGCTGAGCGCATCACGTTGACGTTGCCAATACATTCGAACGAGAAATCTACGCCGCCGTCAGTCATTTCTATGATGACGTCTTGAATAGGTTTATCGTAGTGCTGAGGGTTGATGCAATCGGTCGCGCCTAGCTGACGAGCAAGATCGAACTTACTTTCGTTGATGTCGACACCAATAATCCGGCTCGCACCTGCCATCGTCGCGCCGATGATCGCAGAGAGACCAATGCCACCTAAACCGAATATCGCTACGGTGTCGCCTTTCTGCACTTTGGCAGTATTAAGCACCGCGCCCATTCCCGTTGTTACACCACAGCCCAGCAAACACACTTCTTCAAGAGGGGCGTTCTGGTTTACTTTCGCCAATGAAATCTCTGGTAATACTGTGTATTCTGAGAAGGTTGAGCAACCCATGTAGTGGTAGATAGGCTCGCCGTCTTTGTAGAAACGGGTAGTGCCGTCTGGCATTAAGCCTTTACCTTGTGTTTCGCGTACTGCCTGACACAGGTTCGTTTTGCCGGAAGTGCAGAACTTACACTCTCCGCACTCAGCGGTGTAAAGAGGGATTACGTGGTCACCAACTTCAACACTGGTGACGCCTTCACCCACCATTTCGACAATCCCGCCACCTTCATGACCCAGGATAGATGGGAAGATGCCTTCTGGATCTTCGCCAGACAAAGTAAATGCGTCAGTATGGCAAACGCCACTCGCAACAATTTTTACCAGGACTTCGCCTGCTTTAGGCAACATGACATCCACTTCTTCGATCGAGAGTGGTTGATTCGGCCCCCATGCCACAGCGGCACGAGATTTGATGAATTGCTCAGACATAATTGGTTCCCTAATAATTAGTATCCCCCGCCATTACTCTAACTCAATGAAGGAGTTGGCAGATTATGAGCTCTAGTTTAATTAATTTATCTCAGTTGATAATCAGGCTAAAATGAAAATGACTATTACATATTTGTAATAATGGTTTTTGCGATAAGAGGTTGATTATGGAGCAATGGGAAGGGGTAACAGAGTTTGTTGCCGTTGCTGAACAGTCCAGTTTTACGTTAGCAGCTCAAAAATTATCAACCTCAGTCGCACAAGTGAGTCGCAAGATATCAAAGTTAGAACAACGGTTGTCTGTCAAGTTGCTGCTTCGTACCACGCGTAAAGTGACTTTGACCGATGCAGGCAAGGTTTATTATCAGCACTGTCGGCACCTTGTCGATGGGCTGGAGTTTGCCGAACAAGCCGTGACGGAGTTGCAAAGTACCCTGAAAGGCAAAATAAAGCTGACGGCACCTGTCACCTATGGCGAGCAGATGCTGGCACCTGTACTCAGCGAGTTTTTGACGATTTATCCTGAAGTAGAGCTGGATTTTCATTTGTCCAACCAAAAGCTCGATATGTTAGAACACGGGTTCGATCTCGCTATCCGCCTTGGGCACCTTGGTGACTCGACTTACATTGCGAAGCGGTTGGGGTCTCGTCAGATGCACGTTTGCGCCAGCCCTGGCTATATAGAAAAGCACGGTGAGCCGCGCGCACTGCTGGAGCTGTCTCAGCATCAATGCCTGATTGGTAACCATCCGTACTGGCGATTTATAGAAAATGGTCACAAGCGACAGCTCTCTGTAGAAGGGAGGATGACGTGTGACAGTGGGCGAGTACTGATTAACGCCGCACTAAATGGCATTGGAATCGTGCAGTTACCGGATTACTACGTTCATCAACATATGGCGACAGGTAAACTGGTGGAACTGCTTACAGATTTTCGGGACACCAAAGAAGGGATCTGGGCGCTTTATCCTAATAATCGTTACCTGTCTTCTAAGGTCCGTCTGCTGATCGACTTTCTTGCCGAAAGACTGTCCATTTAGTCAAACTAGAATATAATCCGCCTCAGAAGCCGATACATCGAGAAAAAACGTGCCTTTTAGCGAACAAGACGAACAGTTTATGCGCCATGCTATGGCGTTAGCAGACAGAGCCGAACAGGAAGGGGAAGTGCCAGTCGGCGCTGTTCTGGTCAAAGATGGGGAAGTTATTGCAGAAGGGTGGAACCGCTCGATTGGTCAGCATGATGCGACTGCTCATGCCGAAATTCAGGTGCTCCGCAAAGCAGGTTCAGCCATTGAAAACTATCGTTTGCTAGATACCACTTTGTACGTGACGCTAGAGCCTTGCCCAATGTGCGCTGGTGCTCTGCTCCACAGCCGTGTGAAGCGCATTGTTTATGGCGCGCCCGATTTAAAAGCAGGGGCAGCTGGTACCGTATTAAATCTGTTTGAAAGTCAGGCGTCATATCACTATGCAGTTATCGAATCCGGTTTGCTGGAACAAGAGTGTCGCGAACAGTTGCAGAGTTTTTTCAAGAGAAGACGTAAAGAGAAGAAAGCGCTGAAAGAGAAGAAATCTGATGGCAAACATCAGGATTGATGTTTGCCGTTTAGAAATACCGTATCTTCTGAATTAAGAGTCGAAGCAAAGAGCAAAAGCTCTGCTACGCCAAATCACTTTTTTCTTGTTATTGGCAAGCATTCGCTTACGACGGTTAGAAGATACAGCCTTTTGGAGCAGTCGTTTAGACGACTTTCTTTTGGAGAACATAGTTTCTCTCCTCTACCAAGCTAACAATAACGGTGCTGTTTTATTTTTCTGGCACCGCCCAATCACTCATTTCACCGCTTTTCACTACGTCTTGTCTGCGGCGAAAAGTGAGATTTCGTTTACTGCGAAGCACTGTTTATAAGCTTCGATTGTTACGGGTTGATGACGAATCAAGATCAATCGCCATCCCGTTCAATGTAAGGGCGAATTTAACATTTTTCAAGTGGTAGGATTTTGTTGTCGAATGACTGCTATTTAAGAGAGAAAAATTCGCGCCCGAAAGAAGATTCGAGCGCGGTAGGATTACTTTTTATCTTCTGTCGATTTACTTTCTTCTGAAGATGCCTTGTTTGAATCAACGTTTTCGTTTTCAGAGCGATCTTCGTCGTTTGTAGATACTGAACTAGAAACCGACTCTGATGCGGAAGAGATAGGCACATCAATCACCTGTAAGTCATCGATACTGAGCTCTTCATTATCGATTCGCTGTTTATCCACATGACCAATGATCGATTGGTAGTAGCGACGGATGTTTTCTACGTAGTTCCTAGCTTCATCGCCACGCGCGTAACCATATCGTGTTTTACTGTAGAACTCTTTTTTGCGCAGTAAAGGCAGGCGATCTTTCACATCTGCCCAGGAATCCGGGTCGCCACCCTGACGTTTGGTCAGGCGGCGCGCGTCCATCATGTGACCATAACCAACGTTATAAGACGCTAATGCAAACCAGATTTTCTCATGTTCTGAAATGGAATCGGGTACGCGATCCACAATACGTCGCAAGTACTCCACACCACCACGTACTGACTGCTCCGGGTCGAGTCGGTTTTTCACCCCGACACTTTTCGCAGTTGGCAGGGTTAACATCATCATACCCCGAACACCGGTGGGCGATTTAGCCAGAGGATTCCAATGGGATTCCTGATAAGCCAAAGCGGCGATCAAACGCCAGTCAAATTCGTTGGAATGCTTTTTAAACAGAGATTCCCATTTCGGAAGTTTACTGTCCAGAGCACGAATAAAGGCACGTGTATCAACGAAATCGAAGCTTTCTACATGCCCGAAGTATTTTTCTTCCAAACGTGCCAAGTCTCCGGATTGTTTCAGCAGACCGAAGAATTCTATTAGTAAGGCATACAGGCTTTCATCGTCACTGCGACGCATGTACCAGGAAATAGGCTGGTCTTCTGTCAGCTCAAAAGCAAGTGCCAGAGAAGGGTAGAGGCGCTGGGAAAGTGACAACTCTACAGAATCCGCCATCGTCAGTGCCAGTTCGCCTTTGTAGACCTTTTGAAGGAGATCATTCACATCGGCATCGTTTTCATCTCGGTAAACGAGCCCGGGTTTTTCTTTTTGCAGTGCTTTTAACGTGCGTTCAAAGTGAGAATCTTTCACCACGACAATAGGGATTTGTTTGTCGACGAGCTGGTCGACATTACGTGGTCGCCAGGAACCTTTTTTATACACCACTTGCTGAGAAACGTAGTAGTAAGCGGGACCTGCTCTAAACAACTTTAATCTGTCTGGGGTCTGGCTCAGACCTGCGGCAATCATGTCAATTTCGCCACGCTCTAACGCCGGGAACAATTCAGCTAAACGATAGGCAGGTTTCATTTCAAGTTTTACGCCCAATTCGTCAGCAAATCGCTTCGCCAGTTCGAAATCCAACCCGGTTGGACCATCAGGACCAATGTAATAAGAGAGTTGGTTATTTAGAGTTCCGACTCTCAACGTACCTCTTTCGCGAACTTTTTCCAGTTCACTTTTAGGGTTCGATTCTATCTGACAGCCAGCCAGCACAAGGCTGAAAAGGGAGAAAAGTGTTAATCGCCTTAACCAAACTAACGGGGCAAAATTACTCAAAGTGACATACTCATATTAAAGCTGAGCCCTCTTTATATCAAAGCAGGTCAGTAGGGCAAAGTCAGATGCTCAAAAAGAATTAAAAAGCGCGAGCTGGTGGATGAAAGTTCATTCAGCTACGTAACCGAAGTCAGAATTGAGAGGCGTCTGAAACCACGTGCGACAAAAAAAGACGCAAACGGTTGCTATTTGTGGTTACGTCACAAATTTTTTCCTCTATAATACGCCCGCAAAAGCGAGGTGAAATTGGTATGAGTTTTTGAGTTGATTTTAACTCATTGAATTTATTGCAATATCACCTTAACTAACTGCATAAGAGACCTAAGCACATGAGAATTTTGCGTGGCTCCCCAGCTCTTTCTGAGTTTTGTGTTAACAAATTACTTGAACTTTGTCGTGAGCAAAGCCTGCCAGTAACAGGTATTTACGCTGAGTTTATGCACTTTGCTGACCTGACAGCGGATCTAGATGCGTCTGAACTCGACAAGCTAGAAAAACTGCTGACTTACGGTCCAACGATCGAAGAGCACGAGCCAGAAGGTCTTCTACTTCTTGTGACTCCACGTCCGGGTACTATTTCTCCTTGGTCTTCTAAATCCACGGATATCGCCATCAACTGTGGTCTTGAGAAAGTAAAACGTCTTGAGCGCGGCACGGCTTATTACATTGAAACGTCAGCTGAACTGTCTGACGAGCAAACTCAGGCAGTCAAAGCACTGATTCACGATCGCATGATGGAATCTGTGTTCACTGATCTTGAAGCAGCATCTGCATTGTTCACGGTTGCAGAGCCTGCGCCAGTGGCTCACGTTGATATCTTAGCGGGTGGTCGAGCGGCGCTTGAAGAAGCAAACGTTTCTCTTGGTCTTGCCCTTGCAGAAGACGAAATCGACTACTTAGTGGAAAACTTCACTAAGCTGGGTCGTAACCCTAATGACATCGAGCTGATGATGTTTGCACAGGCGAACTCAGAGCACTGTCGCCACAAAATCTTTAATGCAGACTGGACTATCGATGGCGAACAGCAAGATAAGTCTCTGTTTAAGATGATCAAGAACACCTTCGAGACTACGCCAGATCACGTACTGTCTGCTTACAAAGACAACGCAGCGGTAATGACAGGTTCAAAAGTCGGTCGTTTCTTCCCAAATCCTGAAACTCGCCAGTACAACTACCATCACGAAGATGCTCATATCCTGATGAAGGTAGAAACACACAACCACCCAACAGCAATTTCTCCTTGGCCGGGCGCTTCTACAGGTTCAGGTGGTGAAATCCGTGACGAAGGCGCTACGGGTATTGGTGGCAAACCAAAAGCGGGTCTTGTTGGATTCACAACGTCTAACCTGCGTATTCCTGGTTACGAACAACCTTGGGAAACTGATTTCGGTAAGCCGGGTCGTATCGTTAACGCTCTGGACATCATGCTAGAAGGTCCACTCGGTGGCGCAGCGTTCAACAACGAATTTGGTCGTCCTAACCTGTTGGGCTACTTCCGTACTTACGAAGAAAAAGTGACTTCTCACGCGGGTGAAGAAGTACGTGGTTACCACAAGCCGATCATGATTGCCGGTGGTATGGGTAACATTCGCGATGAGCACGTTCAGAAGAAAGAAATCCCAGTAGGTGCGAAACTTATCGTACTGGGTGGTCCTGCGATGAACATCGGTCTTGGTGGCGGTGCGGCTTCTTCTATGGCTTCAGGTCAATCGGCAGAAGACCTGGATTTTGCTTCTGTACAGCGTGAAAACCCAGAGATGGAGCGTCGTTGTCAGGAAGTGATTGACCGTTGTTGGCAGTTGGGTGAAAACAACCCAATCGCATTTATCCACGATGTGGGCGCTGGCGGTATCTCAAACGCACTGCCAGAGTTATGTGACGATGGTGAGCGTGGCGGTAAGTTCCAGCTACGCGACGTTCCTAATGATGAGCTGAGCATGAGCCCGCTTGAAATCTGGTGTAACGAATCACAAGAGCGCTATGTAATGGCGGTCGCACCAGAAAACATGGAAACTTTTGATGCTATCTGTAAGCGTGAACGTGCTCCTTATGCGGTAGTGGGTGAAGCAACTGAAGAGCGCCACCTAACGCTGGAAGATTCACACTTCGACAACACGCCTATTGATATGCCAATGGACATCTTGTTAGGTAAAACGCCTAAGATGCACCGTGAAGCCATTACGCTTAAAGTGGATAGCCCAGCTATCGCACGTGACGGCATCGAACTGAACGAAGCGGCGGATCGTGTTCTTCGTCTTCCTACCGTGGCAGAAAAAACATTCCTTATCACCATTGGCGACCGCACCGTAACGGGCTTGGTTGCTCGTGACCAAATGGTTGGTCCTTGGCAGGTTCCAGTGGCGAACTGCGCAGTAACGGCGGCAAGCTACGATTCTTACCACGGTGAAGCGATGTCGATGGGTGAGCGTACACCAGTTGCACTGCTTGACTTCGGCGCGTCTGCTCGTTTAGCAGTAGGTGAGTCACTAACGAACATTGCAGCGACAGACATCGGCGACATCAAACACATCAAACTGTCCGCAAACTGGATGTCTCCAGCGGGTCACCCTGGCGAAGATGCTGGTCTTTACGAAGCAGTAAAAGCAGTGGGTGAAGAGCTATGTCCGACACTAGGTCTGACTATCCCTGTGGGTAAAGATTCTATGTCGATGAAGACTAAGTGGAATGAAAACGGTGAGGACAAAGAAGTCACTTCGCCACTTTCACTGGTTATCACGGCATTTGGTCGTGTGGAAGACGTACGTAAGACAGTCACTCCGCAGCTACTAACAGACAAAGGTGAATCATCTTTGGTTCTGGTCGACCTGGGTAACGGTAAGAACCGTTTAGGTGCAACAGCACTGGCACAGGTATACAAACAGTTGGGTGACAAGCCTGCTGATGTAGACAACGCTGAGCAACTAAAAGGCTTCTTCGACGCAATGCAGACCCTTGTCCGTGAAGACAAGCTGGTGGCATACCACGATAAAGGCGACGGTGGCTTGTTTGTCACCCTAGCGGAAATGGCATTCGCAGGTCATTGTGGTGTTCGAGCGAATATTGCAGAACTTGGCGAAGATGTACTGGCAGCGCTATTTAATGAAGAACTGGGTGCCGTGGTTCAGGTTAAGAACGATGACTTGGATGCAGTGCTTTCTACTCTGGCTGCGAATGGCTTGGAGACATGCTCTCACGTTATCGGTAGTGTTGAAGATTCTGACGACTTTGTTATCACTTCAGGTGATACAGTTGTGCTTGAGCGTTCACGCACAGAGCTGCGTACTATCTGGGCAGAGACAACGCACAAGATGCAAGGTCTCCGTGATAACCCTGCCTGTGCAGACCAAGAATTCGAAGCGAAGAAAGACAACTCAGACCCAGGTCTGAACGTCAAACTGAGCTACGACGTGAATGAAGACATCGCTGCACCATACATTGCGAAAGGCGCTAAACCTAAGATGGCAATCCTGCGTGAGCAGGGCGTTAACTCTCACGTTGAAATGGCTGCGGCGTTTGATCGTGCTGGTTTTGAAGCGACTGATATTCACATGAGCGACATCCTGACTGGTAAAGCAGTACTGGATGAGTACAACGGTCTTGTGGCGTGTGGTGGTTTCTCTTACGGTGACGTGTTAGGCGCAGGTGAAGGCTGGGCGAAATCCATCCTGTTCAACGGTCAGGCACGCGAGCAGTTTGAAGGCTTCTTCAAGCGTGAAGACACCTTCTCTCTTGGTGTGTGTAATGGCTGTCAGATGCTTTCAAACCTGAAAGAACTGATTCCTGGTGCTGACTTGTGGCCACGTTTCGTGCGCAACGAATCTGAGCGTTTCGAAGCTCGTTTCAGCCTGGTTGAGGTTCAGAAGTCCGACTCTGTCTTCTTCAATGGTATGGAAGGTTCTCGCATGCCAATCGCAGTGTCACACGGTGAAGGTCGTGTTGAAGTTCGCGATGCAGAGCACCTAGCCGCAATTGAAGCGTCTGGTACAGTGGCTGTGCGTTACGTTGATAACCACGGTAACCCAACGCAGCAATACCCGAACAACCCGAACGGTTCTCCAAACGCAATCACGGGTCTGACTACACAAGATGGTCGTGTAACCATCATGATGCCTCACCCAGAGCGTGTGTTCCGTACCGTAGCCAACTCTTGGTCACCAGAAGGTTGGGGCGAGAACGGCGCTTGGATGCGTATGTTCCAAAATGCTCGCAAAAATGTCGGTTAATTGAGTTTTCGCTAGCAACTGAATCTCAGTTTACCGTAACCGCCAGAGTGAAAGCTCTGGCGGTTTTTTGTACGACTGCATGAGCGTAAAAATTACGAGCAAAGTTTCTAGCTTTGGGTATAATACCGCGCTTGCCAAGGGATGGCTGAATCCCTTTACCGAAATCCCTTAGGAATACAGAAATGTCGAAAAACAGAAAATTTGCTATCCGAGTCTCCGAAAAGCGCAAAGGCTGGACAGCAGAAATTACCCGCCAAGTGACTTCTCGCCGTACTATGGTATCGAAGCGTGAAAGTGGTTTTGAGTCTGAAGCACAGGCACAAGACTGGGCGGAAAAAACGCTTGCTGAATTTGTAGAGAATCAAGCAAAGCGTAACGATCGCAAAGCAGAAAAACGTAGCGAACGTGAAGCAGCGGCATTGGCTGCCGCTGAAAAGAAAAAAGCATTCGAAGAAGCGAGAAAAATCGCTGACGAAGAAGACGACGAGTAAAACGTCTTTCCTAAGATACAAAAAAAGCTGGCAAATTGATTTGCCAGCTTTTCTTTTTTTCAGGAGATTACTTTTTCTCAGGAATCGCTTCTAGCAGTGCGACCATCTGTTCCCAGTAAAGTGCAACCGTATCGATTTTCACTTTTTCATCAGGAGAGTGCGGGAATTTGATTGTTGGACCGAAAGAAACCATGTCCATTTCAGGGTAAGGTTCTTTAAACAGACCACACTCAAGACCTGCGTGGATAACCATGATGTTTGGCTTGTGACCGTAAATGCCTTCATACATGTCACGGAAAATTGCCATGATCTCTGAATCCGCATCAGGTTTCCAACCAGGGTACGCGCCAGAGAAATCAATTTGAGCACCAGCAAGCTCGGCAATAGAACGAAGCGTGCTTTCGACTTGCTGACGACCAGAATCGATCAGAGAGCGGATAAGGCAAAGTACAGTTACTTTATCAGCTTCAGTCGTGATTACGCCCACGTTCAAAGACGTTTCCACTACACCTTCGATATCGTCACTCATACGAATCACACCATTCGGCGCAGCATTAAGAGCAGCAATAAAGCGGGATTGATCTGCTTGAGAGAATACACCGCTAGTGGTGTCAGATTCTTCATTGAAAGAAACAATGTCAGTTTCGATACGACCTAGTTCAGCGCTAAGAAGCTCAGTGTAGGTTGAAAGTAGCTCGGCAAGTTTGTCTTGGTTGGCAGCCGGTACTGCGACCGTTACCCAAGCTTCACGCGGGATTGCGTTTCGTAGGCTACCACCACGGAAATCGATTAGACGTAGATCCAGTTCTTGTGCATGACCTGCCAGGAAGCGAGCGAATAGTTTGTTCGCATTGCCGCGACCAGTGTGGATATCACAACCAGAGTGACCACCCTTTAGACCTTTCAGTGTGAGCAGGCGAGTCACGTAACCTTCCGGAAGCGCTTCACGGGTGATGTCGAATGTGATTGAGCCATCGATACCACCGGCACAACCCATGTAAACTTCGCCTTCTTGCTCGGAATCAGTGTTAAGAAGGATATCGCCTTCCAACCAGCCTTTTTCCAGACCAAAAGCACCCGTCATACCAGCTTCTTCGTCAATGGTTAGCAGCACTTCCAAAGGACCGTGCTTAATATCATCTGATGCCAGAACCGCCAGACAAGAAGCCATACCGATACCGTTGTCAGAACCTAGGGTAGTGCCTTTCGCCGTAACCCACTCGCCGTCGATATATGGTTGGATAGGGTCTTTTGTGAAGTCGTGGTCAGTGTCTTCGTTTTTCTGAGGCACCATATCAATGTGTGCTTGAAGAACCACGCCTTTTTTATTTTCCATACCAGGAGTTGCTGGCTTTTTGATGAAGATGTTTCCTGTCGGGTCGCGCTTTACATCAAAACCTTGTTCAGTCGCCCAATTAACGATGTATTGCGCGAGCTCTTCTTCATGTTTGGAAGGGTGAGGGATTGAACAAATCTTGTCGAAAAACTGCCAAAGTTTAGCGGGTTGCAACTGGCTGATTTCAGAATGGAACTCAGACACGGAAAACTCCTTTATTTTTTGAATACTGACAGGATGAAATTGTAAGTGGAGAGCAGGAAGCTAACCAAAAATCGCAACCATAGAACTGATTGCCACATTTCATCCTAATCAGCTCTGTGACGATGGGCTTAGAATACCATTTCCCTATCGGATTTACGTACCAATTCTCAATCTAATCTTTAGCAAGTGCGTAACAAATAGTTGGCAGCACCCATTTTGGTGATGGATATATCAAAATTTCTCGTAAGTTGTTATGAAATAAGTTTTATTAATAAATTGTCATTATTTGATATTTTTGTAATTAAATTACATTGATAATTTGATTTATCGCAACTTTCGAAGTTTTTTGTGATCTGGATCGATTTAGATCTTGTAATTATTTTTCGCGATGGTATATTGGCAACCAACTTCAGAGATGAAGAGAAAATGCTCAAAGGATGAGTCCGTTTATCGCCTCCAAGGAACTGAGAATCAACTTCTGTTTAATTGATTTAAAGGTGATAGCTATGAAAGGTTTACCGTCTGCGATGTTCTGGAATGTACCATCTATTTACACAGGTAACTTCGCATACCCAACCAGCTTTGGTTACTAGTCATAATCAAAGTGTGATTGAACTAATTGTTCACCCCTATAATTGGAATTCATATATAACCCAGTTTTTTTGCTGTCGGGATATCAAGATTCTACCGCCACTCAAGTTGAGTGGCGTTTTTTTATGCCTAAGAAATTCCCATTCCGTGACTTTTACCTCACATAAGCCTGCAATTTCATAACAGGCTCATTTTTAAACACTACCGTCACCAAATTTCTACGAAATGTGTACTTAGTCTAACAATGTGTTCATATTTCAACCTACAATGATGAGCTCTATGCGAAGACGGCATAGTCAAAAGTTAAGGGATTAAGTGATTGATATAAATGGTAAAGATGTGACTTGCATTCTTTATGAGTTATAGAGAAAGGGTAGAGCTTTAATTCTAGCTAGAATTTGATATTTGATATCTTTATAATTCGCGCCAATCGATTACGCAAACGTTTATTTTACACATTTTTAGGGACTCGATTATGCTCGAAAGGCTATTCAAATTGAGTGAGCACAATACCAGCGTGCGCACGGAAATCATTGCCGGGTTGACTACCTTCCTCACCATGGCTTACATCATTTTTGTTAACCCAGCAATTCTTGCTGATGCGGGTATGGATCGCGGTGCGGTATTTGTCGCGACCTGTCTTGCCGCAGCGGTGGGTTGTTTCATTATGGGTTTTGTTGCCAACTATCCGATTGCTCAGGCTCCGGGAATGGGCTTGAACGCCTTTTTCACCTATTCCGTTGTTTTAGGAATGGGTCATACGTGGCAAGTCGCACTGGCAGCTGTATTTGTCTCCGGTATTTTATTCATTCTTCTTAGCGTATTTAAGATTCGTGAGTGGATCATTAACTCCATTCCAATGTCTTTAAGAACGGGTATTTCTGCTGGTATCGGTTTGTTTTTGGCGTTTATCGGTCTTAAAAATGCGGGTATTGTTGTTGATAACCCAGCAACGTTTGTCTCTTTAGGTGCGATTACTTCTCTTCCTGCTGTTCTGGCTTCTTTGGGTTTTTTCCTGACGATTGCTCTGGTACATAAAGGTGTGAAAGGCTCTGTAATGATCGCGATTCTGGCGATCACCGGTCTGGGTCTGGCATTTGGTGATGTGCAGTGGGGCGGCGTAGTTTCAATGCCACCAAGCATTGCGCCAACATTCATGCAACTGGATTTCTCTGCCGTATTTGAAATTGGCATGATTTCTGTGGTGTTTGCATTCTTGTTTGTCGATTTGTTTGATACAGCAGGGACTCTGGTTGGCGTTGCACAAAAAGCTGACCTGATTCAGAAAGATGGCAAAATTCCTCGCCTGAACCGTGCCCTTCTTGCGGATTCGACCGCTACCTCTGTGGGTGCTGTTCTGGGTACGTCGAACACGACTTCTTACATCGAAAGTGTATCTGGTGTTGCTGCGGGTGGTCGCACAGGTTTAACGGCGGTTGTAGTTGGCATTTTGTTCTTACTTGCTTTATTCTTCTCGCCATTAGCTGGCATGATCCCCGCTTATGCGACAGCAGGTGCGCTATTTTATGTTGCAATCCTAATGCTCTCTGGCTTGGTTAGTATCGACTGGCGCGATCTGACTGAAGCGGCTCCTGTTGTTGTGACGTGTCTTCTTATGCCTTTAACCTTCTCAATCGCAGATGGTATCGCATTAGGCTTTATCGCTTATGCGGCAATCAAAGGTTTAAGTGGTAAAGCGAAAGATGTGTCCATAAGTGTTTGGGTGATGGCAGCCATCTTCACAATTAAATTCGTTCTTAGCGCAGCTTAAGATTTCGTCTAAACAGGTTTATAACAATTATGAGTAACAAATTTATCATCTCCTGGGACAACATGCAGATGTACTGTCGTCAGCTTGCCGAGCGTCAAATGCCTGCTGAACAATGGAAAGGCATTATTGGTGTGAGTCGCGGTGGCCTGGTTCCAGCAGCTATTTTGGCGCGTGAACTGGGTATTCGCTATGTAGATACCGTGTGCATCTCTAGCTATGATCACGACCATCAGCGTGACATGACAGTTCTGAAAGCACCAGAAGGAGACGGTGAAGGTTTCCTGATTGTTGATGACCTGGCAGACAGTGGTGATACTGCGCGTAAAATCCGCGATATGTATCCAAAAGCAAAGCTGATTACTGTGTGTGCGAAGCCAGCAGGTATAGACCTCGTTGACGATTACATTGTTGATATTCCTCAGGACACGTGGATTGAGCAGCCATGGGATATGTCGCTTACCTTTGTTGATCCAATCAACAAGTAATCGCTAATCCGAAGCTGAATGCTTCATCAGACACTCAAATTTTCAAAATGACCCTGCTATAGGGTCATTTTTTTTATTACTATTAGGGACAAAGTTTCCCAATTCCACTGAAAAAGATCCTTGCCTTATGTCCATATCTGAAGAGCAAACCAGCAAAAACCTTTCAGAAGAACTGTTCCAGAATCACCGCCAAGCTAAAGAAACGTCAGCCCTTGTTCGCTACATGCCCAGCAATGAATCCTATCTGGATAAAAAGCGTGAAGAGCAGGGAGAGTCATGGTATCGAACGCTAAGAAAAATGCAGTGGATTTGGCAGGGAATCGAACCATTGGAGTTGGAAAGCGTTTTATCTCGTATCGCCTCATCTGATCATTCACGAACTCACGATGAATGGCTGGATACCGTGATGGGGTATCACTCGGGAAACTGGACGTATGAATGGATTCATCAAGGAATGATCAATCAGAAAAAAGGCGATGAGCTGAAGGGCGAGGAGGCTAGCAACGCTTACTTCAATGCTAGCTTGTGTTTCAGCATTGCTGGGTATCCGCATATCAAAGGGGATAGCTTATCTATACAGGCTCAGATTCTGGTTCACAAAGCGTATGACAAGGCGATGGAGCACAGCCAATACGTGACTAAGAAAGTCGAAGTGCCTTTTGGTAAACGGAAAATTAAGGCCAATTTGCATTTGCCTCATACCGATAGGCAGCTGCCAGTCGTGATTGTCAGTGCTGGGCTAGACAGCTTACAGTCGGATATGTGGCGACTGTTCAGAGATTACCTTGCGCCAAATGATATCGCTATGCTGACTCTGGATATGCCTTCAATAGGGCACAGCAGTCACTGGGATCTGACTGAAGATTCGAGTTGTCTCCATAAAGCCGTATTGGATGAGCTACCTAACCTGCCTTGGGTTGATCACTTTAAAGTAGGGTTGGTCGGGTTCCGGTTTGGTGGCAATGCTGCGGTAAGGTTGAGCTTCTTGGAGCAAGACAGAATCAAAGCTTGCGTTGCTCTTGGGGCGCCAATTCATGATGTTCTTTCATCCACGGATAAGCTGCTTCAAATGCCGAAGATGTATTTGGACATGCTGGCTTCTCGTCTGGGTAAGGATGTTGTTGATATCCACAGCCTGGCGGGACAAATGAGAGCTTGGTCGTTAAAAGCTCAAGGTTTCTTAAGTAGCCGACGTACTCAGGTGCCCATTTTGGCAATAGGACTGGAAGGAGACCCAGTTTCTCCCTATTCCGATAACAAACTGGTGTCATTTTTTAGTCAAGGTGGCAAGGCAAAGAAAGTGTCTTCTAAATCAATTTCGCAAGGATATGAGGAAGCTCTCTCATTGGCGATGCAATGGCTAAAAGATGAACTAAAATAATGACTTTTGATCTATTTTAGTCAATGATTAAGTATATCTATCCAATTTATCCTGCGCATGAATTGGCAGATATCCATGCTCTGGCAGGTAGCAATTGAGCATGGAAAAAACTAATAAATCTAAAAACTGAAATGGAGATTCAATATGGCTGAAAATACTGCGAATCCCACACACTTTCGTTTGCTATCGGCTCTAAAAGCGATAGGTCCGTACTTGCGAGAGAAGGAATCTCAGGAAGGTCATTACTTGTTTGATTGCTTGTCTGTTTGCGTTAATGACAAAAAGTCACCGGAGGAGAGAGAATTTTGGGGGTGGTGGTTAGATTTCGACAAGCAGGAAGAAGGCTTCGTCGCTAACTACAGTTTAGGGCTCTACAATCTTGAAGGTAATTGGGAAGCGAAAGCTATTCCCAAAAAAGCACAGGATGAAGTCACCAGAACCTTGGAAGACTTTGATAAAAAACTGAAAAAAGCGTTATCTGAGCGATTTGAAATTGATTATGAATTGCATAAAGAATCAGTAGAAGTCACTTAAATCACGCATTTGAATTGCTTCATGCATAAAAAGGCGCATTTTTGCGCCTTTTCTTCTTGTTAAAACCTCACTTCATTGTTACAACATCTGTTCTTCGTTTGTTTTAACCAAATTGACAATGACAATGAATCAAAAAATCGGGAAAGCCTCCCAAACTCAAACTATCGTGGTGAAATTAGGAACCAGTGTGCTGACAGGTGGCACTTTGGAGATCAATCGACCCCACATGGTTGAGCTAGTCAGACAATGTGCAGAGTTGAAAAAGCAAGGTCACTCTGTGGTTCTGGTTTCTTCTGGTGCTATTGCAGCAGGCAGAGAGCATTTAGGCTACCCGACATTGCCCAACAACATGTCGAGTAAGCAATTACTGGCAGCGGTTGGGCAAAGCCGATTGATCCAAACTTGGGAATCGTTGTTTGATTTATTTGGTCTTAAAATCGGTCAAATGTTGTTAACTCGCGCCGATCTGGAAGACAGAGAAAGGTTTCTCAATGCACGTGATACCATTCAGGCTTTGGTCGAGAATGACATTATCCCAATTGTGAATGAGAACGATGCAGTTGCAACTTCTGAAATCAAAGTCGGGGACAACGACAACCTGTCTGCGCTGGTCGGCATTCTGTGCAGCGCTGATAAGCTTCTGCTTCTGACCGATCAGCCAGGTCTGTTTACAGCTGATCCACGAAAAGACCCAAACGCAGAACTCATTAAAGAAGTGAAAACGATTGATGACACGCTACGCAAGATTGCGGGTGGCAGTGGCACAACGTTGGGGACAGGGGGCATGGCGACCAAGCTTCAGGCTGCTGACATTGCAAGACGAGCAGGGATTGAAGTGATCATTGCCGCAGGCAGTGGGCAAAATGTCATTTTTGATGCTCTGAGCCCATCGCCACAAGGTACCCGATTCTTACCTCTGGAAGAGTCTTTAGAAAACCGTAAGCGTTGGATTCTGGCGGGTCCCGCCGCCAGTGGCGACATTATTATTGATGAAGGTGCCGTTAACGCTGTAATCACCCGTGGAAGCAGTTTACTCGCCAAAGGTGTGGTTAATGTCAGTGGTTCATTTGCACGTGGTGAAGTGGCGAGAGTCACAACATCGGGCGGGCAGCTCGTCGCGAAAGGAATCGCGAGTTATTCAAGTGGCGATCTCGCCAAGATTATTGGAAAACACAGCAAAGATATCAGTGCGATATTAGGTTATGAGTACGGTGCAGAAGTCATTCACCGCGATGATCTTGTTGTGATTCAAGAATAAGTTTTAAGGAGAAAAGTCGTGAATTTAACAAATATGGGGAAAGCAGCAAAAGACGCAGCTTTTCATCTGGCTACTGCATCCACCGCTCAAAAAAACAAAGCGCTTGCAATCATTGCGGATGAGTTGGAAGCCAATGAACAAATCATTCTCGAAGCCAACGCCAAAGACATCGAGGCTGGCAGACAAGCGGGGCTAACAGAAGCCTTGCTTGACCGACTACTCTTGAACAAGGAACGCCTTGCAGGGATTGCCAGTGATGTGCGTAACGTCATCAATTTAACGGATCCGGTTGGCAGTGAAATCGACAGCAAGGTGCTTGAAAATGGCATGTTTCTAACTAAGCGCCGAGTGCCACTTGGTGTTGTCGGAGTCATTTATGAAGCGCGTCCTAATGTGACGATTGATATCGCAGCACTGTGTTTGAAAACTGGTAATGCCAGTATTCTTCGCGGTGGTAAAGAGACCTTCCACTCCAACATGGAGCTAGTGAAAGTTATCCAGTCGGCACTCGAAAAGGCAGAGTTACCAGCCGCTTCGGTGCAGTACATTGAAAAGCCAGATCGTGAACTGGTATCTCAGCTTCTTAAGCTGGATGAATACGTAGACATGATCATCCCGCGTGGTGGCGCTGGCCTACACAAAATGTGTAAAGAAAACAGCAATATTCCTGTAATTATCGGTGGATTTGGTATCAGCCATATTTTTGTTGATGAAAGTGCCGATTTAGAGCGTTCTCTGGATGTGGTTGAGAACGCCAAAGTACAGCGTCCGTCTGCTTGTAACGCGCTCGATACTTTGCTTGTCCATGAAGCGGTTGCTGACGAATTTTTACCAAAGCTGGTTGCGAAAATGTCTGATAAAGTGGCGTTTGTCGCGGATTCAAGTGCCAAAGCACTGCTTTTAGAGGCGAGTAATGTTCGCGATGCGAAAGACGGGGATTTTGATACCGAGTGGCTCAGCTTCACACTGGGAGTCAAAGTGGTCAAAGATCTTGATGAAGCCATTCATCACATGCGTGTGCACAATGCCAGTCACTCAGACGCCATTATGTCAAACGACCTGGTGAACACTGAACGCTTTATTAATTCAGTCGATTCAGCAGCAGTATATGTGAACGCGTCAACCCGTTTTACCGACGGTGCTCAGTTTGGTTTAGGAGCCGAAGTGGCGGTATCCACGCAGAAACTGCACGCTCGCGGTCCAATGGGTTTAGAAGAATTAACCAGTTACAAATGGGTCGGAAAAGCGAACTATTTGCCGCGTAGTTAACAAAATATGTGCTTAAGTATCGATAAGGGCTCCTCGTGAGCCCTTTTTGCTTTTCTCAACCTGTTGAATTCCGTTAGACTAAGACAAATTTTTGGAGGTGATATGCATTGTCCATTTTGTTCAGAAAATGACACCAAAGTAATTGACTCACGATTGGTCGCAGATGGACACCAGGTTCGTCGCCGTCGTCAATGCCTGGCGTGTAATGAACGTTTTACTACGTTTGAAAGTGCTGAGCTTGTGATGCCAAAAGTCATCAAGTCTAACGGTAACCGTGAGCCATTTAATGAAGATAAAATGGTAGGTGGTTTACAGCGCGCATTGGAGAAACGTCCGGTTGCCGCCGACGCAACTGAATTAGCTATCAGCACCATCAAATCTCAGCTCCGTGCTACGGGTGAACGCGAAGTACCTAGTGAGATGATAGGGAATCTTGTAATGGATCAGCTTAAAGAGTTGGATAAGGTTGCCTATATTCGTTTTGCTTCGGTGTATCGCAGCTTCGAAGATATCCGAGAATTCGGCGAAGAAATCGCTAAGCTGGAAGACTGATGCGCAATACCGAGTTAGACCATCAAATGATGGCAAGGGCAATCGCGCTGGCAAAAAAAGGGCGTTTCACCACTTCTCCTAACCCAAATGTCGGCTGCGTCATTACCAAAAATGGCGACATTGTTGGCGAAGGGTTGCATTTCAAAGCGGGAGAACCACACGCGGAAGTTCATGCTTTAAGAGCGGCAGGGGAAAACGCGGAAGGGGCGACAGCCTATGTCACTCTGGAACCTTGTTCTCATTATGGTCGTACTCCTCCCTGTTCAGAAGCCCTCATAAAGGCAGGTGTCGCAAGAGTCGTCTGCGCAATGCAGGACCCAAATCCGGTCGTCGCTGGGCGAGGTGTTAAAATGCTTCGTGATGCTGGCGTAGAGGTTGAAGTCGGGGTGCTGGAATCGGATGCTCGCGCGTTAAACAAAGGGTTCCTCAAGCGTATGGAAACTGGAAAACCTTTTGTTCAGCTTAAGCTTGCAGCAAGTCTGGATGGGCAGACGGCATTGAGTAACGGGGAAAGTAAATGGATCACTTCACCTCAGGCTCGTCAGGATGTTCAAGCCTATCGAGCGCAGTCTTGTGCGATTGTTTCTACCAGCAAAACAGTGATAGATGACAATGCATCACTGAATGTACGTTGGTCTGAACTACCTGAAAGTACGCAGACAATGTATCCTGAATCGGAGCTAAGACAACCTGCTCGTGTGATTTTGGATCGACAGCAAAAACTCCATCAGAATCTCTCCTTGTTTCAGACTTCTGGCAAGATTGAAGTCGTAGACCCGAAATCTCCATACTTTCAGCTTAATTCATCCGGGCAGGTGGATATTCCCCATGTTTTCGATAAGCTTGCTGAAAAGCTGAGCATTCAACACATCTGGGTTGAGGCAGGCGCGACACTGGCAGCCAGTTTAATTGAGCAAGAATTGGTGGATGAATTGATTGTTTATCTGGCGCCCAAATTGATGGGCAGTGATGGTCGTGGTTTGGTTCATAATCTCGGTCTCACTTCAATGCAGCAAGCCATTGACCTAGAGATAAATGATGTTCGCATGGTAGGACCGGATATCCGAATTACCGCGAAAGTTATTAAAAATACGTAGAAGTAGTTATGTTTACAGGAATTGTAGAGGCGGTAGGAACTCTTACTGCCATCACGCCCAAGGGCGAAGACATCAGCGTAACAGTAGAAACTGGTAAGCTGGATATGGCAGACGTGAAACTCGGTGACAGTATTGCCACTAACGGTGTGTGTCTGACTGTTATCGAGTTTACTGAGAATAGCTACACAGCAGATTTATCTGTGGAAACCATGAACAAAACAGGGTTCACCCAATACCAAGCGGGTGACAAAGTGAACCTGGAAAAGGCAATGTTACCGACTACACGCTTTGGCGGTCATATTGTTTCTGGTCACGTGGACGGCATTGGTGAAATAGTCGAGCGAAATCAGGTTGGGCGAGCGGTTGAGTTTTGGGTTGATATGCCTGCTGAAATCAGCAAATACGTCGCTGAGAAAGGCTCGATTACCGTTGACGGAATCAGTCTGACCGTCAATGCGTTACGTAAGAATGCCTTTAAGCTCACTATCGTGCCACACACTTCTTTGGAAACAACCATCAACGATTTCCAGGTCGGTCGAAAAGTGAATTTGGAAGTTGATGTATTAGCACGTTACATGGAACGTCTGCTTCAGGGAAATCAGCATCAAGAGCCAGAATCCAAGATATCCATGGAATTTTTACAACAAAACGGTTTTGCTTAGGGAACATCATTATGTCAATCAGTACGCCACAAGAAATCATTGAAGACATTCGTTTAGGTAAGATGGTCATCTTGATGGATGACGAAGATCGTGAGAATGAAGGCGATATCATTATGGCCGCTGAGCTCGTGACGCCAGAAGCCATTAATTTTATGGCGACTTACGGTCGTGGTCTTATTTGCCTAACTATGACCAAGGAGCGTTGTGAACATCTTGGACTTCCTCCTATGGTTCAGGACAACAACGCACAGTACTCAACAGCTTTTACTGTTTCGATTGAAGCAGCAGAAGGTGTCACAACCGGTATTTCTGCCGCTGACCGGGCATTGACGGTTCAGGCAGCTGTTGCCAAAGAAGCGAAAGCTGCAGACTTGGTTCAGCCTGGTCATATTTTCCCGCTGACCGCTCAGGACGGTGGAGTTCTGACTCGTGCTGGTCATACGGAAGCCGGATGTGATCTAGCAAGATTGGCAGGTTTAGAACCAGCTGGTGTTATCGTTGAAATCCTAAACGATGACGGCACCATGGCGCGTCGCCCGGATTTGGAAGTGTTTGCAGAAAAACACAACATCAAGCTGGGTACAATCTCTGATCTGATTGAATTCCGAAACAACACGGAAACAACGATTGAACGTGTGGCGCAATGTAAGCTGCCAACCGAATTCGGCGAATTTGAGTTAGTCACTTACCGCGACACAATTGACAGTCAAATTCATTACGCACTGAAAAAAGGTGATCTGAAAGAAGAAGCACCACTAGTGCGTGTTCATTTGCAAGATACCTTTACAGACGTGCTTCGCAGCGACCGCAGCGCCGAACGTAGCTGGACGCTCGATAAAGCCATGAGACGTATCAGCGATGAAGGTGGTGTACTAGTGATTCTGGGCAATGAAGAGTCGTCCGAATTCATCATCCACAAAGTGAAGACGTTTGAACAGCAAGACAGCGGCAACGCCCCTAAAATGGCGAAAAAGCAGGGCACTTCACGCCGTGTCGGCGTCGGTTCTCAGATCCTCGCCGATCTTGGCATCAGCGACATGCGCCTGTTGTCCTCAAGCAAGAAACGTTATCACTCATTGTCAGGTTTCGGTCTGAACGTTACCGAATACGTCTGCGACTAAGTTTCTTCTGATTAAAAATACAAAAGAGCAAGGAAAGTATCTTTGCTCTTTTTAAATTCCGTTCATTCTTAGCCTGCAGATGTATAGTGGGTAAGCTAAGAACTGATAAAGCCAGCGATCAGATTTTCTCTATATCGCTGGCTTTCGTTATTTCTATATTCTGCTTTTAATCCAAATGAATTTCAGTGGAGCCGTATAATCCTTGGTTATCTTGAACTTTTAGCCAAACCGTCTTTGTATTGGTTGAGAGGCGGGTGAGGACAATTGATCCAAAGTACACATATGGTTTACCCAGTTTCCAGCGAGTTTTTTTAATATATCCATCCGGGTCATAGCTTGTCGAGTAAAGTAAAGTGTAACCATCGAATACGCGTAAATATCCGCCTTGAGCGATAGGATGCACGTAGGTCACAGCGATGATCTCTATCGTTTCCGAATGGCTAGCAGTGGCACCTTTGTCATCAGTCACGGTTAAGACCACCGTGTATTCGCCAGCTTCCACGTATTGCCAGCTTGGGTTTGCTTCCGTGCTGGTTTGACCGTTGCCAAAATCCCATAAGTAGCCAACAATATTGCCGTCGGGGTCGCTACTCTCGTTGGATGAAATAACGCTCTTACCTTCGATTTTTAAAGTGAAATCAGCAATGGGCGCTTCATTGGGAAGTTCATGAGAGATTTGTAGTACACCGTAGCTGTTATCAGGCGATTGAAGGAGCAGTTCTACAGACAAACCGTATTCCAGCAATTTACGACCAGTGTCTGAGGCACTAGGCGAAAAATAATCGTCTCCATCATCAAACACCCCATTTGATGTTAAGTGGGTGTCTTGCAGTGTGTTGCCTTCTTTGTCGACGATAACGAGCGGTGAATTGTCTTCCAGAGAAAAAGCAGCATCACGAACTTGGTAGTGAGATCGCGCCATTTCGCCATTAGACCAAACTAGTGGGGTTTGGTCGGCATCGACCACACTCAACCAGCCTTCCTCTGGGAGCAACCCTATATAGAAGTCATTGGTCCAGCTATCTGTCAAGGAGGTATCGACGTACCATATGACCAAGCCTGGATCGTAAGAAATCCGTTGTCCAAATTGACGAATACTCTCGAGCCCTTTATCAATGCCGTCATGATTACGCCATTGGAGCAAATAATAGTGATCCGCGAAGTGGAATCCTGGATCTTTGTCAAATCCATACAAATTAAACGTACTTTCACCTTCGGCATCATCAATAACATGAGTTGTCCCGTCGACCTCAAAGGCGATGTCATCAATGTATAAGCCTTCCGGTGTCGAGTCACTATAGCTGACGAATTCAAAGGTGAGGTCTATCTCGCTGCCAGCCCATTCCGATAAATCAAAGCGGGCGTCTACCCACCCTTCAGAGTCCCCCGTAATATAGGGAACCAATCCTCCTACATTAAAATGATCATAATTGGTGGTAATGTTGCCCGCGATTTGGTTTCTGTTAATCATTACTCTAGTGTACTCTCTACCCACCTCCATCTGGTACCACGCTTTAAAAGTGAGATTCACTGAATCACCGGAAGGGACAATAATCTTGCGTCTCATAGTGCCGTGAGTAAAATAGACTGGCTGAGATGAGTAATGGTAAGCATATTCACCACCAAAAGGTGCTACGTCGACGACTTTTTTCTCCGGCAACTCAATTTTTACAATATTCGGGCGAAGGTTGTCTGTGGTTTCATATAAGGTTAAGTAGCGAGGTTTCCCTGTTAACACCTCAAGCGAAAGTTGAGTGGTATTCAACCAGCGCCCCCCTAACGATTCTTGTAGAAATAGCTTTGCGAAAGGGCTAAACGCGGTTGGTCGAATCCCATTTAATTCGCCAGCCTGACTACCAGAAGACATGATTGACCAGTGCGCCGCAGGTTTACCCGCCCCCGTTCCTTGCAAGTTATGCTCGTCTGGTAAACCTAAGTCGTGTGCGTATAGGTGTGCAGCAACCCCGACGGAAACGTCGAGAGGCTGAATTGTGTAATCAAAAGCAGCATACTGGCCATTGAAACGATCGGGTAGCCTGCTAGACGTTCCTGGAAGTGGATAAGCTCTGCCTAAATTCCAGTTGTGTGACCATATCGCGTTTTCACCTAAAACGCCGCCACCAGCCTCCTCACCTACCGAGGAATGGAAGATCATAAGGTGGTCGATAAGCCCGTCCGGCTCGTAGTAATTGCCATCGTTGTCGTAGTCGTATCGGTCTTCTTTATCGTAGTGACTCAAGTCTATATTCGGATCATTCGCGAGCTGATTAAGCGCTTCACGCACTAGTTCATGTACATTGCTGTCGCTACCATAACGGGGGTCATTCCCGCCATAATGGGCAGCATCTTTAGTGGCTCTGTACCATCCAAATCCTTTCCCCCACACCGAGTAAGTTCCACCGGATTCTTGTTCGTAGTATTGATTCATTGAAATACTATTTTCCCCATTAGGTCCTTTGTAGCCTGAACGAGAAAACAATAAATCCGTATAATGTGAAATAGGGTAAGAGTCATACAGCATATCGGTATGCTCATCTGTGACTCTGTTGTTATCCCAGGGTAAGTCAGGAAAGTCGATCATTAGCGCGATGACTCTGTCCGTTCTTCTGGTTCTGACTGAGTGGGAGGAGAAAAAATTCTGCCCTTTCTTACTTGTTAACGACTTAAGTACCTTATTTCTATGCTTAGCAACCTTTTCTAGAAATCTTGTGTTTGCATATCTTGATGGGGAGAACTTTGTATCTAAAAAAGTCTTTACGGCTTCTTCTTGTTCTATTTGTGTTGCATTTTCATTGAGTTTTCCAGAGCGAATCAGCATTTCTGCTATTCTCTCTTCATTCACAATACCCATATCGCTTGGCGTATTGGCGTAAGAGGTTCCGATGATTACTGCTGCCAGTGACGTTGCCAGCAGTATGGTGTTTTTGAAAATTGCCATTTTATGTTCCTTAATGGTTGTTTTTATTTGCTATTCCTTTTGCTTTTTGTAGGCACCTCCAAAAATTAGGTTGGAAACTTCCAGTTGGCTCAATTAGGTTCTTATGTTTTTGATTTTTTGAAAAAATAGGGTGGCTTCTTGTTCTCAATGCCCAAATGCATTCTTAACAAAGAATTTTTAATGGATGGCGTTAGGCTA
Organism: Vibrio nigripulchritudo; assembly: GCF_027924785.1. Taxonomy (NCBI): domain Bacteria; kingdom Pseudomonadati; phylum Pseudomonadota; class Gammaproteobacteria; order Vibrionales; family Vibrionaceae; genus Vibrio; species Vibrio nigripulchritudo. The sequence continues at coordinate 2,921,282 of NZ_AP027049.1, read as the reverse complement.
GTTGAAATAATTACTGAAATATCAGGGTTAGTTCTAATTCCAAACTCGGATATAAAACGAGGTGCCTTTTATAATATGGTCTTCTTAAAAGTTGTAAGGATTACAGAGCGTTTAAGTTTTGATGAACGAATTTCACACAATCAATTGCATTTCATATCAAAAGACTTGGAAAAAACCGCCATTCTACTGTGACTTTTCCTTTGGACCGAACCAGAAGATATCGCCCCGAATTGCGCATCTTGGCGTGGTTTGAGGCTAGAACTTACTCTCAATTTCCATTAGATATCTCTCACACTTTTGTGCTAGAATCCGGCGATTCTCACTTGATGAACATAGTTAAAGGAAAGCTTTATGAAAGTGATCGAGGGCGGTTTCCCAGCGCCAAATGCAAAAATTGCTATCGTTATTTCTCGTTTTAACAGTTTTATTAACGAAAGCCTGTTATCTGGTGCAATCGATACTTTAAAGCGTCATGGACAAATCAGCGAAGACAACATCACTGTAGTACGTTGCCCGGGTGCCGTTGAACTACCTCTCACCGCTCAGCGCGTTGCAAAGACAGGTAAATTCGATGCCATTATTTCTTTGGGTTCGGTTATTCGTGGTGGTACTCCTCACTTTGACTATGTTTGTAGTGAATGCAACAAAGGTTTGGCTCAGGTGTCTCTGGAATACAGTCTTCCAGTGGCGTTTGGTGTACTAACCGTTGATACCATCGATCAAGCTATCGAGCGTGCAGGAACCAAGGCTGGTAATAAAGGTGCAGAGGCTGCACTAAGCGCGCTAGAGATGATCAACGTTCTTTCTGAAATTGATTCCTAATGGGGGCCAGTGTGAAACCAGCCGCACGTCGTAACGCACGTCAATTTGCATTACAAGCCATATATTCGTGGCAGATTACTAAAGAGAATGTTGCTACTGTTGAAGAGCAATTCCTATCTGGAGGCAAGTATGATGAAGAAGAGCATCATGCGTCAGAGCCTTCATTGTCTGCACCGGAAACTGACGTTGCTTACTTCCGTGACCTGTTGTCTGGCGTTGTATTAAGCCACACAGAGCTAGACAGCAAACTGCGTCCATACTTGTCTCGCCCGATGCAAGATTTGGATATGATGGAGCTGGCTTTGCTGCGTCTTGCGATGTACGAAATGACACGTCGTGAAGATGTACCTTACAAAGTAGTGATCAACGAAGCGATTGAGCTGGCAAAAGTATTTGCCGCAGAAGATAGCCATAAATTTGTGAATGGTGTACTTGATAAAGCCGCACCGCATGTTCGCAAAAAGTAATCGCTAGAATTTTTAAAAGGTCAGCTAAACGCTGACCTTTTTCTTTTTATGGGGCATTAAGTAAACTGCGTCAGGCAAGTTTGATTTACTTAGGTATAATTAACACAAATAACAACATACAAGAGTCAGCCATGGCAGGTGAATTCAACCTAATTACCACCTATTTCGTCAATCGACAAACCCAGCGCAAAGATGTTCAGCTCTCCTTAGGAGACGACAGCGCATTAGTTACATCCCCCGAAAACGTTCAGATCGCAATCAGCACCGATACCCTTGTAGAAGGGACACACTTTTTAGAACATGCAAACCCTGCTTGGGTAGCGCATAAGGCTCTTGCGTCTAATTTAAGTGATTTAGCTGCGATGGGGGCATCACCAGCCTGGGTATCCTTAGCACTAACACTGCCTGAGCCTGATGAAATGTGGCTGGCACCATTTAGTGAATCCTTTTTTGAACTGGCTAATTACTTCAACATTCAGTTAATTGGTGGTGATACGACGAAAGGTCCTTTGAGTATCACTCTGACCGTGCAGGGCTTCGTACCTGAAGGTAAAGCCATGCGACGTGACAGTGCCAAAGTAGGCGATTGGATTTACGTAACAGGTACTCTAGGAGACAGTGCTGCTGGTTTGCAGGTTGTACTGGATGAAACCAAACGCGCGAAACCACATGCCGAAGAGCTTGAAAAACGCCACTATCTTGCCACCCCTCGCCTGGTTGTGGGGCAAGCCTTAAGAGATGTCGCGTCAGCTTGTCTGGATATTTCAGACGGATTGATGTCCGACCTTCGCCATATCATGGAAGCATCCAATGTTGGTGCTGTGATTGATGTGGACAGTATTCCATTGTCTGATGAGCTAAAAGCCTTTTGCTCAGACGACACAGAGGCTCTTCAACTGGCACTGACCAGCGGCGAAGAATATGAGCTGTGCTTCTGTGTACCTGAAGAGCACAAAGGACAAATGGACACTTTACTGGCATACTCCGGAACAACCGCCACTTGTATTGGTCAGATCCGCTCTGGCGACGAATTGGTATTAGAACAACAAGGAAAAAAACTGGACTGGCAATTGTCTGGTTATGATCACTTCAAGGTTAACTCGTAATGTCTTCACCTTTATCCCTGATTTCGCTTAAAAACCCCTGGCATTTGTTAGCAACGGGTTTTGGCAGTGGGCTTTCTCCAGTCGTGCCGGGCACCATGGGCACTTTGGCTGCAGTTCCATTTTACTTTTTGCTGGTGCAGTTACCTTTTCCTATGTATTTGGTAGCCGTAGTCGCTTCCTGTTTTATAGGGATAAAGATTTGTCAGGTGACTTCCGATGATATGGGTGTGCACGACCATGGCTCGATTGTCTGGGACGAATTTGCAGGCTTCTGGCTAACTATGATGGTGGTGCCTTTATTTAAAATACCTGCTGATGACTGGAAGTGGCTGATTACAGGTTTTATCCTTTTTCGTTTTTTCGACATGGTAAAACCGTGGCCAATCGGTTGGTTAGATAAGCGTGTACACGGCGGGCTCGGAATTATGCTGGATGATATCGTCGCCGGAGTCATGGCAGCTATTTCACTTTGGTTGGTCGGTAAGTACGCGGGCTGGCTCTAGGGTCTGTTGAATTTGAAAAAATAAAGCCGAACTGAGTTCGGCTTTATCTGTTTTTACGGGTGAGAGATCTAAGTTTAGTTAACCCAAGTTCAGCTTACTTGGCTAGATATTCACGAATAGACTGTTCTATTCCGGCAGAATCCAGACCTAGCTCGGCGTGCATTTCATCTTGTGTGCCCTGAGCAACAAACTCATCGGGCAGACCCAAGTTGAGCACTGGGAGAATCTGCTTACTGTTCATCAGGTGTTCGACAACACCAGCACCAGCGCCACCAGCAACCACGTTTTCTTCGATGGTAACAAGTACATCATGGTCAGCAACAAGTTGGGAGATAAGTGCTTCGTCGAGCGGTTTGACGAATCGCATATCCGCTACTGTCGCATCAAATGCCTCAGCAGCCTTCAATGCATTTGGCAAGAAAGTACCAAAGCTCAAAATGGCGACTTTAGGCTGCTCTGTTTTACCACCCTGGCGAACGATTCGACCTTTACCAATTTCAAGTGCTGTCATGTCTTGCTGGATTTCTGCACCACAGCCACTACCGCGAGGATAACGAACAGCAGAAGGTCCGGTGTGCTTGTGACCGGTGTAGAGCATCTGACGACACTCATTTTCGTCGCTTGGTGCCATGATCACCATGTTAGGAATACAGCGCATGTAGCTTAGGTCAAAGGCACCCTGATGAGTCTGACCATCTGCACCGACAAGTCCTGCACGGTCGATAGCAAACATGACGGGTAAATTCATGATGGCGACATCGTGAATTAGCTGGTCATAACCGCGCTGTAGGAAGGTAGAGTAAATCGCCACAATCGGGTTAAGACCCGCAATAGCAAAGCCGCTGCCTAGTGTGACAGCGTGCTGCTCTGCAATCGCTACATCGAAGTATTGCTCAGGAAACGCTTTAGAGAAACGCACCATACCCGAACCTTCACGCATGGCAGGAGTGATCGCCATTAACTTAGGATCTTGCGCCGCCATATCACACAGGAAATCACCGAAAATATTAGAGAAAGTCGGTGAGGCTGCCTTGGCTTTTGGCTTGTTCGGATCAGGGTTCAAAAACTGTTTAGGTACAGCGTGGTAGCCGATTGGGTCCTTTTCAGCAGGCTCGTGACCTTTGCCTTTTTTGGTCATGATGTGCAGGAACTGAGGACCTTTTAAGCCACGCATGTTTTTCAGCGTCTTAACCAGCTCATTCACATCGTGCCCATCAACAGGACCAATGTAGTTAAAACCAAGCTCTTCGAACAGGGTGCCAGGGACCACCATGCCTTTTAAATGTTCTTCAGTACGGCGAACCAGTTCTTTGATTGGAGGCAGACCAGAAAGAACCTTCTTTCCGCCTTCGCGGATTGAGGTGTACAGATTACCGGAAAGCAACTGTGCAAGGTGGTTGTTAAGTGCGCCAACGTTCTCTGAAATCGACATTTCATTGTCATTCAGAATCACCAACATATCAGTATGAACATCACCCGCATGGTTCATGGCTTCGAACGCCATGCCCGCAGTGATGGCACCATCACCAATCACACTGACGACTTTACGGTCTTTGCCTTCTTTTTCCGCCGCGATAGAAAGACCAAGTGCCGCACTTATAGAAGTTGATGAGTGTCCGACTGACAGCACATCGTATTCACTTTCTCCGCGCCATGGGAACGGATGAAGCCCGCCTTTTTCACGGATAGTCGGCAGTTGCTCACGACGTCCAGTTAAGATTTTATGAGGATAGGCCTGATGACCCACATCCCAGATTAACTGATCAAAGGGTGTGTTGTAGACATAATGTAAAGCAACGGTCAGTTCCACTGTACCCAGACCGGATGCCAAATGCCCACTGGATTGACTCACCGAGTTAAGCAGATAAGTTCTCAACTCATCGCATAACGTAGGCAAGCTTTCCTTCGGAAGAAGGCGAAGCTCATCGGGTGTATCTGCCAGTGCTAAAGTAGGATATTTTGAAATATCGAGAGTCATATATATCAGCGCTTATTGTTTAGTTTTTGCGCTCGACCACGTAACGGGCGAACTCTTCAAGTAACTGTGTATCATAAGGGATGGCTTCCAGCGCTCCCAGTGCATCATCAAGCAGCTCTTGCGCTTTCTTCTGAGCACCTTCCAATCCTAACAAGGATGGGTATGTACTTTTGTTTAATTCTTGATCCGAACCCTGAGGTTTTCCTAAAGTTTCGGTATCACTAATGATATCTAAGATGTCGTCTTGAACCTGAAATGCGAGACCGACCAAATCGGCGTATTTCTCTAATTCAGGCAGGACTTTAAGCCCTTTTTCTCCCGCTGCCATTGCCCCCATCTTGATGGCGCTTTTGATCAAGGCAGCAGTTTTATTCAAGTGAATGCTTTCCAGCTCTTGCAAAGAAACCGATCGATTCTCAGCCGCTAAGTCCAGCGCCTGTCCCATACACATGCCGCGCACACCAGATGCCTGAGCTAAAGTCTGGACCATCTTTATACGGTTGGTTTCGCCTTCTGGGCTAAGTTCGCCTTCGGAAAGAATCGAAAAAGCCAGAGTCTGCAGTGCATCGCCAGTGAGAATAGCGGTCGCCTCATCAAACTTGATGTGGCAGGTGGGTTGCCCGCGACGCAGTTCATCGTCATCCATTGCAGGCAAATCGTCATGAATCAGAGAGTAGGCATGAATGCATTCAACGGCACAGGCTGGAGTATCGAGTCCCCCTAAGGTGCAACCAAGCATTTCACCCGTAATATAAACCAGATACGGACGAGCTCTTTTGCCACCCAGAGTTAAACCATGGCGCATGGCCTGGATAAGAGGTAGATCCTGATAGGGCAAAGTATCCAACCAAGCGTTCAGCTGTGCGTTGCTGCGCTCTTGGTAAGAGGTTAAAGATGCGGACATAGTAATTATTCTTCAGAATTTGGATCGAAGGGCGTTAATTCAGCCTGATCGTCTTCTTGGGTCAGAATGGCAACGCGTTGTTCAGCTTCAGACAGTTTTCCCTGGCCAGCTCTGGCAAGGTGAATACCACGCTCGAACTTTTTGAGGGCGTCTTCTAATGCCAGATCGCCGCTTTCCAGCTGCTCTACAATAGAATCTAATTCAGTAAGCGACTCTTCAAAAGTCATGTTTTCTGGTTTTTTGCTTGCCATACGATTTCTGCTGCTAAAACGTTGCACGCAAGTTAACTCAGCGATAGCGGCTGGTCAAACTCGCAATAGAGAAAATTTAACAAAAGTGCAGTATATCAGTTTTTACAATGGATTCGTTATTATCAAATGGTCTCAAAGTATGAGTGTGCCTCTTTTTTGTTCAATCAAGCTGAAGTCACAGCACAAAACAGGAAATTGCCTACAATGTCTTTAGGCTGGGACCATAGGTAAAATTAGGTATAGTCTGTTAAAGTTAAAAGAAAATTTGCGAACGCTGTCGGTAAAAGTCCTAAACAAAACGAAGACCCTGCCGATAGCTGGAGTTAAGCGCACATTAGAATTTTTAGCATGAGGGGTGCTTTGTGGATTTAGCAACGTTAATTGGATTAATTGGCGGATTTGCATTCGTAATCATGGCAATGGTTTTGGGGGGAGGCATCGGTATCTTTATCGATGTGACATCTATCCTGATCGTTGTGGGTGGTTCGACTTTCGTGGTTTTGATGAAATTCACCATGGGGCAATTTTTCGGTGCAGCTAAAATCGCTGGTAAAGCCTTCATGTTTAAAGCAGACGAGCCAGAAGACTTAATCGCGAAAGTAGTCGAAATGGCAGATGCCGCCCGTAAAGGTGGTTTTTTGGCGTTGGAAGAAATGGAGATCACCAGCTCCTTCATGCAAAAGGGTATCGACTTGCTGGTGGATGGTCACGATGCAGACGTTGTGCGTGCAACACTACAAAAAGATATCTCATTAACCGATGAGCGCCATGAACAGGGTAGAGCGGTATTTTCAGCTTTCGGTGACGTTGCTCCTGCGATGGGTATGATCGGTACACTGGTTGGTCTGGTTGCCATGCTTTCAAACATGGATGACCCAAAATCCATCGGTCCCGCGATGGCGGTAGCACTTCTGACAACTCTGTATGGTGCTATTCTTTCTAACATGGTGTTTTTCCCAATCGCGGATAAATTGTCTCTGCGTCGTGAGCAGGAAAAACTGAATCGCCGTCTGATAATGGATGGCGTACTGGCGATCCAGGATGGCCAGAACCCTCGTGTAATCGACAGCTACCTGAAGAACTACCTGAACGAAAGTAAGCGTGTTCTTGATGTCGATGGTGAGTAAGGGGAAGTAGGATGGAAGAAGAAGAGTGCAAATGTCCCCCCCCGGGGCTCCCATTGTGGATGGGTACGTTTGCTGACTTGATGTCACTGCTAATGTGCTTCTTCGTACTTCTGCTTTCGTTTTCCGAAATGGACGTACTGAAGTTTAAGCAGATCGCCGGTTCCATGAAGTTCGCATTTGGTGTTCAAAACCAGTTGGAAGTGAAAGACATTCCAAAGGGTACCAGTGTTATCGCTCAGGAATTTCGCCCGGGTCGACCTGAACCGACACCAATTGACGTGATTATGCAGCAAACCATCGACATGACTCAGCAAACGCTGGAGTTTCATGAAGGGGAGTCTGACCGTGCGGGTGGTACCAAACGTGAAGTGGGTAAGCTGACGGGTGGTAAGTCGCCAGATACATCCACCAAAATGAACCAGAACAACGAGTCTGAGCAGCAACAGCAACAGTCTGAAGCGCAATCGCAAGAAATGGAAACCATCGTCGAAAGCATCAAAAAAGCGCTGGAGCGTGAAATTGATGAAGGCGCGATAGAGGTAGAAAACCTAGGTCAGCAAATTGTTATCCGAATTCGTGAAAAAGGGGCTTTCCCTGAAGGTTCGGCATTCCTGCAACCTAAGTTCCGACCTTTGGTTCGTCAGGTGGCTGAGCTGGTGAAAGACGTACCGGGTATCGTTCGTGTTTCTGGTCATACAGACAATCAACCACTGGATTCTGAGCTGTATCGTTCGAACTGGGATTTGTCTTCTCAACGAGCGGTTTCCGTTGCGCACGAAATGGAAAAAGTCAGAGGTTTTGAACATTCAAGGCTTCGGGTTCGGGGTATGGCGGATACTGAGCCATTGGTCAGCAATGACACTGCTGAAGGACGAGTGGAAAACCGACGCGTTGAAATCAACATCATGCAGGGTAAACCACACTTCAGTGATGAGGTCTCAGCACAGCAGTAATTTAGCAAGAATTGATGTTTCTAATAATATTAAGGTGAGTACATAAAGTGCTCACCTTTTTTTGTGTGGTTATCTCGGTTATAATCGCGCGCCTCAGAATTGCTGCGGCAATCCAGTTCTTAACCAGTGAAGCATATCCATGAAGTTTATCGTTAAGCCCCATCCAGAAATTTTTGTTAAAAGTGAATCCGTACGTAAGCGTTTTACTCGTATTCTGGAGTGCAATATTCGTATCATTATCCAAAAGCACACTGAGAACGTGGCGGTATTTAACCGTCGTGATCACATTGAGGTGAGCGGTAAAAACGACGAGCACTACGATAAAGTTCTGTCCATCCTGACTCAGACTCCGGGTATTCATCATGTGCTTGAGGTTCAACAATCAGACTTCGAAGACATGCACGATATTTACGAGCAGGTACTGGAACTGAACCGCGATAAGATCGAAGGGAAAACTTTTGTTGTTCGTGCGAAGCGTCGCGGCAAACACGATTTTACGTCGATCGAACTGGAGCGCTACATCGGTGGTGGTCTGAACCAGGCGGTTGAAAGTGCGAGCGTAAAACTCCACAAGCCAGATGTAACGGTAAAAATTGAAGTGGCCAGCGACAAGCTGAATCAGATTCTGGCTCGTCACAAAGGTTTAGGTGGTTTCCCTCTGGGTACTCAGGAAGACGTGCTGAGCTTGATTTCTGGTGGCTTTGACTCTGGTGTATCCAGCTACCTGCACATCAAACGTGGTTCTAAAACTCATTACTGCTTCTTTAACCTGGGTGGTCCTGCTCACGAAATTGGTGTTAAGCAAGTTGCTCACTACCTGTGGGACAAATACGGTTCTTCTGCCAAGGTGAAATTCATTTCTGTGGATTTTGAACCTGTGGTTGCTGAGATTCTTGAGAAAGTCGATGACGGTCAAATGGGCGTTATCCTTAAGCGTATGTTTATGCGCGCAGGTGGAATGATTGCCGAGAAGTTTGGCATTCAGGCTCTGGTAACGGGTGAAGCACTTGGTCAGGTTTCTTCTCAAACTTTAACCAACCTGCGTCATATTGACGGCGTAACTGAGACGTTGATCCTTCGTCCACTTATCAACTGGGACAAAGAAGACATCATCGATTTGGCTCGTGACATTGGCACAGAAGATTTCGCGAAAACCATGCCTGAGTACTGTGGTGTGATTTCCAAAAAGCCGACTGTGAAAGCGGTGAAAGAGAAGCTGGAAGCGGAAGAAGCGAAGTTCGATTTCTCTGTGCTAGAGCAGGTGGTGTACGACGCACGCATCATGGACATTCGTGATATTGCGAAAGAAAGCCTGGAGCAAGCACCAGAAGTCGAGCAGGTGGAAGACGTTGACCAAAATGGCATCGTGCTGGATATCCGTAGCCCAGAAGAAGAGGACGAAAAACCACTTGAGATTGATGGCGTTGAAGTGGTTCACATTCCATTCTTCAAACTGGCGACTAAGTTCGGTGATTTAGACCAGGATAAAACTTACCTGTTATACTGCGACCGCGGCGTAATGAGCCGCTTGCAAGCGCTTTACTTGCAAGAGCAGGGCTACAACAACGTAAAAGTGTATCGCCCGTAACAAAGCTCGTTAGTGTTTTCCAAGCCACTCACCAGAGTGGCTTTTTATTGAATTAACACCCAAGAAATAGCAAAGACAAAGTTTATGAATGAATTTATCAAAGCGTGGCAACTGGCTTTTGAATTTAAAGGTCGCTCTCGCCGAAAAGATTACTGGATGTTTCTACTGATCAACTTCATCCTGAATATGGTCGTCTCTTTCATTCCACTCATTAATGTGGTCTATCCGTTGATGGCGCTGGTGCCTCAGATTGGACTGGGTATTCGTCGTTTGCACGACATCGGTAAAAGTGGCTGGTGGATGGCATCGCCATTTGCAGGTTTACCTATCGTATTGTTTGGCATGAGTCTGTCTTCAGAAGCCATCATTTTATTTGGGGGCGCGATGGTAGCAGCGGCGTCTATCATGCTTTTGGTGTTTAGTGTGATGGATAGTCAGGCAGGCACAAACCAGTATGGACCGAACCCGAAAGAGAATTCTAGCAGCGGAGATTCGGATCAAGGGACGATAGTTGCCTAGTTAAAGCGCTAATATTTGAGCCTCGCACTTGCGGGGCTTTTATTTTATTCACTTTACTTAAAAGAAGACCTCATTACTTTTTAAGTTCACGGCAAACTAATGGGTATAAAAGTATTCCCACAATGAACGAGCCGTGTTCACATCCGTAATAAGCACGTCGCAGTATCCGCCATTCAGAGCGCCGTCTAGGGCCGCGACTTTCTCTTTTCCGCAGGCAAGACCAATTACGTGAGGCACATCTTTTAACTGAGACAGTGAGATTGCAACGACAGGGTCGTGGCTTTCCTCAATGACGGGTTTGCCTCGTTTATCGAAGTAGTGAAGGCAGATGTCTCCAACGGCACCATCGTCGACCATGGTTTGAAGCATCTCTTTATCGAAGTAGTTCCCACTGTTTTGCAACAGCTCCGAGGGTTCAAGCTGCCCAATACCAACCAAAGCGATATCGATCTTAGGAAAGGTGTCGAACACTTCTTTGATTTCTGGATCTTGAAGAATCTTCTCTTTCGCTTCATAAGATCGCTCGATGCTTTGTGCAGGTAAAAGGTGCGCAGACGCATTCAGAAGATTGGCTAAGCGCTGGGTAAGGTAGGTTGCCTGAAAAGCACCATTGTTTCCCACACCCCCCATAAGCTGAACCACCTCTTTCACCTTGGAACGTGCGAAATGCATGTTATCGACCATGGCAGAAATGGTGGTACTCCATGAGGAGATTCCCAGAATGTCGTTCTTTCTCAGGATAGATTCCAGATAATGTGCGGCAGCACTGCCGACCAGAGATTTAGTGTAAGCAGGGGAAGACTCGGCAGGCGTATCGACCACGATGACTTGCTTAAGGTCGTAGTGACGCTGAATCTTTAGCTCTAAATCCAGATGAACTCCAGGTGGCTGGATGATACTGATTTTAACAAACCCTTCCTTTTGAGCCCGATTAATCGCCCGGGACACATAAGACTGAGACACTCGGAGTTTCTTGGCAATTTCTTGCTGCTTGAGTTCGTCTTTAAAGTAAAGGTTTGCGATTTTCAGTACGGATCTGAGTTCATCAAGCTCTGACATTTCCGGGGATTCACCTAATATTGAGTGGATTAATTCATTGCCATGCCGCCACAGACATTGAGCGCTTGCCCTGTAATATAGCCTGTTTCGTCAGAGGCGAAAAATGCGATGGCGTTCGCCACATCTTGTGGTGTGCCAGCTCTTTTCAGGGGAATATTGCTGACCCATTCCGCAATCAACTCTCCCTCTTGGTAGGTTTTATCAGGAGTCGAGAGCATTTCACCCCATACTTTATCATTATATTTCCACATGTCACTCTCAATGATTCCGGGGCAAACCGAGTTTACTGTGATGTTTTTTGGTGCCAATTCAAGTGCTAATGACTGGGTGATACCAATGACACCCATTTTGCTCGCCGCGTAATGAGGCGTGTAAATAAAGCCATTTCTGCCTTGCAAGGAAGAAGTGTTAACAATACGTCCACCTCCTTGTTTTGCCATGTATTTTGCTGCTTCACGGCTACACAACCAAACCCCTGTGGTGTTGACATGAAGTACTTTGTTGAATTCTTCATGAGTCATCTCATCGAACGGTTTAATGGTGATGATACCAGCGTTGTGAATGCTGATATCAATGGCAGAAAAGGTGTCGAATGCGAGCTGATACAGATCTTTCACTTGTTGTTCAGAAGAGACATCAACCACTTTGGATTCAACGTGTACGCCGGAATATTTCTGGCTGATCTGCTGGGCAGTTTCGTGAATGATTTTGTCATTGGAGGCTATGACTAAGTTTGCGCCCTTAGAGGCAAAATGTTCAGCTATACCTTTACCAATGCCTTTGCAGGCTCCGGTGATAACCACGCTTTTGTTGTTAAATTGACTCATTGAAAATTTCCTTATTATTGTGTGGCAAGCGCCATAACTGCGACCTGGCTGGCGTCTTTGGCTTCCAAAATGCCCTGTTGTTCCCCGTGGGCGAGCACCATGATTCGGTCCGACAGACCCAATACTTCATCCAGGTCAGAGCTTACGATAATGACCGCCATCCCTTTCTGAGCCAGTTCGGATATCACATCGTAGATTGCGGCTCGTGCCCCTACATCTATACCTCTGGTGGGTTCATCGAGAATGAACACTTTCGGGTTGCGAGCGATCCATTTGGCGATGATGACTTTCTGCTGGTTACCGCCAGATAAGTCAGAAACTCTTTGATGAATCTGACCTTTGACGCCCATTTTATCTATGGTTTCCTGAGCAAAGTCCGCCATGCCTTTTGGGTTGACCCAGCCTGCGGAACTGAACTGGTCGAAGTTGCCGTAAGCGACATTGTCACAAATGGAGTCTTCCAAAATAACGCCCTGAATTTTTCTGTCTTCGGGCACCAGAACGATCCCTTTATCAATGGCGTCTTTGGGGGTTGAAATGGCGGTTGGCTTGCCATCCAGTAAAAGGGTTCCAGACTGAGTGGGGTCTGCACCCGAAATGGCTCTGACCAATTCGGTTCGACCTGCACCCACAATGCCGGCAATTCCGAAGATCTCCCCTTTATTGACGGAGAAATTGATGTCCTGAAATTCATCGGTTGCTGAGCTTAGGTTCTGAACCTCAATGACGGGGGAGCCAATCTGGTGGATTCGTTCGGGGAAAACTCTGTCGATGCTTCGACCCACCATCTCACTGACCAGTTGTTTGACCGGGACATCGGCACGCTCATGGTTTGCTACCTGACTTCCGTCTCTTAAGACCACAATGCGATCTGCTATCTGGGCTATCTCTTCGAGCCGGTGGCTGATGTAGATGAAAGACACTCCCTCTGCTTTTAAATAACGAATCTGCTCGAACAAACGCTCAGTTTCTTCACCTCCAAGAGCAGCTGTCGGCTCATCAAGGATCAGCAGTTTGGCATTCAGTGTTAACGCTTTGGCAATTTCTACCTGCTGTTGAGCTGCAACTTTGAGATCTTTGACTAGCATGTTAGCCGAGACGTCCAGGCCCAACCGCTCAAGTTGAATACTTGCGGCTTCGACCATTGCGTCCTGATTGACCAGCCCATTATGAACAATAGTTCTACCAAGAAAGACGTTTTCGGCGATGCTCAAGTCGGGCAACAAACGTATTTCCTGATGTATCAAGCCAATTCCTGAATCCAGTGCATCTGCCGGGGAGGACGGGGAGTAGGGTTTTCCCTGCCAGGTCATTTCACCGGAAGAGGGTTGAATGACTCCAGCAATAATGGAAGACAGAGTGGATTTTCCGGCTCCATTTTCTCCCAATAGAGACACCACTTCTCCGGGTTTTACGGTGAGGTTAACATCTGAAAGTACTTCGATATCGCCGTACTTCTTTCCGGCACCTTTCACCACAAGCCCACTGTTGGGTGAGCTTGTGGCAGAGGCGGAAGTTTGAGCATGTTCTGACTTCATACTTCCTACCTTTGATTAAGGATGAACTTTAATGAACTGATCAACGTTGTCTTTTACGGTTAATGTTGCGCCTTGCAATTGAGTTTTTGGCACATACAAACCGTCTTTCAAATCAAGTGCAGAGCGAACAGCTAGGCGACCCATAAACTGAGTTTGCTGAGTCATGGTTGCTGCAAGAATGCCTTTTTTGACCGCTTCCAAACCAGCAGCATCTCCGTCGAATCCAACGACCACCACATCATGATCCAGATTCGCCACTTTCACTGCTTGTGCAGCGCCCAATGCCAGAGCATCGGCGCGACCGAAGAATACGGTGATGTTAGGGTCTCGTTGCAGCATGTCTTGCGCAATAGAGAATCCTTCGTCCTGCATCCACGCTTTACTGGCTTGTTTGGTTACGACATTCAGGTCTGGGTAATCTGCAATGGCTTCGTTAAAGCCGCGATTACGATCGATTTCCGGTGTTGTACCGATCTGACCCTGAACGACGCCAATTCGACCTTTCCCTCCAGTAATTTTAGCAACGTATTCACCCAGTTCTTTGGCGGCAGCAACACTGTCTGTTGCAATGAAAGTATCACCAGGTGCACCTTCTGGGTTTCTATCCACGGTTACGACTGGAATTCCCGCTTTATGAGCAGCCTTCACCGGAACACTCGCAGCTGTTGCTCCCGCTGGGATGTAGATGATGGCGTCCACTTTACGAGTGATCAAATCCTGAATCTGGCTAACCTGAGTTGCGGAATCTCCACGAGCATCCACCACGATCACTTTGGCTCCAACTCTCTTACCTTCTGCTTCGACCGACTGTTTTATCTGGTTAAAAAAGTCCGCCTGAAGGTTGGCAACCGCTAACCCAATGGTAGTCTCTGCCCATGAGGCATGTGCGACCAATGCTGCTGACAAGATAGCAGCACTTTGCAGCCATTTTTTCACTTGCTTAAACATGTAACTCTCCTTGTTGTCATTACTTTCCCACTTAGTTTTAAGGGGATGGGTTTAAGAGGATTTCCTGCCAAGTGTGTCGAAAGCGACCGCTACCGCGATAACAATGCCGATGACCACTTGTTGAAAGAAAGGTGAGATGCCCAAAAGGTTTAACCCATTTCTCAGCACCCCGATAATTAGCACACCCACTACCGTGCCTATGATGGCGCCGCGTCCTCCTTTGAGACTCGCTCCGCCAATCACAACAGCGGCAATGGTGTCGAGTTCATACGCTATACCGGCACTGGGTTGCGATGAGTCCAGCCTTGCTGCCAGAGTCATTGCTGCAATACCTGCGAGTAACCCAGATGCGACGTAAACCAGAATGGTCTGCTTATGAACGTTGATCCCGGCTAACCTTGCGACTACTTCATTACCTCCGATGGCGTAAAGGTTTCTGCCATTGGCGCGATATTTGAGATAAAGCCCGGCGATTAAAGTGAGCAGAATAAATATGCCCATAGTGACAGTGAACACTTCAAAGTAGCGGATGGTTGATAAACCAGTAAACCAATCGGGGTAACCCACAACCTGTCGACCGTCGGTCAGGATATTGGCGATACCACGCGCGACAGACATCATGGCTAAGGTGGCAATAAAGGCGGGCAGTTTGGCGACGGAAATGAGAAGCCCTGATGCTAATCCGCATAGTCCGCCTGCTAAAATGCCAAGCAGAATCGACAATTCGATGGGGACACCCAAATGGCGTTCGAGAAAACCCATGGTCATCATGGACAGAGCGAGAATAGAGCCGACAGATAAATCAATACCTCCAATAATGATGACCGCTGTCATACCTATTGCCAAAATCCCTAATACGGTGATCTGGTCGAGAATATTGAGCGCATTTCTCAGAGTGAAAAAGTACTCTGAGGAGAAGGCGAAACCGATACAAATCAGAACCAATCCAATGAAAGGTCCGAATGCCGGATTCGACATGATTCTCTGCTGAATGGGAATATTCACTTTAGCGCGACCCACGTTTACCTCCGAGATGTCCATAATGTTTGTCGTTCCTTCTTTTAATACTAGGTAACTTTGGCGATCTTGATGAGTTGGAACTCTCTCTAACTTATTGTCCTCAAAACGCCTTTTAATCTGAGTTTTGGTTTCTCTATCCTTGCCAATTAAAAGATGGTGAAACCGCCATCTATCATCAAATCCGCTCCTGTGATCATGTCGCTGCCATTACTTGTAAAAAACAAAATTGCGGCGGCAATTTCGTCTGTATAGGCAAAACGCCCCATTGGAATCTTCTGCTTCATGTGTTCGCCTTTTTCTCCCTGCCAGGCTTTTTCACCCATTGGGGTGAGTACGACAGTCGGTGAAATGGTATTGACGTTGATCTTGTGCTTAGCCCATTCCAGCGCCAGTACTTTCGTCATTCCTATTAGCCCTGCTTTTGCCGAGGTGTAGGCAACGTGCTGGTCGATAGCGATAGTGGCAGCCTGAGAAGCGATGTTGATGATTTTTCCGCCGGACTCATGTTGAATAAAAATATTGGCAGCGGCTTTTGCGCATAAAAATGAACCAGTCAGATTCACATCCAGTTGCTTCTGCCATTCTTTTGCAGTGACTTCTAATGCGGGTTGCAACATGACATAGCCAGCACAGTTAACCAGACCGTCTAACTTGCCATGCTCTTCTATTATCTGGTCGAAAGTTGAATCCACCTGATCAGCTTGTGTGATGTCACAGCAATGAAATGAGACTGCATCTTTGGCTATGGCACTGAGTACTTCGCTTGCCTGAGAAACACGTTCCTGTTCAAAAGGAGGATAGATAACAGCAACTTTGGCTCCTTTTTCCAAGTAGAGGCGGTTGGTTGCCATGGCGATTCCCCCTAATCCTCCAGTGACCGCTATCACCTTTCCATGAAGGGAGAAAGTATTGTCCACTCCGTAGCTCAGGTTTACATCATAGCTAGTCATTTTTATATCCTTGAATAAATAATTTGCAATGAATATATATTGGATTGATGTTTGTGAGAGCAACAGTTTTTTGTGGTTAAATTTTGATCACTGTCACTTATGTTGGGTTAACTTATTGAAATTTAAATAAATCAATCTGTTGTTTGATTTTTTAATTATTTTTATAACCCTAACTCTTTGATTGATAAGCTATGAATCGATCTTTTTAATCACTGTTCTTGGAATGTTTGCAAAAACATGGTTGATATTTATTTTGTTGTGAATATATATTTAATTCTGAATAAGGATTTTCAGTAGAAGGAGAGAATCATGAATATGTATCAGCTCAATGCTGAACAGATTAAGGAGAAGGCTCGGCTAATCAGACGAAGAATCATTTTGCTCAATGCGAATAGCCCGGCAGGTGGGCATACTGGAGCGGATTTATCTCAGGTGGAGATTGTTTCCAGCCTTTATTTCAATGTACTTAATGTGTCTCCCGAACGAATCAATGACCCGGATCGGGATATTTACATTCAGGGAAAAGGTCACGCTGTAGGAGGGTACTACTGTATTTTGGCAGAAGCCGGGTTTATTCCAGAGCAGGCGTTAGCCACTTATCAACATTGTGATTCTATGCTTCCTGGGCACCCAGTCAGGCAGAAAACCCCGGGTGTTGAACTTAATACCGGTGCGTTGGGGCATGGGTTGCCAGTAGCTGTGGGGATTGCTCTGGCAGCCAAACTATCTGGCAGTAGCCGTAAAGTGTTCGTGGTGTGTGGAGATGGTGAGTTGGCAGAAGGCAGTATTTATGAAGCAGCTTTGGTTGCGGCAAAATACAAACTGGATAACTTGGTTGTAATCATTGATCACAACAAACTTCAGTTAGCTGGTCGCACAAGTGAAATCATGCCTACCGACCCGCTTGAAGATAAATGGAAAGCATTTAACTGGGATGTATCGGACTGCAATGGTAATGATGTCGAAGAATGTCTGATGGCCTTTTCAAAGGTTAATTACGACAATGGCAAACCTCATGTCATTATTGCCCATACATTGAAAGGCTATGGAGTCAGCTTTATTCAGGATGCAGCGGAATGGCACCACCGAGTACCAAAAGGCGATGAGATTGAGCTCGCGTTGGCAGAGTTGGAGGCATGACAATGGAAAAGAAGCACTTAGCGAATGTCATGATTGAGCAGTTCACGAAAGCGGTCGAAAACGGTGTTGACCTAATTGCTGTGGTCGCCGATTCAACGTCAACCTCCAAAATTTCCCCATTTATGTCGACGTATCCAGAAAGGGTCGTCAATGTAGGTATAGCAGAACAGGCATTAGTGAGTACAGCGGCAGGGCTGGCGCTAGGGGGTAAAGTGGTTGCCACGTGTAACGCGGCTCCATTTCTGGTTTCTCGGGCAAACGAACAAATTAAAATAGATGTTTGCTACAACGACACCAACGTAAAAATGTTTGGCCTGAATTCCGGTGCCAGCTATGGTCCTTTGGCAAGTACTCACCATTCAATCGATGATATATCTGTGATGAGAGGGTTTGGTCGGTTAGACATTTTTGCACCGAGCGATCCTATTGAATGTGAGCAGATTATTCAGTACGCAATAAACAAAGTAGGACCAGTCTATATTCGAATGGACGGCAAACAGCTTCCTGTGCTTCACGATGAAGGTTATCGCTTTGAACCGGGCAAAGTGGATGTGTTGAAGCGAGGTGAGAATGTATCGCTGGTGGCGTTAGGGTCTACTGTGCATGAAGTTTACGAAGCGTCTGAGAGGCTGTTGTCAGAAGGGATCAGTGCGAATGTGATCAGCTTGTCGTCCATCCGACCGCTTAACAAAGCGGAGTTGATTGAAGCCGTTGGTCAGACACCGTTTGTGATTTCAGTGGAAGAACACAATGTAAATGGTGGAGTCGGAGCGCTAGTCTCAGAAGTTCTGGCAGAACAAGGTTCAGGTGCACGATTAATCCGGTTAGGTATCAACGACGGCGAATATGCGATAGCGGCCAATCGAGAAGATATGCGAGCGCATCATGGGATAGATGCGAACTCTATCTATAATCTGGTGAAAAACCTAATGGATTCTTAAGGGCGAGGCGACATGGAAAAGTACATTCTTGCTATTGATGAAGGCACGACCAACGCGAAGGCATTACTCATCAATCAGAAGGGAGAAATTGTTTTTAAGGACTCTCGTCCGCTTAACGTGTTTCACCCACAAGCGGATTGGTCGGAGCAAGACCCTGAGTCGATTTGGCAGGCTGTGGTTTCGCTATTACGATCTTGTATTGAATATTCTTCTCCAGATGCCATTGCTGCAATTGCCATTAGTAATCAACGAGAGTCGGTGATGATGTGGGAGCGGGACTCTGCAAAGGCAATTACCCCGCTTATTTCCTGGCAATGCCGACGTTCTGTGCCATTTTGCCAAGCGCTTAAAGAAAGCAATATCGAGCCGTTATTGATTGAGAAAACAGGTTTGATGATTGACCCGCTCTTTCCCGCAGCCAAAATAAACTGGCTATTAAATGACTTACCAAATGGATTTGAAAAAGCACAAACAGGTTTCTACTGCGCAGGTACTGTGGATGCCTGGTTGCTATGGAAATTGACAGGTACTAAGGAGTTTGCAACAGACAGTTCAAACGCATCCCGAACTCAGCTATTCAACCTCAACACTCAAGAATGGGATAAAGCCCTATTGGATGTGTTTGAAGTGCCTGCTTCTTTGCTGCCTAAGGTGAATCCATCTTCCTGTATCCATGGGAAAACGCATAATATCGATGGTTTTCCTGACGGTGTTCCCATTGCCTCTATGATTGGTGATTCACACGCCGCGCTTTATGGGCACAAAGGCTTTGAAGAGGGTGCCGTAAAAGCGACATTTGGTACTGGGTCGTCTCTTATGTCCGTCACCAATATCAGCAAGCAGCCGGAGCATGGGTTAACCAAAACCATCGCCTGGGCTGATAAATATGGCGTTTGTCAGGCGTTAGAAGGAAACATTACCCATTCAGGATCTGCACTGGACTGGGTTCGCTCCGTTATTGGTGATATTCCTGAAAGTGCACTCAACAATATAGAAGCGCATGCACCAACCAATGGGGGCGTTTATTTTGTGCCTGCTCTATCAGGGCTTGGTGCACCGCATTGGCAAACAGATGTGAAAGCGACATTTTCCGGTATGGATATCAGTACGACCAAATATCAGTTGCTCAGAGCTGGTCTGGAGTCGATCGCGTATCAGGTAAAGGATATTTTGGATGCCATCGAAAAAGATACCAAGCAGCAGGTCACGAAAGTGATGGTGGATGGCGGGCCAACTGCTAATGCGTGGCTCATGCAGTTTTTAAGCAATCTGATTCAAAAGCCAGTTATTCGCAACTTAGATGCGGAAGTGTCTGCCATTGGAGCGGCTTTTCTTGCGGGTCAATCGATAGGCTGGTGGGAAACTCACGAGAGCCTGAAAGCACTTGATCATCCCGTTCAGTCTTTTTACCCGAAGGTGGGAGCTGATCTGGCAGAGAAATGGTATGAAGGTTGGAAAGATGCGCTGGCGCGTACTCTAATTTGAGTCTTTCTCGCGGATAAAAAAACACCGCCTAAGTAGGCGGTGTGAAAATTTGACAGACAGGTCAAAATAATACAGGAAGTATGGTCCTAGCGCTGAGCGCCGAGACACTGGTAGATAACTCTACCAACTCGAAATTCGAGTTTATGCAAACACAACATCGCAACAACTAAACCAATTGATTATCAAAGATAATCAAGCCGTTCAGGCTCAGCGTTGCGAAACGAAATATAGATTTTCTCTGGCTCATCGGCAATCGACAATTTATAATGTTTCGGATAAAAAAAACTAATGCTTAGTTGAATTAGGTGAAACATGTCGAGACGTCTTCCCCCTCTCAATTCACTCCGTGTGTTTGAAGCAGCAGCCAGACACCTGAGTTTTACCCGAGCTGCTGAAGAACTCTTCGTTACTCAGGCGGCGGTTAGCCACCAAATTAAAACGTTAGAAGACTATTTAGGGCTGAAACTTTTCCGCCGTCGTAATCGATCATTGCTGCTTACTGAAGAAGGACAAAGCTACTTCCTGGACATCAAAGATGTCTTTACCTCGCTGGCAGAAGCGACAGATAAAGTGCTCGAACGTAGTGAGAAAGGGGCTTTGACCATCAGCTTACCCCCAAGTTTTGCGATTCAGTGGCTGGTTCCAAGGTTGGCGGATTTCAATCTGCAAGAGCCAGATATCGATGTTCGGATTAAAGCGGTTGATATGGATGAAGGTTCGCTGACGGATGATGTGGATGTAGCCATCTACTATGGTCGGGGAAACTGGTCAGGTTTGCGAGCAGATAAACTTTATCAGGAATGTTTGATTCCGGTCTGCTCTCCACAACTGTTATTGAGCAAAAAACCATTAGAATCTCTTGGGGATTTAAAACATCATACGTTATTGCACGACACATCCAGAAAAGATTGGAAACAATTTACTCGCATTCATGATATTGAAGGCGTGAATGTAAACCACGGCCCGATCTTCAGCCATTCCACCATGGTGCTGCAAGCGGCGGCTCACGGTCAGGGCGTTGCACTAGGTAATAACGTATTGGCACAACCTGAAATTGATGCTGGGCGGTTGGTGTGTCCGTTTGACGAAGTGCTAGTCAGCAAAAATGCCTTTTATGTTGTGTGTCATGAACAACAGGCGGATACCGGTCGGATCGCGACATTCCGAGATTGGATGTTGGCGAAAGCGGCAAAAGAACAAGAGGATTTTATTGAATGACCCAGGTGTTAATCGATGGAGAAGGTGACTTAACGTTTTTGTTTGCTCACGGCGCGGGTGCAGGCATGGAACACGAGTTTATGGAGCAGGTTGCCAAAGGCTTGTCTGGTCTTGGAATCCGTGTGGTTCGCTTTAATTTTCCTTACATGGTGAAACGCAGCGAAGACGGGAAGAAGCGCCCGCCTGATCGTGCGCCAAAATTACTGGAAGCCTTTCAAACCATTCTGGAAGACCAAGCTAACGGCAAGCCAGTGGTTATCGGTGGTAAATCCATGGGTGGAAGAATGGCTAGCCTGATGTCTGAGTCGGAACTTGTCAGTGGTATTACCTGCCTTGGTTTCCCGTTTCACCCACCGGGCAAGCCTGAAAACTACAAAGGCGACCATCTGGCTACGATAGCAAAACCTACCCTGATTCTTCAGGGAGAGCGAGATACTTTCGGGAAGAAAGAAGAGTGTTCCGACTTTGCTTTTTCAAAGAATGTCGAGCTCACTTTTATCCCAGATGGCGACCACAGTTTCAAACCCAGAAAAAGTTCGGGACATACTCAGGACAGCAATATTGAGTTAGCGGTATCCCACCTAGAACGATTCATTCGGAGTTGCTATGAAAAGTAAAACGATTCTTGCTACAGCAGGTTTCTTTGGTGCAACAGCGGTGATGCTCGGGGCATTTGCCGCTCACGGATTGAAAAAAATTCTCTCAGACTACCTTATTGGTGTTTTTGAGACCGGAGTTCAGTACCAGTTTGTCCACATGCTTGCCCTGATTTTGGTGGCGATTCTGCTGCAAAGAAATCTTGGTGAAAAGGCGCAAAAAGGACTGCGATTCGCCGCCATTTGCTTTATCATCGGCATCCTTTGTTTTAGTGGCAGCCTATACGCATTGGCACTGACTGGCATCAAATGGTTTGGTCCTATCACTCCGTTTGGTGGCGTAATGTTTATTGTGGGTTGGGTGAGCTTCACTATTGCTGCGTTAAGAATTGAAGAGGTGAAGTCGTGAAACACTTAATGCTCTACTGCCGCCAGGGTTTTGAAAAAGAGTGTGCAGGTGAGATCCAAGATCGTGCTACCCAGCTAGAGGTGTACGGTTTCCCGAGAGTACAAAAGAACACGGGTTATGTTCTGTTTGAATGCTATCAGGAAGGCGATGGTGCGAAACTGGCTCAGGAGCTGGACTTCAATTCGTTGATCTTTGCTCGTCAGATTTTTGCTGTGGCGGTAGAGTGTAAAGACCTTCCTCAAGATGACCGTATTTCTCCGATTCTGGAAGGGTTGACCGAATACGAAGATTTGCCACGCTGTGGCGACTTACGTGTTGAAACGCCCGACACCAACGAAGCCAAAGAACTTCTGAAGTTCTGCCGTAAATTTACGGTGCCACTGCGTCAGGCTTTGCGCGGAAAAGGTGTTCTTTACAATAAAGACAACCCGAAAAAACCAGTACTTCACGCTTGTTTTGTCGCACCAGGTCACTGCTTTGTTGGTTACTCCTTATCAGACAACAACTCTAAATTCTTTATGGGGATTCCAAGGCTCAAGTTCCCGGCAGATGCCCCGAGCCGTTCAACGCTTAAGCTGGAAGAAGCGTTCCACGTGTTCATTCCTAAAGAGGAGTGGGATACAAGACTGGCGTCGGGCATGTGGGCAACGGATTTGGGTGCTTGTCCTGGTGGCTGGACATATCAATTGGTTAAGCGGTCGATGTTCGTCCACGCGATTGACAATGGCATGATGGCGCAAAGTCTGATGGATACGGGTCAGGTGAAACACCACATGGAAGATGGCTTCAAGTTCGAGCCACCAAGAAAAAACGTCACCTGGCTGGTATGTGACATGATTGAAAAGCCTTCTCGTGTTGCTCAGTTGATGGGAGAATGGCTTATTAAAGGCTGGGCGAAAGAGACAATCTTCAACCTTAAGCTGCCGATGAAGGGGCGCTATGATGAAGTGCTTCAGGATATTGAAAACCTGAAAGTGTTCCTAATCGACAATAAGGTGAAATTCCGCCTTCAGGCTAAGCATCTGTATCACGACCGTGAAGAAATTACGGTGCACATTCAGTGCCTGTCTAATATTTCTCCTCACTAGGATGTATTTCCCTAGAAAGTAAAAAAACGCTCCTGACTGGAGCGTTTTTTGTATCAGCGTCTATTCTTCAAATCGCGCTTTTTCTTGCTTCTCGACCTCAGACAACTTGGTGAGTTTTAAACCCAGTTCCTTGCCACGATGCCTTGCATACAAGGTGTTTCCCATGAACGCCAAGGTGGTCAGCAGCAGCTCCACGATGGCTAACCAACGCTCCCCTTCATTGACATATAAAATGGTCAGTGAATGAAGAAAATACAGCATCAGAACAAAGTTCGCCCATGCATGAGTGTACGGTCTGCCAGCAAGAATCCCAGGCAGTGGCAGCAGCAATGGGACACTCCAGGCGATGGCTAATGTTATGTTGCTGATATGAGGGTGAGGGGACAGACTTAGCTGCCATAATAGTACCCAACCCAGCAACCCAATATTTCCAGCCAAAGCAAGATAACGAAACTTGATAGAGGATGTTTCTACCATCACAGATCCTTAGTCAACAGACCCTAGTTTTTCAGCTTCTTAGCGCATTCGCCCAGACGTTTACCGAGCGCGAAAGCAAGTTGTCCTTCATCGGATTGATTGGATTGTATCTGGCTTCCAAGGGTGGATGCACCATACGGTGTGCCACCTTGTGATGTGGTGTGCAAAGCAGGTTCAGAATATGGGATACCGAGCAGTATCATACCGTGATGAAACAGTGGCAACATCATGCTCTGAAGCGTGGTTTCCTGACCGCCATGCAGCGAAGATGAAGACGTAAAAACGCATGCTGGCTTATCAATGAGATCCCCTGCCACCCAAAGTGGGGTAGATGAATCCCAAAAATGCTTAAGAGGTGCCGCCATGTTACCGAACCACACGGGGCTTCCCATGGCTAAACCGTCGCATTGTTTCAGTTCATCGAGCGAAATGACGGGATCTTCCGGTTGTGAGACGCTTTCGCTAATTTCTTCTACCGTTCGGATGAGAGGTTCGCATCCCTCAACCGAAGAAACGCCACGGGCAATCTGACGCGCTAGTTTGCGCGTGCTACCGTGGCGGCTGTAGTAAAGGATAACGACCTTTACACTCATAGGATTTCTAAAACCTGCTCTGGCGGGCGACCAAGACGAGCAGCGTCACCCTTGATCACGATTGGGCGCTCGATAAGTTTTGGGTTGGCGACCATGGCTTCAAACAGTTGCTCGTCGGTTACTGAGGCATCCCCCAAATTAAGCGTTTTATAGATATCTTCTTTAGTGCGCATCATTTTGCGCACGCTATCAAGACCTAGCTGAGCAAAAACGGTTTTCAGTTGTTCGACCGTGAGGTCCGCATCAAGATACTTAACAACGTCTGGTGTAATGCCTTTTTCTTCTAGTAACGCCAGAGTCTGGCGGCTCTTAGAACAGCGTGGGTTGTGATAAATAGTGACCGACATGTCTTCTCCCAATTCTTGGTTTTGTAATACTTGTTTTTGTAGTGCTTATTAGTTCTGCAATGCATAGAAGCGATCGCGTTCCAGCCCAAGCTGGTCAATTCGCGCATCGTATCTTGCCTGTTTTAGGCTTCCCAGATCAACGAGCTTACTGGCTTCTGCGTAAAAGCTGATCGCCTGTTTCCAGTCAGCTTTGAGTGCGAAGATCTCTCCGCGCGCCGCCGCTTCTTCGTCACGTTTACCCTGCTTTCCAGAAGCATCAGACAGCAATGCCCAACCGTTCAAATCTTCTGGATGATCATGAGTATAGCGTTGAAGTAGTCGAGTCGCTTCAGCGTATTTGTCGCTCTCTATCATTAAGTTTGCGTAGTTAATGGTGAGAACTGGGTTATTCGGCTTTTTGTCCAGTGCTCGTTTTAACATGGCCAAACCTTTGTCGTACTCTTTTTTGTAAAGGTACAGATCTGAAAGCGCATCAAGATAAAAATTGTTGTTAGGATCCTGCTTGTCTAGCTCTACCAACAAGGCTTCTGCCTTATCCAGTTTTTTCAAATCCAGATACGCCAGCGCTTTACCGTATTTCAACGTAGGGACGATGTCCTTGTGCGCCTTCTTAAGGCGTCTGTCCATCCAGTCGATGGCAGCATCACTGTCGATACCAGCATGGCGAGCGATAATACGAGCCCGAGCCAGATGGTATTCAATGGAAGGGCCTAAGCGCTTCGGAGGCATACTCTGTGCTCTGGCACGGGAATCTGTGATTCGGTCTTCAGGCAGTGGGTGAGTTAATAGCATTGGTGGTGGCTTGCTCACGTATCGGAATTCATCCGCTAAACGACCAAAAAATCGGGGCATGGCCTGAGGGTCAAAACCCGCTTTGGACATGGTGACAATGCCAAAGCGATCCGCTTCTT
Source organism: Vibrio nigripulchritudo (assembly GCF_027924785.1). Lineage (NCBI taxonomy): Bacteria > Pseudomonadati > Pseudomonadota > Gammaproteobacteria > Vibrionales > Vibrionaceae > Vibrio > Vibrio nigripulchritudo. The sequence continues at coordinate 2,895,517 of NZ_AP027049.1, read as the reverse complement.
TTTCATTAGAGCGGGTGTAGTTGATTTGGCTCTGGATCATTCCCGCCTGAGTAGCAGTAATGGCGGCAATACCGGCTTGCGGCGCGGCGACGGCTAACAGAAGTGAGCCGACCAAGGCAGCAATGGTTGCTGGCGAACGACGCGCTTGATCTTCCATTGCTCTTGCTAAGTGACGTTGAGTTACGTGAGCAATTTCGTGCGCGATAACTGAAGCGAGTTCGCTTTCTGAACGAGCATGCAAAAACAGCCCGGAATGCAGTGCGACATAGCCTCCGAAAAAGGCAAATGCGTTGATATCACGATCCTGAATCAGAAAGAAATTGAAAGGCGTTTTTACGTCATTGGCATGGGCGACAAGTTGGTGCCCAAGGTTGCTGATGTATTCATTTAAAACAGGGTCATGCACAATTGGCTGGCTTCTGCGCAACATGCGCATGTAAGCGTCCCCGTACTGCAGCTCCTGATCAATAGTCAGGGTGGAAGCAGCTGCCGTACCAATATCTGGCAATTCATACCCCGAATTCTGAGCAATCGCTGGCTGACCGATCAGGGCTGCCATGCTGAGATACAGGGTTGAACGAGTAAGTTTAAACATTCTGCTCCATCATATTGTCATTTTTATTTTTTATCGTTTTATTGGACTACTGAACACCTTTAAGGTTCGTTTAACGCGGTTCAGGTGCTGTTCTTTTCAACAATTAGCGCAGTTTAAAACGTTAAAAGCTCACAAATTTCGATACGTTTTGCCTCACATCTGCAATTGAAAATGGAGAACACGGGTCTAAATGTCATTATACCCAAGTGACCTCAAGATGCTTGGTTCAGCGAGATTTAATTGATTTTCAGGCAAGGCACCGATTTAAAGATTTAGTGGTTCTAAATCAAGAATCGGTAACGTAGCATGGGAATCAATTAAACTCGCCCTTGGGAGCTCATATTCTGTCACATTTCATCGTCAAAGAATTTGGAAAGGGCTCACCATTACGCTGCATTCTTTTCCTTGAACTGAAACAGAATATGAGTTCTGAATCCTGCATCTAGAGGTTATTTGGGTATAGAATACAGGCAATATAGTAAATATTGGGATTCAGAATGAACAGCTACACGCTTGATTTATGTGAAGAACGCTGCCCAATGGCGTTGCTGAAAGCAAAGCGGCGTGCAGCGAGTTTGAAAACGCAGGAAATGTTAGTCATTCATTCCAATGACAAAAGTTCAGTTCAAGATATGATACGATACTTCTCTTCTGCCCTCTTTTCGGTCCGATTGGAAGAGAATGAGAGTGTTTCCACGTTAACCGTAATAAGAGAGAGCAACACCTGATGTTTGATATGGTCAGCCGCTGGTATAAGCGACGTTTTTCCGACCCTCATGCTGTTAGTCTGGTAGCCATTCTGTTATTTGGCTTTGCCACTATCTATTTCTTCGGACATTTGATTGCTCCACTATTGGTTGCCATTGTGATTGCCTACCTGCTTGAATGGCCGGTCACTCAAATGATTCGTCTTGGTTTACCCCGTACTGCTGCGGTACCGATCGTCGTGCTCGCATTCCTTGGATTGATGTTAATGGCCATTTTTGGCTTGATGCCGACTATCTGGAGTCAGGTTGGTAACCTTATTAACGACATTCCGAATATGTATAACGGGCTGCAAGGGTTTATCGCCTCGATACCAGAAAAGTACCCCGAGCTTGCTAACCTTCAGATTGTGGAATCCATAGTCTCAAATGCCAAAAATAAAGTACTGGGCTTGGGCGAAAGTGTCGTTAAAGGTTCATTGGCGTCTTTGGTCAGCATTGCGACCCTGGCTGTATACCTGATTCTTGTGCCTCTTTTGGTTTTCTTCCTTCTTAAAGACAAAGCCGAAATGCTCTCTATGCTAAGTGGCTTTCTTCCAGAAAACCGACGTTTGGCAACCAAGGTCTGGCGTGAAATGAACCAGCAGATTTCGAACTACATTCGAGGCAAGGTGATGGAAATCCTTATCGTTGGTGGTGTCAGCTACGTCACCTTTGCGATTCTGGATTTAAGATACTCAGTACTTCTGGCGGTTGCCGTAGGGTTGTCGGTATTGATTCCTTACATTGGCGCAGCCGCAGTGACCGTGCCTGTTGCTATCGTTGGTCTGTTCCAGTGGGGGCTCACTTCAGAGTTTTACTGGTTACTGATCGCCTATTGCATTATTCAGGCGCTGGATGGAAACGTATTGGTTCCGGTTTTGTTTTCTGAGGCAGTCAACCTGCACCCAGTCGCCATCATTGTTTCAGTTCTGGTTTTTGGAGGGCTCTGGGGATTCTGGGGCGTTTTCTTCGCTATTCCGCTGGCCACGTTAGTCAAGGCGGTAATAAACGCCTTACCCAATACGGAATCTAAAACCTCGATAGCCGAAGCTGAATAGAAAAAAAGACCTCTGATTAGAGGTCTTTTTTGTATCTGAAAGTGGTTTGCTGTTACGCAGATTGTTTTAGGTAATCCAATACCACTTCATGGTGCGTTTTGGTTTTGAACTTGTTGAACACATGCTCAATCACACCTTCTTCGTTAATCAGGAAGCTGATGCGATGAAGCCCGTCATACACTTTACCCATGAATTTTTTCTCGCCCCAGACACCAAACTGTTCAGCGACTGCGTGGTCTTCGTCTGAAAGAAGCGTGAAGTTCAGGTTGTCGCGCTCAATAAATTTGCCCAGACGTTTTACTGGGTCGATGCTGACACCCAGAACGACAATATTATGTTCATCCAGTTCAGCTTTTACGTCGCGCAAGCCTTGTGCCTGAACCGTACAGCCGGGTGTCATGGCTTTAGGGTAGAAGTAGAACAACACTTTTTTGCCTTTAAAGTCAGACAAAGTCACTGTGTTGCCGTCTTGATCGAGAAGTGAGAAGGCAGGTGCCGGAGTACCAGCAGTCAAAGTTTCCATTGAGCGATCCTTTAATTTTTTATTGGCTGTTTTTTATGAAATTCAGGGACCCTTGAACCGACAGTTCAGTGCATAGCGTCTGGAATTCCTCTTCCAGTTGCATCAGATTACACTCACCATCTACATGGGCAGTTAACGCAATATGAAATTGATTTTTTTCTTTTTCAACCTTTGCTTTATCTATCGTCTGCGCACTCAGCGAAGACATTCCGATTTGGCGGTCGGCAAAGAATTGCGTGAACTTTTCGGTCAGACCCATTTTGTCTTCCGATTCGACAAAGACTTCGATGCGGTAAACATGTTCTGGGTCTTGATGAGGAGAGGTACGTTTCATGATCGTAATTAGATCATGTTCTTGTCCCATAAGTGGGAGACTGGTTTCAACGCGTGCCAGACTGTTGTTATTGCCAGATAACAGCATGATGAGGGTGAATTCGCTACCAAACAGTGCGATTCGGCTGTCGATAATATTACAACCTGACTCAGTGACCAGATGAGTTATTTGGTTACTGATACCCGGGCGATCCGTACCAATAGCGGTTATCACTAGATGTTGTAACATGGGGAAGCAATTTTTCGATAAGTCTTATTCTGCATCGTAGCACAGTTCCTTTGAGATAGCCTGATAGCGGGGTGGTAAATTCTGTTCTCTGACACGAAAAAATCGCCGCTCTGCTAAAAAAACAGCCAATCCATGCTTAACCTCCAATTATTGACGCGAGTTTGTCATCTAAGGCGGTCTGAACCCTTGTTTTAATCAAGGATGTTAAAGTACCATGCTAGAAACCCATTTGAGCGTAGACGTACCCGTTTGGGGAGGCTTTAACGCCATTTGGTATAAAAAATTATTAAGGAGATGGACATGTTTTCTGGAAGCTGGGTTGCGCTTTTGACACCGTTTAATGAAGAAGGTGAAGTGGATTTCGAAAGCCTAAAGCAACTTGTTGAGTACCACGTTGACGCCGGTACAGATGGAATTGTCGCGGTAGGCACGACAGGAGAATCTGCCACTTTAACAATTGAAGAGCATGTCAAAGTTGTGAATAAGGCAGTGGAATACGCAAATGGTCGTATTCCTATCGTGGCTGGTACAGGTGCGAATGCAACGCACGAATCGGTTACGTTTAGCCGATTGCTTCAAGGTTCTGGCATTGTTGGTGTTCTGAGTGTTACGCCTTACTACAATAAGCCAACTCAGGAAGGTTTGTACCAGCACTACAAAGCCATCTCTGAAGCGAGTGATGTGCCGATCATTCTTTACAACGTACCTGGGCGTACGGCTGTTGATCTTCAACCTCAAACTGTTGCGCGTCTTGCCGAGCTTGAAAACATCGTTGCGATCAAAGATGCGACAGGTGATTTGGAACGAGTTGCAATTCACCGTGAACTTTGTGGCGAAGATTTTATCTTACTAAGTGGCGATGACTCTACAGGTCTTGAATTCTGTAAACTAGGTGGTCATGGCGTTATCTCTGTTACCAACAATATTGCGGCAGCAGACATGGCGAAAATGATGCATCTTGCAAAAGATGGTGAATTTGAAGAAGCAGCACAAATCAACCAACGTTTGATGACTCTGCACAAGAACCTGTTTATTGAGGCAAGCCCAATCCCTGTAAAATGGGCCGCTCATCAGTTGGGTCTTATCAAATGTGGTCACCTAAGACTGCCAATGACCGAGCTGTCCGAGCAAGCACAACCAGTGATTTCAAAATCTCTGGCAGAAGCAGGAATCCAAGCATAAACGTTGATCCCGAAGCTTTGCGCTTCGGGAAACATTTAGGAGTTTTAATGAAGTTTTCACGTCAGCTAGTGACTGGTTCGCTGGCTGTTTTCGTACTGGCTGCTTGTTCAAGCGACCCGTCTTCTCGCCGTCAGGCAAAAGATGATTTTACCTATCTTGAAACCAAGCCTCTGAAAGAGTGGTCGCTACCTCAGGGTGCGACGCCTCAGTTCTACCCTAACTACGATATCCCTGCTGGTGAGTACACTGGCGGCATTGGTAAGAGCGTTGATATTCGTCCACCTCAACAAATTCTGGATCTGATTCCAGGAGCGCGTTCTGAAGTGAAAGAAGGTGAAGCAACGTTATGGTTAGTTCGTGAATCGGAACAGGAAAAAGTGTGGCGCACAGCGCTTCAGATGATTTCTAATCAAGGTATTGGTCTGCGTGATAACACGTCAAATCGTATTGAAACGGACTGGGTCACCTGGAGATCGGAGGACGAAGACACAGACATTGGTAGTCGATATTTGCTGGAGCGTTTTGAGTCTAATCGCCGATATGGTTTTAAGATTTCACTGATCGACTGGCGTGAAGGCAATCAGGTAAAACCTGTGAAAGCGACCGACAAAGAGCGCTACAACATTTTAATGACTAACCTGGTTACCTCAACGTACGACAATAATCTTCGTGCTGAGGCTGCGCTGAAAGCGCAAGAGCTTGTGAAGCGTATTCCTATTAGCCTGGGTAAAGACCGAAGCGGGCTACCTGTCATCATTGCACGTGCACCTTATGCTACGTTGTGGCAGCACATGCCAACCATCCTGCCGCAGATTGGGTTTGAAATCGAAGATCGCAACCAGTCTCAGGGCATCATAAAAGTGAAGTACGCTAAGCCAGATGATGAGTTTTGGCAGAAGATTGGTATGAAACCACTGGATTTGAGTGGCAGTTCGTTTACGTTCCTGATGGGGGATTTAGATAACCGAACTTCTATCAACGTGACAGACAGTTCTGATAAACCAATCAACGAGCAATTGCTGACCGACTTAGCGCCAATTCTGGCGAAAGTCGCTGAAAACTCCGTTCAGTAACATCACAGTTCGATGAAATAGAAAAAGGTGCCAATGGCACCTTTTTTGTGTTCATTTTTCGCAATTATCGTCAATCTTGCTTCTTCTGCTGGTTGTCTTTATCCAGATCGTTCAGCTTATCCAGGTCGCTTTTCCCTCTTTCAACCTGCGTAAACTTCATTTTTGCTGTGTACTTTAATGCGGCGATATTGCCAATCACGACCGCTAATACAATGATAATGATAACCCAAGGGTTGGTGAGAAATTCCATTCTAATCCCCTACGTTGTTGATGAAGCGATTGTATATGGTATAAAGCATGGGGAGAACGATTTGCAGCCCTTCAATGGGGGAAATGTGCAACGTCTCTCGGATTGTTTCCACATTCAAAGCGTTCAAATTGGGTTTTGCTACCGCTTCAAAACTGATGTGCCAGGGCTCGATGGCTACTCCGCCTAAATCATTCTGATAAGGCAGATAGAACCCGAAGGATTGCATTTCCTGACTTAACCAGTCTGAAAAGGCTTTTTGATGACCTGTCTGGTATTCCCAGGGCTCCAGTTGCAGGCTCATTCCTTCAGGCAGACAGTTTTTGGCGTAAACGTCAAAATCGGTTCCCCAGTGATGGCGACTCGCGCCGGGCAATGCAGACCAACGCAATATTGCCAGCACTTTTTCTTCGTCCGACAAAGAAGCAGGGTCAATGGGTTGAGACTGGTTATCGAGAATCACTCTCTGACCAGAGTACTTAGCATCCCATATCGCCTTCTGACGGTGATAATCGCGAAACCCGCTGGCAATACCTAACTCAAATCCAGCCTTTTCTGCCTGGTGGTAAAGCTTTTCTAAAGCTTCTCCGGCCAAAGGGTGAGCGAGTACCGACTGAGTGCCTATCTGGCACTCAGTTAGGTGGTTTTGAGTCAGTCCTGTCAGCGATTCACGGCTCATTTGTCTGCCAGTAACTCTTCAAGCGTAACTTGGTACATGTCGGTCAGTAGCTCTAGATCAGCAACACTAACACACTCATTCACTTTGTGGATAGTGGCGTTAACAGGACCGAGTTCAATAACCTGGGCTCCCATTCGAGCAATAAAGCGACCATCAGATGTTCCACCAGTTGTTAGTAGTTCTGGCTTCTTGTGATTCACTTTCTCAACGGCAGTCACAATGGCATCTTTCAGTGCACCTGCATCTGTTAAGAATGGGTGACCACTTAGTGTCCATTCCAGATCGTAATCCAATCCGTATGAATCCAGTGTGGAATGAACGCGACGCTTAATGTCTTCATCCGTCAGTTCAGTACTGAAACGGAAGTTGAACTGGACGTTAAACTCTCCTGGAATGACGTTAGAAGCCCCAGTACCAGATTGCAGGTTTGGGATCTGGAAACTGGTTGGTGGGAAATAGTCGTTGCCATCATCCCACTTAGTCGCCGCCAATTCAGCCAAAGCTGGCAGTGCTTGATGCACTGGGTTGTTCGCCAGGTGAGGGTATGCCACGTGCCCTTGTGTTCCTTTCACGACAAGATCGCCAGTGATAGAGCCGCGACGACCATTTTTCACTACGTCACCCACATGATGGGTACTGGAAGGTTCACCGACAATACACATGTCGATTATCTCGTTGCGCTCCACTAATGTATCAACGACACGAGTGGTACCATTGATAAATGGTCCTTCTTCATCTGAAGTAATAAGGAAAGCAATCGAGCCTTTGTGATCTGGGTTTTCAGTCACGAAACGTTCGACCGCAACCACCATACATGCCAGTGAACCTTTCATGTCAGCAGCCCCACGTCCGTGGAGGTGGCCATCAATAACCGTTGGCTCGAACGGAGGGGTGTGCCATTGCTCTAATGGACCAGCTGGCACGACATCAGTGTGTCCTGCAAAAGCAAACAGAGGTGCTTCTGTACCACGGCGTGCCCAGAAGTTAGTGGTGTCTTCAAACACCATCACTTCAATTTCAAACCCTAGCGCCTTTAAGCGTTCGATCATAACTTCCTGGCAGCCTTCATCCAGTGGCGTTACTGAAGGGCGGCTAATGAGATCTTTGGCTAGCGCCAATACTGGGCTGTCTGTCATCCTTGAAAATCCTTACTTACTTGAAAATATCTTGGTACTGATCGGCTTTAAAACCGATGTGGTAGGCATCTTCTACCAAAAGAATAGGGCGTTTAATCATCGCAGGGTGCTCGACCAGCAATTCAATTGCCGATTGTTCATTCAGCGAGTCTTTTTGTTCTTGTGAAAGCTGACGGAAGGTTGTGCCGCGCTTATTCAAAACCTGTTCCCAACCCAGTTGTTGGCAAAAGGTTTCAACCATAGATTTATCGATTCCCTGTTTGCGGTAATCGTGAAATTCGTATGCGATGTTTTCAGCGTCTAACCACTTTTTTGCTTTCTTAATTGTGTCGCAATTTGCAGGGGTTCCGTACATAATAATAGTCATTCGGGTACATCCATTTAGTGGAGTAAAAATATGAAGACAGCTTACAGTTACATTCGTTTTAGCTCAAGCCGACAAGCGGATGGCGACTCCATTAGAAGGCAGACAGAGCTTGCTCAAGCGTATGCGGATGAGCATGAACTGGATTTGCAGGATGTATCCATTAGTGATTTTGGAGTGAGTGCATTTCGAGGTTCAAACGCAACAGAAGGCGCTTTAGGTACATTCTTAAAGCTCGTTGATGAACAAAAAATAGATTCGGATTGCTATCTACTTGTCGAGTCATTTGACAGGCTGAGTCGTCAAGCGGTTGAGGATGCTTTGGCTTTGTTACTCCAAGTCGTAAACAGGGGGATAACACTCGTCACGTTGTCAGATAACCATGTTTATAAACGTGGTGAGCTTGATATGACAAAGTTGATTCTCTCCATAGTTACTATGAGTCGAGCCAATGAAGAATCTGAAATGAAATCTCAGAGAACTTCCGCTGCGTGGAGTAAGGCTCGTATCGATGCCTTGAATGGTATCAAAGTTAAAAACTCAAGATTACCAGATTGGCTGAGTTGGAATGAGGATAAAACGGACTTTGTCGTTAACCATTCTGCCAAGGAAATTGTGCAGCGTGTGTTTCAACTGTCTGCTGGTGGTTCTGGGATTGAAATTATCGCAAGGACATTGAACGAGGAAGGTTCTAGGACGTTTAAGCAAGGCAAGGGTTGGCGTTCTAGTGGAATCTCCAAGTTATTGAGAAACAGAGCCGTTATAGGTGAGTTCCAGTTTTATCAAAAAGATGAGCAGGGTAAAAGAGTGCCAGTAGGGGAGCCGATAGCAAATTATTATCCTGAACTTGTCTCAAAGCAGCTTTTTCTCACGGTTCAGCAAGGTATGGATTTGCGTAACAAACGTGGCTCAGGTAATCGCTTTGGACAATTTACTAATTTGTTTACGGGGCTTATTCGCTGCGGAGAGTGTGGTGCTGCCGTTGTCACAAGCAGCCAAACAACTAAAACGCCTCAAGGCTATCTAAAATGCACATTGAGGTGTGAATCTAAAGCTCGGATGAACTATAAATACACTGAACCGCAAGTACTCAGTGCTTTGAGTTCATTGCAATCGGTAATCGAGAAATATCGAGCTCCAATCAGTGATGAAACTGCTTCATTAGAGCTTGAAGTTAGGGCTTTAAATGAGCAAGTTGCCACTTTAGAATCGCTGTTGGACAGAGCTTTCACTCCAAAAGTTGCTGAAAAGCTGCAAGAAGCTGAGTTGCAGCTAGCTACCACTAAACAACAGTTAGAACTTGAGCAGCAACGTATCGCTGCGCAGATAAATAGAGAGCAAATTGTTTTGGGTTTGGAGCCACTTGAATCAATTGATGAACGTAGAGCTTTTAACTCAAAATTGCGCACTGTAATTGATAAAATTGAAATGATTGAGCATCCACATAAGAAGGGATCGGCGTTGATTTATGTTATCAATGGCAGCCCTGTGATGGAGCAGCACTTTACTAAGCTTAAAGGTGCTCATGGTACTAGCTCTGAAGTTTATGAACTGCACAGTGATGATGTTCCGACTTATCTTGGGAGAACGACAAGCAAAAAACCACTTGAGTTTATCGTCGAAGAGTCTGGAGATGTGTTGTCCTTCATGCCTGCTCAGTAGGCATCAAGTGAACTAATTTCTTGTCATGTAGTCTAAATCGTACCATGTTTCAGCATGGTATACCTATGATAGTTGGGTGGTTATAAGTGGTATCCCCCAACTCTACCTATTCACCACATCAACTGATTTTTGCCTTTGTGGCAATTCTTCGATGCTTAAATACCCAGTATTTACAATGAGAATTTAAATTTAGGTATCGTCGTAACCACCCCAATCTACGTATATCACTCACTATACGTGTATTTAAAAACTCGATTTGAAATGTAGCGATGTCACAGACGGCTAGGAATGCCCGTCATACCTAGTTTTTTTCTGTGACATTTGCGCTACAAACATGGGATTTTGTGACTTTTCAAGGAATGAATATGAACGTCATCAAACGCTTCCGTGATGGATACGGAAAACACACTAAAGAAGTAAAAATAGCTAACGTTGAAGGGCAACTTGTAGCCCTAATCAGCCTAGGAAAGCGAAAGGTCGCCATGATAGACCTTTGCGATATTGAATTGCTCTCAGAGCGCAGTTTTTACGCTCAGCAGCGTAATGATGGTAATTGGGTAGCGAGATGCTCTCAAGACAGTAAACTGCTTCACAGGCTCATTGAGAGCCCTGAGCGAGGGCAAGAAGTCGACCATGTAGACCAAAATACGTTAAATAATCGCAGAGGAAACTTGCGTGTATGCAGTTCACGTCAAAACAATCTAGCCAAGGATAATCAGCCTAGCTATAAGCACTGGTTCGGGGTTAAACGGGTACATGACTACTTTCGAGCGTGGGACGCAGAAGAAAAGAAATGGGTTGGAAAATTTTCGACAGCTAGACACGCCGCACTGCACCGTGATGATAGCTACCAAGCTGAGTATTTTCACACCTCATATGAAGAGCCCCACCATTCATATGGCTTCATTCAATGGAACTTTGATTCCCCCAAACAGGCTCATTACATGGATGATTATCTGTTTGACCGAGCAAATGAAGCAGGTTGGGAAAGTCACTATTTAGCTGAAGAACTAGCTTTGCTCTAGTTCAATATCCGTATTGTCGCTTGTTAAAAGAAAGATGTGGAGACGTTTTGACTCTCAGGGGTTCACATTCACTTATAGCGAGGAAATAGACTTGAAAATCAAACAATTTATCTTAGAACTTTTAATTATTCGAGGTTTGGAAGTTCTCATTGCAATTCTAAATGAAGCTCTCGCCCGTAGAGCAAAATGACATCAATTATCTACATGATTTTAAAACTAAAATATGGCAAAATTTATCGTAAGTGTTTGCCATATTCCTATTTTTAAGGAGCAAGCATGGCAACCGTAGGTTATGCAAGGGTTAGCACAATAGGGCAAAACCTTGAAGCGCAGCTAAATGTACTAAAAGATTGCGATATTATCTTCCAAGAGAAAGAATCTGGTGCTAACGCAGAACGGGAAGAACTGTCCCGAATGCTCAAGTACGTAAGGCAGGGTGATACTGTCAAAATAACTAAGCTGTGCAGGTTGGCGCGAAATACCAAGCATTTACTTGAAGTTGTTGAGACTCTTGATGATAAACAGGTATCACTTCAGGTTTTAAATCTCGGAATAGATACTTCTAGCCCAACAGGGCGCCTAATGGTAACACTAATTGGAGCTATCGCTACGTTTGAGCGCCAACTTCTCTTGGAACGTCAGGCTGAAGGAATAGCACTGGCTAAACAGAAAGGTAAATATAAAGGACGTAAACCGACAGCCAGAGCCAAACAAGCTCAAATTCGAGATATGCTCGCAGAAGGCAAGAGTAAATCGCAGGTTGCGAAAGATCTTGGAATTAGCCTTTCTAGCGTATATAGGTTGAAACCATAAGTTTTTAAGGATTTATAGTGTCTTTGATTGCCCCACCCCCTCCACCACCGCCGCCGCTGTTAACGTTGCCGCAGCTTTGTGAAGAAATTGCCGCTGTTATTCGTGAGTATCAAAATAGAAACTACGATGCAACACATGTCGAAACTTGGATTGCACAATTTGACGAGCCTGAAAGGCGTATTGTGCTCGAAGAAACTAAACGTTTACTGAAGGGCAACTACTTAACACTTAGTGACTTTAAAAATTTCATCGAGCAAGTTGTTGAATACCTGTATGTGATTCAGCGTGTAAACTGGAACTGTATGTCGTTTCTAGACTTGCAAAAAAATGGAAGTAGTCAGCGTGAATTAGTGGCTTTAATGCAGAGATATGTCAGTGTGAGAGCGCCGCATAGTTTATCTGGCATACATGTTAATCAATATGCAAACATCAATACGTTCGTGTATCTAGATGACGTGGTTTTCTCCGGCAATCGGCTATATCAAGACTTACGCGACTGGATAGAGACAACTGCACCTAATGACTGCACAGTTTACATCCCCGTAATGGGCTATTATGTTTATGGGCAATGGAAAACCCATAATCTTCTTGTCGAAGCAGCAAACAATGCCAATAAAAATATCAACTTTATCTTTAGATGTTTAGGTCGAGCTGGAGTGAAAGAAAATCGTGTTTCTCAACGAAATGGAGCTCAAGTATTTTGGCCTATGCCTAGTGTGGCTGGTGAACCTGGAGTTACTCAGTTTTTAGAGGGCCTTACATACCCTTTCAGCTATAGAAACTTTAATTTCTCATCAACTTTTGGGGCTTCACGCAGAGAACGTTTTGAGAACATAATGGTTAAGTACGGTCTAAGGATTATTGGATTCTCTGCAGACCCTCATTTTTTGTTGAAGCCTTTAGGGTATAGCTCGCTTGACGGATTTGGCTTTGGGGCTACTACATTTTCTTATAGAAACTGCCCTAACAATGCACCATTGGCTTTTTGGTGGGGGGATGCAAATGCTGACTCTTGGAGTCCGCTAAGCCGATGGTATCCTTTGATGCCAAGAATAACTTATTGAATATCGAATGATGAAGAGTATTGAGCGAGAGTATTTCAAAGCAGATAGTGCTGCGTTTCTCAAGACTACTGAAAAGTGGGGGAAACTATCCAATATGGCAAGAGGCTTCCCTCTAGCTATCAATGGTTATCACATTGCGAATTCAGAAGCTCTTTATCAAGCTTGTCGTTTTCCCCATAGACCGGATATTCAAGAGAAAATAATAACTCAGAAGAATCCGATGGACGCCAAATCTATAGCCAGACATTTTGATGCAGCTACTTCAGAAGACTGGATGGAGAGGAGAGTCTTCATTATGAAATGGTGCCTGAGAGTCAAACTTGCTCAGAACTGGGATGCATTTTCTAAGGAGCTATTAGCAACGCAAGACCTTCATATAGTTGAAATATCTTTTAAGGACAAGTTTTGGGGTGCGACTCCAGTGACAGGAGATAGGCTTCTGGGACAGAATGTATTAGGGCGGCTTTTAATGGAACTGCGTGAGCAAATCAAAATCCATCATTCCGAAAGGTTCTGGACAGTATTGCCACCTAAACTTGATAACTTTCTTTTGTTAGGTCAGGAGATTGGTAGAGTATACAAGTATGAGGCGTCAAAAGTGACTGACTCTACATTTCAGAGTGAGATGTTTTAGGGTATAGCCCAGTGACAAATATGAAACGGCTCTAGAGACCATGTCTTTAGGGTCGTTTTTCTATTTTTGGAACAGATTTTCACAGGGTAGACCCTAATGATTTAGTTAGAGAGGATATTTTGAATTGTTAGGAGCAGCATTAACCCCTTTGCTATGGACTGTGATTGCATGGGCGTATATTGGGTACGCTATGTTTCAGAACGAACCGATTCCTAAGGCAGACTGGTTGATTGTCGGAACTTACACTATATGCTCATTGGTTTATGTTGCCATCAGAGCTTACGGCGTTAAAAATCAATGACTTATATTTATTTTGCTTTTATGTACGGAAGTGTCTAAAAAGTCTCGCAGTTAGGAATGCCGTACATGATGTTTGCCATAGCGCTATTGCTTCCTTTTTACTTTTGAGGTTTCAAATCCTATCAGGTTAAAAAGGGGTCGCAAGTCCAAAGCGCTCGTCAAAGCAAAAATACGGTATTTATTGGCCAGTTGATAACTAAAAACAGGCACTCGGAAAGCAATAATGTCTCATTTATCAGCAAAGCGTTTCGTGTACGATAAACGAGAGGTTAATCACTCCCAATCTCATTAAGTTTGATCAAGCGCAACATATCACGTGCCAGAACATCAATAATGAGGAAGTTCCCACCATGAGTGGGGGTATTACCAGAGATCTCAAAGGAGAAGATCCTTGGCTAGAGAATACAGCGGTAGGAGGTGTCAATGGAATTGAATCCTGTATTTGCAAGACGATTATATTTGGCTTTATTAGTAGAGAGTCTGGACAGACCGAACGTTCCTAAGCTTATCGAGAAAACTGGCTGGCCCAGACGCACCATTCAAGATGTTCTTAAAGCATTGCCAGGCTTAGGCATTGAACTCATGTTTGTACAGGATGGACGCCGTCATAACGATGGCTATTACCAATTATCCGATTGGGGACCATTTGACAGCCAATGGGTACTAGACAGACAAAAAGACATTGCATCAACGCTGGGATATTGAGCGTAAAGGTGGATTGATTCAGCCAGCAGTTTTGCTGGCTGATTTTTTATGGGCAAAAGTAAGCGTTACCAAAGAAGGTTACAGATGTTTTGAAATGGATTGGGCTGTTTAAGTAAACGCGATTCGCCCCAAGTGATGAAGCCCGGTTCTTTAAGTCATTGACTGCGCCCTGAATCATGGCATCGTTGTTGAAAAACAAAAATGAATACCAGTGACCTTCACTGCCTGTTAACTCGCCTTTCCACTGACAGGCTTTATCTACCTCGGCAGAATCTGCATAAACCGAAACGTGCTGGGCGTTGGGTTGTATTCTTTGAGATGGCGTAGAACATGCCGCCAGCGCTAGTACACTGACCAAGAAGATTGCACGCCCAATGAACTTCAACATTATTTATTACCCAGAATGAACGCAATAAAGCCTATCCAGCTTACTGCCAGAAGAATCCAGGGTAAAAGGTTAGTAGATTTTTGTTGCACGGGTGCGTCAGCCGTTTGTGGCTCATCATTTTCTACCAAATTTTGCTGCTGCTTACTTTTCTGAACCTTCTTTTTGGCTTTGTCTGCCTGACGTTGCCTCTCTTTCTGCTGCTTTTTGTAGAGTGCAATGCCTTTTTCAATTCCTTGAGCAATTAACTTGGTCTGCTCCTTAGTTTGCCCGGGCTTTTGCGTCGCTTTAGCAATTTTTTGGGCTTCAGATTGTGTTTCTGCAGATGGGACAATTTTTTTCTGTTTC
This sequence comes from Vibrio nigripulchritudo, assembly GCF_027924785.1. Classification (NCBI taxonomy): domain Bacteria; kingdom Pseudomonadati; phylum Pseudomonadota; class Gammaproteobacteria; order Vibrionales; family Vibrionaceae; genus Vibrio; species Vibrio nigripulchritudo. Next base: position 2,880,416 of record NZ_AP027049.1, on the reverse strand, counting down.
ATTGCGAACCGCGGCTTGGTATGTTTGGCCTAGAGGGTGATGCCCTAGTCTAACATTATGAAACGCAGAGGTGATAGTGCGCTATCCGATTGAAGATTACGACAAACATGGTTATTTGAAAGCCCCTATCTGGCTATGGTTAGGCTGGCTTTTTTTAGCAAAAGCATGGGTTGTATTTGTCGTTGCAGGTGTCAGTCGAGAATCTGGAAGTAAACTGCTGGAAATGATCTACCCGGTGAAAGACACCCTTTATCTCGGCTTAGCCATGGGGTTACCGTCAATTTTACTGATGTGGTTAATTGGCTTTCGCAACCCGGAAAGGAGCTGGATTAATCGGTTAATGAGTTGGGGAAGAGGGATTACCTTAGGTCTGATAGTCAGTCACTTCGCTTTAGTGGTGTACCAAATCAAACTGGGTGGTGCAGCTTTCAGTTGGTCTCACTCCATCACTGCAGTTTTACTGATCTGGTTTTTTCTGTTTGTCTGGAAAAGCCGCAGGCTAAAAGAAAGCCTGAAATGGGTGAAATAAATATCACGGTTCTTTGATTTCGCTTTCACTTTTATGACTTACATTTATGGCACTATGCTTGTTATATCCCCCCAAGCAGAGGCGGGAGTAATAATCGCTAACTAAATGTGAGTAATAATATGTCGAATCCGCAACACGCGATTGTGCCGGAAGCAGGTGCATTCGCTCTTTATTCTTTGTTTAAAATCAGTAGCGAACCTCAAGCTGTTTTGTCTGCACTGCAAGCTCTTCCTTCTTTAATCAAAGAAGTGAATGATCAACAGGAAGCAGATGTAAAACTGAGCGTGTCTTTCACACATCAGTTCTGGTCCAAATTAAATCAGCCGATGCCGGGTGAACTGGAACCTTTCCGCGAACTGGGCAAAGGCGACATTATTGCACCAGCAACAGATGTCGACTTCCTGGTTCATTGTCATTCAGACAGGCATGATCTGCACTTCTTTGTATTGCGCAAATTCTTAACACCCATCGCAGAGCACGTAGAGCTGGTGGATGAAACTTATGGTTACCGCTACCTCGACTCCCGAGACATGACCGATTTTGTTGATGGCACAGAAAACCCGAAAGGGGATCAGCGTCATGATGTCGCGATAATCCCTGAAGGCGATTTCGCTGGTGGCAGTTACGTGATGGTTCAGCGCTTTGTTCATAACTTGCCCGCCTGGAATCGTCTCAATGTATCAGCGCAGGAAAAAGTGGTGGGAAGAACCAAACCCGATTCCATCGAACTTGATAATGTACCCGCTGCTTCCCACGTTGGTCGTGTAGACATTAAAGAAGAGGGCAAGGGGTTGAAGATTGTTCGTCACAGCCTGCCTTATGGCTCAATGTCGGGTGAACACGGGTTACTCTTTATTGCTTACTGTCAAACACTGCATAACTTCAAAGCCATGCTTGAAAGTATGTATGGTGAAACCGACGGTAAAACCGATCAGTTGCTGCGTTTTACCTCAGCAGTGACTGGCGCGTATTTCTTTGCACCCTCTGAAGCGATGCTTTCTGAATTAGCATTGGCTTAGCCTGAGTCCTTCTGGCTACTTATCCCGAGTACAGGTTAAGTAGCCAGAAAATAAGCGTTTCCTGTCATGAACAAAAAATATTCAATTTTTTCCTAAAGGTTTTTAAGCCCCCGCCGCTATAAAGCTGAATACCCTTAATTTGAGTATGCAGAACAATGGCAGTTACCGTTAATACTAATGTTTCAGCACTGGTTGCCCAGAGAAATCTTGGGGTGGCGACTCAGGCGTTGAATCAATCTCTGGAGCGCTTGTCTTCAGGGAATCGTATTAACAGTGCAAAAGACGATGCCGCTGGTTTGCAAATTTCTAACCGACTGGAAACACAGATGCGTGGTTTGGACGTCGCAGTCCGAAACGCGAACGATGGCATTTCCATTATGCAAACCGCAGAAGGGGCGATGAAAGAATCCACCAACATTCTGCAAAGAATGCGGGATCTTTCCCTCCAGTCTGCCAATGGTTCTAACAGTCGAGCCGAGAGAATTGCACTTCAAGAAGAGATGAGCGCGTTAAATGACGAGCTTAATCGAATTGCCGAGACCACCTCTTTTGGCGGAAAAAAACTGCTGAATGGCACTTACGGTAGTTCGGCTTTTCAGATAGGTGCGAGCGCTGGTGAAGCCGTTAATGTGTCGCTGAATAGCATGCGATCTGACACTCTTGCCATGGGGGGCGCCAGTTATATTGCCGCGGGAAAAGCTGGCAGTGACTGGACAGTTGGTGCCGGGCAAAACGAATTCAATCTCTCCTTTACTGACAGCGCTGGTGCTGCAATTAACATTAGTATTCAAGCGAAAGTCGGAGACGACATCGAAGAACTGGCGACCTACATCAATGGTCAGACCGATTTGGTGTCTGCGTCTGTCAACGAAGACGGGCAGCTTCAGATTTTTGCTTCTGCTAACGAAGTTGCGAGCCCAGTCAGCTTTAGTGGCAGCCTGGCAGCCCAACTTGCGATGTCCGGTCCTGCACTCGAAACCGTGGACGATATCGACATTACCGATGTCGGCGGGGCACAACGTGCCGTCTCTGTTATCGATACAGCATTAGGGTATGTGGATAGCCATCGGGCAGAGCTGGGGGCGTATCAAAATCGCTTTGATCATGCGATCAGCAATCTCGATAACATTAATGAGAACCTCGCCGCTTCAAAAAGTCGAATCAAAGATACCGACTTTGCCAAAGAATCGGTTGAGATGATCAAGCAGCAAATGCTTCAACAAGTCAGTACCACCATTCTTGCTCAAGCGAAGCAAGCGCCCAACATTGCTTTGACGCTACTTGGCTAAACGAGCTCAAAGATCTTTAAATTTCTTTTCTAAAAAACTGATTAACGCCTGTGTTTTTCTGGATTTGTCCCTTTGGGAAGGGTATACCGCGTAAATAGGCCCCGGCGTTTCGACCTGATAGTCTGGAAGCAGTTTGACCAACTTACCTCGCTTAACAAACTCTTCCCCAAAAACTTGCGGGAGAACCGCAATTGAGTTTCCATGAACCAGTGCTTCCGCCAGTGGTCCAAAGTCGTTGCTGAAAATTCGATAATTGGTGGAAATCACATCGCTTTGACCGTCTTTGTATACCCGCCAGTCTTTCGCGAGATATGGAATAGTGAGCGCCGATACCTTATTTAACTGACTTGGGTGTTTGGGTAATTTATTGCTTTTAAGCCACTTTGGGCTCGCAAACAGGTTCATTTTTGTATCGTAGAGCTTTTTGGCTATCAAGCTTGAATCTTTTAAAGGACCGGGGCGAATGGCGAGATCGATTTGATCACCAAACACATCTTCCAGTTTGTTGCTGATACGAAATTCGATTTCTAGGTCTGGATGCAACCCCTGAAATTCGGCTACCCAGGATGAAAGACGGAAGTAAGATAAGAAAATAGGCGCAACGATAGTCATCTTTCCCCGAATATGCCCCCCTTGTTCCTGCAGAAAATCGACACTATCCAGCAACCCCTGCAAATGTGGCGACGCCTGTTGGTTAAGCAGTTGACCCGCCTCTGTCAAAGAGACGGTTCTGGAGGTGCGTTGAACCAAAGTCACTTGCAGGCTTTTTTCCAGTTCAGAAACACGCCGACTCACTGTGCTGGTGGGCATATCAAGTACTGCTGCCGCGCCATTAAAGCTGCCTTTATCAGCAATGGCTTTAAGAACGCGTAAGTCATTTAGGTTAATCATTAATAAGGCTCTCAAGATTAATCCCAAAAATGGGATGCTGCGTTCTCTTTATGTTATTTGAGTTTCATATTTGGGTCTATACCATTGGCTCGTTCGTGAAAGGAGTCAATACCATGAAAATCAAAAGTTTTATCCTAGCTTTAGTTGTGTCCCCTTTGTCATTTGCACAAACCAGTCAGCCTCAGTTTTCAACCGATGGCAGTGTCGATGTGTCGGTCAGTGTTTTGGATTGCGGTCGAATTGAGTCAAGAAAACCATCCATGTTTAATCCAAAGGCGACCAGCGAGAAGCCACTGAAAATGGTGAACAGTTGTTATGTGATTTCTCACCCGAAAGGTAAGCTTTTTTGGGATGCTGGCATTAATGACGAGTTCATTACGCAGAAAGACGGCATTGAAGTCATGGATGGGGCATTTCACTTTTCCGTTAAGAAAACGCTGTCTGAGCAATTGCAGACACTTAATGTGTCTACGAAAGATTTTGACTATATAGCACTGTCGCATCTGCACTGGGATCACTCTGGAAACGCCACCAAGTTTCAAAACTCTACCTGGTTAGTTCAGAAGCCAGAATTTGACGTTGCGTTCGACACACAAAAGCTCCAGAACTATGGATTCAATTTGAGCGACTATCAGCACCTGCAACCAAAAGCGAAAGTCATAGAAGGGGATCATCAGGTGTTTGGGGATGGCTCTGTGGTGCTTATCTCTGCTTACGGTCACTCTCCTGGTCATCAGGTGCTGTATATTGATTTACCTCAGCATGGTCCAATCCTTCTGTCCGGCGACCTATACCACACCCGTGAAAACTACAAACGCAAAGCCATTCCGATATTCAATCAGAAAGAGCAAACCGTAGCCGCCTTCAAAAAAGTGGATGCCATTCTGAAGCAAACAGGAGCTGAACTTTGGATTGGGCATGATGCGACGGAGTTTAGTGAGCGAAAGCTTGCTCCCTATTTGTACAGATAGAACTCAACAAACCAGCAAGGCGAGCCAAAGAGCTCGCCTTTTTGCCAAAAGAGGTCAAATTTGTATTTTGGAATAAAAAGTAACCAGAATGGCGTGTATTTTAAAGTAAAGCCAAATAATTGACGGAATTATTAGGTGTTTTATTTACTTTAAGCAAGTCCGATATAGAAGCAAGGCATTCAATTAACCCTGTTATTGATAGGCTTTATGCCTTTATTTTAAAGGGATTGAGTGGCAAAAAAGAAGCTTGTATCGGCGAAGTGAAATCGAACTTTAGAAGGAAATCGAAAGAAATAGCGCGTTTGATTCATTTGTAGCCAGTTGAACAAATAAATCCATTTTTTTAACGAAATCCGCTCAAGTAAACACATGTCGTGTCGTTAATGATTGCATCTTGAAAATAACAACGTGGTTTTCCGTTTGCACGGAAAGCGCAACAACGGAAAATCATTTGGAGCAATACCCATGAGCATGACAGTAAATACCAATGTTTCGGCAATGACGGCACAACGTCACCTGAACAATGCGGCTAGCGATCTCACAACGTCTATGGAAAGACTTTCTTCAGGCTTTAAGATCAACAGTGCGAAAGACGATGCTGCGGGCTTGCAGATCTCGAACCGCTTGAACGTACAAAGCCGTGGTCTTGACGTGGCAGTACGTAACGCCAACGACGGTATTTCGATTGCTCAGACCGCCGAAGGTGCAATGGATGAAACAACAAACATCCTGCAACGTATGCGTGACCTTTCTCTTCAATCAGCTAACGGCTCTAACTCCAAAGCTGAACGTATCGCGATTCAGGAAGAGGTTACTGCACTAAACGACGAGCTGAACCGTATTGCAGAAACCACGTCATTTGGTGGTAATAAACTGCTCAACGGTACCTACGGTACCAAGTCGTTCCAGATCGGTGCTGACAATGGTGAAGCCGTTATGCTTTCATTAAAAGACATGCGAAGCGACAACAACATGATGGGCGGTCAGTCTTATCAGGCAACCAATGGTAAAGATAAAGACTGGGAAGTGTCAGCGGCGGCATCTGATCTTACTATCAACCTGACAGACAGTTTCGGTCAGGCACAGACTCTGACTATCAACGCAAAAGACGGTGACGATATTGAAGAGCTTGCTACCTACATCAATGGTCAGACGGACTTAGTAAAAGCATCGGTAGGGGAAGAAGGTAAGCTTCAGATCTTTGCTGGCAATAACAAAGTTTCAAGTGATCTCGCTTTCAGTGGTGGCTTAGCCGGTGAGCTGACGATGGGACCTAAGCAAGACGTAACAGTAGACAGTATTGACGTTACTTCTGTAGCCGGTGCTCAAGAATCGGTTGCGATTATTGATTCGGCGCTTAAGTACGTAGACAGCCACCGTGCTGAGTTAGGTGCGTTCCAGAACCGCTTTGACCATGCCATCAGTAACCTGGACAACATTAACGAAAACGTCAACGCGTCGAAGAGCCGAATCAAAGACACTGATTTTGCGGCGGAGACGACGGCAATGACTAAGTCACAGATCCTTCAGCAAGCGTCCACATCGATTCTTGCACAAGCTAAGCAGGCACCAAACTCAGCAATGAGCCTGTTGGGCTAATTTGCCCACTACCTGCCAACAGAAGTATTAAAAGAAGCACGGGCAGAGATTTCTGCCCGTCTTTATGCATAATCCTGACCCTGCCACGAAATAAACCTCATCAAATAACACCTATTAATGTGAGATCAATCTAAGGATCTTTGTCAGTTTCGCTCAAAAATCACGCCCAATTCTTCACGCAACTATCTGAATAAATGGATGTTTAAAAAATATTCAAAGACACGATGAATTTTCTCTAAAGATCTTTGTGACTGAGCCGTTATAAAAAGCACGAGAGAGAAATACGCTTGGTTTTCCGCGACGGCGGAGACCGTAATAACGGAAAATCAACTGGAGAATACATCATGGGCATGACTGTAAACACCAACGTATCAGCAATGACAGCGCAGCGTCACCTAAACAACGCAGCGAGTGACCTAAACCTATCTATGGAGCGCTTGTCATCGGGTTTCAAAATCAACAGCGCCAAAGACGACGCGGCAGGTCTTCAGATCTCCAACCGTCTGAACGTGCAAAGCCGAGGCTTAGGTGTCGCGGTACGAAATGCTAACGACGGTATTTCGATCGCTCAGACAGCCGAAGGTGCGATGAACGAAACCACGAATATCCTGCAACGTATGCGTGACCTGTCTTTGCAATCCGCGAACGGCTCTAACTCAAAATCAGAGCGTATTGCGATTCAGGAAGAAATGACCGCACTGAATGACGAACTGAACCGTATCGCAGAAACCACATCCTTTGGTGGTAACCGACTACTGAACGGGACTTACGGCACAGCGGCATTCCAAATAGGTGCAGACAACGGTGAAGCGGTTATGCTCACCATGCGAGACATGCGTAGCGACAACGAAATGATGGGTGGTAAGAGCTACCAGGCAGCGAACGGCAAAGACAAAGACTGGACAGTGCCAGATGCCGCGACGGATCTGACCATCACGCTAACTGACAGCTTCGGCGACCCGCAAACACTGAACATCAGTGCCAAAGCAGGGGACGACATCGAAGAGCTGGCGACTTACATCAATGGTCAGACAGACCTGGTGAAAGCATCAGTCGGTGAGGGCGGTAAATTACAAGTCTTCGCAGGGAACAACAAAGTCATTGGCGACGTGACTTTCGGTGGTGCACTGGCAGGTGAACTGGCGTTTAACCCAGGTCAGAACGTTACAGTCGACACTATCGATGTAACCTCTGTTGCGGGTGCTCAGGAATCCGTTGCGATTCTGGATACTGCGTTGAAATACGTGGACAGCCACCGAGCAGAGCTGGGGGCATTCCAGAACCGATTCGGTCACGCTATCAGTAACTTAGACAACATTAACGAGAACGTGAACGCGTCGAAGAGCCGAATCAAAGACACTGATTTCGCCTCCGAGACGACATCGATGACCAAAGCGCAGATCCTGCAACAGGCATCCACCTCGATTCTGGCTCAGGCGAAACAAGCGCCAAACGCAGCGATGAGTCTGCTGGGTTAACTTAACTTCTAAAAGACCAAAACATTAAAAGGAGCCGAATGGCTCCTTTTTTTGAGCTTTATAATTAATTACTAACATATCTTATGGGTTTCGGTGCTTTTTTGGTGTTAGTAACTTACTAAAAATTAGATTTGGAAAAGTTTTTAAAGAAAATTGGAAAAAATTCTAAAGTATCTGGTTTGGGTGCCGTTAAGGAAAGTACAGAGAGAGGAATGGGTTCTGCGTGAGAAACAGGGCTCGAATTAACTAACATTTTTTGGAGAATTACATCATGGGCATGACTGTAAACACCAACGTATCAGCAATGACAGCGCAGCGTCACCTAAACAACGCAGCGAGTGACCTAAACCTATCTATGGAGCGCTTGTCATCCGGTTTCAAAATCAACAGCGCGAAAGACGACGCGGCAGGTCTTCAGATCTCCAACCGTCTGAACGTACAGAGCCGCGGTCTGGACGTAGCGGTACGAAATGCCAACGACGGTATTTCCATCGCTCAGACAGCCGAAGGTGCGATGAACGAAACCACAAATATCCTGCAACGTATGCGTGACCTGTCCCTGCAATCCGCGAACGGCTCGAACTCCAAAGCCGAACGTATCGCGATTCAGGAAGAGGTGACCGCACTGAATGACGAACTGAACCGTATCGCAGAAACCACATCTTTTGGTGGTAACCGACTATTGAACGGTACTTACGGTACAGCGGCATTCCAAATCGGTGCAGACAACGGTGAAGCGGTCATGCTTACCCTGAAAGACATGCGTAGTGATAACGCCCTGATGGGGGGTAAGAGCTACCAGGCAGCGAACGGCAAAGACAAAGACTGGACAGTACCAGATGCCGCGACGGACCTGACCATCACTCTAACTGACAGCTTCGGCGACCCGCAAACACTGAACATCAGTGCCAAAGCAGGGGACGACATCGAAGAGCTGGCGACTTACATCAATGGTCAGACAGACCTGGTGAAAGCATCGGTGGGTGAAGGCGGTAAATTACAAGTCTTCGCAGGGAACAACAAAGTTACAGGTGATGTCACTTTCGGTGGTGCACTGGCAGGTGAGCTGGCGTTTAACCCAGGTCAGAACGTTACGGTCGACACCATTGATGTGACGTCTGTGGCGGGTGCTCAGGAATCCGTTGCGATTGTGGACAGTGCACTGAAATACGTGGACAGCCACCGAGCAGAGCTGGGTGCATTCCAGAACCGATTCGGGCACGCCATCAGTAACTTAGACAACATTAACGAGAACGTGAACGCGTCGAAGAGCCGAATTAAAGACACTGATTTCGCCTCCGAGACAACGTCGATGACCAAAGCGCAGATCCTGCAACAGGCATCTACCTCGATTCTGGCCCAGGCGAAGCAAGCGCCAAACGCAGCAATGAGTCTGCTGGGCTAAACCGACTCTCTCGCGGGGAGGGGCGCACGCCCATGACGTCCCTTCCCGCCTCTCTTTAGAGAGGAGCGAGTTCAAGAAAGCATGGGTACAGACCGCTTTGCTGTTCTGGTTGAACAGCCGAAACAGCAAAACGGATCTGCTTAACGCAATCCTCAATTTTCAAGAATAAAAGTACTCATGATGAATAGGGCGGTTTTTATCGGCTTTCTGCCAATTATCTTGAGCATAATTCTTACTTTATTGTTTGTTTTTGTGATTAGGATTTGATTTGTGCTTTTGAGGTTTATTTTTTCTTCTTTTGGCTGATTTTTGCCTAAAGAAAATAAAAATTGAGCCGTTATAGAAAGTACAGAGAGAGGAAAGGGTTCACGCAAAATGAGCGAGAGTCCTTAGTTACAAAAATTTCAACTGGAGAATTACATCATGGGCATGACTGTAAACACCAACGTATCAGCAATGACAGCGCAGCGTCACCTAAACAACGCAGCAAGTGACCTAAACCTATCTATGGAACGCTTGTCATCCGGTTTCAAAATCAACAGCGCGAAAGACGACGCGGCAGGTCTTCAGATCTCCAACCGTCTGAACGTACAGAGCCGCGGTCTGGACGTAGCGGTACGAAATGCTAACGATGGTATTTCGATCGCTCAGACAGCCGAAGGTGCGATGAACGAAACCACAAATATCCTGCAACGTATGCGTGACCTGTCCCTGCAATCTGCGAACGGCTCTAACTCCAAAGCCGAACGTATCGCGATTCAGGAAGAGGTGACCGCACTGAATGACGAACTGAACCGTATCGCAGAAACCACATCCTTTGGTGGTAACCGACTATTGAACGGGACTTACGGTACAGCGGCATTCCAAATCGGTGCAGACAATGGTGAAGCGGTCATGCTTACCCTGAAAGACATGCGTAGTGATAACGCCCTGATGGGGGGTAAGAGCTACCAGGCAGCGAACGGCAAAGACAAAGACTGGACAGTACCAGATGCCGCGACGGACCTGACCATCACACTAACTGACAGCTTCGGCGACCCGCAAACACTGAACATCAGTGCGAAAGCAGGGGACGACATCGAAGAGCTGGCGACTTACATCAATGGTCAGACAGACCTGGTGAAAGCATCGGTGGGTGAAGGCGGTAAATTACAAGTCTTCGCAGGGAACAACAAAGTTACAGGTGATGTCACTTTCGGTGGCGCACTGGCAGGTGAACTGGCGTTTAACCCAGGTCAGAACGTTACGGTCGACACCATTGATGTGACGTCTGTGGCGGGTGCTCAGGAATCCGTTGCGATAGTGGATAGTGCACTGAAATACGTGGACAGCCACCGAGCAGAGCTGGGTGCATTCCAGAACCGATTCGGACACGCCATCAGTAACTTAGACAACATTAACGAGAACGTGAACGCGTCGAAGAGCCGAATCAAAGACACCGATTTTGCTTCTGAGACAACGTCGATGACCAAAGCGCAGATCCTGCAACAGGCATCCACCTCGATTCTGGCCCAGGCGAAGCAAGCGCCAAACGCAGCAATGAGTCTGCTGGGCTAAACCGACTCTCTCGCGGGGAGGGGCGCACGCCCATGACGTCCCTTCCCGCCTCTCTTTAGAGAGGAGCGAGTTCAAGAAAGCATGGGTACAGACCGCTTTGCTGTTCTGGTTGAACAGCCATAACAGCAAAACGGTTTGAGTGATTAAACCGTAGCCTGATAGGGACTTTCCCATATCAGAAGAACAATTCGTACAGAGGAGTATTGAAACGAAGCACCAAATATATATCGGTAACGATCTTTAGGAACAGATAGGGAGAACAACTAGCACAGATCCATCTAAACGCGTACAAGCGAAATTAGACTTTATCCGTGTTAACCGTTCCTTGTATCTACCTTTCGATCCAGTACCCAACGATGCGAAACAGTAAGGAGGACATGCAAATTACGTAAAAATGTACTGAAGAAAATTTTAGTTCATGCATTTTTCTCAAGCGTATTTGTATCCGTTCACCCTGTTTTAGAGATGGCACAGATCTATCTACTTGTTGGATTTCAGAACTTATACACGATGGTACCGCGGCAGCTGAGGCTGTACGTCTGGTGTATCAGAGTGGTATCTGAATATCCAAGAATGATTAGACAAAGCCTTTCCATAGCATTCGATAATCGGTGATTCATTTCAGTATCTTGATAATGGTTTTTTATTAAACCATAGCGCCTCCTATCTCCTTTACTGCCATTCAGGTAGGGTCTGTTCACGCCTTTAATATTTCATTTAAATTGTATTTTATTAATTTATAACTGCATGTATATAAAAGAAAAAATTAAATTAATACCTAACTATATGCTTTTAAATGAAAAATAATATCTAAAGTCATATATTTTAAATTTTTATCCAAAAAAACCTAAAGAATAGAAATAGTAAGTCGATACAATTTATGACTTTGAGAGAACTAGTTGGTTTTCCGAGACGTCGGAAGCCGCCCTTAACGGAAAATCAATGGGAGAAATCACCATGAGTATGACAGTAAACACTAACGTATCTGCGATGACAGCACAGCGTCACCTAGGCAATGCAGCAAGTGACTTAACCACATCGATGGAACGTCTATCATCTGGTTACAAAATCAACAGCGCTAAAGATGATGCAGCGGGTCTGCAAATCTCTAACCGCTTAAATGTTCAAAGCCGCGGTTTGGATGTGGCAGTACGAAATGCTAACGACGGTATTTCGATTGCACAAACAGCTGAAGGGGCGATGAAAGAAACGACAAACATTCTTCAACGTATGCGAGACCTATCGCTGCAATCTGCTAACGGTTCAAACAGTAAGTCTGACCGTGTTGCGATTCAGGAAGAAATCACAGCGTTGAACGACGAATTGAACCGTATCGCTGAAACCACTTCATTTGGTGGTAACAAGCTTCTAAACGGAACATTCGGCAACGCTTCATTCCAGATTGGTGCAGACAGCGGTGAAGCGGTCATGCTGGGTCTTAAGAGCATGCGTTCTGATGAAGCTGCAATGGGCGGACAAAGCTACCAGGCTGCAAACGCGAAAGGCGCAGACTGGACAGTTGATGCAGCAGCATCTGACCTGACCATCGCATTCACCGACAAAGACGGTGTGGCTCAAAACCTGACCATTAATGCGAAAGCGGGCGATGACATTGAAGAAGTGGCGACCTACATCAACGGTCAAACGGATCAAGTTAAAGCCTCTGTAGGTGATGACGGTGTTCTGCAAGTTTTCGCTGACAACAACAAAATCGACGGTGCAGTAACCTTCGGTGGTGCACTTGGTGGTGAGCTGGCTATGGGTGCTGCTCAGGCGACAACAGTAAGCGATATCGACGTAAGAAACGTATCCGGTGCGCAACAATCTGTAGCAGTCGTGGATGCCGCGCTTCAATACGTTGACAGCCATCGAGCAGAGCTGGGTGCATTCCAGAACCGATTCGACCACGCAATCAGCAACTTAGATAACATCAATGAGAACGTGAACGCGTCTCAGAGCCGAATCAAAGACACAGACTTCGCGAAAGAAACTACTGCGATGACTAAGTCTCAGATTCTGCAACAAGCATCTACCTCGGTATTAGCTCAGGCAAAGCAATCTCCAAATTCAGCGTTAATGCTGCTGGGCTAATTCTCGAAGTTTAAGGGCGGTCTGGGTGGTTGGTTGTGTTGCAGCCACCTGGCACTCCACTGGGTTAAGACGGTTTACCGTTCACGATTGAATCGTCAGACCCAACGCTCTGGCAAGGTTTACCTTGTAGTGGAATGAGACGGAACCTTAAGATTTTTCAGGAGCATTTCAGTGGCATTAACGGTTAACACCAACGTATCTGCAATGGCAACCAGACACCAACTTAAAGGTGTTATGAGCGACGCAAGTACATCACTGGAACGTTTATCTTCAGGCTCTAGAATCAACACGGCAAAAGATGACGCAGCTGGTCTGCAGATTGCCAATAGACTCCATGTACAAACTCGCGGGATAGATGTAGCAATTCGAAATGCAAATGATGGTATGTCCATCGTTGAAACAGCGGAAAGCTCGTTAGACGAAACAACCAACATCATGCTGAGAATGCGAGATTTATCCATCCAGTCAGCCAACGGTAACAACAGCGATGCAGATCGTCAGGCACTACAACACGAAGTGTCTTCTCTCAACGACGAGCTGAACAGAATTGCTGAAACCACTAGCTTTGGCGGCGAAAAACTGATTAACGGTACATATGGAACCAAGTCGTTCCATATAGGACCGAACACCGATGCCATTATGGTTTCGCTAACGGATATGCGCACTGATTCGGAGCGCATGGGAGGAGACAGCTACCTAGCACAAAATGGAAAAGACAGTAACTGGACAGTCACTGATGCAACCAATCAATTGAATATCCAGTTCCAGGATGTCGCAAACCAAACTGTGAATGTACAAATAGAAGCTAAATCTGGTGATAACATCGAAGAGTTAGCGACTTACATTAACGGGCAAACGGACGAGATCAGCGCTTCAGTAAACGAGAACGGACAACTTCAGCTGTTCGCGCCGAATCATGATGTTAAATCTGATCTCACGTTTAGTGGCAGTCTTGCCTCAGAACTTGCACTATCGAAACAAGGTCAACTTACCGTCGACTCTCTCAACATCAGTACGGTAGGAGGCGCACAGCAAGCAATCGCGGTGCTGGATGCGTCTTTGACCTACGTCGATAGCCAGCGTGGCCAGCTGGGCGCAATTCACAATAGATTCGAAAGTGGTATCTCTAACCTGGGCAACATGAGCATTAATGTGAATGATTCCAAGGGGCAACTTAGAGATGCCGATTTCGCTAAAGAAGCGACGAGTCTTACCAAATCGAAAATCTTGCAGCAAGCGTCTAACGCTATCATTGCTCAGGCAAACCAATTGCCTTCCGCAGCAACCAATCTGCTTCACTAATTCAGAAAAAAACCTCATTTAAAAACACTAAGTGTTTAACGAAAACACTTGAAATGGTCAGCTATCGCGAATCCTCTCGCTACGACTCTGATTCCCCTTATTGAATCGCATCTAGTTATCTCTATTGATGAGTCGATAAAACGCCCTGTGTGCCCTTAGAGCGCGTTTTAAGACACGAAGCAGAGTGCTTTAGCTTTGGCATGTTTCTCCCTTCTCTAGAAGCCAGTTTGAGCTAATGAGTAAATGCTCGTTTTTGTTAACTTACTGATCATCATACGGTTCTTGTATTTCCTGCTCTCCCTCATAAAAAAATCCGAAAAAATCTGAGTTTTTCCCTAAAGAACTTAATGGATCCGCCGTTAAAAGGAATGCGAGAAATGAGATGGTTTAGCGAGGTGAGAGACGCGACGCCATCATCCTTAATGTCAAAGGAGATCTAACTATGGCAATATCAGTAAACACTAATGTGTCTGCTATGACGGCCCAGCGTAACCTGAACAACGCTGCGTCCGACATGAACAGATCAATGGAGCGTTTATCATCGGGATACCGTGTTAATAGCGCGAGAGATGATGCCGCTGGGCTTCAAATATCGAATCGTTTGGATTCACAAAGTCGCGGTTTAGACGTGGCGGTGCGAAATGCAAATGACGGTATTTCGATAGCTCAAACGGCGGAAGGTGCGATGAAGGAAAGTACTAACATCCTTCAACGTATGAGAGACCTTGCACTTCAATCGTCTAACGGTTCCAACAGTCGCTCAGAGCGAGTTGCGATCCAGGAAGAAGTAGCAGCCCTAAACGATGAATTGAATCGTATTGCTGAAACCACTTCCTTCGGTGGCAATAAGTTGCTGAACGGCACTTATGGTACTCAGTCTTTTCAGATAGGTGCCAGTTCCGGTGAAGCGGTATTGTTGAAAATGGGTAACGTTCGTTCCGACCATGAAGGTATGGCCGGTAAAAACTACACAGCTGCCAATGCGAAAGACGGTAACTGGGTGGTGGAGAGCGGGTCCAATGACCTGACCTTTGCGTTTACAGACTCAGAGGGTAACGCGCAAAACATCACTATCAACGCTCTGGCCGGCGACGATATTGAAGAAGTTGCAACTTACATTAATGGTCAGCAGGACTACCTGAAAGCTTACGTAGGCGACAATGGTGAGTTGGGCGTATTTGCTCACAACCAAAAAGTAGATGGCGATGTGACGTTCAGCGGCGGGTTAGCCGGAGAACTGAGCATGGGAACGGCAGAAGATGTTGCGGTCAATGATATTGACGTAACAACGGTTGCAGGTTCTCAACAAGCCGTGGCCGTCATTGACGGTGCACTAACAAGTGTCGACAGTAAGCGCGCAGAGCTTGGTGCATTCCAAAGCCGATTTGACCACGCTATCAGTAACTTAGATAGCATTAACGAAAACGTGAACGCATCGATGAGTCGCATACGCGACACTGATTTTGCGAAAGAGACGACTCAATTGACGAAGTCTCAAATCCTGGAACAGGCTAGTACGTCTATCCTGGCTCAGGCAAAACAGTCACCATCCGCGGCACTGAGTTTGTTGGGTTAAATCTGGTATACTTCTGTGTAAGAGCAATGCATTGGGGTAACCTGATGTACGCTATCAAGGTGGAGGTGAGATCGTTATGGACATATCATCCTACACATCGATTTCCCAGCCTTCTTATGGTAGTGGCACGAAGATTGCTTCTACAGCTGAAGATGCATCCAGTGCTAATGCGCAAAAACGAGCGGAAATAAAAGAGGTAGATCCAAGAGACGTCATCCAGAACGAATCTGCGCAGTCTTTTTCGGAAGAGCGTACTAAGATTAACGCAGCCGAGCTGGAGAAACGGATTGATGAAGTAAATGATTTCATTTCTTCACTCAATAAAGGATTATCTTTTAAATTCGATGACGAGTCTGGGAGACGTGTTGTCACTGTATTCGATGCGGATACAGGCGATATCATCAAACAGATTCCAAGCGAAGAGATGCTTGAAATTTTAAGGCGCCTAGCCTCCAATTCCTCCGGATTAATCGTGGAAAAGGTGTGATAGGTTTGAAGGTGAGAGAATGAGTGTAAACCCAATGGGTGGCATGTCTGGTATGGACATCAACTCTATGGTGAGCAAAGTGGTCGATGCCGAGCGTGTGCCTAAACAGCAACGTATCGATACTGAGCGATCCAAAGTTGAGACCAATATTAGCGCCTATGGGCGGCTCAGAGAATCACTGGATTCCATGAAGGCACTGATGGCTCAGTTTCGTCAGGATAAGGCTTTCGCCGTTCGTTCGGTAGAGTCCTCCGACGAAGAAGTAGTTTCAGCTACAGCCACAACGGACGCAATCGCAGGCAAATATGCTGTCGATGTGGTGCAGCTTGCTCAGAACCATAAGCTAGGTTCTAACATTGTGGATGAGAAAACCCGCTTTGGAACTGGTGAGCTGCAGATCCGTTTAGGAAACAGGGAATTTACTGTTGAAGTAAAACAAAATGCCAAGCTCATTGATGTCGTAAAAAGCATCAATGCAGCTACCGGCAATCCCGGTGTACGCGCTGCCATCATCAACGATGTTGATGGTCAGCGCCTTATTTTAGCCTCCGAGAAAACGGGCAAAGATAATCAAATCTACGTGTCGGCCAATTCGTCCGATCCTATTAATCCTTTAGAATCCCTTGAATACAAAACGCTTGAAGACCGGATGACCGATCTGGAACAAGCGCAGGCGGCACTTCTAAAGCTCCAAAGTACCCCTATTTTAACTGCAGACGGGCAAGATGTTGCCGCTCTGGAGAGAAAATACTCACCACAGGAAATTGAAGAAGCCCTAGAAGGCAAACCAAAGAATCCTGATGGTGCATTACCTGTTTATGTCGTCAACCTGCCGGGCATTGAAGAGCCGGTCATTATTGATGGCGTAGAACAAGCGCCACCCAAGCCGGAAGATACCATTCCCGGCTTCTCGGAAGCGGCTTCAGGTACCCTTCTTAGTTCCTATGACCCAGGAACTGACGGGCTTGATGATAAAGCCCGTGAAAAAGCGCCAGATATCCCAGGCTGGTCACCTACCGCATCTGGTACTCTGACCGATTCTTACGTCACGGTTAAAGAGCGCGATGCCATGTTAATGGAAAACGCCAAAGCCCAGCGTGAACAAGAGCTTAAAGATGCCCAGGCTCGAATAGATGCTGCTCAACGAGCTTTTAATGGCTACAGCGGTATGAATGAGCTGCAAAAAGGGCAGGACTCCATGGTCGTGCTCGACGGCATTGCGCAACTGAGCAGTGATAACAACGTCATTGAAAATGCTATTGATGGTGTAGATCTGACCCTTAAAGGCGTGTCAGATTCTAAGAAACAAACCGAAATTGGTATCGACTATGACCGCGATCGAGTTCGAAACGATATTCTTCAATTCGTTGATTCTTATAATCAATTTTACGGTTTAACTAAAGAATTAGCGGGTGCAGACCCTTCATCTGGTGTCTCTGGACCATTATCAGGTGACAGTATCGTTCGAAGTGCAGAATCACGCTTAAAATCCGTGTTCACTACCGCCATCAAGGGGGCACCCGAAGATCTAAAAACGTTGACGGAGTTCGGTATTACCACGACTCGTCAGGGTACTTTAGAAGTGAATTACGATATGCTTGACCGCCAACTCAATAAGAACTTCACTAAATTAGGTGAATTTTTTGGTGGCAACGACGGCTTTGCCAAAAAAGTAGAAGATGCCATTCACTCAATGACGGGTGTAACGGGCTCAATACGGTCACGTGAAAAGAGTTTATACGAGCAAAATTATCGACTTAACGATCAGCAAGTTCAGCTGGACCGCCGTATGGATTCTCTTGAGAAACGTACACATGATAAGTTTTCTGCCATGCAGGAAGCCACCAGTAAGATGCAAGCACAACTTTCTGGCATGATGAATGCATTCGGTTAATGTATGTCCAATTACTTGACAGACTTGAGTGAGCTAGATCGACGACTATTATCTTTTTTAGAAAAAGATGAAATTAATGCTGAAGAAATTGCTGAAGCCGTCGATAAAAGAGAACTGTTGTTGCAAAGTGTTTTGCACGAGTTTGAAAAATCGCCTGACCTCGTTGATAAAGAAGAGTGGCAACGAGCAGTGGAGAGGACACAGAAAATTGTGTTACTGATGCAGGCGAATACA
Source organism: Vibrio nigripulchritudo (assembly GCF_027924785.1). Lineage (NCBI taxonomy): Bacteria > Pseudomonadati > Pseudomonadota > Gammaproteobacteria > Vibrionales > Vibrionaceae > Vibrio > Vibrio nigripulchritudo. The sequence continues at coordinate 2,862,094 of NZ_AP027049.1, read as the reverse complement.
AATAAGATTGCTGAACACTTGAAAAAAGTCCGACACGGAAGCAAGTCTGTTCAGCTTTATAAGAAGTTTTTATAAGAGAGGATTACCATGCGAGGTTCTTTACAGGCTTACAAAAAGGTTTCAGTAGACAGTCAATTGTCTGCGGCCTCTCCGCACAAGATCATCCAGATGTTGATGGCTGGTGCGATAGAGCGACTGATCCAAGGTAAGGCTGCAATGCAGCAGGGAAATATCGCCATTAAAGGCGAACGTTTGGGTAAGGCGCTAGATATCATCATCGCACTGCGTTCTTGTTTATCCATGGACGACGGTGGTGACATCGCAAAGAACCTGGATCAGCTATACGAATTCATGATTTCTCAAATCACGATGGCAAACCAAAGTAACGAACCCAAGCCGATTGATGATGTGATTGATATCATCCGTGAGATTAAATCAGCATGGGATCAGATACCCGCAGAGTTTCATAATCTGACTTCCGCAGAAATCGGTCAGTAAGCATATACTTAGGATGTTTTAGAACAAAACTCACATCCGCAAAGTGCTTGGTTGCCTTATTTTTTTTATCGCATAGAATAGAGTCATTATTAGAGCCTACTCTTTTAATGGCTTTATTTGTTTTTGCTGCTTTCTTAGCCCGATAAAAATTGCACACTTAATTCGCAAATGAAACAAAGTTGCAGGGTCTAGGTATGTACGATAATGATTAAATTCTAAAGGCAAACTCTTATTTCTATGCAAGGCTTGGCACAATTGTTGGTTATTGAAGATGACCAGCAGGTTAAACACAATTTAAGCATTATTCTTGAATTCATCGGTGAGCACTGCAAAGTTGTCAGCTCAGATGAATTAGACAGCGTTGATTGGAACGCAACTTGGGCCGGATGTATATTAGGCTCTGTAAGCCAAAAGTCTCAGGTCGCGCCTCTTACCAAGCTACTTCAACAATCGAATCAAATCCCACTTCTTTCATTGAGCACGAACCAAATCTCCGTAGAGGAATTTCCTCATTACGTTGGTGAGCTGGAACAACCGCTCAATTACCCTCAACTCAGCGATGCACTTCGACACTGCCAGGAATTTCTTGGTCGCAAAGGCGGGCCACTGCCTTCCGCGAGTCGTAAGAACACATTATTCCGCAGTCTGGTGGGGCAGAGCCAAGGAATACGTGATGTTCGCCACCTAATCGAACAGGTGTCTGCGACTGAGGCGAATGTACTTATTCTGGGTGAGTCCGGGACAGGTAAAGAGGTGGTTGCTCGAAACATTCATTACCATTCTCCAAGGCGCAACGGTCCGTTTGTACCGATTAACTGCGGTGCAATTCCTCCTGAGTTGCTTGAGAGTGAGCTTTTTGGTCATGAAAAAGGTGCCTTTACAGGCGCCATCACAGCCCGTAAAGGTCGTTTCGAATTGTCAGAAGGTGGAACACTTTTCCTCGATGAGATTGGCGACATGCCAATGTCGATGCAGGTGAAGCTGTTACGTGTACTTCAGGAGCGCTGCTTTGAGCGAGTGGGTGGCAACAGCACCATCAAGGCAGACGTTCGCGTTGTTGCGGCTACCCACCGAAATCTGGAGCAGATGATTGAGGAAGAGAAGTTTCGCGAAGATCTATTCTATCGACTGAACGTATTCCCAATCGACATGCCAGCCCTTAAAGAGCGCAAAGAAGATATTCCACTGCTTTTAAAAGAGCTGCTGACACGAATGGAAGCGGAAGGTGGCATGCCAATCTGCTTTACTCCGCGTGCCATCAACTCACTGATGGAGCATGACTGGCCAGGTAACGTGCGTGAGCTAGCGAATCTGGTTGAACGTATGGTCATTCTTTTCCCGAACAGTCTGGTTGATGTCAACCACCTACCGACCAAGTATCGTTACAGCGACATTCCTGAATTCCAGCCAGAAAATGTCTCTTCAAGCAAATCGATTGAAGAACAGGAACGCGACGTGCTTTCCGACATTTTCTCTGAAGATTTCAATTTCGGAGATGGCTCTCTGGAGATGGAAGAAAACGCCAACAGCCCTCAGGAACTTCCTCCAGAAGGCGTGAACCTGAAAGAGTTGTTAGCAGACGTTGAGGTGAACATGATCAGCCAGGCGCTGGAAGCGCAAGGCGGGGTTGTAGCTCGTGCTGCTGATATGCTTGGTATGCGACGTACTACGCTCGTTGAGAAAATGAGAAAGTACAACCTCAACCGATAAGCGTCTTAGTCAATCAATTGACACAGTCTTATGTGATTAACTTTTTGATTTTAAATGAATAATGGCCTGGCATGTATAATGCATAACAGGCTATTGTTGTTTTTAGTCGGAATCCTGTCATGACACCATCAGAATTACAAGAAAGTGCCCCAACGCTAGGAAGCCTGGAAGATCAGGTTGCGCGTTATAAGCAGGTATTGGATGTAATGCCCGCTGGCGTTATCTTGCTTGATACGCAAGGTAATGTTTGCGAAGCCAATCCTGAAGCGCAAAAGTTGTTGGAAGTGCCTCTTGTTGGTCAGAAATGGTTCGAAGTGATTCAGGCGGCGTTTGCACCTCGTGAAGATGATGGTCATGAAATCTCTCTTAGAAACGGTCGCAAAGTGCGTCTTGCCATCTCAGCATCACAAACTGGTCAATTAATTCTGATCACCGACTTAACCGAAACCCGATTGCTACAAGCACGTGTCAGTGACTTGCAGCGTCTGTCTTCGCTTGGTCGTATGGTTGCCTCTCTTGCCCATCAGGTCAGAACGCCACTATCAAGCGCGATGTTGTACGCTTCAAACTTGGGTGCGCCTAACCTACCTGCCCCAACTCGTGAGCGATTCCAGACGAAACTCGTCGACAGGTTGCATGATCTGGAAAAGCAGGTGAACGACATGCTGCTATTCGCTAAAGGTGGTGATAACAAAGTCGTGAAGCCATTTACGCCTGAAGATTTGCGTAACGAATTCCAGCCGATGGTTGAAACCGCGATCAAAACCAACGCTATCGACTACCATCTGGAAATGGAAAACCCAGACGCGACTTTGATGGGGAATGCCAACGCCGTTGCATCGGCACTGAGTAATCTGGTGATTAACGCCATTCAAATCTCAGGTAAGGGCTCACAAATTGATGTGTATTTCCGCGTCGTTAACAACGAATTGAAAATCTCGGTTCAGGACAGCGGTCCCGGTGTTCCGGTTGAATTACAACAAAAGATTATGGAACCTTTCTTCACGACTCGTTCACAAGGAACGGGTCTTGGTCTTGCGGTAGTACAAATGGTCTGTCGTGCCCATGAAGGAAGGTTAGAACTGATTTCAGAGCCGGGAGATGGTGCCTGTTTCACTGTCTGTCTGCCCCTTGCAACAACAAACTCTGGAGAAGAATAATGGCTCAAAGCAAAGTACTGATTGTAGAAGATGATGAAGGTCTACGCGAAGCCCTAGTGGATACGCTTGCTTTAGCAGGTTACGAGTGGGTAGAAGCCGATTGCGCTGAGCAGGCGTTGATCATACTGAAATCGGAAGAAGTCGATATCGTCATCTCCGATGTACAGATGGCAGGCATGGGCGGATTGGCACTGCTTCGTAATATCAAACAGCATTGGCCAAATCTTCCTGTTCTTCTTATGACGGCTTACGCCAATATTGAAGACGCGGTTGCCGCCATGAAAGAAGGTGCTATTGATTACATGGCTAAGCCTTTTGCACCAGAAGTTCTGTTGAACATGGTAAGCCGCTATGCACCCGTCAAAAGCGATGATGAAGGTGACGCGGTTGTCGCGGATGAAAAAAGCCTCAAGCTGCTCGCACTTGCCGACAAAGTGGCAAAAACCGATGCCAATGTCATGGTGTTGGGTCCAAGTGGTTCAGGTAAAGAAGTGATGTCTCGTTACATCCACAATGCCTCTCAACGTAGCGACGGTCCTTTTGTCGCCATCAACTGTGCCGCCATTCCAGACAACATGCTCGAAGCAACCCTATTCGGGTATGAAAAGGGGGCATTTACTGGCGCAGTACAGGCGTGTCCGGGTAAATTTGAACAGGCACAGGGCGGTACTATCCTGCTTGATGAAATCAGCGAGATGGATCTGAACCTTCAAGCCAAGTTACTTCGTGTGCTTCAGGAGCGCGAAGTAGAACGCCTTGGTAGCCGTAAAAGCATCAAGTTAGACGTTCGCGTTCTGGCAACCAGTAACCGTGACCTCAAACAATACGTTGCCGAAGGTAACTTCCGTGAAGACCTTTACTACCGACTGAATGTATTCCCAATCGCATGGCCACCTCTGCACCAGCGTCAGGGCGACATTGAGCCTCTTGCCAAACATTTGGCAGAGCGTCATTGCAAGAAGCTGGGTATGCCTGTTCCCGGTGTATCCCCTTCAGCACTGAGCAAGCTTGTTTCTTACCCTTGGCCAGGTAACGTTCGTGAGCTGGATAACGTGATTCAGCGTGCGCTCATCTTAAGTGAGCAAGGCGATATCGATGCTGAGCACATTTTGCTGGAAGGCGTGGACTGGGAAGACGCAAATAGTCTTCAAGCGGTAGTTGAAACTGGTGAAGTTGCCACTCCAACTGTTAAGCCAATTGCTGAACCTGATAACGTGATCACGAAATCCATGGGAGCGACTGCGGATGGTCTAGGTTCTGAGCTGCGAGAGCAAGAATACGCTATTATTTTGGATACTTTGGCAGAATGTAATGGGCGACGAAAAGAGATGGCTGAAAAGTTAGGCATCAGTCCTCGTACATTGCGATACAAGCTTGCCAAAATGCGCGATGCAGGTATTGAAATCCCTAACTGATAAACGTCATACTTGCGTTTTCGACTAGTGGCATACTAATTGCAGCGTCAAGGATAAGACAGAAGTATTAAGTCAGAATATTGACGACAGAGGTGAACAATGAAAATCAGTGGAATGAATCAGGAAATGCAAGCAATGATGCTTGAAGCAGCAAACTCCACTCAACCTGCAACAGGATCGCAGGTGTCCGCTGATTTCGGCGCTCTGTTAGACAACGCCATCAATAACGTCAATGCGCTGCAAAAGCAGTCAGGCAATTTAGCCACCCGTTTTGACCAAGGCGATCCAAACGTTTCTCTATCTGATGTAATGATTGCAAGAAACAAATCAAGTGTGGCATTCGACGCGACCATTCAAGTAAGAAATAAACTGGTAGAAGCTTATAAAGAGCTGATGAACATGCCGGTATAAAGCAGGTAGTGACAAGTGGCTGAAGATAAATCGACAGATCTCGCAGTATCCGATGGTGGCGCAGTTGCCGTAGGAAGTGACCTGGATAACGAGAGTCAAAACCTAGACTTAGATGAGCAAAGCTCCTCGAAGTTCGATATGTCAATGGGTGATCTTGACCTGTTGCGTCAGGTGGTTTTGGTTGTCGCGATTTCGATATGTGTAGCATTGATTGTAATGGTGTTCTTTTGGGTACGAGAGCCGGAGCTTCGCCCACTAGGTTCTTATGAAACCGAAGAGCTGATTCCAGTTCTTGATTATCTCGATCAACAGAAAATTGACTATAAGCTTGATGGCAACACCATTCGTGTGCCTGTCAGTGAATACAGCAACATCAAACTGAATATGACCCGCGCTGGACTGAATCAACCCGATCCAGCAGGTGACGACATTCTTCTTCAGGACATGGGCTTCGGCGTTTCTCAGCGTCTGGAGCAGGAGCGCCTGAAATTAAGCCGGGAAAGGCAGCTAGGCAAAGCCATTGAGCAAATGCGTCAGGTGCGTAAAGCTCAGGTATTGTTGGCACTACCAAAACAAAGCGTGTTTGTTCGCCATAATCAGGAAGCTTCTGCCACCGTATTTTTGACACTGGCAACAGGCAACTCGCTCAAACAAGAAGAAGTCGATTCGATTGTCGACATGGTATCAAGCGCGGTACCTGGCATGAAACCTACCCGTGTAACCGTTACCGATCAGCACGGGAGATTACTCAGCTCTGGCTCACAAGACCCTATGGCGACAGCGCGTCGTAAAGAACATGAGTTAGAGAGAAAACAGGAACAAGCGCTGCGTGAAAAAATTGACTCAGTTCTTATCCCGATTTTAGGTATCGGCAATTACACCTCTCAGGTAGACATTGAACTGGATTTCAGTGCGGTTGAGCAGACTCGTAAACGCTTTGACCCGAATACTCCAGCTACCCGAAGTGAATACACGCTAGAAGACTACAACAACGGTAATGTGGTCGCAGGTGTACCGGGTGCGCTTTCTAACCAGCCTCCTGCCGATGCGTCTATTCCACAAGATGTGAAGCAGATGAAAGATGGTTCCCTGATGGGACAAGGCTCAGTACACAAAGAAGCGACACGTAACTTTGAGCTGGATACTACCATTAGCCATGAACGTCGTCAGACTGGTGTGATTAATCGTCAGACTGTTTCCGTTGCCATTCGCCATAAGCCTATTGTTAACGCTGAAACAGGTGATGTGACCTATCAACCTCTTGCTCAGGCAGAAATTGATGCCATCAGAAGTGTTTTGGTGGGTGCGGTAGGCTTCAATGAAGTGCGTGGCGACCTGCTGAACGTACTCAGTGTTAAATTTGCAGAGCCTGAAGCCGAAGTGGCGTTGGATGTACCAATCTGGGAGCACCCGAACTTCAACGACTGGATTCGCTGGCTGGCAAGTGCTCTGGTTATCATCGCAATCATCCTGATTCTGGTTCGTCCGGCGATGAAGAAACTTATCAACCCTCATTCGGAAGAAGACGAGGATTCAGAATTTGGTGCCGATGGACTTCCACTATCGGCGGATGGCGATACCAGTTTGATTGGTAGCGACATCGATGCAGGCGACTCGTTTGAGTTCGGCTCTGGTATTGATTTACCTAACCTGCATAAAGACGAAGATGTGTTAAAAGCGGTGCGTGCACTGGTAGCAAACGAACCAGAACTGGCAGCACAAGTAGTGAAGAATTGGGTGGCAGATGGCTAACGACGTTGCAACAACAGAAGACGGTGGCGAGAAAGGTTCAGAGATCGACATTGGCTCGATTCCCGGTGAGGAAAGAGCAGCAATATTGCTACTGAGCTTAAGTGAATCTGATGCTGCTGGCATTATCCGACATCTAGAACCTAAGCAGGTACAGCGTGTTGGTAGTGCAATGGCGCGAGCGGCAGATCTGAACTCAGACAAAGTCAGTGTTGTTCACAGAGCATTTCTCGAAGACATTCAGAAATACACCAACATTGGTATGGGCAGCGAAGACTTTATGCGTAATGCCCTTGTAGCCGCTCTGGGTGAAGACAAAGCCAACAACCTTGTGGATCAGATTCTACTTGGTACCGGTTCGAAAGGTCTGGATTCGCTGAAATGGATGGATCCTCGTCAGGTTGCGAGCATCATCATCAACGAGCACCCGCAGATTCAAACCATTGTATTGTCTTACTTAGAAGCCGATCAGTCGGCTGAAATTCTGACTCAGTTTGCTGAGCGTGACCGATTGGATTTGGTGATGCGTATTGCCAACCTTGAGGAAGTTCAGCCATCTGCATTGGCAGAGTTGAACGAAATCATGGAGAAACAGTTCGCAGGTCAGGCTGGTGCCCAAGCTGCGAAGATTGGTGGTACTAAGGCTGCCGCTGAAATCATGAACTTCATGGATAACAGCATGGAAGGTATCCTGATGGATCAAATCCGTGAGCAGGATGAAGACATGGCAACTCAGATTCAGGATCTGATGTTCGTGTTCGAAAACCTGATGGAAGTGGACGACTCTGGTATCCAGAAATTGCTGCGCGATATTCCTCAAGACGTGCTTCAACGTGCACTAAAAGGTGCCGACGATGGTTTGCGCGAGAAAGTATTCAAGAACATGTCGAAACGTGCCGCAGAGATGATGCGCGACGATATGGAAGCCATGGCTCCAGTCAAAGTTTCCGATGTGGAAGCCGCTCAGAAAGAAATTCTGGCGATTGCCCGCCGACTTGCCGACAACGGCGAGATCATGTTGGGTGGTGGCGCAGACGAATTCCTATAACCTCAGGCGCTCCTAAAGTGAGCGCTGCTTGATCATTTCAAATAGGTAGTGTGATGTCATTAGAACGTAAACGCGGATTTTTAAGACCCGAAGAAGATGACATGATCCAGGATGCTGAAACCTGGGGGCTGCCGGACTACACCGGGGATGCCGCCGCCAATGCTAAAGAAACGGCGCTGAATTATGACCCGTCCTGGATGCCTAACTTCGAAACTCCAGAAGCCGAAGAACCCGTTGAGCTGACCGAAGAACAGATCGAAGCAATCAAACAATCCGCCTATCAGGAAGGTTTAGCCCAAGGGCAAGAAGCTGGCTATCAAGAAGGGTTCGAAAAAGGAAAAGAAGAAGGGTTTACTGCTGGTCACCAGGAAGGGACGGAACAGGGTAAGCAGGAAGGTGTTGAAGCCGGTCAATCCTATATTCAAGAGCAAGTGAACCACTTTATGACACTTGCCAGTCAATTCGCCCAGCCACTGGAACTGATGAACGCTCAGGTAGAAAAACAGCTGGTGGACATGGTTCTCACTATGGTGAAAGAGGTCGTTCACGTTGAAGTGCAGACTAACCCGCAGGTGATTTTGGATACCGTGCGTCAGAGCGTTGAAGCTCTGCCGATCGCAGGTCACGCCATTACCATTAAACTGAATCCTGAAGACTTAACCATTGTGCAGGCGTCATACGGTGAAGAGGAACTTCAGAATCGTAGCTGGACACTTTCTAGTGAGCCGTCTCTTAACCGGGGCGATGTTCATATCGAAGCGGGTGAATCCAGCGTAAGCTTCAAAATGGAAGAGCGAATTCGTTCTGTTATCCAGTCATTTTGTGGCGTCAATCGTCATCAGGAGCAACTCTGATGTTGGCGCTTGAAGAAAGGCTTTCCAACTACAAAATTCAGGGGCTGACAACCAAAGCCATTGCCTCTGGCAAGTTGGTGAGAGTAGTTGGTTTAACGCTTGAAGCGACAGGATGTAAAGCGCCAATAGGTAGCCTCTGTAAAGTCGAAACACTTAGTGGTGAAATGGAAGCCGAAGTGGTCGGGTTTTCTGGCGACAATCTTTATCTTATGCCCAGTGAGCAGATTACTGGTGTACTGCCGGGAGCAAAAGTAACACCAATCACCAGTGACAGCGGTCTTCCGGTCGGTATGGAACTGCTTGGTCGAGTGATAGATGGTGTTGGTAATCCGCTCGATGGGCTTGGCGACATCTACACAGAAAAGAAAGCGTCATTTACTGGTCAGCCGATTAACCCGTTAGCGAGAAAACCAATTTCAGAACCTTTGGATGTAGGTTTAAAGGCAGTAAATGGACTGCTAACGGTAGGTAAAGGTCAGCGTATCGGGCTATTTGCAGGTTCAGGTGTAGGTAAATCGGTCACTCTAGGCATGATGACTCGAGGAACTACGGCGCAGGTTGTCGTGGTTGGACTTATCGGTGAGCGTGGACGAGAAGTTAAAGAATTCATTGAAGAGATATTGGGTAAAGAAGGTCGGCAACGTTCGGTAGTGGTCGCCGCACCTGCGGACTCTTCCCCTTTGATGCGTTTAAAAGGCTGCCAGACCGCATTGACCATCGCAGAATATTTCCGCGATCAAGGGCTGGATGTACTCCTTCTGATGGATTCGTTGACGCGCTTTGCTCAGGCACAGCGTGAAATTGCATTATCGGTCGGTGAGCCGCCGGCAACCAAAGGTTACCCGCCTTCGGTATTTGCCAAGCTGCCAGCGTTGGTTGAACGTGCAGGTAACGGCGATGAAAATCAGGGTTCGATTACTGCATTCTTTACAGTTTTGACCGAAGGGGACGATCTTCAAGACCCGATCGCAGATGCTTCGCGAGCCATTTTGGATGGTCACATCGTACTTTCCCGTGAGCTTGCGGACGCAGGTCATTATCCCGCAATAGATGTGGAAAAATCGGTCAGTCGTGTCATGCCTCAAATCACTACTGATGAACATATGATGATGGCAAAAGCCGTTCGCCAGGTGCTGTCTGTGTGCCGTAAGAATCAGGATTTGGTGTCCATCGGGGCTTATAAACCAGGAACCGACCCGGCAATCGATACCGCATTTACACTCAAACCTAAACTGGATGAATATTCCCAGCAAGGTATGGGTGAAGCAGTACCATACGATATGTGTGTGAACATGCTGCGTAACATATTGCAACCGTCATAGTCAGAGGAATTTAGGTGGAAAACGCGCTGGAATTTTTGCTCGAACAAGCGAAAGAAAAAGAGTCACAGGCAGTGCTGGCTCTGAACAAAGCGCGTGCGGAGCTCGATGACTATTACAAGCAGGTAGAACAGATTGAAAAGTACCGTCTGGACTACTGCAATCAGTTAGTTGAGAGAGGAAAAGGTGGGCTGACGGCTAGCCAATATGGTCACCTTAACCGCTTTTTAACTCAGCTAGATGAAACCTTAGCGAAACAAAAAGCCGCAGAAGAGCACTTTGTTACTCAAGTAACCAATTGCGAAGAGCATTGGCTGGATCAGCGCAAGAATCGCCGTTCTTATGAATGGATGATTGAGAAAAAAGCCAACGACAAACGTATCCAGCAAGAAAAAATCGAGCAAAGACAAATGGATGAATTTTCTACTTTGCAGTTCGCTCGTAACAAACGTTCGTTTTAGTCCGATATATATTCAAATTGGCTCACTTCTTGCAAACTTTCTGAAATATAGAGACTGAATTGAATCGCGTGAAGTCGTCTGTTAATCGTTATGCGATTGGTCACAAGGGTGTGATCAATGCTTTGAGAGTGTGTTTATGAGCCAAAATCCTCTGTCAGTGAACGAATCAGGAAGCAAGTCCTTCTTATTCGGAAAATCTACTCAATCTGCTGATTCCAAAGAAGAAAGTGAATCAGGTGGTTTTCTGAGTGCGCTAAAGTCTGTGTTTTCGTCTGAATCGGAATCAACCGAGAGCGTTAAAAAAGCAACGGCGGAAGAGGTTGAAGAAGGCAGTAAATCAGCCAGTGTAAAAGGTGAAGGCGAAGCTGAGGCTGAAGCAGGCGACACGGCAAAAGTTGTCGCTGGAAAGGCAGGAGCAACAGAAGGAGAAGAATCTGTTGACCAACTGCTGTCGGCTGAGGAAGAGGCTGTAAGCGAAAGCACAGGCACAAAAAACGCGAAGAAACAGAACGTTGACCAGGCAATGACAGAGGGAAATCAACTGCTTGGAAGACTGGATGAAGCCAATAAAACACTCCAGACAAAATCCGCTGAGGTTAAACCAAATCAAGGTCCATCACTAGATAACGAAGGCAATCCATTGCCACAGGCTGCAGCAGGCGCTGTCGTTGCGAGCCAATTATCGGAAGGCGAGGTCAGTGAGCAGGCTATTTCTGAAGCCAAAGCTAAGTATTTACAGTCGTCTACCAATGAAATCACACCAGCTCAGGGGGTATCCGCTGGGGTGACTTCGGCTCTGATTACAGAATCCAATGTTCCTGGCGATGGAGAAACCATTGCATCCAATGATTCCGGTAATCAGGCAGCATTACTTGCCGGAGGTGCAATCGCAGCTTCTCAATCGGTTAATGCAAGCCAAACCCCAGTACCTTCAGAGATTGATACCAGTAAGATGAATGCTCAAGAATTGGCGGAAGTTGAAGCTGCCTTGGCATCGGCAGGTGTCGTAGGGGCGGGCGCTGCGATGATGGCTGCTCAAGACGGCAGCTCTGACATCAAACATGCGACTCATGCACCCAAAGACGCTCAAATTGACTGGTCTCAGCGAAATTTACAGAACACAACGGTTGATCAAGAAACTCAGTTAGCCACAACGTTTAAAGATGGTCAGGCAATGCCTTTGAAAGGCACGGAAGCTGCCGCAGTGGGAGCGGGTGTGTCCGCAACGCAAGCCGTTAATGGGACAGGATTTGAAGGTCAGCCGCTGACAGCAGCAGAACAGGCAGATGTGCAGTTCGCTGAGCCTATGTGGGCTACCTCATCCTCCGAAATGGGTAAAGCAGAGCTTCAGGCAGTGAAAGGAACGTCTGAAGCGGCGACTAGCGCTAAAATGGCGTCCAGTGCGGCTCTAACTGCACACCTGACAAACCCTACAACCGCTCCACTACCTGCCGATAAAATGGCGGCTGCCGCCGCAACTCAGGTAATGCCTCAGGAATTAACAGCCGCCGCAATGAACCAGCAGGTTGCTGCCCAAACCATGACTGCCGGAGCGGCAACACAGGCAAGTAACGCTGCCGCTGCGTCTGCTGCCAGCAGTGCAGCGATATTCGGAGCGACAAAACTGGCAAAAGGGAATGAGCAACCGGGTGGTGAGAAATCAGACTTTTCCCAGCAGCTGGCTGGTGTCGCTGCAACACAAGGTCTAACCGGAGCCCAGGCTAAGGCAGATGCTCAGGCTGCAGCATCCGTGCAGCAATCACCACTTCAGTTATCGCGTGATGGCAGTGCTGCCGGTGATCAACTGGCAGAGCGTGTGCAGATGATGATGTCCAAAAACCTGAAAAACGTGGACATTCGATTAGATCCGCCTGAATTAGGTCGAATGCAAATTCGCATGACCATGAACAACGACATTGCTTCTGTGCAATTTACCGTCGCTAACCAACAAACCCGAGATATTGTTGAACAAGCAATGCCCAGATTGAGAGAAATGTTGTCTCAACAAGGTTTACAGCTTGCAGATACGTCCGTTCAGCAGCAAAATGCAGGACAACAGCAACAAAGTCAGTATGTTGCGGGACAAGGTTCCGGTAAGGGGAATGGCGACGGCAGCTTAAGTGGCGAATCGGGCTCAGAGGGTGACGAATCGCTCGAAGTTAACGTTGATGTGAAACCAAACCGTGATGGAATCAGTTTTTACGCTTAACATTATAACTTAACCACTTAATTAAACTGAGACGTTTATGGCTGAAGAAAATCAAGAAGCAGAAGCACCCAAAGGTAAAAGTAAACTCCTGATCATTATCATCGCGGTTGTGGTGTTATTAGCCGGCGGTGGTGGTGCAGCGTTCTTCCTGATGGGTTCTTCTCCAGAAGAGGAATCAGCGGTTGTTGAAGAAGAGGCGGTTATCACCAATGAGCCTGCTTCATACGTTAACATCCCTCAACCCTTTGTTTTCAACGTAGCGGGAGACAAAAGGGACAGGCTGGTTCAGATAAAAGTTCAAATCATGGTTCGCGGTGGTGACAATGAGGGAATGGCGAAGCACCATACTCCTCTGATTGAAAGCACCTTGCTGGCCACGTTTGGTGTTGCCACGTCTGAGCAGTTGCGTACGCCAACTGGACGAGTCCAGTTACGTGAACAGGCCACCGATGACATCAAAGCGGCTTTAACTCAGTTGGTAGGTCAGCCAGTGATTGAAAAAGTGCTGTTTACCGACTTCGTAATGCAATAGGTACCTTGTGACAGACTTATTAAGCCAAGATGAGATAGATGCGTTACTGCATGGTGTAGACGATGTAGATGACGGGGATGATGATGATTTAGACGCTGGTGGGGCGGGAGCCGAAAATACCAGTGACTATGACTTCTCATCTCAGGACAGGATTGTTCGTGGTCGAATGCCGACCCTGGAGCTTATTAACGAGCGCTTTGCCCGGCATTTGCGAATAAGTCTGTTCAATATGCTGCGAAAAACCGCAGAGGTGTCTATCAACGGCGTACAGATGGTGAAATTTGGCGAATACCAAAACACCCTGTACGTACCAACCAGTTTAAACATGGTGCGCTTCAGACCCTTAAAAGGTACGGCGCTGATTACCATGGAAGCTCGGCTGGTTTTCATCTTGGTGGAAAACTTTTTCGGGGGAGACGGTCGATTCCACGCCCGAATTGAGGGTCGTGAATTTACCCCAACCGAACGCCGAATTATCCAGTTGTTGCTTAAAATCGTGTTCGCTGACTATCAGGAAGCGTGGTCGCCTGTGATGGGTGTGGAATTCGAGTATCTGGATTCTGAAGTAAACCCAAGCATGGCAAACATCGTAAGCCCGACGGAAGTGATCGTGGTGAGCAGCTTCCATATTGAAGTTGATGGCGGCGGCGGTGACTTCCACGTGGTAATGCCTTACTCCATGGTCGAACCCATTCGTGAGCTTCTCGATGCCGGTGTTCAGTCCGACAAGATGGAAACCGACGTTCGTTGGAGTTCGGCGCTGAAAGAAGAGATCATGGATGTGCCAGTCAACTTCCGGGTGAATTTACTAGAGAAAGACATTTCGCTACGAGATCTGATGGAACTGAGACCCGGTGACGTCATACCTATCGAAATGCCAGAAAATGCCACCATGTTCGTTGAAGAACTGCCAACCTACCGAGTTAAAATGGGACGCTCTGGCGATAAACTGGCGGTGCAGGTCTCTGAAAAAATCAAACGACCTGATGTGGTTAAATCCGATTTGGTATTCCTTGGTAACGACATGGAATCTGAACTTGATAGCGATGACGAAATTGAATTGCTGTCGCAAGAAACAAATGAATAGGTGATTGAGTATGGATCCAAATGAAGACCAGAAACTGGCAGACGAATGGGCAGCCGCGTTAGGTGAAGACCCGTTAGCCGCTGGCGGTGGTGACGATATTGAGGCGGCTCCTCTTGAAGAACTGTCTGATGAACCATCACCTATTTCCGAAGATGAGCGTCGTAAACTCGACACCATCATGGACATCCCCGTTACCATTTCAATGGAGGTCGGGCGTTCCCAAATCAGCATTCGTAACTTGTTGCAACTCAACCAGGGTTCAGTTGTGGAACTGGATCGGGTTGCTGGTGAATCGTTAGATGTACTGGTAAATGGTACTTTGATCGCACACGGTGAAGTGGTCGTGGTGAACGACAAGTTCGGTATTCGACTGACCGACGTAATCAGCCAGACAGAACGAATTAAGAAACTAAGGTAACCATGAAAAAGTCTGTTGGCTGGCTAGTTATGCCTTTCCCAGCGTTTGCTTCCAGTGCCAGTCAGCTGGATATGGCGGCCACATTCGGTTCTCTGCTGTTTGTTATAGCCATCATCTTTATCTTAGCCTGGGCACTCAAACGAATGCGTTTACCCAGTATGATGGGGCAGGACGGGCTTAAGGTGGTTCGTCAGTTACCTGTTGGCACCAAAGAGCGTCTTGTGATTGTTCAGGCAGGAGAAGAGCAGTTCCTTGTTGGAATCACTCAGCATTCGATTAATCTGGTTTCCAAGCTCGAAAAACCGATTGAGGATGCCGAGCCAGTACCTGCGCAATTCGCCCAGCAACTGAGTCAGTTATTGAAAAAAGATGAAAAGAAATAATTTTGTCGCTGCCCTATTGGCAGCGTTTCTGTTTTTATGTCAATCAAGCAGTCTTTGGGCGCAGGAAGAACTTGCGACGACCATCCCTGCAAATTCAGTAGGGGCTGAAAGTATCGCGGTGTCCGAAAGTCAAAGTGGCACGTCGTCATCCAGCGCTTTCATTGCTGGCGGCGCTCCGGGAAGTGGTATTCCTGCCATCACTGTCACGACTAATCCTGACGGGTCGGAAGACTATTCCATCAACCTGCAGATTCTGGCGTTAATGACCTTGCTGGGCTTTTTGCCCGCGATGGTTATTTTGATGACGTCTTTTACGCGAATTGTCGTGGTTATGTCGATATTGCGTCAGGCGTTAGGTCTTCAGCAAACTCCATCGAATCAGGTCATTATTGGTATCGCCATTTTCCTGACCTTTTTCATCATGTCGCCTGTTATCGATAGAGTGAATCAAGAAGCCATTCAGCCATACATTAATGAGCAAGTGACGGCGCGTGATGCCTTTACGCTTGCACAGGCTCCAATGAAAGACTTCATGTTGCAGCAAACTCGGGTGAATGATCTGGAAACGTTTGTGAATATCGCAGGTGCGCAGGTAGACAGACCGGAAGATGTTCCGATGAGTATCCTGATTCCAGCATTCATTACCTCAGAGCTGAAAACCGCTTTCCAGATTGGTTTCATGCTCTTTTTGCCGTTTTTGGTCATTGACCTAGTTGTGGCATCGGTTCTAATGGCAATGGGTATGATGATGCTGTCACCTATGATTGTTTCACTTCCATTTAAACTGATGTTATTCGTGCTGGTGGACGGCTGGAACCTGATATTGTCCACGCTCGCGGGCAGCTTTGCGATATAGGGGAGAAGAACCATGACTCCTGAAATGTTCGTTGACCTGTTCAGAGAATCACTTTGGATTGTCTTGGTCATGGTGTGCGCCGCGATTATCCCCAGCCTGATAGTTGGTCTGATTGTAGCGATTTTCCAGGCAGCGACATCGATCAACGAACAAACCCTAAGTTTCCTGCCAAGACTGGTCGTGACATTGCTGGCGCTGATGTTGTTTGGTCATTGGATGACGCGCATGTTGATGGAGTTCTTCTTCGATCTGATTGAGCGTATGCCGATGATCCTGCACTGAGGTCGTTATGGAATTTTCCGCCGACATCATTCTCGACTGGATGGGAAACTACTTCTGGCCCTATAGCCGAATTTCAGCCATGCTGATGGTTATGACGGTGACGGGCGCTCGGTTTGTTTCTACCCGAATTCGATTGTACCTTGGGCTAGCTATCACGTTTGCGGTTATGCCAGCTATTCCTGCCGTGCCAGAAGAGCTGGAGCTCATGTCCTTTGAAGGTTTCCTGACTACTTTTGAGCAACTGGTGATTGGGGTAGCCATGGGTATGGTTACCCAGTTTATGCTTCAGACCTTCGTCGTTCTGGGTCAGATTTTGGGTATGCAGGCCAGTTTGGGTTTTGCATCCATGGTTGACCCAGCCAATGGTCAGAATACTCCCTTGCTGGGTCAGCTATTCATGTTTCTGGCGACCATGTTTTTCTTGTCGACAGACGGGCACTTACAAATGATCCAATTGGTAGTGATGAGCTTTACGACATTACCGATTGGTGAAGGAGCGCTCAACACGGTGGATTACCGTGAGTTAGCCTTGTGGTTTGGTGCCATGTTTAAGATGGCATTGAGCATGTCGCTGTCGGGCATTATTGCTTTGTTAACGATTAACTTGTCGTTTGGTGTCATGACCAGAGCGGCACCTCAGCTGAATATTTTCTCCTTGGGTTTTGCCTTTGCTTTGTTGGTGGGGCTGCTGATTTGCTGGTACATCATCGCTGGCATTTATACCCACTATGACCTTTACTGGATTGAAGGCAGAGACCAGATATGTCGCCTTGTTCGAATCAATTGTTAGGAGGCTGATTTGGCAGAATCAGACGGCCAGGAACGGACAGAAGACGCCACGCCCAGGCGGCTAAAACAGGCAAGAGAGAAGGGACAGGTCGCCCGCTCAAAGGAACTCGCTTCCGTGTCTGTTTTAGTTGTAGGGTCAGTGGCGTTAATGTGGTTTGGTGAATCCCTTGCAAGAGGGTTATTTACGATTATGTCGCGTCTGTTTACCTTAAGCCGCGAGGAAATTTACGACTTCGGAAAACTGCTGGAAATCATTTCCGGCGCTTTCGTGTATCTGCTGCTTCCACTTCTTCTGATTCTGATTACTTTGTTTGTCGCAGCACTCGCTGGAGCTGCTGGTGTCGGAGGAATCAGCTTTTCTGTTGAAGCAGCTATGCCTAAAGCGTCAAAGATGAACCCGCTCAGCGGCCTGAAGCGTATGGTAGGCATGCAGAGCTGGGTCGAGCTGATTAAGTCGATACTCAAAGTGATACTGGTTGCGGGAGTTGCGTTTTACTTAATTCAGGCATCTCGTACCGACCTGTTCCAGCTCAGCTTAGATTTGTACCCAGCCAATATCTTTCACGCACTCGACATTCTTCTTAACTTTATTTTGCTGATCAGTTGCTCACTGCTGGTTGTTGTTGCTATCGATATCCCTTTTCAGATCTGGCAGCACGCCAATCAGCTGAAAATGACCAAACAAGAAGTGAAAGACGAATTCAAAGAAACCGAAGGTAAGCCAGAAGTAAAAGGTCGCATCCGGATGCTTCAAAGAGAAATGGCCCAGCGTCGCATGATGGCAGACGTTCCACAGGCGGATGTTATTATTACCAACCCAGAGCATTTCTCTGTCGCGCTGCGTTATAACCAGAAGACCGACAAGGCACCGGTGGTGGTTGCCAAAGGTACCGATCATATCGCGCTTAAGATTCGTGAAATCGCACGTGAACACGACATCTATGTCGTACCCGCTCCGCCTCTTGCCCGAGCTTTGTATCATTCTACTGAGCTGGAGCAACAAATTCCTGACGGTCTGTTTACGGCAGTCGCACAGGTTCTGGCGTATGTTTTCCAGCTTAAACAGTACCGTAAGCGAGGGGGAGAGCGCCCCACACTTCAAGAGAAGAATATGCCCATTCCTCCTGACCTAAGATATTGATTTTCTGTAGACAAATTTTTGACTATTCAGATGGACTGGAATTTGCATAATAGCCTTCACTTTGCGTTTTTGTATTTAAATCTTCTACTTAACTTCTATGAAATTGAACCTGCCGTTTGCAGAGAAGCTGCCTAAACTGCCAAATCGCGCCATGCCAGCGATTGGGGCACCGGTACTCGTCCTTGCTACCCTTGCAATGGTCGTGTTACCCATGCCTCCATTCCTGCTCGACTTGATGTTCACCTTTAACATCGCGTTGGCTATGGTTGTGCTTCTGGTTACCGTTTACACACGTCGCCCACTGGATTTCGCGGCTTTTCCAACTGTGCTGTTAATCGCAACTTTGATGAGGCTTGCATTGAATGTAGCGTCCACGCGTGTGGTTCTTCTCTACGGTCATGAAGGTTCGGGTGCGGCTGGTAACGTTATCGAAGCGTTTGGTAACGTGGTTATCGGGGGCAACTACGCCGTGGGTTTGGTTGTCTTCCTCATCTTGATGATCATTAACTTTATGGTTGTCACCAAAGGTGCTGGTCGGATATCAGAAGTAAGCGCACGTTTTACCCTGGATGCCTTACCCGGTAAGCAAATGGCGATTGATGCCGACTTGAACGCAGGGCTTATCGATCAGGAACAGGCACGGACAAGGCGCTCCGAGGTGACCAAAGAAGCGGATTTCTACGGTTCAATGGACGGTGCTTCTAAATTTGTAAAAGGGGATGCCATCGCAGGTATTTTGATCCTCTTCATCAACATCGTGGGTGGTCTGTCGATTGGTATGATCCAATACGACGTGGCATTTGGCGATGCGGTTCAAATCTACACACTGCTGACCATTGGTGATGGTCTGGTTGCTCAAATCCCGTCACTTTTGCTTTCCATCGGCGCTGCCATCATGGTAACTCGCCAAAATACCGACGAAGACATGGGACAGCAGATGGTGTTCCAGATGTTCGACAATCCCAAAGCTCTGATGATTACCGCGGGTATTCTTGGGGTTATGGGTATAGTGCCGGGAATGCCTCATTTCGCATTTCTGCTGCTGGCAGCTATCGCGGGTGGTGGAGCTTACTACATCCGTAAGAAGCAGAAAGAAGAAGCCGAGAAACCGAAAACACCGGCTAAAACAGAATCTGAGCCCGTTTCTCAGAAAGAACTTTCGTGGGATGACGTACAGCCTGTTGATGTGATTGGTCTGGAAGTTGGCTATCGACTCATTCCACTGGTGGACAGAGACCAAGGTGGGGAGTTATTAGAACGCGTGAAAGGTGTGCGTAAGAAGCTTTCCCAAGATTTCGGCTTCCTGATTCCTGCGGTGCACATACGAGATAATCTGGAACTGCCACCTAACAGCTACCGAATCACTCTGATGGGGGTTGCGGTCGGTGAAGCTGAGATTCGCGCAGATCAGGAACTGGCCATTAACCCTGGTCAGGTCTATGGTGTGGTAGAAGGGGAAGCCACGATAGACCCCGCCTTTGGTCTGGAAGCGGTATGGGTGAAAGACGATCAGAAAGAAACGGCCCAAGCGCTGGGTTATACCGTAGTGGATTCTTCCACCGTTCTGGCTACTCATCTAAGTCAGTTGCTGACGAATAACGCGTCTCAGTTGATTGGTCATGAAGAAGTCCAGAACCTGCTGGAAATGCTTGGACGAAATGCACCGAAACTGGTCGAGAATTTTGTGCCGGATCAGCTTCAGCTTGGTGTTGTTGTAAAAGTGCTGCAAAACCTACTAAACGAAGCCATTCCAATCAGAGATATTCGAACAATTGTTCAGACTTTGTCCGAGTATTCATCAAAGAGTCAAGAACCCGACATCCTTACAGCGGCAGTTCGCATTTCACTGAAACGCTTAATTGTACAGGAAATCAATGGTATAGAGCCTGAGTTACCTGTCATTACTTTGATTCCTGAACTGGAACAAATATTGCATCAGACTATGCAGGCGTCAGGTGGAGAGTCTGCTGGAATTGAGCCAGGGTTAGCAGAAAGATTGCAATCCTCACTCAGCCAGGCCACACATGACCAAGAACTCAAGGGTGAGCCTGCTGTACTGCTGACTTCGGGTGTATTAAGAACCACACTAGCGAAATTCGTTAAGAACACTATCCCGAATTTAAGAGTGCTCTCTTATCAGGAAATACCTGATGAAAAGCAAATCCGAATTGTTCAGGCTGTCGGTAATTAACCGCTGACGGGAATCAACCAAAGTTAGACTTGGAAAGCGATTTTGAAAATTAAACGATTTTTTGCCAAAGATATGCGTGGCGCATTGTTACAAGTGAAAGAAGAGCTTGGTTCCGATGCGGTCATCATGTCTAACAAGCGAGTCACAGGCGGTGTCGAGATTGTGGCGGCTGTCGATGGTGACGGCGCGGCAAAAAATGGATCGAGAGATTCAGGCCTAGCTCGCCAAACCGATGAATACTCACAAATGTCGCCTAAGCGTGAACTGAAAGAAGATCGAGTTAGTCTTGGCGGGAACGGTACAGGCGCAAGCGGGTCGATGACACGCCGTTTTGCCAATATGCTCAAGCAGTACAGTCAGGAAGCGGAACCAGAAAAGAATACTGAAGCCGATTCCCTTGAGGCACTTCTAAAGCGTCAGTCTGCCGGAAACGATCAAGACCCATACGATCGTCGACGCCCAGCATCAGGAAGCGGTCGTTCTCTGGCTGAAGAATCCGGTCTTTCTCGTCTTCTGAAAGACGATCAGTCACAGGACCGCCGAGCTCCTAAGCTTGACCCAACCCGATACGATAAGGGCGAGCGCGATAACCGAGATAAAGCCAATACTGAAGAATTGGAAAGTATGCGCGAAGAGATGACGTCAATCCGTCGTCTACTGGAGCACCAAGTATCCGGCTTGATGTGGCAGGAAGTGGAAAGAAGAGAACCACTTCGTGCAATGCTCATCAAACGTCTTGAAAGAATGGGGGTTTCTCAGGAGCTGGCTGATCAGATGGCTTGCTACATCCCAGAAGACACGCCTCCTGTTCATGCGTGGAAAGCACTGCTTGGGCTTATTTCCGACCAAATCACCATTCCAAGAGAAGACATTCTTAAGCGTGGCGGTGTCGTTGCTCTACTTGGACCAACCGGGGTGGGTAAAACGACCACAGTCGCAAAACTGGCAGCGCGCGCTGCAATGGAGTACGGCGCCGACAACGTCGCACTCGTCACCACCGATACATATCGTATCGGTGCCCACGAACAATTATCGATTTATGGTCGAATTATGGGCTGTCCGGTAAGAGTTGCTAAAGATTCTGAGCAACTTGCCGAAGTCATATATCAGCTTAGAAATCGAAGACTTATCTTAATTGATACAGCAGGAATGGGGCAGCGTGATGTCCGGCTTTCCGAGCAGTTAGACACGCTCATGCAAGAAAGCGGTGAAGTCATCAACAGCTACCTTGTCCTGCCGACTACGGCACAGCGACAAGTGCTTCAGGAAACGATCGATCATTTTAAACGGATTCCTCTATCTGGTTGCATTTTAACCAAGCTAGATGAGTCTCTGAGCTTAGGAGAGGTTATCAGCGTGGTTATTCAAAATGCCATCCCTGTGGCTTATATCGCCAACGGACAAAGGGTGCCAGAGGATATTGTGATAGCCCAACCTAAGTACATGCTTGCAAAAGCAAACGAGTTGCTAGAGAAGTCAGCGGAAGATGAACCTCACTATTGGAATAGTGAATCGGAAGGACTTTAGGCGGCGGAATATTATGAATAAAGATATGATACAAGATCAAGCAAGCGGCCTCCGTCGCTTAACGCAACCAACTCTTACTAAAGTAATTTCTGTTACTGGCGGTAAAGGCGGCGTTGGTAAAACAAATGTCACACTTGGTTTAGCGCTTTCCATGGCACGTCAAGGCAAAAAAGTTGTAGTGTTAGACGCCGATCTCGGCTTGGCTAACGTTGACGTAATGCTGGGTATTAGACCAAAAAGAAACCTCGGACATGTGTTAGCTGGTGAATGTGAGCTAAAAGACGCTATGGTCGAAGGACCACATGGCGTTAAAATTATTCCAGCAACTTCTGGTACTCAGAGCATGACAGAGTTGTCACCAGCCCAACATGCTGGTTTAATTCGTGCTTTCGGGTCTCTTGAAGAAGATATAGACGTACTTCTGATAGATACCGCTGCGGGTATTTCGGATATGGTCGTAAGTTTTTCACGAGCAGCTCAAGATGTTTTAGTTGTTGTGTGTGATGAACCTACGTCAATCACGGATGCATATGCTTTAATTAAATTATTAAGTCGCGAACATCAGGTGCAGCGCTTTAAAATTGTTGCCAATATGGTAAGAAGTTACCGTGAAGGGCGAGAATTGTTTGCAAAGTTGACCTTGGTCACAGAGAGATTTCTGAATGTTAGTCTAGAGCTCGTCGCATGTATCCCGCTTGATGATAAAGTACGTCAATCGGTGAAGAAGCAGAAAATTGTTGTAGACGCTTTTCCGCGATCTCCAGCCGCTCTGGCCATCAGTTCGTTAGCAAACAAAGCATTAACCTGGCCAATTCCTAAAACTCCGAGTGGACATTTAGAGTTTTTTGTTGAACGCTTACTTAATAACAGAGAAGTAGCAGGAGAGCCTTTTGGTGACTAAGCCGCTGACATACGATCAATTTGGCAATCCAGGAAATCAATCCGCTTTTCTGGAGCGCTATTCCGATCTTGTAAAGCGAATTGCCCATCATTTAATCGGTCGGTTGCCTCCAAGTGTCTTGGTGGACGACCTGATTCAAGCCGGAATGATAGGGCTAATTGAAGCTCAGCAAAACTACGATGGCAGTAAGGGCGCAAGCTTTGAAACGTACGCTGGTATTCGGATTCGCGGAGCCATGTTGGATGAAATGCGACGCGGAGATTGGGTACCCAGATCGGTACATAAGAATAATCGAACCATCAGTCAGGCGATAAATGAGCTAGAATCACAATTGAACCGTGATCCAACTGATGCAGAAGTAGCCAAACACTTAAATATGTCGTTAGAACAGTACCATAATGCGCTAACTGATATAAACTGTTCTCGGCTGGTGGGTATTGAAGACCTGGGAGTGTCGGAAGATGCAATTTCTCCTCACGAAGTGTCCGAAGATAACCTACCATTCAAAGGGGTAGCAGACGAATCTTTTCGCCATGCCCTTGTTGAAGCTATTAAAACGCTTCCTGAACGGGAAGCCTTAGTTCTCTCGCTTTATTACGATGAAGAGCTAAATTTAAAAGAAATTGGGGAAGTATTGGATGTCAGCGAATCTCGCGTTAGCCAAATACATAGCCAATCTATGCAACGTTTACGAGCTAAACTTAGCGCGTGGACACTTAACGAGTAATAACACTGACTTCGACCTCAGTGGAGGCAATTTTGAATAAAAACATGAAGATCCTCATTGTTGACGACTTTTCAACAATGCGCCGTATTGTTAAAAACCTACTTCGTGACTTGGGTTTCAACAACACTCAGGAAGCTGATGATGGTCTTACCGCTCTACCAATGCTGAAAAAAGGTGAGTTCGACTTTGTTGTAACTGACTGGAACATGCCGGGTATGCAGGGGATTGACCTTCTGAAGAATATCCGTGCAGACGACGAGCTCAAACACCTTCCTGTTTTGATGATTACTGCTGAAGCGAAGCGTGAGCAAATCATCGAAGCGGCACAGGCAGGGGTGAATGGTTACATTGTTAAACCTTTCACAGCAGCAACGCTGAAAGAAAAACTAGATAAGATCTTCGAGCGTTTGTAAGCCACGATTACGCTTATAACAAACATACTTACAGAGGCGTTGAAAGGGCAAAAGTAGAATGATTTCTTTAGAGCAAGCGAAAGAGTTGGTGAGCTTGTTGGAAAACGACAAGCAACAAGAAGCTAATGATCTCGTACAATTCATTTCCAAGTCTATCGACAACCCAGTGATCCATGAAATTGGCACACTCACTCGTGAATTGCATGACTCTTTGACGCAATTCAAAGTCGATCAACGGATGAATGAAATCGCTACGGATGAAATCCCCGACGCGAGGGATCGTCTAGAGTATGTGATAGAAAAAACGGAAACCGCCGCAAACAAAACCATGGACGCGGTAGAACGTTCTCTTCCAATGGCTGACAACTTGCATGAGCACTTAATGCAGGTTCGCCCTCAGTGGAACCGTCTAATGAATGGTCGTATTGAGCTGGACGAGTTTAAATCTCTTTGCCATCGAATCGATGAGCTGATGACCCAGGTTGAAGGGGACAGTTCTGAGTTGAGAAGCCAGTTAACGGAAATTCTCATGGCTCAGGACTTTCAGGACCTCACTGGTCAAATCATCAGACGTGTCATTACCTTAGTCCGTGAGGTAGAAGACCGACTTGTCGAGATTTTGACGGCCTTTGGTGTTGAGCAACAAACAGACAAGCAGGAAGAGAACAAAGCGAAGAAAGGTGCCGAAGCAGAAGGCCCTATTATCAACGCTCATGAGCGTGAGGACGCTGTCTCTTCACAAGACGATGTTGATGACTTGCTGTCGAGTCTTGGCTTCTAGGGGTAAGATATGAGTTACGAATTAGACGAAGATATTCTACAGGATTTTTTGGTCGAGGCTGGTGAGATCCTGGAACTGCTTTCAGAGCAGTTAATAGAACTGGAAAACAATCCAGACGATAAAGACCTGTTGAATGCAATTTTCCGAGGTTTCCACACCGTAAAAGGGGGTGCTGGATTCTTAGCCCTGACAGAACTCGTTGATGTTTGTCACGGCGCGGAAAACATCTTCGACATTCTGCGTAATGGTCAGCGTTCAGTAACAGCTGAGCTGATGGATACTATTCTGCAAGCTTTGGATGCAGTTAACGTCATGTTTGAAGCGGTGCAGGAAAGATCACCACTGACACCTGCCGACCCTGCTTTGATTGAAGACCTCCACCGCCTCTGTAAACCCGAGAGCGAAGATGAAGTCGTCGCTGAAGTTGTTGCAGAAGCCCCTGCACCAGTCGTTGAGCCGGAACCTGTC
Organism: Vibrio nigripulchritudo; assembly: GCF_027924785.1. Lineage (NCBI taxonomy): Bacteria > Pseudomonadati > Pseudomonadota > Gammaproteobacteria > Vibrionales > Vibrionaceae > Vibrio > Vibrio nigripulchritudo. Next base: position 2,836,764 of record NZ_AP027049.1, on the reverse strand, counting down.
CCAGAACCTGTCGCTCCAGCACCTGCTCCGGAAGCATCCGGCGGTGACAACGGATCGATTGACGAAATCACCCAGGATGAATTCGAAGCCCTGCTCGATGAATTACACGGTAAAGGCACGCCTCCGACAACCGGTGGAACGGCTCCTGCACCAGCATCTGACCCAGCACCGAGTGCAGGCGCTGCGGCTGGTGGTGATGATATAACCGACGACGAATTTGAAAAACTGCTGGATGAACTGCATGGTTCAGGCGGCAGTCCAAGTAATGCTTCTGCTCCGGCAGCAGCCCCTGCGGCACCAGCGCCTACACCTGCGGCTTCTGCTGGCGGTGATGGCGATTTGATGACCGATGATGAGTTTGAAAATCTTCTGGATCAATTGCACGGTTCAGGAAAAGGTCCTTCACCTGAAGAGCTTGAAGCTGCGACTAAGCCTGTAGAGCCAGCTCCGGCTCCGGCACCAGCTGCTGCAGCGAAACCTGCACCTAAGCCAGAACCAAAACCGGCACCGAAGCCTGCTGAAAAACCAGCAGCGCCAGCAAAACCTGCTGCTAAAGCGCAAGCTCCAGCCGCAGCAAAAGATGCGAAGAAACCACAAGCTGACGCTACCGTTCGTGTTGATACATCGACGCTGGATGACATCATGAACATGGTGGGTGAGCTTGTATTGGTTCGTAACCGTTTAGTGAGCTTGGGTCTGAATAGCAACGACGAAGAAATGTCGAAAGCGGTTGCCAACCTTGACGTAGTGACCGCCGACCTTCAAGGCGCGGTAATGAAGACTCGAATGCAGCCAATCAAGAAAGTGTTTGGTCGATTCCCTAGAGTTGTACGTGATATCGCTCGTAGCCTGAAGAAAGACATTGTGCTTGAAATGCGCGGTGAAGAAACCGATTTGGATAAGAACTTAGTAGAAGCTCTGGCGGATCCATTGATTCACTTGGTTCGTAACTCGGTTGACCACGGTATTGAAATGCCAGATGTCCGTGTTGAGAACGGAAAACCACGTACGGGTAAAGTGATTCTTTCTGCATCTCAGGAAGGTGATCATATCGAGCTGAGCATCGTTGATGACGGTGGTGGTATGAATGCCGACAAACTAAGAAGTATCGCTGTTGAGCGTGGTCTTATGGATGCTGACGCCGCTGGGCGCTTGTCTCCAAAAGAATGCTACAACCTGATCTTCATGCCTGGCTTCTCTACTAAGACTGAAATCTCTGACATCTCTGGTCGTGGAGTAGGTATGGACGTTGTGAAAACGGCGATCAATACCCTGAATGGTTCGATAGATATCGATTCTGAAATGGGTAAAGGTACTAAGATCACCATCAAAGTGCCTCTGACTCTGGCTATCCTTCCTACCCTGATGGTGGGTGTATCTGGTCAGCCGTTTGCATTGCCTCTGGCGAGCGTAAATGAGATTTTCCACTTAGATCTGAGCAAAACCAACACAGTAGATGGTCAACTTACGATCATAGTTCGAGAAAAATCCATTCCTTTGTTCTACCTTCAGCATTGGTTAGTACCAGACAGCGCTAACGGTCAGAAGAAGTCTAACCACGGTCATGTAGTGATTGTTCAGCTGGGCAGTCAGCGTGTTGGCTTCGTGGTTGACTCATTGATTGGTCAAGAAGAAGTGGTTATCAAACCACTCGACGAATTACTACAAGGTACTCCAGGTATGGCTGGTGCAACGATTACCAGTGACGGTCATATCGCATTGATTCTAGATGTACCGAACTTATTGAAGAAATATGCCACTCGCTCGCATATTTAATTGAAGGGATAATATGGCGGTAAGAGTATTAGTAGTTGATGATTCAAGTTTTTTTCGCCGACGCGTTAGTGAAATTATCAACTCAGATCCGCGCCTTGAAGTAGTGGATATGGCTGTCAACGGCAAAGAAGCCGTTGATAAAGCCATCAAATTGAAACCTGATGTCATTACTATGGACATCGAGATGCCTGTCATGGATGGCATTACCGCTGTCCGTGAAATAATGAAGGCGCAACCGACGCCTATCTTGATGTTTTCTTCGCTTACTCATGACGGTGCTAAAGCAACGCTAGATGCACTGGATGCCGGGGCTTTGGATTTCTTACCTAAGAAATTTGAAGATATTGCACGTAACCGCGATGAAGCTGTAAACCTGCTTCAGCAACGTGTTCAGGAAATCTCCAGGAAACGTGCATTTCTGCGTCGCCCAATTGGCGGTGCAGCGACCACAGCTCCTACGAGCACGACACGCTCAACAGCCAGACCAGCAACGACTTCGTTACAGCGACCAGCACCGGCTGCTCCCGCTCCAGAACGTGGTCGTCCGGTTGCCGCTAAGTTTCGTGCGACTGGTAAGAAATATCAACTGACTGCGATTGGCACCTCCACCGGAGGACCCGTTGCACTTCAAAAGATCCTTACCAAGCTACCTGTCAACTACCCACATCCAATCGTGCTTATTCAGCACATGCCTGCCACGTTTACTGCGGCTTTCGCTGCTCGCTTAAACTCACTGTGCAAAATTCAGGTGAAAGAAGCGGAAGATGGTGATGTGCTGAAACCGGGTTGTGCTTATCTCGCACCGGGCGGTAAGCAAATGATGATTGATGGTCGTCCTGGTTCCGCTAAGCTGCGAATCATTGATGGCGGTGATCGTATGAATTACAAACCTTGTGTTGATGTGACATTCGGATCGGCAGCCAAGATTTATCAAGACAAAGTGCTCTCCATGGTTTTAACCGGTATGGGTGCAGACGGGCGTGAAGGCTCTCGTATGTTGAAAGCCGCCGGAGCGACTATTTGGGCACAAGACGAAGAAAGTTGTGTGGTATATGGAATGCCACAGGCAGTGGCAAAAGCTGGCTTATCAACCGAGGATTTGCCTCTGGACAGGATTGCGGAGCGCATGCTGGTTGAAGTTGGACTATCGTAAGGAGCCAATGTGGTAGTTTGGAGCGTTGCTAACCAAAAAGGTGGTGTAGGGAAGACCACGACAACGGTCACTCTGGCAGGACTTTTGAGCAAGCAGGGACATCGTGTCCTGCTTGTGGATACTGATCCTCATGGGTCGCTAACGACTTACCTGGGGTACGACTCGGATGAGGTTCCATCCAGTCTGTTTGACCTTTTCCAGCTTAGACAAGTCGAGAAAGACAATGTGCAAGCCCTGATATTGGGCACCGATATTGAAAACATTGATATTGTACCTGCACACATGTCTCTGGCTACGCTGGATCGTGTCATGGGTAATCGCAGCGGCATGGGGCTGATTCTGAAAAAAGCGTTGATTTCCGTTGAAGATGAGTACGATTACGTGCTTATTGATTGCCCGCCTATTCTTGGGGTAATGATGGTAAATGCGCTGGCTGCCAGCGATCGCATTTTGATACCGGTTCAGACCGAGTTCCTCGCTATGAAAGGTTTGGAGCGCATGGTTAGAACGCTGGCTATCATGCAGAAATCTCGACCAGACCCGTTCAAGACGACTATCGTTCCAACCATGTACGATAAGCGCACCAATGCGTCATTGCAGACTCTGACTCAGTTGAAGAAAGGTTATCCGAATCAGGTCTGGCCTTCCGCTATCCCAATTGATACAAAATTTCGCGATGCGAGCTTAAAACACTTACCTGCCTCACATTTTGCGTCTGGCAGTCGTGGCGTTTTTGCCTATAAGCAGCTATTACTTTATCTCGAGAGGTTAGCTTTCGATGATTAAAGATTCAGTGCTTTCGAGTGAACAGGCTTTGGATGAATATTTTACCTCGCTTCTTGATGAAGAGGGGTTATTGTCGTCCGTAGAAGCTGAGGCTCGCGAAGCGCAAAACGCCGCCGTTGCAGAAAAAACACCCGTTTCGGAAGAAATGGTGGCAGAAGTTCCTACCGAGATTTCTACTGATAGTGTTCCGAGTGAACAAGCCGGTAGCGCAATAGACTCTTCTGATGCAGAAACAGAAGAACTAGCAGTTGATACTGCAAGCGCTGAGGACCTGTCAGTTCAGGGCCAGGAAACTCAAGAACAAGAATTAGATGAAGCTCAGCCAGAGCAGGAAGAAGAACCGAATCTGGCTGACTACGGGTTAGAACTTCAGCCAGAAGTACAACCTGAGCCTATTCCGTCCTATACTGAAACTGTATACAACGAATTTGAAGCACCTGATTTAGAGGATGTTCAAAGGCTGCTTAGCCAGCTTGAATCAACCAACATTGCTGATGAGCCAGAAATTGAAGAGCTTATCGTTCAGAACACAGCGGAAATTGCCACGCTAAGCCCTGAAGAGACTGTTGTTGAAGAAGTTGCTGTTGAAGAACCTGCAGTCGAGGTGGTTTCTGACGAGATTCAAAGCTGGGATGTCACTGAACCTGTTGTGGAAGATATTCCAGAGGCTCAGGAAGTTCAGACCCAGGAAGAAGTGGTTCAGGAGGAAGTATCTGAACCTGAGGTTGAAGTACAGGAACCTGAATCCACCGTTGATACGGAAGTGGATGTAGCACCAGAAACTCAAAGTGGCGGTGATGCAGAAGATACCTGGCACACTGTTGCAAGAAATGAAGCGTTTCAGGCACTTTATTTTGATGTAAATGGTGTGACATTTGCGGTTCCTTTGGATGAGTTAGGTGGTATTCATCGTAAGAACGAAGAGCTTAACCACCTAATTGGAAGACCAGATTGGTACCTGGGGCTGCAAACGAACCGGAGTGACCAGCTAGACGTTGTGGACACGGCTCGTTGGGTGATGTCTGAGAAATTGACAGATAACTCTCATCGAGAAAATTACGAATACATCGTCATGTTGGGTGAAAGCCATTGGGGGTTAGCCGCGAACAAACTGTTGGGTACAGAGTGGCTGGACCCAGAAAAAGTTCGCTGGCGTGAAAGCGCAGGCAAAAGACCTTGGCTCGCTGGCATGGTTAAAGAAAAAATGTGTGCTTTAATTCATGTAGAAGAATTAGTTTCCATGCTCAATGCTGGGCTGGACGTCAAAGCATTAGACAGTTAGTAGTAGAATTGTCGGTAGCGACACAAATGAGGATAAAACATGTCTCAAGCTAATGAAGTAGAAGTAAGAAAAGACCAAGTTAACGACGAGGTACTGCAGTGGGTAACGTTTCAGCTAGAAGATGAGACTTACGGTATTAACGTAATGCAGGTACGTGAAGTTCTTCGCTATACCGAAATTGCTCCAGTACCTGGTGCACCAGATTACGTACTGGGTATCATCAATCTTCGCGGTAACGTCGTCACGGTTATCGATACTCGCTCACGTTTTGGTCTGATGCAGGGTGAGATTACCGACAACACTCGTATTATCGTTATCGAATCTGAACGTCAGGTTATCGGTATTCTGGTGGATAGCGTAGCCGAAGTGGTTTACCTGCGTTCTTCTGAAATCGACACCACTCCAAGCGTTGGTACAGATGAAAGTGCCAAGTTCATCCAGGGTGTAAGCAACCGTGATGGTAAGCTTCTAATCTTGGTTGATCTGAACAAACTTCTTTCTGACGAAGAGTGGGAAGAAATGGCTCACCTATAATGGCTGGCGAGTTGTATTCTGTTTTGCCATTGGTAGCGGGCGGCTCCGTTTTAGTCGCTTCGTTGCTAGTGATCGTTTTTCTTCGAGTAAGAAAGAGCAGCCGCCAAAAAGCGGATCAGCATAGACAACAAGTTCGTGGTTTGGAAAAAGAACTACAAAAAACGAACAAACAATTGTTGGAAGTGCGCTCTGTGATGGTGGGACTCGGTCAGAAAGTCGCTGAGCAGCAAGATCTGATTCAGCATATCAGCGAGAGAATTACTGAGTTAGAGCATACAGATAACGACGGCAGGCTTTATACCCGCGCCAGTAAAATGGTGCAGTTGGGGGCAGGCATAAACGAACTCATAGAAGAGTGTGAATTGCCAAAAGCTGAAGCCGAGTTAATGATGTCACTGCAAAACAAAATAGCAGGCAAGGAAAAAGTGCCTCCATTGAGCGGTCGTGCTGCACCTCGCCGAAGACAAGATCAAAGACGTCCTCAAAAAAACGTAAAATGATCCAAAAGATACTTCTACATAACGAAAGGGAGCCCGGCGGCTCCTTTTTTGTTTTTCGGCGCTCGTCATCGTCCAAGAGTTCGGGTATCCGCAATTTAAAACAAGTTATTTGATCAAGTGAACAGATTTAATGTTTTGTGATGATTCATTAACAGATTTTTACCCAGTTTCGTGAAACTCAGGACAGTGTTCCCCTTTAGAGTGGTGGGCATTGTGCTAAGATATACCCTCAATAAAATCAAGACTTTTACCATGTTAGACGTATCCAACCTTACTGCTGTTCGTGATGAAAGAGTGTTGTTCGAGTCTCTTTCCTTTCAAGTAAACCCTGGAGATCTACTCCAAATTGAAGGTCGAAATGGAACTGGAAAAACCACGTTATTGAGAATTGTCGCAGGGCTTGGAGACTCAGAGAGTGGCGAGATTCAGTGGAAGGGAGAGAGCATTTTCTCTTCAAGGGAAGAATACCATTCAGACCTACTGTTTCTCGGACACCAGACAGGCGTAAAAAAAGAGCTGAGTGCATACGAAAATCTTGCTTACTACATGCAAGTTCATCAAGGAAAGAGTGACGAAGACGCATTATGGAAAGCACTTGCTCAGGTTGGATTAGCAGGAAGAGAGGATATCCCTGCTGGCAAGCTTTCTGCTGGTCAGCAGCGTCGGGTTGCACTGGCACGTTTATGGTTAAGTGAGCACCCACTCTGGATTCTTGATGAACCTTTAACTGCGATAGATAAGCAAGGTGTCAAAGTATTGGAATCTCTATTCGCAGGGCATGCTGAGAAAGGTGGAATGGTTTTGCTGACCACGCACCAAGACATGTTTACCGACAACTCTCTACTAAGAAAAATCAAGTTGGGTGATTAATATGATAAGCGCCATGGTAGCCATCGTCCGTCGGGAATTATTAATCGCATTTCGCCGACAGGCCGATATCTTAAACCCGCTCTGGTTTTTTATTATTGTGGTTACACTCTTTCCGTTGAGTATCGGCCCCGAGCCCAATCTGCTTGCCAGAATTTCGTCAGGAATCGTTTGGGTAGCCGCTTTACTTTCCGCATTGCTTTCTCTTGAAAGGCTGTTTCGTGACGACTTCCAGGATGGAGCACTTGAGCAAATGATGCTGATGCCTATCCCTTTACCTTTAGCCGTTATGGCGAAAGTGATTGCTCACTGGCTACTTACTGGCGTGCCTCTGATTCTTATTAGTCCGCTTTTGGCTATTTTGCTGTCTTTAGACTTTAATACTTGGAGTGCCGTTGTTTTAACGTTACTCATCGGCACACCTACGTTGAGCTTTGTCGGGGCAATTGGCGTTGCACTAACTGTCGGGTTGCAAAAAGGCGGGGTACTTCTGAGCCTCCTTGTATTACCGCTCTATATTCCGATCTTAATTTTTGCAACATCAGCAATTGACGCAGCGGGCTTAGGCGTTGCGTATAACGGACAACTGGCAATTCTTGGTGCAATGCTTGCGGGAGCGGCAACATTAACACCATTTGCAATAAGTGCATCACTGCGCATAAGTGTCAATTGATATTGAACAAGTTTTTTTAGTTAACATTCCGTTAAAGTGATAGGAATGTGCTACAGGTTTAAAGACGTCAGTCTCTAAACCTCGCAATTTCAAAATTAATATTACAACTTCCGTGGACCGCTAGAGTCTTAAATAAGGAAGCCCTAGAAGTAAGAGTGAGACCTTAACCATGTGGAAATGGCTACATCCCTATGCCAAGCCCGAGAATGCCTATAGGCTGAGCGACAAGCTCTTGCCATGGTTTTCTATTCTTGCGGCTGTGTTTCTCGTCACCGGTACCATTTGGGGGCTGGCTTACGCGCCTTCCGACTATCAACAGGGTGACAGTTTTCGAATCATCTACATCCATGTTCCTTCGGCTATCTGGTCGATGGGGGTTTACATGTCGATGGCGATTGCCGCCTTTATAGGTTTGGTTTGGCAGTTAAAGCTGTCAGATATGGCAGCCGCTGCCATGGCACCAATTGGTGCGGTATACACCTTTGTTGCCCTTGTAACAGGCGCAGTATGGGGTAAACCAATGTGGGGCACGTGGTGGGTTTGGGATGCTCGTTTAACTTCTGAATTGATCCTGTTGTTCCTATATCTTGGCGTGATCGCGCTGTATCACGCGTTTGACGATCAGAAAACCGGGGCTAAAGCAGCAGGGATACTGGCAATAGTCGGCGTAATCAACCTTCCTATCATTCATTTCTCCGTTGAATGGTGGAATACCCTTCACCAAGGGGCAACCATTACCAAATTTGCCAAGCCTTCTATCTCTAACGACATGCTTTGGCCGTTACTGCTGAATATTCTTGGTTTCGCTTTCTTCTTTGGAGCACTGACTCTGATCCGATTCAAGAATGAAATCATAAGCAAAGAGAGCCATCGTCCTTGGGTTCAAGCGTTGGCATCATCTCCACTTGGCGTTAAGAGGTAGCCCATGCATTTCGATTCTTTCAGTGATTTTCTTGCTATGGGCGGATACGCCTCATATGTATGGGGTGCTTTTGGCATCACTTTTCTCTCCATGCTGATCCTGCTTTTTGCCAGCATTAAACGCAGTAAAGATTTACTGGGTGAAGTAAACGCGAAAATTGACCGTCAGGCTCGTATTGACGCAGCTAAAAACATGGAGAACACATTATGAACCCAAGACGTAAAAAAAGACTCGGGCTGATTCTCGCACTGTTTTTTGGCTTGAGCGCAACCATAGGTCTAATGCTTTATGCACTGAATCAGAATATGGACCTGTTTTATACCCCCACAGAGCTAGTCCATGGTAAGCCTGACGGAACCAAACCAGAAGTCGGTCAGCGTCTGCGTATTGGCGGAATGGTTGTAGAAGGTTCTGTAGTTCGGAATTCCAAATCCCTGCAAGTACAGTTTGACCTTGCCGATGTTGGTCCTAAGGTAACGATTTTGTATGACGGCATATTGCCGGATCTCTTCCGCGAAGGTCAGGGCATTGTAGCGCAAGGCGTATTGAGAGATGCAACGACCATTGAGGCGTTTGAAGTACTTGCCAAGCACGATGAAGAATACATGCCACCAGAAATAGCAGAGGCAATGGAAAAAGTGCATGAGCCTCTTACCTATACTGATGAGCAGAAAGCGGAGAGCACACAATGATTGCAGAACTCGGGCACTTTGCCCTGATTGTGTCGCTCGGCTTTGCGGTATTGTTGAGCATCCTGCCATTAGTTGGTGCTTCTAAAAACAATATCACGTTGATGAATACGGCGAGACCGCTGTCGTGGGGGATGTTCCTCCTGTTAATGGCGTCGTTTCTGGTGCTGCTGTGGGCGTTCTACGCAAACGACTTCACCCTGACTTATGTGGCGACAAACTCGAACAGCCAGTTACCTTGGTATTATCGTTTAACAGCGGTTTGGGGTGCTCACGAGGGATCTTTACTACTTTGGGTGTTGATTCAGGCAGCCTGGACAGTCGCTGTCGCCACGTTTAGCCGAGGTATGCCGCAAGAGTCCGTTGCCCGTGTTTTAGCGGTTATGGGAATGATTACAGTAGGTTTCCTGCTGTTTATTATCGTCACTTCCAATCCTTTCTTGCGTACTCTGCCATTTTTCCCGGTAGACGGTCGGGATTTGAACCCGTTACTTCAGGATCCGGGACTGATCATTCACCCTCCAATGTTGTACATGGGTTACGTCGGGTTCTCTGTCGCGTTTTCTTTTGCTATCGCCTCTCTGATGACCGGGCGTTTAGATACCGCGTGGGCACGCTGGTCCAGACCATGGACTACTGCCGCCTGGCTATTTCTGACTTTGGGGATTGCTCTCGGTTCATGGTGGGCGTATTACGAACTAGGCTGGGGAGGCTGGTGGTTCTGGGACCCAGTTGAAAATGCGTCCTTTATGCCATGGTTAGCGGGCACGGCGTTGATGCACTCTCTTGCGGTAACGGAGAAACGCGGCACCTTTAAAGCTTGGACAGTGCTACTCGCGATATCGGCTTTCTCATTGAGTTTGCTTGGAACATTCCTTGTACGCTCGGGAATTTTGGTGTCGGTTCATGCATTTGCTTCCGATCCATCTCGCGGCATGTTCATTCTCGGCTTCCTGGTTTTTATCATCGGCGGTTCACTGCTTCTGTTTGCTCTAAAAGGCTCCACAGTTCGGGTTCGCGGCAACTTTGAACTCTTCTCTCGTGAAAATGCCTTGCTTGCGAACAACATCATTTTGGTGGCGGCACTGGTTGTGGTTTTGGTAGGTACATTACTTCCACTGGTTCACAAGCAACTTGGATTAGGCTCTGTATCTATCGGTGCGCCTTTCTTCAACATGTTATTTACTTGGCTAATGGTGCCTTTCGCCTTCCTGCTTGGTATTGGCCCTTTGATTCGCTGGAAGCGCGATGACCTCACCAGCTTAGTTAAACCCATGATTGTTTCTGGTGCTCTGTCTGTTGTATTGGGAGCGGGTTTCGTTTTCCTACTGGCGGATAAATTCGAAGCTTTAGCGTTTCTTGGCTGGGTGATGGCAATCTGGATTATCGCTATGCATGGCTTCGAGCTTCATCAACGAGCGACACATCGCCACGAATTCAAAGTAGGTGTTACCAAGCTGCAAAGAAGCCACTGGGCGATGATGCTGGGTCATATTGGTATGGCAATCACGGTGATTGGTATCGCGATGGTGCAGAACTACAGCATTGAACGTGATGTGAGACTGGCACCGGGTGAGAATTTCCAGATTCAGGGTTACAACTTCTACTTCCAGGGGCTACGTGACAAAGATGGTCCAAACTACGATGGCTACATTGCCGATTTCGAAATCACCAAAGACGGCAAGTTTGTAAACGTGCTTCACGCTGAAAAACGCTTCTACCGCACAGCTAAATCTATGATGACGGAAGCGGCGATAGATCGTGGTGTAACTCGTGATCTGTATATTGCTATGGGTGAACGACTCGATGACGGCGAGGCGTGGGCCGTGAGAATTTACTACAAACCGTTTGTTCGCTGGATTTGGTTAGGCAGTCTGTTTATGGCGATTGGTGGTGTGGTTGCCATTAGCGATAAGCGATACCGTTTCAGAAAATCTTCTAAATCTGCCGCTGCATTGAAAGAAAAGGAAGCATAAGTGAACCGAAATATTTTATTTGCCCCGTTAGCTTTCTTTCTAATTTTGGTGGCAGTTTTTGCAACTCAGTTAAGTCGCAATGCAGATGGAGACGATCCTACAAAGCTGGAGTCTGTGCTCATTGGTCAGCCCGTCCCTAACTTCAAACTCGAAGATTTAGCGGAACCCGGCAAGCTTTATGAGCAGGATATTTTTGTTGGTGAACCTTTGCTTATCAACGTTTGGGCGACTTGGTGTCCGACCTGTTACGCAGAGCACAAATACCTGAATGAGCTGGCTTCTAAGGATGTCAAAATCATTGGTCTGAACTACAAAGATAACCGAGACAAAGCGGTGCAGTGGCTAAATGAGCTGGGGAATCCGTACCTGATTAGCCTGTTTGATGGAAACGGAATGCTTGGATTGGATCTGGGTGTTTATGGTGCGCCGGAAACCTTTATCGTCGACGCTAAAGGTGTCATTCAGTACCGTCATGTCGGAGATGTGAACGAGAAAAACTGGGCAGAAACGTTAGAGCCGATTTATCAGAGACTGATAGAGGAGGCGGCAAAATGATCAGCAAACTGCGTGGATTTTTACTCGGCTTGGCAATCTTAACTGTGCCCGCGATCGCCAGTATTGAGATTTATGAGTTTGATACGGTTGAGCAGGAACAACTGTTCAAAGAGCTTGGTCACACCCTGCGCTGCCCGAAATGTCAGAACAACTCTATTGGTGACTCTAACGCCGTTCTTGCTCAGGATTTACGCCAAAAAGTGTACGAAATGCTGAAAGAGGGTAAGTCTGAACAGGAAATCATAGACTACATGATCGCACGTTACGGTAACTTCGTGACTTACAACCCTCCAATTACTGCAGCGACTTCCATTCTTTGGCTCGGTCCTGTTGCGGTACTGGTAATTGGCTTTGGTTTGATTGTCATGCGTAGCCGGGGCAAACAGAAAGTCGTTGAAAAAGTGACTGACGAAGAATGGGATGCAGAGAAAGAAGCGCAATTACAGGCGCTACTTAAAGAAGACGATAACAATGGGGACGCGAAAAAATGACATTTTTTTGGATAGCTACAGCAGCAATCATCGCTATCTCCAGTGTATTAATTGCATTTCCTTTAATTCAGAAGCGTGCCGTTAATGATGATGCTCGCCGCGATGAACTCAATAAAGCGTTTTACCGAGATCGCCTGAATGAACTTGAAGAAGAAGCCAAAGAAGGGTTGGTTGAAAACCAGCAAGACCTTATTGCTGACCTGAAGCAAACCTTGCTGGATGATGTGCCAAAAGCCAAAAAAGACGAAGCGACAACCAAGATTTCGACAGCAATGGTTGCGATCCCGTCGGTTCTGTTTGTGGCGGCACTATCATATGGCATGTACTTCCAATTCGGTGGTTCACAGAAAGTTGTGGATTGGCATCAGGCAGAAGGTAACCTTCCTGTGCTGACAAAAAAGTTGATGTCTCCACAAGGTCAGGCACTGACTGATGACGAAATGAAAGATCTGACTCTGGCGCTGCGTACACGTCTTCATCATCAGCCAGAAGATTCAACGGGCTGGATGTTACTCGGGCGAATTGCCCTAGCAAACCGTGATGTTACCACCGCTATTGGTTCAATGAAGAAAGCGTATCGGCTAGAGCAAAAAGACACGGATATTCAGCTTGGCTATGCGCAGGCATTAATGCTGTCTTCAGATGAGGTAGACCAAAATCAGGCGAGGTCGCTGCTCCATAGATTGGTTCAGCAGGATATGGTTGACCTTCGCGTATTCTCGCTTCTGGCTTTTGATGCGTTTGAGCGTGCCGATTATGCTGCTGCAATCCGCTACTGGGGAGCGATGCAGAAAATGATTGGACCGTCTGATAACCGCTATGAAATGCTGGAAAGGAGTATTCAAAGCGCGAAGAAGAAAATGGGTGATACAGGAGCTGCCCAAGGGCAATCTGTTCAGGTGAATGTTTCCTTAGGTGAAGGCATAAACCCTGATCCAAATTCAGTATTGATCGTATCTGTACACAGAGCGGACGGCAGCCCGATGCCCGTGGCAGCGGCGCGTTATCCGCTCGGCACATTCCCTCGCACGGTTGTACTCGATGATGGCAACAGCATGCTCCAAGATATCAAGCTTTCTTCTTTGGATGAGCTGGTGGTGAAAGCAAGGCTTGATACTGATGGCAATGTCGCAACGCGTGACGGTGATTGGCACGGTGAAAGCGATGTTGCTAATTTAGGGGATAGTGTTGCGTTAATCATAGATAAACGTTATTAATGTATTGTCTTACGTTAGGTCGACAGAACCTATGGATCGCTATCAATTCATATTGCTGATTATTATGAAATCATTAGAATAAAGCGAGTTGATAGGAAGACCGGCTACCAGCCGGTCTTTGTTTTTTTGGTAAAGGACTATGTTGTTAAATAGAATTGGTTCCTGGCTCTTGCTCGCGATGTTGGCTTTTGCCGTTGGCTGTTCCTCTGTGCCGGAAGGGGAAAATGCCGAAGCTGACGTATCTCATCCAAACGACCCGTTTGAAAGCTTTAACCGAGCGATGTTTGATATCAACTACGATTATCTTGATCCTTACATTGTTCGCCCAATTTCGGTGGCTTATGTTGAAACAGTGCCAACGCCAATACGTGGTGGTATAGCCAATTTCCTCGCCAACCTCGATGAACCAGCAAGTATGATCAACAACCTGCTGATGGGAGAGGGTGAACTGGCTCTGACTCATTTCAACCGTTTCTGGATTAACTCCACGGTTGGTCTGTTGGGCTTTATTGATGTGGCGACCGCTGCTGGGATCACCAAATACGACGAGCGGGCATTTGGTGACATGCTTGGTTATCACGGGGTAGGCAACGGTCCGTATTTTATGGTGCCAGGGTATGGTCCTATCACGTTGCGAAAAACGACCGATACCGTCGATGGCATGTACGTACCCCTATCTCTCCTGAATTTCTGGGCTGGGCTTGGAAAGTGGGCACTTGAAGGTATGGAAAAACGTTACCTGCTGATACCACAGGAAGGAACACTGGAATCTTCACCTGATCCGTATGCGCTGTCACGAGATGTTTATCTTCAGAGAAGAGACTTTAAAGCGGGCATAACCGAAACCTTCGAAGAAGACGAAGAAGACTTCTTAGACGAATATCTTGATGAAGAATTCGAGTAGTTTGCAGAAAGCAAATTTCAATTAAAGAGAGCCTAACGAAATTTCGTTAGGCTTTTTTGTTTCTCAAACGTCTTACATTGAGCGACGGGATCAACAAGCCCTCGATTTATCTCTCTATACTTAGGGTCGACCTAAGTAAAACTAAAAATAGAATAGGAAGCACATGTCAGACGCCAGCAATGTAGAAACGGATAAGACCGCAATCTCAGACAATCAGTCGGTCGAGAACCAGGCACGCGAAAGTGGCTGGCACACCATTAGAAAGATTTCCCCATACCTTTGGCCAGAAGACAAGCCGTGGGTAAAACAACGTGTAGTGATTGCTATGGTTGCTTTGGGCATTTCTAAGCTTGTCGCTGTGTTTGCTCCTTTTCTGTACAAAGCGGTTGTCGACCTTTTGGCGGGAGAAAGCAATGAACAAGAGTGGTTATTTGCACTTGGTGCGATTGGGCTGGTTGTCGCTTATGGTATGAACCAAGTCTTCAAGGTTGGATTCGAAGAACTGCGAAATGTTGTGTTTGCCAAAGTGGGTCAGCGTGCTCTTCGCTCGGTGGCTTTAGAAACCATTTCCCATATCCACAAACTTTCATTGCGATATCACGTAACCAGAAAAACGGGCGCGTTGAGTCGAGTAATGGAAAGGGGAGTGAAAGGCATCGACTTTCTGCTCCGGTTTATCTTGTTCAGTATCGGTCCTTTGCTTCTGGAATTGATACTCATCTCAATCATTTTGTTGTTTGCTTTTGATTTCTGGTACTTACTGGTGGTCAGTGTGACGGTGACGACTTACATCGTATTCACCGCAAAAGTGACCGAATGGCGCGTGCGTATCCGAAAAGAGATGAATGAAAAAGACAAAGACGCCAACCAAAAAGCCATTGATAGCCTGTTGAACTTTGAAACGGTTAAGTATTTTGGCGCAGAAAAGCGCGAGACCAAACGTTATGACGATTCTATGGAAGGGTTTGAAGCCGCTTCTCTGAAAACCGTTAACTCACTCGCCTTATTGAATTTAGGGCAAGCGCTGCTGATAAATGGCGGCATGGTTCTGGCACTGCTGCTGGCAGTGAGAGATGTGAGCAGCGGTGCATTGACGGTGGGTGGGTTTGTCATGGTCAATGCCTACATGATGCAAGTGATGATGCCACTGAATTTTCTCGGCTATGTGTATCGGGAGATCCGTCAGTCACTGATTGATATGGGCGAGATGTTTGACTTACTCAGACAAGTCCCTGATGTAAAAGACAAAGAAAACGCGCCGGACCTAAATGTTAAACAAGGAGAAGTGGTGTTTGATCAGATTGATTTTCACTACGATCCACAAAGGCAAATCCTGAATAACATCTCGCTTAACATCGAAGCTGGGCAGACGGTTGCGATTGTTGGTTCATCTGGTTCTGGTAAATCTACTTTAGGTCGTTTGCTGTTTCGTTTTTATGACGTAACCAGCGGAGCGATACGGATAGACGGTCAAGACTTGCGTGATGTTACTCAGGATAGCTTACACAATGCGATTGGCGTGGTGCCTCAGGATACAGTGCTGTTCAATGACTCTATCTATTACAACATCGCCTATGGTCGACCAGATGCCACCTACGAGGAAGTCGTACAAGCCGCTAAAGCTGCGAAGATACACACTTTTGTAGAACAGTTACCTGATGGATACCAGACTCAGGTTGGTGAAAGAGGTTTGAAACTGTCTGGAGGGGAAAAGCAACGTGTTGGAATCGCGCGAACATTGCTAAAGAACCCGCCTATTTTGTTGCTTGATGAAGCGACGTCTGCTCTGGACACAGAAACGGAGCGCGAGATTCAGGAAAGCCTCAAACAAATGGGAGAAGGAAGAACGGTATTGACCATCGCCCACAGACTTTCAACAATTGTGGATTCAGACGTGATCGTGGTGTTTTCTGAAGGTCAGATTATCGAGCGTGGATCTCACGAAGCCTTACTCAAAAAAGGCGGGCAATACGCTCAAATGTGGCAGAGCCAGTTAAGAGAATAAAAAAAGACCGGCGAGTGCCGGTCTTTCAATTTAAGAACAGTTGTTAACTTTTTAGAAGCTGTAGCTGTACTGAACACCTGCAAGGATTGCGTTTGCGTGTGTTGTAGCTGTCATAGCAACCGTTGTTGGTGCAGAAGGGCTGTATTCTGTTACAGCAACGTCCTGACCCATTAGGTAAGTAAAGCCTACGTCAACAGTGTGCTTTTCAGCGAAGCTGTAGCTTGCACCCGCTGACAACCAGTGACGGTTAGAATCAGGCACAGAGATGGATGTTAGTTCGTCCTGAGCCGCCGTGTCGTACATGTAACCAGCACGTAGTGTCCAAGCTTCGTTCAGGAAGTATGTACCGCCAAGTGAGAAATGGTAGCCATCTTTCCAGTTGTAATCTTTAGAGAACGTACCTTTGCTTGTTTCAATCTTGTCGAACGCTTTCCAGCCAATCCACTGAACACTATAGTGAACCGCGAAATCAGTGTTATTCAGCTCGTGGTAACCAGAGAATTCAAGCATGCTAGGAAGTGGTAGCAGCAAATCTTCGTTAGAGATGTCTACAACAGTTTTAAGCTTGATAGTGCCGCTTGCCTTGATTTCAGGGCTGTAATGGTAAGCCAGACCGAAACGGTTTTGATCGTCAAGCTCATATACAGCACCAACATTAAATCCGTAGCCAGTACCTGATACATCCAAATCAAGCGCATTACCTGTTGTGTCACGCTTCATTAGTCCTGAACCTTGAACAATGTCCAGACCTGCACCCAGGCTTAACTGCTCGTTTACGCGGTAAGAAGCTGCCAGAGCGTAGTTCACGCTCTTGATTTCAGTATTACCACCAAAACCAGCTAATGCAGGGTTTAGCTTTTTGCCAAACGAGTCGTCAAAGTTGTTTTTAGTACCGAAGTTCGAGTAGATACCAGCACCTAGAGCGATTTTGTCGCTTAGACGGTGAATGTAGTAGATGTTTGGTACAGGAGTTGAAGATGTGTTCTTCGCTGAATCTTGTGTTGCCACAAGACCGCCAGCTTTAACGTCAGTGACTTTGATTTCAGTGTTAATGACGTTTACGCCGCCAGAAAACTGAGATGACTCAAATAGAGACATTGCCGCCGCATTACGCGCCATTACTGAAGCGTTATCAGCGATTACTGCATCACCTGCAAAAGCACGGCCAAGACCAGTCGCAGATTGAGCATTAAGCTGGAAACCAGCCGCGATAGCTTGTTGAGAGGCGAGAGCAATAGTGGTAGCGATAACCGTTTTTTTAAACAGACGCCAGTTTTTCATAGGATTTACCTTATTATTTTTCTTCCAAGTCAGCTGCTTGGAACTGTACATACCTACCTTTTATAGGGGTAGGTAACCCTGCTTTTAGTTGAGCTTTTACTCAATGGCGGAGATATTAATTCTGAGAACCATTAAATGAAATCCGACCATTGTTTAAAGCGTAGATAACATTCAGGAAATGAGGAAAAAAGCACAGTAAATTGTTGTGAAGTGTGTCAATTACCAGTGGTGAAGATGGTAAGAATAATTGGTGGGAATCAGAAGATAAAAAAATGCCCCATCGAAGTGATGAGGCATTGTTATAGTGCTTAGCTAGCAGGATGAATAATAGGTTTCAGCGTTTCCGCGATTTTCTCTACATCTTCATCCATACTACCTACGATAACCATACTGGCATCCATTAAAGGCATCACGATGCCTGACATGCCGTCTTTCACAAATTTCTCAGACTTAGGTGCCGGAATATTGGTAACAAAAAGTGTCACCCGACCATGTTCACCTTCAAACACCATATGCATGGCGTTAGATTTGCCAAACCCACAGTGGTTTAAGTAATAAACGTGATAAGGGAAGTTTTGCGAGAAGTGGTACGCAAATGGCTTCATTTTCACGTTAATCTGAGTTGAAGACACGTTTTCATCGATAGGATTAATAAATGGCTTTTCAGCCGTCACGTGCGCCAAAGCAGTATTTGCTAACGTCGCGTATGCTGGTGTAACAACCAATCCGCCCCAGTTTACTTGTCCTACTAACAGTCCAAAAGCAAAGGCTACAGATGCTGCCATCGCAAGCGCTTTTTTCGCGAATTTTGGCTGCTCGGTTTCTGCACTTTGGTTAAACAAAATACGATCTGCCAAGCCATCTGGTACATCTACCTTCATCGCTTTTTCTATCTGTGCATCTAGGCTTAAAATGTCATCGACAAATTTACCATTGGCACTGTTTTCAGAAATCGCCATTTCGATTTCGTCGTCCCTGTCTTTTGGATCTGACATAATGCGACGGCGAAATTCTAAATCATCCATTATGCACCCCCATATCCGATTGAGAATCTTCAAGCATCTCTTTGAGCTGGTTTCTGGCTCTGAACAATCGAGTCATTACTGTGTTTTTATTTAATTCCAGTATCTGCCCGATCTCTTCGCCACTAAACCCTCCAACAACTTGGAGAAACAGCGGCTCGCGATACTCGATCTCTAATTTCATAATCTGATTTTGAAGCCACTGTTGTTGGTGATGCGGGTCATCACTGACTTTTGCATCATTCCCGTGGTCATCAATATCCACCAATTCTAACTGTTTTCTCTCGAAACGACGTGCATTTTCACGGCGCAGAATCGTAATGAGCCAAGATTTCGCTGCTTTCTCATCCTGAAGACTATCAATTGCTCTCCAGGCTCTTAAACAGGTTTCTTGAACCAAATCTTCTGCGACATGGCTGTCCTTACACAACCAGTACGCATAGCGATACAGGTCGGTATGATAAGCGCGCACGAGCGCTTCGTATCTTTTTTGCTTGTCCATATCAGAATTGACCGGACGCTTCTCTTTTTTCTTTCCAAAAAAATCGATTATCGACACCTGAGCCTCCGTTTGCTCTGGTTGTGTCTATGGAAGGTCAACACTTCTTAATTCTAACCTGCTGAAAGCAAGCGAACTTTTTGTTAAGAAGATTTTGGAGTGTCTATAAGACATTGTTCAAAAAAGTTGCGAATGGCTTCTCTGAACAAAAATCCTCTTGGCAGCATTGCATAAACTACAAATAAATTGATCTAATTCAAAATCCACATATGGAATCTGGTTATAGTACATCTTGTCATCTCGTTAGCCAGTATGGCTGACACGTTGAGCAAGATGACACTTCCTTTTGAAGGCTGACTTTACTTTCTCCTAATCAGGAAACTGATTTTTTGATTTTGGCGATACGCTATATATCTATTCCTGCCACACTATTAAGTGTGGTTTTTTTTTGGTTACAGTTCCAGATTCACAGTTTTAATGTAACTTAATCTGCCTATTTATCACAGTTATCCCCCGTCTTTTCTACCTTTCATATAGTATTTCTTTAACCGATGTCTCTACATTTTAGCTCTAGATCACGCTATAAAAGAAAAAGCGATTCAAACATGCGTTTTAATCTGATAACATTTTTGTTACATAACAGGTCTGACCTCTTTAAGGAGAAACAATGGGCATTCAGGATTTAAGGACGCGTTCCGGTGAAAGGATAGCGGTTGTCGCAGGGCTCAGAACGCCATTTGCAAGGCAGAGTACCGAGTTTTCTCAGGTCCCCGCCGTGGACTTAGGAAAGATGGTTGTGAGCGAAATGCTGACTCGTGCGGACATTGATCCAGCCCTGATTGATCAAGTTGTATTTGGGCAAGTAGTTCAGATGCCTGAAGCTCCTAACATCGCACGTGAAATTGTTCTGGGTACGGGAATGAACATCCATACTGACGCTTACAGTGTTACCCGAGCGTGTGCAACCAGCTTTCAGGCAGCCGTGAACGTGACGGAAAGTATTATGGCGGGCGCAATAGATATCGGTGTTGCCGGGGGGGCAGACTCCTCTTCTGTGCTGCCAATTGGTGTTTCGAAAAAGCTGGCTGCGTCACTCCTTGCATTGAGCAAAGCCAAAAAGGCGGGTCAGAAACTTTCAATTTTACGCAAGCTGTCATTTAAAGATCTTATGCCAGTTCCTCCTGCTGTTGCTGAATACTCAACCGGATTATCAATGGGGCAAACCGCTGAACAAATGGCGAAAACCCATGGCATTACCCGACAGGCTCAGGACGAGTTGGCTCATCGCTCTCATACTCTGGCTGCTCAGGCTTGGAAAGAAGGGAAGATTCGTGATGAAGTGATGACGGCGTTCCCAGAACCTTATAAAAAATGGCTCGATACCGATAACAACATCCGTCAGGATTCTACCATAGAGGGTTATGCCAAGCTCCGCCCAGCGTTTGATCGTCAGTACGGCAGTGTAACGGCAGCAAATGCCACTCCATTAACTGATGGCGCAGCCTCTTTGTTGATTATGCATGAAGGGCGAGCAAAAGAGCTCGGTTTAGAAATCATGGGCTTTATTCGCTCTTATGCGTTTTCTGCTATTGATGTCAAAGAAGACATGCTAATGGGTCCTTCACACGCGACTCCTATTGCGCTGGACCGCGCTGGGATAAACTTATCTGATCTCACTCTTATCGATATGCATGAAGCCTTCGCTGCACAAACTCTGGCAAACGTGAAGATGTTTGCCAGCGACAAATTCGCAAAAGAGGTGTTGGGAAGAGATAAAGCGATTGGCGAGATTGATATGGACAAATTCAATGTGCTGGGTGGTTCAATTGCTTATGGTCACCCATTTGCCGCGACAGGTGCGCGCATGATTACTCAAACACTGCGAGAACTGAAACGACGCGGTGGTGGGCTGGCATTGAATACGGCATGTGCGGCTGGTGGGCTAGGCGCTGCGATGATTTTGGAGGTGGAGTAATGGCGGGTCAAAGTGCATTTACGCTAACAATTGATGAACAGAGTCTGGCGTGGCTAGCGATTGATGTTCCGGGTGAGAAAATGAACACCCTTCAAGCTGAGTTTACCGACGAAATGCAGGCGATCTTGCTTGAACTTGAAGCGAAAAAGAACGAACTGAAAGGATTAGTTATCCACTCCTTAAAGCCCGACAACTTTGTTGCCGGTGCGGATGTGCGAATGCTGGATGCGTGTACAACCGCAGAAGAGGCTGAAGGGCTGGCAAAACAGGGGCAACAAATGTTTGCTCGGCTTGAAGCGTTGCCTTTTGCCACAGTGTCTGCCATTCACGGTCCATGTCTTGGTGGCGGCTTGGAGCTTGCCCTAGCGTGTGACTACCGAGTGTGTACCGATTCCGATAAAACGCGTCTTGGTCTGCCTGAAGTTCAGCTAGGCCTGTTACCTGGCTCAGGTGGTACACAACGTCTGCCAAGGCTAATTGGTCTGCTGAATTCGTTGGATCTCATTCTTACGGGTAAACAGCTCAGAGCAAAGAAAGCCAAAAAGCTGGGCGTGGTTGATGCAAGTGTGCCGCATTCCATTTTACTTGATGTCGCGAAACAGTTTGCGGGCAAGAAAAAAGCGAAATTCAAAGCAGACACCAAAGAAAAGCTGATTTCTGGCAACAGGTTCGGTCGTAAGCTGGTGTTTGATCAGGCAATCAAAAAGACGTTGGCAAAAACGCGCGGAAACTACCCGGCAGCCGAAGCCATTCTCACGGTGATCGGTGAAGGTCTGGAAAAGGGGCTGGAAGCGGGGCTTGCCATAGAAGCGAAGAAATTCGGTCAGTTGTGTATGACGTCTGAATCGAAGGCATTGCGCTCTATCTTTTTCGCCACAACAGAAATGAAGAAAGAAAACGGCAGTGACGCCCAGCCAAGAAAGATCAACCAGGTTGGTGTGCTTGGTGGCGGTTTGATGGGAGCGGGCATTAGCCATGTCTCCGTTTCCAAAGCGAAAGTGCCGGTTCGAGTGAAAGATGTGTCCAACGACGGTGTGATGAACGCCTTGAATTACAACTTTAAGTTGTTTTCTAAGCAGAAAAAGCGCCGCATCCTTTCCAAAGCTGGCTTGCAATTCAATATGTCTCAATTAACTGGAGGGACGGATTACACGGGTTATCGCGGAACCGACATGGTGATCGAGGCTGTGTTTGAAGATTTAGGTCTGAAACAGGCGATGGTGAAAGACATTGAGGAGAACTGCAAAGCGTCGACTATTTTTGCGACCAATACGTCTTCATTGCCGATTCACCAAATTGCGGCTGAATGTGAGCGTCCGGAAAATGTGGTGGGTCTTCATTACTTCAGCCCGGCAGAGAAAATGCCACTGGTGGAGGTGATTCCTCACGAAGGGACATCCGATGAAGTGATTTCAACAGCGGTAGACTTTGCTCGTAAGCAAGGTAAAACCCCGATTGTGGTTGCCGATCAAGCGGGCTTTTACGTGAATAGGATTCTTGCACCCTACATGAATGAAGCCGCGCATTTGCTGTTAAGTGGTGAGCCTATCGAAGTTCTGGATGAGGCACTGCTCAATTTCGGATTCCCGGTAGGACCAATCACCTTGCTGGATGAAGTGGGCGTCGATGTTGGGGCTAAAATCATTCCCATTCTGGTGGAAGAACTCGGGGCGCGTTTCAAAGCACCGGATGTGTTCGATACCTTGCTCAATGATGGGCGCAAAGGTCGCAAGAGTGGCAAGGGTTTCTACACCTACAAAGGTAAGAAAAAGGGCGTCGATAAGAGCGTATACAAACTACTTAAGCTGACGCCAGAATCCAAATTACCAGAAAAAGACGTTGCACTTCGCTGTGTGTTACCGATGTTAAATGAAGCCGTACGATGTCTGGATGAAGGAATCATTCGTAGTGCGCGTGATGGCGATATCGGTGCTATTTTCGGTATTGGGTTCCCTCCATTCTTAGGTGGACCGTTCCGTTACATGGACCAGATTGGGCTGAAAGAGCTGGTGAACATCATGAATGAGTTCGCCCAGAAGTATGGGGATCGCTTCGCTCCGTGCGATGGTCTGCTTACCCGTGCGGGCAACGATGAAACCTTTCATTCTGCATCTTAGAAATAAGAAAAGCGTCAAGTTCATAAGCCGGTCGAAAACCGGCTTATTTTTTATTTGGCACGGGTGGCATTTTGATTACTTAGGTCGCGTGACAAAAGTATGACAATTTGGATCACAGCTCCCCAATTTAGAACTAAGTGTAAAGGCGTGAATATTCCCTTCTGCGCATAGGGAGTAGACTTTATTTCTGAAAGATAGATATCAGGAGTGGCTATGCTAGGTAACACAATAAAATCCGACATTTATGTCGGCAGTGTAGTAGAAACGCTTGTCAATGAAATGGCTATTGACCCGCAATCACTCACTACTACTAAATTTGCGCAGTATCTGGATGATTATGGGGTAGACAAAAACCCTTCTTTGGTTACGCACTTCGGTAACGGCGTGGTGAAAGAAGGCTTATTATCCATCAGTTCTCAAAACGTTTGGGTAAATGGGGAAAATAAATCTGTCACCGACGTTTCTGTATGGAAATGGAACACAGAAGGACTCAAGGAAGCGTTGGTTACCACAAATACGGATGTGATTAACGTAAAAAATTTCGTCGATGTGAATATTCGTTCTATGTCGGACAACGGAGCCACGGTCAACGTTTACGGAGCCAAGCGAGGTGACATCACCACAGGAAACGGAAACGATGAAGTTAACATTCACGTACTTTCGAACGGTGGGGCATGGAGCAATGAATTCAACATTGATACTGGCGATGGCAATGACACTATCCGTTTCTTTGAGATAGCTGGTGGAGATTATACGGAGTTCAATATCTCTGCCGGGAAAGGAAACGACATTGTTAACGTGATGGACTTGTCTGCACCGGATTGTACAAGCCACAGACAAGTTCACGGCGGTGAAGGGGTCGACGCATTGTATCTGAGCGGAGACAATGCCGTTCAGTTTAGCGGGTTTGAAGTGGTCATCGGAGATGGTGCATCCAGCCTTCATATTACGAAAGACTTGCTTGATAACAACCTTCAGGGCACATGGGCAGACAATGACGATGGCAGCGCCAATGTTATGGTCTTTACTGATGTGAACCTGACGATTGATGTCGGGCTGGCGGAATATGCTGGATACTTCTCTACGTATACGGCTGAAGATCTGTCATCAGCGATGACTCAGCGACTGAATGATTTTGGTGTTGATTACACCGCAGACTATACAATCGCGGAGTTCTACACTGAGACTGGCGACTATCTGATCGTGACCGATACCAGCGCCGACGACCTGATTAATTCAGTGATCGATTTGGTTTAAAACAATGCCCGCAATTTGCGGGCATCTTTGTTTTACATCTTTCTATGTGAATACTATCCAAGCTCGATATCTTTCGGGCGGAGCTGGAATTCTTCCACCGACCCGATTTCTAACCCTACATCCAGACACGGATCGTCCTGATGCTCGCTACCTTTGCTGTGCATGATCAAACGATTTGCTGTGCGTGGTTTCAACACGCTGACAACAAAGCGAATCATTTCAGAGCGAGTCAAGCTCTTCAGCTCTTCCAACACCTTGTCTCTCTGATTGAATTCGTGGTCTTTATTGCCAATGGCGACCCATAGGCGTTGAGCCCGGCTTCTTAAGTTGTTATCCGGCGTCGCAATCTGGTTCCAAAGCCCTTTTTTACTGCTCTGCCACTGGTACTCATTCAGTTCCAGCAACACCATATAGAACGCATTCAGAAACTCATCAATGGCAGACAACAAATCAATCGGGGCTGCATTAGGGGACTGCACGTACAAAACCAGCCCTGGGTGGCGGTTTAAAGGCAAGTTGCCAGTTCCGACCATATAACCAAGCTGCTGTTTGGTGCGGATTTCGTGGAAGAAAGTCGCAGACATCAAATGATTAGCGAGCGAGTAGAGCGCGATACTTCTCGGGTTGATGTCAGGAGACTGGTAGTAAATTACAATAGCGGAATCCGCCTGATTGCAATGTACTTCACGCTGGAAAGTGCCATTTTCACCAAGCATCACCAGCGGTCGTAAAGACTCTTCATAACGCTGGTTTTTAACGCGCAGTGCATTCTTGATGGTCTCTGCCAGTCCTACCGCCTGAGATTTATTCCAGTCGCCATACACAAACAGTTCGACGTGCAATTCATTCAGAATGTTGTCGACGAACTCTGGCAGCTCATCGACTTCTATCGATTCTAACGCTTCAATCAGCTCAGGATAGGGCGGGTTGTTTGGTTGAAGAATGCCTGTCATGGCATTAAAGAGCTGAGAAACCGGGCGATCTTTCGCGGCATTTTTCCAGTTTCTTAGCATCTGCTGTTTGATGATATCAAAGCGTGCAGGCTGAAAATCTCGATTGGCAAAGCGCGTCAGTATGACGTTAAGTAGCTGCGGTTGCTTCTGGCTGAATCCGCTCAGAGTCAGCGTTACACCACCCTGATGGGCGTACATGTTGTAACCCATGCCTGCAATTTCTGCCTGATAGGTTTCCTTTACCAGAGAGTCGAGGAACATCTCTACACAAAGGCGTGTTTTGACAATCTTACGTGGTGTCGAGACGGCATGTGGGCTATCGATTGCAAGGTAAACCACCCCTTTAGGTACTCGAAAGTCTTTCTCCTGAAGATGCCACAAACGAAAACCGGGCAAGTCCTGCACCAGTTCCGGTTTGGTAGCATCACCTTCCAGAGCTTGTGGCGTAAGGTCGTAGCAAATGTACGGGTTGGGTTCTGGTAACTTGTGGTCGTCGCTTGGTTTGGGATCGCGCCAGCGAGCTAACTGCTCGTCGGTAAAAGGTTGCACCGAATAAGGCGTGTCGTACCACTTTGCGGTTTGATTGGTTTCTACCCCTTTGGCGATCAGGGTTAGCCTGAGATTATCAACCGTAAAGTACTGATTGACTTCTCTAAGTAGTTCCGGGTTAAAGCTGTCCATCTTGTAGTCGCCATACACCACATCTTCTTCTGGATAATGGTGAAGGTTCATGACCAGATGGCTAACCAAATCCAAAGGTCTCGCCGCTTCCTGGAACTGGAACGCTGATTCCAGCACAGCTTGTTTCTCTTTATAGCGCCATTCTTCGAAACCAGAATCCACGATCAGGTTCAGATACGCGAATGTGGCTTCCACAATTTCGTCGGTGTGATTTAGCCCTTCCGGCGTGAGAGTGCAGCTAACGGTGAACTCCCGAAAGTTGCTGCCGCTCATGCCACCGCCGGCCGCTAAGCCATTCACCCAGCCCAAATTCTTCAAGTGTAGCATTAGACTGCCTTCGCCTTCATAGCCAAGCAAATGTGCAAAGTAGGAGAGGGGTTTTGACGAGTAGTGCTGGTCCATAGAAGGCAGGGTAAATGCCATCACCAGCTTGCGTGAATCTTTCTCGGGTTCAACCTGAACAAAGCACGAGGGCAAAGATGGATTCGCCAACGGAATGGAAACGGATTTCCCTTTCAGACTACGATTTTTAATCGGACTAAATAAATCCGTAATCCAGCCTTCGAGTTCATCAAGTGGTTGCGGACCCATGATTGAAAGGGTCATCAAATCGGCAGAATAATGGGACTCATAAAACTCAATAATTTCGTCGCGAATTGAGCTGTCTTCCCTGTCTGCAAGGGTTTCCAGATTCCCGACGGAAAACTTAGAAAATGGATGAGCAGGGTTGACGACTTCTTTATGAACCTGGAAAAGACGGCGCATGTCATCTTTTAACTTGAGACGATATTCAGATTCGACCGCCTGACGCTCTTTGTCTAACGCGTCTGGGTTGAAAAGAGGAGCAATAAAAAACTGACTGAAGCGTTTTAAACTGCGCTCAAACGCATTGGGCGAGACATCGAAGAAGTAACAGGTGTGCTCAGTTCCTGTCCAGGCGTTATTGTTTCCGCCATGCTGGCTAATAAAAGCTTGAAATTCCCCCGTCTTCGGGTATTTTTCTGTGCCCAAAAACAGCATGTGCTCCAGATAGTGCGCTAGTCCTTCACGATCGGAAGGGTCATCAAAATGTCCGACATTTACCGCCAGTGCGGCTGCGGATTTTTGAGCATTTTCATCACGGACCAGTAAAACTTTTAAGCCGTTGTTTAAGTTGAGATAACGATATTGGTTGCTGTCGTTGGGGCTCAGGTACACAAGTGTGTCTCCACTATAGCTATTGAGTTAATTATGACTGCCTTAATGCGCGCTGCAAACCAAAAGCTGTCATTTTTTAATAGTTTGTTAACGGAGTCAGAGTCTTTGCCCCTTGACTTGATATAATTAAAGGGCGACATAGAAAACAATTGCCCCGTCATTTGAAACAAAAACAAGAAAACCGAGCAAGTGGTCCGGTATACATAACGGGTATAACCTAATGAAAATATTTATTATGCGTCATGGGGAGGCAGAAACGTTTGCCGACAGTGACGCAGAGAGAGCCCTGACTTCCCGCGGAGTCAATCAGTCTGTTCTTGTTGCGAAAGCATGCGCAGAGCAGGGTGAGTCGGAAATGAGTAAAGTGTTGGTCAGCCCTTATTTGCGTGCTCAGCAAACTTGGAATGCCATTCAGCAGTATTTTAAGACTAGCGATCAGGAAACCTGCAAAGATATCACGCCATATGGCAAGTCAGACGATGTGTTTGAATATGTATGTGCTTTAGCAGAAACTCAGGCGTTAGATTCCGTATTGCTGGTTTCGCATTTGCCTTTGGTTGGTTACTTAACCGCAGAGTTTGTGCCTGATATGGCACCGCCTATGTTCCCAACCTCAGGATTAGTGTGTATTGATTTTAATCTGGAGAAGAGACAGGGCGAGCTGCTCTGGCATATTCACCCTTAATATACCCATCTGCGGGTTTAGAATTTGCGAATACTACTTCTCTGGAATACTTAGAAGCACCAATAAAGCACCATCACCGCCAAACTCAAGAGGAGCTTGGTGGTAAGCCATAACATCTGGGTGTTGAGCCAGCCAGACGGGCACTTTTTGTTTCAGAATATGTTTGCCGATGCCGTGCATCACGCAGGCACAATGCACATTTTCTTTGATGCAGTGAGAAATCATCGCCCCCAGCTCACGTTTCGCTTCCTGCTGAGTCATCCCATGCATGTCCAGATATACGTCGGGTACATAGACACCTCGACGCAGTCTTTTTACTTCAAATTTGGAAACGTCTGAGCGGGCATATCGGGTAGGACCATCCTCATCCAGATGAGGCACGAACTCGTCAGAGAAGAAAAACTCGTTATCCGACGCTTCGCGCTTTATTTTCACGGCTTCTTTTTGTTTCGCGTTTCTGTTTGGCTGTTGGACTATGGTATCCTGTCGCAACTTTTTTACGCCCTTTACTGCGTCCTGAAACAAGGCAAAGTCGTCGTCCTTGTCGATATCGTTTTTGCTCATGGGATTCTTAGATAATTCTTAATATGCAGTATTGTAGCGCTTTTCGGAGGCAAATTTGGATAAGATTTTTGTAGATGAGGCGGTTTCTGAACTTCATTCGCTTCAAGATATGATTCGCTGGACAGTCAGCCGTTTTAACGCAGCCGGGCTATTTTACGGTCATGGTACAGACAATGCGTGGGACGAAGCAGTGCAGCTAATACTACCAACGCTTTACTTACCGATTGATGTGCCTTCTCATGTACTGAATTCTCGTTTAACCAGCAGTGAACGTTTACGTATTGTTGAACGTGTGGTTAAGCGTATTAATGACAGAACTCCTACGGCTTACCTGACCAATAAAGCCTGGTTTGTGGGTCTGGAATTTTATGTGGATGAGCGTGTGCTTGTGCCACGTTCGCCAGTCGGTGAACTGATTGAAGCTCAGTTCCAGCCATGGCTGGTGGAAGAGCCAACCCGTATTATGGATTTGTGTACTGGCAGCGGTTGTATCGCCATCGCTTGTGCGCATGCGTTCCCTGACGCTGAAGTCGATGCCGTTGATATTTCTTCTGACGCGTTGGAAGTGGCTGAGCAAAACATTCAGGATCACGGTATGGAGCAGCAGGTTTTCCCTATTCGCTCCGATTTATTCCGCGATCTGCCGAAAGACAAATACAACCTTATCGTCTCGAACCCACCTTATGTCGATGAAGAGGACATGAACAGCCTGCCGCAAGAGTTTACTCATGAACCTGAACTGGGGCTTGCCGCTGGAACCGATGGCCTTAAGCTGGTTCGCCGTATTCTCGCGAATGCACCTGATTACCTGACAGACGATGGCATTTTGATCTGTGAAGTGGGTAACTCCATGGTGCATATGATGGAACAATATCCTCATATTCCGTTTACGTGGGTTGAGTTCGAAAATGGTGGGCATGGTGTCTTCATGCTGACCCGAGAGCAAATGCTCGAACACGCTGAAGAGTTTGCAATCTATAAAGACTGATTGTCTTTCCTCATCTCAAAACGCCAGTCTTCGACTGGCGTTTTTCTTATTTTTTCCTGCAAGGGGTTTACAACGCCTGTCTATAAAGCGACTATGAAAACACGAAAAATGACAGGTTGAACTGAAAGACGGAGACGAAACCTTAAAAAAGGATGAAAAGTCTTTCAAAACAGAGGAAGTAAATGGCAGGAAACAGCATAGGACAACATTTTCGTATAACGACATTCGGTGAAAGTCATGGCTTGGCACTGGGTTGTGTCATTGATGGTTGCCCCCCGGGTCTGGAGCTAAGTGAAGCCGACCTGCAAGGGGATCTGGATCGTCGTCGTCCGGGTACTTCTCGCTATACCACACAACGCCGCGAACCCGATGAAGTGAAAATCCTTTCTGGTGTCTTCGAAGGGGTAACAACGGGCACGTCTATTGGTCTTCTGATTGAAAACACAGACCAGCGCTCTAAAGATTACTCTGAAATTAAAGAAAAATTCCGTCCCGGTCACGCCGACTACACCTATCACCAAAAATACGGTGTACGTGATTATCGTGGCGGCGGTCGTTCTTCCGCACGTGAAACGGCGATGCGTGTTGCCGCAGGTGCTGTGGCGAAGAAATACCTTAAGCAGGAATTCGGAGTTGAAATTCGTGCGTATCTGTCCCAAATGGGCGATGTAAAAATCGACAAAGTGGACTGGAACGAAATCGAAAATAACCCGTTCTTCTGCCCTGATGTCGACAAGATTGATGACTTTGACCAGCTTATCCGCGATCTTAAGAAAGAAGGGGATTCGGTTGGTGCCAAGCTTCAGGTCGTCGCAACCAGTGTTCCTGTTGGTCTTGGTGAACCTATTTTCGACCGTCTTGATGCTGATATTGCTCACGCTTTGATGAGCATTAATGCCGTCAAAGGTGTTGAGATTGGTGATGGGTTTGATGTTGTGAGCCAGAAAGGCAGCCAGCATCGTGATGAACTGACTCCACAGGGCTTTAAGAGCAATCATGCGGGTGGCATCTTGGGTGGAATCTCAACAGGTCAGGACATCGTCGCGAACATTGCACTTAAACCAACATCCAGCATTACCGTTCCGGGTGAGACCATCACCAAAGCGGGTGAGTCCACGGAGCTGATTACCAAGGGACGCCACGATCCTTGTGTAGGTATCCGAGCGGTGCCAATTGCCGAAGCAATGTTAGCTATTGTCCTTCTGGATCACCTGCTTCGTCATCGTGGTCAGAATCACGGTGTGACGACAGAAACCCCGAAAATCTAATGAGTTAGAATCCTGATAAAGCGCTCTGATGAGCGCTTTTTTATTGCTTGAGCAATGAGTTACTGTGCTTGATATTATCGAAAGTGGGGTGGTAGCAGGTTTGCTAGCTCTTCCCAGATCACCTTGGCTGCCTTGGAGCGCGTCGCTCTGCCTAAACACACCAATTGAACAGGTTGAGTACAGGTGACACTAAATGGCTCCAGAATCTGAACCAATTCGCCCGTTTCCATTTCTTTTCTAATCAATAGAGGATCAACCATGGTGATCCCTAAACCTGATTTCACCATTTCAATCAGTGCTCTGGCATCATCACAAATCAAGGTTTCACGAACCGGAATTGCATGTGTGTTCCCCTCCGTATTCTGAAAATGCCAGTAGCTGTGATTGCTGCTTTTACTCTTGAATACCAGGCATTGGTGCGCTTCCAGATCTTCAGGGGTTAAAGGTGTTACATGAGCACGTAAATAGTCCGGGCTGGCGACGCAAACCAAACTCTTATCACCAATTTTCCTAGCCAGCATCGGAGAGTCGGGCAAGTTGCCAACTCGAATCGCAATGTCTACCAGTTCTTCCATAAGGTCGACATAGCTGTCGGTAAAACTCAGTTCCAGTACAATTTTGGGGTAACGGGTTTTCAACTCCTGAACGTGTGGAAGCAAATACTGATGACCGATTAAGGTAGAGCAGCTGATTTTTACCTTCCCCGAAGGTTCTGATTGCTGTGAGGAAACAAACGTCTCTATCCCGTTAAGCAGCGTAGGCAACCCTTCAGAAATACAAAGTAGCTGCTGTCCACTTTCTGTAATCACCAGCTTGCGCGTGGTTCGCTGGAAAAGTCTTTGCCCAACGAGCGATTCCAGCTGGCTGATTTTCTTGCTTACTGAAGACCTTGGCACGTTCAAAGCGTTTGCGGCGACCTGAAAGCTACCTTGCGATGCCACTAATCGAAATACAGGAATATAAGGTAATAGCTTGTGAGTATTCATAAGTATTGGTGCAATTATGGAAACAAAATGTTGATTAATTGGTGTCTATTTGTTCCTTAAACGATGCGCTAGTCTGAGTACATAATCAACATCAAGGAGAGAAAAACATGAACTCAGGAAAAATTCTTATCACTGGTGCAACGGCGGGTATCGGTCTGGCAACTGCTCAATCTTTGAGTCAACAAGGTTATGAACTGGTGATCACAGGTAGAAACCCAGACAAGCTTGCCAGAGTTGTGAATTCGCTGGACAGCAGTAAGGTGACGCCAATTTTGTGTGACAGTGAAAGTGTTGAGGATATTCAGTCTTTAGGTGAAACGATGGTCGGCAAAGGCATAACTCTTGATGGTCTTGTACTGAATGCAGGTGTGTATTTCCCGAATGAGCTGGAAAGTACGACTTTGGAAGCCTTTGACCACACGATGAACATAAACTTCCGAGGTCCGTTTTTTACTTTGCAGTCCTTGCTACCCGTTATGAATCCGTCGTCGAGTATCGTTATGGTGTCCAGCCTTGTGGTCAAGAAAGCCTTCCCAACGTCTTCGCTTTACGCTGCCAGTAAAGCCGCACTTGAAGGTTTAGTCGGAGGATTGAATCTGGATTTAGCAGGGAAAGGCATTCGAATTAATAGTGTCAGACCTGGAGTGACAGCCACCGAGATTCAGGGCAAAGCAGGTGCTGATGAGGAAGCCATAAATGGACTGAAACAGATGATGGCGTCTACACCTCTGGGCAGAATACTAGAAACGTCAGACATTGTGCCTGCGATTGAATACCTTCTTTCCCCAGCATCGGTTGGGATGAGAGGGGTAACGATGGACGTTGACGCAGGGCACGCAATTTAGAAGCGAAAAGAGCGACTGGCGGCATCAACCGCCAGTTGTTTGAATTAATGCAATGAGCCTTCTGTTTCGAGTTGGAAAGAAGGCAGTTTCCATTTGAACCTGACCGCCGCCATTCGCAATAAATAGCCGGCAACAAGAGTGACAACGGTACTAGTCACTTCGTTGATACCAAAATGCAGAAGTGTCAGGTAAAGCACCGAAGCGGATAAGGCAACCGAGGCGTAAAGCTCTTCGTGAAGCACCAGAGGCGATTGCCTGCAAATCAGGTCACGCAACAAGCCGCCAAATACGCCCGTAACCACCGCAGACACCACACAGATGATTGGGTGCAATCCCATATTCAGCGCCACTTTAGTGCCGATAATACTGAATACAATCAACCCGAGCGCATCCAAGCGGATAAACAGCCCTTTTAACTTGATAACCCACTTTGCAATGCCAGTCGTCACGACGCCCGCAACGCAAGTGATAACCAGAAATTCGGGGTTCTTCACCCAGGTTAAGGGGTAATGCCCGAGAAGAATATCGCGCACAGTTCCGCCGCCTATTGCAGCTGCACTGGCAACAAACATAACACCAAACCAATCCATGTTTTTTCGACCCGCGCTGAGTGCGCCAGTCATCGCTTCCGCTGTGATACCTAAAACATAAAGCGTGCTTAACAGCATGGTTCCAGATCCAGCTAATCAGAGATGTAAAAAATGAGCGGCAATTCTAGTGTTAAATCGATTCTCTGGCGAGAAAAAAATCGTATGGAGTATGGTTTTTTAAAGTAAGTTGTTAGCGCACTGAATAACAAAGCCAGCAGCGAGACGTAAATTGGGTTTACAAACCGGAAAATCCAAGGAAAATACACGTCAGAATTCACGCCACTAAAGATTTATGTCGCACCAATATTCCGATCTTATCGATATTTTTAATCGTACCTTTTCCGGTCCATTCAATACCAAGCTTGAGCTGGGCGGGGATGAGCCTATTTATCTTCCGGCAGATGAAGAAAAAGACTACCACCGCATTGTGTTTGCCCGTGGGTATTATGCGTCCGCCATGCACGAGATCGCGCACTGGATGGTGGCAGGGCCAGAACGTCGTTTACTTGAAGATTTCGGTTACTGGTATGAGCCGGATGGCCGCACAGAAGAAGTTCAGGCTGCGTTTGAAAAGGTAGAGGTTAGACCGCAAGCCTATGAGTGGATTTTGTCCCAAAGTGCGGGCTTTCCTTTTACGGTGAGTTGTGACAATCTACATGGCGATTTTGAGCCCGACCGATTGGGCTTTATGGCAAAAGTGCATCAGGAAGTGCTCAGCATCCTTGAAACGGGGCTTTCCCCCAGAATGAAAAGCTTATCCGACGCCTTGCGTCAATTTTACCAGACTGCTCCGCTCAACCCTGAGCAGTTCCAAGTGAAGTAACCAAAGTAAGAGACCACAATGATCCTAGAATACGAAGAAAAAATGCTAGAGCTGATTGATTCAAAGGTGGAGACGGCGTCTGACGACGAACTTTTCGCTGGTGGTTACTTAAGAGGTCATATTTCTTTGTCGGCAGCCGATTGTGAAGCTGCGGGCGAAACAGAAATTGAGCAGTTAACAAAACGCATTGAAGAAAGCTTAGAAAATGCGAGATCAGAGCTGACCCCATCAGATCGCATTTTAGTGAGTGACCTATGGGCTCAGCTTCACGAAAGTGTGCTGAACTAATATTGGGCTAATCGCTACTGTTTTTCTTTTCAAATACGCACTGAGTTTTATTGATTTTAAAGCTCAGCTTCAGATAGAACGAGTGCGTATCTTCCCTTTCAGAATGACATCTGACTCGCCACTTTCCTTTGTGTACCTCAGTGGCATGTTCAACCAGCGCTCTTCCAACACCATGTCCTCTAACATCAGGATGAACGACCATTCCTCCGATTTCGATAAAGCTTTCAGATGCCAGCCTCTGAGCGTAAAAACAATGTAACCAACCCACTAGCTTACCGTTCAGTTGAGCGACATAAACCCTGTCATGATTCGAATTCAGTAAGGCTTTTAGCCTTTGTTCTGCGACAGATACGCCTTCATCCTGATAGCCGAGATGCTGGGAAAGCGCATGAATGTTTGCCGAATCTGACAATTTTGCGAGCCGGATGATCATTATTGGTGTCCTTAAATCAACATACCCTAATCGAAGCCTCTGAGTGGCAGGGTGTCGGATTGAAGCCAGTTTTCTTTGGCGTAGCTGGCATCGCCATCGGTGACATGCAAAGTATAGGCTTGTCTGGATTTGGATGAGCGATTTGGCGCACTGTAATGGGGAAGCAAACCCTGAAATATAACCAAGCTGCCTGCTTTCACTTCTACAGGTTCTCCACTGGTTTCATCTGGCCAGGGGGTTTCATCTAAAGGCACCATCGTAGTGGTATCACCGTCTCGATTAAATCTCTCTCTCAACGGTCCATTATGACCTTTGGGTTCTACCCACAGACAACCGTTATCCAGATTGGCGTCCTCAATTGCAAGCCAGTAAGTGACGACGCTTTGAGGAGTGGTGTAGAAAAACGTCGCGTCTTGGTGCCAGTTTACAACCCCGCCAATTTTGGGTTGCTTGAAGATGTACATCGACTGGCGGATCTGAGGCGTTAGCATACCTATGTCGTACGCAATGTCTCCAAGGGCTGGCAGATGACTGAAGGCTCTAAATACAGGGTCAAGTTCGTGTAACGCATGCCCGATTTTATTGATGCAGAGCGATTTCTCATCGACAAGATTGCCATGACGATCAAAGGCTTCTTCCTCAAAAAAACAGCGGATTTTTTCTGCGGAATCGAGAAAATAGAGATCACCTGAGCGTGAGTTATTGTTAGTGGTGAAGATGGAGGTATCGGAGGAGGGTTTCCATTCATCGACAATTTTAGCCGCCTGAGCTTTCAGTTCCGCAAGAGTTTCAGGAGAAATCACTTGGTCGAGAACCAAAAATCCTTCTTCATGATATTGCGCAATTTGCTCTTGGCTTAACATCCACTTCCCTTCCCAGAAACTGCCTGAATTTTGTTCAATATAGTGACTAGGTACTTAATTGTAAAAGGTAAGTGGCGACGATTGTGATTTTGAGAAGAAAATAAAAGGTGCCCTTACTCGTTGAATTCAGGGCACCCAGAAAAATTATCGCTCGGTAATGGCTTTGCCTTTACGCAGTCTTCTGACCCACATTCTCGATGGGTGCAGGTCGTTTAATGTTTCGACCGGGAATGGCATGGGGTCGCCACAGATTTGAGAGGCCAGTAATTCAGCAAGAAGTGGTGCAGAACTCAGACCGCGAGAGCCTAAGCCAATCATGCAATACAAATCCTGATATATCGGGGTTTCCGTTACCTTATTTTCGTCTTGCTTTTGTAGATCCGCGTACTCTTTCAAAATGGTTTCGTAATCTCCCACGGCACCGACAAACGGCAGATGATCTCGGGTGACACAGCGAATCCCCTGCCGTGACTGATTACCAGACGTATCGGCTTCTTTTGACCATGCCTGATTTGGCACGCAGCGCCTGAGTTTTTCAGCATTGTCTATCTGAGCTGATTCATCAAACAACTTATCGATGTTAGCCCTGTCGTAACTTGCGCCTATACAGTGCTCCATGTTCGCAGGGTTATGAGGGGTCATGTAACCGTCGTAGCAGAGCACAGTTTTGAGCTGTTTAAGTGAATCTGTCGTCGGGATATGGCTGACTTGCCCTTTAACTGCCGATGCCGGAATGGTGTCTGCCTGAACAAACTGATTGAACAGATAACCGTTCGCTACAACCACTGCCTGATGTTCGAATTTCTGGCTTTGTGAATGAAGTGTCCATCCTGACTCGGTCTTTTCTAATTTGTCTATTTCAGTCTGAAAGTGACAGCTAAGCCGATTTTGGTTCTCGAGGTTCTCGATGATTCCACGGGTCAATTGCTGAGGGCATAACCAGCCCCCTAATGGGTAATGGACACTCTCCATATCGAAAGTCATGCCCGTTTTTTCGCTAGTCTCTCTCGCATCCAGTTTGTGGATCAAATCGCTCGAAAAGTGACCGAGTAACATTTTGTCGAGCTTAGCGGCTGCTTTCTCATCCCAAGCCAGTTGAGTGACGCCACACCAGTCATGATCGAAATCGACAGTTTCACTCATTTGTTCAGCAAACTGACGGGCAAAGAGAAACGCAGGAGCAAACACACGCGACATTCCGGTGTGAGTGCCATTCAGGAGCGGATACACTGCCCCTTGTCGGTTACCCGAAGCTTCTTCGGCGGGAATGGCATCTTTGCAATAAAGCGTTGTTTTGATGCCACGACGGGCGAGAGTTTGCGCCAGAGTGGCGCTGGCGATCCCACCGCCTATGATAGCAACGTCAGATACATTGGACGTATTCTGGCGAGCCAGCCAAGGTAGAAGGTTAGTGATGGGCGTTTTTTCTTCGAGAGCGCCTGCAATCATCTCACGCTTGGTGCCAAAACCTTTCACTTTCTTCATAGAGAAACCGGCTTCAATAAGACCTCTGCGCACAAAACCTGCCGCAGTAAAAGTGGCACAGCTGCAATCTTGTCTGGCGAGTTTTGCCATGCCATCAAACAAGTTCTGATTCCACATCTCCGGGTTTTTACTGGGTGCAAATCCGTCCAGGAACCAGGCATCGACTAAACCTTCTTTTGGCGTTGGCACGCTAGGCATACAGTCTTTGATGTCACCAAACCATAGATCCAAGGTTATCGCTCCGTCTGCCAGAACGATGCGATGGCAGTCTGGCACCGCAATCGGGTAGTGCGCTTGTAGCTGGCTCGCATAGTCCGCCAGTTCTGGCCAGGATTCGTGCGCTTTTTTAAGGTCATCACGAGTGACAGGGAATTTCTCGAAGCTAATAAAGTGCAGCTCTTTTAATGCAGAATCTGGGTTTTCTTTTCTAAAAGTATCAAACCACTGCCAGAGCGCGAGAAAGTTTAGCCCGGTTCCGAACCCGGTCTCTGCAACCACAAAACGTCGGTGTTCAAAGTTATGCCAGCGTTGAGGAAGCTGGTTTTGAGTAAGGAAAACGTATCGAGTTTCTTCCAGACCATTGACGTTAGAGAAGTAGACGTCATCGAATTGATCAGACACAGGTGTTCCGGCTTCATTCCAGCCGAGGACTGCATTCTTAATGGATGTCATAGTGGTAAGATCTTGGGTAAATGTGCGAGACTATCGCGGATTGTACGTATTTCTGGGAAAGCTGACCACTTTTGCGTGGCAACTTAGTTATTATTCTACGGATTTTTGAATTATAGGAATGTCTCATGAAACGAGCCGTAATCACTGGTATGGGTATTGTCTCCAGTATCGGTAACAACGTCGAAGAAGTATTAGCGTCATTGAAAGCGGGTAAATCAGGCATCAACGCATCTGAGCAGTTCAAGGAAAAAGGTCTGCGTTCACAGGTGTGGGGTGATCTGAAAATCAACCCTGCTGAGCACATCGACCGCAAAAAAATGCGCTTTATGGGTGATGCTGCAGCTTACGCATACCTTTCGATGGAGCAGGCTATTGCAGATGCAGGTTTGACTGAAGAGCAGGTTTCTAACGACCGCACAGGTATTGTTGCGGGTTCTGGTGGTGCATCGTCGCTAAACCAAGCGGTAGCGGTAGATACACTACGTGAAAAAGGCGTTAAGCGTATTGGTCCTTACATGGTACCTCGTACTATGTCCTCAACTGTTTCAGCGTGTCTTGCAACACCGTTCAAGATTCGCGGCGTGAACTACTCAATGAGTTCTGCATGTGCAACTTCTGCACACTGTATTGGTCACGCACTTGAGCTGATTCAGCTGGGTAAACAAGACATCGTATTCGCAGGTGGTGGTGAAGAGCTGGACTGGACTCTGACCATGATGTTTGATGCGATGGGTGCACTTTCAACCAAGTACAACGACACGCCAGAAAAAGCGTCTCGTACCTACGATGCTGATCGTGATGGTTTCATCATCTCTGGTGGCGGCGGTATGGTTGTTATCGAAGAGCTTGAGCATGCACTGGCACGTGGCGCAACTATCTACGGTGAAATCGTCGGTTACGGCGCAACTTCAGATGGCTACGACATGGTAGCACCTTCTGGTGAAGGTGCAGTGCGTTGTATGAAGATGGCAATGCAGGACGTTGATGGCGTTGATTACATCAACACGCACGGTACGTCTACACCTGTTGGTGACGTGAAAGAGCTAGGTGCGATTCAGGAAGTGTTTGGTGGCAACAGCCCGGCTATTTCTGCAACGAAAGCAATGACTGGTCACGCACTGGGCGCTGCGGGTGTACACGAAGCTATCTACACTACGCTAATGCTTCACCACAACTTTGTTGCACCAAGCATCAACGTTGAGAACCTGGACGAAGCAGCTGAAGGTCTGGACATCGTGACTGAAGCGCGTGATCAAGAGCTGAATACGGTTATGTCGAACAGCTTTGGTTTCGGCGGCACAAACGCAACCTTGGTAATGAAGAAGTACCAAGGCTAAGAGTTTCCAGAGCTGGTTGGCATTGCTAACCGAACAGACGCGGAAAGTTCCCCAAGGAGAGCGGGGTTCAGTCCTTTTGTTCTGGAGTTTACCGGTCTCAATTGAGGCCGGTTTTTTTATATCTAGTAGATAGAATCTAGTTCGTCGTCACTGGCTTGGAACGCATTCTTGAGACGGTCTCGCGTTCGGCGCGTTTGCATCTTTGTGGGGGTAAGTTCTGGTCGAGAAGCTTGAGATCCTCCATGACCATTTCACCCATGTTGAGAAACGCGACATCCAAAGCGCCTGCTCGGTGGGCGGAGCGGACAAAGCCATCCAGGTTGCGAACCGGATGGTCTAAGGGTAGAGGTTCTTCAGGGAACACATCACTGGCTGCGACGATGTGTTTTGACTCAACAGCGTCCATCAAATCTTCAAAATTGACGACGTTAGCCCGACTGAGAAGAATAAACGCGGAGCCTGCTTTCATCTTGCTGAAAGCACTCTTATTCAGAAAATGCTGGTTCTCGCTGGTTACGGAAG
The DNA here is from genome assembly GCF_027924785.1 of Vibrio nigripulchritudo. Taxonomy (NCBI): domain Bacteria; kingdom Pseudomonadati; phylum Pseudomonadota; class Gammaproteobacteria; order Vibrionales; family Vibrionaceae; genus Vibrio; species Vibrio nigripulchritudo. Next base: position 2,797,103 of record NZ_AP027049.1, on the reverse strand, counting down.
CGACTACAAAAATCACATCACTTGTCGATAGCAACGTATCCAGATCAGCGGGTGTGACTTCGTGTTCTTTAAGAAGAGATTCCGGTAACCATGGATCGTAGGACTGAACTTTCGCCCGAAATCCTTTAAGCAGTTGATTGAGTGCTTTGCCTAAGTCACCAAAACCAATGATTCCGACGGTAGCGCCCGATAGCAGACTGGCATTAGCGTTTCCGTCGCCTCCCCAAAGTTCATTACCTTCTCTGAACATCAAGTCAGCGTTGATCAGATCTCTTTTCAACGCTAAGGCGAGTGCAACCCCAAGTTCAGCCACGGGAAGTGCGAATACCTGACCCGTTGTGACGACATGAATCCCCCTTTCGAATAGCAGAGGGTAGGGCATGTTATCGATAAGGTTACTCTCGACGTTAAAAATGCAGCGTAATTTTGACGCCTTCTGAATGAATTGCTCGTCCAGTGGGGGCTGACCAATGATGTAGGTTATCTCGGAAATGATGTCATCGTTGAGGTCATTCACGTCCTCACTTTCCATCTCAAGAATTCTGTATTGTTCAAAAAGCTGAGCTTTTCGTTCAGGTGAGAAAATCAAATCCAGTGTTCTGGGGTAAGGTGCGCTCACGATGAGGGGGCGGTTATCTAGCGTCATATCCATTTCCTTTAACCGTTAAATTGAAACTGCCCAAGCTTGTTAAAAAACATTGGGTTAAGAAGCTGCTATCCCCGGAAAAATGAATCAGTGAAATCCATGCACACTCAAATCATAGAAGAAAGCTGCTTGTTGCAAAATTGTAAAAAATGAAAATAAATCGATTTACTTTTGGTTTGTTTGGTTATAATTTAACCCAAATGATAAAAAAGTAAATCGATTTATTTTTGAGGTTCTGCGTTCAGAGTTTAAGATGGTTCGAAGAGAATAATAGATATATCAGCAAAGGATTATGCATGCCCCCATCGAAGAAAAGACCATCAATTTACGACGTTGCGAAAATGGCATCGGTATCTCCGGCCACTGTCTCTAAAGTGCTTCATGGCGTAACAACTGTGAAAAAAGCTAACGTGGAGAGAATTAACAACGCCATCGAGGTTCTGGGGTATCGACCTGATCCGATGGCATCGGATATGAGACGGGAAAAGCGTCGAATCATTGGTGTTGTTGTCCCTGAACTGGCAGGTGAATTTTTCTCGAACCTTGTTGCAAACCTCGAAAGGTATGTGGAGAAGCGCGGTTACACCATGGTTGCGATGTCGAGCAACGAATGTGAGTCGCGAGAGCAGCACCTGATTGAGCGGTTAGAGGACTGGCGCGTAGCGGGGATCGTGTTAGCGCCAGTCACCAGCGAACAAGGCATGGGGTCTGTAATGCTGGAAAAATCCGACATAGATGCGGTACTGATTGACCGTGTAACCGAAAACAAAACGTTTGATACCGTCAGTGTCGATGACGTAAGTGCAAGTAAACAGGTGGCACAAAAGTTATGTGAAGACGGGCACAGGCACATCGCCGTTGTTGGGATTAACAGAGACAGGGCGACGACAAAAAGAAGGGTAGAAGGGTTTTTGTCAGTGACTTGTAACAGGGATGAAAAAGTGACGGTCGACCTCATTCTTCCCGAAGACATTAGCGAACTAAAGCAAACCCTGAGTGAATATCTGGACGATAAAAAGCCCAGCGCTATGTATTCACTGTTTGCAAAAAGCACATTGATGACTTTAACCGAGTTCCGGCGCAAACATATACATTGCCCTGATGATATCGGGCTAATCGGGTTTGATGATGCCGAGTGGATGCAGGTGACTTATCCGTCAGTGTCGGCAGTCATTCAGCCTGTAGAGCTTATTGCCAAGCGTGCAATTGGCGCGTTATTTAACAGAATTGAAGGTTTAAACACGTCAGCAACTGCGGTAATGGAGCATTGCGATGTCGTTTTTAGGGAGTCCACCAAAAAGGTGGAGCAGTAACGTTAGCAGAGGTATCAAGCCGGTTATCTGAGAATCAGATGATCAAGACTAGGAAGTCCGGAGCGATGTACACATTAATGCACGCTCCTAATCTCGAAGGAGTGAATTATGCAATTCAGTAAATTCAAAAAAATAAACCGATTTATTTTTTGTTTTTCAGCACTTTCGGTAGCCATTAGCTCACCCTTAGCGCATGCAGACGGGGAAGTTGGCGTACTGATGAAAACCCTTTCCAACCCATTCTGGGGTGCCATGGGTCAAGGTGTAGAGGATGCGGCAAAATCATCCGGCACACCTTACTTCATTCAGGCTGTTGAAAGTGATCAGGCGGCGGAATCTCAGCTCAACGTGTGTAATACCATGTTGCAAAGAAAACCCAGTGCTTTGATCACTGCGGCGATCAACTCCACCAACTTATTGCCATGCCTTTCTAAAGCGCAGGAGCGCGGAATTCCGGTTGTCGATCTGGACGGTAACTTAGACCCAGACATCCTCAAGCGAGCCAAAATCGATATCGCATTCCAGATAGGTTCCGACAACATCGCTGCCGGTCAGCAAGCCGCTCGGTACCTGACAGAGCAACTGGGTCCGGATGCGAAAGGTGCGGTACTCGTCATCGAAGGGTTGTCAGGCAACATTACTGGTCAAAAACGCGTGAATGGTTTCACCGATAAACTGAAGTCGATTGCTCCAGGGTTGAAAGTGGTTGCGAGCCTGCCGGGTGACTGGGACCGTGGTAAAGCGGCATCGATCACCAATGACATTCTGATTCGTCATCCAGACTTAGTCGGTATTTTTGCTGCAAACGACGGAATGGCATTAGGTGCTGTGGAGTCTGTTTACGCAGCCGGAAAAGGCGGTCAAGTGACGGTTATCGGTGTAGATGGTAACTCGGATGCGGTGAAATCAATCCAGTCTGGTCGCCTGAATGCGTCGATTGCTCAGCTACCTTATCTGGTTGGTAAGCAGGCAGTGGAACGCGTGAAGAAAATCATGAGTGGTGAATCTACAGAGAGTGTTATCCACGTCCCAACGCTTGTATTGACGAAAGAAGTCATGGAGAGCGGTAAGGAACCACTTTTAGAATTCGTTAAATAGATAACTACCCCGTCCAGCGCACAGTGGCTCTGTGCGGGGTCACTTTCAATTGGAAAAACAAGGATGTATTTCATGCAGTCTGAGCATGCCTCTAATTTTTGGATTCGATGGCAAAAGACAACGGTAGACAGGTTTCATGTAAGACTTGAATCGTTGGTCGTTCTTTTAGGGCTCTGCGTCGTAATGACCGCGCTTTCTCCCTATTTCCTTTCTGTCGATAACTTTCTGAACATCATCCTAGCGACGGCGACTATTGGTGTGCTGGCTATTGCTGCCACCTTTGTGATTGGGTCGGGTGGGCTCGACCTGTCGCTAGGCTCTGTAATGGGGCTAAGTGGTGTGGTTGGCGCGACTTTGGCAGTCATGTTTGATAGCGCACTGATTGGCATCGCCGGTTGTTTACTCGCCGGTGCAATGGCAGGTGGTGTGAATGGGTTTCTGGTCACCAGAGCGAAAGTGCCAGCTTTCATTGTGACCTTGGGAATGTTGGGGCTTGCCCGTGGTCTGGCACTTGTCATCACTGATGGTCGGGTCGTTTACGGATTGCCAGATTTTCTGGTTTACCTTGGACAAGGCAGACCTTTTGGTATCCCAATGCCTGCTCTGCTGTTTCTTATTCTGGCATTTTCGATGCACATCGTACTCGCGTATACCCGATTTGGTCGCCACACGCTAGCACTAGGTGATAGTGAACAAGCAGTAAAAACTGCTGGTATCAACGTATCCAGACTGCGAATCACCCTCTATACGCTGTCGGGCATTCTGGCTGCTGTTGCCGGTCTGATTTTTATGGCAAGGGTGAACTCGGGCGACCCAACTGCCGGGTTGAGCTATGAACTTACCGCGATTACCGCCGCAATTATTGGGGGAACCAACTTGTTTGGTGGCAGAGGTTCGATTCTGGGCACTCTAATTGGTGCTCTGATCATGGGGGTGCTGCAAAACGGTCTCAACCTGCTCGCGGTGCAAAGCTACTACCAACAAATGGCCATAGGCGCAGTACTGATTTTTGCCGTCTTCGTCGATCAGTATCAATCAAAGGAGAGTAAATAATGAGTCTTCTTAGATTACAGGGAGTGAAAAAGCACTTCGGTGCAGTGCAGGTTCTGCATGGTGTCGATCTTGACATCCACGCTGGCGAAGTCGTCGGGCTGGTGGGAGATAACGGGGCAGGTAAGTCCACACTGATGAAAACCATCACCGGTATCTATAAAGAAAACGATGGCAGCATCACGCTTGACGGTACGCCCATAAACGGAAAAACGCCGGGAGAGAGGCGCGAGTTAGGGATAGAAATGATCTATCAGGATCTGGCTCTTGCCAAACAGCAGGATGTCGCTAGCAATATCTTTTTAGGCAGGGAACCCACTAAGCGTCTGTTTGGCTGGGGACCGAAGTTGATAGACAGAGCAGAAATGAACGCGCAATCCCAACTGATGATTGACCGGCTAGGAGCGCATCTGCCCGATATTCAGCGATCAGTTGGCGCATTTTCTGGTGGTCAACAACAAACCGTTGCCATTGCCCGAGCACTGACCTTTAACCCTCGAATTGTCATCATGGACGAACCGACAGCCGCGCTGGCGGTGAAAGAAGTACAGAGCGTACTGAATCTGATCCGCAAACTTAAGGAAGAAGGGGTTTCTGTGATCCTCATTTCTCACCGACTGAATGATGTCCTAAGTGTGACAGATCGCGTGGTGGTATTGCGTCAGGGTGTGGTTGCGAAAGAACTGCACACAGAGACAACCAGCATGAGTGAAATCGTCAGTGCCATTGTGGGTGACAGCGGAGAACATATCGAGCAAGCTGCGGCGCATGAAAGTGCCTAGACCCTAACAAAACGTGCCGAAGAAAGGAGTGAGAAATGGAAAAAAGAATACGCATGGGCATGATTGGCGGCGGTAAGGATGCCCTGATTGGTGAAGCGCACCGCGTTGCAGCTCGCATAGACGGGCGATACGAGTTATGTGCTGGCGTGCTTTCCTCTACCCCGGAGCGCAGTTTAGAGTCGGGTAAAGCTTTGGGACTGGAAGAATCCCGAATTTATTCCGACTACAAAGTCATGGCAGAGCAAGAATCTCAAAGAGAAGATGGCATTGATGTGGTCGTCGTTGCCACTCCAAACCACCTGCATTACGATGTCTCCAAAGCGTTTATTGAACAGGGTATCCATGTCATTTGTGATAAGCCTTTAACATCGACATTAAGCGATGCTGTGGCATTTCGTCAGCTCGTACTGTCTTCTGAAGTATTTTTCATGCTGACTCACAACTACTCAGGGTACCCAATGATTCGGGAAGCCAAGCGAATAGTTGAAAGCGGTGAGATTGGAAACGTCCGCGTGATCCAGATGGAGTACGTACAAGGATGGCTGGCGAAAGATTCTGAGAATGGAAAACAGGCGAAGTGGCGACTCAACCCCGCAACTTCTGGCAAAGGCGGCAGCATCGGAGATATAGGAACGCACGCCTTGCAGTTAGCAGAGTTTGTGACAGGCAAAAAGGCGCAGTCTTTATCTGCTGATCTCACCAGCTTTGGTGCTGATCGCCAACTGGATGACAACGCCCATATTCTGTTCAAGTTTGAAGATGAAGTTAAAGGCATGATGTGGGCAAGCCAGATAGCGGTCGGTTTCGATAACGGTCTGCAGCTTAGAGTCATAGGAGAGAAAGGCAGTTTGATCTTCCATCAGGAAAGACCTAATGAACTGCAGGTGTCCCTGATTGACCAGCCCACCCAGAAACGAGTGAAAGGTGGAGCGGGATTTGAAGGTTTTGCACGTATCCCCGCTGGTCATCCTGAAGGGTATCTGGAAGCCTTTTCAAGGCTTTATTCAGATTTTGCTGATTGGTTTCTTGGCAGCTCAGCGCAGAAACCCGATATTCCCGGGGTGGATGAAGGTGTGAGAGGGTTATGTTTTATTGAAGCCGCAGTGGAATCGTCAAATGAAGATGGTGCCTGGAAGACATTGGAGAAGTATATTTCGAACTAAAGTAGAACAATTTTTCACCAAAATGAAATGCATTACAATTTAAATGATAGTAAACTCAATATAATGTTAACCAATTGTTTTCTGGTGTAGGAAAGTTTGAGTTCTCCACTTAAACCCCGAACAAATCAAAGTCGTGGGATACCAACAGTAAAAGATGTTGCCAGAGTTGCGGGTTGTTCAACCGCAACGGTCTCACGTGCTTTGACCAATCCAGATATGGTTTCTGAAAAAACACGCAAAAAAGTGCTGCATGCCGTTGATGTAACAGGGTATTCCCTTAACGTCGCAGCGCGCTCTTTGCGGCGAAGTATCACTAACACCATTGTGGTGGTGGTGCCTGACATATCCAACCCTTACTTCTCCCAGGTGATTTCCGGCATTGAAGGCGTTGCCCACAAGGCGGGTAAAAAGGTGCTACTAGGGGATGCGGGTCACGAACCCGAACGAGTGCAATCCTATTTTGACTTGCTTCCGACCAATCAGGCTGACGGCATTATCCTTTTGACTGCGGAAGTCTCTAAACGTCTGCTGCATGGAAAAACACACGGCAGTGGATTCCCGCTAGTCATGGCTTGTGAGTATTTTCAGGGAATGCAGTTACCGACGGTGTCCATAGACAACCAACAAGCGGCTGAAAAAGCGATGGTCTATCTGTTGAGTTTGGGTCATAAGAAGTTTGGTGTGATTCAGGGACCTATGAGCAACCCGATATGCATTGATCGCCATCAGGGCTATCTCAGCTCTCTGGAACAGGCGGCAATACCTTCCAACCCAAAATGGGTGCTGGAAGGGGATTTCAGTTTTGGTTCAGGCTATTCTCTTGGCAGAACCTTGTTGAGTGGAGCAGATAAACCAACCGCCATTTTTTGCCATAACGATGAAATGGCTATCGGAGTTATGAAAGTCGCGAGAGAGCTTGGTATTCGCGTTCCAGAAGACCTTTCCGTCATGGGGTTCGATGACATTCCATTTGCCGAATACTGTGAACCCGGGCTGACAACCATTCATCAACCGAGAGCAGAAATTGGGGAAGCAGCCATGAAGCTGCTGATGGATCTGATTGAAGGTAAGGAAGCGGTAGGGCATTACTACTTGAATGCGAATCTTATCGTTCGTAATTCTACCGCTGTTGCTAAATTCTAAATCTTAACCGGAAATTATTTAAATCCGGCTTCCCCTTCTTTATGCAGTTTAGGACCTTGTTCTTGAATCGGTTCCAATGCGTTCTGTACTTCCGTATTTGGTGCATCCAGAACATCATCATCTGTTAACTTAGGCTGATGGGAATCCGCCCAAAGCACCGCGTTTTGCAAAATTTTAGTGACGTTCATATCGTAGAATGTCGGGTAAGTTTCATGACCAGGGCGGAAATAGAAAATGTTGCCTGCACCCCTTCGGTAAGTCACGCCAGAGCGAAATACCTCCCCGCCCTGAAACCAACTGATGAGCACGGTTTCAAGAGGCTCTGGGATCCCAAAAGGTTCGCCGTACATTTCCTCATTCGCCAGTTCGAAATATTTAGGCATCCCCTGCACAATTGGATGCTGGGGGGCGGTGATCCACAAACGCTCCTTTTCACCTGCCTCACGCCAGCTCAGATTGCATGAAGTGCCCAATAACCTTTTAAATACCTTGGAAAAATGAGAGGAATGCAAAGCGATGAATCCCATGCCTTTCCAGACTGCCTGAACGACACGTTCCACAACCTCATCGCTGACTTCTCCATGCGCTGCATGTCCCCACCAAATCAACACGTCTGTTTGTGCTAGACGTTCTTCAGTCAGCCCATGTTGGTCTTCCTGCAACGTAGCGGTCGTTGCTTCAATTGACGGATGCTGGTTTAACGCATTCGCGATGCAGCCATGAATGCCTTCCGGGTAAACGTCAGCCACAACAGGGCTTTCCTGTTCGTGAATGAATTCAGACCAAACCAAAACTTTTGTTGTCATAATCTTTCCTTACTTTGTGGGGTTTCCATCTGAATCAAACTTGTGAACGTGTTCGACTTCTGGGGAGAGGTACACCGTTTGTCCTAGCTGAAAGTCTTGTTGCCCTGCCAGATTAACGGCGACAGAGCCCAGCTTTTCAGATTTGGTGTAAACCATAGTGTTTAAGCCCAGCCTTTCAATGAGTGTTATCGTAGATGGCCAGGTGCCACTTTGTTCAGACAATTCAAGATGCTCTGGGCGAATTCCCAATGTATGACAGCCAAACTCTTCTGCGATTTGCCCTTCAATAAAGTTCATTTTCGGGGAGCCGATAAAGCCTGCGACAAACTTTGACGCCGGGTTGTTGTACAGCTCCATAGGTGTGCCTACCTGCTCAATGTACCCCTGATTCAACACAACAATGCGATCAGCCATGGTCATTGCTTCCGTCTGATCGTGGGTAACATAGATGGTGGTGGTCTTTAGTTTTTGATGAAGCTCGCTAATTTCGATTCGGGTATCCGTTCTAAGCGCAGCATCAAGGTTAGAAAGAGGCTCATCCAGCAAAAACACATTGGGATTACGAACAATTGCTCTACCAATGGCTACTCGCTGGCGTTGACCCCCGGATAGTTGCGAAGGTTTTCGGTCTAAAAGTGCGGTGAGTTTTAGTGACTGCGCTGCCTCATACACTTTTTCCTTAATTTGCTTTTTAGGGAGCTTATCGATTCGTAGCCCGAAGCCGATGTTCTCCTCAACAGTAAGCTGTGGGTAGAGTGCATAAGTTTGAAATACCATCGCGATGTTACGCTGCTTTGGTGTTTTTTGGTTGCACAATTGGTCGTCAATCCAGAGCTCGCCTTTGTCAATGTCATCAAGCCCCGAAATCAGGCGAAGTAATGTGGACTTTCCACACCCTGAAGGACCGACAAACACAATGAATTCGCCATCTGCAATATCCAGATCGATGCTGTGTAAGATGGTCTGTTTGCCATACGATTTAGAGAGTCCTTTTAAAGTCACTGAAGCCATGTAACAACACTCCTTTTTTACTGGCTTGAGGCGCTGTCTGGCGCATTAATAATATGGAATACCTGTTCAGGTGTGGCAGGCTTTAAGCGTCTGCCCGGCTTGTCTTCGAGAATATTTCTGACGTCGTGAACGATCATCTCGCCGATTGGATGACGCCCTCCTTCTACTGCGGCAGCTCTGTGAGGGGATAGAATCACGTTTTTGATCTGCCGAACATCACTGTCATCAGGCAAGGGTTCAACTGGGAAGACATCCGTTGCAAGCCGAATTCGGTTACGCTTCGCCGCCTGAACCAGAGCATCAAAGTCAACGAGATGAGCCCGGCTAATCACAAGCACTAAAGCGCCTCGAGGCAGCTTTTCGATTAACTCAGCGTTGATCATCTGATGGTTTTCATCGGTTGGTGATGCCGCCACAATCAGAACTTTGCTGTTTGAGACCAGTTCATCTAAATCGCATAAATCGACCTCAGAAGAGGAGCCTGCCTGTGCCTGCAACCAAGGGTCGTAAGCCTTAATCGAAGGGGAAAAAGGCTGCATCAGTCGGCTCAGCTCTCGGGCAATTGCACCGTAACCGATAAAACCAACAGACTGGTCATAGAGAGTAAAATCAGATCCTATGTTGTCGTCCAGCCAGTGTTCTGAACCGTTGCGGAAGTTTTCATGTTCGTTAACCAAGCCACGAGCACCGGACAGAATCATTGCCAGCGCCATTTCAGCCACCGAGTACTGAAAACCGGGTGAGCAGGAGAGCACTTCAATATTGCGATCAAAGCAGGTGTGGTAATCCAGACCCGGTCGAAATGCGCCGGAAACTTCAATGACCGCTTTCAGGTTATTCGCTTTCTTCAACTGAGCTTCAGACAGTGTCGGAAGGCTAGCCACCAGAAAATCGGCACTCTCTATATGCTTGTCGATCTCTTGTTCATCCATTGCCCAGTTAACCCCACCGATGATCGTGCACATGGACTGGAGTTCTTTATAGGCAGCGGGGCTGAACAGCTCTTCCAGCTTTCGCCAATGTTGGTCAAGAATCAGGATAGGTTTCATTGCAGTACTCCTATTTCACCGCACCTTGCGTCATGCCTCTGACAAAGTGACGCTGAAAAATGAGAAAAAGAATGACCACCGGAACCGCCATAATGACAGTTCCCGCCGACAGACCTGTTAAGTCCCGGGTTTGCAAACCCTGGAAGTTCAGAAGGCCAACCGAAAGAGTCTTCATGTTGTCGCTTGGGAGCAGCAGAAGCCTTAACAGAAGGTCATTCCAGCTCCAGATGAATTCCAGCAATAGCGTGGTCACGATGGCAGGACCGGAAATCGGCATAATGACTTTTCGGTATATGTAAAATTCCGAAGCACCATCGATTTTTGCGGCTTCGTACAAGGGTTTTGGAATCGAGACAAAGTACGAGGTAAACATAAAGACAAACACCGATACCGCCAGCGCCAAATCCGAGAGAATCACTGCCAGATGCGTATTGATAAGACCAAACTGCCTCACGGTTGAGTACAAAGGAAGAATGATGGCGGTGACTGGAATCATAAGCCCAATCACCAGCAGAATATTGATGATCATCTTCCCTCTGAATCGCATAAAAATCAGGGCGTAAGCGCTCATAGAAGCGATCACAACCATCACAATGGCATCAATGGTCGAGATAAAAATCGTGTTAAAAAAGTAACGGCTGAATTTCCCTTCGTTCCAAACGCGAGCGTAATGTTCCCAGGTGGCATCCAAAGGAGGGAACCAGGCAGGGTTAACGAGTTCTGTTTCGGGTTTAAATGACGCAAAAATGGTCATCACAAAAGGGGCACTCATCAAAATGGCGACCGTCGTCAGAAACAGGAGTAAAAAATATCTTTGGACCACGTTATTTCTCCTCCTTAGTCTGTATTTTCAGGTAAATAATGGTGGCTAAGCTGACAATGACCAGCAGAGCGACGCCAATCGCGGAGCCATAACCATAGTTGTTCTCCAGTACGCCTCGCTTGTACATATAGGTAGACAGAATTTCACTAAAGCGAATCGGTCCACCCTGAGTCGTCGCCCAGACCAGATCAAACACCTTAAAAGACTGTGTCAGAGTCAGAATGAAAACCACGGCGGTCACAGGTCGAAGTGCCGGTAGCGTGATGAATCGAAAAGACTGAAGTGGTGAGGCACCGTCAACTTTTGCTGCGTCGTAAAGGCTTTCATCAATGGATTGCAGACCAGCCAGGAAAATGATGACGCTAAGACCAATAGTCGACCACGAATGCGCTAACGCCAGTGCATAAAGCACCACGTTTGGCGTGCCGAGCCAAGGGGTGACCAGTTCGTCCAACCCGATATTGCTGAGAACGTGGTTTATCACACCCTCTGGCTGATACATCCATTTCCAGATGGTCGCGACGGCTATCGGGCTGATAACGACAGGCAAAACAATGGCGGTCTGAATGATAAGCCTTGCTTTCCAGACTCGAGCCAGCATGGCGGCAAGCAGCATTCCAATGCCTACGTTGACCACAATAATGAACGCCGACCACGCAAAGGTATTCTGGAAGGCTTCCCAAAAAATTCTGTCTTTGAACAGTTTCTCGTAGTTTGCTAAGCCCACCCACTTTTTATCCGGGCTGATCCCGTTCCAGTCGTATAGCGAATACTCCAGAACAGAGAAAGTGGGGTGAATAGCAAAAATCAGATAGATAGCCATGGCTGGCAGAAGAAACAGCCAAGGGATGGACTTTTGAACCACCTGCTCTTTTACTGCGTTTTGGTGCATCAATTTTTCCTGCAATTCGGGTTTGAGTTAACCCCCCTGCATCGAATGCAGGGGGATGGTGGTTACGGCTTATCCAGCCCGCCTGGCTCAAGAATTTTCCCTTCAGCTTTGGCTTCTTCCCAAGCCGCTTGCAATTCTTCAGTAAAGGCTTCAGGTGTCATTACGCCTAGTAGTAGCGCCTGCAATCCGTCATAAGTAACGGTAGTCAGGTTTGCGGGTGTAATGGTATCCAGGAAGGCAGGTACGGTTCCGTTGGTTCGGTAGGTATCTACGCTTGAGCGCAATTCATGGCTCAGAGCAGGTAGAGAGGCTTTTTCCAGCGCGTCTTCAAGAGGACCGACAGGTACGATGCCATCGTTAAGAAGCGTTACTCGACCTTCTTGTGTTGTGAACATGTGGTTTAGGAAAGCCACTGCATGCTGCTTCGATTCTGAATTGGCACGAACGTACCAGCCACTGCCAATCGACTCGGTTGGGTAGATTTTCTGACCACTTTCCATTGGAGGCATCTGGAAAATGCCAAATTCGCCAATACGCTTACCTGTTGACTTGATTCCGCCCGGAATCACCCAAGGACCTGTGTAAGTCATTGGAATACGACCCGCCCAGAAGTTATCCATCAAATCGCCGTAGTTCACCGCGATTGGGCTAGGACCAAACCAGCCGTCTTTGGACATTTTTTGCAACTTAGCACTGGCGTCAACAAAGGCTTTGTCTGTCCATTTGCCATCGGAAAACAGAACGTTATCTATCCCTTGTGGTGACGCGTATCGACCAAACATCATGGATTGCCAGTGCGAAATTGGCCACTTGTCGGCAGCGCCTAAACCGATAGGCGTTTTAAAACCAGCCTCTTTCAGAGCTTTGACCGCGCTGGCTAGTTCATCCCAGGTTTTTGGCGGGTTGATACCTACTTCTTTAAATATCGCTTTGTTGTAAAACATGGCTGTGGTTTCAACTTCACTGCCAAATGCCCACAGCTTTCCAGACTTCGACGTTTGCGATACGACGCCTTCAGGAATGTATTTTTCCCAGTTGTTTTCGTAGTAATGAGGAGTGAGGTCGGCAACTAAGCCACCGTTGATGATGGCGGCGGGCTGCCCGGGTCCCGTTCCGAAGGTAAACAGATCAGGTCCTTCACCTGAAGAAAGCGCAGGGATCAGCGCCGGGTTAAACAAGTCAGAGGGCTGAGTAACAATCTGAATCTCCGCATCCTTGTACTTTTGATTGAACGTCACAGCAATTTTGTCGTAGACCGTCACCTGTCCAGGTTCGCCACTTACCCAAACCACCACTTTATCTTTCGCAAAGCTTGGTAGGGTTGCCAAAGCACATATGGCACATGCAGTAGCTTTAAAAATAAATCGATTCATTTTTTAGTTCCTTCTATCTGTATGCATGTATGAATCAAGTAAAAACGTACTCTTTAAGGTAATTTCGTACCTAGTATCATTCTGATAAAACCAGCCAAAATGTAATGCATTACAAAAAATACACTAGATTAAAAAATGATCAATGTAAATGATTTGTTTATCAATAAAGGCAGGGTTAAAAGAAGGAACGCAAAATATTCTTAAGTAAGATGGGGTTCAATCATCTGATAATTATGGTGTTTTATACATTTTCTCTAGAGGGAGGAGCAGTGGGGGATGTTTAAAAAATGTGACGGTAATCGTTATGGTTAAAAGCCAATGTAAAGCGGTGTAAACCAGAATGATCATGCATAAAAGTGAGTGGAAGGCACGTCAGGCTTTTAACTCCGCTGAGATTGGGGCAGAATCAGTGCAACCAATTTAACCCACTCTCCCCAATTGAAATGAAAATCCTAATTGATGAAAACATGCCTTACGCTGAAAAACTTTTCAGCCAACTAGGCGACGTGGTTTTGAAACCAGGACGTACCATGACTGCCGATGATTTAGTTGATGTGGATGGTTTAATGATTCGCTCGGTCACCAAAGTGAATGCAGAGTTGATTTCTAAAGCCAACAAGTTGAAATTTGTTGGTACGGCAACCGCAGGGATGGATCATGTCGATCAGGCTCTACTGAAAGAAAAAGGCATCTTCTTCACCGCAGCACCCGGCTGTAACAAAGTGGGCGTGGCGGAATATGCGTTTAGCGTGATGATGATTCTTGGCCAGCAACAGGGTTTTTCAGTGTTTGATAAAACCGTCGGAATTATCGGTGCTGGTCAGGTGGGATCTTATCTTGCCAACTGTCTGGAAGGCATGGGCATTAAAGTATTGCTCAATGACCCGATCAAGCAGGCAGAAGGCGACAGCCGCCAATTTACAGAGCTAGACACGCTACTAGAGCAGTCTGACATTATTACGCTGCACACCCCAATTACTCGTGATGGCGAGCATTCGACTCATCACATTATTAATGAAACCCGCTTGGAAGCCATGCGTGCGGATCAAATTCTGATCAACGCGGCTCGTGGACCAGTGGTTGATAATTCAGCTCTGAAAAAACGCCTACAAAAAAATGACGGCTTCATTGCCGCACTAGATGTGTTTGAGTTCGAACCGGAAGTGGACATGGAACTGTTGCCGCTTCTTGCCTTCGCGACGCCTCATGTTGCGGGTTATGGCTTAGAAGGCAAAGCGCGTGGCACAACCATGATTTTCAACTCATTCTGTGAGTTCTTAGGGCGTGAAGATCGGGTGTATGCATCTGAGTTACTGCCAATCGCTCCGGTCCCGCGTGTGCAACTGGATCGCGCTTGGGATAACGCAACACTGCACAATCTCACACAATTGATTTATGATGTGCGCCACGATGACGCCATATTCCGTCGCAATATTGCACGCCCCGGCGCATTTGATGAAATGCGTAAAAATTACTGGGACAGACGAGAATACAGTGCCGTCACTTTAGTGGGCGATGCAAACTGCAATCTTGAGCCGCTCGCTAAACTAGGTTTTCAAATTGAGGTAACAGATGAGCCAAGAATTTAACGTTGCAATTTTAGGTGCAACCGGTGCCGTAGGTGAAACCATTCTAGAAGTTCTGCAAGAGCGAGAATTTCCAGTAGGCGAGTTGCACTTATTGGCAAGCGAACGCAGTGAAGGTAAGACGTATCGCTTCAATGGCAAAACGATTCGAGTTCAGAATGTCGAAAATTTTGACTGGTCACAGGTACACATTGCGCTCTTCTCTGCTGGTGGTGAACTGTCAGAAAAGTGGGCACCAGTTGCCGCAGATGAAGGTGTGGTTGTTATCGACAACACTTCCCAGTTCCGTTACGACTACGACGTTCCACTTGTTGTGCCAGAAGTTAACCCAGAAGCCATCGCAGAGTTTCGCAATCGTAACATCATTGCAAACCCGAACTGTTCAACCATTCAAATGCTGGTTGCACTTAAGCCTATCCACGATGCGGCGGGCATTGAGCGAATCAATGTTTCTACTTACCAATCGGTTTCCGGTGCAGGCAAGGCAGGCATTGATGAGTTAGCGGGTCAAACGGCGCATCTTCTTAACGCGAAGCCGATTGAAGAAAAAGCGTTCAGTCAGCAAATCGCGTTTAACTGTATTCCACAAATCGACAAATTTATGGACAACGGTTACACCAAAGAAGAGATGAAGATGGTGTGGGAAACCCAAAAAATCTTCAACGACTCGTCAATTATGGTCAACCCGACCTGTGTGCGAGTGCCGGTTTTCTATGGTCACGCTGAAGCGGTTCACATTGAAACACGTACCCCTATTGATGCGGATCAGGTTACTCAGCTTCTTGAGCAAACCGAAGGTGTTGAAGTTTTTCACGGTGAGGACTTCCCAACTCAGGTTCGTGATGCGGGTGGAAAAGATCATGTTTTGGTTGGGCGTATTCGCAACGACATCAGCCATCACTCGGGCGTCAATCTATGGGTGGTAGCAGACAATGTTAGAAAAGGTGCCGCTACAAACGCAGTCCAGATTGCAGAAGTGCTAATTCGTGATTATTTCTGAATAAAATTGTTTGAAAAGCCTCACTTAGTGGGGCTTTTTTTATGGCGCTATTTTGTTCAAATAATGCAAATTTGGGTAAGAATGGTACGAATATCAACTCGGACACACATTTTTTCGTGCGGGCGCTATAGTTTTACGACATTTATCCGATATATTTAGCAGATCACATTATTATTCAAGATAAGAAAGCAAGAAAGCTGAGCCTTATATGCATCATTTTTTCAAGCGTTGTTTAACGCCCTTGCTTCTGATGGTCTCGACTCAAATTCCAGTGGCTAGCGCTGACACCATCAGAGTTATTGGTTCCAACGGAGAGATTTCAGACTCCCCACGCTTTTCTGAGCAAATTCGTCAACCCGTCGCTCAGGGGCAACCGTCTTTGTTTTACGGTCCTACAAGGGGTAATGAAACACTCTGGAGCATCGCTTCTGCATTAAGACCAGCAAACAGTCTGACCGTTCAACAAACTCTGCTGGCTATTTATCGACTTAACCCTCAAGCATTTGAAGATCAGAATATTCACGGTCTTGTGCCGGGCAGTACTTTAAGAATTCCATCTCTTCAGCAAGTTCAGTCAGAATCAACAGCCGATGCCGTCCGTATCATGGCTGCGCATCAAGCACGATTAGATTCTCAGAATCAGGTTGCGACCACGCGACCCGCCGTCAGACCTCGCCCAGTTGAACCACCAAAACCTGTTGTTGAGCCAAAAGCCGACGAGCAAGTGACAGACGCGAATGCTCAGCCTAAACCAGAAATGATGCAGGAAGAGCCAAAAGCTGAAGCGAAGCCAGAGCCTAAACCTGAATCCAAACCGGAAATGAAGGATGACGGGCAGGTCGTTCGTCTTAAAGAACAGCTTGATATGTCCGAGAGTGAGCTCTCGACACTGGAAGAGAAAAACCACCAACTGCGCCTCATGCTTTCAGAAGTGCAAGGGGAAGTCGAAACGCTGAAAGAAGAACTCAGCGACGAAGACAGAATTAAAAATGAAGTAGAAAAACTGCTTGAAGCGGAGAAACTCAAGCAGCTGGAAAGCCAGCAAAACGCGCCAACGCTCATGGAGCGTATCGTTGCTAACCCTCTGCTGCTTGGAGCGCTTGCTCTGATTCCGGGTCTTCTGATTGGTCTGTTGATAGTCTTGCTTCTAAATCGCCGTAAAGAACCAGAGCCAGAAGAACAAACAGAAGAGCAGCCACAGCCAGAAATTCCGCCAGTACAGGCGAACGATGATGAAGAAATCGACGAGATTAACCTCGATGATGACTTGATTGGTGACATCGAAGAAGACGAGTTGTCCCTAGACGATGAACTCTTCGGAGATGAATCCGAAGCTGCGTTCTCTGATGAATCCGAAGAAGGTGGTGAAAAAGCGGAAGAAGTAGACGATGTCTTCGGTGATCTAAACGATGAAGATCTGGACTTTAATCTGGACGAAGACGGCGACGACCCATTCGCAAGCATCGGTGACGATGGTGAACTGGATGCCGAGATTGCGGATCTCGATACAAGTGCAAATGGCATTAGCGTCGATGCGGACGAGCAGGCACTTGGTCTGGAAGAAATGGAACGTGCTCTGGATGAAATAGAGCCAGAGATCGAAGAAGGTCCATCAGAGGAAACAGAAGAGTTCGACTTGTCAGAGGGCGATGACCTGTCAAATGACGACATTGATGCGCTGTTTGATACTGATGAACCCGCTGAAGACTTAGGCGCAGACGAGCTAGACCAGTCGACTCTCGACGATCTGTTTGCCGGTATTGATGACACGGAAACGGATGACGATCTGGATTTCGACACGCTGCTGTCAAATGAAGAAGGTGACGCAGAAGAAGGTGGTACTGACGAGAGCATTGACCTCGACGCAGGTATGGATGAAAGCGCCTTTGATGAACTGCTATCGGAGCCAGAAGACAGCAGCGATTCGGATTTGCTTGATGACATGCTCGAAGCTGGCACCGATTTAGATTCAGACAGCACTGATCTGTTGGATGATGTGATTGACGCTGATGACGGCGATATCTCATTAGATCCAGATGCGCTTCTGGAAGAAGCTCTGGAGCAAGAAAGTAGCACTCCTTCAGAAGATGATTTGTTAGATGAATTTGACTTAAGCGATGACAGCACAGATCTGTTAGACGATGTTCTGGATGAAAGTGAATCTTCGGATCCGGATGAACCTTCCTTCGACCCAGACTCAACAGACTTATTAGACAGCTTACTTGAAGAATCTGACGACAGCCCAGAGTCTCTGGATGAAAGCAACACAGATTTACTGGATGACCTGGTTGATGACGAATCCAAATCTTCCATTGACCCAGACAGTACCGACCTCCTAGACAGCGTTCTTGATGATGTAAGCGAGGACGATCTTGATCTGGATATGCCGGATTCATTGGCAGAAGACAGTACGGATTTACTTGACGATGTGCTGGAAGATTCAAAAACCGCGGTCGATCCTGAAAGTACCGATTTACTGGATGAATTGGTTGATGAGAATTCCACTGATTTAGAAGAAGACTTTGACCCAGCAGAGTTTGATTTAGGTGCGGATACTCTAGACGAATTTGAACCAGACCAAAACGCATCGCAAGACGATGGATTGGACTTTGAATTCGAATCGGAAAGTCATCTTGATGATGAGCTAGACACACCTGAACCAGAAACCGCTGAATTAGATACTGAAACTGCCGAAGATCAATCTGGTGGTGACTTTGCCCAAGAGCTTGACGATGCCTTTTCACAAGACGTAAGTGAAGAAGTGCCTGAAAGCCTTGAGGAATCCCCCGCAATTGAACCGGAAGCGGAAGAAACTCAACCAGAAGAAGAGGTTACAGAAGCGCCGGTCTCAGAAGATGCGTCAGAAGAAAGCGTAGAGACTGAAGAGCAGGAAACAACAGAGCCGGAACCCGAGATTGAGGAACCTGAAGTTTCAGATGAAGTAGATCTGGCACAAGAAGAAACTCAATCAGAACAACCAGAAGTTGGAGCATCTCAAGACGTTGAAGACACGCCTGAGGTTGATACACCTGAACTTGACCTTGATGCGCCTGAAATCGAAGAAGACGCTGAAGATGCTAAATCCGATAAAAAGTCTGACGAGTTCGCAGCGCAGCCTATTGAAGACGCTGAAACCGCTTTCTCTCTAAAAGGGCACGATGATGAACCATTAGATGTCCTGATGGGGGAGACCAGAGAAGAGTCAGAATTTACCGATGCCGAAATTGGAAACCTGGACGAAAGTGGTCTGAAATCCGATTCTGATGCGATATCCGACGAAGAAGAATCGGTAGAAGATTGGCAGGCTGAAGCCTTCTCGGGTGAAGTCACCGATGAAGAAGATGCCCCTGAGCTGCCTGAGATCGGAGAACTTCCAGAAGTAGAAGAAACCGAAAGTTTGGTCGACGCTACAGAGGAAGAAGACGAATCCGAGCTGGATAACATCGATTTAGAAGCGCCGCCTCAAGAGGAAACCGAACAGGAAGTTGCTCCGGAGCCAGAACTTTCTGTTGAGGCAGAAGATGACTTTGAAATCGACGAAGCTGAACTGGAAGCCGAGCTTCAGCCTGATTTAGATGAGTCACCACAAGAAGAAATTGAAGAGATAAGTGAAGAAGACGTTGACAACTACAGCTTCGACACACCATCTGAAGAGCCAGAGCCAGAGCCAGAGCCAGAGCCAGAGCCAGAGCCAGAGCCAGAGCCAGAGCCAGAGCCAGAGCCAGAGCCAGAGCCAGAGCCAGAGCCAGAGCCAGAGCCAGAGCCAGAGCCAGAGCCAGAGCCAGAGCCAGAGCCAGAGCCAGAATTAGTTATGCCTGAAGCTGTGCCAAATGAATTTGGCACGCCACAGGACGAAGACTGGGACTTTGAGGGTTCAGATCTAAGCGGTCTGGAAGAAGTTCAGGCAGAAGCCGACAACTCAGACGAAATGGGACTGAACGAGCTAGACCAAGAGCTAGCGGCTGACTTAGCTGAAACATCACCAGAAGTTGAAGCGCCAGTTTCAGAAGATGTTGCTTCAGAAGAGCCAGAGACCGTTGAGCTCGATGATGCCGACTTAGGCGAATTCGATGAAGCGGCTGCGTTGGATGCAATGGCAGATGAACCTGCTCCACTGGCAGAAGATCTAGAGCCAGAAGTCGAAACGCCTGTTTCGGAAGAAGCTGTTGCAGAAGAGCCTATTTTAGAAGAACCAGAGCCCATTGAACTGGACGATGCCGACCTAGGCGAGTTCGATGAAGATGCCGCCTTGGATGCAATGGCGGATGAGCCAGCACCTTTAGCAGAAGATCTAGAACCAGAAACTGAAACGCCAGTTTCGGAAGACCTTGCTACTGAAGAACCAGAGCCCATTGAACTGGACGATGCAGACCTGGGCGAGTTCGATGAAGCGGCTGCGTTGGATGCAATGGCAGATGAGCCTGCTCCATTAGCGGAAGATCTAGAACCAGAAGTTGAAGCGCCAGTTTCAGAAGAAGTTGTTCCAGAAGAGCCTGTTTTAGAAGAACCAGAGCCCATTGAACTGGACGATGCCGACCTAGGCGAATTCGATGAAGATGCCGCCTTGGATGCAATGGCAGACGAGCCAACTCCACTGGCAGAAGATCTAGAATCAGAAGTTGAAGCGCCAGTTTCTGAAGACCTTGCTACAGAAGAGCCAGAATCCGTTGAACTGGATGATGCCGACCTGGGTGAGTTCGATGAAGCCGCTGCCTTGGATGCAATGGCAGACGAGCCTGCACCTTTAGCAGGAGATTTAGAGCCAGAAGTTGAAACGCCAGTTTCAGAAGAAATGGCTTCAGAAGAGCCAGAATCCGTTGAACTGGACGATGCCGACCTAGGCGAGTTCGATGAAGATGCCGCCTTGGATGCAATGGTAGACGAGCCTGCTCCACTGGCAGAAGATCTAGAGCCAGAAGTTGAAGTACCGGTTTCTGAAGAAGTTGCTTCAGAAGAGCCAAAGTCCATTGAATTGGACGATGCCGATCTTGGCGAATTCGATGAAGCGGCCGCCTTGGATGCAATGGCAGACGAGCCAGCTCCACTGGCAGAAGATCTAGAGCCAGAAGTTGAAGCGCCGGTTTCAGAAGAAGTTGTTCCAGAAGAGCCTGTTTTAGAAGAACCAGAGCCCATTGAACTGGACGATGCCGACCTAGGCGAATTCGATGAAGCGGCAGCGTTGGATGCAATGGCAGACGAGCCAGCTCCATTAGCAGAAGATCTAGAGCCAGAAGTTGAAACGCCGGTTCCAGAAGACGTTGCTTCAGAAGAGCTCGAATCGATTGAACTGGATGATACGGACCTTGGTGAGTTCGATGAATCTGCTGCCCTAGATGCAATGGCAGACGAGCCAGCCCCTCTTGCCGAAGATTTGGTATCAGAAATTTCCGATGATGAAGAGAATGAACCAGAATCAATTCAGCTTGATGACTCTGATTTGGGTGAGTATGACGAAGCCGCTGCGCTGCAAGACGCATTCTCCTTGTCTGAAGACACGCCAACAGCGCCAGTTACAGAAGACGACCTAAGCCAGTTTGATGAGTCTGCGACCATGGCTACGTTGCTTTCTGAACCTGATGGGGGAGCAATAGGTGGGTTTGATGAGCCACTAGACAGCAAAGTAGTCGACAGCGCAGGTATGGATATCGATGCCATGCTGGAAACGGGTGAAGACTGGAACGGTTTTAACCTGACACCAGAGCAGCAGGCATCCATTTCTGAAGATGTACCAGATGAAGAGAAAGAAGTCTGGGGAGCAGCTGAAACACTTGAAGAACCTAAAGTTGATGAAGAGGACTGGGCAGATCAGCCTGATCTATCAAATGAAGGAGATGCTGATCAGAAATTCATGAGTGTCGATGAGCTGATGGCTCAGGTTGAGCGTGAAGAAGCCGAATCTGGAGACAAGCCAGACCCTGACGCGGAAGCGCTAGAGCTGGATGTCGGTCTTGATGAATTCCCAGATGTTTTAGGTAACGTAGAACCATTCGATGTAGACAGCAACAGTGAAGCGGCAGGCAAGCTCGACTTAGCTAAGATTTACGTCGAAATGAATGACACCGATGGCGCTATCAAGCTTCTTGAAGAAGCCATCGTCTACGGTGATGATGAAGTAAGAAGAGAAGCGAAGTCACTTATCGACAAGTTAAACGAAAACTAAGCTACATTGTAAAACCAGACAGGCAGCGACTCGCTGCCTGTTTTTTATTGGTCATATTGTGAGTGTTCGGCATACCTAGCATCTTGAGGTAACTTGGGTATATACTCTCCGACCCCGTGAAATTGAGAAGTAAACGACTATGCGAATTGCGTTAGGCATCGAATACGACGGTGCTAAATACTTTGGTTGGCAACGCCAAAGAGAAGTAGCCAGTGTTCAGGAAAAACTCGAAAAATCTCTGTCTATTGTGGCAAACCATCCTGTTGAAGTGCAGTGCGCAGGCAGAACAGATGCAGGCGTGCATGGAACAGGTCAAGTCGTTCACT
This sequence comes from Vibrio nigripulchritudo, assembly GCF_027924785.1. Classification (NCBI taxonomy): domain Bacteria; kingdom Pseudomonadati; phylum Pseudomonadota; class Gammaproteobacteria; order Vibrionales; family Vibrionaceae; genus Vibrio; species Vibrio nigripulchritudo. The sequence goes on along the minus strand of NZ_AP027049.1, from coordinate 2,774,882 downwards.
TTGAAACAACCGCAGTAAGAAAAATGGTGGCATGGACCATGGGGGTTAACGCCAACATGCCTAAAGACATTGCTGTGCGCTGGGCAAAAGAGGTGCCGGATGAATTTCATGCCCGGTTCTCTGCTACCGCAAGACGCTACCGTTATGTGATCTATAACCACGCCTATCGACCAGGAATTTTATCCTCGGGCATCAGCCATTATCATGGCGACTTAGACGAAAAGAAAATGCATTTAGCCGGGCAGTATCTGCTGGGTGAAAATGACTTTACGTCTTTTCGGGCGGTTCAGTGCCAGTCCCGGAGCCCGTGGCGAAATATCATGCATTTAAATGTGAGTAGACACGGCAATTACGTTGTCATAGACATTAAAGCGAATGCGTTTGTCCATCATATGGTGAGAAATATCACTGGCAGCCTGATCGAGGTTGGGCGCGGTAACCAAGAACCAGAATGGATCAAATGGTTGCTGGAAGCTAAGGACAGAAGGCTTGCCGGGGCAACAGCGAAAGCGGAAGGGCTCTACTTAGTTGATGTAGATTACCCTGAAGAGTTTGAGTTGCCTAGGGAACCGATTGGACCGATATTTCTGCCAGATAACCTCTAAACAGAACGAATGAGAATTGGTGTTTTTATGGTCACCAAACGCATTGAAAAGTTGTGAGTTATCGCACTTTGTTGTTGCTTTAAAATAGGTACAACCAGTTTTTGATCCACAGTGTGAGAATATTGTGTTTTAATCCTCACGCATCATTCAGAATTTGTATCTTTCGCATTGAGGCGGAAGAGTTAATAGAAAAGGTCTTCCATGAGTTGGCTTGAAAAAATTTTAAACAAAAGCAGTATCGTAAGCTCACGTAGAGTATCCATTCCAGAGGGGATTTGGACCAAATGTACCGCCTGTGAGCAGGTTCTGTACTATGCAGAACTAGAGCGTAACTTAGAAGTGTGTCCGAAATGTGACCATCACATGCGTATGGGCGCTCGCCGTCGTTTGGAAACTTTCCTTGATGAAGGTGAACGTGAAGAGCTGGCGACTGAGTTAGAGCCTCAAGATAAGCTGAAATTTAAAGACTCCAAGCGTTACAAAGAGCGTATTTCTGCTGCTCAGAAAAACAGTGGTGAGAAAGACGCACTTGTTGTAATGAAAGGTGAGTTGTTGGGTTTGCCTGTTGTCGCTTGTGCATTCGAATTTAAGTTCATGGGTGGTTCCATGGGCTCTGTGGTTGGTGCACGTTTTGTTCGCGCTGTTGAAGCCGCTATCGAGAACAACTGCGGTCTGGTTTGTTTCTCTGCCAGTGGTGGTGCGCGTATGCAGGAGGCTTTGATGTCTCTGATGCAAATGGCGAAAACCAGTGCAGCACTAGAACGTCTTTCTGCTAAAGGTTTGCCTTTCTTCTCTGTGATGACCGACCCGACAATGGGCGGTGTATCAGCAAGTTTGGCGATGCTGGGCGACATTAACATCGGTGAGCCGAAAGCTCTGATTGGTTTTGCTGGTCGCCGTGTAATCGAACAGACTGTTCGTGAAGATTTGCCAGAAGGTTTCCAACGCAGTGAATTCTTACTGGAGCATGGTGCGATCGATATGATTGTCGATCGTCGTGAAATGCGTCAACGTATCGGTGGTTTGTTGGCAAAACTGACTAACCAGACGTCTCCATTGGTGGTATCGGTTAACGATTCTCCAAATGAAGAGCAATACGAAGTACCAGTTCCTGACGAAAAAGAGTAAAGTATTCATTAAACAGCCGCTTAAGAATCAGTTAAGAGTTTAATGAGTCAAAATCAAGTACCACAAGCCACATCACCTCTGTCGATGTGGCTTGATTATTTAGAAAACATCCATACCAGTGCTATCGACCTTGGTTTGGATCGTGTCCAAGCCGTCGCAGAAAAAGCTGACCTTACCAAACCCGCTCCGACAATCATCACTGTTGCAGGAACCAACGGCAAAGGCTCCACCTGCGCACTGATGGAAGCCATTTTGCTGGATGCTGGCTATTCAGTCGGTGTTTACAGCTCTCCTCATCTTATTCGCTATACAGAACGTGTCCGCATTAATGGCACTGAACTGGAAGAAGAAAAACACGCTGAAGCGTTCGATTTTATCGAGAAGCAACGTGGAGAGATCAGCTTAAGCTTCTTTGAATACGGGACTCTGGCTGCACTTCGCCTGTTCCAGACTGAAAAAGTCGAAGTGGTGCTTTTAGAAGTCGGACTTGGTGGTCGTCTCGATGCAACCAATGTGGTAGACCATGATGTATCCGTTATTACCAGTCTGGCTCTAGACCATGTGGACTGGTTGGGTGATGACATCAATGTTATTGGCTACGAAAAGGCAGGGATTTTCCGCAGTAATAAACCTGCGGTGTGTGGTCAGCCAAAAGCGCCAGCGACCGTTGCTGCGCATGCCGATGATATCGGTGCCAAACTTCATCAGGTGGAAATTCAATTCAACTATTCTGTTGAAGGCGACCGCTGGAAATGGCGCTCAGGGCAGTTCATTTTAGATGACCTTCCAATACCAGGTTTACCTTTGCCAAATGCCGCTACCGCGCTGATGGCACTCGGTTGTGCAGATTTAGATATATCGGACGTTAACATTGTAAAAGGGCTGGAAGGCGCAAAACTGGCAGGCAGAATGCAAACCTTGTCTTCTTCACCTCTCACTTTGCTGGATGTCGCGCATAACCCTCACTCGGCGGGCTACTTGGTTGAGCAGCTTACGAAACTGCACCCGAACAAGAAGATTCATATGGTGGTTGCCATGTTGCATGACAAGGACATTGAGGAAACACTCAAAGTTTTGGCTCCTATTGCAACAAAATGGTATCCGGCATCACTTGAAGGACCAAGAGCCGCAAAAGTTGACGAATTAATTACACATTTGCCTTCATATTCAGGCAAGTTTGACAACCCAGTAGATGCATTTGTAAACGCTCAGGCGCAGGCAAAACCAGACGACGTTGTTGTCGTTGTCGGTTCATTCCATACGGTAGGTGCTGTACTGGAATACTGGGAGAAAGAAAGGAGCCAGAATGGCGAGTAAGTTTCAAAGCAGGCTAGTGGGGACCATTTTGCTGGTCTCTGTTGGCGTGATTGTTTTGCCAGACCTGCTGGACGGGAAAAAGCAGCACTACAAAGAAGAACTTGCCCCCATACCAATCAAGCCTGAATTGGAAGGAGAGGTGGAAGTCTTTGAAGTGCTGGAACCTGTTGAGGATGATCTGGTGCTTCCAGATAGCCCGGTGTCCGTTACCGTTGCATCAACCGAATCTGAGCCAGAAGAAATAGAAGTGACACCAAGACCTGTCGCTGAGAAAAACGACTATGCAGATAGCGCTTGGATCATACAGCTGATGGCACTTAAGAATGTCGAAAATGCCAAAAAACTGGTTAAAGACCTTCAGAAACGGGGCTATCAGGCTCATATCAAGCAAGAAAACGAATTTTCACGAGTTATCATTGGACCGGATGTTTCTAAACCGAAATTGGAAAAGCAAATCAAGGAATTAGAAAAAATCACCGGAGCCAAAGGTCAACTGTTGAAATTTAAACCACTAAATCCATAAGAAAACGTTTGCGTCGCGTTTTTTTCTGTTAAAATGCGCGCCAACTTAAGATGTAGAACAGAATGAACTGGATAGATTTTGTCATTTTAGGGGTAATCGGGCTATCTGCTGTGATCAGCCTGATTCGTGGCTTTGTGAAAGAAGCATTGTCTCTTGTGATTTGGTTTGGCGCATTTTTTGTCGCCAGTCACTATTACGCCAAATTGGCGGTGTACTTTACCAATATTCAAGATGATATGTTTCGAAACGGAGCCGCCATCGCAGCTTTGTTCATCGCTACATTGGTTGTTGGCTCGTTAGTCAACTATGTTATTGGACAACTGGTGCAAAAAACGGGTCTGTCTGGAACCGACAGAATCTTGGGTATCGTCTTTGGCGGATTACGAGGGATTCTGATTGTTTCAGCTGTGCTGTTTTTTATTGATGCATTCACTGCATTGCCAAATTCAGAGTGGTGGATCAACTCGCAATTGATTCCTGAATTCAGCCGAATCATAGCGCCGTTTTTCGAGCACTTAAAAGAAACTTCAAGCTTTTTGTCTGGCACTGTGTAGTGCCAGCTACTGTCAAAAACCGAGGATTATGACATGTGTGGTATTGTTGGAATCGTGGGTACAACACCTGTAAATCAGTCAATTTATGACGCATTGACTGTACTACAGCATCGTGGCCAGGATGCCGCTGGTATTATTACCATAGAAAGCAATCGTTTTCGTTTGAGAAAAGCGAACGGTCTAGTTAAAGATGTATTTGAAGCCAAACACATGCAACGTCTGCAAGGTACTGTAGGTATCGGTCACGTTCGCTACCCAACTGCGGGTAGTTCAAGCGCATCAGAAGCCCAGCCTTTCTACGTAAACTCTCCATACGGCATTACACTTGCCCACAACGGTAACCTAACCAACGCTCACGAGTTGCGTGACCGCCTTTTCGAAACAGCGCGTCGTCACGTAAACACAACGTCTGACTCTGAAGTGCTTCTTAACATTCTTGCTCATGAAGTTGACCTGACGAAAGAAGTGACCAAAGACAGCGTATTCAGCGCAGTTGCGAACGTTCATAAACAAATCCGCGGCGCTTACGCAGTAGCGGCAATGATCATCGGTCATGGTATGGTTGCATTTCGCGACCCTAACGGCATTCGTCCACTTTGTCTGGGCAAGCGCGAGCTGGAAAGCGGGCGCACAGAGTACATGGTTGCCTCAGAATCTGTAGCACTAGACGCAGTCGGCTTTGACTTTGTTCGTGACGTAGCGCCAGGCGAAGCCATTTACGCAACCTTTGACGGTGAGCTCTTCACTCAGCAGTGCGCGGAAAATCCTCAGTCTAATCCTTGTATTTTCGAGTTCGTTTACTTTGCTCGTCCTGATTCATTCATCGACAAGATTTCTGTTTACAGTGCTCGTGTTGAGATGGGTAAGAGACTGGGCGACAAAATCAAAAAAGAGTGGGACGACCTGGATATCGACGTGGTTATCCCGATTCCAGAAACGTCTTGCGACATTGCACTAGAAATCGCGCAGATTATCGACAAGCCATACCGACAGGGTTTTGTGAAAAACCGCTACGTAGGTCGTACGTTCATCATGCCGGGTCAGCAACAACGTAAGAAATCAGTGCGTCGTAAGCTGAATGCTATCCGTTCTGAGTTCAAGGGTAAGAACGTTCTGCTAGTAGACGATTCCATTGTACGTGGTACCACATCAGAGCAAATCATTGAGATGGCTCGCGATTCTGGTGCGAAGAATGTATACATGGTTTCAGCGGCTCCAGAAGTACGCTTCCCGAACGTTTACGGTATCGACATGCCAAGTGCTAATGAGCTGATTGCACACGGTCGCGATAACGAAGAAATTTGTAAGATGATTGGTGCAGATGCTCTGATTTTCCAAACTTTGGAAGATTTGGTTTCGGCTGTTGGTACAGGCAATCAAGACATCGCACGCTTTGAAAGTTCCGTATTCAACGGTGAATACGTGACGGGCGATGTAGACCAGCAATACCTGGACTTCCTGGATGGGCTTCGTAATGACGACGCTAAAATTCAGCGCGAAATCCAGCAGGATCTTGCCAACCTAGAGCTGCACAACGAAGGCGCGTAAGCACTTTTAGACTAGCTAAGAATAACTAAGCCAGAGCACTGCTCTGGCTTTTTCTTGTCTTTAAGTCATGGAATGTTGGCTGAAGAAATCAATCAGCAGACGAACCTTTTCAGGTTGGTGATCCTTGTGATTATAAAGCATGTACACTTCCCTTGGGTTGGCACTCCAGCCATCTAACACTCGAACCAGACTTCCGTCTTTGATGTAGGTTTCCAGCATTACGTTGGGCATAAGAGTAATACCAAGCCCGGCAGAGCAGGCGCGCCTTACAACATTAAGCTCGCTGGCTTCTAGTCGACCACGTTCATTAATGATCACCGTTTCGCCTTCGCTGTTGTTTAACTGCCAGCGCATTAAAGGGTGGCCTTTCAGCAGAGCGTGTTCGCGTAAATCTTCCGCATGTTGCAGAGGTCGATGCAGTTTCAGGTAGTCCGGACTGGCCACCAGAATGTCTTTCACTGAACTGATTTTGCGCACAATGAGACTAGAGTCACGTTGTGGACCGACTCTGAAAATCACGTCCCATTCAGTCGGATCAAGCTGGTCAGCCTGGTTTGTTGTGGTCAGCTCAATACGAATTTCAGGGTACTCCGCCATAAACTGATTCAGCAACGGCATGATCATTCTTTTGGTGATATTGGCGGGGGCAGATATCTTCAGTTTTCCTGCCGCTCCCCGACAATCATCGGAAATATTTTCGGCTTTTGAAGCCAGTTGTTTGAGCAATGGGGAACATTCGATATAGAAGCGCTCGCCAGCTTCGGTAAGGGTTAGTTTCCTTGCGTGGCGATTCAACAATCGCAGGTTCAGGGAGTCTTCCAGTGCCTGAATACGACGGGTGATGGTCGCGACCGGAATCATGGTTTTACGCGACGTTGCAGTGTAGCTGCCATTCTCGACTACCTGCCGGAAAAGGTTGAGATCATCAAGTTTCATTTATAAGACACACAAAAAATGCAAGAGAATTAGTGTAACGCATCTTTTCAGAAGAAGGTTGTTTTAAGTCAACGATTTTGTGTCGTAGATAGCCCATCGCTTAACGCAATTTGCGGCACGGATAACATTTGGAAAGTTGTAGAAACGCACTTTACTGACTACTTTTTATGTTAATGAGTAAAAAAATAATAAGACTCATTTAGGAAGCTTTCTTTATTTTTTGAGGTTAGATCCATGATTAAATCAAGCGTATTGCAACATCAGGTGGCAAAGGGGGTTGCGTTAGACAAACCCACTGTCATGGTCGTTGATGATGACACTATCTTTCGCCGATTGATTACCAGCTATCTGGAGTCCAACGGTTACCGAGTTATGGAGGCAGAGGACGGTCTCGACGGTCTCAAGCAACTGCGTACCGAAGTGCCTGACTTGGTTATTTGTGATATCTCTATGCCCGTTTTGAACGGAATCGAATTTGTTGAGGAAGTATGCTGGGAGTACCCTTCGCTTCCAATGATAGTTGTATCTGCGACCGAAGAAATGTCCGACGTAGCGAGAGCTTTGCGTTTCGGCATTAAAGACTTTCTGTCCAAACCTATTGCTGATATGAATCATCTGGAAAAAGCGATCAGCAACACATTAGAAGACGCCGAAGATAACGACTCTGAGCAGCGCGATTTTGCGAGCCAGTGGTTCCGGGTCGATGAGTCGGGTGATTTACCTGAAGAGCAAGAACTTCACTGGCATCTTGAACACCTGCAAAGCAACCCAAATATGGCGCGCGACCTGCTGGAAGCCCTCTTGCCCGAGAGGGATACAAAAGTCGGGGGATGGAAGTGTTCTTACCGTTTACTTCAGTCTTCTGAATCCTTACCTCTGGTATTTGATTACGCCTGGGTTATGGACGGTCACTTTGTTTTCTATCTGGTTGATGCCGCTTCTGGGGGCTCCCAATCCGTCGCGACGACTTTACTGGTCAGGGCATTGTTCAATGACCATCTCCGAAACAACAAGAGCGATACCATCGATCTCAATCACCTGATAGAGGCGGTAGAGAAAGGCATAGCGTGCTCTGAATATGCGTCTTCTATCAATGCACTGTTCGGTGTTGTCGATATGACGGACAGCTCGTTAGAAGTGGTCTCCGCAGGCTTGGAAAGTGTGTGGTCAAGTGGAGGTCAAAATATTCACTTGCTGGATGGCATCACACTGGGAGACGGGAACATTCGCCACAAAGCCCATTCCAACTTGCAAGTGCATAGTGGTGGTCAGTTAACACTCAGTAAGGTAGGCTCCAGCAGTTTTTGTCTGGATATTTACCAGGGCAACGTTCAATAGCGATACCTGTTACGAAATGTAAGAGAAAAGTGAGATCGTTGTTGCGAAGGTTAAATAACCTTTCATTTTGTGTGTTTTTTCTGGCTGGCGCATTTTATATAGTCATTCGTCTTATAAAACGAGGAGAAAAACTGAGCCATGTCGGAACACGAAAATTACAAAGATCCATACAATTTTTTATATTTCTTAGGTTTTATCGCTGTGCTACTGATTCCAACGCTGCCCGCAACACTGACTTGGATTCGAGTATTCAATGGATATTAGATTTTTATGAATCTTGAACTTTAAAACGGTTTCCGCTCTGGAAACCGTTTTTGTTTTTGGCATCCGTGTGTTGCACGGTATGATAGTGGCGAAATTCGTTAACTGGGTGTTTTGCTATCAGTATTCGTCGTACCGCGTGGAACGCTTTGGGGATTGTTGCTCTCGTCTTGGGAGTGATTGGTATCGTGCTTCCCTTGCTTCCTACGACACCTTTTATACTGCTTGCCAGTGCATGCTTTTTACGTGGTAGCCCCAAGTTTTACCACTGGCTTCATACGCATCCCAAGCTTGGTCCTATTCTTAACGACTGGCAGCAGCATCGCGCTCTCAAGCCCAAAGTGAAACGAAGAGCCTATGTGTTTATCGTGATCAGCTTTACTGTCTCTATTATCGTTGCCCCAATAATCTGGGTAAAAGCTATGCTGTTAGTATTGCTTTGTGTTCTGTTAGCCTGGTTTTCTCGGATCCCGGTTCTTGAGCCTGTTGCTGATAAAGAAGAAAATCACTAACATTAAGCGCCGCTCTCAAAGCGGATTTCATTTTCTTTTTCCAGTTCGCAGAAACATGTTAACTGGGGTATTACAATGTGCGTTTGTTGTGAAAACGCCAGAGATTAAAGATTAACACTATGACTACTGAAACCATCGCCCAGATCAAAGCGAGCATCAAAAGCATTCCAGATTACCCAAAACCGGGAATCCTTTTCCGCGACGTAACTAGCTTGATGGAAGATGCTGATGCCTACCGTGCAACGATTGCGCTTTTGGTAGAAAAGTACAAAGACATGGGATTCACCAAAATTGTGGGTACGGAAGCGCGTGGCTTCCTTTTTGGTGCTCCTTTGGCTTTGGAAATGGGTGTGGGTTTTGTGCCTGTTCGCAAACCGGGCAAACTGCCACGTGAAACGGTGGCTCAGTCTTACGAGCTTGAGTACGGAACCGACACTCTGGAAATCCATACTGATGCCATCTCTGAAGGTGACAAAGTACTGGTCGTTGATGACCTACTTGCAACTGGCGGTACAATTGAAGCGACTGTAAAACTGATCCGTCAGCTTGGTGGTGAAGTAGAACATGCAGCATTCGTTATCAATCTTCCAGAAATTGGCGGTGAAACTCGCCTGAAAGAATTTGGTCTGAATGTTTACAGCATCTGTGAATTTGAAGGGCACTAAGCCCTTCTTCACATTCATTCGTAATTGGAAAGTGTGAATGAGTTATTTAGCGTTAGCACGTAAGTGGCGTCCGCAAAAGTTTAATGAAGTCGTGGGGCAAAGCCATGTGCTGACGGCACTGGAAAATGCCTTAAATCAGAATCGTCTTCATCACGCTTATCTATTTAGCGGTACGCGTGGCGTTGGTAAAACAACGATTGGTCGTTTGTTTGCCAAAGGGCTAAACTGCGAAACAGGCATCACAGCAACCCCTTGTGGGGAATGTTCTACCTGTAAGGAAATCGACGAAGGACGATTCGTTGATCTGCTAGAGATAGATGCCGCATCCCGAACTAAGGTAGAAGACACGCGAGAGTTACTGGATAACGTTCAGTACAAACCGGCGCGCGGTCGATTCAAAGTCTACCTGATAGACGAAGTTCATATGCTGTCTCGCCACAGCTTCAATGCGTTGCTTAAAACGCTGGAAGAGCCACCGGAATACGTGAAGTTTCTATTGGCGACGACCGATCCGCAAAAGCTGCCAGTAACTATTCTTTCACGCTGTTTGCAGTTCCATCTCAAACCGATCAGCGTTGATAATATCCATCAGCAGCTCGACCATATTCTGGCTCATGAGCAAGTTACTGCCGAAGCACGCGCGGTTGGGATGATTTCCCATGCAGCAGATGGAAGTATGCGTGATGCGCTCAGCCTCACCGATCAGGCTATTGCGCTTGGTAACGGTTCAATTGATACCGCAACCGTCGCGAATATGCTGGGTACACTGGATACTGATCAGGCAATTCATTTACTCGAAGCCATCAGTTCTCATCAGGCACAGACTGCTCTGAATGCTCTGGATCACCTTGCACAGATTGGTGTCGATTGGGATGGTTTGCTACAAGAGCTCGCTACTCAGCTTCATCGAATTGCGATGTATCAGGCACTGCCTGCCACACTCGACAAAGCTCAGCCAGATGCTGAAAAGATTGAGTTGCTATCACGAGCTCTGACGCCAGAAGAAGTGCAGCTGTATTATCAAATGGTGATTAAAGGTCGTGAAGATCTCGCCATTGCTCCTACTCCTAAGATGGGAGCGGAGATGATTGTACTGCGGTTAATCGCCTTCAGACCAGCATCCGTTCAGGCTGTACCACTGAATGCGCAGCCTGCAACGACATCTGTACCAAGTGCAAAAGCACCAGTACAACCTGCTGAAGTGAAGCCTGCTGCATCTGCAGCGCCTCAACCGTCTGTTGCTCAGCCAGAAGCTTCTCATTCCCCCGTTTCTCCTGCAGAAACAGCGCGTGAGAAACTGGAAGCAGCGCGACAAAATACTGCACAGCAACAGCAACAGCAACAGCAACAGCAACAGCAACAGCAACAGCAACAGCAACAGCAACAGCAACAGCAAGCAGCGCCTCAGTCTCACAGTGAGCCAATGCCGGATTACAGTGATATGCCGAATTACGGAGATATTGAACAGGATTCAATGCCCCCGCAATACGATGATCCTGCTTACTCACAACCTGTTTCTTCCGAGCCAGCACCTAGTGCACCAGCTCAACAAAGCGCGGCTCAGCAGCCTTCAGAACCAGTTCCTCAAGCGGCAGCAAGCCCACTTTCGGGTCTTCGACATCAACTTCGGAGCAAACGTAATCCTGGTGGGCAGAACTCGAAGCCAACAAGCAGTTCGCCAAAAAAGGTTAACGCGGCACCCGCAGCGAAAAAACAGTCAGCAGCAGAGCGTATAGCTCAGCTCGCGCCGGCTGGGCAGGTGTCGCCAGCAAGTTCAGCGGCAGCCACCGCCGAGAAAAAGGAAGTGTCCAATGAGCCTTATCAGTGGAAACCATCCAAGCCTCAGGTTAAGCCGCAGAGAACCGAACTGACACCGACGCAAATTAAAAAAGCGCTGGAACACACCAAAACCCCTGAAATGGCAGCTAAGCTGGTAGAAGAGTCTGTAGATGCAGACGAATGGTCTGCCCTGATCCAAAAGCTGGATACGGCAAAACTGGTTGAGCAGTTAGCACTCAACTCGTCTTACATGAAAGAAGGCAATACCATTCATCTGACCTTGAGGGCGTCGCAAGCGCACCTCAACACAGAAAAGGCGCAGAAAGATTTATCAGATGCGTTGGCAACAGCGCTTGGAGAGCCGTGTGAGCTTATTGTTAAAATTGGCGAAGACGGGGAATCTCCACTCGAAATCAGAGACAAACTTTATCAGGGCAAGCTTCAGCAAGCGCATGAAAGTTTAGCCGAGGATCCTCATGTTCAGTTTATTCAGGCTCGATTTGCGGCAGAAATAGACAGTGATAGCGTGAGACCAATCTGATTTCCAGAGAACACACAGATGCTGGGATTGAAAGTACTGACTTTTGACCCCATCAAGAAACCACAACCTAGATAAACCAGAGAGAAAAGAAATGTTTGGTAAAGGCGGTATGGGCGGTTTGATGAAGCAAGCCCAACAAATGCAAGAACGCATGCAAAAGCTTCAAGAAGAAATTGCGAACATGGAAGTAACCGGTGAATCCGGTGCTGGTTTAGTTAAAGTTACTATTACTGGTAGTCACAGCGTACGTCGTGTAGACATCGACGACAGCCTGATGGAAGACGACAAAGAGATGTTGGAAGATTTGATTGCAGCAGCATTCAACGACGCATCTCGCCGTGTTGAAGAAACTCAAAAAGAGAAAATGGCGTCGATCACTGGTGGAATGCAAATGCCACCAGGCATGAAAATGCCTTTCTAAATCTTCATAGAAGAATACATATATGCGTACCAGCCATTTGCTGGAACAATTGATGGAAGCCTTACGTTGTCTGCCTGGGGTGGGTCCCAAGTCGGCTCAGCGTATGGCTTTTCATTTGTTACAGCGAGACAGAAAAGGCGGTCTTCAGTTAGCGGAAGTGTTGTCTCAGGCAATGACAGAGATTGGTCATTGCAGTGAATGCCGAACGTTCACCGAAGAAGAAACCTGTCATATTTGTTTAAATCCAAAGCGCCAGGAAAATGGTCAGCTTTGCGTAGTTGAGAGCCCATCTGACATTGCTGCTGTAGAGGCAACAGGTCAGTATTCCGGACGTTACTTCGTTCTTATGGGGCATCTATCCCCTCTGGATGGTATCGGGCCTAGCGACATCGGATTGGATGTTCTCGACTTTCGATTAAGACGGAAAGACATTACGGAAGTGATACTCGCCACTAACCCGACAGTAGAGGGCGAAGCCACAGCACATTACATTGCAGAGCTTTGTCATGCTCATGATGTGGATGTGACTCGTATTGCTCACGGCGTCCCGATGGGAGGCGAGCTGGATCTGGTTGATGGGACTACTCTGTCTCATTCACTAATGGGTCGACAAAAGCTTTAAATCTCTTACCGCAGTTAAAACAAACCCCAATAGTTGGTTTACTGGCTATTGGGGTTTTCTATTACAAATTGAGTTCAAATCGATATTGAGTGCTAAGCAGTTGACCACGTTCACTGACTAAGCTGTCACGTACACGGTTCAGGCGCTTTCTTTCGTCTTCATCCAGACCTTGTTTGTTGCTTAGCTTCAAATCAATGTCTGAAATCTCTTGCTCAATCTTTTCTAACCTTTGCTCTTTTAGATATTGTTGACGTCCTAGTTGGTATTGCGCGACAAACTGCTGGTTGTCACAAACGCCATAGTAGGTTCTTCCACTTACTCCTTCACGGTAACCATTGGCAGGTGAGCAGTACAGAATCAACCCTTGGTTGTATCCTTTCTGCCATGCAGCTTTGTCTACACTGATGCCGTTTTCACCACAATCCTTCGCATAATCACTGATTACAGAAGGATCAGTGCCACTTTGACCTTCCTGATAACCAAGATCTCCCCAGTGAGTGGTTTGACATTCTTCTGCTGACATCGAAGCGCACCCAGAAAGTACAACTAAAGACAACAAAATAGAAATGAAGAGGCTGGGTTTTGTCATGTGTTCTCCGGTATTTGTCCAGTCTCGTATTTTTGAGACGGATTCCACGATTAATAGATTATATTAATGACATTTAGATATTTATAAAGTTCTGTTTTTTTCAATGAATTAGAACAACCAGAACTGACCGGATGAATAATGAACAGAGGTGAATTTATGAAGTTGGATTAGGTTAATCTTTCCAGCTCAGTAATATTGGTGATGGCATCTTGGTTTGTTGAACCACACACAATAGGGCAAGGCTTAAACTGGTGGCAGACTTTTGGGCGTTCGGGTTTACCAAACAACTTACAAAGGTTGTTTTCATTTAACTGAATACAACGGACGCCTGCGGGTTTCCCATTTTCCATTCCTGGAATAGGCGATGAAATACTGGGTGCAATACAGCATGCTCCGCAGCCTAGTCGACAATCCATCAGAAAACCTCTCAGTGAAAACAGGAGCGGGATATTAACAGAAAAGATTAGTTGATAACATCGGCATCAATTACTATTGCACCATAGCAACAATTGGTAGGTAAGTGCTCTTATGATAAACAATGTGAATCTCGCGGACATTCGCTCTTTTGTATTGATTGCCCAACTAGGCAACTTTACCAAGGCAGCAAATGCGCTTTCCGTATCGCGATCGCATGTTTCAAGGCAGATTAGCTCATTGGAAACTCAGATGGGAGTGACGTTACTGACACGTACTACCAGAACATTAAAACTCACTCAGGCGGGTGAACGTTTCTTTAAGCAATGTGAAAGCGCTTTAAAAGAGATTGACCAAGCATTAGTGGCCGCCGTGGATGATACTGAAGACGTTAGGGGGATTATTCGGGTTAACTGTGTCGGTGGGTTGATTGGTGAGGACATCATTGCAGTTTATGTAAGTGAATTTATGGCCACTTATCCAGATATACAAGTGCATTTGGACTTCACCAGCCACAGAGTTGATTTGATAGACGATGATTTTGATGTTGCCTTCCGAATGGGTGATTTGCAAGATGCAGGGTTTATCGCGCGTAAGTTATTGAACGTTGAGATAGTAACGCTGGCTAGCCCTCAATATCTCGCCAAAACCGGATCACCTATTCACCCGAAAGAGCTTATAGAACATCGTTGTTTAACCGGATCAGTAAATCGATGGAGCTTTCAGTCTAAGGAAAGCAACAGTGACGAAATTGATGTGACTGTAGAAGGACATTTGGTCTGCAAAAATGGTCGAGCACTGATTCAAGGAGCGTTGCTTGGGAATGGTATTATTCGCGTGCCTGCAATGTATTGCCAAGACATGATTGACGCTGGAAAATTGGTTCCCGTACTGACCGAATGGCGCATACCTCGTATCCCGCTTTCTGCCATATATCATAAAGATAAATATCAGCCCAAAAGGCTAAGAACCTTCATTGAATTCATAAAAAACAAATTTGATGCCGCTTAAGCGCCGTGCTTATTCACACAGCGCTTTCTTAATTTCAAATCAGTATTGGTAAACCAGCACTTCGCCTTCTAAAGCCATTGGCACCATAAGCGTTTTTTGATTTTTGGAGTAATAGATATCGCCAGAGCCCCTTGGTAAGTCAACGGTTTTTCGAATCTCTCCTTGGTTTGAAACAGTAAATATAACCCCTTGTTTCCAGTCGGATACCAACAGGTTCCCATCTTCATTTACTTGAATGCCGTCTAAGTTCCCAAACGGTTTTTCGGTCACACGTTTTATGGATTTAGTTTCTGGGTTGACCTTTAGCAAACGTCCAAAAGGAGCGTTAAGTGGGTCGCCATCGTTAAAAGAACCCCACGCAGCGACGTATAAATCGCCATCTATAAACTTTAGTCCGTTAGGATTTTCTAGTTCCGGTGTATCCATCCAAACCGACATGGTGTTGTTTTCCAGCTTATAGATAGCTGATGTAAACATATCAGACACATAGACGTTTCCATCTGCGTCAATCTCGACGTCGTTAAGAAACTCAGCATTCTCAGCGTGGTGCGTGACCACCTTTCCGGTTGCTAAATCTATTTCTAGAAGGGCTTTCATATCGCTGGCAAACAGAAGGTTGTCTTTTAGTGCGATCCCTTTTGGATTGTCTAAGCCGTTGGCGATTGTAGCAATAAATTGATAATCCGCATTCAGGGCGACGATGGATCCATCTCCAGGTTCATTACCAGATTGAAGAGATACGAAGTACACCCCTTTGTTTTCATCGAACACAACGGACTCTACACCTGGCAAATTGGGGAGCCTTTCACTCAAAGTTGGTGCAGCTATTACTTGCTGGCTTAAAATTAGAGAGGCAGTAGCCGCGAGTAAATGCTTTTTCATTTGAATTCCTATTTGTTGATTTAATTGTCAGGAAGGATAATAAAGAGTGCTCATTTGTTGATATATAGGGATTTAATCAAATAACTGTTGCTATATGGAAACAAAGAATACTGATAAGTGTCGACGATTAAAGAGAGGTGCGTGCTAGGAAGAGATTTAAATCACTTGCACTACTGGTGCTGAACGGATATAACGACGCCTCCTTAACGCATTCGGTTAAGGCGTGAACATTTAGCAGGTAAAATCATGGCACATTTTTGGGAAACAAAATCGCTGGAAGCAATGACAGAAAAAGAGTGGGAGTCTCTTTGCGACGGTTGTGGAAAATGCTGCCTGCACAAACTGATGGACGAAGATACCGATGAGGTTTACTACACCAATGTGGCATGCAGTTGGCTAAACGACAAAACCTGCGGCTGCAAAGACTACCCGAATCGTTTTCAATCTGGCGAAGAGTGCCTAAAACTGACTCGCGACAAAATCGACGAATTCCACTGGCTACCTGAAACCTGCTCGTATCGTGTTCTTGCCGAAGGTCAAAACCTACCCGAATGGCACCCACTGATCACTGGCTCTAAATCTGCCATGCATGCTGCTGGAGAAAGCGTACGCAATAAAGTGGTGTATGAAATAGATGTAGTGGACTGGGAAGATCACGTGTTGAATCACCCAGGACGTTCTTAACGACTGGACATTAATCATGGTCTGCATGATTAGAAATGGCAGCCGACGCTGTCAATCTAAAATCAACTTATCTGTCGATTAAACTCCATCCTTGCTTCTTGTGCCTGCTGAGAGAGTTGCTCTTTGTGTTCTTTAGTCTGGGCGACTAAGTCTTGCAGTGATTGGAGCTCTGATTGCATTTCAGCAGGCAATTCGTGATCCGCAAGGCTTTCCTCTTCACTGTGTTCAAGCACATAGGCTCGGATTCGTTTTCGCATTGCGAGTAACTGGGCGAGTGCCTCACGCTCTTGCTCTGCCGCGTCTCGGGCTGCGTCTCTACTGCGTTCAAATCTCGCAAGTGCCATTCCTTCTGAAGACCAAGGATCCATATCGGGCAAGTCTTCGATATTTATCGTCGGCTCTACATAATCTTCCTGATGTCGGATATCCAGGCTGGTGGCTCTGACAGCGGATACCATCAACATGACAGAGATCGCCAGCAAAGGAAGACCACCCACAATCGCAGCGGTTTGTAATGTGCTCAGTCCGCCAAGGAACATCAATACCGTTGGTAGTAGAGACAGGGTAAATGCCCAGAACATACGGTTCCAGCGCATAGGCTCTTCGGACACATTGTTTTGTACGACCGATGCCAGTATGTAGGAAATGGAATCAAAGGTTGTCGCCGTAAAAATCACACACAACAAGGTGAATACGGCGATAACTACTTTGCTAAAAGGAAGGGCACCCAGCATAGAAAAAATGGCTTTGGTCGCCCCCTCTGCATTCAGGATGGCGACAACATCCAGCTCGCCAGAAAGTTGCAAAGAGAGACCGTAGTTTCCCAAAACCATAAAGAACAGAAAACAGCCAAGGGAACCAAAGAAAATAGAACCTGTGACCATCTGTTTGATGGTTCTTCCTCTGGAAATACGCGCAATAAATAAGCCCATGCTCGGTGCAAAGACCAGCCACCACGCCCAGTAAAAGATGGTCCAGTCCTGCGGGAAGTGAGTGTTGTCAAAGCTGCCATAGCCACCAAAAGGTTCTGCCCATGTCGCCATGGTAAAGAAATTCGAAAGCATTCTGCCAATTGAATCTAAGCCCGTTTCCAGCATGAATATGGTGGGTCCCACCATCAGGACAAATACGAGCAAGCCCATGGCACCCCAGAAATTGATGTTGCTGAGAACTTTAATACCTTTCTCCATACCGGCATAAGAAGAGTAGGCGAAAATCGCGGTACAAACCAAAAGAACACCAATCTGGCTGTATGTAGTTTGGGGAATACCAAATAGCTGATACAACCCTTCACCGATCAGAGGGGCGGCCAATCCAAGTGTCGTCGCTGCACCACCGAGTAAGCCAAATATGAACAGCACATCAACGATTTTCCCTGGCGCTTTTTGTGTACGTTCCTCACCGAGTACAGGCATCAATGCACTAGACACTTTCAGTACTGGCTGTTTACGCACATAAAAGAAATAGGCGATGGGTAAAGCTGGAATCAGGTAAATCGCCCATGCAATGGGTCCCCAGTGAAAAATGCCGTAAGTGGCTGCCCAGCGAACTGCTTCTTCACTTCCCGGTTCGAGCTGAAAAGGTGGGGATTGATAGTAATATGCCCATTCGATACAGCCCCAATACAGAATGCTGGCTCCGATTCCGCCGCAAAACAACATGGCTGCCCATGAGGCAGTTGCAAACTCAGGTTCCTCGTCTGCGTCACCTAATTTGATTTGTCCCATGTCACTGAACACAACATAAATCATAAAGAAGAATGCGGTCATCCCCAGTGTCAGGTACAGGAAGCCCAGCTTGTCGGTCATAAATGATTTGGCTATCGCTATCCAATGAGCACCTTCGGCAGGAAACGCGATAAGAGGAATCGTAACTAAGGTAAGTAAGAAGAGGGCACCGAAAAACGTGGGTTTATCGATTAATGAAAAGGGCTTGTCCACAAAGATATTCCATAACAAAAATGTGGCTTATTATGGATTTGAGGTTAACTTGCGGACAAACAAAGATATTTGTCCTGAAGACAAATTTTTTAAGGGTAAGAAGGTTAAAGCGGCAAATTAAATCAGAAGCGCAATGATGCCGCCAAGTGTTGCCGCTGCGGACAAATATTGCCCCGCAGAATAGGAGGTATCGTCTTCTTCTTTAAATTTGTCTGGGTGATCCATCCCTAGTGCGCCATGGGCAAACGATTCGACTTTATCGCCGACGCTCTTATCGCCTACAGCTACGCCTTCTTTCTCGATTTGTTGTAATGCTGCCAGCAGAGCCTTGCCTTCAGCAGACAAGGTCACTTTGTTCTGTTCCACTTTAACGGCAGAATTCGCGACGGCTTCATCGGTCGCTTTAGCATTCGTGCTGCTGGTGGTTGCAGTGGCTGGCGTGACTCGCACTGGCTCTGATCCAATCGAAGTCATATTGTACTCCTCAATATGTCCTGAATACTCTATCGGCAAAGGTTAGAAAACCTTGACTGTTTTTTCTGCCGAATTTGATAGCTTCTTGTACACAATGGTCAAGAAGCTAGCAAAAATCAGTCCAGTTCTGAGGAGAGGGATTTACTTGATGTCGCAATTCAAGTCAGCATTTCGCTTACCTAACTGGTGGTAAGCTTTCATGCGGTTTTCTTGCTTGATGTAACGAGGCGGAAGCTCTGCGACCAGTACTTGGTATCCGATAGCACTTTCTGAAATTTCAGTCACAGGGTCGATGACAACAACATTTAAGTCTGGGTTTCGACGCTTAATTGAATGTGCTGTCCCTAAGCCTTCGGTTACGTGAAACTTACCCGCGGTGAGTAGTACTTTTTTACCCTGATTCTCACCAAGGTACTGAACAATACTCTCTGCCATGGTTTCATCCCAGGTAACTTGTGCCGCGTACTGATTTGCGGTTTGCTCGGGCTTTCCATGGTGCATGGATGCCATAAATTTCTGCTTGTATGGCGAATCGCTGGTATCGATGTTTTTGGCAATAAAACCGCGATCTTCTTCGCTTAAGTGTTCCGTCCAGGATAAGCCTTTTCGACCAATGCACTTTACTGTGTTTTTCGGTGCGTTGGCTGCAATCACATCCAAATTATTGGTGCGCGCAAATTCGACAAGAGGTCGGTAGTCGCTGGTGTAGTTTGGCCATGCGTTACCTTGTTTGATAAGGGTTTGCTCGCCAATTTCACCACTAAGGTAATCATCGACTACAGGTTGCGCATCTCGTGAAAACTGCTCCATCGCCAGAGCAGTGGGTAGACCCGATTGGTTGAGTGCAGCTAATAAGTCTGTCTGAAAACGGTGGGTTGCAGAATGACCATGCCACTCACCGACCAGAACCACATCCTCAGAAGATAATTCCTCGACAAGAT
The DNA here is from genome assembly GCF_027924785.1 of Vibrio nigripulchritudo. NCBI lineage: Bacteria > Pseudomonadati > Pseudomonadota > Gammaproteobacteria > Vibrionales > Vibrionaceae > Vibrio > Vibrio nigripulchritudo. Next base: position 2,755,197 of record NZ_AP027049.1, on the reverse strand, counting down.
CGTGAAGTGCTTTGGATTTTCCGGAGGCGTAAATTTGATAATCATAGAAGGTATTTATTGCAGACGATGAGTTCTCTGTAGAAGGCACAGCAGAACAGCCTGCAAGAAGAAGCATAGAGAGTGGAATTGTTTTTTTCATAGGGTCCTCCGAAAGAGCTCGCAGTGTATTCTAGCCCTGAATGAAATTCAATGAATGAGAATTGTTTTCACTAAGGGTTAGTTCGAGCTATCGGGACACTTTACTCCGCATGAGTAGAATTAAGAAATAAGAACCGCCGATGATAGAGACCACAATACCGGCTGATACTTGTCCGGGATAGACCACATTCTGACCCAGCCAGTCGGCAAACATCAGCAATGACGCGCCTGTAAAGCCTGCTACCAGCATTTGATCTTTGGCGCGCTTTGCTCCCAGCATTACCGCAACGTGTGGCGCAAGCAGCCCGATAAAGGACACAGGACCCATGGTGGCGGTTACCGCAGCACAAAGCATGGCAACGAGGATCAAAAGAATCTTAAACTTTGAAGGAACATTAAGCCCTCGCGCCTGTGCAAAACCTCTTCCTCCAGAAATCAGGGTTAACCATCGGTGCAACGACAAAGCCAACCCAGAGAGCACTAGAGTACAACCAAAGAGAGCAATGGCAGAGTTAGCTTCCACTCGGTAAGTAGAGCCAGATAGCCAGGTCAGAAGCAAGTAAGCGGTTTCGTTCCCTTGGGCAAGAATAAAGTGGATAAGTGACTCAATCAGTGCAGTTAAAGCGATACCTGTGAGTATCAGCATTCCCGGTGAATACTGGTGTCGTCGACCCAATAAAAGCAGCACCGCCAGCACAGCCAGACAGCCAGCTAAAGCCAGAGAAAACTGCAGTTCAAACAGTGACGTCCCAAGCAGCATCATGCCAACCACCAGAAACAGGCTGGCACCTGCCGAAATACCCAAAATGTCAGGGCTTGCCAGCGGGTTATAGATAATCCGCTGAAGTACGACACCAGCGATCGCCAAGCCAAATCCGGCGCTAAATGCTGTCAGCATTCTTGGATATTGTTGCTCCCAGACAAATTCGGTAGGCATTTGAATCGTCCAGCCCGAAACGTGCCCAGTGTTATAAACAAACGCGCTTAAAACGACCATGATAAGAGTCGTGATAGCCGCGATAACTAACGTATTTGAACGGAAGTTTAGGGACGTTTCTGGCAGCGACAGGCTCATTTGATCCTGAATTTTCAATTTGTTTCGAGCAAACCAAATTAAGACCGGAGCACCAATGAACGCTGTGATGGTACCCGATGGAATAACACTGATAGAGACCAAATTGATGGCAACAGTTAATGTATCAGTCGCCAGCAGCAGGCAGGCTCCCATCACCATACTGGACCAAAGTTCGGCTTTCGGTGTTCTTGCACCCGCATATCGGGCGATATTTGGGGCAATCAATCCAATAAAACTGATGATTCCTACCGTTGCGATGGCGGAAGAGACGAGCCAAAGACCAAGAATAAGCAAACATGCAAACGCAGGAATCAGGCTAAGCCCTCTGGCAGCGGCGTTAGTTTGCCCTAACCTCAACAATGCCAGAATCCTTGGAGAAACGACGATTAAAACCAGTGCCAACAAGAGTTGAGGGTAAAGCCACTCAACTTGCTGCCAACCATTTTGAGCCAGATCACCCGCACCCCATATAAACAGATCTTTAGCGTATTCGTTGTTGAACAGAGCAATACCTGTTGCGATAGCGCCAAACAGAATATTCACCGCCATACCAGCTAGCACGACCCTTAGCCCCGATAGCTCTTTTAAGCCGACAATGGCGATAACCACTCCCAGACTGATCATGGCTCCAATAAATGGAATAAGGATAGAGGCAAAGGCAGTGGCAGGCGGAAGCCAGACACCAGCGATGATCAAAGCCAGCCAGGCACCGGAAGAAGTACCCAATGTGAGAGGAGACACCAATGGGTTTTGAGTGAGCTGTTGCAACAGGCTTCCCACCAGCCCCAGAACACCGCCTACCATCAAGGCAATCAGGATTCTGGGAAGGTGCGCCTCGGCAAACAGAATTTCCTCAAACTCAGCAGGTTCAAATCCCGATGTCATCAGCTGGAATACAATCCCCCATTGATGGCCGAGAGTCAGCTCACTGCCAACGTAGCCTGAAACTGCGATCAGTGGGATGAATAAAAAACTTAAGCGTATTGCAGCCATTTATTCACCTGAATCTGGTGCAAGCTCAAGCAGGCTGTTGGTCAAGGCGTCGGCTACGTGAAGCAGAGACATCGCCCCACCATAGTTCCAAACAGGTTCCACCGAGTGTACTTTGTTATTTTTTACAAATGGCATCGCGTTCCACATTACTGACTTTTCCAGCTCCGCTTCTTGATTAAAGGGTTTGAAATACAGCGCCAGACCATCCCCGATACCATACAGTTCTTTCACTCGTTTCTGTGTTACGCCCCATTGTGTGCTTGGCTGAGGGAGTGCCATTTCAAAACCAAGCAGGCTGAGTGCTTCTTGTGTACTGGAATTGTCTCCGTAAAGGTAAATGGTTGTTGTACTGGCAAACCTAAATGCAGCGACTTTGGGTTTTGTCTCTGGGTAGTGCTTGTCGAGTTTGGCTTTCATTGCCTCTATTTTGGTGTACATTGCCTCGACTTTTTGTTTGGCAACATCAGCCTTACCGAGCGCGTGACCCATTTGGTGGAAATGCTTGATAGAGCGTTCAACATTACCCGGCTCTTGCTTGTAGGTATGGTAATAAAGTACGGGAGCAATTTTCTCGAGCCGCTCAGTCAGATCGACCTGCGGTGAACCAATAATGATGACGTCAGGTTTAAGCTGTTCAAGCCGCGCCATGTTCGGCTCCATACGCGTGCCAATATCTTCGACAGATTCAGGCACAGCAGGCTTTACTACCCAATTGTTGTACTCAGAGATATCTGGCATTGCGACGGGGGTGACACCCAATTCTAAGACTTGCTCTGCAATATCCCAGTTGAGAGCCGCGACTCTCGCAGGCACTTCCGGCAGAGTTCGTTCACCACGGCTGTCCTGAACTTTGATTTCAGCGCATACCTGAACAGTAAAAAAGAGTAGGGAAATCAGTGCATTCCTTAACATACGATGGCTACCTTGTGGTTGTGTTTTGGGTGATCGATAAGTGATACGGGGGTGTTATAAAGTGCGGACAAACGTTGTTCATCCAAAAGAAGTGAATGTTCCCCCTGAAACAACACTTTCCCCTGTTTGAGGGCGATAACATGGCTGGCAAATCGCAACGCCAAATTGAGATCATGGAGGATGACCAGTACTCCTTTGCCAGACTCCTGATTTAGTTTCTTGAGCAGGCTCATCACTTGATATTGATGCTGAACATCTAGCGCTGAAGTGGGCTCATCCAGAATCAGAAAGTTGGATTGTTGGGCAAGTAACATGGCGATCCAGGCGCGTTGCTTTTCACCTCCAGACAGCTGGTCGGCGAGCTCAAAACTCATATCATCCACCTGTGTTTGCATCATGGCAGTTTCAATGATTTGGTTGTCTTCACTGTTCCATTGACCAAAGACGCCTCGCCACGGGTAGCGCCCCAAGCGAACCAGCTCTTTGACGTTTAAACCAGCCACTTCAGGCAGCTTCTGAGGCAGGTAGGCCACTTCCTTTGCCAGTGCTTTGGCTGAAAATGTACTGATTGGCTGACCATTGAGCTCAATTTCACCATGCTCCGGTGCAAACTGTTTTGCCAGCAAGTTAACCAAGGTCGATTTACCTGAACCATTGTGACCCAAAATTACGGTGAAACCTTTGGGGTCAATAGTCAGGCTATCAATGTCCAGTATGGTTTTGTCATCTCTGATGACTTTGATTTCGTTAAGTTTATACATAGAGTTAGCGGTTAATTTTTGAGTCTAGGGCAGTCTTCACACAAGGTGCCTTGCGTTGTTTTGTACACCAGACAGCAGCTTTTTCTGACATAAGAAATCATGCTGTTGTCTTCTTGATTGTTTCTTTCTCGAATATTGGCGATTTGGTCTAAGGGCAACTGAAATGCGCTGAGCCACATAGCAGCATTGTTTCGAACGTCATCCAGAGAAAGTGAAGGATCAAAGGCTTTGAGTTTCAGACAGCAATTGATGATGGCATCAGCCAATAAGTGTTTCACAAACCCTGGTCTGCAACGGTACTGTTCGTCCAGTTGAACTCGATAGGATTCAAAAATCTGGCTCAATTGTTCAGCAGCGTGTGGCACGAGTTCGGTGATTTCACCATGCCTGTGAGAAGAGGAAGCGAAGCAAAAACCAGCAACGAAAGTGCCCATTTGCGACTGACCAAATTCATGAAAATCCGGCAGTGTTCTGAACCCGTATACACTGATGAAGGCAATGTACAAAGGTTGCCAGGTTGCCAGATCCCAACAGCGAGTCAGCCAGTAGCCATTCCCGGCTTCGGGATGCGCGGTTTTCAGACTCGAATAGAGCTGTGCGAAAAACGCCTCATTACAGTGGTTGTAACGCAGCATCCTTTCATCTGGTTGGTTTATGTGCCCTGCAAGGTAGGGTGAAATCTGCTCGCAGGCACTAAACAGTTGTTGGTGAAATGTATCTTGCACGCCGGTTATCAGTCCTTTTCAAAAACACCAAAAGCAGGAGGTACCTAAGCACCTCCTGCTTTTATTCAGTGGGTCTGGTTAAAGTTCGAATTTAACATTCAGCTCCATGGTTCTTTCTTGTCCATACCAGCAGTTGCTTTCATTCCAACAGGTGTAGTATTCCGTGTTAAACAGATTGTTGGCGACAAAGTTTGCTGACGCACCTTGCAATGAATCGCTGAACTGGCTTAAGTCGTAACCCAGTGACATATCAACTAGGGTGTAACCCGCTACCTTGCCAATGTTACGCTCGTCGGTGTCATTCAGAACAGCTTCACCTACGTAACGGACACCACCGCCAACGCGCAGACCTTGCAAAGCACCGTCGTGAACGTAGTAGTTAGACCATAGGTTTGCTGCTTCTTTCGGTACGAATACAGGCACCTGACCTACGTTAGCTGGGTTGTTGTCTTTGGTCGTCTCAATGTCTGTGTAGGTGTAGTTAGCAATGACATCCAGATTGTCAGACAGCATGGTACGGGCTTCTAGCTCAAGACCACGGGAACGAACTTCACCGATAGCCGTGTAAGGTGATTTACCATCTTTGCGTACACCAACGTTTTTCTTCTTAATGTCGAATAGTGCGGCTGATGCGGTAGCTAAACCATCTGCTGATGCGTACTTAAGCCCGGCTTCCACTTGTTCGCCAGTTTCCGGATCCAGGTAATTTCCGTCTTTATCTTGTTTTGCGTTTGGCTCAAAGCTTGTTGCAAAGTTTAGGAATGGCGAAATGCCATTATCAAACTGATACATCGCCCCTACACGATAAGAAAACTTAGAAGCTTTGTTTTCCGTAGCAACTGGCTTTGGCTCAATAATCGTCGTCAGGCTGGTATCTGATCTCACATCATCAAAGCGTCCGCCTGCGATAAATACCCAGTTGTTCCAGAGAACTTGATCCTGGAAGTAACCGCCCAACTGCTTCATGGTGATATCCTGAGTTTGTGACCATGTTTTTGCAAACGAACTTGGGTTAGCCAGGTTGTTGTTTGGCGAATAAAGGTTAATGCCAGGTACGCCACCAAATGCTTCGTAGATAGCCGTTCCTGTAACTTCGCGATAATCGACACCAAACAACAGGTAATGCTGGGATTCACCAACATCGACAAAACCAGCAAGCTGGTTATCAACGCTTAGCCCTTTAGACTTTTCATCCGTGCTGTAGGCGGTACGAGCTAGGTTTCCTGTAGCAGAATCAAATGCGCCACTTGCGGTTCCTTCCTGGTAAAGCTTGGCATCCATGTAGCGGAAGTTCTGTAAGAAGGTCCAGTTATTATTGAATTCGTGATTGAATTTGTAACCTGCCAACCAGAAATCACGTTTTAAGGTGTTGTAATTTACATCGCCAGCGTAGGTAGAACGATCGATTTTCTTTTTTGGATCCGTAGCGGTAATCCCTTCCAAAGGAATCGTAACGTTATGACCCAATGCCGGATCGTTCTGGTAATAGAGGTTGAAATTAATGAAAGTCTTGTCCGAAACATACCAGTCAATGGAAGGAGCAAACACGTATCGCTCTTCTTTCACATGATCAATTTGTGTATCGGATTTTCTGCCCAGAGCCACAAGACGGTATGCAACGTTGTCTGCCAGCGCACCTGTTGTATCGATAGACGCTTCCATCAGGTTATTGGAACCCGTTGCCAGATTTACTTTAGTGCTTTTATCCAGTTGTGGTGCTTTGGCGATCACATTCACCATACCGCCAGGAGGCATCGTTCCGTAAAGTACGGATGTAGGCCCTTTGAAAATTTCTAAGCGCTCTATGGCAACAGGGTCGATTTGTGGCTGGACGTTCCAGCCCGGTAGCATCGGCATCATCAAGCCATCGTAGTAGTTGTCAGAAGAACTGAAACCACGGATGTTGACCCAGTTAGAAAGCACAACAGCGCCACCTTTGTTTTCAGTCGAGACACCCGGTGCGTAGCGCAAAGCCTGCATCACAGACTTGTTGCCACGTTGCTCAAGTTGTTCGCTTTCAATCACATTCAGTGTTTGTGGCGTTTCTTCTGGCTCTAGTACAGTTTTAGTAGCCGTGTTTCGGTACGTTTTACCAAACACTTCAATGGTTTCAGTTTCCTCGGTGTCCGCCATTGCAAATGGGGTATAGGAAAAAGTCGCAGCAACAGCAAGCGCAATAATAGAGCGGCGCAACGTCGGATTGTGGGATGTACGGTTCATTGATACCTCAGCTATGTCCTTAAATCAGCCAAGTGTCCACGTTGTTTTATCAAGGAGGAGCGAGAGATGCCCTGCACGAAGGGTGTCTCGGGTTAGCGCGTTAGTCGCTAAACGTATGCCTTATTATTGTGAACACAAATGATAATGATTATCAGGTGGAAATCATATAGATTTCGCTGAAGTGAAAATTAACAATTTGGTGCAACTCTCACTTTATTGAGCTCATGCTCAATAATTTTTAAGAATAGGGAACCAATATTCCATGTAAGATGCGTCACTGGTTGCATTGAAGCGGTGATCGTAAAGTTCGATCTCATACCCATCGACACCCTGATACCCTGAATCGGGTAACCAGAAAAGAATAAACCACTCGACCAAATCACTCAGTCTATCGATCGGTCCATGTACAGGCAGCACGGCGTAATCGTGCTCTGGAATAAGAAGTGGAGTGAGTTTGTCTTTCGAGCGCTGACTTAGAGTTTCGGAATCTAGCCCTGCCCAGTATTCAAGCCCTTCCTCTCCCATAACGCTATGAGTGACATCAATGACACCGAGCTGTGGGGATAAACCACGAACTTCTTTGTTATTCGTGTGCAGGTTTTCCCATATCTCAGGAACCTTTTGTTTGAAATCTGGTGTTTCAGCAAACAGACCTTTTATGGGTTGTTTAATACCATATAGGGTTGAGGCTTCACGGTGCTCAATTCGAATCTGGAAATAGTCGCTATCAGGTTGAAACTTCGGGGCAGAGGCGCTGGGTCGAACCAAGGGGATCTTGATGCCATTGCGGTTCCCCTGTTGACGGTATGCTCTTGGGCTGAGACCAAAATGCTGTTTAAAGGCGCGAGAGAAACTGATTTCTGAATTGAAGCCAAAGGCTAACGCAATATCAACCACTCGATCCTGAGAGCTCAACACTTGTTCCGCTGCCAGGCTGAGCTTAATCTCTCGCACATATTGCGCTACGTTGAGCCCGGTTTTTGAATGGAAAACCCTTTGCAGTTGCCAGCGAGACCAGCAGCTTTGTTTGGATAGATCTTCCAAGGTCAAAGGCAGGTCAACATTGCTATGAATATAGCTAAGCAGTTTCTCAATCCGATTGAGTGAAGGGTCCGTTACGCTCAAAATAATGTTCAGTGACGATATACAGTATGTTCAGACTTTATCATAAATTGCTGACTTTCTAACCCTTCAAAATTCGGGGAATTAGGGGTAATAAATAAAAGGTCAGCGGCCCTTAACCTTTTTGATAAACACGAATCATAAAGTCGGCTTCACAGTCAAAACACTCTGAGGCAGACAGTGTTTGTCGGAATTCGTCTGTTGCTTTCCACGCGAATGGTGTCATCTGCAGCAAGTCCAGAGCATCACTGCCCTTTAAAGGCATGGTGTAATGGATTTTTTTCTCATCGACAAGGGTAAAGCCTTCCAGTATTTCGGGTGATTCGTCATGCAGCCTGACTTCATCGTAAATCCCCTGTCTCAACTGAAAGAGATGCCGCGCTGCTGGAGTAACCGTAATCAATACGCCTTTGTCGCTGATAACTCGGCTTAGCTCTTCTGCTTTACATGGGGCATAGATTCTTAGCACCGCATCTAAAGACTCGTCGCTAAACGGAAGGCGGTGGCTGGAAGCGACACTGAACTGACAATTTGTATAACGTTTAGCAGCGTAACGAATGGCGACTTTGGAAATGTCTAAACCGAAAACACGAGGTTCAGAAAGCTTATCCGCCAGATGTTTTTCCACTAAATCGGTGTAGTAACCCTCTCCGCAGCCTATATCCAATAGTTGCCCTTGTGAGCTGCTTACCCAGTGGCTGCACGTTTGGGCGACAGACTCTCGTAAAACCTGATAGTGCCCGCTATCAAGAAAGCGCCTGCGTGCCCGCGTCATTTCTTTGTTATCACCAGGATCTTTGGAGCGTTTATGATGCGCTGGCATCAGGTTAACGTAGCCTTCTTTTGCGACATCAAACTGGTGGTTGTTCTCGCAGCGATAGGTTCGTTGATTCAACTCCAAATCGTTTTGGCAAAGGGGGCACTGATATGTCATGTCAAACTCAAAGACGCAAATTGGGGGCAAAGTTTAGCGGCAATAGCGATAAATAAAAAGTGTCTGGCAGGGAAGAATCTAAATAAAAAATACCCAAGCCTCTATGAAGACTTGGGTATCGAATTTTTCCATAGTAAGACCCGAGTTATTCGCGCAATTCGTGAATAAGTTTTTGTATTCGTTCCTGCTGCTTCTGTGGTGCAGGTAATCGCGCTGTAACCATAAATACGCTTACTTTGGTCACCACGTTTTTGGTGACTTCTTTTGCTAGACTGCCCGATGAAATGTGATAAGTGACATGTTCGTCTTCACCCGCTTCGCCTTTCATCATGTTTCCAAACCACTCCCCCTGAAACGCAGGAATAACTTTTTCCAGAGAAGGTGCGGATACGGGCAGAAAATCTAAGATGTTGTCCTGAGGAAATCGGCTGCAACCTGTCAGTGCCAGTGTCAGAGACACAAAGATGGTCAAAATGGTTATTTTACGCATAGATTTCCTCCTTAAAAATAGGGTTTGTAAGCTCTGCTTGAGAGGAACAAACCTTAGACCAACGACAGAATGTCGTCACCATTGTGGTTTCTACAGGTTTACTTATTAGAAGTAATAAATGACACCTGTAGCAATGTACTGACTCTTTGTATCATGGAAGTTGATGTCGGAGTCTTCGTTACTCACACCACCAATAACGCTCAGGCTAAAGTTCTCATAGCCAAAAGGTTCATTGTAGGTGTAGACACCAAACAGATTAGTAACCGTTGTATCTTGTTTTTTGTCGAACACAGGGTTCAGTGTATCGAAGTTTCGCTTGGCTAAACCTGTTTGCAACACAAAGCTATGTTGTTCGTAGCCGTACTGAAATGCCAACTCTCCCGACAGCTCTTTGAAACTGTGAGCGTCCCCTTTGGCGTCCCTGAGCGTATATCTAACAGCAGGCATTATTGCGAAAGAATCACCTAGTGGTACAAGGGATTCAACGCCAAATCGCTGAAAATCACTGTTTCTGTCTAGCTTCTTCTGCTCGGCAGAGGTCAGCCCCTGACTTTGCCCAGATTTTTCGTCGTCGACATCATAGGTTACGAATGCATAACGCAGTGTTAGCGGCAATGTAGTATCTGGTGAATAAGCGATTCGACCGCCGTGAGCGTTAGAATGTGTGGTCTTTCTTTCGCTACCAATCAGATAAGGGTCTTCCCATACTTCACTCACACCCGGAACTTTCGGGAAGTACGCGGCAGTCAGTAAGCCAATGCCTTCCTGATAGTGGTTCACACCCAGCTCGGCTTGAAACTGTTCGCTGGTTACCTGATCTTCACTCTGACCAAGGTAAAATTGTGTGTACCCACTATCGAGCGTGTATTCCACCCGAATAAAAGGGAAGGGGAGAAACGCGGAAACCGACTTACCGTTGCTATCCAAAGAGTCGGCAGTTTTGTTGTCATCATGGGTGTTAGATTGCGACGTTTCGGAACCGTAACCAAGGTTTGCAGAAAGGATAAACTGCCATCCAGGTTCAAAAGGTGTTTCCTCATACGACGCGAGAGTGGGTGCACTCAGTGTTAAGCAGAACAACCCGATGGACTTATGTAAATTCTTCATCCTTGTACCTATTACTTTCTGTGATTAGAGATTCTAGTTTGATTAATTCCTGTTCACTCATCCATGCTCACTTGTAGACGAAATGTGACGGTTTGTGACCGCTTGTGCTTGGTTTGGTGAATCGTTTGTTAAGGGCTTATTCCAGGTGATGATGAATTTCGCACCACCTAATTCAGATTGTGATACGTTAGCTTCGCCTTCGTGCCAATGCGCAATCTGTTTGACTATTGCCAGACCTAATCCATGCCCTGTGCTTGTATCTCGCTGTTCATTATTGACTTGGGTAAAGGGATCGAAGATGGACTGCCACATATCTTGAGGTATACCAATCCCGTCATCTTCAACAATGAGTACCCAGTTGTTTGGGTGACGCTCAAGTGTTACCTGAATGGTTTCTTCTGCAAACCGAGCCGCATTGGCGAGCAAGTTGTTCAGAGCTCGTATCATGGCTCGTTGATCCACCATGACTTCGCTTTCCTTCAGTAATGAAGAGCATTGAAAACTAACGGAGAGCTCAGGGTGCTCCAACTGAAAGTGATTGATTTCAGAGCGTAAAACCGGCTCAAGTATGCAAGGGGCGATTTGTTCAGCGCTCGGCACTCGAGAGTAGCGAGACAAAATTAAGGTTTGGTTAATCAGGTGGTCCAGATCATCGATACTTTTCTCGACTACCCCGTTATATTTTGCTCTTTGCTCGTCACTGAGTTTGTTATCGTTCAGCATTTCAAAAGCAAAACGCAGACGGTAAAGAGGTGTTCTTAAATCGTGTGCAATGGCGTTGGTCAGTTCTCTGTGACCCAGTATCAGCTTCTCAATATTGTCTGCCATTTTGTTGAAAGAACCACTTAACTGCGCGACTACAGACATACGGGAAATTTTGGCCCGGGACTGAAGTTCACCTCTTCCATATGCATTGGTGGTTGCCGCTAACCTTTTCAGATCTCGCCACAGAGGTATGGCCCAAAGAAACATACCAGCGGCTATGCAAGCCATGATGCCCATGATGATGTAACTTGAGAACTGTAACTGCAGCTTAGTCGAGTTATGCTCGAAAATTTTGAGCACAACTCCCTCTTCGATTAGCGCATAAAAAACAATCTCGTCATTTTCGCTGAGTTCTGCGGCTATTTCCCCCGACAGAAGCTTTCTCTGTTCTTCTTCGGATAGTTTAACGCTATCGATTTTTTCAAAAGTGGCGATAACAGGCAAAGTCTCGGTGAGTTTACGAAGCCCTTCTTCACGCTGCTCTTTTGGCAACTCCAGTATCTGTCTTCTCAGCAAATGAAGTGGACCTTTTGCGGCCATTTTTCCAGCTTCATGGACGGCTAACTCTACTGCAAAATAAACCGCCTGATCGCTTTCTCCAACCCGTTTCATTAACGCGGGTGGGTCACCAATGTGATAAATCATTTCACCGTCACTGATGAGTGCTTTATTCGAATCTGTGAAGGGAAAATCAACAATCGAGACCACATCCAGTTTGTGACCGAATTCAGGTTGAAGTTCGTCAGAATAACTTTTCCATTCTTCTTTGGGCAGTTTGAGAAGATCATCTTCGAGAGTGTATAGCGTGGGACCGTAGACTTCGGTATAAAATTTGTGCGCCATGCTGTTGCCAATCTCATTGAGAGGCACAGAACCAAATGGACTGAATACCAGCGCGATAGGAATCAGAATGACCAGCCAAAGTATTGAAAATGCTTTTATCATGATGGTCTCCGATCAATGATTGCTGGCGCAAAGCTGATAACCTTTACCACGAATGGTCTTGATTATCTGAGGGTTATGGGGATCGTCTAGCAATGTTCGCCTTAGTCTGGAGATTCTTCGGTCGATTGAACGATCTAAACCGTCGTATTCGTATCCACGAATTTGCTGCACTATGTCATCACGAGATACTACCTGACCAGAGTTTTGAGCCAGCAAATGCAGCAACTCAAATTCGGCGGTAGTGAGTTGAATCTCCTGACCATTCAGCATCACCTGACGTTTTTGTAAATCAATTTTCAACGCACCAAAGTTCATGATCTGTGAGGATTCAGCAGTTAGACTAGAACGCTGGCTGCGTCTTAGCAGGGCCCGTACTCGGGAAAGAAGCAATCTGGGCTGAACCTGCTTCACAATGTAGTCGTCTGCCCCCAGCTCCAGCCCCATCATCTGATCGATATCGTCATCCAATGCTGTTTGCATCAGTATCATCCCACTGTAACCAGAGCGCACTTGTCTGCACACATCCATACCTGACTGACCCGGTAACATCACGTCCAGAATCACAATGTCAGGTTGATCGGACAAGATTCTGTCGGCAGCGTCTTTTCCATTCGCGACGTGGGTGACATTGAATTCGTGGTTTTCGAGGTAGTCCTGGATCAATCCAGCCAGTTCCATATCGTCTTCAACAAGCATCAAATTATATTGATTAGCTGAATCCATTAGATGCATTTCCTCTCCTTGACTTATTACAACCGAGTGTATTGCAATCTGATTAAACTGGTTGTGACGTTTTGTGACTGGAAGTGGTACAAAGCTATATCTGTTGGGGATATAGAATGTGTAAAGGACACTGAAAGTCTAGAACATCAGGCGAGTGAACGATTATCTGATCTTACAAACGCTTTAATGTATTTTTGAAAATACAGTCTTAACAATGAAACTGGCAAATGGCAAGGCTTAATTTATAAAACAGATCAATGGATTAGGAATTGGAAAAAGAAAAGCGACCCTATGGTCGCTTCAGTCATTCATCTTTAAAGGCCAACAGACCCTAATTTGCGAGTGAAATCGTGGTCGCTAACTGATGGCTGTCACCAGGCTGCAGAGTTTTACCTTCTTCAATGCTTGGTGCGTGTAGTGTGGACTCCACACACAGCATGGTTTGGTAACCGTCGTTCTGCATGTCTCCCATGCCTTCAGCGCCTTCTTTCCAAGGGTTCCAAAGCACTGCGGAGTTATGACCCTGATTCTCGATAACAATTGTGCGATCAAATGAAGAGTCAGACACGCGGATTTGCGCTTCTGGCTGAGTGTATACGCGATCAATGGTGTCAGTCAGTATGAGGACTTCACCGCCCTGGCAGACTTTGTCGTCCTGAAGGCTGTCGATGTACTCAGCGCCCATGCCGGTAGTTTCGGTATTCAGAATATCACCCACATTGAGATAAGTATGAAGCGCTCCAGAGAAAGTCCACGCTTTGTTATCCGTATTCTTTACATCCAACGTAATGGTGAGAGTGTCTGATATCTCTACGTTCAGAATCGCTTCGAAGTCGAAATCCCAAATTGCTTTGGTTTCGGCATTAGGCTTTAGACCGAGGCTAACGATGACACCGTTTTCGTTTTCACGATGCTCAACCAGATCCCACTGGCTGGAACGAGCGAAGCCGTGTGCAGGTGCAGCAATGCGACCAAACCATGGCCAGCAAACAGGCACGCCGCCTCGAAGTGCAGCTTTTCCATCAAACTTAGCTTCTTTACTCATCCAGATCAGGTCCTGCTGACCGCTGGGTTTGAAAGAAACAACGTGACCGCCATGCAATGCGATTCCCGCTTCTGCTTTTTCGTGAATAACACGAACAATTTTTACATTGTCTTTTTCTACAATCGAAACATTATCTGAGAGTACAGTCAGAGCGGGCAGAGTACGTAGTTCCATCTTCTTTCCTGTTTTCTTTATTGCAAATAGAGGGGTTGAACCTAGGGCTATGAACCCTAAGTACATAATAAAAAAGGCGACACAATGGTCGCCTTTTTTCAATCTTTCATCAAAGAAAGTCTTTAACTAATGCTTACTTAGAGATGTGAGCGATTAGGTCAAGAACTTTGTTTGAGTAACCGATTTCGTTGTCGTACCAAGATACAACTTTAACGAAGTTGTCAGTTAGAGCGATACCAGCTTTAGCATCGAATACTGAAGTTTGAACTTCGCCGATGAAGTCTTGAGAAACAACTTGGTCTTCAGTGTAACCTAGAACGCCTTTTAGGTCGCCTTCAGAAGCTTCTTTCATTGCTGCACAGATAGCTTCGTAAGATGCGCCTTCTTTCAGGTTAACTGTTAGGTCAACTACAGAAACGTTAGCAGTTGGTACGCGGAAAGCCATACCAGTTAGTTTGCCGTTTAGTTCTGGAAGAACAACGCCTACAGCTTTAGCAGCACCAGTTGAAGATGGGATGATGTTCTGAGAAGCACCACGACCACCACGCCAGTCTTTAGCAGAAGGACCGTCTACAGTCTTCTGAGTAGCAGTAGTTGCGTGAACTGTAGTCATAAGACCAGATTCGATACCGAACTTGTCGTTAAGAACTTTAGCGATAGGCGCTAGACAGTTAGTAGTACAAGAAGCGTTAGAAACGATGTCTTGACCAGCGTAAGTGCTGTCGTTTACACCCATAACGAACATTGGAGTTGCGTCTTTAGATGGGCCAGTAAGAACAACTTTCTTAGCACCTGCAGTGATGTGCTGGCGAGCAGTTTCGTCAGTTAGGAAGATACCAGTTGCTTCTGCAACAACGTCAACACCGATTTGGTCCCACTGAAGTTCAGTTGGGTTGCGCTCTGCTGTTACACGTACAGTTTTGCCGTTAACGATTAGGTTTCCGCCTTCAACTTCAACAGTGCCGTTGAAACGACCGTGAGTTGAGTCGTACTTAAGCATGTATGCCATGTATTCTACGTCGATTAGGTCATTAATACCTACAACTTCGATGTCAGCACGCTCTTGAGCAGCGCGGAATACGAAACGACCGATACGGCCAAAACCGTTAATACCTACTTTGATAGTCATTATAGTTGCTCCACAACTTAATTTCTGATTAAAGATAACTGGTAGTAAAATTACAGAATCCAGTCAAAATCTGCAACAGATAATCAAGGTTAACTTGTCTAAAGTCAAAAAAAAGCGATGCTTTTTTTAACATATCTTTGCAAACGTATATTTTTTACACATGACTGCGTGGATCTAGCGCCAGCAATCATGCGCAGAAGTGTTCAGTCAACATCAGTGTGTCAAAAATGACGCACGGGTCATATTTCGGTTACGAAGTATGTGCTACAACCCCAGTCTTAGGCAAGACTTTGTTTAATGAAATGAATAAAAAATAAGAAAAATGGAGAAATATAAACGTGAACCAAAAGGTGCAACCAGTTGAAAAAACGGAGAAAGAATGGAGAGAACAACTGAGCGATGAGGAATTTCGTGTTTGTCGCCAGCAGGGGACTGAAGCCCCTTTTTCTGGAAAATTACTTCATAATAAACAGAGCGGTGAATACCTGTGTACCTGCTGTGAAATTCCACTTTTCCACTCAGATAACAAGTATGACTCGGGGTGTGGCTGGCCCAGCTTTGATTCCCCTATCAATGATACAGCAATACGATATCTGGAAGATCTGAGTCACGGAATGAAGAGGGTAGAAATTCGTTGTGCTGCCTGTGATAGCCATTTAGGTCACGTTTTTCCTGACGGACCTAAAACCACAGGTGAACGCTTTTGCGTTAACTCTGTGTCGTTAATTTTCAACAATAATAAAAAAGGTGATGCGTAACACATCACCTTTGAAAAAAACTTTCATATACGGAAACGAAAGTTCACACCCTACCATTTCCTGAGAGCATCGATTTCCGGGATCAAAGATGGTTTGTACTGGCCATCTTTGATTGCATCAACCACATCATCTGCCAGATCATTGAGTTTACCCAGTTTTTCCTCCGGGAATGGATACAGCCTTCTCAAGTTACGATCTGAGGATACTGGGATTTCGTACTCCTTGCCGACCATTGCCCATATATAAGCGTATTCCAGATTGCCCAATGACTGGTTGGTGCTGGCGAGCGACTTAATCACTTCATTATTCAGCTGACCTTTTTTGGTCAGAGTCAGCGCGTTTTCGAGCAGGGTAAGTGTTTTCTGCTTATCTCTATTGGCATAGTAAGTTGCCAATGCGTATTGCAGCTTAGCCGTATTAAGTTTTGTTGTACCTTCTAATTGCAGAAATTCTCTCTGGGCATCATCATCGCCCTGAGTCCAGCGGAAATACAAAGCATAAGGATCTTTGGAGGACTTTAAATCGTGAAGGATGCGTTTTTGTTCATCATAGGTATGAACCAGAGCATTGAATCGCCTTTCTTTTAGATCACTTTGGTCAATAGGCTGAATCTGAGCTGCTAACTCAAGGCACTGCTGATATTCATGTAAGATCTCAAATTCTTTGAGCATCTTATCTACTGTGTTGTTACGCAATGCGTCGTAACGGTGCCAGATTAAATCGGTTCTTGGAATACGGCATTGTCCGTCACGCATGTTGAGTTTTTCGCATCGAAGAGTAGGGTTTGCTTCGCACAATTCCCCGGTATTTTGGTGGGCTTCAAAACATCCTGAAAGCATTGAAGCTGAAGCGATACAGATTAGAAGTCGAGTATTTAGCATTGGTATCCCGCTTGTGATCTAAGGCTCTAATTTGTTGTCCATTACTTGACTAAGCATAGTAGCCGGATATGGTCTTATTCAAAACCTATTTGCTTATAATTAGGAAAGAAAGTGAATGTAGAGCAACTTATCGAAGCAATGACGCCCGAGGTATACGAGCGCTTAAATTATGCAGTAGAAACAGGGAAATGGCCGGATGGTACTCCGTTAAACCAAGAACAGCGAGAC
Organism: Vibrio nigripulchritudo; assembly: GCF_027924785.1. Taxonomy (NCBI): domain Bacteria; kingdom Pseudomonadati; phylum Pseudomonadota; class Gammaproteobacteria; order Vibrionales; family Vibrionaceae; genus Vibrio; species Vibrio nigripulchritudo. The sequence continues at coordinate 2,738,072 of NZ_AP027049.1, read as the reverse complement.
TCCTGCATGCAAGCCGTTATGCTATATCAATCCAAGCATAACAACGAGGCACAACACATGACGGTTGCTGCGGGTGGCGAAATAGAGTTCAAGTCAAAGGTTGAGCTGAAAAAAGAATTTTCCGAGAAGGAAGATGAAATCGCCCGAATAAAAATAGACAAAGACGAATGAAAAAGAGGAGGCAGTCGCCTCCTCTTTACGTTTGTATTGAATAAGTTACGTTTGCCTTAAAGACTCATTTCACCGCGCAACACTTTTTGCATTTCCGCTTTCACATCTTCATAGCCCAAATTCTGACTTAGCAGATAATGGAGTTTAGCTAACGCCGCTTCATGGGTCATATCGTATCCGCTGATGACCCCGGCTTCTGCCAGCGCACAACCCGTCGCGTAACCACCCATATTCACTTTACCGGCTAGGCACTGGGTAAGGTTTACCACGATAACCCCACGTTCAGACGCTTCTTTCAGGTGTGCGAGCAGTTCTGGGTTTTGCGGTGCGTTGCCTACGCCAAAGGTCAGTAGAATCATCGCGTTTACAGGCTGGCGCAAGGTGTTGCGAATCACTTCATGAGAAATACCAGGATACATAGTGATTACCCCGATAGGCTGCGGGATGATCTTATGGACCTTGAAATCACCTTCTGGTTTCTTGTCCACTTCAACGTGATTGCTCACCTGAATATTGATACCTGCTTCAAGCAGTGCAGGGAGATTAGGAGAAGTAAACGCATTGAAGCCATCAGCATGAGACTTGGTACTTCGGTTGCCACGCATCAGCTGATTGTTGAAGAACAACGTCACTTCATTGATTGGGTAATTTGCCGCAATATGAAGGGCATTCAACAGATTAGCCTGACCGTCCGAACGCAGCTCTGCCAAAGGAATCTGAGAGCCTGTCACGATGACAGGTTTGCCTAGGTTTTCCAGCATAAAAGACAACGCAGAAGCGGTGTATGCCATGGTGTCTGTACCATGCAGAATCACGAAACCGTCGTACTTGTCGTAGTTATCATGAATATCATCCGCGATCTGTTGCCAGTCCATCGGAGTCATGTCGGAAGAATCGATCAAAGGGTCGTATTCGTGGATGGTGTAATCCGGCATCTCAGGGCGATGAAATTCCGGCATGCTCTGTAGCTGTTTTTCCATAAACCCGGCGACTGGGATGTACCCTTGGTCAGACTTCTGCATTCCAATGGTGCCACCAGTGTAAGCGATGTAAATGTGTTTCTTTGGCATAGGGCTACGTTTCTAGTTGTTATACGTCATGGTGTTGGCGGGGATTATATCTGATTTTAGTCAAAACCCCAGAAGGATTCTCTTTTATTGTTGAATAGCTCTTACCTAAAAAAATAGACGCCGAAGCGTCTATTTTTTGATTGAAGAAATGTCTATTGAACTTGGCAGTTTAAGCAGAATGCGTAATGCCCTTTGGGGTCATTGAAGCTTTGCATAACGCTGAAGTCCTGCGATAGCTGTTTTGCTATCGGACGTAGCGACTCAGGTACCATACTGTTCATATCAATGCCCAGTTTTACAGAGATGTTCTTCATGATTTCCTGAATGAACTGCTCAGTTGAAGACAGCTGTTCTTCAACCCAGTAGATATTGTAAGACTCAAGACCAGCGAGTTCGGCAGCCAGTTTAACGGCGTCGTCAAAGTCACCCATCTGATCAACCAAACCAAACGACATGGCGTCTTTTGCTGTCCAGACACGACCCTGAGCCACTTTATCTACATCTTCAATACTCATTTCACGGTTTTCACCAACCAGGCCGATGAAGCGCTGGTAACCGTGCTCTATACCAAGCTGAATGGCTTCAGAAGCCGCAGGAGTCAGTCCACGTGTAATGCCCACACCTGAGAATGGCGAAGTACCAATACCATCGTTGTAGATACCAAGATTATTCAAGCCTTTTTCAAAGGTTGTAATCACGCTAAAGATACCAATAGAACCCGTTAGCGTTGTCGGCTGAGCAACAATCTTGTCCGCACTCATCGAAATCCAGTAACCTCCCGATGCAGCTAGGCTAGACATGGAAACCACAACCGGTTTTCCTGCATCGCGCAGAGCCTGAACCTCATTTCGGATAACTTCAGATGCAAATGCGCTGCCGCCAGGGCTGTCAACGCGCAATACGACGGATTTTACTTTGTCATCAATACGGGCATCGCGAAGTAGTGATGCGACCGTATCGCCGCCAATAGTTCCGCGAGGCTGGTAACCATCCATAATAGCACCGCTGGCTACCACAATAGCGACGTCGTCAGCAGCAAAGCTAGGCAATGGGTTCATGGTGGCTAGGTACTCGTAGTAACCCACATGGTTGAAGCTATCATTACCGTTACTGCCAAACTCTTCGACCAGCGCTTTGCGCACTTGCTGGCGAGTTGCTAGCTCATCAACCAACCCTACTTTATGGGAAAGTAAGGCTAAATCACCTTTCGCTTCCTGAAGCAGGTTCAGCATTTCGTCTTCACTTGGTGCCAGTGTTGCCGCTTCAATCTTACGATTTAAGGCAACATCATGAACAAAGGCATCCCAAAGCTGAGTAAGCCAACGCGAAGCCGACTCTTTCGCTTCATCGGACATGTCATTACGAGTGAATGGCTCAATGGCGGATTTGTAGGTGCCAACGCGGAAAACATGCGTGTTAACGTCCAGTTTCTCCAGCATGTCTTTGTAGTAAAGGTTGTAAGCGCCATAACCTTGGAGTAGCACTGCACCATCAGGTGCCATGTAGATCTTATCGGCGTAGCTGGCTAAGTAATACTGGCTCTGATTGTAGAAATCGCCAACCGCATAAACAGGTTTACCAGAGGTTTTAAATTCGTTGATTGCCTTAGCGATGTACCGCAGTTTAGTCAGATTCGTTTCTGGCATTTCACGAAGAGCCAAAACCAATCCAGATACCTGATCGTCATTTTGTGCATATCGAATGGCATCGACGATTTCGAACAGAACGTTTTCTTTTGGTAATTCGTTCCCCAACAGTGAACCCGTAAAGGAATCCATTGGTGCAACGTAGGTGCTTTGTTCAACGATAGGACCAGATAAATTCATCACTAATGCTGAACGTTCCTGAACGACAGGACCTTCTGTATCTGCTTGGGTATAGACGAAGTAGATGATCGCCAGGGAAAACAAAAAGAACAGGTTGATAATCGCGAGACGCAGGAAGGAAATTGCCTTCCATATCCACTTAAAAATCAGACCTATAACTCGAAATAACTTTTTCATGTCTTTCCAATACAAGTACTTATGTAATTTCTCCATCCTACGTCATCTTGAGGCAGAAAAACACAGAAGATTGATCGTTGTTGAATAAATGTAAACAGGTGTTTGATTTTTTGTTTTAAGGGTTCTAGAGTGGTCAGACCATTACAATAAAACTAAAGTGAGCTCTCCCTATGTATTCAAATTTACTTTCACCGCTGGATCTGGGTTTTACCCAGCTCAGAAACCGAGTATTGATGGGTTCAATGCATACTGGTCTGGAAGAAGATAAGAAAGGCTTACATAAGCTTGCAGCCTTCTATGCCGAGCGTGCGAAAGGGGGAGTCGGTCTGATCGTCACTGGAGGATTCTCGCCAAATCTGCGTGGGAGGCTTCACCCGTTCAGCGCCGAGTTCAGTAAACCCAAACATGCCAATGCACACAAGGTAGTCACAGATGCGGTGCACGAGCATGGAGGAAAAATAGCGCTGCAACTTCTGCACGCAGGTCGATACGCCATGCACCCATTTTCTCAGAGTGCTTCGGGTATTCGTGCTCCCATCGCCAAGTTTGCACCAAGTGAGATGAGTCATCGTCAGATTCTAAAAACTATCGATGCTTTCGCTAACTCTGCATCTCTTGCTAAACAAGCGGGATACGACGGCGTCGAAGTGATGGGATCAGAAGGTTACCTTCTCAACCAGTTCATCTGTAAGCGCACTAACATGCGTTATGACGAATGGGGTGGAACCTACGAAAATCGGATGCGTTTTCCGTTAGAAGTGGTGAGAGCAATTCGTGAAAAAGTGGGTGAAGAATTCATCATTATCTTTCGGCTTTCCATGCTGGATTTGGTTGAAGAGGGGAGCACGTTTGAAGAAGTGATCATGCTGGCCAAAGAGTTGGAAAAAGCCGGCGTTTCCATCATCAACACCGGAATCGGCTGGCACGAAGCGCGAATCCCCACAATTGCTACACAGGTTCCGCGGAGTGCCTTTGCTTGGGTGACAGAGAAAGTGAAACCGCACATCAATGTCCCTGTGATCACCTGTAACCGAATCAACACGCCAGACGAAGGCGAGAAAATCATTGCATCGGGGCAAGCTGATATGGTGTCCATGGCTAGGCCATTCTTAGCCGACCCAGACTTTGTCAATAAAGCGGCAGCCAATCAAAGCCAACTGATCAACACCTGTATTGGTTGCAACCAAGCGTGCTTGGATAACGTCTTTAAAGGCAAGCGTGCAAGCTGTCTAGTGAATCCAAGAGCATGCTACGAATCAGAAATTGTGGTGCAACCTGCGACCAAGAAAAAGAAGATTGCCGTCGTGGGCGCAGGTCCCGCTGGTCTGTCGTTTGCAACTACGGCTTCCGAGCGGGGTCATCATGTTGACCTGTTCGAAAGAAACGATCGCATTGGAGGGCAGTTCCGTCTGGCCATGCAAATCCCCGGAAAAGAGGAATTTCGCGAAACCATTCGCTACTTTGCTAATCGCATTGACACCACGGGCGTCAACCTCAAGCTGGAAACCGAAGTCACCTTTGACATGCTGGAAGGTTACGATGAAGTGGTGATGGCCTCAGGCGTAGCTCCCCGTGAAGTCAACATTGAGGGCTTCGATAATGCCGAGAAAGTGGTGGACTACCAGACACTGATTCGTGAAAAGACACCAGTAGGCGAAAAAGTCGCAATTATCGGAGCAGGAGGCATCGGAATTGATGTCGCCACAATGCTGACTGAACCAAACAGCCACGATTTGGACGACTGGCTGCACGAATGGGGCATTGACAAGAATATCGAACATCCCGGCGGGTTATTCCCTTACCCAGATTCGGTAAGCGACAAAACCGTCTGGGTACTTCAACGCCGTCAAGGCAAAGTAGGGAAAGGGCCGGGTAAAACCACAGGCTGGATCCACAAACGTACTTTGGAAAAACGCGGAGTGAACCTGTTTGGTGGTGTGAAGTACCAACGCCTGAATGGCAAAGGGCTGTATATCGAGCATAAAGGTGATGAAAAGCTTCTAGATGCCGATACGGTTATCGTTTGTGCAGGGCAAGAGTCCGTTCGCCCATTTGAATCCGACTGGAGCAAGCTGGGTGATAAACTTCATATTATCGGTGGTGCGGATCATGCGGGTGAACTGGATGCGGTGCGTGCTATTCGACAAGGCGTAAAGCTGGCGGTGGCTATTTAAGCTCTCAAATTCAAATCCAATTAGCCCCTCACTCGCAGGGGCTAAATTTTGTCTGGATTGTGCTACATTTGGAAAAAACGAATAAGGACTTCAAATGGAAGCGTTAGACCTCTTACTGAATCGTCGCTCAATTGCCAAGCTTTCTGCTCCTGCACCAGAAGGTGAAGCACTTCAAAACATCATTAAAGCCGGGCTTCGAGCGCCTGACCATGCTGGCTTAACGCCTTGGCGCTTTGTGATTTCACAAGGTGAAGGCTTGGCAAAACTGGCTGACATTCTGGTTTCTGCGGCCGAAGCGGAAAACAGCGAAGAAACTGTCATCGAAAAACTGAAAAATGCTCCTTTCCGCGCTCCCATGGTGATCACGGTGATCGCCAAGGTCACAGAAAACGAAAAAGTGCCTGCTCTGGAGCAATACCTTTCTGCAGGCTGCGCAGTTCAAGCTATGCAGATGGCAGCGGTCGCGCAAGGTTTTCAGGCATTCTGGCGTTCAGGTAGCTGGATGTTCCACCCGAAAGTGCATGAAGCCTTTGGGTTAGAAGGCAAAGACGAGATTGTCGGTTTCCTTTATGTGGGCACCCCAGGTTGTACACCAATGAAAGTGCCTGAGCGTGACCTCAGTCAGTTCGTGGAATTTTTATAACTGTATAAAAATACAGTTTCTTTCCTTGCATTCTCAAAGCCACATTAGATAATGTGGCTTTGTTTTATTTAGTGAACTTCATCCATTTATGTCTCGACTCATCATTGCCGAAAAACCCAGTTTAGGGCGCGCGATTGCCGCGGCACTTCCAAAACCCCAAAAGAATGAAAACGGGTGTATTCGGTGTAGTAATGGTGACATCGTGACTTGGTGTATTGGGCATTTGTTGGAGCAAGTGGAACCCGATGCCTACGATGAGCGTTACAAAAAATGGAACATGAATGACCTGCCGATTGTTCCAGACCAATGGCAACTCAGACCTCGCAAGACTTCAAGCAAACAGCTCACGGTGATCCGAAAGCTCTTAAAAGAAAGCAGCCACATCGTTCATGCAGGCGACCCTGATCGCGAAGGTCAGTTGCTGGTGGATGAAGTGATTGATTACTGCAAAGTCCCTAAAGGCAAAAAAGAGAACATGGAAAGGTTACTGATCAGCGACCTGAACTTGCCTGCGGTAAAGCGCGCACTCTCGCAACTTCGTAGTAACCGAGATTTCATTCCTTTGTCTGTCTCAGCTCTGGCTCGTTCCCGTGCCGATTGGCTGTATGGTATGAACATGTCACGCGCGTATACATTGCTTGGTCAAAAAGCCGGTTATCAGGGCGTGTTATCGGTAGGGCGCGTGCAAACTCCAGTGCTGGGTTTGGTGGTTCGTCGAGACGAAGAAATCGAAAACTTTGTCCCGCGAGACTATTTCACCCTTCATGCGCTTATCCCTTATCAAGACCAGAATGGCAGCTTTGATATCCGAGCTCGTTGGAAACCAAGTGAAGCCTGCAAACCCTGGCAGGATGAAGAAGGGCGAGTCCTGAACCGAAAGCTGGTGGAAAACGTAGCTTCGCGCATTGCTGGTCAGCCAGCGACTGTCACCAAATCAGAACAAAAGCAGACCAAGCAAGCTGCCCCTTTGCCTTATTCACTTTCGGCGCTACAAATAGATGCCGCCAAGCGATTTGGTATGAGTGCTCAAGACGTGCTTGACGTTTGTCAATCGCTTTACGAAAAACACAAACTCATCACTTACCCTCGTTCCGACAGTCGCCATTTGCCCATGGAACATTTTGGGCAGGCGAAAGCTGTATCGGATGCCATTGCCAACAACTGCGGTGAATTATCTCAAGCAGTACAGGGGGCGGATCTTTCTCGTAAATCCAAAGCGTGGAACGACAGCAAAGTCGACGCTCACCACGCCATCATCCCAACGCCAAAAAAAGCCTCGGTTAATGCGCTTTCTGGCAATGAAATGAAAATCTATCAGCAGATCGCCAGACAATATCTGATGCAGTTTTACCCACCAGCGGTGTACGCCGAGGCCAAGTTGATTTTCGATATCGTTGGCGGCACTTTCATCGCATCGGGAAAGCAGCTTGTCGAGCCGGGTTGGAAAATTCTGATGGGCAAAGAGAAAACGGAACAGGACGATGGCGTCGATACGGTGCCACCGCTGCCAGAAGGAACAGTACTAACCTGTCGAGAAGGGCAGATAAAAGACAGAAAAACCGAGCCACCTAAGCATTTTACCGAAGCGACCTTGTTGCAAGCCATGACGGGTATTGCCCGATTTGTGGAAGACAAAGAATTGAAAAAGATTCTGCGCGAAACTGATGGCTTAGGTACTGAGGCAACTCGCGCCGGAATACTGGATACCCTATTTAAACGAAAGCTACTGACTCGACAAGGTAAATCCATTCTCAGCTCGCCTGCGGGTCGGGGACTGGTGCATGCGCTGCCCAACGACTCCACTTACCCAGACATGACCGCCCATTGGGAGCATCAGTTGCAGGGCATGGCGGAACGCAATCAGGCGTATCAGCCTTTCATGCAAGCACTTGAAACCAAGATCAATACCCTGATGGAGAAAGTGAAGTTTGGTCCTGTCCCTGAATCGCTCAGGCACCTACCTAAAGTCGAACGCCCAGCCTACAAAAAGCGCCGCAGCACAGGTAAAAGTTCGGCGAAGAAGCCAGGTTCAACGAGAAAACGCAGCTCTGGGTCGAAAAAGTCTTAGGTGTTCACTGACCCCTATCGGACAGAGAATTTTTCATTCCGGTTGTAACTTTTTTCTCGATAGGTCTGTCTTTTTAAGTAACTCCATTGATAAAAAGCCGTTGAAGGAAGTTATGAATACAGTCTCAAAACTATTGGTGGGATTCTCTGTCCCAGTGCTGTTTATCTTACTCAGTCAAACCGGAACCGCAGATACGATGGAAGCCAAAGTCGCATCGGGTAAAACGGAAGTCACAACGTTAGCGGGCGGTTGTTTCTGGTGTACTGAATCCGATTTAGAAAAACTGCCGGGTGTGCTGGATGTAGTGTCTGGGTATTCTGGTGGCAAAGAAGAAAACCCAACCTATCGACAAGTCGCTTCTGGAAGGACGGGGCACATCGAAGTCATTAGCGTTAAGTTCGACACGAGCGTAGTGAGCTATGAAGAAGTACTGGATCACTTTTTCCGCCACATCGACCCGACAGACAACAAAGGGTCATTCGTAGATCGCGGTGCTCACTACCGCCCTGCGGTTTTCTATCACAATATCGAGCAAAAACAGATTGCCGAGCAATTTATGATGGAAATCGACAAGGCGATGATCTTCCCAAAACCTTTGAAAACCGAACTGATCGAGTTTGATAAGTTTTATCCGGCGGAAGCTTACCACCAAGACTATTACAAAAAGAGCAGTCTGAAGTACAAGTACTACCGTTTCGCTTCGGGTCGCGACCAGTACTTAGACGAAGTGTTTGGTGATGATCGCAAAGCCAACCCCAAAACATTGCGCCAGTTGATTGATGCGAAAAATGCGTCTGCTGCCAAGGTATACGAGAAACCTTCAGACGAGGAAATCAAAGGGAAGCTGACCAAACTTCAATACTACGTAACCCAAGAAGACGGCACAGAACGCCCATTTAACAACAAGTATTGGGACAACAAAGAAGCGGGTATTTATGTTGATATCGTTACTGGTGAGCCTCTGTTTTCGTCTACCGACAAATACAAATCGGGCACAGGCTGGCCAAGCTTTACCAAGCCGATCAACGCCAGCTATGTGGTAGAGAAAACCGATTTTAAACTGGTTTACCCAAGAACCGAGATTCGCAGTAAGTTTGGTGACTCTCACCTCGGTCATGTGTTTAAAGACGGACCGCAACCAACAGGTCTGCGTTACTGCATGAACTCCGCTGCGATGAAATTCGTGCCGGTTGAGCAAATGGAAAGCCAAGGCTACGGCGATTACCTCTATTTGTTTGAAGCGTAACAGCGCTTTAGCTTTTCCTAGTACCAATCAAAGAGGCGTTCCTGTGTCGTCTCTTTTTCTTTCCATATTTCCTCCACCCGCATTTACCCTCGCAACTCACTTCGCAGAGTCGTGTAATTTAGTGTTGCTATAATTAGAACAATAAAGTGTCTATGTTGTCATTCTTCTATTTCTTATTAACACCTACTATGTAGCTATGGTTGTTAATGGAATGTAACAGTGGACACTAAAAAAAGTATTGGATTAATCGGTCTTGGCAGCATGGGGTTGGGCATGGCGCAAACCCTGACTCGTGAAGGTTTCGAAGTATTTGGTCTCGACCCGTCAGCGCAGCAACAGCAAGCCGCTCGTACTCTCGGGGTTGCGGTGGTGCAAGATATTGAATCGCTCTGCCTGTCGGTCAATAACCTTATTCTTTCCCTCCCTACCGCGAAACACGTGATGGCCGTGGTTGAAGGCGAGGGCGGCATTATTGAACATGCTCAGCCAAACACTTTGATAATGGACACCACAACTTCTGAGCCGGAAGTCACCCGCAGGTTAGCAGACAAACTGAGCCGGTTAGGTCACGCCATGCTGGATTGCCCCTTGAGTGGCGGAGCCGCTGGTGCGTCAGCTGGCACTATGGTGATTCTCGTGGGGGGGAGCGAAGAAGCGTTGATGCGCGCCACGCCATTTTTGGATGCGCTAAGCGCAAAAACGGTGCACTTAGGGGAGTCGGGCAACGGGCATGTCGCGAAATTGGTAAACAACCTGTTGTGCGCTGCCCATCTGGTGACAACAGCCGAAGCCATCACTTTAGGTGAAAAAGCCGGATTGGATCCTGCGCTTTTGATTGAAGGGCTGAATGCGGGTTCCGGTCGAAGTGCAATCAGTGAAGTGAACTTTCCGCGTTGGATATTGAACGAGCAGTTTGATTCTGGTTTCACCATGCAACTGATGCGCAAAGATTTGGGGCTCGCCAAAGCTTTGTTAGACGAATGCGGTTTGTCCCTACCCATCTCAGAGAGCGTTGCCCAAATCTGGTCGCAGAGCGAAGGGACGGTCGAAGGTCGTGAAGATTTTAATCGCATTACCCAATACGTGAAAAAGGAGTCTGAATCATGAAAGTAGACATTCAGGAACACGGTCGTGTTCAGGTTCAGGTACTCCTGAAAACCTTGTTGGGCAGCGATGCGTTTGGCAGTTGGATCAACGGTGAGTTGGTGCAAGGTCAGGGTGATGACATCTCGCTGACGAACCCCGCGACTGGCGGGAGCTTTCTTACCTATAAAGATGCCGGTGAAAGCCTTGTAGACGCCGCTGCGGATGCAGCGCAACGTGCTCAGAAAGCGTGGTGGAGCCTCACTGCGTTTGCCCGTGCTCAGGTAATGTGGAAATGCGGTGAAGCAATTCGCCAGCATGCGGATGATCTGGCGTGGCTGGAATCCATTTCCGCTGGAAAGCCCGTTCGGGACTGCCGAATTGAAGTCGCGAAAGTGGCGGAGATGTTCGAGTACTATGCTGGTTGGTGCGACAAACTCACAGGAGAAGTGATACCCGTCCCGACCAGCCATCTGAATTACACTCGCCACGAGCCTTATGGAGTGGTGACTCAAATCACGCCTTGGAACGCCCCCATATTCACTGGCGGTTGGCAAATCGCACCTGCCATGTGCGCAGGCAATGGCGTGCTAATCAAACCCAGTGAACTCACACCACTGAGCACCACCGCGCTGGTCAAACTGATTGAAACTGCCGGGGTGCCCAAAGGGCTGGTGAATGTGGTTAACGGACTCGGACAAACCACAGGGGCTGCCGCTATTGCGCACAAAGTAACGAAAAAAGTCGTCTTTGTTGGCTCCCCTAAAACCGGAAGCCTTATCGCTTCTGCTGCCGCCCAGCGGGTCATTCCTTGCGTCCTTGAACTGGGTGGAAAATCCGCCAATATCGTTTTCGACGATGCCGATCTCGACCGAGCCGTCATCGGGGCACAAGCGGCGGTTTTCTCTGCGGCAGGTCAGAGCTGCGTATCTGGGTCACGATTACTGGTACAACAAAAGGTATACGATCAGCTGACTGAGCGTTTGGCCTCTGCTACCACAAAAATCCGGCAAGGGCTGCCCTGGCAGGAAGACACCATGGTCGGTCCCATCAACAATGCGCCTCAGTTCTCCCATATCCAGTCATTGGTTCAGCAGGGCATTTCGGACGGTGCGTCGCTCGCCGCTGGTGGCAGACAGGCCATCGTAGAAGGGGGTGAGTCAGGGTTTTTCTATACGCCTACGGTTCTGGCAAACGTGAATAATCAGATGTCGGTGGCGCAGGAAGAGATTTTCGGTCCTGTTGTGTCCGTGATTCCGTTTTCTGACGAAGAAGAAGCGGTCGCCATTGCGAATGACAGCAAGTTTGGACTGGCGGGTGCGGTATGGACCAAAGACGTAGGACGGGCACACCGCATCGCTTCCCAAGTGAATGCCGGTACTTTTTGGGTCAATAGCTACAAAGCGATCAACGTGATGTCGCCATTCGGGGGCTTTGGGGAAAGCGGTTATGGTCGCTCCAGCGGGCATGCAGGTCTTATGGAATACATGCAAACCAAGAGTGTATGGGTAGAAACCGCGCAAGATCCTGCCATGACGTTTGGCTACTCGGTCGAATAGAGAAGGAGAGGGTATGTCGGATTACCAGCGCGACATTGATGTCGATAACCTTTGGGTGACCATTCAACAAGAAGCGCGAGACATTGTGCAATCCCAGCCATTGCTTGCCAGTTTCTACCAAAAGCACATTCTAAGCCGAGGCAGTCTGAGCGACGCTTTATGCTCGGTTTTGGCAGAAAAACTGGTCGATGCCCAAGGCGACGAACACGAATGGCACGCCTTTCTTTGTGGTCTGGTGCAGCAATCCGAAAATATTGCTCAGGCGCTCACCAAGGATTTGCTGTGTCAGTTAGAAAGTAACGCCAGTATCAAAGACCATTCCACACCACTGCTCTATTTTGGAGGCTACCAAGCGTTACAGAGCTATCGTTTTGCGCACTTTTGTTGGCAGAATGGTATGCAACCTATGGCAAACTACATTCAAGGGAAAGTAGTTGCGGTATTTGGCGTCGATATTCACCCCGCCGCCAAAATCGGTCAGGGCATCTTTCTCGATCACGCGGTTGGGATTGTCGTGGGTGAAACTGCCGTGGTGGAAGATGACGTAACCCTGTTCCAGAGTGTTACTTTAGGTGGTACTGGGAAAGGTCAGGGCGACCGCCACCCGAAAGTCCGCAAAGGGGCATTTATTGGTTCGGGTGCCGTTATTTTTGGGAACATTGAAATTGGTCAGAATGCCAAAGTGGCTGGTGGTGCCGTGGTCGTCAAATCGGTCGCGCCTAATACCACCGTAGTGGGTACATTGGCTCAACCTGTTGGAAGAAAGGAAAACAAGTCATGAGTAACAATCATTTAGGGATAGATCATCCTTTGGTTGCTGTTAAAGATATGGACAAAGTCAGTGACGATTTCGCCAGGCTGGGGTTTTACATCAACCCGCGTCATCACCATCCATGGGGAACCGACAATCACCTCTTGATGTTTCCTGATAACTTTATTGAACTCATCAGCATTTATGATCACAGCAAGCTCGATATGAAAAATGAGCGAGGCTTTGCCTTTGGTCGTTTCATCAGTGATTCCATAGAAAGAAGAGAAGGTATTTCGCTGGTGGCGCTGCACAGTGAAGACGCGCGCCAAGACCATCAATTGATGGAAGAGCGTGGCGTTGAAAATAACGGCATTGTCGATTTCCGTCGTGTAGCACACCGCCCAGATGGCACGGAAGAAGAGGCGATTGTCTCATTGGTCATGCTGATTAACTCCAAAACCCCTTCTATTTCCCATTTCTTTTGTCACCAACACAAACCCGAACTGGTGTGGGTCGAAGACTGGATGAACCACCCCAATGGTGCTAATGGCATTACCTGTGTGAGCTACATTGCGAGCGACCCGGCTGATCTCGAAGCTAGGTTTAAGGGTATTTATGGTGAAGAGGCGGTCACCCTTGAAGAGGGGTACTTAAACGTTCAGACCGACAGAGGCATATTTGAGGTACTGTCACCTGAAAGGGCGCGTCGCCGTTTTGAAGGCGTGGTGTTGCCTTGTGAAGAAAGTGAATTGCCAACGGGTGTTGCCATTCGCGTAAGTTCTCATTCTGTGCAGAAAGCGATGCAACATCTTGATAGTAATGACGTAACATATGTTCAGACAGAGGAAGGCGGGGTACGAATCCCTGCTAAATTCGCGGGTAATACCATAATAGAAATATATCCGGAAGAAGAGAGATAAGCATGAAGTCAGAATTGCCAATTGGACAGAGCTTGCACAATGACATGCGAGAGTGGCGCAGAGATATTCATGCCCATCCAGAAACCGCTTATCAGGAGCATCGCACATCTGAAAAAGTGGCGACCTTACTAACAAGTTTCGGTCTGGAAGTAGACCAAGGTTTAGGGGGAACCGGAGTCGTCACGGCAATCAAAGGTAACTTGCCTGGTGAAAAAGCCATTGCGCTGCGTGCCGATATGGACGCCCTGAACTTAACCGAAGCCAACGACTTTGAATATCGCTCAAAAAACGAAGGTAAGATGCACGCCTGTGGTCACGATGGTCACACCGCTATGCTGCTTGGCGCGGCTAAATATCTGGCTGAGAATCGTGACTTTGCGGGCACAGTTGTGGTGATATTTCAGCCCGCCGAAGAAGGTGAAGCGGGTGGCAGAGCCATGGTCGAGCAAGGCTTGTTCGAGAAATTCCCAGTTGATGCGGTCTATGGCATGCACAACTGGCCGGGCTTAGAAGTCGGCAAATTTGCGGTGCATTCCGACGCGGTTATGGCTTCCATGGATCTGTTCGATATCTCTATCACGGGTAAAGGCTGTCATGCGGCGATGCCACATCTTGGCGTCGATCCTGTGGTGATTGCGGGTCAGCTAATCTCATCACTACAAAGTATTGTCGGGCGTACCCTCAGTTCGTTGGAATCGGGCGTGGTGAGCATTACTAAGATGCAAGGGGGCGAAGCCTATAACGTCATCCCAGACAGCGTTACTCTATCTGGCACCTGTCGTGCCTTTTCGACCGAAGTGCAAGAGTTGCTGGAATCTCGCATTCGCACTCAGGTTCATCACATCTGCGAAGCTTACGGGGCGAATGGAGAAGTCGACTATCGCCGCATGTACCCACCGACCATTAACGTGCCAGAGTATGCCGACAGGTGTTCAAAGGTCGCAGAATCTTTGGTGGGGTCAGACAATGTTAAGCATTGCATGGCACCGAGCATGGGTGCTGAGGACTTTGCCTTTATGTTACAAGAAAAACCCGGCGCGTATATTTGGGTGGGAAACGGTGTCGGCGAAGAAAGCGCGGAACTGCACAACCCACATTACGATTTTAATGACGATATCCTTGCCCTTGGCGCAAGCTACTGGGTCGAGCTTGTGAAATCGGAACTCAAATAAGGCGACGCTTTGAAGCCGATTAACGACAAGCGCGTTGCCTATTTTTATGAAGCGGTCAAGCTGGGCAGCGTTCGCGCAGCAGCAGACAAACTGAACGTTGCCCCGTCTGCGGTGAGCCGCCAGATTTCCATGCTCGAAGAAGAGTTGGGAAGTGTCTTGTTAGAGAGGCACCGAAAAGGTGTTGCGGCAACCGAAGCGGGTGAAGTACTGCTTAAGTACCACCGAGAAACCGTCTCCAGTCAGGAAGCTTGTCTTCAAAAGCTTGAATCGTTACAGGGGCTGCAAAGTGGTCATATCAAACTTGCTGTGGGGGAAGGGTTTGTTGGCGAATTAATGTCGGAAGTACTTCCCCAATTTGAAGCCAAATTTCCCGAATTGACCTATTCTGTCATGCTTGGCGGATCAAACGATGTGATCCGAAAAGTCGAGCAAGACGAGGCGCACATAGGGTTGTTGTTTCACCCGAGCAAGCACCCCAATATTCGCACCCAAAGCCGAGTTCAGCGACCTATCTGCGCTGTTGTTCCACAGAACCACCCTCTTACACAATTACGTGATGCGGTCACTTTTGAATCACTTCTGGATTACCCCATTGGGCTACAGGACGTGGACTATGGCGTTCGTCAGATTATCGGGATGGCAGAATTTCAGCAGCGGGTTCGCATTCATCCCAAACTTACCACCGACTCCATCGCCGTCTTAAAGCAATTTGCCCGCTCAGGAATGGGGATTACATTGTTGCCAGAGTTTGTCGTCGCGAGGGAAGTAGCGGACGGGCAATTGGTCGCTCTGCCCGTTGAACACCCCATCTTAAAACAAGGTGAGGTGCATTTGATTACCAGACTCGGGCGTCAACTCTCAGAAGCACCGCAAAAGCTGGTGTCGCATTTAAAGCGCTGGCTGGACGATTAACAGGGAGCGCTTACCAAGGAATGGGATTGCCTTGATAATCGAAGAAGCCACCACTCTTTTCTTCGTCGATAGACGCAATCACCTTCACTAACCCTTCAGCCGATACCTCGGTGGTAATCAAGGCATTTGGACCGCCCATTTCGGTGAGCACCCAACCAGGGTGAACGGCGGCAACCTTAAAACCCTGAGCACTTAAATCGTTGTGCAGGCTTTTTACCACCGAGTTCAATGCGGCTTTTGAAGAGCGATAAATGTACCCGCCTCCGGATGTATTCTCTGCCATGCTGCCTACTTTCGACGACACGCAGATCACCGTTTTGGCATCGGAAGCTTTCAGGTTGTCATACAGCAATTCCACCAGCTTAAGGGGGGCAATGGTGTTGATTTCAATAACTTTACGCCACTCTTCCGGGTCCGTATTACCAAACCCGTAACCTTTCGGTCCGTAGTAGCCTGCGTTGTTGATCAACATATCGACCGTACCTAATTGAGTCGCCAATTCCGATACTGCGTTGTAGTCGGTCACATCCAATAATTGAGCGGTCAGTTGAGGGTTCGCATCGGCAAGTTCAATAAGATCCTGTGCGGTCTCTTTAGAACGATAGGTGGCGGTAATGGTCCAATTTAATGCTAGGTATTGTTTAACAAGGGCTAAACCAATTCCGCGGTTTGCGCCCGTAATGACAACGTGTGACATGAAGACTTCCGATTGAGGTTACTTGAATAGAAGTAGAGTAACGGCAAGCCAGCTACCAAAGCAAATCATGGCGAACAAAATGATGGCAGCGAATACACCGCATAATGTTCCTGAGATAAGCATCAGATTTTTAGCCATATTGAACCTCTAATTACCAGTTGAGGTGCATCACTTTAGTTGAATTGCATATAGTTGTAAATGAGAGCTATTATCAATACGGAGTAGGCTAAGTTTCTCTATAAACTTCCTAGAATCTCAATATCACTTGGGTATACAATCTTTCCAAACAACTTCACAACTATTTATTAATGATTCCGGTTATTTATCACCCGATCTATTCAGAGCTTTCTCTTCCACCGAAGCACCGATATCCGATAACCAAATACCGCAGACTGTACGAAAACGTAGTTCAAACACTGGAACACGATGCGCAGTGGCGTGAAGAACTGTCCTTTGCGGAACCAACGGCGCTGAGCACCGAGCAAGTACTGGAAGTGCATGATGAAGAGTACATTCAACTGCTGTTTTCTGGCGAAATGCCGGCAGCAAAAATGCGACGAATCGGGTTTCCGTGGAGTGAGCAACTGATCACCCGAACCCTAACTTCGGCGGGGGGCACAGTAGAAACGGCAAAGCAAGCAATTGAACACGGTATCGCGCTGCATTTGAGTGGTGGTTACCATCATGCGCACAAAGATTTTGGTAGCGGCTTTTGCCTGATCAACGATTTGGTTCTGGCGGCGCATGAAGCACTTAAAAACGAGAACA
Source organism: Vibrio nigripulchritudo (assembly GCF_027924785.1). Classification (NCBI taxonomy): domain Bacteria; kingdom Pseudomonadati; phylum Pseudomonadota; class Gammaproteobacteria; order Vibrionales; family Vibrionaceae; genus Vibrio; species Vibrio nigripulchritudo. The sequence continues at coordinate 2,720,835 of NZ_AP027049.1, read as the reverse complement.
TTGATAAAGTCTTAATCGTCGATGCCGATGTCCACCACGGCGATGGCACGGCAACCCTATGTGAAGGCAGAGAGGACATCATCACGCTGTCATTTCATTGTGATAAAAACTTCCCTGCCAGAAAACCGACGTCGGATATGGATGTGCCACTTGCCCGCGAAATCGGAGACGAGGAATTTCTTTCAAGCTTTAAGCAAGTGGTTGAGATGGCGATCAACATTCATCAACCGGATCTGATCATTTACGATGCGGGTGTGGATATTCATACCGATGATGAACTAGGCTATTTGCAAGTGAGCGCGGAAGGCATTTACCAACGCGACCATTTTATATTTTTAACAGCTAAAAACGCTGGCATTCCCATCGCATCGGTTGTGGGCGGCGGTTATCGAACTGAGCACCAAGACTTGGTTCCCATTCACAGGTTGCTTATTCAAGCCGCCATTAAAGTGTTTAAGGATGATTGATGGAACACAGAATCCGAGCTGCAGGCATTCTTATCGAAGATGACAAGATTCTTCTGGTGAGAGTCAAAGACCATACCGGCGTTTATTGGATCCCACCCGGTGGTGGAATGGAAAATGAAGACGCCACTACTAAAGATGCGCTGCGTCGAGAATTTCGTGAAGAGACCAACTTACGAGTAAAAGTGGGCGACTTGATATGTGTACGAGAGTTTCAGGAGCAACACCCACTGCGTTATCACGCTGAGTTTTTCTATCTGATTGAAAGCTACGAAGGCGAACCGAGCAAAGAAAACCTTATCGGGTTGAACGATCAGGAATACATCCAGGATGTCGAATGGGTAAGGCTAGACACCATCAAAAACCTCAGAGTTTATCCAGCGGAGCTGAAAAGTACCTTGATTGAAGACGCCATCAACAAACGCTTCAGCACTCACCTTGGCAGCTATGTTCAAGGGGAAAACGAATCCAAAAACTGGCTTGAAGCATAGTGATATGTTGGTTGTGTAGACGAAAAAGCTACAAGAGTTTACTGCCGTTTACATGACTAGTGCAGGAGTATAAACCGCAGAATCCCAAAGAGGCAGCCATTCTGGATTGGCGTCTGTTATGGTTAAAGAAAAACCGTTGGTATCGAGAGTCGTAACGAAATTTCCAACTAGCACCCGCGCGATAGAGATGCCTTTCGAACTAAGATTTTTATTCGCAATCTCAGCGACTTGATAAAGAAGTGTCAGGGGAGCAACACCAAGACCGTTAACGAGTAAAATTGGATTTTTGGGGTATGAGCCAAGCGAAGCAATAATATCATTTATCACCTTGCTTACGATGGAAGAGAGGGAAGGGCGCTCTATACGCAGCGCACCCAACTCCCCGTGAATACCAACCCCATATTCTAATTCGTTTTCTTTCACGGTGGACATGGAGCCACTACGCCAAGAACAGCTCGAAAAAGCGATGCCTAATGAACGGGTTCGTTCTGAAACTTGTTTTCCCAACCGCTCCAATTGTGACAACTCAAGACCATTTTCTGCTGCTGCACCGAGAATTTTCTCTACTATAACCACTCCTGCTAACCCTCTGGCTGAATTACGGTCTTGACCTGCAGCGTCATCGTTAACCAATACTGACTTGACGCCAACATCGGTCAACTCTGAGGCGAGCTCAAAATTCAGCTTGTCACCTTGGTAATTTTTTATAATCAAAAGAACACCAGAGTTTTTTCTGAATTGATTTATAGCGGAAACGATTTGTTCGGGAGTGGGAGAGGTAAAGATTTCTCCAGGGCAGGCAGCATCAAGCATGCCTTTTCCCACAAATCCAACGTGCAGAGGCTCATGACCTGAACCACCTCCAGATACTAAAGCGACCTTGTTTTCGGAAGGGAATCGACGAAAAACGACCTTGGGTTCAGATTGAAGGATAATCTTGTCTTGATGAGCAAAAGCGTATCCTGTCAGACAATCGGTTACTGTAAAGTTGTCTCTTACCCTTCCCATTCTGCTTTCCTGCGCAAGAAATTAATCTAATTTTTCAATGGTTGATATTAACTGCTTAGTATAGTCCTGGATTGCCTTCTTGATTACGTTGTTGCGTTTTTCACTGCCCAAGTCAGGAAAAGATACAGCAAACTGAATCATTGGCTTTGCTTTTTTATTGAGTGACGTCCTGTTTGGGTGAGCTTGATAATACGCTTCAAGAAAACTCATTTCCTCTTCTTCAGAAAACATACATACGTCAAATATTGTGGGAAGATGTTTGAATGGGATTGGCGTGTTGTATTCAGGGTTTGAAATCTGCGAGATAAAGCTACGGTTTTTACCTAATGCTTCGGCTAAGCGTTGGCGCATACCTGAAGGTCGGTGCTCAATCACAGTGCGTAGTATGCTTTTGTACTTATATACTTTCGTTGTTTCCATGCCCATCTACTTATAGCTGCTCTTGTGATGTGAGAAGAGGTGTCTGTCTGATGATTTGCAGAATATCAGACACATGTTTGAATACCAAGATTGAACACGGACTCTTCTATGCTTTGTCCATCCCCTTCAAATATGAGACCACAGCGGTAGACGCTTTTTGGCTCTCAGGTCCCGTCGCCCGAATAAACACAGACTGGTTTGCTCTCAGCTTAAGGCGAACCACTGCTGCTTGTCGCGTAGCGCATATCCAAGGTCCTTCCCGAGTGTTAGAGAGTTCGACTTTCGCATTGAATTTCATGAGTAAATTACAAATTTCTGCTGTAGGACGCACATGCAGGTCTACGCTATTACACAACTGTACATTAGTATGAATCCAATTTTTCATTTCCTAACCAATATGATTCAGCTCGTGAACGGCCTGTTCTATTTGATCTAATGTCGCTCCAGTCTTCGCTTTGTATGATGCGACAATTACACCTTCGACCAAAGGGGCGTCCATGATACGAACTGACTTTGCTTTTTCTGTCGGTAGCAAGTCTATTGCCACTTCACTGTTCAGCTCTGTACTTCCCATATCCACAAATATCGCGACACCGTCCGCGGACCAAACTAAGTTTATCGCGTCTTTGATGGCGAGAGAGTCACAGCCCAACTGGCCATCAATAGTGCCTCCTGTCCAAGATACGGGAACTATGTCTGAAACGATTTGTTTGGCCATGTCTGCCACACCCTCTGCGACTAATTGAGAATGCGAAACAATAACCAGGCTAACAGGATTGCGGCTCATACATGTTCTCCATTAAAACGTCTAAGGCAGCGTTAATCATAAGCATACTAGAGTACGCACCGGGATCGACATGACCGATGCTCCTCGACCCAAGATACGCTGCTCTGCCTATTTGTGCTCGAAGTTCCTTAGTTTTTTGACAGTATTGACTCAGTTCGGACTTAAAATGGCTCAGGGTGGCTTTGTCCAAAGGTTTATTTTTAGTTTGCTGCCAAAGTGTCGAAAATGGAATCAGCACATCAAGCATTGTTTTATCTCCAAGGTTGGATTTTCCTCGTTTTTGTACAGCAAGTACGCCTCGACGAAATTCATCTGCGTGGAAACACTCTGGTGCAAAAGAACGACTCCACTCAATCAATAATGTGCCATATAAAGCGCCAGAAGCGCCTCCTACATTTTTGAGTACGGATTGGGCTAAAGTGAGCAAAAACTGCCTGTCTTCCAAATGATGCCACCCACTCATTTCCAGCTCGATAGCGTGCGCACCTCTTGACATGTTTATACCGTGGTCGCCATCACCAATCTTTGTGTCCAATTCTGTAAGGATGTGCTCATTTTCGAATAAGCTCTGGCAAATGGCAGCCAGAGCTTGTTCCCTATGTTTGAAGATTTTTATAGCTTGCTCCTTAAACTCGTCTTCCCTGTTCATCAAAGAGGATGGGATCCCGAAGCTCAAAAGACACCACATCATCTCTGTCCAGTGATACATTAGGGGGGACGAGTAGGGTCAGTTTTTCCCCAGAGAAGTCCAGATGGAGATGACTTTGATCACCTAAACGGTCGATGCCGCACACCTGAGCCTGATATTTATTCCTGCTGCCTTTTGCTAGATTTAAATGCTCGGTTCTGATACCTATAAGAGAGGCACTCTTTGACAGGAATTGCTCATTTTCATCAAAACAGTGTCTTGGTAAAAAATTAATTTGTGGCAACCCCAGTCTCGTTGCAACATAGTCGCTGTTTGGTTCAGTGTAAATTTCTTCAGGTGTCCCGACCTGAATCAGCTCCCCTTCTTTGAGTACACCGATTCGGTCACCGAGTGTCATTGCCTCAATTTGATCGTGAGTTACATAGAGTATAGTGGCATTTAATTCCTGCTGGATTCGCTTTAACTCGACTCGCAGATCGGCGCGTAACTTGGCATCAAGTGATGAAAGTGGTTCATCCATGAAATAGATCGTTGGGCTTCTGACCAGAGCTCTGCCAATAGCGACCCTTTGCATCTCACCACCTGAAAGTTTTGTCGCTTTATTTTCTAATTTATGACTTATATGGAGAATTTCAGCTATTTTGTGAATGCGATCTTTGATCTCATTTTCCGGTACTTTGCGGATATTTGAACGCAATGGAAATGCCAGATTGTCATAAACACTTAAGTGTGGATAGAGAGAATATTGCTGAAAGACAAACGCTACGTCACGCTCTGCAGGAGGTACATTGTCTAGAGGGAGCCCGTCTTTTAATATTTGTCCATTCGAGCAATTGTCTAAACCGGCAGCCAGTCGTAGTAATGTGGTTTTTCCCGCTCCAGTCGGTCCGAGCAAAACCATAAATTCCCCGTCCTTGATGTGTAAGTCGATCGAATTAAGAGCCGACACATTCCCAAATTTTTTCGATACATTACAAAACTCTAGACTAGCCACGATCAGCCTCCATATAACGTTGGTTCATGATGACTTGCCCTGATTCGCGTTGAAACAAGGTTGTTTTTTGTTCCTCCAGATCCAAGTAGACGATATCGCCTCTCTTGGGACGCTGTTGAGTATCAACTCTGGCTTTTAGTACACCAATTACAGAGTTGACGGTCACTACTTGTGTGGACCCTAAATACTCGACAGATTCGACTATCCCGTTGATTAGCGAATACTCAACAAGGTTAATGTGTTCCGGTCGAATTCCTAGCACGAGTTTCGTTGTGCTTACCGACTCCTTTAATGGTGAAATCTTGATAGGAACATCATGGACTCGAACCGTGGATTGAGCCATACGAGTGTCATCATCGAACTCGATAAGGTTCATAGAGGGCTCTCCCAGAAAGCTCGCTACGAATACGGTGTTTGGGTAGTCATAAATAAACTGCGGTTCTCCAACCTGCTCAATGACACCATGATTCATTACCATTATTTTGTCTGCCATGGACATAGCTTCAAGCTGATCGTGTGTGACATAAACTGTGGTAGCTCCGATTTTTTTATGGAGCTCCCGAAGCTCATCACACATCAGGTGTCGAAACTCACTGTCTAGCGCCCCTAGTGGCTCGTCCATAAGAAACGCCTGAGGACGGCGAATGATGGCTCTGCCCAAAGATACGCGTTGTTTGTCGCCACTCGACAATGCGCCTACCGGACTGTCTAACAAATCATGAATTTGAAGTATGTCTGCGACTTCATTGACGCGTTGTTTCATTTCCTTCCTGGGCATGCCCTGACACTTCAAAGGAAAACTGATGTTCTGGCGCACGTTCATATGCGGATAAAGCGCAAACATTTGGAAAACAAAGGCAATGTCTCTTTGCCTTGCTCTCAGAAAAGAAACATCTTCATTTTCAATATGAATCTGCCCCGAAGTTGGAAGCTCTAAACCTGCAATCATTCTCAAAGTGGTAGTCTTTCCACATCCAGACGGACCCAGTAAAACAAAGAATTCGCCATCATGGATTTTGAAGCTAGAATCTTTGACTGCTACAAATTTATCGAACCTCTTGTGCAGGTTAGCTACAGTAATATCTGCCATAAACGGTTCTCCTATTCTGGGAAATGACTGACGATCAGGAAGCCAACGGTTCCAAATAAAATCACGCTAAAGGAATACGTGAAAGCAATCATAGCGACAGGCTGCATCAGCATTACGATGCCGATTCCTATGATCGAGCAAGCTACGTTTTCCATAAAACCGCGTCGTAAAAAGCGTCGAATGTTATGTTTCATTTGCATCATTTCCTTACCGCTCCAAATGTAATGCCGCGAAGCAGGTGTTTTCTGAGAACTATGGTGAAAACGACTATCGGAATTAAGAACAAAGATGTTCCTGCTGCGACTGCCGGCCAATCGAGACCGCCTTCTCCGATGATAATTGGGATAAATGGAGGGGCGGTTTGAGCATTGCCACTTGTCAGTAATAAAGCGAACGCGTATTCATTCCAAGCGAAGACCAGACAAAAAATAGCCGTTGAAGCTATCCCCGTAGAAGCCTGAGGAAGCACCACCTTAATGAAAGCCTGAAATCTACTGTATCCATCAATCATTGCCGCTTCTTCATACTCTCGAGGTATTTCGTCAATGAAACCTTTGAGCAACCAGACAGATAAACTGACATTGACGGCGGTATACAGAATGATCATGCCGAGATGGGTATCAGAAAGCCCTAATTGTCGATACATCAGATAGATGGGTATGGCTACCGCTATCGGTGGCATCATTCTGGTAGACAGAATAAAAAACAGGAGATCATCTTTTAATGGAACTTTAAAACGAGAAAATCCATACGCAGCTAAGGTTCCCAGGAATACCGCGAGAAAAGTCGAACCAAAGCCAATGATCATTGAATTTGTATATCGACCGATGAAACGAGAGGGACCAGTAATAACCATGTTTTGCTCGCGCACAAGCTCTTCATACCAGGTATCTGGTGGAGGAAGAGATGCCATGTATTCATCCGTTTGTCGTGAACGATTGGTGAAAAGATTCACGTAACCTTCCATGCTTGCTTCGTAGCTTATCTTAGGCGGGTAGGCAATCGCATCGGATGGTGACTTGAAGCTGGTCATCAAGATCCATATGAGCGGAGCGATGGTCACGAGTCCATACAAGATGACGACGACTGCCGCCAGGTTTTTACTTTGTCGGCTTGGTTCGACGACAGAAAATGCAGAGTTACTCATCGACTTTTCACCTTATTCATTGCTTTTACATATATGTTTGCTGCGCCAAATACCGTGACAAACAGGATGACTGCAAATGCAGAGCTATACCCCGTTTTCCATTTCTCGAAAGCTTCCCTTTTTAGGTTTATTGAGGCGAGTTCAGTGATAGAACCTGGTCCGCCTGAGGTGAGTTGCACCACCATGTCGAACATCTTAAAGTTTTCGATTGCTCGGAAAAGGATGGCAAGCATCAGAAATGGCATCACCATGGGTAAGGTAATTGAGAAGAACTGTCGGATATTAGAAGCTCGGTCTACTTCTGCGGCTTCATATATACTTCCGGGAATCGACCTTAACCCAGCCAGACAAATGAGCATGACGTAAGGTGTCCACATCCAAGTATCGACAAGAATAATCGCCCATGGAGCAAGTTGCGTATCGCCAATCATGTCAACAGGACCGACATCAGCAAAGAAGTTGACGACGTAAGAAAATACTCCTGACTGAGGTTGAAATAGGTAAGTCCAGAACGTGCCAACCACAGCCGGTGACATCATCATTGGAATAAGGATCAAGGTTGTCCAAAAACTATGTCCTTTAAAGTTTTTATTGATCAGCAATGCAAGACCAAACCCAATGGTTAACTGGAGAATCATGGTCCAGCTAACGAAATGCGCAGTCGCTTGTAAGTATTGCCAGATATCCTCGTCATTCAGGATTCGGATATAATTTTTTAAGCCTACCCAATCAATAGACTGATTGAGCCTGTTGGCGCGGTAATTAGTGAAGCTAAGATAAATTGTCCATATCAATGGGAAAATATTGATGGCCAATAGCAACAAGATAGTTGGTGAAATGAACCACCAAGCCATTGCTCTATCAGACATTGACCATTTCGCATTGGGTTTGCTTCGAGCCTGAGCTCGGTTACTTCCAGACCCACCCAAAGCGCTAGATTGATTTACTGCCATAAAGAAACCACTATTGTGTAAATAGAAACTGAGGGAAGAAGTTGGATCTTCCCTCGCGTGCGCTAGAGTTGTCCGCCATCTTCAAAGATTTCAATCCAGTCTTCTTTCAGCTTCTCAAGTGCTTGTTCAGCCGTTCCTTTATCGGCAACAACGTAGTCATGGAGTCTTTTCTGCATGGATTGCAGAAGCTCGGCGTAGTTGGGTTCCTGCCAAAAATCTTTTACGTCGCTCATGGCTTTTACAAAGTCCAGAGCAAACGGTGCTGTGTTTTTAAAGTTTGGGTCTTCAACAACGGAGCGGTGAGCAGAATAGCCACCCAATGACCACCAGTCAGACTGGACGGCAGGCTGAGCGAACCATTTTATGTATTCAAGTGCGAGGTCTTGTTTTTTTGAGTAAGACACCACCGAGATGCCTTGTCCACCCAGTGTTGAGCCACTGGATGTTTCCATGGGGTTTAAAAAGAATCCTGATTTCTCTCCACCAACTTCCGGGTCTTTGACTATTCCAGGGAAAAATGCAAACCAGTTCATTTGCATTGCAACCTGTCCTGATTTATACGCATCTAAATTCGCTACCATATAAGCATTTGAATGCCCCGGCGGGGTACAACAGTTATAGAGATCTTTGTATGCTTCTAGTCCTTGAACAGCGTTGGCACTGTTTACGTATCCTTCTATGTCATAAGGTTTGGACGGGTTTTGATACTCAAAACCATGGGCATAAAGTGCGGACGTCGCACCCATTGTAATTCCCTCTGAGCCACGTTCAGTATAAATAGCTGCCCCATAAACTTTCTGTCCATCGATTTCACGCCCTTGGAAAAACGACGCAACCTGCTTTAGCTCGGTCCATGTTTTTGGAGGAGATAACTCTCGTTGGTATTTGCTCTTAAATTCTGCTCGAATGTCTTCTCTGGCAAACCAGTCTTTCCGGTAAACCCAGCCTAAAGCATCGCCCATCGCTGGTAATGCCCAGTAGTTTTTCGTCCCTTTTGGCCAGGTAGAATACGCTTCTACCGTAGCTGGAATAAAGTGATCCATTTTGATCCCTTCTTTGTCGAAAAACTCGTTTAGTTTCACATAGTGACCGTTCTCTGCTGATCCGCCTATCCATTGACTGTCGCCAATAAGTAGATCGCAAAGCTCTCCTCTAGAGTTGAGTTCGTTTTGAAAGCGAGAAGCGAAACTGGTCCAGGGAACGAACTCAAAGTTCATTTTTATTCCTGATTCTTGTGTAAACCCCTTGGAAAGTTCGACAAGTGCATTCGCTGGATCCCATGCTGCCCAGCATAGTGTCAGGCTTTTTTCAGACGCGGTGGTCATATTGCTGGTGAGGGTAAGTCCAAGGGCAGCAACAGTTGTAAAAGCCTTGATTCTGTGCACACTTTTCATTTGTGACTCCTTTCAATGTATCCCTGATCCAAAGATCTTGTTCTCCACATCACCACTTAATCCATACAACCGCACAGCCGGGTAATGTGATGTTTTGTGTTTACTAAATACGGTTAAACATTGATATATTACTTAACAAAAATCAAGGGTAGGTAAACAATAATTTAACATTTATTTTATTATTTATTGTAAATGCATGAAAAATAGGCATATTATTTTTGATGGTGATTTTTGGTGTTTAGTTTTTTGTTTAATTTTATTGTTTAGTTAATATTTTTTGTTTAGTTTAATTGTGATGAACTACAGGGAGTAAAAATCATGAGTCGTTTTTTTTCATATGATAACCAGGACGTGGCAAGCGCTATAAAGGGGCTGGTATCGACAAGCAGTGAACAACCATTGGCTATGTTGACTGGAGACAACAACGTGAAAGTGGTGGTACGCGCTGATTGGGATAAGTCAAAAGTTGCAATTTTATCTGGGGGAGGTGCAGGTCATGAACCTGCACATGTGGGTTTTGTTGGCAAAGGCATGCTGACCGGAGCTGTCGTCGGTGATGTTTTTGCTTCTCCAAGTGTGGATGCCGTTTTACAGGCCATTATCGCAGTGGCAGGGGATTCAGGCTGTTTACTTATTGTGAAGAATTACACTGGAGATCGGCTGAACTTTGGTCTCGCAGCTGAGCAAGCAAGGGCGATGGGCTATGATGTAAAAGTGCTCATTGTTGGCGATGACATCTCACTTCCGGACTCAAGTAACCCAAGGGGAGTGGCTGGAACCCTGTTTGTACATAAGATTGCAGGTTACCTTTCTGAAACTGGCGAAGACCTTGACTCCATCTTCCTGAAGCTGAGCCAAATTTCTAAAGGCATACACTCAATCGGGCTCGCATTGACAACGTGTGCCTTGCCTTATCATCCAACGGGGGCGAATGATTTTGCACCTGAGCTCGGACTTGGTATTCATGGAGAACCGGGGTTTGAATCAGTAGAAATAGATAATGCGCGTGATGCCATAGAGAAAATGGTGCAAAAACTTGAACCGTATTATTCCAATTCACCGGGTAAATTCGCCATGTTAGTAAACAACTTAGGTTCTGTTTCTGAAATTGAAATGCAGATACTTCTGTCTGAATTGGCAGATTCAGAGCTTGCTTCCGTGGTCGATATTGTTTTCTCGCCTGGCAGCTTCATGACCGCACTAAATATGTATGGATTCTCGATTTCGCTCATCCAATTGGATTCCTCTATTGAACGAGCGCTTAAAGCGCCAGTTAGTGTGGAGCGTTGGCCTGTCCCTCATCAGTTTGAAGAGGTGAAAACCATTGAGCAGCAAATAATTAAATCCCAATCAATTTCTGGTAAACATGAAAATAACAGGGTTGAAGCCATTGTAATGTCGGTTTGTCGATCATTATTGGAGCACGAGCGTGAACTGAATGCCCTTGACGCTGAAGTCGGGGATGGAGACACGGGAACCACCTTTGCAAATGCCGCCAGGTCGGTAATTTCTAAGCTAGAAACCGAAGGATTGCCTCTTAATGATGCCGATCAGCTACTTAAATGCATTGGCAAAGACTTGTCCAATGTTATGGGAGGGTCGAGTGGTGTTCTGCTTTCCATCTTTTTTACCGCAGCTTCCCATCACTTAAGTCAAGGCAACAATCTGCCAGAGGCTTTCATTGAGGGTTTGAACAAAGTTCAGGAATACGGAGGGGCAAGGCAAGGAGACAGGACAATGTTAGATGCTGCAATACCAGCATTTGAGGCATTGTTAAGCGGTGGGGATGTAAGCGTGGCAGCAGCTTCAGCGTTGAAGGGAGCTGAAAGCACGAAAACTATGACCAAAGCTGGTGCTGGTCGCTCTTCATATCTCAGAGAAGAAAGTTTAAAAGGAAATATGGACCCTGGTGCTTTTGCCGTGGCAGTGATGTTAAGTGCAGCTGCCAAACTGAAAATCTAGACACAAACCGACGAGAGCCGCTCCCCACGGCTCTTTATAGTTTGCTTATTGAGGCTTCTGTTTCATGAAGCGTAAACTCCAGTCAACCAATGTCTTAACTCCTCGTATCCTTTATTCCATTACTCAGCGTTGTAAAACGCCCATCTCGCGGTAGTATGTACCTCGTCCAATCCTTCTTTCGAGTACGCCCAGAAGACACACTATGGAAAAGAAAAACCAAGGCATTCAGTCTGTTGAACAAGCGTTCCACATCATCGATTTTTTTGCCGACCAAAAACAGGCGATGTCGCTGAGCGATGCCGCAGGGCAGTTGGAGATGTCGAAAAGCAAACTGCACAAATACTTGGCAAGTCTGTTGAGAGTAGGTGTGGTGGTGCAAGACGAATCAGGGAATTACTTTCACGGTTCTAAGTTGCTGGAGCTGGGCGCAAAAATTCTTGGCAGAACGGATATTGTGCAAACCTGTGAACCGTTTCTTCACGCTCTCAGACAAAGTAGCCAGCAAGCGGCGGCGTTGGCGGTGTGGACAACTCAAGGACCGATGATCATACGCTTTCTCGATCACCCGTCCCCTGTATCGGTCAATTTCAAAATTGGTTTTTACGCACCAGTGACCAGCAGTGCTGTAGGGCGTTGCTTCGCGGCCAATCTTCCGATATCGGCATTTGAAGTTCTTGCCAAGAGCGAGCTGGGCGATAGCCAGCAGCAGTGGCAAGCTTTTACTGAAAGCTGCGAGCAGATTAAAGCCAATTTTGTCTCGGTGCGAGAAGAGGTAAACCCTGTGATCCCCGGTGCCAAAGCCGTCGCCGCCCCTATTTTTGACGCAGTAGGTGAAATGGCCGCGAGCATCATTTTGATTGGTTTTGACAGCGCTCGGGCGATTGACCAGACCCATCTGGATTTGATCAGCAATGCAGCGCGAGACATCTCTAAGCAGTTGGGCTACTTGACGGACTAACCGCAGATCGAACTCGCTGCGTATGCTCTATTTCGAACGCTTTCATAAACTGGATTAACGCCTCCACTCCTTCATAAGGCATGGCGTTATAGATGGAGGCGCGAATGCCTCCTGTCACTTTGTGCCCTTTTAACCCTTTCAGCCCCGCCTGATGAGCTCGATCTAAAAACCGTTGTTCCGTTTCAGGGCAGGCAATCCGAAATGTCACGTTCATGATAGAACGGCAATCTTGGTGAATGTCATTAGTGTACAAGTCGGACTCATCAATGCATTGATATAAGACGCCGGCTTTTGTCTTATTTCGTGCAAACAGTACCGACACACCACCTTGTTGCTCCACCCACTTCAACACTTCTCCACACAGATACCAGGAAAAAGTCGGGGGCGTGTTCGCCATGGAAAGGTGTTCTACCTGATGGCGATAATCCAGAATTTTAGGAATGTTGTGGCGGTCGGCTCGGATCAAATCTTTTCTGATAATGGTAACTGCCAGCCCCGAAGGACCAATGTTCTTCTGAGTACCTGCGTAGATAACGCCATAACGGGAAACGTCGATAGGGCGAGACAGAATGGAAGACGACACATCCGCCACGATAGGTACGTTCGTTTCAGGCAGTGCGTGATATTCGATCCCGTTGACGGTTTCATTTGGGCAGACAAAGACAAACTGGGCGCTCGGGTCGATGTGCCAGTCTTGCTCTGGTGAAATGGCGCGTAATCCTTCGCGGGTACAGGCGATATCCAGCTTACGAGGCAGGCAAAACTTTTTCGCTTCCTGATAGGCTCCGCTCGCCCAATGCCCGTAAACCAGAAAGTCGGCGCGTTGTCGGTTCATTGCTTCTCGCTGGTCAATCAAATTCAATGGCACCGCCGAGAACTGACCGCTGCCACCGCCATGAGAAAACAGCACATGGTAGTCGTCGGGAATCGACATTAATGCCCGCAGCCTTGCTTCGGTTTCTTCCCTGATAATGGCGAACTCGTCACTTTGGTGGCTGAACTCCATTACAGACATACCCGTTTGCTGCCAGTCCAGCAATTCGCTTTGCGCCTTTAAGAGCACTTCTCTAGGCAGCATCGCCGGTCCCGCTGAGAAACTGTATACCTTTCCCATCTCACTTCTACCTCACAACTTCTCATGTTTCTTATTCGCTAAAAAATGTTCACGCGTTTCTTAAAATCGCTAGTTGTACACTATTGGTGAATAACGTATCCTAATATTAAATATTGAGCAATAACATACTAAGAGAATTCTTAACCGTAATCTCAGCCCTTTGAGAACACGGCTTTTTGGTAAGAAGCAGGAGAAGCAATGAGATATCGCGTGGACATTTCCCAAAACAACACAGCGCTTTTTTCCATTCACATCGAAGCGTTAAGCCAGGCAGCTTGTAAGGAAAAGCTCGAAATTGCGCTGGAAGCGTTCCCCGTGACAGCCGGGTTTGAGCGACAGGTATTCGTATCCGACAGTGAAGAAAGAATCTTAAAAAGCACGAATTCGCGCATTGAGGTGCTGGCGATCAATCCGGTATATCAGCCGTTAGGTTCAATGTAATTTCGTATTCGCCAGTGAATGGATGGAGGGAAGGAGCATGCGCAAAGTAGGAACGGTCACATCGCTGCTGACGGGTAAGGTCAGTTCAATAACACAGGGTGTTACCAGCGGCATAGACAAACACCCTGTGGATACTCGTCATTGGGTCAATCTTCAGGGGTTAGTTGGCGATGAACAAGCCGACAAGCGTTATCACGGCGGAGTGGAGAAAGCGCTTCACGCCTATGCCAGCGAACATTACGACCGCTGGGTAGCCAAACTGGGTGATGCACCTATGTTTCATCGAGTTGGTGTGTTTGGTGAAAACCTGAGTACTCAGGGGCTGGATGAAAATTCCGTCTGTCTGGGGGACGTTTACCAGATAGGTGAGTGCTTAGTTCAGGTTTCTCAGGGAAGAATGCCTTGCTGGAAACTCAATATCCGTTTCGGTCGCCCTGATATGTCTCTTCTGCTTCAGGAAACGTTATGGACAGGGTGGTATTTTCGAATCCTGCGCGAGGGCAATATTGGCGCGGGGGACGACATCTATTTATGTGAGCGACCTTTCCCAGAATGGCCGATATCCAGAGTCACGGGCTTGATTTTTACTGGTTGTCTGGAGCAAGAAAAGCTTAAGTTGTTGCTGAATGCTCCTTTGGTGGATTCATGGAGAAAGCTGGTGGAACGTCGCTTATCGACCGGAAAACTCGAAGACTGGAGCTATCGGCTTTACGGAGAACCAAGGTAAGAATGGCAGAAGTACGGGCGCCTCGTACTATCGTGATGTCAAGGTGTTACTGTGATGGGCTTAATGGGGGATCAGCCTCACTGCGCTTTTTTTGCTTGGTACATAGCGACAAGCCCATCTAAAAACTGCCCCAGTAAGGCATTCATATGTTGAGTGGGCATGGCTTTGATCTCGCTTGGAGATTGCACAAACGGTTTGTCTTTCTGCGAGGTCAGGTCCTTTTGGCTGTTTTCAATCAGTGCTTCGAACTGTTCTGGCAGAAATTCCAGATGGCATTGAAACCCATACACCAAATCGCCATAGCGAACGATTTGCCTCGGGCAACCTTGGCTTGCAGCAAGCACTTTTGCATCGGTAGTCAGCCCCGGCATATCGCCGTGCCAGTGCCCGACCTGTTCTTCTAGGCTAAAGCCAGCCAGCAAAGGGTCTTTAATGCCTTCAGGGGTGAGTTGAATAGGGAAACTGCCGATTTCGGGCTCTGGGCTGGTTTGATGTTTTGCGCCCAACGCTTCGCCAATTAACTGCGCCCCCAAACATACGCCCACCACAGGCTTGCCTGATTCAATGGTGTGTAGGATAAGCGAACGCTCTTTTTGAGCATCAAAATAGGGGCATTCTTGGGTTGTGGTTGCGGGGGATTGCGGACCGCCAAGTACCACCAGTAAATCGAACTCATCGCTGTTACGGGGCAGCGCGACGCCGAGGTAACGCTTGGAATACTGAGCAGTATATCGGTTGTCTTTGACCCACGTTCCGAAATAGCCTTCACTTTCAAAATATTCGTGGATAATAAAATGCACGTTCATAGATTGTCTCCTTTAAGTTACAGGACAATCTTAGTGGTGGAAGACCAAAGCCGATAAGGATAGCCAGACACATGATGACGCCAACCCGACAAGACGTTTCCATTAACCAAGTTATAAAGGTTCGGCAGCACAGCGTGGCTCTGTTCAATCGCATCTCGATGGAAAAAGGTTACGTGGATGCGTGGCATGGTCACGACTGGCATCAGGTGATTTTTCCGCTAAAAGGTTTGCTACAAACTCAAACCGAACACGCCCGATTTCTGGTTCCGCACACCTCAATTTTGTTTGTGCCAGCAGGGGTTGAGCACGAATCGGTAGCGCTCAGCGACACACAGTTTATTGGTATTTACCTTAATCCAACGCGGCTAAACCCAGAGCATTCAGAGTCAGACATAAGATGCCCAGCCGAGGTTCAGGCGGTATCGCTTTCTCCGTTCTTGCGCCACTTGCTGCCTGAGATAGAGTGTTTTTGTGAGAAACCAGAGTCAGACGCCATACTGCGCAATTTGGTTGCGGTATTAAACGACCAATTTTCGCTAGGAGAGCCCTTTCAGTTTAAAACGATGCTACCAAGAGACAGACGGCTTAAAACCATATTTGAACGCCTAAGCGAAGCGCCAGCGCTAAACCAGACACTGGCAGAGTGGGGGGAAGAAGTAGGCGCATCGGAAAGAACCTTATCTCGCTTGTTCGCCAGCGAATTCAGTATGTCGTTTGCCTTATGGCGTCAGCATATCCGAATGGTGCACTCCCTTGCGCTGCTCGATAACGATTTGCCTATCCAAGCAGTTGCAAGCCAAATAGGGTATGAGAACGACTCTTCCTACATTAAAACTTTCAAAGGCATGTTTGGCATTACCCCCAATCAATACAAAAAACGCGTATTGGATGAAGCCCCGCTATTTGCCGAGTAAGCGCCCGCTATTTCACCTCGCCTTATTTCACCTGAGCAAACTTCAAATAGGAATGCAGCTCGCCGTTTTTGTGCTCAACAGCAGAGTGAATATTGTGGTCCTGATTGCCGACAATGGTGAACTGATAGGTGTTATCGCCCTTGGTAATACTGACCTCCAATAACCCATGTTTCAGCTGCCATGTGCCTTGGGTTTGGAAACGGTCGAACAATCGAAACTCGTCTAACGTGCCGTTTTCATGGAACATCACTTCGGTAATATAGCCGCCCGTACAGGATTTTATCCAGCGGGTATTCGCCACATCTTGGTTCGTGAAACTCCGCTTAGATTCGAGCCAGTTTTGGAATGGCTCACGGTTCGGGGCATCGGTATTGATTTCAGACTGTTCAACAAGCTCACTTTGGGCTTCACGGATAAACAGTTGCTGTAAAACGGGCATTAGGTTCAATGCTGGCTCTGAATTCACTGTGAGCGGTGAATGAACCGCACTGCTGGTTTGAGCAAAGAAAGTTTCTTGCTTTTTGTGCCTGCCAGTATTGCTTTCCAATTCCACCAGTGCCAATCCATCTTGATTGAGCAGGGCAGCAACCATTTGGCGATTAAACGGGTAGTTGAATTCATCCTGCAAAAACTCATTCACTGGAACCCATTTCGCTTCGGCAATTTCATCGACATCCTGAATGTTGATGGCTTCATCCGTCGCCATCAGTTTGCAGACGATGTACATATTCGATTTACCAAACTGAAATGGGTGCTTGGTGGTGATTCCCAAAATAGACTCAAATTCTGCCGTCACCCCCGTTTCTTCCCACACTTCTCGCACCACCGATTCACCAATAGGCTCACCCAGTTCCACATGCCCGCCGGGCAGTTTGTAACCCTTCATGCCGTGTTCTTTGATCAGCAAAATCTCTTGCTGGTCGTTTTGAATCAGCGCCCCAGCGCCTACGGTGTGGGTAGGAATAAACGGCACAAAAGTATCAGGTTTAGGTTTGTGAATCAGAGTGATCGCGCGTTCTTCACAGTTGTGAAAGGTAAAACCCTGTGCTGTCGCTTCGCCAATAAGGTGGGATTGCTCAATGGGTAAGGTTAACCAAATCAGGTTTTTGCGGTTGTCTGTGGCATAGCCAAGCACCTCGCGCAGCTCACTGGCAAACGCGGCATTGCTATTAGGAACAGTTTCGGCAGAAAGGATGATGCCATTGAAGTTATCGAGCTCGAAGTCCAAAGAATTTCCTTATTGAGGCAGACGTTATTATTGATATACGCCATAAAGTGCCTGAAATAGGGGAGAAATCCTAGAGGGGAGGGTGAAAAAGCCGCTCAGTTCAGCGGCTTTTTGAATGTGAACGATTCAAAGGCATTGAACCGTTATTTAAGATGTATTAGTTCAGACTAGATCTGACACTTCAATTTGAAAAGAAGAGAGTTACCCACTTTGATTAAAGGTGCTTAATCATCAATCAAAGACAATAAGAGGTAACTCTCATGCTTCATACTAGCAATCCAATCATCAAACACAAAGCTGGGCTTCTCAATCTTGCAGAAGAGCTCGGTAATGTATCTCGAGCCTGCAAAGTTATGGGTGTCTCTCGAGACACGTTTTATCGCTATCAAGAGCTGGTTGAAACTGGCGATATTGACGCTCTGATTAATCAGAGCAGAAGGACACCAAACTTAAAGAATCGAGTCGACAGTGAAACTAAACAAGCCGTCCTAAAATACGCCATCGACTTTCCTGCTCATGGGCAAGTTAGAACAAGCAACGAATTGCGTAAACTGGGGGTCTTTATCTCTCCAAGTGGCGTGCGCTCAATCTGGCTTCGCAACGACCTAGAAAACTTCAAAAAACGCCTCATTGCCTTAGAAAAACAAGTTGCTGAGAACGGTATCATTCTAACGAAAGAGCAAGTCGCAGCTCTCGAGCGCAAGAAGCATGATGATGAAGCTTGTGGTGAGATAGAGACCGCACACCCAGGCTATCTAGGCTCCCAAGACACATTCTATGTTGGCAACCTTAAAGGGGTTGGGCGTATCTATCAGCAGACGTTCGTTGATACCTACAGCAAAATAGCTTTCGCAAAGCTCTATACGACAAAAACACCAATTACCGCAGCAGATATGTTGAATGACAAGGTTCTACCGTTCTTCGAGAATCATGAGCTGCCAATGTTGAGAATCTTGACAGACCGAGGGACTGAATACTGTGGTCGTGTTGAACAACATGACTATCAACTCTACTTGGCTATCAATGATATCGACCACACAAAAACGAAAGCTATGTCACCGCAGACAAATGGTATCTGCGAACGCTTCCACAAGACCATATTGAATGAGTTTTACCAAGTAACATTCAGAAAGAAACTATATGGTTCAATGGAAGAGTTACAGAAAGATCTGGACGAATGGATGGACTACTACAGCAATCATCGTACTCATCAAGGAAAAATGTGCTGTGGCAGAACGCCTATAGAGACATTAGAGGATGGGAAATCAATCTGGGCTGAAAAGAATTTAGCCCAGATATAATCTGACAGGCACCGTGTCGAAAAGTGGGTAACTGTCAGATCAGGTCTGAAATAGTACACATTAAACCAATTAAATGTTAATCACCCAAAAAATCCCAACCAAAACAGACCTGTATAGATTTTATTTTTTTGATTTTGCGATTTTTTTATTTTTAAGCTCTTCTAAATACGCCATTAACTGATGCACCTTTGTTGATGGGTTAGTTACGCCAGACTTTATAGCATTTTCGTAAATCCGTTCTGAGTGTGCCATTGCTCCGTCATATGTTCCCTCATCTAAAGACTTTTTAAACAGTCCTTTTTGAGTCTTTTTGTACAATGGCAAGTAAACTTTAAGATCATCAATAACTAAATCTCCAACACTCTTTGTGGGTGTTGCTGCGTAAGGCTTTGTGGTTGGTTGATAATGTAGCAAGAACCAATATTCAAATGACGGAATCGAAGGAATACTCTCAAAGATAATTTGTTTACCTAAGCCTGCCTTCTCAAGATCAACATTGATTTGATCAACTTTGGCTATCGCTTCATCAAAGGAGCTGTGGTTATCCCTATCGAAAACACAAAATACTCTGTTATAAATATCACCAGATTTTAAGGCTTTTTCGTGTAGACAATAAGCGTGATTTACTACGTTTATTGGGCTAGAGCCACAGTCTCCGTCAACTTCAACATTTGCAATGTCTAGCTCATAAAATACTCGTACTTCTTCAAAGTATATGGGTTCAGTTTTTTCACCTTCGCATACGATAAGAACCTTATCATATGGTTTCCTCTTTGCTTTTTTCCTAGCTTGCTCCTCAGCTTTACGTGCCTTTCTTTTTTTGAAAAGATCATCGCTCCCCATCAGTATCTCCCAAAAGCTCCAAGTTACTAACTAAAGGAAGCGCACCGTACCGTCCTGATAGATATGCTTTTTCTAGGTTTTCAGCGCCTTTTCTTGGGCTAAAGTCAGTTAAAGGAAATAGACTCGACTCTCCAGATTGCTTTTCACAAAACCAAATTTGATCTCTTCTAAACACATTCTGGTCCAAAACAGATGTTTCGTGTGTGGTAAAAACGAGCTGTGCATTATTAGGGTTGGTTTTTTTATTATTGAATAGGTTAATTAAAAATTTGACCATTGTAGGGTGAAGGCTATCGTGTAATTCATCAATAAATAGAACCCGCCCATTTTTCAAACTATCTAACCAAGGCCCAGCAAATGAAAATAGCTTTCTAGTACCGTCAGATTCATCTTCAAGGTCAAATAGCACCGATTGCCCTTCGTGGCCTTTATGGATGGTTTTAATATCGACAAACTCTCGCTCTTCCAAGTCAGCTAAGAGCATATCCTTTACTTCTTTTGGCATATCAGAAGAGAAGAAGCTTTCATCAATTTTCTTTTGCTCTAATGAAATATCAGTAATATCTAAATCTGCTGATTTAAGGAACTTAAGAACTTCCAATTTAGTTTCTTGCTCCTCACACAACTCAGCAGTAAAAACTGGCCCCCATCCACCAATCCCTGCAACTTTAAGAGTGTCTTTGAACCAGTCAAAAATAGGTAGTAACTGTTCACTATTGAGCATTACAGCCGTTGAAAGAAAAAGCGAATTAGATTTTGTCGCATCTTTCCAAACTTGTTTTTTTCCTTGAAACAGGCTGGAAAAATCCCAAGCATATTCCCCTGTGTCGTTGTCAAAAGCTCTGATAAACCAACGTTGAGGCCTACCTTTAGGGTATGCAAAGAGCCACTCATCTACGATACGATCTTTTGTTACAGAAA
Organism: Vibrio nigripulchritudo; assembly: GCF_027924785.1. Taxonomy (NCBI): domain Bacteria; kingdom Pseudomonadati; phylum Pseudomonadota; class Gammaproteobacteria; order Vibrionales; family Vibrionaceae; genus Vibrio; species Vibrio nigripulchritudo. The sequence continues at coordinate 2,700,223 of NZ_AP027049.1, read as the reverse complement.
AGCCATATTGGTATTTAACTCCCTGACTAATAAATAAAACTTCAAATTCTGTAGGAGCATTTGAGGTTCCTTCCGATAAAAGAAAAGGCTTTACAGGAAGGCGCTCTCCACGTTGAGAATCTTTTGCTGAACTTAAAACAATACGCTTCATTGTCCCCAGTCCAAGAATGAAGTTTGATTTACCAGCAGCATTAGCTCCGTAAACAGCAGCAGATCTTAGTAGGGGTGTATTCTTTTGGCTCTCTGGAGTAAAGAAATTATCTCTAAGATCATCATTAGTAGATTTAATTAAGCTGAACTGCTGTCGTTCACGAATTGATCTGAAGTTTTCTACAAATAACTCAATAAGCATTTTTGATGCCATTTTAATGTCGATTTTTATCAATTATACGCAAAAAATGGCTTCAAAGTCCATTTTAGACTTAGACAACAGGGTAGTTATTGGAAGATAATAGAGGAACATCACTGTGATTGTTGTGCTAAACACAACTAAACACGGTAAACGTGTGACTAAACAAGAAATGAAAAATAGAACGCCAGAAACGAAAAAACCGCTGTAAAAACAGCGGTTTAATCTTTAAAAGTGGCGGAGAGATAGGGATTTGAACCCTAGATACGCTATTAACGTATGCCGGTTTTCAAGACCGGTGCTTTCAACCACTCAGCCATCTCTCCGTTGTTGAGGCGCATATTAGCTAGGGTTGGAAATCTTGTAAACCCCTAAGTGGTTTGTTTGATTGAAAAAACGTCAAAACCATCAAAAAAGAAGTTTGGCTGGTTGTGCGGTGATCAGTTTGTGGGTTTTATCGCCGGTTCGGTGGGATCAATCCGCAGCGTTTCATTCGTCTGTGTACCGTGCTGCGGTTAACTCCCAAGTAGTTGGCCGCTGCGGTAATGTTCCAGTTCAGGTTATTCAGCAGGGTTTCAAGTTGGGTATCCACGGGCAGGGTGGGCGCGTCCTGTTGGTATTTCGAGAACGAGTCGGGCAGGTGTTCGGGGTGAATCTTCTCCCCTTGGCTGAATGCCAGCGCAAACTGCAATACATTACTCAGCTCGCGTATATTTCCGGGCCAGGAGTGCTTGTTCAGCAGTTGAGTGGTGCCCTGGCTGATGGGCACGGGCTGGTCGGCGTATTCCAACAGCAGCTTGCTCGACAGCCACTTAATGTCTTTTCTTACCCGCAATGGTGGCATCTCCAATTTGGCTCCGGAAATGCGGTAGTACAAATCCTCTCGGAATCGCCCTTGCTTCACTAAGTCTTCAAGGTTTTGGTGCGATGCCGCCAGTACCCGAAAGGTAACGGGTACGGGTGTGTGCCCGCCCACTGGGGTCACTTCTTTTTCCGCAATCACACGCAGCAATCGAGCCTGCAAGGCTAGGGGCATGTCGCCAATTTCATCCAAAAACAACGTGCCTCCATTGGCGCGTTCGATCAAGCCCTTTTTGCCCTTTCGGTCTGCGCCTGTAAATGAGCCTGCGGTGTAGCCGAACAGCTCGCTTTCAATCAGGCTTTCTGGAATCGCGGCGCAGTTGATCGCCACAAAAGGGCGTTTTCCTCTTGAAGCGTCGTGAATCGCTTTGGCGAGGTACTCTTTGCCTGCACCCGTTTCGCCCGAGATCAAAATCGAGATAGAAGAATTGGCAAGGGTTGAAGCCTTTTCCGCCATCGATTTCATTATAGGGTCGCGAAAAAACAACCTTTCAAGCGGTTTGGCGATGGGGCGTTCTGTAGGAACGGATTTGGGTGTGACCGGAACGGGTTCAATCGCCTGAATATAAAGCAAGTCACCGGATTGGGTGGTGACGGCAACCGGATTGGGGCAGTAGCGCCTTGAGTATTTCGGCAGGTCATTGATGTCCAAGTCCAGCAGGCTATCTAATGGCACGCCGCCGAGTTGATGGGCGTTTAACGGATTGGCTGTGGCGGAATACCCTTTCATTAATATGCCGTATGCCGAATGGGTTAACCCTACGATTTGTCCGTCGTCATTCACTGCGAGGGCGCAATCTGGGTCGAGTTCTAAAAACTCGGGGGTTTTACTCAGTTTGAGTACCCACTGGTGGCGAAAGCTGGTGAGCAAGGTGGTCATCTCGATGCGCTTGGTGACGTTGCGAATCAGCTGCAATGAAAGCCACTGGCTGCTTTTTGGCTCGGGCGAGTGTAGGGCTGAAATGTCCAACACCGCAGCGAGGTGGCCATCCACACCATAAATGGGTGAGGCACTGCACGTAAGCTGCCCGTGCGTGGCGTCGAAGTGGTCGGTCTGGTGAACCGTAATTGACTGACCGGTGTAAATACATGAGCCAACGCCACAGGTGCCTGCCCGTTCTTCCGACCAAGACGACCCCAAATACAACCCGGCAGATTTCAGCTCACTTTGTTGAGAAGTGTTGCCAATGTAATCGACGGTGACGCCTTCGTGATCGGTCAGGAGCAGTACGTAGTTTTGCCCCGATATCTGCTTGTACAGCATTTCTAGGGCGTGGCGCGCGGTGTGAATTAATCGATCGGTTCGTTCCTGATGAAGTTTCAGTTCGTAGCCGGGCAGTATGTAGGCTTCTTTTAAGCGTGAAGGCTCCAGACGGTGGGTTTCGACGCAGCGTTTCCATGAATTGAGGATCATGTGGTCGCGCTCCACCTCGTTTCCGCTGACGGCACTTTCCACCTCCTGAATGTGAGAGCGGATAAAAGTGCTGCTTCTGATCGCTTTGGTTTCTGAACTTCTCATGACCGATTCCTTTCGGTTTAGTGAATTAAGATCTAGCACTGAAGGAGGGCAATTGCACCTTTGAACGGCGCACAAATCGGCAGTTTTTCTCGTTTCTCAACCTTGAAACGCCCTCATGCAACACCTGTTGCAGCACCACGTGGCGGTGCTACAAGCTTTTTTCTCGGGCTTTAAAATTATTACTAAAAATCATGTAGATAAGTTTATTTCGAAGTCGGCATCTCGCTTGCTCTATTGATGAGAGCCACCAAGGAGAGATGTTGTGAATCAAGGTGTTGTCGGCATGATTGCCAATCCCATATCGGCGAGAGACATAAGGCGTGTGGTCGCTGCTTCTGGAAGCCTGACGTTGAATGACCGCGTGAGTATCGTATTGAAAATATTGTCTGGTTTGAAAGCTGGCGGCGTGCATCAGGTGTGGATGATGCCCGATAAAACCGGATTATCGGACATGGTGCAGCGAGAGGTGAATCGAGGGCAAGCGGCTTTAGCTAAACCAGCCAGATCTAGACAAGCTGGATCTAAAAAAACGAGAGAGCGACAAGGCTTTCCGGAACTCAAATTACTGTCTATCCCGATAACTGGAACCGAGCAAGACACGATCAAGGCGGCACGTGAGTGCGAAGAATGCAAGGCTAGCGCAATAGTGGTGCTAGGTGGCGATGGTACGCATCGGCTGGTGGTGAAACACGCCAGAGAGATTCCCGTTACTGGCTATTCTACGGGCACCAATAACGCCTTTCCCGAAACCATAGAGCCGAGCTTGATTGGCTTAGCCACAGCACTGTATGCCAGTGGTCAAATCCCGAAAGAGACAGCGCTTTCGCCCAATAAGTTGTTACAGCTTCGCATTCAAGAGAAAGCCGACTCCGGCGCAGAAGGCAAAACTGCACCAATAGAAGACATTGCGTTAGTGGATGCGGCGATAACATCTGATCAGTTTGTCGGCAGCAAAGCCGTGTGGCAACCGGATACGCTACGTGCGGTATACGTGACCTTTGCGTCTGCCATGCAGGTTGGGCTTTCTTCAATCATTGGCTTGAGTGCCCCCGTTGAACGTAAGGATCCGTGTGGGCGGTATGTCGAGCTTTCGAGCGACGCGGACGCTTCCAGCCTAATGGTGCCTCTGATACCCGGAGCGTTTTTGCCTGTTGCGATTAAAACCCTTTCAACCCTTAACCCGAATCAGCCTGTCGGTCTCCATTATGGCAGCGCTGCGATTGCGCTGGATGGCGAGCGAGAACACATCGTAGAGGCGCTAGATGATGTGACCCTCGAGCTGATTCCCAATGCTTTTTTTACCATCAATGTAGAAGCCTGCATGAACGCATGCGCTGCAAGGATGCTTTTATGTAATCAACAAGGAGAATGTGATGCCTAGTATCAGCGAATCACTGAGCAAAGAGAAATTGCTCGACGCTTACCGAATGATGAAAACCATTCGTGAATTTGAGGAACGCCTACACGTGGACTTTTCGCGGGGTGATATCCCCGGATTTGTGCATTTGTACGCGGGCGAAGAGTCGGTCGCGGTGGGGATCATGATGCACCTTCACGACAAAGACCGGATTGCGTCTACCCACCGTGGGCACGGGCACTGTATTGCCAAAGGGGTGGATGTGCACGCCATGATGGCGGAGATCTACGGAAAAGAAACCGGAGCGTGTAAGGGCAAGGGCGGTTCCATGCACATTGCTGACCTATCGAAAGGCATGATGGGTGCTAATGGTATCTTGGGTGCAGGGTCGCCTTTAGTGTGTGGTGCTGGCTTTGCCGCGAAACATTTGGGGCATGACGGAGTGGGCATCAGTTTTACCGGTGATGGCGCATCTAACCAGGGCATGTTTTTAGAAAGCTTGAATCTGGCGGCGATTTGGGAGTTGCCGGTCATTTTCATCATTGAAAACAACGGTTACGCCGAGTCGACTGCGGTGGACTGGGCGGTGGCGTCCAAGTCTTACATCGACCGAGCAACAGGATTTGGTTTACCAGGTATTACCGTGGACGGTACTGATTTCTTTGCTGTGTATGAAGCGGCAGGTGAAATCGTTCAGAAAGCCAGAAATGGCGATGGTCCATCTTTGATGGAATGTAAAACGGTGCGTTTTTACGGGCACTTTGAAGGGGACGCGCAAACCTATCGCGCGAAAGGCGAGGTTGAGGACCTGCGAGAAAATCATGATTGCATCAAGAAATTTAAAGCGCAGGTGCTAAAAGCAGGCTTAGCAGAAGAAGGAGATTTTTCTGCTATTGATGGCGAGGTGTTGGCGCTGATTGACGATGCAGTTCAGCAAGCGAAAGACGCACCAGAGCCGTCACCAGAAGCACTGCACCGTGACGTTTACGTGAGCTACTAATCGAATTCAAGGAGTGAAAGATGAGCAGACAATTAACCTTTAAAGACGCGATCAATGAAGCGGTCGACCTGGAAATGACGCGAGATGAAAATGTGGTGATGATGGGGGAAGACATCGTCGGCGGCACGGGCGCACCGGGCGAAGAAGACGCTTGGGGCGGCGTGCTGGGAGTCACCAAAGGGCTTTATGCTAAACACCCGAAACAGATGGTCGATACCCCGTTATCGGAATCCGCTTATGTAGGCGCGGCGATTGGGGCGGCAACCTGTGGGTTAAGACCGATAGCCGAACTGATGTTTATCGATTTTATTGGCGTGTGTTACGACCAGATCCTCAATCAGGCGGCGAAGTTTCGTTATATGTTTGGTGGCCGAGCGGAGACGCCTGTTGTCATCCGTGCTATGTGTGGTGCTGGCTTTCGCGCTGCGGCACAGCACAGCCAGATGTTGACCCCGATGTTTACTAACTTACCGGGGGTGAAGGTGGTATGCCCGTCAAATGCCTACGACGCCAAGGGGCTGCTGGCGCAATCCATCCGCGATAACGATCCGGTCATCTTTTTGGAACATAAAAGCCTTTATCAGATGGAAGACGATGTGCCTCAAGAGGCTTATGCCATCCCATTTGGTGAAGCTAATGTACTGCGAGAAGGGAACGACGTTACGCTGGTTTCTTATGGGTTAACGGTGCACCGAGCAATGGAAGCGGCGAACCTAGCAGCGAAAAAGGGCATTTCGTGTGAGGTTATCGACTTGCGAACACTTTCTCCCATCGATATGGATACAGTGCTGGAAAGTGTGGAAGTCACGGGTCGCATTGTTTGCGTAGATGAAGCCAATGAAAGGTGCTCTATTGCCGCCGATGTGTGTGCCAAAGTCTGTGAGCAAGGGTTTTCGTATCTGAAAGCACCAGCACAAATGGTCACTGCGCCTCATACGCCCGTACCGTTTTCTCCTAGCCTTGAAGATGCGTATGTCCCCAATGCCGATGCGATTTTGAGAAGCATTGAGTACGTGATGAAGGAGGGGCTATGAGTTCAGAGAACACAGCGATTATCCCCATTGTGATGCCCAAATGGGGGCTTTCCATGACCGAAGGCACCCTCAACGAGTGGCTGGTGGAAGTAGGGGACAACATTGAAGTCGGTCAGGCGATCATGGATGTCGAGACCGACAAAATCGCCAGCATGGTGGAAGCGCCCGATGCGGGTTTGCTCAGGCGTAAAGTGGCGGAAGAAGGCGAACTTTACGATGTGAAAGCTTTACTGGGTGTCTTAGCTGACGATTCAGTATCGGAGGAAGAGATCGATGCCTATATTGAGCAGTTTGAATCCGCTGTAGGCGACGAGGAGGAAGAAGTCGAAGAGGCACTTCGTTCCCAATACATCGAACTGAGCACGGGCACTATTCGCTATGTGCATCGAGACGGTGAAGGTACGTCATTGTTATTCATTCATGGGTTTGGCGGCGATCTCGACAACTGGTTGTTCAACCTTGAGGCGTCTACCAAACCGGTGTATGCGTTGGATTTACCGGGGCACGGGCAATCGACAAAAGCGCTCGATGGCGACCCGATCGAATGTCTGAGTCAGACCATTTCGGAATTCGTCAGTGCACAAAACATCAGTCAGTGTCATCTTGTCGGGCATTCGATGGGTGGGTTACTGGCAGCGAAGTTTGCCATTGAGAACCCCAGTTTGGCAGCATCACTGACCTTGCTGTCTCCTGCTGGGCTAACCTCGAAAATCAATGAAGATTACCTAGTTAAGTTTTCCGAGGCAGATTCTCGCAAAGCCATGAAAACAACCGTTTCGCTGCTGTTCGCTGACCAAAGCTTGGTAAATCGCTCTATGGTCGACGATTTATTGAAGTACAAACGGTTGGATGGCGTTGAGGAAGCCCTGCATACTCTCCGCAAAGCCATGTCAGACAAAGGTCAACAGACGATTAACTTGGTTGAACAACTTCAAAATCTAGTACTGCCAGTCACTGTGATATGGGGGCAACAAGATCAGATAGTGCCTCTTACACCAGAAGTCGAGAATTTGAGCTTAGGTACTCACATTCAAATTAAACTTCTGCCAGATGCTGGACATATGCCGCAAATGGAGGCAGTGGATAAAGTTAATGAGGTACTAAAACAGTTGTCTTAGCCCAAACGCAAAAAACCGCTGTAAAAACAGCGGTTTTTTATAACATGGTCGGACTGACTGGATTTGAACCAGCGACCCCTGACACCCCATGACAGTGCGCTACCAAACTGCGCTACAGTCCGATAAAACCAATGTAATCCCTTTCAAGAGGGTGAGTCAATGGTTTTCAATCATTAACATGAGCAAGTGATTGATATTTATTCGACTTACTGCTCAGTGTAGAACCTTTTCTGCTCCGTTAAGCCTTGCATCAGGATAGAAAGCTTAGGATTGTCTTCGCGTTTGCGGTTGTAGTCTGCGTCGTAGACTTTGTAGTTACCAAACTTATCCACTACCGTCGTTTCGTCGTCGGTAATCATGGCGACTTCTCGGCGGTTACCCGCGATGATCCACAGCCTTTCATCGGTATCAAATAAGCTTCTTCCGCTGCTGTAGTCAGTAGGGTTAGAGCTGACGCCCAAAATCTGGCGCATCAAGGTTGGGGATAAATCCAGATGACTGGTTTTCGTTTCGATTTTGGCTGCTTCTTTACCCGGCCATTGAATAATCATTGGCACCTGAAGCTGGAAGCGGCTGTAGTTGGTACTTGAACCCCAAGAGCTGCTCTTGGTTTCATTAAACTCAGTTCCGTGATTTGAGGTGACGATTACCACGGTTTTTTCAGTCAGATTCAGGCTATCAAGTTCTTCCAATATGCTCTTGAGTGATTCGTCGGCTTGAAGCGTCGACTTCATGTAGCCGTTCTTCAGTTGAGCTTCCAACTGGCTGCCCGGAATAGTGGCGTGTGTCGCTTCGAAGTCTGCCAGACTGTTGAGCTCCAGATAGCTGAACCAAGGTTCATCTGGTTTGGCTTGTAGCCATGCTTTCCAGTTCTCGATGGCTTGCGTGTCGTTGGTTTTTTCAAGAGGTTGAAGATCCTGAGCCAGTAAATCTGTAAACACGACATCGCGGTACAATTTGTCAGCAAAGTTGTCGCCGCTGAACAGACCGAAGTTGTAGTCTTTCTTTTGTAGGTGCTGAATAAAGAGCGGCGCGTCGCCCTGCGCTTTTATGCTTTCTGCATAGCTGCTTGGTAACCCGTAAAACAGACCAAACACGCCATACATATCATTGCTGGCACTGTAGTGGTTGGTGTAGTTGAGGTTCTGGTCTGCAAAGGCATGTAATGTTGGCATGGCTTCAGCTGAAACAGCGTCTGCACGAAGGTTATCTACCATCACCATCAGAACATTTAGTTTGTTGCCTCTGCTTTCGTAAGTCAGTGGTTCAATTGGGTATTGCACCAGTTTCACGTCACCAGAGTAACTTTCCAGCCTGTCGAGATAGTCTTCTTTGTCCAACAGCCCGTGTTTTTCCATAAAGCTTTTTGCTGTCATCGGGTAAGACAGCGGGAAGTTGGCTCTCTGGCTGGTAATGGGGTTATAGAAATAGGCGTCTGCCCATATGTAAATCAGGTGACTGGCAATAAAGCAGACAAAGAAAACGGCTGCTAAAGGTTTACCAATGTGTTTATGAGCGAGTTTACGTTTTTTACGCCAAACCCACTCAGCAAGCGCCAACTGCATCAAAAAGATGATTGGTACAAAAATAAAGAACTGTTGCCATTCTGGTGTGAAATTCCCTTCTTCACTCATCAATAAGTCTATGACTACGGGATTTAAGTGAAGGTGAAGGTTCTGATAAACCTGCGTATCAAGCAGAAGAACAGTTAAACCAGCCGTCGCGAAACAGGCTGATAAGAAACGGAATAACTTGCGCGAGGGTACCAGAAAGGTGAGGGGGAAGAGCACTAAGATGTAGATAGCAAAAATCAGAAACGCAAAGTGTCCAAGCCAGGATACTGCCAGATAGACCTGACCAAGTAAGGTATCAGGCCAAGGCGACTGGGTAATGTATCGCGTGCCGATAAGCATGGCTGCAATAATGTTAAAGAAGGCAAACCAGTGCCCCCAACTCACAAGACGAGAAACGCGTTCACTGTATGTATTTTCGCTATCTACCATTTATGTTTTCAGTCTTATTTGTTTTATTAGTGAGTTACGTCGTTTTCAACGGATGAAATAAGTGCCTGAGCGAATTTTTCAGCAATTGCCTTGCGTTGTGAAGCAGGAACGTTTTGATTTAAGACATTCGTTGCGATATTTCCTGCGATCATAAGTGAAAGCTCTGTATTTGCGCCGTTTTTATCTAGCACTGCTGCAATTTCAGCCAAGATAGTTTCAACCTGTTCGTCACTGTATTTTGATGTAATCGGCATATAGACTCTGATAATGATAGTAAAAGCGGCTTATGATAACCTACTCTCCCTCTCAACTGAAACTAGAACATAAACAAAATTACTATGAGTCTGCATCTTTCTAACGTCATTCTTCATAAGCTGGTTAAAAACGAGCAAGAAGAGCTGACGGTCAATTTCCGTCAGGAATCGCTTCCTAATGAAGGTTCATCAGAGAACCTTGTTGCCGAGCTTCATCGGGTTTTCAATAGCAAAGCAGGAAAAGGCTTCGGTACTTTTAAACCAGACAGCGACTTTAAAACATGGTTGCAAGAACTTCGCCAAAATGAGAAGAGCTTTTACGAATTTTCGCAAATTAGTGCCACACGGCTTAAAGAAGAGCTTTCTAAATACCCGTTTGCGGACGAAGGGATCTTGGTTTTTGCTGAATATCAGTCGCTTGCGACAGAGTACCTGTTTGTTGGTCTGCTTCCGTCAAATGAAAGCCTGAAAGTGACAGAAGGTCTGGAAATCAGTGCTACAGACTATCTGGATATCAGTAAGATGGATATTGCGGCAAGAATTGACCTTTCTACCTATGCCACGGATGAAGAGTCCAATCGCTACCTCACCTTTATTAAGGGTCGTGTCGGACGTAAAGTTTCAGACTTCTTCCTGGACTTCCTTCAGGCTGATGTTGGACTGGACACGAAAGTGCAGAATCAGGTACTCATGCAGGCCGTTGAGGACTTCTGTAGCGATTCTAAGCTGGAGAAAGAAGAAGCCACTCAGTACCGTAAGCAGGTGTTCGATTACTGTAACGAGCAAATCAAATCTGGCGATGAAGTTGAAATTCGTGAGCTGTCTGGCGAATTGCCAACTAGCAATGATGGAACCAGTTTCTTAGACTACACTCAAGAGCAAGGCTATGATCTTGAAGAGAGTTTTCCCGGAGACCGTTCAACAGTACGCAAGCTGACCAAGTTTGTTGGTGCTGGTGGAGGCGTGACCATCAACTTTGATAGCATGCTTCTTGGAGAGCGTATTTTTTACGATCCGGAAACGGATACGCTGACGATCAAAGGGACACCGCCTAATTTGCGAGATCAGTTGACGCGTCGCTCATAAAGTAAATCGGTGATAAGGTGGCTAATGCCACCTTATTTTCAATGACTTAACGTAGGCTGAAGAGCTATTTTATGGAAGAAAGTAGCATTAGAAATCGTAGGTACATCATTGTCGCATTCCTATTGGTTTGGGGCGTTATTTCATCCATCCTCTATTTCCAGCACATTCAACTTCGCAAAGAAGCGGATTCGCTAGGTTTACTATCAAATCAGATAGAAGAATTTCGTTATACACTCTCTTTTCCAGACCCTATCCGGGCGCAACATATTGAACAATTGTCTCTGAACCTGGAGTTGATTAAATCAGTTAAAGTGCAAATCGAATCCGAATCAGAGCACGGGATATGGAGCCCAGAAACGGCGCAACTTGTGTATCTATCTGACCGCTTTATCGAGCGTGCTGAAAACTATCTTACTGTCGCACTGGATATTCGTGGTTTATCTGAGCAAATCCTGAATACCAAAAACAGTCAGGGGACACCAAAAGAGTTGGTCGCTTTGTACGATGAGCTCGGCGCTTATCTGTTCAGTTCTTTTTACGCCGACTCTAACCTCAACCCACCAAACTATATGACGCTAGAGTCGATCATGTTGCGCTCTGAGCGATTCGATTCTCCCTATAAGAATCAGATTCAGGGGTTACTGTCTAAAGCTTCTCTGATTTTGGCTGAACACGCCCAACTCAGTTATGTAACAGAAGAGATTCTGAAACACTCAGTTGTGCGCGAAATTGGAATGGTAAGGACTGAATTTCAGCACGTTGCTCAAAGGATGTTTACCATCAGTCTTGTGCTGAGTGGCGTATTTTTGCTCGCCATAGGATGGCTAGGGTTTAATCGTGTGGCGGCTCCTCGACATACAGAAGCCCAAAGCACAGAAAGACCAAGTTCAAACATCCCAGATTCAACCAGCAAGGAAACTCAAACTTCCCCCGTTAAAAATGAACAATCAGTGGAAGTTGAAGAGCCGGTTGAAGCCACGCAGGAGTCAGAACCAATCCAAGAGCCGCCTGTGATGGAGTCACCTGAACCGATGCCAACCAATAGCAGAGGGTTTGATCCTGAGATGATGCTTGAAACCTTTGATAATGATGAAGAGTCTGTACTCATGGTTTTAAATGTTTTCCTACAGGATCACAGCGAAGACGTAAACAAGCTGAAAGAGGCACTTAACCAAGATTCTGAACAGGCTCATCGAATTGCCCACAGCTTAAAAGGTGTCGCTGGTAATTTAGGTGCTAATGCCCTGAAAGACATCACCGCAAGCATTGAGCATGGCTTAAAGCAGGGTTCTAAACCTTCTGAAAGTGACATGGTAGCATTGGAACAGAGTTTAAAGACCACGATTGACGATGTGGAATCTTATTTAGGCACTGTGAATGCGGTATAAATATCAGCGTCCAGAGGGGATGTTCTCTGGACGCATTTTTCATTTCGAATCCCTCCTGAAAATCTCTTCGAAAACAGTAAACCTGTAAAAATCCCCCCTTAACTGCTCTTTTTTACCTTTTTCGCTCAAAAAGGCTTGTTTTCATCCTCAGAAAATCTTATAGATGGGGGAGTTTAATTTGAGTAAGACATGGAGTGTAATGATGAGAGTAGGTCTTGTAGGCTGGCGTGGTATGGTCGGCTCGGTTTTGATGCAACGTATGGTCGAAGAGAAAGACTTTGATGTTATCGAACCAGTATTTTACAGCACCTCACAAGTAGGTATTCCTGCCCCAAATTTCGGTAAAGATGCGGGTGTTCTGCAAGACGCTTTTGATATTGAAAGCCTAAAACAGCTTGATGCTGTGATTACTTGTCAGGGCGGCAGCTACACCGAGAAAGTGTACCCGGCGCTTCGTCAGGCAGGCTGGAAAGGCTACTGGATTGACGCTGCATCTACTCTTCGCATGGCTGAAGATTCCATCATTACACTAGATCCTGTGAACCTCGCGCAAATCCAGCAGGGGATTCATGGCGGCACCAACACATTTGTTGGCGGTAACTGTACGGTTAGCTTAATGCTCATGGCGTTAGGTGGTCTTTATGAGAAAGGTCATGTTGAATGGATGAGTGCCATGACTTATCAGGCAGCATCGGGTGCTGGCGCGAAAAACATGCGCGAGCTGATTTCTCAAATGGGTGTGATCAACGATTCAGTCAGCACTGAGCTGGCGAACCCAGCAAGCTCTATTCTTGATATTGATAAGAAAGTTGCAGAAACACTTCGCTCGTCATCTTTCCCAACGGATCAGTTTGGTGTGCCGCTAGCGGGCTCTCTGATTCCATGGATCGATGTGAAGCGCGATAACGGTCAAAGTAAGGAAGAGTGGAAGGCGGGCGTTGAAGCCAACAAGATCTTAGGCTCTCAGGACACGCCAATCCCGATTGACGGTACATGTGTTCGCATCGGAGCAATGCGCTGTCATGCTCAGGCACTGACCATTAAGCTGAAGCAAAACATCCCAATGGATGAAATTGAAGAGATGATCGCCACTCATAATGACTGGGTGAAAGTAGTTCCAAATGACCGTGACATCACGGCACAAGAGCTGACACCTGCGAAAGTTACTGGCACTCTGTCTATTCCTGTTGGTCGACTGCGTAAAATGTCGATGGGTGACGACTTCCTGAATGCATTTACAGTGGGTGATCAGCTACTTTGGGGCGCGGCAGAGCCTCTACGCAGAACCCTTCGCATTATTCTTGCAGAAAAGTAATATTTTCATAGAGATATAATTTCTCAGAAGCGCCTCCATTTGAGAGGCGCTTTTTTATTCCCCAAACATAAATGGTTTTTAACCGAATCTTAAACCTATCCTGTCTTTATTATTTCTTTGTATTTACCTGCTTCTGACTGGCATTTTTTAACATCCAACTATACTCAAGTTAGAAGGTATAGGTGGGAAGCTTAAGGAAATGGCAATGCGTAAGAGAAGTTTTGGCTTTTCAATGTTTGATGGGTTAATGAGCACAGCGGTGTTTTCCATCATGGCTATGACTGCTGCCCCCAAGTTTTTCAGCATGCAAAGTGAATACAATCAAGCTCTGATCGAAGGGCTTGCCAGCAAAGTAATTCATGCCGCGGAAAATGCCTACATTGAGTCTCACAAGCAGGGAACCGATTTGGAAGAATTCGGAATGTTGCCGGGTTATGGACAGCTTCAGTATGGTTACCCAAGTGTTCGGATTGGTGGTTTAGCCAATTTTATTGACTTAGATATGGGTTATCGACATACCGACAAAACCTGGGTTTGGGTGGCTCACCATGCCATTCACACCGATCGTCAGGATTCCTGGCTTCTTACACGTTCTGAGTGGGTCGAGCACCCGAGTAGAAATGGTATCGAAAGCACTCAATGCTACGTGAAATATACTGCCCCCATGTATTCAGGGGACAGCTTTCAGGTAGAGAGCATTACTCAAGGCTGTTAACTGACCTAGTAGTGCAGTTCAGAATCCTCATTCTCTACAGGAACTACCCGCGCATCTGGCGATGCCAGCTCTCCTCCGCAATGCTTACAATATAACGCGTCAGACTCATGACCATTTCGAGAGCAATTCGGGCACTTAACCAGATTCCGGTGAGCATTCATTTCACTATTCAGTTCTGCCGTAATAATCCCGGTTGGAACCGCCAGAATAGAATAACCAAGTAGCATAGTGAGCGAGGCTATTGCTTTTCCAATAGGTGTCTGAGGGACCAAATCACCGTAACCAACCGTTGTGATGGTCACGATCGCCCAGTAGATGCTTTGCGGTATGCTCGTGAATCCGTTCTCTGGTCCCTCTATCACAAAAATCAATGAACCAAAGATAGTGACCAGAATCGCTACTGTACTGAAGAAGATCAGAATCTTCCGTCTGGACATCAAAAGGGAACGTAAGAGCAGGTTAGAGTCTTGCAGGTAGCGAACCAATTTCAGGATTCGGAAAATCCGCATTACCCTTAGAAGGCGCACAACTGCAATAAATGATGCGGACGGAAAAAGCAACACGAAGTACGTAGGCAATATGGCGAGAAGGTCGATTACACCATAAAAACTTTTCGCATAAGCACTGGGCTTGGGGGAACAGTAGAGCCGCAGCAAGTATTCAATAGTAAAAAGCGCAGTAAACACATACTCAGCGTACAGAAGTCGATTTGCCCATACGCTGTCCTGAGGAAGGGTAGAGTCGATAACAAGCACTGTGAGGGAAGTCAGAATCGCAATGATTAGGGCGATATCAAAGAGCTTACCTGCGGTTGTATGCGTGCCAAAGATGATGACGTAAAGGTGATGTTTCAACGAGTGTTTGGGCATGGACTTTTTATAACTGTCTTTCTATAACGATAGAGAATGGCAGTATAGTATACCCAAGTGACCTCAATATGCCGAGTTCAGAGCGACATATTCTGTTTCAATTCAAGGAAAAGAACGCTGTGGAATGACGAGTCCTTTCCAAGTTCTTTGACGATGAAGTGGGACAGAATATTCGCTCCCAAGGGCGAGTTTAACTGGCTTTCATGCTGCGTTACCGATTCTTGATTTAGAGCCACTAGATCTTCAAATCGGTGTCTTGCGTGAAAGCCGGTTAATTCTCGCTGAATCGGGCATCTTGAGGCTACTTGGGTATAAACTTCAAAGCGACGATATAAAAAGTCCACATCTGCGAAACTGGCGACTTACCTCAAAGTTAGCCTTTTAAGGCAAGTCGGGGGGGAACTGGATACTAGGCAAGACCCGGGAACAGGTTTCTTACGCCGTTGGCGATAAACTCGATCCCCAGAGCGGCTAGGATCAACCCCATAATACGAGTGATTACGTTGATGCCTGTCTGACCCAAGAATCTCACAATAAAAGGCGCAGAGCGAAACAATAGCCAACTGCAAAACGCAAAAATGATCACTGTTCCTGCAATGGCAAATGTGTCCATCCATGTCGGGTAGCGCGCCCCAAACACAATCGTTGAACTGATAGCGCCAGGTCCTGCCATTAGAGGCATAGCCAGTGGCACTACGCCAATTTGCTCTCGGCTCACGTATTCAGATTTCTCTTGTTTGTTCTGCTTATCTTCACCTAGCTTACCGCTCATCATCGAAAATGCGATGCTCATAAGCAGTAGCCCGCCAGCAATTCTGAACGAATCCAAAGAGATACTGAACATATCCAGCAATGCCTGCCCAGCCAGCAAAGAAACAATAAGGATGACCGCGACTGCGATATTCGCAGTGGTGGCGGTTTTCACTTTTTCTTCTGGCGACATATGCCCTGTTAAAGAAACAAAAATGGGCATGATGCCAACTGGGTTCACTGCGGCGATAAGACCTAAAAAGAACTGCAAATAAATTGCGATTTCAAATGTCTGCATTGTGTACAAGCTCTAAAACTTCAAACGCGATTTAAGTGGAAAAAAGAGGTATCTAAATACCACCTTAAAAAGGGTGGTAAATGTAAGGGAATTATCTTCTAAATACCAAGTGATTTCTAACAAATTCCTCTGTTAGCTAACGATATAAATGAGGTCTTTAGAATCGGGTAACGTATGTGTTACAGGAAGTGAAATTGGTGGAAATGAAATGTGTTTTGTACGAATATGAAAAATTGTGAAAAAACGAACATCTTCATCTGTTTGAAATGCTCAAATGATTAGGTAACCAGTTGCGTGTAACACGAAAAAACAGGCTGTTCTTGTTGCTAATTTGAGCTGAAATGAAATTTTATTACAGTGTGTTGTAGTTTTTTGTATTCACTAGACTGTTTGATTCTTTTTTAATCACATTGTCATTGTAATTAAAAATTTAAATATATCAATCATTTAAAATTGTTTTACAAACCTGTCTACCCAGTAAGTAGTATTTAGTTTTTCAGAACTGATCTGAGTCAATTTTTTTCATACCTTGAAATAATATACTCAGTCCTGAAAGCAATTTACTAAGTCTGTAGTTTGATAAGTGATTGACTGAACGTTAAAAGCTTAAGGCAGCAACCTTAATAAAAAGTTTTTAATATTTTTCTATTTTAGGAGATTCATTATGCCTGTAACTAATTTGGCTGAACTAGATGCAATGATTGCTCGCGTTAAAGCGGCACAAGCAGAATTTGCTACTTACTCTCAAGAGCAAGTAGATAAAATTTTCCGCGCTGCATCTCTAGCGGCTAACCAAGCTCGTATCCCTCTAGCTCAGCAAGCGGTAGAAGAGTCTGGTATGGGTATTGTTGAAGACAAGGTAATCAAAAACCACTTCGCTTCTGAATACATCTACAACAAGTATAAAGACGAAAAAACTTGTGGCATTCTGGATGAAGACGAAAGCCTTGGTACTATGACTATCGCTGAACCAGCAGGTATCATTTGCGGTATCGTTCCAACAACTAACCCAACGTCTACAGCAATCTTCAAGTCTCTAATCTCTTTGAAGACTCGTAACGCAATCATCTTCTCGCCACACCCACGTGCGAAAAACTCAACTAACGATGCAGCGAAACTGGTACTGGAAGCAGCAGTAGCAGCAGGTGCTCCAAAAGACATCATCGGCTGGATCGACCAACCTTCTGTTGAGCTTTCTAATGCACTAATGAAGCACGACGACATCGCTCTAATCCTTGCTACTGGTGGTCCAGGCATGGTTAAAGCTGCATACTCTTCTGGTAAGCCAGCAATCGGTGTAGGTGCAGGTAACGTTCCTGTAGTTATCGATGAAAGTGCTGACATCAAACGTGCTGTTGCTTCTATCCTAATGTCTAAGACATTCGATAACGGCGTAGTATGTGCTTCTGAACAGGCTGCAATCGTTGTTGATGAAGTTTACGACGAAGTGAAAGAGCGTTTTGCTTCTCACAAAGCTTACGTATTGAGCAAAGATGAAGCAGCGAAAGTACGTAAAGTTCTTCTTATCGATGGCAATCTAAACGCGAAAATCGTTGGTCAGCCAGCTCCGGCAATCGCTGAAATGGCTGGTGTTACTGTGCCAGCAGACACGAAAGTGCTAGTTGGTGAAGGTCTGGGTAAAGTTTCTTACGACGATGAATTCGCTCACGAGAAATTGTCTCCGACTCTGGGTCTATTCCGTGCAGACGACTTCGAAGACGCAGTTGCTCAAGCGGTTACTATGGTTGAGATTGGCGGTATCGGTCACACATCTGGCTTGTACACTGACCAAGATAAGAATGCAGACCGTGTTCGTTACTTCGGTGACAAGCTAAAAACAGCACGTATTCTAATCAACATTCCAACAACTCACGGCGGTATCGGTGACCTGTACAACTTCAACGTTGCACCATCACTAACACTAGGTTGTGGTTCTTGGGGTGGTAACTCAATCTCTGAGAACGTAGGTCCTAAGCACCTAATCAACAAGAAAACTGTAGCTAAGCGAGCTGAAAACATGTTGTGGCACAAACTACCAAAATCTGTTTACTTCCGTCGCGGCAGCCTACCTGTAGCACTAGGTGACCTAGAAGGTAAGAAGCGTGCGTTCCTAGTAACTGACCGTTTCCTATTCAACAACGGTTACGCTGATGAAACCATCAACATCCTGAAAGCAAACGGCATGGAAGTGCAAACTTTCTTCGACGTAGAAGCGGATCCAGTATTGTCTGCTGTACAGAAAGGTGCTGATGCAATGAACAGCTTCCAGCCGGACGTAATCATCGCGCTAGGTGGTGGTTCTCCGATGGATGCAGCGAAAATCATGTGGGTAATGTACGAGCACCCAGAAACAGCATTTGAAGACCTTGCAATGCGCTTTATGGACATCCGTAAACGTATCTACAAGTTCCCTAAAATGGGTCAGAAAGCTGAAATGGTATGTATCCCAACAACTTCAGGTACAGGTTCAGAAGTTACTCCATTCGCGGTTGTTACAGACGACAAGACTGGTGCTAAGTACCCACTAGCAGACTACGAGCTAACGCCTCAAATGGCGATTGTTGATGCTAACCTAGTAATGAACATGCCTAAGTCTCTATGTGCATTCGGTGGTTATGATGCAGTAACTCACGCACTTGAAGCTTACGTATCAGTACTTGCGAATGAATACTCTGACGGTCAGGCTCTACAAGCGCTTAAGATGCTGAAAGAGTACCTACCATCAAGCTACGCGAACGGTGCAAACGACCCAATCGCTCGTGAGAAGGTTCACAACGCTGCAACTATCGCTGGTATCGCGTTTGCTAACGCATTCCTAGGTGTTTGTCACTCAATGGCTCACAAAATCGGTGCTGAGTTCCACCTGGCACACGGTATGACTAACGCAATGTTGATTGACAACGTAGTACGTTACAACGCTAACGACAACCCAACTAAGCAAACTGCATTCTCTCAATACGACCGTCCACAAGCACGCCGTCGTTACGCAGAAGTTGCAGACCACCTAGAGTTGTCTCAGCCTGGTGACCGCACTGCTCAGAAGATTGAACGCCTAGTAAGCTGGTTAGATGAACTAAAAACTAACCTGGACATTCCTAAGTCTATTCAGGCTGCGGGTGTAAACGAAGCAGACTTCCTGGCAGTAGTTGACCGCCTAGCCGTTGACGCGTTCGATGACCAATGTACTGGTGCGAACCCACGTTACCCTCTAATCTCTGAGCTTAAAGAAGTTATGCTAGCGGCATACTACGGTAAGCCATACATTGAAGGTGAAACGTTCGAAGGTACTACGGTAATCAAGAAGAAAGCCGATCAGGTAGCAGCGAAAGCAGCACCTAAAGCAGCAGCGAAGGCACCAAAGAAAGCTAAAGCTAAAGCTGAAGCGTAAGCAAGATGTAAAAAGGTTTTCGCTAGCACTCGATAACCTTTAACGGGAAAAACAAAGCTCCACCTCTGGTGGAGCTTTTTCTATTTCATTACATATCGTTCCTGATTAACGTCGGATGTTGCTCTTCAGCAGGCTATGCTTCAGCAGCCATTACCCGTCCGTTAAAATAGTCGTTAGAGACTATATATTCAGTGTTTCTAATCATCTCATCCTGCACGTATGCCCAATCACCATTGGCACTGTCCCTAGTGCGAAACTGAGCGGGTATAACCCCCCCAACTCGGATGTTAAACGGGTCGAGCTCTTTAGCCCATGTCTGAGTAAATCCAACGATCATCGCCGACACATTCTCAAGCCCTTCAGGCAGAGTTTGTTGCTGGTGAGACGTCAGGTTTACAATGACTCCCGGTTTTTTATGCATGCGCATTCTCAGAGCGCTGGCTTTCCCGTAACCGTATAACGAAGAAGCCAACGACGACAGCTTGTGAGTGAACTCCTCTCCCTGTTCACTGCCGAACAGCCTTGGTAGTGGCATGCTGGGCCAATTGTTGATCAGTACATCAACACCATTCGGGAACCGCTCATCGATGTAGTTAAACAAAGACTGGATACTCTCAGAAGAGTGATCCGGTAGCGGATAATAATAAATACCATCAGACAGAGTCCGACAACGTTTCACTGTATCCAAAAGCGCTATCGAATCTGTGTCCGCGACAACAACGCGTGCCCCCAAAGAGGTAAAGTGCACTGCCAATGTACTGCCTAGCCCTGAGCCTGCAGAGGTGATTAATATCACTGAGTTTCGTATATCCATAGGGATACCTCACTCTAGTTAATGTATTGTTATTATTTATCTTTTGATTTATTCACATGGGACTCTTGATAAGTCGTGACTAAGCGTGGAGTAACATGTGAATAACTATCATGGGAAAAATAAGCAGCCCGTGATGTGAATAAAATCATAGTTTTTTAATGACGTGATTTTCGTGTCATTGTTTATGATTTGTATCGCGCGATTAGTGCTTGAACCATGTAATGTGTATCAAAAATGATACTGGGTGGTGGTGGGTTAGGCTGATAGTTGCAGCTTGTGCATTAGGTGGGCTTCTGACATCTGTTTGTAGATCTCTTGGGGGACGACAGCGACATGCTCTTTTTTCTCTAGCTTACGGCGCTCGTGACAAGATAAGTTGTGGTAAACCTCTTCTGGTAAATCGAACGTTTCCTCAGGCATGTAAGCAAGAGCATCCGGTGAAAGACCGTGCGCCAGTTTTGCACTTGCCAACCCAGACTTATGAAATAAATCGGCTTGCTGTGCAGATCGAGTGAAGGTTTCTTCGTTAGAGCGAAGAGGCTGAGGTGTTGCAAGGTCGAACTCTTTTCTGAGTTTCTGCTCGCTGTTCTCTGGTGATTCGATAACTTCAACGGGTGTGTTGTCACGAACATCATTGGAGAACATCGACACCAACAAAGCAAAGTCAGCACGACGCCCAGTGTTAACAGCCTGGCTGATGCCATTGCCAACATTGAGTTCGCTGATGATTGCGGCTTTGTCTAGGGTATGAATGTTCATGATGCTCCTCGCTGAATACACTATTAACGGCAAGGAAATACAGAACTTTAGGAAATAAACTAAGAAAAAACGGGCTGATTAATCAGCCCGTTTTTTTTGAGAGTTAGATTTATTGCTTGCTTTGATAGATAACCGAGTGATTATCCTTCACAAACTGGTTTACCTGCTCAACGTAACTTGCAGATGATTTGTACTTGCGGCTGTCGTTAGATGCGACAACATTTACCGCAACTAAATGGCAAATCGCGATAATCGCAAACAGCTTAAAGCGTTCTGGCTTGGCTTCAATAAACGCGGCTACACCGTAAAGGATTGGGATGATGGCAAATGGGTAAGCCAGCATTAAATGCCAATAGTTGAACGTGATAGGAGCCAATGCCGCACACGCCAGAATGGCAATAAAGACGCCAAATGCGTAAAGCGGGAGCCAGTCATCAAAGGAAGGTGGGTTTTCACCCTTGCGGATCATTGGCTTGACTCGTTTCCATAGTCTCCAGCTGTATCGTGCTGAGATGACGACGGTGAAGGCACCTACACCAAATACCCATCCTTTCCATAAATAAACGAGTGCCATACGAGCAAATTCGATGGTGGTGATCCATTCAAACGTGCTGTTGGCTATCGCTTTGTTTGAGAACATCATAGAACCATAGCGAATCCAGTACAGAACGGATTTTAAAACCGGGTAAACGTGTGTTAGTCCGTAGCCTATGTAGCGGTCACTTTCCTGAACAATCTGCTCGTTGTTCATCATTTCTAAGAAGTAAGGGACCAGAGACAGACCTGTAACTAAGACTCCTGCAATGACGCCAAACCAAGAAACCTTGCCTAAGCCACGATACAGAAGGTAAATAGAAACAAATGCCAGCAAAGGCCATGAGAAGTGCAGTTGCATTGCCATACCGATGGCAAGTACATGCAAGAAGCTATAACCAAAGGAAACTTCTTCACGCATCTTAAATGCTGTCCAGAAATGAAGTGCAGCAAAGAAGAGTAAGTAAGAAGGGTTGTAAAGCACATTATCGTACTGCATCCACGTGGAGAACCAGACCAGTAACGCAAATACCAATCGAACTGGTTTGGAAAAATAGTGCTTAATGACGGAGTCCAGCATAAGGACGGAAACGATTCTCAAAGCAATTAAGAAAGCCATAGGTGCCCATGGAGAATCCCAAACCATCAAAGGTAATCCGACGACAAGAGCAGAAAGATAGCCAGGTACATTGCCCACGGTACTGCCATAGTTACCAAATGGCAGCCAGTTACCATCATAGGCGCCCATGTATCCTTTAATCAGCATTTGGTCCTGGTCGCCATCCAGAAGCTGATTTCCTGCGTAATACACAGAGAAAATAGTGCCCGCTGCCAGTATTACAAAATAGAGAATGTGAAAATGCTTTTCTAAATACGCGTCAAATTTCACTTTCAAGCCTTAGTAAATTTAGATATTCAATTGACGATTATCCTACCTTTTTACCTATTTACATCAAGTTACAAATGGCTTTCTGGTATAAAAAAACCCACGCATTAGCGTGGGTTCGAATTTTTTGTGCTCTACTGAGTTATTTTGCCAGGTTAGCCGCAACAAATTCCCAGTTCACCAATGCCCAAAATGCGCCCATGTAGTCTGGACGAACGTTGCGGAAATCGATGTAGTAAGCGTGCTCCCACAAATCAACAGTAAGTAGTGGCGTGATGCCTTCTTCTGTTAGTGGTGTTGCAGCGTTAGACGTGTTGATGATGTCTAAAGAACCGTCCGCTTTTTTCACAAGCCATGTCCAAGACGAACCGAAGTTATTGATTGCTGAATCTGTAAACTTCGCTTTGAACTCGTCGAATGAACCGAAAGATGCGTTAATAGCGTCAGCTACTGCACCTGTTGGTTCGCCACCTGCGTTTGGCGCCAGGCAGTGCCAGTAAAATGTGTGGTTCCAGATCTGTGCTGCGTTGTTAAATACGCCGCCAGTAGAAGTTTTAATGATCTCTTCCAAAGACTTGTTTTCAAACTCTGTACCTGGTAGCAGACCGTTCAACTTAACAACGTAAGTGTTGTGGTGCTTGCCGTGGTGAAAATCCAGAGTTTCCGCAGATATGTGCGGTTCTAGCGCGTCTTTTGCGTAAGGAAGAGCTGGTAGTTCAAATGCCATTGCTCGATTCTCCATTATGTGTGAAAGAGAGCTACCTCTTTCGATTGCTTCCAATGTGTATTTTATTATTTAGTCGTCTTTTGACTGACTTTTGTATGTACCAATACTCTATATCTCTACGTAATCTCGAGAAGCTAACCAGAGCGACTTGAGATTTTTAGCGTATAAAGTTCAGCACAAATTTTTTGAATCAGTTTAGCAAGTTTTTACTTTATTAAAAGAAAAAGCACAGAGTTTTTTAAAACTTAGGATAGGAACTTTGCGCATGATAGATCAAAAAGTAATAACCCTAGTCATTAAGGACTTTTTATTCTGACTTAAACCAGTAGAATGAACCGAATAGTTAAAGCATCCATGAATGAGGACGCAATGGAAACCATCGAAAAAATCAAACAGCAAATTTCTGAAAACTCAATTCTTCTCTATATGAAAGGTTCACCTAAGCTTCCGAGCTGTGGTTTTTCTTCTCAAGCTTCTCAGGCGCTAATGGCATGTGGTGAGAAGTTCGCTTACGTTGATATCCTGCAAAACCCGGATATCCGTGCTGAACTTCCAAAATACGCACAATGGCCTACGTTCCCACAACTTTGGGTTGAAGGTGAGTTGGTCGGTGGTTGTGACATCATTCTAGAGATGTTCCAGAAAGGTGAACTGCAACCTCTAATCAAAGAAGCGGCAGCTCGTTCTGCTGAAGAAGAGTAATTTTACTTTTCCCAAAAAAATACAAAGGCTTGGTATTTACCAAGCCTTTTTTATTTCACGTCAACAGATTCTAAAGAGTCATTGCAGCCAACCAGCCGAATGCGATCAGTGGTAGGTTGTAATGAACAAACGTCGGCACTACTGTTTCCCAGATGTGCTCGTGCTGACCATCAGCATTCAAACCAGATGTCGGACCCAATGTTGAGTCGGATGCCGGTGAACCAGCATCACCCAGTGCGGCAGCAGTACCCACTAGAGCAACGGTTGCCATTGGTGAAAACCCGAAAGCGATAGCCAGTGGCACGTAAATGGTTGCCAGAATTGGGATGGTCGAGAAAGATGAACCGATTCCCATGGTCACAAGCAGACCAACAATGAGCATCAGCAAAGCAGCAAGAGGCTTGTTATCGCCAATGGATGTAGATAACGCTTCAACCAAAGATTCTACGCCACCTGTTTGTTTCATCACAGCAGCAAAACCGGCCGCCGCGATCATGATGAAACCAATCATAGCCATCATATGCACGCCTTTGGTGAAGACATCCTGTGTTTCTTTCCACGCAATCACGCCACCAAATGTAAAGACCATAAAGCCTGCCAATGCACCAATAATCATCGACCCGGTGCTCAGTTGAACAGTCAGTGCCATCACGATACCCGCCAACGCAATCCAGATGTTCTTCATTTTCACTTCTGGCACATCGGAAGATTCAGCATTCACACTGAGTTGGTTGTATTCTCGTGGCTTGCGGTAGCTAATAAAAATCGCCATAAGCAGACCAAAAATCATCCCAGCAGCGGGTAGAAGCATAGCCACAGGTACTTGCGAAGCCACAACATCCAGTCCGTTGTCGTGCAGATTTTTTAGCAGGATATTGTTAAGGAAAATCCCACCGAACCCGACAGGGAGAACCATGTATGGGGTTATCAGACCAAAAGTCAGAACACAGGCAACCAGGCGTCTGTCGAGTTTGAATTTTGCGAACACTTGCAGCAAAGGTGGAATCAGAATAGGGATAAATGCAATGTGTACAGGAATGATGTTCTGGGATGACATGGTCACCAGAATCAATGCGATAAGAATAAAGTACTTCAGACCAGTCGACGCTGATTCGGCATTTGAGCCATTGATTTTGCGAATTACGCTGGACGCGAGTAAATCGGTGATCCCTGATTTAGAGATCGCGACGGCGAAAGTACCGAGCATGGCATAGCTTAGAGCAATGGTTGCACCGCCACCCAGCCCGCTTTCAAAAGCGGAGACAGCATCAGTCAGTGACATTCCGGAAACAAGACCGCCAACAATGGCGCTAAAAGTGAGTGCAACTACAACATTGACTCGCATTAAAGCGAGAACCAACATGATGCACACAGAAATAACTACGGGGTTCATATTTTTCTCAGATTAAAGTAAGGGTCGTGAGACCCAATGATGTGTTTGCATTTAAAACCCAGTGGGACTGGGTTATTTAGGTATGATTATTTTTCTTCAAGTTCTTCTTGCAGTGGCCAGCCACCAAGAGCTTTCCACTTGTTCACAATGCCACAGAACAATTCGGCTGTTTTTTCGGTATCGTAAAGCGCTGAATGCGCCTCTTTATTATCGAAATCCATCCCTGCAACTTTACACGCTTTCGCTAACACCGTTTGCCCGTAAGCCAAGCCACTTAACGTTGCTGTGTCGAACGTAGCAAAAGGGTGGAAAGGGACGCGTTTTAAGCTGCATCGCTTACTGGCTTCCATCACAAAGCTATGATCGAAGTTTGCGTTATGAGCGACCATGATTGCACGGTTACAGTCTGCTGCTTTTTGCTCTTTTCGAACCAGCTTATAGATTTCTTTCAGAGCTTCGGCTTCGGTAACTGCACCGCGAAGAGGGCTGAAAGGGTCGCGAATTCCATTGAATTCAAGCGCTTCTTTTTCAAGGTTGGCACCTTCAAATGGCTCAACATTAAAATGTATGGTTGAAGCGGGGACTAAATCGCCTTCTTCGTTCATTTTTAATGTCACGGCACATATTTCCAAAAGTGCATCGGTTTTTGCATTAAATCCGGCAGTCTCAACGTCGATTACGACGGGGAAATAACCTCTAAAGCGTTGTTTCAATGTAAGGTCGCAGTTTGTTTCAGTCATGTTTGTTCTGTTCCATGTGACAAGCATCGCATTATACCCAAGCACAGGGGATAAGCGATACCCAATCAGACCCGAAGAGAAAAACAAATTTGGCTGGATTTTTGCATTATCCGATTAGATTTACATGAAAGCGTCAAATAAAGGCGCATTTGTGGCAAAAGCGGCAATACCGCGCCGCTTTGAAAGATAAAGAGATAGCAATGAAGAAAAACAAGTGGTTAACCTTTAGCTTAGTGGGCGTAGCTGTGGCAGTGTCGGGAAATGCGTCTGCGATTCAAACCCGATATGTTGCTAAGCCTGAGCAGTCGAACTGGGAGATGGCGGTGAATACGCCACTTGAATGTCAGTTAGTGCACCCGATCCCGAATTATGGTTCTGCGGTGTTTACGTCTCGTGCCAGCAAAAAGATTAACCTCGATTTTGAATTAAAGATGTATCGCCCAATGGGTGAAACGCGAAATGTTTCATTAGTTTCGATGCCGCCGATTTGGCGTGCCGGTGAGAATGCCGAGCAGATTTCCAACCTGAAGTTCTTTAAACAGTTTGACGGTTACATTGGTGGTCAGACGGCATGGGGATTATTGTCTGAATTGGAGAAAGGACGCTACCCGACGTTTGGATACGCAGATTGGCAAAGCCGGGATAAAAGAGTAGAAGTTGCGCTGTCCTCTGTACTTTTCCAGTCTTCATACAATGCGTTTAGTATGTGTGTCAGCCAGCTACTGCCTTACAGTTTCGAAGACATTTCATTTACCATACTGCATTATGACCGCAACAGTTCTCAGTTGAACAAAGCATCGCAAAAGCGCTTGGCTAAAATAGCAGAGTACGTTAAACACAATAAAGACATTGATTTGGTGCTGGTGGCAGCTTACACCGACTCAAGTGGCGGTAAAAAAGGCAATCAGGGTTTATCTGAAAAACGTGCGAATGTGCTTCGAGATTATTTCCAGTCTATCGGGTTACCGCCTAATCGCATCGAGGTACAAGGGTTTGGTGAAAGAAGACCAATCGCCGACAACAGTTCACCTCTAGGCAAAGACAAAAACCGACGCGTGGTTATATCATTGGGAAGAACACAAGTCTGATTTTCAGCTCTGTTCAAAAGTACCAGACAAAATAAAAGCTCCTTAAATAAGGAG
The DNA here is from genome assembly GCF_027924785.1 of Vibrio nigripulchritudo. Taxonomy (NCBI): domain Bacteria; kingdom Pseudomonadati; phylum Pseudomonadota; class Gammaproteobacteria; order Vibrionales; family Vibrionaceae; genus Vibrio; species Vibrio nigripulchritudo. The sequence continues at coordinate 2,673,222 of NZ_AP027049.1, read as the reverse complement.
CTTTTACTTTCTTTAAATTCTTCTGCTTGCTTTAGTTTAGGCGGAAACTAGCAATGATTTCGCAGTTAGTTGCTGTGTCAATATGTTGCACTTGCTCAGCGACTTTAGGGTTAGGATGGCGTTTCATGAAATCGATAAGCGCTTTACGGCAACAGCCCAAAGAATCGATGAAACTGTCACAATGTGTTTTTGGACATTGTGGAACCAACGAAAGAATTTTTTCCGACGCAAGCTGAAGATATTTTAGCTCGTAATCGTTATCACCGTTTTCACGCCAAAACTTTGCGAGGTTGTGGCAAGAAATCACGTTGATAGTTAACAGATCATCTACCTCAACTTCCTGCTCATCGATCAGTTTTTCTGAAATGGCCAGTGCTTTTTGGTAATGAATGATACTGCGCAGAAAATCCTGCTCTTGCAGGGCAACATCTGCCTTCAGTGTATGCTGTTCCCACTCTCTAACATTCATTGTCAATTCTTCCGTATTTCGTAAAACATATATTCCGAATATATTAAATGATAATACTTATCATGTAAAGTAACAGCGTTGTTTATTAGGGTGCTCTAATTAAGAGGCAAGTCGGTGAGATTTGCCTCTTTGAAACGCATAGAAGAGTTTAGCCTTCAAGCCCGGCAGTTGCGGACTTATTTTGAATTAATTCAATCATATAACCGTCGGGATCTTTAACAAAAGCGATGTGAGTTGTCCCGCCTTTTACCGGACCCGGATCACGCGTAATGTTACCACCAGCAGAACGGATTGCATCGCAAGTCTGGTAAATATCATCAAACCCAAGCGCAATATGGCCAAAAGCGGTACCCATTTCGTATTCCGAGGTGCCCCAGTTATAGGTCAGTTCAATTACCGCACCTTCCGATTCATCCGAATAACCTAAAAAAGCGAGCGTGTATTTGTACTGTTCGTTGACATTGGTGCGAAGTAACTTCATACCCAGCACTTTGGTGTAAAACTCGATAGAGCGATCCAAATCGCCCACACGGATCATTGTGTGAAGAATACGTCCATTTGACATTGTTATTGCCCCAGATTGTGTTGGAGGTAAATGTGAACAATAGATTAGCGAAATGCCTTCAAGACTCAAAGCAATTCAGTGAAGATTCCGTCAGTTTTAATAAATCTCATGGTTGCATATAGACAGGAATGTCAATATGAGATTGAATAAAAACAAATATGTTATAACGTAACAACGGAGTTAAAGTTGAAAAAGTTAACTTTGGTAGTGCTGGTTGGTCTCGCCATACTAGCCTACCTTTTTTTAGTTCAGAAAGACGAGATTAAGACGCTATCTATCTCTGGTCCTTTTGAATTCAGCAGCCAGGATTTATCGAAGGACGGGTTCTTATTTACACGACTTCAGGTGGTCGAGCCTTTGGTGGGAATCAACCAGAAGTCTGAACTTTTCCCCGTGTTGGCAGAGAGCTGGCAACAAAGTGAAGACCGTTTGAGCTGGTCTTTCAACATCAGGGGTAACGTCACTTTTCACGATGGTACACCTCTGACTGCTGAGACAGTGGCGCTTTCCCTAAGACGTGCACTCGATAAACCTGGTGTTCTGAAACGTGCTCCCATTGAGTCGATTACGGCAAATGGTAATCAGGTCGTTATTAAGCTAACCAAACCTTTTGTTCCTATGCTTTCTGTGTTGGCGCACTTCTCAACATCCATTGCCGCACCAAGTTCCTACGATGAATCGGGTGAAGTGGTGAACCTGCAAGGCACCGGACCTTATCAGGTCAGTGAACTTGTTCCTCCTCACAAAGCATTGGTGAAAACATTCGACGGATATTGGGGTGAGAAACCAAGCATTCAGCAGGTCAGCTATCTGGCAGGGCACCGCTCTGAAAGCCGAGCGTTACTGGCTCAGTCAGGTCAGGCGGATCTGGTTTACACGCTTGATCCCCTTAGCCTTGAAAGCCTGAATGCTTCCGAAAATCTAAACACGCACGTGATTTCTATGCCGCGTACCGTGATGATCAAACTGAATAACGAGCATCCTTTACTAAACCATGCCGATATTCGTCAGGCACTCAGCTTAGTGATTGATAGAAAAGGTATTGCGGATCATGTGCTTCGCCTGCCGGGTTCAGAAGCGTATCAACTGTTCTCACCAGCTCTGGGTGTGTGGCACCTAGGGGATTACGGTGCAAAAGCACGTGATGTAGAAAAGGCGAAACAATTGCTGGCTTCGCATGGATGGGCTCTGAACAGTGAAAACAAGCTGGAAAAAGAAGGGCAGGTATTTGAGATAAACCTGACAACGTATGCTGACCGCCCTGAACTTCCATTGATTGCTACAGCAATTCAGGCTCAGCTTGCTGAAGTTGGGATCACCGTAGACATCACCATCGACAACTCCAGTGCGATTCCATCCAGACACCATGATGGTACGTTGGAAATGGCGTTGATCGCTCGTAACTACGGAATATTGGCGGATCCGCTTACTCTGTTGCTGAACGACTTCGCAACGCATAAAGGCAGCGATTGGGGACCAACTAACTGGTCTTCATCTGAATTCACCAATATTTTGAACAAACTTGCGGTACAAAATGATGTCACTGAGTATCGCAAAATGATTCCAGATGCGTCAAAACTGCTGGCTGATGAAATGCCATTGATTCCAATCACTTACTACCAACAGATTATTGCGGTGAATAAGCGAGTGGAAAACTTCTCCTTCGACCCATTTGAACTTAACTACCGAGTGGCGGAGATGAAGCTGAATGACTAGCTTCCTCTACAAACGTTTGTGCCAGGCGATATTTGTCGCCTGGTCTGTAGGCACAGTTACTTTCGTTTTGATGAGACTGATACCCGGCGACATTGCTTATCGCATTGCCGCTGGTCGCTACGGTTATGATTACGTCGATCTTGATGCGGCTAAAGCCGTTTCAGAAGAACTAGGGTTAGACAGACCTGCCATTGAGCTTTACTTCAATTGGTTGTGGGAATTAGTCCAGTTTAATCTGGGTCGTTCTCTGGTCAGCGGAGAACTGGTGATAAACGAGCTTGCTCATCAACTCGGTCATTCCATTTTACTCGCCGCGACAGCAATGGTGGTTTCATTGCTCATTGCGGTTCCAATTGGTGTTTACTGTGGGCGTCATGCCGGAAAGCTACCGGATACCTTCTCACTGTTCACTTCAATTGTGATGAAAGCTCAGCCAGTATTCCTGATTGGGTTGGCATTAGTCATCATTTTCGCGTTGAAACTAAACTGGCTACCCGTGGCCGGATTTGGGGGACCAAGCTTTATTGTGCTGCCAGCCGTGACTCTGGCACTCAGTATGGCGGCAATGTCTAACCGGATTATTCGAAACTCTACCCAGCAGGTAACTGGATCTCAGTACTTTCTGTTTGCTCGCTTAAAAGGCCTAAGTTACTCACAAGCGTTTGAACGGCACGGAAAAGTGAACATTGCTTTGCCTGTGATTGCTTTTATTGGCGTTCAGACTGTCACTCTGATTGAAGGCATTGTGATGGTGGAGTCTCTGTTCTCATGGCCGGGTATTGGTCATGCGCTTTCACACGCCATTTTCGCTCGTGATATTCCTATGATTCAGGGAGCCGCTTTGTTAATGGGACTACTGTTTGTCCTGATAAATACCTTGGTTGATGTGGTGAACTACATACTCGACCCTCGCTTGAGAGCGAAAACAGCGGAGGGAGTGTCATGATAGCGACACGTTCTCAGCAATTTGGTCTTTTTCTCATCTCACTGCTGTTTGTTTTTGTACTGGCGGAAAATCTTCTTTTTAGTAGCGATCCTTATAAACAGAACCTTGCTTTGGCTTTTTCTGCACCTGACTGGGCAGAACCACTGGGTCGGGATCATTACGGTCGAAGTAATATCGCGAGGCTGTCCGACGCGATTCAAACTTCATTCTTTATGGCAATTACCTGCGTGCTGACGTCTGCAATCATGGGGTTGGCTGCGGGTATTCTGGCTGGGTGGAAAGGCGGCTGGTGGGACAAAACACTCTCCTGGCTGGTAAACCTTGTGCTGGCAATGCCAGGTTTGATTCTGGTGCTGCTTTTCGGAGCAATTGTTCCCGGATCATTCTGGATTCTTTATCTCGCTATCTCCTTGATTTTATGGGTTGAGTATTTTCGTGTGGTCAGAAGCCGTGTTATGAGCCTTGTAGTGTCGCCTGAAGTCGAAGCCTCTCAGCTGTATGGCTTCTCCGATTTCTATATATTCAAACGCCACCTGTGGCCTGAACTAAAGCGCGATATCTACACGTTGGCTTGTTTTGGCGCCGGTAATTCGATTTTGACCCTCGCCTCGATTGGATTTTTGTATGTTGGGCTTAAGCCGCCTGAAGCCGAACTTGGTCTGATGATGGTTGAGCTTTTCCGCTATTACCAGCAGGCTCCTTGGGTCTTGGCACAGCCGATTGTGGTAGTGTTCTTATTGGTCATGGGGTTCCATCTGTTGGCAAAAGGAGATAAGTCATGAGTTGTCTTCTTGAAGTCAAAGATCTTTCCGTATCAGTGGAGAATGATCGTCTGGTTGAACCTGTCTCTTTCGAAGTGAACAGCGGGGAAGCGTTAGTCATTTTAGGAGAAACCGGCTCAGGAAAGAGTTTGCTCGCCAATGCGATCATCGGGAATTTGCCAGATACTCTGACTTCCTCTGGGCAGGTACGCCTGTTTGACCGATGCCAGTCAGAACGAACTCAGGAAGAACGCGAATCTTTGTGGGGGCGAGACATTTCCGTGTTACCTCAGGAACCTTGGTTTGCGCTTAGCCCTCTTATGGCGGCAGGTGAGCAGGTAAAAGAAGTGGATCAACTGGTCAACGGTATTTCCGGCAATACACTTTTGAATCGCTTAAAAGAGGCATTTCAGAAGGTAAACCTCAGTGGGGACGAAAGCAAACTGCCGAGTCAGCTTTCGGGGGGAATGGCACAGCGAGTAGCGTACATAAGCGCAACTCAGGGTGGAGGAAAGCTGCTGATTGCAGACGAGCCGACCAAAGGGTTGGATGCCAGTCGTCAAAAGCAGATTGGTGAACAGCTCAATGCACATAAGTCGAAAGGCGCAGTTTTGGTTATCACCCATGATGTTGAGCTGGCTGAATCCCTTGGTGGGGAAGTGATCGTCATGCGGAAAGGCGTGGTGGTGGAGCGTGGGAAAAGCGAAGAGGTGTTAAAGGCACCAAAATCGGATTATGCCAAAGCACTGATCTCTGCTCATCCTAAAAATTGGCAACAACGTCAGGTTTCTTCAAAGTTGGAAACAATGATAAAAGCCAGCGAACTGAAAATGGTTCGTAATGGCAAAACACTCTTTGAAGATCTTGAATTCGCTATTCCTAAGAATAGCGTAATTGGCATCAGTGGAGACAGCGGAAAGGGGAAGTCAACGCTTGCCGATATCGTGCTCGGGTTGGTGACCCCAACCGCTGGATCTCTGAAGTTTCAGGAAAAGCTTGCCAAAGGAAAAGCGCTAAAGCTATATCAGGATCCACCGAGTGCATTGTCACGTGCCGTGCCTTTGCAAACACTTCTCGACGACATTCGAAAGGTCTGTCAGTTCGATGACGGACAAGTCAGGCGATATCTGAAGCGGCTGAATTTAGATGAAAGTCTGCTTGCAAGAAAGTCAACTCAGGTATCTGGGGGAGAACTTCAACGGTTTGCAATCTTACGTGCATTATTGATGGAACCTAGTTTGCTGATTGCGGATGAACCGACGTCCAGACTCGATCCCATTACGGCAGCCAATACGCTTAAATTACTGGTTGAGCTAAGCGAAGAGCAAGGGTTCACTCTGTTGTTAATCAGCCATGATAAAGTGGCTCTCAATAAGCTTTGCGATCAGGTTATTCAAATCTAAACCTCAACAAAAAGGGAGTGAAAATCACTCCCTTTACTTATATCGCTCAATTTACCTTTATATCCTACGGGACTTTTATTTCTTCTTTTTTGTTTGTGCTTTCAACACTTCATTGATAAAGCTTTTACGGCCGTATTGCTTAGTAATAATGCACTTGTCTAAGTCGAAGCCTCTGGCAGGGCAGTACTCACGACCATAGTAAATGATCTGAAGGTGCAGATCGTTCCATCTCTCTTTCGGGAAAAGGCGTTTACCGTCACGTTCTGTCTGTTCAACGCTCTTACCGTTAGATAAACCCCAGCGGTACATCAATCGGTGTATATGCGTATCAACAGGGAAAGCAGGGATATTGAATGCCTGAGCCATGACAACCGAAGCTGTTTTGTGCCCGACACCCGGCATCGCTTCTAACGCTTTAAAGTCCTGAGGGACTTCGCCACCATGCTCTTTGATGATCATATCCGACAAATGCCAGATACCTTTCGATTTCATCGGCGACAAGCCACAAGGTCTGATGATTTCTTTTATTTCCTCAATACTCAGTTTCACCATGTCATAAGGATTATCAGCACGAGCGAAAAGCTTAGGAGTAATCTGGTTTACTCTCTCATCGGTGCATTGTGCTGACAATAAAACCGCCACCAATAAGGTGTAGGGATCTTTGTGGTCTAGAGGAATTGGAACTTCAGGATACAGCTCATCAAGAATGTTGATAATCGCCTGTACTTTTTCTTTTTTTGTTATGGATTGATTCATTTAAGGCAGCTTCCAGTGTTGCTTTATATATTAGGTCAACAGACTCTCGTTCTATGCGTTCGTTACACGCGCACGTTCTATTTCTGGCTTTTCTTGTTTCGGCTGACGCGATTCAATTTGCTTATCTATCAGGTTCTTACCCGCAATTAAGAAGCCAACGCCAATAAAGGCACCAGGTGGCAGTAGGGCGAGTAAGAAGCTGTTATCAAATTTAAACACTTCAATTCGAAGCACAGTCGCCCATGATCCAAGCAGTACATCGGCGCCGTCGAATAGGGTGCCATTTCCTATCACTTCACGCATTGCGCCTAACACCACAAGTACGAGCATCATCCCCATACCCATCCAGAAGCCGTCTAGAGCTGATGGAAGGAGAGAGTTCTTTGACGCAAATGCTTCTGCGCGACCAATGATGATGCAGTTGGTCACGATCAGCGGAATAAAAATACCCAGTGATAAATACAGACCATACGCGTACGCATTCATCAGAAGCTGAACACAGGTAACCAGAGATGCGATGATCATAACGAAGATAGGAATACGAACTTCTTTTGGCACGTAGTCTCTGACCAGAGAGACGGCGACATTTGAGCCGACCTGAACAAGTAAAGTCGCAAGACCCAAACCTAATGCATTGGTTACGGTAGAAGAAACCGCCAGCAATGGACAAAGCCCCAGCAACTGAACCAGAGCTGGGTTGTTGTCCCAAATACCATTTTTTATCAGTGTTTTGTGGTCGGTCATTACTGTCCTCCGCAATTCAGTGGTCTGGATGCGATAGCTTGCTGATTTTGATTAACGTACCATACGGCTTGTTTGACCGCCTTTACGACCGCGCGTGGAGTGATGGTTGCACCAGTAAACTGGTCAAACTGTCCGCCATCTTTTCGCACTGCCCAGGCTGGGTCTTCTACATCAGGTACTGATTTGCCATTAAAGCCCAATATCCAGTCCGATACTCTTAAGTCAATCTTGTCACCTAAACCCGGTGTTTCTTTATGAGAAAGAACTCGCGTACCTAAAATTTCACCCGTAGCTGCGACACCTACAATGATCTTTATTTTTCCGCTATAGCCGTCTGGCGCTATGGCTTCCAGAGCGATTGCGGAGGTTTCGCCCTGCTTCTGAGCAATATAAGCATGAACAGGTTCAGGTCCAAGTTCTGGTGATTCCAATATGGTGCATGCAGAGAATAGCTGATTGTCGTGCATATTTTCTGGTACCACTTCATTCAGGACAGACATCAGTTGTGCCTGCTCCTGTTCCTGAATAGTGGACGCGGTAAGTGCGTTGGTAATGGCAACCAACCCCGTTGATGCACAGGCAAAGACAGCAAGTACAGCGCCATTTTTCTTAATTGCATTCAACATTCAACTTACCTTTGGTGTCCGTATGTTCTTGGTTTTGTGTAGTAATCAATCAATGGTACACACATATTCGCCAGCAATACAGCGAATGCCACTCCATCTGGGAATCCGCCCCAGGCTCTTATAATAAATACCAAGGCACCAATGATAGCGCCGAAGACAATCCTGCCTTTTACTGTGGTAGAGGCAGACACTGGATCCGTTGCGATGAAGAATGCCCCTAGCATGGTAGCGCCTGAGAGCAATTGGATGGTGACTGGTGCAGTCTGACCGGGCAGAAGCAGCATAAACAACACTGACATGATGGTCAGTGCCCCGAGAAACGCGACTGGGATATACCACTGGATGATTCGCAGCTTTATCATGGCTAAACCACCGATCAGATAAGCCAGGTTTACCCATTCCCATCCAGCTCCCGCTACGCCTGAAAACTGCGGCTGAGCGGTAATTTCACTTACTGTCATACCAGCCTGAAGCGAGGTCTTCATGGTATCAAGAGGCGTGGCCATTGTGATGCCATCGATCCCGGTTCTTACCTGCTGCAATGAAAAACCATCATGATTGAAACCAGTGAATATCAGAGACAGCGCATCGGAGAAATCAACCTGAAACGGGCTCATTGTGGATGGAGACAGCCAACTCGTCATTTGAACGGGAAATGAAATCAGCAACACCACGTATGCGACCATGGCAGGATTGAAGATATTTTGCCCCAACCCACCATAAAGGTGCTTTGCAATGACAATGGCAAAGATAAGACCAATCACCATCATCCACCAAGGGGATAGGGGAGGGATGGCTACTGCGAGCAACCAGGCTGTGACCACTGCACTGTAATCGCGTAAAGCAGAAATGGGGTGACGCTTTCTAGCCAGCATGACCAGAGCTTCGAGCATCAAGGCAACGATAATCGCAAATACCAGTTGAATTAGCGTTCCCCAACCGAAGAAGTAGGTTTGAGCGACCAGACCCGGAGTGGCGCAAAGCGCAACCCATTTCATTAAGTCTGGTGTACTGCGGCGATTTCGGGCATGCGGAGAGCTTGCAATAAAAAATGCCACTACTCATTCTCCTCAGATTGATTTTGTATTAGTTGTGCTGCTTCTTGTTCTTTTGCAGCCTTACGCGCTTTTGCTCTGGCTATAGCAGCGGCGACGGCTGCTTTCTTCGGATCTTCTTCAGCAGCTGGCTCTGAGTTTTCTGGCTCAGATTCGGTTTCTTGCTCTTTTGCAGCCTTGCGAGCTTTTGCTCTGGCTATAGCAGCAGCGACCGCAGCTTTCTTTGGATCTTCTTCAGCGGCTGGCACTGAGTTTTCTGGCTCAGATTGAGCTTGCTGTTCTTTTTCAGCTTTACGCGCTTTTGCTCTGGCTATTGCAGCGGCGACGGCAGCTTTCTTTGGATCTTCTTCAACTGCCGACTCAGCGTTTTCTGACTCAGGTTGAGCTTGCTGTTCTTTTTCAGCTTTACGAGCTTTCGCTCTGGCTATTGCAGCAGCGACCGCAGCTTTCTTTGGATCTTCTTCAGCGGCTGGCTCAACGCTTTCTGATTGAGGTTGAGCTTGCTGTTCTTTTTCAGCTTTACGAGCTTTTGCTCTTGCAATAGCAGCAGTGACCGCAGCTTTCTTTGGATCTTCTTCAACTGTCGACTCAACGTTTTCTGACTCAGGTTGAGCTTGTTGTTCTTTTTCAGCTTTGCGAGCCTTTGCTCTGGCTATAGCGGCAGCGACCGCAGCTTTTTTCGGATCTTCTTCAACGGTTGGCTCTGCGCTTTCTGGCTCAGGTTGAGCTTGTTGTTCTTTTTCAGCTTTACGAGCTTTTGCTCTGGCAATAGCAGCAGCGACAGCAGCTTTCTTTGGATCTTCTTCAACTGCCGACTCAACGTTTTCTGACTCAGGTTGAACTTGTTGTTCTTTTTCAGCTTTACGCGCTTTCGCTCTGGCAATAGCAGCAGCGACGGAAGCTTTCTTTGGATCTTCTTCAACGGTTGGCTCAACGTTTTCTGACTCAGGTTGAGCTTGTTGTTCTTTTTCCGCTTTGCGAGCTTTGGCTCTGGCGATAGCAGCGGCGACGGCAGCTTTTTTGGAATCGCCATCTTCATTGGTATCAGAAGATTGGTCTTGTTCTTGCGCCTGTTGTGCTTTTTTGGCTTTAGCTCGGGCTATCGCAGCAGCAATCGCTTGTTTTTTACTGTCTCCTTCAGATGTAACATCTTCAGGTGCCTCAGTACCACTTTGCTGCGCCTTTTTAGCTTTAGCTCGCGCAATTGCGGCTGCAACTGCGTCTTTTTTATCACTCTTGTCAGGTGCAGCTTGACCTGCTTTTTTCGCCTTAGCTCTTGCGATGGCAGCAGCGACTGCATCCTTTTTATCGTCTGAGCCAGTCTCGCTATCTGTATTACCTGCTTCAGCCGCTTTCTGCGCCTTACGCTCTCTGGCCTGGCGCTTTCTCTCTTCGCGAAGCTTAGCCATCTCGCTGTTATCTGGCTCCGATTTGCCTGCCGACATAGCTTCAGCTTGTTTGGCTTTTGCTTTAGCAATGGCGGCTGCCACGGCAGGTTTCACTTCGTCTTTGGTCGGCTCTTTCGCTTTTTGAGCTTTAACACGTGCAATAGCGGCCGCTATTGCATCATCACCATCGCTAGTTTTAAGATCTTTACGCCTTGATTCAGCCGCTTTCTTAAACTTGTTTTCACGAGCCAGTTTGTCGCGCTCCATACGTGCATTTTTTTCTTCAAAGCGGCGTTTGGCTCTTTCCGCAGCAATGGCTTCATCTTTACGTGTTCGGATTTCCGCTTTCGCTTCACGATAGTAGTGAACAAGTGGAATCTCGCTGGGGCACACAAATGCGCAGGCACCGCACTCAATGCAGTCTTTTAGGTTAAGTTCTTCACACTTATCGTAATCCTGATCTTTGGCGTACCACTGCAATTGCTGCGGTAGCAACGATGCCGGACATACATCCGCACACTCACCGCAGCGAATACATTCCATTTCGTATCGCTCGGTAGGAAGTTCGCGTCTAGAGGGGGCAAGTATGCAGTTTGCTGTTTTTGTGATTGGGACATTAGCGTGCGGCAAGGTGAACCCCATCATCGGTCCACCCATAATGAGCCTTGGTGACTTCTTATCTGCTTTATAGTTGCTGTGCTCTAGCAAATGAGAAACAGGTGTACCGAGCAAAGCCCAGACATTCTTAGGCTGTTTGAAAGTTTTGCCTGTTAACGTCACTACGCGCTGAATCAAAGGTTCGCCATCGATTACCGCTCTCTTGACCGCATGCATGGAACCGACGTTCTGTACAAGAATTCCTATGTCTGCAGGAATTCCATTAGCGGGAACTTCTTTGTCGGTCAGTATCTTAATGAGCTGCTTCTCGCCCCCAGAAGGGTACTTGGTTGGAATAACACGTATCACCAAATCTTTTGCCGTTGCTGCCATTTGCAGCGCTTCGATGGCTTCTGGCTTGTTGTCTTCGATGCCGATAATGGTAAGTTCAGGTTTGAGAATGTGTTCGACAATCTCAATGCCTTTGATAATTTCTTCCGCGTGTTCCTGCATCAGACGATCGTCGGCTGTGATGTATGGCTCACACTCCGCTGCATTGACGATGAATATCTTTGTTTTTGCCAGACCAGACTGAATTTTCTTGGCAGTCGGGAAGCCTGCGCCACCCATTCCTGAAATTCCGGCATTGCGAATAATTTCAATGAGCGCGTCGGGTGATTCTTGCTTGAAGTCCGCGATAGGGTGCTTTTCAATCCATTCTTCTTTGCCATCAGGCTGAATAACAATGGAGAGCTCAGTTAAGCCAGAAGGGTGTGCGGTGGTTCTGGGCTCAATAGCGGTTACAACACCGGATGTTGGTGCATGAACGGGGAGCATGAAGCTGAGGGAACACTTGGTCAGTGCTTGCCCTTTAAGAACGCGATCACCCGGACTTACAGCGAGATCGCCAGGTTTACCGATGTGTTGCTTTACTGGCAATACCACCTCGGTTGGCAACGGCAGTGGTTGCATTGCCGTTTGGTTGGACTGACGTTTGTTTTCTGGTGGATGAATACCGCCGGGGAAGTCCCAGAGGTAACCAGAGCGGATTTTTTCGACGAGTGACAACATACCCAATCCTTCTTATTGTAATTCTTGAGGTTGAGAGTCGGTGACGTTTACCACCGGTATTGCGTTTAATTGCCACTTCCATGTATCCGTTGTTTGAGCAATTGGAATCATCTCAATACAGTCTGTCGGACAAGGCGCTACACATAAATCGCATCCCGTACATTCATCCTTAATGACAGTATGCAGTGCTTTGGTTCCTCCAACTATTGCATCCACGGGGCAAGCTTGGATGCATTTAGTACATCCTATACACATATCTTCATGTATATAAGCGACTTTTTTGATGCTTTTTTCTGGATCGTGTTCCGGCTCTCCTGCTTCAACCCCCATTAAATCTGCAAGCTTTTCAATACAAGCCTGTCCACCCGGAGGACATTTGGTAATGGAGTCGCCGTTAGCAATGGCTTCTGCATAGGGGCGGCAGCCCGGATAGCCACATTGACCACACTGGGTTTGTGGAAGTATTTCGTCTATCTGGTCGACGATAGGGTCGGCTTCCACTTTGAATTTGATAGAAGCAAATCCAAGAATGGCACCAAAAATTGCGGCAAGTACAGCTAACGCGATGATCGCGATTAAAATTCCGCTCATTACAGTTTCACCAACCCAGTAAAGCCCATGAATGCAAGAGACATTAATCCTGCCGTAATCATAGCGATTGAGGCTCCCCGAAACGGTGTAGGAACGTTAGCGGCGGCAATGCGCTCACGCATAGAAGCAAACAGGATAAGAACAATTGAAAAACCTGCTGCTGCACCAAACCCATAAACAATGGACTCGATGAAGTTGTGGTTTTCGTTGATGTTGAGTAGAGCGACACCCAATACCGCACAGTTGGTGGTGATCAGGGGTAGGAAGATGCCCAATAGGCGGTATAGAGTCGGACTGGTTTTGTGCACAACCATTTCTGTGAACTGTACGACAACCGCAATCACCAGAATAAAACTCATGGTGCGTAGGTACTGGATACCAAGCGGTGTAAGAATGTAGGTTTCTACCAGGTACGCGCTAACCGATGCCAGAGTCAGCACAAATGTGGTGGCCAGACCCATGCCGATCGCAGTTTCAAGTTTTTTTGAAACTCCCATAAACGGACACAGACCTAGAAATTTTACAAGAACAAAGTTGTTGACCAATACAGTGCCAACAAGCAGCAACAGATATTCTGTCATGGCATCTCTAAACAAATAAATCAGATCTTAATATTATCCTGCTTTGTTACGGAATTAACAACCAAGATAGAGCAAGGTTTTTGGGTATTTGGCTGATTATTAGTCGGTTATTTATAGAATTATGATTCAAGAATTGGAAAATAGCCAAGTTGTTGAGAATTAATATCATTTACAGTGAGTTGCAGGTGGGGTTTCTTCAATTACGGCTCAGAAAATTGTCTCTCTTGTCTTCATCAAGAGTAGGACTTTGAGGTTCTCAATGAAAACATAAAGTTGCGGTCAAAAAATGATGTTTGGTGTTGGTTTTTTGCTCACCTTGATTGAGAGATTAGCTCGGTGTGGATAGCGACAATGTAATCTAGTAAAAGCCAGTCGCTTAAAACGAGAAAAGCCACGTCTTTCGACATGGCTTTTATAATAGTGGCTCCCCCTGCGGGACTCGAACCTGCGACATACGGATTAACAGTCCGCCGTTCTACCAACTGAACTAAGGGGGAACAATTGAGTGGTGCGAATCTTAGCGATACCCGATTTTTCTGTCAACACTCAAATGAAAAGAAAACCGAAAAAAAATGAATAAAAACGGCTTTACATTCATGTAAGCCTTACAGAATAAGACCTAGTCGCAGTTATCCACCAAAATTGTGGATAAGTGTGTTAATTGATTTTTGACAAAATACAGAGCTCTGTTTTTTCAATATTAGGAAAGAGTAATTTTGTCGAAAGAATGCAGTTTAACTTGATGTTTTATAATGAGAATGCGTTTAGGTGAATCAATGAAATGCTTTGTGAATAAAAATGCAATATATGACCATATAGCAATAAGGCACGAAATTTTGGGGAAAACTAGTGGATAGAAAATGGTGTTTTTTTGTGGGGATTTCCGAGCAGGGTCAAGAAAGATATCAGATAAACTTGTCAGGATCTAGTAGTAAATGTGTCATAGATCTGACTTTTAATGTTTATACGTATTGACCTTAAGAGACGTTAGCAAAGACAATACTGGGCAAATTATGGTTAGGGATAAAATATGAGTAAGACGTACGATTTGGTCTCCAAGTACACCCCAGCGGGTGACCAGCCTACTGCGATTAAGCAGTTGCTGGATGGACTGGATTCTGGTCTGGCACATCAGACATTATTAGGTGTAACAGGTTCGGGTAAAACATTTACCCTTGCCAACGTGATTGCAGAATCACAACGACCAGCAATTTTACTCGCCCCCAACAAAACTCTTGCGGCCCAGCTGTATGGAGAGATGAAGGCGTTCTTTCCTAACAATGCTGTCGAGTATTTTGTTTCTTACTACGACTATTACCAACCTGAAGCCTACGTTCCGACAACCGATACCTTTATCGAGAAAGACGCGTCGGTGAATGCTCACATCGAGCAAATGCGTTTGTCTGCTACCAAAGCGCTACTTGAACGTAAAGATGCCATCATTGTTGCTTCTGTTTCTGCTATCTACGGATTGGGCGATCCGGACAGCTACCTCAAAATGATGCTTCACGTTCGTCGTGGTGACATGATCGATCAACGCGATATCCTTCGTCGTCTTGCAGAGCTCCAGTATTCTAGAAATGACGTGGCGTTTGAGCGTGGTCAGTTTCGGGTGAGAGGGGAGGTGATTGACATTTTCCCGGCAGAATCTGAACAGGATGCGGTTCGTATCGAAATGTTCGATGATGAAGTCGATTGCATCAGCGTTTTCGACCCACTTACGGGTGTGGTTAAACAGCGGGATTTGCCAAGATTTACCATTTATCCTAAAACCCACTATGTCACGCCAAGAGAGCGGATTCTAGAAGCGATTGAAAACATCAAGGTTGAGCTGGAAGGGCGCAAAAATCACCTCCTTGAAAACAACAAACTTCTGGAAGAACAGCGAATCAGCCAGCGTACTCAATTTGATATTGAGATGATGACCGAGCTTGGTTTTTGTTCTGGTATCGAAAACTACTCACGTTATCTCAGTGGACGTAACGAGGGAGAGCCACCTCCGACCTTGTTTGATTACCTTCCTCACGATGGTTTGCTCATTATTGACGAGTCCCACGTTACGGTTCCTCAAATCGGTGCCATGTTCAAAGGTGACCGTTCACGTAAAGAAACCTTGGTTGAATTTGGTTTCAGGCTGCCGTCTGCGTTGGATAACCGACCATTAAAGTTTGAGGAATTTGAATCCCTAGCACCACAAACTATCTTCGTGTCTGCCACTCCAGGCAATTATGAGTTAGAAAAATCAGACGGTGACGTCGCTGATCAGGTCGTTCGACCGACCGGATTGTTAGATCCGCAACTCGAAGTGAGACCTGTAGCTACTCAGGTGGATGACCTGTTATCCGAGATTCGTATCAGGAGCCAGAAGAGCGAGCGGGTTCTGGTTACGACACTAACCAAACGCATGGCGGAAGACTTGACGGAATACCTGCACGAGCACGATGTAAGGGTTCGTTATCTTCACTCGGATATTGATACCGTTGAGCGCGTAGAGATTATTCGAGATCTTCGTTTGGGCGAGTTCGACGTGTTAGTTGGTATTAACTTACTTCGTGAAGGTTTGGACATGCCAGAAGTTAGCTTAGTGGCGATACTGGATGCGGATAAGGAAGGTTTCCTTCGTTCAGAGAGATCTCTGATTCAGACCATTGGCCGAGCTGCGCGTAACCTGAGTGGTAAAGCGATTCTTTACGCAGACTCGATTACTAAATCCATGAAAAAAGCCATGGATGAAACGAACCGTCGTCGCGAGAAGCAGCAAGCTTATAACGAAGAACAGGGTATCACCCCGCAGGCGTTGCAAACCAACGTTAAAGACATCATGGAGCTTGGTGATATTGCCAAGGCGAAAGGAAAACGTCACAACAAACAAGTTCCGCTTTCTAAGGTGGCTGAGCCATCGAATAAATACGAAGTGTTGTCACCTCAAGAACTTGAGAAAGAAATTGCTAAGTTGGAAGGTCAAATGTATCAACATGCCCAAAACTTGGAATTTGAGCTGGCTGCAGAGAAACGAGATGAAATCGAAAAACTGAAAGCACAGTTCATTGTGAATAGCTAGTTTGCTAACGTAGTGTGATTAAGATAAAAAAATAGCCAATAGAAATCGATCTATTGGCTTCATTTCGTGAATACTTTGTTCACTAACAACGTCAGTTGGCTAGGTGACCCGTTAGGGTCATACATGCAGTTGCACATTGCATGCCATGTTTATTTCACCCTTTCTTTTACATTTTCCTCAGTTTAGGCTATCATTTTTCGCAAAATGCGATTCATATTGCAACTATATTACTAAAGTGCAACGGCTAGGATATGCAAGACACAACTTCTAACCCCAATCCTAAATACCTATTGATGGTGGAGGATACCGCCTCAGTAGCAGCGCTCTATCGATCTTACCTCAGTCCACTGGGGCTGGACATTACTATTGTCGGAACAGGTAAAGATGCAGTTGAAAGCCTGGAAGAGCGAACACCAGACCTGATTCTTCTCGACTTACGCCTTCCTGATATGACGGGCATGGACGTTCTTTCTTCGGTGAAATCAAACTACCCCGATGTCCCTGTCATTTTTATGACCGCGCACGGTTCAATCGACACCGCTGTTGAGGCAATGCGTAAGGGTGCTCAGGACTTTTTAATTAAGCCTTGTGAGGCAGACCGCCTGCGTGTAACGGTCAATAACGCCATTCGCAAAGCAGGGAAACTTCGTTCTCCAAGTAGCGAGCCCGATAACAACTACCAGGGCTTTATTGGCAGTAGCCAGACCATGCAGGCTGTTTACCGAACTATCGACTCCGCGGCTCCCAGTAAAGCGTCAGTATTTATTACGGGCGAAAGTGGTACCGGTAAAGAAGTGTGTGCAGAAGCGATTCATGCCGCCAGTAAACGTGGCGAAAACCCGTTTATTGCCATCAACTGTGCCGCAATACCAAAAGACTTAATTGAAAGTGAGCTGTTTGGTCATGTGAAAGGGGCGTTTACCGGGGCATCAACCGACAGGCAGGGTGCGGCAGAGCTTGCAGACGGCGGTACGCTGTTCTTGGATGAACTGTGTGAAATGGATCTGGACCTGCAAACCAAACTGCTTAGATTCATTCAAACGGGTACCTTCCAAAAGGTTGGTTCTTCTAAAATGAAGAGTGTAGACGTACGCTTTGTGTGCGCGACTAACCGTGATCCCTGGAAAGAAGTTCAGGAAGGTCGCTTCCGAGAAGATTTGTATTACCGTTTGTATGTTATTCCACTGCACCTTCCTCCTTTGCGAGACAGAGGGGAAGATGTAGTAGAGATTGCTTATTCGTTACTCGGTTACATGTCTCATGAAGAGGGTAAAGGGTTTGTTCGGTTCTCGCAGCAAGTCGTTGATAAATTTATTGAATACGAATGGCCGGGTAATGTTCGTCAGCTTCAGAATGTGCTTCGTAATGCCGTAGTACTCAATCATGGTAGCGAGATCACATTAAACATGTTGCCACCGCCATTAAATTTGCCTTCTGTATCAGATTTGAAGCAAGTAAATGCATATGACGCAAAATCAACTAAACTCTCAGTAGAAGAAATTCGACCACTGTGGCTTACCGAAAAAAGTGCGATAGAACAAGCAATAGAGGCCTGTGAAGGAAATATTCCAAAGGCTGCGGGTTATTTAGATGTCAGCCCATCTACTTTGTATCGCAAGCTACAAGCTTGGAAAGAACAATAAGAGCAAAACTAAGAAGATTAAGAGGGTAGGATGAAAGCGGTTGTCAATACAGACAAAATAGACGAATTGAGTAGGGATATTGGGGAAGAAAATCTCCCTATGCTTTTTTCCATTTTTATTGGGGAACTGGTGGACTATGCCGAGGCGTTAGCCAATGGACCAACTGAACAAAGTGAAGCTGAAGAGCAATTGAAAGCCATCAGCCACTCTTTAAAAAGCAGTGCCGCCAGTTTTGGAGCCGAAAGACTGTGTGAGTTTGCCACAAGACTAGACGCCAGATACAAAACAGGTGAACCTATTAACACGGATGAAAACCGAGAAACCATGATCACCTGTCTTCACATTACGAAAGACGAATTTATTAAGTTAACCGAGTAGGTTTTCTATCGCCTTTTGTAGCTTGGTGCGATCGTGTCGCCATTGATGGTTTGCTGAAGCAAGGTCAATGGTGACAATCTCACCCACACCATCCAAATCCTGCGGCTGCTCACTGCTCAATAACAGATCTATTTTCCTTCCATCACACGCGCGCTGACACCAGTTAAGTTTCTCCTGAAGAGACATTCGACCCGCAGGTCCATATTCAGGTGAAAGGTTTTCAATAAACACCAGTCTGGCTTGTTCATTTCTGGCAATGGATTTACCCAGTTCCGGAATCAGCAGCGGCGGCATGATGCTGGTTAAAAAGCTGCCCGGACCTAAAATAATGCAGTCAGCTTCTTCGATTGCTCGCAATCCTTCTTTGGTTGCAGGAACCTGAGGTTCAAGATACAGCCGCTGAAGATCCTGCTCCATTTCGTCAACACTGGTTTCGCCCCGAACTCTTTCGCCAGAGGTAGAAAGGGCAGTCAGGTCTGAAGGGTGTTCAGACATAGGGACGATATTCACATCCACATTGAGCATGTCCCGAATCAGGTTGATGGCTTCTAAAGGGCGAACAGAAAGGTTATCCAGCGCCGTGAGCATCAGATTACCCAGGTTGTGATCGTTGAGCTCGCCAACACCCTTGAAGCGGTATTCGAACATCATAGAGCCGATAGAGGGTTCGGTAATCAACTGGTTAATGCAATTACGCGTATCGCCCCATGCAATGCCACCCTGACAGTCTCGGATTCGACCTGTAGAGCCGCCGTTGTCAGTGGTAGTAACGATTCCAGTCGCGTTGCTGCCGAAATCTTTAAGTGCAGCCAACATTCTTCCTAGCCCGTGACCGCCACCAATGGCGACCACTTTCTTGTTTTTATATAGAGTCATACATGTTCACGTTTTTTGTTATTCCCGCCGCCCAGCGTTGTCATTGAGCAAATCTGAACAGAGTAGATGCCGATACTTTGCCTGCTGATTTACTAAAATTCTAGCGATTGAACTGCACAAATTCGAATTTTTGCAAAGTTAAGCTGGTATCCCACAATAATATTAAGTATTTTATTAGAAGCTGCCACGCATAGTGCGTGGCTGCCATAGCTCCGAGCTTTCACTGCTAAGTTCGCAATATGCGGATATGAAGTGTCAGCCAGTGACGTTTTGTCACAAGGGTTTGTTTGGAAATGAGCAAGCCTCCCGTGTTTGGAAAGGTGTTCCGTGGCGCAACAATTCGAAGATAATTTCAATCGCAAGTTCTATTACTTGCGCTTATCAGTTACCGACGTATGTAACTTTAAATGCACATATTGTTTGCCTGATGGGTATCGACACCCCTCGGGTCAACGAAACTCGTCTTTTTTAACCCTCCCTGAAATCCGTCGCGTGGTTCGCGCGTTTGCCGATTGTGGTACCGACAAAGTTCGTATAACCGGTGGTGAGCCTAGCCTGCGTAAAGATTTCACTGAGATCATTCATGAGGTAGCGACGACTACGGGTATTCGCAAAGTGGCGACGACCACCAATGGCTACCGCATGGAAAAGCAAGTCGCTTCCTGGAAAGATGCAGGTCTTACCAACATCAACGTGAGTGTCGATAGCCTGGATGCCCGAATGTTCCATCAGATAACGGGTGAGAACAAATTTGAACAGGTGATGGCTGGGATTGATAAGGCGTTTGAAGTTGGCTTTAAGCAGGTCAAAGTAAACGCTGTTCTCCTGAAGAATCTGAATCATCTGGAGTTGCCAGCCTTTCTTCACTGGATCAAGCATCGTCCGATTCAACTCCGATTTATTGAGTTGATGCAAACGGGTGAAATGGATGATCTCTTTAAGAATCATCACAAGTCCGGTGTGAGTATCCGCAATCATCTGATAGCCAATGGCTGGCTGTTGAAACCTAAGGCATTAAACGACGGACCTGCTCAGGTCTTTATACATCCGGATTATCAGGGCGAGATTGGTTTGATCATGCCTTACGAAAAGGATTTCTGCGAAAGCTGTAACCGCCTACGTATTTCCGCTAAAGGAAAGCTTCACCTCTGTTTGTTTGGTGAGGAAGGGGTGGAGCTGCGCGATCTTTTGCAGCGAGATGATCAGGAATCTGAGTTGATTCAGAGAATTTCTCAGCAGCTTCAGAATAAGTCGGTCAGCCATTTCCTCCATGATGGAAACTCAGGCATCACACCGCACCTGGCGTCGATCGGCGGATAGTCAGTTAAATATTTGTGCTGGTGGCAATGCGACCAGCCATTCAATTTCAATTTAATAAATACAAAAGGTGAGCTAAATGGGTCACGCTGAAAGCAAATTTCAACCAGCTAACATTGCAGTGTTAACCGTCTCTGATACGCGTACAGAAGAAAACGATACTTCAGGTGGTTACCTTGCTGAACATCTTCAGGAAGCTGGTCACAATCTGGCAGATAAGAAAATCGTGATTGATGATATGTACCAAATTCGTGCAGTCGTATCTCAGTGGATTGCCGATGATTCGATTCAGGCAATTATGATTACAGGCGGCACTGGCTTTACTTCTCGTGACAGTACTCCTGAAGCCCTTGTTCCACTTTTTGACAAGCAGGTTGAAGGGTTTGGTGAACTGTTCCGAGCGGTTTCCTACGAGGAAATCGGGACATCCACCATTCAGTCTCGTGCGATTGCAGGATTTGCCAACCATACAGTAATTTTCGCTATGCCAGGGTCAACCGGTGCGTGTCGTACTGCTTGGACTAAGATCATAAAACAACAGATGGATGCCAGCCATCGTCCTTGTAACTTTATGCCTCACCTGAGCAAATAGGGGAATTGAATGACTCAGTTTACCCACATCAATGCGTCGGGCGAAGCTAACATGGTGGATGTGTCTGCTAAGGCAGACACGGTACGCGAGGCAAGGGCAGAAGCTTTTGTTCATATGGCACCAGAAACTTTGGAGCTGATCGTCTCAGGTTCTCATCACAAAGGCGATGTTTTTGCGACAGCAAGAATTGCCGGGATTCAGGCGGCGAAAAAAACTTGGGATTTGATTCCACTTTGCCACCCGTTGCTGCTGTCTAAAGTCGAAGTTCAGCTAGAAGCCATTGAGTCAGAGAACAAGGTCCGAATCGAATCAGTGTGCAAGCTGGCAGGTAAAACAGGTGTCGAAATGGAAGCGCTGACAGCAGCGTCTGTGGCGGCGTTGACCATCTACGATATGTGTAAAGCGGTTCAAAAAGACATGGTTATCGAGCAAGTGCGCTTACTTGAGAAAACTGGTGGCAAATCCGGTCACTTTAAGGCGGAATGATGATCAAAGTATTGTTTTTTGCACAAACCAGAGAGTTGGTTGGTGTCGATCAAATCGAAGTCGATAGCAGTTATGAAACGGCAGAGCAGCTTCGCCTTCATTTAGTTGAAAAAGGCGACAAATGGGCGTTAGCGCTGGAAGCTGGGAAATTGCTGGTGGCAATTAATCAAACGCTTTCCCCTCTGGACTCTCCTATACAGTCCGGCGATGAAGTAGCATTTTTCCCACCAGTCACCGGAGGGTAACGAATGTCACAGGTATCGGTTCAAAAGGAAAACTTTTCTCTGGCTGATGAATATGACGTGCTCGCACAGGGAGCATCTTCTGGTGCGGTTGTGACATTTGTCGGAAAAGTACGAGATATGAACCTGGGGGACAACGTTATTGGATTGTCGCTGGAACATTACCCAGGAATGACTGAGAAATCGCTGGAAAGCCTATGTGAGCATGCCAAGCAAAGATGGTCTATTGAGAATATTCGAGTCATACATCGTGTTGGTGATTTGGATATTGGCGATCAGATCGTGTTTGTTGGTGTTTCTAGCGCACATCGCGGAGATGCATTTAACGCCTGTGAATTCGTTATGGACTACCTGAAAACTCAGGCACCTTTCTGGAAAAAAGAGAGAACGACGGATTCAGTGAGGTGGGTTGAGTCGAGAGAATCAGACGCCGCCGCCGCCAGCCGATGGGCGGAGCAAGGCGAGTAGTCTTAAGCTCACTTCTTTAGATATTAGACAACAGACACTAAAGAGCCGGTCAGATGGAGATCATTCTGACCGGCTCTTTGGTTTTAAATGTTGATTTTAAGTGCCTACTCAAGAGCAGGCACTAATCGGTATTACTTAGCTACAGTACAAACTGTTGACCAGCTACCGTCTGAACCAGGTACAGAGTTAGTCCAGTAGTTCGCTTTGTAAATCACGCCATTGTGAACCATTTGGTCACCGCCAGTCGCGTGACTAGGGTTACCAGCCCAATCTGTTTGAGGCCAGTTCGGGTAAACGTTGATACCAGTCACGTCACACGTTGGGTCTACAACATTCTTCTTAACAACAACGGCTGCTTGTGCAGAGCTTGATGCTTTACCATCGCTCACTGTTACAGAGAAGTTTAGAGTAGTGTCCACATCGTAGCTTGCTGCTGTAAAGGTAACTTTTGCACCTTGAACAGTCGCGTTAACGCCTGCTGGAACATCCCAAGTGTAAGTTAGAGTGTCGTTGTCAGCGTCTGTAGAGCCGCTTGCATCAACTACTACTACGTCACCTGCTGCTGCTTGTGCTGGAGCTGAAACTGCTGCTACTGGTGCAGAGTTCACGCCTTTAGGAGAAACAGTCACCAGAACTTTGTCTGTAGATGCTGCACCTTTGTTATCAGTAACAGTGACTTCAAACGTGTAAGTCTGAGCCGCAGTAACACTTGCAAAGTCTACCGTAGCAACTGCCGCGTTTGCGTTAGTGATAGTTACAGCCGGACCAGTTACTTGTTTCCATGCGTAGCTTGCGATTGTGCCATCAAGGTCTTTAGAAGCGCTAGCATCTAGAGTTACCTGAGCAGGACCTTCAACAGCAACGTCCGCACCCGCAGAAGCGATTGGTGCACGGTTACCACCGATAGTCGCCAGACCTTCGTGCATTGCGTTTAGGATGTCACCATTGTCCGCATCGATTTCCCATGAGAACAGACCAGCTAGACCTAGGTTACGTACGTAAGCACCTTTCGCTTTAACAGAACGCTCATCATCAAACGTGATTAGCTTACCGTTTGAACGGTTCCATACGTATGGCGCTTCAGCCAATTCGTCGTAACCGTACTCAAAGCCATTGATACCTTGGTTGTTTGCACCAAGCATGTGACCTTTAATGCCTTTGTAGTCGATAACGCCAGCTTCCCAAACGCCCTGAGCTTTAGTACCTGTTAGCTTACCGTTACCAGTACCAGTCATTGGATCCGTTGGATCGGTTAGGCTTGAAGGCATTACGCCATCCCAACCACGTCCGTACATCGCAGCACCAACAACCAGTTTGTTTGCTGGAACACCTTGTGCAAGCAGGATCTGGATTGCGTTGTCAGTTGTGTACGCAGGACCTTTGTATGGTACGCCATCAGCATCAACACCTGTACCGTCACACTGACCAGGGCGCATGAAGTTACCACAGTAAAGCGCAGCTTGGTGTCCAGGTACGTTGTTCCAACCACCGTAGAAGTCATAAGTCATCGCGAAGATGTAGTCCATGTGCTGAACTGCAGCTGCGTAGTCTACGTCTTCAAGTTTGTCGTAACCTACACCAATAGCTGAAGTCAGCTCGTAAGTACGACCAGTTTCTACGCCAAGGCGATCAAGCATAGCGCGAAGCTCTTGCATAAGAGCAATGTAAGCAGGACCATCGTTTAGAGGATCACCTAGGTTCGGGTTCTCACCGCCGCCGCCAGGGAATTCCCAGTCAATGTCAACACCGTCGTAGAATTTCCATGTTTTCAGGAAGCGCTCTACGGAAGCGACAAACGTGTCACGGTTTGCTTTTGTTGTGAAATCAAAGAACGGATCGGAAAGTGTCCAGCCACCGATCGAAGGGATGATTTTCAGATCTGGGTTGCGCTGCTTAAGCGCCATCAGCATTGCGTAGTTACCTTTGATAGGTGTGCTGAATTCGTGACCAGCTTGTTTGAAGCTCTTCTGGTATGCAGCCCATGGGTCATGGATAACAACTTCGTAGTCGTTTACGCCATTACACGCTGTCATAAGAGCGTTGTAGCTGTTTCCGCCAACAGATTTCAGTGATTCGTTAGGACCACAGATTGGAATGAAGCCGTAAAGGATGTGAGTTAGGTTATCTGCAGGAATGTTATCTACAGTGTACCCACGTTCGTAAATACCCCATTCAACAAAGTAAGTTCCCACAACGGTGTTTGGATCTGTGTTGTAGGTCTTGTTGTTAGGATCGATATTCATAACCAATGGCTTAAGGTGAGCACCATCGGTGTCTGCAATAACAAGTTCTTGAGGTGCAGATTTGCTACAGCCTGTCGCGTCACATGCAGCGATTTCAACAGAGTAAACACCACCTTTTCCGTATTGGAAAGTTGCGGCAGTTTGAGAACCTGTAATTGGACCAGTAGCGACTTCTATACCATCAAAGAAGACTTTGTAGGTATCACCAGGAGTACCACTCCACTGGTTGAACTTAATTGTGATATCAGCAAGGTCTTTATATTTAACCATTTGGTTATAACCTGCTGTGGTTTCCATAGCCAGTTCAATTTTAGAGAACTGGAGATTGTTTGACCCGTATACGTCGATGCTTGGCGTCGCTGGTGCAGCAATTACGGAGCCCGAAAGAGCCAGACCAACACCGATAGCGCATAAGCTTAGATGTTTCATTGTATTTCTCTCATTCCTTGTAAAAAAACTGCCTCAAAAACAAAGAGGCGAAAGTAACGATGGCATTCAATTTCCGCCATCCCGGTCAGTTTTTCCGAGAGGCAAGCTTTTGACAAAGAAAAATAAAATGCTTTTGAATCGATATAAAAAAACAAAAAAATCGTTTCCTGCGCGTTACAAAAAAAGTGCTGGTGCCTCGATTTTTTATAAAACCTGACATAGTTCTGTTGCACTTATGAACATTTGCACTACCCACTTTAGCAGTGGTGATAAAAGTCACATTTATGTTGAAATTATGTGGCATTTTGTGGTGCTCTGGTCGACTTGAGATGTGTGAAATGTTAAGTTTTTGTTCTAAAGCAGGATAAGATTCTGCTAAATTGATTGTTTTTGAAACAATTTGGTGGTTAAGATTGGCTCGAGCGATATCTGAGTTTGTTTGAACCGTCGTTTTCAATCTTTGCAGAGTAATTGTCTGAAGAAGACCGTTATCCAAAAAATTAAACGGTTTTTTACTACATTTTTATGGCAAATTACTTCAATGATTGGTAGTGTGTTGCGCAATCTTCTTTAGGTTTAGAAAACGCTGTACGCTTATTGCGCTAAATTTTTCTAAATGCCCTCCGTTCTGGCAACTATAGAAGACGTCATGGATGCAATCTAAAAAACTTGGAGTTTAATGCATGTATAAGAACAAAATCACTCAGGCACTTCTTCTTGGTGCTGGTATGGCAGTGGCTGCCACTTCGTTCTCCTCTCTTGCTGCTGACGTTCCAGCAGGCACAAAATTAGCGAAGGTTCAGGAACTGGTACGTGGTAACGGTACTGAAGTAGCAACTATCGACCCGCACAAATCTCAAGGTGTTCCAGAGTCTCACGTAATTCGTGACCTATTGGAAGGTCTTGTAAATCAAGATGCTGACGGCAACACTATTCCAGGCGTTGCAACGCACTGGGAAACTGAAGACAACAAAACGTTTGTTTTCCACCTACGTAAAGAAGCTAAATGGTCTAACGGCGACCCAGTAACTGCACACGACTTCGTGTACAGTTGGCAGCGTGCGGTAGATCCTGCTACTGCGTCTCCTTATTCTTGGTACATGGAATACACCAAGATGGTTAACGCCGCTGACATCATTGCGGGTAAAAAAGACAAGAGCACTCTTGGTGTTAAAGCTCTAGATGATCACACTCTAGAAGTGAAACTTGAGTCTGCTGTTCCTTACTTTGTAATGATGACTGGTCACACTACAACTAAGCCTGTTCATAAAGCGACAGTTGAAAAGCACGGTGATCAGTGGACTAAGCCTGAAAACTTCGTTGCTAACGGTGCATTCGTAGTAGACAGATGGGTACTTAACGAACGTATGGTTCTTAAGCGTAATACCCAGTACTGGGACAACGACAAAACTGTCCTAGACCAAGTAACATTCCTTCCGATTGAAAACCAAGTTGCCGAAATGAACCGTTTCCTTTCTGGCGAACTGAATTTCACTTCTTCTGCATTGCCAGTTGAACACTTCAAGCGTCTTAAGAAAGAGTACCCAGAGTCTGTTTCTGTAGAAGGCAGCCTGTGTACTTACTACTACTCGTTCAACACGAAGAAGAAACCATTTGATGATGTACGTGTTCGTAAAGCGATCTCTTACGCAATCAACCGTAATATCGTAACGGATGCAATTTTGGCTCAAGGTCAAAAACCTGCTTACTTCCTGACTCCTGAAATTACTGCTGGCTTCAACCCTGAACTGCCAGAGTACGCGAAGATGACTCAGAAAGAGCGTGACGCAGAAGCGGCTCGTCTACTTGAAGAAGCTGGCTTTGGTAAGAGCAACCCTCTGAAGTTCACTCTTCTATACAACACGAACGAGAACCACAAGAAAATTGCGGTTGCTCTAGGTTCTATGTGGAAGAAAACTCTGGGTCTGAACGTGACTCTTGAAAACCAAGAGTGGAAGACTTACCTGTCTACTAAAGACCAAGGTGACTTCGAAGTTTCTCGCGCTGGCTGGTGTGGTGACTACAACGAAGCGTCTTCTTTCCTAACTCTAATGGTAAGCAAGAACACGACTGCTGGTCAGCACTGGGGTAACAAAGACTACGATGCTTTGATCGACAAAGCGTTGAACTCTACTTCAGAAGCTGAGCGTACTGCTCTTTACACTCAAGCTGAAGACCTGATTGCTAAAGAGATGCCAATCGCACCTATCTACCAATACGTACGTGCTCGTCTGCTAAGCCCTCAAGTTGGTGGTTTCCCATCAAACAACGCAGAAGAGAAGATCTACTCTAAAGATCTCTACATCAAAGCGAAGTAAAATACCTCCGCTGATAAAATTATAAATAACACGGACACTGCATGTGAGATTCACATGCAGCGTCTTTTCTATTATTCATTGTCACAGACTGAAAGAGTGAGTTTATGCTTAAATTCATTATGAAACGGATATTCGAAGCAATTCCAACTATGTTGGTATTGATTACAGTATCTTTCTTTCTTATGCGCTTTGCGCCAGGTAACCCGTTTTCGAGCGAGAAGCCATTACCACCAGAAGTAATGGCAAACATTGAAGCAAAATACGGTTTGGATAAACCTGTTTTCGAACAGTACACCACGTATCTTACCAATGTTGTTCAAGGCGATTTTGGTCCTTCTTTCAAATACCTAGACTATTCAGTAAACGAATTGATCTATGCGGCACTGCCAGTGTCTGCGAAAGTAGGTTTCATCGCATTCATATTCACTGTCATCATGGGTGTGTCAGTCGGTACCATTGCCGCACTGAAGCAGAACACCTGGGTTGACTACACCATCATGTCCACTGCGATGCTTGGTGTAGTAATGCCATCCTTTGTTTTGGCACCTGCACTTATCTATCTTTTCTCTCTGCATTGGAACCTTTTCCCAGCAGGTGGTTGGCATGACGGCAGCCTGAAATACCTAGTGCTTCCGGTAATCGGTATGTCTCTTCTATACGTAGCGACTTTCGCACGTATTACCCGAGGCAGCATGATCGAAACCTTGAACAGTAACTTCATCCGTACTGCACGCGCAAAAGGTTTGAGCTACCGTTACATCGTAATCAAGCACGCACTTCGTCCAGCACTGCTTCCAGTTGTTTCATACATGGGACCTGCGTTCGTAGGTATCATCACTGGTTCGGTAGTTATCGAAACTATCTTCGGTTTGCCGGGTATCGGTAAGCTATTCGTAAACGCAGCATTCAACCGCGATTACTCGCTAGTAATGGGTGTAACCATACTGATTGGTTTCCTGTTCATTCTATTCAACGCCATCGTTGATATTTTGCTAGCTATGATTGACCCGAAAATTCGCTACTAAAGGGAACGGATTGATATGTTGACTAAAAAAGAAAACCTTGAAGCGATCGAAAAGTTCTCTAAGGACTTAGAAGTAGAAGGTCGCAGCCTGTGGCAAGACGCCCGTATCCGCTTTATGCGTAACAAAGCGGCGATGGTGAGCTTAGCCATTCTATTTGTAATGACAATGGCAGTGATTTTCTTGCCAATGTTTGCTCCATACACATACGACGATACCGACTGGTACGCGATGCATGTTGGACCAAATGCCGAGCACTGGTTTGGTACCGACAGCCTGGGTCGTGACCTGTACGTTCGTACCCTTATTGGTGGTCGTATCTCATTGATGGTAGGTGTACTTGGTGCACTTGTTGCGGTACTGATTGGTACGCTTTACGGTGCAGCTTCTGGCTTCATCGGCGGCAAAACTGACCGAATCATGATGCGTATCCTGGAAATCCTTTACGCGGTTCCGTTTATGTTCCTGGTTATCGTACTGGTAACGTTCTTCGGTCGTAACATCGTACTGATCTTCGTCGCTATCGGTGCCATTGCATGGCTGGATATGGCGCGTATCGTACGTGGTCAGACACTAAGCCTACGTAGTAAAGAGTTTATTGAAGCAGCCCATGTATGCGGTGTGAGCAAATGGAAAATAATTACACGCCACATCGTTCCAAACGTACTGGGTATTGTTGCAGTTTACTCGACTCTTTTGATTCCGAGCATGATCCTTACAGAGTCATTCCTATCGTTCCTTGGTCTTGGTGTACAAGAGCCAATGACGAGCTGGGGCGCACTGCTTCAGGAAGGTTCTCAGACGATGGAAGTAGCAATTTGGCAGCTTGCGTTCCCAGCCGTGTTTATGGTTGTAACGCTATTCTGCTTTAACTATGTCGGCGACGGCCTGCGTGACGCACTGGATCCAAAAGATAGATAAAAAAAATAATATCGGATCCTTTTAGAGCAATATAAAAATTACACAGGAAAGCAATGATGAGCTTGTTAGATGTTAAAGATCTGCGAGTCGAATTTACCACGCAAGATGGTATCGTCACCGCAGTGAATGACTTAAATTTTTCACTGAACCAAGGGGAAACCCTTGGTATCGTGGGCGAATCTGGTTCGGGTAAATCCCAGACTGTATTCGCTATCATGGGTCTTTTGGCAAAAAACGGAGTTATCTCTGGTAGTGCCAAATTTGAAGGTCGTGAAATTCTGAATCTGAAAGAAAACGAACTCAACCGAGTTCGTGCAGAACAGATTGCCATGATCTTCCAGGACCCAATGACCTCACTGAACCCGTACATGAAAGTCAGCGACCAGCTGATGGAAGTGTTGATGCTGCACAAAGGCATGGGCAAAGCGGAAGCTTTTGAAGAATCAGTTCGAATGCTGGAAGCGGTTAAAATCCCAGAAGCCCGTAAGCGTATCACCATGTACCCACACGAATTCTCAGGCGGTATGCGCCAGCGTGTAATGATTGCCATGGCGCTACTGTGTCGTCCTAAGCTGCTTATTGCAGATGAGCCTACAACGGCTCTGGACGTAACGGTTCAAGCACAGATCATGGATTTGTTGAACGAACTTAAGAGCGAATTCAACACTGCAATCATCATGATCACGCACGATTTGGGTGTGGTAGCAGGTTCATGTGACAAAGTACTGGTTATGTATGCTGGACGTACTATGGAGTACGGTACAGTTAACGAAATCTTCTACAATCCGAGCCACCCCTATGCAGAAGGTCTGCTGAAGGCGATCCCTCGTTTGGATACGGAAGGCGAAATTCTGCCAACCATTCCAGGCAACCCACCAAACCTGCTTCGTTTGCCACAAGGCTGTCCTTACCAAGAGCGTTGTCACCGCGTGACAGAGCAATGTAAGACGGAAGCACCAAAACTGGTTAACTTTGGTGAAGGGCGTCAACGCGCATGTTTTTCTGACTGGGAGGCTTGGAATCGATGAGTACAGATAAAAAACTTCTTCTAGATGTAAAAGACCTGAAAGTTCATTTCAGCATTGCACCTAAATCAGCATGGCCATGGACTAAACCAACACCTTTGAAGGCAGTGGATGGCGTTAATATTCGTCTATACGAAGGGGAAACCTTGGGTGTAGTAGGGGAGTCTGGCTGCGGTAAATCCACTTTTGCTCGCGCCGTAATTGGTCTGGTTGAAGCAACCGACGGTGAAGTTGTTTGGCTTGGTCAGGATCTGACTAAGATGCAGGACGTACAACGCCGTAACACACGCAAAGAGATCCAGATGATTTTCCAGGATCCGCTGGCGTCCCTTAATCCTCGTATGACTATTGGCGACATCATTGCTGAGCCTCTGGAGACGTTTTACCCAGAGCTGTCTGCTGATGAAGTGAAAGATCGCGTTAAAGAGATGATGACAAAGGTGGGCCTTCTGCCTAACGTTATCAACCGTTACCCGCACGAGTTCTCTGGTGGTCAGTGTCAGCGTATTGGTATCGCACGTGCTTTGATTCTTCGTCCTAAGATGATCATTTGTGACGAACCTGTATCGGCACTGGATGTATCGATTCAGGCACAGGTAGTTAACCTTCTCAAAGAGCTGCAAAAAGAACTTGGTCTGAGCTTGGTGTTTATCGCGCACGATCTCTCTGTCGTTAAGCATATTTCAGATCGTGTGTTGGTTATGTATTTGGGTAATGCTGTAGAGCTCGGCGAATCTGAAGCTCTGTTTGCTGAGCCAAAGCATCCATATACGCGTGCTCTTATGTCGGCAGTTCCAATCCCAGATCCAGATCTGGAGCGAGCCAAGAAGATTGATATGTTGGAAGGCGATCTGCCATCTCCAATGAATCCACCATCTGGCTGTGTATTCCGCACACGTTGCCCTCAGGCGACAGAGGCTTGTTCACAGCAGAAACCCCAAATTAAAGGTGACGACGTTCATGCCGTTTCTTGTTTGATGGTTGACTAAATTCAGCCTGTGACAGGCTTAAGCGCGGTGCCTTCGTGGTCCGCGCTTTTTTTGTGCCTAAGCCAATCCATTTCGTGATGGAAAACGTATTAAATTTGATAATGTAAACAAAATGTAAATAAAATGTTTTAATTGAGTTTAATTGAGCGTGAAAATGTACTAGAACTTAAGAGTAGCTACGCTCATTCATTGCGCTTGGAGGCTCAGATGAAAAGACTGTATTACATCACGAAAGACTTGGACGACGCAGAAGAAATATCAGATGAAGTTCATGCAAGTGGTATTGATGACCACCACTTTTATGTTCTAAGTCGTGATGATAATGGGATTAAGACCCACCACCTCCATGGCGGCAGTTCACTTGAGCGTGCACACATTATTACCGGGGCGCAGAAGGCGCTGATTGCAGGAGCTGTCGCCGCGGGCGTGTTGATTCTGTTTCTGACTTTTTTCACCAGCTTGTTTGAGAGCTCCAGTTTTGTGCCATTCGCTCTTATCTGCATCATTGCGATCACAACAACAGTCATAGTCAAAATGACGGGTGGTTCGTTTGATAATTACTTTATGACGATGTTTAACCAGCACTTAGATGATGGAGAAGTCGTGATTGTCATTGATGTCGAGCGAAGTCAGGCGCACCGCATAGAAGAAATTCTCGAGCACCATCCCAAAGCCGAATTTATTGCAGACTGCTCCAGTGTGGGCTCACCGATACCGGATTAAACAGATATGAAAACGAAGAGGGTTGGCAAGGTGCCAACCCTTTTTGTGTTTGGGTGTTGTTTTTTGGGCGTTCTAAAAGATCATTCAAAAATTTTGATGATGTTGAACGGCATTGACTGGTCGCATAACCCATTGGGTTACCTATAATTCAACTCAATATCTTTACAAACAAAGGATGGATGAGATGGGCAAGTTAGTTGAAGGTGTTTGGCACGACGTCTGGTACGACACCAAAGCAAGCAATGGTAAATTTGTTCGAGAAGATGCTGGCTTCAGAAGCTGGGTTGAAAACAAGTCAGATGCTGAGTTTCAACCAGAGTCGGGTCGATACCATCTTTACGTTTCTCTGGCGTGTCCGTGGGCACACAGAACCCTAGTGTTTCGTAAGTTAAAAGGTCTGGAACCTCATATCGACGTGTCTGTGGTAAGCCCGGATATGCTTTCTGAGGGGTGGCAGTTTGATAAACCAGAGCCTTTGTTTGGCTTTACTCGCATGCATCAGATCTACACTCAAGCAAAATCCAATTACACCGGAAGAGTCACGGTTCCTGTACTGTGGGATAAGAAAACCAATACCATTGTCAGCAATGAGTCTTCCGAGATCATTCGTATGTTCAACAGTGCATTCAATGATCTGACTGGCAACCACGACGATTATTACCCTGAAGCCCTTCACTCAGAAATCGAGAAGTGGAACGATTTCATCTATCCGAATATCAATAATGGCGTGTATCG
This sequence comes from Vibrio nigripulchritudo, assembly GCF_027924785.1. NCBI lineage: Bacteria > Pseudomonadati > Pseudomonadota > Gammaproteobacteria > Vibrionales > Vibrionaceae > Vibrio > Vibrio nigripulchritudo. The sequence goes on along the minus strand of NZ_AP027049.1, from coordinate 2,640,485 downwards.
TTGTGGCTTTGCGACAACTCAGGAAGCTTATGAAGAAGCGTATGACCAGTTGTTTGACGCGTTAGACAAAGTGGAAGCCCATCTTTCTTCGAGTCGATACCTGGCGGGCGATCAAATTACAGAAGCCGACTGGCGTCTATTCACCACCTTAGTGCGTTTTGATGCTGTCTATGTTGGGCATTTCAAATGCAACAAAAAACGCATTGCCGATTACCCAAGCATTCAAGGCTATTTGAAAGAGCTGTATCAGGTGGAAGGAGTGAAAGACACCACCGATTTCCACCACATCAAAAGGCACTATTACTTTAGCCATACTGGAATCAACCCAACTCAGGTTGTACCGAAAGGACCCGCTTTGGATTTGGATAGCCCTCACGGTAGAGGCTAGAAATAGAAAAGCCAGCATAGTGTGCTGGCTTTGTTTTTCAGATAAGAAAAAACCAGCTCAATGAGCTGGTTTTCTTTTGTATGGTGGAGGGGGACGGATTCGAACCATCGAAGGCAGTGCCGGCAGATTTACAGTCTGCTCCCTTTGGCCACTCGGGAACCCCTCCAGGGTATTTTTTATACTTAAATGATGATTTCCCAACTCATCAATCAAGTTGTCTGATGTTTAAAAGGAGTAAACAACAGAAGAAATGTGGTGGAGGGGGACGGATTCGAACCATCGAAGGCAGTGCCGGCAGATTTACAGTCTGCTCCCTTTGGCCACTCGGGAACCCCTCCAGGGTGTTTTTATACTTAAGAGATGATTTCCCAACTCATCAATCAAGTTGTCTGGTGTTTAAAAGGAGTAAACAGCAGAAAAAATATGGTGGAGGGGGACGGATTCGAACCATCGAAGGCAGTGCCGGCAGATTTACAGTCTGCTCCCTTTGGCCACTCGGGAACCCCTCCAGGGTGTTTTTATACTTAATGGATGACTTCCCAACTCATCAATCAAGTTGTCTGGTGTTTAAAAGGAGTAAACAGCAGAAGAAATATGGTGGAGGGGGACGGATTCGAACCATCGAAGGCAGTGCCGGCAGATTTACAGTCTGCTCCCTTTGGCCACTCGGGAACCCCTCCAGGGAGTTTTTATACTTAAGAGATGATTTCCCAACTCATCAATCAAGTTGTCTGGTGTTTAAAAGGAGTAAACAGCAGAAGAAATATGGTGGAGGGGGACGGATTCGAACCATCGAAGGCAGTGCCGGCAGATTTACAGTCTGCTCCCTTTGGCCACTCGGGAACCCCTCCAGGGTGTTTTTATACTTAAATGATGATTTCCCAACTCATCAATCAAGTTGTCTGATGTTTAAAAGGAGTAAACAGCAGAAGAAATATGGTGGAGGGGGACGGATTCGAACCATCGAAGGCAGTGCCGGCAGATTTACAGTCTGCTCCCTTTGGCCACTCGGGAACCCCTCCAGGGTGATTTTTATACTTAGTGACTGTTTTCCCAACTCAGTAACCAAGTGCGGAGCGCATGATAGCAAACTCGAATATGCTGTAAAGAGATTTCTTGGAAATTTGACTTGAATGCTTCCTTTTTGGGCAGGAGCAACAAAAAATGGGCGTTTTGTACTAAATTTATACGTAGCAACAGGTTACTTACTGAATATTTCGCAAACTTTACATTCCTTTACGCTCAAAGCCGTATCACTTGATAAAATTGTGTTTATACAAACTTCGGGCTTTCCGTATGAAAACTAAATCGATATTTCCTATTCTTTTCTCTACTTTATTCCTCTTAGCCCCTTCAGCTTTTGCAAAAGAATCACGAGGCGAAAGATCAGTAGCTGTAGTAACAGAGTTGGTCGCGGAACATCAAATTTCCCAATCCTTGTCTCTTATTGGCAAATTAGAGGCAAGTGAAAGTGTCATTATCGCTCCAGAAGCGGCTGGAAAAGTTGAATCTATTAAGATTCGTTCCAATCAGGATGTGAAAAAAGGGCAAGTGCTCATCACACTCAATGACGATAAATCCAGAGCGTCAGTTTCAGAAGCCACTGCGTATCTGGCGGACCAGCAAAGGATACTTAAGGAATATCAACGCCTGTTAAAACGGGGCGCTATCACTCAAACCGAGATTGATGGTCAGAAAGCATCTGTAGACATCGCCAGTGCAAGGCTGAGTGCTGCAAAAGCTAACTTAGACGACCTTCACATCAAATCCCCATTTTCCGGCACAGTCGGGTTTGTCGATTTTAGTCGAGGCAAGTTAGTAAGCGTAGGTGAGAACTTACTTACGCTGGACAACCTCTCTTTAATGGAGCTGGATATTCAAGTACCAGAGCGCTATTTGGCTCAGTTATCCGTTGGCATGCCTGTCGTTGCGACCAACCAAGCCTGGGGGAACAAACGGTTTGATGGTGAAGTCGTGGCGATTGACTCACGAATCAATCCTGAAACCCTTAATCTGCGTGTCAGAGTACATTTTAAAAACGCCAGTAAGCAGCTCAAACCAGGTATGTTGATGGCGGCAACTCTGGATTTTCCACCTCTGAGTGCGCCTATTATTCCTGTTCAGTCACTGCAATATTCAGGCACCAAACGCTATGTCTATGTGGTTGGTGAAAACAACAAAGCCACACGTACAGAAATTCTGTTAGGTGCTCGTATCGACAATCAGGTCGTGGTTGAAAAAGGGTTGGAGATTGGACAAAAGATCGTGGTTCAGGGCGTGGTGAACATGCGTGATGGCGTTAAAGTTCGTGAAGCTGGCGAAAAGCCACAGGGTGGAAAACAACCTTCCCGTAAGGAGCAGTAATCATGTGGCTGTCTGATGTATCGGTAAAAAGGCCGGTTGTTGCCATTGTTCTGAGCTTACTGCTTTGTGTGTTTGGTTTTGTTTCTTTTACCAAGCTTTCTGTTCGGGAAATGCCGGACATAGAAAGCCCTGTGGTTACCGTCAGTACCAGTTATGATGGCGCATCGGCTTCCATCATGGAAAGTCAGGTCACTTCCGTATTGGAAGACCAGCTCTCCGGTATCAGTGGTATAGACGAAATTACGTCTGTTTCGCGTAATGGTTTTTCCCGCATCACCATAAAATTCGAACTTGGCTACGACCTGAACACTGGCGCGAGCGACGTGCGTGATGCGGTCGCCCGAGCCCAGCGCCGTTTGCCAGATGAAGCCAATGATCCCATCGTCTACAAAGATAACGGCAGTGGCGAAGCTTCGGTATATATCAACCTAAGTTCTTCCGAAATGGATCGCACCCAGCTAACGGATTATACCGAGCGTGTGCTGGTCGACCGTTTTTCTCTTATCACTGGTGTCAGCTCCGTCAATATTTCGGGCGGATTGTATAAGGTGATGTACGTTAAGCTCAAGCCAGAGCTTATGGCGGGGCGAGGTGTAACCACAACCGACATTACCAGTGCACTTAGAAGCGAAAACGTTGAAAACCCGGGAGGAGAAGTCCGAAACGACACCATGGTAATGTCGGTTCGCACTGCCCGTTTATACAACACACCTGAAGATTTTGATTATCTGGTCGTCAAGCAAGCCAAGGATGGATCCCCGATATATCTTCGCGATGTTGCGGATGTGTTTATCGGTGCGAAAAACGAAAACTCCACTTTCAAAAGTGACGGTGTAGTAAACGTCAGTTTAGGCATTGTCCCCCAGTCTGATGCCAACCCATTGCAAGTTGCCAAAGCGGTACATGATGAAGTTGAGAAGATTCAGAAATTCTTGCCAGCAGGCACGCGTTTAGCCATCGACTACGACTCAACGGTTTTCATTGATCGCTCGATTTCTGAAGTCTATAACACCCTCTTTATCACAGGTGGCTTGGTGGTATTGGTGTTGTACATCTTTATCGGACAAGTCAGAGCAACGCTGATCCCTGCGGTAACGGTGCCAGTTTCTTTGATTTCTTCTTTTATCGCAGCTTATTATTTCGGGTTTTCTATCAACCTTATCACCCTAATGGCTCTGATACTTTCCATCGGATTGGTGGTGGATGATGCCATCGTTGTGGTTGAAAACATTTATCACCATATCGAACGCGGTGAGTCTCCCTTGCTGGCTGCCTATAAAGGCACGCGCGAAGTGGGTTTTGCCGTTGTGGCGACAACGTTAGTGCTGGTGATGGTGTTCCTGCCCATTTCCTTTATGGAAGGTATGGTCGGTCTTTTGTTTACCGAATTTTCTGTCTTGCTCTCTATGTCAGTGATTTTCTCCTCGCTGATAGCGCTGACTCTTACGCCAGTACTGGGAAGTAAGATCCTCAAGGCGAATGTGAAAGCCAGCCGATTCAATACCTTCATCGACAACATGTTTGGCAAACTCGAGAGAGCGTATCGCCGAGCGTTATCCAAAGCCATGGCGTGGCGAGTTCTGGCTCCAATCATCATTTTGGGTTGTATTGGTGGCAGTGTTTATCTGATGGAGCAGGTGCCTTCTCAACTGGCACCAAAAGAAGACCGTGGTGTGTTGTTTGCGTTCGTAAGAGGAGCAGATGGCACCAGTTACAACCGAATGAATGCCAATATCGATATCGTAGAGCAAAGGTTATTGCCACTTCTAGGGCAGGGTGTACTTAAGTCTTTCAGTGTTCAGTCTCCGGCGTTTGGAGGTCGGGCAGGTGACCAGACTGGCTTCGTTATTATGATATTGGAAGACTGGGAGGACAGAACTCAAACCGCCCAGCAAGCGCTAGGAATGGTGAGAAAAGCTTTGGGTGATATTCCAGACGCCAGAGTCTTTCCAATGATGCCAGGTTTTCGTGGAGGCTCTAGCGAACCCGTTCAGTTTGTACTCGGTGGCTCTGACTATCAGGAGCTACAGAAATGGGCAAATCTCATCAAAGACAAAGCCAACGAAAGCGATTTGATGAACGGGGCAGACATCAACTACTCCGAAAAGACGCCGGAACTTGTGGTGAGTGTTGATAAGCAACGTGCGGCAGAATTGGGGATTAAAATCACCGACATTTCTACCACACTCGAAGTGATGCTTGGCGGTAAAACAGAAACCACATTCATCGAGCGAGGTGAAGAATATGATGTCTATCTTCGTGGCGATGAAAACCACTTCAACAGCGCAGCCGATCTCAGCCAAATATACATGCGGACCCAAACTGGGCAACTCGTTACTCTGGATGCAGTGACCAAAATTGAAGAAGTAGGCGCATCGATTCGTCTTTCTCACACTAACAAACAAAAGTCGATTACGGTCAGTGCTAATCTCAATGAAGGGGTCACACTAGGGCAGGCTCTGGATCACTTAGATAAACTGGCGATTGATAACCTGCCGAGTGACATCAGCGTCGCTTACTCTGGTGAGTCCAAGGAATTCAAAGAAAACCAAGCCAGTGTGCTTATAGTGTTTGCGTTAGCACTGTTAGTTGCCTACCTTGTTTTAGCCGCTCAATTTGAAAGCTTTGTAAACCCGCTGGTTGTCATGTTTACCGTTCCTATGGGCGTATTAGGTGGATTCTTGGGGCTGTTCTTTATGGAGCAAGGGCTCAATATATACAGCCAGATAGGTATGATCATGCTGATTGGGATGGTGACCAAAAACGGCATTTTGATCGTCGAGTTCGCTAACCAGTTACGGGACAAAGGCATCGAATTTGAGCAAGCGATCGTCGATGCGGCAGCCAGACGCTTACGCCCAATCCTGATGACGGCATTCACCACGCTTTCAGGTTCGATACCGCTGATATTGTCGAGCGGTGCCGGTTACGAAAGCCGCGTGGCTGTGGGTACTGTCATCTTCTTCGGAATGGCATTCGCTACTATGGTGACTCTGTTTGTGATTCCGGCGATGTATCGACTGATCTCTGCTCGCACGCATTCGCCAGGCTATGTAGAATCACAACTCAATGCCGCGTTAGCGAAAGACGTAAAAGCCCGTTCATCACATGGTGAGATTACAATGGGCAGCAGCAAAGAATAGAAACCAACAAGGAACAGATAATGGCCGATTTTAATTACAAGAACTTAAGCCAGGAAGAACAGGATAAGCTGGACGCAGCGGTGTTTCGTCGCTTGCTTAGCCACTTAGACAATAACAAAGATGTGCAGAATATTGACCTGATGATCTTGGCAGGTTTCTGTCGTAACTGTTTCAGCAAGTGGTACAAAGCAGAAGCCGATGAGCAAGGGCTGGCACTTTCTATCGATGATGCCAGAGAGCGAGTTTACGGAATGACTTACGATGAGTGGAAAGAAAACCACCAGCTTCCGGCTACACCTGAACAGCTGGCAGCGTTCGAAGCCCGCCAGAAGAAATAGCGCTCTAAAGGTTAGTTGCAATGCAAAACGCCAGCTCAGTTTGAGCTGGCGTTTTAGAATTTATACTCCAAACTTTTCCTCAAGTTCTTTGGTATAGGGCGACAGGTCACCTATGTGAGTGTTAACCCACTCTTCGTTGTAATAGGTATCCAGATAGCGCTCACCGCTGTCACACAACAGAGTGACAATCGAGCCTGTTTCCCCACGCTCACGCATCGTTTCAGCTATCTGCAAAACACCATATAAGTTAGTTCCAGTCGACGCGCCGACCTTTCTGCCTAAGATTGTTTCCATCCAGCGCGCGGTAGCAACGCTGGCTGCATCCGGAACGGTTTTCATTTCGTCGATGACGCCGGGCATAAAACTCGGTTCGACTCTGGGGCGACCAATCCCTTCAATTCGACTGCCTATATCCAGACTTAAATCGGCATCACCTGTTTTATAGTATGAGTGAAACACGGAATGCTCAGGGTCCACTACACAAAGTTTTGTGTGGTGTTTTTGATAACGAATAAACCGGCCAATGGTGGCAGATGTGCCTCCGGTTCCTGCACTCATCACAATCCACTCTGGCACCGGATGATCTTCTAATGCCATCTGCTCAAAAATACTGTTGGCGATGTTGTTGTTTCCACGCCAGTCGGTCGCTCGTTCAGCATAGGTAAACTGATCCATGTAGTGGCCATTTAATTCTTTCGCCAGACGTCGGGATTCCTCATAGATTTCGTCTGTTCTTTCCACGAAATGCGCTTCACCACCGTAGAATTGGATCAGGTCGATCTTCGACTGAGCGGTTTTCTTCGGTACAACCGCGATAAACCTTAACCCGAGCAAACGCGCGAAATACGCTTCGCTAACCGCGGTGCTGCCGGAAGAAGCCTCGATGATTGGGGTGTCCGGACCCACCCATCCATTACAGATGGAATACAGAAACAAAGAGCGAGCCAGTCGATGCTTTAACGATCCGGTTGGATGAGTACTTTCGTCTTTCAGGTAGATGTCGATGCCCTGAAGGTTGGGTAGGTTCAATTTGATAAGATGCGTGTCGGCGCTGCGTTGAAAATCGGCTTCGATTTTACGAACCGCGTTGTTGATCCAGTCGTGGTCTAAACACATATTTCATCCTTCCTTATTACCTTTGGTCAGGTTTTCGTATACAGCTCGAAACTCTGTATCCCCAGGTCATTTAATACAATCATTGTTCAATAAAGAAACAGGTTACTCCTTAATCGAAAGAAAGTGTTTATTGTTTTTATTCGCTATGGCCTAATTAGGGGAATTTCTTTCTACAATTGAATTTATTATGAGCAAACCATCACTGGACAGAATCGACAGGGAGCTTCTTATCCTGTTACAGCAAGATTCCACGTTGTCGTTAAACGAACTGGCAGAGAAAGTCCATTTGACGACAACACCTTGTTGGAAAAGGCTCAAGCGGTTGGAGGAAGAAGGGTTTATCGACAAAAGGGTCGCGTTGCTTAACCCAGAAAAGCTAGGTCTTTGCTTTACGGCCTTTGTATTGGTGAAAACCAGTGACCACTCTCATGAGTGGTACAGCACATTTGTGGAAACCGTTTCTGAGTTTCCTGAAGTGATGGAATTCTACCGTATGGCAGGCGAATACGATTACATGATGCGGGTTCTGGTTGAAGATATGAAAACCTTTGATAGCTTTTATAAGCGGCTCGTTAACAGTGTTGATGGCATTACCAATGTAACCTCAACATTCGCGATGGAATCCTTAAAGTACACCACAGCCCTGCCTGTATAGGCCAAGCTTAGTCAATCGATGTAAAGCTGCGTAAAGGACCTCGATTTCATTAACTCTCTGTCTAAACTGATTAATAAGGTTTAGATTCAGTAAGGGAAAATGATGAAATTGATTTACGCAGTGATGCTTACTTCCACTCTTGTTGGGTGCAACGGCGGCAGCTCAGACTCAGATTCTGCTTCTCCATCCAATATCAACAACAGCTCATCCGGTTTACCCCAGGATGGTAATATCACCAACTACAATTTTACTTCCCTTTCTGGTGATTGCTTAGACTACATTGGTTCCCTTACCTCCAGCGTGACGGATATTCAGCGCTCCCTCGCGTTCAATGGTTCTGTCAGTATCTCTTCGGCAGGAAACAAATGCGTGATTGAGAGCAACCACATTCCTAATCACGATTTTAATGATCAATCTGCGTCGTTTGCGACCAATGTGAGCGAGCAGGATTCCGACTATGAGATCACGGCTAACCCAAGTTTCGCGACCTCTACCACTGCATTGAGTATGGCGATTTCCGAAGGTGTATTTCTAAATGGAGTCAACGTCGATATGTTGGCTGCTGCTTGTTATGCCGTTGGCAGCGAACCTCTAGGACGGGAAAAGATCGGTTGTGGGCAAAGCGAAATTAACAACCCATGGCGATACGATCCTATGTCTAGCCTGAATGGCTTTGGTACTGATCAGCATAATGCGCATGTTCAGCCGACGGGTAAGTACCATTATCACGGAAACCCAGTCGCCATGTTTGTGCAGAACTGCGCTGGTGGCAGTGCATCTCCCGTCATTGGTTTCGCAGCCGACGGATTCCCGATTTACGGCAGTTGTTTTGCCGACAATGGTACAGTCAGAAAAGCCACACCAAGCTATCGACTGAAATCGGGAACAAGGCAGGCAGTGTCTGGGTACACCACACCTGTGTCAGGGCAAGGCGTTGTAGCAAGTGCTAACTACGATGGGCAGTTCCGAGGAGACTACGAATATGTGAATGGGCTGGGGGACCTGGACGAATGCAATGGAATGACGGTAAATGGTCAGTACGGTTATTACATCACTGACAGTTTTCCTTGGGTGTTGAACTGCTTTAAAGGGACGGTAGATAACTCATTTTCACTCTCTGGTTTGTCACGAGCACACAGCCATGATGGGGAATACCATACCCACTAAAAACAAAAGGCAACTCAGTGAGTTGCCTTTTTTGTTTCGCGTCGATGTAAATCAGACTACTTGGTAAACCTCATAACACCTTCCTGAACGGCGCTTGCTACCATTGCTCCCTGCTGATTGAAAATCTCACCTCGTACTAAGCCGCGGGTATTGCTGGCGGTCGGGCTTTCAATCGCGTAGAGAAGCCACTCATCCATTTTGAAAGGACGATGGAACCACATGGAGTGATCGATAGTGGCAACCTGAAAGTTAGGCGTCATCAAAGAAACTTCATGTGGGTGAAGGGCGGTAACCAGAAAACCCCAGTCAGAGGCATAAGCCAGTAAGTACTGATGAATTAACTGATTATCAGGCACTTCGCCATTGGCTTTAATCCAAAGGTATTGAGTCGGCTTTTCTTTCTGAGGCTGTAACGGGTTTACGACCGTAACAGGGCGAACTTCAATTGGTTTTTCACCGCAGAAAGCCTGTTTGATTTTTTCTGGCAAATAATCGGCAATTCGACTCGCCAGTTCAGATTCCGAAGCGTAGTTCTCGGGACCTGCAATTTCAGGCATGACGTTTTGATGCTCAAACCCCGGGGCATCTCCATGATAAGACGCAGTGAGGTAAAAAATCGGGCGACCATTTTGGATGGCTTTAACACGCCTAGTGCTGAAACTTCTTCCATCTCTCAGGTTTTCTACATCATAGATGATGGATTTTTCCGGATCTCCCGGAAACAGAAAGTAGCTATGAAAAGAGTGTACAGTGCGGTCACTTTCTACCGTATACCGGGAAGCGGACAATGCCTGCCCGATAACCTGTCCACCATACACCTGCGGTAATCCAAGGTTTTCACTTTGTCCACGGAAGAGCCCCTGTTCTAGTTGTTCTAACTGCAATAAATCGAGCAGTTCGTCTAATGGTTTACTCATCGTACCTCCGTCAAAGTTGTGTCAATTAAATACCTTGGATAACGACAAAAAACAAGTAGTAGCGATATACTCAGCACCAATTCAAGTCGAAGTGTAAACTTGATGAAATCATTCTTTCATTGCGTCCATTAAACCAGGATAAAAGATATGAAAAAACTAATGGTTATCTTGATGACCGTCGCCGCTGGCTTAAGCTTATCTGGCTGTCAAAATGCAGAAGAATCGAAAGCTTCAGTTCAGGTAAAACCAGTGGAAATGGCGTCTGTTGAAGGCTCTCTGTACTACCTGGAACGCATGGCACTGCCAGACAACGCTTACGTTACAGTCACACTACAAGACATTTCCCTAGCGGATGCCCCTGCGGTTTTGATCACTAGCCAAGAATTTGAAACCAACGGAAATCAAGTTCCTTTCTATTTCAAGTTAGACTATGACAAAGCGAAAATCCTGCCTCATCATACATACAGTGTGAGCGCACGAATTGAGGTCGGCGGCGAACTCAGGTACATCACGGATACTGTATTCCCAGTCATCACAGATGAAAGCAAAACGCACAAGCTGGATTTGATGCTGGTTCGCACACGTTAAATCTACGTCTTATCAGTGGCTGCCCGCTTGATTTTAAGCTTAGGGCTGCCACTGGTAATCTTTCAGCCGAACCTTTCCTGCCAAGTTCACGACAATCCCCTCATCCTCCAGTTTTCCTTTCTGCCTGTCGTAAGCCGTGCCCTTTAATGAGATCTCTCCCTTACTATTGATGACTCGGTGCCAGGGTAACTTGCTGCCTTTGGGCAGGTTTCCGAGAGCTTTTCCTACATGTCTGGCATAGCCAGGATATCCTGCTAGCTGAGCTACCTGACCGTAGGTAGAGACCTGGCCATATGGAATTTGGTGAATTACTGCAAAGATTTGGCTTAAAAATTGATCCATACTGAATTGGTCCTAGTTCGTCCATGGAATAGAAGGAGAGAGCTATGGTGTTTTCGACGCTCCAGTTCATCATTACCACTTTACTTGCGATTGTATGTGCAAGGGCGATTAGTATGAGTGGTGGTGATATTCCAGTTCTTGCTTTGGTTATTCCTGCTTTGTGGATACTCCCTCAGGGGGGCGCAGCAGGGTTCATTTTACTTGGTGCTCTGGCAGTGTATGGTTTTACGCTTCCTTTGCAACCCATCGCCATGTCATTAAGTGTCTGGATCTTATTCCCGTTACTGATGGTGACGTTCTCCCGCCGTAGCAGTATTTATGTACTGATTACCACTGCCGCAACGGTTCTGGTGATGCAGGTTGGCATTATGGTGACTCAGGCAGAAGGTAAAATTCCCGGTTCGTGGGAAGTGACGTTAGTCCAAACGCTTTCGGTTATTGCGACCTGGTATGCAGTCCGCCATTGGAAGTCTTCATCTCAACACAGCTGGTGGACACTTTCACTCATATTGGCGCTGTGGCTGGCAGGCTGGACTCATGCCGCACTGATCGCTTTGTGCCTTGTGGGCATCATTGCGTCAGCTGAAACATTACCAAAGCTGTCAAAATTCAATTGGAACAAACTGCTTTGCTGGACTCTGCCTACGGTGGCTTTTGCCGCAATGGTGACATCGAATACCGTCGAAATTCCCAACCCGGTATTCGTAGTCTGGATATTCTTTTTGGGCACAGCTTGGGCAACCGATTACATCCTGCGTTCCGCAGATGAGCACGAGGATGCATAAAACCATTTAGCTGTCGGCTCAATTTGATTCAGCAAGGTTATCAATTCTCCTCTTTTTGAACTAGCCTCACATTTTTGGTGTGAGGTTTCGTGTTTATTCTAGTAGCTCTTTTTTTTGTTACGTTTATGTGAAAGATAGGTGTGTTTTACGGCACAGAGAGCGATAAGTGAAAAAACTATTAGCCCTGATGGGTGCTTTTTTAGCGCTTCAACTTATGGGAATAAAAGTGGTTTATGGACAGAAACCTTACTATGTTGTCGCAACAGAGGCAGATGATGTAGTGACTCGCTTTCTTTTCGATGCCGTTGCCGAAGAGTTTTCTGTTGGGGTCGAGTATCGGGATATGCCGGACTTTGATTCCATTCTTGAGTCCGTTGCCAGTGGCGAAAGTGACTTTGCTGCAAACGTCACCCATACCGAAGAAAGAGCCAAGATCTTCGACTTTTCCGCCCCAACCAACATAGAGTATACCTATTTATTCAGCCCGTCTGGCATCAGCCTGATAGATGCTGAAGTGATTGGTGTGCCAAAGAACACCATCTATCCCTCTTTAGTAAAACAAAATTTCCCAAACGTCAGGCTGATTGAATACAACGGATTTGAAGAAGCAAAGAACTTGCTCATCTCCGGAGAGGTCAACGGTGTAATCGATGCCATCAATCAATTGAAAGCCATGCTGACGATTGGGCTGGACGCCCAGCTATTGAATGATCAGATTTCCATTAAGCCGGTGTCAATCATTGCCCGCAGAGGGCAACACGCCTACATGATGGAAAAAATCGTCAAGTTCATTCATTCAGAATCCATGCAAAAGCGACTTCGAAAACACATCAGTGAGTATCAGTTTGATATACGCAGAAGGGCGCTCAGGCGGGATATGCTAGTACTGGGTCTCAAATCTAACCAGACCTTCAGAGTCAAACTTGAAAACGCTTATCCCTATGTTGAATACACCAAAGAAGGTGATGTTCAGGGGATCAGTGCGGATACTTTGCTGCAAGCCTGCCAGATCCTCACTTTTAACTGTGAAGTGGTGAGTACCGCCTACGAAAGCTGGGAGAGCATGTACGGCGATTTGATCAATAAGAAAATCGATATTCTTGCGCCGTTAACCATCTCTGAACAGCGTAAAAACATCGCTTATTTCAGTGTTCCGCATTACTTCCCAGAAGCGATCATCGTAAAGCGGCTGGGCTTCAAACCGGACGTTTACACCCATGTATCGGAACTGATTACCGAACGAATTGGGGTGGTAAGAAACGATTTCTTTGATGAGCTGTTAAGTCAGTTACTGCCGCAAAAAACCTTTGTGCGTTACTCCAGCCAAGATGAGCTGGTGAAAGCGCTGGTTAACAATGAGATTGACTACATCGCTCTGGACAAAGCTTCCCTGAACATTTTGTTGAAAGAGCAAGAGCTGTTGCCCATTACTCAGGACTACAGCATCGAGAGTTTCCATAGCTCTGAAATTGCATTGGGTTTTCCTAAAAATACTCGGGGAGAAGTGCTCGCCGCACTATTTTCTCGTGCTATCAGAATGCTGGATACATCAAGCATCAACGACTTTTACGACAAACAGCCAGACTGGCGGAACACTCTAGAGAAAGAGCAAGAACTGGCAAACCAGACCAAACGGCTATTTATTGTCGCGTTTCTGTTTATCCTGCTGGTGGCGTATTTGCTATATCGCCAGGCGAATACCGACAGCCTGACCAAGTTAGAAAACCGACGTGCACTCAACTTAAAATATCGCCGTGGAATTAAGCCCTGGCAGACGGTGTTCTATCTGGATATAAACGATTTCAAGCAGATTAACGACCAGTATGGACACGACGTAGGAGACAGAGTGATTCAGACCTACGCCTCCATCATCAGAAGAAACTGGAAGGGCAACTGGTACCGAATCGGAGGGGACGAGTTTATTCTGGTCACCTCAAATCCGTTAGAAAACATCAATCGTGTTCTTAAGAACCTTCGTCTGTTTACCTTCTATCTGGAAGAAAGAGATCGCGATCTTTCAGTGTCTGTTTCGATTGGTGTGTTTCAGCCCAGAAACAAAGAGTTCACGCTCCGAGAGATTCTCATCAAAGCCGACGAAGCCATGTATCAATCGAAACGCAAAGGAGAGCCAACCTTTGTTTCCGTCGATAACTGATGGTTTTCAAAAGGCATTCATTCTTCGCTAACTTCCAGAAATTGTTCACTTTGGGTAATCTTTCATCATTCAGATCAAGATTGGGCTAATTATTCGGTCATAGGGTTGCAATCGGGGCAAGGATACTGAATAATCCATCCTGCCTTCGGGGATACCCCTTTGGCACTACAGAATCTATGGAGGCCCTGGTCCTCCCGCAACGATAGCTCGTGAACTCGGTCAGGCCCGGAAGGGAGCAGCCGCAGCGTGTGACTCGTGTGCCGGGATGTGGCTGGGGCTTCCACCCATTTAAAACGCCGCTTTTTAGCGGCGTTTTGCTATTTACCCCACTTCATTATTTTTCATGGTCGTCTGAACCTCTCAAAATGATATAAAACAAACTTAACACCTTGGTTTCTGATACAATCCTGCGCTAATTAATACGCATAACAGCAACAGGTAAACCATGGTTCAGCAACACCAACAAGAACTTCAAAAACAGCTCTGGAACATTGCCAATACATTACGTGGCAATATGTCGGCAGACGACTTTCGTGATTACATTCTGGGGCTTATCTTCTACAAGTATCTATCAGACAAGCTGAACCGCTACTGCGATGAGCTGCTTGCCGAAGATGGTATTAACTTTGTTGGCGTTGCTGATGATAAAGAGCTACTCAATGACCTACGTGAAGAATGTGTCGAGAACCTTGGTTACTTTATTGCGCCTAAGCAGCTTTTCTCAAGCCTAGCGGGGCGTGGTAAGAAACAAGAGTTTATTATTGACGAGCTTGATCGCACTCTCGCTGATATTGAACAATCCACCACAGCAGCGGACTCTGCCGATGACTTCAATGGTTTGTTTGAAGAATTAGACCTTAACTCAAGCAAGTTAGGCAAAAACCCAGACGCACGTAACAAGCTAATCAGTCAGGTTCTCGTTCACCTAGATAACATCGACTTCCACCTAGAAAATACCGAGATTGATTTGCTAGGTGATGCCTATGAATACCTGATTGGTCAATTTGCCTCTGGTGCGGGTAAAAAGGCAGGCGAGTTCTACACCCCGCAACAGGTCAGCAAGATCCTCGCTAAGTTTGTTAGTTTAGATGGCGACGTAAAGTCGGTTTACGACCCGACTTGTGGTTCAGGCTCATTGCTACTGCGTGTTGCTCGTGAAGTAGGTAGCCACAACCTTGAGTTCTGTGGTCAGGAGCAAAACCCAAGCACTTATAACCTCGCTCGTATGAACATGCTGATGCACGGCGTGCGTTACGATAAGTTCGATATCAAAAACGATGACACTCTAGAGCACCCAATGCACCTAGATAAGCGTTTTGATGCGGTCGTAGCGAACCCTCCGTTTTCTGCGAACTGGAGTGCTAACGAGCTTCATTTAAACAGTGAACGTTTTGCGGATTACGGCAAGCTTGCCCCTAAATCGAAAGCGGATTTTGCTTTCGTTCTGCATATGATCCACCAACTAAATGAAACGGGCACGCTAGCGGTTGTTGTTCCTCACGGTATTCTATTCCGAGGTGCGGCAGAAGGTCACATTCGTAAACACCTTATCGAGAAAAAGAACTACTTAGATGCCGTTATTGGCTTACCAGCGGGTATCTTCTTCGGTACAAGTATCCCGACTTGTATCTTAGTGTTTAAGAAGAACCGTAAAAACGATGACAACGTACTGTTTATCGATGCATCTAACCACTTCGAAAAAGGCAAAGCGCAAAACTTTATGCGTAATGAAGACGTTGAGCGCATTGTTGAAGCTTACGGTAAACGTGAATCCGTCGAAAAGTTTGCCCATGTCGCCAAGCTTACTGAGATTGAAGAGAACGACTACAACCTTAATATTCCTCGCTATGTGGATACATTTGAGGAAGAAGAGCCTGTTGATTTGGATGCAGTGGCGTCTGACCTTACCGAGCTAGAAACTAAAATGCACTCAGTAGATACTGATATTGCTGACTTCTGCTCCCAGCTAAACATCAAGGCACCATTCTGAGGTAGGTAGAAAATGACTGAACAAATGAATATGCCGAAGCTGAGGTTTAGTGAGTTTGAAGGTGAGTATATTGATACAGCTCTAGAGGATTTAACGAAGAAAAAGATATCTTATGGAATTGTTCAAGCTGGTCCTCACATTCCCGATGGTATGCCGTACATAAAAAGTACCAACCTAAACAAAGAGTTATGCTTAGAGGAATTGGAGCGAACATCAGATGCTATAGCAAAGTCTTACCAACGTTCAGAGGTTGCGCCAGAAGATATCGTATTTTCGCTTCGAGGCAATATTGGTGCCACTCGAATTGTCCCTGAGACAATACCTGTAGCCAATTTAACACAAGGTACAGCTCGTTTATCGATAGGAGAAAACTTTTCAAATGTGTATATCAATTATTGCTTAAGTACCAGAAAAGCATATAAAAGAGTTAACTCAGTATCAAAAGGCAGCACTTTTCAAGAAATATCGCTGGCTGATTTACGCAAAGTGAAAGTTACACACTCCGTAGATATCAAAGAACAACAAAAAATCGCCTCATTCTTATCTAAGGTCGATGAGAAGATCACACTACTCACCGAGAAAAAAGACAAGCTCACCGAGTACAAAAAAGGTGTGATGCAGCAGTTGTTCAATGGTAAGTGGGAAAAGCAAGATGGACAGCTAACATTTATCCCGCCGACACTACGCTTTAAAGCAGATGACGGCAGCGAGTTTCCTATTTGGGAAGAGAAGAAGTTGGGGCAAGTATTCACACGTATCAGGCGAAAAAACAAAGAGAATAACCAAAATGTTCTAACGATCTCGGCTCAACAAGGACTTATTAATCAGGAAAAATACTTTAATAAGTCTGTAGCGGCTAAAGACGTCACTGGTTACTACTTGCTTGAAAATGGTGATTTTGCATACAACAAAAGCTATTCAAAAGGCTACCCAATGGGGGCAATTAAAAGGCTCAACAATTATGATAAGGGTGTAGTTTCAACACTGTATATTTGTTTTGGTCTTAACAAAGGTTTTGTTTCTGATTTCTTTGAGCACTACTTCGAAAGTGGCCTTCAAAATAGAGACCTTTCAAAAATTGCCCAAGAAGGAGCGAGAAACCACGGTTTGTTAAACATTAGTGTTGATGAGTTTTTTAAAGATGTGAAGTTATTGACTCCTAGTCACGACGAACAACTCAAAATAGCTAACTTCCTATCTGCAATTGACCAAAAAATCGACCTAGCCAACTCAGAGCTTGAGAAAGCCAAAGAGTGGAAGAAGGGGTTGTTACAGCAAATGTTCGTTTAATTTAACTGCGCGATTGGAACGATTACGGCGTTAGCTGCGTTTATTCGCCCTCATCACATAGCGCACTATGCTCAGAGGGTCTCATAAACTTGCTGCCTTGTACTCGTCCCAATCGCTTTGTTAAATGGTGTGGAAATAACGTCAGTTGGATTTATAAAAAGAAGAATTATGAGCACACAATCAGAAGCACAACTTGAAAAAGAGCTAATCGATCAGCTTGTCGCTGCCGATTTCAAACCTGTTGATATTGGTAACGCTGAGGCGCTGAAGGCGAATCTCAAAACTCAGCTTGAGAAAGCCAACAGCGTAACGCTAACCGAGCGTGAGTTTGAAAGTGTGCTCATCAAGCTTGAAAAAGGCAACATCTTCGACAAATCCAAACGCTTGAAAGGTAGGGTTGATGTCACTCGTGAAGACGGCACAACTGATTATCTGACTTTATTGTTTGATGATGCCAGCAAGAACCACTTCCAAGTGACCAATCAGATCACCATTCAAGGGACGTACGAGAACCGCTACGACGTGACTATCTTAGTGAATGGCTTACCGTTGATTCAAATTGAACTCAAACGCAGAGGCATTGAGCTAGCGGAGGCCTTCAACCAGATTAAGCGTTACGACAAACATACCTACGGTGCGCAAGGTGGGCTGTTCAACTACGTACAGTTGTTTGTTATCTCTAATGGCGTCAACACCAAATACTTCTCTAACAACCGTGAGCTTTCGTTTAAGCAGACTTTCCACTGGACGGACGTTGAAAATAACAAGATTAACTCGCTGCCTCAGTTTGCTGATGCGTTCTTAAATCGACCTCATCTGACTAAGATGCTCAGCCGTTATATTGTGCAGAATGAGTCAGGTAAGTTTTTGATGGTGCTACGCCCTTACCAATTCTATGCGGTAGAAGCGATCGTTAGTCAGGTTAAAACCAACAATAACCACGGTTACATTTGGCACACGACAGGCAGTGGTAAGACGCTGACTAGCTTCAAAACCGCCCAGATCCTCTCTACACTTGAAGATGTGGATAGAGTGGTATTTGTGGTCGACCGCAAAGATCTCGATTACCAAACTGCAAAAGAGTTTGATGCCTTTTTAAGAGGCAGTGTCGACAGCACGGGGGATACTAAAAGCCTTCTGAATCAGTTCCTCGGTTCTCGACCACTTCCACCAAAGAACACGGCGAAGAAAGCGCTAAACACCAAAGATAGTAGTGCCAACGATGGTGAAGAACTGCCACAAGTCGCAGAGTATGCGCCTATCTACAGTAATAAAGTTAATCGGATCAACAAGCTAACCATCACCACGATTCAAAAACTTAATAACCTGATCACCAAACCTCGCTTTAAAGGACAGGTTGAGCACTTACGCCAAGAGCGAGTGGTCTTTATCTTTGATGAATGCCATCGCAGCCAATTTGGCGAAACGCACCAGAACATCGTTGAGTTCTTCGAGAAAGCACAACTGTTTGGTTTTACGGGGACACCTATCTTTGCCGACAATGCGACTGCTAAAAAAATGGAAGGCAAAGGCACACAGAAGCGAACCACAAAAGATCTGTTTGGTGAACGTCTTCATAGCTATGTGATTGTTGATGCCATCAAAGATGACAACGTGCTTCCATTTGCTATTGAATATTACGGCAAGCTAAAACATAAAAATGACGGCATGGATGTCGATGTAAGCAGTATCGATGTCGCCGAGTTTTTTAGCTCTCCAAAGCGTATTAAACAAGTGTGCGAGCACATCATTGGTATCCACAGTCATAAGACCAAACGCAAGTTTAACGCAATGCTGTGTGTGGCGAGTGTGCCTGATCTCATCACTTATTACGACACCTTCAAAGCACTCAAAGAAGAGGGCAAACACAAGCTAAATATCGGCACCATCTTTAGCTATGGCGTAAATGAGGAAGAAGAGTTCGAAGGTGAAGCCGATGCAAAAGGCTTAGCGGAAGCCAATGCCCAAGTTCTTGGTAAAAATAAGCTGCATAGCCGAGACAAGCTAGATGCTTACATCGAAGACTATAATCAGCAGTTTGGTACAAGCTACTCAACCCAAGATACAGACAGTTTTTATAACTACTACAAGGATCTATCGAACCGAACCAAGAACGGCGAAGTGGATATTTTGCTAGTCGTGAATATGTTCCTAACGGGTTTCGACGCCCCCGGTTTGAATACCATCTATGTAGATAAAAACCTTAAGTACCACGGCTTAGTGCAAGCCTTCTCACGCACCAATCGCTTAAATGGCACGGTAAAATCGCATGGTAATGTCATGTGTTACCGCAACCTTAAACCGCAAGCGGACGAGGCGTTTACGCTGTTCTCAAATAAACAGCCAATCGAGGTTATTGAAGTACCAGATCTTAACGGGCTGACTGAAGACTTTGCTAAAGCGCTTGAAGCGTTGAAAGCAATTGCTCCTGATGTGCAAAGTGTCGATGACTTGCCTGACGAAGACATGCAAGCAGGCTTTATTAAGCAGTTCCGCATCTTAATGCGCTTAAAGAACCAGCTAGAGACATTTAGCGACTTCGACATTGAAACGCTTGGTATGTCTGAACAAGAGTTTGTTGACTACGCCTCTAAATACAGCGATTTAGCTCGTGAACTCAAGAAAGCTTCTGCTGATAAAGAGTCTATCTTAGCGGACATCGATTTCGAATTAGAGCTACTCCAACGAGATGAAGTCAACGTTAGCTATATTCGTCATCTTCTAATGACAATGTTCGAAGAGTCTTGTGACGAAGCGAAAGAGAAGAAGCGCCAAGTTATCGCCAACTTACTAGCGACTGAACCGACTTTGTACAGTAAACGTTCACTCATTGAAGATTTTATTGAGAAGTCGATGCAAGGCTTAGTGCAAGGTGCTGAGTTTGGTGAGTATATCGAAGAGCAGAAGCAAAAAGAGCTAAGCCAGATAGCAGAAGAAGAGAAGCTAGACGCCGAAAAGTTCAGCGAAATGGTGACAAACATCGAGAACGGTATGAGCGTAGACAGCTTGAAGTCGGATGATATCGCCCAGCTAACTACTGAGAAGATGACTTTTAGAACACGTCGAACGATTCTTCCTCGTATTACTGAGAAGCTCAAAAGTTTTGCCGCAACTTTTATTGAAGGGTTTCACTAATTGTTGGAATCGTACAATAACTTTTACGAAGGCAGCCAATCATGGTTGCCTTTTTATCATCTATCAAAGTCACCCAGTTTGTATCATTCTGGCTTTTAAGGTTGAAGGTAATCAAGATTGAAGAAACAAGTTTATGGTGTTAAGCCCTATTAAATCAAAAAAACAAAATATCGTTTAATGAAGGTGTTTGGTTGGAGTCAATGAAGGTGGACTTTCAATTTCAGCCACTTAACTCGCTTATATAAAACGTTTTTAAATGGCTGATTTGGAGTAAATTAAAGAAGGGTGGTTACTGCTCTTGGTTCAGCTTTTCTTGTTCTCTTTTTTTCTTTAACTTCCTGTCTTGGTCAAAATGCCACTTGATGGCGAAGTATCCGCCGATTAATAAAACGATAACCTTGAACGCCATGGCGACGTAAGGGAAAAAATCTGTCCAATGACTCATCGTATTTCTCCACACTATTACATTTCGTTATTTTTATTGAAGAGCGATACCACAAAACTGCTACGCACAACATTTGCCAACTGATACAGGTTAAACAGCAGCTTTCAAAACACCTGATATACCGGAAAAGTATCCGTACAAGTTATCTTAGAGGATGCTCAAAATTAAGGGCTTGGACGAGTTCATTTTGAACCGGTACTGAGGACCGACCTTGATCATGGAAGGTCGTTCAAGCCGTCAATATATTAATCGAAGTTTGTCATGTCAATCTCGAATGAAGGTCTTAGATTTCCACGTCCAATACTTTGAAAATACGGCGTTGATACCGCATGTACTCGCGTTAAAACTTCATATGAAATCGTAGGAGGACCTCGATCCAAGGGAGTATTTCAGAAGGCGTATTAATTTCGTGTTTATAGTGCGTGAAGGATTCGAAAAATGATATCTGAAGCCAAAAAATAGGGGCTGAAAGTTCAGCCCCTGTATATCCGAGTAACCCGGTAGATAAGCTTCGATCTGGGGTAGGTGACTCAGGTATCAACACCTAATAGGGGGAGGGTGTTTAAAATAGGTTGGCTGAAAGTAAAAGCTTTAGAGCTTTCCTTCGCTGCCGCACATTCGGATTTTGTCGATCACGACTTGCTTCATCGCCGCTTTGCCGGGCGTGATGTATTTGCGTGGGTCGTTGGCTTCTGGGTTATCGGAAAAGTGCTGTTTCACTGCATCAGAGAATGCAATTTTTAACTCTGTCGCCACGTTTACTTTGCACACCCCTAAATCAATACAGCGTTTTACTGCATCGTCTGGCACACCTGAAGCGCCGTGCAGTACCAGAGGAATGTCTACTTCTGCACGAATCTTTTCTAACCGAACAAAGTCCAGCTTAGGTTCGGCTTTATACATTCCGTGTGCTGTGCCTATGGCTACTGCCAGTGAATCTATCCCTGTTCTGCGAACAAATTCCGCTGCGGATGCCGGGTCGGTCATCAGGGCATCGGCACTGTCGACGATAAGGTCATCTTCCTGACCGCCTAAGCGCCCAAGCTCCGCTTCCACACTGGCGTCATAACGGTTGCAGAACTGCACAATGGATTGGACAACTTCGATGTTCTGTTCGAATGGGAAGTGAGAACCATCAATCATCACAGATCGAATGCCATGCTCGACTTTGTGGTGAATGTCCTGCTGGTCTTCGTGGTGGTCAAGATGGAGTACCAGTGGCATGAAATGCTTGTGCGCTGCCTCTTTACAAATACTCACCAGATAATCTGTTCCGGCGTAATCATAAGTACCCGGTGTGCCTGCTAAGATGACAGGCGATCCCATTTCAGAAGCGGTTTCGACGATCACCTGCACCGTCTCAAGGTTATGGATGTTGAATGCAGGCACCGCGTAACCACCTTGTTGCGCACGTTTAAGCATTTCACGTGAAGATATTAGATACATAGAGCCTCCTGATCGGGCGTTGCAACTGCATTGAACACGAGACGCCCGTTTACCCAAGTTTTATGAATAGAAAAATCTGAATTTAGCGCCACCATGGACGCGCGTTTGCCAACGTCCAGAGTGCCAAGTTGGTCTTGAATACCAAGCGACTGAGCGGGAGTCAGTGAAGCCATCAGCCAGGCTTGTTCAAGTGGAACGTTCAGCCATTGCTGAATATTGCTGACGGCGCTATTGAGATTGAGCGTGCTGCCTGCCAAGCCACCGGAATCCGTTGTGACAACACCGTCTTTCATTGTTACTGTGTATTCCCCTAAACGATATTCTCCGTCAGGCATACCTGCTGCGCACATGGCATCGGTAATCAAAGTCAGGCGAGAACCGCAACAGCGGTGAGCGACATCAATCGCAACCGGGTGAACATGGTGACCATCGGCAATCATTTCTACATAGCAATGAGGATGAACAAGACCCGCGCCGACCACGCCGGGGTCGCGGTGGTGTAATCCACGCATTCCGTTGTAACAATGGACGATACCGTTAGCGCCGGCGTCTAATGCCTGCTGCACCTGATCAAAACTGGCGTCGGTGTGCCCAAGCATGACTTTTATACCTTGAGACCGAAGATATTGAATGGCTTCGATTGCGCCTTGCTTCTCTGGTGCTAGTGCGAAGCTAATCAATTGGTTATCGCTGTATGAAATCCAGTCATCAATTTCTTCAATGCTCAGTTCTCTGAACCATTGAGCCGGGTGTGCGCCTTTGTGCTTTTCAGTGAAATACGGACCTTCGAGATAAGCGCCCAGAATCTCCGCTCCGTCTACTCCTAGTTTTTTGCTTTGGGCTACCTGTTTTAAAGCCGCGCGAATCTTTGCAGGTGGCGCAGTAACCGTAGTGGCGACAAACGCGGTTACGCCTTGTTCGGCAAAGAATTGGGACATGGTATTCAGGCTGTCGTGACTGGCATCCATCACGTCACACCCTTTTGCGCCATGGACATGCGTGTCGATCAATCCCGGCATTAGGATGACCTGACCAAGATCTATGGCGGAGTGATGCTCAGAATTGGCATAAGACTCAATGGCGGTAATCACTCCCTGCTCATCGATTGCAATAACGCTATCTTCCAACCACTGGTTGCCATGTAAGATACGGTGAGCCCGATAGTACTGACTAGATCCCATCTTCTTCTACCGTGGTTGATTGGTTGGCCTTTTGGCGCATTTCCGCTTCGAGCGAGGTAATACCCCGATGACCGCATTCCAGAGCTTGGTCTCGAAACTCAGTAAGGTTGAGTTCGTCTCGCTCAAGCAGCATTTCAGCGACCATTTGCAAGTTGGTTCCGGTGACAACTTCGATATCATCTCGTTCTTGACTGATCAGAGAAGCGGTTCGGAAAGGAGTGCCTCCAAGGAGGTCGGTCAGAAATACGATGCCTTCGCCGGTATCAATCGCTTCAATGGCTTCGCGCATGGCACTTTCTAGCTGAGGCGTGGTTGCCTCTTCGGGAAAATCGATAGATTTAAATTGTGGCTGGTCACCGATGATTTGTAGCATCGCTTTCTCGATACCTGAAGCAAACCCACCGTGTCCAGACAATATGACAGCAATCATGTGTTATTCCTCTGTGGGGCTGAGAGCTCAGCCCCTTCTGACGATTAAAAAACGTGTTTACAAGAAGCCCATAAAGCGACCCACAACGCCAAGCGTGACGGTAATGCCGATGAGTTTCAGCGGGCTCCAGCCTCGTTTCACCAGTGCGTACATAGCCAAGGTGTAAAGCAGAGGAAGGAATGCGGGCATCAGTTTGTCGATAACATCAGCCTGAAGCTTGACCACAGCGTCACCGGCTGTGATTTCAGCGGTGGTCGACAGGCGAACGTAGGTGGCAACCAAAGCGCCAATAACGGTCATACCCACCATGGAAGCTGCATGCCCCACTTTTTTGGTGTTGGCTTTTATCACTGGAATGGCGGCAACACCCATGCGATAGGCGTAATGGGCAAGACCAAAACGCAGACCGAAATGCACCACGTTAAACAGAGCCATGAAGAAGACCGCACCCATAATGGAGCCCTGAAGCGCCAGATCTGCGCCGATGCCTCCACAAATGGGGAGTAGAGTCAGCCAGAACATGGCATCGCCAATTCCACCCATCGGTGCACCAACTGCAATTTTGGTGCTCTGGATGCTGTTGATGTTCTGCTTTGAGCGTTCCATCGCCAGTACAATTCCCATTACAAAGGTGACCAGGAAAGGGTGGGTATTAAAGAAACCCATGTGTCCCTGCATGGCTTTTGAAAGATCCGCCTTGTTGGTGTGGATCTTTTTCAGGGCTGGGAGTAAGCCATACAACCATCCCGAAGCCTGCATACGTTCAAAGTTGAATGAAGCCTGAAGTAAAAGAGAACGCCATGCCATCTTGTTGATGTCTGCCTTGGTCAGCTCGGCACCAATCTCTTTGTTCTCGTACTCGTCTGGCGCAACCCTCGGAGCTGGCTGCACACCTGTGTTTTGACGGCGAAGGTCAATTTCGTTGCTTACATTAGATTCCATCTTCTAGATCCTCGGTTGGTGCAGTAACAGGGGTAGGTTCTGATTTGCGCATAAAGTCGATGATAGCCATTGCAGTCGCGGCAGCGGCTATCGCAAGGATTGGCAGTTCAAGCCAAGCGGCAGCGACAAAACCAAGGATGAAGTAAGGAATGTAGGCATTCTTCATCATGATCTTCATCAGCACAGCGAAACCAATCGCGGGCATGATGCCACCAGCAACACCTAAGCCATCAATCAGCTCTTTAGGAAGTGTGCTGACTACAGCCCCTGCGTGTTCTGCGCCAAGGTAGATAGGTAAAAATGCACACAGAAAGTAGAAGGAGCCAAGCACCGCGAGCGCAAAATAGTTCACTCGTTCAATGCCTCTAGTGTCTGCGTCTTTAGCAAACGCATCACATTTAGACATCACTGCCGACATGGCAGAGAAAAGTAGAGTAATACCCATTTGCACCGCGACAGCAAAGGGCACGGCAACGCCAACGGCGACATTGGGTTCTACATTGGTGGTGATGGCAAACGTGGTACCAACAATGGTGCCGATGATAACGTTGGGTGGCTGAGCGCCGGCAAGTGGTGCCAGCCCCATCCATATCAGTTCCAACGTACCACCCACCAAAATACCCGTTTGCAGGTCACCCAGAATCAGCCCGACAAGTGGACCAAGCACCACCGGGCGGTGGAAGTGAGTGAGGCCATTGAATAAATCAAGACCAGCAAAGAAGGCGAGGATGCCAAGCATCAGTGCCTGTATGAATCCTATTTCCATAATTGTGTGTCCTTTATTGAATCAGCGTAAAGAGGTCGGTCGCGCTTTCTGTCGGCACACCCTGAACGGTGCAGCTCACGCCAAGCGCTTTGAGTTTTTGAAACTCTTCAACGTCTCCGGCATCCACCGAAACCGTTTTAGAAATCTGTTTTTTACCTTCCACGTAATGCATGTTTCCGACATTGATGTTGGTGATGGGCACGCCGCCCTCAACCAGCTGGCGGAACTCTTTGGGTGTGCGGCACACCAGAAGGATCCGTTGTCTGTCGGCAGCTTTGTGAATCGTGTCGACGGTTTTCTGCACGGTCCAGAATCGGATAGCGATGCCGTCTGCCAGTACCATTTCCATCAGGTTTTGTTGAATGGTGTCTTCAGCGACTTCGTCATTAACAACCACCACGATATTGGCGTCCGCAAAGCCAACCCATTGCACGCCGACTTGCCCGTGAACCAGACGTTCGTCGATTCGACTTAAAACGATATTTGCCATGATTAATTCCTTTTATTGCCGTGGATAAATGGGTGGATGGTGACGCCTTGCACCACACGGTTAACTTCTCCAGTCGGGCATGGGTTGTCCGGTCCCAGCCTTAACTGAAGGGATTTTTCAAATGCCAGCATTTGGCAGAACAAGATGTAGGGGAAGCAGAGCCAAGCTTCGCCAAGATCGGTTTTCCCCAGTTCGAATACGTCGCTGTTGTCTAACGCGCCGTCAGTAATCGCGATATGACGCAGCGCTTGTTTATCTCTGCGGATCTCATTGAACAGATCCATGTCGTACTGTCGGGTATAGGTGTCACTGGAAAAAAGCTGGATAACCAGTGCTTTGTCGTTGATGGTGAATTTCGGACCATGACGAAAGCCCAAAGAAGAATCGAAAGCCGTCATGACTGCGCCGGCACTGAGTTCTAAAGACTTCAGAGAAGCTTCGCGCGCTAACCCGCTGAAGCCGCCACTGCCAAGCACAATCAAGCGCTCGTAGGGTAGGGCTGCCAGAGACTTAATCGCGACCTGCCACTGTTTGATTTTTTGTTCGCACAAATCGGCAATTGCGCTGATTTTTTCTGAAGATTGGGCTACTGCGTGACTGCCTAGCAAGGTCAGGGTCGACATCAACATGCAGGTGAAACTGGATGTCATTGCAAAGCTCTGGTCATTTGAACCTTCTGGCATAAGCAAGCAATGAGCATTGGAAACCGTGTCCGCATATCGGGACAGCGCACCGCTTGCGTTGCAGGTTAAAAACAGGTGAAAGCTTTCTGGAACGAGCTGATTGACCAGTTCCACAGCCGCAACACTTTCAGGGCTGTTTCCAGAACGGGCGTACGAGACCAGAAGCGTCGGGCAATTCGGATTAATGTATTGCTCCGGGTTAGAAACCAAATCGGTCGTCGGGATGGATTCAACCTGAAAACCTAATCCTTCCTGAAGGAAAGGCATCGCAGCGTCGCCAACAAAGGCAGAGGTTCCCGCACCAGTCAGAATAATGCGAAGATCGGGTCTCGATAACAAAGGCGACAGAAAAGCGCTGGTGGTTTCCGTTTGCGCTTCTATCTGGCTTGCAAGCATCCGCCAGAGCTGCGGTTGATGCTCAATTTCCCTAGCGGTATGAATACCATTTCGGCTCTCAAGCCAGTCGGTTTCGTAGCCTAAAAATGTGGTCATTAAATCGTCTCCTTGCACGCCGCCGAATTGGAATAACACGCACTGGAGTAGACTTGAGTCACTTCCATGATCTTGTGAATGACAATGTCAGCGGGCTGATTTTGAATTTGGTTTTGAAGGATGGCTTTCGCCTGATTGGGCAGATACTGGCTGAGTAATGTCAGAGGTAATGGACTTGCCAGTAAGTTGCTAAATAAAACCTGTTGTGCGCTCTGAACCTCAGGGTGTGTCCAGTAATAACGAATGCGATCGCTCAGGCTGTAGCTGCAATCCAGAAACTGTTGATGACCTTTGCTGGCATAGTGGGTGCGCCAGTAGTCCGGCTCTTCGCGCATCACCTGTTCTACTGTATCGCGAAGGTGAGAAGCTTGATGACTGCCAAGCCATTCCCGTTCGGCACGTTCCAGACCATAGAAGGCTTCACGCAGAGCAAAAGTGAGGGCAGGACCGACTTTCAGAATGGCAAAGTGGTCGTGAACCAGCTCGTGATATGCCGTTGGGTTCTGGTAATCGGTCGAATGCGCTTCGAATACCAGATGGGGCTGCTCCTCTATCATCTTACTTAGCGACTGAGCGGCGTCGCTCTGGTAGTGGTGAATTGAGTGATGGTCGAACTCCACACCGGGTTGCACGACAAGCCCAATAATTCGCTGCCAGACGTGTTCTAAACCTACGTCAGTGAATGCCTGATAATGCGCATCTAGCGTGGCGATGGCTTCTTCCGGCTTGGTGACTTCCAACCCTTCCTGTTCCAGAGATTCAAGAGCCCCGCCGGGAGTCGGAACTTCTGTCCCTATCACATACAAAGGCGCTTCCCCGCCAGTTTCCCTCCATGCATTTTCAGCCACCAGACAAAGCTGGGCTGCGCGTTCCGCCATAATGGTTTCACTCAATGGCGTAACATCGTCAGCGCAGGACATAGAGCAGTCGAGGTGAATTTTCTTGAATCCGGCACTCACGTAGTCGTGAATCATCTGCGCCGAATTTTCCATTGCCTGACGAGCCGGAAGGTGCTGCCAGCAGTTTGGACCAAGGTGATCACCGCCCAGCACAATCTTTTCAGCTGGGAAGTTGTGTTGACTTGCAAGCTGATAAACGTGGCTGGCGAAATCTTTGGGTGTCATTCCTGTATACCCTCCAAACTGATTCACTTGATTGGAGGTGGCTTCGATCAGAACCAATTGATTGTCTCTGGCGGCTTGCCTGATAGCGGCTTCCAAAACCAGAGGGTGGGCAGAACACACGGAATAGATCCCAGTGGAATGCCCTTGTTTATGTTGTTCAATCAATGACTGTAGCGTTTTCATATTGGTTCCTAGTTAACGGTTTGATCCGCGAGAATGACGTCGACACCCATGTCGATTAATGCCTGATGAGTTGCAGTAGGGATGTTGCTGTCGGTGACCAGAATGTCGATCTGGCTTGCTGCCCGAATCATGCAAAAGCTTTTGCGCCCAAACTTGCTTGAGTCGGTCACCGCAATGATTTGGCGCGCGGCATCACACATGGTGCGGTTGATTTGTGCTTCCTGACTGTCTGGTGTGGTGATGCCAGCCGCGAGGTCAAAACCATCGACACCCAGAAACAGTTTGTCGAACAGGTAAGAGCGGATTTGCTGCTCGCCATGGTGTCCAGTCAGTGAACACGAAGCGCGGCGCAGGCTTCCTCCAACCACGTGCAGGTCGATTTGCTCGTTGCTGCTCAGTTGGTAAGCCGTGTTCAGGGCGTTGGTTAAAACGATAAGGTGTTTCTTTTGAGTCAGGTGCTGTGGCATCAGCCCGATTGTGGAACCTGAATCCATAATGATGGCTTCGCCGTCCTGTATGAGCTGTGCAGCCGCAAAGGCGATTTGCTGTTTGGTACTGCGGTTAAGTTGGTCTTTTCGGTAAAGTGGCTGGTCGAATGCAAAATTGGGATTGAGGTTTGCACCACCGTGGCAGCGGAACACACAACCTTCTTTTTCCAGCACATTGAGATCATGGCGAATGGTCACGGTTGACACATCGAATTGGCTGGCAAAAGTCTCCACTTTTCCTGAGCCATGAGAACGAATCTGCTCCATGATTTTTTGCCGTCTTTCAGTACTGGTCATCGCATTGCCTTCTCAGTTATTCACCAGTTTCCAACTGGTGTTGCTGTTTTCTGTGGAGCATTACAGCAGGCAATTTGAATCAAAAATGAAAGGTCGATCACAGGAGGTCTTCTTTCGTTTTGGAGGTGAAAACCCTTTCGTTTCAGGGTAAGTGAAAGCCTTGACTTTCGTTTTTCTGGTGGAATTTTGTTTATTCGTTAGGATTTAGGGTTTCAGAACTGAAAGGCGAATTGAAACCACGCTCAATCATTGAATTTCGAATTGGCTCATGCGTGAGATCACAATTTATGAAAGTGAGGGCGATTTCTGATCGAGCTGAAAAGAAAAAATTGAGTGAAAGGGATGGAATTGATGGGTGGTTATTCTATCGGAATATCTACTATCCGTACGTCGACCCCTTTGTCTTTTAGGCTCTCAAGATAGTCTTGAGGTATTCCGCTGTCGGTAATCAGCATATCGATTTCTTCGGGGCGGGCGATGGAGCAGAAGCTCTGGCGATTGAACTTGGAAGAATCGGTAATGGCTATCACGGTTTGCGCCGCTTCAAGCATTCTACGGTTAATGGCGGCTTCACCCTGATGCGGTGTGCTGATCCCTGCGTCTTTATCAAAACCATCGACACCGACAAACAGAATATTGAAGTGATAACCGCTCAACAGGTGTTCCCCAGCAGAGCCATGGAGAGAGTAGGAGTTCTTGCGCAGCATTCCGCCTGTAACCATCACGTCTACCTCATTCTGATTGGCGAGGTGGTAAGCGATGTTGATGCCGTTGGTCATCACTGTAAGGTTGCGCTTTCCTTTTAAATGATGAGCAATCTGCTCAGTGGTGGAGCCAGAGTCCAGCAAAATGGTGTCTCCATCCTGAATCAGGTTAGCTGCATAAGCCCCCAATGCCGATTTGATACGGTTGTTGATTTGCTGTTTGTCGTTGAGAGGCTGATCGAAAGCAAACTGGCGATTTAACCTAGCTCCGCCGTAGCAACGTGTAACGCAGCCTTGTTTTTCAAGGCAATTCAGGTCGTGGCGAATGGTGACTTTAGAAACGTTGAACCGCGCTGCAAACTCATTCACATCACCCTGCTGGTGGGTTTGAATATGAGTCAGAATGGCTTCTCGGCGCTTTTCGGTTTCGGTCATTGCGATTTGAGTTGTTATTGTTACTAAGCTCAGTTTAGCTTACGAGATATCGGAGCCACAATGCGCTTATTCTCAAAATGCTCAATACGAATGAATGCCTTATAAAAGGGCATCTAATAAAAGAAAAGTGCCAATAAAGGTTGCTTGTCTTTATTGGCACAGGTGGGTTTTAGTTAGTTAAGGTGACTACGTCGTCGTAAACTCTTCGCTCCCAGCTTTGAATTTGCCCGGCTTCATTCATGATCGGGAAGACATAGACTGGCGAGATTTCTGCCGACCATATTCCTTTGGTGTCCTTGCTTACGTTAACTTCAAGGTGACCATAGTGCTTTCCGCCGCTAACCAGCTTTTTGCCTTTCCAGGTTTCAGGCGCGTCAAGGTGAGCCAGAAAGACTTGATGCGGGTTGTCCAGAGGCACATCGTATTTTCCGTCTTTACCAAAGTAAGGACCACGAAGCCCGTCACCACCAATACCAACATCGTAGAAATGAATACCTTCGACAACCGAGTGCTCGTACATTTCATCATGCCCGGCAAATACCGCGTCTACGCCGTATTTCTTGAACAGTGGAGTCAGTATTCGAACGGGTACACCAGACTGGTTGTCTTCGCCTTTTTCAAACCCCTGGCTTCCTGTCGGGAACCCATGTGGCCCTACTGAGTAAGGAACATGGTGGAACTGAACAAAGGTAAACTGGCTGGTTTTCTGGGCATCTGCCAGTTGTTTCTCTAACCATTGGTATTGCTCAGAACCCGGATTGAAGTCGGGGGCATTTATCCCAGACAATCGCCAGTTGGTGTCTTGGCTGGACTTGTCTTTTTTGCCATCAGACGTGTCTATCGTGATGTAGGTTACAGGTCCGTAGTCGACACGGTAATATCGGTCTTTAAATACAGAACGCTTACTGCCGTTGTCCGGTACATCAAAATAGGCTTGATAACGGGCGATGGCTTGTGCTGAAAACTCTTCAACGTATTCTTTCGCTCCTCCGTCTGATCCCGGATAGTTTTCATGGTTACCAAGTGCAGGAAGAATCGGAACACGTGATGCGAGAGTACCTAACTCTCCAGAGTTATGTCGCCAGAACTCGTCCCAGTCTCGCTGCTCATTGCCTGATTCAACCAAATCTCCCGCAATGGCGACAAAGTCTGGTTTTCGTTCCGCTATGACATTGAGATTCTGTTGGTAGCCGACAGTCTGATCAACAATGTACTGCCTGTTAAAGTCACCAAAAGGTTCTGACCAGTGGCGGGTTTTTCCAGTAGATTCTGGCTCTGTTTCAGAATCTGAGTACACCATAAACCGAACACTGCCATCCTGATTTGGCGCTGTCGTAAGGGTCGCGTTATAGGTTTGACCATTTTGAGTCACGCTGTAGTTGTATTCAGTGTCCGCATCCAACCCAGTGACCGTGATGCTATGGATATAAGGTGCTTTCTGGTTGGGCAAAGTGCTGCCAAATTTTTCGATTTCAGTTGGAAAGTACTCCAGTGCTTTCGCTAACTGAGGTGTCGATTCGAACGAGACAGGCTTATTTCCCTGCCACAATTTGACTTCTCCTGGTGAGTTTTCGTTCGATAGCCACATGATTGTCATCCCGTTATCTGTTGGGTTCTGCAAATACGGGTGGACACGAAATGCTGAGTTTGTATCCGCTAAAGTACCAATACTAAAACTACTAAGCAGACATACTGCAAACCATCTGTGTTTCATGTTTTCTCCTTGCTTAACATAGGAATTGAGGGCTTAAAGCAATATTTAAACAGCTAGAGATATAAATATTATTAAGGTGGATCACACTTAAAGGACTTCTTTTAAAAATGAAATTAACTTTCAGTTTAACTAAATCGAAATCTTAATTTTAGGGAGTGAGAAATTAAGTTGTTGAGTAATATGGAAAGAAAAGAAAATTTGAGTTTGAAAACGAAACTTGTCTGTCATTAAAATATTACATTTATTTCCAATCTCATTAAGATGGATGTCACAATCTAGTGATTATGGTCTGTTTCTTACGCACTTTTATTGTTTTATTTTTGTATTAACTGGTTGATATTTAGTGCTTAACCTTGGTTTTATAACTGAGATGTTTATGAAATAAATGAAAATTGTCATAGAATTAAGACTATCGAATCTAATTAATGTGATTATTATTTCAAATAATTAATTTCTAAAAATAAACTTTTAACTTAATCACATTTTGTTTGTTTTTTGTATTTGTCTGACGGTGATAAATTAATTCCCAGACCAGTCTCTAAAGAATATTAAATAGCCTTAAAGGTTAATCGTTAAAACGGAGTTAATGGAATAAAGATCACGATGAATTAAAGTTTAACTACGTGTTACATCTGGCTTCATTTTTCAGGTGACAACTCGGGAAAAGGTGCCCGAAGCCATCGTATCAGTTAGATAGATGCAGATTGCGTGGCATAACGTTACTCTGAGTCGTCTTATGGGATTATGTGGTAGCCTAAAGCGAAGCAATAGTTCGTATGTCGTTTTTTTAAAAGGAGTTTTCGTGAGCATATACCAATCTATTGAGGCGGAGCTGAGCAAGGTTGACTATCCAAACCAAAGGGTGCGCACAAGTCAGGTGCGTGGTATCTCGGCGAAGGTATACAAAACCCTCGAAAGCAAAGATATTCACGATGTGCTTTTAGTTTGTGAAGAGCTGCTCGAAAAGAGAGACTGGGCGTACGGTGTTATTGCTTACGATTGGGCATTTCGGGTGAAAAGCCAATACACATTGGAAACATTCACTACTTTTGAACGCTGGCTTTTCACGTTCATTACCGATTGGAACGATTGCGACGACTTTTGTACTCATGCCTTTGGAGAGTTGGTTAGGCAACACAATGAGTTGTTTGAAAAGATCCTAGGTTGGGTTGAGCACGATAATTTTGCCGTCAGAAGAGCGGCGGCTGTGGTACTCATCTACCCAATAAACAAAGGTTCGTATACGGGGTTGAATGCGTTCCAAATTAGCGATCTGCTACTCAAAGACGAACATTATCTGGTTCAGAAAGGCTATGGCTGGCTGCTGAAAGTACTTTCTAAAAAAGAGCCTCAACTAGTCAAAGACTATTTGAAATCCAATCACAACGTGATGCCTAGAACAGCCTTTCGTTACGCATTAGAAAACTTTGACAAGCACATACGTCAGGAGTTTATGGTGCTTTGATTGAGTTATGAATTTCAACTCTTGGCATTTTTTGTTCTGAGTTTCGTATTTAAACTTTATTCAAAAAGTGGTGCTTTCGACGTGTACCATTCATTCGGTAGCATTTGACAATCGAAAGCAAAATTGTATGAGGAACATTTCATTTTGAGAACACCAACTTATTTAAAACTAGATGGCAAGACAGTTGCAAGAATAACGGACTACAGTTTTGAAACACCTTGGGCTAGCGGCAATGCTGAGTTTTCAGATATCTCTATTCTGACGAAACTCACAAATATTACCTCTATGCAGATCTATGATCAGGAACTAGAATCGCTTGATTTAGATGATGATGAAGAAGATAGTTTATGGGAAGCCAAGCTTTCTGAACTTGAGCTGACATCAAGCGATCTTAAGTTAGTTCATGATGGTCGATGGTCTGTATCCACTGAAGACAAAGAAGATTGCCCCATATACTCCCCAAAATTTTATGTGCAAGGAGTGATGAATTGGCGTTGGTGACTTCGTGAAAATAAGGAGCTTTCGGTATTTTCATAAATAATGTGCCACAAAAGTTTACGGTTTCTAACGCAAATACATCCGATATATCAAATTGATTTGAATCTTTACTGTTTTTATATACAGTGCTAGTGTTGTTTCTAGCATGCTTTTTAGGCGTGTTTATAGATGGGCTAGGGAGAAGTTAGATGGTTAAAGGAAGTTGTCACTGTGGGAATGTTCAGTTGTCGGTTGAAAAGTTCAACCAGACGGCGGTGAGCTGTAATTGCTCAATTTGTTCAAGGTATGCGTCCATTTGGGGGTTTTATACTGAGGCAACGGTTGAAGTGTCGGTAGGGCATGATGGCATAGACAGCTATTGCCACGGTGATAAATACATTAACTTCAATAGATGCAGCAAATGCGGGTGTATCACACACTACACATCGACGACTCCAGGTCCTGATTCCAGACTCGCTGTTAATTATCGAATGTTTCCAGGTTTCTTTACGTCAGACGTTAAAGTTCGGCTCTTTGACGGCGCTGATACTTGGCAATTCTTCGACGAATCATAGTATTTAAATGAAGATCACAATAGATAGTATTGAAACCCTTTCTAGAGATATTACCTATAATGATGGACTTAACTTTGGGCGGTTCGTATCAAAAGAAGTTCAGGTTTATCCCTATGAATATGTTATCTCAAAATTCGATTTTATTGATCTAATGTCTGACTCTTATGAAAAATGTGTTGATGAAATCATGCAGGATGATTTGAATTACAATGAGGTTTCTGTATTTGGTAAAATGAATTATTCAGCCATCGATGACGCATTTAAATACCCTAGAGAGCTTGCAGAAGTGATTGAAACGTTCTTTGTTAGAGAATTGTTTAGTAAAACCTTAGATTATTCTTCTAATAAGAAGTTTGTACTTAATAGTACAGAGAGTATTGAAGTAGATATTGAAAAAATAACTATATCCGGTCGATGTTTCTTGAATAAATAATCGCTCAAAAATTTACTTGATAGCCAATTTTAGTGATAGAGATATTCGCTGTTGTACTGCATTGTTATCTTTTCGAAAGTAAAATTCATCTAACATTAAGATGTTTTTATAAGGATGGGTAATGGAAATATTCACCGCAACAAAAGATGACTTGGAAGTTCTTGCTGATTTCAATAAGCAACTGATCCGAGATGAAGGGCATAGGTACTTAAAGAATAAAAGAGAGCTACTGCTTAGAATGGAACGTTGGTTAACTCATGAGTATTCGGCAGCATTGTTCAAGTTAGACAACGAGATCTTTGATTATGCATTATGGCGAGAACATACAGATTTTGTCTATATCCGTCAGTTTTTTATTTGTGACAAGTTTCGAAAGCGTGGCTTTGGAGGAAGAGCATTCAGGGCAGTAAAAGGAGAGTACTGGAAGTCGAAAAGGTTACGTTTGGAAGTATTAGCCCACAACAAGCGTGCACTAGGATTTTGGAAATCAGTAGGGTTCAATGAGTATAGTGTTACGCTTGAACAAGATAAGTAGTTATGGTCTGAGCTAAAGGTTAGTTCGAGACATGCTTTTTTACTACACTCAACCCCATCAAGGACGGGGCTGAATAGAAGATCGCGCTGGTATTAAAGAGCGTATCTAGCCAGTTCGTGTGAGTAGATCTTCTGACCATTGAAGGTATTTTCGTAAACTGCGTCCTGCTCAATGTATGACCAAGCGTGAACGTTAGAACCGGTCTGAATCGCAAGGCGAGCGATTACAGTATTGATGTTGCGACCAGAGTGATCTTTGCGTGAAGCAAATAGTGCTTTTAAAGATGCTAGCATGAGTTTCTTCTGTTGTAACAAAGTGACTAAAATTCGAGCGCAAAGATACTCGTTGATCGAAATGTGATCAATGTCTAATTTGTGGTTTTACTCGGTTTTTACTTCTTAAGAACATAGTTGCCGATATTTGCCAGCAAGCGGTTAACAATTTGTCGATAATGAGCTCATGTTTTTTTGTATCCAATGAATGCATTGAATACAGTTGAGTTTGCTTTTGAGGTGGTTCAACAAGGTATACTCTATGGAAGGAATATGAGGAGGCTATACTCAATGCGAGGTACTCTGGTGACCCGTTTGATTTCAACTCTCAGAGTAATTATTGATTTGAGAAGTCCGCCCAACTTAGCCTTCGATCTTATTGCTCATCTTTCAAATTTTCCAAAGTATCTGATAGCCTTCAAGTAAAATACGATTTGAAAAATATTCACGTTCTTTAAAACGTTGTTTGGTAAATCTAATATCGGTAATAATTTAATTATTTCTTATGTGTAATATTATTCCAGTAAACAAGTCAGACATTAGAACCTGCGAGCGTTTATTTAAACTCTCTAATTCTGAAATCGAACCTTATATTTATGAATTATTGGAATGGATGCAAGACTTAAATTGGCCTGTCGCTTACCCCGTTTCAAAGCGATTGTTTCTTTTCAACACTGAGTTGGTTGAACCGTTATTGAAGATATTAAATAGTGATGATGACACGTGGAAATATTGGATTGTTTCTTACTTTTTACATCACACAAGCAATAATGTTTACGATCGTTTGTTCTTTAAGCTTAGCAGTATGAAAAATCATCCTACTAAACGGGAAGTTGATGAAGAGGTACATGATGCTGTTTGCGAGCTGTTGCAAATGCGGGGGTAATAAAACGGTTAAGCTATCGCGATTCGTCGCTAACCAGAATAGCATTAATCTACGCCTTTCTAACGGAGAAATCATTGAGACAAAGTAAAAGTGAGTTTTGGTCAGGTGAGGAGTATGACTCTCAGTATGCCCACCTTTATGCCAATAATATTTCATTTCTGAATGATTTAGTTCGGCAACAAGATGCGACAAGTTTATTAGATGTTTGCTGTGGTACAGGTTTGGTCACTATACCATTGTCCACTGACCTAAAGCGTACTGTCGGTATCGATTTTTCACTGCCCATGCTCAGATATGCGAATGAAAAATCGAAGGGTTTAGAGGATGTAGAATTCCTTGAATCGGACGCATCTAAGTTCAGCATTGGAGATACTTTCGATTTAATTTCCATGACGGGAAATGCATTTCAAGCTTTCATCACCGAGAAATCACTAAAAGCTGTTTTAGGCAATATTCGGCAACATATGCACAGTAACAGCTTATTCGTATTTGATACGCGATTACTTTGTCAGTCAAACCTTGAGGCAATGAGTATTTGTGAATACAGAGATAGCTACATCGGTCCTAATGGTGAACAGGTTAAGGTTGAAGGCAAGGGTTCCAAGCATCAACAATTTGAAAATACTATCCTCCTCGATATTCGTAGGGAATACCAGAGCGGTGAACGTTACGATAGTCAAATTGAACTAAAATATTGGTCTCTCGATGAAGTTAGACAACATTTAGCTAGCTGCAATTTGGAGATAGTTGAGATGTATGCTGACTGGAACAAGACTCCAATTGAAGACTCTTCTACGAACTTAGTGGCGGTGGTGCAGCCGCTATAATACAAGGCTGAGTATAAGCAATCCTCACAACGTCAGAAAAGTGATGACCAAATCGAAATTGTGGACTTAAAACCGCCGCAAAATATTTAAGCTGCTGGAGATGGCATGGGAGTAATTTCCGGTGACATAGGCTGTTGTAATCGCCCCTTCCTTGAGTAAACAAATGGCATCCAAAAGTTCTTCGGAATTGCTTTTTAATTTACTTTTGATCAACTGCCGAACCTGCTCTTTGTGATGCTTGCAGTATTGCGAAATATCGCTGTTGGCATCGCTGAATTCCGCTGACGTGTTGATAAAGAAACAGCCTCTGAAGTCGCCAAGTTGTCTTTCATTGTTGGTGAACCAACTGTTCAGTGAAGTAAATAACACGTCCACAAGCTCTCGGTCAGACTCTACTCCTTCAAGTTTTCCCTCCAACCAGTTTATGAAGGTTTGGTGCCTTCGATTCAACACAGCAAGGACCAACTCATCTTTGCTATTAAAATGGCTGTATAACGTTCTTTTGGCTACCCCAGACTCCTTTAGTATTTCATTGATACCAATAGAGTTTATGCCTAACCGATAAAAAAGGTCTAAGGCGGTATCCAGTAACTGCTCTCTCTTCTGACTCATTGAACCTCCGTCGTCTGAGAGTATCTTGACATTAGTATACCAGTCTGTCTACTATCGAAAGTAGACAACTTGTTCTACTTTTATTGAGGTATGTATGAATCATTATTCTCTATCTGTGATTGCTGGGCTTGGTGCGGCGTTAACCATTGGTCTGCTGTCCTTTTTTGATGCGAATATTCACGATGTGGCGATGGTTATGGCACCATTTGGTGCAACGGCTGTTTTAGTGTTTGGGGTGCCAAATAGCCCACTGGCTCAACCAAAGAATGTGATTTTAGGGCATTTGATTACCGCTTTTATTGGAGTGGCGTTTTCTCAATATATGGATGTGACACCTATAACTCTGGGGATTGCTACTGGTTTAGGCGTTACCGCAATGTTGGTTACTAAAACGACTCATCCACCTGCTGGCGCGAACCCTATTCTCATTATGTTGTCTGGGCAAGGGTGGCTGTTCTTGTTAACTCCGGTATTGGTGGGTTCTGTTTTTATTGTGGTGATGGCAAAAGGTCTGGAATCTCTAAAAAGTTTTCAGTCAAAAACGACACATTGACTGGAGGTATCCACCAGATTCTCAGTTTTTCGAGAGTTAAATAGAATGGATGTTGATACGATGGTTCTGTGCAACCAATGAATTTAAAGGAGTAAATCATGCCCTTCATTGCTTTTGAATCCGGTCAACTTACAGATGAAGTGAAAGAACAGCTTATTGAAAAGCTGACCGAAGTTTCTGTTGAAATTACAGGCATACCCAAGGAGCTCTTTCTTGTCTCCATACGTGAACAACCAGACAAAAACATTGCCGTTGGCGGAAAAAGTGTAGAAAAGATCAAAGAAGAGCTAGCCAATAAATCATAGAAAAGCAGGGCGTTAGAGCTGAGATATGGCGCTGTAATGACATAGTGTTGTCACAATAGTGTCGTATCGGGGAAAGGATTTTCTAAGATAATGAACAAAACCCTTTTGCTAAGGATATGGTGGCAGAGATGGAAGTTGATAAAGAGATGCTAAAGCGACTGAGAGAATCAAATGCCTGGAGTCAGGCACACCTTGCTCAGGTAAGCGGAATCAGCTTGAGAACTATTCAACGCATCGAAAAGTCGGGTATTGCTTCTCCTGAATCTGTTAAGTCTCTCTGTGCTACATTTGGTGTCCGGGTAAGTGATCTAAAAGTAGCGGAGTCGTTTCAGGAAGAAGCAGTTCCGACACTTTCTGGCTTACTGAAGTACCACATCTCACATATGGATAGAGGTGTGACTCTCATCGCGTTTGGCATTGCGTTCACTATCGCTTTTATCCTTACTTTTTAAGAATCTTTGCTAGGTAAAAATTAAGACAGATTAAATCCCCGCAACCAATCTAACGAATTTCGCCGAATAGCTTAAATATTTTAGTAGCTTGTGGCACTCTAACGGCGTATTACATTGCCATTTATATAAGCGTTACCAATCTGAAGAAATTACAACTAGAACGTTATGAAATTATCTGAGTTACAAAAGCACATTAAAGAATTTGATCATGCACCTGATCAGCCAGAACATTATTTTCTTAAGCTGATTGAAGAAGTAGGGGAGCTGTCTGAGTCGATTCGCGGAGGAAGAAAGGGTCAGCCAGAGTTAAGTCAATTGAAAGGGTCTGTGGCTGAAGAGCTCTACGATGTTCTGTATTACGTATGCGCGCTCGCCAACATCTACGATGTGGACCTAGAAAGTACACATGAACTTAAAGAAGTGTTGAACAAAGCCAAATACAACCGATAAAGCGGAGGTAAACATGAAAATTTTGATGATGAGAATTCCATGCAAAAACCTGAAAGAGGCAGAAGCTTTTTATTCAGAAAAACTGGGATGGCAGAAAATTTTTGGTTCAGAGTCTGAGGGTTATATTGGCTATCAGCTTGAGAACGTACAAGTGCTTCTGGAGCCCGAAGAAATCGGTGAATTCGAATGTGGAAGATACCTTGGCTTCAGTTTGGAAGTTGAAG
Organism: Vibrio nigripulchritudo; assembly: GCF_027924785.1. Lineage (NCBI taxonomy): Bacteria > Pseudomonadati > Pseudomonadota > Gammaproteobacteria > Vibrionales > Vibrionaceae > Vibrio > Vibrio nigripulchritudo. Next base: position 2,600,226 of record NZ_AP027049.1, on the reverse strand, counting down.
ATATAAATCGGTATTACGAAGAAACCAAGAAAAAGGGTGTGACTTTCATTGGCTCGCCTGAAAAGCAAGATTGGGGTGGCATCATGACGCACATAGAGGATTGCAGTAAGAACTCGTTTTCAATTGTGCAGTCTGGTGAGTAAGGCGTATTAAACTTTTCACCAAAAATGCAAAAGTTCCATACCCCGATTCTTGATGTCAGATTATAGATATGAGTCTCTTCAATAAGTTACGTGAATGTCGACTGTCTCTAATTTGAGATTATTTGACAATGCTGTAACAAAAACAATAGTAATGATTATCGTTTCAATGAAAATGTAAGTGCTTTATTGCATAGGTGCAAGGTGTTTTTTCTTTTAAAAATCAATGCCTCGCAAATATTCAAAAAATTAAAAGAATGCTTATGACCTCTTCAATCGATAATACACTTCAGTTGGTTAGTCAGCCAAATGTAACAAAACCAAATGCATCAAAAATCCCAACTCAGTTTGCGTTAGCCGCACTAACAATTTCACTGACCGCTTGTGGTGGTGGATCGAGTGACGGAAACGGTACCACGAACAATTTGGGCGACAACTCACCGAGTACAAAAGTACCTACAACCACTTCAACAGAAATACTTGAGTACGCATCAAAAGAAACTCAGCTCTTCTATTTAGAGTTTTTTTCCAACTCTGCTGAGCTAGGTAGCCTCACAAGAGTTAATAACACTTATCGCGAAGATAAGATTGAAAGAATTAACTCAGATGGAAGCCTAGAAAACATCACCACGGATGCGACTCAATCTGTTACTCAGTTCATCAATAATGAGTGGCGCACCTTTCAAAGCCAGCGCATTCTGGTTATTGAAAACGATAGGTTACTAGGCAGCATGCACGAAGACTTCACTAGTGATGCCCAGCATTTATTCGAGGGTAAAGTGGTGAGCTTAGCAGGATTGCCTATGTATAAATATTTGCCATCGTCAAACGATATGATTCCCCAATCCGCTACTTTTGGTCCTGGTGCGAAAGCGATAGAGATAAAAGAGTATATACTTCAAGATACTTACTTTGCTTGGCTCAACAGCACGCGCATTAGGTTATTGAATGAGGAAGCCTTGGTCCATTACGATTATGGAGATGGTAATGCGGTAAAATTAACCACTTTATCTCCATCACACCTTGTTAATGAGGCGAGTAAAACAAACGATCTATTTAACTCTGTTGAAGGCTTTACCAACGGAGCCTATAAGACTCAGATGATTGCCGATGGGAGTCTCAAGTCTTTTTATCGTATTGGCGATAAAGACAGCTCTTCTGCAACAGCTCAAGAAGCCCATTCAGGCACTTGGCAATGGGAAGACCTTAACGGTCAGAATGCCATTGTATTTTCGCTTGATATTCATAAGAACTTTTCTGTTCCTAGATCTATGTACGCCTCAGTAAATGGTCAGGTGGTGCATGGAAGTAAATTACCGTCGGGATCTTTGCTTACAGAGAAAGTCCCTAGTGCTTATGATAGGAATTACATCATTGAAAATGGCTATTTTTTTAATGAGGAAGCCAAGCAGGACATTCTTAAGGTCCTTACCTTTAATCAAGCTATTTGTAACAAGGGTGACAAAAGTTTAAGCGATTCAAGTTTGTCGTCGATTGATCTTCAGAATGCAGCGGGGGGATGTAACATTAAACCTGATGTTCATTTTGAAGAATCAGACATTCGTAATAAAACCTTTGCTTTGAAATACAACCCACATTTAGACATAGACGAAATTGAGTTTAAGTCAGATGTTTATGGTAACAATAAAGTAGTGGGTTTTGGCTCAGAGCATGAATTGCTTTCAGAAATGACTTGGGAGTTGGAGCCATTAACAAATCGATTGATCATTGAAGATGCAGCTGATCAAGGTAAGTTCAAATGGGAGTGGGTTTTAACCAGTCGCGACAATGGTTCACTTAATGTGAAGGCACTGAGAAAATCCTCAATTCCGGGCAACAATAGTCATATTGAAAGCTTTGTACTCTACGAAGTCGATTAGCACTAAGTTAGAAGAACGATACCAATCGTAAGGAGCGTGTCAAACGATGCGCTCGTATTGATTATTACCGATTAAAACTCTGCTGATAGTGGTTGACAGAGTGCTCGCGCTGGTTAAGGATAAAACAATGAATATGACGACAACGCTACTTAAATCTCGAATTATCATCATTCCATAGGAATGGTGGGATTCTGACGCGTTGTATTTTGAACCCACCCAAGAGGTGGGTTTTCTGTATCTGTCTCTTGGTGGCAAACAACATTAAGGAGGCAGTATGAAAAAAATCGCGGTATTTGGGAAACCAGGCAGCGGGAAATCCACTTTAAGTAAGCGCCTTTCATCGGCAACCGGTATTCTCTTGCATCCGCTGGATTCGATCGTTTATCAGCCAAACGGAGAACTGACAGATCGAAAGGTTTTTGACGAAAAGCATCAGGAAATACTGACTTCTGAATCCTGGATCATCGATGGGTTAGGACCTCTTGGCTCTTTTAACCAAAGGCTGGAAGCAGCGGATACCTTGATCTATATTAATCTTCCCTATTCTGCCAGCTACTGGTGGGTGACAAAGCGATTATTGAAAGGGGTATTTGTAAAACCAGAGGGCTGGCCAGACGGAAGCTCAGTACTAAAGGGAAGCATACAAAGCTACAAAATGCTTAAGCTGTCACCAAAGTTTTGGAATGAAGACTTTCAAAGCCGCCTCGAAAGTATCTCTGAAGGGAAGTCGCTGCATGTTATTCGCTCTGTCGCAGATCTAAAAGGCTTCATCGAGCAGCAAATTGGCTAATCCTGAATGTTGCGCTGGGAAAGAAAACCGAGCGCTTCAACAATCCACGACTCTGCTGACAGTTATTGTCAGCTTGTGGAGCTACTCTCTGAGTGGGCACAGACCACGGATGGAGTGGAGGAAATCTCATGATTCAGGGAAGTTGTTGTTGTGGTGCCGTTAAGTTTGTACTTAATGCTAAACCCAAATTTTTAGGCATTTGCCATTGCAGTCGCTGTAGAAAACTTGGCACGTCAGAGTTTTTTATGGTCGATAAAGCGAGCTTTGAGTGGGTAGAGGGAAAAGAGTTTGTTGAGGTATACCGGGCAAAACCTCCATTTATCTATGATCGCTGTTTTTGCAGTAAATGCGGCTCTAATTTAGGTGAAATGCTTTCTGATGTTGAATCGTTTCCTATTGCCGCGAATACTCTGGATACAGACCTAGGAATGGAAGTGACTTATCAGGAACATGCGTCATCCAGACCTGTTTGGCAATCGCTTCACCCCGGAGCAAAAGTTTCTCAATAGCTCGTTCGTGATTAGCTCATTCTCGATCTGATTTGTTTCGATTTAGCGCAGCTCTTTGGTTGCGCTATTCGCGACAGCTACATTGAAACGTCGAAGAGTCATTCCACTTTTCCCCATAGATTTTGATTCCAAAAAGGTAGCATCTGGCTCGTGTAAGATGACATCAAGCATCAAAGTAATAAAACTGTAAATAGTGAAATGTACTGGCTAGATTTATTTCTATAGTGATCAATTTAAGATAATGATCAATATACAGGCTGATGAGCTAGTCGAGTAATGAAATTAAAGTGTGACTTTGGATTGGCTACGGGATATTTAATACTGCAGGAAAAATCTGTTTCCATTACACATGAGCGTGATTGTATAACCAATGGAAATGATTATGATAAATGCAATTCTAATGTCGGCGTTGGCAACGTCTTTTCTCCCACTTGATCAAGCGTCAACAGAAGCTCCGGCATTACTGGAAGCAGAAACATCGGTTTTGGCTCAGGCTGTTAATCAGGCAGCATACAACCCTCTCTGCCAGACTATTCAGCTGGATTCATCTTATAACGCAACGTTAAACACAAACGGCGGCGTGTGCGTTCATTTTTCTGTAACCGAGCCAACCAAAATCACCAGCATTATGGCGCAACTTGATGCCGCTACTGATGCGTCGCTCAAGCTTTACCATCATACAAATGGTCAATTTAAGCAGATTGGTACGGAATCGGTAGCTGCTGGTACAGGCAGTGAAGTTCTGCATAGCCTGAATCAGCCGGGTGAGTACTACTGGCAAATCACGGTAAACAAAGCAACAAACGACGCGATTCTATTTGGTTCTATCACAACAAAACATTTCGATGAGCACGAAGTAAACGACACATTTGAAACATCGACGCCTTTCCTGAATGGCTGGCACAGTGTGACTGCTAACATGGATACGGGAATTGATGCCGATTATTTCCTTTACAAGGCGAACAGCACAGATGGCATCAAACTTTTCTTAGATGACCAGCTTGCTCCGAACAGCTGGACGTTGGAAGTTCTACGTGTGAATGCCAACAACTGGGTGGAATACCAAGGCGGTGTTGAGCACTTGATTCTTGGTCTAGCCAAAGATGAACAAATGTTGGTTCGTGTTACTGCAAACCCTGCGGCAACTGCAACAACAGAATCTTACGCACTGTCTGTGGGAGCTCCGAAGGTGGTGTCTCCAGACTACAAATACGCACCGGGCAACTTCTCTGGTAGCGTGAGCCTACAGGGTCGAGTGAACAAAAATACGTACTTCAATGCTGCTTCGCCATACGATACATTGAAATCGTTTGTGATCATGCCTCGTAGCGACATCAGCCCGTCGTTGAACTGCCGAATTCGTCTATACGATGCAACAAACACGCAGATTGGTATGTATGGCTGTGACCGCCCAAGGCAGGTTAACTTCAGTGAAATGAATGAGTACCAAAAACCTATTCGAGCACACTTGGAAATGTACCATGCAGATTTTGCTGACCGCTCAACTGTGTATTACAACATCGGCTTGAATGCATCGTTCAACTACATTGAAGATCTGGATAACGATGGTATGCCTAAGTCGTTTGAAACGAAATACGGTTTGAACGATCTTACAGCATTGGATGCGGCTCTGGATACCGATGGTGATGGCGTCACTAACCTTAAGGAATATCAGGCAGAGACTGACCCAACAGATCCATTAAGCAAGTAATCAGCGCTTAAGAAAAACAACCCCGCAGCGATGCGGGGTTGTTTTTTTATACATTGACTATGGCGTGTTTCCGGTGGCGAACCAGCCCAACACAAATGTCCCTGAGCAACCCATTCTTGTTAGTACCGTGATCAGGATAGCGATGGTAGTCGTCTCCGTTATGAACGACAATCTTCCCACCGCGACCGTCATCAGTCGGGTATTGCCAAAGCCAGTCGGAAGGCTTGGGATCGCTTTCCGTTCCCACATGAGTTAACGCAATACCATCTTCTGGCATGTCGGAATAGCTGCGACTGTATTGACCGAATACGCCTTCCCAGCCGTCAAAGCCTTCGGGCATTTTGCTGAAGAAGCCATATGGATCATTGGCAACGCGAACTTTCAAATTTTGAAAGGGTCTGGGTGGCACGGTTCTGAATGGTTTCAACACTGGTAGCCATTCAATGACAGTTTCGCTATTGATAACAAGCTGACCACCTTGCTTGAGGTAGTTCATAAACTCTGCCTGTCGTGTGCGCAGATAGATCTGGTCGCAGATTCTGGGAACAACAATCACATCACTGTTCCAAACCCTTTCATCAATCTCGTAAACAGACTGGAAGCGTATGCGTCCGGGAGTATTCGCAAACGTGTCTTGCAAATACGGCGGTTCGTTTTCCGTTTCAATGTCGCTGCTTGATAAATAGGTCACTGTAAATTCAGGCACCTGTTCTCTGTCGATCCCGAGTTCCCGGTTCAGCCAAGGATAGAACCCATCAATTAAACGCTTTGCAGCAGGCATGAATCTCTGACCATTGTGGCTATGTGGATCAAGCGTGGTTAACAACACACGGCCACCGTTTGGGAGATCGGGAAAATCGACCATAACTGAGCCTTGGTCCTCTTCCATGTTAAGAAGAGAGGTGCCCGAGTGATTCGTATTGAATACACCATGCCAGTGCCATTTCATGTCGTCGAACGAGACGAAATCAAACAAGTTATGTTCCGGATTAGGCAGGTAAAGCTCAATGTGCCCATCGGGTTTTGTCCACCATAGCCAGTCACTGATCCGTTTGTTTTCCCATGTCACATCGACTGCGGTCAACCATTGGTCGATGTTCTTAACAGGAAAGGCAATTAAGAAGCCTCCGGATTCGACATAGGCGTTGATTTGCCGGGCATGCTTTTCCAACTGCGAGCCGTTTGTGTGGCAAGAAATGATCACCGCCGCGTACTGAGTTAAGTCCGTACTCGGCAGGTCATTCAGGTAGATCATGTCATCCATCCAATGGGCGTAATCTCGGAATGACAAGATTTGGGAGCCGCAGCCCCACGTAATATAAGCAATCTTTTTATTCATGGGTTACATCTCAAATCGAGGGGCAAGGGTTACTGAGTTGTCGGACTGAAATACCGCTTTATCCACTCTGATGCCATACAGTTTGGTGAGATTCTCTGAATTCAGAGTTGTCTCCGTAGTGCCGTGCAGATACTGGCTCTGACCATTCATCAAAAGCACATGAGTGGCGGTTTCAAGAGCGTGTTGAGGCATGTGAGTGGTGTAAACCACCGTCATCCCCAGTTCCTGATTAAGCTGTCGGATCTTACTGAGTACTATTGCCTGATTGTGGTAATCCAGCGCAGAACATGGCTCGTCTAAGATCAGAATGTCACATTCTGATGTCAGTGCCTGAGCGATCATCACCAGTTGCTTCTGCCCGCCACTAAGCTGATTAAAGTTGCGTTCGTGAAGGTGATGAATCTGCATCATCTCTAGGTAATGATGAGCCAGTTCAAAATCTTTAGTGCTCGGTGAACCAGTCAGTCCCAGATATCGCGCCCGTCCCATCAGAACAATATCGAGCACGGAGTAGCTAAATGGCATATCAAAAAGCTGAGGTACATAGCCAATGATTCCATTGGTACTGACGCTTCCACTGTCTGGCTTTTTATTCCCAATCAAAGCATTGAGCAAGGTGGTTTTTCCTACACCATTTGCCCCCATAATGGCGAGAACTTCTCCCTGAGTGATGTTCAGCTCATAACCGCTCAGGATCTCAGTATCTCCCGCTTTGAGTACGAGATTTTGTACTTTAATCATTGTTCCACCCGCTGTTTGAGTGCGCCTTTCGCAGAATGAACGCGAACAGGGGAACACCGATAAGGGAGGTCATGATTCCAATTGGAATTTCAGCGTCAGACGCCGTTCGTGCCGTATTATCGATGACCAGCATAAAGATGGCACCGATAAGCCCGGAAACGGGGATAAGCCGAATGTGATTCGCCCCCGCCAGAAAGCGCGCAATATGAGGAATGATCAATCCGACCCAACCGATAGCGCCAGCGGTGGCAACCACACCGGATGAGATCACCGCCATCGCAACCAAAATGATCCACCGTATTTTGTTGAACGGCGAGCCCAGAGCTTTGGCTCTCTCTTCACCCATTGAGATGATGTTCATCTGGTAACGAAGTAGATAAATCATGATGGACGCTGGGATCACGGTAATAGCAAGTAAGGCAAGCGAGTCGTAACCGACAGAGGCTATGCTACCCATTAGCCAGTAGGTAATGGAGGGCAGTTTTGAAAACGGGTCTGCCAGCAATTTGATGATGGAGATGGCTGCGCCAAAGAAAGTCGATATGATCACGCCAACCAGAACCAGCGAAAGCACTGAAGTTCTGCCATTGACTCTGGCAAGAAGCATGACCGCAAAAACGCTTAACATACCGAACACGAATGCCAGAAGCAGTGTGATGAGTGTGTTTTCAAATAACAGGATAGCGAGTGTCCCGCCAAATGCCGCACCTGACGTCACCCCAATTATGCTGGAGTCAACGAGTGGGTTTCGGAACAGGCCTTGTGCGGCAACGCCAGAAACAGCCAGACCAACGCCAATCAGGATGGCAGCCAGAATTCTCGGCATGCGAATCAGTTCGACGATGCGTTGTTCAATAGGGGACCAGTCAACATCGATTGAAGCAACCAGATTATCCAGCAGAATGAACATCACTTTTGAAAGACTTATTTCGTAGCGCCCGAGAGTGGCGGAATAGAGGGTCAGAAAGAACAAAGCGATCAGTAGTGCGTAGATCGCTTTGTCTTTGGTCACCCGATAATTGGTGTGAACCGTCATTATTTCAAGCCAAACTTCTCAGTGTATCCAGTGCTGACACCGTTTTGATCCATCTGCATGATCTGCGTGTATTGCTTGTCAGTAATATCCACGCCGTAGATGGTTTTGTAGGCGTCTTTAACCTTTGATGAGAACTGAGCTTTTTCGAACTGATCTGTGTGCGCGATCTGAGCAAGCCACTGCATGGTCAGATAGGCTTCAGACGCGTCTGGAGAGCGGTTAAACAGAGGCACTTTGTACACTTGCTTTTTCTTCACCGCATCGATGTCTGCTAACAATTCATTGCTGTAAAAATCGTTAGGTGTAAGTTCTTCTGCCCAGGCAGGGATAACGATCACCGAAGGGTTCCAGATGTACATCTGTTCCAGGTTGATGGTTTTCCACCATTCGGCTTTGTCGTCCTGACCAACGTTATTGATACCGGCAATACTGTGGTCAGTTGAGTTATTGGCAACAATGCGGATGTCCTGACCAAGCTTGTCTACTTCGAGCATCTTAGGATAAGCACTTTTCGCGACAGAGCTTAGCGTACCCTTTAGCTGGTTATTGGCATCGCGTGCAATGTTTACGATCATTTCAGCTCGTTCAGATTGCCCCGAAATTTCGCCAGACATGATGACCGTATTCTCTCTGTCTTCATTGCTGCAGCATCCCCATGTAGCGACAGTCAGACCAACACGCTCTAGTGGTTCGCTGAGTTTGGGATCGTATTCCCACTGGAAAATGATGTCAGGGTTGTTCTTGAGTATCGCCTCTACGTTAGGAACAAACTTGTCCTTCGCGGCGTTAGCTTGAACGGTTTTAAAATGAGGGAAAAATTCTGCATAGAGACCGTTGTTGATGCTCTTTTGAGATTTTTCCGTAATGTTGACAATGGTTTCCGGCTTTAAAGTCACGGCACTGTAAATAATAGGCGCAGAGCTGGCGATGGCGACCACGCGCTCAGGGTGGTTTTTAAGGGTAATCTCTTTGCCACGGCTGTCTTTAAACGTAACTTCCGCATTGGCAGTGCCTGAAGCAAGCAAAATAGCTGAAATAGCTAGTACTTTATAATTTGTCATTATTTTATTCCGTTGTGATAACTGCGCGTTACGCTATCAGAAATGATAATTATTATCAATAATATCAGTAATGAGTTGAGCTCATCTTTTTTATTGAGACAACGGAGGAGCTTTCAGACAGAGAAATGGTAAAGCTGGCTTCTGAACTTGCTGTCAGAAGCCAAATAGATTGAGGCGCAAGACCTACAGACTTTAGAATTGTCAGAAAAATAAGCTAAATGAAGTAACGCCAGAAATGACGACAAGAGTGGCAGTGATCCCGTACTGCGCATTAGGCGTAATGATATGCCGGGTTAAATTAGGGGCAACCATAAAGTTGGAGCCGCCCCAGTCTCTGTCTTTCATGTGGAAACACAAGCTCAGAAACATCAGATGGCTTGAGGTTACGATTCGTGCATGAAAAAAATCGTCAGCAAATATCGCAATGGCGATAGACGCAGTTTGTGTGATGAGCAGAGTCAGCTTAGGAAGAACCCACTTATATTCCACTAACAGCATTTGAAGCACCCACGCGCAGTAGAGCACGATCAGTTGCCATGGAACACTGGTGCCAAATAAGATGATGGAACCACTGTCGTCTAAGTAAGTTTGTTTGCTGCCCGCCAGCCAAACGTAAATAGAAATAGCGAGGTAAGCCGATAGAAAGAAAGAGGCATGCGCTTGCTTTTTCCATTGCACGTACAAAAAGCCAATGGTATGCGCAATGATGAAAGCCATCATGCCTTTATCAAAGCTCTCAAGGCTGATGAGCTCAGTCAGCAGCATGAAACAAAGCAAGTTAAAGCTTGTTTCTAAGAAGAAGATTCGTTTTAGTTCGCGTGCGTTATCGACAGGCTTAACCAAAGGCCACAACAGAGCAGGCAATATAATAGTGAGAAAGAACCCTACCCAAACCGAGCTTTCTACCAGTGAGTAAAAACCTTGTGCATAGAGCAGACAAAACAGCAGGAAAAGCAGCGAAGAGAGTGGTGGGTAATAAGGGCTGTTAGTCATACATTTCTTCTGTTGAAGCGATTAAAGTGTCGCCAAGGTGTTTGATTTATTTAACCTGGTTGCTGAGCTGCCAAGCAGAATCCAACACAATACCTATTCACTTTCCTTTGAGGTTCTATGGCAAAGCGGAGAAGTGTAGCGGAAACCCGAGACTAAATACATAGCCATATTCGAGTTCATTCAAATCATCTCTATTAACTGACCGATAACATGCGCAGGCAACATGGAAACATACATGCTGGTAGATCGTGCTTTATCATCATCAAATTTAACGTCGCGAATTGTCCGCCATTTTGAATAAAATGTCAGCGATTTTATGAATTCAAGAAGGGTTATTAAATGGCGTTGTTTTTCACTCTATAATGAGTTAACTCATTAATTAATAATCATTTAATTCTTAGTTCTATCGGTGTTCTATGTATTTGGTTTAAACAAATGTCTTGATTTGTTTAGTGGGAGTTGTGTGCAAGTCAAAATAAAAGCCAGACATGCGTCTGGCTTTAAAAGGGCGATAAGCCCAGATTGATTAAGGAACAACAGATACCGGTGAACGTTCAGTAGATTGAATTCCACTTGCATCAACTGGGGAATGTTCCCATGTAGGGCATTATCGGCTCAATGAATTGAAGCGACAAGACAGATAATGCTTCAAAATATGTAGGACATTGACCCGTTTAACTAAGATGTCCAAATTCTTAACTTATTAATTAACAAATACAATTACTTACCTTTTATTCAGTGTGAAGTGGAAGGGAGAGCTGGAGAGTGAAAAATTTACATTTGTTTGAAACTGGTGCAGTTTTGCGTGTCTTCAGATTTGAACTTTCGAATCCATTTACCTCGATAGTTTAATAAAAACAAATGGTTACATTGAGATGTGTTAGTGATAGCTGTTTGGTTGGCGAGGTTGAAAATACCAACAGGTAACGACGATAAGTAGATGATATCTCACAACGCTTTGCGAGAAGTGACCTTGTTTTTATGGGAGACAGGAGGTGAATAGAGGGGGAAAAGAAAGAAGAACCCGAACCAATGGTTTTGATTCAGGTTCATGATGTTTCAAATCAGTTGCGAACCACCTGGCGGGTAGTCACCAGACAAAGTGTCGAAAACTGCTCCGTCAGAAACGCCTGTTTGCCAGCAATACGTTTACTGGTGAGTACAAAGGTTCTGTCGGTTAACTTGCCTTGGAAATCCCATTTACTGAACGCTTCGTGTCGAGCATCAGCACATGAAGTTTGTAAAACATAACTTTCGGTAACCGAAGTATCGCAGGTACCACTTGTATTTTTCACACCGTGAAAAGTGACATGACTATCGCGGTCGCGATAATTTGTGACGGCTAATGCGTTGTATAAGTGAACATCATCGGGCTCGCTGTTATAAGACAGCATTCGATGGGGGTTCTTCTTAAGGCTGGCTCTTGCCAGTTGACGAAGTTCCTGAGAGCAGGGGATGGTTTGCTTTTCAGCAATACTGTCCATCGATGTTTTTACGGGCGCTTCGTCTTCTGCCAAAACTGTAGGGGAAAATACCACTAAACCGGAAAGTAAAATCAAAGCGGGTTTCATGTAACGCTCCGTAGAATAAGGCTTATTTTGCCTTAATGGTCATGACTGGGAAGTTGAGAGTATAACGCTCGCCAGTATCCTGTATCAACGTGACTTCGACGGTATCGCCTTCAACAAATCGCTGTTTAATACCTAATAGCATCAAGTGATAGCCACCAGGCTTCAGCTCCAAAGATTCGTTAGCACCGACTTCAAGAACATCAATTTTGCGCATCGCCATTCTGCTGTCACGCAGAAACATTCGGTGAAATTCCGTATGTTTGGCTGCGTTGGTCTCAACGCCTGTAAATCTGATGGTTTCAGAGCTTTTGTTTGTTAGCGTAAAGTAACCTGATGTCACCTTAATACCGGGAATGGTGGCTTTCATTCGTGCGTAATCAACGTAGACCTCGCCGGAGAGCTTTTGAACTTTGCTTGAAGGGCGAGGATCAGGCTGATAGAACGGCTTTTTGGTTTTTTCGTAGTAAGCGACTGAAAAAGCCAGTAGAAACGCGACAAAACAAACTAGCCCTATTTTGGCTAGTTTCATGAAGCGTCACCTTTTTTCGAATTGTACTCTTCCCATGCACGCTCAATTCGAGCCGAAAGCTCAATTGGCGTTGTGCTGTGACTCATCGAATCAATCAACTGACCGCTTGGGTCAATGACGTAGAAACGCGAGGCATGGTCTACTGTGTAGGCGAGCTCTGAAGATTCCATGTCAACCAAATCGAAATACACACCATATTGGTTTGTCATGGTTTTAATTTCTTCTTCTGTGCCTGTCAGACCAAGAATTCGCTTATCAAAGTGCTGAGCAAATTCATGAAGAGAATCTAAATCGTCTCGTTTAGGGTCAACACTTACGAAGAAACCTTGCGTCTTGTTGTACACATCTTCCGATAAATACTTGAACGACGCAGACATCACACCCATTGAAGAAGGGCATACTTCCGCGCAGTTTAAGAAGCCGAAATACATCACAACAACATTGTTTTTGAATTCTTCGGAATTGATCGCACCAGTTGCGCTATCAAGTTGAAATTTACCACCTAAGTCTTTGAACTGGCGAGGCTTCTCACCGATTGGAATCGTTGAGTTGTCCACGTAAAGTGCAAGAAGACCTGCCAGAGCAAGGACACCCAATGCTAAAACTAACTTCACTGGGTTTCGAGACATTAGATAAACTCCTTAAGTTGGAGAGCATTCAAAGAAGCTTGATGAGTTTCATGGATTTCTGATGGTGAAAAATCGATAGAGATTAGAACGCAGAAAACCATAATACAGACGATAGAGAAGAGCATAAGCTGCTTACCCCATTGTTCTGTCGGCATCTTCTGGAAGCTTACTTTCGCAAGATACAACCAGTACATGCTAACCAAACCCATTCCAAGTGCGTACCAGCTTCCCGCGTAACCCAGATAGGTTAGGGCTAGAGAAGCAATCGCAAACGCAACTATGTACGCCATAATATGCGTACGAGCTTTATCGATCCCTTCTTTGATAGGCAAAACAGGGATAGATGCCGCTTTGTAGTCTTCGAAGCGATAAATCGCTATAGCGTATGAGTGCGGAATTTGCCAGATGCAGAAAGTTAGGAAAACAATGGCTGCACCTACATCAAACTGATTAGTGACTGCACAGTAACCGATAACAGGTGGGCATGCACCAGACAAACCACCAATCAAAGTGCCATGTACGGAGTGACGCTTGTAGTAAAGGCTGTAGAAACCAACATAGACCACAAAACCAAGCACACCAAACCAGAAGGCGACAATAGAGGTGTAGAAAAATAGAGTAACAAAGCCTGCTACACCCAGAATCGTCGCCCAAATAAGCGCGTTCGAAACGGGAACGACTTTTTGTACCAGTTCACGTTGGCATGTGCGCTTCATTTTTGCATCGATGTCTTTATCGATGAAGTTATTGAATACGCAGCCAGATGCCACTATGAACGTAGTACCTAAACACACGGCAAGGAAAAGCTGCCAGTCAATCTGGCCCTGAGAGGCCAGAAAGAATCCGCCAGCCGCGGCAACTAGGTTGCCGCGGATGATGCCAGGTTTAGTCAGTTGTAAATAATTCGAAATCATTATGTATTCCGATTAGTGACCCATCAGCATGTTGTGGTTCAGGTGCTCCATGATCCAGAGCGAACCAATCAATACGATGGCGACTATTAACACCACAAAAACAGCGGAGGTGGTGTTCCACATTTGCTCGGAAGACGTGTTCATGTGCAGGAAGAAAACAAGCTGAACCAAAACCTGAGCAACAGCACAGATCAGGATTACGCCAATTTTCAACTGCGGAGAACCTACGTCCATCATCACCATAGCGAATGGGATAACGGTCAATACGATAGAGTAAATCAGACCCAGTACGTATTCTTTAACGCTGCCATGAGCTTGGCCGCCGTGACCATGTTCTGCAGATTGTCCCATTACATAACTCCCATTAGGTAAACAACACTAAACACACAGATCCAGATAACGTCCAGGAAGTGCCAGAACAAGCTCAGGCAAGACAGACGTGCATGGTTGTCTTCTGTGAAGCCATCACGTTTGAAGTGGAAGTAAAGAATGATCATCCAAATCAGACCTGCAAATACGTGCAGACCGTGAGTAGCAACAAGTGCATAGAATGAAGACCAGTAGGCGCTGCTGTCGAAAGTGGCACCTGCTTCGCTGAAGTGATGGAACTCGTAGATTTCCATAATCAAGAAGCCAAGACCAAGGGCAAAGGTGGTCCATAACCAGAACCACATGCCTTTTTCATCACGCTCTTTCGCTTTCAGCATACCCATACCGAAAGTGAAACTACTGAGTAGTAGAAGCGCAGTACCACCTGCAACGAACCACAGGTTAAACAGTTCAGTTGGTTCAATGATGCCGGCAAAGCTGGTAGAGAACACCGCAAATACCGCAAACAAAGTACCGAATAATAAACAGTCGCTTAGGATGTAGACCCAGAAACCGAAGATAGTATCGCCAGCGTAGTCGTGGTGGTCATGATCATCATGACCACCATCCGAGCCGTGATGCTCAAACGAACTATTGGTATCCAGCACTGATTTATCATGTGCAGTCATTTTATTTCCTCACTCCTTAAACCGCTGGGGAACCAGATTTAACGTCATTGTTATCAGCATCTTTATTATTCGCTGAGTTGAATTCAGGGTGATCCTGATACACTCGAGCTAGATGAGGTCCTTCAATAGCCTCAACTTCAGATACTTCAACGAAGTAGTCTTTATTGCGCTGGAAGCTGTAGGCAATCCAAGACACAACCATACCCAGGAAGCTAGCAATTACCATCCACCAGATGTGCCATACAAACGCAAAGCCAAATACTAGTGAGAATGCACTGATAACAACGCCAGCCCAAGTGTTACGAGGCATGTGAATGCGCTTGTAGCGATCAGGTTTCTGGTAAGCCATACCGTGTTCTTTGCGGTATTGGTGCTCATCACGATCGTGGATCTTAGGTAGTGTAGCGAAGTTGTAGAACGCTGGTGGTGAAGAAGTAGCCCACTCAAGAGTACGCGCATTCCACGGGTCACCTGTTGTGTCCATGTTGTCCTTACGGTCACGGATACTGATGAAGATCTGCCATACCTGAGCAGCAACACCAAGAGCGATGATACCTACGCCACAAGCTGCGATCCAAAGCAATGGAGCCCACTCTGGGTTGTCGATAGTCGCAAGACGGCGAGTCATGCCGTTGAAGCCAAGTACGTATACAGGCATGAAGGCAACGAAGAAACCTACAGTCCAAAGCACACATGAGATCTTGCCCCACTTCTCGTTGAGCTTGAAGCCAGTTGCTTTCGGGAACCAGTAAGTAAAGCCAGCGAAGTAACCGAACAATGCACCACCAATGATTACGTTATGGAAGTGAGCGATTACGAACAAGCTGTTGTGCAGTACGAAGTTTGCTGCTGGAACTGCCAGCATTACACCTGTCATACCGCCAATAGTAAATGTCACTAGGAATGCACAGGTCCACCACATACTTGCTGTGAACTCAACACGACCTTTGTACATGGTAAACAGCCAGTTAAATATCTTAACCCCGGTGGGTATGGATATGATCATGGTGGCTATACCGAAGAAGGCGTTAACACTTGCGCCGGCACCCATGGTAAAGAAGTGGTGTAGCCATACGATGAACGACATCAGCATGATTACTGCGGTTGCCCATACTAGTGAAGTGTAACCAAACAGACGTTTACGTGAGAAGGTTGCACACACTTCAGAGAAGATACCGAAAGCAGGCAGAATCAGGATGTAAACTTCTGGGTGACCCCATGCCCAAATCAGGTTCACGTACATCATGACGTTGCCGCCCATGTCGTTCGTGAAGAAATGAGTACCGATGTAACGGTCAAGAGTCAGTAAGGTCAGTGTTACCGTCAGGATTGGGAAAGCAACAACAATCAGGGCGTTCGCACACAAAGATGTCCATGTGAACACAGGCATTTGCATTAGCTTCATGCCAGGCGCACGCATACGCAGAATAGTTACGACAAAGTTAACACCCGTCAGAAGCGTACCAATACCTGATATCTGGAGAGACCAGAGCCAATAATCGACCCCTACCCAAGGGCTGTACTCCATCCCAGAAAGTGGTGGGTATGCCAACCAACCTGTTGCCGCGAACTCACCAACGAACAGAGACAGGTTAATCAAGATAGCGCCTACAACAAATAGCCAGAAGCTCAAAGAGTTCAGGAATGGGAAAGCAACGTCTCGAGCACCGATCTGCAAAGGAACGATAACGTTCATCAGACCAACGATGAATGGCATTGCTACGAAGAAGATCATGATTACGCCGTGGGCGGTAAAGATCTGGTCGTAGTGCTCAGGAGGCAAGTAGCCTGCATCGATAGTGTCTAGGGCTTGCTGAGAACGCATCAAAACGGCGTCCGAGAAGCCACGGAACATCATGACTAAAGCCACGATGATATACATGATACCTATCTTTTTGTGGTCGACAGAGGTAAACCACTCATTCCACAGGTATGTCCATTTTTTCTGGTAGGTGATTAAGCCACACAGTGCTAATCCACCCAAAATAGCTGCAACCATTACGGGCAAAATTACTGGGTCATAATAAGGGATGACATCCCAGTTAAGTTTCCCGAATATTAAATCAGGTTCGGCATGTACGTCGCCTTTATAGGCCATTTTGGACTCCTGAATGTTTCTCAATAATGTCTTTGAATCTCAAAGGGTCTACGGTCGAGTAATACGTCACCGGGTGCGGTGTACGGATTTGTTCTTTCTCGTTATCTATCAATACTTGGTAGCTGGCGTCGTTAAGTGCTTGCTCAGACGTCTTAACTTTGCTCAACCAGTCGTTGAATTCTGAGTCGTCGACTACGTGCGCTTTAAAGTGCATGTTAGAGAAGCCAAACCCACTGTAGTTTGCAGACAGACCGCGGTAGACACCTTCTTCTGATGCCATCAGGTGAAGACGGTTTTCCATGCCTGCCATTGCGTAGATTTGACTACCCAATTGAGGAATGAAGAACGAGTTCATAGTGGTGTCAGAGGTAACAAGGAATTCGACAGGACGATCAACTGGGAAAGCCAGTTCGTTTACCGTTGCGATTTGCTGTTCAGGGTAAATGAACAACCACTTCCAGTTCATTGAAACG
Organism: Vibrio nigripulchritudo; assembly: GCF_027924785.1. Classification (NCBI taxonomy): domain Bacteria; kingdom Pseudomonadati; phylum Pseudomonadota; class Gammaproteobacteria; order Vibrionales; family Vibrionaceae; genus Vibrio; species Vibrio nigripulchritudo. The sequence goes on along the minus strand of NZ_AP027049.1, from coordinate 2,582,814 downwards.
ACTTGGATAGTCAGGGGCTTTTTATCAGATTCAATCTCACGGCGTGGATCAAGAGAGTGGGAGGTTTCATAAGTAACCCAACCCAAAGCCAGAATGATTAAACATGGTACAGTCCAAACTATCACTTCGATTTTTGTTGAGTGTTCCCAGTTAGGTTTGTATTCAGCATCTTTGTTAGATGCACGATACTTGTATGGGAAGTACACACATAGGAACAACACCGGAACGATGATGATTGCCATAAGCAAAACGGAAGTGATAATCAGCGATTCCTGAGCTTGACCGATTGGTCCCTTAGGATCGAATAACACCATGTTACTGCCGAAGAATAGTACGCCTAATAAAATCAGCCCCACGACTGAAGTTAATATTAATGCAACTTTTATGTTACATTTTATTTTCATTTGTCCTCCCTGGAGCTCACGCCAGAATAAATTCAAAGACAATACTTAAAATACGAAGCACCCAAATACGCGGATCAGATGCGAAATTAGAAAAAATTTGCACGTGAAATGACGTCAAACAAAAACCTAAGTTTTCGTTAACAATTCATTATCATTTGAAACAAATCTCTTACAAAATGCAGTGATATTAGAACTTAGATACTAAAGGGTGAATTAAAGTACCAAATTGTTAAATTAGCAAGCTTTTACTTGTTCAGAACTGTAAATTTCAATCTATGTATAAATTACAAAAATATTAATTTCATTTTTTCAAAAAATGAGGTAATGCGTGGTTTTCCTAGCAACAATCTGTTTTACAGAGCGAAATAAATAAAGAAAAATACCATTCCCATAATATTAGTGTGCCATTTTTCTGGTCTTAGTATTAATGCTCATATTATTTCTGATATAACCTTTCTCTTGTTGTGGTAAATTTTGAGATCTGTGTTCAAATCGATTTCATTCAACTTGCATACGCTTTAACCAGGAAAAACTGATGAAGTAGTTAATGACATACTGGTTATCGTTTTATATAAAACCATATCAGCATGGTCAGCGTATTGACTAGTAATTCAGAGGGTTTCGGGAGCGTAAGAAGTTCTTCATTGTGCTGAAAAACGATCTCGCTGCTTGTGTGTATCAAACAATTAATCAAATAAGCCGTGAATCTACTAAACAGCACTCTGCCAAAGCGTTGCTATATTAAATCTGCTCCTTACGTGTAATTTAATGAGCCAGATAATTATAGTTCCAATAAAGCCTTTTTATTTATATGGATATGTGGGTTGGCTTTTTCATATTGTCTGGAGCCTAATGTCGAAAGAACTGTAACTTGATATTTCTGTCAATTTAAGAGATGAAATAAACCACTTAAAATATGTGGTTAAAGGGTTGCTAATAAACCTTTTGGGTTGTTTATTGACCAGTTTAATATTATCAACATTTCATAAAGATGCTTAATTTGCATTCAAATGTTAAAAGATCGAGCAAAATACCCCTGGGTTTTTTATAGATATTAAGCTCGATAATTTAACATATGGTAGACCTTAAAATTTATATTGAGTCAGCAGCTCGTATAGTTCATTCCTGAAAAGATGTCTGCCCCCATTAAAAAATCAATTAAATGTCTGATTCTGGCGGGCATTTGTTTTCTGGACGGGTAAACAAGGTTGAATATTTTGGGTTCACTACGAACACCACACGCCACTTGAACCAGTTCTCCAGCTTCGATTTCCTTTTGAATGGTGCAGGGTATAAGCAGACCTATTCCGACGCCCATTTTAGTGAGTGTCTGCATCACCAATGGAGAATTACAACAGTGATAATGCTTAGGTGCGACGGTGACGGGTTTTCCCTCATAGAAGAGTTTTTGCAGATTGTTGCTCGCCGATTGCTGCTCAAGAAGGATCCAATAGTGGGATTCGAGATCGTCGGCACATAATGGCATTCCGTGTTTTTCAATATAATCGGGGCTGGCAAATATGTGAGCACTTTGCTCGAACATTTGTCGGGCAATAAGTGAACTGTCCTGAGGGGAGCCGACACGTAAGGCAAGATCGATGTTTTCAGCGACAATGTCTGACTTGTGGTCATTCATGATTAAGTCGAGCTCAACATCTGGGTATTCTTCTCTGAACGTTTCAAGGATGGGTAGCACCTGATTGATGGCGATGTCGTATGTCATGGTCAGAGAAACGCGACCAGACACTTCTTTTGGTGCAATCAAAGATTCCACATGTGCTAACAGGTAGGGTAACTGCTTGACCTCGTTATAAACCTTTTGTCCTTCGAGGGTGACAGACAGTTTCCGGGTAGAACGGTGAATGAGTCGAGAGCCCAGTTGAATTTCCAGTTCGGACAGCTGTTTGCTCAGCTTTGAACGGTCAGTTTTGAGTCTTCTGGCCGCGGCAGAAAAGCTGCCAGCTTCGACAATAGCAGCAAACATTGCCATGCGCTTTAAATGGGCGAAGTTACTTGCATTCAAAATTGCAACACTCCATGTCTTTTATACCACCTAGTGATAATTGTGAATTTATAAATAATTGAAGATATCTGAGTATCGACAAGATTCTCAGGTAGAAAAGTGTATAGAAGCTAGAAGACCAGCTTAATGCATGAAAATCTTTCAAATTTTTACAAATGAGCATGATATTCGTAGATTCGACGTCAATTTGCTCGATCAATCAATTCACTATAAAAAATCTGGGATTACGGTCTGAATTTTTCGGGTGCGCTTTCAGGTGTTCTGTATTTTGAGGATAACCCTCCGATTTTCAGCGCCTTCAGACCTGAAGTTCCATTCAAGGAGCGAAAACAATGTTCCATTTAGATAAGACCCATGCTTCAGGGGTGAGCAACCAGGAAGCAAGTCATTTTTCAGCACAGTTTGGCAACACAAATACAGAGGTTTCACAGCGTCTAAAACCAGAGTCAGCACAGGGAGGACAGGGCACAAATTATCTTCAAACAGATCAAGAAGATTCCCAAGATGGAGCCACAATAAGCAATGGCAAACCAAGTGTCGTTTTCATGTTCAGTGGTTACGAATCTGAACCTCATCGCTGCGCAAAACCATTGTATGAAAACTTTGATTTCTTTCATGAAAGGGTAGAGGAATGCTTATGGCATTTAACTCAGATTGATGGACATCTTGCCGGAGAGACGGAGCGATTTTTTGGAGAGTGCCAAACCGAAGAGGGGAGACCTGTTAGTCAGGTTCAACTATTTGTTTTTGAGTACGCGTTGGCTTCGACTTTGATTCACTGGGGAATCAAACCCGATGCCCTGATTGGTGAAAGCCTCGGGGAATGCGTAGCCGCCTGTATCAGCGGTTTACTGGACATTGATGATGCGTTGTCGATGGTCTGTTCTCGCCAGCGCTTGATGGAAAGTGCGCAATCCGGGGCGATGTTTGCTGTGCCAGAAAGCAAGGAGCAGGTAAACGAGTGGCTGGACGAGTGGAATGAAGAGCATACGGAAATGGAACAAAAGCTCTCGCTTGCTTACGTTAATGCGCCAAACGAATGTGTTGTGTCTGGCGGTTCAGACCCCTTAACTCATTGGCTTGAACAGCATGCAAAGGAAGCGATAAGGGGTCAGTACGTATCGCAAAGGTACGCTTTCCATTCAGACTTGATGTCGGAGGCGTGCAAAACCCTGGCGTCTTATATAGAAGGTCTCCCAAGCCACCCAATTAAGACCCCTTTCGTGTCCACCGTAACAGGCAGGTGGGCTCAACAGAGTGAGGTAGAGAGCACGGGTTACTGGGCAAATCAAATTCGGCAAACCGTGCAACTGGAAGAAGGGTTAAGGTGCGTATCTGAAGAGCTCGGGAATTGTATGCTGGTCGAAATTGGGCTTGGGGAAAGCATGTCCAAGTTGGTTGAGCAGCAAGGCAACGATGATTTATGTGCCTTTCCGCTCCTTCCCGAGTTGCTTGCTGAAGACATCGCATTACCGCAAAACTTCGCCTGCCAGTGTGTGCTCGCTTCAGTCAAAACACTCAATCAATATGGCGTCAATATCCGCTGGGAACGCGTACCTGCTTAGTCCTTAACCCCGAAAAGGTTTAAGCGTCAGCAAGTAGCTGTTCTGTAATTGGCTGAACGATATCGACAAGCTTTTTACTCACTGAGTCAAATTGCTTGTCGATAAAAAAGTGATCCCCTTCAATCATCACCAACTCAAATCCCGCTGTTAAGTGGTTTTCCCATCTTGGCAGTGTATGCGATGGAATGGTGGTATCTTTGGTGCCACCAAATAATGTTGCTGGAATATTGAGTGGAATGATTTCTGAGACCTTGTGTGTTTCGGCAAGTTTAAAATCGGACCTTAAGCCAGGAAGAAGTAAAGCCATTAGTTCATCATGTTCGATGACTTCATCAGGTGTCCCGCCCATCTCTTTCAACCTTCCTTTAAACTCTTCATCAGACAATCCGTGCATAGGTCGCTCAGAGTTAAACTCATGCGGCGCACGTGAAGCGGCCAAAATGAAATGAACGGGCAGTCTCATCCCTTTACTTTTTAGTAGCTTAATCAGTTCGTACCCGATTCTTGAACCTAGGCTGTGTCCCCAAATAATGAAAGGTTTATCCATCAGTGGAATTAGAGCTGTTGCAAGATCGTTGACCAAGGCACTCATATTTTCGTACGGCGCTTCTCTTAATCGACTGCCTTTACCCGGCAATTGAACTGCGCAAAGCTCTACATCTAGCCCTTCTATAGATGCATAAGGAAGGAAAGAACTGACATTCCCTCCCGCATATGGAAGGCAGAAAATTCGTAAAGCGGCGTCGGGTTTAGGGTTTGGGATGGCAAACCAACGATTTAAAGAGGTGTTACCTTGCATTTTCATTCCTTTCAAAACAAGAGAACGAAGAGGATAGCTATGTTGTATAAGAATTAAAACCTTTGTTTCATTTCACTACAATGTCTGTCATCAACGGCTTGGTCATGCTGACACAAACAAATTAGTAGTTAATTAATACCGGATTGATTATATTCCCGCGCAAAGAGAAAAGGAGTTCAAAGTGTTTGAAATCGTTACAGAACGGCTGATTTTAAGGGACTTTATACCTGAGGACGTATCCTCATATGTTCGCTTAACACAAGATGAGAAGTATCAGCGCTTTTACGATGAAGAGGATTGTTCTGTCGAGAAAGCAGAGTTTCTGGTTAACTTGTTCGTTGAGCAAGCATCAGAAATCCCTCGCTCCAAATATCAATTAGCCATTGTGCTCAAAGATACCAGTCAGGTTATCGGTACTTGCGGCATTCGGATAGAAACCGATCATCAGGCATCGATGGGATGTGGCGTAGCTCGTGAGTTTCAAGGAGCTGGATACGCTCAGGAAGCCGTCGAAGCGATAGCTGCCTTTGGCTTTGAAACATTGAATGTGCATCGACTCTATGCCGAAACCATCGGTGCGAACAAAGCAGCAATTGCGATGTGCCGCCAGTTTGGAATGAGAAAAGAAGCTCAGTTTGTTGAACATCGGTTTTTTAAAGAACGTTGGTGGGACACCGTTATCTACGCAATATTGAAATCAGAATGGAATGTGAAAAAGGACAGTTAATATGTTGAGCTTACAACCGATGGAACCTAAGCATCTGGAGCAGGTTTCCGATTTACGTGTCGAAGAGTCGCAACTTAAGTTTGTAGGGACCATGGAAGAAATTTTGGTCAATGTAGATGACAAGGTGCATCCGAATGTGATGCTTTCAGGTGACAGAATTGTTGGCTTTTTCCTAATAGATACCAGTTACCCTGCAAGCTACGAGTTTGCCCAATCTGGTTCTTTGGGGCTTCGAGCGTTTTTCATTGATAGTCGATATCAGGGAAATGGATACGGGAAGCAAGCCGTTGCGAGCCTAAAACCTTTTCTCAATGATCAATACCCGAACCATCATTCCATCTATCTAACCGTGAACTGCAAGAATCCCGGCGCATATCGTTGCTACGATCTTGCTGGTTTTCAAGATACCCAAGAGCTCTATCATGGTGGCGCTGCCGGACCACAGCATATTATGGTGATGTCGCTCTGATTGAGGATACGCCATTATCTATACTTAGATTAGGTCGGGTTCGGAAGTAACAAATGAATAGATCTAAATTCGTTATCAGTTTCTTTGTCTCTCTTATTGCTTTTGCGGTAAAGCCCGCTTTTGCCGTTGATCACCATAAGTTTTTAGATATTCCTTATGGAGAGCATCGAAAGCAGAAGTTGGATGTGTACTTTCCAAAGTTTGCGCGCAGTGCACCGGTGATCTTTTTTGTCCATGGTGGGGCCTGGCGAATTGGGGACAAAGGCACGGGATCACAGGTTAAAAATAAGATAGAGAAATGGGTATCTCAGGGAATGGTAGTGGTATCAATCAACTACCGGATGCTGCCTGATATTCGACCAGTAGAACAGGCTCAGGATGTTCGAAAAGCTCTGCGCTTTTCCCAGCAACAAGCTGGTGAGTGGGGAGCGGATGCCAGCCAGTTTATTCTAATGGGACACTCTGCCGGTGCCCATTTGGTGTCGCTAGTTTCTTCTACACCTGCCGTTGCGGAATCAATGGAAATCGAGCCGTGGCTTGGAACAGTCTCCCTAGACACTATGGCTTATGACGTGACTAAGATAATGAAAGGGGATGATGTAAGCTGGTTTTATAGAAATGCCTTTGGCGATAATCCCATTTATTGGGAGCAGGCGTCACCAATTAGTCAGCTCCGAACCGCCATCCCTCCATTTTTAGCCGTATGCTCTACGAGCAGAAAGCTGGATTCGTGTTCCCAGTCTCAAGATTTTATTGAGAAGCTCCGTGAGTTCGGTGGGCAGGGAAAGCTGTTGTCTGTGAACCTGTCCCACCGAAAACTGAATGTGTCTCTGGGAGCAAAGTCCACTTACACTGACCAGGTCGATACGTTTATCCAGCAATTGATTTCCAGTCGATAGTGTTTATCAGTTGAGAGTTTTGGGTCTACACTTCTGCCACTCAGACAACACGTTTCGGGTCACTGTATTACAACGTTCGCCAGCAAACTCGTAGAGCGACATCGACTCTCGTTCCATATGAGCAATCAACTGAGACTGAAGCTGAAGTCTGGCACGTCGATAGCGAGTTTTGATGACATTTACATCCAGTCCGAGCGAGTCTGCTGTTTCCAGAGATGTCATTCCCTGTACGCTACGCATCACAAATACGGTTCGATACATGACGGGTAACTGGTCTATCTCTTTTTCTAACAACTGGAGTATGTTTTGGTTCATCACTGGCTCCGATACAGAAAAAGTGGGACAGCTTGAAACGGGTTCGTCATCACCAAAAAACTCTAAACGTTGATCGGTACGTAGCCGGTTCAGAGCAACGTTTCGAGTGATCACGGTTAACCAGCTGGAATAGCCTGTTGGTCCCCGAAAAGAGGACAGACTTTGAAGCGCACGCAGGTGGGCTTCCTGAACAATATCCATTGCGTCGTCGTTACTTTGAGTGAACCCTCGGGCAATGCGAAACAGCAACTGATTATATCGACGAACCAATACCTCTGCGGCTTGGCTGTCTTTTTCTAATACTCGCTCGACAAGGTCGATATCAGAATAAGAGGTTAAATCGTTATTCGTCATTATCTAATCCTGTACATTCTTCTGATTCGTGATTGAGGGATTTCAGGTAAATGATCACTGCCTCCCTCTGCCCGCTATCTTTGATACCCGCTACTGTCATTTTAGTCCCCGGAATGGTTTTTCTTGGGTTTTCTAAAAAACGATCCAGAGTTTCTGCGTTCCAGACGCTTTCAGAATCAAGCATTGCCTGGCTGTAACGGTAGTTTTTTTGACTGCCAATCTCCTTGCCAAATAAAAAGCAGTGCTTCGGACCCGTGCGATGAAAGGTGGGGGAGTGGCATCCAAGACAGGTTTGATACACCTCTTTACCTAATTCAAGAACTTCGCCCTGCTCAAGAGCTTTAGCCTGAGCAAATGGGGCTAAAACCAGTAATAACAAAATGCAACGCATAACTTCTCCTGATAACGTTGGTGAAACGGGCTGAGAGGTATACTCAGCCGATTTCGTTGCTCTGATGCGCAAAGTAAACGCTATTAAGAAAAGAATGCGCCTGGAACTGGATCCAGTCCGAGTGCATTTCTGAGGATAGCCCAGTGCATGGCTTCGTCGGCCAGAATACTGGCGGCTGCTTTGGAGTAATCCCTGTTATCGAATAATGGAATGGCACCAGCATAGGCACTGACTGCTCCGCGCTCTAACTGGGCAGCAAACATTAAAACGTCTGAAGGGCGTTTGAGTTGTTCGACGGGAAACTGATACTGTTCTTCGGGCGTATTGGGTGTGCCACCAAGCTGGGTGACAACCGATGCGAGCAGTTCGATGTGCTCTTTGTGATGTCCCTGAAACTGTACGGCAACTTTAAGTAATTCTGGGCTTAGTAGCTGGCTTTCCGCTCCTAACTGATAGGCCGCAACGGCTTCCTGCTCCGCGGAGATAGCTGTGTTCAGAATGGCGATATCGTTTTGAGCGGTAGAATCGGAGGCATAACCACCATGATGGTTTGCCCGAGCAGTGTAACAACCGCTCATCATGGTTAGTGCTGTGGCAGAAAGTGTTGCTGCGCCAAAGCCTTTAAGAAAACCTCGGCGATTAAACATATCCTTGTGATAGACATTGATTGCTTCTTTGGTACTCATTCTTTTTCTCCTTTATCACCCAGCCAATTTTCTGGGTGTTAAAGGTAAAGATGAGTTCGCGGCAGAAAGGGAACAAAATTTAATCGCAAAAGGTCAATATATACCCAAGTGACCTCAAGATGCCGGATTCAGAGCCTCATATTCTGTTTCAGTTCAAGCCTCTCTAATTTCAAAATCAGGAACGCAGTGGAATGACGAGTCCTTTCCAAGTTCTTTGACGATGAAATGGAGCAGAATATGGGCTCCCAAGGGCGAGTTTAACTGACTTTCATACTGCGTTACCGATTCTTGATTTAGAACCACTAGATCTTCAAATCGGTGTCTTGTCTGAAAGCCAGTTCCTTTCTTCTAGATGAATAGGTCGCTGAACCTAGCATCTTGAGGTTACTTGGGTATAAGCTCTAAGAACTTTGCTTTGTTGGTGTGAAGTCCACTTCATCCCCGTCCCCTTTTAGAATGGACACTCGCTGGGGTTTTCCTGTTGAATCCAGTCTTACTTCACCGATAGCGGTGGAGTTTACCAACCTGCGCATGCCTTCTATGCTTGGGTCGCGCTTTTGGATTTTCAGCCGCTTACGTTTGGTGAAGAAATTCAGTGGAGAGCGAGGGGAATAGAGTAACCTGTCCGCGTGGTCACAAAAGCCCAACAGAGGCTCTGGGAACTGAGCCTTAATACCACTGCACGTGATCTGATGAATATTAGGGCTGCATTTTCTAAACCTGAGTTTAATGTCGTAGGCGAACGAGTAGTGAACATCCCCAGACAGGATGACAAAATTAGTCGGTGTTTTGGTGTGCGTAAATATGCTCAGGAGTGTATTGGCACTTCCCGGGTGTGCCATCCAGTTCTCGGCGTCGATCACCAGCGGCTGACCCAGCATGGTCATGGCCTTTTGTAGCGCTTCAATAAATTTCACCCCAAACATTGGTGCAGCAGACACAACGACTACCTTATCCTGATGCATCAGCTCATGTTGAAACTCCATCAAGGCTTCCCAGTCCATCAAGCCAGAAGGTTTATTCATCTTCGATTCTGAACGCCAGCGTCGGGTGCGGGTGTCTAATACCACGACTTTAGGGGAGGTTGGAATGGTGTAATGCCACCTCTCGAACTGGTACAGGTATCGTATAAACGCATCCTGAGATTCTGATTCTGGCGAATCAAAATAAGCGTTTGCCAGCGCCATAAATTCGGAATTGAACTGATGAGGGTCATTTCCCCAGCCCTGACAGAGCCAGTAACTGATAAGCCCGTTGCCAATGATTCGTTCCGAGAACGGGTGACCATACATTGCTTGCTCCCACCCTACGGTGAGGTTCCAGTCGTCGGTGATGTCATGGTCGTCAAAAATCATATAGGTCGGAATGTGTGCCAGTAGCCTCTGGATGTTAGATAAGCCAGCTACAAACAAACCGATTTGTTCTGCCTCTTTAGCCCAGCGTTGCTTGTTACTGTCGCTTAATGAATCCGGTGCCTGTGTGTACCCAAGATGCTCCCATAGCGTTGGTGACCACACCAAAAGGTACATGGCAAAAAATTCTGAAAAGCTGATCAGATGGTTTCCGCAGTCGCGAGAACTGAATATCGGAGATTCGGACTGTGGCAAAAACGACCACAACCAACTGCGTTCTTCGATATAAGTGGGAAGCAGCGACTCCCGACCATAAAAGCATTGAGGGTGGGAGTAGAGTTCAGAAGCCGTACCAAAGGGAGCACTCTCAAAGGTTTCTTCTGGCAGACCGAGCAAATCTATAACCTGTAAAATAGCATTCAGCATTGGTCCGGCAACGTGATCGGCGTAAATTTGATCACCCGACATCAAAAGCATGTCTGGTCGCTCTGTCACCTTTTGCGAAAGCACTTTATTGTCAGCCGCGACCAATGCATCTTTGCCATTGTGATGAGGATTGCGACAGGAACCATGAAGGATGTATTCAGCGGATGTAGAAATCTTAAACTCAATTCGCTGTTCTTGATCATAAGTTAGATGAGGGTACTGAGCAGCGAGGCTTCCATATTGGGTGTCGAAGTCATAGGAAAGTGTTTGGTCGACGGGAAAGTCATTTTCCAGATGCACCAAAGTGACGTAAGCATTCTTTCCAGCCTTAACGGTCGAGACATCGGCCATGTCATGGCTTAGCCAAGGCATGTCGGCTTTATCCAAAAACAACTCAAATGTGCCGGTTACGGGCTCACTGGTAACCAGCCAAAAGACCAGCTCACTCGCAGTGGCTTTACGTAAAATGGGACCAGATATTAAGAAAGGAAGCGCTTTTTGCTGATTCATAAACTCTCTATAGGAACGCAAGCATCTTAAGGTTATTTGATTATATTACCTTAAACCTCGTATCCGCTTCTGTATACAAATGTAAAAAGCGCTGAGAGAACTCACGTTTATGAGTGGTGCTTACGCGACTGATTTTGAAGATGGCTTCTTCAAGCTCAATTTGCACAGCAGCGCCTCAGGTACAGGCAGAATCTTTAGATAAATGAAGGCAACAGATATCGCCAGACCAACTCCTGTTCCCATTACTATTTCAGGTACTGCGGGTAAGAGCTTAACTAGCCATTGATACACTCCCCAAGCAACAACAGAAAGCATAGTGCTTAATATCCATTTGGAATGATTGTACGGAAGGTATTCCATTGACTGGCTTACAGAATAGAGCAGTAACAGTCGCATTGTGTATGCGCTACCGAGTACGGCAACCACTCCCCACAATCCATAAATAGGTACAAAGATGAAATACCCCGCAGTGGCGACAACAGCGCATATCCCCTGAATCCACATCTGTGCTTGGCTGGAGTCTCCGCTGTAGCAACCCAGGTTCAGATAATCGCCCGCGTTTTTAATCACGTTTATCGCGAGCAGGACGACCACAATGGTACTGGATAGCTGATAGCTCTCGGGAAGAGCAAAAGCAATAAAACCCGGTACGGTCAGGATCATTCCCAAACCAAAGAATATTCCCAAATTAGTGCCAAGCATGGCTTTGTCGGCGCAAATCTGTTTGCCATCTGGTTGTTGTAACAAGGAGATTCGATTGGGGAACCACCAGAGCGAGTATGGTTGCAACACTAAACCTAAGATCAACGCAAACTTTACGGCAATCGCGTACACCGCCAGTTCTTCTACACCCACATAGCTGGCGAGCAGCCATCGGTCTAAACCTGTAATCATGTACATAGATAAGAAGCCAGCGAGTGTAGGCAAACTGAATTGGAGCAGCATTTTTGAATGCTTAAGATAACCAAAACGCCCCATTTGTTGCCACTGATACCCAAATAGGCAAAGTAAGAGCAAGCTACTCGATACTGCACCAGATATCAGGACCGCATCTATGCCGTATCCCAATTCCAACAAAACAAACGTTAAAAATGCCTGACCGAGAGCTTTACCTACGTTCAATACGCAAAATCGCTTAGCCAGTTCATTCATTCTCATCAAAGTCAGTGGAATGGTAATGAGACCATCCAACAAGGTTGGTACGGCTAAAAGTAAGATCTGATATTCGGATACCGCTACAGGAAGCAGAGTAACGAAGAGCGGGATGGTTGCGATTAACAGCAAAGCGCCTAAGACGCAAAAAATGGCACTGAGTGAGAAGCAATTTGAAATTAGGGTACGTTTTTCTTCTCCCTTTGCGGTGCCCACATAGCGATACATGGCATTAACCAACCCAAAGCTAAACACTATCGTACCTATGTCTGCCAGCAGTAATAAGGCTTCCAAAGAGCCGTATTCACTCAGCGACAGTTTACGGGTCAGGTAAGGGATCATCATCAGCGATACCCCTTTCATCATAATGATGCCAACAGCGTAATAGGCAGATTGAGTCAATGCTCTCATAAACAGGTTACCTTTTTGTCGGTTCGTTACTGAATGTACAGAGCAGAAAATATGCCATTTCGTAACCTATTGATTTTATGCATTTAAATCAGATCGAAAAGCAAACTAAAGCGCCAGCTGAATCATTTGACGCATCGGAATTCAGATTGCTTGTCAGAATGAGAAATTCATCTGGTCGCGACGACAAGAGCACAATGGTCATATCGTAGGTGTCAGAAAAATAAGGCTATTTTGAGTTGGTTCGGATTTTGCCTAGTAACAAGTTAACAAGCGAGGTCAACGAGCTAAACCAACAAGCTAAATCAACAAGACCTAGGCACAAATCGACATTAAGAGAACGACTATGAAAAAAGTAGCCTTCATCACTCCGAAATACCCAGTGCTCAGTGAAACCTTTATTCAAACCGAGGTGGATTCCATTCAAGCGTGCGGACATGAAGTATGTGTCTTTGCCTTTGAGAAAGTTCCAAGTGACAAAGCGTTTAGCTACGAGGTGTTCAAAGTTGGAGAGGATGCTTCCAAATCCATGTACCGCAGAATAAGGCTAACGGGGATTATGGCGGCGATGGGCTTTGTAAATGAACAGGAAGGCATGCCTAAGAAATCACTTTTCTATTATGGCTTGAAGTTGGCGCTACAGCTTGCAGAAGCGAACGTTGATCATGTTCACGCGCATTTCTGCCAGCATACTGCGGCACATGCCATTGTTGCAGCCAAAATCCTGGGTATCAGCTGTTCGTTTGTCGGGCATGGACATGACGTGTATGAATCGGCATTCGATATCGACAAGAAAATACAGGCAAGCGACTTCGTTGTCGCGGTTTGTAAAGACATGATGCGAGACTTCGCTGATTTGGCGAAAGGCAATATCAAGCTTCTGCATTGTGGCGTAAAAACAGAACGCTTTGTCCTGCAGGAAAAAATGCCATCGGATACACTCAGATTGGTTTTTCTGGGAAGGCTGGTGGTCTCAAAAGGCGTTCAATACTTACTTGAAGCCCTGGTTCCAGTGGTTGAACGCTACAATATTCAGCTCGATATAGTGGGCGACGGAAATATGAAAGCTCAGTTAGAAGCGCAGTCGGAGTCTTTAGGGCTAACCGACCATGTAAACTTTCTGGGTTCTCAACCACATTCCTGGGTGAAAGATAACCTGTCGCAATACGACTGTCTGGTTGCTCCATTTTGTTTTTCCGATACCGGTTGTGTCGATACCGGTCCGCTGGTTTTGAAAGAGGCGATGGCAGTTGGTACGCCTGTGATTACATCCAACATCATGGGGTGCAAAGAAATCGTTTCTCCAGAGACGGGATACTTGGTGAATGAGAAAAGTGCTGCTGAGCTAACCGAAAAATTGGTGGCGTTTGCTCAACTTTCGATTGAGGAAAGAGTGCGAATGGGGCACAGCGCCAGAGAACGAGTGGTTACTCACTTCAATGCACTAAAACAGGCAAAACAACTGTCGACCTGGATAGAAAATACCGCTTAAAATCGCTCAAAAAACGTTTACTTGCCTATGACTTTATTATGACAAAGGTTGCACTTTCATTTTATAAAACATCCTTGCTGTACGGGAAATTTGGAAAAATTACTAAAGGATAATCATCATGAAAACTCGCAACGTAATGGTGTCTTTGGCACTGCTAATGTCTGCTCCTGTCTGGGCAGGCATTTTCGGGGACAGTGCTTCAGCAAAATTTGAAAATTATCAGGAGATGGCTTCTTCCGGTATTTTTGAGCAAGGTTGGTTACCCCCTTATCTACCAAAATCTGCAGTGAATATTGAAGAAAAACACGACATGGATACTAATGTCGTGATGGCAACGTTTGAATACGATCCACAGGACACCGGATCTGTTCAGGAACACTGCGATCTTATGACCGAAACGGAAGATAGCGCTCGCTACGCTTGTGACAATGGTGAAAGCGAAGCTTTCATTGAACTAAGAAAAGATGGTAGCGCGACTTACTCAAGTCAGCCTAAAGTCACAGAGTAAAATAGGGAATAAGCTATAAGTTTATGTCTCTAAACAAAAAAATCCCCAGTTTGATGCTGGGGATTTGACTTAGATGTATCTTGGTTTTTTTTAGATATTTCTATTTTTAGTTATCTGACGATGTCAGAGACCGACTTGTTGTCGGTTAGTTTCGCAAGCAAAGGTGCTCTAAATTTTAGATTTTCATCTTCCTTCACAATACATCATTCTATTTCAAGATGTAAATGCCAAAAGCAGAAAATCCTGTCTTTTTTTTGAACACTTTGCCGAGTTAATTTAGCTTTGCGTATAACTCTTTGAGAGAAAACTACTTTTTAGGTGCAGAACTTTTCTCTCCGTTTACTAGAATCTCCAGGTATTGGGTTAGCCTGTCCTGCATTTTTTCTTTGCACATGTTTTCGTCGCTGGCGAGTTCCTGCTTGATGAGCAACAACTCCTGAGACAGTTGAGTCACAAACTGAAGCTTCTCTTTTCGGTACTGGTTTTCCAGTTGCTGCCTGAGCACCGCCGGATTTTGTACCTTCTTAGGAGTAATAAAGGATTTTAGAGTTTCGACGATTCTATCCAGCAGGTTGTAAACTAAGTTTGCCGAGAACCCCCCAAGCAGTGCCGTGGTAATGCGAATTGCAGCATGGTTCGCTTCGGAATCTGCAATCAGATCGTTGGATTGCGCTACGGAATCCAAGTTAATCGGAATCAATTGCGTCAGAGTAATACCCGATATCAAGCCGACAACGAACCTTACCCAATAAGAGCTTTCGTGTTTTGGGTCATAGATGCCCTGAGTAACGTAGCTATTGGCTTTGAACAAACCTGCAAAGGAAGCACCGATAGCCGCGGATGCAAGTAACATTGCCTGAACATAAAGCAGATCGGTGCCTTCTAAATCAAACATGCTGCTGACCATGTTTTCATTATTGATCGAACCCGACAGGCTAAGTCCAATCAAAGAAAACAGTGAAATCAGTGCAACTGCCATCATTCTTCGAATCAGCGGGACACTACCAAGAAACAGAAAAGGAGAGGCTTCTTTATTTTCCTCGTACATCAATAAAATGGTTTGCGGTTTGGCTGGTGCAACCAGTTCCGCGAGTTGATTGTAGATGTCGGTAATCTGCTGAGCTCTCATGTCTGTTTCCTCAGACAAATCAGAGTTGAGTAACCGCATCAGCTTGCCAGGAACGGTCAGCCCTTTAGAAAACGCATAATGTGCGAGTACTTCACACTCGTTCTCCAACTGGTTAAGGAACTCGCTGTCGACAATGTGTGGTTCCGGATGATTCGCTTTTCTTTGCTGTGTATCCAATTCATCTGTGTGCGGCATGTCCATAGCAGACTCCTCCTGGCAGTTAGGGCGTTCTACAATCAGAACGCATAGTTAAACTGCGCCATAAATATATGAGCGTATAGATCTAGATCTGCCGACAAAGTCCCACGTGGAATGTTGTTTCCACCTTCTAGGTCGATGGTGACAGGCGTAAATTTGATGAACTGGTATCCGAAGTCCAGTTTCACTTGTTCGCTGTATTGGTAGCTCATGCCTAAGCCAACATTCCAGCGATCATTGTTAGGTGCACGAGGGCTTACTGCATCCGCTGGTGTGGGGTTCCAGTCGTAGGCAAAACCCGTTCTCAGTTTGATGTCCTGACTGTACTGGTAGCCCATGCCAACAGCGACAAACCAACTGTCGTGCCAGTTATTATCGACAACGGTATCTGCAAGCCCATTACCATAGGTCACCGTTGTATCGGTAAAGGCGCTCCAGCCAAATCGGTTGGCGTTGCCATACAGTTCAAACTTGTCGTTCAGCTTATGCAAAACACCGATTTGAAGCATTGAGGGTGTAGCGATATCAAATTGAGCACTACCAGTTCTGCCGGTAATAGTGACGCCCAGAGCCGATGCGGCTGATACCAGTGCGGCGTAGTTCGTATCGCTTCCTGATAGCTCGACGTCACCATCAAATGAATGAGAGATCTTGGAGCGGTAAGATAAACCGAAGCGTGTATCTTCGGTCATCTGATATTCAGTACCCAAAGAGAACCCAAACGCGAGATCTTTACCCGTTATGGTACTGGTTACATCGGTGCTGATACTGGGAGAGGTGACAGAAGTCGCAACCATAGTGCCCAGTTCAACTGTGTAATATTGCATGTTGATGGAAGCCCCGACAGACCATTGGTCATTCAGTTGCCAGGCAACAGTCGGGCTGACGTTGTACGCGAACAGGGCGGTTTTCGTTGCGGTGTAACGTGACACTGCGGTGTCTGGATAATCCGATACATATGCGTAAGGTGCACCCACACTGATTCCCAACACCAATCCTGGTTGGTATTCATGGGTGAAATACAAGGCACTGCCGTATGCAGTGTCGATAGGTTGCTCTGGTTCGGCAGGGTAACCCGTTACGCTAACGGTTCCACTGCTGTATGGCGCGGTCGCGACGGGATTTTTTAACTTGGACGTCGGCATATCCAATACCCCACCAATAGAAAAGCGCGTGCCGTCGAACCGGGCGATAGAAGAAGGGTTAGAGAACATGGCACTGATATCGTTTGCCGCGGTTCCATTGGTCGAATAGGCGCTGCCTAAGCCTTCTGCACTTTGGTGCAAAAAGTGATAGCCATTGGCGTGAACTTTGACGGGCGCAAGCAGTAAAGCAGGCGAAATCAAAGTGGTTAAAGCCAGAGCTTTTAATGTGACGTTGTTTGAAGTTTTATTATTCACTTTTACTTATCCATAAGTTTATGCGCTTCGCCTTCCAGAGAACGAATCTTGTTGTACTTGAATTGATGACTCAGACGTAAATAACACCTGACTGGCAACTTCATAACCAAGTGCCCGGTAGGCTTCAAACTGAGCTTCATCAAAGAATTGATCGCCGGAAGACTGGTTAGGAAATTCTGGGTTTTTCGATTGGTAATTAGCGATGTAACGATAATGGTCGAAGTAGCCTCGGTAGTGAGCCGATTCATCATCCTTAAACTGAATCATGGTGGACTTGATATAGAGGATCTGACCCTTGCGACCGTTTTGATAGTCGATCTCCCCTACGGCGTAGGCGGTTTCTTTAGCTCGAATTTTGTCTAACCCAGACATGGAAATTTTTATTCCAAAGTCGGTTTGCACCATACGAATGGCGTCCATAAGACCGGAAAATGAAAAACTGGGGTCGGTTTCCGCATCTGAAACAATGATCAGTCTGCACTCGCGTCTTACCAGCTCATAGAGCCCGAGGTTTTCAAAATGCCCACCATCGGACAGATTGATATATGGGTGATTGGTATCAACCTTTCCTACCAGTTCGCGAAGGAAGTAACTGGGTCCGACCCGATTGGTCTGCAAAAGCTTTTTCCAGAAGGGAAGCGGGTTCTGGGATGCTGCCTGACGGACTTTACTTGGGTGTTTAACCCAGAAGTCGTAGCGAATATTGAGCATAGCCAGAAGGAACGTCAGTGCTTTGACCGTGTTTCTTCCCATGTTTGGCGCAACAGCGGCTCCAGATATTGCGGTTGCTGTCCCCAGATTTATGCTTGGCTGAGTGGCTTCTAAATCTTCAGTTTTACAATAACCTGTCTGATTGCTGCCGCTGTGGCACTTGGTGAAGACAAAGTTATCTCCGTGGCGATCCTTCCTGTAGGCATCATTGGTTTGTTCAGTATTGACCGTGCAGTTAATGATGGAAAAAGGTGTGAAATCGCTGTCGAGTTCCGATAACTTGATATTGTCTGTCTGTTCGACCGGCGCGTGGGGGGAAGGTCCACTTTTTCTGAAGATGTATGCTTTGCTTAAACGGTCTCGGTAAAAGCGGTTGACTGCTGTGAAGTTGGCGCTTCCAGTGAAATGGTTGAGTAACAGTAACACCGCACACAATACCATCACACCTTGATAGCTAGTGTGACCAGAGAGCAAATCACTGCCAACATCTAACACGACCAGCCAGCATGCGAATACAGCCGAGAGACCAATGATTCCTACAACGAGTTGGTTGCTGACCTTGCTAAGGTTAGAGACAATTTTGGCAAGGACAAGGCTGCACAGAGCAGCAATAACAACACCACTTAACCCCATCTGCTGAAGCGATACACTCCAGGTCACTACACTCTGATAGGCGCTGAGCGCCAGTGGCTGAGTTTCAATCACGGCTGAGCCAAAAACAGCGGCGACATTGATAGCAATGGCATAAGTAATGGTGTTTCTCCAACGCCATGACTGGTTTTCAGCTGGCAAAGCTTCACTGAATCGGGTGGTGATTGAGGACACGATATAGTTGATAACCAGAGCAAATATCAGTGTTTTGGTTATTGGGTAAAGTGTTCCTACTCCCAATTGACCAAGCCAGGCAGAGTAGCTGCTGTAAATCCCAAGCGGAGAAGCGACTAACATCGCGGTTAACATGGCAAACATCAACAGATAGGGCATAACGACCAGAGCGTTCAGAACAATCCCGCGCAAAAATATCGCGGGTACGCGAATCGTATCCAGTCCGCCGTTGGGTGCCATATAGTTGGAGTTATTTCGAAGATGGCGAAATTCACTGGGTTCGACATCGCCTTGTTGATGAGTAAACAGCTGGCTGACCGCTTCCTCTTTTTTGTCGGCGTTCTGAGAGTCAGACGAAGCGCCCGACATGGTGCTGGCTAATGCTGCACCCATGTAGCCACCACCAGATACGGTAGATAAATAGTCGACACAATTGAGTAAGCCACTTTTCTTTAACCCTTGAATTACTCCTAGGTTAAATGTCGCAGAGCGAATCCCACCACCAGAAAAACACAAACCAACCAAGCCAGGGTGAAGAACGTTAGAGTCTTCTTGCCACCTTGCTTCCTGCTCTGGTGCTTTCAGATTATTCAACACGTGGTTCAGAGGAGCAGAGCGCTGCTCGCAAGGAGTCAGCGTCTGCTCAAAATCGGGCAGCGAACGGGGGGAACGCTCGGTTGCCCGACCATCTCTGTTTATTACCTTGCGCTGCAAGACGTGTTTCAATTCTTCCGGTAGTACAACCTGGTGAAGGTAATGGTTATGCTTTGTTCTCTGGTCAGCCATCTGACGTCCTTGTCATCATTTGCACATTTTCAACAGCGCTTAAGTTGGATCGACAATGCCATCAGCAATCATTCGAAGTGCTGTAAGGCTTGGAATAAAGAAATAGTCACCACCTCGAGTCTCTACAAACCGAGGGATATGAGAGCAGAAGAAAGGTTTCTTCCCGGTATTTTTGTCGCCCTGTATCGACATGGTTCCGTCGGTCGAGACACCGGGTTTGTCAGACATATTGCCGATAATCGGGTCTTTCTCGTTGGAAAGTTTGAAGTCGTTGCCGTAGTTCATCCACTGTTGCTGTACAAACTCAAACTGACGCTCGATGTCTGCATTAAGTGCCATAAAGATGATGCCGTGATTACCAGAATCGGTAGCAGTGGTTTCTTGCTTGCCGTATGGAAGCCCTCTGCGCAGCATACGCCTACGGTTGACCAATGCTCCCGGTGTATTGAATGCACCTTTCACTCCGAATTCCAGTGAGCCTCTTGGATTTGCCCTACGAACGTGCGCGCCCATCGGGCAGCCAGAACCTTTAAGATCATCCTCGTAGTTGTAAGCCGTTAACTGTCGCTTCAAGTCGTTGTATTTCTGAATATTCTCTGGTGTCGGGTTATCTTTCCGGTTTTGCTTTGCTTCCTCATAAGCGCGCCCGAATTCCTCGGCTTGTTTCTCTGTAGGGAAAGAAGTAACCGGCGCTCCGTTTTTCCATCGACCCACAAATTTGGCAGACAAAGCTTCTTTACCGCCTTCAAAATCTTTACCGACTTCTTCGCAGTATTGATGAAAGGAAGCTACGTTCTGATGGAGTTTTCTGTACACCATAAAGGTGCCATTTTTGCCCAGCATGGGGGGCATCGGAGCTTTGGGGTATTCGAAAGCTTCATCTCGGTGACCAAGAATGAACTCTCCTGTTTCTAGTGGCTCCCAGCCTTCCATTGTTGCGGGGTCTTCACCCGTTGGTTTTCCTGCACCCAGCACTCTTTCTGGCGGTGCGCCAGTTCCTTTGAAGAAAGGATCGCTAATGCCATCGACATAGCCAAAGTGTTCTTTTGGCGTAGGATCGCCATTTTCAATCAATGCCGCAGCGTCCTGATAAGGGAGTAACTGACCGTCGTCAGCCCGATGCCCTGTTAGCAGGGCGACGCCAGCGTCACAAATTTCAATTAGCCGCAGCAATTCTTTGTAACGGATTTCCACGTCTTCTGGCGTCTGACCGTTGATGGACATCCAGATATGTACTTTTTGCGGATCTTCCCATACAGGATCCCAGTGCTCTGGACTGCTGGTTAAGTCATCACCCAAAATGTCTTTTCTCGCTGGCATGCCCATGGCGAAAGCCTGAGGAAATGTCTGAAGTGACTTCTGTGGCACACCCAATGCTTTTAAACCTGCGAACGTGAAACCGATATTGGTCGTCGCCAACGGCTTTTTAACTGGCTCATGATTGGGCGCGATGTGACCCCATGGCACAGATGATGTAATGCGATCAGTCAGTTGCCTCAGAAATCGCCTGGCGTCAGATTCTTTACGTACGGTGAGGAAAAGGTAACGCGCATATGGATAGCCGTATCGACCATAGCCTTTGACGATGTTTCCCTGAATATCATGCAGATCGAGCTTTGTAGGTGTTGAGTCTTGAGACATTATTCGATCTCCAGTGATGGTGTCGTTTCGTTGCTTGTACTTGGCTGGGTATAGATGTGCACGGTGTCTGCGACTTCTTCCAGACTGCTTGCGCCTGCACTCCAGCTAGGGGATGAGAGATTGTCGATGTCGATAGCACGAACAAACTGATGAAATGCTTGTTGCAGCTCTTCCGCGCTCCTGCCTTGATTGGCGTAGACAAAGCGCGAAAACTCCTGCTTGAGATAGAGGCTTTTTAGCTGAGCTTTAAGAGACAGATCGTTTGAACCATTAAAGAAAAGCTGGTTGTCTATCTGACATTTCTTAATGTATTCGACAAATTTTTCAGCGCTATCGACCTGATCAAACGCAACGCAATGTTGCCAGATAGCTTTTACATCCGCTTCTGCACAGCGCCACATATCATGTAGATAGGAATCCAAATCGCCATAGAAGTTAGTACTGAATACCAGATACTGGGATTGCAAATGTTCTTCACGAGCCGGGTAACCCTGATAAAACACGTCTGCTAGAACATAGAATCGGGCGAGATATGTATTGGGTACTTTTGCCATCGGGCTAAACCGATTCAAAGGGAGAGAGTTCAGATGATCTCTTAATAGCGCTCCGTAAGATGTATCGTTTTTGCAGCCGTTAATGATCGGGCTTAACACCGTCAGGCCGTAGGCATTGCCGCTTTTATTTGCCATTAAACTTTCCTCCTGTCAGCTGGCTTGTGCCAGACGTTTTTCTACCGCGTCTGCCGACAGGCTGACAATCGGGGCTGGTGCCATCATGCCAATGTGATCTTGCAGATCGAGCGTGAGTGCTTCATATCGCTTCTTAAAGTCATCAGCAGTTTCATTGGCAGGTGTGCTTTTAATGAAATCAGACAGAGAATCACGAACCTGCTGACCGGACTTCACATCATTAGAAGCCGCCATTGGGTAAGCGCTGTAGTAGTGATTGGTCCAGACCTGGTTGTAGGTGATGTAGTCATGAAAAGGTTGCAGAGGAACAGAACCCGGGTATTTCACATTCTTGTACCAGAACAGATTCAGCCCTGAAGGTATGGAGCTGTGGAATGAGTCCACATATTGTGCCCAGCTTCCATTAAAGTTACTGAAGAAAAACATGTAGCTGTACTTGATGGTCTCTTTGGGCTGATCTTCCGACAGGCGTGGGAATTCACTGGGTTTTACGATTGCCCAACGCGCGTAATGGATCAGAGAAAGGGTGAGGAGACCGTTCAGAGAAGCGCCAACCAAGCTCATGGCATTTGAGTTGACTGCCCAGAATATGAATTTGTTGAGCCAGCGCCAGTACCACTTAATTGGCGTGACCACATTCATCGCATACGCCTTTCCTGCAATATTTGACATGCTTTGTTCCTGTAATGTGTTTTTTATCCAGATAGAAGGTAGCTTAATCGTTCAGTTTGGCACTGCTGCGTTGCCTGTTTCGATATGCAGAACGAGAGCTGAGTATCATTATGCGACCTTTGATGGTTCTGCTTCCTTGCTTTCTTGTTTCGTCTTAACAGCGGGACGGGTCATAATCTCATGGGTAACCGTGAGGCTAATGGGATAGGGCTGGCGATAAGTCACCTGACCTTCCTTGCCTGCCGCTCGCTGAACGTGTTCACACTTCAATATGGCTTTAAGAATGTTAGGTATCTGAATCAGGTTGATGTACTGACCGAAGCAGGTGTGCATTCCATAGCCAAAATGCATGTAAATATGCCTTGGTCTGTCGAGCTTAAAGGATTTGGGTGAACTCACATCACGACCATCCATCATGGCAGACTGAGTAGCGACGAATACCTGACTTCCTTTTTTGATTTTTTTAGCGCGCCAAGTCCCTTTGGCAATGGTGTAATCACAGTTAGCGGTTCTGAGCAGCCCCGCTCCGAACGGAGTAAATCTGAGTGTTTCAAGCACAAACTGTTGCAACGTATGCATATCGTCCAGATGTGCTGCGCGTTGTGCCTGTTTGTACAGCTCGGGTCTGTCTAACAGATAGTCCAATACCTGTATGACGCATTTTGATGTGGTTGGCACAAGCCCGATGATAATACCAATCAGGTTATTTCGGATATCGATGTCCGTCATCCCGGGCGTACCGGATTCCTGAAGCTTCAGGCACCTGCCAAGAACATCGTCTTTTTCAGGTTGTTGTTTTCGCTGTTTGATCAGTTCATCGATGTGAGCCCTAAGCTCCGCGGCATCGCGAATGGCGGCGTCCTCAACTTCTTTAGGGCAATCCGGATAGAAGAGGTATTGAAAAAGGTTACAGGTCCAGTCAAACAGGGTCTTAGGCTCTAAGCCAGATACGCCAAGGTATTCTGCTGTGAACTGACTCGGTACAACACTGGTGAGCTTCGAAACCAGTTCAATGCGCCCAGAACTTTTTTCCATAATGACGCGAGCCATTTTCTCGGCCATCGGGTTAACGATTTTCTCTAAATCGTCTCTTCTTGCCACGAGCCGCATGTTGGATACGTCTCGGGTGTAATCAGGAATATCATCCATACCGAGGAAGAAGTTTTTTCCATCGGTAATAATTCGCATTTTTTCGGCATAAGTAACGCCCAGCTCGTTTGGCCGTGAAAGGGCTTCCTGAACGTCTTTGAAGCGGGTTATCACCGCATTGTTTTTATAAATGACATTCGGTTGAATGAATCTGAGGATGGAAAATACCAAGGGGACATTATTCGATGCCCACTCTTTAAGCCGTGTTGTTATGCTCATAATCTCTGCCAATAGACGTAGTTGCCGTGTAAACGGTGAGAGTCTTCGCTTCATCCGATTTACACTGGTTTTTATAATCAACCCACTCATTTACGGTGAGTCTTAAATTAACTATATCGGCGTGTAATGCGGTAAAGAGAAATTATTTACATACTTGGATCATTGGAAACAATGACTGTAATTGATATGAAACTAAATGGTACGCAATGTTGATCTTTACATAAAAAATGAACATTCAGGCATAAAAATTCGCTGGATGATTTTTATTTCACTCAGATGTGAGCTATGAGTGAATGAATCCACCGAACAAATGCTGAAACATTTTGCTCGCTGAGTTTGTAGCTTGGGCATATCAGATAGTAGCCATACGGGCTCTCAAAATTCAGTCCAAGCGGATTTACCAACCTTCCAGCCTCCAATTCTTTTTTCACTATAAATTCAGGCAGTAATGCGACTCCACAGCCTCTTTGTAGCAGGGGAATCGACATGTAAAAGTGCTCGTACGCGACGGGGTAGTAATTCGGGGTGAATTCAATTTGATATTGCCTGAACATCAGTTCCCAAAGTTGTGGACGGGTCGATTGAGGTAAAAGCGGCTGACGAAAAACTTCCTCTACTGATCTTAGATTTTTCAGCGAAGGGTGAGCGACCAGTATGAGCTTTTCTCTAAATAGCCATTCCGAATGCTCATAATGCTTGGCAATCGGTAAGCATCGGATTGACATGTCTGCATCGTTTCCTCCCTTAGGCAAGCGACCATCTCCAGTATTTACAGATAGCCGAATAGTTGGGTTTTCGGTCAGAAAATCATGAATCTCCGGCAAAAGCCAAAGGTTGGCGACAGAGGGAGAGATATTCAAATGCAGGGTACTGGTGTCTGACTGAGACTGCTGAATTTCGGCACTGGCAGCCTGAATGGCTTCGAGACCAGGGACTACTTTAGTCAGGTACAAATTACCAGCTTCGGTAAGCTGTAACCCGTTTCCATTACGGATGAAAAGTGCCTGTCCGAGTTGAGATTCTAAAGATTGGATTTGTTTACTGATTGCTCCCTGAGTGATGTGAAGCTGCTTTGCAGCTTCAGAAAAGCTCAGGCAGCGCGCCGCAACAATAAAGGCTTGTAGCGATCGACTTGAGGGTAAGTGCTTAGTCAGTTCCATTGACGATCTCTCTTTTCTTTACCCAAATCCATATCGGGAGGGTATTCCATATGCTCATACCTCTGAGAATAATTCGCTTGTTGATAAAATACAAAGCGATATCTTGGTTACATATTAACCGCCCAAGAGGACGAGTGTTATGACTCAGCTTATCCATCGCCACTGTCACCACCAGCCGCCTGTCGCGCAGCGAGGCGAAGGCGTTTATCTGTTCGATCAGGCAGGTAAACGTTACTTCGACGCCTGTGGAGGTGCAGCGGTGTCTAATTTAGGTCATAACAACCCAGTCATTAAGCAGGCAATTTCTCAGCAGCTTGACTCGTTGCCTTTTGTTCACAGCGGTTTTTTCACCACTGAAGTGGCGGAAAAACTCGCCGAGAAGCTGGTCCAACTGAGCCCTGAACCTCTTAATCATGTGTATCTGGTTAGTGGAGGTTCGGAGGCGGTAGAGTCTGCTCTTAAGCTGGCTCGCCAATATTTCCTTGAGCAAGGAAAAGAGAGCAAGTCCCAGTTTATTGCCCGCAGGCAAAGCTATCACGGCAACACACTGGGGGCATTGTCGGTTGGTGGAAACGAATGGAGACGTGCTCCTTTCAGACCTTTACTTAAAGCTACTCATCACATCTCGCCTTGTTATCCTTATCGAGATAAAAAAACGGACGAAACCGAATTTGAGTATGGTCAGCGAGTTGCCAACGAGCTGGAACAGACTCTGTTGGGCGTTGGTGCTGATAACGTGATGGCTTTTGTGGCTGAAACCGTCGTGGGAGCCACCGCAGGTTCGCTTGCTCCGGTTGAAGGTTATTTCAAACGAATTCGGGAAATCTGCGACAAATACGATGTGCTGCTGATTTTAGATGAAGTGATGTGTGGCGTTGGAAGAACAGGCAGTTTTTACGCATTCGAACAAGAGGGCATTGTGCCGGATATGGTGACGATTGCTAAAGGGTTAGGGGGAGGTTACCAGCCGATTGGTGCGACTGTAGTGAGTTCGAAAATATATCAGACAATTGCACTGGGGACGGGGTACTTTCAGCACGGTCACACCTTTAACGCGCACCCCATGGCTTGTGCCTCTGCATTGGCAACCGTTACAGAGATCGTTGATGGTCATTACCTCAAGCGGGTAAATTCATTGAGTGAAAAGCTGTTCAAAGAGTTGAGGACCCGATTTGACCATCACCCTAACGTTGGAGATATCCGCGGGCGCGGGCTGTTTATCGGTCTTGAACTGGTGGAAGAAAAAGCCACAAAGACTCCTTTTTCGCCGTCTAGCCAGCTAGAGAAAAAAGTCAAAGCAACAGCGATGGAAAAAGGGTTGATGTGTTACCCAATGAAAGGAACCATAGACGGACAAAATGGGCACCATGTATTACTCGCGCCTCACTTTATCATGTCGGATGAGCAGGTATTTGAGCTGGTAGATAGGTTGGAGGCAACGTTAGAAGCCCTCTTTGCTGAGGAACTGGTATGCCAGCCATAATTGTTGCTCCGAATGGTGCCAGAAAACAGAAGAAAGACCACTTAGCATTACCCGTTTCTATTGATGAAATTGTTCAGGATGTTAAAGCTTGTCAGGCTGCCGGAGCTGCAATGGCGCACGTTCACGCCAGAACCTCTGATGGGCAATATACCTTGGGTATTCGGGAAAATGCTGCTTTGCTGGAAGAGCTGTTAGCAGAAGCCGGCAAAGATATTCTGATTCAACTGACAACAGAAGCTGTAGGGCAATACACTCCCTATGAACAGATGATGCTGATTGAAAAAGTTCGTCCTCCTGCGGTTTCCTGCGCAGTCAAAGAGCTTATTCCTGATAGCAAAGCCGAACCAACCGCCAGAGACTTTTTCCGCCTTGTGAATGGTCAGAACATTCTGGTTCAGTGGATTGTCTATGACCCGAATGATCTTGCCCGTTATTTCCGGCTTCTTGAAAGCGGCGTTATCCCTGCAACCAATCAACATTTGCTATTGGTGTTGGGGCGATATTCGAAAGGCTTACAATCCCACCCTAAAGATTTACTCCCGCTCCTGACTCCTGAACTGATGAGTTCAGGTATTCGTTGGGGGGCTTGTGCGTTTGGTCCAATGGAACAGCAATGCCTTTTGTCTGCTATGTTATTGGGTGGGGACGCTAGGGTCGGATTTGAAAATAACCATTTTTTACCAAATGGAGAAATGTCTCCGGGGAACGAATATCAGGTAACTCAACTTGTTCGTCAGGCAAAGGCGCTTAACCTTAGCGTGATACCTTCTGAACAGTTTGAGTCAAAATTGAGAAGTAGCGAATAACTTCATGTTTTAAGATGAAAATTTCGCATCCTCATATAGAGTGTGGTATTTGTTAAAGTTGTAAAACTGACGTAAACGGAACTATGTTTCCAGAGACAAGACGCATGTGTGTTGCATGCAAATCAACAGAAGGAAAGGGATATGACGTTCTTTAAAACGGCTTGTGTTGTGATGGGGCTGAGTGGCGCATTAGGTATGGCGGCATCTGCTAACGCTGCAGACGACTTCGTAACTATCGGTACGGGTGGTGTTACTGGTGTTTATTACCCAACTGGAGGTGCTATTTGCCGTCTGGTAAACAAAGGGCGTAAAGATCATGGCATCCGCTGTTCTGTAGAGAGTACGGGTGGTTCGGTGTACAACATCAACACAATTCGTGCTGGTGAACTGGATTTAGGTATCGCTCAGTCAGACTGGCAATACCATGCATACAACGGTTCAAGCAAATTTGAAGACAAAGGACCATTTAAAGATCTTCGTGCTGTGTTCTCTGTTCACCCAGAACCGTTTACCGTGGTTGCTCGTGCAGACAGTGGTATCAAAAAGTTTGAAGACCTGAAAGGCAAGCGTGTCAACATTGGTAACCCGGGCTCTGGTCAGCGCGGAACCATGGAAGTGCTGATGGGCGAACTTGGCTGGACAATGAAAGACTTTAAACTGGCTTCGGAGCTGAAAGCGTCTGAGCAGTCTAAAGCACTGTGTGACAACAAAATTGATGCGATGATTTACACCGTTGGTCACCCAAGTGGTGCAATTAAAGAAGCGACAACTTCTTGTGACAGTGTGATTGTAGAAGTAAGTGGCGCGGCTGTAGACAAGCTGATTCAAGACAACAGCTTCTACCGTGTAGCAACTATCCCAGGTGGCATGTACCGCGGTAACGACCAGGATGTGACTACGTTTGGTGTGGGTGCAACGTTCGTAAGCTCGACTGCTGTGAAAGACAAAGTGGTGTACGAAATCGTAAAATCAGTGTTTGAAAACTTTGACACATTTAAGCGTCTTCACCCAGCTTTCAACAACCTGAAGAAAGAAGAAATGGCGAAAGACGGTCTTTCCGCACCACTTCATGCGGGTGCAGAAAAATACTACAAAGAAGCGGGTATTATTAAATAACCTCGATTCGTAATATCAATTTCAAAGCCCACCTGAACAAGGTGGGCTTTTTCTTTAATAGCTCATTGATTCAATCTATTGACCTGTTCCACAAAAGTTAAAAGGACTGTCTATACTCAATAAAAAGTGTGATTGAGATGGAACTTCCTATGCTTACTTCAACCTTGAGGCGAGTCATTGTGCGCCTTTTTGTAGCCCCGGTTTTGCTGGTTTTGTGTCTGGTACCCAGTGCAATAGCCGAGAAAACCGAAAAGAGAACGTACTACTTCGTAGGTGCGTTTTTAGCTCATCCTTACGTGCGTGATATCAAACTTGGTTTCAAGTACGCCAGCCAGAAACTCGACGTCAATATTGCCACTCTAGGACCACAAGGTCCGGATTGGGATGCCCAATATAAAGCGATGGAAACCGCCATTGCAGCAAACCCAGATGGCATCATCGTGCCCTTGTGGGTCGACAAAGTGGTACCGCTCATTGTAGAGGCGCGTAAGAAAGGGATAAAGGTCATTGCGATAGAAGCTGCGCCTGATGATCACAATGCGAATACCTACATCGGTTTAGACAATTATCAGGCCGGTCTGCTTACCGCCAAAGAGCTGCTTCGCATTGGTGGTAGCAAAGGCAAGCTCGGGCTGGTATTAAACCAAGCCAGTAACACAGCATTGAAACGTCAGGGTGTTATGGATGGGCTGAAAGGAAGCGAGTGGGAAATTGTCGCCGAGGTAGATGACAAAACCAACACGGATCAGGCAAGTCAGGTCACCATGCAATTGCTGCGGGACAACCCCGAAATTACGGGGCTGATTGGTCTGAACTCCAGTTCTGGTGTAGGAATCGGAAATGCTATCGGGCAGTTAGGTTTGATGGACAAAGAGTTGGCGATTGTCGTTCATGACCGTGAAGATACCGTGCTTGAATTTATCGAAAGTGGGGTCATCGACTCCACCATTGTCGCGAAAACAGCAATGATGAGTTATCTCTCCGTTTCTTTACTGGAGGATTATCACAGCCGGGTGGAGAACGATATTCCGGTCGCCAGTGATATTGCAACCATAGGGATTACGCTATTACCCGAAGTGGTCAACATCGGCGCAGTTGTCGTAAACCAAGAAAACGTGACTCATTTTTTACGCAAGAATCTGGTAAGTAGCTGGAAGGCTAAATGACGTTTAAGACCAAACTCTTTGTATTCACTCCATTGCTCGTGGCGCTGACGATAGTCTTGTCTATTGTCGCGTCCAATGTCCTGATGCGTAGCGAGATTAACCGGCAGAATGAGGCGCGTCTTCACAATGCCACTAGTTCACTTCAGCGTCGCATACTGGACGACTTTCCTCATATACACCGCCAATATGAAGCATTTCGCAACAGCGGTTCCACTCAGTTTTTAATGGGAGTGGAAAGAGGAAGTGTATTCACGGCTGAAGACTTTTTAGGAGTCTTGACCTTTTATCCAGACGTTCGGGAGTATCTACTGGAGTTTGCCCGTCTTTATGACATCACCAGTTATGCCATTTACTTGCCAGCAGACCCAAATTCCAAAGCCCCCGTATTTGATGAAGGCGTAAATTATCTTTATGCCCAATACAATGCCGAGCTAGACGGCATCATTCTTAATGAAAGTACCCTGATAAGCTGGGATGCAAGAAACTTTTTGCGCAAGAAAGAGATCACGCCAGTCCTCAACTTTCCGAAAAAGTTTGTCGGTTCAGCGGGAACAGAACTCGCCACCTTATCTGACGGCAGTATCGGTATCAGTTACAGCTTTGAACTCGACAACGGTGGAATTCTGGTTCTTCAGAGAAGCTGGGATTTCGATTTGGCGATTCAGGAAGTCGACCTCGGTGTAGAGATAACGCTATACGATGAAGACCGCCAGCGAATTGATGGCTCTAAGCTGTTCCGGGTGCTCACTGACGAGGTGCCAGTCGGAACGCCAAAGAAGTTAATGGAACTTCAGGACGTGGATGGTCAGATACACACTGGGCTGGCATCCACCATTCGGGATAAAGGTGTCATTCTTGGCTATCTGGTGACATCGATTTCTCAGCAGGTGATTGAAGACGCTACTAAGCGGGTTGCAGTACTGCTCATTTTATCTGGTCTGGTTCTGGTATTACTCGCCGTAGCCATTGCCATTCTGATGGCGCGCTCTTTCATTGAACCCATTTCGCAGCTCATCAAAGATTTCAGCGCCATTGCGAACGGCAACATCAATCATAAAATCAACATTAGCCGCCGTGATGAGTTTGGCGAGCTGGCGCGAAACTTCTACTTCATGCAAAGCGCAATCAAAGACAACATTACCGAACTGAACCTGAAAATTCAGGAACGGGATGTGGCAGAGCGGAAAGTTCGTAAACTGAATGAAGAGCTGGAAGATCGCGTTATGCAGCGCACAGAAGAGCTTCGGCATGCCGTGGGTGAAATGGAAAAAGCCAAAGAAGGGGCAGAGAAAGCCAATCAGGCGAAGTCGGAGTTTCTGGCGAACATGTCCCACGAAATTCGCACGCCCATGAATGCGATTCTCGGGTTTTCTGAAATTCTCTATTCAGAAGAGACCAATCCGAAAAAACTCAACTTTATCAATAAAATCAGAACGTCCGGTAAGGCGCTACTTCATCTGATCAATGACGTGCTGGATCTATCGAAAGTAGAAGCGGGCAAACTGGAATTCCACATGGCGGCGACGTCGGTTCCCAAAATGTTCGAAGAACTGCACGACATGTTTGAACATAAGGCAACCAGCAGTAACCTCGCACTGATTTATGAAATAGAAAAAGGGATGCCAGAAAGCCTGTTGCTAGACGAAAACCGCTTGCGTCAGGTATTCATTAACCTTATCGGTAATGCCGTAAAATTCACTGAGCAGGGGTACGTTAAGGTGACGTCCCGCGCCATATCTGTGGATAACGATTTCCGACTCGAATTTGATGTAGAAGATACAGGTATCGGTATTAGAGAAGATCAGATAGGTAAGATCTTCGGCTCCTTCGAGCAGGCGGAAGCCACTGAAAGCCGCTTTGGAGGCACAGGGCTTGGACTTGCCATCAGCAGACAGATTATTGAACTGATGGGCGGTCAAATCAGCGTGAAGAGTGAGTTTGGAGTTGGAACCACCTTTAGCGTTACGCTTCCTATTGTTAAGAGTGCTCAGGAAGTTGAACAGGATTCAGGTGAACACAGCCCGAACCAGAAAGTGGCGTTTGAACCAGCGAAAATCCTGATTGCCGATGATGTCGATTACAACCAGGAAATTCTGGCACAATTCCTGTCGGATTCTCCGTTTTCTCTCGATTACGCAGACGATGGGTTACAGGTACTGGAGCGGGTAGAAAGGTTTGTTCCCGACCTCATTCTGATGGACATTAAAATGCCCAACATGGATGGGCGTGAAGCATCTGAAAAGCTCAAGAATGATCCCCGCTTCAAAGATATTCCTATCATTGCTGTGACTGCATCGGCTTTGTCGGATTCACTGGACACTTATATCCAGCACTGTGAGGGCTACATAACAAAACCCGTAGATAAAGATAGCCTGACGGAGGAGCTTAAGAAATTCCTTGCCTATACTAGAGTTAATGGAGTTGCTAATAGTGCAGTTGCATTACAGTCACAACCTGCTGAAGTAGAAGGGGAAATTCGAGTACCAGGTGGGGAAATCCTAACTAAAATCCGTGCATTAGCGGTTGACGGCTACATCGATGATATTCAAGAGCTGATGCACCCCCTTTCAACCGATTTTCCAGAATTTACCGAGCGTGTCGTCAAGTTTGCACATGAATTCGACGATCAGAAAATAATCGACATGGTGGATGATTACGTCAATGAGCAACCATGAAATCTCTATTCTTATCGTGGATGACAGCCCTTCTAACCTCGGGGTCGCGTCCGGATTTCTTCGTGAGCTAGGATACAAAATCGCGACGGCAAACAACGGTAAAACCGCATTGAGTCGCGTAGAAAGAATTAAGCCCTCTCTTATTCTTCTGGATGTAAATATGCCGGAAATGAATGGCTTTGAGGTTTGCCAAATTCTGAACGGAAACCCAGAGTATGTGGATATTCCTATCATTTTCCTCACTGCACTGACGGATCAGGATGCGAAAGAAAAGGCATTTTCTTCCGGCGCTGTGGATTACATCAGCAAGCCTTTCCAGAAGAAAGAGTTGATTGCTCGGGTGCAAAACCACTTGAGCATCAGTCAGTCCAAGCGCGAGCTGGAACGTCTGGTTCAGGAAAAGTCAGATGCTCTGGACCAGCTTCGCAACACTCAAAATATGCTGGTGGAATCTGAGAAGATGGCGTCGCTCGCGAAACTTGTATCTGGCGTCGCTCATGAAATGAATACGCCAATAGGTAATTGCATCAGTACGTTTTCTGCGATTCGTGACACGGTCGCAACATTAGAAAATAGCATTGAGAGTGGGGCGCTCTCAAAAAACAACATGATTTCTACCCTAGAGTCGATCCGCGATTTCACCACCATAGGTCTCAACAACACGTCTAAACAGACCCGTTTAATAGATTCTTTCCGAGAGCTGGATGCAGCAGGTGCTGAAACCAAGGTTCAGCCTGTGAATGTTGGTCGCTTTCTCTCGGAAGGGATTGAATCGGTTTCCACCACACAGAGTATCGAAACTAAGTTCAATATCGAGTGCGATCCGACGCTCACCGTGAAGCTCAATACCTGGATTGTTCATGACGTTTTGCAAAAGCTTGTTTTGAATACGTACCATCACGGGTTTTCTGGCAGTAATTCAGGGCAGGTATGGTTAAAAGTAAGGCATCAAAATGGCGAATTAGAGGTGGAATACTCGGATGACGGGAAAGGCGTTTCTGCAGAAGTTGAACACACGCTTTTTGAGCCTTTTATCACAACTGAACGTGGTCAGGGATTTGTCGGGCTCGGATTACACGTCGCCTATATTTTAGTTACTCAATATCTCAAAGGTCGAATTGAACTGATAAACTCACCGGACGGAGCTCGGTTTAACTTCTGTTTTCCTTGTGAAATTTCTTAACTTCGCATACGAAATTTAAACAAAAAGTTCACTTTGTATACAAGAATTGTGCTCAATTTAAAGATGCAAACGATTAACTATTGTTCGAATTGAATATGTTCTTCATCACAGTCGTGAATCATGTCAAGAATCTGTAAAAAAACGAGCGATAATTACACTGCTCGTGAGGGATAGGTGCTAACTTTTACTACTTTGATACCAAATGACATGGAGAAATTGGATGATGACCTTTAAGTCAGTCGCGGTAGGTGTAGCGCTTGGGTTGGCAGCTTTTGCAGCACAAGCAGATGATTTTAAACCATCAGTTATCTTTGATATGGGTGGTAAATTCGATAAATCTTTCAACCAAGCGGCTTACAACGGTGCGGAAGCATTTAAGAAGGACACGGGGATTGAGTACGGTGAGTTTGAAATCACTAACGAAGCTCAACGTGAGCAAGCGATGCTTCGCATGGCTCAGCGCGGCTTTGACCCAATCGTTGCTGTTGGTTTCCAGCAAGCGCCAATCGTTGAAAAAGTAGCGAAGCAGTTCCCAAGAACTAACTTCGTTATCATTGATTCAGTTGTAGATCTTCCTAACGTTCGTAGTGTTGTATTTAAAGAACATGAAGGTTCCTTCCTAGTTGGTGCACTAGCGGCGCTGAAGAGTGATTCAAATGCTGTTGGCTTCGTTGGCGGCATGGACATTCCTCTGATTCGTAAATTTGCTTGTGGTTACGAGCAAGGCGCGAAGTACATCGATAAAAGCACTAAAGTTGTTCAGAACATGACAGGTTCTACGCCTGCGGCATGGAACAACCCAACAAAAGGTGCAGAGCTGGCTAAGTCTCAGTTCGACCAGGGTGTTGACGTTGTATACGCAGCAGCTGGTGGTACTGGTGTCGGTGTATACCAGGCAGCAGTTGATGAAAAGAAATACGCAATCGGTGTTGA
Source organism: Vibrio nigripulchritudo (assembly GCF_027924785.1). Taxonomy (NCBI): domain Bacteria; kingdom Pseudomonadati; phylum Pseudomonadota; class Gammaproteobacteria; order Vibrionales; family Vibrionaceae; genus Vibrio; species Vibrio nigripulchritudo. The sequence goes on along the minus strand of NZ_AP027049.1, from coordinate 2,548,393 downwards.
TTCAAACCAGAACTACCTACACCCAGGCGTAATGCTGACTTCTATGGTTAAGCGTGTAGACGTAGCGGTGAAAGATGCATTCATGGATGCGAAAGCTGGTACTTTCACTTCTGGCGTTCAGTCTCTAGGTCTTAAAGAAGAAGGTGTTGCTTGGGCACTTGATGAGCACAACGCAACCCTTATCACGCCAGACATGGCAAACAAGATCGAGAAAATCCGTGATGACATTATCGCGGGTAAAGTAGTGGTTCACGACTACTTCTCAAACAGCGCTTGTACATACTAATTACGTAAGTAGTAATGCCGGACATGGCTAAACTGTGTCCGGTTTTTTATTTTCAGACCCAATAGATTGGGCATAAAAGCTGAGATCTATCGAATTGATTAGGACGACAGATCTTAGAAGCAAGCAATAACCTGTATTACCCAAAATCAGGTTCATTGACTATATTTCAGCAGTAGTCTGACAGATACCGATGACTAAGCTAATTCGCGTTAAATGGCTGCATTCAAAATAAGAGATTTTCGTCAAGCCGTTTCAATGAATTGCGTATTAGCCCGGTAAATCCACGAATTTGTCATTGCTGGGGTTTATACAACCGTAGATAACAGAATCTGGCTTATCGAGTCACGAGCCAACGTTAGTTTCCGATTCATTCAGTCACTCAGGGAGAGAGAATGAGCAGTCCTGCCATTGAGTTAAAACTCGTTAATAAGCGCTTTGGCGCGGTTTGGGCAAACAAAGATATTAATTTTGCTGTCCAGCCGGGCACCATTCACGGCATCGTGGGGGAAAATGGTGCAGGCAAGTCGACTCTAATGTCGATCTTGTATGGCTTTTACGAAGCAGATTCCGGTTCCATTCACGTGGATGGAAAGCAAGTTGCCATCAAAAACTCTCAAGATGCTATCGATTTGGGTATCGGTATGGTCCACCAGCACTTTATGTTAGTGGAAACCTTTACCGTGCTTGAAAATATTATGCTTGGGGCGGAAAGTCACAGCCTGATTTCTCACAGTACAAAAGATGCTGAAAGAGCATTGCATGAAATTGAAACCAAGTATGGTCTGGATGTAGACAACCATGCTTTGGTGTCTGATTTACCTGTAGGTTTACAGCAGCGTGTAGAGATTCTGAAAGCCCTGTATCGAGGGGCAAGAATCTTGATCTTGGATGAACCCACAGGGGTACTGACTCCGCAAGAAACGGAGCAGTTATTCGACATCCTGAAAACCCTGAAAGAGCAGGGCGTGACCATTATCCTTATCACCCATAAGCTGAAAGAAATCATGTCAGTAACCGACAGTGTTTCTGTAATGCGAGCAGGTGAAATGGTCGCGCATCGTCAAACATCGGAAACCAACCCTCAAGAGTTGGCAGAGCTGATGGTTGGTCGAAAAGTGCTTCTTAACGTCGACAAATCAGAAGCAGCGCCGCAGGAAACACGCATTGAAGTGAACAATGTCAGTTACTTCGATGATCGAGGCGTCAAACGACTCAAAAATCTGAACTTTGAAGTGAAAGCCGGTGAAATACTGGGTGTTGCTGGGGTATCTGGTAATGGTCAGTCCGAGTTGTTGCACGTTCTGGCTGGTACGTTAGTACCGCAGGAAGGTGAAACTAAGGTGACCACTTCTCAAGGTTCTAAAACCTTCAGTGCGTCGACATCCCGTGATGCCGCTCTGATGCGTGAACTGAGCATTGGTCATATCCCTGAAGACCGAATTAAACAAGGCTTAGTGAAAACGATGCCTGCTTCAGAAAACGCGATTTTGGGCTTCCATCATAACGATGAATATGGAGCGAAGCTTCTTGATTTGTCTGCCATTGATGGTGCCACGCGCGACATGATGGAGCAGTATGATGTCAGACCCGTCGATCCGAATCTTAAAAGCGCTAACTTCTCTGGTGGTAACCAGCAGAAGCTGATCATTGCTCGCGAAATGCTGAAGCACCCAGATGTCATTCTGGTTGGGCAGCCTACCCGTGGGGTAGACATCGGGGCGATTGAGTTTATCCATAAAAACATCATTGCAGCTCGTGACAACGGCGCTGCGGTACTTCTCGTTTCAACTGAACTGGACGAAATTATGTCTCTGTCTGATCGCATTATCGTGATGGTAGACGGCGAGATTTCCGGTGAAGTAAAAGCAAGTGAAACGGATGAGAAAGGACTTGGTCTGCTGATGGCCAATGCCAGTGCAGAAGGAGAAGTACAATGAACAAAACCGTACCCGCATGGGTAAATGTGGCTTTAGTCCCGTTTCTCCAACTTGTTTTGGCGTTAGTGGTATCAAGCCTTGTGGTTTTACTGGTCGGTGAAAGCCCGGTAGCGGCTTTCTCTGTAATGATTCAGGGGGCAACCAACCTTGAATACGGTGGTTTGAGCAATACCTTGTATTACTCAACGAACTTTATCTTCACTGGCTTGGCGGTTGCAGTTGCGTTTCATGCCGGGCTGTTCAACATCGGTGGTGAAGGTCAGGCGTATATCGCTGGTTTGGGTATCGGTATTTTGATGCTGCTACTAGACGGCATCTTGTCGGTTTGGTTAATGGCGCCACTGGCTATTATTGTTGCTGCTGCATTCGGTGCGCTATGGGGCGCGGTACCAGGTTATCTGCAGGCAAAACGCGGTTCTCACATTGTTGTAACTACGATCATGTTCAACTTTATTGCGTTTTCTGTCATGGGTTACGCTTTGGTGGAACACATTGCCAAATACGGTGGTAACTCAACGGATTCCCGCTACTTCAACCCAGAAGCCGTATTCCCTAAACTGCACGAATGGGGAGCCGCTCACGGGTTTGAACTGCCATTCTCTCTTCTTAACCCGTCTTTGCTTATTGCTCTGGTAATGGCTTGGCTGGTTTGGTTGCTGCTTTTCCGTTCTCGTCTGGGATATGCCATTCGAGTTGTGGGGCAGAATGCTTCGGCTGCGGAATACGCAGGTATTAATGCCAAGAAGATCATCATTATTGCCATGACCATTTCTGGCGCGCTGGCAGGCATGATGGCAGTGAATGAAGTGTTTGGTGCGCACAACCGTCTGATTCTGAACTTCACTGGTGGATTTGGCTTTATTGGTATTGCCGTTGCCTTGATGGGGCGCAACCACCCGGTAGGAATCATTATCGCTGCGATTCTGTTTGGCGCCCTGTATCAGGGGGGAACAGAACTCCAGTTTGAGATGCCGAGCCTCAACCCAGAGCTGATCATGGTTATTCAGGGTTTGGTGATCTTCTTCACTGGTGCGATGGACAGGTTAATTCGCGAACCTGTTGAAAAACTCTTCACTCGTCAAGCGAAAGCATAGGAGGTGCGACGATGGAAATATTTAACTGGCTATTGTCCACTTTCGACTCAACCATTCGTTTGGCTATTCCACTTATTTTTGCTGCGATGGCAGGGATATTCTCGGAACGTTCTGGTATTGCCGACATCGGTCTTGAAGGCAAAATGCTGTTTTCTGCCTTTGTTGCAGCGGCAACCGCCTATGCCGTTGGTTCTCCTTGGTTAGGCTTGCTAGCAGGTATTGCTGCATCCGTTTTGCTGTCTTTGGTGCATGGCTACGCTTCAATCGTTCAGAAAGGTGACCAGATCATTTCAGGGCTGGCGATTAACTTCTTTGCCTCCGGTATGACGATTACGCTTGGGCATGCGTGGTTCTCACGCGGTGGTCAGACACCGACTTTGTTAAATGAGCAGCGTTTCCTGCCGATTGACCTGCCAGGAGCAGAGTGGTTGGGGGAAAACATTCCTGTTCTTGGACCTATTTACTCAGAGCTGATTTCAGGCCACAACATTCTGGTTTATCTTGCGTTTGTTGCTGTGTTTGCGACTTGGTGGGTGTTGTTCAGAACTCGATTTGGGCTTCGTGTCCGTGCGGTAGGTGAAGAACCGAACGCTGTAGATACAGCAGGTATCTCTGTGTACTCTCTGCGTTTTCGTGCAGTTATGGTAACCGGTGTCCTATGTGGACTTGCAGGTGCGTACCTTTCTACTGCTCAGAATGCAGGGTTTGGTAAAGAGATGACCGCTGGTCAGGGCTATATCGCACTGGCAGCCGTGATCTTCGGTAAATGGCATCCGAAAGCGGCATTCTTTGCCTGTCTGCTGTTTGGATTCCTGTCTGCCCTTGAAACACGTATGCAAGGTGTCGAGGTGCCGTTAGTTGGTGTTCTTCCAACTCAGGTGTTCTCTGCTCTGCCATACGTACTTACCGTGGTTCTTCTTGCTGGCTTTATTGGCAAGGCTATCGCACCTAAAGCGATTGCTAAGCCATACACTAAAGAGCGCTAATCACAGTAAATCAATCTTTTCAAAAGCCAGCAGGTTCGCGCCTGCTGGTTTTTTTACATGTAAATCTTAGTAAAAGTACTCGGCTCTTCGGTTATTTGTCCTATAACTAATTCAAGGGAAATGACCGAGGCGAAGTATGAGGACAATACGAAATCTGCCCCTGCTACTTGTTGTTTTGGCAAGTGCACTCATCCATTCGGCACAAGCCAGTGATGACGACAAAACCCATTTTCAGGTCTTGCTTTCAGCAACATTTGGTCCCACTCAGAGTGATTTCAATGAACTGAAAAAACTGGGGCGGTCAGAATGGATTGATCTGCAGATTAGTCAGACTCCCACCTATCATTACCCACGGTTTTCTAACTCGACAGCTTTTGAAAAACAGGCGAGGCGTGAGTACGTATGGTGGCAGGTTGTCACCGAATCGCCAGACCAATTGCGTCAACGTAGCGCATTCGCTCTCAGTCAGATTTTTGTTGTTTCTCGGTTTGGGGGATTGGGGCGTTATCCTGACTCACTCGCAAGCTATTACGATGTTCTGATAAAACACGCTTTCGGCAATTTCCGGGATTTACTGCAAGAGGTGACATTACACCCCGCAATGGGTAAATATCTTTCCATGATGGGAAGTAAAAAAGCCAACCCTGAAAAAGGGCGCTTTCCGGATGAAAACTACGCCAGAGAAGTGATGCAGCTTTTTACGCTCGGTTTATATCAGCTTAACCCTGATGGCAGCGTGAAAAGAAATGCCGGAGAGCCGATCCCAGCTTATAGCCAGAATGATGTTGAAGAGCTGGCGAGAATTCTGACAGGCTGGACCCGCAGTGAAAAATCGCTAGTTAAGCCTATGAAAAACAATGGCAATCATCATGATTACGAGACTAAGCGGTTTATGGGGTATGCGTTTAAAGCCTGGCAAACCCCAAAACAAGATCTCGAACAGGCGCTGGACATTCTCTTTCATCACCCAAATCTTCCGCCCCATATATCCCGCTTGTTGATTCAAAGACTGACGTCTTCAAACCCTTCACCACAGTACATTGAGCGCGTAGCCAACGTATTTGTTAACAATGGCATGGGCATTCGAGGAGATTTGTCGGCGGTGTTTAAAGCCATTCTTATGGACCCGGAAGCCTATAGCGAACAGTCCATTAAAGTTAAAGAGCCTTTACTTGCCATGACTCAGTTATACCGGGCATTCCCACCCCAGAACAAACAGGAAGTGGATGTTCGACGGGTATACCGTGTTACGCAGCAAGGACCGCTTCGTTCGCCTTCGGTATTCAATTTCTATTCTCCCGATTATCAGCCAACAGGGGATTTGGCACAGCATAATCTGGTCGCGCCGGAACTGGCTTTGATGAACTGGAACAGTTACACCGAAATGGTCAACATCATGTTGTCTTACCTTGTGCAATCCAACAAAAATGCTCCTACCGCAAACATGCAGGGTTGGCTGGATCTGACCAGCCAGCCGAAGTCACTGGTTTCAGCGCTCGATTTCGTGTTACTTGGTGGAACCATGTCTAAGGAAATGAAAAATATTCTGGTCATTCATTCTGCAAAATATGGGAATGTGAAAGGCACGCGTAAGCAAAAGCGTCTGCTTCAGGAGTTGCTTTATCTGACTATCACCAGTGATGAATATTTTGTTCAGGGAGGTTTGAAATGAAGATTAACCGCCGTCAGTTTTTACACTCTGCATCCGCTTTATCTTTCCCTGTGCTATTGAATTCTCCCTTGGTAATGGGAGCACATGGAGACGACAACAAAGACTTTAAAGCATTGGTTTGCATCTATCTTGCCGGTGGAAACGATGGTTTTAACACTGTTATTCCAACCGACGAGAAACATTATGCTCAATACCAGAAGGCACGTTCCGATCTTGCTTTAGAACGCAATGAAATTTTGCCGATTGATTTAAAGGTGAAAGATAGAGAAGGAGAAGCCGTCAGTTTAGGATTACACCCAGCAATGCCTGAACTTCAAAATCTTATCCAGCAGGGCAAAGGTAACGTTGTGCTTAATTCCGGGATTCTACGAGAGCCTCTGAGCAAGCAAAGTATCAACAATGGCCAGTCACTGCCCCCGCAGCTGTTTTCTCATAATTCACAGGCGGGGGAATGGATGAAAGGTGCTGTCGGGCTAAGTAATGCCTATGGCTGGGCAGGTCGTATGCTGGATGTTCTTGAATTGGGCGGGAAGATAGAACCTTCTTTCAGCTTGGGCAGAGAAACGTACTGGCTTCGGGCACAGCAAGTTCAGCAAAACGTCATCAAGATCGGCAAAATCACCAAGCTGAGAATGCTGGATAAAAACAGACGTACTCGGCAAAGCTTCATTGCCATGAATGACAAGTCACCAGAAAGTCCCTTTCATCAGTACCTTTCAGATGTAAAAGGACAGGCTCTGGAAAAAAGCGAGTATCTATCTGATCAACTTGCCCCAATTGCTGATTCAGAATCACTGCTCAGCATAGGAACGTTGGGTCCCCAACTTAACTCAGCTCTGAAGTTGATAAGGCTCGCACCAAATTTTAGCCACTCAAGGCAGACGATATTTGTTCGTCTGAACGGTTTCGATACTCATGATGACCAGCTAGAAAGGCATCCAGCACTGCTTAGAGAGCTGAGTCAGGGTATTGCGCAGTTTTATGCTGAGTTAGAAAAACTGGGACTCGATTCGAAGGTGACGACATTTACTATGTCTGATTTCGGGCGAAGAATAGCGGCAAATGGAAAAGGTTCTGATCACGGGTGGGGAAGTCATCAGCTAATAGTGGGTGGCAGTGTACAAACAGAGAATGCTATTGGAGTATATCCGGACATCTCCCTAAAAGGTGCAGATGATCTAGGGGTTGGACGTATCATCCCAACTTTATCGAACGATCAGGTAGGAGCAACTCTGGCTAAGTGGATGGGCGTTACTGGAACTGGGCTGGATTATGTCTTTCCCAATCTCAAAAATTTTGCTCAACATGAACTACAATTCTTTAAATCCTGATGCGCAAATTGTGCGTCTGTAACCGTCAAAGCCACTAAATCAAACGATGTAAACGAAGTACAAACAGGGGTTTATGCTATATATCTACAAGCAAACGTTTGCCTTTTGGGGGCTTATTGCCGCGTATATACAGGCGAGCTACAATCGCGCTCCCGACTTGTCCCTTAAAAAGTTTTATTTACTATGAAGTTTCCCGGTCAAAGAAAATCCAAACATTATTTCCCTGTGCACGCGCGTGATCCACTCGTTACTCAAGCACAGGAAAGCAAGAAAATGGCTCGTACTCACATCGTTGGTATCGACCAGACTCTGGTGGATATTGAAGCGAAAGTGAGCGATGAATTCATTGAGAAATTTGCACTGAGTAAGGGACACTCTCTGGTTATCGATGATGAAACGGCTGAAAACCTCTATAACGAACTGAAAGATCAGGGGCTGGTCACCAATGAATTTGCCGGTGGTACTATCGGTAACACTCTGCACAACTATTCTGTTTTAGCTGACGATAAATCGATCCTTCTTGGGGTGATGAGTCAGGACATCAAAATTGGCAGCTACGGCTACCGCTATCTTTGCAATACTTCTAGCCGAATGGACCTAAACTACCTGCAGGGTGTAGACGGCGCTATCGGTCGCTGTTTTGCACTTATTAGTGAAGATGGCGAACGTACTTTCGCAATCAGTGAAGGTCACATGAACCAACTGAAACCGGAAAGCATACCCGAGAACATTTTCCAGAAAGCTTCTGCGCTAGTTCTTACCGCTTATCTGGTTCGTTGTAAACCGGGTGATCCAATGCCGGAAGCGACAATGCAGGCTATCCAGTATGCGAAGAAATACGATGTGCCAGTCGTTCTGACCCTGGGCACTAAATATGTGATTCAGGATGATCCTACTTTCTGGCAGGAATTCTTGGCGGATCATGTTAGCGTTGTTGCCATGAATGAAGATGAAGCTGAAGCACTGACGGGGGAAAGTGACCCGCTTTTGGCTTCGGACAAGACTCTGGAGTGGGTGGATTTGGTTCTGTGTACCGCAGGTCCCGTTGGTCTTTACATGGCAGGATTTGCTGAAGATACTGCAAAGCGTGAAACCTCATTGCCACTTCTTCCTGGTGCAATTGCGGAGTTTAACCGTTACGAATTCAGCCGCCCGGTACGTAAAGCCAATACTGATAACCCAGTCAAAGTTTATTCTCACATCGCTCCTTACATGGGTGGTCCAGAGAAAATTAAGAACACCAATGGTGCCGGAGACGCGGCATTGTCTGCGCTACTGCACGATATGGCCGCAAACCGTTACCACAAGGAGAACGTGCCTAATTCAAGCAAGCACCAGTATCCTTATCTGACGTATTCCTCGTTCTCACAAGTGTGCAAGTATTCAAACCGCGCCAGCTATGAAGTGTTGGTTCAGCATTCACCTCGTCTTTCCCGAGGATTACCAGAGCGTGAAGACAGCTTGGAAGAAGCGTACTGGGAAAGATAATTTATCTTATACCCAAGTAACCTCAAGATGCTAAGTTCAGCGAGAATTAACTGGCTTTTCAGACAAGACACCGATTTGAAGATCTAGTGGTTCTAAATCAAGAATCGGTAACGCAGTATGAAAGCCAGTTAAACTCGCCCTTGGGAGCCCATATTCTGTCTCATTTCATCGTCAAAGAACTTGGAAAGGACGGGTCATTCCGCTGCGTTCGTTTCCTTGAACTGAAACAGAATATGAGGCTCTGAATCCTGCATCTTGAGGTCACTTGGGTATATATGGTCGTATGACAGATTTGATAGCCGCCTGAAAAGGCGGCTTTTTTGTGCGCTTAAACCGGATTTATTTTCTCCCTAACAGCGGAATCTATGCCATGATTAAAAGGACGTTGTTAAATGGAAGAACTTATGATCAGCTGTGACAAGTACGACTTTATTGAACTGGCTTGTGTGTTCAAATTCAAAGTGACTTTGGAAATGTTAAATGGAGAAACAGAAGAAGGCGTTGCTACAAGTACAAAAATAGGCGCCGACCGCATTGAGTATCTTGTTTTAAGCCATCTGGACGAAGACGAATCTTTCATTCAGATGGACCAAATCCGAACCATGACTGCGAAAACGCCCAACCCGCACTTCACGACAATCCACATTAACAATAATTAATCCTATCTTCATCGCAGTTGGCTAACCTCTCCTTGATCTACTTATTCAAATAAATTCAATTAGTTAAGATTGTCTTTGCCGTGAGAAGTACGCCCTTCCAAGATATTGCATCGCCTTGGCTATTTAAGATGACCAATTAACCCCGCATTTTTGTCCTTATACAAAGTTTTATCGTTACCCCTTTGATAGTATTCACTTTGTTGAGTACTTGAAGGGTAACTGTATGAAAATTCTGGTGATTGAGGACGATGCCACCACAAGAGAATTTGTTTCTAAAGGGCTGAAAGAGCATGGCTACATCGTTGATGAAGCCGCCGACGGTCAGGATGGTTTGATGATGGCGGTAAGCTGCGACTATCAGATGATCATTTTAGACAGAATGTTACCGGGTCTGGATGGAATGAAAGTACTTGCCGCTTTAAGAGCCGCCGAAGTACAGGTTCCTGTGCTGATTTTAAGCGCAATGGATAGCGTGGAAGATCGGGTAAGTGGCTTACAGGCGGGGAGTGACGATTACCTCACCAAGCCTTTTGCCCTTGCCGAGTTAATCGCAAGAACAGACATCATAGTCCGTCGCCACAAACCAACAACTCAGATAGTCAGTAGTCTGGAGTACGCAGGCTTAAAACTGGATTTGAAAGCACACAAGGTCAGCTACGAAGGGACCGAACTTCACTTACAGCCCAAAGAGTTTCAGCTTTTGCAGTACTTCCTTGAGCATGACGAGCAGGTGATCTCCAGAATGCGCTTGTTTGAGGCGATATGGAACTATCATTTTGATCCCCGAACCAATGTGATTGATGTTCACATTGCCAACTTAAGGAAAAAGCTCGATGAGGTAGGGGGAACTAACCTGCTGCATACGGTTCGTGGGGCCGGTTATGTCCTTCGCTGTTAATCACGACCTTACCCGTTCCTCTGTATTCAAAATACTTCTGTTGTTGGTGCTGGCGATAGGGATTTTGTACTCCCTGTTTGTTCATCAGGTTTTTCTTCATTCAGAACGCTTTCACCGCGATCAACTTAACCAGCAACTTCAGGATGAACTCCAGGAGTTTGGCGATGCTAATCTACGTGGTGGCAACGAGATAGAGCGACTCGTTACCCGAAAGCGAGAATCCGACAGCCCCTTCACCTATAACATCATTCGAGTATCCATTCCCCAGTCCTATCCGGTAATGCGCAATAGCGTCGGAGATAATCAGCTTATTCTTTTTGACGGACGAACTCTGGAAATCGGAATCAAACCTGAGCTGCTGAAATCCTACCGCTCCAAAGTCGTACCCATGATCCTGTCCGGTGTTCTTATTCCTGTCACCTTCATGTTTATCGGCGTGGCAGGGTTTGCCATTGTCGTACTGCGTAAGCTCCATCGGGTCAATCACGCCATGAATCGCTTCCTGTGTGGTGAAAAAAAGGTGAAATTGCCTGTATCAGCCAATGATGATGAATTCGATATTTTGGCAATACATCTCAATTTTATGATTGAGCAGATGGAAAAGAATGAAGAGACTCTCAAATCTCTCTCAATTGGTATGGCACACGATATGCGAACGCCGATGGCTCGCTTAAAATTGAGACTTGAGGAGCTAACCCTTTCAGAAAATTTGGATGAAAGTCACGCCCAAGAGCTTATGTCGTGTCAGGATGAACTGGATCTTATCCTTTCTCTTTTCAATAGCATGCTTGAAATTGCACGGCTAAATAGTGGGCAGGTGGCAATCAAAAAAGAGGTAGTCAACCTGGGGCAGGTTACTCGAGATGTGGTGGATTTTTTAATGCCACTGGCAGAGCAAAAAAACCAAACTCTGACCTTAAGAGAAGACGAACCTTGCCAAATACAAGGTGACCGCTCACTGATGTTCCGGGCATTGTTTAACCTGGTTGAAAATGCGGTGAAGTACACACCCGAATCAGGCTGTATCGAAGTGGTGACGGATCAGTGCGGTGTCGTGGTCAGTGACAACGGCATCGGCATTTCAGACACCGATAAAAACAAAGTGTGTCAACCGCTGTTCAGGGCAGACAAAAGCCGGAGTGAGACGGGTAACGGAATTGGGTTAGCGTTAGTTGAAGCTGTGGTGAAACAGCATCAGGCTAAGTTGATTTTCAAAGATAATCAGCCGGGTCTTCGTCACGAATATTTTTCAGTTAACGGCAATTCTCCTCATAAAAAATATTGTTTAATTTAGAAATAAATGGTATTTAGTGCACCCATACGGAAAGAAGCGAAGCTTATTATAAGCCACTGTTATATATAGCCTTATTTTAATGCTGCGCAAACGATTAGCTGCTTGCTGGCGGTGAAAATTTAGGGGAAAGGCTATACGAGTCAAAAGTAACTCAAGGGAATTTTTAGCCCGCATGTTGCTTTGATTCAGATAACGAAAACACACAGTTCTATGAATTAAAATTTTGTTATCTCCGCTCACAGCGATGCCTGTGCGGGTATGTAATATCAATGTTTTAGAGTAATTGCTCTATTGTAGGTAAAGTATGAATTGGTTATCTAACCTCTCTCTGAGAATGAAAATGGCACTTCCGGTTGGAGTTATGATCGTTTTGTTCTCTTCAATCACTATTTATAACGTCGTTCTTTTTGGTGCCCAAAACCAAGCGAACCAAAAGCTCAACCATACGATTCAACCTGTTCTTGAGAAAATTGAGGATGCGTATCGCGATTTGTATCAGGTAATTTCGGCCGCGCAAGGGCTAATGCTGGCAAACGGTGATCAGGAAGAAATCAAAAAGCAGAAGTTTGAATTTGAAGACAACGCTTACAAAGCGCTCCCTCGTTTAAAGAGCCTTTACGAGCTACTTGATGCCGATGTACTGCCAGCAAGTTCCAAGCCAACCGTTGATAAGCTTATCAGAGCCACAGAAAGCTGGATTGGCAAATACGAAACCATGTTTGCAGACCCAGACCGCGCAAAAGCTCTGTTTGATCAGAACCAAAGCGCGATGATGAATGACTTTTCCGTCATGCGTAAAGCACTGAAATCTGTACGCTCAGATATTGAGAAAGTACAGGGCGACTTGCGTACACAGGCGAGTGATGCGGCACATACCTCTGAACTGGCTCTGGAGCTGGGCAGTGGTCTTGCAGTATTACTGGGTGCTACTATGACTTGGTTACTGTCCGGCTGGATCATTGGTCCGATTCGTCGCCTGAACGAAAACATGGCAGAAATCGCATCTGGTCAGGGCGATTTGACCAAACGTGTCGATATTGAATCCACTGATGAAGTGGGCGAACTGGGACGAAACTTCAATACCTTTGTGTCTTCACTGCAAAAGACCATTGGTGAAGTTGTGGATGCTACTCACCAGGTTCGCAATGAGATGAATCAGTTTAACCAGCTGACCGAAAATGTGGTCTCTGGCGTTACGTCTCAGCAGCAAGAAAGTGAAATGGTAGCGGCTGCTATCAATGAAATGCGAGCCACCAGTGAGAGCGTCAGTCAGAATGCTCAGGAAGCGGCATCTGCCAGTGAATCTGGCAACGATGAAGTTCAACAAGCCGCGAACGTGCTTCGCGCGACCGTCACTTCAATTCAGGGGCTGGCTAATGAGCTTGAACATGCAGGCTCCGTTATTCATACACTGGATTCTGACGTTTCAAACATTGCTTCGATTCTGGATGTTATTCGTGGCATCGCAGAGCAAACCAACTTACTTGCTCTTAATGCGGCGATTGAAGCGGCACGAGCAGGTGAGCAAGGTCGTGGCTTTGCGGTGGTAGCAGATGAAGTGCGTGCCTTGGCAAGTAAGACTCAGGACAGCACCGGTGAAATTCAGATCATGATTGAAAAGCTTCAGGCTGGTGCGAAAGAAGCGGTGACCGCAATGGAGTCCAGCCAGCAGGGTGGTGAACGCACCATTGAGCAGGCAAATACGGCATCTGACTCTCTGAATGAAATCAGTCGTTCGATAGGCATCATTAATGAAATGAACTCTCAGATTGCGACTGCGGCGTTTGAGCAGACCACAGTAAGTGAAGATGTGAACAGCAACATTCAGCGCATTGCAGACAACAGTCAGCAAATGGTTCATGTTGTTGAAGAAGCCAATGAGTCTTCACAAAATCTGGCGGTTCAGTGTGAGCGTCTGGACAACTTAGTGGGTCGTTTCCGCGTGTAGTGACACGACTTTGAAGGTCAGACTCAATAAAACCCCGAGCTCGTTTCGGGGTTTTGTTTATTTAAGCCAAACTCGGGATAAACGTTATTTATCATGTGATCAAAAAAGTCATGAGATCAAAAAAGGTCGCTATAGAGCGACCTTTCTAATACCTAGAATTTCACTACACGAAAATGTACTGGTCCATCATTGTAATCATACGACCGATTTCCGGTTTAGTGATGGTGTCATTGGCACCCAAGTCCAGTGCTTTCTGGCGGTTATCGTCACTCATCAGAGACGAGAACATAACAATTGGCATCTGCGCGAAGGTTTCACTGTCACGTAAACGCTTCAGCAAGTGCATGCCATCCATTCTAGGCATTTCTACGTCTGTTACCACAGCATCAACAAACTCAGAGATAGGTAGGTTTTCTGATTTCGATAGACCTTCAAATTCGGTGAGCTTCTCCAGAGCTTCGCCACCATCTTTACAGGTGATGATGTTGTAACCAGCGGAGCGTAGCGTGTTCTCAATCAAGCTACGAATGAAGGCTGAGTCGTCTACAACCATTACGGTTCTTGCCTGACGTTTTGTAACCATACGTTGGTTAAGATCAACGCTCTTATCGATGGTAACGTCGTATTTCTCCATGCTGAGCTCTGGGTTGATATCAGCAATGATTTTCTCGAAATCCAGGATCATGATCAGGTTGCCATCTTGGCGAACTACCGCAACCACACAGTCGTTTTCACCTGCTTCCAAGAACTGGCTAGGCGATTCTACATCTTCCCAGGAAATACGATGGATACGGCTGATGCTGTCTATCAGGAAGCCATTAGTCATGCGGTTGAAATCGGTAACGATAACGAACTTTCTGTCGATGTCTTGTTTGGTAGGAACACCCAACCAGCCTGCTAAATCAACAAGGGGAGTCAGCTTTTCGCGAGAGGAAAATACACCCACCATATGTGGCTGTGCATTTGGGTAATCTGTCGTTTCAGGAACCTGAATTACTTCACGTACTTTCGCAACGTTAATACCGTAATAGCAGGTTTTAGTCGTACCGTCCGGGAGTAGTTTCTGCAGATGAAATTCTATAATTTCCAGCTCATTTGTACCGCTTTCGGTTAAAACCGTACTGTTAAGGTTGTTACTCATAGATACCACATTTCAAGTTAGTACTGTCAGGCAGTTAATTGATATTTATTTTAGTATATACCCAAGGAACCTCAAGGTGCAGTGTCACAACGAAATTCTTGAGTCTAAAGCTGGGCTTGTTTAGCGTTGTAATGACAGTATAGTCAATGTTCGCTGAAGACAAGCGCAACATGATGCAAAGGCTAAATCATATCCCTGGCACTCGTAATTTATCGGCAAAAACAGTGCGGACTTTATACCCGACAACGATAAATATTTTTACCAGATGGCAGAGGTGCGAATTTAGTTCAACGTTCGTTTTAACTCAGCGTGTTTGCGCTGCGAAATGTAGTCCATTAACTGGTTAATAGGCAGCCCTCGAGAATAACGGAATCCCTGTCCAATAGTCACGCCAAGACGTTTCAATGTCAGCTCTTCTTCTGGTGTTTCAATGCCTTCGGCTATTGCCTGCATTCCTAATGTCTGACAAAGGAAGTTGATCACTTTGATTATCTGTACCGATTCTTCCCGTGAATCCAAATCCATCACGAACTTACGGTCGATTTTTATTTCATCAAAGCCGTAGCTAAGCAGGTATTCCAGCGAAGAAAATCCGGTTCCGAAATCATCCAGTGAGAAACGAACGCCACTTGCTCTCAATTGCAGTAGGTTGTCGTTCACTTCCTTTTGTTGTTGCACCTTAGCAAGCTCGGTCAGTTCTAATACCAGTTTATTTAGCGGGAAGTTATAGCGCGTAGCCAAGTTTAAAACCTGCTGGCAAAAACGCTCTTTGCTGAGAGACAAAGGCGATATGTTAATAGAGAGCGTAAAGCTATTCGGGCAGGAATGGATGTGATGCTGCCAATCTTTGAATACCTTCTCAATGATGGCCAGCGTTAAATCATGCATGGTGCCGGTTTTCTCAGCCCGAGTGATGACTTCCCACGGGGAAGACTGGTCGTTTTCATCCAGTCGCAGCAAGGATTCCACCCCGAAAATATCGAACGTCGCCAGATGCATTTGTGGCTGATAATGCATATGGAATTTGTGAGTGGCAATCAGCTCTTCGATAAAGGAATCCAGATAGATCTTATGTTTTAACGCGCTCTCGTATTGTTCGTGGTAATCACAGTAATCCAGTTTGAGCTCTGTGGCTTCCAGCAGGGCTATTTCTGCACAGTGAATAAGAAGTTCAGCTTCCGAGGCGTTGGTTGGGTGGCGGGCGATACCTAGGTTGATATTGAGATCGTGCGCACTCATGCTCTCTTTGATATTGCGATAAATAGTCTCGCTGTCTGACGGTTCTGATGCTGGCAAAAAGAGAAAAAAATCATCGCCTCCTAAGCGGCACACAGAAGCATTGGATGGATTGCATTGAACCAAGGCCTGGCTGGTTTTCTTTAAAATATCGTCGCCATGGTGTTGGCCGTATTTCAGATTGATGGACGAGAAATCGAGAATATTGACCCTGACTAGCGTTCCGTGCACGTCTGGCTGTTCAAGTGTCTGGCTCATGTTTTCTAAGAAAGCTTGTCGATTGAGATTTCCCGTTAGCGGGTCTTTTTGCGCCAATGTCGCAAGCAGTTCATTGTTCTTGTTGATGGCCTCGATGTACCTTGCCGCATGCAAAGATGACAGGTTGTAAGCGTCAACCAGATCAGAAATTTCATCTCGTTCTTTTTGCGGGTAATCCTCAATTTTGGTCAGATGTTCGTATTCGTTATGTTCGCGCTGCAAATTGAACTGAGAGGAGAGGTGCGTTAAGCGGTGTGCCACAGTTTTGTGAAATGAACGCCTTACGATGATCAGTATGCACAGCGCAATAAACAAAATAGAGGCTAGAAAAATCGATATAGAGAGTGCGAAAAAACTGAGCAGGTACTCCGGGTTCACATAGGCTTCTATATGTCCCACCACCATCTCTTCGCCGTAATTATTGATGTAGGTGAGGGGGAAACGGTGCTCCCATTCGTTCCAAATCAGATCCTTTCGCGAAACATCCAGCTCTCGGGTTTGCGCCAGCATTTCGCCTTCTGACCAAATGGAGAAATGCTCGAAAAGGCTGTCATTGTCAAAAGTAGCGGTAATGGCGGAGAGCTGTTCGAAGTCGAAATTATAGATGGCAGACGCAGTAGAACGCTCGACGGAGTGAATTCGGGAAGAGGCATTTTTCTTCATCTCGCTAAGAGAAAGGTAATAGCTGGCAACAGAAAGCAGCAACAACGCCATCAGTGTCAACCATAAAAGTGGTTGCCTAACCTGAGTCGCGACCTTGCTGGCAATTGAGACGAATTCTTTTCGCATAGACCCCATGTCCGTGAGATATTTCCTTACATAACTTCAGGTTATTGTGCGTTGACCCTAGTTACATATATTTTTCAATATCCTAGCCTGTTATACGACTAAAACTAACCGAAAAGTAACAATTGAAGTTCTTTTTTGATGTAAGAGTCAATAGTGATACATCGGATGTCGTTTTTCTATTTATTTTGTGAAAACATAGAGTTGGCGCATCTGCGTGCATATTGCTATCTATTTGGCGGCTTCCATGTTTTTAGCTTTATAATTGTCCTTTAAATCATTATTTCGGCGATTCAGTTCTAATCGTGAGTTTTAAGTGAAAAATTGGAATAAAGCTCAAGTTCTCTCCAATCGTTTATCGCCTACAAAAGCCCTCCTAAAAAGTGTAATAGAATTTAATAAGTTAACTCGGTTTTTTTTAAGTAAATGTTTAATAAGAGGGTTCAGCTCTGGGTTGCAGAAGGTATTAATAGTGAGATAGGGCTCACCTATTAATAAAATTGTTCAATTCGATTTAGTAAAAACAAGAAATTAGGCAACACTTACTTTATACCCACACAAATATGCGTTGATTTCTGCTTAATGAAGTCTGGGGTATACGAATCGGATTAAAACTAAGAGCAACATTGTTCGTTTGGTTGGCTGCGCCAAAAGGGCAATTTAAGGAGCAAAGATGGAATCATTAAAAGTAAAAGATTACATGGTGCACCATGCAGTTACCTTCACTAAAGATATGTCTCTGACTGCTGCGCTGGATAAGGTTATGAGCTCTAAGCACATGGGTGGTCCGGTTTTAGACGAACGAAAGCAGGTGATAGGATTTTTATCGGAGCAGGATTTGCTCGATAAACTGGTAAAAGTCAGCTACTACTGCCAAGACACGCACATTGTCGCCGACTGCATGAGCACAGATGTGTTAACCGTTTCTCCTGAAATGTCCGTTATTGAGCTGGCAGACATGATGAAAGTGGGTAAGCCGAAAGTGTATCCAGTCGTGAACTCAGACGGGAAATTATTGGGGATTGTGACCCGAACTGAAGTGCTCAGGGCGATTGGGATTAACCTTAAGGACTGTTTTCAACATCCGGTTTAAGCATTCGCGAGTTTGTGACAATTTGGTTTCTGATGAATTTATTAAGGCGCACATAGCGCCTTTTTTGTTACTGTCTATAAACAAAAATTAAAAACAAAGGTTCTCATATGGCAACAGAAGAAGCCAAATTTGTCACTGGTTCGACTATGAAGCACATCCTGACGATGTCAGGCGCAGGTTCTGTCGGCTTGCTGGCACTGTTTGCGGTCGACTTACTGGACATGTTATTCATCAGTATGTTGGGGCAAGTCGAACTGGCGGCGGCCGTTGGATTTGCCGGAACACTACTGTTCTTTTCCACTTCGGTATCTATTGGTTCTTCTATCGCAATGGGTGCGCTGGTTTCAAAAGCCTTGGGTGCCAAACAGCACGACAAAGCGATTCGTCTTGCCAGTAACACCTTGGTCATCTCATTCGTTATCACTTTGTGTGTCACCCTGTTTATGTATGCCTACCTTGATGAACTTTTGAGTGCGGTAGGTGCGAAAGGGATGGCACTGGAACGTGCAAAAGCCTACCTCGAAATCATACTGCCCAGCAGCCCTTTTCTGGCATTAGCCATGGCAAGTGGTGCTGGATTGAGAGCATCGGGAGATGCCAAGCGTAGCATGTGGGCGACGTTGTCTGGTGGTATTGTGAATGCCATTCTGGACCCGATTTTCATTTTTGGTTTTGGCTGGAATGTAGAAGGCGCGGCCGCAGCATCTGTGGTAGCTAGATTCACTGTTCTATACGTTTCATTTATGCCGCTTCTCAAAGTCCACAAGCTGGTAAAAGTACCGGTACCAAGAGAAGTGCTGGAAGATTTACGTACCATTCTGACCATCGCTTTCCCGGCGGTTATTACCAATACAGCAACCCCAATTGGTAACGCTATTGTTACGGCAAATATTGCTCAATTTGGCGAAGATTTCGTTGCGGGTTTTGCTGTAATTGGGCGGGTTATTCCCGTTGCGTTTGCCGTGATCTTTGCGCTTTCCGGTGCGGTTGGTCCTATCATCGGTCAGAACTACGGTGCCGAAAGAATTGATCGGGTAAAAGATACGCTTAAAAACTCGCTTATCTTTGTCACTATTTATTGTCTGGCGGTCTCGGTGTTGTTGTATCTCGTTCAGGGATACATCATTTCCGGGTTCAGTTTGACGGGCGATGCGCAAATCATGGTTGCGGCATTCTGTACCTTTGTATCCTTAAGCTTTGTGTTTAATGGCGCACTTTTTGTCGCGAACACTTCATTCAATAATCTGGGCAAGCCAGTCTATTCAACCGCATTGAATTTAGGTAAAGCCACTATCGGTACTCTGCCATTCGTCTATCTGGGAGCAGAATGGTTTGGTGCATTAGGTGTGCTGTACGGACAGGCGGTGGGGGCAGTAGTATTCGGTATTATTGGTATCGGTGTTCTGCAGCGCCATGTGCATTCCATGATGGAAACCGAGCAGTCTGAACCCGAGATCGTGCCAAATGAAATCGATCCCGCGACGACAACCGTGAATATGGCACCGTTTTGCAACTGTGATCCGGTAATGATGGAAGAAGTCACAGCTCAAAAGCACGTGTGTGAAATGGCCAGGGCACGGGCTCAGGGGGATCGTCCACTCTCAGAGACTTAGTCTGTTTGCATATTCATTGATCTGACGCCATAAACCGTCTTCCTTATATCGCACATAATGTGTGCGTTCGCAGTATAAGGAAGCACGGTTGTCATATGCGCCAATATAGCAAGTTTCTCATCCCCATCATTGTCCCTTTGATCGTTCTCATCATGCCACTCTCGGCTTTTCCTTTTGAGGGAATGACCATACTGCAACAGCGGGTGGTTGCTATCTTTTTGCTTGCCGCTTTGTGCTGGGTATTGGAGCCAATTCCCATCTATGCCACATCTGTTGTCATTATCGTGTTGGAGTTACTGCTGCTGTCAGATAAAGGTCTGATCTTCTTCCGGCTTGATGTCGGGCAGCCGCATTTCGGGGAGCTTCTAAAATATAGTGACATCATGGCAACCTTTGCCAGCCCCATCATCATGTTGTTTCTGGGCGGTTTTTTTCTGGCGATGGCCGCCACCAAATACCGGCTTGATGTCAACCTGGCCAGAGTGCTTCTCAAGCCATTTGGCTCCAATCCAAAAAATGTGATGCTGGGTTTAATGCTGATTACCGGCGTTTTCTCCATGTTTATGTCCAATACCGCGACTACAGCAATGATGCTTTCGATACTCGCGCCAGTGATTGCCGTGTTTGGTTTGAACGATCCGGGAAGAATCGCCTTCGCACTATCTATACCAGTTGCCGCTAACATAGGTGGAATTGGCACTCCTATTGGAACGCCACCAAACGCCATAGCACTAAAATACCTTTCGGGTGAGAATATGATCTCCTTTGGTGAATGGATGACCTTTGGTGTGCCATTTGTGATTGTTATGATGGCGCTTGCTTGGGTTCTGATAGGAAGGCTTTATCCCGCTGACGAACAGCACATCAATCTCAAAATCAAAGGCAAGTTCCTTAAAACACCCAAAGCCATCACTGTTTACATTGTCTTCGCACTCACCATTTTGCTTTGGTTGATGGGCTCTGCCCACGGTATGAATTCTTATACCGTGGCGTTAATTCCGGTGGCGGTATTTTCGTTAACCGGAATCATAAACAAGGAAGATCTCAAAAAGATTTCCTGGGACGTATTGTGGTTAGTATCGGGGGGTATTGCCCTTGGCTTGGCGCTGGATAAAACCGGCTTGGCAAGTCTGGTGGTGCACAGCATACCTTTCGATTCATTCTCTCCTTATATTGTGTTGCTTGGTGCAGCTTTCTTATGCCTGCTGATGGCTAATTTCATGTCTCACACCGCTACAGCCAACTTACTTATGCCAATCATGGCTGCGTTGGGGACGTCTATGGCAACGCTGTCACCTCTGGGTGGAGAAGTGACGCTGATTCTGGTTGTGACATTCGCAGCTTCTTTGGGGATGTCGCTTCCTATTAGTACGCCTCCTAATGCGCTTGCCCACGCCACCGGAAATGTCGCCACGAACCAGATGGCAAAAGTCGGGGTTATTCTCGGTTTGGTTGGGGTAGTTCTGAGCTTTGTGTTGGTTTGGGTTCTTAACCTGTCTAGTTTTATAGGGTAGCGACATGAATACCAGTGTAGCCAAGGTGATTGAGCATTATTTTTCCAACCCAATGTGCCACTTGGAACTGGATGCTGAAGAAGCACTCCTGACGGAAGGTGAAGAAAACCGGCGTCTTTTTTATGTGGTTTCGGGCGAGCTAGAAGGGTTTGTAAAAGCAGAAAACTCTTCATCGGTAGCCAAAGTATTCAGTGCGTCTGAGGGGGCATTTATTGGAGTCCACAGTTTCTTTTCTGGAGATTTTGTGGCGTCTTCCAGCGTTGTAAGCAAGTCACCAAGCGTACTTGCCTGGATAGATAACGAAACACCTCCCGTGGATGAAGAACGGTTGGGCTCACTGACTCAACAGTTTACCCCTGTAATTCTCAACGAGCTTTCACGGCGTCAGAAGCGCGCCATGCAAGAAGCAATTGAGAAAGAAAAAGTGCTGACTCAGCTCCACACCGCAGAACAGATGACTACTCTTGGGCAACTAGCGGCAGGCATTGCGCATGAACTGAACAATGCAGTTGGGGTACTCAGTAGCAAAACTGAACGTATGCAGGAAGTCATTCTAGCGTTGCTTGAAGAATTACACCCCGGAGCCAGTCAGTTTGTTGATGCTGGTCTTCTGAAAGGACAGACTGCCAGCTCTCAGGAAGTTCGTGCTCGAGCGAAACAAATCAGCAGTGAGTTTGGAATTGAAAAGCAACTGGCGAAAGCATTAGCGAGAGCCGTTTCGCCCTCCGAATTATCAGACGACTGGCTTAAATCGCCTGAAGACGCAGTGAAATACTGGAGCGTAGGACGAGACTTACACGACATGCGAGTGGCAGCAAGGCACTCCGTTAGCATCGTTAAATCGGTGAAGCAGTTGGGACGCTCTGATACCGAAGCCGAAGAATGGGTAGACGTTAACGACACCATTCATAAGTCACTAGCTTTGTTGCAAAGCGATATCCGACGAGTCGATGTAAGATTCAGCCCCGCAAGTACCAGTAAGATAAAAGGCAGTGAAAGTGACTTGGTTCAGGTATGGGCAAACATCATCAAAAATGCCTGCGATGCTCTGTCGTCTACGCCTAATCCCGGTATTGAGATCCTAACCCGAGAGAGCGACAACCACATCAAAGTGACGATTGCCAATAATGGCCCAGAAATAAAAGAAAGCGTTCGCAGGCAAATATTTCAACCCAATTTTACTACCAAGAAGGGTGGGCTTTCGTTCGGTCTTGGGTTGGGGTTATCCATCGTGAAAAGAATGGTTAGCCGCTATCAGGGAAGTGTTGTCGTGAAGAGCGACGACGAAAAAACGGTCTTTCGGATCAAGTTACCTAAATCGACAAACCCAAAGGAGGTTGGTTATGGAAAAAATTAACATCGTGTGTGTGGATGACCAGCGGGAAGTATTGAGTGCGGTGCTGCAAGATCTCGCACCTTTAGAAGAATGGCTGACTATTGAGGACTGCGAGTCGGCAGAAGAAGCACTGGAACTTATCGAAGATTTGGATGCACAAGGTGAGCATATTGCACTGGTTATTTCGGATCATGTTATGCCGGGGCAGTCAGGCGTTGAGCTCTTAACCGAGATTTCTCAGGACCGTCGTTTTACTCATACCAAGAAAGTGCTTCTGACAGGGCAGGCGACACATCAGGATACGATTTCTGCCATCAATCAGGCACGTATTGAAAGTTACTTCGAAAAACCATGGGTTGGGAAAGAACTGGTTGAATGCGCAAGGCGCTTAGTGACTGAATACATTTTTGACGCAGGTCTGGAATACGAATCGTATCAGCTTCAGCTTGATCAACAAATTGTATTCAGTCGTTTGAGGTAATTTTCACAAAAAAGGGTTTTCTCTAAAATTTGCTTGACCTTAGACTCGACTCCAAGGTGTATAGTCAAAATCAAATATTATCTGTGATTCATATGAGAGTGAAATGCACAGGACTTGAATCGGCACAAAAAAACTCAGGTTCCCAGCTTTCATTCCGATACTTATAAGGATAAAGACTATGTGCATCAAACACGAAAGTTGCAAAAGCAAACACACTGGACCAACCCTTTCTATTAGTAGCTGCACACCCATAGCCCCTCTCGAAAGCAATACAGAATCGGGTCATTGTTGTAACAGTGATTCCTGCTCGGGAGGAGGCGAAACAGCTTCGATAGAAGACGAGGGTGAGCGGTCGCCAGGCGGTGACACGCTGTCTGGCAGTTGGAAAATTCTGGGTATGGACTGTCCGTCCTGCGCGCGAAAAGTTGAAAATGCCGTTTCTTCAATCAAGGATGTTTCCCATACCAAGGTGTTGTTTGCCACCGAAAAACTGGTTGTGCAATACCAAGAGGCGGCCACCTTACCTCTCATCGAACAAGCGGTACGAAAAGCCGGGTTTCAGTTTGAACAACCAAAAAAACAGGTCGAATCCAAGACCACTGAAAACCGAATGCTGACATTTTTGAAAGCGAATCTGAACATCATTTCGCTTTCCGCTGCGATGGCAATTTCCGCCATTATCAATCAAGTGTCTCCTCAAGTTGGTGCTTGGATGTTCACCTTTGTGTGCATTGCAGGCTTGTATCCTGTTGCCAAAAAAGCCATTCAGCTGGCGAAAAGCGGCACTCCGTTTGCTATTGAAACTCTGATGAGTGTGGCAGCGCTTGGCGCGCTTTATCTGGGTGAAACCATTGAAGCCGCAATGGTTCTTTTACTGTTTCTATTAGGAGAGAGGCTGGAAGCGTACGCGGCATCAAGGGCTCGAAGCGGTGTTCAGTCTTTAATGGCTTTGGTGCCTGAAAATACCATTCGCATTGAAAACGGTATTCGGGTTGAAGTCGCTGCGTCTGAACTCAGTGTTGGTGACATAATTGAAGTCGCTCCAGGGGACAGATTACCGGCAGACGGTAAGCTTGTTGATACCAATGCAAGTTTTGATGAAAGCGCACTCACTGGGGAGTCGGTTCCTGTCGGGCGAGATATTGGTGATCAGGTAATGGCTGGATCGGTGGTGGTCGATAAAGTTGTGCGACTGTCCATTACTTCTGAGCAAGGTGAGAATGCCATCGATCGAATTCTTCATCTGATTGAAGAGGCGGAATCTCGCAAAGCTCCTTTGGAGCGATTCTTAGACAAGTTCAGTCGCTGGTACACGCCATTAATGATGGTGGTATCTCTGCTGGTGATCATTACCCCGCCATTATTTTTTGAACAACCTTGGGAGACTTGGGTATATCGTGGTCTGGCACTTTTACTGATTGCTTGTCCGTGTGCTTTGGTGATATCCACACCCGCGGCGATCACGTCTGGGTTAGCGACTGCGGCAAAACGTGGTGCGTTGATCAAAGGCGGAGCTGCTTTAGAGCAGCTAGGAAAAATTGAAGCAGTAGCGTTTGATAAAACCGGTACTCTGACGTTGGGTAAGCCGCAGGTCACAGACGTTAAACCAGTCAATGAGTTGGATACAAATACATTGCTGACATTGGCTGCTGCTATAGAAGTAGGCTCGTCTCATCCACTGGCAAAGTCTCTGGTTCAGAAGGCAGAATCCTCCGGTTTGGTACTGCCTGAGGCGAAAAACAAACAGGCACAGATCGGAAGTGGTATTTCTGGTGAGGTAGACGGCAAGCCCGTTATCTTGATTTCACCTTCTAAGTTTCAGGGTCAGGTCTCGTCTGACCTGAAGACTGAAATCGAATCGCTGGAATCGCGCGGTAAAACGGTGGTGCTAGTGTCTGTTTCCGGTGCATTGGAAGGCCTGATTGCCTGGCAGGATACGCTGAGAGACGATGCCGCTCCAGCAATAGAAAAGCTTAAAAAGCTCGGAATTGATTCCGTTATGCTTACAGGAGACAACTCACTTGCAGCGAAAGAAATGGCGAGCAAAGTCGCCATGGATTTCAAAGCCAGCTTGTTACCCGCAGATAAGGTAAGTTACGTCAATGAACTTGCCCAGCATAAGCATGTAGCAATGGTGGGAGATGGCATCAATGATGCTCCAGCGATGAAAGCCGCTTCGGTAGGTATTGCAATGGGTGGTGGGACAGACGTCGCACTCGAAACTGCCGATGCTGCTCTAACCCACAGCCGGTTAGAAGAGTTGCCTGCAATGATAGAGCTTTCCAAAGCAACGCTGAGAAATATCCAGCAAAACGTTGCGTTAGCATTGGGGTTAAAAGGCGTCTTTTTGTTTACAAGTCTGTTTGGTATTACCGGGCTATGGGTGGCGGTTCTAGCCGATAGCGGTGCTACTGCGCTGGTAACATTAAATGCGCTTCGCCTGCTAAGGTTTACACCTAAGGACTGATGACTGACATTAGCTTTTCGAATTTTAAGCCTTGCTAAGTAGCAAGGCTTTTCTTATTTTGCTGAAGTGAAGGGCAATACTTCTGAAGCGTTGATGGTAAATTAGCCACAAAGTTGCACTTTTGTGTGATGCAAATCGATTTCCTTTGAAAATCAATGTTAACACTTAAACGATATCGTGAATCTGATCACTAATTGTTTGGGGTTTGTTCGATAGAGTAAACGGGTACCCATTAATCAATCAAATACCCCAACACTTTTTTCTGCAAGCTGAGCTCAACTGACCTCGGCTTGTTATCCTTTTTTCTGAAAAAGGTGAAAATATAAATGAAGGTGTAAAAGCCTTATATAATTTACTGGGGTGAAAGAGAACAAATCGACAACCAAGGAGTCCTTTATGTCTCAAGCTGTTTTTCACTTAGGTGTTACCCAAGAAGATCTTGCTGGTGCTACTTTAGCAATCATTCCCGGAGACCCGGCACGTGTACAGAAGATTGCTGAAGAAATGGATAACCCAGAGTTTTTGGCAAGCCACCGAGAATACACGCTTTACAAAGCTGAGCTGGATGGTAAACCGGTTGTCGTTTGTTCCACTGGTATCGGTGGTCCATCTACCTCAATCGCGGTGGAAGAGCTGGCTCAACTTGGCGTAACAACATTCTTGCGAGTAGGTACTACTGGTGCTATCCAACCTCACGTAAATGTGGGCGACATGATTGTGACTACCGGTTCTGTTCGTCTGGATGGTGCGAGCCTACACTTTGCTCCTATGGAATTCCCAGCTGTTGCCGACTTTGATATCGCAACCGCAATGAAAGACGCGGTTCTGGAAGAAGGCGCTACGGTTCACACTGGTATTACTGCATCAAGTGATACCTTCTACCCAGGTCAGGAACGCTACGATACGTTTTCAGGTCGTGTTGTAAGACGCTTCCAGGGCTCAATGAAAGAGTGGCAAGACATGGGTGTGCTGAACTTTGAAATGGAATCTGCCACACTCCTGACTATGTGTGCAAGTTCGGGTCTGAAAGCAGGATGTGTTGCTGGGGTTATCATTAACCGTACACAAAAAGAAATTCCTGATCATGCCACGCTGAAAGAAACGGAAGCTCGCTCCATTAAAGTGGTGGTCGAAGCTGCACGTAAAATGCTGTAAGGCTTTGATATAAAGTTTAGATAGAGAAAAGGGCATCAGATGATGCCCTTTTTCATGCTTAAATCTCACTCAAAATTAATCGAGCTCTTCGTGACCGCCAGCGTCTTTAAACCAAGCGGTTAAGTTGGCTTTCAGATCTTTCAACTCTTCGGGACCGATCAGTGCCAGACCTAGATCCTCTGCGCGAGTGATGTCGTTGTGACGAAGAGGACGGAAACTAACAAGCATAGCGCGCGCCTGAAGCCCTCCTAGGAGGTCGCGTAACGATTCCAGTTTGTATAACGTATCGTCGCCATCGTCTCTCATACCCTTGGTTTTACACTCAATGATATGCAGTTTGTTATTGACGACGGTCGCTACGTCCAGTTCATTACGTACTTCTTTTTCACCCAATTGGCGATAAACCTGAACATTCAGAGAACGGTCCTGAATGGTTGGGAGTTCGTCTTGAATTTGTTTTACGGTGCTATGCACTAAGTTTTCAAGCCATTCACCATTAGAGAAGCGTCTTGCGTCTTCGTTGGCAAACGTCAGAATTCCTTTCTCATAGGTCGCGAGCTCTGTTTCAACCAGATCCGAAATCAACATATCCAGCTCTTTGTAGCTTTGCTGTTTTTCAGTCAGAGCGACATCCAGTTTCTGTTCTTTACGACACGTGGTTGCCAGGTAGTTTAATGTCGCTAGACCTGGACCTAATTCCAGAGCATTTCCCGCCCAGCGCTCGCCAAGTTGGTAAAGTTTTTGATCCAGTTGTTCGGGCAGTTCCTGCTCAGTGAATTCACTGCGCGCGCCAAATATGGTCAGGTAATCTTCAATCTTAATATGGTCTTCAACCTGAGCGTCTTCACGACCATCAGGGTATAGCCAGCAAAGCTTGTCACTAAATGGCTCAACAACAAAAATTGGCCAGTGATAAGTACGGAAAACCTCGTAGACAGAAAGTAATCGGTGTCTCAAGCCACAACTGGCGTTGAGTTTGACATCAACATTTCTGGTTTTGAGGTCTTCGGCGAGGATTTGAATGGACTCTTTGATTTTTGATGTGTTCACGACGCTGGGAATTTCGTAGAACTCCGACGTAATGCCACGCAGTTGTAATACAGAGTACAGTCGTTGATACATTGGCTCCTGATGTTTGTCACCAATGAAAACGATATGGGTGCTGATCGTTCGGTTGTCCAAAAGCGGTGTCACCAAGCGCACCGGGTCTTGGTCAATAATACCTACATGTACGGCCATTTCATGTCCTCAATAAAGTGGCCTGCTGGAGAATGAGAGGGTAAACCCAAGTATTAGATTTCATGGGTATAAAAGTCAGCAAGCAATTAAGTTATGGGGATGCTCGTTTTAAATAACAAGAGCAATGAGTTGCACTTGTACGGTATTTTTTTGCTTTAAAAATTAAACAAGTGGTGAGCGGGTGTAACAGAAAGTAAGAAGCTCGCGTTTGCGAGCTTCTATTAGGATGGGAATTACAGTTTGAATCGATGAACAATGTCGCCCTGTTGAGATGACAGTCGACTGAGATCCTGGCTGACGGAAGCGATTTCAGACATGGCTTCATAGCTTTGATTAGCAATGCTATTAATGTCGTTCAGGCTTCTTGCGATACTGGTGGTGGTTGACTGCTGCTCAGCCGCTGCCTGAGAAATGTGATTACTCATATGGCTGATTTCCAGAATAAGTGCCTGAATCTCTTCCATCGCGCTATTCGCGTCAGACGCCTGTGCCACAGATTGTTCCATGTCGGTCATGCAGCTCTTAATGACTTGGCTTGCAGCGTGCGAACTGGTTTGCAGGTTGCTGATCATGCTTTCAATTTCGCTGGTGGAGTGCGTTGTCTTTTGGGCAAGTACACGAACTTCATCGGCAACCACCGCAAAACCACGCCCTTGCTCACCAGCTCGCGCAGCCTCGATAGCAGCATTCAGTGCCAGAAGGTTGGTCTGCTCCGCAATATTGCGAATCACGTCCAGAATGGAGCCAATTTCACTGCTCATTTTCTGAAGCTGAGAAACAGCGTCAACCGATTCGTTCAAGCGGCTTTCCAGTTGATTGATGGTAGAAATGTTGGCATTCATGACTTTTCTGCCAGACTCTGAAGCCGTTTCTACCTGATGAACCATATCAGATGAGCTTTGTGCACTTTGAGCAACCTCGGTCACCGAGTGCTCCATTTCGGTCATAGCGGTAGCGACACCTGCGGTTTGTTCACGCTGAGCGTTCAACTGTTCTTGTGCGCCGACTGAAGTTTTACGGTTGGTATTCGCAACTTCGGTGAGTTCGTCTGCTGCATCGTTCAACTCCTGCAATATGTCATGCAGGCTGTCGGCTAGGGTGTTGATATGGCGGCTGACACGGCTAAATTCATTGTTATAGCGGATATCAATTCTTTTCGTCATATCTCCGGCTGTTAGAGCTTCAAGCGTGGCAAGAATACGCGTCAAGGGCTCCCTTACACTGTGAGCAACATGATAACCAATACCCAATGCAATGGCGCAGACCACAATCCCAATCCCAATGGCTTTGACGTATCCTTCTTCATAAACCACCCCTGCTTCTTCAAGTGAGACATTGAGCTGAGCAGAAGCGGTGTCATTAAAGGAGCCCAATATAGACATGGACTCATCTACCTTGACTGCAAGGCTGGCGATATTGTCGTACAGCTTTTGACGGGCAACCAGATACGTATAGTGTTGATCCAATACGCCACCGGCTTTACCAACGTCGCGAGTAAACTGCTTAACGGATTCATCGAACACTTCCTTTAACGCTGGAAGCTGGTTGACCAGTCCTCGGTAGGCATAGTTGAGGTGCGTTACCGCCTTTTTATTTTTGTTGACTGCGGCTTTTACAAACTCGGTGTCGCTGCTTGCTAACGCGTCGGAAGTGACGGTTTGAGAGTCTTTTAACTTGTCGAAATAGCTGCCAGCCATCACTTTGACGGCAATTTTATCTTGCTTGTCGACGTACTCTTTCATGCGAACACTGAGCTCTGTGTGCAACCTTTGGAAGTTGCGAGAAGATTTTTGTACGTCCTCCTGAGCAGAAAACATGGCAGCGTAGTTGTCCATTGCCTCCAGAGCTTCGGAAAAATACTGTGCTTCCATCTGACGTAAGTCTTCAATTTTTGGTGCAATTTCAGGAATATTGCGGCTCGCATTCTCTAACGCATTCAAAGCATCCTGAAAACTGTTTTGAGCTTCAATAAACGCTGTTTTGGAGCTCTCCATGCGCTCTTGGTTTTGTGTGGTTAAAAAGTCTTTAAACGCTTTGTCAGCAGAGAGCAGCCGAACGCTGGTTTGGTTAGACATGGACACTAAAGGTAAAGACGTGTTGGTTACCGTCTCGAAGTTGGTGTGTATTTTTTCCATTCCTCCCATCATGATGGTGATGGTTGCAATGAATAGCACTACGATGAGCGCAAAGCCCGCATACATGCGCCGTATGACTGATCCCTTCATACGTTTCTCTCCCAGATCAAAAAAGCTCAAAAGTGCCGGACCTTGTGATGGTCGTTCCAATACAAAGTAACGGCTGAGCCAAAAAATAAATTAAATCAAAGCCCTTATTTTACGGCGTGTCTCAAAGTTTTACTTTGACCAGCTTTAAACTTTCCTGACGTAGTACGGTCACAAAAGGTATCTAGTTAACAGTTTTATTATTACGTTATCTTGTATATTGATATGGTTATGTACAGTGTTTTTTATTGTCTTCTTAAACGGGTTCAGCCATACTATTGGTTCTATATCAAAAAGATATTCGCGATATATCAATGAGCACAGGCTCATTTTTACGGTCAATCACTCAGGAGCTCAAGACCATGGCTGAAGAAACCATTTTCACAAAGATTATCAATCGAGAAATTCCAGCAGATATCGTATTTCAGGACGAGCTAGTTACAGCCTTTCGCGACATCAACCCTCGAGCTCCCAAGCATATCCTTATTATTCCAAATAAACTGATCCCGACTGCTAACCATGTTGAAGCTGAAGATGAAGCCATGATGGGACGAATGTTTACAGCGGCTCGCAAAATTGCAGAAGAAGAGGGCATTGCAGAAGACGGATACCGTTTGATCGTGAACTGTAATGCACACGGTGGACAAGAGGTTTACCACATTCACATGCATCTGGTTGGTGGTCAGCCGCTTGGTCCTATGCTTATCAGCTGATTAATATCAGTTTGGTAGAATCGGAAATCATCAGAAAAAGAATAATTAAACGTTAGAGGCAAGAGTGTTTTTTGCTCGAAAATCATTACCCGTCCGCAGTTTCTTTATAGCTGGTACAAGCGCGTTATTAAGTGCATGTGCCACTATGTCTGCAGGCAATCTATTCAGTCACTACAGTGCTCAGACACAAGAGGCGTATTTTGCTGTCCGTAACGGTAACTACGCCGAGGCTCAGGAAAAGCTCAACACGGAGATTGCAGGTCCGATTCTGGACAACATGGAAAAAGGGCGCGTTTCTCTGCTGAATCAGGACTACGCTCAAAGCATGTCTTACCTTAAGGTGAGCGACAACGCAGTCAAAGTGCTGAATGACAGAGCAACCATCTCTCTCAGCGAAACTGCGAACACCGTTGGCGCGCTCGCGACTAACGACAACATGACGACCTATGAACCCGCCGACTACGAGCTGGGCTTCCTACACTTATACCTTGGTCTGAACTATCTGCAAAAAAATGATCTGTCTGGTGCATTGGTTGAAATGCGTCGTGCAAACCAAGTTCAGGAGCAGGCAAAGAAGCGTCGGCAGTCTGAGCTGGAGTCGGCGCAAGTTTCCGCCGAGCGAGAAGGGGTGTCACCAAACATTGCGGCAATCATGGCGAATTACCCAGACGCTGGTGACAAACTTAAAGCCGTTCAGAATGGATACCTACTTTATCTTTCAGCACTTCTTTACGAGACCGACAGCGACCTCAATAGCGCCTACATTGACTACAAACGAGCTCTGGCAGTCATGCCTGACAATAAGGAAGTGATTGATGCGGTATTGCGTGTTGGTCATAAGCTTGGAATGCGTCAGGATCTGAAAACCTTTGAAGCGCGTTATGGGAAGTACAAGAAGCCATCGAAAAGCAAAGGTCGCGTCATTGTTCTGGATGAGCAAAGAGTTGTGAAGGCAATGGATTCATTTAACTATTCCTTGCCTGTCTACAACTCTAAAGAAAATCTGACATCAATTTACAGTATTGCGTTACCTTATTACCCGAATACAGA
Source organism: Vibrio nigripulchritudo (assembly GCF_027924785.1). NCBI lineage: Bacteria > Pseudomonadati > Pseudomonadota > Gammaproteobacteria > Vibrionales > Vibrionaceae > Vibrio > Vibrio nigripulchritudo. The sequence goes on along the minus strand of NZ_AP027049.1, from coordinate 2,516,496 downwards.
AACCTATCCATCGCCATCTTTGATGTTAAACGGTACGGCGTTGAACCGTTCCGAATTGGTAGATGTGAATCTGATGGCGCAAAACAATTTAAGTGAACGCATGCCGGGTATTATTATCCGACAGGCATTAAGAGTGGTTGCCAAAGATCAGCTTCGAAGAGAGGCGACAAAAGGTGACGACGTAGGAAACGCACTATTCAGTATCTGGAATGCCTTAACTGAACAAGCTGACACTCGTAGCTGGCAAACGTTGCCTGCAGAAGTATTTAGCAGCAGTAAGCAGGTGAACCCAGGGGAACATACCCTTGTTGTTAACGGTCAAAACTATACTTTCAATGTTAAAGCCGGACAAACCACGTTGGTGTGGGTTTCTCGACAAGGGACTGGATCGTCAGTATGGCATAAACAATTAGGGGCTATCTAATGAAAAAGTTATGGATTGTACTATTGTCCGCCGCCGTTTTCGGCTGTGCTCAGACACCCACTGCGGGGCTTAGCATTGATGGACAATCTCAACGAGTTATCATGAACGACAACATTTTAGGTGGTCGTTTGGATATCGAAAATATCGATACTGACCTAGTCAATGGGCATGCTCGAGGTATTGTTAGCCTGGCTAGTAAATACAAAAGCGATCAGCATGTTCAGTACCGTTTCTATTGGTACGATGACAAGGGCTTAGAAGTAAACAGTAAACCGGGTCCTTGGCGTAAGGTCATCATTCGTGGTTTCGAGACCATTTCGGTATCCGAAGTGTCTGTGAACCCTAATGCGACTCAATACCGTGTTCAAATTCGCCAAGCTAATAACTAAGGAAACATTATGAAAAAAAGTGCTATCGCCTTACTTGGTTTAGCCGCAATTCTGGGTGGTTGTTCTAATCAGGTGTCTTACGGTGACGCTCAGGCTGTAGAAACAACCACCATCGATTTTGGTTCTACCGACTTGCAAACCATTGCGGGTCAGATGGTAGACAGTATGTTGATGTCTGGGTCTGTTGCTGCAATCACTCGTGACAGCCGTCCGATTGTGTTTGTTGAGAGCATCAAGAACAAAACCAGTGAGCACATTGATACGGAATCCATCACAGATTCCATCAGCACGAAAATGCTGAATTCAGGCAAGTTCCGTTTTGTTGATATGGACCGCGTTGAAGCTGTTCGCGACCAACTGAATTTCCAAAACAACGATGAGCTTGTTAATCAGAGCAGCGCTATCCAGTTCGGTAAAATGGTGGGTGCTCAATACATGCTCTATGGTAACCTTGCGAGCATCGTTAAAAACGCAGGCAGCGATCAGGACGTATACTACAAAATGACTATGCGTCTGATGGATCTGGAAACCGGTCTGATCGAATGGGCTGACGAAACTGAAATTCGTAAGCAAAAATCTAAGAGTTTCTTAGGTCTGTAAAGGAGTAGCGCTAAGTGGCAAAAATGGGATGGCAAGAAGCGCTTCAGCTTGATAATTCCTTGAATTCACTTAGCGATTATTTCGATTCACCGCCTGAGCAGATGGAACTTCTGTCAGGCGGTCTCAGTAACCGTTGCTGGAAAATCTCACAGGATGAATGCCATTACGTTTGGCGACCAGTATCTAAAAGCACACTTTCCTTTGGCATTTCACGTGCGAATGAATTCCATCTTCTGAATGCACTGAATAACTACTCATTTTCACCCGGTCCTGTCCTTCTTAATGAGAGTGGACTACTGGTTAAGTGGATTGAGGGAGAACCTGTTCAGGATCAGATCTCACAAGATGAATTGCTCCACATTCTTGCGTCAGTCCACAAAGTTAAAATCAACGACAAGCCTATCCAGAAGCTACTTTTTTCTGAGAAAGTAGACCATTATTGGATGCAGATTAAGCCGGAATTCAAAACCGAGTCTCTCGAAAAGTTATACAAAAAGCACCGTGAGCCACTTTATCTGGCAGAGACGGATAGAACACTTTGTCACTTTGATTTAGGTGCTTATAACTTGATCCGTACAGACCAAGGGTTGGGTGTGATTGACTGGGAATACTCTGCGATTGGCGACCCAAGAATGGATCTGGCAATGACCATCGAGGTATCTGGTTTGAACCCGGAAGTTGCGGTCGCCATGTATTGTCAGTTCCGAGGAATTGGGTTTGATGCAATGGAAGAATGGCAAGAGGGGGTGAAAGGCTGGTTGCCAAAAATTCGTCTCTTAGGTTTGCTTTGGTATCTTCTGGGTCATCAGCTCTGGGGAACAAGCCTTTACAAGGAAAGAGCAGAGGAACTGCAAGATCAGCTTATGAAAATACGCTCTTAAAATGCTAGTGCGATCACTTTCCCCAACATTCCTGAAACCTCACCTCTTTAAAACCCTAGTCTTCGTGGTAGATTGAAGTAATAACAAAAGCATTGGTACCGCGGGAGGTCCCATGATCATTTATTTGCACGGTTTTGATTCCACCAGCCCAGGAAATCATGAAAAAGTGCTTCAGCTTCAGTTTATCGATGATGATGTGCGATTTATTAACTACAGCACATTGCATCCCAAACACGACATGCAACATCTGCTCAAAGAAGTCCATAAAACCATGGAGTTTTCAAACGATCCTAACCCGATAATCTGTGGGGTAGGGCTTGGTGGTTATTGGTCTGAACGTATCGGGTTTCTGTGTGGCATTAAGCAAGTCATTTTTAACCCTAATCTCCACCCAGAAGAGAATATGCAAGGTCGAATTGACCGACCTGAAGAGTACGAAGACATTGCCACAAAATGCGTTGAGAAGTTCAGAGATAAGAATCGTGATAATTGTTTAGTTGTGCTGTCGAGAGAAGACGAAATTCGCGACAATCAACTGTCTGCTGATGAGCTTTCCCCATACTATCGCATCATCTGGGATGAGACACAGACTCACAAGTTCAAGAAGATTTCTCAACACCTGCAAGCAATGAAAGTGTTTAAAGAGATACCGCCAGCTCACGACTTGCAATCATAAACAGACCCTAATGCCACTTTTTGAAAGTGGCATTTTTTTGGGGTCACATATTTTTATGTGTTATCACCCTTGCAGCTTTCAGAAGCGTATTCAATCAGACCCAGCTTGTTGTTTCTCACATCCAGAAAGCAACCTTTAGCTCGAATACTGTCGACATTGTCATCCTTTCCGCCAAAATGGAACAGCACACCTTTTTGACCATTGAGATCACCTCGCGGCACATAATCTGTCATGGTTATCCCTGTATCAATCGCGTTGATTAAGTTGTCTGAAGAAGTAATGAGGTTGCCGTGGGTCAGCTTTACTTCTTTTCCCTCTATGGTGATCGAACTTTCAGGCAGATTGTGAAGACTTTCAGTTAGCGCCACCCCTCTTGCAAAGGTGTTTGCACTTCTTACCGCACTACCAGCACTCTCAATAATACTGGTCTTAGATTTGTCTACCACGTCCACATATCTTGGGGTCGCGAACGAAGCGAGCACCCCTAAAATGGCAATTACAACAATCATTTCTAAAAGGGTAAAACCGCTCTGTGTTTTCTTCATTTCTTGGTCTGTTCTTTAATCGAGCATTAAGTTAGTAAGACGTAAAATGGTAGGCATTGAAGAAGAGTCACTCAATATGAAAGCTTGGTAACCGTTAAACGAAATCAACCATACATAAAACAGAATTGAATGGTAAGGACGTGAAATACCGCAGAAAGAAATTGATGGGTTCGAATGGTGCAAAATCTCGTCAGTTAGTCGGGAAACCAGTGATTTCTTACAAACTTAAGTTGCCAAGATGATATGGGTCTTTATAAATGCTTTTTGAAGATATTTTTGATAAATATCAAAAAAATTTGAGAGCAAGAAGATAACTTGCCCAAGTATTATGTGCTAGAGCACACTTTGATCCTATCCGTGATTGTATAAAAAGGGTCCCCTTCACTTCGTTGATATGAGGCTTTTAAAAAGCACATAAGAATTCAATGCTTTGGCTTTGCATAAAAGCGAGAGCAAATATTTTTCATATTACATAGGAGTGTCGTTGTGACGCGTATTATTGTTGTTGGCGGTGGCGCAGGCGGACTTGAACTTGCGACCAAGCTAGGACGAACTTTAGGTCGAAAAGGACGTGCAAACGTAACCTTAGTTGACCGTAAAGCCAGCCATTTATGGAAACCTCTTCTGCATGAAGTGGCAACCGGCTCTCTCGATGAGGGTGTGGATGCTCTAAGCTATCGTGCTCATGCAAAAAACCACCACTTTGATTTTCAAATGGGCAGCCTCAAAGACATTGACCGTGAGCGCAAAGTCATTTACCTGAGTGAACTGCGTGATGAGCAAGATGAGCTTTTGATGCCAGAGCGTGAACTGGAATACGACATTCTGGTGATGGCGATCGGCTCAACGTCCAACGACTTCAATACACCAGGTGTTCGCGACAACTGTATCTTCCTTGATAGCCCTGAACAGGCACACCGCTTCCGTACTGAAATGAACAACGAATTCCTGAAGCTGCACGCAAAAAGCGGTCAGGGCTCTGTAGACATTGCTATTGTCGGTGCTGGTGCAACGGGTGTTGAGCTTTCTGCTGAGCTTCACAACGCAGTGAAAGAATTGCGCACCTACGGTTTCGGCGATCTAGACTCAAGCAAACTGAACGTTAACCTGATTGAAGCGGGTGAACGAATTCTTCCTGCACTTCCTCCTCGTATTTCTGCAGCAGCGCATCAAGAGCTGACAAAGCTAGGTGTAAACGTTCGTACTGCGACTATGGTGACGCAAGCCGATGAAGACGGTTTGACAACCAAAGATGGCGAGCGAATCAAAGCGCAAATCATGGTTTGGGCAGCAGGCATCAAAGCTCCGGACTTTATTAAAGACATCGCTGGGCTGGAAACTAACCGCATCAATCAGCTTGTTGTTAAAGATACGCTGCAAACGACGCGCGACGATGACATCTTTGTCATTGGCGACCTAGCACAATGTACTCAGGCAGACGGTAAGTTTGTTCCGCCTCGTGCTCAAGCTGCACACCAGATGGCGAGTCAGGCATTCTCTAACATTGTGGCAAAAATCAATGGTCGCGATCTAAAGCCATACATCTACAAGGATCACGGTTCTTTGGTTTCGCTAAGCCGTTTCTCCACAGTAGGTAGCCTGATGGGTAACCTGACCAAAGGTTCAATGATGGTTGAAGGTCGCATCGCTCGTGTTGTGTACATTTCACTGTATCGTATGCACCAGATGGCGCTTCACGGTGTGATCAAAACGGGTTTGATGATGCTGGTAGGGCGTATTAACCGAGTGTTGCGTCCAAACCTGAAACTGCACTAAGAAGAAACATCCAAACAAAGAAAAGGGCTCATATGAGCCCTTTCGTTTATCTGGATTCTAATCAGGTGTCTATTCAGGTATTACGGAATAGACAATACCATCTTTTGGCTTTCCGTGGTGAATGAATCGGTTACGAGCCAACCCTTCACACACGGCACCGCATTTTTCAGCAATCTTATGACTGGCAAAATTTTCTGGGTCACAGACAATTTCCAACCGCGTAAGTTTTATTTTGCTGAAACAGCATTCGATGAGCGCGTCTAACGCTTCTGTACCGTAGCCTTTCTTTTGGTGAGCATCCGATATCCAATACCCCAAACTGCCCATATTGAATGACAAATAACGTTCTGTGAGAGCGACCATTCCAAGAAATTCATTGGTTTCCCGACTAAAGATGCCAAAGCCATACGCAAGCCCTTTTAGCCAGTTTAGGCGGTTGGCGATCAGAAAATCATAACCGTCTTCGGTTGAAAATTCGCTGTCACACCAATCGAGCCATTGATGCAGAGAAGGGGAGTTTTTAATTGCTTGAGTGAACGACCCGACTTCTTCATTTTTAATCAGTCGAAGTTCGAGCCGTTTGGTGATGATGCAGAAATCTGGAGCAAAATGCATATAGGTGATATTGCTCAGATTTAACTTTGAACTCGACGAACTTGAATGATCATTCCCATTAGTGGGTGATCAAGGTAATGAGTTTCACTGCTTCGCATACGACGTTTCTGATCCATACGGTAAGACTTAAGGAATTCTTCCACCTGAAGTGTTGGAGAAACGGACTCAAGATTACCAACCTGAATAGTGTCGTCACCTTCCGTATCCGCCAAGTCTAAAGACTTCTCTTCAAAGGTAATGTCTCTGACACTCGGCTTTTTCAAATCCAGTTTTACATCGGCAAAGAGGTAGTGCTGCACATAAACCTGAAGTTTGCCTTCCAGTTCGTAATTTGGCTTGTAGGTGGTTTCTTCAGTGATACCGTCACCTAAATCCGCCACTAGCTGATTTTCAGCGCGTGCTCTGCCTGTTTCATCAAACTGCTTCGAGTAGTCTTTACCAGCATTAATTCGAAACACTGGGGCACTGTGGCTACCACGGTCACCTTGTCTCCATGCAACATGCATAAGCGGTGTAAACGCAGCGTGTTTTTTTAATGCGTTGTACTGGGCATTCAACTGGTAGCTAGAGCGTGGTAGTAATGCAGCTCCTTTTAGTCTCATACCCTCAGAGTCCTGGAAAGAGAACGTACGTTCCAGATTAATTTCTGGGTTTTGATTTGGCCAGGATTCGTTAATGGTTTCAGGATCCACTGCTCGCTTGAAGAAAATGACTTCTATATCAAACTGTCGGGCTGCCAGTGATTCAAATGAAAACAGGCATAGCAGTAAGGGGATCAGTTTTTTCATTGTTGCTCCGTATAGAAAGAGCGGCGACTCACCGCTCTTTTGCTTAAAACACGCGTCCGGTAAGCGTACCAAATTCCTGATTAACTTGGCAGGCGATTCTCTGCAAACTGTTGAAGTAAGTCGTTAATAAAACGCACTCTTTCCCGACGATCGGTTAATGGTAGCGCAAACTTCAACTTGGTTGGACCTTCCATGCCATATTTTTGCGGCGCCGATTGCAGCAATTTAACAAGAAACGCAGGGTTTATGTCAGCGGTAGGATAAAATTCTATAAATCCTCCTTTAGCATGTGCCTCGATTTTCTTGATATGCATGGTCCCGGCTTTTTGTTTGACCTCGCTGACCGCTAGTAAATTCTTAGCGGCATCAGGTAAGGTTCCAAAGCGATCAATAAGTTCCACTTTCATTTCTGCCAGTTCGTTTTCATTGCTGACGCTGGCAATGCGCTTGTACATAGAAAGACGCGTATTGATGTCTGGAATATAGTCGTCAGGGAGCAGAGCAGGCAATCTAAGCTCAACTTCGGTCTGGTCACGAAGCAGTTCATCGAGAGACGGCTCTTTCCCTTCTTTCAACGCTTCAACTGCTTGTTCTAGCATTTCCATGTAGAGCGTAAAGCCAACAGACTGAATCTGACCACTTTGCTCATCACCTAGTAATTCACCTGCACCACGAATTTCCAGATCGTGAGTTGCCAGCGTGAAGCCAGCCCCCAGATCTTCCAGTGATGCAATCGCATCTAAACGTTTGATGGCGTCTTTAGTCATCGCTTTCGGGTGAGGTGTTAACAGGTAAGCGTATGCCTGATGATGAGAACGACCCACACGCCCACGTAACTGATGTAACTGAGCCAGACCAAGGTTGTCGGCTCTGTCCATAATGATGGTATTGGCGGTCGGGACATCAATGCCTGTTTCGATAATCGTGGTACACACCAGCAGGTTGAAACGTTGATGGTAGAAGTCGTTCATGATGCGCTCAAGCTCTCGCTCGCGCATTTGACCATGTGCCACTGTTACACGGGCTTCCGGGATCAGTTTTTCCAGATCCGCTGCCACTTTTTCAATGGTTTCAACCTGATTATGTAGGAAGTAAACCTGTCCACCACGCATGATTTCACGGAGCACCGCTTCACGGGTGACGCTGTCTTCGCTCTGACGAACAAAGGTTTTGATGGCTAAACGCCTTGCTGGAGGAGTCGCAATGATCGACAAATCACGCATTCCACTCATTGCCATATTCAGGGTTCGAGGAATCGGGGTGGCGGTAAGAGTGAGGATATCCACATCCGCACGCATGGCTTTCACTTTTTCTTTCTGACGAACGCCAAATCGGTGTTCCTCGTCTACGATGAGCAGACCAAGATCTTTGAATTTGATGTCATTCTGAAGCAGTTTGTGCGTTCCGATGATGATGTCGACTTTGCCTTCTTCCACATCCGCCAGAATTTGCTTCTGTTCTTTTGCCGATTTAAATCGAGAAAGAACCTCAACCCGAATCGGTAAGTTGGCAAAGCGATCTCGAAAGTTTTCAAAGTGCTGCTGGGCCAGTAGGGTGGTGGGAACCAGAACTGCGACCTGTTTGCTGTTGTCAGTGGCAACAAACGCGGCACGCATTGCCACTTCTGTTTTACCAAAGCCCACATCACCACAAACCAGTCGGTCCATTGCTTTTGGCTGACACATGTCTGAAAGCACCGCGTTGATCGCCGTGGCTTGATCATCGGTTTCTTCAAAAGGAAAGGTAGATTTAAATGTCGCGTACTCTTCTCGGTCCAGTTTGAATTTAAAACCAGGTTTGAGTTCGCGTTTGGCGTAAACATCGAGCAGCTCGGCTGCGACGTCACGGACTTTTTCTGCGGCTCTGCGTCTTGCTTTTGCCCAAGCTTCACCACCGAGTTTGTGCAGTGGTGCGCTGTCTTCTGCGCCTCCGGAATAGCGACTGATAAGGTTCAGTGAAGAAACGGGCACATAAAGTTTGGCACCATCCTGATATTCCAAGGTCACGTATTCGGTGGGCATTCCACCTGCTTCTAATGTTTGAAGACCAGTGTATCGCCCAATACCATGATCAAGGTGAACGACTGGCTGACCGGGTTTTAGCTCGGCCAGATGACGAATCACCGTATCCGAATTAACGGCTTTTCGATCTTTTTTACGTCTTTGAATCACCCGATCGCCGAGCAAGTCGCTCTCACAGATCAGTGCTATTTGGGATGGTTCGTAAATAAAACCATGCTCCGCCGCGCCAAGAATCAGATTGATCTTTGTATCGGCAGCGAGAGCATCATTCAAACTCGTGCACTCTACAGGTTTGAGTTTGATTCGCTGGAGTAACTCTAATAACGCTTCTCGGCGACCTTGTGATTCAACGGAGAATACGATTTTCCCGCTGAACTGCTCTACAAACTGCCTCAATGCTGCCATTGGCTCTTTGTTCTGATGCTGAACATGCAAATCTGGCAGAGCATCAATCTTTTCGTTACTTCTTCCGCCTTTATTAGCAACTTCTTCTGCGCTTAACAGGCTTTGTGGGAGCGATTTGAAGTGTGAAAAGAGTTCGTCCTTCTTGAGCCACAGAAGTTCAGGCTCAAGTAGCGGGCGCAGTGGATCAACCTTGCGTTGGTCGAATCGGTAATCAACGTCGCCAAGGAAAGTGTCGATGGCATTTTCTAAATTGCCAACAGAGATGAGCAACGTGTTATCAGGCAGATAGTCGAACAAGGTTTCTGTGTGCTCGAAGAAAAGAGGCTGCCAGTATTCAATACCTGCCGGCCAGGTTCCTTTGCTGATCTGCATATAGATGGATTCGGGTTCGCGTCTTGCTTCGAACTTTTGTCTCCAACGTCCGCGGAAGTCTTCAATCGCCTGATCTGTTGTTGGAAACTCGTGAGCAGGAAGCAGACGAATTTCCGGAATGTCGTCGATGGAACGCTGATTTTCAGGGTCGAAAGTGCGGATGCTGTCAATTTCATCATCAAAGAAATCGATACGATAAGGATCGCTGCTGCCCATCGGGTACAAATCAATGATGGAACCCCGACTGGCGTATTCACCCGGTCCGAACACTTGATCAACGTGTCGATAGCCCGACTTCTCCAGTTGCAGACGAAGTGCTTCCAGTGAATAGCGGTCTCCGTTTTTAACCATCAGTGTATGCTGCATCAAAAAGTCACGTGGTGACTGACGCTGGAGCAAGGTGCTCACCGGTATCACAGTAATGCCGCTACTTTGAGTTGGCAGCTGATACAGTGTCGAAATTCGATCAGATATGATGTCCTGATGAGGAGAAAAGTTATCGTAAGGCAGAGTTTCCCAATCTGGGAACATATGAACGGGTTGTTGGGTAAACTGTTCGACTTCAGCCGTAAGCTTGAGCGCAAGCTGAGGATCGGGGACAACAAGGAGTGTGTGCCCACTGTGTTGCTCAGACAACTGAGCAATGGCAACAGATAAAGCCGAGCCTTTTAGATTACCGACGTGCTTTTTATCTCCCGCGCCGCCAGGCAGCGCCAGAGAAAGAAGATGTGAATTAGGCATAACGTTATTTACGATCGCGTTCCAATGAACGTTGTCTTAGTAATTTTTGTTGTTGGTGAAGCGCGGCTTTGATCAGCAAATCCTGATCTTCTTCGCGCAATAGAGTAAATGATATCGTGATTTTATAGGATTGGTCATCCCCTTCACACTCAGAAACTTTGCCGTAACAGTAAATGGCTGCGGCTGGAAATTCGAGAAAGATTTTTGTACGAACGGTTTGACCAATAGCAAGGGCGCTTTTCGCCGTGTAAGTAAACTGGCTGGCACCAAAGGAAGACGTAGTGTTGCTAAAAGCCGGATCATTCTGCTGAGAGAGCATATACGTAAGCAAAAGGTTCAACTTGCTGTTTTGGGTTTCCAGCAACTGGACCACGTGCGAAAGGTCGCTGCTTCTTAATTCCCCAATCGCTTTTTCAGTCACGCTATCCAGAGAACTGAATTCGGTAGCAACTAAAAATGGGGCAGGGATTTCAGTAACAAACTGCTCGTTATCCGGCAGCTCAAAATCGGATTCAAGCGGCTCGATATTAACGGTCAGTCCATGTTGAACGGTAAAATACTCTTGTTGGCTCATACTGCAATTCCCTTCTTTCTATTCTATTGATTATCGTCATGTAAGCGCATGAATCAAGAAATCTGCCGTTATATGTATTTTTTTCGTCATTTTAAGAGCCCAGCCTTAAGTAAAGACTACTAAATCAGTGGCTTTCTCGTTACATTACCGACCAGTGATTTATCAAGGTTCTTTCTATATGTTCCATCCCATATCGGTTTATATCGGATTGCGCTATTTACGCGGAAGGTCAGGAGATCGTTTTAGCCGGTTTGTCTCGTTCATGTCTACGGCGGGCATCACCATTGGTGTGATGGCTATGATAACCGTAACTTCTGTCATGAACGGATTTGAAGGACAACTCAAAGGACGCATCCTTGGGGTGTTGCCTAATGCAGTCGTCAGTGAAGATTCGGGTAAAACCCAACTTAGCGCTGAGCCCCCCGAGTTTCTCTCTCAATACCCTACTTCCACAAAGCCAACCCCGATAGTTCGGTCTGAAGCGGTTATTCAAAGCCCGGTCCGATTAAACGCCGGAATACTACTGGGCATCGACCCTACGCTAAATGATCCAGTGGGTAAACATCTGCTGGGTGGGAGCCTTCAAGCTTTGGAGGCAGGAAAGTACAGGGTCGTTCTGGGTCATACACTCGCCAGACAGCTTAAAGCGCGAGTGGGTGACAAAGTACGGATTATGGTAACTGGCGCGAGTCGATTCACGCCATTAGGTCGCATACCAAGCCAGCGTAACTTTACCGTTGCAGGTGTGTTTAACACTGGTTCTGATATCGATTCACAGCTAATGGTGACCAATATACAAGATGCTTCAAGGTTACTTAGATACCCGAAAGGGACGGTATCCGGCTGGCGTTTGACGTTTGATGACCCGTTTGTTGTGTCAGAAATGGCAACAAAGTCGCTTCCTGAAAACTGGAAATGGAGCGACTGGCGCGAACAGCGAGGTGAGTTGTTTCAGGCAGTCAAAATGGAAAAAAACATGATGGGTCTTATGCTTGGGCTTATCGTTGGCGTCGCCGCGTTTAATATTATTTCGGCGCTGATAATGGTGGTCATGGAGAAACAGGCTGAAGTCGCTATCTTGAAAACTCAGGGGCTAACCAATTCTCAGGTTATGACGGTATTTGTGGTTCAGGGAGCAAGTAGCGGAGTGATTGGCTCGATTGTGGGTGGTCTGGTGGGCGTGTTGCTGGCTTCCAACATCAACAGCCTGCTGCAACTTTTCAACCTGAACTTGTTTGCAGTAGGAGGGAAGTTGCCTGTGCTTATTGACCCTACGCAAGTATTCATCATTATTTCTCTGGCGGTTGCTTTAAGTATCTTAGCAACGCTTTATCCATCCTACCGGGCTTCGTCCGTAAAACCAGCTGAGGCGCTTCGATATGAGTGATTTATTACTTTGTGATTCTGTTTGTAAAACCTATCGCGAAGGCAATTTTGAAACCGAAGTGTTAAAAGGTGTGAGTTTTTCCCTGAAGGCAGGAGAACTGGTTTCCATTGTTGGTTCTTCCGGCTCAGGAAAGAGCACGCTCTTGCATGTATTGGGTGCTCTCGATGAGCCGACGCAGGGGAAGGTTTCCTTTCAGTCAAAGGAATTGGCGGCACTGAATAGCAGTCAGCAAGCCAAGCTGCGAAATCAGGAAATAGGGTTTGTTTATCAGTTTCATCACCTACTGGCGGACTTTACCGCATTAGAAAACGTTGCAATGCCGTTGATGATTGGTGGTCAAAGCCCTGCAAAAGCCAAGAGTGCTGCAAAAACATTACTTGCCAAGGTTGGGTTAGAGCATCGGCTTGAACACCGACCAGCGGAGTTGTCTGGCGGTGAAAGACAGAGAGTGGCGATTGCGCGCGCGTTGGTGAATGAGCCTTCCCTAGTGTTAGCTGATGAGCCTACGGGGAATCTGGACCACACCTCTGCTTTGGCGATTTACGACTTGATGCGAGAGCTGAATAAGGAGTCTGGTACGGCATTTTTGGTGGTGACTCACGACAACGAACTGGCAGATAAGATGGATCGCAAACTCCATATGCAAGATGGTCTGTTGGTGGATGAACATGAAGTGCGTTCAGGGAGATAGGGCAGAGAATCATGTTTTCACTTTCCTTACTATTAGGTAGCCGATTCAGCCGCGCAAAAAAACGAAACAAGCTGGTGTCCTTTATTTCTCTCTCTTCAACCATAGGCATTGCGGTCGGCGTGGCTGTAGTCTTGATTGGGCTTTCAGCGATGAATGGCTTTGAGCGAGAACTAGAAAATCGTGTGCTTTCAGTCATTGCCCATGGTGAATTTGAAGGTGCAAGAGGACCAATCAAAAATTGGGAGCGAGTAGTAACCGACGCTGAGAAAAGCGACAAAGTGATTGCTGCAGCACCATACGTGAAATTGACGGGGCTGGCTGAAAAAGGCGCCATTCTGAAAGCGGTTGAAATTCGAGGCGTTGATACTGAGCTTGAAAAACGCGTGTCTAATCTGGTCGAATTTATCGACCAGGATGCTTGGGAAGAGTTTCAACCTGGGAATAACCAGGTCATCCTCGGAAAAGGCATTGCCGACCACTTGGGCGCGAAAGTAGGAGAGAGCATTACTCTGCTTATTCCTCAGGCAAACAATTCGCTGAAAGTACGTGCGCCCAAAAGAGTCCGATTGAATGTGGTTGGCTTCCTTAGCCTTGGCGGTCAAATTGATCATGGTTTGGTGCTTTTGCCACTAGCTGATGCTCAAACCTACGCCAACATAGGTGAAAGTGTCACGGGTGTTTCCATCAAGACCACAAACGTGTTTGAAGCTCAGTCCATTGTCCGAGAGGTAGGGGATACGTTGTCCGTGTCTGTATTCCTAAGAAGCTGGCAGCATAAATTCGGATTTCTGTATCGAGATATTCAGTTGGTTCGCACCATTATGTACCTTGTTATGGTGCTGGTAATAGGTGTGGCCTGCTTTAACATTGTGTCGACTTTGATGATGGCGGTAAAAGACAGGTTGTCGGAAATCGCTATTCTAAAAACCATGGGAGCGAGCGACGGTCTGATTCGCCGTACGTTCATATGGCAAGGCGTCTTTTCTGGTGTCACCGGAAGTTTGGCAGGAAGCATGCTTGGGTTGTTTGTAGCGAGTAATCTGACGACTCTGATAAAAGGTCTGGAATCGCTTGTAGGTCATCAATTCTTGTCTGGCGACATTTACTTTATTGATTTCTTGCCATCCGAAATTATTTGGCAAGACGTTGTCATTGTGTCCGGTACAGCCGTATTCTTGAGCTTACTCGCGACTTTGTACCCAGCATCACGAGCCAGCAAGATCCACCCAGCAAGTGTATTAAGTGGTAAGTAACTTCTTTTCTAATAAACTGCTTTAAACGTAAAAGACCCCATGATTGGGGTCTTTTTGATCAATATGAGAAACAGCTCAGTTACATTGTGATTCCATATCACTCGTAAGCTATCGGTTCGCTCATTTTCATTCCATTTGAATTCTCTTATCTTCTCAAACGAAGGCGAAGCCCACGTTTTTGCCAGCTTCTGACCACGGAATAGCGCCATAAACCGCGAATGCCGAAATAACCGAGCATGGCACTTGCCACGCCACAGATGGCACAGCCTAGCAGAAACGGGGGACCAATGGTCGACATCTGCTCCACTATAAAGTCCCAGGACAGCTCGAAGTGGAATTTCTGAGGTGGCGTAGACATTACCAGTGCCCCGACCTTATATGCAAAGTAGAACAACACGGGCATGGTAATAGGGTTGCTCACCCAAACCAGAGCAACAGAAAGAGGAAGATTGACCCCACACGCAATGGCTAAACCCGCAGCCATGATCATCTGGCTGGGAAGAGGAACAAAAGCCATGAATAAGCCAACGGCAAATGCGCCAGCAGCAGAGCGTCGGTTGAGACACCATAAGTTAGGGTTATAAAGGACGTTGCCAAATATTTTAAGTGCTTTTTGACGCTTGATTAAATCGTGATCGGGTAAGAAGCGTCGGATCATTTTTTTTGGCATAGGATATGAAGACTCACTTTTCTAACTGGACATTAATTTCATTCACGGCAGCAGTGGCTTCGTCTGCACTTTGGACGACCATGCCGGGTGCTTTCTGGCTTGTTCCCGCAATTATCCTATGCTTGCTTATCTGGAACAGGTCAGGTACTGCTTGCCTCAAAGGCGTATTGCTAGGATTGATAATTGTGGTTGTCCATTCCACCCTCTATCAATCACAGCAACGTGTGCTTTTTTCTGAGGGTCAGAATAGTACCATAACTGGCCGAATTGACAGCCTTTTTAAACAAATTAGCCATGGTTATGTAGCGACTTTTGTCGTCCATCAAATTAACGACCGGGAAATTCCCTATTTTCTTCAGCCTAAAGTGCGAATTGTGTGGTCTCAGACAGAAAATCGACCGGAAATTAATGATGAGCTGACCCTCGAAGTTGTTATTAAACCTGTCTATGGTCGTCTCAATGAGGCGGGGTTTGATCAGGAAAAACAGTTTGTTAGTGAAGGCTGGCACGGTAAGGCTGTTATCAATGCGGTTGTCATGCACCGAAAAATATCAAGTTTGCGGCAGCATCTGTTTGACCACAGCTTAATGTACACCTCTGGACTGGAATCACAGCGGTTTCTTATTGCATTAAGTTTTGGTGAACGTAGTTTTCTGAAGGCTTCAGATTGGGTCAATTTGCAACGCAGCGGCTTGCTTCATTTGATGGCTATTTCAGGGCTTCATATTGGTTTGGTCTTCGGTTTCGGCTGGGTTGTCGGTCGTTGCATCTCCATCTTTATTCCAGGACGTTCGAAAGCCTGGAGCCCTATCTGTATGGCGCTGCTTCTTGCTGTGGGATATGCGGCACTCGCTGGCTTTTCACTTCCAACTCAACGAGCGCTTTTGGCTTGTCTGAGCGTTTCTCTGATACAAGCATTAGGCGTGCATTTTGGACGCTGGAAGATTCTGCTCATAGTGTGCAGTGTGATACTCGCGCTAGATCCATTTTCGGTGCTGACCGCCAGTTTCTGGTTATCCTTTGCTGCTGTGGTCGTGATCTTTTTGTTTCTGGGGCTACAGAAACGCCGAGCTTACTCTTGGGTTCAAAAACTGCGGCTGCTTATCGGAATGCAGATTTGGTTGTTGGTGACGCTCATTCCCATATCTATGCTGTTCTTTTCCGGATTCAGTTATTTGTCGCCACTCTACAACTTGGTATTTGTGCCTCTGGTTGGTTTTGTCACACTGCCTTTAATTTCTATTGCGCTTGCTTTTACGCCAATAAGCGAGCATTTTGCTTCTCTATTTTGGGGGTTAGCTGATAAATCTCTCGCTCCTATTCTTTGGGTTTTGGATATAGGCTCGGCGGGTTGGATAAGTGTTTCCCCAATGTATGCGGCGATAATCGTTGTTGGTCTGGTTCTAGCATTCATAAGTTATCTACTCAGAAGCTTAAATCCTATGTTGTTATTGCCTGTCGCATTACTCTGGTTATTCCCCAGCAAACCAGAGCCCAATTGGCAATTAGACGTATTGGATGTGGGGCATGGTCTAGCGATTTTGATTGAGAAAAACAACAAAGCTGTACTCTATGACACGGGTGTCGGTTGGCAAGGCGGCAGTTATGCGCAAAGTGTGGTGTATCCGATTCTTGTTAATCGTGGAATATCCAAACTGGATGGGCTGATTCTCAGTCATCTGGACTCTGATCATGCTGGTGGCAGGAAGTTCGTTGAAACTCACCTGCATCCCGTATGGTCGCGTTCAAGCCAAAGCCTGCCTAACTATCAACCATGCATTATAGGGGAGAACTGGAACTGGCAGGGTTTGAAATTTGAAGCACTTTGGCCACCCGAAATAGTGAATCGGGCATACAATCCCCATTCCTGTGTAATCAGAGTGAGTGATGGAAGCCATTCTGTTCTTTTGACCGGAGACATTGATGCCATTAGTGAATATTTGCTGGCGAATGAAGGGGCAAAGCTTAAGTCGGACGTCATAATTGTTCCTCATCATGGTTCCTCTACTTCATCCAAATCGAAGTTTGTCCAATACGTCAGCCCAGACCTCGCTATTGCTTCTCTTGCCAAAGGAAATCGCTGGAATCTTCCTGCGCTTACGGTCCTGAACGCTTATAACGAGGTTGGAGCAAAGTGGTTGGATACGGGAGAGCAAGGGCAAATATCTATCCTGTTTGATGAAAACCACTGGTATGTACAATCAGTTAGGCAAGAACAATCCGCTCGCTGGTATAGGCAGATCGTAAGGAAAGGAGTAGAATGAGCGGAATCTTTTGAAAAACAATTTTCTTATGTCGCAAGAATCCGATCAATCGACCTTTCAGACGTTTAAGCGCCTTTGGCCTTACATTTCAAACTACAAAATTGGCCTAGTCATAGCGGCGATAGCACTGGTTGTTAACGCCCTAAGTGACACTTATATGATTTCTCTGCTTAAACCTTTGCTAGACGAAGGCTTTGGCAGCGCAGATTCTGACTTTCTGAAAACAATGCCAATCATCATCCTTGTCTTGATGCTGGTGCGTGGTGGTAGCGGGTTTCTGTCTGCTTATTTTATGAGTTGGGTATCCAACCACGTTGTGATGAAGCTACGTCGGGAAATTTTTAATCACTTTATGAAGATGCCCGTTTCATTCTTCGATAAAGAGTCGACAGGGCGCCTGCTTTCCCGAATTACTTACGATACAGAACAAGTCGCTGGTGCAACCAGCCAGGCTTTGGTGAATATTGTCCGTGAAACCGCAAGCTTACTGGGCTTTATTGGTCTTATGATTTACACAAGCTGGCAGCTTTCTCTTGTGGTTCTGGTGGTGGGACCTGTTGTTGCTGTTGCCATCAGTACTGTTTCTCGCAGGCTGAGAAAAATCTCCAAAAACATGCAAACAGAGATGGGTAACCTGACCACGTCTTCCGAGCAAATGCTCAATGGTCACAAAGTAGTGCTCAGTTGTGGTGGCCAGGAAGTTGAAGAGCAGCGCTTTAATCACGTCAGCAATGCTATGCGTCAGCAAAACATGAAGATGGTCGTGGTGCAGCAGATATCAAGCCCAGTGGTTCAGATGATTGGATCATCCGCTCTCGTGACCGTTCTCTTCTTGGCTTCCATGGATTCAATTCGCGCTGAGCTGACGGCAGGTGCTTTTACTGTGGTTTTCTCTTCTCTGTTAAGCATGCTTCGACCGCTTCGTGGTTTAACCGCGGTGATGTCCGATTTCCAACGTGGTATGGCGGCGTCTCAAACCTTGTTTAGTCTGCTAGATATGCCGACAGAAACGGATTTAGGCAAGGTAAAGAAAGACGCAGTCAAAGGCGATATCGAAGTAAGCAATGTCACCTTTACCTACCCGACAAAAGAAACACCAGCCCTCAAAAATGTGAGTTTTTCAATTCCACAGGGAAAAACGGTTGCATTGGTTGGTCGCTCTGGTTCGGGCAAAAGTACCATCGCTAGCCTGTTTACTCGCTTTTACGAACTCGATGAAGGTACGATTTCCCTTGATGGCGTTGATGTAAGAGATTTTGAACTAGAGAACCTTCGCCAGCACTTTGGCTTGGTTTCTCAGCATGTCCATCTGTTCAACGATACCGTCGCCAACAACATTGCGTACGCCGCAGAAGAGCAATACTCCCGAGAGCAGATCGTTGAAGCCGCAAAACTGGCTTATGCTCATGATTTTATCGAGAAGCTCGATAATGGCTACGACACAGTAATAGGTGAAAACGGTGTGAACTTGTCTGGCGGACAGCGCCAACGCCTTGCCATCGCACGTGCTTTACTACGTAACGCGCCTGTGTTGATATTGGATGAAGCGACATCTGCGCTGGATACCGAATCGGAAAGAGCGATTCAGTCTGCGCTGGATGAACTTCAAAAGGACAAAACGGTTCTGGTGATCGCTCACAGGCTGTCTACGATTGAAAATGCAGATGAAATTCTGGTGGTTGATAGCGGTGAAGTGATCGAACGCGGTAGCCATGAATCATTAATTGAACTGGGTGGATCTTATGCTCAGCTCTATTCTATTCAGTTTGATGAGTCGCATTAAATGGTAGAAAAAATCTGGTTCGAGAATCACTGGTTGGGTGTTGTGTTGTGGCCGATTCTTTGGCCGCTATCCTGTTTGTACCAGAAGATCAGTGAAAGCAGAAAACGAGATTTTGAGGCTGGCGCGAAACCGAGATATCGCGCTCCGGTTCCGGTTGTGGTGGTTGGAAATATTACAGCGGGCGGAAACGGAAAAACGCCGATGGTGGTTTGGCTGGTTGAACAGCTACAACAAATGGGGCTAAACCCAGGGGTTGTTTCTCGTGGTTATGGAGCCAAAGCGCCTAAATACCCTTATCTAGTTTCAGAAAACTCCAACCCTGAACATTGTGGTGATGAGCCTTTGTTGATTCACAGACGGACTCATGCGCCTGTTGCCGTAGACCCGGTTCGTAGCAACGCGGTAAAAGCTCTGGTTGAGCAAGGTGTCGATGTTGTTGTGACCGACGATGGGTTGCAGCACTACGCTTTAGAGCGTGATATTGAAATCGCAGTGGTCGATGGTAAGAGAAGAATGGGCAACGAAAAGCTGATTCCGATGGGACCGCTGCGCGAACCGGTATCAAGATTGGAAAGTGTCGATTTCATCGTAACCAATGGTGGCGAACCCAAATCACAGGAAATCGCCATGACATTAGAGCCTGCTCTCGCCAAGAACCTGGTTACTGGTGAAACCCTCAATGTCTTGGATTTAGAGAGCGTGGTGGCAATGGCTGGAATCGGTCATCCCCCTCGTTTTTTCAACACACTCAAACGTTTAGGCGTGTCGCTAAAAGCTGAACACGGTTTTGCTGACCACCAAAAAATGACAGAAGGGCAGATCACTGAGATTGAAATGCCAAGCACTCCTATTATTATGACTGAAAAGGATGCGGTGAAATGTCTGTCATTTGCGAAGGACAATTGGTGGTATTTGCCTGTGTCTGCAGAGCTTGCAGACCAAAATGCAGAAAGAATATTACAGAGAATCAAAGAGGTAATGAAAGATTATGGATCATCGACTGCTTGAGATCGTTGCGTGCCCGGTTTGTAAAGGCAAATTGACCTACGATAAAGACAGACAAGAGCTTATTAGCAAGGTTGCTCGCCTCGCGTACCCAATTAAAGATGGTATTCCCGTTCTTTTAGCATCAGAAGCTCGTAGTATTTCCATGGACGAGGGAAAATAAATGGCATTTACTGTCGTCATTCCAGCTCGCTATCAGTCGACCAGACTTCCGGGTAAACCACTGGCAGATATTGCCGGGAAACCTATGATTGAATGGGTGTATCAGCAAGCCATTCAGGCTGGAGCTGATCAGGTTATTATCGCCACTGATGATGAACGGGTGAAAAGTGCGGCTGAACGCTTTGGTGCGCAGGTTTGCATGACTTCAGACAAGCATGAATCAGGGACGGAAAGACTGGCAGAAGTGGTTGAAAAAATGCAGATACCTGCCGATCATGTGGTCGTGAATGTTCAGGGTGACGAGCCTTTAATTCCGCCATCTATCATCACTCAAGTGGCAGAAAACCTGAAAATGAGTGATGCGCCAATGGCAACGCTTTCTGTAGAGATCGAAGACGAAAGTGAGGTATTCAACCCTAATGCGGTTAAAGTTGTTACCGATCAAAACGGTTATGCACTTTACTTCAGCCGAGCCTCTATTCCATGGGACAGAGACGACTTCTCTAAAGAATCGCCAAGCATTCGACAGCCATTGCAGCGTCACATCGGCATTTACGCTTACCGCGCAGGCTTTATCAAAACCTATGTGGAATGGGAGCCAAGTGCCCTTGAAAGAATCGAATGCCTAGAGCAACTCAGAGTGCTTTGGTATGGTGAGAAGATTCATGTGGCGGTGGCAAAAGAAACCCCGGCAGCAGGCGTTGATACTCCGGAAGATTTAGAAGTAGTCAGAAAGCTTCTGGCTCAATAGAAAGCGCAACTGATAGCAAAAGAGCAGCGAATTCGCTGCTCTTTTTTGTAGAAACTGATCACCCTTATTGCCTAGGTGATTTAGCTAATGAAATCTGGTTGGCTTGGAGATATTCCTGATATCGCTCACTCATTAGGTAGTCGTACTCATTGACTCTTGCCAGCCCATGCTCCACTGTCGCTCCTTGGGTCGCAGGGTGACACATAATAAGCCCATTATCGGATATCTTGTCTAGCCAGCCCTCCATCATGCCAGCAAAATCGGCTTTCTCACTGATGGAATACAAGCCCGCAAAATCCGAGTTTAATGCCGCTTTAGTTTCGGATTGAATCGTACTTTTAAATCCAGCATTCATTCCTTTAATCACCACTGCTTTCAATGCTGAGTCGTGACCGCTTAGAGGGACACAAGGATTTCGGACCCAAGGCATGTCCTGGTCGTATCTCTGGCTTAGTTCTTTGGCAACGACGTCACGAACAACAGGAAAAGCGTGAACGTGCTGATGACCATCCAGATAGTCTGGACGGCGATTCATTTCATCCTCGAATCGATCCAGCTGTTTTTTTAGCGTACTGGTAAGCTGTTCCGCGTTAAGTGTCCGAGTAACAGCTCCAAACATTAATTTGCCAAGGCTGGCAAATTCGCCTAAGTCAAAATGAAGACCATAAGCGGCTTGTCCTTCTAAAGGTTTTAGCTGTGTAGCAGATTGCGACCAGTCAGGCATCAATGTCATGCAACTGGTGGCGGAAATACATGAGTTTTCAATCAACTCAAGAATGGCAGCGTCGACTTCTTCCGACATGCCATAGTCATCTGCACAGACAATTACTTGCTTCATGCTCTCTCGTCTTCACTGCCTGATTCGCGTTTGTCTTCGCTCTTCTGGTACTCTTCAATGATGTACAACGGACGCCTTTTTACTTCAGAAAACACACGAGCAAGATAATCTCCCATGATTCCGATGGAAAGCAACTGAATACCTCCTAGGAAAAAGATGGAAACAATCAGTGATGGCCAACCTGGAACATCAGTACCAAAAAAGAGGGTACGAAGCAGAACTAACATACCGTAGCCAAAAGACATGGCTGAAATAATAGCTCCTACGACCATCCATATTTTGAGTGGGATGCTGCTGAACGAGGTGAGTCCGGTTATCGCCAGAGAAGTCAGGTCGCGAAATCTAAATGTACTGGCACCACTCAAACGTTCTACAACTTCAAATGAAACCGCTTTGCTTTTAAATCCAACCCACGCGTAAAGACCTTTCATCATCCGCGTACGTTCAGGAAGCGAAATCAGTGCATCTACAACGTTGCGACCAAGTAGTCTGAAGTCTCCGGCGTCAGGGTGAATTTCTACATCGGAAATGCGTTTTAGCAGCCCGTAATACACTTTCGTGAAGGCTCGTTTGGCAAAGGATTCGTCGTCTCGGTTAGCACGAACCCCGTAAACCATATCGTAGCCGTCGCGCCAATGCTTGATGAAATCACCAATGACTGGGAGAGGGTGCTGACCGTCCGAATCCATAATGATGACCACATCGCCGCGAGCATTGTCTAAACCTGCACTTAGCGCAATTTCTTTACCGAAGTTTCTAGAAAACTTCACGATAGAAATGGGGTAGCTTTGAGAGAGCTCTTGAGCTACGGCTACAGTGTTATCTTGGCTGCCATCATCAACAATAAGAATCTCCACCTCATTACAAAACTGTTTGAGGTAGTTGTAGGTTTCTGGAATTACCTGTGGAAGATTCTCAGCTTCGTTATAGGCAGGCAACAAACAAGTGATCATATTTGGCAGATCACGAAGGTTTTTGCTCTCAGTAAGAGGGGCGTTTGGAGCGCTCATATTTTTATCACCCATGTAGACTTCACCTTCACTTAAACCATGAAGGACAATAACGCGACATTATATACAGGTTTGACCTTAGTATTAAATAAAGGACCTGTGATATTTAGATTTGCTTCCAATGCACGTCTATCCTCTAAATCTTCTGATTTTAACTTAAAGCTCATTCAGGGTAGTGCTTAACATCAGGAATGTGCCGTTCAGATATTTCCTACATGCCTTCACCCCTTTAAATTCGACCGCTCTGAATGTAAGTGCTGATCTGTTTAGTAGCATAGATGTCTTCGCAGTAAGCAATCGATTAGATTGAGTTTAAAGCTTGATGTTACTAATGGTTTATTCCAGTTCACCTTGCTTTTTATTTTCTTATTAAGCTCATTGTTTAGTGTGTACGAGGAGAGAGCATGAAACGAAGTCTAGTTACGATTGTACCAATACTTTCTGTATTTCTTTTAGCTGGTTGTTTTAGCTCTAAAGAAAACAGTGCTGGTAAAACAACACCGGCAAAACCTTCCAGTTCCATAGCGCCAAAAAATCAAGGACTTTCTCAGCAGTTAAGCAAATTGAAGTCAAATGGTAAGGCTTTAAGTACAGACGCTATTGAATCAGTAATGAATTTGCCTGTTGGAAAAACAAGTCTATCTATTTCTGTTCCAAGTAAATTCAGTTCTGTTAAGAAATCCAAAAAATAACAACGTATAAGGAATATCGATATGACAATGAAAAAGAATTTACTGGTCGCTGCACTTGCAGCATGCGGTGTGAACGCTGCTCATGCAAATGGCACAGACTTATATGTTGGCGCTTATCAGGTTAGCACCGCAATGGAAGAAAGCATTGATGAGATGCTTACAGCGAAACTAAAAGCATCTTTCTTCTCTTCAGCTGCGCTTTACATGGATGTTCTAAATGTAGATAAACATTCTGCGAGCCCGGGTGAACTTAAATCTCAGCTAGAAAAAGCCTACAAAGACCCGAAATACACAGATGAGCAACGTCAGGAACTGGCTGATGCCTCAAATGAAGTCGGTATGGTCATTGATTACTTGAAAAGTAATGGAAACACTAAAGGTATCGAGTCTCAGAAAATGACATTCTGTAGCGCCGATGATGTTGATGCTACAAACTGGCCTGGCATTGATGATGTAAAAAACCAGTTTGGCACCCAAAATGGTATTACAAATGTATTGGTATCTACCATCTACATGCCAGATGAAAATGATAACTGTGCTCCAACATCAGATTGGGCTTCGAAGTTACGCAAAGGTGCGACAAAGACAGATTTCCAGAGTATTCCATTTGAGTTGATTGCATACTCTGACAATGTTGGGAACACGGGTGGTGAGTTAGTCTACATTCTTGAAAATGACATCGAAGAAGAAGTGGGCTTTGAAGAAAGGTTCGAATCCTTCACTTTTTACCAGTCTTCATCGGATGATACGCCAAGTGAAGGAGTTTTCAGGCGCTACCGTGCAACCGTGCCGACTGCGCTAACTAAGAATGCATATTACTACTCCAGCAATATTTCCTGTCAGGAGTGTAATGGTGCAAACGAGAAGTTTAAAGTGGAATCTCGCTATGAATCGGATTATGCAGGAAGAGGAAGTCGCGATGGGGTTATTGACAACGCATTTGTCGCTGCAACCGCTACTGAAGACTCAGCTGGAAACCTGATTCCGGGCTTTATTGATGAATCCTTAAGTGATGCATATCTGGTTGATGCTACATTAAACTTCTCAAGCGCTGGTAACTCTACTCTGAGAGTGGTGGTAGATAAGTTTGACCTTGAAAAGGAGCTGGTTGTTGGACGCTACGATTCTCAACTTTCAGCACCTCATTTGGCAACTTCGGACAGCCTGAAATTTTTGAACTTGGTAGGGCAGTTTGGCATTAAAGAAGACATGGAAGAACAAGGAGTTGATGTGAATTCGGTAAGCCTTGCGGTGAAAGGAGCAATATCACCAAATCAGTTTACCATTACTGATGGTAAGACAGATTTTCAATACACTGCTACTGATGCAGATGAATTGGAAGCGCTAAAGAACATTATAGCTCTTACTCCAAGTAGCATCAGTCACAACGAAAGATCTGTTGATGTCACTATTTGGAATGGCGTTAAATAAGTTCTGATTGCTTAGTCTTAAAATAGGTTTACACTTTTTTGAAGCCAGCTTTGTTAAGCTGGCTTTTCTTCTTCTGGCACAAAAAAGCCCACAGACTTCGTGGGCAAATAGGAGGACGATTTAAGGTTTAAATCTCAGAGTTGTACTCTTCTCTTTCTGGGCATGTACCTAGAATTTCTTTTCGACCAGATTCGTTTCTTTGCTCAAGAATCACATCAAAACCCCATAGGCGGTAAAGATGTTTGAGAACTTCCGGGTAGCTCTTGCCCAATGGAATTCGATCGTGTGGAACATATTGAAGAACCAGTGAGCGATCGCCGCGCACGTCCACATTCCAGACCTGAATATTCGGTTCTAGGTTACTTAGGTTGTATTGTGCTGCCAGTTTTTCCCGGATTTGGCGATAGCCAACTTCATCATGTATTGCACTGACTTCGATGTGGTTTTTACGATCATCGTCATTGATGGCAAACAACTTAAAGTCACGCATGACTTTGGGAGACAAATACTGGCTAATAAAGCTTTCGTCTTTAAAGTTCTCCATGGCAAAGTGCGCTGTTTCTAACCAGTCGCCACCAGCAATATCCGGGAACCACTCTTTGTCTTCATCGGTTGGATCTTCACACATTCTGCGAATGTCCTGGAACATTGCAAAGCCCAAGGCATAGGGGTTGATGCCACTAAAGTACGGGCTGTTGTATGGAGGCTGCGCGACGACATTTGTGTGGCTGTGAAGAAATTCCAGCATAAACTTCTCAGACACTAAGCCTTCATCGTACATGTGATTCAAGATGGTGTAGTGCCAGAAGGTAGCCCAGCCTTCATTCATAACCTGAGTTTGTTTCTGAGGGTAGAAATACTGGCTGACCTTTCTTACTATCCGTACGATTTCGCGCTGCCAAGGCTCTAATAAAGGCGCATGTTTTTCAATGAAGTAAAGGATGTTTTCCTGAGGCTCACTCGGAAAACGAATCTTCTGAGACGCTTCTTTTTCTTCACTTTTTGGAACGGTTTTCCAAAGCTCATTTACCTGAGACTGTAAATACGCTTCGCGAGCTTCTTGCCTCGCCTTTTCTTCGACAATGGAGATTTTCTCCGGGCGTTTGTATCGATCTACACCAAAGTTCATTAGTGCGTGACAAGAGTCGAGAAGCTGTTCGACCTCTTCTACACCGTGCTTTTCCTCGCACTCGGTAATGTAGTTTCTTGCGAAGAGCAGGTAGTCGACGATTGAGCTTGCGTCTGTCCAGGTTTGGAAAAGGTAATTACCTTTGAAGAAAGAGTTGTGACCGTAGCAGGCATGAGCCATAACCAGTGCTTGCATGGTTACCGTGTTTTCTTCCATAAGGTAAGCAATACAGGGGTCTGAGTTGATCACTATTTCATACGCCAAGCCCATCTGACCGTGCTTGTAGTTTTGTTCGGTTTGTATGAACTTTTTACCGAATGACCAGTGATGATAGTTGATGGGCATGCCGATACTTGAATAAGCATCCATCATTTGCTCTGCTGTGATCACTTCGATTTGGTTAGGGTAAGTGTCCAGTCGATAGTGTTCAGCAACACGTTTAATTTCAGTGTGATAGCGCTCCAGAAGTTCAAACGTCCAGTCCGGACCATCTGGCAAGCACTTGCTGTTGGTAGCTTTTTTCTTAGCTGTTTTAGTAGCCATAGCGCGCCTCCCTAAGCTGTTTCTTTCTGAAACAGTTCCCTGAATACTGGGAAAATATCATCCACAGTACGAATATTTTTCATGGCAAAGTTGTCGAAAGCTTCTTCCAGTTTCTGATATTCATGCCACAAGGTTTGGTGGGTTCTTCTTGTAATTTCTATATAGGAGTAGTACTGGCAGTCGGGCAATATGTTGTTGACCAACAGTTCCTTACATCGTGGGGAGTCATCTGCCCAGTTATCGCCATCCGATGCCTGCGCGGCGTAAATGTTCCACTCGTTGGTCGGATACCTGTCTTTCACTATCTCATCCATTAGCTTCAGTGCACTGGACACAATGGTGCCACCCGTTTCCTGCGAGTAGAAAAACTCGTGCTCGTCCACTTCTTTTGCCTGAGTGTGATGGCGGATGAAGACCACTTCCACATTCTCGTAGGTGCGAGTCAGGAACAGATAAAGCAGGACATAAAAACGTTTTGCGATGTCTTTGGTCGCCTGATCCATAGAGCCGGACACATCCATTAAGCAAAACATGACTGCCTGGCTGGATGGGATAGGGCGCTTTTCATAATTTTTAAAGCGAAGATCGAACGTATCGATAAACGGAACACTGCTGATTTTTTGACGAAGTCCTTCAATTTCCTGTTGAAGACGCTTTTCTTCCAAAGGCTGAGCAGGTTCGTTGTTTTCTATACGCTCAAGCTCTTCTTCCAACTCATTAAGCAAACGCTTCTTGCCTGCCGTCATTGCCGTTCTGCGAGCCAGCGATTGCTGGAGAGAGCGCACAACACTGATGTTGGCAGGAATACCGGCTGTCTGGAAACCAGCTCTGTGGGTTTTCCATTCCGTAATTTTGTTGATTTGATTTTTTTGCAGGTTGGGTAGTTCTAAATCTTCAAACAGAATGTCGAGATATTCATCTTTGGAGATCTGGAACACAAAATCGTCCTGACCTTCGCCGTCTGCACTTGCGTCACCTTCACCAGAGCCTCCGCCTTGACCGCCACCTTTTGGACGTTCAATTTTGTCACCGGTAATGAACTGGTCATTGCCTGGGTGAACACGCTCTCTCACTCCTCCTTGTCCCTGATGAAAAATAGGCTCTTTGATGTCTTTGTGCGGAATCGAGATGTCCTCACCAGTTTCGGTATTGGTGATTGAACGGCGATTCACGGCATCGGCTACCGATTCCTTTATTTGCTCTTTATGGCGACGCAAAAAGCGCTGTCTGTTGACCGTGCTTTTGTTCTTGCCATTGAGCCTTCTGTCGATAAATTGCGCCATACGTTAATCCCTCTGAAACGTCAAAGTGTCGAACTGTGTGCCATGAGTGACTGGCAATGCATGCCAGTCCCCATTTTTCAGACACTTAGTATTAAGAGGACTTACGAACTCGTAGGTACCACTCTGACAGCAGTCTGACTTGTTTCTTGGTGTAGCCTTTCTCCATCATACGAGCGACAAAGTCGTCGTGTTTTTTCTGATCGTCGGTTGAGGTTTTCGCATTAAAGGAAATAACAGGAAGTAACTCTTCTGTGTTCGAGAACATTTTCTTCTCGATAACGGTTCTGAGTTTTTCGTAGCTGGTCCAAACTGGGTTCTGACCTTTGTTGTTGGCACGAGCGCGCAATACAAAGTTCACAATCTCGTTTCGGAAGTCTTTCGGATTACTGATACCAGCTGTTTTCTCGATTTTTTCCAGTTCGTTGTTCAGAGCCGCGCGGTCAAACAGTTGCCCTGTTTCTGGGTCGCGATATTCCTGATCCTGAATCCAGAAATCAGCGTAGGTCACGTAGCGGTCGAAAATGTTCTGACCGTACTCAGAGTAGGATTCGAGGTAAGCGGTCTGGATCTCTTTACCGATAAACTCGACGTATTTAGGTACTAAGTAGCCCTTCAAGAATTCAAGGTAGCGCTCGGCAGTATCTTGTGGGAACTGCTCGCGCTCTACCTGTTGCTCAATCACATAGAACAGATGAACTGGGTTTGCTGCCACTTCAGACTGATCGAAGTTAAACACACGAGAGAGAATCTTGAACGCAAAGCGGGTTGAGAGACCTGACATGCCTTCATCGACGCCTGCAAAATCGCGGTACTCTTGGTAGCTTTTCGCTTTTGGATCGGTATCTTTGAGCGTTTCACCGTCGTAAACGCGCATCTTAGAGAATATGGAGGAGTTTTCAGGATCTTTCAGGCGAGACAAGATACTGAACTGCGACAGAATGTCCAAGGTGCTGGGTGAACACGGAGCTTTGGACAGCTCACTGTGGTCAAGCAGTTTCTGGTAGATTTTGACTTCTTCCGACACGCGCAAGCAGTAAGGGACTTTAACAATGTACACACGGTCTAAGAACGCTTCATTGTTCTTGTTATTTCTGAAGGTTTGCCACTCAGACTCATTCGAGTGTGCCAGAATCATGCCGTCAAATGGTAAAGCAGACAGACCTTCGGTACCGTTGTAGTTGCCTTCTTGAGTTGCCGTTAGTAGCGGGTGCAACACCTTGATTGGTGCTTTGAACATCTCCACGAATTCCATCAGACCTTGGTTAGCTCGACACAATGCACCGGAGTAACTGTATGCATCTGGATCGTCCTGAGAGAAATGCTCAAGTTGGCGGATGTCCACTTTACCAACAAGGGAAGAGATGTCTTGGTTGTTTTCGTCGCCTGGCTCGGTTTTAGCGATCGCAGTTTGCGCCAGAATGGATGGTCTGACTTTCACCACCTTGAATTTTGAAATGTCGCCGCCGAATTCCGTCAGGCGTTTTGCCGCCCAAGGTGACATGATGGAGCGTAGGTAGCGCTTCTCGATGCCGTATTCGCTTTGCAGCAAATCACCGTCTTCGTTCACGTCAAATAAACAGAACGGGTGATCGTTAACAGGGCTGCGCTCCCCGTTTGCAGAAAGCACATAGATTGGCATTTTTTCCATCAGCGCTTTCAGTTTCTCGGCCAACGATGACTTACCGCCACCTACCGGACCCAGAAGGTATAAAATCTGTTTGCGTTCTTCCAGACCCTGAGCGGCGTGTTTTAGGTAAGACACGATTTGCTCAATGGCGTCTTCCATGCCATAAAAGTCTTCGAATGTTTTGTATCGGGAAATCACTCTATTGGAGAAAATACGACTCAGTCTCGGGTCGAGTGCGGTGTCGATAACCTCAGGTTCTCCGATCGCTAACAAGAGGCGCTCAGCAGCGTTGGCATAAGCGCTTTTGTCGTCACGACATAACGATAAAAAGTCCTGCAGTGATAGTTCTTCATCCTTGGCTGCTTCATAGCGAGCCTGGTAGTGGTCAAAAATGCTCATAGCGAATACCCCTCTAAACCTGTCAAATCGACTAATTAACAGCGAAAATGTCACGTCCTTCACTGATTAAGGTTAGACCCAGATTTTGAATTCTGCTTATTAATTCGATATTTATTTCGATTTTTTACTAAAAAAATATGAGCTCGGTAAGGGTTTGTATTGGTGGGATTTATGTGTTTCAAACGCTGTGAAGCGTTGTCCTGCCTAACGTGGCAAAAGAAAAGCACCACATGAACGTGGTGCTTTAAAAATATTTTCAAATAATGTGAAAGACTTACATTAATTTTATGCGCTAAGCATTAAAGATTTGTGCAAATTCAGCAGCAGACAAGTGATACTGTCTTGGACATGCTTTCCAAGTCTTCAACATTCGCCGATATTTTTCTAGCATCGGCATTTGAGCATTGAAGTGGTGGTCAGCCTTATCAAACTGGGTGTACAAGCCTTCGGAATCAACCAAAAAGCGAACGTAATTCACCAGTTGCGCTTCGGATGCAATGTCAAATCCAAGGAAGTTCAAACGGCGCTGGTCCACTTGCTCTCGATCTAAGTCGGCAAGCATCTTATTGGACTCCTGCATCGCGTGATACATTTCCATGATTTCCAGAACTTCACGGCACTGAGTTTCGTCCAGGCAGCCGTACTCTTTGTTCAGTTCCTGCATTTGCAATTCATAACCGCGTTCCACGATGGTTTGTAAACGCTGATACTTCGCTGAATTGTCAGGGTCCATTTGTGACATCAGGTAATACTGGTTCGACAGGATCAGGCGTTGAGCGTTAGTCATTTCCATAGCATGGTCTCTCAAAATTTATTACTTAATCTGCGAACCAGAGTAACAGTAAGTATCCGACCAGAAACATGATCTCAACACATGTTTAATAAGGTTTGTTGAGAGTTTGAACGATTTTTTCGTGCTTCTATGAATAGTTTTCAGGACTTGCCGGAATAGTTTTTAAGACTTATTGGAATAGAGGTAGTGACGGTCAGAAAAAACTCGTAACCACTCGGGTTTGTAAACGCAAAGAATGGCCAGTGTCATGCCATTTAACAGCCCTTCGGGAAAAGCCATCAATGGAATGAGAACAAAGAAATTATCCACTACGGTAGTGAGATCGTAAGTGCCTTGCCAAAGGTAATAAGTGCCTCTGACCAATAAGTGAACACTGCCCGTAAACATGGCATTGAAGAAGCCAGCGACAAAAATAAAAACAAATACATTTTTAGGAAGGTAATGATAGCTAAGAGAAAAAATGCCATAGCTGACCAACACTGGGATTAGACCTGATATTAAAACCTGCACAGAAAAGTCGGCGATTAACCAGCCATCCCAAATGGCTATCAAAGCAAAAATAGGGATTAGCAAAACGCACGCAATTCGCCAGCCAAACATCATGGTGAAAGCCGTTAAGCCAAGGAAATGAATATCTAATCCGCTTTTCACTCCGGCTTTAGTTTGCCAAAGGAAAAACAGAATTGCGCAACAAATAATGGTGAGGTTCTGGAAACTGCGTTCCTGTACGAACTTGGGGATGAACACGCCTTTCACGTCATGCCAGCACCGATAACATGTGAAGACTAACGCTAAAAAACAAAGAAATTGAAAAACCGACATCCTGTCCTTCCCAACAAAGAAAAAGCCAGCATGGAGAATGCTGGCTTAGTGTCTAACTAGTATTTCACATTATCGGTATATTGCTCAAGAATACCTTTGATGGAGTCCATGACTTCTTTCGAAGGAGGTTCTACACCTTCTAACGGGTAGTCATGACCCAACGCTTCCCACTTATGAGCGCCTAGTTTGTGGTAGGGAAGTAACTCAACCTTTTCAATATTGTCCATATCCTTGATGAAGTCACCGAG
Organism: Vibrio nigripulchritudo; assembly: GCF_027924785.1. Classification (NCBI taxonomy): domain Bacteria; kingdom Pseudomonadati; phylum Pseudomonadota; class Gammaproteobacteria; order Vibrionales; family Vibrionaceae; genus Vibrio; species Vibrio nigripulchritudo. Next base: position 2,484,908 of record NZ_AP027049.1, on the reverse strand, counting down.
CATATGTGCTGCTTCTTCATCATCTGTGTAGCCGGGAACAACAACATAACGGATCCAGGTGGTTTGCCCAATCTTGTGTAGATAGCGAGCAAAATCCAGTGTTCTTCGATTGGAGACACCAATAAAATCCTGATGGATTTCATCCTTCATGTGTTTGAGATCCAGCATCACCAGATCAGAGGCTTCCAGAACCTCATCAACCACATCGGTGTGTTTTCTTATATAGCCATTGGTATCGAGGCAGGTGTGCATGCCTTCTTCTTTGGCTGCTCTGAAGAAATCTCGAACAAACTCTGGTTGCAACATGGCTTCACCGCCAGAGCAGGTAACACCACCACCAGAAGCACGCATAAAGTGTTTGTAGGACTTTGCCTCATTGATGATTTCTTCGACGCTAACTTCCTTGCCGTCATGGGTATCCCATGTGTCCCGGTTGTGACAATACTTACATCGCATCAGGCATCCCTGAAGGAAAACGATGAAGCGGATTCCAGGACCATCCACAGTGCCACAAGATTCGAATGAATGAATACGACCAGTAGTAGACATGAGCTCATCTCTTAGGATTTGTTTATTGTCATTTTATTACAAAATGCACGCTTACCCTAGGAAAAACTGAGGTTATTTTTCACCAAGAGAGGAAATAATTTCGAATTTCCATTTTGACTTAGTGAATGATTCTTATTTGAAATGAACTGAGTAATAACTGTTTATAAAACATCAAAATAGCCAGAAAAGCGAAAGCGAGCCAGTACCGTGGAAATCAAACTGATCTTCTTTGAAATCGGGACTCTTGAGCGAAAAAGTCAGCGATGCACCAACGTCTTTATAATGAGCTAATCCCCCTAAAATCGCTGTAGACTGAAAGTGAGTTACAGAAACAGGATATTTCTCATCTGGTCTTTGACCTGTAATCGTAATGTCATTGTGTCGGTACCTTGCTTCTAATCCAGAAAACAAAAACCACCCAGAACGTCCATCATCCAGCCTCAGCCGGTGAGCGGGGTTGTCGTATTTTATTGCAATGGAGCCAAAGGAATTGCCCAGCGCATCACCCCAGCGAAAGAGCACGCCACTGCCTAATTCCGAGCGGAAGTTTCCCAGTTCCAGGCGATTCGTCCAGGATATTTCTGTTTCTCCAATAAGCCCTGAGCTGCGGCTAAGAAGTTTTTGATGTGAATAGCCCAATTGGTAAACAAAAGATTCTTCGATCTGATGTTCCCATCCTCGCGGTTTAGGGGAGCCGATAATGTCATGGACAAAAGTTTGGGTACTGTCTGCCTGAGCATTACGTCCCATCACTCCCATGAGAACATGAATATTTTGGTAGGTATTGCTGTCTCCTGATGCCAGATGTGAGTCCAGGTAGCTCAAACCGGCATAAGGGCGTTCATTTGGTTTTTGGGTGGTGGATTCAATATCGTCAGGTGTCCAGAGCTTTTGCCCGAAATCGATACCAAAGTAGAGACGGTCGCTACTTTTACCAAACCAACTTAGATAGCTGGGTTCGCTTTCTAATTCAGTGGAAAATCCGAGGGTAATGCCGCTGCTGTAATCCCTGTCGCTGGTTACCATGGAGTCGTTATCCATGGTCAGAGACCAAAGCGTTTTGGCGTGAGAAAAAAGAGGCGCAAGTGCCAAGGAAACAAAGAGAAGTGACGCAGTTTTCATAGCAATTCTATTCCTTAGCTATCGAGCTCATAATAGCAATGTGAACTGATTTCATTTTTTATGCAATTCAGCCAGTAACAGTTTTGAACATCCTCACGTAAAAGGAAGTGTTAAAAATTAATTGATGGAAATGTCAATTGTCAAATGTTAGAAAAATGTAAATACAACCAAAGTGCTTGGCTTTTGTTGTGTTCTAAGTTTTTTTATCCGAAAAGGAGGGAGTGATGAAAAGCTTTGCGCTCTCACAAAAGCAAAAGGTATGGATATATCTGGCGGCTTTGATGGCAGGTTTCGTCGGGTTGTCTTTGTTTATTTCAGTCAAAATTGGAGCGGTTACTGGACAATATAAAAAACAAAGTGACATTCAAGAAGGAGTCTCTCAAATTAGCGAAACTCAGATTGGACTTCTGGAACTGGCGGCTAGGCTAAATAACTTAACAGTTGACCAAGTGCCTGAAATTAAAGCTTTGCTAAGCACTATTTCTGAAAAAGCGGAAGCAAAGAAATACATTCTTTCAGACGTTGGGCTAAATCAGGGAGCCGTGGAGTTTGTGGAATCGGTGTCCGCTTACAAAGCAGCCATGTCTCCGTGGTTGTCCATTCGTGAAGAGATGGGATTTAACGTTGATGATGGCAAGTTGGGACAACTTAAACAACTCGCCAACACCATTGAAGCAAAAATTGCAGAAACAGGCATGGTGAGCATCAATTCAGACTTTCAAAATATGGTCAAAACGCAGCAAACGTACTTACTTCAACCTAACGAGGAGAATTTGAAGTTTTTTAACCGTGCGTTAGCGATGTTTATCAATATGTCTAACTCGTATGCCATGCTCGACCTCTATGAGAAGGAAGTCGAATTGTTTAAGGAGCATTCTGCTCGGGTGAGTGAGTTGTCGGTCGAACTGAAAACAGTTGAAGAAAATTTATTCATACGTCAACAAGATGTTCAGAAAACGGTCTCTAACCTAGCAAAAGAGATGAATATCATCAGCGCCCAGTTTGGTGAAGCGGCACAGCAAACTTCCTCAACCGTTCAATTTTCAACGCTGATTGCCTGCCTGATTCTAGCCTTGTTTACGCTGTTCATTTTTGTTTCTCAAAACCTCTCTATTTCTCGCTCTCTAAAGAAAGTAACAGAAATGCTGGAGCGAATTTCTTCAGGTGATCTTTCAAAGAGAATGCCTGTCTCTTCAAACAAAAATGATGAATTTAACCGTCTGGCTATTAACATCAATCTGGCTTGTCAGCATCTTGGTGAGTTGGTCAAAGGAGTGCAACAAAGCAGTACAGCACTCTCGTCTAATGCAACGGAATTGAATTCCGGTCTAGATGATTTGGTTGCAAGTCAGCACGACGTTGTTGTACAGACGCAAGTGCTTGCTTCGGCAACCGAAGAAGTGAATGCGACGACCCAGGATGTTTCAGGTAGTCTGGAACTTGTGGTTAAGGTGAGCGAAGAATCCAGTAAATCTGCACAAAAAGGCGCAATGGTGATCACTGGCGCCATTGATTCAATAGAGGATATTGGGGAAATTCTTGGCAACGCGGCAAGCCATATCAAGTTACTGGAAGACGCGTCATCAAAAGTCGATTCTGTTATGGAAATCATCAATGGTATTGCAGAACAAACTAACTTATTGGCGTTGAATGCCGCGATTGAAGCTGCCAGAGCAGGGGAGCAAGGGCGTGGTTTTGCTGTGGTTGCCGATGAAGTTCGAAGCCTGGCCGTAAGAACCGTAGATGCGGTGGCAGAAATTTCCGGAACCATCGAGACAATGAAAAAAGAGAGCGCCGAGGTGATTCAGTATATCGGGCAGTCAGAAGTTTCTATGCGAAAAGGACGTGAAAAAGGGCACGAAGCCATGGAAGCATTACGTTTGATCACCGAGCAGGTTAGTGAAGCAAGTGAACAGACGGAAGGTATTTTCCAGGCAATTCGGGAGCTGGCTGCTACAAGCCAGTCTATGGCAGACAGCATGTCGCAGATTTCCGGTTCAATGAGTACTATTGAGGACAACAACACTCAATTGCGCCATACCAGTGGTCGGGTAGATGAACGTTCTGGCATTTTGATGCAGGAGTGCAACCAGTTTTCAGTGTAGCCATATATAATTGCAGAAAAACAAAAAGCCCCGCATTCGCGGGGCTTTGTCATTGGTTACTAAGAATCTTATAGAGACTCAGTAAATGTACGTGCGATTACGTCTTTTTGCTGCTCTACAGTCAGAGAGTTAAAACGTACAGCGTAACCAGATACACGGATTGTCAGCTGTGGGTAGTTCTCTGGGTGCTTAACTGCGTCTTCTAGAGTTTCGCGGTTAAGTACGTTCACGTTCAGGTGCTGACCACCCTCGATACCTTGCTCGTGGTGGAAGTAACCATCCATCAGACCCGCCAGGTTAGCGCGCTGTGAGTTCTCTTCTTTACCCAGTGCGTTTGGCACGATAGAGAATGTGTAAGAGATACCGTCTTTCGCATCAGCAAATGGCAGTTTACCGACAGATGTTAGAGATGCTACTGCACCTTTCTCATCACGACCGTGCATTGGGTTTGCACCCGGTGCAAATGGTGCACCTGCTTTACGACCATCTGGTGTTGTACCAGTCTTCTTACCGTATACCACGTTTGAAGTGATAGTAAGGATAGACTGAGTAGGAACTGCATCACGGTAAGTCTTAAGCTTACGGATTTTACCCATGAAGATAGAAACAAGTTCACAAGCCATGTCATCAACACGTGCGTCGTTGTTACCAAATTTAGGGTAGTCGCCAGAGATGTCGAAGTCGATAGCAATGCCGTCTTCGTCACGGATTGGCTTAACTTGACCGTACTTGATTGCAGACAATGAGTCAGCAGCAACAGAAAGACCAGCGATACCACACGCCATTGTACGGCGAACGTCACGGTCATGAAGTGCCATTAGAGCTGCTTCGTAGCTGTACTTGTCGTGAGAGTAGTGGATAGCATTTAGCGCAGTCACATATTGCTTCGCCAGCCAGTCCATGAAGTTGTCCAGACCAGCCCAAACTTTGTCGAAGTCCAGAACTTCATCAAGCATTGGTTCAGTCTTAGGACCAACTTGCATCTTAAGCTTCTCATCTACACCGCCGTTGATAACGTAAAGTAGAGTCTTAGCTAAGTTTGCACGAGCGCCGAAGAACTGCATGTGCTTACCGATAACCATTGGAGATACACAACAAGCGATAGCGTAGTCATCGTTGTCGAAGTCTGGACGCATTAGGTCATCGTTCTCGTACTGGATAGAAGAAGTATCGATAGATACTTTCGCACAGAACTTCTTGAAGCCATCAGGTAGCTGCTCAGACCAAAGTACAGTGATGTTTGGCTCTGGAGAAGGACCCATAGTGTATAGCGTGTTTAGGAAACGGAAGTTTGTACGTGTAACAAGAGTACGACCGTCAACACCCATACCACCCATAGATTCTGTTGCCCAGATTGGGTCGCCAGAGAATAGCTCATCGTACTCAGGAGTACGTAGGAAGCGAACCATACGCAGCTTCATTACGAAGTGGTCGATCATTTCCTGAGCTTGTTCTTCTGTGATGATGCCCGCTGCAATATCACGCTCAACGTACACGTCTAGGAAAGTCGAAGTACGACCCAGAGACATAGCCGCGCCGTTTTGAGATTTAACCGCAGCCAGGTAACCGAAGTAAGTCCACTGGATTGCTTCTTGAGCTGTTGTTGCAGGACCAGAAATGTCGAAGCCGTAAGACGCTGCCATTTCTTTCAATTGACCTAGTGCACGGTGCTGCTCTTGAAGCTCTTCACGCAATTGCATGGTCATTTGTAGATCGTCACCACCTTCAAGTTTTTCTTGAGTAGAGTGGAACTGAGCGACCTTATCCTTCATTAGGAAGTCTACGCCGTATAGAGCGACACGACGGTAGTCACCAATGATACGACCACGACCGTATGCATCAGGAAGACCAGTCAGAACACCAGACTTACGACATTTTAGAATATCTGGAGAGTAAACATCGAAAACACCTTGGTTGTGTGTTTTTCTGTACTCTGAGTAGATTTTAGAAACTTGTGGATCTAGTGTGCGACCGTACGCTTTGCATGATCCTTCGATCATACGAACACCGCCGTTAGGCATGATTGCACGCTTAAGAGGCGCTTCAGTCTGAAGACCAACAATAGTTTCTAGGTCTTTGTTGATGTAGCCAGCATCATGAGAAGTGATGGTAGAGATAACTGAAGTATCGAAATCAACAGGTGCGTGAGTGGCGTTTTCCTGTTTGATACCTTCCATTACCTTAGCCCAAAGCGTATTCGTTGCTTCTGTACCTTCAGAAACTAGGAAAGATTCGTCACCTTCATACGGCGTGTAGTTCTTTTGAATGAAATCACGAACGTTAACTTCGTTTTGCCAATCGCCTTGTGCAAAACCTTCCCAAGCTTTAGCAAATTGCTCTGCCATGACATACCTACCTTTTTAGTAGAAAAAACACGTACTGTTTTTAGCCGTTGAGCCAGCTACCTCCTACGGGGAGGGCAGTACACTCTTTATGAATAACAATATGAATAGCTTCGCTTTTTTCGTCTTAAAGCCATACATATTGTCACTAGTTTTAAGATTCTGTCTCTTTTCTTCAGTTCCAAGATAGTCTAAAAAAAAGTTGCAAACCTTAAACTAAATCAATAAATCCTAAAAAAAGTCGATAAAATTTGGGTGGCAATTGTTGCCACCCACAAATTTATTTGAATTTAAAGCCAGGCTTTGATGCCATATTGGCTTTCAAGCATACCTACCGCTAGCATAGCAATCAGACAGATAACCAGTACACCACCTGGGATCACAACTTTGTCGACGAAAGAAAGCTTCTTCGCGCGCTCTTTGTCACCAATTAGGCCGTTGTTATCCAGAAGCATTGTGATAGCCCATGCCAGAACAGGGTTAACCACGGCACTACCAAAGATACAGATACCAGCTGCTTGTGAATCTTTCGTGTCTTTCACCATCTGCATACCCGCTTCAAGCAATGGAAGGAATACACCAACCAGAAGAGCAACACGCATGACAGGAGGCCAAACAGCGACATCCATTGGGAAACCAAGAATCGCAACAGCCATAACAATTAAGCCAAGCAGGATTGCACCACCAGGAATAGGGCGCTTGGCGATAGCGGCTGGGATCATGTACGTACCCCAAGAAGAAGTGATGTTACCGCCACCGACTGCTGTACCAACCATTTGACGAATTGAACACATGGTCATTGTGTCATCGACATCCATAAGTACTTTTTCAGTACGTTTAGGGTAGTTAAGCTCTTGGAAAATACGGTGACCAAGGAAGTCAGGAGACCACATTGCTACCGCCAGAATCGCAAATGGCAGTGATGCAATGAAATGCTGAAGTGTTGGCAAGCCAAGTTGCCAGCCTGTTTCCGTGCTGCCCCACCAGTACACAGGGTTTAGGTTAGGCAAGCCCATTTCAGTTTCAAATTTCAGGTCAAAGCTTGCGCCCAATGCTAACGCAACGACAAGACCAACTGCCGCACACACTGGAATCGCCAGCCAGCGCATGTTGATTTTAGCTAGAAACGCATAAATAACGATGGTAATTGCGAGTACAACCAACCCAACATAGCCCATGCTGCCTGCAGCCACTTCCGCAGATTCAAGACCCGTTGCCCAACTTTGAATTGAACCGATCTGGCTCATGGTTCCGGTAAAGCCGAGGAATATCAGGAGACCACCAGCGGTGCCTTGGGAAGTTAAGTTAACGAGTTTAGATCCGCCCTTGAAGTAACTTAAAAGAAGACCAAATACCCCAAGAAGAATGGCAAGCGCAAGAGGGTGAGCACCGGCTAAAGCAATGGTGCCGATGAGCGGGATCATTGGTCCGTGGTTACCTGCGAGGTTTGCACGAGGGTTAATGAAACCGGATGCGAGTACACAGAAAAGTAGAGCAGGGATTAGCATTTCAACACGAGCAACTTCAATGGCAAATTCTTTACCTAGATTGACGTGTTCCCAAGCGGCGGACAGACCATCTGCCCACGACATCATTACCGCTGAATACATGGCAATGATACCGATTGTGCCAGCAAGTGCTGGAACTAAATCTTCCAATTCAAAGCGGAAGTCGCGACCGGGAAGGTTCAGACCATAGCGGCGAGGCTTCATTATTTGAAGTTCATGGTCTAGATAATCTGAACGACTCTTGAACTCTGAAGCTGGTCTGTGCAGCTCGCTATAGCTTTTCTCATCCATAGCGTCTGAGTTGTCTGTTTTGACGGCGTCGGACATAGATTCCTCGTTTTCTTAAAGTTAGTAATTCTTTAAACATTGAAACAACCGCAAATAAGTGGTTGCATTCGCTAAACTGTGGCACGAGCTATATGGGCTAGTGTTGCACAATATGAAACTCTTTTGTTGATTAAATTGTTGTTTTTTGTATTCGTTCCGAGTGTATCAACGGGCCTATTTAGCATGATTGATCTTGATCACTTAAAGGCTATTGTTGAAATAAAACTACAACATGATGCTAATAATGCGTGTACCTGCATCAAATTATGTAAATTGGTTACGGTTATTTTCGAAAAAATACAAGTTATGCGAAGCATCTATCAGCCAGAGAAATAAAAATATGATCTTTATCATTAACGTGATGCAAGGGATGAGAAAATGAGCAGCAACTGGTTTGCCTGTTTGAGGCTATCTAACAGCGCAACGCACTGTTTTTACGCTAATTTACGATGACGCTCTTTTCTGGCTTGGTTTTTGCTTTTTCATTTTTCAGACAGAGAAATGAAAGAGTGGTGGCAACGGCTTGCCGCTCATGAGGGGAAAAGATGACAAAATTCAAATTCAGTGTTGTTGCTTTGGCTACAGCCGTTATGTTGTCTGGGTGCGGTTCAGAAAGTAAGAGCAGCACAGGCAGTAACAGTAAACCACCCACACCACCTGCACCGACGCCGACTCCGCCGCCAGCGCCAACAATCTATAACTGGCAGCTTGTTAACCTGCGTTCAGAAGTGCCTAGTTCAGTAAATGCCGATTGTGCTGTTTACGCCGTAGACACGAATGATAGTTCAAAGCGCATCTATGCGTACCGTGCGACACAAAATGTGGTGATTTCAATACATAACTCGGTTGGTAAACTGGTAAAAGAACTCTCCCCCAACGCTTACGGTACGGTAAGCATTAACTATGATGACATCCCAACAAATGGATATGTCACTGTAGAAGAAGTGGACGGCTTAATTGGTTCAGGAAGAGCTCTGTATTCTTATTCTGTTGAAAAACCATTTGTGAACAATATGGTCTTCAACTTACGCAAGCCTGGCGCTTACTCTTGTTATTATACTGGTGAGGGGCTACCGGCAAGCGTCACCCCTGATGCTAATGCTGGCGTAACAGTAAATGCACCTGCCACGAAATATGTGCAATCAAGTTATATCGATAAAGGCACTTCGGGAGCAGTGGCAAATTTTCCAAACAAAATTCCTGTTATCGCGCCAATTCCGGCGACAGAAAAAATCCTACTCACACAGTATGAAACCTACACCAGTTCTCAGGCGCTAGATTTACGGAACTACGCGTTTGTTGGCGGTGACTTTGCACATAATCAGAACACTCACCCCGATAGCAAAACGGTTACGCTTTCCGACACCAATTTAGTCCAGCCAGGTTTAAGCTTTACGGACTTAACCTTATCCAGTGGAAACGAGGTAGAAGTGTCTCACAATGGGCATCTTTATCAGTGGCAGCCAATCTATCAGTCAAGCTCAAACTTTTCATTTGTTGATGGAAACGGTCCTTTCAGTGCATGGGCGATGAAAATCAACGGCACAACAACGAATGGGTCTTGGGCGTATAAAGGAATGTATCCTGTTAATTCAACCGCGAAGACTATCACTCCGCCGATTCTGACTAATTTTGCCGCATCGGTTACGACAGCAAACTGCAGTGGTACACACTGTGTAGAAAGCCAAGGGTATACCGCTTCAAATTACAATATCCAGCGTGTTCATGTCCGTTCCAATACGTCGGATGGAAGCAACTATTACCAAACGATTATCTCAATGCCCCGTAGTACTCAGGTACTGATGGAGAGCAAGTATTCAGCGCTAGCTCCATCTTCTTCCAACAGAATAGAAATTGGGTTGGGATCATTAAGTGAGACAAGTTCAGCAATGACTCAGCACTTTATGTCCAACTTTATTGATGTCCAAAATCTGGCATCAGGCACGGCGAGCAACAACTTCGACGTAAATGGTCCGGTAATACAGCCTTCATCTGAAAAGACGCGCTATATTTCATTAATGGGCAAAACAAGTGTCACGCTATCAAATAGCGTTAACTGATGAAGATTGTGAACTGATGGTTTTTCAAGTTCACAAAAATTAACCTTTAAGAGCCTCATCATTGAGGCTCTTTTTACATCAATATCCAGAAAAGCTGAAAATAAACTCTGGTGGATGCATACTTATTCAGATATATTGTCTGAATAATAAAAACTTTAAAGTTAATAATATGTTGCAAGAAGGTTTCTTGAATGCTAGCTTGTAACACACTTAGAGGTCGGAGTACCTTGCAGTCGGAATTACACAGGGAGTTAAGCGCATGAAGGATGTAATCGCGCTGGATATAAAAGAACTGCACAAAACGTTCGGTCAGAACGAAGTTTTAAAAGGCATTTCGCTTGAAGCTCACAAAGGGGATGTCATTTCCATTATCGGCTCTTCCGGTTCCGGTAAGAGTACCTTTCTCAGATGTATCAATCTTTTAGAAACCCCAACCGCTGGTGAAATTTGGGTCAATGGTGAATTGATTCAGATGAAAACTAACCGTCGTGGTGAATCTTTACCCGCTAACGAAAAACAAGTTCAACGAATCCGTTCTCGTCTGGCAATGGTTTTTCAGGGGTTTAATCTTTGGTCTCATTTGACCGTTTTAGAAAATGTTATGGAAGCGCCAGTTCACGTATTGGGTGTACCTAAAGCAGAAGCCAGAGACAAGGCAGAAGAACTGCTAAAGAAAGTCGGTCTCTTCGAGCGCAAAGATTATTACCCAGGGCACCTGTCTGGCGGTCAGCAACAACGCGCCGCTATAGCTAGAGCACTGGCGGTTGATCCCGAAGTTATGCTTTTCGATGAACCTACATCGGCGCTTGATCCAGAATTAGTTGGTGAAGTGCTTGGTGTTATGCGTGATCTCGCCGAAGAGGGAAGAACCATGCTGGTGGTCACTCATGAGATGGCATTTGCCCGGGATGTTTCTAACCACGTTATGTTTTTGCATCAGGGTTTGGTGGAAGAACAGGGAGATCCATCTAAACTGTTTACAAACCCTGAGTCGGAAAGACTTCAGCAGTTTATCTCTTCTATTTATTAAAACCAGTCTGATAAGACTAATTAAAACAAACACAACATTTAAACCATTCACAGGAGTATGGATATGAAAAAATGGTTACTTGCTGCGACTTTGGCAGCGACAGCTGTTGCAGGTACTGTTCAGGCGAAGGATTGGAAAACAGTACGCTTTGGGATTGAAGGTGCATACCCTCCATTTAGCTGGACGGAAGCCGATGGTTCGCTTAAAGGTTTTGATGTCGACATGGCGAATGCGCTTTGTAAAGAGATGGCAGTGAAATGTAAGATCGTCCCACAAGACTGGGATGGCATTATCCCATCACTTCTGGCGCGCAAATACGACGCTATTATCGCAGCAATGTCGATTACTGAAGAGCGTAAGAAGAAAGTCGATTTCACAGGCAAGTACGCACTTATTCCTAACAAATTCATTGCTAAGAAAGGTGCAGACATTGACTTTAGCAGCCTGGATGGTGTGAAGATTGGTGTACAACGTGCAACCACGCATGACAAATATCTAACCGATAACTACAAGAAAGTGGAAATTGTGCGTTACGGTTCGTTTGACGAAGCTTACCTGGACTTAGCAAACGGTCGAATCGCTTCTGTGTTAGGTGATGCATCTGCACTTGAAGAGGGTGTGCTTAACAAAGATGGCGGCGACGCTTATGAGTTTGTTGGTCCATCTTTGACAGACCCTAAATGGTTTGGTGACGGTTTCGGTATTGCCGTTCGTAAACAAGACAAAGATCTGACCAAAAAGCTGGATGCGGCAATTCTTGCTCTGCGTGAGAAGGGCATCTATCAGGAAATTGCAGCTAAGTACTTTAAGTACGATGTTTACGGCGAGTAATCGCTGACTTTTCTTCTTAAACAGAAGGCAACAATAATAAATGCAGAGGCAATGTGTGCCTCTGCAACTTTAATGCCCTGAGCAATTTTCGCCTTCTGCAGCTCGTAGTATTACTGGATGTAAATATGCTGGATCTTCAAGGATACGAAGTCTCAATTCTTAAGGGAGCGCTACTTACCATTGAAGTGGCGGTTCTGTCTCTTATTCTTGCCATGTTCCTTGGAATGTTAGGGGCACTGGCGAAGTTAGCTCCCTACCGCTGGGCACGTGCAATCGCGACGCTTTATACCACGGTTATTCGAGGTATACCTGATCTCGTGCTGATGATGCTGATTTTCTTCGGCGGACAAATACTACTGAACAACAGTCTCTACTCAATGAATGAGTGGCTAAATGAATGGATGACCTCAAGTAATCCAGACCATGAGTGGGTTTCTTACCTTCCAGATTATGTTGATGTCAGCCCGTTCATTGCTGGGGTACTGACGATAGGCTTTATCTTTGGCGCTTATATGGCTGAAACTTTCCGTGGCGCCATTATGGCCGTGGATAAGGGAGAGTTAGAAGCGGCGAAGGCATATGGGATGAGTAGTTTCTTAACTTTCCGTCGTATTCTTCTTCCACAAATGATTCGACATGCATTACCGGGTTTTGGCAATAACTGGTTGGTGTTGCTAAAAACCACTGCACTGGTGTCAATTATCGGTCTTGAGGATATGGTACGTGTGAGTTCACTGGCCGCTGGTTCGACAAAAATGCCGTTTACTTTTTATATGACGGTTGCCGTTATCTTTCTTTTCTTTACCAGTGTATCAACGGGTTTACTCAAGCTTGTTGAGCGCAAATTCAGTATTCACGCGAGGTAAACCATGGACTTTTCTTTAATTGTAGAAAGCTTTCCTGTTTATCTTGAAGGGTTGTGGACCACAGTCTGGTTAGTTGGATTAGCGCTTGTTATCGGTTTGATGGTTGCGATTCCATTAGGAGTGGCAAGAAATAGCGCGAATTATCTGATCAGTATGCCTTCGTGGGCATTCATTTATTTCTTCCGAGGCACACCATTACTGGTGCAGTTGTACCTTATCTATTATGGTATGGACCAGTTTTTCCCGGTGAAAGATACCCTATGGGAACACGCGTGGTTCTGTGCTCTGGTGGCTTTTGTGTTGAATACGTCAGCGTATACTGCCGAAATCATCCGAGGTGCGATTAATGGGTTGCCTAAAGGTGAAGTGGAAGCGGCAAAAGCATACGGCATGAGTACCTGGAAGACGTACCGTCGAATCATTTTACCTAGTGCATTAAGAAGGGCACTCCCAGCATACAGTAATGAAGTGATCTTTATGCTTCACGGATCGGCAGTGGCTGGTATCGTGACCATTATTGATTTAACTGGTGCGGCAAGGTTAGTGAACTCTCGATACTACGCGCCTTTTGAGTCCTTCCTCACTGCAGGTCTATTCTATATGGCGCTGACTTTTATCATTCTGGGATGTTTCAAAGTTGCAGAGAAGAAATTCCTGGCGTACTTAAGACCGCTCTCTTAAATACCTTCAAAAAAAGAAAAGCTCAATGGCGAAAACCATTGAGCTTTTTTGTATCGATATAAGACCCTAATTATTAGAGACGATTTCCCCTGCAATGACAGAAGGCTCACCCGTGACCGTTGGCATGACACCGATATTGGCATTGCCTGTAATCGATGTTGGCACAGCGACTGCTGGATCCTGAAGAGTGAGTGCAGTGCATTGTCCTGTTGCGTTTTGCATCTGCTGTTCTATCTCTTTTGCTTTAATCACGTATTGGTTGCTGGACCCCATTAAGGTGCCATCTGCTATAGAGAATTTAGGTCTGTATTGATTACCCTGTTTCTCATAAGGAATACCCCACAGATCCCCATTTCCTCCGTAATTGAGCAGGAAGGTTTGACCATCGTAGTTTCCTGCATTACCAGAGCGGTCATTCGCGTTACTGTGCGAATAACTGAACTGTATCGGTTTATCAAAGGTCACAATGTTGTTCTGGCTATTACGAACGGCAGATAACTGATTCCAACTGCTGATTCCCGTCTCCCAAACGTAGTAAGTAGTCACGACACTTGGGTCGTAAATATCCCAAACGTTTGTCATGCTTGACGCTACCGTACTAGTGACCATAGGACCAGAACGAACTCCCCAGCTGTGAGGTGAGCTGTTCAGTTGCTGCTTGGTTATGGAGGAATTGTATCTAACAGGTTCGCTATTGCTGTCTCTGACCAGAGTCAGGGCATTGCTTCCTGAGTTGGAGAAGGAAAAGTCTATGGCTGACGCCACGTTAGCCGCCCTAGTCGAAAATGGGCTTCCGCTTCCTTCAAAGTTAGCGAGATCGGTGAGATCAAATGTACCAATAGGGCATCGGTCGAAGCACTTCAAGGTTACAGAACCATTTTCCAGTAGCTCGCCAGTGCCAGTCTCGCTGCCATTTAAGAAGGTCTGTTCATAGTAGGTCAGGCTGGAAGAACCATAAAGATACTTCACTTCCCCACCGAGTTGTTCAGACCACATATACAAAGACTCACCAGCATTAAGCGAAATGAGCTGGTCGGTTACATCAGTAATCTGCTGACCGCTGTCTCCCCAGTTCAGACCTGCTGTAATGTAAAAGCCGTCGGTTCCCACTGAGTCGTCATTAACGGTCAGGTATTTCACTACCCACTGATTGTAACCCGAGCTGTACACGTTGGAATCCCAATAGGAGAACGATACACCTCTTACATTGCTGAGTGCGAGTGTTTTCACTTCATTCTTTATCAGTCGACCTGGGGCGGTAACCAGCGTGTAATTCTCGGTAGAACCCTGATCTTCTCTAACCAAAGTGGTACCGTTTGCCAGGCTGGAATCACCTTCCGTCCAGACCCCCCAATAGCCTACATGTCCGTAAGCATCGACTTGGTTATCGCTGTCGCTATCGTAACGGAAAGAGAAACCACTATTCAAAGAAACCGCGGCTCCAGTGGATGCGTTGTAAAGGTCGTATCGATGAACAGAATCTGTGAACTGAGTTCTATCAAGACACTGACCTGAATTACTGCCAGTTTTGAAAGGTAGGCTGGCAACATCATTTGCGGACTGGATAAGTACATTGTTTGCGTCGAATGCTAATGCGTAGGCGTTTCCGGAATTGCTGCCTCTGTCAGCAGAAGTGATGGCGTTACCAGAAGCTCGATCAGCACTCATCACGACACTGGCACTTTGGACATACGTATCAGCGCCTCGATTACTGGTTTCGTAGAGCGTAAAACCAATGGAGTTAGCGACGGAATCGGAAGCGACAATTTCGCCAGCGCCATTCTGTGTGCCCTCTAACTGGTCAAACATTTCGAAGTTGAATGTGAATGCACCAAAAGGGTTACTCTCGCTGGCACCCGATGTGACCTCCGCTTTGAACTTAATGGCCTGATCGCTATCTCCGCCAGACATTTCTGGAATCCAGACGCTAATAACTAAAGGATCACTGTCTGATTCACGTGTCACGTTAGCAACCGCTTTTAAATAGGAAGGGGTATTGGCAGCCCCTGAAGACTGACCGGTTGAACCGTCATCTTCATTATCGAAACACGCCGCTTCATCTGCGAGTACCAGATAAGGTCCCTGGTTTGCAAAGTCTGTTGCTTTGAATTGAGCGGTAAAACACAAAATGCTGTTAACCAGCTCAATGGGTTCCAGTGCTTCTATCCAGACATGAGAACGTTGAGTGGCGTTTGAATAATCGGTTCCAGTGTCATTAAAGGCAGCGAAACTTGAAGTTGCAATAAAAATGCTCGATGCGAGCAAAGATTTAGTTATTTTCATTGGTCACAACCTCCAACTGCTCTGGAAGAACCAACTGAGACGTTGGTGTTGCCTGGGACTGAGCGGCTGAACTACTGCTGTCACAGCCACTGACGCCTAATACCATGATCAAAGCAGCTAAGCTGCTGTAGAGGGCTTTTTTCATTGTAATGTCTCCCTTTGGTAAGCCATACAATAAAAATATAGAACGCTTATTTAGGAAATCATCATTAAAAATAATGTTATTTAAATTTGTTTTTAAACAGAATATTAGGGGTGGGGTTGAGAGATTGGCTCGATTTTTGGTAGTTAATATTTATACATTAATGAGCTTTTAAATAAACAATGAGCTTATGCCTCATGTTGGTTATAGATGAGATAAAAAAAGCCCAAACCACTTGGGTTTGGGCGGATACAAATAGGAGTTAATAAGAAAAAAGCAGCGTTTGTAACAAGTTGCAGTAACTAAATCAGTCCAATACGATCGCAGACTCGGAATGCCCTGCTTGCTACATATTTTATGACCGGACCAAATTCGGTTAGTTCAAAATTTTTTCAAATTTTTTTTCTTATTCATAAAGCGCTTAGCCACAAGGTTATGGAATTGTGATGTTATCACCTTGTTAAATAAACTGTGTGGCGGTATATTTTCAAACAAGCGTTTAATACGAGTGATTAAAATGAGTGCGAAGAATAAAACGAAAGACAAAATTTTGGATGTGGCTGAGGCGCTCTTTGCAGAGCATGGTTTTAACGATACTTCTCTAAGAACCATAACAAGTAAAGCAAACGTCAACCTGGCTTCTGTGAATTATCACTTTGGAGACAAAAAGACTTTGGTACGCGCAGTTCTCAATCGCTATCTGGAAGCCTTTATGCCAGCACTTGGTGAAGCGCTGACTGAACTGAACAAAAAATCAGAGTTCTCCATGGAAGAGGTATTCCTCTCACTGAAACAACCTTTGCTATCGCTTAACTCTTTACGTCCGAACGGGGCGAGCCGTTTTATGTCTTTGATTGGCAGAGGTTATACCGATGTACAAGGTCACCTTCGCTGGTTTATCACCACTCGATACGAAGAAGTTCTGGGGCAATTCACGGGATCTGTGAGTAAAGCGAACCCAGCACTGACACCTGAAACTCTATTCTGGCGACTACACTTCACGTTAGGAACCTGTGTATTCACAATGGCATCGAGCCAGGCTTTGGCAGAAATTGCCTTTAATGACTTTGATAAACAGGTGGACTCAGAAGCCATCATCGATCAACTGATTCCCTATTTAGCGGCTGGTGTCGCAGCAAAATAATCGGTCAATGACCAACCATAACAAAAATAAAGATCAGTTATATAAAGAAACAAAAGGACTGAAACATGAGCTCTCTACAAAACCTAAGAAGGAAATGGGTAAGTGACCCAGCCTTCAAATTCTTTAAGAAGGTATTGCCACCACTCTCTGATACAGAGCGCGAAGCAATGGAAGCCGGCAGCGTATGGTGGGATGGTGAACTGTTCAGCGGTTCTCCGAACTGGCATATGCTTCATCAATACCCGAAACCAGAGCTGACGGACGAGGAGCAAAGCTTTGTCGATAACGAACTCGAAACCTTGCTGGGTATGCTCAATGATGACCAGATCGTAAGGCACGATCGCGATTTACCAGAAGAAGTATGGGATTACCTGAAAAAAGAACGCTTCTTCTCACTCATCATTTCCAAAGAGTACGGCGGACGTGAATTTTCTGCGCTGGCAAACTCAACCATTGTTACCAAAATCGCTACTAAGAGTATCAGTGCTGCGGTTTGCGTGATGGTTCCAAACTCTCTTGGTCCTGGTGAGTTGTTATCACACTATGGAACACAGGAACAAAAAGACTACTGGTTGCCGCGTCTGGCTGATGGTCGTGATATTCCTTGTTTCGCATTAACCGGTCCAGAAGCGGGTTCTGATGCTGGAGGCATTCCTGATCAGGGTGTTGTATGCATGGGGGAATACGAGGGCGAAGAAGTTCTGGGTATTCGTCTAAGCTGGAACAAGCGCTACATCACGTTAGCTCCTGTTGCGACCGTACTTGGTCTGGCATTCAAGCTAAAAGATCCAGACGGTTTATTAGGTGACAATCCTGATTTAGGCATTACTTGTGCTTTGATTCCAGCCGACCACAAAGGGGTGGAACTGGGAGAAAGACACGACCCACTCGGGTTAGCGTTTATGAATGGTCCTACGCGTGGTAACGACGTGTTTATTCCTATGGAATGGCTAATCGGTGGAGCAGATTACGCGGGTAAAGGCTGGCGCATGCTGGTGGAATGTTTGTCTGCGGGGCGCGGTATTTCACTGCCCGCTTTAGGTACATCAATTGGACACCTCACTTCACGTACAACTGGGGCGTATGCCTATGTGCGTAAGCAATTTGGCATGTCGATTGGTAAATTTGAAGGTGTGGCAGAGGCAATGGGGCGCATCGGTGGTCTGACTTACCTGCTCGAAGCGACCCGAACACTCACAACCACCTCTTTGGATATGAAAGAGAAGCCGGGAATTGTTACCGCTATCGCTAAGTACCATATGACGGAAATCGCACGAACGGTTTTGAACGATTCTATGGACATTCATGCTGGGCGTGCGATTCAGACAGGACCAATGAATTACCTGGCGCACCATTACTCAGGAATCCCTGTCGCGATTACAGTGGAAGGGGCGAATATCCTGACACGAAACTTGATGATTTTTGGTCAGGGAGCGACTCGCTGTCATCCATATGTCTTGAAAGAAATGGAAGCGGCAGCCAACCCAGACAGTAAAGAAGGCGCGAAAGAGTTTGATGAGCTGTTGTTTAAGCACATTGGGCACGCCACCAAGAATGCATTTGGTGCATTTGGCGCGGCGCTTACGGGGTCAAAGTTTGTTTCTGCATCTATGAGCGGCGAGACCAAAGTTTACTACCAACACATGACGCGTTTGAGCCGTGCTTTAGCAATAAGCTCAGATGTCGCAATGCTGACTCTCGGTGGTGAATTGAAGCGTAAAGAAATGATTTCGGCGCGCTTAGGCGACGGCCTTAGCTACTTGTTTATGGGCTCTGCAGTACTCAAAAAGTATGAAGATGATGGCAGGCAGCAATCGGATCTCGACTATGTGCACTACGCCATGAATCATTGTCTGCATAACGCCGCGAAGTCGTTGCAGGAAGCGTATGCGAACTTCCCATCTAAGGTGGCAGGTAAGTTCCTGAACTTCCTCGTCTTCCCGTTGGGTAATCATTTTAACAAGTCGACCGATGATAACGCGGTTTCTATCGCCAATAGTTTGATGACCCCTGGGGCGCATCGTGATCGTCTGACTCACCTGTGTTACGTAGGAAAAGACAACGATGACCCAGTTGGCTTGATGGAAAACGCATTCATGGCAATGTACAAAGTGCGTGGTCATGAACGTAAAGTGATTCAGGGCATCAAAGACGGCAAGATTGATAAGAAAGCACCGCTTCAAGAAAGGCTTGAGCAAGCATTGGAACACAAGATCCTGAACAAAGTTGAAGTGGACGAAATCTTGAGTGCAGACAAGCTGCGTTATCAGGCAATTCAAGTAGATCATTTCAGCCACGATATGGTTGAAACCCGAACTCATAAAACCAACTCGGTATCGCTGAATAGCGTCGCTTAAACGCTGACAAAGCATACACTTCAAAAGCGCTGCAGTAATGCAGCGCTTTTTTGTACAAACAGCTCCAACCACTTTCTCATTTCACAAGAAATTAGGTGCGAAACGCTTTGTAAACTTTTATCCTAGCAAAGTTTTTTTAAGGGAAATGAATATGATCATCAAACCAAGAATTCGTGGCTTCATTTGTACGACGACACACCCAGTTGGCTGTGAAGCAAACGTAAAAGAACAAATCGAATACACCAAAGCGCAAGGTCCTATCAAAAATGCTCCTAAGCGCGTGTTAGTTGTTGGTTCTTCAAGCGGTTACGGCTTGTCTTCTCGTATTGCCGCTGCATTCGGTGGTGGTGCATCAACCATTGGTGTGTTTTTCGAAAAAGCTGGTACAGAGAAAAAGCCTGGCACAGCGGGTTGGTACAACTCAGCGGCTTTTGACAAGTTGGCAAAAGAAGAAGGTTTGTACTCTAAAAGCTTAAACGGCGACGCATTCTCAAACGAAGCGAAACAAAAGACCATCGATTTGATCAAAGAAGACTTGGGTCAGATTGATATGGTAGTTTACTCTCTGGCTTCTCCAGTGCGTAAGCTTCCTGAAACGGGTGAACTCATCCGTTCGTCTCTTAAGCCTATCGGTGACACGTACACTTCAACTGCGGTAGACACTAACAAAGATGTGATCATCGAAGCGAGTGTTGAACCAGCGACAGAGCAGGAAATCAAAGACACGGTTACCGTGATGGGTGGCGAAGACTGGGAATTGTGGATTCAAGCCCTTTCGGAAGCAGGTGTTCTGGCCGAAGGTTGTAAGACAGTAGCATACAGCTACATCGGTACCGAGCTGACTTGGCCAATCTATTGGGATGGCGCTCTAGGTCAGGCGAAGATGGATCTGGATCGTGCGGCTTCTGCACTTAACGACAAGCTTGCAGCGACTGGCGGTAGTGCAAATGTTGCGGTACTGAAGTCGGTTGTCACTCAGGCGAGTTCTGCGATTCCAGTCATGCCTCTTTACATCGCTATGGTCTTCAAGAAAATGCGTGAAGAAGGTGTACACGAAGGTTGTATGGAACAGATCTTCCGTATGTTCAGCCAGCGTTTATACAAAGAAGATGGTTCAGCACCTGAAGTAGACGAGAAGAACCGTCTGCGTCTGGATGACTGGGAACTGCGTGATGACATTCAGCAACACTGTCGTGATCTATGGCCTCAGATTACCAGCGAAAACTTGAAAGAGCTGACTGACTACGTTGAATACAAAGAAGAGTTCTTGAAGCTGTTTGGCTTTGGTTGTGAAGGTGTTGACTACGAAGCAGATGTTAATCCTGCTGTAGAGTTTGATGTTCAAGACATCTAACGATTACCTTTGATATATGAAAGGCGCTCAGTGAGCGCCTTTTTTGTGACTGCGTTAAATAACAATTTCTAGGTAATGATGATCAAGAATGTACCTGCCAAGGTCATCAGGATATTGGCGATAGCGTAAGTACCTGCGTAACCCAGTGCTGGAATGGTTGATTTAGCTTGTTCGTTAACCACGTCCATTGCCGGACCACAGGTTCGTGCCCCCACTATCGCACCAATCAGAAGCGCTCGGTTCATCTTAAGAACGTAAGCACCAACCAGGTAAGCAATCATTACCGGAATAATACTCACCAGTAAACTTACCCCTAATATCTGAGGACCGACTTTTGTCATATAAGACACTATGCTGTCACCGGCACTTAATCCAATACCCACCATAAAGAACATCAATCCCAAGTCTTTGACCATATTCAATGCACCCTGAGGGACGTAACCGAAAGTCGGGTGGTTGGCTCTCAAAAATCCAAGTGTAATTCCAGAAAGTAAAAGTCCCACGGCATTACCCAATCCAAAGGTAACCTGACCAAAGGTCATGGTAATCAAGCCAAATAAAATACCTAGAATGAAAAAGCTACAGAATGCCAATAAGTCGGCCATTTGGCTATGAATCGAGATGAAACCGATTCGTTCTGCAAGTCCCATCACACGGCTTTTCTCACCACTGACCTGAAGAATGTCTCCCTTCGCGAGGACGATATTAAGATCCATCGGCATTTCAATCTGCGCCCTTACGACTCGGTTTAGGAAACAACCGTATTCAGAGAGGTTCAAATCAGAAAGCTTTTTGCCTGCGATGCTGTCACTTTTTACAACGATTTCTTCTTCAACAATTCGGAGGTCGAGCAGGTTACGGTCGAAAACCTCCTTGCCGTTCCTAAAGCTAGGGTCGAGTCGGGCATGGCTGTCGGGGTAACCAACCAAGGCGATTTCGTCACCTTCCTGAAGAATGGCATCACCATCTGGGTGGGCAAGAATACCGTTTCGACGAATACGCTCAATATAACAGCCTGTTTGACGATAGATACCCAGCTCACGGAGGTTTTTACCATCCGTCCAGTCGACCAGTTCAGTACCAACGCGATAGGCACGAATGATAGGCAGATAGACTTTTCTCTGAGCGGAGGTATCTAGCCCACGTTCTTGAGCAATTTGAGTTGCTGAGTCGTGCAGGTTTTGCTTTTGTAGCTTTGGTAAAAGCTTGGCAAGCAGGATCATGCTGGTTAAACCTACCAAATAAGCAATCGCATAACCTACCGACAAGTTCTCTCTCACCTTATCCATGGTGATGTCTGCAGGAACAGAAGCAAGACCGGTTTTTAAAGCATCCTGAGCACCAACCAATATCGGGGTAGAGGTAAGCGAACCTGCCATCATTCCAGCAGAGAAACCAAAGTCTAGTTCCAAATAACTGCTGATAAAGTAGGTTAACCCCAAGGCAGAGGAAAGCACGGTCAGGCTGAGAATAAAATAGTGCTTGCCGTCTCTGAAGAAAATACCAAAGAAGTTCGGTCCGGCTTCGATGCCGACGCAAAAGATGAATAACATAAAGCCAATGGTTAACGCATCGGCATTAAATGAGAAACCCAAATTTCCCATAAATATGGCGCTAATGAGGACACCAATGGCACTGCCTAGCTGCATTCGACCAAATTGAATTTTGCCGATACCCAGCCCCATGGCCAGGACGACGAAGATGAGCAAAATTGGGTTTTGCTCAAGTAAGATAACGATATCGATGTTCACTGCTCTCTAACTCGGAATCGCTGTGAAGGAATAGAAAAGGAAGGTGAAGTGTAACCGAAAGTTACTGCTGTAATAAGTGATTTATTAGCTTTTTTGACTAAATTTTTACGCGTTGTTCAGATAAAAAAATACAGCCCGCAAATGCGGGCTGTATTTTAATAAAATCAGCGACTTGAGATTAGTCGTAAAGACCTAGGTTTTCCTTCGCGTAAGCTTCAAATTCTGTGAAACCACCAACGTGGTCTTGGTCGACAAAAATTTGAGGAACGGTTTCTACAGGCTTACCTACCGTCTTTTCCAAATCGGCTTTGCTGATGCCTTCAGCATGAATATCAACGTAGCGATAGTTGAAATCGTCACGTTCATCTTTCAATTTATCAGCAAGGTCTTTCGCACGCACACAGAAAGGGCAACCAGGACGACCAAAAATCACTACAAACATATTCTTCTCCTTTGTTCTAATGGTGCCACTATGCCTGATCAAACGTGGGAAATAAAGCTCGAAAAACCATTTGCTTCAATAGGTTTTGCCTATCAAACTTTGTCTGGTTAATTCTTGT
Organism: Vibrio nigripulchritudo; assembly: GCF_027924785.1. Taxonomy (NCBI): domain Bacteria; kingdom Pseudomonadati; phylum Pseudomonadota; class Gammaproteobacteria; order Vibrionales; family Vibrionaceae; genus Vibrio; species Vibrio nigripulchritudo. Next base: position 2,461,896 of record NZ_AP027049.1, on the reverse strand, counting down.
CAAATTCGTTGAGATTTTGGCTCAGTTGGAGCGGTCTTTTTATAAGAGTAAAGTTGCACCTACATTTGCGATCTGCTTCTTGGCGTGATGCGACAGAATTTGTTCTGAGACATAGACTGAAGACGCATTTGAACGTAAAACATTAGGGTCTGTTGACCTTTCGAGATGATTTTTGCAGCAATTTGTGGGTTCTTTATACAAGGCAGCGCTTATTCGGTGTAGTCGCTCTACATCAATAAGCGGTAACACAGTAGAAAGGAGCCACAAATGCTGCCCGAAGGGTTCGGTTCTATGCGCTTTACTCTTTGTTGCAAGGTATTTACTTAGAATGACTAAGCGAAAGACCTTGCGCCGCGATTAAACCACATAGAACTCGAACAAAATTTAACCGCGAAAGGTCAACAGACCCTAGTGTCCATACTGCAAAATGGACTTTGTTTCGGTGTAAATTAACGCGATCTTATTTGTTTTGTTTAGAACTTAACTCATTGATTTAAAGCTTAACCTGGGCTGAAAGGAGTTAACATGTTCCAGTTTATGACATCCGCAAAAATTGTATTCGGTGAAGGTGCGCTGGCGTCTTCTTTGTCTACGATTTCGCAATATGGCTACAGTGCGCTACTTGTGACAGGTGAGGATATCAGCCGTGCGCAGCCTGTTATTGAATACCTCAACGCACAGGCGATACGTTTTCAGCAGGTTGCCATCTCCAGTGAGCCGTTTATCGCCATGGTGGAAGAGATTGCTTCTCAAGGTCGTAAATTCCAACCCGATATGGTGATAGGTTTTGGGGGAGGAAGTGTTATCGATACCGCCAAAGCACTTGCCGCCATTATTCCGAATCAAGGCGATCTCTATGACTATGTTGAAGTCGTCGGACGCGATGTCCCGCTAAAATCCAAGCCTTTACCCTTCATTGCTATCCCAACTACAGCGAGTACAGGGGCAGAAGTGACGCGAAATGCCGTCTTACGCTCTGGGCAGGATCAGGTCAAAGTCAGTTTAAGAAGCCCAGACATGTTGGCTGATATTGCTATTGTCGATCCGGAGCTGACTTATGGAACCGACGCATACACGTCTGGTCGTGGAGCTATGGATGCATTTACGCATTTGATGGAAGCGTACGTAAGTAGCGATCCCAATCCATTAACAGACATGATCTGCGAAGAGGGCTTACGCCGGCTTTCTGGGGCGATTATTCCTGCGTGTTTAGAAGACAACCATGAGGCTCGTGGCGATCTTTCCTTTGCAGCCATGCTAGGCGGAATGGCAATCACCAATGCCAAACTTGGAGCGGCACATGGTTTGGCATCTGCACTTGGTGGAAAACTGGATGCGCCTCATAGCGTGATTACTGCTCAGCTAGCACCTTACGTGATGTCGGAAAACATCCATGCCGCAAAGCAGTTGGGTAGGGAAGACATTCTTGAACGCTACCAGAAAATAGCGTCAATACTACTCAAACAGGAAGATGCCCATATAGAAGATAGCGTTGTTTGGGTAAAAGCGATGTTAGATAAGTTGAAGCTACCAAAACTGAAAAGCTTTGGTGTATGCAGCACTTCATTTGAACAAGTTGCCGAAGACGCCATGCTCTCTGTCGCTATTAAGGGGAATCCTATTCCACTGAACTACGACCGCCTTATCTATATTTTAGCTCAGGTTTGTCCTTGTGCGACTGGTTCTGTTCCGCACCCAATATCAAACCTTTCTGAGCATTACCTAAAGAAACGCAGGAAAACGCATACATCCGTTAATGATGATCTGGAAACAGAAGAATGAACCAACAAAATAAAAACGGAGCCTGAAGGCTCCGTTTTTTAATACTGTGCGATTTTGTCGTATCGCGAGTCTTTCAGTGCGTCTTTGACTCGTTTCAGGTTTTCCCTGAAGCCTGTTCCACGTCGCAATGTAAACCCTGTTGCCAGGACATCAATAACTGTCATCTGAACAACTCGACTTGCCATTGGCATGTACACATCGGTGTCTTCTGGAACATCCAGAGAAATCGAAAGTGAAGATGCTCTATCCAGTGGTGAATCTTTGGCTGTTACGGCAATAACCGTTGCGCCATTCTCACGCGCCAGATTGGCAATCTCTACCAAGCTTTTAGTACGACCTGTGTGAGAGATAAGAACGATCACATCATTGTCGGTACAGTTTATACAGCTCATGCGCTGCATGACGATATCTTCAAAGCAGCTGATAGGTATATTGAAGCGAATGAACTTGTTTTGTGCATCTTTGGCAACGGCAGACGAAGCACCCAAGCCAAAAAACGAGATACGCTTGGCTTGGGTTAGCAAATCGACCGCTCGGTTAACCTGCATTGCATCAATACTGTTTTTGGCAACGTCTAAACACGCCATAGTCGATTCGAAAATCTTATGTGTGTAAGCGTCTGGACCGTCGTCTTCTTCCACATTACGGTTCACATAAGGTGTACCGTTAGCCAAACTCTGAGCTAAGTGGAGTTTGAAGTCTGGAAATCCTTTGGTGTCTAACCTACGGCAGAAACGGTTAACCGTTGGCTCACTGACATCAGCCATCTTAGCAAGCGTGGCAATGCTGGAGTGTATGGCAGTTTGAGGAGAAGCCATAATTACTTCAGCAACTTTACGCTCAGATTTACTGAAGTTCTCCAAATTTTTCTGTATTTTTTCTAATGTATTCATAACGTTCACAAGGGCATAGAGAACATTTCACTGACCGGATCTGGTCATCTTTTACAAGATGAGATTCGCAAAGAGCGAGTCTGAATAATCTCGTATGATCAGTGGCTTTTATACAAACGAGTATAAACGAACGAGGTCCGTTGAGTGACTAAAAGACCCGCAAAACGAGAATTAAATGTCTATAATATGACAAGCCTCAAACTTAATTTCAGTTCCGAAATCTTATTGATCGAGATTTCGCTCAATTCGCTAAATTTGCGCTCGATTTGGTGTGATCAAATTTCAATGTTAGGAAGAAAATTTCACTTCTGTAACCCACCTAAAGATATGAGATGGGTTGCGCTATAAAACTTAGCTTGCCTTCTTATTCAAAATTTCCATAGAAAGCTCAGATACTTGAGCCATCAGATTAGGAAAACCGGCAGCAATTTCCCTTTGCTCACATAATACCGATTGCAATATTTCATGTGTAGTAAGTGGGTTAGCCAGAACTACGCGGAAAACAATGGTATTTCTGTGCTGCCACTGTGCCGGGTTCAATCGGGTTCTTGATACAAAGGTTTTACCTGTTTCCCTCTGTTTCTTTTGAATTTGCTTCGTCAAATTGTTCAAAGCTTCGTGAAGGGCACCTTTCTCGTCTTCATTCGCATTAACCAACGCTTTTTTCGCGACTTCTGGAACATAGCGATACGTAAGAAGACAAAGCTCTGGTTCCGTCACCAGCTCAAAATCATCTTGTTCAGAAATCAACGAGGCGAAGTATTTTGCCTTTTCTATACTCTGATCAATTAAGAGTTCATAACCTGGGCGACTTATGATGTGCATGCTCGAATAAACCAGCATTGCCATTCCCGAACGGGAGCCTTCCAGTGTATGGCTGCCTAGGTCTTTCGATCCTTTACGGAGGATGTACTGTGCGTGATGCTCAATGGCGGTCATAGCGCTTGGATCTTTAAACAGAACCATGCCAGCACCCATTGGTATGTATAGTTGCTTGTGGGCATCAATGGTGACCGAATCTGCCAGCTCAATCCCTTTAAGTAAATGGCGATAGTTGTTCGACATCAGGGTTGCGCCACCCCAGGCGGCATCCACATGGAAATGGCAGCCGTGTTTCTGGCTGATCACCGCGATACGTTCTAGCGGATCAATGTTTCCTGTTTCGGTAGTACCTGCGACACCGACGATAGCAAATGGTTTGATGTTCTGGCTTTTAAGCAAAGCAATTTTCTGTTCAAGGTCGTCAGGGCACAGTTTGTTTTTGCTGTCTGTTTTTACTGAAACGAGGCATTCCTGACCTAATCCCAAAACATCTGCCGCTTTTTTCAAAGAGTAGTGCCCGCGTTCTGAAACCAAAATAGCTAACCCCTCGTAGCCATAATGCTTCATGGCTTTGAATAAGCCTTCTTTTTCTACCCCTTTGAATTCGCCATCTGCTTTTAGCGTGTTGTTCCTTGCAACCCAGAGAGCAGTGATATTCGCAATGGTGCCACCAGAGCAGAATGCGCCAAGTGAATGATTGGCACTGTGCATCCATTGCTGATAAAACTCTGGCTTTTCATGGTAGATAAGACCATGAAGCATACCAAGAACTTGTCTTTCCAATGGGGTGAAAGCTTTTGAGGTTTCGATCTTCACCAAGTTTTGGTTCAGCGCGATCATAATTTTTGATAGTGGCATCAAAAAGTAGGGCAGGGCTGAAGTCATATGACCGATGAAGCTGGGTGCCGAGGTATGAACGGACTGCGAAACGAGGTTATCGAGCAAGTTCTGCGTATGTTCAGATACAAACTGAGGTTGCTCGGGCAAATAAGGGTTTGAAAACTGCTGTTCAATATCTGCCAGCGGTTTTTCTTCAGCAACAATATGTTCACGCAAAAACTGGTTCAGGTTTTGCGAGAGTTTGTTTTCGATATGACCTAATGTGGAATCTGGCGCTTCTGGCACAGTAAAGATTTTCAGCAAACTTTCAAAGCTTACATCTGCTGTTTTATTCTCAGATACCATAACCTTATTTACTTATATTTCTACGTTCGCGAGCGGGTCAATCTAAACGAAAACGGGCGCAAAGTCCCGTTATTATTGTTTGTTAACCGCATGTTTGTTGAACTTTTGAGCTGTGTGGCAATCTGCTAATTGCAACGCTGTTCTTCCAGTTTAGTAACAGACTGGTTGTATTTGTTCAGGGCGCTATCGATTTTTTTAGGATGGCTCAGCAGTTCGGCGAATGCCGTTCTCAGTTCGTAGTTTTGATTGTGAGGTTTAGACTGACGATCTTCAAACGTTCTTTTCGCTAACTGCCCTAATTTGTCGCTTCTGGATGCCAGTACTTTAATTTCTTTTTGTTCCAGCTTTAGCCAGGCCTCAACGGGTTGCTCTGTCGCGACTTTACTCGGATCGTTAGATAAATAGTAATGAACTGCTTCGCGATTTAATTCGAAGTGATTGGTTCTGCCTTTTAAGAACCATTGACCAACATCGGTAAGCTCTGGGTTAAGCTGAGTAGTAATTCCAACTAGATCTTCATACCAGTTAAGTGAAGCATCTACATAAGAATCGTATTTTTTTTCCAGGCATAAAGTCTGATCTGCCAACACAGTAGTGGACGAGCTGGCGAGTATTAGGGCTAAAGCAAGACGTTTCATCACATGTTCCTTTGGTTATTTATGTCGGGTGAATTGTGTTGATCTTTCTATACCCGAATAACCCTATATTAATCGTTGGTTAAACTTTGGTAAACGTCATAGCTCTAACTCTTTGAGATATAAAACTTACGCGCCCGAAACAGATACCTAAAAAATCAGTAGAACAGGAGTTTCCCGGTGCTAATCGATACGCTTGAACGTTGCTATGTTCGATTTGGAAGCAAATAAGAAAAGGTGAGAAATGGAAAGATTGAAACAATCACCTTTGGTTTTTTATAAAAGGAAAACCAAAGGCGTATGGGATCTTTGAAGAAAGCGACTCGGAGTATATAGCTCCCTAGCTAAAGTACTTAGGGTTAAAAACCAGTAGAATTCATAATCTTTTTGATTTCGCTTTCGAAATCAGCATCAGATAGGTTACTCAATTCGTAAAGCACTTCGGCGCCATCCACATCGAACTCAACTTCGTGCTCTTCTATCGCATCGTCGTCGTCTCTGAACATCAGTAGGTGATTTGCGATTCTGGCGACATCCAAATAACTAACAGGAACTTCCTGAGTTTCAGTTCGTTTGTTGGTGGCAACTTCTAAGAAATCTTGATCGAATCCCCAACTGTTTAGCACTAGCTGACTGGTGACTGCACAGCGAGACTGGAAAATCTGAAGCGCAATGTCGTAGTCCAGGTAGTTACCTCTATCGAGATACATGTGGTATTCGTTGACCAGACAGAAAATACCAATATCCGCAAGTAAACCACTGAGAAGCGCTTTTTCTTCTTCCAAATATTCGTATTTCTCACCTGATTCAGTTGCAAGGAAAGAGCGTGTGACCAGCACCATGGTCGCTGCTAAGCGTCGGGAAACTGACGCACTGTGTGTCAGTACATGGTTGCATTCTTTATTCAGGTTAACCGAGTTTTTAAGCTGCTCGATTGCCTGAGCTGTCACGATATCTCGCACTCTTAGGATCCCTAAGCGCGAAACTGCGGTCTGGAGATCTGTGCAGGTGATGTTTCTGCGGTTGAACACAACAGAGTTAGCAACACGAATCACCACTGCAGTGAGACTAGGATCTTCCATCAGACATTCTGCAATATCCGGAATCCCTGTTGTATCTGACGTACAGAGTTGCTGAATTTTAAGCACAGCATCTGGAATAGGCGGAAGACTGATCTTGCCAGTGTTTATGGATTGCTCAACGAGTTGAGCAAATTCGGACTCTAGTCCTTGTAGAAGTAACTGGTTGTTATGAGGTAACCAGTAAAATGATAAGTGGTTCATTTTGGGTACTTTGATCAATCTGTTCTGAGGGTCAGTTTAACGTGCTATGGCAAGGTCGCGCAACAAAACGCATTAGAAAAAAAGTCCAGTAATTCAGTGAATAAACCCCAAAATTACAGAGCGTTCACATCATTTTTGTTGATTGGTTAACTTCTTGTTGCATTAAGTTGTGATTTTGATACGTTTTTTGGGTCGGATCAGAGGGGTTACTGTGAGCAACATCTTAACTTATTTCATTGGGCTAAGTATGCGGTTTCATAAAGATCTTATTCGTCATAAACTTCATCGTATATTTTCCGGTATGGAAATATTTTTGTAACCGATTATTGGTTACGTCTCTGAAGTCGATATTTCATGATCGGCGCTTGTGTATTGATCGGGGGGTTAACACATAAGTTGGAGGTTACGGAACATGAAGGAATCTATGTTCTATGATTTTGTTGATCAGTTTGGCAGTTATCAAAAGCGATCAATGTTTGGTGGAATTGGCTTATTCAATGAAGGAGCGATGTACGCACTACTGACTAATGAAACAATCTTTATTCGTGGCGGTGGTAACCTAGACAAAAAATTGACAGATCTCGGATGCGAAAAATATAAGCATGTGAAGAAGCAAACAACAGCTATCGTTAATTATTACGATATTACTGATTTGTTCGATTCACAGCATGAAGAGCTTGAAAGCATCGTCCGTGCATCTATCAACTTTTCAAAGCAGCAAAGGGCTTTTCAAAAGTCTAAAGACAGCAGGAGACTGCGTGATCTTCCAAATATGCAGTTGACTCTGGAACGTATGGTTAAGAAGTCTGGTATTGATGATGTCAGTACTTTCATGCGTTTAGGTCCTGTTGATGTGTTTAGACGCGTGAAGCAGACTTACGGTGGCGAAGTTGATATTCGCTTACTTTGGAAGTTTGCTGGTGCTGTGAAAGGTTGCCATTGGAAACTGATTCAAGAGCAGCAAAAGGAAGAATTGCTCGCTTTGTGTCAGGAAGTATAAATTTTAGTTAGTTTGATAAAGGCTCGCATATGCGAGCCTTTTTTAATTCTATAAAACTAAATAAAAAGAAAACGGATATTTCTAATAACCGAAAGAGAATAACAAAGCCGGAATATTTTGATGGTTTAGGCGTGACACAGAAATTGTGTGAAAAATAGACTTTTCTGACTATTTACCTATTTATGTTTAATATGTCAATAGGGTATTAATAAGTGAACCACTTAGTGAACCTTAAACTCAGAGGCTGTTTAAGTGTTTATTTGTGGAGAATTATTCTATACGGAATGCTTACTCAGGCTTTATTGACTGTCCATTAACATTCAGACAGAGGTATGAAGTAATATGACAGTTTATGTGAACGGATCTTTATAAAGATAAGAAAACTGATATTGATTTGTTAGTCAGTAAAATTGACTTTTATTTTATCTATTAGTTGGTCAATAAGTCTTAATAGTCATCAGTTTGTAGATTTAAGGACTGATATGGATGTGAATTTGGCGTAAACGTTTGGCATAATTTCAAAAGTGATACCAAGTATCATCCATAAGACGTATAAATATAATGGAATAAGGTAGTCTCGATTTTGTCTGACCCATTGAACTCGAAAAAGTTCATGTGATGAATTCGAAAAGGTACTGGGACATTGATGTTCAACCAGGCTTCCCTAGAAGTGTACGAATCCTAACTTAACCTGAAAGGATGACACTTTTATGACGAAGCGGACATAAGACTCGGAGAAGGTCGGTACGTGTTATCTTATTTTTTACGCCGTTTAGCGCTTGTTATTCCAACGTTTTTGGGAGTAACAATTTTAATATTTGCCATTACTCGATTTGTCCCTGGTGGTCCAGTCGAGCGTATGCTTGCCAACATGCAGCCTCAGGGTGATGCTGCACAATCTTCACCAGTAGCGGGAGACAACTCCGCACTCTCTGAAGAGCAAATGGCGGAGCTCAACGCTTTTTATGGCTTAGATAAGCCTGTCTTTGAAGCTTATATTGAGTGGTTGAGTAAGCTGGCGGTTTTAGACTTTGGTGAGTCAACCCGCTACTACGAGCCAGTCAGTGACATGATTGCAGAAAGGCTGCCCGTATCTCTGTTTTACGGCGGTATGACTTTCTTTATTAGCTACTTTATCTCTATTCCTCTCGGCTATTTTAAAGCGCTTAAACACGGCAGTGTTTTTGACTCCACCTCATCCATTCTTATTTTCCTAGGTTACGCATTGCCTGGTTACGTTATCGGTGTGCTTCTCATTACCTGGTTTAGTTACAACCTAGAGTGGTTCCCAATGGGGGGATTCGTAGGGGATGATTATGACGACTACGAAACCTTCTTCGAGCGCGCACAAGACATCATGTGGCATGCGGTATTGCCTTTAATTTGTTATCTCATCGGTGATTTCGCAACACTAACCATGACGATGAAAAATAACCTGATGGAAAATCTTTCTTCAGATTACATCCGTACCGCCATCGCAAAAGGTCTGCCATTTCGTCAAGCTGTTAAAAAGCACGCGCTTAGAAACAGTTTAATACCAATAGCAAGTCACTTTGGTAATTCTCTCTTATTCTTTATGACGGGCTCTTTCCTTATCGAAGTTATTTTTAACATCGATGGCATTGGTTTATTGGGTTACGAATCAATTATCGAACGGGACTACCCAGTGGTTATGGGCATTGTGGCTATCAATGCCGCCTTATTACTTATTGGAAACATTGTGTCGGATATCTGTGTGGCACTGGTTGATCCTCGTGTGAAGTTTGGAGAATAAAGATGTTGAACTTAACTCCATTAACAAGAAAAAAGATCAAACGCTTCAAAGAGATTAAACGCGGGTACTGGTCATTTCTGACTTTGTCTGCATTGATCTTACTGTCGTTGCTTGCAGAATTCTTTGTGAACAGCAAAGCGTTAGTCGTTAAGTACCAAGGCGATTGGTATTTCCCGGTCGTGAGCGATGTGCATTTAGCTGAGCGCTTTGGTCAGACACATTCAGGGGAAGCGGATTACAGGCTTCTGGCGCAAACCTTTGAAGATCCAAACTCAGATAACTTTGTGGTTATGCCGTTAGTTCCTTGGAACCCTTATGAGCAGGACTTTAGCGGTGATTTCCCACCTACTGCACCAGACGCAGAAACTAAGCATTATCTGGGGACAGACGTTATCGGTCGCGACATTCTTGCGAGACTGGTATACGGATTTCGTACAGCAATTGGGTTTGCGCTGATCACCATGGCATTCTCTTACGCGATAGGGACTGCTGTGGGGTGTGCTATGGGTTTCTTTGGTGGCAAATTTGATTTGATCACTCAACGACTGATAGAAGTTTGGTCTTTGGTCCCGTTCCTGTATGTGATCATGATTCTGGTTTCAGTCACTCAGCCAACTTTTACTCTCTTCGTTGCTATAAACGTATTGTTCGGATGGATCGGTATTACCTGGTATATGCGGACCATGACTTACAAAGAATCTGCTCGCGAGTACGTAATGGCGGCGCGTGCATTGGGGGCGAGTACCTTCAGAATCATATTCAGGCACATTCTGCCTAATACCATGGTGATGATAGTGACTCTGGCACCTTTCACGATTGCAGGAAATATTGCTGCTCTGACTGCGCTGGATTACTTGGGACTGGGGCTTCGCCCACCAACGCCAAGCTGGGGAGAATTGCTCCAGCAAGGTAAATCAAACTTGGATTCGCCGTGGATTGTTACGTCTGTTGTAACTGCGTTGGTTTTTGTATTGGTTATGGTGACATTTATCGGTGAAGCGATACGTGCAGCCTTCGATCCTAAGAAATTTACACGTTACGTATAACTAGAATAATTAAATAGGGAATGTTTATGAAAAAATTAGTAATGGTTACGCTGCTTTCTGCTGTCGGGTTTACAGCACAAGCGACGACGCTACCAGAAGATTTAACCTGGATCACGAATTGGGATGAGCCACTTTTTGCTTCAGAAGAGGCGGAGCGTGGTGGAACTTATCGAACCTTTTTACCAAGCTTTCCCCAGACCTTAAGGGTAGTGGGACCAGACTCCAATTCCGGGTTAAGAGCATTTTTTGTAGATGAAGTGCCTGCCTTGATTGGAAAACACCCAGACACATTAGAATACATCCCTCAGCTTGCAAACGAGTGGGCTTTTGGAAATGACAATAAAACTGTGTATTTCAAGCTGAATCCGGAAGCTAAGTGGTCAGATGGCAAAAAAGTGACTGCTGATGACTTTGTTTTCATGCTTAAGTTTTATCGCTCAAAAGATATTGTGGCTCCTTGGTATAACACTCAGTACTCCGAGCAGATAGCCGACATCATCAAAATAGATGAGCATACTATTGCTGCAGTTTCTGGGGTGGAAAAGAACAAAGAAGATCTTCTTTATGATCTTGGTAGCTTACGACCTCGTCCAGAACATTTTTATAAGCCTTCTAAAGATGAAAATGGAGATGGAGTCGACGATAACTTTGTCAGAAAATACAACTTCAAGCCCGAGCCGACGACTAACGCTTACTATTTAGACAAAGTCAAAAAAGGCAAGAGTGTTACGTTCAAGCATGTTGGTGATGATTGGTGGGGTTACAGTAACCGATACTACCAAAATCGTTTTAATGTAGACAAGATTCGCATGACGGTCATCAGAGACAACGATATTGCTCGTAAGCACTTTGAAAAGGGTTCTCTAGACGCGTTCTTCACTATCCTCCCTAGTATTTGGCACGAAAAAACCGATACCAAACCCTATCAAAAGGGTTACATTCACCGCTTCTGGGGTTACAACCAAGTGCCACAAGGTCCTTTTGGTTTATGGATGAACACATCCAAGTCTCACCTTGGTGACATAAATGTTCGTAAAGGGATTACACACGCAGCCGATTTCGATGGAATGATCGAAAAGCTCATTCGTGGTGACTACTCAAGAATGCCCAATTCTATGGGTTATGGCCATGGCAAATACAGCCTATCTAACCCTGTACCGCCTAAGTTTGATTCTGAACTAGCAGGTGAATATTTTGCTAAAGCTGGGTTTGACAAAGTTGGACCAGATGGAATCAGAGTCAATTCAGCTGGTGAGCGTTTAAGCTTTTCTATTACTTATGGCTGGAATACTCACACGCCAAGAATTGCGTATCTCAAAGAACAAGGTAAGAAGTCGGGTATCGAATTCAAGCTTAATCTTGTCGACGGTTCCTCAGCATTCAAGTATGTGCTAGAGAAGAAGCATCAAATTGCGTGGTTAGGAATGGGGACTAAAGACGTGCCTGCATACTGGGAATACTTCCACTCATCGAATGCAAATAAAACCCAAACAAACAACCATACAAACTACAGCTCTCAGGAGCTTGATGCTTTGATTGAACAGTATCGAAATGAATTCGATCTCGATGTGAAACAGAGCCTGTCGCAAAAAATTCAGCAAATTATCGTAGATGCAAACGTGATCGTTCCTGGCTATATGGTTCCTTACACTCGAGAAGCCTACTGGCGTTACATGAAATACCCAGCTCAGCCAATGACCAAGCGAACCAAGAGCTTGTTTACAATTTCTAGAACAATTGGACTTCAGACTTTCTGGATTGATTCTGAAATGAAGAAAGAAACCAAAAAAGCAGTGAAAAGTGGAAAGACGTTCGAGCCGGTTACGGTTATGGACACGCGCTACAAGCTGTAATTGAGTCAGTCAGGAGAAGTCGTATGTCTGCGGAAACAATATTAAGCGTAAGAAATCTGGAAACCGAATTCACCACCGATGATGGTGTGGTGAAGATTCTTCATGGTGTTAACTTCGATGTGAAAGCGGGGCGTACACTTGGTTTAGTTGGAGAGTCGGGTTGTGGAAAGAGTGTTACCTCCATGTCGATCATGGGGCTGCTTCCCAAGCCTTACGGTCGGGTGACTAACGGCGAAATATTGTATCGCGGGACCGATTTGGTGACGTTGCCCGCCGAGGAAATGTATAAGATGCGTGGAGATAATATCTCCATCATCTTTCAGGATCCGATGACAGCGTTAAACCCTGTTCACACCGTTGGGCGACAGCTTAACGAAGTGTTGGAGTTGCACCGACCAGACTTATCAAAATCTGAGCGAAACGCTTATTCGCTAGAAATGCTGAAAAAAGTGCGCATTCCAATGCCAGAGAAGAGGATGAATGAATATCCACATAACTTATCTGGTGGAATGCGCCAGCGAGTCATGATTGCCATGGCACTGGCTTGTAAGCCAGACATCTTGATTTGTGATGAACCTACAACGGCATTGGACGTAACCGTCCAGGCATCCATTCTTGAACTTATGCGAGAACTGCAGGAAGAAACAGGAATGGCGATGATATTCATCACTCATGATTTAGGTGTGGTTGCGGAGATTTGTGATGACGTGGCGGTGATGTATGGCGGCAAAGTGGTCGAATTCGCTGATGTCTTTGATCTATTTGATAATCCTCAACATCCATATACCGAGCGATTGATGGGGCTTATGCCTAACCTAGATAACGAGCCCAAGCAGCCTATCGAGATAAAACCTATCGATATTACCGCGTTTCCAGAGTTCAAAGGGTAAGCACAGCAATGGAAGAAGTACTTAAAATTGTTGATTTAAAACAGCACTTTGTTTCTGGCAAAGGTGTGTTTAAAAAAGGCTACACAGTGAAAGCCGTTGATGGCGTTTCATTTTCAGTCGAGAGGGGGCAAACACTCGGCTTAGTCGGGGAATCGGGATGCGGAAAGAGTACCCTCGGCCGTACCATACTCAAGTTATTTGAACCGACGGAAGGACGAATTTTCTTTGAAGGAGAAGACATTACTCAGTTTTCACCAAGACAAATGCGCTCGCTTCGGAAAGACATGCAGATTGTCTTTCAAGACCCAATGGAGTCACTTAACCAGAGACACACCATCGGAATGATCTTGGAAGAGCCTTATATCATACACGGCGTCGGTACACCTAAAGAGAGAAAACAATGGGTACTGGACTTGCTTGAAAAAGTCGGTCTTCCAGCCAACTCAACAGAGCGATACCCTCACGAGTTTTCTGGTGGGCAAAGGCAGCGAATTGGCATTGCGAGAGCTATCGCACTTAAGCCTAAGCTTCTGATATGTGACGAATCTGTTTCTGCATTGGATGTGTCTGTTCAGGCTCAGATTTTGAACTTGTTGCTTCGTCTTCAGAAAGAGATGAATTTGGCGATGATTTTTATTTCTCATGATCTTTCTGTCGTTCGCCATATTTCGGATAAAGTTGCCGTAATGTATTTTGGAAAAATTGTAGAAATGGGTGGAGTAAAAGAAATCTACGATAACCCTCAAGCGGACTACACAAAGAAACTTTTATCAGCAATACCCATTACTCATCCAAAATATAGAGAACATAAGAATACTAAAGAAAAAATAAAAGAAGAAAACGAGCGTTCTTTAACCGATGGTTGAAAATATTTACATTTAAAAGATGAACTAACTCGAATATTAATACTTAGAAACAATATACAGAGTGAAATTTGAAAGTAATTAAGAGATATTAAAGACTAGAAATTACCTTCAATATAAAGAATAAATAAAGCGTATGGAATCTGCTTTATCTTATTTTACACATCTAATAAATATAAGTCTTGGCTAGGCTAACCAACTACACCAGTAGTTTGATACATGTAAAAGGAATTACAGGATAGCTTATGAAAAATAATCAAATCGAATCATAGATCTATTTAAATATTTAAAATAATGAAAATAAGTAACAGGTTGTTATGTTTTTAAGATGTAATTACTTTTTTTAATTATTTAATCTATTTGAATATTTATTTAAACATACAAAGTACTTAACCCTTATTACTAAAATTTTAGTAATAAGCGATCTTTTACGTTCTGAGTATGTTGTTGATATTTTGAAGATTAAGGGCTGAATATTTTCGGATAACCCTTTGTACCCTTTAGTTAATTAAGGGTAGGGCTCTTGCACTTCAAATTTTAGGAAATTTAACAGGAACGAAACGGAAACGTTTATGCAGCACACAAAAATAACCTCGTTGCACGGACTTGTTCTGATGACTGGAGCTCTAGCCTCGTTTAATACGATGGCTGAAGAAACAGCTAACTCAGAACAGGACGACGCTGCGAAAAGTGTCGCTAAGGAAGAAGTCGTTGAAACAAAATACGGAGGTAGTTTGTCGCTTGGTTATCAAACCAACATCTACCACCCAGACGACCATCGTTCAAAGCGAGAGTTGAACTGGAATGCAAAGTTCTCTGCTACAAATGGAAAGTTGACGACCTTTATCACAACAGGTGCCCATAGGGTGCTAGAAGATAAGACAGGTGACTTTTTCACGGATACAGCGGTAGGACTTTCGCATTCGAGTATCGGTAAATTTGGAGAGACGGGCAATCTCGGTATTAGTGGTCAGCTTACGGTACCTACATCAGAGACATCTAGAAAACAGAACCTGAATACTGCTTTAAGGCTGGCGTTACCTGTCAGTTTTAAAGTCTCGGATGTCAGCCTGTCAGTCAGCCCTCGGCTAAGAAAGAATTTTCATTCATATAAAACAGCTGCTGGAAAGTCGTTGAGTGAGTGGATCTATTCTATTTCTGCTGGTGTGGGTTACACATTTGGAGACTTCTCAATCAATGCCTCACTGCTTGGTGGTAACTCCATAAGCTATCAAGGTACCCGCCGGAGCAGTTTTAACTATGCGGGAAGCTTATCTGGCAGCTACACGGTTACCGATTACCTATCTCTTTCGTTAAGTGCTTCTTCAAGTGGTGTTTACGCCGATGCAGAACGAGGCACATTAGGCAATATCGATCTCTTTGACAGTGAGAATGCCACTTATGTTGCGACAGCAACGTTCTCTTTTTAGGAAATAAAAACAACAACAGGTAGTTACTTATGAATTTTAAGAAACTTAGCTTGGTGACAGCAGTGGGAGCAGCTTTAGTGGGCTGTGGAGCTGATGATCAAGCATATGAATATGTAGACAGAGATGTGTATGAATACGCTCTTTCGAGTCTTACTTCGGGTACTCCTCGAAAGGTAAGTGATGAGAATTGTATCGATTGCTATGAGATTCCGGTAGAAGGACTGTGGCTATTCCAACAATCTATGGGTGATTTATCTAGAACTTCATCAAATACCCCATATGCTTACGACTATATTAATGGTGAGCGCTTAGTAAAACTTAAGTTTACAAAAGATGGTCTTGTTGCTGAGCTAGTTGAAGGTGATATTACTTTTGAAGGGGAAACAACTCGATTCCCACAAGAACATAATGAACCTCGTCTCTTCACTATTACTGGAACATATGAAGGTTACCAATGTAAGGAAGATTCATATGGTGACTGCACTAACACAGAAGAGAAAATATCTGATCCTAACGTAAGGTGGTGGCAAAAAACTCACTTCACACCTGATTTTGTTAGTTTAGATATGCATGATGAGCAATATTTCTTCGAGAAATGGCTAGGTGATAAACAAAGCAAATCTCTGACTCACCTTGAGTTCGATCCTAAGAACGCAGGTGTAATCAACATTGAGCATGAACACAATATCGTTTCTAAAGCTGGTAACCCAGAAAAAGCAGATGTTTTTTACTCGTTAGTTCGTTTGGATAAGTTGGCCACTCCGGGATATCAAGCTGTTCACTATGATTTGGAGGAGCACAGTAAGTTTGGTCTATTCAAAACTTCATATGAAAAGCTAGATGGTAATTATATCCCAAACCAAAACGGTCATAAGGGGTACTTTATAAATCGCTTTGATCCTCGAAAAGATCGTATCGAGTATCAATTAAGTGATGAATTTTTCCGTAAAGATGCGAATGGAAACCTTGTAAACAAAGTATGGCTAGACGCTACAATCAAAGGTTTTGATTATATAAATAACAGTCTAAAAGATAGCTTTTCTGCTAACGGTAGATTAGTTCCTGAACTTGTTATTACAAACCAAAATGAATCTGTTGGAGCAAAAGTAGGCGATATCCGAACCAACGTCATTCATATTGTACCCGAAGCAAGTCAAGCTGGACTACTTGGATTTGGACCAAGTACAGCTAACCCACTAACTGGAGAGATTGTAAGTGCTTATACGATCATGTATCCAGGTGTATCTAAGATGGGAGTTAGCAGTGGTTGGGATGAATTAGCAAGACTATATAACAAAAATCAGCTAGCACAACCTTACGAAAGTGAAGGTATGAGTGCTGGTGCAGCTACATCCAATGTAAGCTATATTGGTTCTCATTTGGCTACTATAGAGAGTGAAGATGTTACAGCAGTAAGATCGTTGGCAAGACAATCTCCTGCTCCAGTTGAAGTTCTGCCTAGTGAAGATCTTCCTGAGTATGAGCAAGTAGATCTAGATGCTGAGCTGGAAAAAGAAAACAAACGCCTCCAATATATGATGGAAAACAACATGTATCCGGCTGAGCTTTCATCTATTTCTTCTAAGATCGTGGCAAATAAGACTGATATAACTGAACTTGATTTCTTTGAAGATGGATTTTTTACGAACCCTCAAGCGGATGCGCAGTTTAGAACTTTGAAGTTGTGGTCTGATTTATCCCCAGCTCAACGCGACGCTGTTACTCACTCCTTCACGGTGCACCAATATTTGACTACTCTTGTACACGAGATTGGTCACAACATTGGTTTAAGGCATAACTTCTCTGGTTCGTTTGACCACCATAATTTCTACACGAAGAATCAAGCTAGTGCTCTTAATTTGAAAGGCATCTCAGCCACGTCTTCAATTATGGACTACACCCCTTCCGAGATTAACGTGCACCCTGCATTTGGTCTTTATGACCGAGCAGCTCTTCGATTCGCTTATCAACGGAAAGTGGAGGTACACCCGGAAATAGATGAGAATATTCTAACCCGCTCTGAAGTGAATTATGCAAAAAGTACAGCGAAGTACGAACTGCTAGATTTAGCATCATACGATGACCAAAAGCGCAAAGACCTGAGTAAACGTTCTGCATTATCAGAGCTTATCTATAACTCAGATCTAACTCATAGCGGCAAGGAATTAAAGGAGTATAAGTTTTGTACAGATGGTAGAGGTCGAGCAACGAGTGAGTCTGGTTGTTTGGTCTTTGATGAAGGGTCGAGTTTTGAAGAAATCACAGACAGTTTAATTGCCCGATACCATAGAACGTTTGAGTCACGTAATTCAAGAAAAGATCGTGTCGAATTCAATGAAAATGATCGCGCAAGAAGTAAATACTTCTCACTGCATCGCGATTTTCAACGCTCAAATATGATTGTTGACGACTATTACAGAACATATTGGAGAGGTGACTATAAAACACCAGAACAGGCGTGTAGTGATGTTTCCACTGGTAGCCTTGAAGAACGTTGTGACATCACAAAAGCTGCCTATAAACAAGCATATTTCTATTTGGATCTTTTAAAAACGCCTGAAAAGCAATGCTTGCTAGAAGTTGATTTCGATCCAGCACTTCCAAATGGCACATTAAAGGAACGTCATGTTTGGTCTTTAGTTAACGCAAATTATCTAGCAGGTCTTGTATCTGACTCATACGATTGGCGTAATAAAATGCCAGTGTCTTGCTTTGATAGTGATATGAAAACGCGGATAGATTCTTACCCTAGGGAAATTGTGTCCAACGGGGTTAGCTATGCTCTTCAATATACTGTTATTGGCGAGACAAAGCATGGAAGTTACTTAAACAAAGTTACCTTCAATAATCGTGCAAGTTCTGAGTGGGCTTCATATATTGGTTATGAAGTTGAGCATCTAGGTACTTGGATGGATAAATTATTAGCAATGGGGTACTTATTAGAGCCATCAGGTCTAAAAGGTGTTGATTTTGCTTTAGTGGATTTACCAGGGGTAAGAGAAGAGCTCAACAATTTGGTAGAGCACTGGACTAAAAATGCTAAGCTGCCAGAAGCTTCACCTATTGCAAAAAGCTTCTCGAGCCTACACGATCCATATGCGTTTGTTGATTCGCAAGGGCGAGAAATAGATTCTGTCGCGTATGTTCCGAATTGGGCTGGAACATCTATCCGATCTACTCCAAATAGCTTATCTTGGAGATTAAACAACTGGTATGGTACGAATAGAAGTGGGTCTACACCTATTGCTAAAGCGATGCTATACACGATATCCAAAAACGATAGCTCTAGGACGGATCTCTTTAAGCCGGAAGCTTTCGATCTATTAGAAAAAACAAGTATTCGTGAAGTTGGCGGTTATGTTTCTCATGAGCCAAAATACATCGATATTTTGGGTAGTGAATATGTCGCAGG
This sequence comes from Vibrio nigripulchritudo, assembly GCF_027924785.1. Lineage (NCBI taxonomy): Bacteria > Pseudomonadati > Pseudomonadota > Gammaproteobacteria > Vibrionales > Vibrionaceae > Vibrio > Vibrio nigripulchritudo. The sequence goes on along the minus strand of NZ_AP027049.1, from coordinate 2,443,028 downwards.
TAAAGATAACTCGATAGCTTCAGAACTTATTACTCAAGTGCAAAACTCGAAAGAGTTTATTTCTACTCAATACGGCCGGAGTGAACTCGATTCTCATTTACTGACTCGCGACAACATATTGGGTCAGCTAAAAGAATCATCGGCAAATGCTGTAACCAGTGATGTAAGTGTTAAAGATTACCTTATTGGTTCAGCGGATGTAAGCGAATTGGCTACATATGGTAAAGAAATATTACCTTGGGTTGCTAGTGTAAATGCAGAGTTTGACAAGCGAGGCTCTACTTTCTTAAGTTACGAAGTTATTTGGGATGCGCGTGAGACTTTAATCAATTCTAAGGATCTGGTTTGGAACGAAGACCGTGATTGTTGGGTATTAGGTCGAGTTGGTTGTATGTTCGGAACTGATCAACGAATTGAAAGTGGTCTATCTCATGCTTCAGTTAATAGTGCTAGTCAAATAGCTAAAGTAATAAATGAACAAAGCTACACATCAGCCCTTGCTTACTTAGAAGTTTATTACGCTGGTTTGGAAACACTGAGCCCTCTTTATTCAGCTACTACAGCAGCTATTGAGTCTGCAATCAATGAGCCTGCATCTACATCAGAGTTCATAGATCTAATTGATTCTGTCGGTTTGAGAAGCTTAAATATTATTGAAGAGAACGAAGACGTTACTCAGTTCTAATTAAAATGGGCTGGGTAGTAATACCTAGCCTTATTCATGGAGTGAAATATGAAACGTACAATACTGGCTAGTATTCTACCTGCCTTACTTTTGACTGCTTGTAATAAATCTAGCGAGTCAGATAAAACAGAAACTTCTGAAAATAATAAGCCTAATAGCGCTGCTTCTAGCTTTACGAATATTAAAGTCGTTGATGGCTACTTAGCTAACGCAAATATATATATTGATAAGAATAATGATGGTGCGATTAATTCAGATGAGTTCGTTGGTAATACCAATGAAAGAGGTGAGTTTAAGATAAAAAACTCTGATATTACAGGTCCTATTGTAGCAACATCAGTCCCGGGTCAAACAAAAGATCTTGATCTTCCAGCGCATATCGATATGACTGGCTTTAAATTGTTTGCTTTAAAAGGAACAACTATAGTATCTCCACTTTCTGAATTAATTTATGAGGAGGCTCTAAAGCTAAAGGCTGGTAGTACCGATAGCATAGAAGCATATGTCGAGCAAGCTACACAAAGTGTACTAAACGAGCTATCTCCCATACTAAATGGAAAGGACATAGATCTAAGGCATTTTGATTTTATAGCGGAAAAGAGTGGTAAAAATGCTGATGTCGCTCAAAAGCTGCATAAAGTAGCTCAGTCTCTTGTTGAGGCGGAAAAGAATGGTAACAATCAGTTTCTTATAGAGCTACTACCATATTTCGTTGATGAAGCTAGTGCTTTAACACCGTCGCAGTTGGGTAATGAAAAGCTGTTCTTCACCGCTGATTATGTTGATTTGGGTGACGGGTTTGGTTATGTAGAAAATGTTGATACAGTTGTAAGACTTACTCCAATTCAAGAGGAATTTAGTCGCTTATACGAAAATATCTCAAAGGCAGGAGTTACAGTTGGTGATGTAATTCCTGAGCAAACTTTTGAGTTGGATAATTTGTTTTCGGATGAAGTAACTTTTGAAATCGTTAACACTTCGGGAAATACTGTAGATGTAATTAATGGAATAAGCATTACAACTATTGCTGCGGTTGATGAAGTTTTAGGGGAGAGTGATGTTGTACATCAAGCGTACGAACCTGCTAAATTGATTATCCAAGGGTTCCCTAATGAACCACTAGAAACAAAGTTTGTTTTAAAAGTTACTGAGAGCGTTTCTTCTGGAAAAGGTAGAGTCGCATATCTAGATTTTGAAGTCCCGGTAAAGCCAAAGTACGCTCTACCAGTCCTAACTGAATTTGGGACTAATGCAATTGAAAGTTTGTCAGAAAGGCTTGACGCTCAGTTTATTCCTGGATCATTAATTTTAGTTGGGATAGAACCAGAAAGAATGTTCCAAGTGATGGAGCAAGAGCGAGCTATAGGCGAAAAGAGATACCAAATAGAGGCTTCTAGCGACTTGGGAAGCTTCCTATTAATAGAAGTAAAAGACATTCCTAGCGAATTTTTAACTCAATTACACACTAGTTTTGAGTTGAGTCAGGAACAGTTAGAGTTACTTGATAACCCATCAGCATGGATCCTGTTAGGTAACATATCTGATAATGCAAATGGTCAATATCCTATAAGCATCAGATTCCAACACGAAGTAATGGGCGATGATGGCAGTGCTCTAGCTGTTGTTTCTACAAGCCTTGAGAAAATTACCGATATCAATGTGATTCAGCAAACTTATGTAGATCAGTTAAGTTTATTGGAGAGTCAAGAATACTATTTTAAATCCAACCCTATAGATGTCAGTGATTCAAATTTGACGTACTGTCGTAAGCTAAAGTTTGAAAACGGTGAATTACTGATTACTGCTCTTCCTAATAATGTATTTACGAGATGCAATAGCGCTGAGGCATACATAAAGGTTGGAAATTACGCAATAGGTGAATATGGAATTGAAGTAACCCGTGATCAATCTACTTCACTGTTGAACTTTTCAGTCGTGAATACAGAAGTAGAAGCTTTGGGGCAAATTCAGATTGAACTTACTGATATCCATGGTGTACGTTCTAAATCGGTTGGCTATTTTAATACCCCGGTCTCGGATGATCCTCTGACTGAAGATGTAAATGAGTCAACCCAAGATTATTCGCATGTTATTGAAGAAAAGATCTTTCAAGACCTAGTATTTCTGGATGTCACAGAGCATCAAAAAGATGCAGAATCCAATCCTTTATATTTGACATATGATGAAGGAAGGAAATTGTTTACTGTGAAAAAAAATCTCAGTCCGCTCCAAATCCCTTCCAGTGTATCTATAAGAGCAGTGTATGAAGAAGGCACTAGTTCTTCTGAACCTGCTTTATATCTTGAGTATGGAAAAAACTGTGAGCTTCTTGATATCACAAACGACTATATTGGTGGTAATTCTCCAAAACTTAGTATGTCATATGCATATTCATCTACAGGTGATGTGATTCCCCCAGTGAATGCCTTAGATTTTAATGGGAAATGCAGAATTAGTTATGATTTAACCCAACTAGGTTCTGACTATATACTAGGAGATTTTTTCGATATTCACGTTAAGCATAAGCCTGATTATATTGATTTTGTGGACTTTAATAGAATGCAATGGATGACCTCTGATGGTCATAACTACCATAGGCTTGAAAAGTTAAGAGCGGAATTTAAACCGAGAAAAAATAGCTTATAAGCTCAAAGCCCCAACTATAAGTTGGGGCTTTATACATCTAGACAAATTGAACCAGCAATCACCGAAAAACGAGCACAAAAAAGCCAGAGACTAAAATCTCTGGCTTTCTAAATTCAGGAAGAAGAAAGATTAAAACTTAAATCTTGCTGTCATCATAAATTGGTCGCCGTAGAAGTCATTAAGTAGACCCTCCAGACCAATTGAGAATAGTTCGGTGGAGTGGAAGCGACCGTATACAGAACCTGTCCACTCGTCTTTTTGCTTAATGGACACGTAACCCACTTTACCACCCACTTCTAGCTGTGGACCCAACCATTGGCGAACACCAAGGTTGATCTGCATGCCTGTGTCGATGTCCTGATCTTTGTTATCAACCGCGCGGAACAGCATTTCACCTGTTAGATCTGCCCAGTTATTTACCGGAGCGTGAAAGCCGAAACCAGCAGACAGGTTGAAATCACCTTTGAATTTGGAATCAACCGTCGCAACCATATGTGCGTTAGGATGAATTGACTTACTGAAACCACCACCAAAAGTCATTGGGCTGGCACCGATTCGCGCTTCAGCATAGTCGTAGTTAAAGTTGCTCATTGACGCGACTTCGTCTTTGTCCGCAGCAAATGAAGAAGCAGATACTGCCATCAGACCAATGGCTAACAGTGTCTTACGCATAATTTAGACAAACCTTCTTTAGTTGGTTCTGGTAGTGCCTTAATGGCAATACCATGAAGTTCCTTGAATTATTACGGTTTATGATAATGCATCCTAACGAGGATTCATTAAAAAATTGAAAGAAATTCCATTTCTGTGGGCGTTTTCTGCTCTATTTGATGGAAAATGCCCACTATTCACCAAATTCAGTGCGTTTTGCCGCGATGGCTTCGAGGATTTTCTCTCCGTTTAGAATGCGAACCCAGGGTAAAAGTTCAGTGTCATTTTCAATAATGAACTGAGTGAGCTGCTGAGTTATGGTGTTAAGAAGGTCTTCACCATGCCAGGGTTTTGAAATATAAAAGTCCAGATTAGCCTGGTTTATCGCTTGGATTGTGTCTTCGAGCCCTGCCTGACCTGTTAACAGGACTTTTCGGGCATGGGTAGTTTCATCTGAATGATTGAGCTCAATGAGGAAATCGATACCCGAGTGCTCTGGCATAATATGGTCACACAGTATCAGTGCCAGATTTATGCCGTTGTTCGCACTCTCTTCGATGATCTCTTTTGCTTCTGAAACGGACTCTGCAGCCTCAAGCTCAAAAAATTCATCCAGCGCTTCTAAATCATGGATGACACTGTCCAGAACTTCGCGCTCATCGTCTACACAGAGTATTAGATACTGATTCATTGTGTGTGCTCCTTGGATTCAGAATGAGTGGGTAACATCACTCGTATTCGGGTGTATTGGTTTGGCTTTGACTCTGCAATCAACTTACCTCCATGCTGTTTAACAACTTGTTGGCAAACAGACAGCCCGATGCCTAACCCAAAGTTACCTTCTTTCTTTGTTGTGAAGTTTAAGTCAAAAATCTTTGGAAGAATGTTGTGAGGGATGCCATGCCCCGAGTCTTGTATCTCAACCACCACCCAGTTTCTTTGGTCTGAATATTCCTGCTTTGCCGATATGACGATCTCCCCTTTGTCAGGTAAAGCATCGAGTGCGTTAGAGATTAGGTTCGTCCATACTTGCTGCAAAGCATTGGGGTTGCATCGCAGCACAGGTAACTCTTCATAGTGTTTTGTGAGCTTGTATCGCTTGAGCTGGTTTTCAAACATTGTCAGAGTATCCTCTAACCCTTCAAGAATATTGCAGTCCTGAATAGACTCACCTTCGTCTCTGGCGTAGCCTTTTAGGCTTTTAACCATGTCAGTAATTCGTGATGCACACACATTCAAAGAACGAAGGGTATTTCCAACCGTGTAATAGTGCTCAAGCTTTGGCAGTGTCTTATCTAATTCGTTTGAAGCCATAAGCTTGTTTAGCACTAACTCATCTTTATGTAGCCCTAGTTTCACCAGTTTCTTTGCGATCCTTCTATCACCAATCTGTTTCTCTATCGCTTTAGCATGTTCCCGTTGTGTGGCGGTAGATTCCGGGTGATTGTTTAATGAAGACAAAAGCAACTTCCGAGCAAGATCGGAATCTTCCAATGGCTGATCCGGTTCAACAATTGCCTGAATGGCGAGGCTCAGGGATTCCGCACCTCTTAAAATAGCGGCGGCAGGGTTGTTTAGCTCATGCGCGACACCTGCAACGAGCTGACCAAGCACCGCCATCTTCTCTTTCTCGATCAACTGAGTTTGCGCGGTTTCCAAAGACTCAAGTGACTTTTGCAGTTCAAGTTTGGTATCAATACTGCGCTGCAAGCGGCGATTAAAGTGACGCAAGAGAAGGTTCGTAAAGAGAGGAAGCAGTTCGGAGTCTGAATGCATCACTTTATTGAACTCGGCTCGGCTAAGCTTAATGACGCGGGTCTGGCTCAAAGTAATCGCCGTGGAAAAAGACATCTCTCCTGTAACAAAAGACATGCCGCCGACTAAGTTGCCCTTCTGGTGTCGAACCACCTCCCGCTTAATCCCGAGTTCATCCTTCTTGTACAGCGCGACTTGACCAGAGGTAATAAACCACAAAAAGTGGTTGGGTGTTCCTTCCCTTGTGAGGAGGTGATCTGCGGAATACGTTCGTATCGCTTGTGTTTCGTCATTGGAAGAGAAAAACTCACTTAGGGCGCCGATAACTTTTTCAGCCAGCGCTTCATCAGTGAGGTTATGGCAATCATGAAGAAAGCCAGACTGAAATCGATGGATACGGTTTTCAATGTGCGCTCTAACTAGCCTCCCCTGGTCGAGGATTTTACTGTATTTCAGCCAGTCCTGTTCAGGGTATTCCAGAATAAAGTCAGTCAGTTCCTGCACCAGGCTTTTGGTAATGGACTGCGTATCAGACGACTCGGTTATGCAGTGATCCAATCTTCCTTTATTTACTGCGGTAAGAATGTCTTCAAGGTCATTTCCATCACTTAGCAGCACCTTACGGGCATGTTTTGTTTCGGGAATTTGTCCAATCTGAATGAGATAATCAGAAGCCAGAATGTTTGGTCTGTTCGCTGCTATTACCATTGCCAGCCCAGATTGAGCCTGAGAAAGCTTTTCAACCACGCTGCTCGCTTCTGTAATAGAGCACGTGAAACGAACATCGAAATGATCGTAAAAAGGGGCGAATACCGATTCAAAGCGACGAACACTTTCTTGGTCATCATCGATAAATAAAATCGCAAAATCTTTCACAGCACCTCCTTGAGATAAATTAAATCTACCAAGAAGATGCAGTTCGATATGAGATGTGGTTAGTATTCTAGGCGATAGCTGCGGTTATCTGACAAAACGCTGACGTAACTCAAAGATTATTCTTAACAAAAATTCATTGTTCGGCTTTCCCATTGCTGAACAAATTAGGGTAGACTGCCATTTTTAATTGTTAATTTCCTATCGCATGCACTCTCTTAAGAAACTTGGCGCCATTGGTGGTGCTATTGCGCTAACTGCTTGTTGGCCTTTGGCTGTTGGTCAAATTGCACAAACTATCGTTGAAAATGGTATTCAGCAGCTCAACAGTGAAGGCGTGAAAGCCGAAGTGGTTGAGTACGACCGAAGCTATTTCTATGCTCAGGCAATCACACGTTACACCATCACAGATCCACTGTTGGCAGAGAATCTTGAGAAAGATGGGTTACCAATCTCTATTGATGTGGTTCATGACATCAGCCATGGATTGTTATCAATAGACGCGCATTCCTATGTGAAAGATTCGAAGTTAGTGCAGTTCGAATTAGCCACCCAAAGCAAACTTAATGGTGATACCGATTTCGAGCTAGTGGGTCGTAAGTTCAACTTTACTGACTCAAGTGGGTCAGAGCTTATCGTCGGCGAGTATTCTGCCACTGGCAGTGCATCTATTTCTGGCGCTTTAGACTACCAAGCATCCATTCCTTTCTCTTCGGTTAACTTTGCCAATGGTGATGAACTTGTGGTTTCAGGGTTCACCGCAAAAGGCAATGGACAAAAAGAGCAGGGGATCTGGATTGGTGAACAGAAGATGGATTTGGCGAGTATTTCGCTAAAAACTGCCGGTGGCCAGAATGAATTCCAGCTAAGTGAACTGGATTACATGATTACCTCTGTGAAAGCTGAAACTGGGGAAACGTTTGATAACCAGCAAGTACTAACGATTGAAGAAGCGACTTCGGGTGAGAATGTAGCTAAAAAAGTGAAGCTGGACTTTGCATTTAACGGCATTCGCAGTGATGCATTAGAGCAGCTACTGTCCATTTACCAATCTGGTGCAGAGTTAACTCCAGAAAAAGTTGAGCAAAGCATGCCACTGCTTGATCAACTGGTTGAGGCTGGGCTTGAAGTAGAGCTGAATAAATTTGCTGTTAACCTCAATGGCGGCGATTTTCAGTCTGCATGGAAACTGGTGGTTCCAGCAGGGCAGAAAAATGTCTCACAAAATGCTTCCATTCTACTGAACGTAGTAGAAGGCAAGCTGGATGCTCATATCTCCAATGAATTGTTGCAAGCATATCCATATGTTCGCGAGAACATTGATGAACTGCTGATTATGGAGTTTGCAACCGAAGGTGACAAAGGAGTCGACCTGAATGCCAACCTGAATGGTGGCCAGGTGACCTTTGAAAGTGGAAAACAGGTTCCTCTTCTTGCATTGTTTATGCCGTTAATGGCTGGGCAAAGATAGAGATATTTGCAGGAAATAGCTCACTGAAGAAAAAAAGAAGTCAAAAGACTTCTTTTTTTGTGTTTACTGTAGATTTTTACTTTTTCAATATGTGAAAAAGTGTTATTACTTGGGAAACGTTTTACCTAGCAGGAGCATCCCTCATCATGGAACCGATCTACAATTTCAGTGCTGGTCCAGCCGGACTACCTAAAGCAGTCATGGAAAAGGCACAAGCCGAATACGTTAACTGGAACGGTATTGGCACATCGGTAATGGAAATCAGCCACCGTAGCAAAGAGTTTATTGCAGTAGCTGACAAGGCAGAGCAAGACTTACGCGACCTTCTGTCCATTCCAGACAACTACAAAGTACTGTTTTGCCATGGTGGAGCGCGAGCTCAGTTTGCAGCCGTGCCTATGAACCTGATAGGCGACAAACCTTCCGCAGATTATGTAGACGCAGGTTACTGGGCGGAAAGTGCGGTTAAAGAAGCGAAGAAGTATTGTACTCCTCGCGTGATTAACGCTAAAACCGAAGTAGACGGAAAAGTTGCAGTTATTCCACCTTCGGAGTGGAAAATCGATGAAAACGCTGCTTATGTGCACTTTTGTCCGAATGAAACTATTGACGGTGTAGAAATCACAGATTTGCCTGTTACCGACAAACCGATTGTTGCAGACATGTCTTCAACCATTCTGTCTCGTAAAATCGATGTGTCGAAGTACGGTGTTATCTACGCAGGTGCGCAGAAAAATATCGGTCCTGCTGGTATCTGCATCGTGATTGTAAGAGATGACTTGCTTGAACTGGCGTCGGAAGCCTTGCCAAGCATCCTGAACTACAAGGTTCTGGCAGAAAAAGACTCCATGTTCAACACGCCACCAACCTACGCCTGGTATTTGTCTGGCTTGGTCTTTGAGTGGTTGAAAGAGCAAGGTGGTGTAGAAGCTATTGAAAAGGTGAACGAAGAAAAAGCGGCGCTGTTGTACAACTATATCGACGGCTCTGAGTTTTACCGAAATCAGGTTCATCCTTCTAACCGTTCTCGCATGAACGTGCCATTCCAACTGGCGAAACCAGAATTGGATAGCAAGTTCTTAGAACTGGCGGAAGAGGCAGGCCTTCAAGCTCTAAAAGGACACCGTGCAGTAGGTGGTATGCGAGCTTCTATTTACAACGCAATGCCGCTTGAAGGCGTACAAGCCTTGGTAGAATTTATGAAGCAGTTCGAAATCGAATACGCTTAATCTCTCGCCCTAACTCCTTTGAAACCCAGCCTTGCGCTGGGTTTTTTATATTCGGCTAGACTTAATACAAATCACAAATTTCGAGTGTTTGTTAGCCAAATGTTGTTATTGAGTGTTAATTAAATAACTTCTGAACCTTTAATTAAGGAAGCCGAATTTTGCAACTCAGGGAACAGAGTGTAAGAAGAATCATAGTGGTCGATGATGATCAGGATATTCGTGATGTGCTGGATGATGCCCTGACACAACAGGGACACAATGTTGTGCAGGCTGAAAGCAGTGCCCAACTTTTTCAGGCTCTAGAAGCTGATACAGCAGATTTAATCTTACTGGATCTTAGACTAAAGCAAGAAGACGGCTTACAGGTTGCCAAATCCATTCGCGAAGAAAGTGCTGTTCCCATCATGATGTTGACTGGTAAGGGGGACGAAACGGATCGGATAATTGGGCTGGAAGTGGCGGCAGACGATTATATGATGAAGCCATTTAATCTTCGTGAGCTGATTGCCCGCGTGAACGCGCTACTACGACGTTCAGAATTGACCCAGCCTAAGCCTGTTGAAGTGGTATCGGATCATACCCAGTATCAGTTTGGACCCTGGACACTCAATATCACCACTCGTCAATTACATCATGCCTCAGGGAAAGAAGTCAGCCTCACTTATGGTGAGTTCTCCCTGCTTCAAGCTTTCGTTTCTTCGCCAAACTGCGTCTTGTCCCGTGACCAACTGCTCGATAAAACACAGGGTTTCGCATCCGACTCTCAGGATCGAACTATTGATGTTCTGATACTGAGATTACGTCGGAAAATAGAAACCAACCCGCGTCTTCCCAATTTCATCCAGACTGAGCGTGGGGTGGGTTACGTTTTTAATAGCAAAGTCGTAATGCTTGGCTAGCCCATGGTTAACTTGCAAAGTATTCGCACCAAGTTATTGCTTTCCGTTGTCGGCACTTTGCTTCTTACTCTGTCGCTGGCGAGTGTTTTTATCTATACCACACAGCAAAACCAAGCACTGATCGACGACATCGCGTCTGCTACGCTGGAAGACATTAATACTGCGCTCAGCCTTTCAGAGAGTGTGGCTCAGGTCGCCGCTATGGCGCCATATGCCGCAGATTTTGCTCGTCCCTTTCATGTGCAGAATGAAACTCAGCGCCTGCAAGAAAAAATTGCCGAGCTTAATGCCGTTGCCCGACATTTAAACAACGTCGAAGCCCGAAATACCTTACTGAAGCGGGTAGAAACGCTGGATGCATCGATACAGGGGCTGCTGTCTAACGTGACTCAGGAGCTCTTTACGCGAGAGGATTTACTGGCTCTACAATTTGAGTTGCAACCACTATCCTCGCATTCACAAGGCAATATTTTCTTAGAATCGTTTACGACTAACCCGATGAGAGTGCCAGAGGTTTTGATCAAGCAGATGGAAGACTTCGCGCGGGTGCTTTCTTTTGGAGAAATCTCAAAAATATTGGCTGAGCTAAGGCTTCAGCAATCAAAGGTCGCGGAGATTCGTCGTAATAATGCTTATCTTCTCTCGTCCATTCGCGCCCAGTCAGATCAAATGACGGTATCTGTACACGAATTCGTTATCGCACTGCAGCAACATTTACGCTTTCAGCAGAAACAGTCGGAGCGCGCCATTGACCGGGCGACCATGTTTATCTCGATCATTATTGTTTTGTTGCTGGTAAGCAGTATCTACCTTCACCGGTTTAACTCTGTACTTACTCGTGATTTGAAAACAGTTACCGATGAAATGTCCAGTCTTGCCAAAGGTGACACCAACGTAGCGGTCGCCAATATCCAGCGTAATGACGAAATTGGAGAATTGGCGAGAGCCTTTGGGGCTTTTCAGTCTGAAGCGGTCGAAAAGGTAAGAATGACGGAAGATCTTCAGGCTCAAAAGAATTTGCTGGAAGCCATATTTAACAACATTCAGGATGGCTTGAGTGTGTTTGATGACCAGGACAGGCTGGTGGCGTGGAACCATCGCTACTTGACGTTGTTTAAGCTTGAAGCGCGGGAAGTCTCCTTTGGAATGTCGCTTGATGAATTGCAGGATTTAATGGCCAGAACTCCTTTTCGAACACGAAATCTGATGCAGGAAAACCTGGAGATGCAAAGGCTGAATCGGGAACGTAAAGACAAATCAGCGGTGTTTGAGCGTTATTTTAATGATGGACGAATCATTGAGTTTCGCAGCCAGCCCATGCCAGAAGGCGGGTTTGTTACTTTGTACAGCGATCTGTCTGAACGTAAAGCCATAGAGCAACAACTGCACCAATCGCAAAAAATGGAAATGTTGGGTCAGCTAACCGGTGGTGTCGCGCATGATTTTAATAACTTGCTTGCATCATTGATTGGTAATCTACAGCTACTGGAAATGTCTGAAGGTGTAGATGAGCGTCAGGCAAAGTATCTGGCTCGCGCGCTAATGGTATCTGAGAAAGGCACTAACCTCGTGCAGCGCTTACTGGCATTCAGTCGCAAGCAACAGTTGTATCCGGAGTGGGTTGCGGTGGATGATTTGGTGGCGGGCATACTGGATCTGTCTGCGTACTGTGTCACACCAAGTATTCAGGTAAAAACCTCTCTACAACTCAAAGACACGCACATTCATGTAGATCCATCCCAGTTGGAAAATGCCTTACTGAATTTGGTTCTGAACAGTGCAGCTGCAATGCCAGAAGGGGGAACACTCACGCTTTCGACCTCCCAGACAACCAAGGATAGTGTTTGCTTAAAAGTGTCGGATACCGGTGTAGGAATGAGCTCGGAGACCCAGCGGCGTGCGCTGGAGCCATTTTTCACAACAAAACAAACGGGTGAAGGAAGTGGTCTTGGACTGAGTATGGTCTATGGTTTTGTCACCCAAAGTGGCGGAGAGATTGAAATAGATTCTGTCCCGCAAAAGGGAACGACAATCTCCCTGATATTACCGATTGGTGTTACCCCAGATAACCAAGAGCCGGAAGATAAATCGCTTTCACCAGTCGTGAATCTATCTTCTGGCTCTCAAGTACTGGTAGTGGAAGATGACGAAGAAGTTGGGAAGGTTATCCATGAACAATTGCAATCCCTGAATCTGAGAGTTTACACCGTATCAACAGTTCAGTCCGCCTTGGAATTTTTGCAACAGAGTGAATGTAGCCTGGTGGTTTCTGATGTGAACTTGGGTACACCGGAAGACGGCGTCAATTTAAAGCTGCATTTAATGAAAATGCATCCGGATCTTCCTGTAATACTCACCTCCGGATTACCTGTCGAAGCACTGATCAAACATCACCAGTTTGATACTGAATGGACATTTATCCCGAAACCTTTCCAATTTGAAATCCTTCAATCCCTTATAAAAGTAACTTAAAGAACAATCAGTTAAGTGGTTTATTACAATTGTTAACGAGATTTCCTTACTCTGAAATCATTCATTAGTTTTTTCATTTGATTCTTGTCTCTCCCAATTCAATTTTGGGTAGCCGACCAAGGAAGGTAACACCTTGGCATAACGATAAAGGGAATCAATCATGAAAAAGATGTTCACTGTTGCAGCACTGGCTGCTGCCATGTTCAGCGCACCATCCGCTCTGTCTGCTGACAAAACCATCGTCGGACTTATCACTAAAACCAACACCAACCCATTCTTTGTAAAAATGAAAGAAGGGGCAGAATCGAAAGCGAATGAGCTTGGTCTTGAGTTACGTTCTTTTGCCGGGCGCTACGATGGCGATAACGACTCACAGATTCAGGCAGTCGAAAACCTGATTGCATCAGGTGCAAAAGGCATTCTGATTGTGGCGAGTGATCCGGTTGCATTAACTCCTTCCATTGAGCGAGCACGTAAAGCGGGTATTGTGGTTATTGCGCTTGATACACCTTTCTCTCCAGCTAATGTCGCGGATGCAACATTTGCAACGGATAACTTCTTAGCAGGCGAGCTGATCGGTAAATGGGCAAAAGCAAAAATGGGTGCAAAAGCCAAAGATGCCAAAATTGCTTTGCTGGATCTCAGCACCGCAGGCATCACGGTTGACGTTGCACGTAATCAGGGCTTCCTGAAAGGATTTGGGGTCGATGTGAAAGACGTCAACAAAATGCGTGATGAAGATGACCCGCGTATCGTAGGGAACGATGTTACTCAGGGGTCAGAGGAAGGCGGTCGCCGTGCGATGGAAAACCTGCTGCAAAAAGATCCGGGTATCAACGTGGTTTATACCATCAATGAACCTGCGGCAGCAGGGGCTTATGAAGCACTTAAAGCGGTGGGTAAAGAAAAAGACGTCCTATTGGTTTCCGTCGATGGTGGTTGTCCGGGTGTCGAGAACATCAAAGATAAAGTCATTGGTGCCACTTCCATGCAGTTCCCGTTGAAAATGGCTTCGCTCGGTGTGGAAGCGATTGCTGAATATGCCAAATCGGGCGTAAAACCGGGCGCGACTCCGGGTAAAGGCTTCTTTGACACAGGGGTTGAACTGATCACGGATGAGCCAGTTAACGGTGTTGAATCATCAACTTCTGCGCAAGGTCTTGGTAAGTGCTGGGGCTAATCGCCTAAGGAAAGAACCAAGTGAATACCTGAGAGAGCCTTTGGCTCTCTCAGATTAGAGTTAAGGACAACACTATGAGCCAACCCCCTTCTTCGACCGAGCCCAATTTTGAAAAAGCCGCCGAACGTAACGCAGACAAAAGTTTTGCCCAGTTCAATGAATCGGCATCTGTGGGTTTGTCTGTGCAGCGCTTTTTGCACAATCAGCCGACTGCCGCGCCTTTTCTGGTGCTTATTCTCGCGGTCACAATATTCAGCTTCCTCATCGGAGAGCGATTTCTTCATCCATTTAACATGTCTTTGATTCTCCAGCAGGTCACCATCATTGGTGTGTTGGGTATTGCACAGACTCTCATTATCCTGACCGCAGGGATCGACTTATCGGTCGGTGCCATTATGGTTTTATGCTCTGTTGTCATGGGACGTATGGCAATGGATTTTGGGCTACCGCCTTCTATTGCATTTGCCATTGGAATGCTGGTCGGGACGCTCGCAGGTTTGATTAACGGTCTGCTGGTGTCTCGGTTCAAACTGCCCCCGTTCATTGCAACACTTGGTACGTGGAACATCTTTTTTGCGCTGAATCTCTGGTATTCCAATAGCCAGACGATACGTTCTCAAGCCATCGCCAAAAATGCGCCGTTGCTTCAGTGGATGGGAGAAACCATCGAGTTCTTTGGTGCCAGAATCACCTACGGCTCTATTTTGATGATTTTACTGTTTGCTGTGATTTGGTATGCCCTTAACTGGACGGCATGGGGACGACATGTCTATGCCACAGGTGATGATCCAGACGCCGCAAGGTTAGCAGGCATACGAACGCAAAAGATCTTGCTGTCGGTCTATGTCGTTGCAGGTTTCATCTGTGCTATCGGAGCCTGGGTATTGATCGGACGAATTGGCTCCATCAGCCCGCAGGCAGGCTACACCGCTAACCTGGACTCCATTACCGCCGTTGTCATTGGTGGAACAAGTTTGTTTGGAGGGCGAGGATCCATATTTGGCACCCTAATTGGCGCTTTAATTGTCGGAGTATTCAGAAATGGACTCGCACTCTTGGGGGTAGATGTGCTTTGGCAGGAATTTACCGTCGGGTTATTAATCATCGTTGCTGTAGGTGTCGACCACTGGATTAGGAAGGTATCGGTATGAGTGAACCAGTATTGCAGGCAAGAGGTCTGGTTAAACGTTACGGTCGAGTTACCGCTTTAGATGGCGCAGACTTTGATTTGTACAAAGGGGAAATTCTGGCTGTTATCGGCGATAACGGTGCAGGCAAATCCAGTTTGATTAAAGCGCTTTCAGGCGCGCTGATACCGGATGCAGGAGAAATTAAACTAGACGGCAAAACGGTGTCTTTCAAAACTCCCATGAGTGCAAGAGACATGGGGATAGAGACGGTGTATCAGAACCTTGCTGTCGCACCCGCTTTGAATATCTCCGATAACCTATTTCTCGGTCGTGAAATCCGCCGAGAAGGGGTGTTAGGTTCGGTTTTTCGAATGCTGGATAAAAAAGCCATGAATGAGCGTGCAAAGCAGCAACTTGCCGATCTCGGGTTGATGACCATTCAGAACATTACTCAAACTGTAGAAACGCTATCTGGCGGTCAAAGGCAGGGCGTGGCAGTGGCTCGCTCTGCTTTGTTTGGCAGTAAAGTTGTGATCATGGATGAGCCTACAGCGGCATTGGGTGTGAAAGAATCAAGAAAAGTACTCGACCTAATTCGACAGGTGAGGGACAGAGGTTTGCCTGTGGTATTGATTAGCCACAACATGCCCCATGTGTTTGAAGTCGCTGATCGAATTCACGTTCACCGATTGGGTAAGCGAGCCGATATCATTACACCAAAGACTCATACAATGTCGGATGCGGTGGCGATCATGACGGGGGCGGTTGAACCGGGAACAGCAGGTACTGCCGCTTGATAAACGGGGCTCAATGTTGCCTAATTTGCAGCCAGATCGGACAGCGATTACTCTGTATAGGTAACCAGCTATATAAGGAAAAGGTTTCTTCTATGTACAAATCTGTGTTGTGTTTTGTCTTACTGCTTTTCCTGGTTAACGGTCGCGCATCCGCGAGTTCCGATTATTCAATCGGAGTGTCCGTGTCTGATCTGACCAATCCGTTTTTTGTCACTATGGTGAAAAGCATTAAGGCGGAAGCCAACCAGATACCTGATAAAAAGATCGATGTGATTGTCCGCTCCAGTGCGTACGACTTAGATCGCCAGAACCAGCAGATTGACCTGTTTATTGAGCGCAAGGTGGATTTGATATTACTGGTAGCATCTGATGAGCAGGGAATCGCTCCGGCTGTGAATAAGGCGAGAAGGGCTGGCATCCGAGTGATTGCGGTCGATGTAAGGGCAACGGGTGCCGATGTCACTATTACTACCGACAACATTCAGGCTGGAGAAATGGCGTGCCTGAAATTAGTGAAGAAGCTGAATGAAAAGGGCAGGGTGATCATCATTAACGGTCCACCCGTGTCAGCCAGTCTCGACAGAGTGGCGGGGTGTAAGTCGGTGCTAAATGACTACCCAGACATCAATTTACTGGACGCAGACATCAATGGAACGGGCAGCTATAACGGCGGCTTGGAAGCCATGGCATACGCGCTTCAGGCTTACAGGGACATCGATGGCGTTTTCGCGATTAATGACCCGACGGCTTTGGGCGCTGAACAGGCAATGCTTCAGTCCGGTGAGCAAGTCTGGATCGCTTCGGTTGATGGTGCGCCATCAGCTATTCAGGCTTTGGAGGAAAAGCGCCCCAACTGGTTGGGTACATCAGCGCAATTTCCTAAGCGAATGAGTAGGGAAGCAGTGCAAATTGGGTTGGGGTTGCTGAACGGGGGAAAAGTTGAAAGAGAGCTGGTATTGATTAAGCCTGAATTCATCGACGTATCCAATTACCATCAGTTTTCGCGCTGGTAGAAAAAAGCCAGAGCTTTGTTGGCTCTGGCTTTTACAGTACAGTTTTACTGACTAAAGTGTCTGGCAGAGTTGATAGTAGCGACCCTGTTCGCGAATCAAATCCGCGTGGCTGCCCGTTTCAATAAACTGACCTTGTTCCATCAGACAAACTAGGTCCATTTTCTCCAGCCCAACCAAGCGGTGAGTGATGAAGATAACTGTCTTGTCGCTGAAATGTTTATCAAACAACTGCATCATCTGCTGTTCGGTCTGCTTGTCTAAGCCTTCTGTCGGCTCATCCATCAATACAATAGGCGACTGACGCAGCACCGCACGTGCAATACCGATTCGGCGCTTTTCTCCTCCAGAAAGTTGACGACCGCCTTCACCTAACCAGGTATCCAGCCCTTTGTCTTCATTCAGTTTGGATAACCCAACCTGCTCGAGAACATCAATCAACTGAGCATCTTCTGCTTCAGGTAATGCAATGGTGAGATTATCTCGAAGTGAGCCGTTGAGAACGTCGACACGTTGGCTGACGACGGAAGTAGAGGCACGCAGAGCACTTTCACTCCACTGCTTTACGTCGCGACCACCAATGGCAACCTGACCAGACTGCGCATCCCAAATTCGCGTTACCAACTGCAAAAGGGTCGATTTTCCAGAACCGGTCTGACCGACAATCGCCACTTTTTGCCCGTGCCCGACGTGCAGATCCAGATTATTCAGAACAGGTGCATCCGCTTCGTATCCAAAGGTGACGTCAGAAAGCTGGATATCAAACTTGTCAGGTTGAGGTGTTTCATTGGTAACAAACTGAACTTCAGGATCCGCGTGAATGATTTCGTTCAGTCGACGAGCAGACGTTACCGTCTGACCCAGATACTGGAATGCACCCGCAACAGGCATCAGAATTTCAAAACTCGCCATGGTGGCGAAAGCGATCATCGCGATGAAAGGATCTGGCGCTCGACCGCCCACACCATCGGCTGCTATCCAGAGCATCAGAACCAAGGTTAAACCACTGGCTAACATCAGCAGGCTGCTTGCCAGGCCAGTAATGCGTGCGTGCTTAGCCTGATTTTCCATTAACGCTGATTGTTTGCTGTCGATGTTGTCACGGTAGCGCGATTCCACACCAAACAGCACCAGTTCAGAGTGACCTTGAAGCCAGTCCAGCGTTGCAATTCGAAGTTCAGATTTATTCAGCGTCAGTTGCTGTCCGTTCAGTTTGCCCAGCTTGTAGAAGATCACAGGCCAAATAAGAACAAGAGCAAGAAGAATTCCACCTAACGTCAGCCCCAATACAGGGTCAAACCAGCACAGGAAAAGAGTGAGGGATGCAATACCCAGTACACTCACAACCAGCGGGCTGATCAGTCTCAGGTAGACGTGATCCATAGCGTCGATATCGGCAACCAAACGATTTAGCAGGTCTGCATCACGAATGTTAGCGACTTTACCCGGGATCAAAGGGGTGAGTTTTTCATAAAAGAAAATACGTAAATCAGTCAGTAACTTGAATGTCGCGTTGTGGCTGACCACACGCTCTCCCCAGCGACCTGCCGTTCGGCTCATAGCAAAACCGCGGACAAAGGCTCCGGGTAACATGTAATTGAAGGTTTCACGCGCAATGGTTAAACCTGCAACAGCAGATGCAGCGATAAACCAGCCTGAAAGAGTCAGAAGACCTATGGATGCGAACAGTGTGGCAAACGCCAGCAACATGCCAAGAGACAGTCCAAACCAGTGTTTCTTATAAAGTTTTAGATAAGGCAGTAAATCACGCATCCAGATTCCCCTTATCATTTTGTGATTCTTGGTGTGACTTCAGCATCTCGGCAAAGAGCCCGTTTTGCACTTTCAAGTGTTCAAAGTTTCCTTGTTCGGCAATCAACCCATTTTCCATAACGAGAATGTTGTCTACGTCTTTCAAAGGAGAAAGCTGGTGGGTAATCATTAACGTTGTTTTCTCGGCAATTCGGCTTTCTAAACCTGCCAATACGAGTTTTCCACTTCGTGCATCCAGACTTGCCGTCGGTTCGTCGAGAATCCAGAACTGACCGTTTTGCAACATTGCACGTGCGAGAGCCAAGCGTTGTGCCTGACCAACAGACAAGCCGCCAGAGCGGTCACTGACCATGTATTCTAGACCGTGCTGATCAACAAATTCATCTGCATAGCTGTCTTTTAGCGCGTGAGCCAGTGCGTCGTTGGAAACATCTCGACCGAATGTCACGTTCTCCAGAATGGAACCATTGAGTAGTAGCGGGTTCTGACCCACCCAACTGATGGTTTTACGCCAACTTTCCAGATCGACTTCTTTAAGGTCAGTCCCATTGATTTCGATGCGACCTTCATAAGGCAAAAAGCCCAAAATCGCATTAATCAAGCTGGTTTTACCCGCACCGCTAGGACCCACAATGGCTGTGGTCTGGTTAGTATCAAGATTGAAAGAAACAGGACCAAGTAATTGGCTGCCTTCAGGGCTGAACACTTTCAGGTCTTTCACCGCTATGGAGATTGGTGCTTTCGCCTCAACAGGCTTACTGCCTGATGTAATTTTGTCGACATCGGTTTCCAAAAACTCTACTAAGCTTTCAGCCGCGCCCATCGCTTGTGCTTTTGCGTGATAGAAGGTACCCAAGTCGCGAAGAGGCTGATAAAACTCCGGAGCCAGGATCAAGATGAAAAGACCAGAGAAAAGGGTAATGGTCGCGCCGTAATAGCCGAAGTTCAGTTCGCCAATAAAGGCGAAACCAAAATATACCGCGGTGATGGCGATGGAGAGCGACGTAAAGAACTCAAGAACAGCGGAAGACAGAAACGCAACTCTTAACACGTCCATCGTTCTGGAGCGAAGCACCTCAGAAGCACCTCGCATAACTTCAGTCTCTGACTTTGCACGGTCAAAAAGACGAATTGTGGTCATTGCCTGCAAACGGTCATAGAAATGCCCCGAAAGTCTTTGCAATGCTTTGAAGTTTTTGCGGTTAGCATCGGCGGCTTTCATGCCAACCAGTGCCATAAATAAAGGCACTAACGGCGCAGTAATCAGGAAAATTAAACCTGCTGCCCAGTTGGTCGGGAAAACCACGGCGAGAATAACAAATGGGACAAGTACAGACAGCGACACCTGAGGAAGGTATCGAGCGAAAAAGTCCTGAAGATTCTCTACCTGCTCTAGTAGCAATGTTGCCCATGTACCGGCAGGCTTGCCTTTAACATACGCAGGACCTAGCTCGCGTAAGCGGTCTAGGATCAGCTGGCGTACGTAAACACGAATTTGCTCTCCGCAGCGGTAACCAGCGAGTTCACGCCCCCAGCTGCAAATGGCGCGTCCAACCACGGCTCCTGCTAAACCAGCGAAATGCGGTATCAGGTCGTATTTGTCGACGTTCTCAATAATTAATTGGTGAAGAATCGAAGCCAGTAAAGCGGCTTGAACAAGAAGAAACAGGCTGGAAACGACGCCCAGACTGACGGTAATCATTAACCAGCGTTTGGCGAGTTTGCTTTGCTGCTTGAGCCATTTATTTAAGGCGCGCTGCTTATGTTTGTCCATGGAAGAAGACTTTAAATTCAAATCATTATGTTTTGTGGGGGGAGATTATATCAGCTTGTGCAGGATTACGGAGTGAAGTGGGAAAAATAAAAATAAAAAATCCGGCATTTGTGCCGGATTTTTCATCAAAACTAGAGATTCATTAGTCTGTCAGACCATCTAGGAATTTTTCTGCATCCAAAGCTGCCATACAGCCTGTACCAGCAGAAGTGATGGCTTGACGGTAGTTGTTATCCATCACGTCACCCGCAGCGAAAATGCCAGGAATACTCGTTTGTGTAGCATTACCTTCAAGACCTGATTTTACGACAATGTAGCCGTCTTTCATGTCTAGCTGACCTTCAAACATGCCAGTGTTTGGCTGGTGACCGATAGCAACGAATACGCCCATTACGTTCAGTTCTTCTGTGTTGTCAGACTGAGTATCTTTGATGCGAACACCAGTTACACCCATGTCGTCACCGAGTACCTCGTCCAGAGTACGATCCGTGTGAAGAACAATATTGCCGTTCTCGACTTTATCCATCAGGCGCTTCACCAGGATTTTTTCTGCGCGGAATGAATCACGACGGTGAATCAGGTGTACTTCAGAAGCAATATTAGAAAGGTAAAGTGCTTCTTCAACCGCAGTGTTACCACCACCGATTACGGCTACTTTCTGGTTGCGATAGAAGAATCCGTCACACGTAGCACATGCTGATACACCGCGACCTTTAAACGCTTCTTCAGATTCAAGACCAAGGTATTTTGCCGATGCGCCAGTAGAGATGATGAGTGAATCACAGGTGTATTCGCCAGAATCACCTTTCAGGCGGAAAGGACGGTTACTGAAATCTACTTCATTGATGTGATCGAACAAAATTTCGGTCTCAAAACGTTCAGCATGTTCTTTCATTCGTTCCATCAAACCTGGTCCAGTCAAGCCTTCTGCGTCGCCTGGCCAGTTCTCTACTTCAGTCGTTGTGGTTAGCTGACCACCTTGCTGCATGCCAGTAACAAGAACCGGATTTAGATTTGCTCGGGCAGCGTATACAGCCGCGGTGTAACCCGCAGGACCAGAACCGAGAATTAGAAGACTACAGTGCTTTACGTCGCTCATTTGGACTCCGAAATTTGAATAATAATATTTTGGCTAGATTGTAAAAAATAGTGGGGACGAAAGAAAGGAAATGCAACGCAGTTAAAGCAATTAAATGGTTATAGTTTAGAACGTAGATCCCGCTTCTGACTGGTCTGCGGTGTTGTTTTATAAGAGCCAAAAAAGAAACCACCAAAATTTGGTGGTTTCTTGTTCATTATTCAGAAAAATGTCGGTTAGTAAGTGACATTGTTCATTTCGAAAACGATGCCTTTGTCGGTTACGTCCATCTTAACGTCGCCTTTTACATCATCTTGAATGAATGGTTCAAGCTCTGCAGGAACAGGTTCACCGCTGCGCTCTACCATATCGACAAATGGCTTAAACAACTTGCCATAATCAAAGTAGATGCTGTACAGACCATTCGCTTCAAGCGTTTGATCAAACAGTTTGGTGGATTCTTTCGTTGCTGTTTCACCAGTGTAAATCGTCAGGTGGCTACCTTTAGAGGCAACGTAAACAGTACCGATGTCAGCAAACTGTGCTGCTAACTGAGGTGGTAACTCGACTGGTGTGCCATCTGCTGGGATCTGAACTTGAGCCAGTGACGGTTCCATCATTTGCGCAGCTTGGAAAAGCGCGACTGGGTTGTCTGCCGAAATAGAGACTGATGCATCAAGCTTATTCAGTTCTTCACCGTATTCAGTTTCACCGAAACCGTAGTCGAACAAGTTAAAGCTGATGCCTTTCAGACCATTAACAAAACCTGTTGCCATACCGACCATTGCAGGGTTTGCCTGACTAAGACCCGTTTGCATTTCTGCCAGTGGTGCACATGAGTATTGTACGGAAAGGCTATCCTGCCAGATGGCATTCAGCGCAGGAGTCAGGTTGTTTACATCAATACCTAACCCGAATGATAGTGCGCTATCTTGTGCGCTGCTTGGGATGAAACCACGAATAGTTTTCAGTGCATCCAGAATGACTTTGTTGTTGCTCTCGACAACAAACTTAGCGTCCATTGTCAGACCACCATCATTCACTGTCGCTCCAAATACGGTGCGAGGCCAGTTCGCCGCAATGCCAGCAAACTCAGTTTTACACTGTTCAGTCTGAATTTCTGCAAACGGATTAATCGCAGATGGGTCGTCAGCTTTCACCAACTCACTGATTTTCGCTACATGTTTAGCAAGCAGGTTGCCATCCGTTGTAGTGAAGCCAGTAACCAGTTGCTGATGGTCAAAGTAACCAACAGACTCGTCACTTAGGTTCGGGTGTTTAGCAATAAGTTGCTTGATGGTTTCAGCCTGAGCGATAGATTGCGTAGGTGCTTCGATACCTAGAGCAATTTTAAGCGGGCTAAGTTCGCCGAAATCTGCTGAGTCCAGAGTTAGCGTTGCCATTCCCTGATGAACGGCTACAACCAGCTCCAGCTTAGTCTGACCATCTTCATCCGCAATACTGTACGAGCGGTAAGAAACATCGCCGATTTTCTTGGCTGTGTGCTTGAAATTGCTGCTTGATTCAGCTTTGTCGAACGTCGCCCAGAAAGCCTGTTCGTTTTCGACATCAAACTTCATGACAGGTGCAATACCCACCATGTAGATGTAGCTGTTGATCATATCAGGTGCGCCGAAAGCTGCTTTGTAAGCCTCGACGCTCTCAATCGATTTTATGTAAGTTTCAGCCAACGCATAGAAGAAGGTTTCGCGGTTAGTCATGCGCTCAGGATCGGTTTGCGACAGTTCCATGAACTCATCAATGGTCGGGAAGGTGTCTACAGAACCAAGAAACTTGTCCAACTGTACAGGTTTCAGCGGAACACCTACGATTGCAGAATCTGCTGGAATTTGATCGAGAATTGAAACGCTTTGAGATGCCTGCTGCTGAGTATAAAAATATCCACCAGCTCCAACTGCCACAATACCTGCAGCAATGACTAACTTATTCACTAGCCTACTCCTGTTATAAATATAGCGTTCGAGAATAGAACTTATTGATCTAAATAACAATCAGATGATTGCATAAAGTCGAATCAGTTCCTACAGATAAGAACTGGGTCACTATTTCACGTTTAAACCTATTTAAATCATGATGTTACAAATTATGGTAGTGAAGAGTTTTGGTTTTAACATTCGTGAGATCGAAAAACCAGCTTTAAAGACTGATTATTGTTTTATTATTGGCTTTAAATGCTGAAATTGACGTTATATCAATATAAATAATTAATAAAAGTTGATCTTGCAGGATATGTGGGTAAATCTAAATGTAATGAATATGTAAATTATATGTGTCTGTAATTCTCAGGAGTCCGAAATGATTTCGCATGAAAGCACTTTGCAGTTAACGCAGCTCAGCCATGCTGCGATAGCACAATTATCTCCATCTTTTAATTCTCTCCCTAACACAAGTCACGCGGACGGCAAATATAGATTGCGCCGTTACTCAGTGGTTCAGTTCCAACAAAACAGATTAACGGAAGTAAATCGCCATAGCTTCGTTCAATCTGAGGACATTAATCATTTTCAAGGTGACGTTATTCGTCAGTTTGAGCCGATTGAAAACCGAATCCTAGAGAGTGATGCGATGCTTGAGCTGTGTCAGGTATTTGTTGATGCCAACAGCTTACCAGAGGGACAGGAGATAGAGATCCATCAGATCAGAATTGCGACTGTTTACGAAGAGACGCCGGTAGCACCAGAGGGCGTGCATCAGGATGGCTTCGACCATATTGCGATCGTCGGTATTGACCGTCACAACATTGTTGGCGGCGAAATCATGCTGTACCAAGACAACCATGAAGCACCGTTTTTTAGAAAGGTGCTGCAAAATGGTGAGGTCGCTATGCTGGATGACCATAAACTCTGGCATAACGCTCAGCCAATTCGTTCAGTGATTAGAGACAACGAAGGTCATATGGATGTGTTTGTGTTAACCGCGACGGAATCGAGTCATGACGTTTAATGTCGAAAGCGCGAGAGCCCAGTTTCCAGCCCTGAGCCAGCTTCACAATGACAAACCGGTAAGCTTTCTGGATGGTCCCGGAGGGAGTCAGGTTCCCCAATCTGTATTGGATGAGATGACCCGATATCTAGGTCATTTCAACTCCAATCTGGGTGGAAAGTTCTTTTCAAGCGAAATCACCACCTCGATGATGCAGCAAGGCAGGGAAGGGGCTGCGCAGTTTCTGAATGCCGAATCTGGAAACAACATTGTCTTTGGTCCCAACATGACGTCACTGACTTTCCAACTCAGCCGAGCGATTAGTCGAGAATGGCAAGCAGGGGATGAAATCATCGTAACGGCGTTGGATCATTACTCCAATGTGTCCAGCTGGCAACAAGCTGCGCAGGATAAAGGCGTAACGGTTAAGCAAGTTCGGGTAAATGAAGAAGACTGTACCTTGGATATGGCTCACTTTAAGGAACTTTTGACTGATAAAACGCGTCTTGTTGCGGTGACTTACGCCTCGAATACGACAGGATCTATTGTGGATGTGAAGTCGGTTATTGAACTGGCTAAACAGGTTGACGCATTGGTGTATATTGACGCTGTTCACTATGCCCCCCACCATCTGATTGATGTTCAGGATCTGGGTTGCGATTTCCTAGCTTGCAGTGCGTACAAATTTTTCGGTCCTCATCTCGGGATCGCCTATGTATCGCCAAAGTGGGTGGAAACTCTGGTTCCTTACAAAGTAGAGCCTGCGACGAATTTCGGCCCTGGTCGGTTTGAAACAGGAACTCAGAGCTTTGAAGCGATAGCCGGATTCAACCAAACCTTGGAATACCTATCGCAGTGGGGCTCGGAAGAGAAATCATTAAGAGAAAGATTGGAGGAAAGTTACTCACAGTATTCTCGCCATGAACAGGCGTTGTCCGAGTACTTCCTGAAGAAACTGTCAGGTTTATCCGGCGCTACACTCTATGGGATTAACCGTGCTTCGAACGACAGAACGCCTACCTTTGCTATTCGTCTTGATGAGATTCCGCCTGAAGTCGTAGCTTCAGCGTTGGGAGAGCAGAATATCTGTGTCTGGAACGGGCACTTTTACGCTTTAGGTCTGATTCGACAGTTGGGACTGGAAGAAAGTGGCGGCGTAGTGCGAATTGGATTGATGCATTACAACACTTTTCAGGAAATCGACCATTTGTTTGAGGCTCTTGAATCCCTCGTCAACAACTAAAAAGGAGAGCTTAGCTCTCCTTTCATTTAACCTTCAAACGTTACTTCATATGAAGTGAACTTTCTGACGTTAATAACACCTGTATCCAGAATTAAATACTGACCTTTAATACCTTTAAGCACCCCTGTCACCTCGGGATTTTTATCAAAGTTGTGCGATACAATTTTTGTAGGGTGCTCGGTAACGGGATACTGGATCTCCGTTATATCTTCAACTAATGGTGTCACTGAGTCTTCACCATATTTTGCTTTGATTTCAGAGATGACTTCTTCTGCATGAGGCATTAGCTGTTTCGCCAACTCTTCTAATGCCATTGGCTCTCCATCTCCTTTCAGCAGAGTTCGCCAGTTGGTTTTGTCTGCCACATGCTTTGCTAAAGCGACTTCAATTAACCCGGAAATATGACGATTCTTCACCTTAAAGATGGGTAGCCCCTGAGTCGCACCCTGATCAACCCAACGAGTTGGAATTTGAGTGTGTCGGGTGATGCCTACCTTTAAACTGGAGGTGTTAGATAAGTAGACATAGTGGTCAACCATGCAGTTTTCATCGGCCCATTCAGGCTCTCGGCACGTGCCTTGCTCATAATGACAAGTTTCCGGCTTCATAATGCACATATCGCAACTAGCCAGTTTCTTCATGCAGACAAAACAGTGACCTTGCGAATAGCTTTTCTTGGTTTTTTTGCCACAGGAGCTGCAAAAGATGTTGCCCGTATGAGTCAGGGTGATCGGCTGACCTATAAAGGTGTTTAGACCCACACGCTCGTTACCAATTGGCAGGAAGTAGTCGACACCTTCTGAGAGCTCGGATGCAAGCTTTCTCAGAGTGCCTGTAGTTTTTATAGACATGACATTACTCGTTTTCTACGCACTTATGGCGTATTCGTTGTTTTTATTGCGTCAAGCGGTGTAAAGAGCTCTTGCTGGCTCAATTTTATCGCTTGGAAATCAGTGTAATTGATATTTTAGCAAATTTTACGCACCGGCATAGTTGAGCTATTTGGTAAACATTTCTTCTTTGTGACTGATTTATAAAGCCCGTCATCTTTTTTTACGTATTTTCTCTTGAATGAACATACAAATAGTGTGCGAAATGGCTTGGTTATGGTATGTTACACATATGTACGATAGTGTGATTTTAGTTCCATTTTGCTAGTTTCTACGTTTGTAGATTGAGGTATAGCATGAGTAGAAAACATCAATTGAGCTTGATACAAAAGGTTTTCTTGGTGTTGTTGTTTGGTACATTGACGGTAATAACGCTTTATTACCAATTTGGGGATACACAGCGCCTTGTTATTTCGCCACAACAGTTTGAGTTTATACCCGCAGATGACAGGCAGTCTGGCGGGAAAACAGATACAAACCTGTCGGTTGAAGGCTCTCGCGCGTCTCTTCAATGTAATTTAAAGCAAAGTGAGTACGCATGGCCGTACTGCTCTGTTTCAATTCAGCTTTCTGATGATATTTCGAAGGGAATCAATTTATCTAACTATCATACAGTTAGGCTTAACATTGATTACCATACCGACGACCCAGAAGGCAGATTAAGAGTTTATCTTCGCAACTTTAACTCAGCGTATTCTAACTCTGACAATGAGTACTCGATAAAGTACAACGGGCTTGAGTATGCGCCCGGCATTGGTCAGGGTGAGGTTGTGATCCCGATGAAAAACTTCCAGGTAATGACCTGGTGGCTGGCAGATCTGGATATCGATATCCCTCATGCTGCTCCAGAGTTCAGTAACGTTGTCCTGTTTGAGATAGCGACTGGGTCACGTTCTTCATTGGGTACGCGTGACATTGTCATAAATAGCATCGAATTTGAAGGTCGTTTTGTTGACGGCGAATTGTTGATGCTGACATTGGTTCTGATCTGGGCGATGTTGGGTGGGGTTTACTTTGTGTTTGATCACAACCGCAGTCGTCACGTAATTAGCCAGGCCAACTCGAGGCACTTGCACCTGAAAGCGGTGAACGACCGTTTGCGTCAACAAAACAGTCGCTTTGCAGAAATGGCACAGGTAGATGCACTTACCGGTGCGAGAAACCGCCATTCTGTTCGAAACTGGCTGGATGACGCTGCCAAGCAAGCAGAAGATGGTTTAGATGCTCTATCGATGATTTACTTAGATATCGATCACTTTAAGAAAATCAACGATACCTATGGGCATCAGATTGGTGACGACATACTCAAAGAATTCGTTCTGGTGGTAAGCTCTATGATTCGCCCAGGTGACCATTTGGTTCGCTGGGGTGGGGAAGAGTTCATTGTGTTTTGTCGTGATACTTCGCTTGAACAAGCACAGGAAATTGCCGAGCGTATCCGGGTCAGTGTTAAGGAACACACTTGGCTGCATGGGGAAGAACTGACATGCAGTGCAGGAGTGGCAGAAATGCGAGATGAGCGCATGACGGAAACCATGGCAAGAGCAGATGAAGCGCTTTATCAGGCGAAACATTTAGGCAGAGACAGGGTGGAAGTACATTGTCGCTGACAGATAGGTTAACTTAAAATATGAGCCAGCAATGCTGGCTCATTCTGTATCTGTAGGTGTTGCACCTGATATGCTCTCACTGGGTTTCTGTGGACCTTCAATGTTCTCGATAGGCACCTTAGGTCCAAGGAATTTAGGCTGCTTATCAATGATGTAAAGATCGACCAGTGCGTTGGCTCTTGCCAGTACTTCTCGTAGGCGAACAAACCAGCCCGATGTTCCTTCAGGGCCGGGAACCGCAAGACAAACGGCATTGATATCGTGGTAATCAGCGATGTAGAGTGCCCGTTCACAATGGAAAGCCTGAGTGATAATGATGAAGTCATCCGCTTCAAAAATTTCTTTGGCTCTCACCACTGAATCCAATGTGCGAAAGCCCGCATAATCCAGATAGATAGCATCTTCCGGTACACCTGCTTTGAGCAAATCTCGCTTCATTGTCCAGGGTTCATTATAAGAGCGATGTGCATTGTCTCCGCTCAGAAGGTAGGAGGTGACTTTGTTATCCTGAAACAACTGAATGGCGGTTGAAATGCGGTTGGTATAAAAGTCATTCAGTTTTTTCCCGATGTATTTGCTGGTGCCAAGTACCATGGCTACATCATGGTTAGGAAGGGATTCGGCTTCGTAATATATTTTGTCCTGAGTCTGCCAGCTGACCCAGCGATCCACCAGAATCAACGCAACCGATAGAGTGAATGCAGACACGAAAGCAATCAATAATGCTTTTTTTAACCAAAGCCAGACTTTGGGAAAAGATGACAATTTCAGCATACTACTTCCAACATTAAACCTGCCGATTTCGCTGAGCCCAGATGCCTACCAAAGTAAACCACAGGAGCAAACCCAGTACCAGCCAACTGCGGTCAATCTGCTTCAACCAGTCAGAGAGCATGGGGGAGACTTTTACAATGAACAGACCGAAACCAAAGGCATTGATTAGAATGAATGCAAAGGTTCTAATGATGAAATGATGCCCGGCGAGAACACGTCTTAACGTACGATTGATGTCTGAACCAAATACCACCAGACCACAGGCAACAACGGCTGTGGAAATTTCTGGCAGGTAGGGAACGAGCTTGGTTCCAAGTGGTGTAAGTATCTCTAACATAACCACTAATCTTACGGTTTCATCCTAAAAAGAAAAGCCCATTTAGGGCTTTTCTGAATGAAACGTGCATTTGTACCGAATGTTTGTGCAAAGCGCGCACAAACTGATCAGATAGTCCTGCTTTAGAATGCAGTTCGCTTGTATCGACGGTAAACTGGTTGCCAGAAATGCTGGTCAATGGCTTTCTCCAGCGTCTCGTCTGTAATCTCCAGTGCCACACCTTGTTCGATTGCTTTTTTGCCAACCGCAAAGGCAATGCGTTTAGAGACACGATGGATTTCTTCCAATGGTGGCAACAGAGCACCAGTGCCTTGCTGAGCAAGTGGTGAACATTCTGCAAGCGCACGGCTGGATTCCATCAGCATTTCGTCTGTAACGCGTGAAGCAGAAACGGCCAGTACGCCCAGACCAATGCCTGGGAAGATGTAGCTGTTATTACACTGAGCAATTTCGAATGTTTTACCATCATGGATAACTGGGTCAAACGGGCTTCCCGTTGCTACCAGCGCAGCGCCATCTGTCCAGCGAATGATGTCGTTTGGTGTTGCTTCTACACGGCTGGTTGGGTTAGAAAGAGGGAAGACAATTGGGCGTTCGCAGTTGGCGTGCATTGCCTGAATCACTTCTTTGCTAAACAGCCCCGGCGCACCAGACACACCAATAAGTACAGTTGGCTTAGCATTCTTAACCACTTCCAACAGTGAGAAACCAGCATCATCCGATTCCCATCCTTTGGTGTTCTCGTGTTTCTGCACCAGCTTCTTCTGGAAGTCGAGTAAGTTCTGCATGCCTTCCTGCAACAGACCCCATCGGTCAACCATGTATACCTGAGAACGCGCCTGTTCGTCTGAAAGCCCTTCGGATACCATCTGTGCAATAATGGCTTCGGCAATACCGCAACCCGCAGAACCTGCACCTAAGAAAGTGATACGCTGCTCGGAAAGCTTGCTGCCCGCTGCATGACATGCAGCAATCAAAGAACCTACAGTGACCGCAGCGGTGCCCTGAATATCATCATTAAAGCAGCAAACGCGATCTTTATAACGCTCCAGAAGTGGCATTGCGTTCTTCTGAGCAAAATCTTCAAACTGGATAAGTGCATCCGGCCAGCGGCGCTGAACCGCCTGCATGAATTCTTCAACAAAAGCGTTGTATTCCGCACCAGTAATACGAGGGTGTCGCCAACCCATGTACATTGGGTCTGCAAGGCGTTGTGGGTTGTTGGTGCCTACATCCAGAACGATTGGAAGAGTATAAGCCGGGCTGATACCACCACACGCGGTGTAAAGAGCCAGCTTACCGATAGGAATCCCCATGCCTCCGATGCCCTGATCGCCCAAGCCAAGAATTCGCTCGCCATCGGTTACTACGATGACTTTAACATTGTGGTTGGTGGCGTTGTTAATCAGGTCGTCAATTCGGTCTCTGTTTGGGTAAGAAATAAAGATCCCGCGACCACGGCGGTAAATGTTTGAGAAGTTTTCACATGCCGCACCAACTGTTGGTGTATAGATGATAGGCATCATCTCGCTGATGTGGTTCTGAACCAGACGGTAGAATAGGGTTTCGTTGGTGTCCTGGATATTGCGCAGGTATATGTGCTTATCCATATCACTTTCGAAATTTTTATACTGCTGGTAAGCGCGGTCTACTTGTTCCTGAATGGTTTCTGTTGATTCTGGCAACAAACCTTCAAGGTTGAACGAGCTTCTTTCTTCTGCGGTAAAGGCACTGCCTTTGTTTAAAAGTGGTGTACTGAGTAGGGCTGGTCCCGCTAACGGGATATATAAAGGGCGTTTATCGTTATTCATTAATGACTCGGTAAGACAAGTGTCGGGCATAGACTGAAATGATAGCGGTTAGGTTACATTGTTGTAAACCGAACTTCTTTAAAACGCTAAGAAATTCCCCATACTTTGAACATTGTACTGCTTCAGGACCTTTTTAAGGACGAAAGTGAGCTTTGTGACAAGTTTGTGAATGGTTTGTTTAAAACGACTGAGCGTAGATTTGCATAAGCCATTGACGTGTTTGATTTGGGTATATACTCTCGCGTCAGTTATTAGCCCTTCATAAAAATGTCTCCGATGCTCCCAATTGATTCCATAAAAAACGAATTTGACGCTTTAGTTTCTCATCATCATCTCGTCGTGGAGGCGGAAACAGGTTCTGGTAAATCAACGCGTCTGCCTCTTTGGAGTGCCGAGAAGGGCAGGGTTTTGGTGGTTGAGCCTCGTCGTATTGCCTGCACGTCTCTAGCTGAATTTTTGGCGAGTGAAGATGGCAGTCCATTAGGAGACAAAATTGGCTATGCCATCAAATTACAGGCGCACTTTAACGAGTCCACCAAAGTTGTGTTTGTGACGCCAGGAGTGGCATTGAGGTGGTATTCAGAAAACAAACTTTGCGATTTTGATATCGTAATGGTCGATGAATTCCATGAACGTCGATGGGACACCGACTTGCTGGTTTCCATTTTAAAGAAAGAAGATCAGCACCGCCTTATCATCACATCGGCCACACTTGAATCGCAGAAGCTGGTGGATTACATCGGCGGAAAGCGGTTAAAGGCTGAGGGCAGAGTCTACTCTGTGGCGATTGGTCATCGGGCAATGGATAGCCGACACTTGCC
Source organism: Vibrio nigripulchritudo (assembly GCF_027924785.1). Lineage (NCBI taxonomy): Bacteria > Pseudomonadati > Pseudomonadota > Gammaproteobacteria > Vibrionales > Vibrionaceae > Vibrio > Vibrio nigripulchritudo. The sequence continues at coordinate 2,411,176 of NZ_AP027049.1, read as the reverse complement.
AGACATTCGAGGTCTGGAGCAAAAAGTAAAAAATGAAGTACTACATTGCCTTGAAGACGTTGCAGGAGACATTCTGGTATTTCTGCCAGGCAGAAAGGAAATTACCCAGTGCCAGCAAGCTTTGTCTCAACTAGAGAATGTGCTGGTCGTTCCGCTTCACGCTTCGGTATCCGATGCTCAACGCAGCCTTGCACTGAATCAGCAAACAAAGCAAAAGGTGGTGCTGGCAACCAATGTTGCTGAAACCTCACTGACCATTCCAAACATTGCTGCTGTTATTGACTCAGGGCTCGAAAGGCGGACTATGCAGCGCAACGGTCGAACCGTACTCAGCTTAAAGAACATATCTAAAGCGAGTACCAAGCAGCGAGCGGGGCGTGCGGGCCGTGTTCAGGATGGCATCTGTATTCGTCTTTATGGCGAGCACGCACCTCTGGAAATTGTCACCCCACCAGAACTTCATCGAGAAGAACTGACGGAAGCCATGCTTGCGAGTGCCAGTTGCGGTTATCCCATTTCCAATCTTGAGTTTCTGGATGAGTTGCCAGAGAAATCCGTGCATCAGGCTACAGAAAGATTACAGAAAATGGGCGCTATCGATGCAAGCAACGCCATTACAGAACATGGAAAAATACTCTATCCGTTACCCATTGATGCCTTGTATGCCGATTTGTTGACTCGTTTGCCAACCAAGGCGTTAAGGGAAGCCATGGTCGATCTTAGTGCTGTCCTGTGTACCCCAGCAAGGCTTGTCAAACTGCCAGATGGTGAAGAAAAAAGAGAGAAGCTGGATCAATGGGAGCCAAGAGGATGCGATGCTCTAACGCTAATTAAATTGATTCGTGGAGAACAATGCGATGCTTTAATTGTGGATCAGCAAGTACTTTCCGAAGCACAAGCCTTGGCTAGGCAGATGAGAGAGGCGCTTTCTCTTCCAGAACTTGATGTTGCTTCGCGGTTCAACATAGCCGAGTTTACTTCCGGGGTCGCCAGCCTACATCCAGAGCTTGTTTTTGTCAGGCGAGAAAAGCGACGTCAGGCGTTGGGGAATGGTTACAGTGAGCTGACAGTCGGTCGCGATTCCCGTTTCCCGGATAAAGAAGAAGCCGCAGTAGTACTTGATCAACACAGTATTCCCGGCAGAGGGGTGAAACAGACACTCAACCTAGCGACCATAATGTTGCCGCTCGCGCTGAAAGAAATTGAAAAGCTAGAGTTGGGAGAATGGGAAGAAGGCGAAACCCTAGAGCAAGATGGTGAAATTCTTATTCGTTCTCAGTACCAATATGCGGGCAGAACCATTTGCGAAAAGCTGTCTGCTCCACAAGGGATCACCTCTGTGACGAATGCGATATTGAGTGGAAAAATCTGGGAAGGATTCGCCAACAAACTGCAGGCGGATATTGATGCCTGGAATCTCTATAAAGCGTTAGGAAGAGCAGAGTCGCCATTTGAAGTTGAAAGCCTGGAAAGCTGGCTAACTGAACAACTGTCTGATCTTGGTGTTGAATCACTAGAAGACATGGAATTGCTCGATGAGGAAGACATAGCATTTGAAGGCATTCCTTATTGGGAAAGAGAAGATTTCGACAGCGAATATCCAACCTGGTTGAACATTGGCGATTTGCAGCTGACAGTTGAATACTTTGCGGCAAGAAAACTCGTTCATGTCGTATACGCACAGGGCTTACGAAAAGGCGACCCCAAGCGCTGGGAATTGCCAAGATGGAGGGGCTGGCGTGTTCAGTATCGCAAAGCCAGCCGGATAGTGGATATTAAAAGCTAGCTTTGGTTCAAAACTGGTGAACCCCCGTATCACAATCATTTCAACTATGTTCATATGTTGTAAATAACCCTACTTTTTTATAGCCTTTTCTAAGGAAATATAGCTATAACAGATGATTGTTTTATATCATATTGATATATGTAGATTTGTGGTTGATAGTGATGTTAGAGCCAACTCGATCTATGTCAGTTGGTAAAGATGCTTAGTTTTCGCTTGGTAAGCGTCTTTTGTTGTCTACCCAAGCCTCTTGAGGTTACTTGGGTAATAAGCCGCTTCTATGGTTAAATCGACCCATGAAGCGTGAAATCAATTTGCATGTTTTAGTATTCTGAGTGTCGGGGGGCATCATGGATAAACAAGAAACGGCAGATATTGTGTTTGACTACACCACATTCTTAGGTGTGGTATGCCGGAGAAAATGGACTTTTATCGAAGCCATGCAATCTTTTGCGCCCATTTTTGGAGTGGTCTGGAAAGACAGTCTGAATCAGCTTCAGTCGCCTCAGGACCGGATTTGGGATCAGGCGCTGACTTCTTTATCTGCACAGAACAGTGATGAAACCAACCTTATTCGATTGGTGAAGCTCGCCAGAGCAGAGGGCATCGGTAAAATTACATTGATCATGCCTTACGAGCTAGAACCGGATCAGAAAGTGAATATCGGAAAAAAAGGTCACGCTAAAATTACAGACCTACAGGAAGATGAGTTTCTGATTGAATTGGAAACGGTGTAGAAAAAGCGAGCCAATGGCTCGCTTTTTTATTGGATAATTTAGGTAGATGTTAGACCCTAGCGTCCACCCGCGATTTCGGTGAAAGAGCCTGTTACGTAGGAAGCTTCGTCTGAGAGTAACCAAGCAATCGCATTTGCTACTTCTTCCGGTGTTCCGCCTCTTTGCATAGGTAATGAAGGTGCCACCCGGTCAACTCGTCCCGGTTCGCCACCATCAGTATGAATATCGGTGTAAATCAACCCCGGTCTCACTGCATTAACCCGAATGTTCTGAGCCGCTACTTCCAGAGATAAGCCTTTTGTTATTGAATCTACTGCGCCTTTTGATGCGGCGTAATCGACATACTCAAAAGGTGCGCCTAACCTTGAAGCGGCAGAAGATACGTTAACAATTGCCCCGCCATCGGTCATGCGCTTAACGGCTTCCCGACAACATAAAAAGCAACTGGTGGCGTTGGCAGCCATCACCTTGTTAAATCGTTCGAGTTCCATATCGACGAGTCGGGACTGAGTAAACAACGCACCCGCATTATTCACCAAATGCGTCAGCTTACCGAGTGCTTGCTCTGTGGTATCAAACAGGCGAATCACATCACTTTCGACGGAGACATCTGCCTGGCAGGCGATGGCTGTGCCACCTTTATCTTCAATTAGCCGGACGGTCTCTTCTGCTTCTTCTGAACGGGTTCTGAAGTTCACACACACTTTATACCCTCTGGAGGCGAGCAGTAGGGATGTTGCTTTCCCAATTCCTCTGCTTCCTCCGGTCACAATCACGACGTTGTTCATATTTACTCCTAACGTTGAACGCGTTCAGAACTATAGCTTTTTGGTCATAAACTCACTGTTAGGATCTGGCTGGTAATCTGCGAAGGGAGGGCAGTACTCAAATCCATGCTTTTCATACAAAGTACGTGCAGGTTTGAAAAATTCCATTGACCCTGTTTCCAGACTGAGCCTTGAATAGTTTCTCTCTTTTGCCACGTTCAATACATGCTTTAAGAGTTTTGACGCGACACCTCGATTTCTGGCGGTACGTGCGGTTCTCATGGACTTTATTTCGGCATGAGTATCATCTAGCTGTTTAAGTGCAGCGCAGCCGAGCAGTACACCTTTATCCCATGCTGACCAAAATGTGATGTCTGGTTTTTTTAATGCGCCCAGATCCAGTGCGTGAACGCTTTCTGGTGGGGAAGTGGCGTACATGTCTTCCAAATGTTCATTGAGCAGGGCGACGATCTCTTGTCCATCCAGAAGGTCGATTTTGATTTCCACTTTTTACTATCCTTATACAGCGAAATTAAATCTAATTTGAGTTGGTAACAAAACACATAATACGCACTCGCGTCAATGATTTACTGGATGACAAAGCCAGACTCGCGTGTCGCGTTGGTGGCTCAAGAAGATAACTGTGCCAGCCTTCAAGCGAGCTTCGGAATGATTTCAGAACCGAATTCTCCTCCGTACATGGTTGAAGGGCTAAATGATGGCAACCATGAACCAACCCGTCTCCCGTTGCCTTGAGTAACGATTCCTTTAAAGCCCATAAGTTATAGAACTCAGTGGAATCCTTCGCCACTTCTGTTTTATGAAGGATATGATTTGCACGTTTTTTCCAGCGAGATGCATGGTTATGGACTGCGATATCTATACCAATCTCAGAGTGACAGGTAATCCCAACAACCATGATTTTCTGGCTGTGAGAAGCGTTAAATTTAAGGTCATAGCCTTCCAGAAAAGGTTTTCCATAAGTGCTTTTACTTATTTGGTGCGCTTTGGGTGACAGCCCAGTGTATAAGGACAGAACATGTCGTTGGAAAAGCTTACTGGATGCAAATTGCCAGCGGCTTTTATCTGGTTTGAGCTCATATTGGGTTCGTTCTGAATCGGATAAGTCATCTAAGTGCTGAGACACCCAGCTCTGAGAAGGAAGCCACAACCAGACATGAGCTTCATCTGGTTGCGGTTGTTCCATTCCGATAGTCTTGGAATTCGGCATGAATTTGAACAACTATGCCGTTTTGGTGGTTTGTATGAATCCGCCATCCAAAACCAAATTGTCACCACTTTTGAAAGGGCGCTGTGTTGCAAGTGTAAACGCAAGCTGAGCGACTTCTTCCGGTTCGGCGAATCTTTTGAGTGGGATCCGGTCAAACGCACCTTTCTGTTTATACCAAGGAGCTTGCTTTATCATCTCTGTGGCAACGGGCCCTGGAGAGATCGCGTAGCTGACTAAATTTGGCAAACTCGCTGGTGGCTGCAATCCAAGTTGTTTAGTCCATTCGATGATCATCGCTTTAGCGACAGCATATGCGCCTTGCCCTGCTCGCGGTCGAACCCCTGAAATGCTGCCCAAGTTGATAATACAAGGCGAAGCGGACTTTTCCATCAGTGGTACGCATTGGTGGAACATTGCCTGAGCTGCGTGAAAGTTTGTCGAGATAACCGCTTGCCAGTCTTCCTGAGATATCTGAGGAATAAGGTTGTCTCGCAAAATACCCGCGTTATTAACAAGCACATCTAGGTGGTTGATGCTCGCCAGTGCCTTTTCTGTTTGCTCTGGATTATTGATATCAAAAACCAGCGGGATGATGACGGCACCATTGGCTTGTAACTTTGCCACTTTGGCTTCCACTTCTGGTGTTAGCGTTCGTACGTTCAGGTACACCGCAAAGTCCTTTTGAGCAAAATGCTCGGCGATGGCTGCACCGATTCCTTTTCCAGCTCCTGTGATTAAAACGGTTTTCATTTCAACTCCTTATGCCATTTGCAAAGGTTGCGGTGACCACTCGACAGATTGAGCGGTAAGGTATTCAATCCCCTGTATCCGAGACAGCGATGGATAACTTTCAGCGGTGAAAGGCGTATCTCCGTAAAGAAAGTTGATGCGTGCTTTTTTTCCTGCCAGCTCCATTGCAGCTATCTGACACAGTGTTTGAGCACCAGTTTGAATAACGGGATCCGTTCCTTTGTTCCAGTAGACCCAAAACTGGCAACCACGTTTTCGCATTAATGGGCGATAGAGTTGCTGCATCAACGCAAACAGACTGTCCAAGGTAGCTGGTGTCGCGTGTCCGGTAAATGCCAGAACAATGGGATCTTTAGACTGTGCAATGGCAATGATTGCCTCTTCGTCCAGAGTGCTTTCTTCTGAAGCAGCAAAGCTTTGAAGCTGCCCGTCTGGATGTTTGAGATAAAGATCAAATGAATTAGTCATAGTGGGACTCCAGAAAGCCTTGAATGATTTGATTCACTGTGGAGTGAGATTCGATGTTTGCAGCGTGCGTGTGGATTGGCAGGCATTCCCACTGAAAACCGGAATGCGAATCCACTAATGCTTTTTGCTGATCGGGCGGGCAGATGATGTCGCCTTCTGTTCCGACCAGCAGTGCAGGTGCTTTGAGACTGTCGGCGTCAGATAAGGTTCGGCGACTTATCGTGTCTAGAAATCCTAATACCGCTTCCTTCGAGTGGTTGTATTCGACATATCGTTGCACCACAACAGGCTGAAACTCACTGAGTTGCTGAACATATTGATCGCTGAAAAACCAAGGGTAGATAGACAAGAATATCGTCGACAGCGCAACATCGGTTTCCATCATATGCTGGACACTTGCCATCATCTTTTTACCTCTGGCAGAGATATCCAGCCCGGAATTGACCAAAACGAGTTGCTGAATACGAGCAGGGAATCGCTTTGCCAACTCCAAGGCTAAAATACCGCCAAAGGAATACCCGACTATCGTTACGTTTGGCAGCTTCAGCTCAGAGATAAGATCGGCGATGGCATGGCAAAGATCGTCATAAGTAAAAGGCTGGAAGGTCTTTGACTCTCCACAACCCGGATAATCAATGAACAGCTGACGGTGCTGCTTTTTGAAAAACGGATAACGGCTCTGCTTAATCCAAGACGGTTCTCCATGAAAAACACCATTCAGGAAGACTAGGGTGCGGTCTGCATTCTGATTGCCTTTCTCGGTGTAATTCAGCTCAAACTGGGGCGTGGTGTACTTCACAAAACCACCTCTTCCTTACGATATTTTGCAAAATCTCTTAGTAAGTCACATGCTTCAAAGTGCTTGTGTGGCGCTCTTCGCAGTGTGACTTGTGAAATCAAAGCGGAAGGCTCACCACTGCCGTCTGAAACAACGAATCGAGAACGCTGATCTTTGTCGTCTATGTCATTCACATAGCCACGTGCTGTGTATTCTGTTTCTGGGTTAAACGGAGCGGGGAAGTAGGCATTTTCCAGCTTAACGGGTAGCTTGGCGTGAAAATCGGGTTTGGTTGTGCTTTCAATCTGAATGCAATTCAGAACGGAAAGTTGCAAGACGGAATCAAACGCCAGTGGAGATAACCAGAAGCCCAGCCCCTGATCAATTGACTGCCAGTTATCTAACAGTTTCAGGTTGAATTTGCCGGCGATCCCTTCTAATTCTGTATCCAGAAAGATGTGACCGGTGATGGTTTGAAACAGCGGACCATGGGTAGGGTGAATCTTTTGGTAATACAGAGATTGCGGTAATTCAATAGGATTAAGCGTTTTAGGCTGCGTAGTAAAATCCGATTCCGGCAAGGACTTGTTAAGCTCAATGACCGCGGTCGCGACCGTGCAGTCTTTTCGGATGACTTTACCGTTTTTGTTAGTCAAATCCATCATCAGTCGAACTTCAAACTCACCGCTTTCGGTTCGGGTGCATTCAACTTTTACACTCTGGGTTTTTCCGAATGGAACAGCTATGCCGCGCAGTTGTTCCACTTCTTTGAAGAACAGCGGGTAGGGGTTATCCAGCCCAGAGCAATGTACCGCAGCTTGCAGCATTAGCTCGGTCGTGTAGGCGAATGGGAACAGGCAGACACCACCAAATACGTGATGTTTCAGCGCCACCATTTTGTTTGGATCTATAGTCAGGCTGAGCAGCGATGTGTTGTCGCTTTTCTCGATGGAATCTGCCCAATGAATAAAGAAAGGAGACGAATGACTCATCGACCTCTTTGCTCCTGTAGTTGATAGTTTTTGAATTCGGCAATCAGGCTGTTGTCTTCCTGATTTCGAAGGGTGAGATTGACGTGACTTTCGTCTTTCCCTTGCATGATTTGCGTGACCACAATGCGACCAGTAAGCGGACCATGAAAGCAGATTTCCTCCACATCGGATGGCCAGGCTGGGCGATCTCTGAGGAAAGCGTAAAACACCAGATACTGGATACCGGAAATCGTCGCGTTAACGTGTGTGGTCAGCTTCACGTCTGGCGAGCTACCAAGGTAATATCGGGTGGTATCAAGCATGTCTGAGAAACTGATCAGGCACTTTTTCTCTTCCGACCAGCGATAGTCATCGTTAGGGGTGATAAACAGCTGCCCCATGACGGCTAAGCTTTTATTGCGAAACCTATTGACGGTAGGGAGTGGCAATGGTTCCAGTTCATCAACAGGCACGATTTCTGTGCCTTCAGTACGTTCAAAATCCAGTGTTGCAGAGAAGGCCGAGACATTGGTGCGGATGACCTTTCCACTTTTAGACAGCTTGTCGCACCCTATGACGATATTGAAAGCGTCTCCCACTCTTGAAAACGTCAAATACAAGCGGTTGTCCATATCAGGTTGGATCTGAATAAAGCGCTTCGAATCGATGTTTTTAACGGCAAAGCTATCAAGTTCAAGCTGATCAACCAAAGGGCTTTGTTGCAGCAGAACGACGGCGTACTCCAAAAGAAAGACTGTTGGAATCACCACATTGCCATCGATAGTGTGAGAGTAAAGGTAGCGGTGTTCTATCAGGTTTAGGTTGAGAACGAAGCTGGCCTCTGTTTCACTAAACTCTTTGGAAACAACGCTGTTGTCTAAAAGACCTACGCTCATTTTTCACCCCCGAAGCGAGAGAAGATGACCGTGGCATTCTGCCCACCAAATCCAAAGTTGTTCGACATGACATGCTCAATTGGCAGCTCGCGCGCGCCTTCACCCACGTAGTCCAGATCCAGCTCTGGATCGGCTGTCCGGTAATTTCGCGTACCATGAATTTTGTTATCACGAATCGCGTTGATACAGGCCACAGCCTCAAGTGAACCCGCCGCCATAATGCCGTGACCAATCATTGATTTGGTTGAAGACACCGGAACCTGATTTGCGTATTTACCGAAAACCTTTCTGATTGCGTTAGTTTCGGTTTTGTCGTTCATCTTGGTGGATGTACCGTGGGCATTGATATAGCTGATTTGCTCTGGTTTAAGACCTGACGTTTCCAGAGCGCCTGCGAGTGTTCGGAATGCCGCTCTGCCTTCTGGATCAGGGTCTGTGGCGCGGTATCCGTCGGTGAATGAACCGTAACCCGTTACTTCCGCCAGTATGGTGGCTCCTCGTTTGGTTGCAGACTCCAGGCTTTCCAGAACAAGTACGCCGCAGCCACTCCCCATCACAAACCCGCTTCGCTGTGCATCAAACGGGCGACAGGCAGTTTCAGGATCTGGATTTGTGGTAAGAGCACCGATACGAGTAAATCCAATCATGCCGTTAATGTCGAAATCGTACGCGCCGCCAACGATGGCGGAATTCAAGCGACCCCGACGGATTTTCTCGAAGGCTTCGCCAATGGCATTATTTCCGGATGCGCAAGCCGTTCCGATGCTTAGGCTTGGACCTGTCAGACCATAAAAGCGAGCCACAAAGTGATTGATACTGTCCACGTCATCGAGAAACGGGCGATTTGCCATGGCTGGACTTTTACGCAGATGAGCCAGCCAATTAGCCGAATCGTGTTCACCATTTGGGCAGGCTTTCGCGTAATCTTTAATGTATGTGTCAACGTGAAGTGTGGGGCTATAAGGGCGATCGGCAATCATGCATGCCGTGTCTTTGTGTTCAGCGTTGCCAAAGTCAATCCCCGATTGCGTTACGGCTTCATCTACCGCTAGGAAGAACTTCTTAATGGAAGGGTCTTCTGTTGTCATCGATGCCAATTTGGGGTGCGCTTTAATGTCTTCTGACAAATCAGGCATTGATGCCGCAATCGACACAATCTCGCCGCGAATGGGAAAGTGTTCGATATGCGAAATGCCATTTTTCCCCGCCAGCAAGGATTGCCAAAGGCGCTCACTTCCCGTACCAAACGCGCTAACGGCCCCCATTCCTGTCACTACAACTCGATTCATTCTTTTGACTCCTTAGCGAGAAGCAAACTGACTTGATTACCCAAGTAATCAATGTGATGGCAAAGAACACGTTGGATTGGTGTGTTCAGCTTGGGTTCTTTAACGTAGTTCAAAGCACCTTGAAGAGGTTTTCGACTGAGATTTAACACAGGGGCAAGATACTGGTGCTTGAGTTGCAAACAGGCATAGAAAAGGGAGCTTGCTCCGGCTGCGCCAAAAGAAAACCCGGTGTAATCAGTGGAAGACACAACGGCGGCGCGGTTACCAAATACACGCTGTGCTGCGGTTGCTTCCCATTCATCCAGATCTGGAATGCCTGCTAGTGTCAGCTGAACGGCATCGATGTCTTCGGGAGTCAATCCAGCTTTTTTGATGGCTTTACGCATGTTGGCTTCAATGGAAGAGATGGATAACTCCGCCGAATCTGAAAACAAGTTAGGCAGGTAATTGTTTTGATAGCTGAGGACATTGGCGTAGATGGCGCGATTGTCTTGAAGCGCGATGTCGCTGTTTTCAATGACGTAACTTATTCCACCTTCACCAGTCACCAAACCAGTGTCTTCAAGGGATTTAGCGACAGGCAAACGTTGCTCCAGACGAAATACATGGTCGAGCATCGCTTCCGATTCTGTTGCTCCGGCGAGGATCATATCTGCGCGTTTATCTTCAATGGCTTCCATGGCTTCACCTGCCGCAATCATGCCTCCGGCAGGACCGTTCACTACGCTGTAACTCATTCCGCGTAATCCATACTGAATAGAAACCTGACCACCTGCCGTATTTGGCAGGCGTGGCAATATCCACAATGGAGGAAACTGGCGATAATGTTCTTTGCCAAGGTTGTCGTAGTCGACGGTCAAATCCTCTTTAAGGCATGACATGTAAGGTTTGGTGCTGTTATAGAAGCCCTGACACAGAAAAGAGCCGTATATTACTCCGCATGTTTCCTGATATTTTTCGAAATAGTCCTGCTCCAACCCTGCGTTATCAAATGCAAGGGAGGCGCTGGATACCCCAAGTTTTACCTGCAAAGTCATCATGCGAATGGACTTTTTGTCTTTGATGAATTCACGTGGATTAAATTCAGGCACTGCTCCCAGCGGGTAGGGGAAATCGTCGTTGAAACGAATTCCCGATTCCCCTTGCTGATGACCAGCTAAATGTTGTTCTGAGGTTATTCCGAGCGAAGTGAGTCCGCCTAATCCGGTAATAACCGCGTTAGGTTTAGGCATTGAAATTTCCTTATTAAACCGTTGGTAGTGCTTAGATGGCGTGAGTCCGTGAGTTATGGCTCGACGAGCTCACGTTCAAATATCAGTGATGTATTCGTGCCCCCGATACCACTTGAGTTATTCATGCAGTAGCGAAGCGCGTGTTTCTCGGCTTCCTTGCCCACAAAGTTGAGGGTGCAGGCTGGATCAGGCTGATCCAGATTGGGGTTTCCATGGACAGTTTGGGTAAGCAGACTTTGAATACAAAGAATGGATTCAATTGCGCCGCTTGCAGCCAGGGTATGCCCAATCATGTATTTGCTGCTGTTAACTAAAGGTCGGGATGTTCCGAAAACATCTCCGGTTGCTTTAGCTTCCTCCCGGTCATTGGCGAGAGTTGATGTACCATGTGCATTGACGTAATCAATCTGTGACGGTTGCAACTGGGCATCCGACAAAGCACGTCTCATGGCTTTCAGCTTGCCAACAGGGCAGGGGTCAGTCATTCGAAATGCATCCATAGAGGAGGCAAATCCTGCGACCCGAGCTAATATCTTGGCCCCGCGTTGAATTGCGTGCTCTTTTCTTTCCAGTACCAGTGCGCCAGCACCTTCCCCGAGCACAAAGCCACTGCGTAGTTTGTCGAAGGGGCGCATGGCACGTTCAGCATCATCGCTGTTGGTGTGCATACTGAGCTGACTAAAGCCAGAGAGAAAAGACGGAGACAGGCGGCTGTCACTGCCTCCTGCGACCATGACATCGGCTTCACCTGACTGAATCATTCGATAAGCCTGGCCAATAGCCAAACTTGCGCTTGTGCAGGCATTCACAATGGTGCTGCCAAAGCCTGTGATTCCGGTAACCAGCGAAGCTTGGCCTAAAACGATGTTGGGATAGGTATCAAGAAACCATGTAGGATTTCGTTCCGAAAGCGCCGTTGAATGGTATTCATCACACAGTGATGTGCCAGTCCCCACAATTATGCCGGATCGATGTTCCGGCAATGATGAAGGGGAATGAAAACCCGCGTATTCAAGGGCGCTTAAGGTTGAATAGCAAAACATGTTGCTGGCTCTGCCCATGTTTCGGACGGTCTTTCTACTGACATTCCATTTCGTGGTAAAAGACGAAAAATCCGATGAAGACGGAGCCGATGCCAAAAGATGAACACCATGACCAGATAACCAAGAGCTACGAGGAATATCTTTAATTCCAGAACGGTTGAGTAGAACTTGATTCCATACATCTGGTACGCAAGTACCAAGCGATGTGAATAAGCCCATTCCAGTAATGACGACATCTGAAGGAATCATGTTACGCAGCCTGTTTGTGTGATACGAAATTAACCAGAGAGCTCACATTGAAAAATACATCAGCGGTTTGTTTCTCTATAAATTCCTGAATAACTTCATCGGAATAATGTGGATATTCCTTTTTAAGTCTTTCAATTGAATCTTCAGAAACCTTACCGTCTTGGTTTAAAAAGTTTTCTTCTTGCAAAAATGCTGGAAAAATATCTCCTGCTGATATTTTAAGTTGATATTTCTGTTCTATTGAATAAATGATATCGACAAAGTCAATTGATTCAGCAGCTAAGTCATCAACCAGGTTTGCGTTTTCTGTGATTTCTTCTGGCTCCACACCTAATACTTCGACAAGGATTTCACTTACTTCATTTAATAACATCATAGTTTCCTTTTTAGTTTGCTTTTGACGACTTTTAAAACCCTATCACAAATAAAAATTACTTGTAAAACAAAAAGTTACTGTCATTTTCTTTAGGTGAAGCAGGTCCTTCCTCTTGGTTTTGGCTAGAAGAATTAGTAGTGCGTCGCATTTTTTTGATATATTTAAATGTTAATTATGTCATTAATAGTTCTCCTCATATTAAAGGCTTCTATTGATTTAGTTGTTATTTTGCATTTATTAAAATTGACTAAAGAATTAATTAGCAATTGCTTTAATTAGAAATGATTAATAAATCGATATGATCTACTAACTCTGCGTTATTGAATTGAAGGTATGATTCAAATTCGATTGAACACAAACTTTTAAAAGTTTGTTAAATAATCGACAAAATAATATTTATTCTTATTTATAAAACACTGATAACCAATTGATAATAAAGTGTTATAAGTGTTTGTTTTTATATTGACCTAATGTTTCATTCATATTTAAGTAATAAAGCTCTCAATTTGATTATTACTTTTTTCTTAATGAAATAAAGAGGTAACTCTATGTTTAATGGCGATTTTTGGATGAGCAACACCCAGACAATTGGATAGATAACCATTGAGACTTACCAACTCATAGAACGAAATAGGTTAACCAGACACAGAGTGCCTAAAGGTGTATGCGCGGCTTTTTACAGGGTTTTGTGGTGTTCTATCAATACCGTAGGACTTGGGTAAAGACCTTTCGTATTACTTGAGCGAGTACACCTTGAACCATCTGTCGACGCGTCAGGTAAACTGAAGGATGAATGCACCCGTGAGCCAGTCTAAGCTGCTTTTACGATTCGAGGTCGAATCTGGATTTTGCCTCAATTGACCTTTAGCTCGACGCCTCAATATAGAGCCGGATGTCTTGCTTTGAGCCAAGTGTATAGAGGTCACTTGGAAACAGAGTTGTGTTAATTCGGAGATAGGACATTGCTGAAACTTCTTGTTGAAAGACTTCATCTACAAATACAAATCAATGCTGTGCTGTTGATTCGTAAGTTATATGCAAATATGCAATAAGTCGATATTACAAAGAGATGTTAGTTCCGTTTACAGTATGTTAGGTTTCAAATGGAGGATCATTGTCACACTTTTCTGAGACTTAAATCTTCTACCGGAAGCGCGAGAAGTACGCAGACATAAAAAAACCAGCCGAATCAGGGCTGGTTTCTATTTGATTACTTTGAATCACTAATCTGCAATGAGGTCGTATTCCTTGCGCAGTACATCAATGATTTCTTGCTTCGGATTGGCACTAAGCGTTATCTCTTTCCCAGTGATCTTTTCAGCAATACCGATGTAAGTATTAGAGATATCGATTAAGGCTTGCTCTGGCAGTTCGTTGTCTTGTGCAAGCGCAAAACGTTCGTCCATACGCTCTTTGTTAAGCAGGATGTCTGGGTCTGGGAAGTGATTCAGAAGAAACTGACGGAACCCTTCTTTGGAGTTTTCAACAATGCTGCCTTTGTTGTATTCCGCTTCATCCCAGATTCGTGAAGAGTCGGGTGTACCCACTTCATCCATATAGATGAGTTTTTCTTTTCCTGACGCGTCTGTGACGTAGCCAAATTCAAACTTTGTGTCTACGAAAATCTGGTCAACATCTGCAAGTGCTTTGCTGATGACTTCGAATCCTTCTTTTAAAAGGTTCTCGTAGTGAGGGATGTCTTCGGCTTTAGAGAAGTTAAATGCTGCGAAATTGTCTTCAATGTTTGCGCGAGTAATGTTGACGTCATCCGCTTCAGGCACGCCAGGTATGTCTTTCAATATGCCTTTAGTAGAAGGTGTCATCAGTAGCTCTGGAAGCACCTTATCTTTTTCCAGACCTTCCGGAAGTTCGATACCACAAAATTCGCGTTCGCCGTTTGCGTAGGCACGCCACATAGAACCAGTAATGTATTTGCGGCAAATGGCTTCAATCATAACGGGTTTGGCTTTTTGCACGATCCAGACAAATGGGTGAGGGATGTCAAGAATGTGACTGTCAGCCAGTCCATTCTCTTTGAAGAGTTTAAACCAGTGATTGGAGATAGCGTTTAGCGCAGCACCTTTACCAGGAACGCCTTTCAATCCACCTTCTGCATGCCAGATACAGTCGAATGCCGAGATTCGATCGCTGATGACCATGATAGCAAGTGGGGCATCAGGGGCGACATCGTACCCTTTTTCTTTAATCAGTCTTTTGCTGTCTTCTTCAGTTAACCAGTACACCGAACGGACTTTGCCGCTGTGGACGGGTTTATTAGTGCGGATTGGGAGATCATCATTAACTGCGAGTACTTGATCAGCTAAGCTCATTACGACATTCCTATCTATGTTCAAACGTCAAAGAGGGCACGCAAGTAAAGAGTAAAAACTTGCTGTGTGCGAATGATGCGCATGATACCAGAACTTTTTTTCTCTTCCAGATAAAAAGCAAACGATTGCCTTGCAAGCGTATTACTCGTTTATTTTCAGTACAGATTGTGAAGGTTGGAATCTAGAGTTGGCACTAAAAGCAAAGCCCTTCAGGTTAAAGCTGAAGGGCTCGGCAGTGGAAGCAGTAGTAAGAGTTAGTATTTAGTGAATGGATTCTTTGTGGGAAAACAGTTCAGATGCGTCGTTGGTAAAGAATAGAGCGCAGTTTAGTTGGGCAGCACGACTAAGAAGGTGTTTTTGGTCAATTGCCGAAATGCTCTTACTGGCGATAACTGCACTTGCGTTACCAGACAACATAGCTTTCAGCACGACTTCTTTTTCAGACATGACTCTTGAAGGCATCATTTGCAGCAGGTGCTCTGCGTTGACTTTATGCTGTTTAAGCATGGAAGACTTAGGTTTACGACATTGGCTTGTTAACAGTACCCATTTAGAACCTTGAGATAACTTTGCGATTTCAACGCAGCAATCCGAATCATTGCTAGCAGTATTACGCTGATATTCAGCGATAGCGAAACGGTCAGACGATGTGTTTTGAACTTGGTTAGTGAGCTGAAAGTTATACATGATTACTGTTTCCTTATACATGCTGTATGGATTAACAGTAATTATATTTTGCTCGTTTAGCAAGCAAAATTTTTAATTTTTTTGATTAAATAATAAGCTAATTTGTTTAAGTGACTGATATTATTAGATAATAAATACTGGTTTTCTTATACAGTGTTTTCGTCCTATTTACTGTGTAGGCATTTTTTAGGCATTAAAAAAGCGCCTATACAGGCGCCTTCTTTACGTGATTTTGAATCAACGTTGTTCTTCGCGTTTATCAATGAGCTGTTGCTCGGCAATGTTAAACTGGCGTACATCCAGTCTCGCGAGATCATTGCACTTTTCACAAGAGTGATGAAACTTGCCATCAATGTAGTCATGGCGAGTAAGAAGACTTGGTCTTTTACACCAATCACATATGCCTTCAATATCGAACACTATTTCCCCCTTTTTAAACAGCTTGGTCTTTACTCGTGCTATGCATGGTGAGCTTGTCGAAAAGGTGGTGTGTCTCAATTAACAGGCGGAACGGGCTTTTGCCATTCCTACGCTTTCAATATGAGTCAGTCAGCTACCTAAACCAATCAAAGTCACGCGCTATGGTGGAGCGGTGTGTTCTGTGAGCAAAGACTCTGGGTACATATAAGCAATGAATTATGACATGCCGACGCAGAAAATGTTAAGCAATAGTTACATTCAATTAACATTTTGTTGCAAAATGAGCTTTAGCGCAGTATTTAGCCTTCTCATCTCTTCATCGCTGCCATTGGCGTCAGGATGATATACGCGACAAAGCTTTTTGTAACGGTTCTTGATCACATCTTTTTTAGGCAAACGTTTGGGGTTAAAACCAAAGACTGCACAAGCGATGTGGAACTTCTGATCTTGGGATGCAGACTTCATTTCTTCAATCAGTCCATTCTGCTTTAAGATCTGTTTATGAGCTCTTTCGAGCTCTCGTCTTAATTTTTTCGACTGCTGATTCTGTTCTGAAACCTTGCTTTCTAGTTCCGCATTTTTGTTTTTCTGTCGACCTTTCCGCATCAATACAAACAGAATGAGAAGAAGTAGAACACCCACAATGCCGGCACCGCCATAGATCAGCTCTTGCTGATAAGTCTTCAGATACCATTGAAAGTCTTTAACTACCGGCTGCGGTGGGGGGATGGGGTTATCTAGTGTCGTGAGTGAGTCTTCATGAGCCTTGTCCAACTCCTCAAATTGCCCCAATTGTGCAGCCTTGCGGTAATTGAATTTGGACTCTAATACTCTGTTATAGGCTGCCTCAGCCTGATGGCTGTTGTTTTCCATGGCAACGCGATACCAGATCTCGGCAGAATCCAGAGCTGCGACGCTTTTCGTTTCGCGAAAACTTCTTTCATAGATGGCGCCAAGTTTAAGCTGTGCCCTTGCTAAGCCCTGAACCGCAGATTTTGTATACCAGTAGATAGCAAGCGCGCGGTTTTCTTCTATCGCTAAGCCCGAATCATACGCATTAGCCAGTTTTAGCTGCGCAAGAGGATACCCGTTTTCAGCGGAGTTTCTTAGCCAGACAATTGCGGACTGTGGATCTTTGGGCACACCATTACCCTGAAAGAATGCCTGAGCCAGAGAATACTGGGCAACCGGATCCTGATTATTAGCTTTCGCTTCGAGCTCTTCAATAGGAACCGCGAAGGCTTTGGTAAGCACGATAGAGTAAATAATGGCAGCAAGAATAAAAAAACGTTTCATAGACAATTCGATAGAGATAAAAACAGCCCCTTTGGGGCTGATTCTAACATTAAACTCAATATACCCAAATGACCTGACTTTCTCCGTTGTAGGAAGTAACAACGACAATTTAAGCTTAGCTGAGTACCGTCGAATGTGCTGAAATTTCAACGCGTAATTGCAGTTTGCTGTTTTCCTTAAAGTGGCAGGATTTGTATTTCAACTCTTCGGTTGCAGGCTCGTCCCTGAGTCGTCGCATTATCGCAGACAGGATAACGCTCTCCGAAACCTTTTGCGTCAACGCGACCGGGTTGGATGTTCTGACCAATCAGGTAAGACTGAACTTGCGTCGCACGCTGTTCAGACAGTACCTGATTCCGAGAATCACTTCCAGAGCTGTCCGTGTGTCCATTAACAACTAATTTCGTGTCTGGGTAACGATTGAATACTTTCGCAACATTGTTTAGCGTTTGGTGAATAGAAGGGTCGAGAGCGTAAGATCCAGAATGGAACCCGATGCCGTTTTCCATGACCAGTAGAAGCTGATTGTCGTCTAAACGTTCTACTTGAACGCCACTGTTAACTAATGATGTTCTCAGTTCTTCTTCCTGTTTGTCGAAGTAGTAACCAATCCCACCTCCTACAGCTGCACCACCAAGAGCGCCATATAAAGCGCGACGCTGTCTGTCTTTGCTGTCGTCTCCGGTGATTGCCCCAGCGGCTGCACCGGCTAAAGCACCTAAAATCACGCCTTTGGTTGCGGAATTAGTTTCATTTTGACCTGTGGTCGCGTTTTGTCTCTGAGTGGCTTGGCAACCGGAAAGAATAATCACAGTTGCAAGAAGGGTTGGAATGTATTTCATAAGTACCTCTAAGTTATATAGAGGTATCGTACCGTATTATTTGAATTATACAATACGTCATTCTATTAATGTCCAATGACAATAAAAAAGCACCCTAATAAGGGTGCTTATCAGTTGGCATATTTTTTACTTGAGGAGCTTAGGCGCCTGACCTCCGTCAATCGGTCGGTTCACTGAAACCCGTCTGCCTTTTTTCAATCCCACTTCATAATCTGCGGTGATGTTCTTCATTGCTTCTTTTAACTGCTGTTTAAAAGTTTCGCGGTCGATGTTTTTAAATTCTTTGTCGATGTAATTGTTGATCTTGTTGTTGGATTCATCGTCTGGCGTGATTTCTGGTAGTTTCTCTAACGCACCTTCAATCCAGCCTGATAAAAATGAAGAAACTCGACGCGTGACTTCAGCACTGCTTGTGCCTGAGCCAGCAAAGCTATTTCTGAATTGTCCGGTTTGTTCGTTCATTTCACGATAGATGATGTCAAACGCAAAAGCAGCAAAGATGGCTCTGTCTGCTTCGCCGATGAATTCAAGACGTTTAAGACCTTTGTGGTTCAGTAACACTGCTTCAACACCAAACTTGGTGTTGATGCCGCGGATAATGCGCAGCAGGTTAGACGAGACACTCGAAGGTAGTAGGTGGCTGGACTGAGTTTTCCCCATCTTGATAAATTCGATGTCGTCTTTATCAAGTCCATATTTGAGCATCAAACGATGCGCCATTTTGATGGCGTTGGCGGCCTCGTTTACGTTGGCAGAGTTGCCTAGCTCTAAACATTTGGCAATTTTTTTCAGGGCTTTCTTTTTATCCATGTCCACAGCTGTTCAATTGGAAAAGTCGACCATTTTAACGTGTTAGAAACGCAAGTGGAAGCATAAAGCAAAAACGCCACGCTCTTATCAAGCGTGGCGTTTTCAATGCTTTCTTATGAAAGAAAGAGTTAGATGCCCAATTCGTCCAATAGGTCATCAGCCACGTCATCCGCAGGTGGGATATCGTCAACTTTCTTTTCACTTGTCTTTGCCTGCTCGAAAATGTCATCAACGCTAGCGTCATCTTCGGCTTCAAATTCTTCAAGCTGGATGAACTCCGTTTTATCCATTGCCAGCTCAAGATAAAAGATGTTGTTCTTCTCGGTAGAGAAAGTCACACGCCTTGCCTGAGGACGGTCAAGGTTAGTATCAACAGACAGCATGACCTGCTTGTTGATCGCCAGCATCTTCGGCTGGTTTTGTGTGATATTGGTTTGCAGTTCTTTTCTGATCTTATTGGTGAAGTCACCCACCAACTGGTTCATCAGTTCACCCAGTACGTCACCCACTTCATCTGAAGTATGGAGAATAGCCAGTTCATCTTCCGGCATTCCCATGTTACGCATGTAGTTTTGGTAAAGTTCTAGCGCAGACTGCGCAGTAAAGTTAATAACGACTAGCCCCGAAAACCCGCCATCGAAAAGTACGAAACAGCCAAAGTCTGGCTTTAAGCAAGTTTTATTGATCTTTTGCACCATTGCGGAGTATGAAATCTTTGAATCCGTTGCCGACTGCAGCACACCAGAAACCGATTGGCACAGCTTTAAAAGGATATCTTCTGTTGTAACTATCTTATTTTTTTTCATATGGAATTCGCTTAACAACGATAGGAGAAAATGTTTGCTTGTATTGAAGTGTGGACGAAAAATTCAAAAATGTAAGCAAACGATTTAATTTCATGCGTACTTTCTGTTTTTATCAAGCTCTGAAATGTTGTAAAGTGACGAAAATCAAAAAATAAATCGCAATGTTTAAACCATTTTTATCCCGGCTGAACGGAACAGCCATCAGGGAGCAGGAAGCATAATGTTACCAAGACTACAACACCAATCGGATGTTGATCCTTTAGTTAAACAATACCTCGAAGAACTTCAACAAGCAGGCTTTACTGGTGATATCGAGTCCATGTACTCAAGCCGCTTAGCCGTCGCCACTGACAACAGTGTATACCAGCAGCTACCTCAGGCTGTTGTTCATCCCAAAACTACCCAAGACGTTCAGTTAATCGGGCAAATCGGAAGCCAGCCTGATTACTCAACCATTACTTTTTCCCCACGTGGTGCCGGAACGGGCACAAACGGGCAATCTTTGACAAAAGGCATCGTGGTTGACCTTTCTCGTCATATGAACAAAGTGTTGGAAATTAACGAAAAAGAAGGGTGGGTCAGGGTACAGACGGGTATTGTAAAAGATAAGCTTAATGACGTTATTCGTCCTTATGGCTTCTTCTTCTCTCCAGAGCTCTCAACCAGTAACCGTGCCACATTGGGTGGCATGATTAACACTGATGCGTCTGGTCAGGGGTCACTGGTTTACGGAAAAACGTCGGATCATGTGTTGTCTCTGCAAGCTGTTTTTGCAGATGGTTCATTAATTGAAAGTGATCAAAGTGGTGAAAGCCCAGAAGAAGGGACGTACGCACAGCAGGCTTTGACCGTTACTGAGCAGGTTTGCCGTCAGAAACGCCCCGAGATTGTAGAAAAGTTTCCGCCACTTAACCGATTTCTGACTGGTTACGATCTGAAAAATGCGCTGAATGAAGAGGATGATACCTTCGATTTAACTCGCGTACTTTGTGGTGCAGAAGGTTCTCTGGCATTCATCACCGAAGCAAAACTCAACCTTACTCTGATCCCTAAAGCGCGAACTCTGGTGAACGTAAAGTACAACACGTTCGACTCCGCGCTCCGTAACGCCCCATTTATGGTGGAAGCGAATGCGCTTTCAGTAGAAACCATCGACTCAAAAGTCCTCAACCTTGCGAAAGAAGACATCGTCTGGCATACGGTTAGCGATCTTCTGACCGATGTCCCGGGCAAAGAAATGCTCGGCATTAACATTGTTGAGTTTGCCGGGCAAGACAATGAAAAAGTAGAGAATCAGGTTGCTCAGCTTACGAGCAAGTTGGATCAGATGCTGGAAAATGAAGACGGTGGCATCATTGGCTATCAGGTGTGTACCGACCTCGCGAGTATTGGGCGAATTTACGCCATGCGTAAAAAGGCTGTTGGTCTGCTTGGTGCTGCCAAAGGGAAGGCAAAACCTGTGGCATTTGCCGAGGATACCTGCGTACCTCCCGAGAACTTGGCGGACTTCATTCAGGAGTTTCGTGATCTCCTGGATGAGAAAGAACTGAACTACGGAATGTTCGGTCATGTCGATGCTGGTGTCCTGCACGTACGTCCTGCGCTGGATCTCTGTGACCCTGAGCAGGAAGCCCTGATGCATCGCATCTCGGATGAAGTTGTGAAGCTGGTGGCCAAGTACGGCGGTTTAATGTGGGGCGAACACGGTAAAGGGTTTCGTTCAGAGTACGGACCAGAGTTTTTCGGTGAGTCTCTATTCATGGAACTTCGCCGGGTAAAGGCGGCTTTTGATCCATTAAACAAAATGAACCCAGGCAAAATCTGTACGCCTTTGGGGAGCGACGCTGAACTGGTTAAAGTGACAGACGCTAAACGCGGTACTTTTGATCGTCAAATTCCGGTTCAGGTAAGAGACAGTTTTAAGCAAGCCATGGAATGTAATGGCAACGGTCTCTGCTTTAACTACGACACCAGTTCACCAATGTGTCCTTCCATGAAGGTGACCGCTGATCGCCGTCATTCGCCTAAAGGACGAGCGGGCATGGTGCGTGAATGGCTAAGACAGCTCACTGATCACGGCATCGATATTCTGGATCTGGAGAAGCAGACCCTTAAAGGGAGCGCCAGTATAAAGACATTGGTTGATCGTGTCAGAAACACCATCAATAAACGTCATGAGTATGACTTCTCCCATGAAGTGTACGAAGCGATGAATGGATGCTTAGCCTGTAAAGCGTGCGCCAGCCAGTGCCCGATCAAAGTCGACGTGCCAAGTTTCCGCTCGCGCTTCCTGAACATCTATTACTCAAGATACCAGCGCCCAGCCAAAGACTATCTGGTTGCTAACATCGAAACCCTCTTGCCTTTTATGGCTAAGATTCCGAAAACGGTTAACCTGGCGCTCAACCAGAATTGGGTTCAGTCGCTCACGGCGAAAACTGTAGGGTACGTTGATGCGCCGCTCATGAGCGTACCAACATTGATTCAGAGGTTGAAACCTCATCATGATACTCAGTTTGATCTAAAGAAACTGAACGCCTTGTCGGATTCAGAGAAGCAAGACTATGTGCTGATTGTTCAGGACCCTTTCACCAGTTACTACGATGCAGAAGTGGTAGAAGACTTTGTACTTCTGGCACAGCGTTTAGGTAAAAAGCCCGTCCTGTTACCTTTCAAACCCAATGGCAAAGCGCAACATATCAAAGGATTCTTATCGCAATTCGCGGCTTCGGCAAAGAACACATCTGATTTTCTGGCGATGGTAGCGGATACCGGTATTCCACTGGTCGGGGTCGATCCAGCTCTGGTGCTTTGTTATCGCGACGAATACAAAGAAGTACTGGGGGACAAACGTGGTGATTTTGAGGTGCTTACCGTTCACGAGTGGCTGACGCCGCAACTTGATGACATCACCTTGTCTGACAAACGTTACGATCAACCCTGGTATCTGTTCTCACACTGTACAGAAAAAACCAAAATGCCAAATGCAGAAAAAGAGTGGGGAGCGATTTTCACTAAGTTTGGAGCAACTCTGAATACCATCCCAGTCGGGTGCTGTGGAATGGCAGGTACGTTTGGTCATGAAGTCGATAAACTGGAAATGTCTCGCGACATTTATGGTTTGAGTTGGGAGCCTCAAATGGAAGAACTGGACAAGTCCCACTGTTTGGCAACCGGGTATTCCTGTCGAAGTCAGGTGAAACGTTTTGCTAATGAAAGACTGAAGCACCCGCTTCAGGCACTACTTACATTGGTTTAGCCAAGTTCTCATCCGGGTTCGGTTATCTAAAAAGCGAAGCATTGAGCTTCGCTTTTTTGGTTTGGAGATGAGTTGATTATCCATTGGCTAATTCAGCTTGTGCTTCTTTGAACCAGTTTACCACTTGCTGCCTGTACTGATCGCCATACAGCTTCACAAACTGCTTAGTGTGCTCATCCCGGTCGGACTGAAGTGCCTCGATACGCTGTTCAACGTATTCTGTTGTTAGTGGGATGCCGCAATCAACGGTAATACAATGTCGCCATTCGTGATAGGTACTTGGAATTGCGGATTTAGACATGAAGCAGGTTTCCTTTTTACTGATTAAATATTTTATGATGTTATAACATAACAATTTAGCTAATTGAAAGTGTCCATATTGCTTTGGATGACCACGTGCTCAGAAAATGAAATGCGGTAAGAGAATCGGTTGTCGCTTGCCGACCATCGTTTCTTAATTTTGTTATCAGTCTCAACAATCTAGAAAAAATCCCATTTCTTAATTTGTGGTTTTATTGCATAGAGTTCAATATTTGGATTCGTTGAGCTCAATGAAAAAGATAGGTGCGATGCAAGATAATCTGTTCACATTTCCTGTTCTCAGTTACCACGATTGTGAAGATTTACTTCGATTCGAACGAGCTAATCGCCACTGGTTTGAGTCTTACATCGATGGCAGACCAGAGAGTTTCTACTGCTTGAAAGGAGTTAACCTTCATATTCGAGAATGCCTACGAGACTACGAAAGCATGACCATGCTACCCACACTCATCAAAAATGGACGTGGGGAGATATTAGGGCGAGCTAACCTGCATGGCATTGACCTTAAGAAAGGCGAGGCCTGGGTAGGTTACCGAATCGCTGAGCGTTCAACCGGACAAGGCTTGGCAACTCTGGCGACGCAACAGCTGATTCGTTATGCAACCACCTACAGGGGGCTAACTAAGCTCAGAGCTTACGCGGCAACTGGAAACATCGCATCGCAGCGCGTGCTGCTCAATAATCAGTTTAAACAGACAGGCAAAGTCAATGACTTTACCTGCATCAACGGCAATATGATTGATTGTTACGAGTTCTGTCTTGAAATCAATCGTCTCTGACCGTTACTTCTGTTTCAGGAATGGACCTACTTCTAACAAAACAAATTCATTGTTATCGGCATTCACCGGATGTCTTCCCTGACTGAATGGGAAGTTATTGTCGTTTCCGACAATGATGTGGTTGTCATCAAAGCGGTCAACATCTTCAATAGTGACAAAAGGGAAAGTAAATCGACCATCCTTTCTGGCGCCCAGTTTCGCAAGCTTATCAGGATCCTGAATGTCCATCAGGTCGATGTAACCTAACTTTTTCGCTAAGTCATTGGCGTCTTTTGCTTTCAAATCCACCAGATAGATACGTTTAAACTTTGCGGGGTTAGAAAAGCATGGTTTAGCGGAGACGTTACACGATTTGTCTTCATCGCCTTGCCCGTTGTCTCTTTCTATGACCAGTGCGCGTCTGTCATCAATCAAATTGAAATCACCAATTGCCGCTGCGTTTTCATGCAGTGGGTATTTGTACACGTTGCTTGTGAAAGCTTTTTGAGCAACATCGAATTCAAAAACTTTTAAGTAGCGAAGTCCAGATTTGTCACCAATGGTTGGCTTCTCAAGCATCGGATAGACAAATCTGCCATCAGGGCTTGCAGCCATGCCTTCGTACCCGCCAGAGCGAGGAACATCAAACTTGTCTTTACCAGAAGTGAAATCCGCCATTGGATTATCTGGTGATCGATATAGATGACCGTTGACTCGCGTTTCGTGAAATGATGTCACCACACCATTAGAATCGGTTGTCAGAATGTAGGGACCAAACTCCTCGCCAATAATGTAACCGCCTTCGATAGGTTGAATGGATTCTGGGTCGAGATCTGCTCCTGTCAGGTAACGTGTTTCGGAGTGTTCTGTCTGGATGGGAAATGGAACGACTCTATTCGGGTCGCTCAGGAATAGGGTTTTCTCAATCAATGCCTCATCATTTTCAAAGTCGATTTTAGCGATGTGAAAAAACAGCATAGCGTCTGCAGAGTTAGATTTTCGCCCGAAGCCGTTATCGGTAAGAAGTAAAAATCGGTCATTTCCCAAGGTCTTAATGCCTGAGAAACCTTGCAACGGCTGCCCGGCGAAGGGAGTACCAATTTCGGTTTTATTTTTATTGGCACCCGTCTGCTCAACGCGTTGGTTGCCCTTTCCTGTAAAGCGACCTGAATGGCTGAAGGAGTATGGTGCATCCTTGGGTGGCGCAATAAAGCTTTGTGCCGGAATGATCACATGACCTTTTAATTTTGCTTCGAACTGGGTCTCTGCAAATGCAGATAAAGAGAGTAGGGGCATCATTGCCCAGAGATACTTGCTGTTCATCATTACATCCTGGTTAGTTTGAGTGGTTCAACGACAGACAGTAATGACAGGGCTTGTCAGATCTGTGAATCTATATTGATAGTTATGTTTCCACTCAGTGACTTCCCAAATCTGGGACACAATATGAATGGGCTGTAGAGATGAATGAGCTGGAGAGACTATACCCATATATGGGCATAGTTGTTTATCAAAGGAATGAATCAATGGTCGCGGTGAATGACGATCCGGTTTCTACCCTGTTTTTTGGCGTCATAGAGTGAAAGGTCAGCGTGTTTTAGCCATTCGTTCACCTTGATGTCGACACAGGAAGGAGCCATTCCCACACTGATGGATGCTTCCAATTCGTTGTGGTGGTGAAGTTCAGAAATTTTCTGTTTCAGCTTCTCCATCAGGATGTAACTGTCTTTTAAGCCTGATTTACGAAACAGAATCAGAAACTCGTCGCCACCCAATCGAAAGATGAAATCACTCGACCTAAGGTGTTCTTTGATGACCTTAACTACCGATTGAATCATCTGATCACCAACATCGTGACCGAAACTGTCATTAACCTGTTTGAAATTATCAATGTCGATCAAAGCGATACTGGAAGACATTCCTGTTTTGCGGTGCAGTTCCAGACTCGTACCGAGATAAGCCTCTAGCTGCGAACGGTTCAGTGCACCTGTCATCGCATCGGTGATCGAAAGTTCTTTCAGCTTATCCTGCGTTTTGATCAGCGAGCTCATCATAAATTGCGCACAAATTGCGGTAATGCTTAGGGCACCCACTAATCGAAGAAGCGTTGCGTGCTCAAGGTAGTAATACCCAACCACCGCGATACCAACGATCATGATTCCATTGCAGATTGAAGATACTCGGGTAGGGACGACGAATACCACGCAAACCGCGATAGGGAATGCCCAGTACGAACCGATAATGCCAAGAACAGGGATCGCGAATACCGCACATGCTATGAGTAGCATTACGGGTAGGAGGTAAGTAATCAAAGGTCTGCGTCGGGTGTAAAACCAGTACACTTCGAGAAGCAGTGACAATTGAAAAGCAATCAGCAGACCAGCATAAATATATTCCCCCAATACAACATTTTTGATCGAAAATGGTACGAACACGAGCAACGATACAATGGTAATAAAGCGTAGGACTTTATGATGTTCGTTAAGCTCCAGCAGCCCGTAATGTGACGCCATCCACTCTGGCGTTCTTTTTCTTAGCATACAGGTTCCCCGTGGAGTAGGGAGCATCGCACCCCTTTAATTGCAAGGTTTCGATGCCAGCAAGCAATATTATTTTTATAAAAGTATATCAAACTCTGTAACAAATGGTTTCAAAGGAGTGCACAGAAACTGAGTTGATTGTAATTAAGTGGGGATTGGAAGGGGGCAGAAAGCAAAAATCCCGGGCGATAACCCGGGATTTGAATCTTTTTTTACAGGCTTATGCTGCTACAGCTTGGGATTCAATAAAGGCGTCTTTTCGAGCATTAAAACGTTCAACCAGATCGTCAACCGCTTCTTTTTCATATGGACGCAATCCAGATGCGACCATGCGTTTCACACCTTTACCGACCACTTCACCGTTGTCAGTAAAGCTGAAGTTCAATGTGACTTGACCACGCTTGCCTTCAATTTCAAATGTTGCGCCAGCAAATTCTACGCTTGGTTCTGAAAGATCCAGTCGGTCAAATTCTACTTCCATGCTCTCGTACATGACCAACGGACGCTGACAGTTGATCATCATCTGTTTGTCTTCCATCAGAGGAACCATGATGTGAGGGAAGTTCATGCCTGAGAATTGAACATAAGACTTGGTCAGGTGTTCAATGAACTTAGCGTCTTTCGATACTTCACCTTCGTGATGCATGTGCAAATATTCTTTGCCATTCGCATCCACAAGCGCACTTTCTGTTTCACCTTTTTCCGCTACTGATAAGGCAATCCCTTCCGACACCATTCCAGAGAAGTCAAAACGCATTTTCTGGCTTACGCCCTCTTGATTAAGAAGTACTGCGAACAATAGGTCGCCAGGTACGCAGAAACGCTTGTTATCTTCATCGTGGATTGGGTTGTAGTCGCCCGCAACTTTCTTAGCAAAGTGGCTTGCTTGCTGGCGAGTGAACTGGAATTGGTTGTCTTCGATTGAAAAGTAAGGAGTCAGGAACATAATTCACGGTTAATTACAAAAACTGCGGCGATTATATCCGACATTTATGGGTAAATGGTCTATCCAGTGAAAAATAACCTCCCCGAAGGGAGGTTAGCGTTAATTAATGTGCGCAAAGGCACTTTATGTTGCTGCAAAATCTGCTGTTAAACAGAACAAAGTGTTTTTTCCGGTACCAGATGGTTATGGACGGCAAGTTTCAGCAAGGCATTCGCTTCTTCAATGTCTGGTGCGAAGTAGCGGTCCTTATCGTAAAACGAGACTTTTTCACGAAGAATGTGCTTTGCTTCTTCTACTCGCGGTGACGATTTAAGTGGTGCTCGGAAGTCCAGTCCCTGCGCTGCTGAAAGGTATTCGACAGCCAGAATACCACGTGTGTTTTCCGCCATGTCGCGCAGACGGCGACCCGCAAATGTTGCCATAGAAACGTGGTCTTCCTGATTCGCAGACGTTGGCAAGCTGTCCACGGAAGCTGGGTGAGCGAGGGTTTTGTTTTCACTCGCCAAGGCCGCGGAAGTCACCTGAGCAATCATAAAGCCGGAGTTTACACCGCCGTTGTCCACCAGAAACGGAGGAAGTTTACTTAACGCGCTGTCGATAAGCAGTGCCATTCGACGCTCAGACAAGCTACCAATTTCCGCAATCGCCAGAGCAAGATTATCCGCAGCCATAGCAACAGGTTCTGCGTGGAAGTTACCACCAGAGATGATGTCACCGTCTTCAGCAAAGACCAGTGGGTTATCGGAAACCGAGTTAGCTTCCACTTGCAGAATGTCGGCGGCATTTCGAATCTGCTGCAAACACGCGCCCATTACCTGTGGCTGACAACGCAGTGAGTACGGGTCTTGTACTTTTTCACAGTCGGTGTGCGATTCACCGATCTCACTGGAACCATCTAACAGGAAGCGATACGCTTCCGCTGCATCCATCTGACCACGATGACCACGAACGCGATGAATGCGTGGGTCGAATGGACGGCGACTGCCTAATGCTGCTTCTACCGACATGGCACCACAAACGGTGGCAGAGGCGAATAGGTCTTCTGCTGCAAACAGCCCTTCTAAAGCAAATGCTGTGGATGCCTGAGTACCATTCAGCAATGCCAGACCTTCTTTCGGTGCCAGCGTGATGGGTTCTAACCCTGCAATTTTCAGTGCTTCGATGCCTGAAATGATCTTACCGTTGTGGCGTGCCTGACCTTCACCCAGCAGTACTGTGCTCATGTGAGCAAGTGGGGCTAAGTCGCCTGAGGCACCCACTGAACCTTTCTGCGGCACACATGGGTAAACCTGAGAGTTGACTAACTTAATCAGTGCTTCAATCACTTCAAGGCGAATGCCCGAGTACCCGCGCGCCAGACTGTTGATTTTTAATACCATCATCAGACGGACGGTTTCATCGTGCATAAACTCGCCAATACCGGCGGCGTGAGAAAGAACGATACTCTTCTGTAACACTTCCAGATCTTCTGGTGCAATACGAGTATTGGCAAGCAGACCAAATCCGGTGTTGATACCATACACCACGCGATCTTCTGCAATAACCTGATTCACCACTTCTGTGCTGGCTTCAATGTCTGGAATGGCTTCCGGGTCAAGTGACAGGTTAACCGGAGCGCGGCTGACCTGACGTAGGTGGTGCAGGCTGATATGTCCTGGATTCAGCGTTAGATTGATCATGTTTCCCTCACTCATTACAGACGGCTTAGTTCTTCGTTTAGCATTGGCAGATCCAATTTCTGCTCTTTTGCACAGGTTTTGGCAATGTCGTAGCCCGCATCGGCGTGACGCATCACCCCTGTCGCCGGGTCATTATGAAGCACACGTGCAATGCGCTCAGAAGCGTCATCGGTGCCGTCACAGCAAATGACCATACCTGAATGTTGGGAGAAGCCCATGCCTACGCCACCACCGTGATGCAGAGATACCCATGTCGCGCCACCCGCAGTATTCAATAAAGCATTTAGAAGTGGCCAGTCGGATACGGCATCAGAGCCATCAATCATACCTTCGGTTTCACGGTTAGGGCTGGCGACCGAACCGGAATCTAAGTGGTCACGACCAATCACAACCGGCGCTTTCAGTTCGCCATTTTTCACCATTTCGTTGAAAGCTTGACCCAAACGCTCACGGTCTTTAAGCCCAACCCAGCAAATACGTGCTGGTAAACCCTGGAAGTGAATACGCTCGCGAGCCATGTCTAGCCAGTTATGCAGATGTGGGTTATCTGGGATCAGTTCTTTCACTTTCTGGTCGGTTTTGTAGATATCTTCCGGGTCACCGGATAGTGCTGCCCAACGGAAAGGACCGATACCTTCGCAGAAAAGTGGACGGATATAAGCCGGAACAAAGCCTGGGAAGTCGAAGGCATTCTCAACCCCTTCTTCCAGCGCCATTTGACGAATGTTGTTACCGTAATCCAGTGTCGCTGCACCACGAGTTTGCAGCTCTAACATGGCCTTCACCTGAACCGCCATGGATTCTTTTGCCGCTTTGACAACGCCAGCTTCGTCTTCGGTGCGGCGAGTTTTTGCTTCCTCCATCGACCAGCCTTGAGGCAGGTAACCATTCAATGGATCGTGTGCAGAAGTCTGGTCTGTCACTACATCAGGAGTGATGCCGCGCTTAACCAGTTCTGGGAACACATCGGCTGCGTTGCCAAGTAAACCAACAGAAACAGGGGTGTCGGAGTCTTGGATAATTTGTAGCGCTTCATCCAGGCTGGTGGCTTTTTTGTCAACGTAACCGGTACGCAGACGGTAGTCGATTCGAGTTTCATCACACTCTACGGCAAGCATTGAGAAGCCAGCCATGGTTGCTGCGAGAGGCTGAGCACCGCCCATGCCGCCAAGACCGCCAGTCAGAATCCAACGACCTTTTGCTTCTCCATCAAAGTGCTTTTTCGCCACAGCGACGAAGGTTTCGTAAGTACCCTGAACAATGCCTTGAGAGCCGATATAGATCCAAGATCCTGCCGTCATCTGCCCGTACATCATCAAGCCCTCTTTATCGAGCTCGTTGAAATGTTCCCAGTTCGCCCAGTGAGGAACAAGGTTTGAGTTAGCAATCAAAACACGAGGTGCGTTTTTGTGTGTAGGGAACACGCCCACAGGTTTGCCCGATTGCACTAGCAGTGTTTGATCGTCTTCCAGCCTTTCCAGCACTTCGACGATTTTATCGTAGCATTCCCAGTTGCGAGCAGCGCGACCAATGCCACCGTACACAACCAGTGAATGAGGGTGTTCAGCCACATCCGGGTCCAGATTGTTCATCAGCATACGCAGTGGCGCTTCTGTCAGCCAGGATTTGGCGCGAAGCTCTGTGCCGTGTGGTGCACGAATAGTGCGAGTGGTATCGAGTCTTGGATCCGTCATCGGATACTCCTTTTGAATTCAGTTATTGGGCAGAAGAAGCAGATCGAGACATAGCGTTCGCCATATCCCAACAAAGCCGGGCTGCGAGCCTCGCGGTTTGACCGTCGATGTCGAAGTTCGGGTTGTACTCTGCAATGTCTGCAATTTTGAGTTTGTTGTAGTTATTCAGAATTAAGGCGAAGTAAGGCGAGAAGGTATCTAGGCTTACTCCTTTTGCTGCGGGCGCGCTGACACCAGGTGCCGTCGCAGCGGGAAATACATCCAGATCGATGGTCAGGTAAATCACATCGTTCTGGTCGATAAATCGTTGCAGCTGAGTGAGCTGCTTTGTCAGGGTGCCAGCGTGCATTTGGGTGTCTTCGACATACCAGACGCCCAAATCATCAGCGCGCTTAAATAACGCTTTGGTATTGCTGGCGGCACTGATCCCCAAGCAAGCATAATTGAACGCCCAACCCTGCTGCTGGCAGTAATGATGAATTTGGTTGAATGGTGTGCCAGAAC
Organism: Vibrio nigripulchritudo; assembly: GCF_027924785.1. Lineage (NCBI taxonomy): Bacteria > Pseudomonadati > Pseudomonadota > Gammaproteobacteria > Vibrionales > Vibrionaceae > Vibrio > Vibrio nigripulchritudo. Next base: position 2,379,714 of record NZ_AP027049.1, on the reverse strand, counting down.
TTGGTTGTGCATTGGCTTCCGGATTGGTGGATTCAAACGCGCGCAAGTCGAAGTGAGCATCAAAATTGATGATGCCAATACGCGGTGACTTTATTTCTTTCTCTGACGCCCCTTTTTTCTTTAACGCCTGCTGCTTGAAGTAGCGAGCCAGACCAGAAAAAGACGCCCAGGCGATCTCATGTCCTCCGCCTAAAGTAATTGCGGGAGTGTGTTTAAGAGTTGAAGAGAGTACATCTGCAAGGGCACTCTGGCTTCGCTCCAGCTCGTCGCCTTCACATGTTACTGTACCGCCATCGAACAGCCGCGTGTCTTGGTGCCACGCCATATTCGCCAGTGCTTGTCGAATTTTGTCGGGCGCTTGCTGTGCGCCAACGCGACCTTTGTTACGCGCAACACCAGCATCACAAGCGAAACCGAGAATCGTCACGTCACCTGCTTGTGCATCGGTTGGCGTGCCGTGTTGAATTATGTGATGAACACGATGCCCAAGTTCTGCATCTTCCACATCATTTCGACCCTGCCATTGAAAGCGATTATCCGACATGGTGAATCTCTCCATTTACGATTCGAGCGTGTAAGTGTTGAATGCCTACCTGATAGCTCAGGTCTGCGGGGTGCGCGATGTTCCAGATAGCAAAATCCGCATCAAACCCGATTTCAATCTGACCTTTTTGGTCTTCTAAACCGAGCGCTTTTGCAGCATGACAGGTCACACCACGCAGCGTTTCTTCAGGCGTTAGGCGGAAAAGGGTGCACGCCATGTTCATCATTAGAGGTAAGTTAGCGAAAGGGGAGGTGCCCGGATTCAAATCGGTCGAAACCGCCATGGGGACGTTATGCTGACGAAGCAGTTCGATAGGCGGCTGCTGGGTTTCCCTCAAGAAATAGAAAGCACCTGGAAGTAAGGTCGCCACCGAGCCTGCTTTAGCAACCGCTTTTACACCTTCTTCATCCAAATATTCGATATGATCAACCGACAGCGCACCGTGTTCAGCCGCTAGCCTGCTACCGCCCAGATTACACAGCTGTTCGGTGTGCCCTTTGATTTTCAATCCGTGTGTTCTTGCGGCTTCGAATACACGCTGAGTTTGCTCCAGACTGAAACCGATGGATTCACAAAACACATCGACGGCGTCCGCGAGGTTTTCTTTCGCAGCTGCGGGTATGATTTCTTCACAAACCAGATTGATATAGGCATCTGGTTGGTCTTTAAATTCGGGTGGTACTGCGTGCGCAGCCAGGAGAGTGGTCTCAAGATGGATCGGGTATTCCTCAGCCAGACGTTTTGCTGCACGGAGCATCTTGAGTTCGTCTTCCAGTGTTAACCCGTAACCTGATTTGATTTCAATGCTGGTTACACCGGTGTTCATCAGCGCTTCAAGGCGAGGGCGAGACAACTCAACCAGTTCCTCAATGCTGGACTGGCGCGTGGCGTTCACCGTTGAAAGAATGCCGCCACCTTGTCTGGCGATTTCTTCGTAAGGTACGCCTGTTAAGCGCATTTCGAATTCATTGGCGCGGTTACCAGCAAAAACCAGATGTGTGTGGCAGTCGATTAAGCCCGGTGTGACCAGCTTGTCCTGATAGTCGATAACCTGAGAATCAGGCAGCGAAACATCAATTTCATCAGCGATTGCAACGATCTTCCCGTTTTCAATCAGCACACTTTTCGGACGCGACACTCTGTAGCCAGCTTCGCCTTCTGTCATGGTCACCAGTTTTGCGTTTATCAGTTTCCGCAGCATGATTTCTTCTTCGAAGTTCAAATGTATATACAAATAAATAGATGAAATCAGAAAAGTGGGCAAGACAGATGTTATAAAAGTGTGATCATTGAGTCGAAAATTGGGTACTCAGACGCTATCGCCTGAGTATTCGCAAGAGGGTGGAATATTATGCGGCTAAATATCGATTTTAGAGCTTAACTTATATCTGGAGCCCGGATGGTAAAGCTGGGCAGAACTCACCAGTTTATCGCCACTCCAGGTTCTTCTGTTCAGCAGCAAGCAGGGTTCGTATGTCTTTAGCTCTAAGGCATCGCGAATGCGAACATCAGGGTTAATCGCTTCTACCGTGTGCTCAATGGCACTTAACGGGCAGTTATCTGACAGGTACTGGTTGGGCGTAATGGTTGAAAAGTCCTGCTTTAAGTATTTTGGCGCATAAGCCGCGTTGACCCACCGAACTTCAAGTTGGATGGGTGTGCTGTCTTCAAAATGTATGATCTCACTGTAGAAAATATCACTGCCTAACATGACACCAAGCTTGGTGGCGATGGCATCGTCCGCTTTGAGTGATTTTTGCTTCAGCACCTGGCTATGGTATTGCTTTCCGCGGGAAGACACTTCGTCCGCAATATTTCGAATATCGAGCAGGGGAGATTCTGCTTTTTCTTCCTGAGCACAGACGAAAGTCCCTAATCTCGGAGTTCGCTTTAATTTCCCTTCTGATACCAAATCCCGAATCGCTTTGTTTACCGTCATCCTGCTCACCTCAAACTGATCCGTCAATTCGAGTTCTGTGGCGATACGTTGACCTACTGGCCATTCGTTAGATTCAATTTTATCCAGAATATAACGTTTGATTTGTATGTAGAGCGGAGTGCTTGCCATTACTGGTACCAATGCTTATTGACTATACAAATGATGCGGAATTTGAAACCCGATATCAAGACACTGGTTTCACAAAACGTTAGTTCGGTCATTGAACAGGTCACAAAACAGACTATTTGGTTTGCACTGCTAAACCGGATTCATAAGCGGATTGGAGCAGATAACCGGAAAGTTTTGTATTGAAATTGAGACAGATCTTGGTGGTCAAAATTCGATCTTTATCACGCTTTAAATATTCTTAAACGTTTAAGGTTAATTAAATGTTAAGAGAAAGTGGCTTTTTACCTCGCCTTCTAATGTTTCCCTTTTTAGGTATCGAGCCGGGTTTCTTAGCATTCACAACACTAAAAAACATGTTAAGAGGGAACATTAAATGAAACGCTACCAAGTTCAGTTACTCACAGCCGCTGTTGCTGCGTCTCTGTCTACAAGTGTATGGTCGCAGGATCTGATTTTTCCAGAGGGAGAAGGATATTTCTCATGGGGAGATCTTAAAGCTTTTGAAAATCTGAATCTGAAAGGACAAACCGTTACGGTTGCTGGTCCTTTCCTTGCCCCGGAAGACACCAAAATCCGAAATGTTTTTGCGTACTTCGAGAAAGTCACAGGCATTGATGTTCAGTACTCAGGGTCTGATGGATTCGAACAACAAATTGTTATTGATACCCAGGCAGGTAGCCCACCCAATATTGCAGCGTTTCCTCAGCCTGGCTTAGCTGCCGACCTCGCTTCTAAAGATCTGCTTGTTCCTCTCGGTGACAAGTATTCCGACTACGTGAAAAAGAACTATGCCGCGGGAAGTTCCTGGGTTGATCTTGGCACCTACAAAAACAAGTCAGGTAAGAAAGAATTCTACGGTGTCTTCTACAAAACAGACATCAAATCATTGGTCTGGTACTCGCCAGACAACTTTGAAGATGCAGGCTACGAAGTCCCACACTCCATGGAAGACCTACTAGCTCTGACGGAACAAATGGCAAAAGACGGCAATACACCATGGTGCATCGGTTTAGGTTCTGGTGGTGCAACTGGCTGGCCAGCAACAGACTGGGTGGAAGACATTCTGCTGAGAACTCAGAAGCCAGAAGTGTATGACGGCTGGGTGGACAACAGCATTAAGTTTACTGACCCACGAATTGTTGATGCGATCGAGAAATTCGGTGTGTTTGCACTGAACGACAAATACGTAGCTGGTGGCGCGGCATCTGTGGGCACCACCGACTTCCGCGACAGCCCGAAAGGTTTATTCACGGTGCCAGCTAAATGCTTTATGCACCATCAGGCGAGCTTCATCCCTGCGTTCTTCCCGAAAGGCACCGTTGTTGGTGAAGATGCCGACTTCTTCTACTTCCCATCTTATGAATCGAAAGACTTGGGCAACCCTGTGTTAGGCGCAGGTGTGGCTTACGCGGTAACCAAAGACTCTCCGGCTACCCGTGCAGTTATGGATTACTTACTGACACCGCTCGCGAACGAATTGTGGATGGCGCAGGGTGGATTCTTGTCTGCTCACAAAGGCGTAAATGTCGCGACGTATGAAAACGACGCACAAAGAAAACAGGGCGAAATTCTGCTGAATGCCACTACATTCCGCTTTGATGGTTCTGACCTGATGCCGGGTGCGGTCGGAGCTGGTTCTTTCTGGACTGGCATGGTCGATTTCGTCGGTGGTGAGTCTGCTGAAAAGGTCACTCAGTCTATTCAGAAAAGCTGGGACGACAACAAGTAACCAGTTTTAATGAATTCAAGGGTGGGCTTTGCTCACCCTCCTATCTCAATTTGTTTGATGGAGAGAGATTGTGATCGATCAACTCCTGGATTCTCTGTCTGCCATGCTTATCGCGGTAACGGTTTCTATCGCCTTTTACTACGCTGCGTATTTTGGTTTAGAGAAAGCGTTATCCAGTAAGAACTTGCAGGGTGAAGAGAAAAGAAAGCGTGATCAGCTCAGGCTGAAAGTGCAGCCATTTATCTTTGTCGGTCCTGCCTTAATATTGCTGACGATCTTTTTGGTGTACCCCGTCATCGAGACATTTCGTCTGTCTATGTATGACAGAACCGCGACCGAATTTGTCAGCTTCAGCAACTACTCATGGGCATTCGGCGACGAAGAATTTTCACAAGCCATTATTAACAACATTCTATGGCTGATATTTGTACCCACACTGAGCACTGGGTTGGGTTTGGTGATCGCCTACCTTGCTGACCGGATCTGGTGGGGGCAAGTAGCCAAAACGCTCATTTTCCTACCCATGGCGATTTCGTTTGTTGGGGCGAGTGTTATCTGGCGCTTTGTTTACGACTACCGAGGTGCAGACAGTGACCAAATCGGATTATTAAATGCCATTGTGGTGGCGCTGGGGGGCGAACCACAAGCCTGGATAGCCTTACCTTTCTGGAACAACCTTCTATTGATGGTCATTCTTATCTGGATTCAGACTGGCTTTGCCATGGTGCTGCTTGGCGCAGCTATGCGTGGGGTTTCTGAAGAAGTCTTGGAAGCGGCCAAACTGGATGGGGCGAATGACTTTCAAATCTTCCTGAAAATTCTTGTTCCTCAAATCATTCCGACCATTTTGGTGGTGTGGACGACCATTACCATTCTGGTGCTAAAAGTCTTCGACATTGTTCTGACCATGACCAACGGGCAATGGGATACAGAAGTCATGGCGAACCTGATGTTTGACTGGATGTTCCGTGGAGGAGGCGACTTCGGGAAAGGCAGTGCGATTGCCGTTGTCCTGATGATTGCGGTAATTCCGGTGATGTTGTGGAACATTAAAAAGGCAAGGGAAGAATAATGGAAAAAAATAAGAAAAAGCTCTCTGCCGGAATGCTATTCAAACATGGGCTGATCCTGTTTTTTGTGCTGACCTGGACTTTACCAACTCTAGGGCTGTTGGTCAGTTCGGTGCGAGACAAAGATCAACTGGCGGTGAGTGGCTGGTGGACAGCCATGATCACCACTGAACGTAATGAGGTGGTTCGCACGGGCAAAAAAGGCAGCGAAATTCGTGAAGGCGACCAGTTTGTTATTCAAGGCAACTTATTTGAGGAAGAGTCGGGAAGAACAGTAAAAAGCTGGGGGGAACGCGCCAAAGAAATCGACGCCCATAATCCCGGAGATTCTGTTGAACTGAAAAACGGTACGGTACTGACGGTACAGGAGAATGGTGACTACCGATGGGAGTCGGACAAGCCTTTTACCCACAAACGCGGTAAACGCATTTTTCATGTTGCCAACATTCCGCCTCGGTTCACCTTTGAAAACTATCTGGAAGTGCTGGCATCGGAAGGGGTAGGGCAAGCCTTTGTGAACTCCTTAACAGTGACGATTCCGGCGACCTTTATTCCCATCATGATTGCGGCATTTGCGGCTTATGGTCTGGCGTGGATGGATTTCAGAGGGAAAAGCATCATGTTGGCAATCATCGTTGGTTTGCTGGTGGTGCCTTTGCAAATGTCTTTGATTCCCGTGCTGCGCTTGTATAACGAGTTCGGCAACCTGTTCGACGTTGCCACCAAGTCTTACCCCGGAGTGTGGCTGGCACATACCGGATTTGGTCTGCCTCTGGCGATCTATCTGCTGCGAAATTACATGGCGGGGCTGCCAAAAGAGATCATGGAATCGTCCCGAATGGATGGGGCAAATCATTTCCAGACGTTTACAAAAGTGGTGCTCCCGCTGTCGCTTCCAGCATTGGCGTCTTTCGCCATCTTTCAGTTCTTATGGGTATGGAACGATCTGCTGGTGGCTATGGTGTACCTGGGGAACAGCGGAGACAAAATTGTATTAACAGCCCAGCTTCGTGAGCTTTTAGGGTCTCGCGGAGACAACTGGGAAATTTTAACCAGTGGCGCGTTTATTACCATAGTGGTGCCGCTGGTCGTGTTTTTATCGTTGCAGCGATACTTTGTTCGCGGCTTGCTGTCGGGTTCGGTTAAAGGAGGATAATAATGGCAATTTCAAATTCGGAATGGTGGCGTGGGGCAGTGATTTATCAAATTTACCCGCGCAGTTACATGGACAGCAATGGCGATGGGATTGGCGACTTAAACGGCATTACCAGCAAACTGCCTTACATCGCGAAATTGGGTGTCGATGCGATCTGGCTATCTCCAATCTTTGCTTCACCTATGGATGATTTTGGCTATGACATTGCTAACTACGTCGAAATCGATCCTATGTTCGGCACACTAGACGATTTCAAAACATTGCTGGATGAAGCGCATAAGCTCGGGCTGAAAGTGATTGTCGACCAAGTTTACAGTCACAGCAGTGACCAACACGCATGGTTTGAAGAAAGCCGACAAGACAGAACCAACCCGAAAGCGGACTGGTATGTCTGGGCAGACGCAAAAGAAGACGGCACACCACCAAACAACTGGCTCAGTATTTTTGGTGGTTCAGCATGGCAATGGGACAGCCGTCGTCAGCAGTATTACCAGCATAACTTTTTAGCCTCGCAGCCAGACCTGAACTTCCACAATCCAGAGGTGCAACAAGCCACGTTGGATACCGCAAAGTTCTGGATGGATTTGGGCGTCGATGGTTTCCGGTTAGATGTGGTGAACATGTTCTTCCAAGATAAAGAGCTGAGAGACAACCCGCCAGTGAGAAAACCGGAAGAGCAGTTTGTGGGTACAGATAAGAAAAATCCATTCAGCTATCAATATCACTGCCACCAACTGACTCAGCCAGAAAACCTTGAATTCTTGCAGAAACTGCGAGCGGTGCTGGATGAGTACCCCGATCGATTCACTGTAGGAGAAATTGGCGCACCCGAAGGGCTTAAAGTGATGGCGGAGTATACGTCTGGTAGCGATAAACTCCACTCGGCTTACACCTTCGAACTGCTTGGTGACGAGCATGGCGCTTCTCACATTCAGGGAACGCTGGAGCGAATTGAAGAAAATCTGGGGTCGGGCTGGCCATGTTTCGCATTAAGCAACCATGATGTGGTGCGTAGCGCTACTCGCTGGAGCACCGACAGCAATGGCATTAAGTTAGAGCGAGAGTCGCTGGCGAAAGCCAGCATGGTGTTCCTGCTTACCCTAAAAGGCAGCGCATGCATTTATCAGGGGGAGGAGCTTGGGTTGCCGGAAGCGAATGTGCGTTTCGAAGACTTGCAAGATCCATTTGGAATCGAGTTTTGGCCGGACTTCAAAGGTCGTGACGGATGTCGTACCCCAATGATTTGGAACCAAGAAGGCGGCTTTAGCACAGCCGAGTCGACATGGCTGCCAGTAGAAGAGGCGCATAAGCCACTTAATCCGGAAGATCAACAGCAACAGGCAAGCTCAATGCTGAATTTTGTGCAGCAGTTTGTGGCGTGGCGTAAGACCAAACCACTGCTGAAAGGTGGAGACTTCAAGTGGCACTCGCTGCATCCTGAATTGATCAGTTTTGAACGATACCTAGAGGATCAGAGAATGCTTATTGTGCTGAACCTGACTGGTGAAGAAATCGCTCTGCCAGAACTTGGGGAGCATGGGCTGGCTATTGAATCATTAGAAGATATCGGTTTGCCTTACAGCCAGTCCGATGGTGTGTTTACGCTTCCATCTGCGGGTGGATTCATCGCAAACCTGAAAAGCAGTGAGGGGTGACAGATGGCATCAGTAACCTTTAAAAATGTCAAAAAGGACTACAGCGGAACCCAGGTAGTAAAAGGGTTTGATTTGGAAATTCAGGATGGTGAATTCGTCGTATTGCTGGGCTCTTCGGGGTGCGGTAAATCGACAACTTTGCGCATGGTTGCAGGGTTGGAAGACATCAGCAGTGGGGAAATATTCCTTGATGATGTGTGCATCAACGACGTCGACCCGAAAGATCGCGACCTCGCCATGGTATTCCAGAGCTATGCGTTGTATCCCCATATGTCGGTGTACGACAACATCGCGTTTTCCCTCAAGCTGAAAAAGATGCCGAAGGATAAGATCGACCAGCGAGTCGAATGGGCGGCGGATTTGCTTGAACTCACGCCACTTCTTGATCGAAAGCCTAAAGCGTTATCGGGTGGTCAGCGCCAGCGTGTTGCGATGGGGCGGGCGATGGTTCGAACGCCTAAGCTCTTCTTGTTTGACGAACCGTTGTCCAATCTCGATGCCAAGCTGCGTGCTCAGATGCGTGCGGAAATCAAAGGGCTTCATCGCGAGCTGGAAACCACCACCATCTACGTCACACACGATCAGGTTGAAGCCATGACACTGGCGGACCGCATCGTGATTATGGAGAAGGGAGTGATTGCCCAAATCGGCTCACCAAAAGAGGTGTTCAACCGGCCAGTGAACAAGTTTGTTGCAGGATTTATCGGTAATCCCAGCATGAATATGATCGATACATCGGTTTCCGACTCGGAAGGAAAAGCGTCTCTTGCGCTGAATGGCGGCAGTATTCAGATACCCGAGCAGTTTGACCAGGTAACTGCTGGTAACCAAGTGACGTTAGGAATTCGACCAACCGATATTCATCTTAAACCTGAATTTGTTGGGCACGACAATCACGTGTCTGTGAAATGCAAACTGGTGGATTACGAATTGCTGGGAGCCAGCATGCTGATCCGTGCGGAAATTGGCGACCAGCCTTTGTCACTGGAAGTGCCAGCTGACGACGATTTTTCGCCCGATGAAGATTTCTTCACTGGCTATCTGGATTTGAATTCAATTCACTTGTTTGACGCAGAAAAAGGACAAACATTACGCAGATAATTTGTTAGTCTATCCGACCCACTTTTGGGGCTGATAGATTGCAAAAACAGGACGTTGAACGCATTATGACCGCTAAAAAACTGACACTAAAAGACGTTTCACTCGCTTTGGGCGTGTCCACGGCGACCATTTCTAATGCGTTCAACCGCCCCAATCAGTTATCCGAAAAACTTCGTTTACACATTCTCGCTGAGTGCGAAAAAATGGGGTTTTACGGTCCCAATGCGGCAGCTAGAAGTCTGAAAATTGGTAAGTCAGGCATTATTGGTGTGTCGCTGGCTGAGCACCTGCAATACAACTTCAGTGACCCGATTGCCACTCAGTTTCTGACGGGGGTATCGGAAGTGTTTGATGAAGAAAATATCAATATTCTTCTGCTCCCCAGCCGTGTTGGATTCGCTGAAAGCCGCTCTTTCGATGCGTATGCCGACGGCTTTATTGTGTACGGTCCCCCAAAAGATGACGAAATGCTGGCAAGGCTGATACGCCAGCATAAACCCATGGTTTCCGTCGACGTCGATATCGATGGTGTCTGCCACATTAATACCGATGATGAAGGTGCCGCTTCGCTTATTGCCACCCACACACTGAGTCAACCGTTCCAACAAGTCTGTATTCTTGGGCTGCGCCTGACCGCATCCCGAGAAGTCGAACAGATAAAAACGTCTGATCTGCTTGCACCAAATCTGTCGGTTTCAAATCGCCGCTTGCTGGGCATGCAGAATGTGCTCAAAGCCAAAACAGGTCATTTTCTGTCGGATGAATTCATCTGGAATGTGCCAGACAACAACTTTGAGCAAGGCTACGCCGCTGCCCAAAAAGCCATTGAAACCACCAGACCAGACGTCATTCTCTGTATGAGTGATGTAATTGCATTAGGGGCGATGCAAGCTTGCCAAGATGCAGGATTGAATGTTCCTGCTGATGTAAGAATCTCCGGTTTTGATGACATTCCCCAAGCCAAAACCGCTGGGTTAACCACCATTCATCAGGCTCAGAGAGAAAAAGGACGCTTGGCCGCCCATATGATTTTAGGAAAAGAACCTCTAAAGAGCTGTGTGATTGACAGTGAATTGTGCGTCCGAACCAGTGCGTAGATTCGAGTCGTATTCGCAGCTTAATCTTGGTTTAAAAAAATAAACCCTTAAGGTCTACTAACTCTCGGGAGGAAAGGATGCCAAAAGTAGTTTCAGTCAGTAAATGTGCTGAGCATAATTTTTCTAAATCAGTTGTTGGTTCCATATTGCTTATTGAGGGGGAAGGTATTGAGGGAGATGCTCATAGGGGGAAAACTGTAAAACATCGCTCCAGAGTCAAAGTTGATCCAACTCAGCCAAATCTTAGACAAGTTCATCTTCTTCATAATGAGTTATTCGCCGAGCTTGATGCTAAAGGGTTCAAAGTTGAGCCCGCATCACTTGGTGAGAACATAACAACATCAGGTATTGATTTACTTGGCTTACCAAAAGATACAGTAGTTAGGTTCAGTAGTGGTGCGGAAGTACTAATTACAGGTCTACGAAACCCTTGCCCGCAAATTGAGGGGTACCAAACTGGGTTATTATCTGCCGTTTTAGGCAAAGACAACTCAGGAAAATTAATCCGCAAGGCAGGAGTAATGGGGATCGTTAAAATAGGTGGGCGAGTGTCGGCCGGTGACAGCATAGTGGTTGAGTTACCAGACGAACCATTTCAACCCTTAAAAAGAGTTTAGCAGAAAGCGTAAGCCCAACGCGCGTGATACGACATATTTAGTGGTGATAGAGACCATCACCAATCAGATTATGGAGTGTTCTAGCTCAATAATGCGCGTAGCAATGTGATTATTATCCTGAATGCATATATGGTACATTCGCTGTAGTGACCAACATGTCATGGTAAGTATCAGATTTGTGTGTAACGACTTTTCCCGTTGAAGTTAATGTCATAGATACTAAAGCCATTTTTGCTAACTCGATACCACCTCAGCATGGCAGAGTTTCAAAACAGAAATTCATTTCATTCGTTATACGTATCCGAGGAAATTGACGTTGCAGGAAATTTTAAGAGAAGGACTGCCATATTTGACAGTTTTGGGTAGCGTTGTCGCTTTTAGCTTTACTGTATTCAAGTATCTTCATTCCCAAAGAGAAATATCGAAAAATAAGAGATTTGAGCAATACAACAAATTATTTGAGTGGGTTGCGGGCAGAACTGCTGAAGGAAGCCTATTGGTAAACACGCAGCAAGCGATGGCAGTATACCAATTATCTGAGTTTCCAGAATACAAGGAGATGACCTTGCCAATCATCAACTATTACCTCACTCAAACGGCAAGTGAAGGTGAAGAGAGTTTGTTCCGGAGTTCTTTGTTATACACAAAGGAAAAACTTGAGCAAAGTATATAGCAGATGGTGCAAGAGTGATTTGCAATACTTAGCATTTTCACTACGCGTTGATTTAGGTGTTTAAAGTGGTATATGGGAGATACGGTATTACGTGGTTCTCCCCCTTTATTAGGGCGTTATATTTTGTAAGCAAAGGAGTGTTCAATGAGTTTAGATACTTGGATGATGTTTTTTCTAGCATATTTAGTCGTAACATTATCGCCAGGTCCTAATGTATTGTTAGTGGTTAAAAATAGCGTTCAATATGGTATTTGGTCTGCATTCACTACAGTTTTAGGTAATTTGTTTTGCCAGCTTCTCATTGTTGGTTTGGTTGCTATCGGGGTAGGGGAATTCCTTGCTCGATTACCTGCATGGTTTTTTGTCATGAAATGTGTGGGTGGTTTGTACTTAATTTACCTTGGAATCAGAAGCTTCAAACAAGTGAAGAAAGATAGCCTTACACTAGCCAATCTAGATTTTGAACGACCGAAAAGTAACTCTAAATCCCTTTTCAGAGAGGCATTTTTTGTTTCAGTGAGCAATCCCAAAACAATGATTTTTCTATCGGCATTCCTACCCCAGTTTTTAGATACCAGTCACTCTCATGCAACGCAATTTGTCATAATGTATTTGTCAATTTGCGTTATTGTGTCGGGTGTCCACTTGAGCTACGCACTGGCTATTTGTCGCATAGGAAAAAAGCTGAATGCCAAAAAGTTTGAGGGTAGGCTCGCAAAAGTCTCAGGTAGCTTGTTCATAGGAATGGGTGGTGGAGTTCTTTTGAGTTCAAAGCCCTAAATATAACAAGATGCACAGCTGATCATTGACATCGATTGGGTAGCAATGGTGCTTACGTTTCTTGTTATTTGGCAAATCGAAAATAAGACCAAGATGGGCTTTATTTTAATGATGTGCGGCAACACTAGTTGGGTCGTTGTAGGTTATCTTTTTGGTCGTGTGGTAATGATAATTGCAAATATCATCTTTTTCTCAATGAATCTTGGAGCAGTCATTAAATGGTCTACACCTGAAAAAGAGCTGAAAGTTGGCTTGGCTGAGCAGTCATCTACAAGCTAAAAATTGCACGTTCATAAAAAGTATTGAAGTTGGACTCTCAGTGCGTAGAATTTTCGGCTTAACAAGATTAAGTGTTTACAGCACAAAGAGTTACATTAGGTGGGAGTGTCGTCCACCACTTGGTGTGGCGTTGCGATTCAATTAATAATATTTGGAGTTAATATGAAAAAATTCCGTGTTTTACTGTCGGCAGCTTTGCTATTTGCATCCTCTACTGCGACAGCTAGTGTCGTGCACTGGACTGTTTTGATCAACAAAGTGTACGTTGGTGATGATACCGCAAAAGTATTTGTACATGGAGCAAAGCATCCAAATCCTGGAGGCTCTCAATGGAATTGCACTAGCAACTTGGTTAGTTTGGGAGGATACACAGACCCAATTCCTGCGAGTTTAAAGTTTTCAGCGGCTATGGAGGCTTACAAATCAGGAACTACCGCTCGAATAGGTGTTGAAGGTAGTGGTACTGAGTGTAAATTAAAATACATTACCATCAATTAATTTGGTGAACACTTCAACCTAGAAAAGTCTTTAAACCGACTGATAACACGTAATATTTTGGTATGCTGTTTTCGGTTGAAACTGGCGTAATCGATATAGAGGTAAATGTGAGAAAAACACTCTACAAAGCTATATTATGTGGGTTTGCATTTTTTGCTTTCCCGTAAATTGCTCAAAACTTGGAACAAACAGTTTCAACGGTTGAAACACTTCAATCTTACCCAGAATATGGGGGAGGCGATGTTATATTTACGTTGAAAACCAAGGGCTCCATCTGTAAAGGTTTTTGGCTCAAGAAAGATTCTCCAGGACAGCAAACAACTTTCAGTATTTTACTGGCAGCGTTTCAAACCAATACATCAGTAAGTGTGTATGGTCACCCTGAAGCACATAACAAATGGAATGGCTCAGCTACTCATTTCTGTAAACTTTATACTGTTCAATATCTAAAGTGATGACGAATATAATATGAGCCTTCCGCCTGTATATAGACATTAACAATGGCTTGGCTGCGTTAGCAGCCAACTTAACTCGAACAACAAAGTTAACGATTTCTTTTTATCATTTCGATCATTAAATATGGCCTGCGACAAACACATATAGTGACTTTTTTTGCTTCAGCCTCCCCCTATACAATGTTTCTTTGGCGATATCGGTTAACCCTGTTGGTTCTGTTTAAATCGTATGTGTTCCTTTCAATAATGCGCGCCACCGCACGCTTCTAATTCTATACGCTTAGGTGGAATATTCGTTAATATAGTCAGTAAGTTATGGTTGGTTTGGGGTTTATGGGAAGCGACTTTTCCGTGGCATGGTGATGTGGATACTAGAGTGTTTTTTCACTAAGTCGATCCCGCAAAATAAGAATACTTAGATATGGTGCTTTCACTGTTAATCGAATCAACTCAAGTGTGATTGATTCTCAGGAGGGGAAAACCATGTCATTTGTTAATTGAAAGAGGGGTACAAATTGAAGATCTTAAGATATATATTATTTTCCGCGGGCTTAGCTTTTAGTTTTAATGTAAGTGCTTCACAAATAGTTACGCCAATTGGAGTTGGTTGTGACACTGAAGATGGAACATGCTTTGTTATTTTGAAGGAACATGTATCTAACTCAGAATGTACTCAAAAAAATCAATTAAGATTAAACCCTAATAAAAAAGGGAGTCAGGGGCAATATTCCGCTGCCTTGGCTGCTGTCATGGGAGGTAAAAAGTTAAGAGTTGCATTGAATGGCTGCCACCAAAATCATCCTGCACCTTCATGGTTTTATGTTACGGACTAATAAGGAAAATGCATAACACATATTGTGTCTCTCACAATACGGTACCAGTGCTGCCAACGTTGCTCCTCAGGGACGCTAGATACCACGCATTTTATTGAAACTAAATCAAAAATCACCGTGAAGCTTTCTGCTCCACGGTGATTCTGTTGAGTGCTAATTTCTGTTACTTAGCCGAATAAAATATGAAATTCACGCACGGATTTTCTGTGCTATTCCAAGGGAAAGTACCTGCGATGCAGAAAGAGTATCGGTTTACATCTCCTAGGTTATCAAAGATTTTAACCACGCCATTAAATCGATTGGTATTGTGAATGTCGCTTGAGTTTTGTATGTGGTGGAAACTTAAATATGGATCCTGCGTGCTGTACACGGACTGGCTGCCGTCAAACACTGCTTCCATAGACTTGTCGAGCCTAATTGAATGCGGTCTCGCTTGAGCTTCATAGCGTTTACCATTGAACAATACGACGGCTTTTGGCGGCTGAGGCTCATCTCCCCTTACGGTTAAGTCCAGTTCATATTTCTGCAGCTCACCTTTTGAACCGGGGGGGAAAGGAACGTACTTCGTAAAATTCCTATTGTCTACATACAGTTCAACGCTCACATTCTTACTGGTTAAGAACTTATCGAGATTGAGCTCAGGTGTTTTGGTCGAAACAGCGGTTATCAGAGATTTGCCGAATGTCTCGTCAAACACTCTCCAGTGGTATATCCACTCTGTAGCTTGAGCTGGTTCAGTTGCAGAAATGGTTGGAATTTGCTGGACTTGCGCGGATAGCTTGTTTTGCCAATTGTCGACACTTGGAGACGCAACATTGGTTGGCGTTACATTAACCTTCCAACTCCTGTTCCCATCGCTGCCACCGCCATAAAGCTCCTTAGAAAAAGAGATCTTCCCAGTCGCTGTTGTTCTCAAATAGAGCACTTTCACGTTATCGGAAAAGTCTACGCCCGCGTAACGGAATAATCCTGTTAACTGTACCGCATTAGTATCCTTACTGTATGCCTTCCAACCAGAAGTCTCACTTAAGTTTTGGTCGCCAATAGCAATGCAATCTCCCACATTTATAGAAGTGTAGGTCTCGTCTGTAAGAGCCGTTGCTGGAATAGGAGTACTATTCGCCGCATGGCACGTGGGTTGAGTCTCTGCACCACTAATAACAAGGTCGAACCTAACAAGCCTTGTTTCAGTATCACTGACAACTTTTGCATCAATTTTAACGTTCTCAGAAGAATCCGTAGCAAGATAATCGTATTCATCGAACATTTCATAGGTGAATTGGGTTCGGGATGCGTTAACCGTGACCAAGCCTCGATTTGAATTCTGGCTGAGTCTGGAGCTGGATGTGCTGAAGTTTGCTTGTTCGAACCGCGCGTTTGATCCACTTACAAAATCTGAAGCGCTAAATGTCCTTGTTTGTGATTTGATGATAGGTGGTGGGGTTATCACCGTAGGTTCTACGCTTTCAATTTCAAGCTTCGCACAAAATGGATACGCCTTTGTAATGGTGTTGCTTCGCGACACACAAGATTCGACATGGTAGGTGCCAACTTCGCTTATGGGTAGGACAATAAAGTCTAATGTTGTATACGTATTTGTTGTGCCACTTGGGTTTTTCACCGTCCAAAGTGCAGATTTAAGTAATTGATGTTGAGCATTTCTGAGTGTTATTGAATTGACATCATTTGTTTCGGGCTTGAACACAGTAATCTTGTGCACTTTATTATCGGTTCTTGCTCTTACAGAGTCGCCATTTGAAATATCGATTTGGGCGCCATAGGCCCAGGACAACGCGTTGCCAGGTTGAATTGGGTGAGTGGGTACTGGGTCGGTAGGCGAAGTGCCTCCAGAATCGGATCCTCCTCCGCAGGCACATAAGCCAAGTGCAGCGGAAGCTAACAACGCGTTTTTCATTATGGTTTCCTGACATTTTAATAGAAAGTTGAGCTGTCAGGTAAAGTAGGGAGCCGGGTATTAATTTTGTGTTAACTTAACTTTTTGTAATCCTTTGCAATTTTATTCATTTTATATTTTGTGACCAATTTAACTTTTTGTTTATCGTTTTCTTTGTTTGTGAGATGCGTAGATATAACCCCTGATTTAATTGAGGATAATGAAACACCAAATAGGCAGTTTAAATAAAGGATAAGGCGATGAACGAAACATTTGAATCGAGTGGAAGTTGTGTCTGTGGCGCGGTGACATTTCATGCTAAAACCGTCAGTCCGAGTGTTGGGACATGCCATTGCCATACTTGCCGGCGCTGGAGTGGTGGTCCACTAATGTCAGTAGATTGTGGATCAAATATTCAGTTCGAAGGAGAAGACAATATCCAGGTTTATGATTCTTCAGATTGGGCAGAAAGAGGGTTTTGTAAGCGCTGTGGTAGTCATCTTTTCTATCGAATCAAACACAATCAACAGCATATTGTAGGTGCAGGTCTGATAGACGACCAGTCTAAGTTTGTTTTTGACCATCAAGTATTTACTGATGAAAGGCCGCATTACTACCAATTCGCCAACCAAACTCATGATATGACTGGTCCTGAAGTTTTTGCCGAGTATGGTGGGAATTGATTCCGGTTCTTTTACTTTATGTAATTTGGGATGAAGTGTGTTCGCGGACACATAACTAGAGTTTGCTTCACTTCATCCAATTTATACATAGAGGTACTTCTGCTTATTCGCTCCGCTATTCTACCGATTTCCTCTCTGCCTTTTCCTCACTAAGAACAATTTCCAACCCTTTAATTTTCATTGTGTTACGAGTGTAAACCTGCTTGTCCGATCCATTATTGTTGAAAATTTCTTGAAGTTAAGAGGTAGGCAAGCCTTCACCACATAGTTTACAAAGTAATTAATAACGGGTTATGTTATTAATTATTCCAATCAAGTGAAAAATCACACGGAGAGCATTATGGAGCAAGCATGGCGTTGGTACGGGTCACAAGATCCCGTTACGTTACAACATATTAGGCAAGCCGGAGCCACGAGCATTGTGACGGCGTTACACCACATACCCAATGGGGAGGTTTGGAGCGTTGCAGAAATAGAAGCAAGAAAGAGACTTATTGAAGAAGCAGGGTTAACTTGGTCAGTGGTGGAAAGTGTTCCGGTTCACGAAGACATAAAACTGAGAAGAGGCAATTGGCAAACGTGGGTAGACAACTACCGGACAACGCTTGCTAACCTCGCTCGCTGTGGAATCCATACCGTGTGTTACAACTTTATGCCAGTGCTGGATTGGACGCGAACCGATCTCGACTATGAGCTGAGTGACGGTTCAAAAGCGCTTAGATTTGATCACGTTAGCTTTGCTGCTTTCGAGCTTTGTATCTTAAAGCGAGTTGGTGCGGAGTTGCATTATTCCGCAACAGAGCAAGAAGCCGCGCGTGAAAGATATGAGCAGATGAGTCGGCAGGACATTGATCAGCTTACCGCGAACATTATTGCGGGTCTTCCCGGAGCGGAAGAAGGTTACACATTAGAGGAATTTCGCTCGCATCTGACAAGGTATGACAACGTTGATAAAAGCGTACTGAGAGAAAACCTAAAGCGCTTTTTAGAGGCTCTGATGCCTATCTGTGAAAAACATAGTATTCGAATGGCCATCCATCCGGACGATCCACCCAGACCAATATTGGGGTTGCCTAGAATTGTTTCGACCAAAGAAGACATGGAATGGATTGTGAATTCGATTCCGAGCCAAAACAATGGTTTTACGTTTTGCACTGGTTCTTATGGAGTGAGAGAAGACAACGATTTGGTGAATATGATCAGAACGTATCACGACCGAATTTTTTTCACTCACCTGAGGTCGACGCAAAGGGAGGCAAACCCTAAAAGTTTTCATGAAGCTGCTCACCTAGAAGGCGATGTCGATATGTTCTCTGTCGTCCACGAGTTGTTGAAAGAAGAGTCCCGAAGACGCCAGTTAGGGGATACTCGCCCAATACCTATGCGTCCTGACCACGGACATCAAATGATTGATGATTTGGGCAAAAAAACCAACCCCGGGTACTCCTGCATTGGGCGACTCAAAGGGCTTGCTGAGTTTCGAGGTCTTGAAATGGGTGTCAAACGCGCACTGATGTCAGACGACTGAATATTAAGGCTAGCGGCTTTTGAGTCGTTTAATAATTTCAGACTGAAAAAGCGGAGACAACGCGCCGAACATTTCATCGGTTTCGGCACGTTGACCAACGTGCAACGTAACTTTGTCGGAGATGAATGCAGGAAGTTGAGCGGTAAATTTCTCCTGCAGCTTGTCAAACACTTCTGGAGTTCGGGCAAATGGTCCGGTTATCACAATCTGCTGTGGAAACAGGATTAAAAAAGCGTTGGCTAAGGTCACGCTCATAAGGTTGATTGCACGGTTAATAACTGGAATGTCAGCGACGTTCTTCTCATTGAACGCTTTTTCAAATTCGGATTCACTTAGCGGGTTGTCTGGAAAATATTTTCTGAGTTCGTTTTCCATCGCCCTAAGCGAGGCAATAGATTCAACAGTGGCGGAACTTTCACCATCCACAACTGTGGTTTGCCCTAGTTCTCCAAATCCGCCCAATGGCGTGTGTATTACGTCTCCGCGAAGTGCGTATGATGTACCAATCCCATACCCCCAGTGAATATTCAGAACAGATTCTTTCATATGTTCCGGGTGGCGTATCAGGCGGGCGCGCAATTCATTGTTCAGGTTTTTGGCAATTCTTACGGGCAATTGAGTTTTGGACGAGAGTTGTTCAAAAGACAGATTTGAAATCTTTGGCCATCGGTTGGAATAAACCCAGCAAATCTTTTCTTCATCCACCAGCCCCGGCAGAGAACACACAATGCCAACGACTTTTCCACTTATTTTCTTTTCAGATAGGGACATTGCCAATGTTTCGAAATGAGTCAGAATTTGTGCGTTTGACAGTTCATGATCGTCAAGCGTTTGCGATGAGCTGCAGAGAATTTCTCCCGTCAGGTTGATCAGATGAGCATGGATAGTGAGTGAGTCGATCATAATCACAATGCCCAAAAGCGCATTAGGCTGAATCCTTAAGTACACTTCAGGGCGACCCGGCTTTGACGGGTTTACCGTTTTATCTTCTGCCACCAAACCCAGTTCAATCAGCTCTCCAATCAGATCAGTCACGGTTGCTGGTCGCAGTTTGTACTCCTGACTCAGACTTTTTCGCGTTGGCGTGTCCTGACAAAAGATGGCTTGAAGCAGCTGATTTTTTCTTTGATCGGAAAGCTGGATTAGGTCGTTGTTTTTCTGATTTAGCGACTTTGCAAGACGTTCACTGAAAGACAGATTCGCTGAGGTTTTTGAGGGGGTAGTTGGCTGCATAAATGGTGACTTCCTTCAAATATTTCCTAATTCAATACGAAAGCCCAATGAGCGCTTCCCCTGCGATAAATAGAGCATTTATTTAAATAAAAACAAAAAGGTAACTCTATTCAATATCGCTTTGCCATATCTGAGTATTTATATAATTACACATTGTGTAAAAAATAGTTATTTACAGCAAGTGTAATTAATGTCAGGTTAGTATTTAATCAATAACCACACGGTTCAAATGGCAACCAAAATAGTGAGGATAGAATTCATGAAAGTATCCAGATGGTTAGACGAAGCATCGATGGCCATTGCTGCCGCTCAATATGGAGCAAAACTGATTCGCCAAGCCATTGAGTCCAAAGGGTATGCCAACATTATTCTGGCAACGGGAACCAGTCAGTTTTCTATGCTTTCCAATTTGGTGACTGACACCAGCATTGATTGGTCGAGGGTGTCGGTGTTTCATTTGGACGAATATGTAGGGTTGAGCGATCAGCATCCTGCGAGTTTCAGACGATACCTTCGAGAGCGTGTAGAAGACCAACTCCCTAATTTGAAAAAGATTACCTATGTCAATGGCGATTCCTCAAAGCTGGAAGAAGAATTGACCAATTTGAATAAAACAATCTCTGATATTCAAATCGACGTTGCTTTTGTAGGCATTGGCGAGAACGGTCACCTGGCGTTTAACGATCCTCCTGCGGACTTCGAAGAGACTGCTCCGTATATACAGGTGGAGCTCGATACCGCATGCAGAAAGCAGCAGTTGGGAGAGGGGTGGTTTCCTTCATTAGAGGACGTTCCCACTCATGCGGTTTCTATGTCAATCAACCAAATTCTCAAAAGTACCCATATTGTTTGCACTGTGCCTTCAGACAGAAAAGCACAGGCAGTCAAAGATTGCCTTGAGGGAGTCATGTCTCCGATGCATCCGGCTTCGGTGTTGCAAAAACATCAGGCAACCATGGTTTTTCTGGATAACGAGTCTTCAAGTCTGTTGAACCAGAGAGGCAGTGATGAGAAGTGATAACCCTGAAAGCGTATTAGTGTACTTCGGAGACGAAAAGCCACTGATGAGATACCACCTGAATGAACAGGGAGTCATTACGCGAATCGATACAGAAGTTCCTGCGTTTCATTTGAATGAGAAAAAGCAGGACAGCGTGGTCACTCCAGGTTTGGTGGATATTCAGGTTAATGGCTTTAGTGGGTTGGATTTTAACTCGTTCGGAGTGTCCCCAGAGGCACTCGATAACGCGCTTTTCGAAATGCTCAAAAGTGGGGTAACGAAGTGCCTGCCCACTTTGATTTCTGCTGATGAAGAAAAGCTTTATCAATTACTAAAAACGCTTGATGAGGCGGTCGGTAAGAGTGCCTTAGGACCGGATATGGTCTTGGGTTATCACATCGAAGGACCGTTTTTATCGCCAAAAGAAGGGTTTGTCGGTGCTCATCCTGAAAAAGCAATGATTTCAGGATCGATATCGGTGGTTAAAAAGCTGCAATCTTTGGTTGCGAAGCCGATTAAATTGATGACGGTCGCGCCTGAAATAGAAGGTGTACTTGAGTTGATTTCTTATTTGAAATCAGAGGGGATTACCGTTGCACTAGGGCACACTGAAGCCGATTCAACAACAATCGCAAGGGCGGTTGAAAGAGGAGCGACGCTATCAACGCATCTTGGCAACGGACTTGCACATCAACTTCATAAAACAGAAAACCCCCTGATGGCGCAGTTAGCGCAAGACGGTTTGTATGCCAGCTTTATCGCCGATGGTATCCACGTGAAACCCGAGATGCTTAAAACATGGATACGAGCGAAAACATTGGCGCGGACTGTATTGACGACGGATGCCACTTCCGCAGCTGGTCTCTCCCAGCAGCCAGGGCGCTACTGGTTAGGTGAATCTGAGATTGAGCTTTGCTCAGACGGCGTCGTTCGAATTCCCGGTTCGGCTTACTTTGCGGGGTCTTCAGCCCGAATGGACAAAATGGTTCAGGATGTAATGGCGTGGTGTGATTTATCGATGTCAGATCTACTGAGAATTACCCGCCACAACCCTCTGCAACTGCTGTCTCAACCCAACACAATGCCCGCAGTAGGAGACAAAGCCGACTTTATTGAATGGTCCACATCCCGAAATGGACCACAATTAAAACAAGTGTACTTAGGTGATCGAATTGTGCGTCCTTCTGATCTTTTCCATCCCTGAAAAGGATGAGGAGCATTTAGAAAACGCACAAATAATGGAATAAATAGCAATACCTCTGGTGGTCAAGGGTTGACCATGTAATGGCTTAAGAAAAGCTAATTAATCAAGGAGTAAAGGACATGAAAGGGACAATATCTAAAGGAATCATTGGATGGTCTGTTACCGCACTGCTGATACCTTCATTATCGTTCGCGACGACATTGCGTCTGGCTGAAAATCAGCCTGAATCCAACCCTGTTACTGTAGCGATGCATAAATTTGCCGAGCTCACTTCCACTTATTCGAATGGTGAAGTCAAAGTTAAAGTCTTTTCTGGCGCTCAACTGGGGCAGGAGGCAGAAACCATAGAACAGACTCAGGCGGGAATTATCGACCTTACGCGTGTAAACAGTGTGACTCTGGCGAATGTATCGCCAAGTGTCGGCGTGTTTACGCTTCCCTACATATTCAAGAACATTAAACACAAATACCGTGTTCTGGACAGTGATATCGGAGATGAAGTAAGAGCCGATATGGCGAAATATGGTTTGGTCGGGTTCGAGTTTATGGAAGCGGGGACTCGCAGTTTCTACACCACCGAAGAACATCCTGTTAAATCGATTGAAGACATGAAAGGTCTCAAGATTCGTGTTCAGAAATCGCCCATTTCCATCAGCATGGTTAACCTTGTTGGCGGTGTCGCGACACCCATGAACTATGGCGAGGTTTTTTCCAGCTTACAGACTGGCGTGATTGATGGCGCAGAGAACGACTATGTAAGTTATCTGACTTCTGGTCACTATGAAGTCGCACCAAACTACGTTGAAGATGGTCACTTAAGCCCGCCCGCCATTCTTATCATGAACAAAGCGAAATTTGATTCGCTGCCTGAAAATCATAGAAATGCCATTGCTAAGGCTGCCAAAGAAGCCGCGATATTCGAGCGAGATCTCATGATTCGAGCCAATATTGAAGCAAAAGAGAAAGTTGTGGCAGCGGGCGTGAAAGTGACGGTGATTGACAACACACCATTTCAGCAAGCGGTTCAGCCAGTGTACGAAGAATTTCCTAAACTTCTGCCATTGGTAAACAGAATTAAAGCCGTCAAATAAGACTTTGTCCCGTCGTAGGGCGGGGCAACTCTAGCACTCATGGAGTGAGAGTGATGAGCGTATTTATTGCTAAATTGAACCTTATTGCAACATGGATAGCCAACCGGCTGTTAGAGCTGATTGTCTTAATAACAGTGACACAGGTTGTGTTGCGTTACGTGTTTAACAAGCCAACCAGCTGGTCTGAAGAAGTCGCGATGCTCTTCCTTGTTTGGTACGGGATGTTATCCATTGCGATAGGAGTCCGAACTCATTCACACGTTGCAATCACTTATCTCAGAGACCGATCGCCGATTATTGTCGGTAAAGGGCTGGACTACTTTGCCTACCTTTGCATTGCCTTGTTTTCCCTGATTCTGCTAATGAATGCTCATACTCTGGTCAATATTGCGGGCGCACAAATCTTGCCCGCTTCTGGCTTACCTAAGCAGCTGCTTTACTACTCTGCTGTTGTAGGTTCGGTACTCACTTTGATTAACGCGCTAGCCAATATTTTTTCAGGCGATGTGAGAGCAAAAGAAGAGGAAGCGGCATGAGTGTGGAACAGGTAGGTATTGCAGTACTACTGGGCAGTTTTTTCATCTTAATGTTACTGCGAGTACCCATTGCATTTGCATTGGGCATTTCATCTGTGCTGACGGCGTGGCAACTGGATTTACCCTTATTGCTGATTGCACAGCGCATGGTCAATGGCATGTTCAGCTTTACGTTTCTAGCTGTGCCGTTTTTTATTCTGGTTGGCAGCATTATGACCGAAGGGGGGATCTCGGACCGACTGGTCCGCTTTTCAGAGGTACTCGTCGGGCGTTTTCGAGGGGGAATGGCGCAGGGAAATGTTGTGGCCAGCACCTTCTTTGGTGGTATTTCGGGTTCTTCGGTTGCGGATGTGGCGTCGATCGGTTCCTTCTTAATTCCTGCCATGAAGCGCAGCGGCTATCCGGCTGAGTATTCTGTTGCCGTTACCGTTACTTCATCGGTTCAGGGCGTCCTTATTCCACCCAGTCAGAATATGATTTACTACGCTCTGGCTGCTGGTGGTTTGCCCATCAGTCAGCTCTTTATTGCCGGGTATGTTCCAGGAATACTACTCAGTGTTTCACTAATGATGTTATGTGGTTTCCTTGCATCGAAAAATCATCATCCCAAAGGGCTACGCTATTCCTTTAAAGAAGGTATGGCAATTGTCGGTGAAGCATCAATTGGGTTGCTGACAATAGTGATCATTATTGGTGGGATTGTGCTCGGGATCTTTACCGCAACCGAGTCTGCGGCGGTGGCAGTAGCTTATGCGCTTTTGGTTACCGTGCTTATCTATAAAAGCGTAACGCGAACTCAGATGAACAAGATCATGAGCGACACTCTGAAAACATTGTCGATGGTTATCGCGATTATCATGACCTCTTCGGCGTTTGGATACTTGCTGTCTTTCCTGAGTGTTCCTAGCTTGCTCGCCGACTTCATTCTAGGTTTGTCTGAGAACCCATACATTATTTTGCTCGCAATTAACGTTCTCTTACTGGTGTTGGGAATGCTAATGGATATGGGAGTGCTTATCCTTGTACTGACGCCAATTCTTCTCCCAATAGCAAAAACAATAGGCGTCGATCCGATCCACTTTGGCATCATTATGTTGTTGAATTTGGGAATTGGAGTATGCACACCTCCCGTCGGGACGTCTCTTATGGTTGGCTGTGGGATTGGCAAAGTCAAAATAGAAGCCACTGCTCGTCAAATGCTACCGTTTTATCTCACCATGGTGGTGGTGCTTATGCTGGTTACCTACTTCCCGATGATCACGCTCTGGCTTCCTTCTTTGCTGTAATTAACAACTGAGCAGTACTGCGAAAACATTTCTGCATAGGGTTTGAGCCTTTCTTTGGCTTGAATCCTATTTGCTAATCCTTCCTGAACGATCAACAGCTAAACCGAAAAACCTTCATTTCATACGCTGAAGTAGGAGAGACACTTGGTCATGCTCTCTGTTTCTCCTTACCTTCTACTCGGAGCCATCTATCTTCTTTAGATCACGCATACACTTAACTGTGATCAGCTTCACGCTAGTTGCTAAATTGATCAAATAATAGCCAAAATGAATTTACATATCGTATTTAAAATGTAATTTTATATTTAAAATGTCGTTCGCGATAAGGAGATCTGCGATGATCATTGACAGTCATCTGCACCTGTGGGATTTGGACGAGTTTAATCTTCCATGGGTGAACGATTTTGAACCATTGAACAAAACGTTCAGCATCGACGCCTATCTTTCTGATTTTAAGAAAGTTGATAAGTCGGTGTATTTAGAAGTGGATGTGGTTCCGGAGCAGAGAGATGCTGAAATTGAGTACGTAGGCAAGCTTTGTCAGAACCCTGAATTACCGCTTGTGGCAATGGTGGCATCCATTGAAGTGACCAGAGCAGATATTGATGAATACCTTTCTTCTGTTCGAACCAAAGCTCCTCATGTTGCCGGTTTCAGGCAAGTACTCCATACCCCAGAAATGGAAGCAGGTCACTGCCTGTCGGAAGCGTTTGTCAAAGGCGTACAGGCGATGGGAAAACAGGGGTTCTCCTTTGATATCTGCATTCGACCTCAAGAACTCGCCGATGCGGCTGCGTTAATAAAGCAGTGCCCCGGCACTCAGTTCGTACTGGATCACGGTGGCATACCTGCCATTGCCTCTTATGTTGAAGACGAATCTGCGTATAAAGCCTGGCAACAGAACATCGCCTCCATCGCGGCGCACACCAACGTAGTGTGCAAAGTGTCGGGGTTAGTCACGCAGGCTGGGGACTTGTCGAAAAACGAGGCAACGTTAGTTGAGGTGATCGCCTGGCTGAAATCGTCCTTTGGTTCGGAACGTTTAATGTTTGGATCCGACTGGCCAGTCTGTACTTTGGTTGAGCCTGCACAAGCGTGGCAATCCAGGTTGGATGATCTGGTGGCGCATTGGAGTGACTCGGAAAAGCAAAACCTCTATTTCAAAACTGCGGAAAATGTCTATTTGTCTCGAGTGGGGAGCTGAGGAGGTACCATGAAAAAGTTTGGTCAGGTCATCCAGTTGAAGCCAGAACATTACGATGAATACGTAAAAGCCCATGCCGAAGTGTGGCCTGAAGTGCTGACTCAGATCGAAGCATCACATATTCAGAATTACTCCATTTTTCATCACAACGGCTTGCTCTTCGCCTACTTCGAATATGTAGGAGAGGACTTCGAAAGTGATATGGCGGAGATGGCAGCCGATCCGACAACGCAAAAATGGTGGGCGTGGATGAAACCCATGCAGCAACCTCTGCCAGAAGCAGGTGAAGAATGGTGGCTGACAATGGAACAGGTTTTCGAACAGAAATAAGGAGAATGACATGTTGCAGGGAAAAGTTGCGTTAGTAACCGGAGCAGCATCGGGTATTGGTCTGGCTATTGCCAAGGGGTTTCATGATGCCGGAGCGCACGTTGTGCTGGTTGATGTGAATTCACAGCAACTTGAAGATGCATCGAAAGAGTTCAATACGGATAAGGTCTCAACCTTTCAGTGCGATGTGTCCAGTGAAAGTGATGTTGCCAGTGTTTGCGCTGCAATAGAAAGCCAAATCGGTCGTCTGGATGCTCTGGTTAACAATGCGGGTATCGCGTCTATCGGCTCCCTTGAAAATACCTCTCTTTCTGAACTGGAGCGAGTTTTCTCTGTTAACGTCAATGGGTTATTTCTTTTCTCAAAGCATGCGATGCCACTGCTTGAAAAAGCACAGGGTGCCATTCTCAATCTCTCTTCCATTGCCGCCAAAGTGGGCATATCCGACCGCTTTGCCTATTCCGCGTCAAAAGGCGCAGTACTCGCAATGACCTTAAGTATCGCAAGAGACTACGTGGCGAAAGGCGTTCGTTGCAACTGTCTGTGTCCGGCACGTGTACACACCCCGTTTGTTGATGGGTATCTGGAAAAACACTACCCAGACACCAAAGAGGAAATGTTTAAAACGCTCAGCGAATACCAGCCAATTGGTCGGATGGGAACCCCGAAAGAAATTGCCGATCTCACCGTGTTTTTGTGCAGTGACAAAGCGAGATTTATTACAGGATCTGCGTATGACATTGACGGCGGTGTCACTCAGTTACGCTGATTTTTATCGATTTAAATCATTTTGATAGTGAAGGAATACAACCATGAAACTTGTTCGAGTAGGAGAAGCCGGCAGCGAGAAGCCTGGCGTCGAACTGAATAGCGGAAAACGCATCGACGTCAGTGCGTTTGGTGAGGATTATACTGAATCTTTCTTTGGTTCAGACGGACCAAAACGCCTCAGTGAGTGGCTTGATGAACATCAGGGAAATTGCCCAGAGTTTGGCGAGAACGAACGTTATGGAGCCCCAATCTGCCGACCTTCGAAAATCATTTGTGTCGGGTTGAATTATAAAAAGCACGCCGAAGAATCTGGGATGCCTATCCCGGGGCAGCCGGTTTTATTTATGAAAGCCACCAGCTCTTTATGTGGTCCGAACGATCCCATCATCATCCCTAAAAACAGCCAGAAAACCGACTGGGAAGTTGAGCTGGCGATTGTTATCGGTAAGCGTGCAAGTTATGTGTCGGAAGAGGATGCGTTAGAGCACGTCGCCGGTTACGTGCTTCACAATGACTATTCAGAACGAGAATTCCAGCTTGAGCAGGAAGGTCAGTGGGTGAAAGGAAAAAGCTGCGACTCATTTGCGCCGCTTGGCCCTTATGTCGTGACCACAGACGAATGTTCGGATGCGCAAAACCTAAGGCTCTGGCTGTCACTGAATGGTGAAATGCTGCAAGACAGCAACACCAGCGACATGATTTTCTCCATTGCTAAACAGGTGAGTTACATCAGTCAGTATATGACCTTACTTCCCGGAGATGTGATTTCCACAGGCACGCCTTTTGGTGTGGGGCTGGGCTTTAACCCTCCTCGCTACCTGAAAGAGGGCGATATTGTCGAACTTGGAATCGATGGGCTTGGCACTTCAAGTCAGACTGCGATTACCTACGAGAACTCGCAAAACTAAGTGAAACACTTTTAAAAAACATGGAGCAAAGGACGCACCACCATGGCAACCATTGAGAAAGCAGAGCTGTATTGGGTTGATCTAGAACCAGAGGTTAAGCGCACCGACGCCATTCAGTCGTTTGTGTGCCAGGAAACCCCAATGGTTAAAATTACAGATAGTGACGGCGTAACGGGAGTGGGGTATACCTATACCATCGGTACTGGCGGTTCGTCAGTTGTCGCTTTGCTTCACGATCACCTTCTTCCTCAACTTATTGGCAAAGATCCAGACTGCATTGAGCAAATCTGGCGTGATCTCTATTTCCACAGTCACGCAACGTCAGTAGGGGCGATAACTTCTTTAGCATTGGCTGCGATAGATACGGCTCTTTGGGACAGAAAGTCCATCAAAGCACAGCTTCCACTTTGGAAAGTTGCTGGTGGAGCCAAACCCGAAATCCCGCTCTATACCACCGAAGGTGGCTGGCTACATCTCACGCCAGAACAGCTTGCAGAAGATGCGATTGAAGTGCAGAAACAAGGCTTTGGTGGTTCAAAGGTTAAAGTGGGTTCGCCCTCTCTGGCAGAAGACATTCGCAGGCTAGAACACGTGAGAAAACAGGTTGGGGATGACTACCACATCATGGTTGATGCCAACCAAAGCTTTAGCCGAGACGAGGCGATAAAACGCGGTCGGGCATTTGCCGATTTAGGCATAAGCTGGCTGGAAGAACCTATGCCAGCAGAAGATATTTCAGGTCACGCGCAGCTTTGTGCAACGGCTGGTCTGCCAATTGCGGTGGGTGAATCCATGTATGGAACGCGAGGATTCAGAGAGTATCTGGAGCAAGGCGCGTGTCATATTGTACAGGTCGATGTGGCGAGAATTGGCGGTATTACCCCTTGGCTGAAGGTGGCGCATTTAGCGGAAACGTACAACGTTTCAGTTTGCCCGCACTTTTTAATGGAATTGCACGTATCACTCTGTTGTGCGGTTCCGAACAGTCGCTGGTTGGAGTTCATTCCTCAGCTAGGTTCTATTTCCAGCAGCAGGCTCAACATTATTGATGGGAAGGCACAGGCACCAACCGATATCGGCTTGGGTATTGCTTGGGACTGGGACAAAATTCAATCGGAAACTCGGACTAATAAGGTGATTACTTAGTCAGATCACAGAGCAAGTCCTTATGTAAATAGTGGTCTCTGAAAAGCTAGGTCACAGCCGTGATACGAAACTGGTTTTCTCTGATGAAACTTGTTATCCGATTGAGTAACATGGGCGTAGCCCTGTTGGTTCATTCATTAAGGAAAGCATTTGGACACGAAAGCAGAGAAAAAATACCAAGCTCCCGCTTTGGAAAAGGGGTTGGATATTCTAGAAGTTTTATCTAACCACGCATCCGGTTTATCGCAGGTAGAAATCGCCCGAGAACTAGGGCGCAGCGTCGGGGAAATATTCCGAATGCTGGTGGTACTCTGCGACAGAGGCTACCTTTCCCTTGATCCCCACACCGACCGTTACGCACTCACAACTAAGCTGTTTGAAGTGTCGCACCGATATCCAAAAATTAAACGACTGACCTCACTTGCCGTGCCAGTAATGAATGCATTGTCGGAGAAGTTACAGCAATCTGTGCATCTGGCGATCATCTCGGAGGGCAGTGTGCTCGTGATTGGGCAGGTAGATTCACCAGGTTATCACTTGATGAGTGTTCGCCTGGGCGCAAAACTTGATGTCTGGAAAGCGTCGTCTGGTCGGGTAATATTGGCGCACTCTCCTAAATCCGAGCTGGACCAGTTTATTGTTGCTCACCCTCCTGGTACTGATGAAGAGACCAATGCGATTCGTGAAGAGTTAGCCAAAGTTCGCAAGAAGGGCTACGAAGAGCGCAAAAGCTACGTGATTAAAGGTGTGGTCAACATTTCTGTCCCGCTTGTGGATTACTCTGGGCAAGCCATCGCCTGTTTGACTATTCCTATGATTGAGAGTGTGGAAGGCGACAACCGAGCCAAGCGCAAAATGTGTCGTGACGCAATGCAGGAGGCGGCGGATTACTTAAGCGACCAGTTGGGTGGCAATCTGCATCACTAAGCTTCTAAATTAACTTGTTCTTTCATTTCTTTGGGATTGTATACTGAAGCAAAGTAAAAGTTTGCCTGTACATTTTTGGTTATTAAATCGACAAAGTGTGATTGAGCTGCAACTTTACCGAATGACTGTCCATACCACTAATTCCTGGCATTGATATAAACCACCTGGTGTTCTAGGTTATTAAATCAATTTTATATAAATGTTAGGAGTTGGTGATGGGAAAACCTGCTGCCACCGTTACATCAATGCATGTCTGCCCTAAGGTTACAGCTAAAGTTCCTCATGTAGGGGGACCCGTGGTCAGCGGTTCTGGGAATGTTCTGATTGGCGGTTTACCTGCTGCAAGAAAAGGCGATACCTTAGTGTGTATCGGTCCTCCAGATACCATCAAACAAGGCTCTGGCTCTGTTTTTATCAACGGTAAACCTGCTGCAAGAATGGGAGATGGCACCGACCATGGTGGCAAAATCGTCGCAGGAAATCCAACGGTACTGATTGGCTGATCCTAAGCGAAAAGGATGTAAATCAGTGACAATCGATTACGAAAGAGAGGTGACCCACCTCTCTTTTTTTATGCGTGACGTTTCGCAAAGCTGTTCTTTGTCTGGTGATATATCTATTATCACGCTACCGAATCACCAAGGCACTGTGCCTGTAACAAAGAAAAGGAGGATTTAGTTATGTTAGTGTGTCGCCCATTCAGCGCACGTCACTTTGCTATAGTGAACCACTCAAGACATTGCGATATCGTGCTGCGATAATCCTGGCTTGAGCGAAAGACAAAATACATTTCTATTTGGAGTGCTCTTCTCTCGAGCTTCTGGATTGTTGTCAGCGTAGTTTGACAAAGGCTTCGTGCCTGCAATTCTTGAGAAACTCATGAGTACTTTATTATCAGCACAATCTCTTACTATTGAACAACCTTCGAACACTCTGTTTGAAGCTATTTCTTTCACCCTTCAACAAGGCAACAAAATCGGGCTCATTGGGCATAATGGGTGCGGCAAAAGCTCTTTACTGAGTGCACTGAGTGGCAAAAATGACACTCATACCGGAACCATTACCCAAGCAAGACGATGTGTGGTGGCAAGCGTGGAGCAAACACTGCCACAAGATGTTCAACACGCAAGCCTGTTAGATGCATTGGCAGAAAAGCTCACCAACGCCGATGAAGTATGGCGCGTTGAAGCCATGCTGGCGGAGTTTGGGTTTGTACCAAGCCAATGGCAACAAGCCGCCTCTTCCCTAAGTGGAGGGCAACACATGAAGTTGTTGCTTGCTCGGGCGTTAATTCAGGAGCCAGACTTACTGCTGTTGGATGAGCCAAGTAACCACTTGGATCTGCCGACATTACTCTGGCTTGAACAGTTCCTAAAGCAGTGGCGAGGCAGTTTTGTGTTGGTTTCGCACGACCAGACGTTACTGGACAACGTAACCAACACAACTTGGATCATGCGAGACAAAACACTGCATTGTTTTGATTTGCCTTGCAGCAAAGCCAGAGCAGCATTAGCAGAGAAAGACATCGCCGATGAGGCTCGCCATAAAGCCGAGCAGAAGGAAATTGATCGCATTGAAAAAAGTGCCAAGCGGCTGGCGATATGGGGAAAAGTTTACGATAACGAAGACTTAGCCCGTAAAGCCAAAACCATGGAAAAGCGAAAGGAGCGGTTAGTCGAGCAGCAAACTGAGCTGACTCAAGGTTCGCCCTGGACACTTTCCTTATCAGGAGAAAGTATGCCAGCCAATCGCCTGTTGGAGTTGGAAAATACTCAGGTGAGGGCTCAGCCTGAACTTGCTGCGTTGTTTGACGTAATGCACCAGCAGGTAAAAAGTGGTGACAAGGTCGCGATTCTAGGGCGTAACGGTAGCGGGAAGTCATCGCTAATGCGGATGTTATGGCAGTGCCATCTTCTTAATAGTGACGAACACTTGCTTTCGTCAGAAGGCATTACGATCCATAACCGGGCACGTGTCGGGTATTACGACCAGAGCCTTGAACAACTGGACGGGAATGCCAGCTTACTGGATGCACTTTACCCCTATGGCAACCTGCCAGAAGAAACGCGTAAACGCTCGCTGATTAGTGCAGGTTTTCCATTTCAGCGGCATCACCAAAAAGTTGGTGAGTTGAGCGGCGGTGAGCGTTCGCGCTTGCTGTTCATCGGTCTGACATTGGCAAACTACCACTTACTGATGTTGGATGAGCCTACCAACCACCTCGATTTAGAAGGCAAGGAAGAGCTCTTTGATACTCTGCAAAAATTTGAAGGTGGGGCACTGGTTGTCAGCCACGATCGTCAGTTGATCGAAACGGCGTGCAATCGCTTTTGGCTGGTTGATGACGGCAAACTTGAGTCGTTTCTGGACGTGAATCTGGCTTATCAGAAACTGGCTGAATCAGAACTGGTTTCAGATAGGCGTGAAACTGTTGTTGAAGCGTCGGTCGAGTCTAAAGGGGGTAATGAGACGGACGAAGAGCAACTACTGGAAAAGCTCTTTGAACTGGAGACGCTGCTTGAAGACGATCTGGCTCGAAAGCCTAAGCATCAAAAACCAAAGCTTCAGTCACAATGGCGAGAAGAAATTGCTTTAATTAATAGTAAGTTAAGCCTATAAGATATAAAAATGAACGCTCCTCAAATGGGGAGCTTCTTTTTATCCTGAGTTCTGTTTTTAGGTAATTTCTATGACTGTCATTATCAGAAAAGCGTTTGCAGATGAATGTCAGGCTCTGCATAACTTGGTCACCAAAGACGAGGAATGGACAAAATACAACGGTCCTTACTTTGGTTACACCCGTCCAACGGAAGACGTGTTTCGAACAACGACATTCCAGCGACTTCTTAAAGGTGAAGACATTCAAGTCATTGAATGGAATGGCAAACCAGTGGGTACAGTTAGCTGCTATTGGGAAGACGAAAACACCCGCTGGTTAGAATCTGGTGTGGTGATCTACGACTCCAAAGCATGGGGGCACGGCATAGCACATCAGGCACTGACTCAGTGGGTTTCACACATATTTACCACACGAGAGCTAGAAAGAGTGGGGCTGACAACTTGGTCGGGTAATCCAGCGATGATGCGATGCGCCGAAAAACTTGGTTTTAAGCTCGAAGGACAACTGCGCAAAGTGCGCTTTTATAACGGGAAATATTACGACTCCTTAAGATACGGAATACTAAAAGAAGAGTGGAAACAGCTAAGGGAAAAGGGTACTCAATGAAATACATGGCGATTCTGCTGATTAGGTTTTATCAACGCTTTATCTCACCATATAAAGGTTTTCGATGCGCACATGCCTGTTTACACCAAGGGGACTCCTGTTCTGAAGCAGTAAAAAAGATCATTCAGGAACACGGCGTACTTTCATCAAGAACAAGAATTTCACAGCGTTTTTCCGCATGCAGAGTCGCAAACGATACTTTGAAGCGAGAGAGGAAAAAGAAAAAAGACAAAAAAGAAAACGATCAATTTTGTGACAATGCAAGTTGCTGTGTAGACGCATTGTCATTGAAAAAAGACTGCTCTGACTGTTCCTGCGATTGTTGGTAAATACACTCAGGAGAATGCTGCTTTGAGCACCAAGCAGCAAACTCCCTATACATGTCATATTCATGCATTTTTGAACTCTGAGCACATAGAACAGCGTATTCTTATTCGAAGAATTGATTTTCCTCTAGATACCCTTGTGCACCAATGGCTCTGAGTACCAAATCACTGAATATATTGCCTATTTCCTCCTCCGACTGGCGTCCGCCGGGCTTAAGCCACAGGAAGCTGTAGAAAAACATCCCTAACAGACCTTTAACGGCGGTCTTGTCGATTTTCCGGAATTGCCCCTGAGCCGCTCCTGCTGCAAAAGCATCTTCCCAAATCTGTTGGTATTCGGCGTGCAGGTTTGCGACCGATTGGTATCGCTCTCCGGTTAAAGAGTGAATTTCCCTGAAACAGACCGTCATTTCCGCTAGGTGCATGCTAATAACGTGCATCAAGTGACGACTCAGGCTTTTAACGCGCTCTGCCGGATCAATCTGATTCGCAGTGATCTCTCTCCCCGCCTCAACCAGTTCAACGATATAGCGTGAGGAAATGTCATACAGCAGGTTTTCCTTGGTATCAATGTGGTGATAAAGCGCACCGCGCCCAAGCCCGGTCGCTTCACCAAGCTCTGCCACACCCACGCCATTGAACCCTTTTTCCGCAAATAGTGTTGCAGCAATTTGTCGGATTCTTGCTGCCTGTTTTGTATCTTTCAGAATCTCATTCCTTTTATTGGACTGTTCGGTACATTTCTTTGTTTTTTTGATGCCTATATCGAAACTTCATTTGTAATCAAAGGTGCTATAAAAACTAATCAATATGCTGTCAAAAAGCAATGTTCACGTGCTCATTTTGAAAAATAAATGTTGACAATTTGTTAATTTAGAACCTTAAATGTGTACAGACCGAACGGTACAGAAATATGAAATTATGCGGTGTTGAGCTACGCAGTAGCACTTTATCGAAAACACAATCGGTTTAACAGATTTTGACTACAAGATCGCATGGAGCAAGAGCTGAGGAAAGAGCTAGGGACAGTCAATCATGAACAAAGAAATACTTTGGAAGCCATCTGCGGAACGAATTCGCCAGTCGAGGCTGAGTCAGTTTGCTGAGAGGAACGGTTTCGACCCGAATGATTACGATGCGCTGCACCGCTGGTCGGTGAGTGACCTTGGTGGCTTCTGGTCGTCGGTCTGGGATTTCTGTGACGTTGTGGGCGATAAAGGAGAAACTTTCTATGTTCCCAGCACCACAGCAAGAATGACGGGGGCTCGTTTCTTCCCAGATGCACTGCTGAATTTAGCGGAGAACATGCTCAAAGGGTCTGACGACGAAGTGGTGGTATTTACCGCTAATGAATCTGGTCAACAAGCGCAGTTTACGCGAAAAGATCTCAGGATGAGAGTGGCGAAAGTCGCCGATGGTTTGCGTCAGTCTGGAGTTCAGCAGGGCGATAGGGTGGCAGGGGTTCAACCAAACAACGTGGATGCCTTGGTTGCATTATTGAGTACTGTGAGCATTGGGGCAGTATGGACTTCCTGTTCACCAGATTTTGGTCAGTCTGCAATTATTGACCGAATCGGTCAGGTAGAACCCAAAGTATTATTCGTTGAACCGCATTATCAGTATGGCGGCAAATCGTTTGATATTTCTGAGCGCATTAATCAGGTCGTAGACGGTATTCCGAGTATTCAAACCATTGTGCAAAGTGGTGAAGGTGAATTAGTCAGTGATCGTGCGATTCGTCAAAACGATTATGGTCATCAAGAGCCGTTGGCATACAACCGTACTTCTTTTGACCACCCCATCTATGTGCTTTATACCTCTGGAACAACCGGTGCGCCAAAGGCCATTGTTCATCGGGTTGGTGGGGTATTGTTGCAGCATTTGAAAGAGCATGTTTTGCATGGCGATGTTCAACGTAATGATCGGGTAATGTGGTACAGCAACACCGCCTGGATGATGTATCACTGGAACCTGTCGGCGCTCGCTGCTGGAGCCGCTATTGTTCTATATGACGGCGCACCCATTCTGAAAACTCCCGACGGTTTAGATTCCACACCACTTTGGAATTTAGCCTCTGATCTTGGTTTGACACACTTAGGCGTAAGCCCTAAGTATCTCGCGACTTTAGCGGCAGAAGCGTTTCTTCCAAATCAGCACTACGCACTTTCAAGCCTGAAATCACTTATGGTTTGTGGTGCGCCGACACTGCCTCACCAGTTTGACTGGGTGTATCAGGCCATAAAAGAAGACATGATGTTTGCCTCCATTTCTGGTGGGACGGAGATTTTAGGTTGCTTCTTAATTGGGTCACCGGTTCATCCCGTTTACCGGGGGCAACTCATGGTCAAAGCACTGGGCCATTCCATAGCGGCTTTAGATGATCGGGATATTCCGGTTATTGGAGAGCGTGGCGAGTTGGTCTGCACTGAACCTTTTCCCTCAATGCCACTTACGTTCTGGGGAGAAGATGGTGATAAGCGATACCACGATACGTACTTTGGCGATCGAAACGAGGTGTGGACTCATGGTGATGTGGTTGAATTCACCTATTCAGGTGGCGGATACGTCCATGGTCGGTCAGACAATACGCTCAAACCCGGTGGTGTCCGAATTGGCATTTCTGAAATT
Source organism: Vibrio nigripulchritudo (assembly GCF_027924785.1). Lineage (NCBI taxonomy): Bacteria > Pseudomonadati > Pseudomonadota > Gammaproteobacteria > Vibrionales > Vibrionaceae > Vibrio > Vibrio nigripulchritudo. Next base: position 2,343,238 of record NZ_AP027049.1, on the reverse strand, counting down.
TACGCTGTCTGCGAACAATATAAAGAAGTGGACGATTACCTTGCCTTCGGTCATCAGCATGATGGCGACGAAGACGTCGTACTCTGCTTAAAGCCTGCGCCCGGGGAAGGCATATCAAAAACACTGGTGGCTGAAATACGCAATCAGATCAGACAGAGCGCTTCTCCACGACATGTGCCCGCGAGAGTACACATCGTTTCTGATGTTCCTTATACCGTGAATGGAAAACGTGTGGAAGGTGCTGCAAGAACGGTAGTGGCGGGTGGCGTGGTTAAAAATATCGGGTCGATCGCCAATCAGGCATGCCTTGAAGAGTACAGACAACTGACTCGGGAGAATGCCTGGTGAATAACGCGATTGGGATAACAGGTGTTGCTTCTCTGAAACCTCAAAGGCAGACCGAGGGTGTCACAACGCTGGAATTGCTGATGCGGGTTTCAAGTTACGCCGCAAAAGACGCAGGCTTGTCTCCTTCTGATATCGATGGGTTACTGGTTTGCCCGCAAGTAGGCGAAACCCCCCAGCATGTGCCAGCGACTATCGCCGAGTACATGGGGCTTCAGCCGACAATGGCGAACGTTGTCGACCTTGGTGGTGCATCCGGAGCGGGAATGATCTGGCGTGCCGTGGCTGCGATTCAGGCCGGGATGTGCGAAACCGTATTGTGTGTGATTGGTAATCATCGCAATCCAGAACCCAGCCGTTCGCCCAACCGGAATCCGATTAGGGAATTCGATGTGCCTTTCGGCGCTTCCGGTGCCAATATCTCATACGCGCTGCTTATGCAGGCACACATGCATAAATATGGGTGCAGTGCTAAAGACTACGCTCAAATAGCAGCAGGTTCGCGGCAAAACGCACAACTTAATCCCAATGCCATTTTTTACGGAAAGCCAGCAAGTGTTGATGATGTACTGGCGTCGCCAATTATCGCGTCACCTCTCCACTTATTTGAAATAGTGATGCCCGTGGCAGGGGCTGAGGCGGTTATTGTGACTTCCAGCCGCCATTTTCAAAAGACGAATCATTCTCCGGTTTATCTTCTGGGGGCTGGGGAAAAAGTCACCCATCGTGCTGTCAGTCAGGCACCAAATCTCACGTCAGGTCCTCTTAAACCTGCCATTCAACGTGCATTAAAACAGTCGGGATTGTCCGTTAAAAATATCGATTTTCTCTCGCTTTATGACTGTTACACCATCATGGTCGCCACCACGATAGAGGACGCAGGATTGTGCGCTCCCGGCGAGTTTGGGCAGTGGCTGTCGAATAACGGCGGAATGGGTGTTGAAGCCAAACAGCCGATTAACACACATGGCGGTCAGCTGGGTTACGGGCAGCCGGATCTGGCTGGTGGCATGACGCATGTGGTGGAAGCGGTTCACCAAATTCGGGGTACGGCAGAGGCCCGTCAAATGCCGTCTTGTCGTACTTCATTAGTTACAGGAAATGGCGCCACCATGAGCGAGGCTGTGGCTTTGGTTTTAGGAGCGGAGCAATGAATAAGGATCATTTAGAGCATTTGCAAACTTTAGAACGCTCGCAAATTTTAGAGCATCTGCAAGTTCCGGGACCAACGATAACCGCGCTGACACAACCTTTCTGGCGGGCTGTATCTGAAGACGAACTGGAAATACAGCAGTGCCAATCCTGTCATAAGCACATTTTTTATCCGCGTTCACAATGCCCGTTCTGCTGGGGAGAAGACTTGCAGTGGCAGCGGGTGACAGGAGGAGGAACATTAAAAAGTTACTCTCAGGTAAACAAACCGGGGCATCCCGGATGGATAGACATAACACCCTACTATGTTGGTTTGATTGAACTGGATGAAGGACCAACTTTGTTAAGTCATCTGTTTAAGACAAAAAAGGACATGCAAATCGGGGACAGCTTCAAGTTTGCACCTACGAACTTGGGTGGTCGGATTTTGCCCTGCTTCGAGCAGGTTTAACTAGGGTCATCAGACCCTAACAAAGGAACTGAGTTATGAGTACGCATGAATATGGTTGGAAAGGGGTTATCAAAGGCAAACCTGAAGTGGGGCAGACGGCTTCTAGGAAGCGAACCACCAGGCGGGAAGATATTGAAGCGTTTACGGGAATGACAGGGGACAGAAACCCGGTCCACTTTGATGAAGAACTTGCCAAAAAAACGCCTTTTGGAAAATTGATTGTGCAGGGTGGGGTAACAACAGGCATGTTAAATGCCGCTGTTGCGCAGGATTTGCCCGGTCCAGGAACCGTGTTTTTGCATACGGACCTTAAATTTCTGAAAGCAGTTGGCGTGAACGAAACAATAACTGCGACTGTAGTGGTTGAGTCTGTGAGAGATGACAAACCCATTTGCCAACTGAAAGCCACCATTTCGGACAGTGAAGGGGATGTGTGTGTCGAGGGCAGTGCAACCACGTTTACGGTGGCGCTAGAAGGATTGTAAATGAGCGTGATCCCCGAACATTGGAAAGCATTGAGTTTAGCGGCGGCAGCCGTGATTTTGTCGTTAACTACGTGGTTTTCGGCAACTGCCATTCTCCCAGAGCTGATTGTTGTATTTGAACTCACCACAGAGCAATCATCCTGGTTAACCAATGCTGTCCAGGTCGGGTTTGTCGCCGGCGCTCTGACATCGAGCCTGATGTCCATTTCGGATGTTTTGAAACTGACCAGATTGATGGCAACCGCGAGCCTGGTAGCCGCGTTATCCAACGCACTGCTTTTAACCGAACCAACGGGTGGTCTCGCCATGTTGCTTCGTTTTATCACGGGCGTCTCTCTGGCTTTCATTTATCCACCCGCGATGAAGTTTATTGCTACGTGGTTTGTTAAAGGGCGTGGATTGGCAATGGGCGCAATGGTGGGGGCATTAACCTTAGGGTCCGCTCTGCCATTTTTGTTTCGAGGAGACACCGCCAATATCGACTGGCGGCTGGTGATCATCGGCAGCTCGGCGTGCAGCTTTATTGCAGCCATCATTTTCGGATTTTTGCTCAGTGAAGGACCTCACTCTTTTGCTAAGACAAAGTTTAACCCGAGGCAACTTGGTCAGGTTGTTAAGAATCGACCTGTCATGCTCGCCAACTTTGGTTATTTCGGGCACATGTGGGAACTCTACGCCATGTGGGGTTGGCTTCTGGCTTACATCACTGCAGCGCAATCGAATGGTTTAGAAGTGAGCAATGCTGCATTTCTGACTTTTTCTGTGGTGGCACTGGGCGCTCCGGGGTGTGTTTTCTGTGGTTGGCTTGCCGACAAAATCGGTCGTTGTTACGCCACGTCGATAATGATGATTTGCTCTGGGAGCGCGGCACTTTTAGTGGGGTTTTATTTCGATGGTCCTGTTTGGGTATTTACCCTTGTTGCTATGGTCTGGGGCTTCACGGTTGTGGCCGACAGCGCTCAGTTTTCAGCAGCGGTAACGGAGCTGTCTGATTCGTCGCTGGTGGGGTCATCGCTGGCTTTGCAAATGGGCATTGGTTTTGCGATTACGATTTTTGCTATCTGGATAACGCCACAAGTTGCCCAGTGGCTAGGCAGTTGGCAGTGGACATTTCTAATCTTAGTACCCGGTCCCTTTGTGGGAACGTGGGCAATGTTGAAATTACGTCAGCATCCGGATTCAGTCAGGCTGGCCGCTGGTAAAGGATAATTGGGGTTCACAAGCCCTGTAAGGAAGGAATCATGATGGAAAATATAGGAAAATTTTATATCAATGGTCAGTGGGTCACACCCGATTCCAGCGACACTCATACGCTGATTAATCCGGCGACGGAAGCCGTAACCAGTCAGATCCCTATGGCCAATGAAACGGACGTTAACCGAGCCGTAGCCGCTGCAAAAGCAGCGTTTGATGACTTTTCAATGACCTCCAAAGAAGAGCGCTTAGCTTTGCTGAAGCAATTATTGTCTCTTTATAACGACGCATACGAAGAAATAGCGCATTTAATGGTACTCGAAATGGGCACTACCAAAGCGTTTTCAGAAGCGGCTCAGGCGTGGGTGGGCACAGCGCATCTAGAAGCTACTATTGCGGCACTAGAGAAAGAAGTGTTTGAGGAGGTTCGCGGAAACACATTAATTTCAAAAGAACCCATTGGTGTATGCGCTCTGATCACGCCTTGGAACTGGCCAATGAATCAACTGGTCGTGAAAGCCGCACCAGCTCTGGCAGCAGGATGCACCATGGTGGCGAAGCCATCTGAGTTTTCTCCGTTATCCTCCATCAAATTTGCTGAGCTGGTTCATCAGGCGGGATACCCCGCAGGTGTGTACAATCATATTACCGGCGCTGGGGACAGTGCTGGCGGAGCACTGTCTCGTCATCCTGATGTCGACATGGTTTCGGTCACGGGTTCAACCCGAGCAGGGATTGCGGTAGCAAAATCCGCCGCATCAACAGTCAAAAGGGTAGCGCAGGAGTTAGGCGGGAAATCAGCCAACTTGATCATGCGAGATGCGGATTTGGAAAAGGCAGTAAAAGATGGGGTAACGGCTTGCTATGTCAATTGCGGTCAGGCTTGTCGTTCACCAGCAAGAATGCTGATTCCAGAAGAAAAAATGGAAGACGCTAAACGCTTCGCCAAAGAAGCTGCCGATGCTCACAGTGTAGGCGACCCGATGAAAGATGTATCGCTAGGTCCGGTTGTTAATGAAATCCAGTTCGAGCGAATTCAGTCCTTAATCAAAGCTGGCATCGAAGAAGGAGCCACTTTAGTGACTGGTGGCTTAGGTCGACCAGATGGTCTTTCAAAAGGCTACTTTGTTAAACCTACTGTATTTGCCGATGTTGATAATTCAATGACCATTGCTCAGGAAGAGATTTTTGGACCCGTCATTGCGTTGATTGGTTATAAAACGGAAAGCGAAGCCATTGAGATTGCTAACGATACTGTTTACGGTCTTTCTGCATACATACAATGCCTAGACATGGAAAAAGCCCGACAAATTGCCCGGAAACTCAGAGTCGGGTCTATCTGGATTAATGGTGCAGACTGGGATGCGAATGCGCCGTTTGGCGGCTACAAGCAATCCGGAAATGGTCGCGAGCACGGTGAGTGGGGGCTGGAAGACTATCTTGAAGTTAAATCGACGGCGGGTTACGTCTAAGGTCTGTTTATGAAGGACAACGACATATACATTGCCGCAGCAAAGCGATCTCCCATTGGAAAGTTAAATGGCGTGTTCGCAAGCTTATCCGCTGCAGAAATCGGTTCGCAGGTCATAAAGGGAATGCTGGCAGAGCATGACTTTGACCACGAGCTGATCGATGAAGTCATCATTGGGCAGGTTCTGACCGGAGGTGCAGGTCAGAACCCCGCTCGGCAGTCTGCGGTTTGGGCGGGTTTGCCAAGCCGTATCCCCGCAATGACGGTCAACATGGTTTGTGGCGCAGGGCAGAAGTCGATTCATCTGGCGGCGCAGGCTATCAAAGCAGGCGACGTAGATTTGGTTCTGGCGGGTGGGCAAGATTCTATGACACAAGCCCCGCACGTGTTGCATGCCCGCGCACCCAAAAAGCTAGGCGATCAAGTAATGAAAGACAGCATGATCACCGATGGGCTTTGGGATAAGTTCTACAACATACACTTGGGGGAAACCGTCGAACCCATTGCCAGTCGTTATGACATATCCAGAGAAATGCAGGATGAGTTTGCTCTGAACTCGCAACTAAAAACCAAAAGAGCGATGGAATCTTGTCTTTTTGAACAAGAGATTATTCCCATTAAGGTGAAGGCAAACAAAAGTGACACTATTGTTTCCCATGATGAACAACCGCGCCCTCAGTCATCCCTCAAGAAGCTGTCAGAAATGCCCCCTGCATTTGTCGGGCAAGGGACTATTACCGCTGGAAATGCTTCAGGTATCAATGATGGCGCAGCTTCCGTGTTAGTCGGGCGAGGAAATGCACTGGCATCTGCTGGTCTCAAACCTATGGTTCGAATCGTCTCTTACGCATCCGCGGCATTGGACCCCATAGACATGGGATTGGGACCTGTACTGGCATCGAAACAAGCGTTAGCAAAAGCGGGGTGGACCATAGACCAGTTAGATGTGGTTGAACTGAATGAAGCCTTTGCTGCTCAATCCATAGCGGTAATACGAGACTTGTCTCTGAATCCAGAAAAAGTGAACCCCAATGGGGGTGCCATTGCGCTTGGTCACCCCTTAGCAGCATCGGGATGCCGCATTGTAGTGTCTCTGATTCATCAAATGATAAGAGCAAACGCAAAACGAGGCTTGGCATCCATGTGCATTGGCGGCGGACAAGGCGTAGCGATTTGTCTTGAGCTGGTGGATTGAGTGAGTATCCCAAACCAAAAAGCCGAGTAGATTCAACATTACTCGGCTTTTGCGTACTCAGATGAAAGAGAAAAACGTATTCTAGTAGGGAATATCTGTCCCTTTCGCTGCGCTGCTTTCAAAACACGCTTCTACTACTGCCATTGTCTGGAATGCATCGGCGACGGCGGTATTCAGAATTTCATCTTCACCAGCGACAAATCGCTGAATGTTGCTCATGGTGCCTATAAAGGCGTCTGGGAACCAGCTTCCTTGTAATGGAATAGATTGCCATTCCTTCCCATGTTCGCAAAACCAGAACTCATCCGGTTCACCATGGGGGTAATTCAACGCCACACCCATTTTTACGGTGATACAGCCTTCTGTACCCTCGAAGCGGAAGGTGGCATCCTGCGCTCTTCGACCATAGTTGTGGTTATGGTTAATCGACATCAGGCAACGAAGTGGATAGTCATAATCCAGAATTGCACTGGTTCGGGTCTGCTTGAAGTCCTCAGAACGCGGGTCTGCCATGGTTCGGCAATAAACGGATTTAGGGTTGCCAGCTACGGAACGAATCAGGTCAATATAGTGAATGGAGTGAACCAGAAGTTCTATTCGCTCCATTTGGAGTAAAAACGGGAACATTTCCCAGGGGGTAAGAATGTTCAGATGAACTTCAATGTCGGTCAGCTCACCTAACTTTCCACTTTGAATGGCATCTTGCATTGTCAGCATCATGGAAGAGTAGCGAAGCTGAAAGTTAACGGCGGCAACTAGGGATTTACGCTCGCATATCTCGCGAATCACTTTTGCCTGCTCTAAATCCAGCCCAAGAGGCTTCTGAATTAAAACAGGTACGCCGTCTGGCAATGCTTCTAATACGTTCGGAACCGCAACAGGAGGAAGTGGCAGGTCGTAGACCACATCAGTAAAGGCTGTCGCACTGTCTAAATCAGGATAAACCGTCTCTATTCCCCAGTCTTCGGCGACTTTTTTGGCTCGGTCGGTATCAATATCAAATATCCCCTGAACCTGAAACCCAGCTTTTCGGTACGCTGGCATGTGGGCATCGTGTACGATCCCACCCGCGCCAATAATGACGATGGGTTTGGGGTTGGAGGGTAAAGGCCAAGATTGTTGCAGTTCCATTTTCAATTCCTCTTCCTGAGATATAAATTTATACAGACCTTAGCTATTGCGCATTTCTACCAAGAGAATGTGTTCACAAAAAAGCACCACTTTCTCATCTTGATTCAGCACTTCGACGGTTTCTGTGACCTGACCAAAACCTGCACGCTTTGGATCTTCAATTTTTTTAGAAATCCGGATTCGGCTTCGAATGGTATCGCCAATATAAACGGGTGCCGGGAAACGCAATCTCTCGTAACCGTAAGTAAAGGCAACGGGGTTGATCTCGGTTGCAGTTAAGCCAATACCGATGGCAAAGGTCATGGTGCCGTGGGCGATACGCTTCTTCCATGGCTTGGTTTTGCAAAACTCTTCGTCTAAATGATGGGGGAAAAAATCACCCGTGTGACCAGCATGAACCACAAAGTCGGTTTCGGTAATGGTTCTGCCGAACGTCTCTCGTGTTTCTTCCATGATGTAGTCTTCAAAATATCTCACTCTTTCCATATGTGATTTCCTATATAAATTTCATATTCACAATGTAGATTTATATTTGAAATTTATTGTTGATCATTTTTTAATCAACTGCTAGTGTTGATTTTGAAATTTAGTTTTGGATATGAAATTCGACTGAGGTTGTCATGGATAGAAAACCAACGGTAGGCGTGGCATCACGCCCCGTAAAAGGGATGCCGGAAGAACACTCTGATATCCCCGTTTGGAACGCAGAAGACTGGTATTACGAAGATTTTGAAGTCGGTCATACCATTCGCTCGTTAAGACGAACAATTTCAGAAGGGGAAGCCATGTTATTTAATAGCCTGGTAATGGACCTTCACCCCTACGTAGCAGACGACACGTTTGCCAAAGAAGAAGGGCATTTCGGTAAGCGATTAGTCGCCGGTGCTCAAGTTTTCTCTTACGGGTTAGGGTTGGTTGCAACTAACTGCCTGAACTCTTTCTCTTACGGTTATGACAAGCTTCGTTTCATCAAACCCACCTTTATTGGCGACACCATCTACACCGTTCGCAAAAATCTGGCTAAAGAACCTAAGTATGACGAAATGGGTCTGATCCGAGTCAGCTACAGCGTTTACAAAGGAGATGGCGAGTTAGTGCTTTATTGCGAGCATTTGATGACGGTGCTTTACAAAGACAAAGCCAGCGTAAAAGGAGAAAGCGAGTGAGTAAGGTGACATTGCATGGCATGACCTGGGATCACAACCGAGGCTATGACCCAATGGTGGCAACAGCGAATAAATTTGCACAATTGCACCCAAACGTAGAAATCATCTGGCACAAACGCTCGCTTCAGGCTTTTGCAGACCGACCACTGGAAGAGATGACATCAGAATTTGACCTTATGGTGATCGACCATCCCCATGCGGGAGCGGCGGCGGAAAGCGGTTTGCTGCTTCCACTGGATGGTAACGGCTACGACAAAGAACTGGAGCAGCTTGCCAAGCAGTCTGTTGGTCAGTCTCACCCTTCTTATTTCGACAAACACCAATGGGCGCTGGCGATTGATGCTGCAACGCCAGTCGCAGCGTATCGTCCCGACTTGCTTCCTAATCCACCCAAGGAATGGGAAGAAGTCGTTGCGCTGGCAGAAGCGGGTAAGGTGGTTTGCCCACTCAAACCTATTGATGCGTTGATGTGCTTTTACAACGTATTGGCTAACCGGAACACCCCTTTTGGTAAATCAGCGGACGGTATTGATACCGAAACGGGTGTCGATGCGCTAAATCAACTGCTCAGAATGAGTAAGCACGTTGATGAACGGTGCTTTGCAATGAACCCGATTGGCGCTTATGAGTGGTTGGCGAGTCGCGACGATGCGGTCTATATCCCTTATCTCTATGGTTACAGCAACTATGGAAGAGAAGGGTTCCGCCAGCACGTAGTTCGCTCCTGTGACGCGCCCGCATTTGGGAATCACGCCATTGGTGGCACCACCCTAGGTGGTACAGGTATCGCTATTTCTTCCACCACTCAGCACAAAGACATCGCGCTTAAATACGCTTTCTGGATTGCTTCTGCTGAGATGCAGAAAGACTTCTATTTTAATTCGGGTGGTCAACCGGGCAACTTGGAAGCCTGGCAGGATGAGCATTGTAATGCCGCTTCTAATCAATTCTTCAAAGACACATTAGCAACACTGGAAAACGCGTATCTAAGACCGAGACACAACGGTTATCTCAAGTTTCAGGAGGAGGCAGGCGACTGGGTGAACGCTTGCTTGCAAGGAAAATTGTCACCAGAGCAAACGGTAGAAAACATCCAGCAGGCGTTTGCAAGGAGTAAGCGATGACACGCCCTTTAGAAGGCAAAATTATTGTAGATTTCAGCCAGTTTCTGGCAGGACCATTGGCGGGGTTAAAGCTCGCAGATTTAGGGGCGCGAGTGATTAAAATCGAGCGCCCCGGCACTGGTGACCTTTGTCGTCATCTCTATTTAACCGACACCGATGTAGGTGGTGTGAATTCCTTATTTCAGGCCATCAATCGCAATAAAGAAAGCTTCTGTGCGGATCTGAAGAACCCTGACGACGTCGCTGTAGTAAAGGAACTGCTTAAAAAAGCCGACATCGTCTTGCAAAACTTCAGACCGGGTGTCATTGAAAGGCTTGGGTTGGATTATGAAACAATTCGTCAATTTAATCCTACAGTTATATATGGGTCTGTATCTGGTTATGGCACTACCGGACCATGGGTAAACCGACCGGGGCAGGATTTGCTAGCACAATCTTTGTCTGGTGTTACCTGGCTGAGTGGCAACAAAGATATGCCACCGACGCCAATGGGCTTAGCGATTGCCGACATGCTTGCAGGCAATGCACTGGTGCAGGGGGTGTTAGCGGCACTGGTGAGAAGTAACGAAACGGGCGAAGGTGGGAAGGTCGAAACCAGTTTGCTGGAAGTGCTGGTGGATTTCCAGTTTGAAGTACTGACCACTTATTTGAATGACGGTAAGCGCGATCCGGATCGCGCAAAAGTGAACAACGCTCATGCGTATTTATCGGCTCCCTATGGCATCTACGAAACCAAAGACAGCTATATAGCGATTGCCATGGGACCAGTCGACAGGCTAGGCAAACTGATGGAAGACGAACTCATTGCCAGCTTTACGGACAGCAGTTTGTGGTTTAGCAAGAGAGACGAAATCAAGGCGCTGATCCAGCTCAAGCTGTTAGAACAAAACACAGAACACTGGATGTCGATTTTCGCCAAGCACGACGTGTGGGCATCCGAAGTATTGAACTGGGACGAGCTATTGGAAAGCGATGCGTTTAAGCATCTGGATATGCTGCAAAAGCTCGACCATGAAGAAGTAGAAGAATTGATGACGACCCGCTTACCGATTCGGTTTGATGGTCACGTTATGAACAGTAGCGTTGCTGCACCTTCTTTAGGCCAGCATACGGAATCAATCATTAAGGAGTTTTTACTTAAGTGAACACTTGAATAAACCCTTAAACACACAGCCGAACATTCTCGCCTCTGGGAAATCGGCGTCATGGAGGACGTGATGAAGCGTTTTTTAGGATCGAACAAACTGAAAATGGCAATTGGATTTGCCTGCTTAACTACCTCGATGTCTGCAGCGTATGCAGCAGATGACAATGTACTGCGCGTCAAGCTTATTGGTGGCGCACAGTATGAACCTTTGTATACCCTGATCCCGAAATGGGAACGGAAAACAGGGATGAAGGTAGAGGTATTGTCCCGTAAGAACCACTTCGAGTTAGACCGCGAAATCAAACAGGATATCGCAGCCAACAACATCAACTATTGTGTGGCGTCTAACCACACCAGTTTTGCCCCTCAATACGGCTCTATCTATACCGATCTTCGAAAACTGATCGGTTCAAACGTATTGGATGAGTTTGTACCGTTAACTCTTGAGCACGGCACCATTGATGGTCGTTTGGTTCAGCTTCCGCGTCATAGTGACATCTCCAACCTTTATTACAAAAAATCTCTGTTTGAGAATCAGGAAAATCAGGCGAAGTTCAAAGCTAAATACGGCTACGACTTAGCGCCACCAGCGACTTGGGATCAGGTAAAAGACCAGGCGATTTTCTTCGCCGATCCACCTAACTTCTACGGTACTCAGTACGTGGGTAAAGATGAGGCGATCACAGGTCGTTTCTACGAAATGCTGGTAGCAGAGGGTGGTGCTCTGTTCGATAAAGACTGGAACCCGACATTCAACTCCGAAGCCGGTCAACGTGCATTGAAATGGTTCGTAGACTTGTACGAAGCCAAAGCAGTACCAGCGGGTGTGCCAAACTACCTATGGGATGACACGGGTCTGGGCTTTGCGTCGGGTACGGTTGCGTTAAACCTTGACTGGGCGGGCTGGGCTGCGTTCTTCAACGATCCGAAAAACTCCAAAATCGCGGGTGATATCGGCTTAGTGAAAGCACCTGTCGGCTCAAGCGGCAAGCGCACGGGCTGGTCGGGTTCTCATACCTTCTCTGTTACTGAAGCGTGCGAAAACAAACAAGCGGCAGCTTCGTTTATTACCTTCCTTACCAGCTATGAAGGTCAGATTCTGGAAGCGCGTCGCGGATTATTACCGACTCGTACTCGTGTATGGCAAGACATCATCGAAGCTAACCGTGCTTTGAAGAACGACTTTATGGTGAAAGTGTTTAAGACCTATCAGGAGTCGATGGCAGACGACGCGTTCACACCGCCTCTTATCCCAGAGTGGATTGAAGTATCAAACCAAATCTGGCCACAACTACAGGCGGCCATTGTCGGTGAGAAAACCATCAAACAAGCTCTTGACGATGCAGCTGAAGATGCGCGTGAAGTGATGGAGGATGCGGGTTACTTGTAATCGAGACGGGTGGGGCAACCCACCCTTAACTTTTTAGAGGTTTAACGAATACAGGGATAAGTATGATTCGTGCACTTCGGCGTTTTGTTCACAGAGAAGAATCGGTTCCGTACATGCTGCTTTTGCCAGCAATCATCACCATTCTGGTGGTGGTGTTACTGCCGTTGATTTTCTCGCTGTACACAAGTTTTACGCCATACAAAATTATTCGCCCGGAAACACTTTGGAAGTTTATCGGGGTCAGGAACTACACCCGAATCTTTTCTGATGCTGACTTTTGGTGGGTGTTTGCCAGAACGGTCTTTTTCCTGACCATTGTGCTTAATGTAGAGCTGGTTCTGGGGTTGGTGATTGCCCTACTGGTGAATCAGATAACTAAAGGAAAACGTCTGTTACGAACGGTAATGATGTTCCCAATGATGTTTTCTCCCATCTTGGTGGGCTTCCAGTTCAAATACGTGTTCAACGACAACATAGGAATTCTCAATAACTTACTGCAAACCCTTGGGCTGACCGATCAGGCTATCCCCTGGTTGGTGGACGGAACGCTCGCCATGATGTCCATTATGGTGGCAGAGATCTGGATGAGTACCAGCGTGTTTGCCATTTTGCTACTGGCAGGTCTTTACGCTATGCCGCAGGACCCAATCGAGGCAGCAAAAGTGGATGGCTGCACGCCGCTACAGGTGTTCAGGCACATTACCTTGCCATTTCTGATGCCGTTTGTGTTCATTGCCATGACTATCCGTTCTCTGGATGTCGCAAGAGCATTCGACATCGTAGACGTGATGACGGGAGGCGGTCCCGCAGGGCGAACTGAATTGCTCTGGACGCTGATCGCCCGGGTAGGGTACGACAACGCTAAAATGGGGCAGGCTAATGCCATGGCATATGTGTCTATCTTGCTGTCGATTTTCTTTACCTTTTACTTCTTCCGTAAGTTGGTTGCGGCACGCCGCTACATGGGAGGTACGCAATGATCGCTGCTTCAATGAAAGTCAGAATGCAAAATATCGCGATACGGGTAGGCGTGTTCGTCCTTATCTCTTTGATGTGCATTCCGGGTGTTTGGGTGATCTTTTCTGCCTTTCGACCCAATTCAGAAATTCTTGCCAAACCACCAGTATGGATGCCGGAGGAAATCGGGCTCTCTAACTTTATGTCGATATTTGGCATGGGTGCAGAGCAAATCGCGATACCCGTGGGCAGCTATTTTATGAACTCACTGATTATCTCGGTAACCAGTACCGCGATTGCGATTTTAATCGGAATCGCAGGTGGGTACGCGTTTGCGAGATATCGATTCAAAGGGAAAGACGCGCTGTTTCTTGGCTTGATGCTGTCACGCACCATTCCGGGAATTGCCCTTAGCCTTCCCGTGTTCATCTTATGGAGTAAGCTCGGTTGGATAGACACTCAGTTTGGGGTGATCTTGGTTTACGTTGCGCTTAACGTTCCGTTCACCATCTGGTTGATAGATGGATTCTTCCGCCAGATCCCCAAGGATTTATCTGAAGCGGCACAAGTCGATGGATGTACCCGCTGGCAGGCATTCTGGAAAATTGAATTTCCTCTTGCTCGCTCCGGGCTGGCGTCTGCCGGAATATTCGCATTCCTGACTTCCTGGAACGAATACGCACTGGCAAGCCAGTTAACCCGCTCGACAGACAGTAAAACGCTTCCTGTAGGGCTAATGGATTTTACCGCTCAATTTACTATTGACTGGGCTGGCATGTGTGCCATGGCGGTAATCATCATTATTCCGGCGTTAATACTGACGTTTTTAGTACAGAAGCACCTGATTTCAGGGCTGACATTTGGTGGTGTAAAAGGATAGACATCTATGGCTGATGTAAAGCTAAGCAAAGTTGTAAAACGTTACGGCAAAATCGAAGTGGTGCACGGTGTCGACCTGGACATCGCACACAACGAATTTGTGGTGTTAGTCGGTCCTTCTGGCTGCGGAAAGTCCACCACATTGCGAATCATTGCGGGGTTGGAGGGTATTACCAGCGGTGAAGTGACCATTGGTGATCGAATGGTGAATGACTTGCCGCCAAGGGACAGAAACATCTCCATGGTGTTCCAGAGCTATGCTCTCTATCCGCATATGACGGTAGAGGAAAACCTGGGCTTTGGGTTGAAGATTTCAGGTATCGACGATGCCGAAATCAAAACACGCGTCGACAACGCGGCTCAGATTCTAGGGTTGGATAGCCTGATGGACCGAATGCCTGCCGAACTATCTGGTGGTCAGCGTCAGCGTGTGGCAATGGGGCGCGCCATTGTGAGAACGCCGGATGTTTTCCTGTTCGACGAGCCTCTCTCAAATCTGGATGCCAAATTACGGGTACAGATGCGTACGGAAATTAAGAAACTGCATCAAACCGTGCAGACTACCGTGGTTTACGTAACACACGATCAGGTTGAAGCCATGACCTTGGCTGATCGTGTGGTGGTGATGCGAGATGGCTATATCGAGCAGGTGGGTTCGCCAATGGAGATCTTCCATTCGCCCGTCAACATGTTCGTTGCCTCATTCATTGGCAGCCCGCCAATGAACATGATCGACGCTATCGCCTACGAACAAGACGGTGGCTGGATTCTGCATCTTGAAGGTGCTCACGAGATTGAATTGCCAGATCGCTTCCGTGGCAAAGTCCGACATGAACAGAAAGTAGTAGTGGGCATTCGCCCTGACGATCTGTATCCCGTTGGACACGGCATGGAAAACGGCGTGCAAAGTTCTTCTTTCCACGAAAGCGTCATCATTTCCGAGCCGCAGGGTACGGAAACCATCCTGTTTATTCAGATAGGTCAGAAAGAAGTGCAGTCCAAAATGCTGAGCCCCAGAGATGTGCGAAATGGCGAAAGGCTGGAGTTCGCTATCGGGCTGGATCGCATTCATTTATTTGATAAGGAAACCGAGCAGTCGCTGCTTTAAAGGAATCATCATGACTCAATCAACAATCGAGCTGGATGCCATTACGCAGCTCCTGCAGAAATGCTACACCGGCGTGGTGAACGATGTAATGCGCGATCTCGGGTTAAGTAACTACGTGTTACCTCGCGAAATCAGACCGCTCCTCATGGACAAAACTCTGGCTGGCCCCATCTTCACCATTGAAGGGGAAGTGGATGAAACTCTGGACGGGCATCAAAGCCTGCTGGAGTGGACAGGGCTGCTGTCAAAAGCCAAACCCGGGCATATCTGGGTTTGTCAGCCTAACGACAACAAAGTCGCGCATATGGGCGAGTTGTCTGCCGAAACGCTGCAACACAAAGGCGTGCTGGGGTGCGTCGTGGATGGCGGAGCGAGAGACACGGGCTTTATTCGCAGAATCGGTTTTCAGCTCTGGCATCGGTTCTACACGCCAGAAGACATTGTCGGGTACTGGAAGCCTAAAGGGTTCGACGTACCTATCCAGATCGGAGGCGTCTCTATTCATGCTGGCGACTACCTTCTGGCGGACGACGATGGAGCCATCATCATCCCGAGAGACAAAGCACAACACGTCGCGCAGGCGGCTTACGATGCTTCCAAGGTCGAGAACAAGGTCAGAACCGCGATTCTCGACGGCATGGATGCGCAAGAAGCGTATTTGCAGTACGGAAAGTTCTGATGGCGTCTGTGATTCTGTTAAAAGCGGAGGACAACGTACTCATTGCCTGCCGAGAACTCGCTCCTTATGAGCAAGTGTCGGTTGGCGATGAGAGTGTTGTGGTTCAACAGCCCACACCGGTTGGATTTAAGCTGGCTCGCTTTGCGTTAAAAAAAGGCACTCTGATCATCAAGTACGGCGTGCCTATTGGCGAATGT
The DNA here is from genome assembly GCF_027924785.1 of Vibrio nigripulchritudo. NCBI lineage: Bacteria > Pseudomonadati > Pseudomonadota > Gammaproteobacteria > Vibrionales > Vibrionaceae > Vibrio > Vibrio nigripulchritudo. The sequence goes on along the minus strand of NZ_AP027049.1, from coordinate 2,327,167 downwards.
ATGTCAGATGTAGAGGCAGGCGAAATGGTTCACACTCACAATCTACACAGTCGGTATATTCCGTCCCATCAGCGAGGAGGGCATACACATGGCTGAATCTAAACCACGTGTTCAACTTCAGGGTTACCTTCGAAGCGATGGTCGAAAAGGGATCCGCAATCAGGTGATGGTGGCTTATTTAGTGGAATGCAGCCATTTCGTAGTCAGCAAAATTGTTCGTCATTTCGAAACGTCTGCACCGGGGTTGGTCCATGAAGTGGGTTTTCCAGGGTGCTATCCGAATGAGCATGCAGAACGGGTTTTATCTGGGCTGGCTACCCACCCGAATGTGGGGGCGGTGCTGTTTGTTTCTCTCGGCTGCGAAAGCATGAACCGCGAAAAGCTGGACACCATGGTGAAAAACAGTGGTCGCCCTTCCAGAACCATAGGTATTCAGGAAGTCGGAGGCACGCAAAATGCCATTGATCTTGGTATTAAATGGGTGTCGGGTGCGTTAGAAACGCTGAGTGAGCAAACCAAAGTGCCGATGGACATCAGCGAGCTGTCTGTGGCGACAATTTGTGGTGGCTCTGATGGCACATCAGGTATTTCTGCTAACCCGGCAGTGGGTTTAAGTTTCGACCAGTTAGTGGATATGGGCGCGACTTGCATCTTCGAAGAAACGGGAGAGCTGATTGGTTGTGAATCGCATATGAGCCAGCGAGGGGCAACACCGGAAATATCAGAAGCTTTGGTCGAATCGGTCAACAAGGCAGCCGAATATTACAGCGTGCTCGGGTTCGCCAGTTTTGCTCCGGGTAATGCTGACGGAGGGCTAACCACCATCGAAGAAAAATCACTCGGCGCGTATTCAAAGAGTGGTTCTCGCCCAATTGAAGGCATCATCAAACCTGCCGAACTTCCTAATAAAAACGGCTTATGGCTTATGGATGTAGTGCCAGACGGGGAAGTGAGGTTTGGTTTTCCGAATATCGCGGACAATGCAGAAATTATGGAGCTTATCGCTTGTGGGGCGCATGTTGTCCTGTTCACAACAGGGCGCGGTTCGGTGGTTGGAAGTGCGATTTCTCCGGTGATTAAGGTGTGTGCCAATCCAGAAACCTACGCGCGGATGTCAGGAGATATGGACATCAACGCTGGCAAAGTACTGCAAGGTTCCTCTCTTGATTCGGTATCCGATGAGATTACGGATCTGGTGATTGCGGTGGCACGCGGCAACAAAACCAAGTCCGAAGCACTGGGTCATGCTGAATGCCTGATCACCTATAAGTAGCGGTTTTTTCAATATGATCATCAAAAACGTAGAAATACGCTGCTGTCAGACATCAACCGATATGGGCGCAAGCAGCCTAAAATCACACTCTGTCAATGCATCTGAAACACAAAGCGTTATCGACTTTCTGGTTGTTACTCTTACTACCGAGTGCGGTCTCAGTGCCTCTATGTTCGGCTTTGCAGGTAAGTCGGCAGTGGGTTCTGGTTATTTAGCGGCGTCCTGTATGCCATCCTTGTTGATTGGTAAACATACGTTAGACAGAGAAAAGATCTGGCAGGAGTTTCGAGTTGCTAATCGCTGGTGGCATCACCTGCCTATGTACAGTTTCGGACCATTCGACTGTTGCTTGTGGCTCCTTGGTGCCATGCATGCAGGACAACCTTTGTGGCGATACATCGGTGGGTTGAGAAATAAGGTTCCTGTCTATACATCCTCTTTGGTTTTGCCCGATGCCGAAGCTTATCAGGCAGAAGCGCTTGCGGTGAAAAACGCGGGTTTCTGCGGTTATAAGATTCATCCTCCCGGTAAACAGGTTGAAGAAGATATCGAGATTCATCGCGCAGTCAGGCAAGCGGTCGGGGAAGAGTTTGCTTTGATGTCTGATCCGGTTGCGCCATACCGACTGAGCGAGACCATTCAATTTGCACAAGCCATTGAAGAACTTAACTATCTCTGGCTGGAAGAACCATTGCCAGATGAATCATTCAGCGCACTGAAGAAATTGAAATTCAAAGTATCGATACCCATTGTGGGAGCGGAGGTATTACCGCATCACCCTTATTCTGTGGCAGAAGCGATAAGTAGTGAAGTCTTCGATGCTGTTAGAGCAGATGTGTCCTGGTCGGGCGGTATCACTGGTGTATTGAAAACAGCGCATCTGGCAGACGCATTCCATATGAATTGCGAGTTGCACACCACTATTTTTCATCCGTTAGAAATGGTGAATTTGCATGTGGCAGCTGCCATCAATAACACCACTTATGCCGAATTGCTTTTCCCGACGCATACCTTTTCATTTGGTTTAAAGCAGCCTCTTCCGATTCAGAATGGCTATGCGAGACTTCCTGAATCGGCAGGGCTTGGTGTTGATTTGGACTGGGATTTCATCGATAACTCGACGGTTCTGGTGCTGTAGATAACAGACTCTAGGCATCTTCTACAAAGATTTCTACCCGTTCTTTGCCTTTTCCTAGGTTCTTTCGTTTTAACCTGAGCGTGCCCACTTCGTCGGTGGTTTTCAGGTGAGTACCTCCACAGGGAACCTGAGAAAATCCTTCGACTTTCCAATAGCGCCTCTCTGCGTTTTCATCCGAAAAAGCGGAAATAATAGGAAGCCCCTGATTGATCAGAGCCTGCCCCTTTTCCTGAACCAGAGGAATGGTTTCGCGTATTCCATCTGGATAGTGAAAATCGATTCTCGCTTTGTGGGCAGCAATGAGCGCGCCCGTCTTTTCAATCCCGGCTAACTGCTTATAAAAAAGCTCCAGCACGACTTCCGCAGCAAAATGCAGCCTCATCAACTGATATCGACGAGACCAGTCGATTTTCACTTCTACGGGATCGCCAACCTGCAGGTTATGGCTGTCTTCTAAAGTGTAAGTAATCTGCTTACCATTTTTAGTGGCTTTTTTTACTTGATAGTCGCCAATGGAGCCTTCATCACTTTCCTGTCCACCTGCTTCGGCATAGAAAATCGTTGATTCCAGCTCAATATCTGAGCCGGAAACCGAATGCACCGTGGTGGAGTGGGTAGTGAGATATGGATCATCCCAAAAGACTTTTCTGGTCATGATGTTACTGAGTCCTGACCAAAGCAATTAGAGCTTCCATCGAACGCTTGAGATCGTCCAGTTCTTCCCCTGAAGGCACCGCTTTTTTAGTGCATTCGTTAAGGGAGATAACGTGGTCCATGACCAGCTTTTGACTGGGGTAGCGTTTATCCAGAGCGGAAACAACGGTTGACTTGAAAGCATCGACTTGTTGCTGCATGGCATCGGCTTTGCCTTTGTCACCACCATTAAATGCCAGTAAACCGGGAGTAACGATCTCTGTTTGGATAAAGGCGTCGTATTCTTCTAAGCCAAGTTTGGCTGTTTGAACCTGTTCTTTAGAATATTGGGTCGGGGGTGTTGCCAGTTTTTTCTCTAGAAAATCCAGCAGTGCCTGACATTGCTGCATATCGTTGATGTTGGGTTTAGCGGTTACCTGAAAAGCCATTGCACACGCCAGCAAAGCGAAAAGTGTTCTCATGTTCATTCCTTCGAGCATCGTTATTCTAAGTTTTATACCCATGAAGTTACTTTGATAACTTGGATATAAAACGAGCATATGACATGAAATCGAACTGATCAGTATGAAATGTGAGCTTTTTGTCAAAAAATGCTGGGAGTCTTACAAATTTTCCCATTCGGTCAAGGTTAATGCTGAGTAAAACTCGCCGGAATAGAGTTCCAGTAGCGTGAATTCTCCAGTGTAGTCATTGCGTGATGCGGTATCGATAAAATAGCTGTTTGCTATCCGCACAACTTTGTCGCTACGAGTGTGCCCATGAATGGTGAAATCAACGCCGGATACGGCCTCAGAAGGCTGCCCCTGGATTCTAGTTCGACCCCAAATCCATCGTGGGTTGTCCATCATATCTCCTTGCCAGTTCTGCATTTCCTCCCACACAAGCGAGTGTGGCTGAGCATGACTGATTCCCACCTTACGACCATCAGGCAGCGCACAAGTGATGGCACAGGGCATTTGGTTAACGATGTTTACCAACTTCTCAAGCGTCGCTCTTGGCTGAGTTAACGCCCAATCTCCACCGTTTTTACACCACACTTCAATCAGGCGTCTCTGTTCGCTAGTTTTATCTTCCAGATCCCAGACAGAAAGGGCATTAGACATCATGAGTTCATGATTTCCAGCGATTGAAAGGAACCAAGGTGTCTGGTGATAAAACTCCAGAGTTTCAATAGACTGAGGACCACGATCTATCAGGTCGCCGACGGAAATAAGAAGATCATTCGATGAATCGAATTCAATGGCATCGAGTGTGTGTTTTAAATGGTCAAGCTTGCCATGGATGTCGCCAATGACAAAAACGCGTTGATAGGGAGAGACGTCAATAAATTGGTGCCTGAATTCCATTCCTATGATACCACTTTGAATATGAATTGGTTTTGTCTGCACCCAACCAGGAGGTTGGTGATAAAAGTTTATACCCAAGTAACCTCAAGGTACTAGTTTCAGCGAGAATTGCTTGGTTTTCAGGCAAGGCATCGATTTGAAGATCTAGTGGGTCTAAATCAAAAATCGATAACACAGCATGAGAACCAAGCAAACTCGCCCACGGGAGTCCATATTCTGTCTCATTTCCTCGTCAAAAAACTTGGAAAGGACTTGTCATTCCACTGCGTTTTTTTCCTTGAACTGAATCAGAATATGAGACTCTGAATTCTGCACCTTGAGGTCGCTTGGGTATATCTACTCCTCAAGATACCGCAAGATTGTGACAACGGCGAGCCTTATCTTTAGGGGTGTCATTCGGTGCTCATCTTCACAAAAATGGACGCTGCACGAGGCTGATGCCATGAAAAATCGTCGCGGAAAGACTACTATTCGAGCTTCTGAAAAAAAGCATAATAACAAGATACTGTTCGAAGCACCGAACAAGCAAAGGCTCACGGAATGACCAGATACGAACAATTGGCTCAGGACATCAAATCACAAATCGAAAACGGCGTCTGGAGGGCAGGAGACAAACTGCCATCCGTCAGGGCAACGTGCCGAACTTCAGGGTTCAGTATTGCAACCGTGATGCAATCTTATCAGTTGCTCGAAAGCCAGGGCTGGGTTACGGCTCGCCCGCAGTCGGGGTATTACGTCGCGCCGAAACCGCCAGAGCCTTCGCTGCCAAGTACCCGAGAATCACTCAGCCAGACAGATACGGTGAACATCAATGACGTGCTTTTTGATGTTTTGCAGCAAACTCGGAAAAACGATGTGATCCCATTAAGCAGCGCGTTTCCAGACCCGGAGTTGTTCCCCTTCAAAGTACTGACGCGATGCATGGCGAGCAGCGGGCGTAAGATGGCACCAAAGTCCACGGTGAATAACCTTCCTCCCGGCAACGACAGTTTAAGACGATGCATAGCCCAGCGTTACAACCTCGAAGGCATTCACGTATTGCCCGACGATATTGTTGTAACTTCCGGGGCGATGGAAGCACTGAACCTGAGCTTGCAGGTTGTCACTAACCCAGGTGATCTGGTCGCGGTGGAGTCACCTACCTTCTATGGTGCATTGCAGGCGATTGAGCGCCTGAAACTCAAAGTGGTTGAAATTCCCAGTTGCCCGAAGTCAGGTATCGACTTAGAAATGTTGGATCAGGCGCTGAGCACTTTGCCAATCAAGGCATGCTGGTTTATGACGAATTTTCAGAATCCTCTGGGGCACACTGTTCCAAAAGAGAAAAAGCAAAAGCTGGTTAAGTTGTTGTGTAGCCACGATGTTCCTCTGATCGAAGATGATGTGTATTCGGAACTCTACTTTGATGATACAAAACCCCAGCCTGCCAAAGCCTTTGACAGTCAGCATTCGGTTTTGCATTGCGGGTCTTTTTCTAAATGCCTTGCCCCTGGCTACCGTGTGGGCTGGGTTGTAAACCGTCAGTACGCCAAGCAGTTGCAGCGTGCACAGCTGATGTCGACGCTTTCTGCCAGTATGCCAACTCAGTTAGGTATTGCTGATTACCTCCAGTCTGGTGGCTACGACACACATTTGCGCAAACTTCGCAAAACTCTTAAACAGCGTCAGCAGGACTTTCTGAAGGGGCTGAGGGCTTACCTGCCTGAGGAGGTAAAGGTGACGTCTCCAAAAGGGGGGTATTTCGTTTGGGTTGAAATGCCGGAGTGTGTAAATGCGGAATCGATATATACCCAACTTCTCGAAGACAATATCGGGATTGCGCCTGGTATTCTTTTCAGCTCAGATAAGCACTATGCACATCATATTCGGCTGAATTGTTCATTTGAGTGGGATGCTCAAATTGAGCACGCGATACGTCAATTGGGCGCTTGGATTAGTGAGGCAATTTACAACTGAGCTGAGGTTTGAAATCAGGCGCAAATCAATAAATGCAGTTGCATTGTGTAAAGTTGATTATGGAATCACTTTATCGTTTTAACAAATCCTTTGCATTTATAAACTTGCATTCGACTCCTCTCTTTTTCTCCTTTGTTAACCTGAATGAGTTCGCGGTTATTTTGGCTCAGCCATTTTCGCCACCGTGGACATGTTCAGGAAAATAAAACGGAGAGAAACAATGAAAAAACTAGCACTATGCTCTGTCGCTTTGGCAGGGCTATCGCAGGTTTTATTGCCAGGTTTGGCGAATGCGCATGGCTGGGTAGAATACCCAAGCGCGAGACAAAACACCTGTTACCTAGACGGTGGATTTTGGGATAACGCTATCCCTAATCAGGCTTGTCAGGCAGCTTACGATGTTTCGGGTGCATTCCCGTTCGTACAAAGAAACGAAATTGCAGCGAACGTTGCCAATTATGAAGACATGGCACACGTAAGAGCTGTAATCGCAGATGGCAGCTTATGTTCCGCTGGCGCTAGCTCAAAAGCCGGGCTGGATGTGGCGTCACCACATTGGCAAAAGACAGCCCTTCAATTGGATGCGAACAATGAGTTTGAGTTAGTCTTTAACGCTTCTACACCTCATGATCCATCGTACTGGGAAGTGTACCTATCCAACGCCGCTTACACAGGTGATGCACCGTTAACATGGTCAGATCTCGATCGACTAGTCAGAAATGACAATGTGGTGCTTGGACCGGATAAGAAATACCGACTCACTGTGAAAATTCCGGCAGGAAGAACAGGTGATGCAGTACTTTACACTCGCTGGCAGCGCAAAGATCCAGGCGGTGAAGGTTTCTACAACTGTAGTGACATCAGTTTCAGTGGTGGCGGTACTAACCCAGATCCGGGTCCAGTTGATCCCACTCCTCCAGCGAAGAACCTGACGGAACTTGGCTACTTTGTGACTCCCGATTTTGGACCTGTAGAAGTAGGGGATACGGTGAGATTCCGTACGTTTAGCCCTACAGGACAAGAGACAAATGACATTCAACTGCCAATCACAGCCAACAACCAGTCGAACTGGGCGGGTTTGATTGCCACTCAATTCAATGACCAGAACAAAGGTAAGTGGTTCATTGGTATCTGGCATGCTGAAATGAATCACTACATGTACGACAGTTCAAATGTGCTGGCGAACAAGGTTCATGCAGCGAATGCAGAGCCTACCTATCAGCTGTCTCTTATCAAAGCGACGGACCCTACGCCTCCGGTAACAGATGCATGGAGTGCAACCAAAGTTTATAAGGAGGGTGATACGGTAACACACGCTGGCAAAACGTGGACTGCGCAGTGGCATACCCGAGGTGAAGAACCTGGTACGACTGGTCAGTGGGGTGTCTGGAGATAATCTGAACAAACATCAAGAACCAACAAACGCCTCAAAGTGATTTGAGGCGTTTTTTTAACTGTTCGGTTCTTTTTCGAAGTAACTGTTCTACAGCGTTTTAGGTTCTGTATGGCATAAAAGGGGTGGTTAAGTTAAGGAGTCTTCCCATGAGCAAGCATACCGCCTCTCAAGAGATAAAATTGATTGTTGTTGCTATTGTATGTGCCCTGATGTTGGTATTCGGTCATCTGATACTGGCTAAGAGCTTTCTGGGTTTTGCCTGGGTTGAAACGGCAGCCGCTGTCATTCCACTCTTTATGGTTGTCATCTGCTATTTAGCCGTCAGAGCAGCCAGTAAGGCAGAAGACTCCGCTAACGAAACTTCCTGAATCAAAGCGTGTTAATACTTTAAAGAGGTGCATCAGTCAGGCACACAACCCCCATATCGCCTGTGCCTGAGTTGCGCCAATTTCAATTCTCTGTAAGTGAGTCTTGCCCCGGATAGGGGCTTTTTTCGTTTTCCTTCACAGTTCAATAAACGCACATGAGTTTTGCGAACTGTACCAAAGCTACAAAATTACACACTTTAGAAAAGACAAATGTTTGAAAGATCGTGTTAAACACTATATTTTGAGGCTGCATTTTAAGTTGCAAAGGAAAAACATGGACATTTTTAAGATCATTCAGGAGTCTTGGAATTACTATCGACGTCACTTGTATGCCATAACGCTCGTCATGCTGCCAGTGATATGCATTGTCGACTTGTTTAATGCAGTCATCCCTATTGACTTGAAAAATATAACTGCGCTTCAGGGCTCTCTTCTTACCCTTGCTCCTTTTGTTCTTCTTCCTTTGTATCAGGCTGCGATTGTGGTTCTTCTGAAGTCGCGATATGACGGGGCAAACTTAACAACAGGACAGTGTTACCGTCACGGCAGTGATGCTTATGTCAGGCTACTGGTCATGTACATCGTTATGGGTATAGCGGTATTTTTCGGCTTTATGCTGCTGATCATTCCAGGAATCTATCTTATCGGACGATTCTGCCTGGCAGACTATTTCTGCGTGCTTGAAGAGAAATCGTACACAGAGTCATTAACCTTAAGCTGGAATGCGACCAAGCAATTCCAATGGCCAATTCTCGGTGGCTATTTGCTGGTGGCTCTGTTGCAGGCAATGCCGACCTATCTGTTAGGTTCTCTGGTTGGCATTCTTGAGTTAGAAAATGCGGTTGTAGACTTTGTTATTGGGGCAATCAGCACTATTCTAATGGTCATGATCACAGCTTACACATTCCGCGTTTACTGCTTCCTGGAAGTTGATGAACCAAAGCAGGGTGAAGTGGTCTAAATTATTCCGTGACAAACCCATGAAATGGTTTCAAGGAAGTGACTCAAGACATGAAAGTTAAGATTATCACCGTAGCGTCAGTTGTAATGTTGATCGCTGCATGCTCTGGTCCTCAGGCGTATTACGGCACTCGCAGTTCCCAACAGAATCAGTGCCAGAGTATTGCCGACAAGCTGGAATACGAGCAGTGCATGCAAGATTCAAAGATGAGTTATGAAGAATATCAGGAACGTATGAAAAACTGATCAGCACTATCGAGAGATAATTATGAAAAGCCATTGTGTGAAGCAATGGCTTTTTTGGTTTCTTTCTCTCAGTTTTCATAATTTCTATAGGTATCTGCTGGATATTCTTCAATGGCAGGGTAAGTTTGTAGGCATCTTTATATCAAGGAAGATTCATATGATCTATTTAGCGGAGTATCAGACCACGGTGTTGGTTGTGGGCTTAATGGGAGCGTTGATGTTTATTCAGCTTCTGATTGCAGATGTTGTCGGTATTATCAAAAAGCACAAACCCGGGCACACCATCGCGTCAAACCACGATGATCTCTTGTTTCGTGTTGCGCGTGCACATCTGAACACCAATGAAAGTATTGCCATTTTTATTCTTGTCACTCTGTTTGCCGTTTTAACTTCGGCATCCCCGTATTGGGTCAACTTGCTTGCCTCGGTTTATTTTGGCTCTCGCGTGGCTCACATGTTCTGCTATTACCTCAATTTTAAAATTGCTCGCAGTGTGGTGTTCGCAGTAACAGCACTGAATTTGTTAGGGCTGTTTGTCGTAGGTTTGATGGCGTTCTAGCCATTTCTTATAGATTCAATAGCGTCTTCACTGCTGCTTTTACCCCAATTTCCGGGCTACTCAGCACCGGAATTTGGGCAGCCAGGTCATTTGTTGCACCTGCCATAGATGCCTGTGCCAGCACAATGACGTCATAGCCTGACTGCTGGTCCACAATTGTATTTCTTATCTTCGTTAAATACTCAGGCATATCGCCGGATTGGAAGTCTTCCCAAGCCTGTTCAATCAGATGATAGTGAATGTCCACTATCGACGATTGCGTACGCATTGAACTTTCTAGCAACTGCCTGGTGGGCGGTAACGTACTTTCCAATGCCGCCAAGACCAAAATTTTTTGATGACCGACGGCAACATCTGCCATTGCCCGGTCGATTCTTCTAACATCTAACTTTTCTCTCGACGCCAGCTGTTCAGCGATGCTTCCCAGCGTAGAGCAAGTGGATATTGTGATTCTCGCGATACTGGCTAAATCGCGTAATATCTCTTCGGTGTTTGCAACTACAGAGTGATTCAATCCTTCTGACACGGCTTTACTTAACAGCTCAGGTTCAACTCGACGGATTTGGCGCAAGTCAGGTGCCATTTGGCTAGTAAGATTGGTAAAAGTATCAACGTGAATCTTCGCGGTATGCAGAAACGCAATGTCGTATTCTTTCAATAGTTAAACCTCTTTGAAATTAAGGGTTTAGTTGGCATGCGTATTGTAAATATTTTTATTCAAAAAAGTACGAATGTTATGCCAAATTGCACATTTCTTATCATATAGGCCTATCAACTCTTTTCAATCGGATTTGATTCGGGTAGTTTGAGCTTATCGGGAAAACTGATAGGGAAGTCAATGCAGGCACTTGAGCTGAAGATTCCTCCTCCAATCATCGCTTTCACTTGCGCCATAAGTATGTGGATGTTGCCTGCTGCGAAAATATTCCAACAACACAATCTTGTGACATATCTGCTGTGTTTTCTATTGTTTACACTTGGCATTTTGCTTGCCACTTCTGGCTTGATTGCCTTTAACAAAAAGAAGACAACGTTCCATCCTACGCTGACAGAGAAAACGACCTCTCTGGTAACAACGGGCATATATCAGTACACAAGAAACCCTATGTATCTCGGAATGTTACTTGCGCTTTTGGGGCTAGGCATACTGTTCAATAACTGGCTTTCTTTTACGTTTTGCGCGTTGTTTGTCGCATACATAACGAAATTTCAGATTCTGCCAGAAGAAAGGTTCCTGACAGAACTTTTTCCAGACTCCTATCCAGAATACCAAACGCAAGTCCGTCGTTGGATTTAACCAGGGGGTCAACAGACCCTGAACATTACGATAGATATGAAGAACGTTTTATTTTTTCTTGGGTTTGCTTTCTTTGTGATTCACGAGATTGACGCCATGATGCACCACGAGTGGTTGGTGATTCCGCTTACTGTCTGGATACCACAGGATTATGCTATGACATTGTTTGTCGCGGCGCATATTCCTCTGTTTCTTGTGATGATGGTTATGTTACCGACGGAATTTCTGAGTAAGATCGAAAAACTTCAAACTGCGATGGCTACTTTTATTGTCATTCATGGCATATTGCACTCCGCGTTTATGACTCATGAGCAATATGAGTTTGACTCTTTCTTGTCTAACCTGTGGATCTTTGGAGGAACTCTGGCAAGCGCCATCTTCCTGATTTTCCAGACAGGCAAGGGGAAAGTGCCGTCTGTGCCAGAGTAGTGTCGCTGCCTGAGCAATAAAAATAACTAGGTCAAAAGAACCTAATAAAAGACGCACTGTAATCCAATAGCAGATAAAGGATATCTCAGTGAAAAAAACCTCTTATGTAACTCCCAAGCAAGTGGTCGCCAACTACTGGAAAGCCATGGCAGAAAACGATTTTCATGATGTGGCGAAACGATGGTTGAGTGAAGATTTTGAATGTTCGTGGCCACAATCTAATGAACTCATTGTTGGACAGGAGAACTTTGCCTCTATCAATAGTGAATACCCAGCAGAGGGCAAATGGACGTTTCAGGTAAACAGCCTGATTGAAGAAGGCACTCAGGTTGTCAGCGATGTCACCGTTTCTGACGGTAAAGTCGTTGGTCGAGCCATTACGTTCCATACAGTATTCAATGGCAGAATCACTAAGCAGACCGAATTTTGGCCAGACAACTACCCAGCACCTGAATGGCGCAAGAACTGGGTAAAGCCGCTGGAAGAAATCGCGGTTTAGTGAAATAAATTCCTACACATTTCGTTCTTTATAAGCATGATTCGGGCGCAAGTTCGAATCATGTTTTATTTTGTATGTACCCGTCTCCTAGACTGGGTAGGTCAGTGGAACTAAAGAGAACGTAATGTGAGAAGAAAAGTGAAGTATTGGGGGTGGTTGCTGAGCCTTGTTTTGATTGTGGTTGTAGCCAGTGCCCAAATGCGTCATAGCGACGTGCCTGTTTCCGTGCCCGAATCGCTTGGAGTGACCAGTGTTACTTCACCACAAACACAGGTTCAGATTCTTTTTATTCATGGCTCTCCCGGTTCCAAAGAAGGCTATTCTGCTTATCTTGAGCACCCGGATCTCCGTAAAAGAGCGGACTTAGTGTCCATTGATAGGCTCGGGTATGGCGAATCTGACCCACTGCCAGAACCATCTATCTTAAAGCAAGCTCAGGCCATTCTTCCTTTTTTATCCAAAGACAAAGCGAATATATTAGTTGGACACTCTCTGGGGGGACCAATTGCTCTTCAGTTAGGGCTTATTGCACCTAATCAGATTAGTGGGATGGTGTTTGTCGCTCCTGCGTTTGATCCGGAACTGGAACACCCCAAATGGTACAACCGCATTGCAGATACCTTGCTGGCAAAGTGGGTGTTACCCACAGAATGGAATCAGTCCAACGTAGAAATGATGTCACTGTCTAAGGAACTGGAACTCTTGGCATCTCGTGATTGGTCAGCCTTAACTATGCCTATCAATATTGTCCATGGTGTTGAGGACGATATTGCCGATCCCGGCAACTCTGTATTCGCCATCAATAAACTTCCTAAACAATCTGTAAAGCTCATTCAGCCACCAGATGAAGGGCACTTTGTGCTGTGGCAAAACGTCCCACTCGTGGTCGAGAGTATTCATCAGGTCATCGGCTTTTTGTCTAACGAATAACCTTATCAACGAAAGCGTGAGTTTTGCGGTGTTTCATAAGTGAGACTATTTTGCCACTGGTCTTACTAAGAGTATGATATTTATAAAATAAAAAGCTCAGTAAATTCATGTTAAACATGAATATAAAACCAGTCACATAACCGGGTTTCACATGTTGAAATACTCGGTGGAAGGCGAATTAATCTATGAACAGATTGAAATGTCTCCAGCGAGGTACTCAGGTTTACGCTCTTGCTCTATTTTCTGAGCAGCTTCCTTTGCCAATTTACGCTCTTGAGATCATCCCTTCCAATTTCTTTCCCTTTTTGCCCCACGGGCTTCTTTACTGAAGAACAAAAAATGAATAATGACAGACAGGCAATCGACACGCTGCGTGGCTTCGCGTGTATTTTACTTGTGGCATACCATGTAGTTGGTAATACACCTTTTAATGGATTAAGGCTTGAAGAGGGCGTGTATCGAGAAGTGAATGATCTTCTCGGCTACGTCAGGATGCCCATCTTTACATTTTTATCGGGCTTGGTTTACGCCTATCGTCCGTTTAATGGCGATTATCGAAAGTTTTTCTCCGGAAAAACGAGACGATTACTTTTCCCGATGCTGGTTGTAGGAACGTCCTTTGCGGTTTTGCAATCATTCACCCCTGGTGCGAATGCTGAGCAATACAATTGGTCAACGCTGCATGTTTTACCTGTGGCACATTTTTGGTTTGTAGAGGCGCTATTCATCATATTTGCGTTCGTAGCGATATTTGAAGCATTGAAATTCCTGAGTAATCCACTGTTGTTTTCGGCTGTTTTTGGATTGGCGACCTTTATCTATACCTCTAGCTTTGACGTACCGTATTTTGCTTTGTCTGGTACTGTCTACTTATTTCCATTCTTCTTGCTCGGTGTAGCGATACACAGGTTTAACTTGATTCGGTATCTTTCGGTTTGGCACGGTTGGATGTTGTTGGCCTTGGTTTCGGCGTCGCTCATGCTGAACGCGCTTGGCTACCTTTATGTGCACGACAAGCGATCTGTCTATGGGTTATTGGTAGGAGCAGTATTTTGCATTGGTGCGCTGTCTATTCGCGGAAGGAGCCAGTGGCTTGCCAGAATAGGTGTGTATTCTTACTCAATTTATCTTTTCCATGTTTTCTTTACTGCGGCTTTTCGAATCATCCTCACCAAAGTTGGTGTTGAGAATACTCACCTGCTTTTTGCTGTGTCATTGTTAGCCGGAATCGTGGGACCAATTGTTACCGAAAGATTGTTGTTAGGCACCAACATCACCCGAGTGCTCTGTTTAGGAAAAGCTCCGACAAAAATCGAAAATCTTTGGTTCTCTAAACGCTTTAAGAAAGACAGAGAGCTCACAACAGTGAGTGATGTGTAAATCGCATGTAGGCAAGATATTGGGCAAAGTTCAGGTTCAAGCTTTGCCTTTTTCTATTCGACATCCAGGCAAAATTCTGATGTTATCGTCTGAAATTGAGATGTTCGCAATATGCTCCGGAGTTACCGTGAGTTATGCTAACTGATTGAAAAATAGGAACTGTCGGGTCGGTGTCGGCTTGATGTCGTTCCATGTCAGGTCGAAATCCGGCTAAAGTAAGTTGCATCAACAAGGCGTTGCTATGAATTTGAAAGCTCTTAGAACCGACCGAGGGTGGTCTCAAGAACAACTCTCTCAGATGAGCGGATTAAGTGTCAGAACCATTCAGAGAATAGAACAGGGGAGCAAACCTGGAATGGAGTCACTCAAATCTTTAGCCGCAGTGTTTGAAGTTGATATTCATACTTTGCAGCAGGAGACACCAATGACCAATACAGAAAGCCTGAGTAACGAAAACATTGTCATTTCAACAGAAGAGAAAGACGCAGCTAAAAAAGTAAAACGATTGAAAAAGTTTTACTCAAGCCTGTTGAGCTATGTGGCAACGATAGGCTTCTTGTTCATCATCAACCTCATCACCAGTCCAGGTTATATATGGACGATTTGGGTTGCGTTAGGTTGGGGATTAAGTATTGCGTTGCAAGCGGTGAAGGTATTCGAGGTATTCAGCTTTTTCGATGACGACTGGGAGAAAAGGGAAATCGAAAAGCGAATGAAGAAATAAAAAAGGGAAGCCGAGGCTTCCCTTCTTGTTATCTAGCGTAAGCCAATTAAGCGCTTTGAGTTTTCGCTTCAGCGGCTTTCTCGTCTTCATCAATCAAAGAGTCAACGATAACAGCACAAGCTGCGTCACCAGTAATGTTCAGCGCAGTACGAATCATGTCAAAAACACGATCCAGTGCGAACAGCAGTGGAAGACCTTCAATTGGAATCCCGGCAGCAAGAAGTACTGCTACAACAAGGAACGAAGGACCTGGAACACCTGCCTGACCTACCGCACCAAGAGTCGCGGTCACGATAATTGCAGCGTAAGCGCCAAGGCTTAAATCTACGTTGAACAGCTGAGCAAAGAAAATCGCCACCAGACCGTAGTAGATTGCATTACCACTCATGTTGATGGTTGCACCCAATGGAAGCGCGAAAGACGCTGTTGAGTTACGCACTTTCAGCTCGTGCTCAACGGTATCCAGAGTAACAGGCAGTGTCGCCATTGAAGATGCAGTAGAAAGCGCGACAGCTTGAGGCTTTTTCATCGCAGAAATGAATTTCTTAGCGGATGTTTTAGTGAATACATGTACCAGAGTAGGGTAAACCACGAAACCAAAGATAAGAATGGCTGCCACGTAAACGAAGAAAAGCTTAATCACAACGGTAAGAGCGCTGAAGCCAAAAGTACCGACTGCGTCTGCCATCAGACCGAAGACACCTATTGGAGCAATCTTCATCACGCAGTTGATCATCCAGACCATAGCGTCAACGATGGCATTAACGCCATTGATTAGTGGAGCACGACGCTCTTTTTCCAGCTTAGATACGGCAATCCCGAAGAAAAGACAGAATACCAGAATCTGAAGAATGTTCGCTTCATTCAGAGATTGGAAAACGTTGGTAGGGATCATGCCAATAACAGTTGCCCAGAACGTTGGCAACTCACCTTTTGATGCGTACTGGTTTGAGAACATGCCTTCAACACCAGATACATCTACACCGATACCCGGCTCGAAAATCTCACCCATTGCCAGAGCCAGCGTCACTGCCAGTGCAGACGTAACTGCAAAGAACCCTAGGGTAAAGATGCCCACTTTCCCTGCTGAGTGACTATCACCAAGACCTGCTGCACCAGAAATTAGCGCTACTGCCACCAGTGGGATCACTAGCATCTTGATCAATGCGATGAAGATTGAACCCAACGGCGCAAACATAGATGCTGAATTGCCCATCAAAGCACCCGCTAGGGTACCAAGAATCATAGCAATAACGACTTGAACACCGATATTGCCTAATAAACCCTTACTTTTTAACACTTCCATAACCTCTGTGCTATAAATATCGTCAAACCTAGATATTGCATCTGATATGTTAAAAAATATCGGATGAAAATCTGGTTTGGTCTTTTACACCGAATTGGAAATTCGATCAATATAACGCAGACGAATAAGTAAGAAAAAATTCATATTTGATGGTTTTTTGAATAACTATTCATGCCAAACGTTTGCTTTTGATATGAGTTAGGTTGTTTATTCGGTTGAAAGGTGGGGCAAGAGATCGCGTTAAACAGGGGGAGAGAAAAACGCAACATTAAGGTAAATGTTGCGTTTATGTTGTTATTTTTGAGTGGCAGCTTTCATCGGAGAGATAAATTCTGACAGGGCTGTCAGCATAGCTTTTTCATCTGCAATGTTAGCTTCAATAATTTTCACCACCGCAGAGCCAGAAATCGCGCCTGCAGCTCCTGCTTCCAAAGCTTTCTTGACTTGCTCAGGCTCCGAGATGCCGAAACCTAATAATGCAGGTGGCGCGTCAAACTGGTTTAACTTATCCAGCATATCGCCCACAGGCATGTTAGCTTTGGTTTCTGCGCCTGTTACACCAGCACGCGAGAGTAGGTAAGTGTAACCTCCACCGAGCTCTGAGACCTGCTTTAAGGTGTTGTCTGACGCTGTTGGTGGGGCAATAAAGATTGGATGAATACCGTGCTTGTGCGCGGCTTCTACAAATTCCTGACTTTCATTGGTTGGCACATCTGCAATCAGTACCGAATCAATCCCTGCGTTGGCACAGCGCTCGTAAAAGCTGTCGATGCCATTGGCATACACAAGGTTTGCGTACATCAACAAACCTATAGGCAGTTCAGGGTTGTCCTGACGAATTTTTGCGATGCTGTCGAAGCAGATATCCGGTGTGGTACCTGAATCCAGGGCACGAATGTTTGCCCCCTGAATTGTCGGACCATCCGCCAGTGGGTCGGAGAATGGAATCCCTAACTCTAATGCGTCTGCTCCTGCATCCACTAAGGTTTGCATGATTCTCAAAGATTGTGCCGGGTTAGGATCGCCTACCGTAACAAAGGGAACGAATGCACCCTGATTTTTTTCCGCCAGACGGGCGAACATAGCTTGATAACGATCCATTACAGCGCTCCTTTCTTCTCTAAAATATCGTGTACTGTGAAGATATCTTTGTCGCCACGCCCAGACAGGTTAACAACCAGTAGCTGCTCTTTTTCTGGGTTCTCTTTTGCCAGTTTCAGGGCATAAGCCAGTGCGTGAGAAGATTCCAGAGCCGGAATGATGCCCTCGTTGCGCGCCAGTTCCTGGAAAGCATCCAGAGCTTCATCGTCGGTGATAGAGACATACTCAGCACGACCTGTAGCGTTCAAGTGCGCGTGCTGAGGACCGACGGAAGGGAAGTCCAGACCTGCAGAGACTGAATAAGACTCTTCGACCTGTCCATAAGTGTCTTGCATCAGAGGGGCTTTCATTCCAAAGAAGATCCCCGTTTTACCGTGCTTTAATGGCGCGCCGTGTTGATCGGTATCGATACCTAAGCCTGCTGGCTCAACACCGATAAGCGCAACGTCGGTTTCATCAATGAAGTCTGCAAACATGCCGATGGCATTTGACCCGCCACCTACACAGGCAATAACAGAGTCGGGCAGGCGACCTTCGCGAGCCAAAATCTGATTCTTAGTTTCTTCACCAATCATGCGCTGGAATTCACGAACGATGGTTGGGAAAGGGTGTGGTCCTGCAGCAGTACCAAGAAGATAGTGCGCGGTTTCGTAAGAAGCAGACCAGTCACGAAGTGCTTCGTTACACGCATCTTTCAGAGTAGAGCTACCTGAGTGAACCGGAATCACTTCCGCGCCCATCAGCTTCATACGGAACACGTTCGGGCTCTGACGCTCTACGTCTTTCGCACCCATGTAAACGCGACACTTTAAACCCAGCAATGCACACGCAAGCGCGGTTGCAACACCGTGCTGACCAGCACCTGTTTCTGCGATGATCTCATTCTTACCCATGCGTTTCGCCAGCAGTGCCTGACCAAGTACCTGATTGGTTTTGTGAGCACCACCGTGAAGCAAGTCTTCGCGCTTCAGATACAGTTTGGTTTTTGTACCTTTGGTGAGGTTTCGAGTGAGCGTCAGGGCAGTTGGGCGACCAGCGTACTCTTGCAACAGACCCATAAATTCAGCAAAGAACTCTTTATCTTCCTGCGCGTCGATAAAGGCTTGTTCCAGTTGCTCAAGTGCTGGAACCAGAATTTGTGGTACATACTGACCACCGTATTCTCCGAAGTAGGCATCTAATTTTGCCATGGTATTTCCTTAAACTTTCTTGATAGCGGGCAAGCCGCCAGTGATCAGTAATTTCGAATTTCTTTAAAAGCCTGGCTCAGTTTCGCTTGGTCTTTCTGCCCCGGAGCGCTTTCTACGCCGGAATTCAGGTCCAGACCCAGGCAACCAATACTCGCCGCTTCTTTCGCATTTTCTGGCGAAAGCCCGCCCGCCAGCATGATGATTCTTTCGTCGCCAATCAGTGACCAGTCGAACGCAACACCCGTTCCCCCAGATTGATTGCCCACTTTTGAATCTAGAAGGTGACGATCAATATTGGCTTTCAGCAGGCTTGGTGCAGACTCTGATACACCATATGCTTTCCAAATCTTGCATTGTTCTGGCAGTGCAGCCTTGAGCGAATCGACATAAGACTTGTCTTCATCGCCATGTAACTGAACCGCAGATAAGCCAAGTGTGGATGCGGTTTCTGCAACAAAGTCAGATGGGTGATTCTGGAATACACCGACAAAGTTCAAAGGTGCGCCGCTCATGGTTAAGCGAGCTTGTTCCAGATCCACATAGCGTTTGGATTTTTCAACGAAAATAAGCCCACCAAACACCGCACCAGCTTGATAAGCTTTGGCGGCATCTTCTGGTGAAGTAAGACCGCATACTTTATTTTCACCGAGTAGAACGCGGCGAACAGCAAGCTCAAGGTTGTCTTCAGACATCAATGAGCTTCCAATCAGAAAGCCATCTGCATGGTTGGCGAGATCGCGAACTTGCTGATTGCTGTAGATGCCGGATTCAGAGATAACAATGGTGCCTTCGGGCAGTTTTGGTGCCAGCTCTTTGGTTCGGTTGAGGTCGATAGAAAGATCACGAAGGTTGCGGTTATTTATGCCCACAACGCGCGCTTTGAGACGAATCGCACGTTCTAGCTCTTCTTCGTTGCTGACTTCTGTCAAAATACCCAGATTTAAACTGTCTGCCACTTCTGCCAGCGCTTGGTATTGCTCATCATCCAACACAGACAGCATAAGAAGAATGGCATCAGCATTGTATTGCCTTGCAAGATACACCTGATATGTATCGATCATGAAGTCTTTGCAAAGAACAGGCTGTGTTACTTGATTCCTTACCTGAGGAAGGAAATCAAAACTGCCCTGAAAGTACTTTTCGTCCGTCAGAACCGAGATAGCACTCGCGTGGTTCTTATATACAGAGGCAATGTAATCCAAGTCAAAGTCATCACGAATCAAACCTTTGGAAGGGGATGCCTTTTTGCATTCCAGAATAAAAGCAGACTGACCCTGAGAAAGCGCATCATAGAAACTTCTGTCCGATGGCTTTAGTGACGGTTGAAAGCTTTCCAAAGGCTGGCTGACTTTGCGTTCTTCCACCCATATATGCTTGTCGGCAACGATTTTAGCAAGCACCTGTGCCATTTCACGGTTTTGTTGAGTAATGTGCTCAGACATTGATTTAGCCTCTCTCTGCCAGTTGTTTCACCAGCTCATAAGCCGCGCCAGAATTCATGGCATCAATGGCTTTTTGAGTATTGGCTTTCAAATCTTCGTTTCCAAACAGCTTTAGAAGAAGAGAAACGTTTACAGCAACCGCAGAAACCTGCGCTTCCGTACCTTTGCCTGTCAAAATATCTGTAATAATGGCGCGATTCTCTGCAGGCTCGCCCCCTTTGATGGCGTCTAATGGGTGCGTGTTCACACCAAAGTCTGACGGGGAAAGGGTGTACTCTTCAATCTTGCCGTCTTTGATTTCTGCAACCAGAGTCTCGCCGTGAATAGCCACTTCGTCCAGACCGCTTCCGTGAACGACTGCTGCGCGCTTCATACCCATTTGCAGCATGGTTTCAGCAATTGGGCGAACCAGAGCCGCATCATAAACACCCATCAATTCGATGTTAGGACGGGCTGGGTTAATCAGAGGACCCAGAATATTGAAGATGGTGCGCGTTTTCATGGTCTGGCGAACTGGCATGGCGTGGCGAACACCGCCGTGGTATTGCGGTGCGAATAAGAAAGCGACGCCTAAATCGTCCACAGCTTTGCGCGTATCTTCCGCACTCATTGCTAGGTTGATGCCGAATGAATCCAGCAGGTCAGAAGAACCGGACTTGCTCGATACGCCTCGGTTGCCGTGTTTTGCGACTTTTACGCCACATGCAGCAGCGACAAAAGCGGCGGTAGTTGAAATATTGATGGTATTAGAACCGTCGCCCCCAGTGCCGACGATATCTGCGAAATCGTAATCCGGGCGAGGGAACGGGTTAGCGTTAGCTAATAGTGCTGATGCTGCGCCTGCAATTTCTTCTGGCGTTTCGCCTTTGATTTTTAGTGCAGTTAGAACAGCAGCAAGCAGAATAGGATCCATTTCACCTTTGATGATGGCATCAAACAGTTGCTGGCTCTCGTCTTTGGTCAGAGATTGCTGGTCGTAAAGCTTATTTATAATCTGTTCCATAAAATCTTCCTTCTTCTTGCTCTGACTTAAAGCCGAGCTGAGTATCCGTAATTTCTTATTCTTGATTAAGCCAGTGCCCAGCGAATGGTATTGGCAAGCAAATTCGCCCCTTGAGTCGTCATGATGGACTCGGGGTGGAATTGGAATCCGCACACTTTGTCTTTTTCATTTACCACAGACATCACCAGTCCGTCGACTTCTGCCGTTACTTCTAGTGACTCAGGTACAGAAGTGGCAACCAGTGAGTGGTAACGAGCAATGGCAATAGGCGAGGGCAGATCGTGATATACGGAATGGTTTTGATGCGCCATCATCGACACTTTTCCGTGTACGATTTCACCTGCTCCGGCAACGGTGCCTCCATACGCCTCAACAATCGCCTGATGCCCCAGGCAAATACCAATCATTGGCACTTTGCCTTTTAGCTTTTGAATCAGCTCTGGCATGCTGCCTGCTTCGGATGGCGCACCGGGACCTGGTGACAGTACTACAACAGGGTTGTCCAGCTTCTCGACTGCGTTGGCAATCACTTCCGCAGCAATATGATTGCGATAGATGGTAACGTCATGTCCCAGAGAGCGGAACTGATCAACTAGGTTGTACGTAAAGGAGTCAAAGTTATCTACAAATACTAGGTTCGCCATCTTTTACTCCTTGTGGGCACTTTGAATTGCTGAAATTACCGCTTGCGCTTTACCGCGGGTTTCGTCGGCTTCTGCCTGAGGGTCGGAGTCATAAACAACACCAGCTCCTGCCTGAACTTGCGCAATGCCATCTTCAATGTATGCAGAACGAATAACGATACATGTGTCCAGGTCGCCTTCACCTGTCAGGTAACCCACTGCGCCACCGTAACTGCCGCGACGCGCTTTCTCTACATCTCGAATTAGCTGCATCGCACGGATTTTTGGCGCGCCTGTTAATGTTCCCATATTCATGCACGCCTGGTAGGCGTGCAGAGCATCAAGGTCTTCACGCAGTTGACCGACCACACGCGAGACGAGATGCATTACGTGGCTGTATCTGTCTACTTTGAGTAGGTCGGCAACGTGACGTGTACCCGCTTCAGAAATACGCGCAACGTCATTACGAGCCAGATCGACCAGCATCATGTGCTCGGCGTTTTCTTTCATGTCAGCACGAAGTTCAAGCTCAATACGACTATCCAAATCAAAATCGATGCTGCCATCGGCTTTCTTGCCGCGACGACGCGTACCAGCAATTGGATAAATTTCTACCTGATTGGTTTTGGTTTCGTACTTGAGCGCACTTTCTGGAGAAGCTCCAAATAATGTGAACAGTTCGTCGTCCATGTAGAACATGTAAGGGCTAGGGTTACTGTGCTTTAGCTCTTTATAAGCCGCTAGTGGTGATGGGCAAGGTAAGGTGAATCGACGAGACGGAACCACCTGAAAGACATCGCCTTTCACAACATATTCTTTTAAGTCGGTAACGGTTTGGCAGAAAACGTCATCTGAAATGCTTGGTACTGCTGAGACATCTTTCAGTTTCACTGCCTCTTTAAGTGGCGCTGGCTTGTTACTTTTCTCTGCAATGTCGTTCAGTCTTTCTTTTAAAGCAGACTCTGTGGAGGCATTACCGTCGAATTGTGTGGCTTGTACTGTACAGGTGCGAGTCTGGTGATCCACTACCATCAAAGTTTCAGCGACGTAGAATACGTAATCTGGGCATCGGTTGCCCTGCTGAGCACTACCCAAAGGTTCAAAGTTGGCGACGTGATCATAAGCAAACAGACCGCCCATAAAGATTGAGTGTTTGTCTTTTCCTTCCAAATCGAAACTGTGCTGAACCAGTCTTAGAGCATCAAAACTCGATGCTTCGCGCAAACGGCTGTCCTCATCTAACTCGGAATCCGGCTGCTCGAAATTCAGGACCAGTGCATCCGGCGACAGTTCAAACGAAACCTGCTCGTGAAGATTAGAAGAAAGGCGTTTAATCAAATGACGACCATTTTCAGTCAGGGCTTCGTAAGTGATCTGATGACCTCGGCATACGATGCGGACAGCGGCATCGACCAATAACCAACTGCTTAAATTTTCTTTGGAATCAATTTCTGCCGATTCCAACAACAGACTATTGGTTTTATCGCCGCAAAGTACCTGAAAAAGGCGCGTAGGATCTTCACTGTAAGGCACGGACATTGGGTGCAGGGTGACCTGTCCTTTTTCTTTAATCATTATGGCCTTATTCACAAGCCCTCCTTTTGAATAAACACATTTCCAAATCCCCAGTTAAAAAACTCAATTTGTGGTGCGATTTGGAGAAACTACATACTCGCATATTCGTCACTCAGCCCCAATCTTTGAACGCCTTGATTTGCTGTAATATTGTCCGGTTGAGTGTGAGTAAGTCGACAAAACAAAAAGCCCGCTCAGGGAGCGGGCTATTTGACTGAAATTCTATAAATCAGATACGCACAATAGCCCGCGCAGGTTTCCACCACACAAGCCACCACGAAGCAACAGTGCAAACCACTGAAACTTTGTCGTTATGTTGTTGGTTAAATTCCTGTAACATGAGCTTCCTAAGTACGCTGTCCGTCATTGCGTACTAGTTAACTAGTGCAAGGGTAAAAAGTCAAGCATTAATATGAAAATAGATCTCCACAGCCATACCACTGCCTCCGACGGCAGACTTTCACCTGAACAATTGATTGATCGAGCGATTGAATTCAGAGTGCAGGTGTTAGCCATTACAGACCACGACACGGTTGACGGGCTTAGTGTGGCGCACAGTTATATCCGGAAAAATGACATCGATCTTACTTTGATTGATGGAATCGAGATCTCTACTGTTTGGCAGAATAAAGATATTCATATTGTCGGGTTGAATATCGACCGTGAGCATCCCGCTCTTCAAACGCTGATTCATGAACAAAAACGCAGAAGAGCAGAACGTTCTGAACTCATCGCTCAAAGGCTTGCAAAAGCAACACGAGAAGGTGTGTTAGAGGAAGTGCGTGAAATCGCGGGTGACGCTTCAGTAACGAGAGCGCATTTTGCCAAATGGCTGGTGGATAACGGCTATGCTAAAACTATGCAGCAGGTATTTAAGAAGTATCTGACTCGTAATAATCCTGGTTATGTTCCGCCATCCTGGTGCTCCATCGAGGATGCTGTTACCGCAATTCATGCGGCGGGTGGTCAGGCAGTACTGGCCCACCCAGGTCGATATCAGCTAACGGCTAAATGGATTAAGCGTCTGATTACGGCGTTTTGTGAAGCAGGAGGAGATGCCATGGAAGTGGCTCAGCCTCAGCAAGCCCAACAAGAACGACGCAATCTTGCTGATTATGCTATACAATACAAACTATTAGCTTCTCAAGGTTCCGACTTTCATTATCCGTCACCCTGGATGGAACTGGGAAGAAACTTATGGCTGCCCGCTGGTGTAGAGCCAGTGTGGAAAGATTGGGATTTGATTCAGAATCAACAATCCCCAGATTCAAGAAACGAGGAGTTCGCAAGAGACGAAGAGCTCGCAAGCGAGGAAGAATAATGAGCCAATTTTTTTACATTCACCCAGAAAACCCGCAAGCCCGATTGATTACTCAAGCCGTTGCCATTATTCGCAATGGCGGTGTCGTCGTTTATCCCACCGATTCTGGCTACGCGCTTGGTTGTCAGCTTGAAAACAAGCAGGCACTTGAACGCATTTGCCGAATCCGCAAACTGGATGATAAACACAACTTCACGCTGTTATGTCGTGATCTTTCAGAGTTGTCTTTGTACGCTCGCGTCGACAATACAGCATTTCGATTATTAAAAAATAATACTCCGGGTCCTTACACCTTTATCTTCAAAGGCACGAAAGAAGTGCCTCGCAGGCTAATGAATTCCAAAAAGAAAACCATCGGAATTCGTGTGCCAGACAACATCATAGCGCTGGATCTGCTTGAAGCTCTGGGTGAACCTTTGATGTCGACCTCTTTGATTCTGCCAGGCAGCGACGTTGCAGAATCCGACCCTGAAGAAATCCGTGACAGACTTGAGCATGCCGTAGATGCGATTCTCAATGGTGGCTACTTAGGTGAGCAGCCAACTACAGTTATCGATTTTAGTGAAGATGAAGCTGTGATTGCGCGTGTCGGGGCAGGGGATACCACGCCGTTCGAGTAATAAAAAAATCAAAATTTAAATGGGTATTTTTCCAGAATATCTGCGATAATACGCGCCCACCAAAACTGGTGGCATCAAATTTTGCACTCGACGTCTGTGAAGGCGACACATAGGTAAATTAATGAGCGAAAAGTTACAGAAAGTTTTAGCGCGAGCAGGTCATGGTTCTCGCCGTGAAATGGAAGCGCTAATCAAAGCCGGACGCGTGAGCGTTAACGGTCTCGTGGCTAAACTAGGCGAACGCTTAGAAGATGAAAACGCGACAGTTCGAATCGACGGACACAATGTTTCAGTAAAAGCTTCAGAAGAAGTGGTCTGCCGCGTACTGGCATACTACAAACCGGAAGGCGAACTTTGTACACGTCACGATCCTGAAGGTCGTCGTACCGTTTTTGATCGCTTGCCTAAAATTCAAGGTGCACGTTGGGTGTCTGTAGGTCGACTGGATGCCAACACTGCTGGCTTGCTACTGTTCACAACCGATGGTGAACTGGCTAACCGTTTGATGCACCCATCACGTCAGGTTGAACGTGAATATCTGGTTCGCGTGTTCGGCGAAGTGAACGAGAAAATGATTCAGAACCTGGTTCGCGGTGTTGAACTGGAAGATGGCTTAGCTCGCTTCGAAGACGTGGTATACACTGGCGGCGAAGGCATGAACCACACTTTCTACGTTGTGATCAACGAAGGTCGTAACCGAGAAGTCCGTCGTTTGTGGGAATCACAAGGTCCGACTGTGAGCCGTCTGAAACGTGTTCGTTACGGTGATATCTTCCTGGATAAGAAACTGCCTCGCGGCGGATGGATGGAACTGGAGCTTAAAGAAGTAAACTACCTGCGTGAAATGGTAGAGCTTGCACCAGAAAAAACGTCCTTGATTGACCCTCATAACACATCTCGCAAACGTGACCGTTCACGTAGCCAGAAGATCCGCAGAGCGGTGAAACGTCATGAAGAGCGCGTAAACAGCTCCGGTGGTCGTGCAAACCAACGCAGAAAGCCTGCGAAAGCGAAAACACGTCGCCAAGGTTAAACTGAGCCGTTAATAAATACGAAGCCTCGCCAAGTGCGAGGCTTTTTGTTGCTCAAATCACTTAGATTGAGATTTAAGTCTTTGTATGTAAATACTTGAGCCACTTTATCACGAGAGTCCAATTATCATATTGTTTGTTTACCTAGATTGAATATGCCTAGAAACTCTTGCTTTTAAAAGTTTAACCAACTCAGGATCCATTCGTTCATAGTTATCAGGAATGTCCAAGCAAACCAATTTCGTTCCTTTTAATAGATCCTTAAATTTCTTAGATACTTTATTTCTGTGCGTTTTTTCCATTACAAATATTATATCTGCCCACTGAATTAGATCTCCGCTTAAAGGTGTTTCCGCATCACTGTTGGTCCCACACCCAATCGCATTAATTCCATTCAAGGTTGAAAATATTTCTTCTCCTGTTGGGCTTCTTAATCTATTTTCAGAACATACAAATAGTAAATTCATTAGTTACACCTTACTCACTAAGAAATATCACGTGTTTACTGAAGGTTTGATGAGTCTTTACCTTAATTAAACTAACAAATGTTGAATTTGGATTGTATTGATAAAAGCGTGCGATTGTGCACATTATTGGAAGAGAGATGGCTGCCAGTGCAGCCAAGACTTCATATTTAAAATAGACGTTAAACAATACGTTATTTTATTCCGTAGTCTCAATTCTCATACATGGCGGTTACTTGGCATGTGGTTTCATCAATATTTAAAGCAACCGGCTGCCCACGAGATTTAGCCGCTAGAAGTAAAGCGTACTCTTCATTAAATGAGATACGATCTCTATTCAAGCAGTATAGATTTGGCCAGGTTGGATAACATGTGCAGTTTGTTTTCGTCGAGCCTGCTTGGCCTATCGAGATGGTTTTCCCATCATAGCCTATTGATATAATCTCAATTTTTCCATGATGCCAATCGGCGTAAGAGGCGGATGATGCTATCAACAAGAATGCAAATAATAGTTTTTTCATCTCAAGTCCTTTTCAATATCTAACATGTTGATAAAGAGAAGAAAGATAACATATTAAATATGCAGAATATGGCTTAAATCCTGATGGCTTTTAGAGGTTAATCTCAAAGTGGAATTATTCTTTGAATCATGGTGCTGGCACAAAGCTAGACATATAGATTTAGCGTTTCACTTGAGGCTTCGCACAGCTGTTCTCAATTTTGGGCAGATCATACAGGCACGCAAGACTTTGGAAATTTAGCCTCCACAGAAGTTAAATTTCCACTTATTTCACCCCAAACCAATTAACTGAAAAAACTCTTCTATCTGCTGGTTATCTTTTTCAGTGGTTGGGTATCCCGGTTTGCGGCAATAGTCGGATTGAATGACGTTTCGTTTGGCTAATATTTTCTTTTCTATGTCTATCAGGTATTCGCAGTTACTCATCCAGACTTCTATGAAAGTGAGAAGTTGCTGATGCTTGTCTTTGGCGGTCTGATGCTGCCCGCTTTGCCAGAGGTTATAGATGTCCACATACACCTCAGCAAATGAACTGCCGGGCATGACGCCTTTTCCGCCAATGGACATCATATCTAACATGTACAAGCCTGCGTAACCGTTGAGAAGGGTTGCGTCTGGCAGCATCGAAAGTAACGTCTGACCGTATTCGACTGGTGGATTGCATTCAACTTTAAACATTGCGTTAGGGTATTTCTTACCCCATGCTGCCATCTTTTCTGGGGGAATTGGCACGCCTGTTTCAGTGGGGGCGTATTGAATCAGAACTGGGATTGAGACAGAAGAAAGAACAGCTTCGATATGCTCTTCAATTTGCCAGGTTTGAGGATTTAGGAAGTAGGGGGGCAATAACATCAGCACATCTGCACCTAGAGATTGATAATGCTGGGCAGTTTGAACTGCTACTTCAGTTGCGTGATCGGTTACAGACAGGCAGCGATACACGTTTGAATGTTCCGTGTTTTTCAGAAAGCGAAGTGCCAGTTTTTCTTTTTCAGGGAACGATAGCTTGTAAAACTCGCTGGCGATACCGAATAAAGTCATGCCATGGCAACCCGTCTGAATCAAGTGTTCCACCAAACGATCGAAGCTCTCATAGTCAACGTCACCATTCTGGGTAAAAGGCATGGCGAGGACGGGATTCACCCCAACAATGTCGTTAGTTTCAAAGCGTGGTGTTACGTTATTCATAGCTATCAACCTAGTTACTCATTTGAAGCTTCTTCAGAAGCGCGGCGTGTGGCTTGCTTTAAGTCGTTCAGGGCATTTTCGAGTAGTGAAGACATTAAATCGCTGGCCAGTTGACCGTTGCCAGCTACAATCGCGTCATAAACTTTTTTGTGTTCGTCCACCCAGGATTCATCGTCCAGATCTCTGTGAGCAAGCCGGAACGTGTGCTGCAAAACGACGGATATCATGTCACCCAGCGAGCGATAAAATCGGTTTCCAGTGGCGTCGAGAATCGCGCAATGAAACGCAAGGTCGTGTCGGACTCTGTCTTCTTCATCAAGGTATAAGGTCATGCCTTGTAAGGCTCGTCGAATGGCAATGTCATCATCTTTCGAGAACCGGTTGGCTGCGAGGTATGCTGCTCTTGGTTCAAACGCCAGTCTCAGATCATAAAGCTCTACAATCAAATCGCTACTCAACGAGCTTTGCACCACCCAGGACAGCACTTCGCTATCGAGCATATGCCATTCCGAAGTAGGGCGAACCCTTAAACCTAGCCGGGGAACAGATTCCACCATGCCTTTTCCATTCAGTACTTTCACTGCTTCACGTACTGCTGTGCGCGATACATTAAACTCTTCAATCAGATCCTGCTCATTGCCGAACATTACGCCCGGAGGGTAGCGACCACTGACCACTCGTTGTCCGATTTCTGTCGCTACGTGTTCATGTAAAAACTGTTTCTTGGTCAAATTGTTTTCATCCTAAGTTCGCCCGCCATCAATCACCAGAGATTGACCGGTGATCATGGATGAGGCATTCGATGCTAAAAACAGAGCAGTATTTGCAATGTCTTGTGGCTGAACCATCCTCTTCAGGCATTGCTGTTCCAGCCATTCTTTTTCTATTTGTTCAGTCAGCCAGAGTTGTTTCTGCTTTTCAGTGACGACCCAGCCGAGAGTGAGAGTGTTGACTCGTATATCCCATTCTCCAAGTTCGCGAGCCAGAGACTTAGTCAGCCCATGAATTGCAGCCTTAGCGGTGGAATAGGCGGGGTAGCCTGAAATCCCTAGCAAGTGGCTGATTGAAGACAGGTTGATGATGCTGCCTCCATTTGATTTCATTTTTTCATGCGCATATTGGGCGGTGTAAAAACAGGAACGAAGATTCACGTTCATCAACTCATCCCAATCGGACGCGTCTAAATCTGGCAGAGAATGTCGCCTGTCATTTGCGGCGTTATTGATCAGCACATCAACCGAGCCAAACTCTATCTCGAAATCTTTAATGGCTTTTTCTAGAGCGGCTAAATCCCGAATATCCACTGACGCAAATCTTGCCGTATTCAGAGTTTCCTCAAGTTGTTGACCAGCTTCGGCATTAATATCCAAAAAACTAACGTTGCATTTCTGCTGGTCGAAAGCCGACGTTAATGCCTGACCGATCCCCGTTGCGCCGCCAGTTATCAACACATGTTTATTACGCAGGTCTGGATAACCAACGGTCATGATGAGCTCCTTGTCTGTTCGTTCATCATTCGGTCTATCGCGTAGTCTGCAATCATCATGGCAGGAGCATTGGTGTTGGCGCTAATGATTGTTGGCATAATTGATGCGTCGATCACTCGTAAATTTTTCACCCCAAACACACGAAGGTGGCTATCCACAACGGCAGACTCGTCTGTTTCCACCCCCATCTTGCAGGTTCCAACTGGGTGGTAGTTGGTTTTCACCGTGCGTTTACAGTGTGCCTCAATGTCTTCGTCAGTAACGCAGTTCAGGCCGGGGAAGATTTCTTCTTTCACAACATCGCAAAGAGGCGGAACCTTAAGCATTTCACGGGAATATCTAAAACCTGCAATTTGGAGTGCCATATCGTCGGGGTGACTGAGATAGTTGGAATCGACAATGGGTTTTTCTTGGTGTCGATTGGATGCTAACCGCACACTGCCTCTCGATTTGGGTTGTATCACGCAGGCATTAAATGTGGCGCCATGAGTAGGCGCTATACCCATTACGTCACGATCCAAATACACGGTGGGCACGCAGTAATGTTGAATCGTCGGTCTGGCTTCAGGTTCAATGGGATTTATGAACGAACAGGCTTCGCAACCGTTACTGGAGACAGGGCCATTACCTAGCAACAAAAACTGAAGACCATTTTTGATCATTTTTAGCCCTCTATCTTCCCCAAAATAGCCAAGCTTTTCTTTGGTAGATACGACGACAGGCACTTCATGGTGATCTTGCAGATTTTGCCCAACGCCCGGTAAATGTTGAATTAAATCAATTTGATGGTCGGCTAAGTGGTGTTTGTCACCAATTCCGGAAAGCATAAGGAGTTGTGGAGTCACCAGTGCCCCGGCTGCCAGCAAAACCTCTTTGTTGGCTTTTACTGTATACGTCTGCCCTTTGTGCTGATATTCCACACCAATGGCGGTGTTATCGAGAAACAGGATCCGCGTTACTTTCGCCCCCAACCGCAATTCGAACTTTTTCTCATGCTTAATCTCGGAAAGAAAGGCTTTTGAAGCAGAGCAGCGACGACCCTTATAAGTGGTGGTCTGCATCAATCCGGTGCCGAATTGGTTCCCAGAGTTGAAATCCTGTGTAAGTGGAACATCCATGGCTTGCATCGTCTGAAGGTAGATGTAACTCATATCGCAGATATGAACTGGATCAGACACTTTCAAAGAACCATCTACTCCGTGAAGCTCGTTGTTCAGGCGTTGATTCCCTTCCTGTTGCACATAGTAGGGCAGTACATCTTGGTAGCTCCAGCCATCGCCTTCCACCGCCTGATGCCAACTTTTATAGTCCTCCTCGCAACCGCGCATGTAAACCATGGCATTGACCGTACTGCCTCCGCCCAGCACATTACCTTGTGGAATATCGTGTACACGCTGACCAAGCTGAGATTGTGGCTTGGTATGATGAAAAGTCAGATATTTTGAACCCGCCAACATTTTGATAAAGCCCGCGGGCATACTAAATAACGGATGATTGTCCGCGTAGCCAGCTTCTAACATTAAAACGCTGGCACCGTATTTTTTTACCAGACGATTCGCGGCAACACACGCTGAGCTACCGCCTCCCACAATGATGTAATCTGTCACCTTTTACTCTCCTGAAGCCTGATTTGCTAATGGCTCTCGCGTGGTACGTCTGCGCCGCGACATCCCACTAAAAAGTCCAGATCAGCTCCCTGATCCGCCTGTAGTACATGGTCGATATACAGTTTTTGGTAGCCACTGGTTATTGAACAGGGTTCTTCTATATGACGATTGCGTCGTTGTTGAAGCTCTTCATCCGACACTTCAAGGTGAAGTTTTCGTTGCTCTACATTCAGTTCAATCATGTCGCCATCTTCCACCAGCCCGATAACCCCACCCGCGGCCGATTCAGGTGCGACGTGAAGCACCACAGTACCAAAAGCGGTACCGCTCATTCTGGCATCTGATATTCGAACCATGTCACGGACACCCTGCTCAAGCAGCTTTTTCGGTAAGGGTAAATTGCCGACTTCCGCCATGCCCGGGTAGCCTTTTGGTCCGGCTCCTTTTAGTACCAGAATGGAGTCTTTATCTATATCCAGATCTGGCGAGTCGATACGAGCTTTGAAATCTTCAATTGTGGAGAAAGTGACGGCTTTGCCGCGGTGATTCATGAGTTCAGGAGTCGCAGCAGAGGGTTTTAGCACCGCACCTTTTGGAGCCAGATTGCCTTTGAGAATAGCGATGCCACCATGATCAACGAGTGGCTGGCTCAGCGGTCGAATCACTTCATCGTTGTAGCATTGAGCGGATTCAATGTTGTGTTTGAGCGAGTCGCCCGTCACCGTCATGACATCCAAGTTCATGGAAGCTTCAATACGCTTCATCACTGCCGGCACGCCCCCCGCATAGCAGAAGTCCTCCATGAGGAATCGACCACTTGGCAGGCAGTCCACCAGAGTCGGAATATCTCGCCCACAGTCGTCCCAGTCCTGCAGAGTCAGCGGCACTTCGGCGCGCCCGGCAATAGCGAGCAGATGCACTACGGCATTCGTCGACCCGCCAATCGCTCCGTTGACTCTTATTGCATTTAAAAACGCATCTCGGACTAAAACCTGATTGAGACACAAATCTTCTTCCACCATATCGACAATTCGCCTGCCTGAAAGACGCGCAATTCGAGCTCGGTTGGCATCAACGGCGGGGTAGGTGGCGTTATAAGGTAAAGTAACACCTAAAGATTCCGCCATAACAGCCATGGTCGAAGCGGTTCCCACTGTGTTGCAGTGCCCAGCAGAACGGGACATGGCTGATTCTGCGTCCATAAAGGTTTTTACGTCGATCTTGCCCCCGCGAACGTCTTCAGAAAATTTCCACACATCGGTGCCGGAGCCTAATGTTTCTCCTCGAAATCGCCCATTGAGCATAGGACCACCGGACACCAGAATAGTCGGAAGATTGGCACTGGCAGCGCCCATCAAAAGAGCTGGCGTGGTTTTGTCGCAACCTGCCATCAGCACGACACCATCAATTGGGTTACCGCGAATTGACTCCTCAACATCCATTGACGCTAGGTTGCGAAACAGCATAGCGGTCGGGCGAAGATTGGACTCGCCGCAGGAAAATACGGGAAATTCCAGAGGGTAGCCGCCTGCTTCCAGCACTCCGTTTTTCACTTCCTGAACCAGCTCCCGAAAGTGCGCATTACAAGGTGTGAGCTCTGAGAAAGTATTGCAGATACCAATGACAGGTCGTCCGTCGAACATGTCGTCTGTTGCACCGCGATTTTTCATCCAACTGCGATGGATAAAGCCGTCTTTGTCTAAGGGACCAAACCAAGCCTGGGAGCGTCTTTTCTTCATTCTTGTACTCCTGAGTTGCTAGCTTCTGATTGAGCGCGGAGCCTCAAACCTGTCTGATTGTCGAAGTAGAGAATACGTTCTGGATTTACCTGAATATGGATTTCTGCGTCCAGTTCTGGGCGGAAATGTTTATCAGCTTTCAACGTGACGGATTGATCATCGACTTTGCAGACTACCAGTGTGGCGTCTCCGGTAGGCTCTACCGCATAGACTTTTCCTGTCAAATGGGCGGGTTCATGTGAAAGTGCGCAGTCTTCAGGTCGAACACCCAGCACAACGTTTGTGTTGTTTCCGATACCCTGAGCGGGGAGATCCCCGGCATTTGTCTGAAAAGACTCATTAAGAATTTGACCGTGAATTTTGTTCATCGAAGGGGAGCCGAGAAAACCCGCGACAAATAAGTTAGCCGGATCGTCATACACTTCATCTGGTGTGCCGATCTGCTGTATTTCGCCGGAAGACATGATGACGACTCGATCAGCCAGCGTCATGGCTTCTATCTGATCGTGGGTGACATAAATCATGGTGACTTCCATCTCTCGTTGAAGGCGTTTGATTTCTGCACGCATGTCCACCCGAAGTCTGGCGTCCAGGTTCGATAGGGGCTCGTCCATCAAAAAGACCGAAGGGTTTCGGACAATCGCCCGAGCCAGTGCTACACGCTGGCGTTGCCCACCGGATAAGGCTTTGGGCTTACGATCTAAATAGTCCAGAAGCCCGACTTTTTCTGCGGCGTAGAGCGCTCTCTGATAGCGCTCCGATTTATCTAACCCTGCGATTTTATGTGGATAGGCGATGTTGTCGCGTACGGTCATGTGCGGATACAGAGCATAGTTCTGAAACACCATAGCGATGTTTCGATCCCTTGGCAGGCGGTCTGTCATATCGGTATTGTCAAAGCGAATCTCGCCTGAAGTCGGGGTTTCTAACCCGGCGATCATTCGCATGGTCGTGGTTTTTCCGCATCCTGATGGACCCAGCAGAACAATAAATTCGCCCTGTGCGATGTTCAGGTCAAACTGATTGACAGCTTTGACTCCAGCCCATTCTTTGTTGACGGCATTTAGCGAAACTTGTGTCATCAATAACTCCTAAACCTTATCGATATGACCCCATCGTCAACCCTCTGAGTAGGTGACGCTGGAAAATAACAATGAAAATAATGATCGGAACGATCATCAATGCGGCAGAGGCAGAGAGCTCTGCCCAGCGAATGGTTTGATACCCGATGAAGCCGTAGAGCCCGATAGGGACGGTTCGGACTTCGCTGTCGCCTAGCACCAGTGCAAAAAGGAATTCGTTCCACGACAGTAAGAAAATCAAAATGCCAACGGAAGCCAAGCCGGGAAGCGCAAGAGGTAAGGTAATGCGGAAGAATGCGCTGAAATAGGTGTCTCCATCGAGGTAGGCGGCTTCCTCCAGTTCTACGGGCAATTCTGAGAAAAAACCGCGCAGCAGCCAGACGACAATGGCGAGGTTGAGTACCACGTGTGCGATGATTAAGCCTATGTGCGTGTCCAGCAGACCGAGTTGGAAAAATAGCACGAAAAACGGGATCAGCATGGCGACAGGGGGCGTCATTCTTGTGCTTAGAATCCAGAACCCAAAATCTCCCCGGCCTTTAAAATGGAAGCGGGCGAGGATGTACGCGGTAGGCGCGCCGATTAACAGGCTAAGAACGGTGGAACCTGTGGCAACAATTGCGCTGTCGATGAAAAAGTCCAGAATTGCAGGGTCTGCCAGCACTTTTTCAAAGTTTTTTAGTGTGGCTTCAAACCAGAAGCTGGGCGGACGCGACATTGCCTGAATCGGCGTTTTCAGCGCTGTTAAAAATATCCAGTAAAGCGGAAACAGACACCAGATGGCGAACAGATACAGCACCACGCGGCGAGCCCAGATTGAGCCAAAAAGGCGGACGATGATGGAGCTTACCGTTGTTTTTCGCTCGGTCATGATGTGCCTCCTGTTTTCAAATCAAACAAGCCCAGTTTTCTTAGAAACACCTGACTGACGATCAAGGTAAAAATCAGCATCACGATAGCGATGGACGAGGCATAACCCATTTCAAGAAATTCGATGCCTTGTTTGTACGCCAGAATGTTCAGTGTTCGTGTAGTGATCCCCGGACCACCTCCGGTTAACACGAAGATGATGTCGAAGGTCTTGAATGCGTCGATAACCCGAAACAACAAAGCTAAGGCAATGTAAGGTTTGAGCTGCGGCAAGGTTACGTAAAAGAAGGTTTGCCAGCCGTTTGCACCGTCTACTTCGCTGGCTTCTTCTGGCTCCGATGGTAGAGAAGCCAACCCGCCTGCGGTGATCAGCAAAATAAAAGGAGTCCATTGCCAGGTATCGACAAGAATAAGAGAAAACAGCGCCGATTCAGGGGCGGCTGTCCAGGCGCTGGATTCCAGCCCGATTGATGTCAGCATATAGTTCAGAACCCCAAGCGAAGGGTTGAACATCAGCCTGAAGGTGAAGGTTGCGGCAACCGGCGTAATAGCAATAGGCAATAAAAACAGAAGTCGTAACCACGGAGCCTGCTTTGATTCATAGTGAAGCAAAGCTGCCATTCCAACCCCTAAAATGGTTTGCAGGGTCACGGCGACTATGGTGAAAACCAGAGTCACTTTGGTGGCAGACCAAAACTCTTCAGACTGGAACAACTTGCTGTAGTTACCGAACCCGATAAAGCTTTTTTCCCCTGCATTTAAAAGTGAGTAGTCGGTAAAGGACAGATACAAACTGAGCAAGAATGGAAACAATGTTGTCAAAAGCAGCACCGCGGTAGCGGGCAATAACATCGCCAAAATAAAGTTTCTACGATGTGCTCTTGCCGAGCGAAGCGGCACAGGCGGACTGGATCCGACCATCCCTTTGGACAACATTGCCTTCATCTTATTTCCTTCCCTGATGTTATGTGTTGTATCGGTCGAGCTTCCTTACCCGACTGGTGTTACAAAATGTCGTTGATCTTGTTGGTTGCGGTTGTCATGGCAGCCTTAGATGTTTTTGCGCCTGTCGCGACCTCGTTAATTGCAATGCCCCATGCATCCAGAATCTGCGCGGCTTTCGGATGGAACCAGCACGCTTTGAAGACTTCTGCATCACCAGAGTTCAGATTGGCAAGTGCCGCCTGAGCAGCATCTGCCCCAAAGCGATCTTTAAAGGCCTTTGAGTCCCATGCTGAGTTTCGAATGGTGGCCAGGCCGTTGGCTGATGTCAGCGCACAGCCTGGTTTCGAGTTCAGGAATGTGAGTAACAAGAAAGCGGCTTGTTTCTTTTTAGAGTGACGGTTGATGCCAGCTTGCCACGTCCAGATATTGGCTTTTGCAGAATGGTTTCCATGAGTTGGCATTGCGGCGTAAGTGGTCGAGTCGTGCACCAGACTTTTCTCTGGGTTCTGGAAGTCGGTTGCGAAGTTGGAAGAATCCATTGCGATGGCAGCTGCGCCTGCAGAGAAGTCATTCAATACTTCGTACCAATGGTAATTTCCGACGCCGAGCGGTCCGGCATCTTTGAGCAAGCGTCCGTACATATCAATGGCGGCGATTGCCTGATCACTGTCTAACACGCAACGGCCATCTTTAATCACTTCACCGCCATAAGAGAACAGGAATCCACCACAAGGCCAGGTGCCTGCGGTGCCATCGGATTTGGAGCGAAGGACAATGCCCGCCATTTGATTCGACTTGAGCTTAGTGGCAGCTTCATACACCTGATCGTAGGTTTTAGGTATGGCTAGCCCGGCTTTTTCGAACGCTTTGGTATTACAGAACATGGTTTGAGCTTCGGCGGTTACCGCCATGCTGTAGCGTACTTTGTCTGACCACACCGGGAATTCGTTTGCCATGGAGAAAATGTCATCGGCGTCGTACCAGCCTGCATCGAACAATGCGCGATTTGAGTAGTACTCCTCAAGAGGCTCTAACCACCCTGAGCTGATGAACTGACCAAGTGCATGAACCATCATGACATCAGGTTCTGGCGAACCGGCACCGAGCTTGACGGGCATTTCACCCACATATTCAGTTTCTGACTGTTTCTGCAGCTTGACTTTAATGCCCGTGAGTTTTTCAAACAGAGGAAGAACAGGGGCAATTGATTGTGTCCACGGGTGTTCCATTGCGCCGAGCACGATGGTTTCTCCGGCATGAGCTTTCCAGTCTACGTCTGCGGTCAAAAACTTACTTAACATATGATCATGTGCATCTGCCCACGACATTCCCGGTAGCCCAAAAGCCAGAGCAACACTGGCGGCGGTCGAAGTTTTTAAAAATGTTCTGCGGTCCATACCTTTTGGGTAAAGCCCCATTTTTTTGTTTGAACGATCCATATTCAATCTTCCTTTTGCTGTTCAACTTTCCTTAAGTTTTTCTCGTCATCTCACCTTAATCAGGTGGAGGTATGTCAATAAGTATTACTTAACAGCTAATAAGTAATACTGTTAATGATAGTTTAATCATTTGTATAAAAAATGATCAATGGGCTTAACTCACAAAACCAGAGTTAAAGTAAGGATTTTTAGAAATGAGACGTTGTCAATGTTGTTCGCTATGGACTTTGACTCCAGACCGAATAGCAGTGGTATGGAGCACCGCTCAAGGTAGAAAAATATCGGGAAGGAAAAGAAAGGCACATTATATTCTCAAATTTCCGTCATTTATTGTAAATATATAAATTTGTAATGTAATAACATAACAATAATTTCGGATGTCCAAATTGAATTTTTTATTTTTATTATCTATTAATTAAATTATTAGTTTCATTTGTTTGAGATCATTATTCAATTATGACAACTTAATTACATGTTGTATTTTTATTAATAAAAATTGAATAAAACGTTTTAGTCTAGAATTATATTCCTTGTTGTCATTACTGTTATTGTTGTTATTAATTTCCATTTTATTTCTTATGGTGTTGATTTTTATGATTTAAATTTTAACTGTCAATCTTGTTGTTAATTATGTTTTTAATGGTTTCTTACTGAAATTTAAATCAACAAAGAACAATAATTCTGATTGTCTTGTTGATTTAATTATAAATAGTAAATGAGTGATTATTGTTTATAAATTATTTCACGTAGACATGATTTAACATTTGTATTAATTGTTTGTTTCGATTTTGAATAATTGATTTATTCAGAGTTTTTGGGTTTAAGACAGAGATAAGTAATAGAGGCTAAATTGCCCCCTTACTTGCTTATGTCGCCTTTTTAATAAATGGAATTTTGGTTATTCGTTCAAAACCAATCACTTTTAATAAACAGGAAGAAAGGCTTGAAATGAGTTCACGTGCATTACCAATAAAAAGTAAATTGGCAGCAGGGGTATTGACTTCGCTGCTGCTTGGGCTTTCCACCTCCGCGGTGGCTGGTCCGGTGAAATCACACGGTGTCGACTTTGGTGTCGTTAACCAAGATCGCATGATTTCGATGTTGAAAAAGACAGGTGTTATTGCAAAAGACGCTAACGAAACCGAATCGGTTAAGGCGTTGTATCAGTATTTGTCTGCTATTCATGTTCAAAAACCAGAAGAGGGCGAACTTGCTTCTTATGAAGAGAAGCGTAACAAGAGACTGCTTGGTCTTATGGGTTCGGAATCTTCCAGCAGCGCAGTTCCTGCATCTATCGCTCGTGTTCAGGAAGAGAACGCATGGACAGGACCTGTAACTCAGGACAAGGTGCTGGCAATACTCATCGAGTTCCCAGACTACCCTGCTAACATGGTGACGCCGGGTGAAACCTCGAATTACTACGAAGACTACACACCAACGCACTACCAAAATATGTTGTTTGGACGAGATGGTTACGTCGGCAGCAACGGTAATAACCTGATTTCTATGGTTCAGTTCTACGAACAGCAGTCAGGTGGTTCCTACACGCAAATAGGTGGCGTGGCTGGTTGGTACAAAGCTAAGCATCCGGCGGCATTTTACGGTGCACAACAAGGCACGACCAGAGACGTGAATGCTCGTGATCTGGTTCGTGAAGCTCTTGTGGCTGCGGCGGCAGATCCTAATGTAAATCTGGGTGATTATGACCTGGAAGATCGCTACGACCTGGATGGCGATGGTAACCTGCGCGAGCCAGATGGTCTGGTTGACCACATCATGATCTTCCATTCTGGTGTCGGTCAGGAAGCTGGGGGCGGTAATCTGGGGTCTGACGCTATTTGGTCTCACCGCTGGAATCTGGGCAAAGTGTTTGCGATTGAAGGTACAACGTCACCATTGCCAAACTGGGGTGGCTCAATGGCTGCGTACGACTACACGATTCAGCCGATTGATGCAGCTGCTGGTGTGGCTGCCCATGAATATGGTCACGATCTGGGTCTGCCTGATGAATACGACACAATCTACGGTGAGGACGAGTGGGGCAGCACGCCTGGTGAGCCTGTTTCTTACTGGTCGATCATGTCTTCTGGTTCATGGGCGGGTTTGATTCCGGGCACAGAACCAACAGGCTTTAGCCCATGGGCTCGTCAGTTCCTGCAAAATTCACTAGGTGGAAACTGGTTACATGGTAAAACGGTCGAGTTCGACCAATTGAATACGTCTCCGCAATCCGTGGTGTTAGATCAG
This sequence comes from Vibrio nigripulchritudo, assembly GCF_027924785.1. Taxonomy (NCBI): domain Bacteria; kingdom Pseudomonadati; phylum Pseudomonadota; class Gammaproteobacteria; order Vibrionales; family Vibrionaceae; genus Vibrio; species Vibrio nigripulchritudo. The sequence continues at coordinate 2,287,212 of NZ_AP027049.1, read as the reverse complement.
GCTTCTTCGAAAGGCAGCAATCATGATTACTTGCGAATCAATCTGCCGCCAAAAGTTGTGAAACTAATGGATGTTGTGGGTACTCAGTCTTTTTACTCCCAACGTGGGGACAACCTGAACACCAACATTCAGTTTGATGTTGCTATCCCTGCTGCGACATCCGCCGCTCTGACGTTCAAAGTGAACTACGACATCGAAGATGAATATGACTTTGGACGAGTTCTGGTGAACGGCACTCCAATTGCGGGTGACATCACAACGATCTACGATCCGCATGAAATTGGATACGGTATCGGATTTACCGGAGTATCTGACGGTTGGGTAGACGCAAACTTTGACCTGACAGCCTACGCAGGTCAGACCGTGACCATCACGTTTAACTACCTGACGGATGGCGGTTACGTGAAAAATGGTTACTGGTTTGATGAAGTGAAAGTTACTGCTGACGCACAGCAGGTTGCCCACTACAATGCAGAGTCAGCGCACCCAGAACTGACGTTTGACGGCATGATTCTGAATGATGGTCGCTTTGAACATGAGCATTACTATCTGGCGGAATGGCGTCAACATGAAGGCGTTGATAAGGGATTGGCACACATCAATCGCAACAACCACATCATGACGTTCGATCCGGGTCTGGTGCTTTGGTATGTCGATACGTCTCACACGGACAACGGTGTGTCTTCTCACCCAGGTGAGGGATGGTTAGGTGTTGTTGATGCTGACCGTAACCCACAATTCTGGAGCGATGGCACTCCGGCGACGTCCCGCTATCAGGTACGTGATGCCGCATTCAATACTAAGACAGGTAACCAGATTCATCTTGTAGACCGCAATGGTCTGACTCTGGATGACCCATATGTGGTAGCGAACCCAATGTTTGCGGACTGGGAAGATTATTCCAATCCAATCCGTCCAGCGACAGGTCGTTTAACCCCACATTACGGTATCGTTCTTCAGGTGGTGGATCAGGCGGCTGATGGCAGCAGCGCCACCATCAATATGATGAAGCTGTGGTAACAGCTTAACGCAACAAAAAAAGCCCGCTAACCGTGTTTAGCGGGCTTTCTGTATCTAGTGAATGAAGATGAGACGAGGGTTAGTCTCGTTTCCAAAGCATGTGACAGAACTTATGATCCGGGTCTCGGCTAATCAGCATTCGGGCGAATACGTCATCCAGCTCGTCGCTTTCTTCATTAACTAAGCCTATGCGTACTTCGGCGTAAATTTCTTTATCTACATCGAAGCCGACATGTCCGACCCAGTCGTCACCCGTTTCAACCATTTCTGCCGCACCGCGATCTTCAAATTGAGCGGTAAACAGAATTACATCTGCGGGTTCGAGGTTATCGGGCGCCATTTCAAGAAAAATATCGTAGGCAGTATCGATGACATCATCAAAAGAAATTAGGTCTGACATAATGTTACGCTCGGTTCATGTATTTACGTTCAGTGGTGTTAACTACCACGCGATCACCAGTAGAAATGTACTCTGGTACCTGAACGGTCAAGCCAGTGGCAAAACGAGCAGGTTTAGTACGAGCAGAAGCCGAAGCGCCTTTAATGGACGGGTCCGTTTCTTCAATGACCAGTTCAACAGATGAAGGAAGTTCAAGACCTACTGCCTGATCATTGACCAGAAGAACCTGCAACCCTTGTGTTTCTTCATTAATGAACAGCAGGTCGTCTTCAATCTCGTCCTGCTTAAAGGTGTACTGAGTGTAATCTTCGTTATCCATAAAGATGTACTCATCACCGTCTACGTATGAAAACGCAACATTGCGCTTTGTCATGTCCGCAGTATCAACAACGTCGTCAGACTTGTAGCGCTCATCTACTCGCGCACCATTCGTTAAATCGTTACAACGTAGTTTGTAAATTTTTGCACCGCCACGACCACCTGGAGTCGTGACTTCGATGTCTTTAATCAGAAGCGTTTTGCCGTTAGAAACAATGGCAAACCCTTTTTTTAATTCGCTAGCCTTTGGCATGTCTATTTCCTAAATGTTTTGGTACTCAAGCGTGTTGCCACATCTCTGGCAATTGCTTGGTTTTCAGGCTGAAACTAGCATGAAACCTTATAGGGTAACAACTGCCAAGCGCCTTTCTGCAGGTTTGAATGCTTATATTTTTGGCATTAGTCTAAGCCAACTCGCAACCCATGTTTACTTTGCTGAGCCATATGAGGAAAACTGCCTGAATCGAAAGGGGATTTCATTCACCGGAACCATGGTCTTAATTTGTATCCCCACACTTGATCGAATGGAAATGCTGGGCGAATATATACTGGAGTCTAAAATTCGGAATATTCTTTTGAACACAACCACTTCTCTGCCCGTCATTGACCCTAAAGACGCATTCCAGCCTGATTTTCAACCGGTCATCGACGAAGTTCTCGGCTTTCTCACACGTGGACTAACCTCCAATCTTCATAGCGTGTATGTCTTTGGCAGCGTTGCACGAAAAACAGCTAGGGTAGGGCATTCTAATCTGGATATTGTTGTCGTTACTCAACGTCCGCTTTCCGACAAAGAGCACACCATTGTAAAAACCATTAAGTGGCGTTTCTCAAAACAATACAATCACCTGATAACAGGTATTCAGTTTCAGTTTGGCACCATGCCTGAAATTCTCAGCCTTGATGGGATTTTTACTTGGGGCTTTATGCTCCGCCACTGCTGTGTTTGCGTTCATGGGGAAGATTTATCTCAGAGCTTCGGAGATTTTGAACCCAGTTGGGAAATTGCCAAGCACTGGAATATGGATGTTGGTGATTGGGTCACGCTCTATAGAGATAAGATTGCTAAGTCGCATTCAGATACCGAAACGCGCTACCTGCAAAAGATCATTGCCAAGAAATTGCTCAGAGCCAGCTATTCACTGATCATGTACAAGGATAAGCAGTGGATTGAAAATCCGGTAGAGTGTGGGAAACACTTTTTGCGTTTTTATCCCAAGAAAAAGGTTGAGGTACAAAGACTGGTTATCTTGCTTCAGGGTAAACCCGTTCCAAAACGGTCGATAATCGGTATTTTAGATGGATTCGGCAAATGGCTGGTTAAAGCCTACGATAAAACCGAATTCAGAATTGGTTAAAGTATAGACGCCACTCCTCGGAGTGGCGTTTTTGTTTCTAAGTTAGCAACCTTTGAAATTCGACTTTGTTCGGTAGCTCTGGTGGTTTGGTTTGGATGAGATTTCTATGTAGCACTTGTTTCCACGTATGACTTCTGGAGTCATATCCGATATTTTTTCTCCGTCCATATTATGATGCCAGAAGATTACGGACTTCACTTTATCATCTTCGTCACTGGTGCCTTCCTTAAAGCCATTTTCATTTTTGTTTTTGGTCGTGACATTTTTGTAGGCGAGTTTCGTACTCATTGCTCTGTCTAAGTTTTTTGCGTCTAGGTAAGGCATTAAACCTGATAGCTTGAACTCTTTGCCATTAAAACGTATTACGCTGTTCTTTTCTTTTTTCTCCAGCATCGCCTGTCCGGTAATATTCTTCGCAGCAGAATTCCAGGCTGTTTCAGCAGATATTAATGTTTCTCTTTTTGCATGAGAACTTACCTCAGTAAACTTAGGTAACGCAGCGGCAGAAAGAATTCCCATGATAGCGACAACAATGACCAGTTCGATGAGTGAGAAACCGTTTTGGCGGCTCATATTAAATTACTCCAGCAGTGTGTGATTAGAATGCGTGCAAAGCATATTGTTTTACGTAATACCTTGTCAATAGAAATTTAACATAAAACCTTTTTGTGAAGTAATGGGAACGCTCGATGTTTCAGGAGAAGCTCGGAGCGTCTCAACTTCGGGAAAGCGTTGCTACATTGCCATGTGCTAATGTTAATTGAGGTAGATTTTGCTGAGATCTCACATGCAGCTATGGAATCGGGCAGACAAGCTAAAAATGCTGGTGATTTGGGGGGAGAATGAGTCTTTCACCAAGCATTTGTGGTCTTCTCTGTTGGCGCTGCGGGAAGGTTTATTGTGGATGGTTCCATGTTTAATGTTGTCTTCTCTGATTCTATTCGTCGCGTCTATCGGGGATTTCCTTTACGCCGAAAGACCTTCTTGGGTTGAGGCAAGTTTTACCCTGCACTCAGAGCTGACGGCTATTTTTCCATTCCTTCTGACTGCCGCCATTTCATATATTCTTGCCATGCAATACCGCATGCCACGACCTCCCATAGCACTTCTGTCGATAGCGTACTTAGTGGTGCTGCGCCAGTTGATTCCCGAAGAGAATGTGATGCTGATGTACAGCGTCATCATGGCGATCGTTACTCCTTTGTACTTCATTCCAATCATTAGCTGGCTTGTTAAGCAGAAATGGTTTGAGTTGACCAGCCTGGACAGTGCGGGGCAGATAGTAAAAGAAACGCTGAATCTCGTACTGCCCGCTATTGTGGTAGCTGGCATTACCATTTTGATTAATACCGGATTCATTGCTTTTGTGTCCAGCATGACGAGCTTTGATTTTCGGTCTCTGGATTATGCAAACGACCCATATTCGTTCGGAATGATTTTCAGCGTGCTGAACTCAGTATTCTGGTTCTTTGGAATACACGGCTATTACGCCTTGCTGCCGATGGTGGAGCTTTTAAACGAAGCCATTGACCTCAATTATTCTGTTGTGATTTCTGGTGGTGAAGCCTTTTACCATATGAATTTATCTTTGATGGGAAGTTTTGTTTTCATCGGAGGGAGCGGCGCCACCTTTTCATTGATCGTTGCCATGCTGGTGATATCAAAGCAGCAATCTCTACGCGTTATTGCGCTCGCCAGTATCCCCATTGCTGCCATCAACGTGAACGAACTTCTTCTTTTTGGGTTGCCCATAATATTTAACCCGAGGCTATTGGTGCCATTCATTTTGGTGCCCTTGGTTAACGTTGTCGTGAGCCTCTTTGCCGTTGAAAGTGGGTGGGTCGCGTCTCCTAGCGTATCTCTGCCTTTTAACAGCCCCATTTTGGTTAATGCGTGGATTGCCACTCATGGCGACTTGGCAGCCATTGGACTCCAGCTATTTAATATCTTGCTTGGAGCACTAATTTACGCACCTTTTGTGTTTGGTTTAGAGCGTTCCTATTCAAAGCACTCAATCTATTTTTCTGCGCTGGATACGACCTACACAAGGCGGCAGGAAGAAGCACTGACCCTTAACGATGATCCGATTTCGATCATGCAGGCGAAAGCCAAACAGGAGATCAGCCTGCAAAGTCATCTGGAAAGCATCAGTAACAAAGAGTTCTGTCTTGAATATCAGCCTCAGGTCGATGCTGAAAGCATGGAAATAATTGGCTGCGAGGCGTTAGTCCGAGCCGTTGATAAACATGGGAACATTGAGTATCCCAATCGTTTCTTGCCCTGGTTGGAACAGGCGGGAATGATGAAAGATCTGGATTTGTGGGTGGTTAAGCGCGTCGTCAGTGACATCGACTACTGGATAAGAAAAGACGTGGATTTAGAAGTCAGTATAAACATCACGCCACAGACGCTAATGGATGATCGCATGTTGCAGGAGGTAGAAAGGTTGGTCGTACCTTTTGCCGGAAAAATCCATTTCGAAATCACAGAGCAAACGTTGCTGTCTGACAGAAGGAAAATGACTCTGGCACTGAACCGACTCCATCTTCTGGGTGTTAAAATTCATATTGATGATTTCGGAACCGGATTCTCTTCGCTCAGTTATCTTAATAAATTTGATATCGACGCGATAAAAATCGATCGGAGTTTTGTCATCGCATTAGATACCGAAAAAGGTTTGAAGGTCTTTAACAGCCTGCTCAGTATTGCAGAGGAATTGCAGTTAGATGTGGTGGTCGAAGGCGTAGAAAAAGACACCCAATTGGAAGTAGTTCCTTGCAAATCGGGTGTCTCTGTTCTGGGTTGGTATTTCAGCAAATCCCTTTCTAGAAATGACTTCGTTAATTACTATCTGGAAAACAAATCAGAGAAAAAATACTGATCATAAGTGTCCATTTCAACCTTACTCACAAGGCGGAGCAAGATGAATCATAGCCAGTCCACCCAATGACGTTTCACGGTATTTTTTGTTCATGTCTTTACCGGTTCGGTACATGGTTTCAATGACCTTATCCAAAGAGATCAAACATTTGCTGGTGCGTTTGAGCGCCATTCTGGATGCATTGATGGCTTTTACCGCACCCATTGCGTTTCTCTCGATGCAGGGAACCTGAACCAGCCCACCAATGGGATCACAGGTCATGCCTAGTGAGTGTTCCATCGCGATTTCAGCCGCTATGCAGATTTGTTCGTTGCTGCCCCCGCGCAGTGCCGTTAGTCCGGCTGCTGCCATAGAAGAGGAGACCCCAATTTCACCCTGACACCCAACCTCGGCACCTGATATCGAGGCATTCATTTTGTAAAGCATGCCTATTGCGCCGGACACGGCCAGAAAATCACGTATCTGTTTGTTATCTAAAGGTCTCAGGAATTGGTGGTAGTACATCAGCACTGCGGGAATGACACCAGCAGCTCCGTTAGTCGGAGACGTTACGACTTGCCCGCCTGCGGCGTTTTCTTCACTCACCGCAAAAGCGAACAGGTTGATCCAGTCCATCACTTCCATTGGGTCATTTTCTAGCGATGCATTGGCTTCAAGCTTTTTGAGTAGAGCAGGGGCACGGCGCGTCACGTTTAAACCACCATCCAAGATACCTTCCGTTTCGAACCCTTTCTCCATACAGCGGCTCATTACATCCCAAATCTGATCAGCTTTATGATCCAAATCTGCCTTGGAGCGCATGGCGAGTTCGTTTTGCTGAACCAGACCACCTAAGCTCAATCCATGTTTGTCTGCCTGCATCAGCAACTCTTCTGCACTATGAAAAGGGTAGGGAATGGCAACAGAATCAAGCGGTTTGGGGTTCTTAAGTTCTTCTTCTGTTTTGATGAACCCACCCCCAATGGAGTAATAGGTTTCACTCGCAACAGGGTTATCGTCTTTATCACAAGCGGTTAATGTCATGCCATTTTCGTGATGGGGTAACGCGTGCTTGTGAAAAAGCATGTCTTTTTCCCGATTAAAGGCGATGGACTGCGTTCCGCATAGCAACAGTAGATCTCGCTTCGCACAGGTTTCAAGCTGCTCATTGGCTTCGGTAATATCGATATTCGCAGGTTCGTAACCCATCAGACCCAACAAAGTAGCCCGATCGGTGTGGTGACCAATACCAGTGAGAGACAGCGAACCGAAGAGTTCGATCTTCACTCTGGTTATCTTCCCTAAGTCGGGCTGAATCAGTTTGCCAAATTGATAACCAGCGATCATCGGACCGTTGGTGTGAGAACTTGATGGTCCTACACCCACTTTGAAAATATCAAAAATCGACAACATACGCGTTCCACTGTAATTGTTATTAATATGTTAATTGTAATTTTTAGTGACGAGAGTTTCAAAGAAACGGATGAAGATAATCTGTGAAGAGGAGGCAAAAAATCCCGACAGTTAAACTTGCCGGGAGTTTGGAACTAGCTTTGTGAGAGGGTAATTTGACCTGTGGTAATGGTTTCTGAGTCTACGTCACTCACTTCATCTATGTAGCTTTCCACTGTCTGCTCAACAAAATCGGTGTCCTGAGTGAAGTACGCCAAATGGAAAACGGCGTCTCCTTCATTCACCAGCGGCAGAGTTTGCTGACCGATAACAATGCCTTCTTTGGGCGCAATAATTTGGGTTTCAGTGTCTCCCAGAGGCGAGCTGATATAAGCCAGTATCTGGTCTTTTTCTACCTTTTCTCCCAAGGTGACGACAGTTCGAAGCATGCCATCGCTGTTCGCCCGCACCCAGTTTGTTGATTTGGCAATTACAGGTTCCGGGTACTTTTTGCGGCTGACCCTTAACATTCCGGCTGCCTGCATCACACGCTTGATACCTAGCATTCCCGCACTGATGGAAATGGGTTCGAACCGCAGCGCTTCCCCCGCTTCGTAGGTAAGCGTTGGAATGCCGATTCTTTCCGCTTCGCTGCGCAGAGAGCCATCTCTTAGCGCCGCATCAACAATTACCGGCGTGTTGAATGCTTTTGCCAGACGCAGTGTTTCAGGGTTGCTCAGATTGCCACGGATCTGCGGTAAATTGGTGCGATGAATCGCACCCGTATGCAGATCCAGAATCAGGTCACAACGCTGAGCAACGTTGGTAAAGAATGAGTTCGCCATACGCGATGCCAGCGACCCTTTCTCGGAACCGGGAAAACAGCGGTTCAGGTCTCGTCTGTCGGGCAGATAACGAGACTTATGAATAAACCCAAACACGTTGACGATGGGCACGGCGATAACCGTGCCTTTCAGTTTGCTAGGATCAAGCACACTGGAGAGCTGGCGTACCATTTCCACACCATTCAGCTCATCTCCGTGAATTGCCGCATTCACCATCATGACCGGACCAGCGTATTTACCATTAATGACTTCAATCTGAATCGAAAGTGGCGAATGCGTGTAAAGCTTCGCAGCTTCCAGTTCAAATTTCAGTCGCTCACCGGGAGCGACTGTGTAATCCAGCAAATGGAAATCGGAGTTTCTTTTAGCCTTTGCCACGAGTTTTTGTTCCTTTTGAAGACGCATTTTTCTCAATGAAATCCACAATCATGCCAGCGACGTCTTTGCCAGTTGCTTTCTCTATGCCCTCAAGACCCGGAGAAGAGTTGACCTCCATCACCAAAGGTCCACGCTCTGAGCGAAGCAGATCAACACCAGCCACATTCAGCCCCATAGCTTTCGCCGCAGCTACTGCTGTTTTGCGCTCTTCTGGAGTGATCTTCACCAGTGAAGCACTGCCTCCGCGATGCAGGTTTGAACGGAACTCACCTTCTGCCCCCTGGCGTTTCATTGCAGCAATGACTTTGTCTCCAATCACGAAGCAGCGAATGTCCGCACCACCTGCTTCTTTGATGAATTCTTGCACCATGATGTTGGCTTTTAAGCCCATAAACGCTTCGATAACGCTTTCTGCCGCTTTGCGGGTTTCAGCTAAAACAACACCAATGCCCTGAGTGCCTTCAAGCAACTTAATCACAACGGGCGCACCACCCACCATATCCAACAGGTCTTTCACATCATCCGGCTTGCTGGCGAATCCGGTTACTGGCATCCCGATGCCTTTGCGTGACAACAGTTGCAAAGAACGCAGTTTGTCGCGCGAACGAGTAATCGCCACAGACTCATTAACAGGAAAGACGCCCATCATTTCAAACTGACGCAGTACTGCTGTGCCGTAAAAAGTCACAGACGCACCAATTCTAGGAATCATGGCATCGAACCCTGTCAATTCCTCACCCTTAAAGTGAACTTCGGGTTTTTCGGAATTGATATTCATGTAACAACGCAGTGCGTCGATTACCTTAACCTCATGACCACGAGCTTCACACGCTTCAATAAGACGGCGAGTGGAGTACAAAGATTCGTTACGAGAAAGAATGCCAATTTTCACTATTTTTTCTCCTCAAATGGCACTAAAAATGATTCGGTTGGGTCAACAATGATTCGGTCATGCATGGCGGTTCTGCCCAGTAGCATTCGGAATCTCATGTTTTCTCTGTTGGTTAAGGTCACTTCGATTGGCCACTGCTCTTCATTTACTGAGAGAAGCGTTTCAATCACATAACGTTTTTCTTCATGACCGCCTGAATCGCGCACTATGCGTTCATCCATTACTTTTGCTTCACATATCTGGCTTAGCTCAGTGTTGTTCTGCTCTGGATGCATCCAAAACCGAACCCAAAGCGCATGATTTCTGGTGAACGTTTCCAACTTATAAGCGTGGAGGCATGAAGTTCGCGCACCTGTGTCTATTTTCGCTTTGATACGATCTAGGCGAAGTTCAGGTAGGCTTAGCACTTCTCGCCACCCTACGATGATCTTCTTTTTCATTTCGATAACTTAGGTCTGAGACCTGTATGTGAATAAAAGGCTGGGAGCAGCCATGAAGCGATGTTGAGGTGCCGTAATATGGGGTTCAACACGCTGCGTTTCCCTGAGCAGAGGAGAGTGAATTGTCCTCTGGGATACTCAGGGAAAGCGAATGTAGCAATTAATTTTTATTCCGTCATACAAACATTTTTGTCGTAAAGAACAAAAAAATTGATGGTGAGAATGTGGGCTAAAACAGACCCAGCTGAGGGGCATTTAACCTTTCAAAATCCAAGCCGATGAATGGCAGAATGGCATCGGCGATGGGTTGCAATTGTTTATCGATGTAATGCTGATAATCGATGGGGCTTTCAAGATATTCTTTGGGCTCAGGGCCATTCAGTGTGATGACGTATTCAATACGCCCTTTGTTCTGGTATTGCAGAGGCCTTCCCAGCTTCTCGTTTTTTTCGTCTGCAAGTCGAGCGGCTCTGACCTGTGGTGGAATGTTTTTCTGGTAATCAGCCAGTTTTCTTCGAAGTCTTTTTTGGTACACGAGCTGGTGGTCGAACTCTCCGTTTTTGGTGCTTTCAACGTAGTCTCGAATGTATTGCTCGGGGTCCTGATTGTGGAAGACCATGTCATACAGTGTTTGTTGGAATTCTTGGGATAGGGGGGTCCAATCCGTTCTTGCACTTTCCAGCCCTTTAAAGATGATCTGCTCGTTATCTCCATCACCGATAAGACCTGCGTAGCGCTTTTTAGAGCCAGCTTCTGAACCACGAATAGTCGGCATCAGAAACTTCTTATAGTGCGTTTCATACTCAAGTTCTAAATGGGAAGTAATACCAAACTCTTCGGTTAAGTGCGTTTGCCACCACTGATTGATGTGCTCGACTAAAGCGTGTCCTATTTTGTCTGCATCTTCCTGTGAATGAGGCTGGTTTAGGGCGACGAAAGTCGAGTCGGTGTCCCCATAAATGACCTGATAGCCTTTGTCTTCGATGAGTGTACGAGTTTGCTTCATGATTTCGTGCCCACGCATTGTAATGGACGATGCCAGACGAGTATCAAAGAAACGGCAGCCAGATGAACCTAACACCCCATAAAAGGAGTTCATGATGATCTTAATTGCCTGCGAGAAGGCTTTCTCATTGTTCTTCTTCGCCACATCACGTGCAGCCCAGAGTTGCTCGATCATCTTGGGAAGAAAATGACGCTCACGGTGAAACTGTCCTCCTCGAAAACCTTCAACGGCAGTATCTGGCGTATTCCCGACGTCCAGTTTCAGACCTTCAATTAAGCCCATAGGGTCAATCAAAAAGCTCCGAATGATAGACGGATACAGGCTTTTAAAATCCAGAACCAGCACTGAGTTATACAACCCCGGGATGGAATCCATCACATAACCACCGGGGCTGGCTAGCCAGTTCTCGGACTGCAGATGAGGTGCTACATAATTCGCACGGTGTAGCTGAGGCAAATACAGGTTGGTAAAGGCTGCAACGGAACCGCCAAGCCTGTCCAGCTCCACTCCTGTGAGTTTCGAGCGTTCTATGGCAAATTCCAGAAGATGAGTGTGCTCAAATATGCGGTTCACCAATACACAATCTTGCAGGTTGTACTTTGCTAGAGCGGGTTTGTCTTCGGCAAACATTCGGTTAATCTCATCCATGCGGTCATGAGCGTTATGGATGTCTTTTCCTTCTCCGAGAAGCTCCTGAGAAACGGATTCCAGCGACCACGAGCGAAAGTGGTAGGTCGCGGTTTTCAACGTATCGATACCATCTAACACAACCCGACCGGGAATGGTAATGAAGCTCTGGTTGCTGTTATTCGACTGGCGAAAATGCGCGTTTTGACCGCCTCGCCCTATTTTCAAGGGAAGTTTGTGCCACTCACAGCGCCTGTTAAGCAGCCTAAAGTCGAAATCTATGACACTCCAGCCAACTACAATGTCTGGATCAAACATTTGAAACCAGTCAAACATAGCTTTCAATAGTGCGTACTCGTTTTCGACCCATTGAATATTGGTGGTTGCAGGCTGAGGTTCACCAATCATGATGACCCTGCTATCCATTTCACTGGCAAGCCCGATGGAGTAAAGGATCCCTTTCTCGCTGCATTCGAGATCCAGAGACACCTGAGTGAGGTGAGGGTGGTAGTTACCAAACTTACATTGCGTATTATTGACCTTTATATAATCATTTCTAGCTTGAGTATTGCCTTGAAACTGAATACTTCCCTGAATAAATCTCTCCATAAGGTACCGGTCGGCGAGCCTTACGTCGGATTCGTAGGTCAGAATGTCATTGCTATTAAGTAATTGAGAGGCAGTGGTCGCGTGTTTAATGGCAGTGAAATAAACTCCTGCCGTAGCAACCTGGTCAAAAGTCTTTAGTGGAAGAGGCTTGATATCGAAAGGAATTGCAGCCGCATCCAATAACTCGGTTACCAGTAGTGAGTACTCAGATTCGATAAAGAACACTGGCTTTTGGTCTGGAATGACAAGATGGGCGGGTCCTTGTGCCGTTTTTACCCATAAATCAATCTGAGCTTTGCCGGACACGTCCCTTGCTTGTCTTGTTAATACGAATCCGTCTTGAATACTCAATGTGTCTATCTCTACTTCGCTGGTCTTGTGAATTTCTTACAATTTTTATGGTTTAGCAACTTTGAGGTATTGATGACCAGAAATGCATCAACTTACACTTCAAAACCGCTTTAATTATATCTGAGTCGATTGAATTTATTGAAACTTATTCGTTACAAACAGGGCGCAAAATACCGTACAACCTAACATATAGTTATAAATAAGAACTTTTGGATCTGAGGTCTGTGTCGAATTATTTGATGGGAATTAAGACGTTATGATTTGTTTACTGAAATATCAATAAATAACAAATTCGCGCTCTCTCACATTGCTGACTAAAATTGCCACAACAATTGGCGAAAATCAGTACAAACGAGGGGTAAGTTAACGACTCTGATTATAAGTTATGACGAAAGTTTGCGTTGTGACGCATATTCATTGTAATTTTTAACCCAGAATTGAGATATGATGAGTTCAACTGAATTTATGAATTCAGTTCACCGGAGTGTGAACTGAAGGAATAGATAGAACCAAAAAATAGTGTGGAGATACAAGTTTGATAAATGTTTTCCTTGTAGATGATCACGAGCTGGTTCGCACAGGGATACGACGTATTATTGAAGACGTCCGTGGTATGAACGTAGCAGGGGAAGCTGACAGCGGTGAAGAAGCCGTCAAGTGGTGCAGAAATAACCATGCTGACGTTGTTTTAATGGATATGAACATGCCAGGCATCGGGGGTATGGAAGCAACGAAAAAAGTGCTTCGTTTTAACCCTGATGTAAAAATCATTGTACTGACCGTACACACAGAGAACCCGTTTCCGACGAAGGTTATGCAAGCCGGAGCCGCGGGGTATCTGACAAAAGGGGCAGGTCCAGACGAAATGGTGAATGCCATTCGAATGGTGCACTCCGGGCAGCGCTACATTTCACCTGAAATTGCGCAGCAAATGGCGTTGAGCCAGTTCTCTTCCGCATCTGAAAATCCTTTCAAAGACCTTTCGGAACGAGAACTTCAAATCATGATGATGATTACTAAAGGTCAGAAGGTTACCGACATCTCAGAGCAATTGAGCCTGAGCCCGAAAACCGTAAACAGCTACCGCTATCGTTTATTCAGCAAGCTGGATATAAGTGGTGATGTTGAACTGACTCACTTAGCAATCCGTCACGGAATGATCGATACCGAGACTTTGTAGTGTCTCAGCAATTCGATTCCGGTTCCTTTCTTAAGACAGTTACCAGTCAACCCGGCGTTTACAGAATGTACAACGCCGAGTCGACGGTAATTTATGTCGGCAAAGCCAAAGATCTCAAGAAACGTCTTTCCAGTTACTTCCGTAAAAAGGTCGATAACGAAAAAACGCGTGCGTTAGTCAGTCACATCAACAAGATTGATGTGACGGTTACGCATACCGAGACAGAAGCGTTAATCCTTGAGCACAACTACATCAAGCAATACTTACCCAAATACAACGTATTGCTGCGAGACGACAAGTCCTACCCCTATATCTTTCTGAGCGGTCATAAACACCCTCGCATTTCGATGCACCGAGGTGCCAAGAAGCGCAAAGGGGAGTACTTTGGACCGTACCCAGATTCCGGTGCTGTCCGTGAATCATTGCATTTAATTCAAAAGATTTTTCCGGTTCGTCAGTGTGAAGATACGGTGTACAGCAACCGTACTCGCCCTTGCTTGATGTATCAGATTGGTCGATGTGCTGCCCCTTGTGTTTCGTCTGTAATATCTGATGAAGAGTACGCGGAGCTGGTGAACTACGTTCGCCTTTTTCTGAATGGGAAGGACAAGCAAGTTCTAGAAACACTGGTTTCCAAGATGGAAAAAGCCAGCATGGAGCTGCGCTTTGAAGATGCCGCAACTCTAAGGGATCAGATTCAGGCGATTCGTCGGGTACAGGAGCAGCAATTCGTTTCTGAAGATTCCATGGATGACTTAGATGTTTTGGGCTTTGCTCAGGAAAACGGCATTGCGTGTATCCATATCTTGATGATTCGTCAGGGCAAAGTATTAGGAAGTCGCAGCCACTTTCCTAAGATCCCCACTAACACAGACCGACACGAAGTTTTTCACAGTTTTCTGAGCCAGTACTATTTGAGTCATAACGAAGCGCGAACCATTCCGACTCGATTGATTCTGGAGCAGGATTTGTTTGTGGATGCTGAACCTTTTCAGGAAGTGCTGACTCAAATAGCCGGGCGGAAGATCACCATTCTGACAAATCCGAAAGGTACGCGAGCGCGTTATCTTAAACTGGCAAATACCAATGCTCTGACAGCGATAACCACTAAAATTAACCACAAGATGACGATTAATCAGCGTGTGAAAGCGCTTCAGGATCATCTTGATATGGATTCTATCCAGCGTATGGAGTGTTTTGATATCAGTCATACCATGGGCGAAAGCACCATAGCATCTTGTGTGGTGTTTAATCGTGAAGGTCCGGTCAAACAGGAATACCGTCGATACAACATTGAGGGTATTACGGGGGGAGACGATTACGCCGCCATGGGGCAGGTTCTGGATCGTCGATATTCAAAGCAGTTGGACATTGAAAAGATCCCCGACATTATCTTTATCGATGGCGGTAAAGGGCAGTTAAATCGTGCACACGAAATCATTTCTCAGCACTGGGAAGACTGGCCTAAGCGACCAAGGCTGATAGGTATTGCTAAGGGCATAACCCGAAAACCTGGTTTAGAGACCATGATTACGGTTGAAGGTGATGAGTTCAACATGGCGACTGATGAACCTGCGTTGCACCTGATTCAGCACATTCGGGATGAAAGCCACAACCATGCTATAGCAGGTCACCGAGCCAAACGAGGTAAAACCCGTCGCACCAGCGCACTGGAAGGCATTGAAGGTGTCGGTCCTAAACGGCGTCAGGCTTTACTGAAATACATGGGTGGTTTGCAGGAGTTAAAGCGGGCAACTGTCGAAGAAATCGCCAAAGTTCCAGGTATTAGCCTTTCTTTGGCAGAAAACATTCATCAAGCATTGAAACAATAGACGTTTTGACGCACCATTAAGCGCGCAATGACTAAGAGCTTAAAAAATATATGCGTTTTACCATACCGAACATTCTTACCTTACTCCGATTAGTACTGATTCCTGTATTTGTCATCGTGTTTTACATCCCCACGCCATGGGCTCCTTTTGCCGCTGCAATGGTTTTTTGGGTAGCAGGATTTACTGATTGGCTAGACGGTATGTTAGCGCGTCGGCTTGGGCAAACTTCTCGCTTCGGAGCGTTTCTTGATCCCGTTGCCGACAAAGTGATGGTTGCAACGGCTCTTATTCTGATTACAGAGCATTACGCGACCTGGTGGATCACCATTCCGGCGATAACCATGATTGCTCGTGAAATTATTATTTCTGCTCTGCGCGAATGGATGGCAGAAATAGGCAAACGCTCAAGTGTCGCAGTGTCATGGGTAGGCAAGGTAAAAACACTGTCCCAGATGTTCGCACTTTGGGTTCTCATCTGGCGTTATGATGACTGGATGGTGTGGCTGGGTTACGCGGCGCTATACTTCGCTACAATTCTGACCTACTGGTCAATGGTTCAGTATCTGGTTGCTGCCAAAGATGATCTTCTGGATGAAAAGCATCAATAGATTGCCAAGCTGACAAAGAATAATAAACGGATGAGAAATCATCCGTTTTTTTATGCCTCCGCTTTAGCGACTTCGGATACTGCGTACTGATTTCTTCCCCCACGTTTGGCGTGATATAGCGCGCTGTCAGCGTGCTGCAGAGATTCAGATAGGGAAACTGAAGAAGGGCACTCATCGAAGTGAGCCACGCCTATTGAAAGCGATACGCGGTCAGCACAGTACGAATTCAGATTGGGTAGGTTCAACTTGAAAACGGCTTGCTGAAGATTCTGAACTGCATCATTTACCTTCGCCGATGTTCTTCCTCCGACCACAATAGCAAACTCGTCGCCACCGTAGCGGTAACACTTGGCACTCAGATGCTTAAAATGCTCCTTAATTTGCTGAGTGATGGTGATGAGTACTTCGTCGCCCTTAACGTGACCGTAATGGTCATTGAGCTGCTTATAGCAATCAATATCCAGCATGATGATGCTGTAGCCAGACTGCTTTTTGTTTTGCAGTTCTCGGTAATGAGCATCCAAGGACTGGCGATTCCATAATTTGGTCAGATGATCGGTTTGAGAGATCAGGGTGAGCTGATGGCGGTTGAGCTGATTTTCCAGTGCAATAGAAAGATAGTTCGTCAACTGAAGAAATAGCTCATATTGATACGTCTGATAGGCATAGCAAGCCCCTGCCTGAATCGTGAAGACGGCTTTCACTTCACCATTGATGGTGATTGGAGAGAATAACAACGAGCTCATGTTATCGTGCTCTGAGGTTTCACCTAGCATTTCACGCTTTTTCTCTGCCGTCATGTCGTTGAAATAAAGTGAAGAGTTATTCTTAGCGCAGTATTCAAAGAATGTCGCTTTCTGCAGAAAATCGACGTAGGTTGGCTTCTTAATGGCATTGTCTTCGTAATAATGTTCCACAAACAGCTTTGGCTTGTCGGACTCATAAAACGCAATAGCAAGCGTATCGATGGTGAAAAGATTACTCAGATCATCAACTAACTGGGGCAGTACATCCCGAAAATTGTTGCACGTGCTCAGGTATTGCCCAACCCGGTTGATCAATGCCAGATTTTTATTGATGTCTTGCGCTGATTCCAGTGCCAGTCGATCCATATTGAGTTGGTAAATTTGGCTAAGGTAATCTTTTTCCCTTTTTAGTGCGGCATCACGAGACTTCTTGAAAGAAGCAAAGAGCGCACTGAAATGCTCATCTTTTTCCTCTCCGGAAGGCATGGTTTCCAGCCGACTCAATAAGATATGGTTGTACTTGTCGATAAGTTTGTCTGTGCCGACTTTTCTTGCATAACCTAAGCCTTCTTCAAGGTATTGATCCAATAAAGTCCAGTTAGACTGCTTTACTAACAGATAGCAGTAATCCAGCATCATTTCAGACAGATAGTAATCGTTCTGACAAACTTTAATTGCGTCTATTGCGGCAAGGTGGTGAGTCTCGGAAAGTTCAAAGTTCCCCCTTGCCATATGGTAGCGACCCTGAACCTGATGATAGAAGCTAAGGTATCTTAGATTGCCGTGTATATGTGGTTCTATCAGATCCGATATGGCAGCGACTTCATCCAACTGATTTAGCTCTACTTTGACACCAATGATATTGATGTAAGGAACCAGTTTGTATTCCAGCTCTTCATCATTCAACGCATCAAGTGACTGCTCAAAGTATTTCAATGCTGATGAATACTGCTCAACATTCATAAGCAGGTCACCAATATTATTGCGGATAAAAGCCAGCAGGCGCTGGTCGCCAAACTGTTCGACTCTTTCTGCTTTGGTCAAAAATTCACTCGCATGGGAATGATCGCCCAGTAAGCCGAAAATCGTACCGATATGAAAGTAACCAATGTGAGCCAGATACTCTTGATTATGGGTCTGGCACAAAGAGACACAGTCGAAGAACTCTTTTATAGCAGGGATCAGGTGACCTTCGCGGTATCGGGAGTAGGCATTGAAGACACTCTGAATCTCGACAGGAATGGATTGCCCAGTAGTTTCAGACAGCTTTTGTATATCGGCATACCTTTCTTTAACATCGTTTGCAGAGGCCGCGGTCACTAGGTTTCTGACCTCTTGCATTAATGTTGTCTGCCATTGCGGATCTGTCATGATGGGGCCCTGTGGTGACAATGTCGAAAATTAAGATATCTCATACTATATAAAACTCAGCCAGTTCAAAGAGCTAATTCTCTATTCACCTCAGATTTGAGCTTTAAGTGTAAACTATTGAGCTCCTTAGTTATGGAACTGCTATCTATGTTAAGAGCGTGCTAATACTATAGATTTCACAGAGACTTGCTTTTAAAGAGGTGAACAAATCTGACGGTTTGTTTGGTTTCAATACTACTTGATATTAAGGTCAATAATAAGGATTGGACGGGCGTTTTCTGTATGGATGATGAGCCGATCAAGATAAAAGGGTAGGAGTCGTATTTTTTTCAAATACGTATCAATCTTGATTCAGTTGTAATGTGCCCACAGGCTGAATTTCTTGTTTAATGACCTTAACTTTCTTCACTACTCTGTTAATGTGTTTTAAACAAATAAAAGAGGTCGATATTGGGTAAATGTCGCTACAAAAATAATCTATTTTACTCCTTTTGAATGGAAAATAGCCAAACGAATCAAAAAACTAAAAAATACAGTTGACGCTCTCGCGGGAATGCGTAGAATGCCTTCCCGTACTCAAGAGGAACTCACCAAGGTTTTTCAAAAAGAGTCAAAGGCGTGTTGGCAGAGTGGCTATGCAGCGGATTGCAAATCCGTGGACCTCGGTTCGACTCCGGGACGCGCCTCCATCGCGACACTAGCTCAGTTGGTAGAGCGCAACCTTGCCAAGGTTGAGGTCACGAGTTCGAACCTCGTGTGTCGCTCCAAATTTTAGTTTGACGATGTTTCGTTAAACTGCGATACAAGGTTTCCCCCTTACCAAGGTTGAGGTCACGCCTAAGCCTTGAAGATCGGGAACCTCGTGTGTCGCTCCAAATTAAAGTGGTATGGCTTGAATAGCGGTATCCAGATGGTGTCTCCATCACAATGAATATTGTGTGCCCTGGTGGTGGAATTGGTAGACACAAGGGATTTAAAATCCCTCGGCGTTCGCGCTGTGCCGGTTCAAGTCCGGCCCGGGGCACCATCTCATCATATATATGCGACACTAGCTCAGTTGGTAGAGCGCAACCTTGCCAAGGTTGAGGTCACGAGTTCGAACCTCGTGTGTCGCTCCAAAAACAAAAAAATCCTCGATAGCAATATCGAGGTTTTTTTGTTTTTAGCCTACTAAAAACCCAAGCCAAAGCTTGGGTTTTATCATTTTCATGAATCTGTTTGTTACGCTTTCTGACCGAAATGTCTCTGATACATTGCCATGAAATCTTCGCGAACCAGCTGTTCAATTTCAAAAGCCCGATCGGTTGGGCAGAACAGCATAAAGTGAACAACCTGCTCTCCGGTGTTGGCACTGGATATCGAAATATGCGGTTCAGCACCAGGTAGGTCCACACCAGCATGACGTTCAATGACAACGTTATAGCGCTTGGCGACATCAATAAAATCTTCACAGTGGTCATCAATTTTAGCCAGTAGGCTAGGGAACATTGGGTACAGGTTCCGGAATTCACCTACCACAATATTAAAGCTGTGGTAAACGTAACGTTTCATGAAGTTCAGATTTTTAACTGGAATACTGAAAAACATACTGTTGGGTAGGGTAGCGGTTTTACCCGTGTAATTGTAATTCCCATGGTGAAGATCAATTTCCTGAATCACAGTAGCCATCAAATTGTGTTCAATCACCTCGCCACATAAATTCCCGACTTCAATCCAGTCTCCGATACGGAAAGACCGTGAACTGGCGCGTTGAATTGAGCCAGTAAAGCATAAAATGATCTCTTTTGACGCGACAACCACGGCAACTGCAATTGCAGTTAATGAAAGCGCAAATTCGCTGATTTCCGACTGCCAAAGCAAAAACAACGTAATAATGATGACGGAAAAGGTCCCGTTTTTGGTTCGGGAAATCCATTTACGTTGATCTTCAGAAAGAAAATTGACATCACCCCGGATCATAGAAATGATGAGCTTGCGAATCAGAACGATCACTAAAATGACTAAGGCGCTCAGCAGAAGCTTATTTTCTAGTAGAAAGCCGACAGCTTGATCCAAGACTTCCATTCGTTCACTCCTAAGTAATTTGATTTTATTGTTAGATCAATAGCCCCTTGAAGTGGTATTTCTGAGGGCACCAGAACCCAAATACCCAGAGGCTATCGTCTCTGGGTATTGTCCAATTTTGTTGCGAAAAAGCAAAACCCAGCATTTAGGCAAATGAAGGGAACGCTTTTATATTGTTGTATGCACGCATGACAGATTCAGGGATCTCCTGTTTTATCTGAAACCCTTTTTCCGGATACGTCTGAATACGTTCAAAGTCGCCCAATAACGCCTCTATCACTAGGTTAGAGGGTATCGTATCGTTGAAGTAGTCCAAAAATCGACCACCGGGGGATGTGACATAGACCTCTTTATAAGGCAGCTTCCACTGCTTCACAAAGGTCGCGTATGCGCGCCTTTCCATGTAAGGCTTTTGTACCAAGAGTACTTTTTCCGGGGCGAAATCCAGCTGTTCCAGAATAATGGCAGTAAAGGCGACGTTTTCTCCAGAATTGGTGGCTTTGGTTTCTAAAACGATGTCACTTTCAGGGACACCCAACTGTTTGGCGATATCAGCAAAATGCTCAGCCTCTGTTACATCAAACAAACCTTCTGTTAATCTGCCTTGAGCGCCAGAAAAAATCAGTTTTGGGGCAATGCCATCCAGATAGAGTTGCGCTGCATATTCAGCGACCCTTTCGTCGTTACTGCACATACAAAAAATGCAGTCAGCTTTCTGAAAATGCTGATGCATTTGCATGTAATCCCACAAAGTCTCAATATGCTGATAAAGGCGCGTTGACATAAATTCTCCTATAGCGCGTCCAGCGTACTCGGATAAAGGAATGAGTAGCCCAAAGAAACCAGCTTGTCAGACACAATTCGTTTTCCGGGTTGGTCAACCACGGGTGGAAGAGTGCATTCTTCATCCGAGTCGATGGCTTCGATCGCTCGTTGATAATATTCCGCTTTACTGACGGTTGAAGGGCTGGTTGCGTTGACAACGGTGTTATGGAGATTGGTCACAGCAAAAGCGACGACGCCTACAGCATCATCCTGGTGCAGCATATTGGCAGGTGCAGACTTACTCACCGATTTAAGTCGACCTGCAAACCGAGAAGGGTGTCTGTCTGAACCTACTAATCCACTGCATCGAACCACAACGTAGTCCAAGCCAGAGTCGATAATAGTCTGCTCAGCTTTCAGCATGATGACAGCCTTTTCTGAAAACTCTTTATTTTCTATAGCGATAGATAGAGATGCTTTTTCCTCGGTCATGTCCAGTGATTGTTCAGGGTATACAGTGGTAGAGCTGACTTTTACTATCTTTTTGACCCCAGCTTCATTTGCTGCTTCAGACATAGCTTGCCAGTGCAAAGCGTACTGCTCGCCATTTCCTTTTCGAAAACCTGGAGGGAATGCACCCACGACAATATCTGCTTGATGAGAAGTAAATATCTGGGTCAGGCGGTTGATGTTTTCTTCTAAGCGGTCGGAAAATGAAAAAGCAACGCCTTCGATTGATTGAGCGCTTAGCTGATCGATACCCTGCTGAGAGGTTTTGGTCGCAACAACCTGATGGTCATTGGAGATAAGGTGTTTAGCGAGAGGCAGACCTAGCCAGCCTGCCCCTACAATTACAATACGGCTCATTGATTAAGCACCTGCACACAGCACGCGAAGAATTTTGTCTGCGTGTTCTGCCACTTCAATGCCTTCATCTGTTAGGTAGCCACCGTCAGGCAGGGTACATAATTTTTTCTCGTAGAGACGCTGAACAGCGTTTTGAGCAGATTCAGAAGCGTCGTGGTGCACTTTTATGCCCGTTGCTGCACTGCTGATATCAAATTGAAGAAGAAGGTTAAGCTCGTCGATATGGTCTTGGGTGTATTTCATCGTAATTCCTCAGAGCGAAATGTCTGACCCCACCATAAAGCTCTGAAAGATCATGTACAACCATGAGAATAAAGATCTGTTAGGTTGAATCAAATTGGTGTCAAACTAGCCAGTGCCTGGTTGGGATTGTGATATCACTACGGGTTTTGCTGATCTGCCTTTTTCTTAAGCCAAGATTATGAATTTCATTTGCTTTTTTCCTGCCTCTCAGCGCCTGTTTTACAAGGCTTTCAACAATTTTTGAAAACATAGAAATATCCCTTGAAATTTAGTGGAATTAGAGCGATTATCCGCGCCTCTTCCATGTTTCAAAATGTTTCAGGCACCATGAATATGAACCAATTCGATGCGTTGTTACCACCTCAAATGGCCGAGCGTGCGGCAGAAATCGGTGTTGGCAAGGCAACAAAAGATCCAATGAAATCGTTTCTGCTGGCAATTACAGCTGGATTGCATATCGGAATTGCATTTTTGTTCTATACCACCATCACCACAGGGGCAGAGGACTTACCCTGGGGATTAACCCGTTTTGTCGGCGGGTTGGCATTCAGCATGGGGCTTGTTTTGGTGATCATTACGGGAGGCGAACTTTTTACCAGTTCGGTGCTGACGCTAGTTGCGCGAGCGAGTGGAAAAATTACCTGGAAGTGCCTGTTTAAAAACTGGCTGGTGGTTTATGCCGGAAATCTGGTTGGGGCGCTGGTTTTAGTGGGCATCATGCTTACTGCGAAACAATACACGTTTGATGCAGGGCAGGTTGGTTTAAACACAATGCACATCGCTCAGCACAAGCTTCACCATGGCTTCTGGCAGGCTGTTGCTCTAGGCATCATGTGTAATGTTCTGGTATGCATTGCAGTTTGGATGACATTCAGTGGCAGAACCCTGACAGACAAAATTATCGTGATGGTGTTGCCTGTTGCCATGTTTGTTTCTGCTGGTTTTGAGCATTGCATTGCCAACATGTTTCAGGTTCCCATGGCAATAGGGATAAAAGAGCTCGCAACGCCAGAATTCTGGACCATGATAGGGGCAACGCCAGAAAGCTTTGCTGATCTGAATTTGACCACCTTCATCATCAATAATCTTGTTCCCGTTACTTTAGGAAACATCATTGGCGGAGGCGTGTTCGTCGGAATGGGATACTGGCTTATTTATCTGCGTAATTAGGTCAACAGATCCTAAAGATTGGCAGATCTCGGACGAAACAAAAAAGCGGGCTCGATTGAGCCCGCTTTTACAGTCTTTTTAAGCGAATTGTTCTGAGGTGACCTAATACCAGATTAAGCTTTCCGGAGTCATGACGCCTGCCAGAGTGTCGGTACTGCTACCGACAAAGCCCGTGGTAACACCTTCTTCAGGGTTAACACGTAGCGCAGGTTTCACGATGGCTTTAACTGGTTCTTTAAGCCAGTTTTTGCTGTCACCTGTGGGTTCAGAGCCCACGTTGCTTTTTGTTGATGGTCTAGCCAGACGATTTTGAATTTCCATGTGCTAAGTTCAATCCTTGCGTCTTTTATGTTGGGGAGAATGCCCCACTCAGTTTTCACTTTAATGACAGTAGTAAAAAATTAAAAAGTCACCGGATTTTATGACTGATTTGTGATCTGGCTTCGCATTCAAAAGGTTATCCACATTTTCTGTGGATAACCCAGTTAACACTCATTACCAGTTTATGATGTTCCAGTTATTTTCAAATCCATACGAACGAATTTGTGAGCAGGGGTTCACAAGGTGGACTTCATCGGCGTATTGACAGAGTGGTAAGTCATTTATCGAATCTGTATAGAATATGATGCGGTCATAAGACACGGTTTGTTCTTTAAGCCATGATTTTAAACGGGTTACCTTGCCATGTTGGTAGCTTGCAACGCCACTGATTTTCGTCGTATAGCGTTCGTTATTTTCAATCAAGTCAATACCAATAGCGTGCTCAATTCCCAGTTGATTAGCGACGTGTTTAACCAAGAAATGAACTGATGCAGAAATAACCAATATGGTGACATCGTCTTGCTTTAGCTGGGCTAGCAGATCTCTCGCTTGTGGAAAAACATGTTTCAATATGCGTTGTAGTACGCATTTTTCCACAAGCTGATTGACCTTAATTATAGAATGCTCGGTAATCGGATTGAGAGAGAAATCCAGATATTCCTGCATATCCATGTCGCCCTGAGCATACATCGCCATCAATCTTTTATCTTCAGAGAGGAAGTTAGGTTGAGTAACCATTCCCTCATCAACCAGAAATTGATTCCAGATCATCGAGCAATCGCCATTTACTAAGGTGTCATCTAGATCGAATACGAATAATGGTTTGGTCATACGATTTTTATGTTCCGTATCGCTTGGTTGGTTTTAGAGATGAATCTCTCGAAAGTTTAAGAGATAGGTCATGTAGATTTTATGACAGAAGCTTTTCGAGAACTCGAAAAAACGCCCCAGAGAAGGGGCGTGAAGGTTGGAACAAATGGGCTCGGGTGATATACCCGAGCTTAAAGGAGATTATTCCATGTCCTGATCAAAATCACCGTGGAAATGGTCGTGGTCAGATACGCTGTCAGCCGCTTTTAAGCGCTCACCAATACGCAGAGTCTGCTTAGGTGCAGTAGGCTCCGACGAGATGGCGAAACTGCGTGCAGATTTCGCAGCAGCCTGTGTTGTCGCTTCTGGTTCAGGGAAAAGCTCTTCACTCATTGCGTAGTAAGTTGTCACATAGGTCAGCGCCTTAGTATTCATAAACAGCGCTTTATGGCTAACGTTTGTGGAATCATCACACGCGCGGTGATAACACTTGTCGTAAGCCACATCGATGTCGCCGCCAAAGTCACCCACTTCTTCTGCTGATTTCAGTTTTTCAGCACCGGTAAATAACCCACCAAATGCCACGCCCCAGTCAGCAAAGCCAGCGTAATCGGAACGTTTGGAAAGCGCCTGAGGAACGGTCTTCTCTCCATTATTTCCGAAGAACTCAATGAATTGTGCCTCGATATCCGAAGTACCAAATGGTGGAGTGAAGTCACCTGTGTAGGCGTTATCCGGACTATCTTTGGTGTCTGAAAGGTCACCATCCATAACGCCATAGATGTAGTTCGGTGAACCGATCATGTCGAAGTTCAGATACAGTTTCACATTGTTCAGCTCGTTATAACGTGCTTCCACCATGTCCTGCTGTTCTTCCGTCAGATCGTCTGGGTTATCGATTCCCAGCTCTTCCATGATTTGCTTGCGAGCTTCATCAAGGAGCGGTTTAAACAATTCTTCAGTGTAGTAATTCGAACCTATCAACCCGGCTTCTTCGGCTGCCCACCATGCGAAACGGATTTTGTTTTTAGGTTTAACACCAATGTCTGAAAGCGTCAGGGCGTATTCCAGCAGACCTGCGGAGCCCGAACCGTTGTCATTGATCCCCGGCCCTTCTGGTACAGAGTCTAAGTGCGCACCAAGCATAATGACCTGATCATCGTCACCATGACGTGTCTCTGCCAGTAAGTTATTCGTTTTCACCATCTGGTTCATCGTAATAACATTCATGGAAGCACTGACTGCGCCGCTCGCGAGCGCGTCATACCACTGCTTACCTAAATCATAACGCAGCCCAAAGGTTGGAATGGTCACCGTGCTGTCACGACCTAAAGTACCTTGAACCACGCTTTTTCGACCATCATTATTGCCTTGGTTGAAGATAAGCACACCTTTTGCCCCGGCAGCCTGAGCATTGGTGGCTTTGGCATTAAATGAACAGCCCCCACGCTGGATGACTGCTATCTTTCCAGTCACGTTTTTGCCGTCGAAGTCGGTCGTTTCACAGCCGTCTGTATCATCGTAATCGGGCTGATCGAATCTGAAATCAGGTGTGATGAAGACAAGATCTCCCGTCACCGTGCCATTCGACGAGCCGGAATAGGACATGGTTGCGTAGTCTGGGACTTCTCCTTCTCCCGCATCTTTGGAGCTCAGCAGTGTTTTACCGTCTACTTCCACATTGGTATTACCCAGCTCCTGCCAGCTTCTGAAATCGAATTCTTGTTTAGTGACTTTATATCCGGCTTTTCTTAATTTCTTCGCAATGTATTTCAGGGATTTTTTATAACCTTTGGTGCCAGCAGCCCGAGTCATGGCTTTACCATCTGGGGTAGGGACTGCGCGTTTTTCAAGTTTGTCGAGGTGTTTTACCACGGCATCTTTATCGATCTGGTCACTGACGTATTTTGCGACGAATTTCGGATCATCCCAAAAACAGCCGGAGAGCATAACGGAGGCGACCGAAACCGCGAGCAAAGATTTTTTATTATTCGCCATTTTCATTATTCATTTCCTTTGAAGTTGACTGAAAGGTTGTTTCTTTTGCGAACGAAACAACACATGTTAGTTATCGAAAATTGGGCATTTCAAATTTTATTAAAATCTTTCACGGCAAAAATAATTAAATTGTGAAAGTGAAGCATAAATATTGAGAAAGTGAAAATGCCACTTTTCATTCTTTATTTTTGAATAAAAATGCTTTCTATGCGTGTAACAGAAAAATATGCATGCACTGAGTTTTGTGCGGCTGGTTCAGAGTTTGAAAAGGCAGAATATTGTTCTGAGCCTGATTTTCAAACGCCTTTTTAGAAAGGGCTAGAAGCGCAGCCTTTCAAGTTAAAGGAAGAGCAAAATTTCTGAAAACAAAAATTGCCATTGAATAGGTATTTGTTGAGCTTTTTTATCAATAGCTGAAACTTTATTAAAGTAACTTTAGAAAATATGAAAAGAGAATAATTAAACTGGTTGGTTGAATTTTGATTTTCGTGTAAGTGTTTTGAAATTGAGATGATTAATAATAGGAAAAAATTGAATCGATATAATTTAAATTTCCTTAATTTAATATGTTATATCATAACAAAAATAAGTGCGCTAATTTTAAATTCTGTTTTTTGAAAATAATTTATATCAACACCTAAATAGGCTGGGATTTCGATAATTTAATTTAAAGAGAAATAGAAGCTGAGGTACTTGGTTATATATGAGGAAAGTCTAAACTTCATCTGGGTAAATTTAATATCAAATGGGAAAAGCTTGCTTTCTATCATTGCAGCTTTTTCTCATCCGAAAGGAGGAGGTTTTGCCAACCAACTGCGGATGGAGCATCAAAGTGTCTACTGGGAGAATGAACTATCTAGGGTCTGTTGACCTTTCGCGGTTAAATTTTGTTCGAGTTCTATGTGTTTTAATCGCGGCGCAAGGTCTTTAGCTTATTCATTCTAAGCAAATACCTTGCAACAAAGAGTAAAGGGTATAGACCGGGGACGCCTAGTTGAACCCTTTGGGCAGCATTTGTGGCTCCTTTCTACTGTGTTACCGCTTATTGATGTAGAGCGACTACACCGAATAAGCGCTGCCTTGTATAAAGAACCCACAAATGGCTGCAAAAATCATCTCGAAAGGTCAACAGACCCTAAAACAAGTGATACAGAGCGATCACCAAAAATAGACAGAACGACTACCACTAGAGAGGTGCTTATGATTTACGCGAAACCAGGGACGGAAGGCGCAGTTGTTAGCTTTAAACCCCGCTATCAAAACTACATTGGCGGTCAGTGGGTAGAACCCACAAACGGTCAGTACTTTACCAATACATCTCCATGTACGGGAGATGTGATTGCGGAAATCCCTCGTTCAGAGGCGGCGGATATCGAACTGGCTCTCGATGCTGCTCACAAAGCCAAAGACGCGTGGGGCACCACCTCGGTCACTGAGCGTTCCAACATACTGCTGCAGGTTGCCGACCGAATTGAAGCGAACCTTGAAATGCTCGCTGTCGCAGAAACTTGGGAAAACGGAAAAGCGGTGCGAGAGACATTAGCCGCGGACATTCCACTTTGTGTCGACCATTTCCGGTACTTTGCCGGATGCATTCGAGCGCAGGAAGGGACAGCCGCCGAACTGGATGCGAATACAGTGGCGTATCACATTCCTGAGCCACTCGGTGTAGTAGGGCAGATCATCCCTTGGAACTTTCCGTTGCTCATGGCAGCATGGAAAATAGCACCGGCGCTGGCTGCGGGTAACTGCATAGTACTTAAGCCAGCAGAGCAAACGCCAACCACGATTTTACTGTTGATGGAAGTGATTGGCGATTTACTGCCACCGGGCGTACTCAATGTGGTGAATGGTATGGGACCAGAGGCAGGGCAAGCTTTAGCAACGTCTAAGCGTATCGCTAAAATCGCTTTTACCGGGTCCACTGCAATCGGTAATCACGTGCTACGCTGTGCGGCAGACAATTTGATTCCGTCGACCGTAGAGCTGGGGGGCAAGTCTCCAAATGTGTACTTCGAAGACATCATGGAACAGGAAGAGGCGTTTATTGAGAAAGCGGCAGAAGGAGCAGTTCTGGCATTTTTCAACCAGGGCGAAGTCTGTACCTGTCCTTCCCGATTGCTTATCCAGGAAAGCATTTACGATGCATTTATGGATAGGGTCCTGGCGAAAGCGAAAGCTATCAAGCACGGCAATCCTTTAGATACAGAAACTCAGGTTGGGGCGCAGGCGTCTGACGAGCAGTTTGAGAAGATCAAGAAGTATCTGGAAATCGGTCGAAACGAAGGCGCATCGGTTGTGATGGGCGGTATGCCGGAAGATTTCGGTGGTGGTTACTACATTCAGCCAACCATTCTTAAAGGTGAAAACTCGATGCGAGTGTTCCAGGAAGAAATCTTTGGTCCCGTCATTGGTGTCACCACATTTAAAGATGAAGCAGAGGCAGTAGCGATTGCCAACGATACGGAATATGGCTTGGGCGCAGGTGTCTGGACAAGAGACATGAACCGCGCATTCCGTGTTGGTCGCGCTATTCAGGCAGGACGCGTCTGGACCAACTGCTACCACCTCTATCCGGCTCATGCTGCTTTTGGTGGCTACAAGAAATCTGGTATTGGACGTGAAACCCACAAGATGATGCTAGGGCATTATCAGCAAACTAAGAACCTGTTGGTTAGTTACGATGTTAACCCGCTCGGGTTCTTCTAAACCTTCTTTCCTGTTTTGAAGCTCTTGTCCTCCAAGAGCTTCTTTTCTTTGAAACTATGCCACTTTTTCTGGTTGAGCAATCCTGACGCAATCAAATTTCTTCTTCACTCACTCGCCGTCCGCTCTCATTGAAATACACAAAAATGACAGTCTTATAAATGAGGCAGGGAATAAAAAACAGGAACGACCTGCTGATAAAGCGATGAACGACGCAGAATGATGTTTGGTCTTCACCGCAATATGGAACAAATAGACAAAAGTAAAAGGAAGTAGCATGGTTAAAAAAACGGATACCTTTGCTTCTGTCTGTCACTTCAAATACTTACTGATGAAGTTTTAGTTTCATTGGTCAAAGAGTCATAGCGAAACCCTGATGAGTGATCTTGATAGTCCACCGTTTTATCTAACGGATGAGAAGATAACCTCAAATGGCGATGTCTGGTTATGCTGGAAACACACATCTGGTCTAACACACTGGCATTGCCAGAATCTTTATCGCGGTGCAGCAAAGGAAACATTTGCTGCCTCTGTCAAGATCAACACCCCGTCTTCCGATGGCAGCGGAGTGGCTCACGCACTTGAACACATGGTGCTTCGTGGGTGTCACAAACTTCCATCCTCCCGCCGTTTTTGGCAGCTAAAGGCATCGCTGGCTTTAACGGAATTTAACGCCACTACCCGGCGCGGAAATACCCGGTTTCATCTGTCCGGTCATCACAGAGAAGACGCAGGGCATGGTCTCAACTATTTCATACAAAGCGTGCTCACTCCTTTACTCAGAGAAACGGACTGGAATCAAAACCACGAGAAAGGCATTCAGCAGGGTGAAAGAAATGCGTTGTATCAGGAATTGGTTGGCTATCAGGGGTTCGATGAATTCAATCAGGCTTGTTCAATGTCGACTGAGCTCAAATACCCACTTTATTGTGGTGACCCGGGTTCTGTTTCTTCTCTGACTCATCAGGATCTGACCCGTTACTACTGGCGACACTACCAACCTGAAAACATGACGTTAATCACGGCAGGTGAATGGTCGGTCAGCAGTATCTGGGAAGGCATAGTCACCGCCTTACTGTACCGTGAAGCCATGCTACCCAAAGATCTGTCGATGCCAGAAAAATGGCTGAGTAAAACACGAAAAATCAATGACTCGCACTTACTGACGATTCGAATGTCGGATCAAAAAGCGGTTCAGCTTTATCGAATGCTCAGCGAAGGACACGTTCAGGCAACATTGAAGACACTGGGCTATTCACTGTTTCCGCTTTCTACCATGCTGGATCCCAAACCGACGATACGAATGAAAAGCGACACCGGAGAATACGATGAACTGATGGGGCGATACCTGAGTCTGCTGGTTAGCCAATGGACGGAGAGCCGTGAAGCCATCAACATCTGGCATGAATTCAATAGTCAGCAAAATCACCTCTATAAAAAGAAGTGGGGAGACAGTCTGGTTAAGCTTTATCAGTCAGTTACTGCCGTCAATGAAGGCTTGCTTTTTCCCGTCAGCAAACGTGAACCCATTGGTGACTGGCTTCCAAAACCGATGAACTATCATACCATTACGCTGTTTGCCCGATTGCCGAGAGATAACTCAGTGCTTAGCCGTGTTTATCGTCAATGGCTGAAAGAACTGATGCATTACATGTCGGTATATTTTCGGGCGAGAAACGCATCCGTTTCTTTTGACGAACAAAGCATCATCGGCTTGCTCAGCGACATCCAGTGCCTGACGATCACTCTGTCTTGTTCAGCATTGATATTCTGGCAGCACTTTGATGAGCACCTGCGTCAGCATTTACCTACTGGTTTTCATTTGAGCGAGTTGAAATCTGATCAGGCTATATTTACCCCCGCCAATCTTCCTCATAGTGTTTCAGCCACGTCTCCAGAGGAACCTTCTTTAACTGTTGAGCTGAGAGACGATGGTTTTAGTGCTGAGTTTCGCTTGCCTAAAGGGGTATCCTTGTATGCTCAGTCAGCCGCTGCGCAGTGGGTATTAAGCCGGCAATCCATCATTGATTTACGGCTATCTGGTCAGCTTTACAGCTTGAGTGCCATGGTAAAACCAGAGCGAAATGCTTTGGTATTTACCAGCCACTTTGACCGCCAGCCAGAAAGATCCCGACGATTGATATTAGAAGAGATACAGGCATTTTCTCTGAAAAATGTCAAAGAGAAGGAAGTCATTCAAGCATTTCAGGGAGGCAAAGGATTGATGCTCTCTATGTTTCAAAAACATCGCCCCAGTTTCTACCAAACAGCCTATCATTTGTTGGGGATTTCGTTGGAGGAGCCAGAATCAGAAAGTGCATCGAATCTGGCGTTTACTTTTGCTATGTGGAAGACCGCGTTGGCACCTTATCTTAAAACTCAGCGTCGCAGTTGATAAATAACTTATCGACGTAAATAGCGATCAAAGTCGATGTTAGTTACCCCCACCACCGCCTGAATGCGGTTGTGGACCCCAAGTTTTTTCAAAATGGCTGAGACGTGAGATTTCACTGTGGTCTCAGAAATATTGAGATCATAGGCGATTTGTTTATTGGCGCTTCCCTGAGACATAGACTTAAGTACTAATAATTGTCGGCGAGTCAGGGTGTTTAGCATATCAGCCGAAAACGCGGGTTTACTTGTTCTTTGGTTAACGGGTTTGTTTTCTTCGGTCGCGCGGATGATATTGGCAGGAAGGTACACGTCGCCATTGATGATTTGAGAAAACGCATTGCTCATTTCTTCTCTGGGGGACGATTTAGAGATAAAACCAATCGCGCCGTACGCCATAGTTTGGAGAATGGTCTGCTTATTGGTTTCGGCAGAAATGATGGCAACGGGAATAGAAGGTGCTTGGTTTCTCAGCTCAAGCAGCCCATTCAACCCTTCCATTCCGGGCATATTAAGGTCGAGCAGCACCAGATCGGTGTCGGTGTGATCGCGAACGTAATCCAGAGTGGTGGCAACGTCTTCCGTTTGATGAATGGTGCAGTCCTGAAATTTGCTCCGGATAACAGACACCAGAGCGTCTCGAAACAATGGATGATCGTCGGCAATTAAGAATTTGTACATACGAATCCCTCTTCCTTAAGGTTTTCTTTTTTGATTCTTATTATTACCACTGATGCAGATGTTTGCCCAACTAACCTCGGTTTTTGTGTTTCTATACTCAATTTCACACAAAGCGAGATGTGAGCCGCATTTCTTTTAACTGTCTTTTAAATACAGTTTATTAACCTGAGCTCAGAATTCACGTACTAAAATTGAGACATCGACCATATGAGGAGTTCCTGAAAGGAGAATATCCTCCTTAAGTAGGATATCGGTATGTTGAGAGCACGATAGACTGAAGGTATCCAAAATCTCGAGGTTACCTATGTTTTCTGCCAATCCTCTTCCTGAGCAAACCTCTGTCGTCACAGCAGAATCCTATCAGTTGGATGCCGTGAAAGCGGTTCGCGAGTTAGCCTCCCGGCTGAATGTTCCCAATATTGGGTTTGTTTTGTTTTTTTGTTCAGCAGCTTACGATTTGCGAGAACTGGAAACAGAAATGCACCGAGCTTTTACCCATTGTAAAGTAATGGGGTGTACGACAGCAGGGGAGATAACCAGTGCGGGATACGCAAAAAGCAGTATCAGTGCTATAGGGTTTGCGAAAGACGCGTTTACGGTCTCGGGAATGGTGATACCCCTTGAAGGTTTTGAGCTGAATGTTGCCCAACGCTGCGTAGAAAACCTGTTTGATGGTTGCCGAAGCCAGCTCAGAGCGCCGATCAAACATTCCAGTTTTGTCCTCACTCTGATTGATGGCTTGTCCCCGCAAGAAGAGAACTTCCTGGTTACTTTGGATACCGCGCTCGGTCGCATTCCTCACTTTGGTGGTTCGGCAGGGGATGATGAAAACCTCGCTAACACACACGTCTATTGTGATGGCAAGTTCTATACAAGTTCTGCCATTGTTGTGATGTTTAATACGACCTGTCCTTTTGAAGTGTTTACTACCCACCATATCGACAGCCTTGGCAGCAAGTTGGTGGTCACCAAAGCAGACAGCGAATGCCGACGAGTCTACGAGTTTAACGCTGAACCCGCCGCCAAAGTATACGCGCGTGAAGTCGGGATAGAGTTAGCAGACCTACGCCCGGAAATTTACGCACTACACCCTCTGGCAGTGAAAGTAGGGGGCGATTATTACATTCGTTCCATTCAGAAAGTGAATGAAGATTTGAGTCTGGATTTCTATTGCGCGGTAGATGACGGCATCGTGATTACCGCGATGAAACCGGGAGACATCTACGCCAACGTAAAAGAAAAGCTTAATGAAGTCTCTGAACGAATCGGAGATCTGGAAATTATCATTGGATGTGACTGTTTCTTAAGACGAAAAGAGATAGAACAATCCAACGGGTTGGAGACCATTCGGGAAATCTTTTCCGCGTTCAGGATGGTTGGGTTCAATACTTATGGTGAGCAGCTTGGCGGTGTGCATATGAATCAGACTCTGACCGGTGTGGCGATTGGTCGGCAGAAAAATGTCTACCCAATCTCTTCGGACGAACTTCTTAAGCGTGATAAGGCGAGTTGAATGGATAGCGAGCAGGAATTAAAGCGTCAGTTAGAATCCGCACTAGAAGAGAACGCACGCCAGAAGAAGATTATCGATTCGCTGGTAAGAAGAGTCGAGCAGGACAGCAGCCACAGAGTTGACCCCTATGCCGCGTTCCAGCACTCGGTGATGCTGGCAGATCAGGTGCGAGAGAAAACGGAAGAACTCAATACCACGCTTCATGAGCTTGAAACTATCAACCGTGAATTATCCAACGCAAACCAAAAAGTAGAGCGAGCCCAGCAACGATTCGTCGATGCCATTGAGTCCATATCGGATGGTTTTGCCCTGTATGATAAAGACCGGTATCTCGTTCACTCTAACAGCCGTTTCCAGCGATTCTGGCTAGATAACGATATTCCCCTCGATATGCCCCGCATTACTCTATCGGAAGTGAAACAACTGGCGCACTCCAAGGGGCTGATCATCAAAGAGCTGCCTTATTCGGATTTACATGGTGGTCGCGTTTTTCAGCAAAAAGACAACCGCTGGGTACAAGTCAGTGAGCGTAAAACCTCTGATGGCGGACTGGTGATGCTCTATACCGACATTACTTTGCTGAAAGAGGCGGAATCTGCCCGTTATGAAGCCACGATCAGCGAGAAACTGCGTCAGTCCTATCAAACACTGGAGAAACGAGTTCAGCTCAGAACCGCCCAGTTGGAAGATTTGAACAAGCAGCTCAGTAAAGAAGTGAAAGAGCGACGTGCCGTTCAAAGCCGGTTGCTTGAAGCAAAACAGGAAGCAGAGCTGGCGAATTTATCCAAGACGAAATTCCTCGCAGCAATCAGCCATGACTTACTTCAGCCTTTGAATGCGGCCCAACTGTTTTTGGGGTCTTTAAGAGCGCAGCGGATATGCTCTTCAGTGAGCCGTCTGGTGGACTCTTTAGAGCATTCTCTGTCCGACGTTGAATCGCTGATCACCATGCTGGTGGACATTTCCAAGTTAGATGCGGGGACGATTCGAGCCGACAAACAGCCGTTCTCGTTGGATCAGCTGCTTGGCAATATCGCCAATGAGTTTCATCAGGTGGCTCTGCAAACTAACGTCGAAGTACGTTATGTGCCCAGTGATATTGTCGTTTACAGCGATTCTGTATTGCTCTCACGAATCATTCGAAACCTCATGAGTAATGCCCTGCGATACACTGAATCGGGCAAGGTATTGCTGGGCAGCCGCAGAACCCCAAACGGAGTAAGAATAGATGTGCTTGATACGGGAGACGGCATTCCGAAAGACAAGCAGAAAGAGATTTTTCAGGAATTTAAACGACTCAGCCCGAGAAAAGCCGAGAACCGGACGCAGTTAGGGCTGGGTTTAGCCATTGTCGATAAAATTTCTAATGTCCTTGGTCATCAAATCAGTCTGGAATCAGAGCTCCATAAAGGATCCAGGTTCTCAATTATGGTGCCGTATGGAATCGTAAAAACGAAAAGTGCTCCGCTGGTTGCCCCTAAAGAACTGAATGGCAGCGCAATACTACAGGGGAGTCGTATTTGGGTGGTGGACAACGACAACAATATCTGTGAAGCGATGAGTGAATTATTAACTGGATGGGGGTGTGACGTTGTCACTGCTGGTTCACTTTCCGCGTTGCAATTAGAGTGTGACATTGCCAGTGAGTCTGTGGAGATGCTGATTGTTGATTATCATCTGGATAATGGAGAGACAGGTCTTGAAGTGGCTCGTCATGTTCATCAAAACCGTTCTCGTCCTATTCCTACAATTGTATTGAGTGCCAACCGCAGCGAAGAGCTGAAGCAAGAAGTGAGAGACTGCGGCTACTTATTGCTTAACAAGCCAGTTTCGCCAGTTCGGCTAAAAGCAACGATTGTTAACCAGCTCCAGTCTGAACAAAATCAGCCGTCTACCAAGGTGAGCCCTTCACTCTATTGATACAAGCACTCTGCCTTCTTTTGTCAGAACCCTTTGCAAAATCATCATCGTAGATAAAGAAAGAGAGATCGTTAGCATCACGAATATTGCCAGTAAGATGATCAACTGATACTTGATGGCAACAAGCGGGCTGGCGCCACCAAGGATTTGCCCTGTCATCATGCCGGGGAGGGTGACTAAGCCTGTTGTTGCCATGGAGGCAAGGATAGGAGACCAGGCTTTTTGCATAGCAGCTCGTACAAACGGCATCGAGGCATAAGTAGGTGAAGCTCCCAATGAAAGCGCAGCATGGTATTCGCCTTCTCTTTCTTTGAAAGAGGTAAAGAGGTTTTGAAGCATGACGATGTTCGCGTGCATGCTATTCCCTATCAGCATGCCACTAAGGGGAATGACATACTGAGAACTGTAAACAGGTTCAGGCTGAACGATCACGACACACAAAATAGCAATAAGAGGCGACAGCCCAACAACGAGCCCAGTCAATATGGAAGAAAACAGAGGTTTTGCAGGCAGCTTGGCCTTGTCCAGAATAGCGCTGGTGCCTATTCCTGCCATGATAAGAACCCAGACAACGTTAAGTGTAAGGCTGTTTAGCTTGAACACGAATTCCAGATAAACCCCAACCAGAATGAGCTGAACGCTCATCCTAAGCACACTGATCCCCACATCTTTTGCCAACCCTAGTTGAAAGCGTTGATTGATGTACAAAGGCACGCACAAAGTGAGAGAAAACAGCAGTAAAAGTGCCCAACTGATGTCTATGGATTCCTGCATGGAGACCCCTAAATTTTTTACCGTATTTTATCGTGAATTTGGGAAAAGTTGTGTGACTTTTTGCAGATGGTTTCTCACAAATGAAGCGTCTAAATTTAACATTTGAGCTACATTTATCGGCGGAAGCAGTGGTAAAAATCGATGAGAAATGGGTGTTTTTGAGCGGATTGGCAGAGCGGTTATTTACAAAAAACTTTCAAATTAAACATATATACAACAATATTAATTTTTCATATCTGTTCATTATTCTTCACATAAAATGTTAATTAAACACATCTCTGGATGAGCTCAAAAAAGTGTTGAATAGCGTGCTATGAAGGGCATCTTATCGTTGAATCGTAAGATTCGATCGTTCTAAAATTTCTCATTATAAGTTGTAGGTGTATTGGGTTTATCGAACCGAGTACAGACAAAAATATCACTTAATAGCAGGCAAATGTATGAGTAATGTTAACAAAGTGGAGTCTAAAGAATCCCGCTCTTTGGAGTGGAAGTCTTTCCTCCTCATTACTGTAGTTCTCTTTCCCGTTCTTAGCGTCATGTTTGTCGGCGGTTACGGGTTTATTGTGTGGATGCTACAGGTCTTTTTCTTAGGGCCTCCAGGTGCACACGGCTAAACGAAACCACCATCTGAACGAAGAATTTTAAAGAGAACAAATCATGAAATCGTTTATCGTAAAAATCTGGCGCACTATGACTCGCCCTGCGGTACACATCAGCCTGGGTGTACTGACAATGGGTGGTTTTATTGCCGGCATCATCTTCTGGGGTGGTTTTAACACTGCACTGGAAGCGACCAACACAGAAGAGTTCTGTATCAGCTGTCACACCATGCGTGACAACGTTTATCAGGAGTTGCAGGAAACCGTCCACTGGAAAAACCATTCTGGTGTACGCGCTACTTGCCCTGACTGTCACGTTCCTCATGAATGGACGGCGAAAATTGCGCGTAAAATGCAGGCTTCAAAAGAAGTCTTCGCACAAATTTTTGGCGACCTGGACACCCCAGAGAAATTTGAAGAGCGCCGTATCGAGCTGGCAAAGCACGAATGGGATCGTTTCTCTGCAAACAAATCTCTGGAGTGTAAGAACTGCCACAACTACGAATCGATGGACTTCGACAAGATGAAGCCAGCGGCTCGTATTCAAATGAAAAACGCCGCAGAGCGCGACCAGAGCTGTCTGGACTGTCACAAAGGCATTGCTCACAGCCTGCCCAAAAACATGGACAGCTCAGGTGGTCTGATTGGTGAGCTGGAGCAGTTGGCTTCAAGCACCGATTACTCAGCGGGTAACGCTATCACCAGCGTGCGTCATCTACCTATGTATGAAGATGCGGCAATGACTAAAGAAGCGGGTCTTCTAAACCCTGCATCCACTGTGAAAGTGGTGGATGAGAAAGGCGACGCCGTTCAGGTTGAAATTTCAGGCTGGCGTAAGGCAAAAGGCTTTGGTCGCGTTATTCAGGAAGACTTTGGTTTGAACATCGCAGTGGGTTCATTGCTAAAAGAAACCGCAACCAACGAAGACTTAGTGAAAACGTTTGAAACCAAAGAAGACGAGCTAACGGGTCTGCCATGGCAGCGTGTGGAAACCAAACTCTGGATGGAGAAAACGGCGATGCTGGGTGACGTGACACCGATTTGGGACAAAGCGAGAGAAGCTTACCAAACCAACTGTTCGGTATGTCATACCCAACCAGACGAAGCTCACTTCACAGCTAATGGCTGGCCGGGCATGTTCAACGGTATGCTCGCATTCGTGAACTTTGATAAAGACAGTGAAGCACTGGTATTGAAATACCTACAGAAGCACTCTTCAGATTTTGCTGAAGGTCACCATTAAGCGTCAGTCGGAGTATAAGAAATGGCTATTACACGAAGAAGTTTTCTTAAAGGTGTTGCAACAACAAGCGCCGCATCTGTGATTGGTCCAAGCTTATTGGCATCAGCTTCAGCAAATGCAGCGGAAACAACAGGAACCTGGAAAGTCTCTGGTTCTCACTGGGGCGCGTTTCGCGCCCACATCTACGGCGGTAAAGTACAAGAAATCAAACCGCTGGAGATGGATTCGCACCCAACAGACATGATCAACGGCATTAAGGGCATCATTTACAGCCCATCCCGTGTTCGTTATCCGATGGTGCGTCTCGACTGGCTGAAAAAGCACAAATACAGCGCAGACACCCGCGGTAACAACCGTTTTATTCGCGTAACGTGGGATGAAGCGTTAGACCTGTTCTACCGCGAGCTTGAGCGTGTTCAGAAAGACTACGGTCCATGGGCACTGCACGCAGGTCAGACAGGCTGGCGTCAGACGGGTCAGTTCCACAGCTGTACCAGCCACATGCAGCGCGCAGTGGGCATGCACGGTAACTACATCACCAAAGTAGGGGACTACTCGACAGGTGCAGGTCAAACCATCATGCCTTACGTTCTGGGTTCTACAGAAGTTTATGCGCAAGGGACATCCTGGTCTGAAATTCTGGAAAACAGCGACAACATCATCCTGTGGGCAAACGATCCAGTGAAAAACCTACAGGTTGGCTGGAACTGTGAGACTCATGAATCGTTCCCTTACCTTGAGCAGCTTAAAGAAAAAGTCGCCAAAGGTGAGATTAACGTTCTGTCGGTTGACCCAGTGAAGAACAAGACTCAGCGCTACCTGCAAAATGATCACATGTACATCAATCCGATGACTGATGTGGCGTTTATGCTGGCCGTCGCACACGTGCTTTACAAAGAAGATTTGCACGATAAAGAGTTCATCAAGACATACTGCTTGGGCTTTGACCCATTCATTCAATATGTTCTGGGTGAAACCAAAGACAAGATCGAGAAAACCCCAGAGTGGGCGGCAGAAATCTGTGGTGTAGAAGCAGATAAGATTCGCGAATTTGCCCGCATGCTGGTCAGCGGTCGTACTCAAATCCTGATGGGCTGGTGTATTCAGCGTCAGGAGCACGGCGAGCAACCATACTGGGCGGCGGCGGTAGTCGCAGCTATGGTAGGTCAAATCGGTCTTCCAGGTGGTGGCATCTCTTACGGACACCATTACTCTGGTATTGGTGTGCCTTCTACAGGGTTTGCGGCTCCGGGTGGTTTCCCTCGTAACCTTGACCAGGGTATGAAGCCAAAGTGGGATAACAAGGATTTCAACGGCTATAGCCGAACCATTCCTGTTGCTCGCTGGATTGACTGCTTGCTCGAACCGGGCAAAGAGATTCGCTACAACGGCTCTAAAGTCAAACTGCCAGATTATAAAATGATGGTGATTTCAGGGAACAATCCGTGGCACCACCATCAGGATCGCAACCGTATGAAGAAGGCGTTCCGCAAGCTTCAAACTGTTGTGACCATTGAATTCGCCTGGACGGCAACCTGTCGATTCTCCGATATCGTTCTGCCAGCTTGTACACAATGGGAACGTAACGACATCGACGTGTACGGTTCATACTCTGGTCGCGGTTTGGTGGCGATGCAGAAGCTGGTGGATCCATTGTTCCAGTCTCGTACCGACTTCGACATCTTCACAGAGCTGACTCGTCGCTTTGGTCGTCACAAAGAGTACACACGCGGAATGGATGAAATGGAGTGGGTACGCTCGCTTTATGAAGACTGTCGCAACGCAAACAAAGCTAAGTTCGACATGCCTGAGTTTGATGAGTTCTGGGAGAAAGGGGTTCTGGACTTTGGTACAGGTAAACCTTGGGTTCGCCACGCCGATTTCCGTAAAGACCCAGAAATTAATGCATTAGGCACGCCTTCTGGCTTCATTGAGATCTCGAGCCGAACCATCGGTCGCATGGGCTATGAGCATTGTCAGGACCACCCAATGTGGTTTGAGAAGACGGAACGTTCACACGGTGGTCCGGGTTCTGAAAAACACCCGTACTGGCTGCAGTCTTGCCACCCGGATAAGCGTTTACACTCGCAGATGTGTGAATCGGAAGAATTCCGCGCAACCTATGCGGTACAGGGGCGTGAGCCAGTGTACATTAACCCGGTGGATGCGAAGAAGAAGGGCATTAAAGACGGTGACCTGGTTCGCGTGTTCAACGACCGTGGCCAGCTAATGGCTGGTGCGGTGGTAACAGACAGCTTCCCTCAAGGTGTTATTCGTATTGAAGAGGGTGCTTGGTATGGACCTTTGAACGAGAAAGAAGGGGCGATCTGTACTTACGGTGACCCGAATACGCTTACTCAGGACATCCCGACCTCTGAGCTTGCTCAGGCAACATCGGCGAATACCTGTATTGTGGACTTTGAGAAGTTCTCTGGTGAAGTGCCACCAGTGACCTCATTCGGCGGTCCAATTGAAGTTGCCTAAACAGTTGCGTTTGGAGCAATAAAAGAAAAAGGTTCGGTATTTACCGAACCTTTTTTAATGCTTGCAGGAAAGCCGTTATTGCAGAGCAGCAGTGGTTTGCGTTTCTCTGACTAAGATAGCGCGCTGTGCTGCTTCTTTCTGCTTGGCTGTCAGTAGCATGCCGTTACGCCAATAGCCTTTTCTTAAGGCACGTTTAAATTCTGAGTAAACCTCGTCGGGTAGACCATGTACGATAAGATTAAAGCTATTGCCGTTCATTATTAAGCTGCCTTGTCTTCCTGTTTTTGCAATTCAGTCGGTTTCAGCGGCGGTAGCGGGTTTCTGGAACCAACAGCTTCTTCAATCGAGTTGAAGCCATCTTGTTTCAGAAGTTGCACCAAGCCACGGTTAATTTCATTGATGTTCTGTGGACCATCGAAAATCATAGTCGTAATCATGTGAAGCAGGCTTGCTCCAGACGTGATTTTTTCGTAAGCGTCTCGTGCACTGAACACGCCACCCACACCAATGATAGTGATTTCGCCACGTGTACGACGGTAAACATGACGAATAACGTTAGTAGAAATACGCTGAAGTGGTAAGCCACTCATTGCGCCTTTTCCTTTCGGAAGTTTACCTTGTGCTGAAGGGTATTCTTCTGGAAGGTGCTCTTCATTACCCTCCGGTTTCGCAAGGTTAGTCAGAACCACACCTTCCATTCCATGTTCTACACAGGCATCAACAATAATGTTGATCTCTTCAAGAGACATATCTGCCGCAAGTTTCACGTAGATTGGTCGGTCAGTCAGTGGACGAATTTCTTCGTTCACAGCGTTTAGTAGGGCATCTAGATTGCCTCTGTCGACGAAGGGTTCGCCATCCTGTGTGTTCGGACAACTGATGTTGATAGTGAAGTAATCACCGATGTCCTTAAAAGCACGCATTGTTTTCAGATAATCTTCAATAGAATCTTCAAGAACAAAATCTGGAGTAATGTTGGATTTCGCGGCGTTGATACCGACGCGAAGTGGACCAAAATCTACGTTAGCGAGTCGCTTAGCGATTTTTTCAGCACCCTGGTTGTTCAGACCGTACCAGACTACGATGGCTTTGGACTTCACCATGCGGAAAAGACGACGACCAGGGTTACCCGGGCAGACTTCGCCTGTGAATGAACCTAGCTCTGCCAATCCAAAACCCAGAGAAGGGTAAATTTTGGTTAGCTCACCATCTTTGTCGAAGCCAGCGGACAAGCCGACAGGGTTACGGTAGGTAACACCATCGACTTTGGTGTTCAGTGCCTGGTTTTCGTAGTTAAAGAAAAAGCTCGTTAAAGCTCGCGTTAGACCATTGGAGCCCAGTGCAATACCGATTTTTTTCAGTGCGGAGTGCGCTTGCTCTGGTTCCATAAGAAAAATTAATGGGCGAACGATGCGATAGAGGACTCTCAGAATGAGGTTTCTCACGCCGATTAGGAAGCTCATGACTATCTATCCTTGTTATTGGTTGACTTTTTATTTGCTTTTCTCTGCATCAGCTTTTAGACATCAGACAGGAAAGCGTTTGTATTTGTAACCAAGAGTTACTTGGTATGTTACTAACTTTAAATAAATGATAATGCGAATGCAAATAATTATCATTTGTGAGGTTCTTAATTCTACAATCGTGACGAGTTACAAGTTTGACTGTGCAAAATGATGGAAATTAGTGTGATCTTGAATGACTTTTTCGTTCATTAAGGTAAAGTAACCACTTTTGAAAAATCGACCATCACTGACTGATTTAATCAATCGAGGTTTTACAGTGAAGGTGAGGGCAAACTTGAAGTAATTAGGAAGCGAAATGATTCTAGTTGTTGGTCACAAAAATCCGGATACGGACAGCATTTGTAGTGCAATTGTTACTGCGGAGCTATTAAAAGCACGTGGACTTGAAGCAAAAGGCATTCGTCAGGGCGAAATCAACCGCGAAACTCAACACGTTCTTGAGGTTGCTGGTGTGGATCAACCTGAACTGCGTACATCAGTTGCGGGCGAAAACATTTGGTTAGTCGACTACACTGATTTGGCTCAGGCACCGGACGATATCGGTGAGTCAGAAATCTTAGGTATTGTTGACCATCACCGTCTGGGTGATGTGATGACAGTGAACCCACTGGAAGCTTGGATCTGGCCAGTAGGTTGTACATGTACTATCCTGTACGCACTGTTCAAAATGGAAGAAACAGAAATCACTAAGCCTCTGGCAATCATGATGATGTCTGCAATTTTGTCTGACACTGTCGGTTTCGCTTCTCCTACTTGTACGCAAAAAGATAAAGATGCGGTTTACGCTCTGGCTGAAATTGCTGGTGTTGAAGACCTGGATCAGTTCATCAAAGATCTTCTGATTGCAAAAACAAACATCGAAGGTTTGTCTGCAACTGAACTTGTCGACAAAGACCTGAAAGCATACCCATTCAATGGTCGTGATGTTGTTGTTGGTCAGGTTGAACTGGCTACTCTTGAGCAAGTAGACGGCATGATTGAATCTCTTGAGCAAGATCTAGAGCGTCGTTGCCAGGAAGAAGGTTTGGCATTTGCTGCAGTAATGCTTACCGACATCACCACTTCTCAAACTCACTTAATTTACAAAGGCGAGTGGGCAGAAAAACTGGTTAAGCACGAAAAAGACGGCGTTTTAATGATGGAAAACACATTAAGCCGTAAGAAGCAGGGCTGGCCTTGGCTTCAGACTGAACTCGCGTAACTCTTTATTAATTATAAAGTTAATAAACCGGAGCCTTGGCTCCGGTTTTTTTATACTCGTCATTTCGATTGAAAAATATGACGTTAGTATGAAATCTTCAATAAATTCGACTTTTACCACGTTCTTGACTGGCGACTTACCTACTAGCTGCTACGTTTTTATGAGTCAGTACGCATAAAAATATAAATCATTGTATCCCCAAGTAATCTGTTGCGAGCAAATCCAGATACTCGGAAAAACAAGAATTTTACAGGCTAGGAATTATGGGAATCGCATATCACAGTTATATCGGCACAACCGTCGATACGTTGCCGCAGTTGCCTTGTTCGGCGAGCGGTCATCTCTCTCTAAATACGCCAGTTGGCAGTTGCGTAGATCGATTCGGTCGCATTTGGTTAGCAGACACCGCACACAACCGAGTGCTGGTTTTCGATTCTGATATGGATCAGATTCTTGCCTCTTTCGGCACTGTAGGCACGGGTCCCCAGCAGTTCAATATGCCGTTCAGGTTACTTGCCCATC
The DNA here is from genome assembly GCF_027924785.1 of Vibrio nigripulchritudo. Classification (NCBI taxonomy): domain Bacteria; kingdom Pseudomonadati; phylum Pseudomonadota; class Gammaproteobacteria; order Vibrionales; family Vibrionaceae; genus Vibrio; species Vibrio nigripulchritudo. The sequence continues at coordinate 2,243,178 of NZ_AP027049.1, read as the reverse complement.
CTGACAAAAATAGAGTGTACGTTACCGATATTGGTAATTTTCGGGTTCACATCCTCGAATACTCAGAAAACCTAGGTATCAAATCCATAAAAGTTTTTGGCAACGAGCCAGAAGTTGATCTTAAAGGTCCTAATGGCATTGTCGTTCATGATGGAAAAGTCTGTGTCGCTGATGAATTTTATGAGGGACCAGATAGTCAGTCTCGTCTCGTCGTGTTTAGCGAAGACGGGGACTTTGAATACACCATCGACGAAATAATGCCAGAAAACGGCGGTGATCCTGTCCACTTGCTGTGGCCACAAGGGCTTAGCTTGGACAAGCAAGGCAACATCTACATTGCCAATACAGGCTTTGCGACCGTTGTTCGTTGTGACTGGCAAGGTAATGGCATCGTATTCAGTGAACGAGACAAGTGCTATATCGACGGATTGGATTTGTCTCGCGGTGTCTCCGTGATCCAAAACCGGGTCTTGATTCCGGGTGGTGGCCCCAACGTTATCGCTGTCTATAACCTGGATGGGCGGTTTATGGGTAATCTGGATGGGTTTTTCGCCCCTGTTCAGATTACGGAATTTACCGAATCGCAGACCATGTTGATTACAGAGCCGTTTCTTGCGTCTCTGCAAAAGCACAAAATCAACCTGTCTACTCTGAAAGGCGGCAAAACTCGCGCAACTAAAGTACTCAAATCCATTGGCGATGAACGAGACAATCCGGGTCAGCTCCATTTTGTGACCTCTGTTGTCGGAGACGTCACCAATACTCAGCCCGGATATTCTGGCAATGCGCCAGCATTTCAAAATTGGGTGGAACAGCAGCTTTCGATTCAGGATCAAATATTAAAAGCCATGCAGCCAGCGGGCATCCCTTCCTGGCTGAGTATCGCTTTGTCGGCACAAACAGAGTGGGTTCAAAGGTGGCAACAAACCATGATCCGCATTTTCCTGAATGACAAATTTGAAGACCCGGAAGATTTACTCTGGATGGTGGATGCAGGTAACTATCAACTGCAAGCAACAGAAGATGGCAAGAGCAACTCTGCCAGACCAATCAGCCTGCCAATGCTCCCGGGCTCTTTGGGGATTGCAGCACTTACGCCAAGTAAGCCACTACCGGGTCAAATGGATCCTGAAGTCCCGCTGCTGGTCGTAAGCAACTACCTGAGTGGCATTGTTACGATACTTCAGTACAACGATGTATTGGGCGAACTGGTGCCTTACACCGTCTTTGGTGGATTGGGAGCTGGCGAAGAGCAGTTGAACAAGCCTCAGGGCATCGCGATTGACCCAACGAACAATGACATCTTAATTGCCGACTCCGGCAACAACAGAATTAGCCGCTGGAGGCTGTCAGAAACAGGCTCTGCCGGATTAGTTCATACGTTCGGGAAATTAGGGTCTGAGCACGGAGAATTCCATACTCCATCAGACATTACGGTTGATGCCAGCGGCACTTGTTTCATTACGGATCAAAATAACAATCGCATAGAAGTCTATGGTCAGGACGGAAAATGGATTCGCAGTTTCGGTAAAGAAGGGTATGGAACAGATAACGACAACTTCCTGCTTCCTACCAGCATAGATCACGAGAATGGCTACTTGTTTGTGTCTGATCTCGTGAACAGAGCAATAAAGATCTTCAACTGCTCAGGTGAGTATGTGGAATCGTTCAGCGGTTTTGGCGCAGACAGAGAGAAAGGACAGTTATGGCTGCCTTATCTCCTGCACGTGAAAAATAGCAAAGTCTATTTACCAGACTGTGCATTGAACAGAGTGAACGTATACAAGTTTAACATTTAACAATACCTGTATGAGGCTATGACTGGACCGTAACTAATTGAACATAGCAGGCAGTACAGATACAACGTCAGGGGTTAGGTATGAATAGTGTATTCAAGCGTGCACAGGGGAAAAAACTGTCGCATCGAAAGGCACAAGACTCAAGCGGCGTCTGCGAGAAGTCAGAAGCAGATTCTCGTCAGCTGCTTCAGCAGTTTCAGGATGTTATCCAGCATTTTGAAGAAAACGCAAAGGACGAAGATAAGTGTAGAGATGCGCTTCGTAAGTTGTACGAAAGCCATGAGTCCTGCTTTTCCAGTCAGAAAGTGACTGGTCCGCATGAGTAACAGGGAGGCACTATGAATTTTTCATTTAAAAACGCGTCAATCAGTTCCCGAGCGCGGATGATTCTGGTTCTGTTTGCTATTGGTTTGATTGCCAACTCACTTCTGGATGCTTCCAAAACGAAAACACACATGCGAGCCAATTATGAGCGTGGCGTTCAGCAAATCGTTGAAGGTGCGGTCGGTGTTCTTGGTTATTACCATGAGCAAAGTGTTAATGGTGCTCTTTCCAAAGACGAAGCTCAGCGTCTGTCGCTGGAAGCGATTTCAGCAATGCGGTTTGATAATGGCAACTACATCTTTGTTGCGGATAAAGACGGTATACAGCTTGCGTCAGGTCTGAAAAGGCTGCTTGGGACGAACATTCTGCCGCTTAAAGACGGTAACGGGAAACTGTTCGTAGAAGAGCTTTACGCTACAGGTAAGCAGGGAGGAGGCTTTGTCGATTACATGTGGAAGACTTCTCCAGACGCAACAGAGCTGTCGCCTAAAACAAGTTATGCCGATTACTTCCACCCGTGGGGCTGGATGATAGGTACAGGTATTAACATGGATGCGCTGGAAAAAGACATCCAGGAATCGCAAATGATTTCCCTGATGAACGCGGGTATGGTGCTGGTGATTCTTTCTGCATTGATCGTCTACTTCGTAAGGAGTATTACTGAGCCTATCAACAGCACGGTTTCTGCAATGAAAGATCTTTCCAGCGGAGAAGGGGACCTTACCCAACGTCTGAAGGAAGAAGGCAGTCAGGAGTTGATTGAGCTGGCTCAGTACTTCAATCGCTTCGTAAGTTCGATTCAGGACATTATGAGAGGTGTCAGCGATGCGGGTACCCAGTTAGCTGCTTCCGCGAACCAATTGTCATCTTCTGTTTCATCGGTGGACGTGAATCTGAATCAACAGCAGAGTGATACTGAACAGTTGGCTGGTGCAATGAGCGAAATGCTCACAGCTGTTGAGGAAGTGGCAGGAAGAACCGTTGATGCATCCGACTTTAGTGTCAAAGCTGCGAAACAGACGGAAGAGAGCCTGGATATAATTCAGCGTAATATTCGAGAGTCACAACTTCTGGCAGAAGACATCGGTGAGGCGAGTCAGGTGATCAGCCAGCTAGCCACTGACAGCCGCAACGTAGACACCGTTTTGGAAGTGATTCGTGGCATTGCCGAGCAAACCAACCTACTTGCGCTTAATGCCGCGATAGAAGCCGCTCGTGCAGGTGAGGCAGGGCGCGGGTTTGCTGTGGTTGCCGATGAGGTTCGAACGCTCTCCTTACGGACACAAGAATCAACCATTGAAATTCAAACCATTATTGAGAAACTTCAGGCGGGAGCTGAGCAAGCCGTTGGCGTAATGAGAAAGGGCGCCGACAAAGCAACCAATACCTCAGAAATTTCCTCTTCTGCGGGTGATGCTCTGAATGAAATAGCTCAGGAAGTTCATGCGATTCAGGGAATGAATCAGCAGATTTCTGCGGCCACTGAAGAGCAAACTCTTACCGTCAATAGCATCAACCAGAATGTCTCTAGTCTGAATGATGGCTCAACGTCACTCGCCAGTGAATCGACACAAATGGCAGCGGCAAGTGAAGAGCTGAGTCAGGTATCGGAAGATATGATGCGTATGATCAACCGATTTAAGCTCGCTTAATTCTCACCTCAAAATTGAAAAGTCGAAGCTATTGCTTCGGCTTTTTCTTTATCTTTCTTATAGATATACCCAAGTGGCCTCAAGGTGCAGGATTCAGAGCCTCATATTCTGTTTCAGTTCAAGCCTCTCTGTTCCAAAAATCAGGAACGCAGCGGAATGACGAGTCCTTTCCAAGTTCTTTGACGATGAAATGGGACAGAATATGGGCTCCCAAGGGCGAGTTTAACTGGCTTTCATACTGCGTTACTGATTCTTGATTTAGGCCCACTAGATCTTCAAATCAGTGTCTTGCCTGAAAACCAGTTCCTTTCTTCTTTGTAAATAGGTCGCTGAACCAAGCATCTTGAGGTGACTTGGGTATAAGTAATGCTCATTGCGTTGGGATACGCATTGGGTAGAGCAGAGTGACTCTAATTTTTGTTTCAAAAATGTAAGAGTATTTCGCTAAAAAGAGATAACTGAGATTGATTTATAATTCTGATAAATCGTTGTTAATTGGTTGTTACGCCTGATAAAAATACATGATTTAGATAAAAATATCAATAAACTTACGCTTATTAGTGATATTTTTATCGATATTAGTGACGCTAGGCACAATAGTGAAGAGTTTTTTTGCGCAGTAAAATTACATTCGTAAAATCCGCCGAAGATTTTTTAAAAGCTTCGTGAGGTATCGAGTGAGCGTATTAGGTTATATGCAGAAAGTAGGTAAGGCACTTATGGTGCCAGTAGCTACTTTACCTGCAGCAGCGATTTTAATGGGTGTGGGTTACTGGCTTGATCCTGTGGGTTGGGGCAGTGAAAGTATTCTGGCAGCATTTTTGATTAAGTCTGGCAGTGCCATCATCGGCAACATGGCCGTAATATTCGCCGTAGGTGTGGCATTTGGCTTATCAAAAGACAAAGATGGCTCTGCAGCCCTTTCTGGTTTTGTTATGTGGCTCGTCGTCACAACACTCCTTTCTATGGAATCGCTTGCGCAACTTCAGGGTATTTCAGTCGATGATGTAAACTCGGCGTTTAAAAACGTTGATAACCAGTTCGTGGGTATCATCGTTGGTATTATTTCTGCCGAAATCTACAACCGTTTCTCTCACGTAGAGCTACCAAAATTCCTGGCTTTCTTCAGTGGTAAGCGCCTTGTGCCTATCCTGACTTCAATTGCAGGTATGGTTCTGGCGTTCATCCTGATGACAGTATGGCCAATCATCTTCGGTGCACTACTGACACTGGGTACGTCTTTGCAGGAGCTTGGTCCTCTTGGCGCAGGTCTGTTTGGTTTCTTTAACCGTCTGTTCCTGTCGGTTGGTATGCACCACGCTCTTTACCCTGTGTTCTGGTTCGACGTAGTAGGCATCAACGACATTCCTAACTTCCTTGGCGGCGCACAGTCAATCGCGAACGGCACAGCAACACCAGGCGTAACTGGTATGTACCAGGCTGGCTTCTTCCCAATCATGATGTTCGGTCTTCCTGCTGCTGCTCTGGCGATTTACCACAGCGCAGACAAGAAAAACAAAGGGAAAGTATTCTCAGTAATGCTGGCAGCAGGTGCGGCGTCTTTCTTCACAGGTATCACAGAGCCTCTAGAATTCTCATTCATGTTCCTGGCACCTGTTCTGTTTGTTATTCACGCAATCCTGACAGGTATCAGCCTATTCATCGCAGCCTCTATGCAGTGGATGGCAGGATTTGGTTTCTCTGCAGGTTTGGTGGACTTCGTTCTGTCTAGCCAAAACCCACTTGCGACTCAGTGGTACATGCTGATTGCTCAAGGTCTGGTGTTTGGTGTGCTTTACTACGTGATCTTCCGTTTTGCTATCGTGAAGTTCAACCTTAAGACTTTGGGACGTGGTGAAGAAATGGCAGAAGAAGGCGAAGGCGACATCAGTGCCCTTGCTGCTAAGTACATTGAAGAGCTGGGCGGTAAAGAGAACCTGGTTACTATCGATAACTGTATTACTCGTCTGCGTCTTGAAGTGAAAGACACAGCAAACATTAACGATGAAGCCCTAAAAGCACTGGGTGCTGCTGGTGTTGTGAAACTGGGTAAAACTTCTATTCAGGTTATCGTTGGTGTCGGTAAGGTTGATAAAGTTGCTGCGGCAATGAAAAACCTGACCGCATAAGAATTTTGTTCGGCTAGAGTTCCCCCTATATAACTTGAATTGCGATTAGTCACCGCTTGCCGAACAGATTAATTTAAGCCCTGCTTCCGAAAGGAGTCAGGGCTTTTCTTTTTTAGGGCGAACTACTGGCTTTGGCGATCAGTCAGATACCTCCTTCTCAACAATTCCATCTAATATCATCGCTAACTCTTTTGCATTGGTCAGCATAGGTAAGTGACCGGTTTGTAAAGAATAAACACTATGAATATTTAATGAGTTTGCGATTTTTAACTGTGATTCAAGAGAAATGATTTTGTCTTGATTAGCGAACACGTAGTGCTTTGAAATTCGGTCCAGTTCCGCTTTGCCGTATTTCACAGCTTCTTCCCCGATATGAGCAGGCTCATCAATGGCTAATTTACGCAGCTGCGTTGTCTGACTTGATGACGCATCCTGCGCAAAGGTGGCGTTAAAGTGCGTCCAATCCCGAATTTCCATGCGATGGTTATTTTCGTTGTAACTCACCCCTTTGAAGTAATGCTTTTCGTCGTCGGCGTTTAGAGAAGCAAAAGCACTCTCTCCTACGAGTGGAGCGACCGAGGTGATGTAGGTGATGGACTTAATGGATTGAGAAGGGCAGATGCCAATCGCCGAATGAACCACAGCTCCGCCCTGACTGTGCGCAGCAAAATGAATGTCACCTTCTAGCGAGCGAATGTTTTCGCAAAGTGATTTAGCTGAGTTGCTCAGCCCAATTTTAGACGCGTCCTCACTTGTATTCCGCCCGGGTAAGTTTACCGCTAACACGTTAACGTCAGAAGATAAGTAGCTTGAAACAGGCTTCCAGGATCTGGCATCGAAGTGAGCTCCGTGAACAAAAACTAAATTCTCCGTAGCGATAGACTTCGACGAAAAGACCAATGCAGAGAGTAATAATCCAGTGCATAATTTTACCGATTGATTCATGACCGACTCCTTGTTGTCTGGTCATTTCAAGGTGTTTGTTTTCAGCACTGAGCTCAATTCAAATGGTTAAAAATCGCATCAAATCAAAGACAAAGGATGACAAATTTTATCAAATTTAGTGATTTGTAGCGTTGAAAGGTAAAAACCAGCGCGTTAGGCTGCGGGTGTGAGCAATCTGGGATACGGGAAAAGGCGAAGTGTGATTCAGTTCGGTGAGTTTAGATTTGACGCAACATCAGGGAAACTTTTCAAAGAAGAAGAGCCCATTACGATAAGAAACAAAGTAGCACAGCTGTTGGCATTTTTTATTGAGAACCCAGACAGGATCATTTCAAAAGATGAGTTGCTTGAAGCGTTATGGGTCAATGGTGAATACCGGGAACGATCACTTTCTCAAAGCGTTCTGGAGCTCAGAAAACTGCTCGGTGACTCTGCATCTAACCCAAAATTTATCCGGACGATTCCCAATCAGGGATACAAATGGATAGCTGAAATCGCGCCGTTTAAACAACCTGATTCTAAATCTGCAAACAAAAAACTCACTCTGTTGCTACCTCTATGCATAGTATTAACCTTGGTTGCCGCTTTCTGGTTGGTTGCTGGCAAGGACAAAATCGACTTTTCCAATCAGAGCATCAAAGTTGCAGTGTTGCCTTTCCATAACGCGACTCCCTTGGACTCCTACAACTGGGTAGAATACGGGCTTAGCGATATGCTGGCGACCGACTTGATGCTCTACCCAGACATACAAGTTTTCCCACCGAGTCAGATTGGTGCACATGAGACGGATATTTCAAACTGGTCCAGCGAAGAGTTTAAGCGTTTGGAATTGGATGCCGTTGTTTATGCCTCTGTTACCATGAAGGAAGAAGGGCAATCGATTGAATATACCATTCTTGATAAGCACTTAGCCCGCCAGACTGGCTCCATAACCAAATCGGATCTGGCGCTAAGCATGCCGGGGATCGCCTCGACGATTCTTCAACAACTTCGTCCAGAAGAAGCGTTGAATACATTGGCGGAATACGATTTTGAAGTCAGCGCGATGCACGAATATGCGAAAGGGCAGCAAGCCCTAAGCCAGAGAGGGTGCCTGCTTGCTCAACACTATTTCGCCGCTTCCAGCATTATCGATGCCAGTCACGAATGGAGCGCGCTTCAAAGGGCAATATGCATGGTGGATGTGGGTGAGTGGCTGTCTGCGCAACCTAAGCTGGAGTATCTTCTTGAACGCTCTCAAGACCCAATTGTGCTCTCGCTTTCCCACCTTTGGCTGGCTGAAATCCACATGAGAACGGGGAATTTGGACAAAGCACTCTGGCACGTGACCCAAAGTAATTATGGCGAGACAATTCAATCGAATTATTCCTGGTATGTTCAGGCATTAAAAACGGAGTATTACGTTCAGTATCTAAGCGGAAACATCCCTGTTCAGGACAACAAAGAAAGGGGGCTTACCATTTCTTTTGAAGATGTTCCATCATGGCACACTTTCAGGGATACGAATTTCACTGATGTGAATGTACCGCCGTCAGAAAGTGTAGGTTTCCCGCAAAAGGTTCGCTCGCGTCTTGCACTGGTCCGTTCGGGTGAGCTGGACACTACAACCATAATCATGGCGCTGAATGAAGCTCTGGAAATGAATACCATGGTTGGTTCACAACGCAGTGAAAAAGAAATTCAGCTGGAAACCCTATATTGGCTTGAGCGTTCAAATCAGAAACTGAAAGCTCAGGAAGTCATCAAGGTGCTTCGTGCTGAACTTCTGTCTAAGCCCGATTATCTGGTGCAGAGAGAGTTAGAACATATTATCTCTCTGTTTGAACACTAGCTTTTCAAAGACTCACAAATAAAATTCAGCATCCACTGGGTGACCAGCAATCCATCGGTTGGTAATTTAAGCGACGCGATACCTTTTTCCTGAACGGGTTTAGGTATCGAATCCTTTCTGACCTCAATGAGCGCTTTGGAGTAGGGGGCACAAAATTCTGGGTGTGCCTGAATACCAAGCGAAGTTTTTCCTACCAACATTATTGAAACTGGGCAGAAATCATTGCCCGCAATGACCTGTCCATCATCCGGCATGGAAATCACCTGGTCCTGATGGCTGACCAGCAGATTGATCTGCTGTTGAAATGGCTCCATCCAAGGCTGAGGAATGAAAACCTTGGTAACGGCAGTGCCTACACCCCAGCCAACTTCAGCACGGGATACTTCTCCCCCCAACGCTTTTGCCAACATTTGGTGACCAAAGCATATCCCAATAAATGGAATGTGTGCCTGATGGATCTCGCGTACTAACGATTCCATATCGTTTATCCACGGATCGTTGTCCATCACACCAGACTTACTGCCCGAGGTAATGTAGGCATCACACTCTGTAATGTCTTCAGGAAACTGCCGATGATTTACCCAGTAAAAGGCGAGTTCAATAGAGTCGTCTACTGCATGCAGAAGCCGGTTGAACATTTCCTTGTAGTTTCCATGCTCGGGTTCCAGAGCTGGGTTTACATCGTCACAGATTAATATGCCAATTTTCATTGCCATCACCGTTATGGTTATTGTTGTATTTTCTGACCTGTCAGCGCATGCACAAATAGCTGAGAGTACTCTTCCGCTGTAAATAGTATGGGGTTACCACCTGCGGCTGCATCCTGAACCGCTAGTTGCCCAACTTTTTCAACTTCATCGCCCGTGATGCCAATTTCAGCCAGTGTATGTGGTATCGCCAGTGTTTTGCGCATGCTCAGAATCCAGTTGTTCACCGCGTCAAAGCCCGGAGACTGCAGTGAAAGCGCGCGCGCCAAAACCACCATTTTGTCTTCGATTTCGCTGCGGTTAGCTTCCAGCACATACGGCATCAAAATCGCGTTCAGCAGCCCGTGGTGTTTGTCGTATAGCCCACCCAAGGTGTGAGCTAGGGCGTGCATGGCACCTAAACCTTTCTGAAAAGCCGTCGCACCCATACTCGACGCCACCAGTAGCTGAGTTCGGGCATCGATATCATCACCGTCTAAATAAGCTCGATAGAGAAAGTGTTTAACAAGGTTGATTGATTCGATAGCGATACCGTCTGCCATGGGATGGTATCCGGGAGCGCAGTATGCCTCCAAACTATGAGAGAGTGCATCCATTCCCGTTGCCGCCGTAATGTGCGCAGGCAAACCAACGGTCACCATTGGGTCGAGTAAAACCTGTACAGGCATCATTTTAGGATGGAAGATGATTTTCTTGATGTGACTGTCGGAGTCGGTGATCACCGAAGCGCGCCCGACCTCTGAACCCGTGCCGGCCGTTGTAGGTATAGCGATAACAGGTACAATTTTGCTCTCATCCGCTTGAGCCCAGTTGTCACCGACATCTTCAAAGCTCCAGAGAGGCAGACTCTGATTTGCACAAAGGGCGATGGCTTTTGCCGCATCAAGGCTAGAACCACCGCCAAATGCGATGATCCCATCGTGATGACCTGCGTTGTAAGCGTCAATACCCAGATTCACGTTGGTGTCCGTCGGGTTTCCCTGAACATCGGAAAAAATACCAATCGCCAACCCTTTTTCTTCACAGTTCTTTATGGCGTTTATCACTATATCCATGTCCGCCAGAAAAGGGTCAGTCACAAGAAGTGGCGATTGAATATTAAGTCTCTTACAGTGATCAGGAAGTGACTTTAGAACGTCTTTTCCAACACTGATGGCTGTCGGGTAGTTCCAGTTTGCGATGGTCATTAGCCTTCTCCCAGAGTCTTGATATGGAATGATTTAGGGCAGGTCAGCATTTCGAACCCTATGCTTGAAAGGGTGCAGCCACGACCAGAGTTTTTTACACCAGTCCATGCCAACTGGGGATCGAGATAGTCACAGCGATTGACAAAGAATGTTCCTGTCTCAATCTGTTCGCCTATCCGGGCTCCGGTTAGCTCGTCTTTAGTGAAAACAGATGCCGTCAGCCCGAACTCTGAATCGTTCATCAGCGAAATCGCCTCTTCGTCACTGGTCACGGACTGAATACCGACAACAGGACCAAAGGACTCTTCATTCATTACACTCATTGAATGATCCACCTCGGTCAGAATCTGAGGCGCTAAATAAGGTGTTCCCTTTTGACTCATAGGGAAAAGGTGTTCGTTTATGTGTGCCTTTGCCCCTTGCGAAACGGCCTGCTTTATCTGTTTGCGCACAAAATCTGCGGCAGCGGTTTTAACCAGTGGCCCCAGTGTGGTCTCTGGATCTGTCGGGTCACCCAATGTGTATTCTTTTGCAAGTTTGACCGCTTTTTCTACAAACTGGTCGTGAACGGATTCATGAACATAGATACGTTCGATCCCACAACAGGATTGACCTGAATTGAAAAAGGCTCCGTCGACCAGCGTCTCTACGGCATGATCAAGATCGGCATCCGAACGAACATACGCCGGGTCTTTTCCGCCGAGTTCGAGACCGACACCAATAAACCGACCAGCCGCATTGCGTTCTACCATGGCACCGCCAGCTACAGAACCGGTAAAAGCGACATAGTCGATGCCGGGGTGCTGAATCATTTTTTCAGTGGACGCATGATCGGTATGAATAAACTGGAACACACCATTTGGCAGCCCGGTTCCTTCGAAAGCCTGCACCAGACGTTCGGCGCAGAGTGGGGTTTGCGCAGAATGTTTGAGGATTACACTGTTGCCAGCCAATAAAGCAGGTATTACCGCATTGATAGCAGTGAGGTATGGGTAATTCCAAGGGGCGATGACCAGCACGTTTCCCACAGGAACGCGCTTTATGTATCGCGTAAATCCTGTTTTTTCGGGCAGTTCAATCGTTGCTAACGCATCATCAGCCTGCGCAATCATTGAGAGTGCTCGCTCCTCCACACCGAACACTTCGCCCTGTGTGTAAGCAATAGGTCGCCCCATCATTTGGGTAATTTCTTTCGCAATCTCTTCTTTATTGGCAACAAAATTCTCTATTGCCTTAGAGCAAATGGCTTTACGTTTCTCAAGCGAAGTAGCCTGCCATTCCTTTTGGCTAAGACTGGCGCTGCTGAGCACAGCCTGAATTTGTTCTGCGGTTGCCAGTTCTCGCGTCACACACACTTTGCCATTGATCGGAGATAGGGTGTTCTGTTCCATGATGTCCTATACCTTTAGCCGTTTATATGATTTCGAAGTAGCGCTTCAGCTCCCAGTCGGTCACTGCTTTTCTGAATTCTCGTTCTTCCCATTCTCGGCTTGCCGCGAAATGGTCGACAAATTCATCGCCAAACATCTCCCTTGCGTGAGCAGAAGCTTTTAACCTTTGCGCTGCATCCCACAGAGTGCCTGGCAGTTTCAAATCTTCCGGAATGTTTTGTTCATAGGCATTACCTACGATAGGTTCGCCAGGTTCCCATTTGTTTTGTATCCCGCACAAACCAGATGCCAATGCGGCAGCGAGAGCAAGATACGGGTTGCCATCAGCAGCACCAATTCGATATTCCACTCTCTGACTTTTGGCAGAACCCGGAATCACTCTGAGTGACGTTGTGCGATTTTCCACTGCCCAGGTAGAGTGGGTCGGTGCCCAGAAGCCGGGGATCATGCGTCTGTAGCTGTTAACCGTTGGTGCGACCATGCATAAAAAATCAGGCATAAGTCGTTGTAAACCCGCTACAAAGTGACGCTGTAGCGTGCTCATGTTGTATTCGGTCTTAGGATCGTAAAAAGCAGAACTTCCATCTTTGTTTTGCAAAGAAATATGTATATGACCACTTTGTCCGGGGTAATCGTTACTCCATTTCGCCATAAAGGTCGCCATAAGGTCATTTCGTTGAGCCAGCACTTTGGTGTAAGTTTTGAACAGGGCTGCTTTGTCCGATGCACTCATGGCTTCATCAACTGCCAGAGCGGCTTCAATTACGCCTGGACCTGTTTCGGAATGAATGCCTTCAATGGGGAAGTCCATGCTTTCACCTAAATCGAGCAGTTGTTGGTACAGCTCCAGATAGGTGGAATTTCGGATCATCGAGTAGCCAAACCAGTCTGGGGTAATTGGGTCGAGGTCCTGATAATTCTTCTCTCGCACAGAGTGGGGCGTCTCATTGAAGACAAAAAATTCATATTCGAAGGCAGCAAAGGCGTTTAATCCGAGCTCGTTATATTTGTTCAATACGCGCGCTAAAGTACTTCTAGGGCAGACAGAGGATGCCTGTTCATCAAACTCGGCAATAAACAGCAGCATGCCTTCTTCATCCAGCACATCTCGACAGGTTTCTGGCAGAATTCTGACTGGTGCGTCGGGGTAGCCTGTGTGCCATCCGGTGTAGGTGGTGTTGTCGTAGAGCTGGTCTTTGGCATCCCAGCCCAAAACCACATCGCAAAAGGCAAAGCCCTTATCCAGTGACGAGAAAAACTTGTCTTTCGACATGTATTTTCCGCGCATAATCCCATCGTTATCGAACAGCCCAACTTTGATGTGGCTTAGCCCACGTTTTTCAACAATTTTCTTGGCGTCTTCGATGGTTTTTACTGATCTTGCATCCATTTCCTGTCCCTCTGAGCACCGGCATAAGCTGCCGGTGCAATACCCTGTTAGCTGTAACGATATGGTTTGCCTGCTTTCTCCATATCGGCGGCGTATTTCTTGAAGATGTCCACCACGCGTTTTGTCCTTGGGCTGGTTTTGGCAATCTCATCCCAGAATTTCAGCGCTTCCTGTTCGACTGATTTCCATTCCTCATCTGGGATGGTGGTCAGTTCAAGTTTTTTGCCTTCTACACGAAGTTTAGCTTCTCCACCCCAATACCAGTGCTGGCGGTAGTAATGAGAACTGTCCATGCAGAGACGCCATAGCGTTTTCAGGTGTTCTGGCAGGGCATCCCAGCGCTCGCTGTTGGCGAAGAACGAGCCACACCACGCACCGGAAATATTGTTGGTTAGGAAGTACTTGGTGACGTCTGCCCAGCCAACGGTGTAGTCTTCGGTAATGCCTGACCAGGCGATGCCGTCAAGCTCGCCAGTTTGAATGGCAACTTCGACATCTTCCCAGGGCAAAGTGACCGGAATAACACCGAACCGAGACAGGAAGCGACCTGCTGTAGGGAAGGTAAAGACGCGCTTTCCTTTCAAATCAGACAGGCTTCGGATCGGTTTTACCGTAGCGAAATGGCAGGGGTCCCATGCGCCTGCTGACAACCAGGTGACGCCTTTCACTTCGTCATATGCTTCTTTCCAAATTTCCTTTAAACCGTATTGTTCAAACAACACAGGAACATCCAGGCTGTATCGAGTAGCGAAGGGGAAATACCCGCCGAATACAGAAATGTCTACAGGAGCGGCGATGGAGTCGTCATCACTTTGCACCGCGTCGATTGTCCCTCGCTGCATGGCTCGGAAAAGCTCACCCGTAGGTACAAGCTGATCGGCATAAAACAGTTCAATGACCATTTCGCCATTGGCGGCTTTGTTGAATGCATCCACAGCAGGTTTGATCACGTGCTCACCGAGTGCTGGACCCGCGTAGGTTTGCAAACGCCATTTGATGGTCTTTTTGCTGTTTGCAATAGCAGGTGCGCCCACAATGGCTGTTGCACTTGCGGCTGACACCGCCCCTGCTTTTTTAAGGAAATCTCTTCTACTAGACATGTTTTATTCCTCCATGGAATGTGTGTCCTTGTCCAAGTTTAAGGTTGTCACATCAGGTCGTGTTTTATTGGCCGTAGTGGTACTCCGGTAGCCACAAAGCCAGTTGTGGGAAAGCCATCACCAGAATCAGACCGAATATCATGATCAGCACAAACGGTATGATGGACAGGTAAATGTCTTTCAGGGAAATTTCGGGTGGTGCCATCGCACGCATCAGGAAGAGGTTGTAGCCAAACGGGGGCGTCATATAGGCGATTTGACAGGTAATGGTGTAAAGCACGCCGTACCAGAGCAAGTCGAATCCCAGTGCGCCGACTAGCGGAACATAAAGCGGTGCAACAATCACCAGCATGGCAGTATCGTCAAGGAATGTTCCCATTAGCAGATAAGAAAGCTGCATCAGAATCAGCACCTGCCAAGGTGTCAGGTTTAGCCGGTCAATGAAGAATCCTTCAATCGCTTTTACTGCACCGATTCCGTCAAACACTGCGCCAAAGCAAAGTGCCGCTAGAATGATCCACATAAACATGCAGCTTATGGCTAGTGTTTTTCTTAACGTCTCTTCCATAACGTTTCGATTAAGGCGTCTTTTGGCGATGGCAGCAATGGTCGCAGCGGTTGCACCCACGGCGGAACTTTCTACCAAACTGGTCACGCCCATCAAAAACAACCCGGTCATGGAAACAAATATCAGAAGCGGGGTAATGCCAGCGCGTAGCAGTAGTAGTTTCTCTTTTAAGCTGACGTTTCTTTCTTCTTCCGATAGGGCAGGACCAAGGTTCGGCTGCAATTTACATCGAATCACAATGTAGACGATAAAGAGGGTTGCCATCAGCAGACCGGGAAAAACACCGGCGAGCCAAAGCTGTCCAACAGGCTGGCGGGCAATCATGCCATACAGAACCAAAACCACACTTGGAGGAACCAATATTCCCAATGAGCTTCCCGCCTGTATGACGCCTGTTACCATGATTTTGTCGTAACCACGTCGCAACAGCTCAGGTAATGCAATACTGGCACCAATGGCCATTCCGGCAACACTTAAACCGTTCATGGCGGAGATCACTACCATCAAACCTATGGTCCCAATCGCGAGCCCGCCATTTAATGGTCCCATCCAGACATGGAACATGCGGTATAAATCTTCTGCGATACCTGATTCAGACAACATGTATCCCATATAGATAAACAGGGGAAGAGTAAGCAGTGGATACCATTTCATCAGCTTAATGGCAGAACTAAAGGCGATTTCTGAGCCTCCGTCGCCCCACAGAAGCAGAGCGGCGATTACGGCAATAGAGCCGATAACCGCAAAGACACGCTGACCAGTAAGTAGCATCAGCATCATGGCAGAGAACATCAGCATGGCGATCATTTCGTAGCTCATGAATTTGCCTCCGTTTCGCTGCCATAGATGACAGTGGCTATGTCACGGATCCAGACTGCAATCGCCTGAAGCAACATGAGAAACACGCTTACGCACATGATGATTTTTATTGGCGCCATATAAGGTCGCCAAGCTGAGTAGCTGCGTTCACCGTATTCGACCGCGTAGCTGGTGCTGGATATTCCGCCATACAGCAACACGCCTAAGTAAACGAACAACATGATAACTGTGATGCTGTCTATCATGGCTTTTTTGCGAAGGCTCCAGTTACCGTATACCAAGTCCATTCGGACGTGGCTTTGCAACTGCATGGAGTAAGGTCCTCCGAGCATGTAAAACGCCACCATGACGAATTGCGCCATTTCCAACGTCCAAAGCGAGGGGTAGAAAAAGGTTTTTGAAATGGATGAGTAGAGCAATATCCCTATCATCACGAATACCAGATACATCGCAAACCGACCGATCTTTCGGTTCACTGTTTCCACTCCCTTTACAAACGCCCGAATAGGCGAGGGAAGCGAAAGGATTGGATCCTGCTCCATCAACAACTCCATGTTCACTAGACTGCTAAAGGAACGTCACTGTTCCCAGAATGTTTTCTTAGAATGATTTCAGATTATTGGTTAAATAATGATCTGTTTGTACCTATATTTACAGAAATAAAAATGCTGTCAATAAAATTACAGAAAATATTTTTTCATTTTAAGATGTCATGTTATGTTTGTTACAATGTTCTCAATAACGGTGGAGCTACAAAGCGGTATGGAGAATGTTTTGACGGTAGCGGAAAGGATTAAAGAAGGGTTTGCCACACTGACTCGGGCAGAAAGGCAGCTCGCCAATGTGATGTTGGAGAATTACCCGGCGTCCAGTCTAGGGACGGTAGTGTCTTTGTCGGAAGCCGCGAAGGTATCGACACCAACCGTGGTTCGTTTGGCGAAAAAGCTTGGCTTTGGCGGCTTTCCAGAGATGCAGCGCAGCATTCATGAGGAGATAGGCGACACCCTAAAAAGCCCGATTGAAAAGCATGATTCTATTCCCAGCATCGACGAAAAGTCCCATCTTCTTGATCGTTTTGCTGATGCGGTGGTGAACAACATCCGGCAGACCGTGACTCAAATCGATGAGAAAACGTTTAATGATGTTGTGGATGTACTAAGTGACCAAAACCGCTCTCTCTATATAGTTGGTGGGCGAATCAGCCACTCTATTGCTGAATATATGTTTACTCATATGCAAGTCATTCGTGCCAACGTCACCATGGTGGAACCGAACGCCAATAGCTGGTCGCATTATGTGATTAACATGAAGCCCGGCGATACGCTGGTGGTGTTTGATATTCGCCGATACGAGAACGACATTCTCACACTGGCGGAAATCGCCCGTAGCCGAGAAGTGAACCTGATTCTTTTCACAGACCAATGGGGTTCGCCAGTGGTGAAGCTGGCTCAGCACGTTTTTCATGCCCGAATTGAAGCGCCTTCAGCGTGGGATTCAACAGTAGCAATTACTTTTTTAGTGGAAGCCTTGGTGGAGGCGATTCAGTCTGCAACCTGGTCTGAAACCAGCAACCGAATGAAAGATCTGGAAGTACTTCTCGATAAAGCCAAACTATTTAAAAAGTTTGTCTGAGCTGATGTCGTAGATTTGCCCAAATCGTCTGTCGCTGAGCGTGATGTCTTTGAGGATTTGGGTATAATAGTCCATCCTGCATTCCTGTCTTCTAAGAGCATTCCAAATGTCTAAACAACTCGATCAAGAACAAATTGAAACCATCAACCGTTACAACACAGAACAACGCCTGAAATACTGCATTAAAGAGGTGGTTGCCAATCGCGAGATTTGGATTTTAACCGACGAGCATGGCTGCGTCATGTTAAACACAGAAGACGAAGATTGCGTACCTGTGTGGCCAAACCAAGAGTTTGCTCAAGCCTGGGCGACAGGTGACTGGGAAGAGTGTAAGCCGGAAGCGATTTCGATCAACAAATGGCACAGCCGCTGGACCTATGGCTTGGAAGACGATGAGCTTTCTGTGGTTGTCTTCCCGAATGACAACGAGGAAGGCGTCATTCTGTACCCAGAAGAGTTTGATTTTGAACTAAAAAAACAGGCGAGTAAGCGCTAATAAGTCGCTTAAACTAAAAGCCCATCAGTGGGTAAAGTTCTCCCTTTCTGATTTCTCGAATGGCACCTTCTAAGGTGCCATTTTGCTGGAACTCTGAAAGTATGGCTCTGACGATAGGTTGTGCTTCGTCTTTACTCATCCCCGGTTCCAGAGAAGGGTGATAGAGAATTTTAAGCAGCAGACCATCAAGAGGGGAAAGCAGATCTTCAGGGTACTCATCGTTAAAAATGGATGGGTAGACTTTTTCTGAATCGTTCGGTAAGCCCAGAAGTTGAGTAATTTCCTCCACTACGCAGCCCAATAGTTTTCCTTTTGAACGAGCCTGATCAACAGGAATAATAATCCCCCCTTTAATCATTTGCCCGTCGGGTGCGGTTTCAAAATTGGCGATACAAATAGCTCGCTTTGAATGCTGGAGCGAAGGTCTTCCCAATACTCTTTCAATGTCCTCTTCCCATTCGCTCAACCTTGTGTAGACCCAAATAACGTTGGCTTCTTCAGGTGTGGGAACAATTTCGATAGGGTGATTAGTGAGGTACGACAGGTGCTTTACGTGCATTTGAGCCAGTTCGGTGTGAATGTCTTCGTCCGGGACTTTATGCTCAAGATATATTTTTACGGGTTCTCGCCATTTCCTGACGTTTTGTCCGCCAGTATCGTATTCATTTTTTAATGCGACTTCATAAAAGGCTTCTTCGAGATACGAAGGATCAAGCCACCGATACTCGCTGAGGGAAGGGGAGGAAAACGTGAAAAGCACCAAACAGAGGATACAGTGATTCAGAGGGTTAATGCTTTTCCACATAGGCTGCCTTAATGTGCTGGGGCTTTATTGAAGTGGCTCTCGATCAGGCGTTGAGTAATTTGATGGGATGGATTGGCTATTACTTCGTGCGTGGAGCCAGACTCAACCACGTTGCCTTCATGCATCACCATAATTTTGTCGGTAATGTGTTTTATGATTCCGATATGTTGAGAAACGAACACAAACGACACACCCATCTCTTCCTGCAACTCCAAAAGCAAATTAATGATCTGAGAACGCATCGCCATATCCAGACCATTGAGCGCCTCATCAGCAACAATTATAGACGGCTGTAGAATGAGTGCACGGGCCAGGCTGACACGTTGTTTCTGTCCGGTCGCCAACATTTGAGGATAAAAGTAAGCGTGTTCAGGCAGCAGACCCACTCTCATGAGTGTTTGTTTTACGCGCTTTTTACGATCTTCCGAAGCCATGCTGGTGTTACGTTTCAGTGGACCTTCTAAGATGGTGCCAATCTGCAAACGAGGATTCAGAGAGGTATTGGGATCCTGAAAAATCATGCGAATTAATTTACAGCGAGTGGAGTAGTCTCGGTGCTCCAGTTTTTCGCCCATGACTCTTATTTCACCAGATGTTGGTTCAACAACACCTGCCAGCATTTTTGCCAGAGTCGACTTGCCTGAGCCATTCTGCCCGATAAAGCCAATGGTTTGCCCCGCTTCGAGCGTAAAGCTGACGGGTTTAACCGCGTACTGCTCTTTCTTGCTAAACAGCCCCGAACGACTGATAAACGTTTTGCTTAGGTTGCTGACTTCTAACAACGCACTCATGAACGCTTCTCCGTGTTCAGAGGGAAATGACAACTGAACTTATGATTTTTCACTTTTTGAGTCTGTGGAATTTCAACACACTGCCGCTGAGCGTGAGGGCACCTTGGTCCTAGTCGGCAACCAATAGGTAAGTGTTGAAGTGGAGGAATGGACCCCGGCAGAGATTGCAGTTTGGACTTGTGAGGGATCCAGTCATTGAAATCTGGCATCGCCTGCAACAGTGCCACGGTGTAGGGGTGCTTAGGTGCATTCAGAATCTGTTTGGTTGCTGCCGATTCAACCGACTGACCGCAGTACATCACGGTAATTCTGTCTGCCCACTGAGTAATGGTGGTGAGGTCGTGCCCAATCAGCAGAATGGTCGTGTTGTTCACCTGATTCATCCGGCTAAGCAGACGGAGAATCTGAGACTGAGTAATGGCGTCTAAATCGTTGGTCGGTTCGTCTGCTATCAGAACTTTGGGCTTGGTTGCAATAGCCATCGCAATCATTATTTTCTGACATTCACCATCGGTCAGCTCATAAGGGTAGCTGCGCATCACTCGTCTGTGGTCTTTAATACCCACTTTATGAAGCAGTGCCATCGCCTGTGTTTTACGCCATTTCCACGCTTGCCACCACCGACCTTCATAAGAATCACGGGGTATGGATTCAGCCAGCTGTCTGCCAACTCGTTCGGAAGGGTCTAAACAGGTTGAAGGCTCCTGAAAAATCATCGCGATATCGCGCGCGATGATCCGCCGTCTTTCACGAGGTGTCAGTTGCAGCAGATCAATACTGCCCAGACGCAGCCTGTCCGCGGTTACGGTCATGTTGTCTTTGGCAATGCCCAGAATGGCTTTCGCAACCAGACTTTTCCCCGAACCAGATTCACCTACCAACCCGCGGATTTCTCCTTCGTTCATGGTCAGGCTCATGCGGTCGACGGCTTTGACTTTCCCTTGTGGGGTTTCGATTTCAATCGTCAGGTGTCGAATATCAAGTAAAGGCATTATTCAATCCCCGCATTCAGTGCGCGTCGGGTTCCTTCACCAACCAAGTTAATAACAACAATGGTAAACATAATGACCAAGCCGGGTAAGGTTACTGTCCAGGGAGCAGAGTAAATCAGTTCAACTGAATCGCCCAGAATCGCGCCCCATTCAGTGCTCGGTGCTTGTGCGCCTAAACCCAAAAAGCCCAGTGCCGTGATGTCCAGAATTGCTACAGACAAAGCCATGGTTGCTTCGGCAGCGATAACTGGAAGTACGTTTGGAAAAATCGAGTTCCACATAAGATGGATATTTTTAGCGCCGTCGAGACGAGCAGCAGTCACGTAGTCTTTCTCGACTTCGTTATGTACCGCAACATACACAGACCGGATAAACCTAGGAATCAGTGCAAGACAAATCGCCAGCAGAATATTGAATTCCCCAAACCCTAGAAACGCGACGAAAATAATCGCAAGAAGCAGGGAAGGGATGGACATAACGGTATCCAAAAGGTGGTTCAGGGTACTGGATACCAAGCCTTTGGTCATACCTGCAAGAATACCGATGGCACAACCGATAAGTGCAGCGATGGCTGTGATGATAATGGCTGCACCCAGAGTCAACTGAGAGCCCTCAATCAGGCGAGAGAGAATGTCTCTGCCAAGATCATCAGTTCCCAGGAAAAATTCAACGGTACCTTCCTGGTGCCATGAAGGTGGCAGCCTAAGATTCGCTGTTTGTGCCTGTGGGTCATGAGGCGTCAACCACGGAGAAAAAAGAGTAATCAGAAGTAGAATAACCAGACACCACAGCCCAAACATTGCCAACGTGTTACTGCGGTAGTTACTCCAGAAAAACTCAAACTGAGTTGGAATGCGTTCTTCCTGATATACATTATCTGTCAGCATACCATTCCTTCCTTACCAGCGGATTGGCAAAAGCACCAATGAGGTCTGAGAGAATATTGGCGATCAGTACAAAGGTAGCCACAACCATTACACCCGCCTGAATAGCGACATAATCCTGATTCGACAACGCATCAAGAAGCCAGCGACCGATACCAGGCCAGTTAAAAATGGATTCAGTGATGATCGCAAACGTCAGCATACTGGAAAGCTGAACACCGAATTTTGGAATAATCGGAGGCAGTGCGTTACGAATAACGTGCTCAATAACAATCTCATATTTTGAAAGACCATTAATTTTGGCCGCGCGAATGTAGTTCTGCTGCATGACTTCTGCGACGGAAGCGCGCATAAGACTGATTATTTGGGTGGTCGGTGCCAGTGCCAGAACGATACACGGAAGAATCAGGTGTTCCAGTACACTTTGCAGTGCGTGCGCTTTGAGTGGGCGATCGGAGAGCAGGGCATCGATAATCGCAAAGCCAGTCACATGATCAATTTGATACAAGAGGTCAAAACGCCCGCCAACCGGAAACCATTCCGCTGTGAGTGAGAACACGAAGATCAGCATCAGGGCAATCCAGTACAAAGGCGCTGAAAATCCCGACATCGAGGTAAATGAAATCACGGTGTCGATCCACTTTCCCTGACGTGTGCCAGCAACGGTTCCAATTGGAATACCGATCAAAAGGGCAATTAAAAATGCGAAAAAGCAAAGCTCAATAGTGGCAGGAAACACGACCAGAATGTCATTCCAGATCGGTTCACCTCGTTCATTCTGTCCAAAGTTCAGCTGACTGATTTCGCCAATATACTGCAACCATCCGGGAATCAAGTCTTCGAGCGCAGCAGGCGAAGTAGGATCCAGTCGTAATATACTGAAGCCGACAAAAGTCAGTATAAACAAAGTGATAATAAAGAGGTTCAACCGTCGAACCGTATACCGAAACATTATTCGCTCCTCTCGACGGTGTGAAATGATCGAACGTTGAATGGGCTCATTTGGAAACCAGTCAATGATTTATGGTTGGCCTGATACTGAATGCCATGAGCCAATGGAATGACGGGCATCTCTTGGTTCAACAGGTTTTGTGCCTGACGGTACAAATTCAATCGATACCGAGGCTGGTTCGTTTCGCGCGACAAATCGAGTAAGAAATCAAAATCCGGGTTACACCACATAGAAACGTTCAGCCCCGCTTTTTCAGCGTTACATGACAGCAAAGGGCGTAAAAAGTTATCTGGGTCGCCAGTGCTGGCCGTCCACCCTGTAAGCAGCATATCAACATTAGGCAGATTGGTATTCAATTCAGCTCGATTGAACCTGTCATCCGTCAGCAAATTCAGCGTGATACCGATATCTGCAAAACTTGCCTGAATCTGCTCAGCGGTTTTCCGAGGGCTTGGGTTGTAAGGTCTGGGTTCAAGTGGTACCCACATCGACATCTCTAACCCTTTTGAAAATCCTGCTTCTTCAAGTAATGCCAGTGCGTAATTTCGATCGTACCGAATCTGAATGCTGTCTTTTTGATACGCCCAGGAGCTTGGTGGCAAGAGAGTATAGGCAATCGAACCTGTACCGTAATAGACGGAATCTAAGATTACCTGGCGGTTAATGGCAAGGTTCAACGCCTTTCTCACCCGGCGATCATTGAGTGCAGGGTGTGATGTGTTCAATGCGATGAATGATACATTCATTGCTGGCTTGGCGTGCAAGACGAGATTTTCGTCGTCGATAATAATGGGTAACTGGCTGGAAACCGGAGAAGAGAGCACGTCACATTCTTTTCGAAGTAACTTCGCTAAGGTACCTGTTCCTCGCGTAGAAATATCAAACACAACCTGCTGCATGGCTGGAGCACCCTGCCAATAGCCATCGTGCTTTTTCACTCTAATCAAATCACCCGTCTGATACTCATCAAGATAGAAGGGACCAGTGCCGATTGGACGAGTGTCGAGATAATGTTTTGTGCCATTCTTTATCAGCTGGTCAGCGTATTCGCGTGAATGAATCACAGCATACGGAGTAGCAATGTTCGGAAGAAAAGTGTTGTCGGCGCGAGTCAAAGTGAACTTCACTTGATTGTAGCCGATAGCTTCAACGGATTTAACCAGACCTTTAAAATCTATTCCCTCAAACCAGGGGTAACGCCCTTGACCAAGGTAATGAAAAGGATGACTGCTGTTTAGAATCCTCTCGAAGCTAAAAACCACGTCTTGCGCGGTAAGTGTGCGAGTAGGAATAAACCATGGAGTTGTTTGAAATTCTACACCTTCTCTTAGTTGGAAAAGATATTCCGTACCATCTTCATTCACGTCCCAACTGGTCGCAAGGCTGGACACTGGCTTATGAGTTTCAGGCTCTAAAGTCAGCAAGGTATTAAAAAGCTGTTGGCTTAACGCCTCTGCTGTCAGACCGCTGTCGACTTGTTGAGGATTGAAAGACGAAGGAGAACTTTGACCGCAGTAGACAAAGCCTTGTTTTCTGACCGTGCTATGGTCGATGTCGTCACTGCATGCACTGAGTAGCCACGCACTGGCAACGGTAAAAGAGAAATGTAGGAACGATTTCATACAAACGAGAATTCTGGCACTTAACGAGGTAATAATGTAATTACTCACCAATACCTCTCGATCCGGCTAATCTAACATTTTTTACTTGTCAGACCAAACAATTAGTCTGAATCCGAAGGGGCAAATGAGAATCATCGCACAGGTTTATTCGGCTTGCTGACCTACAAGATTGTACTTTCTCAGCATTCCCCTTAACTGATGGTAGCTCAAGCCCAGCATTTTCGCCGCTTGTCTTTGATTATGTTTGGATTCATGAAGCACTTTATTGAGCAAAATTAAGTCCTGCTCTTCTTGCCATTTCTTGTAGTCGATAGGGAATTGAATATCGGCAGCAGAGGAGGCGTTAAGTTCAGTAGGCTCAGTTATACCGGAATTGATTTCAGACCAGTCGTTGCCAAAAGGATTGAAGACCAGTTCATCAATTGGTTCTTCGCCAGCACCCTGCTGATATACCGCTCTCTCAATCACATTCTTAAGCTCTCGAACATTACCTGGCCATTGGTATTCAAGGAGCGAACCAACAGCATTGGTCGTAAAGCCTACGAACATAGGCAACGATAACTCCCGGCACATCTTAATGGCATAGTGCTCCGCCAGAAGCAGAATATCTTCTTTCCGTTGGCGTAAAGGTGGAATATGAACAACATCAAATGCCAGTCTGTCGAGCAAGTCGGCTCTGAATTCACCATTGTCTGCCATTTCTGGCAGGTTGGCATTGGTTGCACAAATCAACCTTACATTAGCAGAGAGTGTCCGAGTGCCGCCGACGCGCTCGTATTCACCGTATTCAATGACCCGAAGCAGCTTTTCCTGAACGGAAAGGGGGGCAGTAGCCAGTTCATCCATAAACAGAGAACCGCCTTCCGCACGCTCAAATCGACCTTGATGTTTGCCTTTGGAACCTGTGAAAGATCCCGCTTCGTGACCGAACAGCTCGGAATCTATCAAACCTTCGCTTAAAGTGGAGCAGTTCATGGATACTAAAGGCTGATCCCAACGTCTGGATAGGTAATGTAAGCGCTGAGCGATCAGCTCTTTACCCGTTCCTCGTTCACCGAGTACCAGTACAGGTCTTTCAATTGGAGCAAGGCGCGATACTTTGTCCAGAACGGATAAAAAGGAAGGGGATTCACCGATGAGATTCTGCTGCTTCACGAGATTTTCCTTAGGTGTGGTAAATTTTACCAAGTGTTGGTGTGAATTATCATAGCATACTCAGTATAAAAAATGATTTCCAGCTAACTTGTTGTATTTAAAATAAATAAAAGTTGGCACGCATTGTGTATTAAAGAAACCATACCAAGTTGAACAGTCACATAACAGGAGATCAATTATGGGTATTTTCTCTCGCTTTGCGGACATCGTGAATTCAAACATCAGCGCACTTCTGGATAAAGCTGAAGATCCTGAAAAAATGATTCGACTGATCATTCAGGAAATGGAAGACACATTGGTAGAGGTTCGCACTAACTCTGCTCGTGCTATTGCAGACAAAAAAGAACTGGCTCGCCGCGTTGAATCGGTCGAGCGTCAAATTTCAGAGTGGCAAGAAAAAGCAACTCTGGCACTGACTAAACAACGTGAAGACTTGGCTCGCTCAGCGTTGATTGAAAAGCAAAAGCTGGAAGAAATGGTTGCTGGTCTTCATACAGAACAGACGCTGGTTGAAGAAACCATCGAGAAGCTTACTGGCGAAATCGGCAAACTTGAGGCGAAAATCAACGAAACACGTGCTAAGCAACAAGCGTTGGTGATTCGTCGTCAGGCTGCGGGGAACCGCCGTGATGTGCAAAAGCACCTTCACACCAGCCGCACTGCTGAGGCGATGTCAAAGTTCGAGCAATACGAGCGTAAAATTGACGAACTGGAAGCCGAAGCCGACACCTACACCTCAACAGGCCGTTCACTCGATCAAGAGTTCGCAGAACTTCAAGCTCAGGACGAGATTGAAAAAGAGCTCGCAAAATTGAAAGAGCAAATGGGTCAGAATAAAGAAGACAAGTAATTCACTAACGGAGTCTCTGTATGTCAGCAGCGTTTATCACCGCCCCACTGATTGTATTTCTAATCTTTGTGGCACCAATATGGCTAGTGCTGCACTACCGCAGCAAACGAAAAACGGCGCAAGGATTGTCAGACGAAGACTTTGAGAAACTGCAATCCCTAACGCGTCAGGCAGAAGCGATGCAGCAAAGAGTCCAGACACTGGAACGCATTCTGGATGCTGAATCGCCAAACTGGAGGCAAAATCTATGAGTAGACAGAGCCTGTATAAAGACCCTGAAAATGGAAAGCTAGCCGGCGTTTGCGCCGGTGTAGCTCAGTACTTTGGCGCAGAAACCTGGTTGGTCAGAATCTTAGTTGTTTCCGCCGCGCTATTAGGTTTCGGATTCTTTGTTGTACTGGCTTACATCGCAATGGCTTTGATGTTAGATAAGAAGCCAGTGCTTATTGAGCAAAAGAAGACATCGCAGTTCGAGCACAAAGTGAAGAGTAAACCTTGGCAATCTGGTGGTACACCGTCTCAGGTGATTCATAACATTGATAGAGAATTATCTGAGCTCGAATCATCTCTTCAAAAAATGGAAGCGTATGTCACGTCAGACGCTTTCAAAGTCAACAGAGAGTTCAAGAATCTCTGATGTCAGCCAGATGTATGAATGAGTTCTGAAACAAGAAGTTAGATTTCATACATTTATCTTATTTTTAAACTGGAACGCATATCCGTTTTCATCTATGTTATTACCAAGTTTCGAAACATGGATGAACACGCTATGCGTTTCAAATTTCATTTTCTCGCGCTATCCGTAGCAACTCTGGCTGGATGCGGACGTGAGTTACCTCCTGTTCCAGAACCAGAATCCCGACCAGCAAAACTTCTTACTATCTCCCTTAGTCAACAACAACTCGTTCGAGAATTTCCAGCGACGTCTGAAGCAGGCGATAAAGCCGTTTTGGCATTTCGAGTTCCGGGCCAGTTGCAGACTATTCCAGCTTTTGCCAGTCAGCGTGTAAATAAAGGCGATGTACTGGCTACACTCAATCCTGATGAATATCAGCAGCTTTTAAAACAGGCGCAAGCCAACTTTAAGCTTGCTGAAGTACAATATTTGCGTTTTAAAAAACTGCGTAAAGATAAAGTTGTTTCTGAACAGGATTTCGATAAAGCGGCAGCCAATCATAAAACCGCACTTGCTAGCCTTGATCAGGCAAAAGCGAACGTTTCGTATGCCACGCTTCGTGCGCCTTACAACGGAACCATTTCGATTGTTAATGCCAACAATTTTGAATTCGTCGCTGCCCAGCAGGGCGTGATGAACATTCAAACTGACCAGATTCTGAAAGTGGTTTTCCAGCTGCCAGAACACCTTTTCAGGCGTTTCACCATTGGCGATGTGGTATCGGCCGAAATGAAATTTGACACCTATCACGATCGCTCTTTCCCGCTGACTTTTCAGGAGATAGACACTGAAGCCGACCCTAAAACCAACAGCTATAAAGTGACCATGGTAATGGAAAGACCGGATGATGTCGGTTTGCTTCCGGGTATGTCAGGCGTTGTTCGGGTGGAAATCCCAGAAGGTCGAGTAACCACCATTCCGCCAACAGCCATCTCTGATGAAAATGGATCAACTATGGTGTGGAAAAGGAAAGAAGATGGCAGCGTCGAACCCGTTCAGGTCGAGCTAGATGACAGCTACAAAATTGTAAGTGGACTAGAGAACGGCGATCAAATCGTTATCTCTGGCATTTCCGGATTAAAAGAGGGCATGAAAGTGCGTGAATGGATCAAGGAGCGAGGACTGTAAAATGAATTTGAAAGTACCATTAACGCTTCTTGCTGCTTCTGTTCTTTTCGGATGTGGTCAGGTTGAGGTCGCACCTGATAAACCTTTACCTAAGGTGAAGGCAATTGAGCTTGGTGAGAAGTTGCAGCAAGACCAGATGTTCTTCCCGGCCGTAGCTGAAGCCGCAGATAAATCCGCATTGAGTTTTCGCGTGTCTGGCGAAATCAGCAAACTTGTTGTGAAAGAAGGCGACAAGGTGAAGAAAGGTCAGTTGATTGCTCAACTCGACCCGACGGATTATCAGCTCAAAGTGAACAATGCTCAGGCTAAATATTCTGTCGCCGATAGCCAGTATCGCCGCTCAGAGCCTTTGGTGAAGAAAGGGTTGTTAGCTCAATCCCAATTCGACGAACTGGCAGCCCAGCGTCAAATCGCGTTAGCTGAGCTGGAGCTGGCAAAACTTCATTTGTCCTTTACTCAGCTAAAAGCTCCAATCTCCGGTGTGATTTCACGTGTAGCGGTAGATCAATTTGAAAACATTCAGGTAGGTCAGCAGATTGTGAACATTCACAGTCTTGATCAGGTGGATGTACTCATCCAAATTCCAGATCGCCTGTTCGTTGAACAACCCAAAGATATGGACGTCACCAAAATTGAGGTCATGGTTCGGGTCAAAGAAGGGGTGGAGTACCCAGCGGCGATAAAGGAATACACCACGGAACCTGATCCAAAAACGGCCACTTACAACGTCACGTTAACCATGCCTATGCCAGATGACAGCATTATTCTCGATGGCATGGCCGTTGAAGTTGCTGCTCAGGGCAAAAACACCGGGCTTACTCTGAAGCGTGGTATCAGTATCCCTGTGGAAGCCATATTTAATGCCGATGGTGATGAGCTATCTCGCGACAACAAGTATGTCTGGGTACTTGGTGATAATGGTGAAGTTCGAAAGACGAAAGTTGAGACTGGTAAAGTCAACTTTGACGAAATTCAGATTGTGAATGGTCTTGAGCAGGGGCAGCAGATAGTGATTGCTGGTGTTGCCCGATTACGAGATGGCATGAAAGTAGAAGTGATTAGTCAGGAGGCAGGCAAATGAGTGAATCTAACCAGCCTGTAAACCCTGAAGAAAAAGGCGTAGCAGCATACTTTATCAAAAACCGTGTGATCAGTTGGATGGTGTCGCTTATCTTCCTGATTGGTGGTGTATCGGCATTCTTTGGTTTGGGAAGACTGGAAGATCCAGCGTTTACCATCAAAGATGCGATGGTTATTACTTCTTATCCCGGAGCGACACCGCTTCAGGTTGAAGAGGAAGTGACATACCCACTAGAAAAAGCAATTCAACAGCTGACCTATGTGGATGAAGTGAACTCGACGTCTTCACGTGGATTGTCACAAATCAGTGTGACCATGAAGAGTAACTATGGTCCGGATGATTTACCGCAGATCTGGGATGAACTTCGCCGTAAAGTGAACGACATTCAGTCTCAGCTTCCGCCGGGTGTAAATCCGCCTCAGGTTATTGATGACTTTGGTGATGTGTACGGTATTTTGCTCGCGGTTACGGGTGAAGGTTATACCTACAAAGAACTGTTGGATTATGTCGATTATCTTCGACGTGAGCTGGAATTAGTTGACGGCGTTGGCAAGGTTAATGTTTCCGGTCAGCAACAAGAGCAGGTCTTCATTGAAATTTCCATGAAGCGTATGAGCACGCTGGGTATTGCACCTAACACCGTATTCAACCTGCTATCAACGCAAAACACCGTAAGTGACGCAGGTGCTATCCGGATTGGTGACGAATACATTCGAATTCAGCCAACCGGGGAATTTGAAAACGTTGATAAGTTAGGCGATTTGATTCTCACGGAAGGTGGTGCTCAAGGGCTTATCTTCTTGCGAGATGTAGCTGAAATCAAACGTGGCTATATCGATGTTCCGAAAAACATCATCACCTACAACGGTCACTTAGCGCTAAACCTTGGTGTATCGTTTAGCCAGGGCGTTAACGTGGTGGAAGTGGGCGAGCGTTTTGATCGTCGTCTTGCGGAATTGAAATTCCAGCAACCAGTGGGCATCGAAATTTCTGAGATTTATAGCCAGCCGAAAGAAGTGGATAAGTCCGTCAGTGGATTTGTTGTAAGCCTTGGGCAGGCTGTTGCCATTGTTATCATCGTGCTTCTGTTCTTTATGGGGTTACGCTCAGGATTGCTGATTGGTCTCATCCTGTTGTTGACTGTACTTGGTACATTCATCTTTATGCAGTACTTCGCCATTGATCTGCAGCGAATCTCGCTAGGTGCGTTGGTTATTGCACTGGGTATGCTGGTGGATAATGCCATCGTCGTCGTGGAAGGAATACTCATAGGGACGCAGCGAGGGCGAACGAGGTTGCAAGCTGCAACCGATATTGTCACGCAAACCAAATGGCCATTACTGGGTGCAACGGTGATTGCTGTAACGGCATTTGCGCCTATCGGGCTTTCTGATGACGCAACGGGTGAATACTGTGGAACCCTGTTTACCGTTCTTCTCATCTCTCTGATGTTGAGCTGGTTTACCGCTATTTCCCTGACCCCATTCTTTGCAGATATCTTCTTCAAAGATCAGAAGTCCAAAGGCGATGATGAACACTCTGACCCATACAACGGTATGGTGTTTGTCCTTTATCGCGGGTTCCTAGAGTTCTGCATGAAGCGCGCTTGGTTAACCGTGATTGTTCTTATTGTGGCTTTGGTCGCGTCATTGTACGGCTTCACTAAAATCAAGCAGTCGTTCTTCCCGTCTTCCACTACACCAATGTTTATGGTGGATGTATGGATGCCGGAAGGTACCGACATTCGTGCAACCAACACCAAGTTGAAAGTGCTAGCCAACTGGCTAGAAGAAAAAGAAGCGGTCGAACACATCACCACTACCGCTGGTCAGGGTCTGCAACGCTTTATGCTGACCTATGCGCCAGAAAAAGCCTATGCCGCCTACGGCGAAATTACAACGCGTGTAAGAAGCTATGAAGAGCTAGAACCTCTGATGGCGGAATTCCGTGACTACATCGAATCCAGCTTCCCTGAAATCAATTACAAACTAAAACGTATTGAGTTGGGACCAGGTGGCGGTGCAAAAATCGAGGCGCGTATTGTTGGTTCCGATCCAACTGAGCTTCGCCGAATCGCAGCCGAGGTGATTGATGTATTGAACGCTGATAATGGTGCTCATAACATCCGTCATGACTGGCGTGAACGCACTAAGGTGCTTGAGCCTGTGTTCAACGAAAGTCAGGCTCGCCGATACGGAATTACCAAGTCTGATGTCGATGAACTGCTGATGATGTCCTTCTCAGGTAAGAACATCGGTGTTTACCGCGACGGTACTACTCTGATGCCGATTGTCTCCCGTCTTCCAGAAGAAGAACGTGTGGATCTGCGCAACATCGAAGGCATGAAGATCTGGAGTCCGGCACTTGGCGAATTCATTCCATTGCAACAAGTGACTCTGGGCTACGACATTCGTTGGGAAGACCCTCTGATCGTACGTAAAGACCGCAAGCGCATGCTAACGGTCATGGCCGACCCAGATCCTCTCGGTGAAGAAACGGCGTCGACGTTACAAAATCGCTTGATGGAAAAAATCGAAGCGATTGAAATGCCGTCTGGCTACTACCTTGAGTGGGGCGGGGAATATGAATCTTCCCGCGATGCTCAGGAATCTCTGTTCAAAACCATGCCTCTTGGCTACCTGTTCATGTTCCTGATCACCATCTTCCTGTTCAACTCGGTGAAAGAGCCACTGATTGTCTGGCTGACCGTTCCATTAGCAGTGATTGGTGTCACCTGTGGTCTACTGTTATTCGACACACCGTTTGGCTTTATGGCCCTGCTCGGTTTCTTGAGTCTGTCTGGGATGTTGTTGAAAAACGGTATCGTACTGCTTGACCAGATAGAGATCGAAATGAAATCAGGCAAGGACCCTTATGTCGCCGTTGTTGACGCAGCATTAAGTCGTGTTCGTCCAGTATGCATGGCAGCGATCACGACTATCCTTGGTTTGGTTCCACTACTGCCAGATATTTTCTTTAAACCAATGGCGGTAACCATCATGTTTGGACTTGGCTTTGCGACTGTACTGACACTTATTGTCGTGCCTGTGTTGTATCGTCTTTTCCATAAGGTGAAGGTTCACAACTAGGATCAACAAACTCTAATGAACAAACCCGCCAGCTGGCGGGTTTTTTAAAGCAACAGAAGGAAGAACTTATGTCAGACACAACATGTGCATGGGCAATGAATCATGAGCTAGAAAGGGAGTATCACGATGCGGAGTGGGGCATTCCTGTTTATGATGACAAAGTTCTGTTTGAATTCATTACTCTGGAAGGGGCCCAGGCTGGATTGAGCTGGATTACCATTCTGAAAAAGCGCGAAGGTTACCGCGCCGCCTTTGAAGATTATGATATTGAAAAACTGGCGACTTTTGACGAAGAAAATGTGTCTCACATCATTGAAAATTTCGATGTGGTGAAACACAAAGGAAAGATCGCTTCAGTCTATAGCAATGCACGTGCAGCCATTGAACTGCAAAAAGAGTATGGCTCACTTTCAAAAGCACTATGGCAGTTTGTCGATGGTAAACCGCTCATCAACAGTTGGAAAACCATGGATCAGGTACCAGTCTCGACAGAGCAATCAAAAGCGATGAGTAAATTCTTGAAGAAGAAAGGATTTAAGTTTGTTGGCGAGACCATTTGTTATGCCTTTATGCAAGCGGTAGGAATGGTAAATGACCATCTGGTTGATTGCCCGAGATATAATGTGAATTAAAAAAGACCCCCAGCGAATTGCTGGGGGTCTCTTTTTCTATATTTCGATTATTGGTTTGACGCTTCTTTTTCCAGAATCAATGCATTGTATCTTTCAAAGCCAGCTTCTAAATCAGCGATCAAATCATCGGTGTCTTCTAAACCGATGTGCAGACGAATGAGCGTACCTTCGAAATTCGGGTTTGAAATCGTTCTCAGGTAATTAAAACTCTTTGGTTCATTGGCAAGGATAAGACTTTCGAAACCACCCCAAGAGTAACCCATGCTGAAGTGTTTCATGCCGTCAAGTAAAGCGGTCGTTGCGCGTGGGTAGCTGGTTTTCAGCACAAATGAGAACAAGCCGTTTGCCCCTTTAAAATCACGCTTAAAGAATTCGTGACCCGGGCAGCTTTCCAGAGCAGGATGACGAACGTGGTCTACTTCTGGTCGTGAAGCGAGCCAATTGGCTACTTTAATGCTGTTTTCGTGGTGTTGGCGCAAACGCACATCAAGTGTTCGCAAACCACGAAGGCCAAGGTAGGCATCGTCAGGAGAAACACACTGACCCAGCAGATAGCTTTGTTCACGAAGCTGATCCCAGTATTTTTCAGTTGCCACCGCTGTTCCCAACATGACATCTGAGTGCCCGACAATGTACTTCGTTGCAGCTTGAATCGAAATGTCGACACCATGCTCAAACGGAGACAGGTTTACACCTGCTCCCCATGTGTTATCGAGCATAACAACGATATCGTGTTCATGAGCAATACGCGAAAGAGTAGGGAGATCCTGCACTTCCATGGTGATGGAACCCGGTGACTCGGTAAAAAGAATCTTTGTATTTGGCTGAATCAGGTCACGAATGCCTTCGCCTACCATTGGATCGTAGTAAGTCGTTTCTACGCCCATTTTTTTCAGCATCACATTACAGAAGTCGCGTGTAGGTTCGTAACAGGTGTCGACCATCAAAATATGATCGCCGGATTCGACGAAGGAAAGGATAGAGCTGGTAATAGCCGCCGTGCCGCAAGGGTAAAGCGCACAGCCTGCACCACCTTCCACTTCCGTCATTGCTTCCTGAAAGGCGAAATGGGTGTGTGTGCCCCGACGACCATAAAAGAGCGTGTGTTCTTGTCTTTTTGTTGTTGCGTGATGTTTTTCTGCAACGGTATCAAATACGACGGTTGAAGCACGTTGAACTGGTGGGTTAACAACACCGTTTGTCCACTTCTTACTGCGACCAGCAGTGACTAACTTGGTCTGGTATTTGTCAGACATCCTTTTTCCTTGTCCCGATAACTATTTGGTTCTATTTAAACCATTTTATGCAGCATGAGATCAAGAGAAATTTCCCTTTAAAGAATTGGGCTGAGCAAGAAGTAAGCACGTTCGAAGATACGATGGATGAAACCGCGTTCTGACCAGGTCGCCGATTCGATTTTGTGTGCGTTCTCAATGTAAGATTCCTGCACCCAATACAGCTCTTTGGTGAAGGCTGCATCGTCAACGGCCAGTGTCACTTCAAAGTTAAGCCACAGGCTCCTCATATCGAGGTTTACGGTGCCTACTAAGCAATGGTGTCGGTCGATGACCACGGATTTGGTATGAAGCAGTCCGCCATGAAACTCATATATCTCAATACCGGAGTTCAGTAATTCGCTGTAAAACGCTTTGGATGCCCACTTAACCATTATTGAGTCGTTGCGATGAGGAATGATGAGCTGAACTTTAACCCCGCGCTGAGCTGTCATCTTGAGGGTTTCCAGCAATTGTTCACTCGGAACAAAATAAGGCGTGGTAATACGAACGGATTCCTTCGCCTGATTGATAGACAGAACCATAACTTGCTGAATCAGGTTTTCTGGCATTCCGGGACCAGATGGAACAACCTGAATCGGGTGCAAGCCGTTTTCACGATCAATCGGGCATTGAGGGAACATAGGCAGCTCTCGCGAACCTGTCTCCACTTCCCAATCCCAAGCGTGAATAGCGGAAAGGACGTTTACGGTCGGTCCGGTAATTCGAACCATGACATCTATCCACTGACCGACACCTGCGCCTTGCTTGAAGTGCGCAGGGTCAACCATGTTCATGGATCCGGTGTAGGCAATCTCATCGTCTACAACGATAATTTTTCGGTGCTGTCTGAGATCCAGTCGCCTTAAAAATACCCGCATTGGAGACACGGCAAGAGCTTGCGTCACCTCAATGCCGACATTTTCCATCATCTCTTTCCAATGACTTTTGAAGAAACGATGGCTTCCAGCCGAGTCCAGAAGTAGCTGCACCTTAACGCCGCGTTTTGCTGCCTGAATCAAAGCAGAGGCAACTGAGTCTGCCAAACCTCCGGGGTGCCAGATGTAAAACTCCATTCGGACATGGTGTTTAGCATTTCGAATATCTTCGATCACCGACTGAAGAATTTTTACAGGAGATGTTTGCAGTGAGAGAGTGTTACCACACAAAGCAGGGATGCCCGTGCGGTTAGAACAGAGATCGTGGATTTGAGAAATCTGACCTTCCATTAACTCGGGAAGATGCGCCTGACAGTCGTGAAGTTGATTGAACCAGTACTCGTATGGAGAGAACATGCGCTGTGCGCGTTCGGCTCTTTTTCTGCCTAGGTTTAACTCCCCAAATAGGAAGTAGCACGCTACGCCGAGAATTGGAATGATATAGATGATCATCAACCAAGCAAGAGAAACACTGACGGCTCTGCGTTTAAGAACCACGCGTATTGTTACCCCGGCCACGAGAACCCAGTAAGCGACCAACCCAAATAGAGCAACAAACTGATAGAACTTTTCCATTTTCCCCAGAAGGTAAGAGCGATAAAGATAGCTTAACTATAAACAACAAGAGCTTAAGAAGAAATGATTGCTGGTCAGATATGACTATTAAGAATGAGAAATTGGTGGAATAGCCCAAATTTTACCGAATGGCGCTTTATTTTCTAAACACGAATCAAACGTAGCAGAATCTACAGAGTGAAATATGCAGCTTTTGGGAAAATGAATGGAGAATTCAACTTGGATTGAATAAAAAAGCAGCGATCGGTGCTTGTGTTGAGGGTGTTGTTAATAAATTAGGCTGCGCGCGCTTCCAATTTTAATTGCAAACTGTTTTACTTGCCATCATTGAAAAGAAAATAAGAACTAAGTTGGGTGTAAATTATTTTGTACGCCCATGTTCAAACCAGGCGGTAATATATGGCAACAACATCACGTGCCCAGTTTTCCTCAAAACTTGGGTTCATCATGGCGGCAGCAGGCAGTGCTGTCGGACTTGGTAATATCTGGGGTTTCCCTACTCAAGCAGCAAGTAATGGTGGTGCAGTATTTCTGATCACTTACTTGATCATGGTATTTGTTCTGGCGTGTCCAATGCTGATAGCAGAGCTCACCATTGGACGATACGGTCAATCCAACCCAATTCAGTCACTTAAATCTGTTTGGCCAAAAGGCAAAATAGGCGCTGCGCTTTTAGGTATTGCAGCAATGACGGCAGTCTCTCTTATCCTCAGTTTTTACGCCATCATTGCGGGTTGGTTGTTTGGTGAATTTGCAGGAAGTGCACTGGAAATTGTCGGAATGAATGAAGCATCTCAGTGGCTGACGAGCTTTGGAGATTCACGCAACCTTGTTCTCATGGTCATCTTTATGATTGCAACCATGTACGTGGTAAGAAGTGGCGTTGCAGACGGTATTGAGCGCTGGTCAACTCGCCTAATGCCAGTGCTGTTTGTACTGTTCATTGTGATGATTGGATACATCCTGACTCAAGAAGGTGCGTCAGAAGGGTTAGAAATGTACCTGATCCCCGATTTTTCTTACTTTGATTCGGATCTTCTGGTTAGCGCGATGGGACAGGCGTTCTTCTCATTGTCTCTTGGTGTTGCCACCATGATGGTCTATGGCTCTTACCTAAGGAAAGATACCAATATTCCAAAAACGGCGGTTCAGGTTTCTCTGGTCGATACAGGTATTGCAATCTGTGCAGGCTTACTGGTTTTACCAGCAATGTTTGTTGCAAAAAATCACGGCGTTCAAATATTCGATGAAACCGGAGCGCTGCTCAGTTCAGATACTTTGGTGTTCACCGTTTTACCTGCAATGTTCGATACGATGGGCAGTGTTGGCATTGCGGCAAGCATGATGTTTTTTGCCCTGATGATCATTGCTGCGCTTACTTCCTCAATCTCAATGCTTGAGGTACCCGTCGCATGTGCGATAGAAGAATTAAAGCAAACCCGTACTGCTGCCGTTATATGGATAGGTGGAGTAATTACGGTAATTTCAGCGATTATCGTTCTGAATTTCGGCTCACTGTTTGGTTTTGTGGTACAGCTTACGACAGTGTATGCACAGCCGATACTGGGCTTAGTTTGGGCACTACTTGTAGGATGGATTTGGCATAGAAATAAGGTTCTAGAGGAAATTCGTCAGGGCTACCCTGATGTAGAAAATTCTCTGTTCTGGAAAATCTGGCCTCTTTACGTTCGCATAGTGTGCCCAGTACTGATGTTAATGGTCTTCTTCGCGTAGAACTTAACTGATTACTAATAAAACTATTAAAAATTAACACTCCAGCCCTAGTCTCTAGGGCTTTTTTGTGTTTCCATACTAAACGTATGGCATATTGTTGCTTAATAAATGCTAACAAGATTGTAGGAAATCTCCTTTATTTCACCCCTGAGTTGAACTTACAGTATCACTTTTGATACTAGTTCATTTTCTATGAGTTTTTTCAATACCGGTCTCGTTAGCAGACTGGTTCGTGAGGTTGTTGTATGAATTTATCAGTCAAACAAAAATTGGCTGCTGCTTTTGGGAGCATCATTTTGCTGATGGCGATTTCGGTAATCGTTGTCTTTTTTCAGGTGAAGTCAGCGCATGAGCTGGAAAACACCATTCGAACTGATGATGTACCTGGTATGGAGCTTTACCTCACACTGATTGATGAGTCAGGCGACATGCAAAGAGATGCGCTACGAGCCATTCTGGGCGATGAATCTGCAAAAGGGGACTTTAAGAAAAACTACGGACAGTTCCAGACTGCTCTTAATAGCCTTGCGCAAATCGAAAGTTCAGCAGAAGCCAAAAACACCGTTCGCCAAATTCGATCTTACGGTGAAGATTATGCGCGAGAACTGGAGAAGCTATTCAAGCAATCTGGCTCGTCTTTGAGTGCTGATGAGATGAGAGAGCTTTATCAGCAAAAGATGTCTATCGATGCCAGAACTATGGTGCCGATGGAAAAAATGCTTGATCGTGAATCCGCAGCGGAAAAAAGTGATGTTGAGACGGGACTAAATGTTCTGAACTCTGCCCTTTCTACCATGAGCCAGACCATGATTGGTTTATTGGTTGTCGGTTCACTGATTGCCATTGTTATTGCTTACCGTTTGTCGGCGTCTCTGACAAATCGAATTGAGAAACTAGAAGTAGTTGCGAAAAGCATTGCGGAAGGTGACCTGACGTCTGATCAGATTGTTGATAACTCGGGTGATGAGCTGGCTAACCTGGCGAAATCGATTTATGCGATGCAAGATTCACTGAAAACGCTTCTGACCTCTATTTGCGAGGTGAGCGATCAGGTGAACAGCGTAACCACGGATTTGTCCGAAGTAACGACGTCTATTACACATGGTGCTGCAGAGCAGGCTGATAAAGCCAGCCTTATTTCAACAGCATCAGAAGAACTGACGTTAACCATTGGTGAAGTGGCGCAGCAGAGTGTTGCGACGGCGGAAAGTGCTTCTCAATCGGGCGATGCAGCGGAAAGCGGTCGTGGTGTGATTCTGGAAATGGTTGGCAGCATAGAAAAAGCATCGACACAAATGGCTGAAATGTCGGTAAGTATGCGTGAGCTCAATGACCACGGTGAACAAATTGGCAGTGTTATCAAGGTGATTGAAGGCATTGCAGAGCAAACCAACTTGCTGGCTCTGAATGCGGCTATCGAAGCGGCGCGTGCGGGTGAATCTGGTCGTGGCTTTGCCGTGGTGGCCGATGAAGTTCGCGCCTTGGCAGAACGTACTACTCAAGCGACTCAAGAAGTATCAGAGATCATTCAGGCGATTCAGCAAGGCACTCAGAAAGTCATGGGTTCAACCTCTGAAAGCGTTGAATTGGTTGAGAAGGGCGTTGAACAAAGTGCTGGAGCAGGTGCGGCGTTGGATCAAATCGTATCCAGTGCAACTCAGGTTCAGGGCATGATTGCTTCGATTGCTACTGCGACAGAAGAGCAAACCGCGGTTACACAGGAAATTGCCAACGACATCAATACCATCAATGATATCTCGGCACGTTCACTGGAGTTGGTCGAACGAAGTTCACACGATGTGAGCGGGCTTACTCAGCGCGTAGACGAGCTTAAAGACTTGGTTTCTAAATTTAAGATCGCGTAAAACCAGTACTAACCTTTATAAACAATGGCTTCTTCTGCATTAGGCGTTATAATTCCGCGCCTGCGAAGGAGCCATTTATGTTTGACATCCTCTATACTCATCCCGATTTCTACATCATCAATAAACACCAAGGTATCAGCGTTCACAAAGACGATGATGATACAGCCTTGCTGACTGAGATGTGTAAAGTCACTGGCGATACTCAGCTCTATCTGATTCATAGATTAGACAAAATGACTTCGGGGCTTCTGATTGTAGGACGAAGTTCGCAAGCGGCTCGGGAGTTATCGGAACTGTTTGCCAACCGAAACGTTGAGAAATACTACCTCGCAATTGGTTCTAAAAAGCCAAAAAAGAAGCAGGGTATGGTAATGGGAGATATGGAGCGTTCCAGACGCGCTTCCTGGAAGCTCACCAGCCAAACGTCTAACCCGGCCATTACGCAGTTTTTCTCTCATGCTGGCGAGCCTGGTCAAAGGGTCTTCCTTTGCAAACCGCACACTGGAAAGACACACCAAATCCGTGTAGCCCTGAAATCGGTCGGCTCTCCCATTCTGGGCGATGACATTTATAATCCCTCATCACATGCAGACAGAGGCTATCTTCACGCCTTTGCGTTAAGGTTTGAACACAAAAGTCAGCCATTTGAGTTTGTCTGTAATCCTATAGAAATGAGAGGACTGGGCGAGCATTGGCAGACAGAAGCCGTGCGCAACTCGCTAGAACTCTGGAATAAACCCTGGCAACTGAATTGGCCGGGTGTGAGAACAAAATGAACAAACAAGCATTAGATTTACTTTGGGTCGAGTTAGACTCGGCTCTTTCAAATGTACCAGACGAAATTCGTCGATTATTTCATGGTCGCGGGCGCTGCTGGGAAGGGTTAGAGCAACTCACAGTTGACTGGTTACAGGGGCAGCTCGTTGTTAACTTGTTTAAGCCAGTGGATGAAGAGTTTCTGACTCATCTGAAAAGCGGGCTTATCACGTTTAGCCAGAGTGATACCGCAAAATCACGTGGCTTATCAAACATTTTGTTGCAACACAGATATCAGGATGGGGCGCCATTTGAAAGTATTCTGGGAGAACCAAATTT
Organism: Vibrio nigripulchritudo; assembly: GCF_027924785.1. NCBI lineage: Bacteria > Pseudomonadati > Pseudomonadota > Gammaproteobacteria > Vibrionales > Vibrionaceae > Vibrio > Vibrio nigripulchritudo. The sequence goes on along the minus strand of NZ_AP027049.1, from coordinate 2,203,069 downwards.
AAGACCTGTTGTGATTGAGTCGGGTCTGAAATACCAGCTCGAACTGGGAAAGAATCAAAACTTCGGTCTTTTTCTGGATATGAGAAATGGGCGTGACTGGGTTCGGGAGAGAGCGAGCAATAAAACTGTTCTTAATCTGTTTGCCTACACCTGTGGGTTTTCTGTCGCTGCCATTGAAGGTGGAGCAGATAAAGTAGTCAATGTCGACATGGCGAAATCAAGCCTGAGTCGGGGTAGAGACAATCACAAACTGAACGGACACAACGTTAACGCGGTATCGTTTATGGGGCATGACATTTTTAAGTCGTGGGGGAAAATCAAAAAGAATGGACCCTATGATCTGATCGTAATTGACCCGCCATCGTTTCAGAAAGGCAGTTTTGCCCTGACCAAAGATTACCAGAAGATATTGCGTCGATTACCAAGTCTGCTTACAGACAATGGTGAGGTTCTGGCTTGTGTGAATTCACCAAGCGTAACACCTGAATTTTTGATTGATGGAATGAAAGCTGAGGCACCAGAACTGGCGTTTCAGTATCGACTGGAAAATCCATCAGAATTCAAAGATAAAGACGAAAATGCAAGCCTGAAAGCACTCGTTTTTTCTTAAAAGAGTGCCTTCAAAAAAGGCTTTAATTTGGAAAAATTGCTCGGTTCTTTCCTGAGCGTTTAGCCTCATAAAGATTCTGATCAGCCTTGCGAAAGAAACCATCGTCTTGAGCAAGTGAAGCGGGCAGGGCGACCGGACTCACGCCGATAGAGGCGGTAATGTTGAGTGGTCCTGCCTGAGTACTGAATGCGGTTAGCCCTATGGCATCGAGCATTGCGTCTACGCGAGTGCCAATGTGTTCGTCATCGCGCATCAATACCAAAAACTCTTCCCCTCCCCAGCGAATCAGCATTTCGGTATTTGAAACCAGCTCTTTTAGCCGGCTAGCTGTCTCAACCAGAACTTCATCACCCACATCGTGACCATGCGTATCGTTAACAGATTTGAAATTGTCCAAATCAAACAGGGCAATGCGATAGCCAATTTCCCCATCGATTTCCTGACAGGTTTCTAGTTGCTGTGTGTAATAGCGTCGATTGTGCAGTGTGGTCAGTTCGTCGACAAAAGAAAGGTTTTGCAGCTCTGCGTTTTTATTCTGTACGTGAGATGTTTTTCTGAATGCGTAGATGATGGTGATAGCGGCAATCAAAATCCAGGTGCAGGCTATTTGGAATCGGAGCTTTTCTTTTGCCAGTTGAGCAGCGGCGAGCTCGTTCTCTATATTAAGCAGCTCTTTTTCCTGGCGGATATGCTGGGTGACAAAGGCGTGCTCTAAGTCGTAAACCTGACTGAGGAGATGGGCTTTATCTTGCTTGTAATATTGCTTGTACATAGTCAACGCGCGGTCTGTCTCTCCTAAAGCTTCCAGAATGTCGGCTTTCTGCTCATAGGCTTTGATTAACCAGCGTTTATGATTGATCGAAGAAAACGTTGCTATGGAGTCTTCGACCCCATAGAGCGCTTTTTGATATTGGTTTTGCTCCAGAAGCGCTTTTGATTTAATTAGCTGACATTGCCCTTGCTGTATCGGTAATTCAAAGATCTTGGGGGCATCGAGGCACCGTTCAGCGGCTCCTATTGTTTTGTCGTATTGTTTGTTCGCTATATAAAGGAGCGTTTCGCCTTTTATCTGAAGAATGTTGTGCCGAGGGCTACTGGTTTTTTCATCGTAATACCTGGAAGCTGCCTCAAACGATTCACGAAGTTTTTCCAGATTGTTTAGTTGATAGTATATATAGGCTTCGTTTAAATGAATAACCTGATGCAATGAGTTCAAGTCTCTACCTGGAGGGGTAGGAGCTTTACGCGCTTTCTCCATGAAGTCCAAAGCTTTGTCCCATTTCTCAATATGCAGGTACAGCAAACCCAAATTGTTGTAAAAAGTGCCGAGCAGTTTGTCGTCACCAATTCTTTTTGAGACCTGTATACCTAGTAAGAAATGGCGTTGTGCATCCATCAACTGGTTGTCAGCATTACTTAGGAACCCAGCTGTGTTGTGGGCTTTTGGCAGGAGATAAAGGATATGCCTTTCCGTTCCGTATTTGATTGCCTCGTTGATGAGTTTAGTTGCATCCTGAATCTCGCCTTTACGGGCGAGGTTGGTGCTTTTGTCTATCATCATGACCAGTGTTAACCAAGGCAGGTCTTCAGTTTCTGCTAGCTGGTACAACTTCTGGGTATACTCATTCGCTACTTCTGGTTCATGTTTATCGCTTGCAATGCTTCGCAATGTAAACAATCGATAGGCATTCTCTGTTGGAGTGAGTGTTGCTTTAGAATTGCTATCGAAAGCAACCATTTCGGCTTGTGCATCTTTTAGTGATGCATCAAGGAGTTTGCGAATCCTTAAAATTTCGCGACCATTCTCAGTATTCGCAAGTGTGTCTTCTGGGTTAAATGCTTTGACCTGAGCTCCACGTATGTCTTTGATACTCGGCTCGAACAACACGACATATGCTGTGAGTACGCTCAGGATCACCAGCCCTATGCAGGCTAGAAAGAACAACACACTTTTTCTCATTGACCAAGAGCTCCCACAGTTTCAAAGCGGTGAAATGTTACTATGCGAGCTTTACTCTTACAACATTGCACACGGTATGTTGGCTTTTTACAGTGTTTTTGGTGATATTGTACGGTAATTGATCAACCTTCATCGGCTTATTGGTTTTGGCATAGCTTGATGCTTTTAAGTAATGATTCGGACGCCGACTTTGGATCTTCCGCCTGACAAATAGCCGAAACTAACGCAATGCCGTTAACACCAGTGCCCAATACGTCCGACAAGTTGGTGTGGTTAATGCCACCAATAGCCACCGTAGGAAAAGGACTGGTGCGGACAGCGTAAGCAAGCCCGTCGATTCCCCATTCACGTTTGATATCCGTTTTGGTTGGCGTTGAGAAAATGGCACTAACACCAAGATAGTCGACGGGAAGGGATTTTGCCTCTTCCAACTGAGCTTCGTTTTCTACTGATAACCCTAAAATTTTATTATCACCTATCAATTTTCGTGCGATTTCGGCTGGCATATCCGATTGCCCAAGGTGGACGCCATCCGCATCGACCGCCAGAGCCACGTCAACGCGATCATTGATAATAAGAGGAATATTGGTCCCCTCAAGGATAGATTTGGCGCGAGCTGCTCGTTCAATGAATGCCTGAACGTCACCATGCTTTTCTCGAACCTGAATCATGGTTACGCCGCCTTTGGCTGCCTGTTCAACCACATGACAGAACGTGTCTAAGTCTTGTCTGTCATCGGTAACCAGATAGAGTGGATATGGGTTCATTGGGTTTCCTTCTTAGGTAAGTTGTCTTTGTGTGGCTCAAACAAAAACGCTGCTCGAAGCAGCGTTTGTTTTTAGGAGATATTCAGGCGTTCAACCAGAACTTTTTCATCTAACAGATAGAGTACATCAATCAGTTCCAGTTGAAGGCTACCAGGACCTTTCGCTTGTTCTGCTGCTATTTCACCAGCTACACCTAATACCGCCGCTGCCGCAACACCACTGTTGTCACCAATGGCAGCAAATGCACCTGTAAGCGCACTCAATGTGCACCCCATTCCGGTCACATAGGGCATCATTTCGTGTCCATTTGCCAGCGACACTACTTCACCTGCACTTACGATGTAATCGGTAGCCCCGGATACCACCACTGAACACTGATACTCTTCAGAAAGGAACTTTGCCGCTCCTAAAGCAGCATCGCTGCTGTCCAGCGCATCGACGCCTTTGCTCTGAGCCTGTTCACCAGCCAGCGCAATGACTTCAGAAGCATTGCCACGAATGATCAGGCTGTCGGCTGCTTTGGCAATATCTCTGGAGGCTTTAGTTCTGATAGCACTTGCACCACATCCTACTGGGTCTAGCACGACGGGCTTGCCATTTTTGTTTGCTTGCTCAACCGCAAATTCCATTCTAGGCAACCACTGAGAATCCAGCGTACCAATGTTGATGACAAGCGCGCCTGCAAAGCTCATCATTTCTGCCATCTCTTCACGAGAGTGCGCCATAATAGGTGAAGCGCCCACAGAAAGCAGTGCGTTTGCCGTATTGTTCATCACCACGTAGTTGGTGACATTGACGACGAGCGGTTTGTTTTCTCTGACTTTGGTGAGCAGTTCAGCAATAGATTGCTTGTTCATACTTTACCTTCCTTGATAGCGTTCAGTCCCTGTTGCCAGAATGCAACTTCCATTCGTGTTGCGGTTCTGAAAACGTCGATAATGTGCTTGCCTCGTGGGCTGTTAAGTTCCACTTCAGCTAACAGTTTGTCGATGGTTTTCACGCCTTGTGCCACGCTTTGCTGAAACTCTTCGCCGCCGTAAAGCTTAATCCAGCTTGCGTAAGGGTTACCTTCTAGCTTGGTGTTCGGGTCATTCAGGAGCTGTTTGCCGATTTCAGCATAGCCGATAGAGCAAGGAGCCAATGCGGCATAAAGATCGACCAGATCACCCATCATGCCAGCATCCAAAACGTATCGGGTGTAAGCCACTGTACCGAAGTCTTCCGGTTCAGCTTCCAGATCCGCTTCTGTTAATCCCCAGTTCTGACAGTATTCCACGTGGTGAGCGATTTCAGAATCCAAAAGGGCGTGAACACTAGGCAATGCGTCGCGCATGTCTTCCAGCGTTTTTGCTTTGTATATTGCAAGCGCGTAAGCACGGGCGTAGTGTTTTAAGAACAGAAAATCTTGCTTCAAATAATGAAGATAGCAAGGCTGTTCCAGTGACCCGTCTGCCAACTGCTTTACAAACTCATGCTGAGTGTAGTCTTCCCAGTCACTTCGGCACGCATTAATGAGATCTTGATGATTCATAGTAAGCCTCGATCAGTTGAAGTTTGGAATGTAGTCCACTGCTTTTGGTAGTGTCTCAATGATCTTCTGGTCGTACATGAACTGAGCGTAATCGTCATAGCGTTTGTGGTCGACAGCTGAAGGACGAAGTGCAAAACGAGTCAGAGTGTCGTTCCAAGCGCGTTTGTTCAGCTCGTTGTTCAGTGTGTCTGGCGAGTAGGCAACAAACTCTTTCCACGATTGCTGAGGGTGGTTAACGATGTAGGTTGTCGCTTTTTCCAGAGCGCGATTAAACGCTTTGATGGCTTCTTTGTCGTGCGTTTTGGCGTTAGCAACGAATACCAGTTCGTCGTAAGTAGGTACGCCATGCTCTTCCGGGAAGAAAGCTTTTGCATCGTAACCTTCAAGAGCCAACTGGTTGCTTTCGAAGTTACGGAAACCACCCCAGATAGCGTCGACTTTGCCAGAAGCAAGTGATGATGACAGCGCCCAGCCAACATTGATGATTTCTACGTCTTTGTAGTCAACGTTGTGAGTGTTCAGCATAGTGCCAATGGTGGCTTCTTCATTGCCTGCGATAGCGATACCAATTTTTTTGCCTTTAAGTTCAGACAGGTTGTTTACCTTGCCTTTCAGAACCGTCAGCGTATTCAGTGGTGTTGCAACCAGTGTTGCTGAACGAATCAGTGGCAAGCCAGCAGCAACGTCAATAGTCAGGTTTGGCTGGTAAGAAATCGCCAGATCAACTTTATTCGCTGCAACCAGTTTTGGTGGTGTGCTTGGGTCAGCAGGTTCCTGAACGTTTACCGTAATGCCTTCTTCCTTAAAGTAACCGCGTTCTTTAGCGATGACGATCGGGCCGTGGTTCGGGTTAACGAACCAGTCCAGCATCAGAGTCAGTTTCTTTTCTTCCGCAGTTACATTAAAAGTAACCGCTGAGGCAGCAAGTGCAATAGCACTGAAAATGGTCTTCTTTTTCACAATATTTTCCTTTTTAAATCGCTGATTGATTTCCAGGTCAACAGACCCTATAGATCATTCCTATTGAAAGTGTGATTACTTTTCCCAAGGGATAAGTCTTTTAAGTGCTTCGTCTGCTGCAAAATACAGCGACACAGACAAAGCGGATAAAATAAAGAGCGCCGCGAACATTTCGTCGATCATCATGCGGGCATTCGCCTGCAACATCAGATACCCAAGCCCTTCGCTTGAACCTACCCATTCGCCACAAACTGCTCCAATCGGAGCCACAACAACCGCAACTCGGATTCCTGAAGCCAGAGTTGGTAGCGAAGCGGGTAGCTGGATATGACGAAGGGTTTCCCATTTCGTTGCACCCATGGTTTTCGCCAGATCCAGATAGCCTGTTGGGGTGTTGCGTAAACCGTCGTAACAACAGGTCGTGACAGGGAAGAAGATGATGATGGCTGCCATCACGACTTTGGAGGTAATGCCATACCCAAGCCAGAGCATTAAAACAGGGGCAATCGCAAACACCGGAATTGCCTGACTGGCGATAAGAATTGGCAACAACCAACGTTTAAGGGGGTTGAACATCAGCATTTGCAGGGCAAAGATCAGCCCCATTGACAAGCCGAGAAGCAGACCAAGCAAGATTTCCTGAGCCGTGACCCAGGTGTGTTTGAGCAACACATCCTGACGCTGAATCAGGCGCTCAAAGACATCAAACGGGGCTGGCAATATAAAAGCCGGCATGTCGAATATCACCACAATTGCCTGCCACAACCCAATCATCACCGACGCACTAATGATCACGCGCAGGAGAGGGAAGGAAATTTTCTCGCTTCGCTTAATGGCTCTGGCAACGGTAGAAAGCTGGTTTACGTTACTCATAGTCTTTCTCCAGCTTTTCAATAATGCTTTGTTGAAGCTTGGCGCACTCGGCATCCAGCTTTCTTGGGATGTCGGATTGAGGTAATTCCATAGCGTGAGCAAAGGCAGGAGCACCCTGCATCACGTATAGCTTGGAAGCCAGTCGAATGGCTTCGTGCGGGTCATGGGTAATGAGTAACACGGTTTTATCTTGAAGTAGCTGATGTGCCAGGTTCTGAAGTTTGTGACGATTTACTGCATCCAATGCCGAAAAGGGTTCATCCATTAGAACGATGGGTTTTTCCTGCATCAGAGTTCGGGCGATAGCAACACGCTGTCGCATGCCACCAGACAATTGCTGGGGAAGGAGATCCCTTTGGTCTGCCAAACCGACCTGTTCCAGTAAATGCAGTGCTTTTTTCTGGCTTTCTTTGTCTTTCAATTGCTTGCCAAATCGTGTGCTGAGCAAGACATTGTCTAATGCGGATAGCCAGGGCATCAGTAAATCTTGCTGCCCCATATACGCGATTTCATTGTCAACCGACAAAGGGTGTTTTATGCCTTGTTGGTCTTCCAACAACAGCGCACCTTTCCAGCTGGCTTTGGCGTTGAGAAGCCCTGCAAAATGGCGAAGCAGAGTCGATTTACCGCAACCGCTTCTTCCAAGAATGCACGTCCAGTACCCGACAGGAAATCGCATATTCAGGTCGGCTAATGTTGGCGTTTCGGCATCCAGATATTGCAGTTCACCATTTTCTAACGCGATGAACGCTTTATCCTTTGCAAGAGTCGTAAAACTCGAAGCTTCAGAGTACATCTTCATGTCCGGGGAAAAAGTGGTGAACCGGACCATGCCCCTGGCCTATATCCAGTTCATCAGCATGAGCGATGGCATTGGAGATGTAGTACTTACCCAGCTTGACGGCTTCTGGCAGTTCATAGCCCTGAGCTAGGAAAGAGGCGATAGCAGAAGAGAGCGTACAACCTGTGCCGTGAGTGTTTTGAGTATCAACACGTTTGGCGTTTAATGATTCAACCTTGTCAGGGAAAATCAATAAATCTGTACTGTATTCACTGCTTTCTAAATGCCCGCCTTTGAGCAGTACCGACTGACAACCCAGAGAGCGAAGCTGGTCAATCATGCTTTCCATATCGGCTTCACTTTCAGGCACTGGATTACCGGTTAAGGCTGCGCCTTCGGGCAGATTAGGGGTGATGACATCAGCAAGCGGCAATAACTCCGCTTTCAAGGTGCTGATGGCACTCTCTTCGAGAAGCAGATCCCCACTGGTTGCAACCATTACCGGGTCAACCACCAAATATTTTGGCTTGTATTGTTTTATTTTACTGGCAACCACTTTAATGATGCCCGAATCTGCCAGCATGCCGACTTTGACAGCTGCGATATTGAGATCGGTAAATACGGCGTCTAGCTGGCTTTCCACATGGTCTAGTGGGATAGGGAAAATCGCGGAAACGCCTTGTGTGTTTTGAGATGTAATTGCCGTGATAGCTGAACAAGCAAAGCTGCCCGTTGCTGAAATGGCTTTGATATCCGCCTGAATGCCGGCACCACCACCACTGTCAGAACCAGCAATAGTAAGTACGATTGGCGTATTCACACCTGTGGGGGAAGGGTGGTTGTTTTGTGTGGTCATAAGTGCTCCCGCAATACAGGCGAGCAGGAACTCTTCTGACTAAAGAATGGAATGGTAGTGAGATCAACCCATCGACAGTAAGATTCATAGTTCCCTACGCCAGTGTTAACTGAATCAGGTTCAACGGGTCTCGCTATGCGATCTCAGCCTAAGGCTCCCCGACTATTATTCGCGATGATAACAATTTTCATTAAAAGGGCAACGAATTGATCCCCGGCTTGGTGCGTACGTCTAATTAGTGAGCGAAATATCAATTATGATGACTTGATGTGTTAGCAAGTAAAATGCATCTTTTTGCTCATCAATGAAGTGTCTAGAAAAAACGAATGGGAAGGTAGAAGTCCAATTCGAATGCTTCATCTTCGCTAAGAAAGTGGTTTTTATGATAGTGAACATAAGCTGGTGTAGAACGAAGCTTAAACCCAGATTGTGGAAGCCAGGTTTCCAGCACTGTGCTTATTTGGGGAAGCAGTTCCCCGTAGATGCCTTTGAGTTTAAATACTGCGTGTAAGCCGCCGGGAATCACCATCTGGTTGACGACTCCCCGATATTTTAGGGGTTCTGAAATGCCCACACATGCAACGTATCGACACTGATCCAGCTCCACCCACGCTGGGTTTGAATGGTGTAAGCCAAACTGCTGCGAAAAATCTCGCCCATCATCTTTCGTCCACGCCTGCAACGTTAGCCATGCATTGCGAATCGAACGGCTGTAACCATTGTGACGAACATACGCCGCCATTCTGTCTGGGACTTCTTTTATTTTCGGAACGGGAAGAGGGCGGCTTGCGACTCTTTTGTAGCCCGCTGCGATTTCAGGATCTTTCAAATAGGGTTTATCGGATACCTGTAGATCGTGTTTGCGCCATTTGCCCGGTGACATATCGAATGTTGCTTTAAATGCTTTATTGAAAGAAGAAAGCGAAGAAAAACCACAGTTGTTAGCGATATCCAGAATAGGAGAAGAGGTATCAAACATGAGCTGATTGGCTGCGTATTCCATGCGCGCCCGGCGAATGTACTGGTGGATGGGTTCGCCAATCACTTCTTTAAACACACGGTGGAAATGCTGCTCAGAATAAGCAGCAATCGACATCAATTCCTTTACAGAATGCGTCTTAGTTATGTCTTGATGAATGTGGAACAGAACATCATTCATCCTAGAGGTATGTTGATAGCTCAAAATTCTAAAAAAGCATAAACGGACATAATGAAGAGCATAAATGGACAAACATGTTTTCGCAATAGACCATAACATTGAATTCAGAATTCAATGCTGCAATGGGAAACAAATGGAAGTCGCACAATCATTAAAACAAATCCAATCGTCTTATATACGTGAAATTCTAAGCGCGGCAAGCGACGAAAATGTCATATCGCTGGCTGGTGGTTTACCAGACGAATCAACGTTTCCAATTGCACTAATGAAGCCAGTTCTGGAAAGCTTGACCGAGAAACCGGCTGTTTTTCAATACGGTTTGACGGCAGGTTATCCGCCATTGCTTGAACACTTGGAGCAGGCTTTCAATCTTCCTGATACGCATCAAGCCATGGTTTGCACAGGATCGCAGCAAGGGTTAGACCTGATTGCGAGAGCTTATATAAATCCGGGGGATACCGTCGTTATGGAAGCACCAAGCTACCTCGGAGCAATGCAGGTATTCGGTTTAGTACAGGCGAACATAGTGACGGTGTCACAGAATGAGTGTGGTCCTGATCTCACGGAACTGAAATCTTGCTTTGCTTCTGAAAAGCCAAAGATGTTTTATGCGGTTCCTGACTTCCACAACCCGACAGGAGTTTGCTGGTCTCTATCAGTGAGGCAAGCCGTGGCGAACCTGTGTGAAGAGTACAATGTTGCCTTTATTGAAGATGCACCGTACCGAGAGCTGAGATTTCATGGGGAAATGTTGCCAATGGTGTCTGAGTTCTGCCCTCAGCACTCAATTGTCCTTAGATCCTTTTCCAAAATTGCTTCACCGGGTTTAAGGATGGGCGTAGTGACTGGCAAGCAAAGCTACATTGAACCGCTGCTTAAAATCAAACAGGGGGCGGATTTGCATTCTAGCGTGCCAATGCAGGAAGTATTGTTAGGTTTGCTCACTCATGATGGGTTCGATGATCACCTTGCTTCAATCCGTAGCCTCTATCGCAGACGTTATGAATGCCTAAAATCAGAGTTGGATAGGCAACTGCCAGAAAGCTGCAATTTGCAAAGCGTCGATGGTGGGATGTTTGTCTGGGTAACATTGCCAGAATGTGATACCTACATTCTGGCAAAAGCTTTGCTGGAAAAGGGTGTTGCAGTCGTACCAAGCCCTGTGTTTTACCCTAGTCCTGAAGGGCAGAAGTCCGCAATCAGGTTAAATTTCACCAACGCGAGCGAAGACGAGCTTAAAGAAGCGGTAACCCGACTGGCAACTGGCATACAACAGATCGCGTTGTAAATTACTTCTGAGCGAAACTCAAAAGCTCTTTAATAAAGACTTCCAGTGGCGTCGAAATGTCTTTCGATGCCAGCCGAATGATGGATAACGGTCGCTTAGAGTTGATGTCGGTAATGTTGATTTTATGCAACGTACCTTTAGCGACCTCTTCTTTTACCGTTTCATTTGGCAAAATCGACACACCTATTTCGGCTTCCACTGCCTTTTTCAAAGTGTACACATTGTTGTGGGTCATTCGAATGTTTACATCAATGTCTTTTTCGGCAAGGAGTTTATCTATCACCACCCGAGTAGGAATGCGTTCACCAAACGCAACGAAGGGTTCTCCTTTGAGCTGATTGATAGAAACCGATTTTTTACCATTGAGTTTGTGTTTTTTCCCGGTAACTAAGACCAGTTCGTCTTCAGAAAACGGGATAGATTCGATCAAATGGTTTGGTTTAGGGTAAGCGACGATACCAATATCAATCTGTTCTTTCCTGACCGCTTCATAAATCGCTTCGCTGTGCTCGTACTCTAAGTGGACACACACCTTAGGGAAGGCTTTCATAAAACCGGAAAGAAAGTCTCCCAATTCGTACATTCCCACACTGTGAATAGCCGCGATTCGAATATGCCCTTCAAGAACACCGGCACTGTAATTGGACTTAATTTTGATGTTTTCACACAGTCGAAGAATTTCCCTGACATCTTCCAATATCAGTAAACCTTCGGGGGTGAGTTGAGTGGTTTGTGAAGTTCGGGAAAGGAGTTGCTGACCAAGCGCATCTTCAAGTTTTTTAACATGTACGCTAACTGCTGGCTGGCTAATATGATTCAACTTTGCCACTTTCACAAAGCTCTGTTCTCTTGCTAAGTCACTGAAAAGTTTAAGTTGAATCAAATTCATGTCTATAAGTAAAAGTTATTGAAGTTATAGAATAATAACATTTAATTTACATGGATAACCATAGCATAATTAAGGTGAATAAACAGAAGTTATATTGATATGGGTATAAGCTGATAGATACGTCAGTCGCCTACAAAAAGGCAAGCCAGTGAAAAGGAATGCGCAGTCTATGAATCAAGCCAATTCAGTCCCCTTGTCTGCTGTTCAGACAACCAAAAATGAAAAACCAACGAAGAAGAAAAAGTCCCCTGAAATTCTGTTCGACCTAAATGCTAAAAACGGCAAAATCCCGTGGAATGCAGATGGAGAATACCCCTACAAAACCAAGATGGACGTAGTGGAATATGAACGCCACAAGCACGAGCTGCAAATTGAGCTGCTCAAATTGCAGGGTTGGGTAAAAGAGAATAACGAGCGTATTGTTATTTTGTTTGAAGGACGAGACGCGGCGGGTAAGGGCGGAACCATCAAACGATTTATGGAACACCTGAACCCTCGTGGTGCACACGTAATCGCGTTAGAAAAACCTAATGCCCGTGAAAGGAATCAATGGTACTTCCAGCGTTACATTCAGCACCTGCCAACCAAGGGTGAAATTATCATGTTCGACCGTTCCTGGTACAACAGGGCAGGGGTTGAAAAAGTGATGGGCTTCTGTGGCGATGACGAATACCTTGAATTTTTGCGCCAAACCCCTGAACTGGAACGCATGCTGGCGAATTCAGGCATTCGCTTATTTAAATACTGGTTCTCTGTGAGTCGGGCAGAGCAGTTCCGCCGCTTTAAATCGCGCCAGAATGATCCGCTCAAGCAGTGGAAACTGAGCCCGGTGGATATGGCGTCACTTTCAAAATGGGACGATTATAGTCGAGCGAAAGATGCAATGATGTTCCACACTGATACCAAAGACGCACCATGGACCATCATTCGCTCAGATGACAAAAAGCGCGGCAGAATCAACTGTATGCGTCATTTCTTAAGCTTAATTGAATACCCCGGTAAGGATCACGATGTCGTTAATCAGCTCGACCCTCAAATTGTGGGTAGCCCAAAAAATATGACGAATGCAGGCTAACGAGATAAACCGTAATAGACATAAAAATAAGGAGTAACCCATGGCTGAAAAGGAACTAAAGAAGCTTAAAAAACTGTTCGAGAAAAGTGAAAAAGAAGTTGAAAAAACCGCCCAGCTTGCCAGAGCCGCGGCTGAAGAAGCCAAACGCGCGATGGAGCAAGCAGCAAAAGCGGAAGAAGCCGCTAACCTCGCCAGATCAAAGCTGAAAAAAGCCAAGAAAGAACTCAAGCAAGCGCAATCATTTCAGGCTGCTCAAAAGAAAGTCTCTAAGAAATCCGCGATCCGCCGAGCCAAGAAGATCAGCAATCGAGAGAAAAAGCCAGTGGCGGTTTAAAAGGGTGATTTTGTTGAAGGAGAGAGGCGAAGCCTCTCTGTTAACATACGCCTTGTGAGTGATATTTATCTATTTAGATTCATGTATTCAATTGGTTTGCAGCTAGAACTCCATTCTTACTCAGCGCCAGTTCCTTGAGGTTCAGTGTTACTAACTTTTTGGCTCTTCTCCAACTCAATATTCTTCAACGTATGGAAACCAGACCAGATGCGGGTGAAGGTGGTTATCCAGCAGAGTGAACCAAATACAAAGGCGATTACTGCGAAATACTGCGGGAACAGACAGAAGAAAACGAAGCAGGCGATGGTCTCTGTACCTTCGGTGATGCCGCTCATGTAATACAGTGATTTGTTAGTGTAAACCGGGTTATCGATTTGATGTTTGCCTGCCATTACTGCAAATGCAAGGAAACTGGTGCCTGTTCCGATAAATGAAAAGATCAGGAATGCGCCAGCGATGGCGTTGCTTTCCGGATCTGCAAGTACAAATCCAAAAGGGACCAGAGAGTAGAAAAGAAAGTCGAGACTGATATCCAGAAAACCGCCCGAATCCGTAATCCCGTGCCTTCTTGCCAGCGCACCGTCTACGCCATCAGCAACCCTGTTTAAGGCAATAAAGAATAGCGCCCAGCCATATTCCTGCAAAGCCAGGGCAGGGAGTGCGAGACAACCAAGTAGAAACCCGACAAACGTCGCCTGATTGGCAGTGATGTTGAGGTTGTCCAATGATTGCGCCACAAGATTAAGCGGCGCTCGAATCACTTTAACGCTGAATCTATCAAGCATGAGCATTCTCCCATGGCCAACTTAAACACGAACTGTTGACTGGTACATCGGCTTCATCGTGCGTCACCATCAGAGTTGGAATATTCGCTTCTCTTAACTGCTGGAAAACCCATTCACGGAATTGAACTCGCAAGTCTTTATCAAGCTTACTAAACGGTTCATCCAGCAAAGCAACTCTTGGTTGCGCCAATAGCATTCTTAGCAAGCTCACACGCGCACGCTGACCACCGGAAACCTGATTCGGGAAGGAATTCGCCAGCTTTGCCAAACCGACTTTTTCTAGTGCTTGCATAGCTTGCTGATTGCGAGCCTGACCTTTCACGGTGTTTGGTAATGCAAACGCCAAGTTTTCCCAGATGTTCAGGTGAGGGAAAAGCAAATCATCCTGAAACAGGAATCCGGCTCGGCGAAGATGTGGGCTGATTTTACCCACGTCTTTCCCCTCGATCTGAATAGCCCCATCAAAGGAGAAGTCATCGGATAAATGCCCTGCAATCGCACTAAGCAATGTGGATTTACCACAGCCACTTGGTCCCATTAATGTGAAGACTTCTCCGTCTTTTACCTCAAAGGAAACCGGATTAAATAGAGCTTTATTGTGCCTGTCATGGATGACGAGGTTTGTTAGCTGAAGCGTCATGAAGGCTTTGAGTCCTTACTATTTGTGTACGACGTAAACGTCTGTTTTGTAATTGGTTCGTCAGCATTGCAAACGAGAAGAAAATCAATGGCAATAGTGCCTGCCATAAAGCATAAATTGCGGTGACACGGCGATCGTGCCCGCTGGTCAGAGCAACGGCTTCTGTCGTGATGGTGGCAATTCTGCCAGCGCCTAACATCAGCGTTGGAAGATATTGCGCAAGGCTGACACTGATACCCACCGCCCAAGCATAAATAATTGCCGGGAACAGAATATGTGCTTTTACCGACCACCATGCACGAAACGGGGATTTACCCAGGCTTAGTGCTGCCTGCGTTAAGCGATTGTCGTAGCTGCGCCATGGACCGTCTAGTGAAAGGAATACATAAGGGAACGCGAAGAATACGTGCGCCCAACATACCCAGAAATAGTAGGCATCGGTAGAAAACAATAGGGTAGTGATCTGTAATCCAAACAAAATGGAGAGTTGAGGCACCAGCATCGGAATTGCGATGATGAAACCCGGTACATGCATGCGGTAGCGCAGGCGATATTCGTGTCCAATCAATGCCAGAATCAGCGCAATGGTAGAAGAAATAATGGCTATCGACAGGCTGTCCAAAATAGTCGGTACAATGCCTTCCCATTCCGTCGCCCAAAAGCGTTCGCTCAGCTTGGTTGGGAACAGATCAGGGAAACGCCAGCGTTGAGCAAAGCTCCAGATTACCATTAGTGGAAGGGTCATAAACGCAATGGCTGTCGTCGCAAGAAAGAAGGTTTTACCGGGAACTCGTAAACCAAAGCGACCAGAAAACTGCCAGTAGCGACACTTCTTAACGACACCCGTTTCAATTCCTCGCAATACGGCGATAAGTAAGGCACACACCAAAAATAGAATCACAGCGCCCGCTGCGGCGCGAGGTAACAATGCAAGGTCGGGATCGTTAAACCATTGCCACACTAACACAGCAAATGTAGGTGGATTTGTAGGCCCAACAATTAACGATAGGTCAACCACGGATGCGCCATACGCTAATACCGCCAGCAGAGGAAAGCGCAGTTTAGGTAACCACTGTGGGAAGATGCACTTCCACCACATTTGTGCGTCGTTATAACCTAAGCTGTGTGCCACCTGAGTGGTTTTGTTGACTTTCAACTGTTGCAGAATAGGAATACTCATCAGCAACAGAAAAGGAATCTCTTTTAGGGCCAGGACTGCAATCAATCCCCAACCTTGCTGGTTGTGAACAATGTTGAAGTCCCATGGTGTACTGCCAAATATCGGCATCATATCAAGCAGAGGGTGAAGTGCCCGAACGATCATTCCGGTAGGTGCAAACAGGAATGAAAACCCGATAGCAAAAGCAACATGCGGCAAAGCCAGCAAAGGCGACAAGGTAAATTCAACTTTACGCCAGAACGTAGAGCGCCAGGATGCCTGCAAGATAAAGAAGGTAAATATACACGCCAGAATGGTACTGACTAATGTTGTAAACAGAGTCAGGAAAATAGACTCCCAGACACCACTCCATTCAAAGACAGCAGCAAACCCGTTCACCGAAGGTGAGGTATAGCCAAGAGGAGGGATGTAGTTAACTGATGAGAGTATCACGCCGACAAAACCGGGAACGGTTGGCGCGATACATACAACAATCATCAATAAATATAGGAGTCTTAACATCATGACTTTCTGTCGTTTTCCTCCCTCAAAGAGGGAGGAGTTAGATTACTGACCGTAGCGTTTAAGCCACTCTTTTTCCAAAGCTACCTGCCAGCTTGGGTGAGGCTCAGCAACAGATTTATATAGCTTGGTGTTTTTCGCACTGCCTGTCAGGTGAACAGATTTTAGTACGGACGGGTCACCCCAAATGTCCAGATCACCTTTACGAGATTGTGCTTCAGGGCTAAGCAGGAAGTTGATGGCAACTTTTGCCCCTTCTTTTGCGTTCGCATTCCACGGAATAGCCAGGAAGTGGATGTTGGACAATGCACCTGTTTCCATCGCGTATGCCTTAGTTGATTCCGCAAGCGTGCCTTCATTCTGTGCGGAGAAAACGGCATTCGGGTTGAAGGTAATCGCCAGATCCAACTGGTTATCATCTAACAGCTGGAAAGTTTCTGTAGAGCCGGATGGGAACTGCTTACCCTTCTTCCAAGCGTTTGGATGAAGCTTATCCAGGTACTGCCAAAGAGGCTCAGTCACCTGTGCAAAATCGACGTCGTTTGCAGGCTTCATCAGGCGCGGATCATTGTTTGTTTGTTCAATTAGCAATGCTTTCAAAAAGCTGGTGCCGTGGAACTGAGGTGGTTTCGGGTAACTAATACGGTTTGGATACGCTTGTGCGTAGCTTAACAACTCAGCAAAGTTCGCTGGTGGGTTGTTCAGGCGTTTAGAGTCATGAATAAACACTAGCTGCCCTACACCCCATGGCGCTTCTAAGCCTAATGTCGGTTCAGAGAAATCGCTGTCGACAGGCAGAGACTTGTCGACATATTCCCAGCTTGGAAGCTGATCGACAAACGGACCATGCAACAGTTCGTTCGTCTTCATGGATTTGAAGTTTTCACCGTTAATCCAAACCATATCGACGCTACCACCACTGTTCTTTCCTGCGGTTTTTTCTGCCAGAAGACGAGAGCTGGTTTCTGCAATGTCGGTCACTTTTACATGTTTTAACTCAACACCGTATCGACGCTGTAATTCTTTGTCTGCCCAGCGAAGGTAGTTATTTATTTGCTGGCTTCCTCCCCACGCATGGAAGAAAACGGTTTGACCTCGGGCTTTCATTTCAATGTCCTTCCACTGCTCTGAAGCTACTGTAGGTAGCGAAAGCAATGCAATGCACAAAGAAGAAATGAGCTTTTTCATGATTATCCTTTTAAATGTAAATGCTAGGGTGTGGAAAATTCCTTGGCGACGACTCCAACACCTTGAGACCACCCTGCGAATCCAAATTTCGTTTGAGAAACGAATCCCCTTAATGATTTGAAAAAAGCTTGAGTACAAGACTCGAGTCTTCGAAATACCAGACCAACCTCAAGACAGTTTCCTTTCAATTATGGCTTAAAATTTCAAAAATTTAACTTTAAGACGCTGAAAGTGATTCATTTTTGTCTAAATAACAGAAGGTCGCCGCTTTAATGAGCAATTCAGGTGGAGGATTTGGATCATTCCTGCTGGTATAGCAGGGTAGTGATCGAGTAAGGTTCATTGCAGAGCGAACAATTGAAATAATGCGAATGAAAAGAACGGAAGAAATCTATCTTGCAGGCGGTTGCCTTTGGGGAGTTCAGGAGTTTGTCAGGCATCTGCCCGGTGTTGTATCCACTCAGGCAGGAAGAGCAAACGGGAAAACGAATACCACGCAAAGTGAATACGATGGCTACGCAGAGTGCGTGAAGATTCTATTTGAACCTGAGCAAGTTAACGTTACTCAGTTAATGGGCTATTTGTTTGAGATAATCGACCCGTATAGCGTGAATCAGCAAGGGGAAGATGTAGGGGAGAAATACCGCACGGGTGTTTACAGTACTGAACCGGCACATTTGGAACAGGCAAAACGCTACATTAGCAACCGAAAAGACGCAGAAAAGATCGCGGTGGAAGTGTTACCACTTAACAATTTTGTTGCGAGTGACGACGAACATCAGGACAGACTAACGCGTTTCCCTAACGATTATTGCCACATTCCTAAATCTTTGCTTCATAAATACAAAACCTGAGCAGAGAGGCTCAGGTTTTGATGTTCGGTGCAGTCATGCTTTCGAAAGCGCATGGCTCTACAAGCTAAATTGCTTATCCCGAGTTCAGGTTACTTACTTTCGCAGGTTTCGATACCAACAGCTTGATCAACAATCAACTGACCGCGGGCATTGCGAAGCATCAAGCGGTAACGCACCCCTTGTTCCAGATTGGTTTTTACCTCGTTACTGGAGCAGTAGTAGCGCACCGCATTGTGCATCAGTTCCTGAGGTGCAATTTTGCCTTGATCCTGATTGTAGAGCATGAGTATTTCAACCACACCGCCTTTTGAAGAAGCTTTCATGACGTTTAACGCGCCAAACTCTAATGGAAGGCCAGCAGAAAGCACGCTTGCGCGGTGCTGGGCAATCAGTTCAATTTGAGATTGTTTGTCGTTGGAAGAAGCACAACCCGCTAGAAGCCCAATGGACAACAGCGCGGTACCTGCAATTTTTGCAATTGAATATTTCGACATAAAGCTAGAACACTTTTTTGAATGGCTTGACGATAACTTTTTCGTAAACGCCCGCTTCGATGTAAGGATCGGCATCTGCCCATTGCTGCGCAGCTTCTAACGAATCAAATTCGGCGATAACAGTAGAACCAGTAAAGCCAGCCTGACCCGGGTCATTACTGTCTACAGCAGGCATTGGACCTGCGGTGAGTAAGCGACCTTCATCTTGTAATTTTTGAAGACGCTCCAAATGCTGCGGACGAACACTCAGGCGTTTTTCCAGTGAGTTCTCAACGTCCTGAGAAAAAATCACGTACCACATAGTAAGACTTCCCATTCCAATTGTTTCGGTTAGGGAGATACTAAACCGATTCAACGTAAAGATCTTGTTCTATAAAAGATATTTGCTTTTACTTGACGTAAAAGTGTGAGTTTCAACGAGAAAAGTTTTATAGATGAGTTTTACCGAATAACGCCCCTTCATGATGTAAGGGGCGTTGAGGTGTTTTTTATTTGAATTATGGTGTGGACGGAAGTAGCTCTACAGGCAGGCGAGAGACACCAGACACCTTGTCTGCAATAAAGTGATTGTAGGCACCATTCACATATTCTAAGCCCTGTACCCGACCTTCCAGTTCAAAGTTATCTTTATGATCAACGTCTGCGGCGATTACTTTGTAATTGTATAGGTACGAAGGTTTCTCAAATACGGTATGGCCAATGATCACCTGCTCTGCATTGAACGCCGCCAACCCTTGCTCGAGACGTTCCTGCGAAAGGGACTCACGAGGCACAGAGCGATCCCAGTAAAGTCGTGAAGGGAGATAGTAAGCATCTTTAATCAGCTTACCTTGGTCATCATAACGGATGTATCCCGCGTCCATATGCTGACGCCCATATGAGTTGATGTCGCTTAAAGGCAAAGTGTTGTTTTCTAGCGCAGTGATCAGATCGTTATTAAACCCGGCATGCACAAATAATGTGTCGCCAGCGACCTCCATAATATTTTTAGAGCGTAGCCACTGACCAAGTACGGTATCTTTGTTGTGCAATTCCAGGAAAGTTTTCCCCATTAAGCTGGCATTCTCAAAGTAACGGGCATTAACGTAACGGAAATCGCCATAGAAGTTCATCAAATCATGGTTGCCCAGAATAAAGTGAACATCACCGCCCATGCTCCTTGCCTGACCTTCTAGGTGATAGAAAAGCCATAAGCTTTCGGTAACGTACTCACCACGGTCAAACAGATCACCTAAGTGGTAAAGATGTCCAGAACCATAAGTCCAGTTGTAGTCTTCATCCATGATGCCCGCCTGAATCAGCATATACACCAATGCCTCGATGTTACCTTCCAGATCAGACGTAACAAAATACTCCGAAGGTTTGTTGTATTGGTATGCTGGTGGTGTGTAGTCGTCTCTCAGGTTAACTCGGAAACTGCCAAGCTCTCCCGGCAAGTTGACGATAACTCTCGCTTTGGAGGCACTGTAGTAGGTTCTCTTTTTATGTCCTCGTTTATCCAATGTCTCTACACGCACTTTGTCGTCTGATAAAAACGTGACGTATGGTCCATCAGGTTCGCCAAGGTACTGGAATGTATCCGTGAGAGAAGCATTAAACTGAACGTCATTCGTTGAATGATAAACCTGATTAAACACCGTTACCGCTATGGTGTTCTCACCTTCAACAAAGGCTTTAGCGGGCAACACAAATATGTTTTCGGCTTCTTCTCCATATTTGGAATAGCGAAGTGGCTTGGTGGTATTGGTGAGCACTTCATCTCTTTTTAGAAGAGGGGAACGAGCCACTTCCACACCGTTAACGTAGATAGCGGCGGCGTCATCAATCTTCATT
Organism: Vibrio nigripulchritudo; assembly: GCF_027924785.1. Classification (NCBI taxonomy): domain Bacteria; kingdom Pseudomonadati; phylum Pseudomonadota; class Gammaproteobacteria; order Vibrionales; family Vibrionaceae; genus Vibrio; species Vibrio nigripulchritudo. Next base: position 2,182,511 of record NZ_AP027049.1, on the reverse strand, counting down.
TTCAGATAAACATCTTTCAAAGTCAGAATGTTGTTTACCTTAACGGTTTTACGGAAGTAGTAAGCGCTTGGTGTTTTGTCGGGAAAACTGAGAGTTTTATAATCGATCAGAGCGGTGTTGCCATCCGCAGGATGGTCGTAACCGTAGGAGAAGATACCTTCTCCCTGTTTCCATGAGGTGTCGTTGAAGTTGGTTTGGTTCCAGTCCGAATCAGGGGCGTACCCCGTATCCAGATAACGCCAATCAGAACCATAATCGAATAGCATTTCTTTGTTGTCGTCACATGCTGTCAGGGTTAGTATCCCCAAAAGCACGAACAAGTGTTTAATAGACATCTGTGAGTATCCCTTCTTGTTATTTAAAACCCAGCCATACGAAAAGGCTTGGGCTAATTCGACCACAATGCTAGTTGCGGCATGCTTCATTCATATTAATTGTTCATGAATAAAGCGTTTAAATAACAAGGAGATATTGATCCGACTTTGGCGATGTAGCGCTCTAATCGTTACATTAAAGCGCTCTTATTCTTAAGCAGGGAGCTCATTGGCTTTTAGCAATTCTGTCGAATCTGGAATTTGTTTGAGTTTCTTCTTTAAGATCGTTGGGTAGATGGTCATCGAATCTATTTCGCTTAATGGGAACCAGCGAAATATGAGGTCATTATCTTCTTCTATCCCGGGGACTGAAGCACCAAATGGAATCGCCTCCGGAGTGTCCAGTTCAACAAGGAAGTAGTTACAAAGCTCGTGGTATTTTTGCTCACGGTAAAGATAAAAGTTTTCCACATGCCAAAGCAATCTTCTGACAGAAGAATCTAAGCCAATTTCTTCTTTTAGCTCTCGTGGCAGGGTTTCATCGGAATGCTCGAAAAGCTCAACACGACCACCGGGTAATGACCAAAAATCATCTCGGCTGCTCTTATGAAGCAAGACATGGTCCTGATGAAATATTACGGCGGCACTGCGATAGTTAAAGCGCGACTCTCCATATTGGTATGCAATCATAGTGTTCCCTGCTAAAAATGATGTAGTGCCTTGTCGTATTGTCTCAACAGATCTTAGTTAGTAACAATCGGGCGAGGCTTTCCATTGCTGTCGATGGCGACATAGTTAAATGTGGCTTCGCACACTTGAAAACGATCTTTTACGCCATCTTCTTTTACGGGTTTCACCCATACTTCCAACTCTATACTCATGGACGTTCTACCTATTTTGGAGCATTCGCCATAACAACAAACCACGTCACCCACTTTAACGGGCTTTTTGAACGCAATACTGGAGACTGACACGGTTACGATGCGTCCACCGGAAATCTCTTTTGCCAAGATTCCGCCGGCCAAGTCTAGCTGAGACATAATCCAGCCACCAAAAATGTCACCATTAGCATTGCAGTCGCTTGGCATGGCAAGTGTTCGGGTTAATAGTTGTCCTTTTGGTGTACTCACGACAAGCCACCATTTTGATAAGAAATATAAAAACGCATGGGTGTTCCAAAACAGCAGAGGCAAGTGCCTCATAAGGGGTAAAAATTAAAGGACGCGAATACTATCAGGAGAGAAGGTCTCAGACAATATTTAAGACCACTAGCAACAAGGGGTAGGAGGAGTGATTACCCCTGTTGCTCTATGGGTGTGAAGTCGATTGGTTACTTCATCAACTACCTGTTATTAAGTTAATTCATATATTTACTTTGAAGGTTCAACTCTGTAGATATTCCCGTTGTCGGTACTGAAATACAGGTGCTTACTAGGTGATATCGCGATTGCACGTATGCGCTCACCCAGATCTTCAAACAAGCGAACTTCACTAAAGCCGTTAGGATTAACCACATTGATGTGCGTGAGTTTTAACGCACCAATTAAGATCTTGCCATCGAGAGAAGGGTAGTGTTCACCTCGATAAAGAACCAAGCTGCTTGGTGCGATTGAAGGAACATACACTTTCTTCGGAGATTCAATGCCTTCTTTCTCTTTAGCATCTCCGACAGAAATGGGACCCCAATATTCCTTACCGTGAGACGTTACGGGCCAGCCATAGTTTTTGCCTTTCTGTATCAGGTTAATTTCATCGCCACCACGCGGTCCGTGTTCGACAGACCACAATGCACTGGTCTTTGAATCAAAGAACAACCCTTGAGGGTTTCGGTGACCGTAGCTCCAAATTTCTGGCTTTGCGTTTGATGAGATGTCTGGATTGTCGCTGGGTATTGAACCATCTAGCTTTAAACGCAGAATTGTTGCTGCATGATTCGTTACATCCTGACCATTTGGGCGCTCACCCCGATCACCCACACTGAAAAACAGGTGACCACTGTTGTCAAATGCAATTCGGCTGCCGAAGTGGCGGGTTGTGCTGGTGACTGAATCGGTAATCAGTAAGTCAGTCCAGTTGTTTAGTTTTGTTCCATTTAGTGTTGCTGAAGCTAACGTAGTGGCAGCGCCCCCAGACTGGTTCTTGCTATAAGTAAAATAAAGCGTGTTGGCGTTTTGAGGAGACACAGCTACGTCCATCAATCCGCCTTGGCCTCTTGCGTAGACATCGGGCAAACCAGTCAACGCTTTCGTACTGCCATCATCTACATTCAGAATGTAACCTTTGCCGTCTCTTGTTGTAGCAATAAGCGTTTGCTGGTCAATAAATGCTAGCCCCCACGGTACACCAGTCAGTTCCGCTATTTTCGATAACTCAAACTTCTCTTTAGCAGCAATCGCTGGGCTTGCCAAAAATAAAGCAGTAGCGATAAGCCAATTCACCTTGCTGACCATGCGAGTTTCCTTTTTCTATTTATCAGACGAATTAAATCTCATTAAATCATAAAAAACGCTTGCTATGTTTATCTAATAAACTATTATGACGAAGTGTCATAAATGACGCATCGTCATGAATTGTCGTCCTATACAGGAATACTGGACGTGATACAATGAGATAGGAGCAAGTGTAAATTATACGGTGAAAGACCTATGTTCGGTTTTGGTTGTAGTAAAGACAGTAAAAATGCAAAGTCGAAATGCGCTTTGTCGATGACGAAGAAGCAGCAGGCTATTGCAAACAGAGAAATGGAACTGACGAAGTTAGCGGAAGAATTGGTGAAAGAGCAAGGCTTTGCGAACTTCACTATGGATAAGCTTACTGCGCGCAGCCCATACTCTAAAGGTACTATCTACAATCACTTTTGCAGTAAAGAAGACGTGATCTTAGCGCTTTGCATTCATTCTTTGAAAAAAGAAGCCATGATGTTTAATCGGGCATTGACCTTTGAAGGCAACACTCGAGAGAAAGTAATGGCAATGCACACCGCATATCGAATCTATGTTCGGTTGGAGCCCGTTTTATCAGACTGCGTGATTACCGCTAAAACCCCATGGGTACTGGAGAAAGCATCGCCTGAACGAGTAAAAGAGCTTAATGATCTGGAAGAACAGGTTATTGATGGCGCTGACAAACTGGTTCAGAAAGCAGTAGAAGTCGGGGATTTGAAATACGGTCCAGGCTTGAGCTCTGATGCGATTGTCTTTGCGAATTGGTCGGTGGCATTCGGCTCGAACGCATTGGCGAAGAACTCTACTAACAGTTACTGTATTACCCGCTTGCAAGACCCTTTCTCTGTACTCCAGAATTCCAACATTGTACTGGATGGACTTCAGTGGAAACCATTGTCTACTGAGTGGGATTACCGCAAAACCTGTCAAAAGGTAGAGCAGGAGATATTTGCCGAAGAGATTGCCTATCTGGAATCAATCGGTCGATAGCATAGTAAGCCCCTGATGAAACCCACGAAAGTGGGTTTATTTAGACTCTTCAGTGACGATTCGTCAAGAAAGACACGAGATTGCGGGATTATTCCGCAAATCGATCTAGCAGAGTAGATGAGACCAGCTTGAGCTGGTTTTATATTACAAATAAATGACGAAACGTCACAAACGGAGAGTGTGATGAAAGTTCAACAAAACCTTCTGACAAGGTTACTGAGAAGTCCTATTAGCCACACGCCATGGGTACTTCTTCTAACAACGATACTTTTGGTTGTCGCCACTATTGGCGGTAAAAATTTATATTTCCGAGGGGACTACAATATCTTCTTTGATGGAGCCAACCCACAGCTCCAAGCTTTTGAAGAGATTCAAGCTACCTTCAATAAAACCGATAATCTCGCCATTGTTATTGCACCTGCCGATGGCAATGTCTTCACTCCTGAAACTCTAAACCTGGTTAGAGACTTCACCGAAGATTCATGGCAAGTTCCGTTTTCTAGCCGCGTGGATTCTTTATCTAACTATCAGCATACCGAAGCGTTTGAAGATGATCTTCTGGTGGAAGACCTGTTGTTAGAAGACTATGAGCTAACGCAGGAACGAATTGAAAAGGTTAAGCAAGTTGCACTTTCAGAGCCAGTTTTGCTTAAATCCGTTGTGTCCGAAAGTGGTGATGTCACTATAGTTAACATCACATTACAGCTGCCTAAAATAGACGAAACAGCGGAACTCATTCAAGTTGTCGCATTTGCCGATCAGCTGCTTGCCAAATATCAGGCGCAATACCCAAGTGTCACTTTCCATAAAGCAGGTATAGTGGCAATGAATGATGCCTTTATGGTCTCTGCCCAGAATGATACCTCCACACTGGTTCCGGCAATGCTAGCTGTGGTCTTGGTTTTCCTGACAATCATGTTGCGCTCTTTCCTAAGCGTGGTGGCAACGCTGGTGGTTATCATTGGTTCCGTCACGGCAACCATGGGATTGTCTGGCTGGGCGGGCATGTTCCTCAGCACGGCTACAGTTAATATCCCCACACTCGTACTGACTCTTGCCGTGGCGGATTGTGTTCACGTCATTGCGACAATGCGTCAGGCAATGTTGGAAGGTAAGAGCAAGTCTGAAGCCATTTCTCACAGTATCTGGCTGAACTTCATGCCGATTCTGATTACTTCGGTAACGACGGCAATCGGCTTCTTAATGATGAATATGTCCGACTCTCCAGTGCTTCGTGACTTCGGTAACCTGGCCGCTCTGGGTGTGATGATCGCTTGTATTCTGTCGGTCACTCTATTGCCAGCACTATTGAAGGTGTTGCCAATTAAGGTGAAACCTCAAGCTCAAAACAAAGCGACTTACATGGACAAATTTGGCGCTTTTGTTGTCCGTCAACGTAAAGTGCTGCTTCCACTTTCCGTGGTTGTCATCGCCGTATCCGCTGCGCTGGTTCCCCAAAACAAAATCAACGATGAATCGGTGAAGTATTTCGACCAGACCAGTGCGTTCCGTCAGGCAGCGGACTTCATGGAAGAACATATTTCTGGCATGACCAATATCAACATCGCGATTAAGACAGGTGAGTCTCAAGGCATCGCTGACCCTAGATTCCTGACTACTTTGGGTGAGTTTACTGACTGGCTACGCGCTCAACCTGAAACGGATCATGTTGCGTCTCTGGCGGATGTGTATAAGCGTCTGAATAAGAACATGCATGGTGATGACCAAAGCTACTACACACTTCCTCAGGAAAGAGAGCTAGCTGCCCAGTACCTGTTGATGTACGAGATGTCATTGCCATATGGCTTGGATCTTAACAACCAAATCAATGTCGATAAGTCTTCAGTCAAATTGGTGCTTACGACTCGAAATCTGGGCAGTAAAGAGCTGGTGGATATTGAAAACCGTATCTATGACTGGTTTGCGACCAACGCACCGCAATACGACATTTCTGCTTCGAGCCCGACCTTGATGTTCGCTCATATTGGCGAGACCAACATGGCGAGTATGTTGTCCACATTGCCAATTACTCTGATTCTGATTTCAGCACTCATGATATTCGCGCTTCGCTCTTTCCGACTGGGTGTGATCAGCCTGGCTCCAAACATGGCACCTGCCGTGATCGGATTTGGTATGTGGGCACTGTATTCCGGTGAAATCAATCTTGGTCTTTCTGTGGTTGTGACTTTGACTCTGGGAATCGTGGTTGACGATGCCGTGCATTTCCTCAGCAAGTACCAGCGTGCGCGTAAAGAAGGCAAAGATGCTGAACAGGCCGTTCGATACGCCTTCAACACAGTAGGTCGAGCACTTGGTATTACCACGGTCGTCCTTGTCGCAGGCTTCTCTATTCTGGCGATGTCCAGCTTTAGATTGAATGCCGATATGGGGCAGCTTAGCGCGTTAGTGATTTTCCTCGCGCTAGTGGTGGACTTCTTATTCCTGCCAACACTGCTAATGCTGTTTGACAAAGACAAGGCACCGGCTGAAGACACCAAAGAAGCCATTTCTCTGAACAAGACAGAAACCGTCTCTTAATAATTTGAATTTCACGGGTGAAGAGATTCACCCGTCAGTAAAAGGAATGAATGATGAAAATGAAATACACCTCTTTACTACTGGCTGGCTTACTCATGTCGGGCAACGTACTTGCTGATGCAGTAAAAGGAATGGAAATCGCTAATGAAAGAAAAGCAAGAGATACAGGTTGGGGCGATTCGGTAGCAACAATGAGCATGATTCTGAAAAATGCACAGGGTGAAAGCAGCACGCGCCAGATGCGCTTAAAATCGCTTGAAGTTGATGGAGACGGAGACAAGGGGCTGACCATTTTTGACGAGCCACGTGACGTGAAAGGCACGGCATTTCTGAACCATTCTCATACAACAGAACCTGACGATCAGTGGCTATACCTACCAGCTTTGAAGCGAGTGAAACGCATTTCTTCCAGAAACAAGTCGGGTCCATTTATGGGCAGTGAGTTTGCCTATGAAGATTTAAGCTCGTTTGAACTAGAAAAATACAAGTTCAACTATATTCAGGACGATATGGTGGATGGCGAACCCGTATTTCTTCTGGAGCAGATTCCTACAGACAAAAACTCAGGCTATACCAAACAACTCGTATGGTTAGACAAGGTTCATTATCGCCCGTTGAAAGTGGAGTTCTACGATCGTAAAAGCGCACTTCTGAAAACTTTGACGTTCTCTGAATATCAGGTGTATGAAGATCAATACTGGCGTGCACACAAAATGCTGATGGTGAACCACCAGTCTGGTAAAAGCACCATTCTGAATACTGAGGAAATGGCGTTCAGAAATGGGCTGGACGATGGTGATTTCTCCAAAAACACGCTTAAGCGTGTTCGCTAAGGACGGTTTATGAAGTTAAGAATCGCGGCAGCCTTGTCGATGCTTGTTGGGTTCCCTGCTTTTACTGAGCTGGCTGGGCAGGTAAACCTGGAGCACAGGCAGTTTTTCCAGGAAGGGCTGGACGGTCAAGGAAAAGAGCAGACATCCCTAGTGCTAAAGCCTCAATGGTACCGGACAACCGAGTCAGGTAATGGTGAATGGAGTTTTACCCCATTTGCACGCTTTGACAGCATGGACAGTGAACGTACTCATTACGACATTCGAGAGCTTCAATATCTGCATGTATTTGAAGATTTCGAAGTGAGGGCAGGCATAAGTAAGGTTTTCTGGGGAGTCACGGAATCGGCGCATTTAGTTGATGTGGTCAATCAGTCTGATGCCGTTGAGTCATTGGATGGTGAGCAGAAACTGGGACAACCTATGGTTCAGTTCACCTTCGAAAGAGATTGGGGAATCGTGGACGCACTTGTCTTACCTTATTTTAGGGAAAGAACCTTTGCTGGCGAAGATGGTCGATTAAGGTTACCTGTCTCAGATGGCGCCTTGTACGAGTCTTCTAGAGAGGAAAAACATGTCGATTTTGCGTTTCGATATTCTCAAATGTTCGGAGACTGGGATGTAGGGCTGTCTTACTTCAACGGAACGAATCGAGATCCTTACTTTAGAAAGGTTAATGGTGAATTTAAACCGTATTACGCGCAGATGTCTCAAGTAGGTCTGGATGTTCAGGGGATCGTTGGTGACTGGCTCTGGAAACTGGAAAGTATTTATCGGGACAGCGATGACAACCACACCGGTGTTGTTGCAGGTTTTGAATATACCTTTATTGGTATAGCTGAATCCGACTGGGATGTGGGAGTGATTGCCGAATACCTGTATGACTCTCGCGGTAACAACGCGCAAAACATAGGACAAAATGATGTGTTTTTTGGTACTCGTCTTGTTGCTAATGACGCAGAAGGAACAGAGTTTCTTATTGGAGTGACTCAGGACCTGGATAACAGTGATGTCTATAACGGAAGGGTAGAAGCATCTAGCCGTATCAATAATCAGTGGAAATGGCGTGTTGATGCCTGGCTGCTACAAAACGATACGCCGACAGACTTGCTGTACTTCGGTCGACAAGATGATTTTGTGGAACTGTCACTTGAATACTATTTTTAGATAAAATAGCTGAAAGATGACAAAACAAAGCCGGGCATTGCCCGGCTTTTGTGTTTTGCGAGTAAGACTATGTAGCCTTGGCTACATAAATAATGCTAGTTCATACCTAAAACTTTTCAATCGTATTTGGATCAAATTCGCTTTAAATCCGAGCTACTGATTAAAGACTTGCCCATTAGTTGGTAATTTGTGAGCAGATTAAAATCGGAATGATCACCGTGTTGATTTTTCTCATTTTTGAGTATGGTGTTCTTCCGTCGAGTTACTCAATGTTGATTGATTAGTCTTAACCAGGAAATCATGAGATTTGAGATGTATTGGCTGAAATACGCCTCTAAAGCTTCTTTTTTGATGTTTTTTCATCCGTAAAGCCAATGATCGCAGATTAGGGTTTGGATTTGAGCATCGCTTTGATTACTATGTAGAGCTATTTGAAAATACCCAAGAATCCCATCAGGGAAACCTTACGGACACTACCACTTATGACGACTCCATTGAGGGAAGCATAGGTAGATGAGGAAACGATGCAACATCTAGAAGAGATCATTGCTAATGCGGGCTCAGCCATCGACGCTGCCGACTCGCTTGTCGCACTTGATGAAGTGCGTGTTCAGTACCTTGGCAAAAAGGGTGAGCTAACTGCTCAGCTACAAAGCCTGGGTAAATTGCCACCTGAAGAGCGCCGCAGCGCTGGTCAGGAAATCAACAAAGCAAAAGGCGTAGTTCAGCAAGCTATCGCAGCAAGAAAAGACGCACTTCAACGTGCTGAACTTGAAGCGAAACTAGCGGCAGAAACTATCGACGTGACTCTGCCAGGTCGCCGCATTGAAAATGGCGGTCTGCACCCAGTAACTCGTACTGTTGAGCGTATTGAGAAGTTCTTTGGTGAACTTGGCTTTAACACCGAGTCTGGTCCTGAAATTGAAGATGCTTTCCATAACTTTGATGCTTTGAATATTGCAGAAGATCACCCAGCGCGTACTGACCACGACACATTCTTCTTCAACCCTGATCTAATGTTGCGTACTCACACATCTGGTGTACAGATTCGTACAATGGAAAACGGCAAACCACCTTTCCGTTTCATCGCTCCGGGTCGTGTATACCGAAACGACTACGACCAAACGCATACACCAATGTTCCATCAGGTGGAAGGTATGCTGGTTGACGAAAACGTAAACTTCGCTCAGCTAAAAGGCATTCTGCACGATTTCCTATGCAACTTCTTTGAAGAAGAAGTGGAAGTGCGTTTCCGTCCTTCTTACTTCCCGTTCACAGAGCCTTCTGCTGAAGTAGACGTAAAAGGTAAAAACGGTAAATGGCTAGAAGTTCTGGGCTGTGGCATGGTTCACCCGAACGTACTGCGCTCTGTAGGCATCGATCCTGAAAAATACTCTGGTTTCGCATTCGGAATGGGCGTAGAACGTCTGACTATGCTTCGTTATGGCGTAAACGACCTGCGTGCGTTCTTCGAGAACGATCTTCGTTTCCTTAAACAGTTCAAGTAATCCAGAGGTTTATCACTATGAAATTCAGCGAAACTTGGCTTCGTGAGTGGGTAAACCCTTCGGTTACTACTGACGAACTAACACACCAAATTACCATGGCTGGTCTGGAAGTTGACGATGTCCTTCCTGTTGCAGGTTCATTCACTGGCGTTAAAGTGGGTCACGTTGTTGAGTGTGGACAACACCCAGATGCCGATAAACTTCGCGTAACCAAAGTTGATGTTGGTGCTGACGAGCTACTGGACATCGTTTGTGGCGCGCCTAACTGCCGTCAGGGACTGAAAGTTGCTGTCGCGACTGTTGGCGCAGTGCTACCTGGCGATTTCAAAATCAAGAAAGCGAAACTTCGCGGTCAGCCATCTCACGGCATGCTTTGTTCTTTCTCAGAGCTGGGCATTGATGTTGAATCAGACGGTATTCTAGAGCTTTCTGAAGATGCTGTTATCGGTACAGATTTCCGTGACTTCCTTGGTCTGAATGACGTAACAGTAGACGTAGACCTAACCGCTAACCGTGCGGACTGCTTCAGCATCCGCGGTCTTGCTCGTGAAGTTGGCGTACTAAATCGCGCTGACGTGACAGAGCCTGCTGTTAACCCGGTTGCTCCAGCGATTGACGATCAAGTGTCTATCGAAGTTAAAGCACCTGCAGCATGCCCTCGTTACTTGGGTCGTGTTGTTAAGAACGTAAACGTTCAGGCTGAAACACCGCTTTGGATGCAGGAAAAACTGCGCCGTTGTGGTATTCGCTCAATTGATCCTGTTGTAGACATCACTAACTACGTACTTCTGGAGCAAGGTCAGCCAATGCACGCGTTTGATCTGGCTAAGATCGAAGGCGGTATTGTTGTTCGTATGGCAGAGCAGGGCGAGAAGCTAACTCTTCTGGACGGCACTGAAGCTGAACTAAACGCAGATACTCTGGTTGTTGCAGACCACAATAAAGCTCTTGCTATTGCTGGTATCTTCGGTGGTGAGGAGTCTGGTGTAACTACAGAAACAAAAGACGTTCTGCTTGAGTGTGCATTCTTTGCACCGGACCACATCCGTGGTCGCGCTCGTAGCTACGGTCTACACACTGATTCATCTATGCGTTTCGAGCGTGGTGTGGATTTCGCATTGCAAACAAGCGCAATGGAACGTGCAACAGAGCTTCTGGTTGAAATCTGTGGCGGTGAAGTAGCACCTGTTGTTGCAGTAGAGTCTGAAGCTGACTTACCAAAAGCGAATACAGTATCACTACGTCGCACTAAGCTTGACAACCTATTGGGTCACCACATTGCAGACAGCGATGTCGTTGAAATCCTAGAGCGCCTTGGTCTAACTGTTGAGACGACAGAGGCAGGCTGGACAGCGACTGCGCCAACATGGCGTTTTGATATTGCTATTGAACAAGACCTGATTGAAGAAGTGGGTCGTATCTACGGTTACGATAATATTCCTAACCAAAACCCAGCTGCGGCACTTAAGATGCACAATCATGTTGAAGCGGATCTTCCTCTTAAACGTGTTCGTGATCTTCTTGTTGACCGTGGTTATCACGAAGCCATTACCTACAGCTTCGTAGAGCCAGAGCAGCAAAAGCTTATCGTGCCAGATGTTGAGCCATTAGTTCTGCCTTTCCCAATCTCAGTGGAAATGTCTGCGATGCGCCTTGGCCTTATCCAAGGTCTGCTTAACACGGTTGTTCATAATCAGAAGCGTCAACAGCCACGTGTTCGTTTGTTCGAATACGGTCTGCGTTTCATCCCTTGTGAGTCTGCTGAGAATGGTATGCGCCAAGAGCCTATGCTTGCTGGTGTTATTGCAGGTACTCGCAGTGAAGAGCATTGGGATATCGAAACAAATACTGTTGATTTCTTCGACCTTAAGGGTGACTTGGAAGCGATTCTGGAACTATCTGCTAACGAAAAAGCATACTCTTTCGCTGCGTTGTCTCCTGAAAGCAAAAAAGCTAACCCAGCACTTCACCCGGGTCAGTCTGCTGCGATCATCGTAGACGGCAAAGAGGTGGGTGTGATTGGTACGGTTCACCCTGAACTAGAGCGTAAGTTCGGTCTAAACGGTCGCACCATCGTATTTGAAATCGAATGGTCTGCAATCAACTCTAAGGTGATCCCAGAAGCTGTTCAGCTTTCTAAGTTCCCATCAAACCGTCGTGACATCGCGGTTGTGGTAGACGAAGCGGTTGCATCTGGCGATATTGTAAGTGCTTGTCTTGAGCAAGGCGGTGAGTTCCTGAAAGACGCGAAGCTATTCGACGTTTACGTAGGTAAAGGTGTCGAGGAAGGCAAGAAGAGCCTGGCTATTGCACTGACTCTGCAGTCTGTTGAGCGCACGCTTGAAGATGCAGATATCGCAGGTGCTGTTGACGCTATCGTTGCTCACGTTTCTGAGAAGTTTGGCGCTTCACTACGTGACTAACTGATACTGACCAAAACGATAAAAGCAGGCTCACTAGCCTGCTTTTTTTGTACTTGTAATCCCGTTTTCATTCAGAAGGTTGTAAATCGTCTAGCAATTTGATCTTCCTTAACGCATCGTTAATCCAAATTATATCATCATGTTTATATCCCTATATTAGGAGGCAACATGAAGCGTTGGCTAGCGACACTATTATTAGTACTTCCATTAACAAGTCTCTCGTCTGAAAAAATACTGACCGCAACAGAAATTATTGAACGTTCCGATCAGCAAATGAGGGGCGAATCGAGTTATACCGTTTCTACCATGAACATTATTCGCCCTGATTGGACGCGTTCAATGAGCATGAAATCCTGGAGCAAAGGACAGGACTTGTCTCTGGTTCTGGTGACTGCTCCAGCCAAAGACAAAGGCACCTCTTCTTTAAAACGCTATCGCGAAATGTGGAACTGGCTTCCGGGGATTGAGAGAGTAATTAAAATCGCCCCCTCTATGCTGGGTCAGTCCTGGATGGGATCAGATTTCACCAATGATGATTTGATAAACCAGTCTTCAATTGTGGTGGACTACACGCACGAGCTACTTGGCTCTGAAACCTTTGATCGCGCAGATATGTGGCTGATAGAGGCAACGGCAAAGCCAGATGCTCCTGTGGTCTGGAGCAAGGTGAAACTCTGGATTTCTCAAAAAACGTTCTTACAGCGCAAAGTGGAATTCTATGATGAGTTTGACGAGCTCGTGAATACGCTAAGTACCTATGAAGTGAAAGAGCTGGGTGGAAGAATGGTATCTACCCGAATGGAAATGGTGCCAGCCGACAAACCGGGTCAGAAAACCGAAATGATTACCCACGATGCTCAGTTTGACTTTGAGATTGAAAGTGACTTCTTCTCCCAGTCGCAGATGAAAGCCTTGCGAGATTAAATCAGGAGGCTAAAGCATGTTACTCACATTGGCGTGGCGTAATCTTTGGCGACAAAAACGCAGAACCATTTTAACTGCGTCTGCGCTGGCACTTGCACTCTTTCTGTCTTTATCCATGCGTTCACTTCAGGAAGGTACTTACCAAAACAGCATCGACAACAGTGCACGGCTTTCCACCGGGCTAATTCAGCTTCAGCATCCAGAGTTTGGGGAAAGCAACAGTATTGATGATCTTGTCTCCGGCACTGAAGAATTTATTGCTCCAATTAAAGATGACGAAGCCATTACCAACTTACTACCAAGAATTGAATCCTTCGCGTTAGCGGCGGCTAAAGATAAGTCGAAAGGAATCATGGTGGTCGGCGTTGAACCTGACTTAGAAGACCAGTATTCAAGTCTTGGGAAAAAGGTTTCCCAAGGCCACTATCTTGAAGCCGGAAAGCAGCAAGTATTGGTTGGAGAATCTCTCGCAAGATACATGCAACTTTCCGTTGGCGACGAACTGGTTTTGTATGGGCAAGGTTACCGAGGGCAGACAGCCGCTGGCTTATTTCTTGTTTCTGGAATCATTTCTTTACCCATTCCTCAGCTTGAGAGTCAGCTGGTTTATATACCCATCGATCAGGCACAGATTATGTTCAGCACAGGTGACAAGGTCACGAGTTGGGTGCTCCACATTGAACCGCTGAGCCAACTATCAACCAAGTTATCAGAACTTCAAATATTGTATGGCGAAGGTACTCGAGTTCGTGACTGGACTGATTTGTCCCCTGAAACCGCCCAAAATATTCAGATGGATAAAGCCGGCGGCATTTTTATGATGCTAGTGCTTTATGGGGTCGTAGGGTTTGGTCTGTTCGCCACCATTCTAATGATGACACTTGAAAGGCAACGTGAGTTCGGCGTGATGCTGGCAACGGGATTGTTACGTTCTCGCTTACTGACCTTAATTGGTATTGAATCGGTTTTGATTGGGCTTCTGGGATCAGTAATGGGAATGATACTGGCGACACCCGTGCTTGTTTATTTCCATTTCAACCCAATAGAGCTGACCGGAGAAACCGCCACACTAATGTTGGAAGCAGGAATGGAGCCAGTTTTACCGTTTGCCCTGTCAGGGACGCTCTATCTAAATCAAGCCATGATTGTGCTTGGTCTGCTCCTGCTTTGTTTGATTTACCCTCTGATAAGAGTTTACAAGCTCAATCTGGTGAGTGCCCTGAAAGGAGGTGCCCATGCTGATTAAACTTGCCTGGCGCAACCTGTGGCGCAACAAGATTCGTACCGGCATCATGCTCGGTGCAATGGTATTTGGGTTGCTCGGTGTGGTATCCATTATGGGCTTTATGAACGGTCTGATGGACAGCATGCTCAGTAATGCTATTTCCTGGCAGACAAGCCACGTCCAGATCCATCAACGCTCTTACATTGATAACCCAGATCTACACGCACTTATCCCAAGCAGTGACTCCTTAAAAGAAAGCATTGAATCGAAGAGCGGGGTAAAAGCGGTGTCATCCCGTTTCTTGGTCAATGGCATGATTGCTTCTGCCCGAAGTACTCGTGGAACCCGGATTAACGGTGTCAATTTACATGATGAAAAAGCCATTACGCCTCTTTCGGATCATCTTACTGAAGGTGAGTGGCTGTCTGAGGAGGGGAGAAATCCCGTTCTGGTCTCAGAAAAGACCGCTCAGCGATTAAAGCTCAGAATTGGTTCCAAAGTGGTTTTGACTTTCTCTGGAGCAGACAACGAAGTCGCAGGGGCAGCATTTCGAGTTCGCGGTATATTCAAAACGCCTTCAAGCAGCTTTGACGACGGAAACGTCTATGTAAGGAAATCCGATCTCACCAAGTTAGCCGGTTTAGAAGGTGCACACGAAATTGCGATACTGTTGAAAGATGCCTCCAAACCGTCTTTGGAAGCTATGGTGCAGGACTTAGAAAAGCTTGTCTCATCGGAGGTGGAAGTACGAGGCTGGCAGAAGGTTCAGCCTTTGCTGGCGTCGATGCAGGGGAGCATGGCAACCAGCAACACTCTGATACTGGGTGTGTTTGTCATTGCTATGGGTTTTGGCATTGTAAATATACTGTTGATGTCGGTCTTTGAACGTACACGAGAGTTCGGTGTTCTAATGGCGGTAGGAATGCAAAAACACCGTATCTTCACATTGCTCCTGCTTGAAGCGACATTGCTTGGCGCCTTAGGCGCACTATTGGGTGTTCTGAGTAGCATTGCTCTGATTTCGACACTTCATGCCTTTGGGTTGGATCTTAGCATTATGTCTGATGCGCTGGGCGCCTATGGCGTTGATACCATGCTATACCCGAGAATCCAGCTAGCTGAATACCAGCTTATTGTTGTTACTGTGGTCGTCGCGAGTATCGTCGCTGCCCTTTACCCCGCGCGTCAAATCCTGAAAAAGCAACCCGTTCAAGCCATGTCGGAGAAACATTAATTATGACTATTCAAATTCAAGGTTTACGAAAAACCTATAATCAGGACAGTGACTTTCCCGTACATGCAGTAAAAGACTTAAACCTTACTATTGAACAAGGTGAGTTTGTTGCGGTAATGGGACCATCTGGATCGGGAAAAACAACTCTTCTCAATATGTTGGGTGGAATTGATGAACCAACGTCGGGCAGCGTTGAAATCGAAGGTTGCAATATCTGCGATTTGGTTGAAAAAAATCTGATTGCATTTCGTCGCGACAATATTGGCTTTATCTTTCAGGACTACAGCCTGCTTCCTGTTCTTACTGCATTGGAAAATGTCGAGTTTGTTATGCAGTTACAGGGCAGAGGTTCGTCTGAATGTGTTCAGCGTGCCACGGACCTTCTTATTAAAGTTGGTTTGGAAGATCAGATGCATAAAGTGCCAGCGAAACTGTCAGGAGGTCAACAGCAACGTGTGGCTGTCGCGCGAGCTTTAGCACCTGCTCCAAGGTTTGTAATGGCAGATGAGCCTACGGCTAACTTAGACGCCAAAAGCACATCTGAGCTATTGGACATTATGGAAAGGTTAAACCGAGAAGAAGGGACAACGTTCATATTTTCAACCCACGATCCCCGAGTCATCAAGCGTGCCAAACGCGTTATTGTTTTTGAAGATGGCTCTCTGAAAGAAGACAAACGGCAATCCTCTGTTCACAAGGCGGAACTCGCATGAGGAACGTTTGTGGATTAATCGGCTTTTTACTTTCACTATCTGCGGCTGCACAAGTTCCGGGGCTAGCACCCGAAAGCAATTGGGACTTAGGTGGTTACGCAAAGTACATGGCAACGGTGAATGTACCAGATTCAGGCAGTGATAATGTTGTTGATCACTTAGTGCATCAGCGATTCAATTTTGAATATCGTTTCAATTCTCAATGGCGTGCTAACGTCAGCATGCGTAACCGGGTACTGTGGGGAGATTCTGTAAGCCGTGCGCCAAACTATGCAGATCTTATTGGTAAAGACTCGGGGTATTTCGACCTCACAACAAACTGGCTTGAGAAAGACAAAGTGATTGGAACGACTCAGTTTGATCGAGCCTATGTAAATTGGAATCAGGACTCTTGGTACGCCAGAGCAGGGCGATTTCGGGTTAATTGGGCGATGACCACGCTCTGGAATCCGAACGATATCTACAATACCTATTCTATTTACGATTTCGACTATGAAGAAAAGGGCGGCACCGATGCAATACTGATTGGTAAGAATCTGGGATTTGCCAGTGGTATCGATATTGTGTTCTCTCCCGGTAAAAATGATGAGAGTAATAGCTACTCTATTCGCTATTTAGGTAACGAATCTGGGTGGGATTATCAGGTAATGGCAGGTAAATCCAAGACCGATAGAGTAATTGGATCTGGGTTTGCCGGGGATGTTAAAGGCGCAGGCTTAAAGGGAGAAATTAGCTACTTCAAGCCCGATGAAAACCAAGTCAATAAAATAAAACTAAAAAACAGTGTGATTGCTAGCCTAGAAAGCGATTACAGTTTTGGAGGAACACAGAACTGGCTTGGGCGAATTGCAGCACTTTATATATCACAACCGCAAGAAGTTGATAATGCCATCAAGTTTCTGAACATGCCCTTGACGGCGAGAACAATGAGTTTTTCTCGTTTTACGGGCTATGCAGATTTGGGTTTTGATGTGTCTCCATTGCTCAGAGCGACATTGAGTTCGACGATATATAGTGATGGTTCTATATTCTATGGCGGAAACGCCAGTTACTCATTGTCGGATAATACCCAACTGATAGGTGTTGTTCAGCGCTTTGACGGGAGAAGCAATAGCGTATTTGGAAAGTCACCCGGAACGGCATTCTACGCCCAGTTAAAGTGGAGTTTCTAGTCCGCAAGCGTATCCAGAATTCTGTTTATTATGTTGTCAGGAGGTAGTTTTCATCGGTTTTGGGAAACAAGTCTGATTGTTTATATATGGAGCACAGAATGAACAAGTTGCTATGCGTTCAAATGGTCTGATTTGTGTTTCATAATTGATGTGTTTTTAATCGCAAAAGATCGCAAAAACTGTCTCAACTTTATGAATTGTTTGGGAAAAAACAGAAAAAGTACACAAAATTTACATTGGATTATTGTCCTGTTTATTTGATATTTATTAGCTTAATATTCTTGTTAATGGTTGTTTCTTGGGTGGATTTTCTTAAAATCATTCCATCTGTTGAGTAAATTATCAGCTACTTACAAATATTGCGTAAGATCTCAAAAGAAAAAAATTGGCGAAAATCATAAGCTTGGCATACACTTTTGTTTGTGGGGTCTTAAGTTACTAAATTGGCTCTACAAAATGCTTTGGCGCTACAAGTTTTGTAGCTAATGTTTAACACAGCTTTGAGGGAAGTTTTATGGCGCTCACAAAGGCCGATTTGGCTGAGAACCTGTTTGAAAAGCTCGGATACAGTAAACGGGATGCCAAGGAAACGGTTGAAGTGTTTTTCGAGGAAGTTCGAAAAGCCCTAGAAAGTGGCGAACAGGTAAAACTGTCTGGCTTCGGGAATTTCGATCTTCGTGATAAAAATGAAAGACCAGGTCGTAACCCTAAAACGGGCGAAGACATTCCGATTACTGCTCGACGCGTAGTTACGTTCCGACCAGGTCAGAAATTAAAAGCCCGAGTCGAGAACATCAAGGTTGAAAAGTAGCCTAAGCAAATAGACCACTTCGACGTGGTCTTTTTGACTTACACTGGTTTACGACTCATTCGCTTTGCTGCTTGCAGTGTTCAACTGTTGAAGTTGCTTGACTTAAGGTACAAACCTTAAGTCTGGCAACTTCTTGGTTTTCGAAGGTCAATAATATTCTGAGGCAGATGGTCTCGTTTAGGCGAGTTTGCTCAAGTTAGTTGGCATATTTCGAACAAAAGGCACGGTAACCGTGCCTTTTTGCTATTTGAAGTATTTGAATGAAGGGTTATGCAGCTTGCGGGGCAATGTATGGTTGCCAGGCTCTTTGATACAAGGTTTTCGCTTGTGACCTCAATGCTTTGATCTTTTCCTGTTCTCTTACACTGAGCTCGCGAGATTCAATCACCGCGGTTCGCTCTATCATCTGTATATTCTGGTAGATTTTGTGCTCAGCTCCGCTTTTAACTTCAGCAATATCACTCAGATGAAGCTGTACTTCAGCTACGATTTTGGTTCCCGGAAGCTCCAGTAACACGTTTAGGTCTCGATAGCCTGAAGGTGTGGGGGACTTAAAGCGGTTCTTGACCTTCAGAATCTTGGCATTTTGATGAAGCATTTCATAAGAAGCAACCAGGCTGGAAATATCGTCTGCAACTAAAGTAGCTCGGGCAAGATCGGTAATTCTTGAAACTTCACCATTCAGTTCTTTTTCAATTTTCTCTTGCGCTCTTTCTTTGCTTTTCACTCCTGCGAAGTAAGGGGAAGTACCACTGAGCATTGCGGTTGTCTTACACAAGCTTTCTAACTCAAACTGAGCTTGATGTGCTTTCGAGTATAAAACATCAAAATCGGAATAAGGCTGAACGGGCTGAGTATTCATTGACTGAATGCTGTAAAGACCGCTTAAGCTGTGTCTGAATCGATTGGGATTAAGCTGGTTTTGAGACGTACCAGAACGAGGAGAGTCTGAGTTATAAGCAGGTGATGTAACGGCTGCGAGAGGTGCCTTGCTCAGAAGCAAAAGCATCAAAGCCGTCGTTTTGAGAAACAGGTTCATTCACACTCCTAGTAAGCGACAGTAAAGTGGATACTCAAAGGGCACTGCGTTGCTAAGAATTTGAATTGTCTTTATTTGCCAGACAATAGTTAGATGGGGATAAGAACAACAAGTTCCAACCCCATTTGGGAATGTTAGCTAATAAGTGTGAGGTTGTGCTCAGAATTTTGTGTGGCAAGTTCGGATAAGAAAGACTTCAGCTGCTCTTTAGATGAAATTCTGATTTTAGAGTCTGAAAAGCGATCGAATAGCTCACTATGATATGCATAAGAATTTGCAGTATCTCTGTGATAATAAGATTCTGCCCAAAGCCTCTGGCGCTCCAGATCAGAAGCACTCAGTTCATTGCCGTAGCGTTGTTCGAGTTGTTCAATACACACAGAAAGTGGCATATCGAGGAAAATAACCTGATTGGAGTGAGAGCATAACTGAGATATAGGGTGCCCGAAAACACCTTCCGCAATCCAGTTTCCTGACTCGTTAAGATATTGCAGTTCATCTGAAATGACCTGGATTTTTTCAGCGATAGAATGGTTCTGATCTCGCCATGCCAGTTCATCCAGTTCAATGTGCCGCTGTCCGGTTTGGGCAGATATCTGCTTAGCCAAAGCAGATTTGCCAGCACTTATATTCCCAAATATAAGGGTGCGCTTAGCCATATTTGAACCTGACGTAATAATTATTTGTTTATATGCCGCACAAACTACGAGGATTGCCGTTTGAAATCCATGATAAACATTAAGGTTTAACGCAATACATGTTAAAAGTGTGAGCTTCACCCAATTTGATCTTTTTGCCAAAGACATAGTGTGAACTTTATTTTCTAGTGTGCGTTCCACATTTTTATTCACTTTCAAACGAACAAAACACAGAAGTAGAGCGTTAGGCATATCATCTTTATTCGCATAAATACGGCATATCAGACTTTTCCAAGCGAATGGTATTAGATATGCTTTACAAAACGGTAGCTTAGGGCAATAACATGCAAGACCAAGAGATTTGGCATCAAAAATGGGCATCAAACCAGATCGGTTTTCATCTGGAAGACGTCAACCCGTTGTTGATTAAATACTGGGAGAAACTTTCTCCCAGTCGAGAGCAAAAGGTGTTCGTCCCTTTGTGTGGAAAATCAGAAGATTTGGTGTGGCTGGCACAAAAGCATGACAACGTACAAGGTGTCGAGTTAAGTGATATTGCCGTGCGAGCCTTCTTCGCGGAACATTTTTATACTCCAACTGTGACTACTGTGTCATCTCAGCATGACTGGTATCAGTTTGACGAGCTGAACATCTACACCGGTGACTACTTCACAGCGCCCATTGAACCAGTAGAGCTGATTTATGATAGAGCAGCGTTAATTGCTCTGCCAAAGGATCTGAGATCGAGCTACGTAGAAAGATTGAAATCCTTGCTTTTACCGGGTGGAAAGATTTTGTTAGTGACCTTGGACTACCCACAGGAAGAAATGGCAGGACCTCCATTCAGTGTTCCGAAAGATGAAGTACTGAGTTTGTTTGATGGCTTCAAGGTTACGCATCTAGCGCGAGACGACGCAGACAAAACACATCATCGGATAAAGAAAGGGCTTTCGCGATTTGCAGAAGAGACCTGGTTAATTGAGTGAGAAGAGCAGCCATTCGGCTGCTCTTCTTACTTTATAGCGACAAATCAGTAAACTACTTTCACTTTTGAGGCTGCGTTTACGGCGTCTGAAATCGCCTGATCAGTGTCATCGCGACGAGTGAGGACAACCCCTAATCGGCGTCTTCCATCAATATCGGGCTTACCAAATAGACGAAGTTGAGTCTGAGGGGCATTCAGCGCTTCACTTACGCCCTCAAACCGAATGTTTTCTGATGTGCCTTGCCCCAAGATAACGGCTGATGCACAAGGTCCATACTGAGTAATCTGATTGATAGGCAGACCAGTGAATGCACGAACATGCAGAGCAAACTCGGAAAGCTCTTGAGAGATCAAAGTAACAAGACCAGTATCATGTGGGCGAGGGGACACTTCATTGAAGATGATGTTGTCACCTTTTACAAACAGCTCCACGCCAAAAATGCCGTATCCTCCAAGCGCATTAACTACCTTACCGGCGACTTCCTGAGCTTTTTCTTTGGCAGCTTCTGACATCACCTGCGGTTGCCATGACTCACGGTAGTCACCATCTTCTTGTCTGTGACCAATGGGATCACAGAAATGCACGCCATCTGAAGCTCTCACAGTGAGCTGCGTTATTTCGTAGTCGAAATCGATAAAGCCTTCGACAATAACTCGACCCGCACCAGCACGACCGCCTTCCTGAGCATAATCCCATGCTTTCTGTATGTCGCTTTCGCTCTTAATCACACTTTGTCCTTTGCCCGATGAACTCATGATCGGCTTTACAACACAAGGGATGCCTACAAAGTTCACCGCACTGGCGAAATCGTCGTAGTTGTCTGCGAAACGGTATGGAGATGTTTGGATCTGAAGCTCTTCCGCGGCTAAACGTCGGATTCCCTCACGGTTCATAGTGAGCTTGGTGGCATTTGCTGTTGGAACGACATTTAACCCTTGTGCTTCAAGCTCGACCAGCTTATCCGTGGCAATGGCTTCAATCTCAGGCACGACATAATCTGGCTTTTCTTGCTCAATGATGTCACTTAATGCTTTTGCATCAAGCATATCCAGAACATGTGAACGGTGAGCTACTTGCATCGCTGGAGCGTCAGGGTAACGGTCACAGGCGATGACTTCTAGCCCCAACCTTTGACACTCTATCGCTACCTCTTTACCTAGTTCACCAGAACCAAGCAGAAGGACACGAGTTGCATTTTTACTTGTCGCAGTACCAAACATTTTCCTAAACCTTTATTCGAGAACCTGACGCGAATCATACTGAAATTTACGTGCCACGCAATCGTTTGCCTTCAATGACTTTCAATCAGAGATAAAGTATTAAGACCTTGTGATAACAAGGTCTTAATGTTTAAGGAAATGTTGTTTTTTATAGCGAAATGTATTCGAGAGATATGTCTGGATTAATGGCTTGAAGCGTTGCCTGAGTGTTCGCGAAGTGGCTTGACGTGCCAGAATTTGATTCGATTAAGACGGCATTAGTGATGCGTTCCAAAGAATCTTCAGCCAGAAGCAGTTGAATAAGTGCGACCTGAAGCGGAGGTAGGCTAGGGTTGAAGGCTGCATTTTCAGCATACGCGCCAGAATATTCAGCACCGCTCTCGGTCTGTACCGCAACACCACTTAAATTATGTGAGTATGGCGCGTGGCTCATGTTTAAGGCATTCAGGGCTGCATTGACCAGAGACTTGTCGCTTTCAAACGATTTGCCATGGTCGATTTCTGTCATCAATGCAGACTCAATCCCGATATCCTGAGGTCCAAATGCCTCTGGCAGATATTCATGCAGAGTTTTGGGCTGACGATGGGGAAGCTGAACCGAGAGCTCCGTTGCTGTGTTCAATTCATTCATGAATTGGCGACAATGCCCGCACGGACTGAAGTTAACAGTAATGTCTTTGATGCCATGTTCTTTTTTCATCCAGGCGTGTGAAATTGCACATTGTTCCGCATGAATGGTTTGGCCGAGTTGGACGTTCAGAAATTCTACATTCGCACCAAAATAAAGTCTGCCAGAAAGACCACGGGCAATAGCGCCAACGTAAAAATTAGAAATAGGAGCATGAGAGTAGGCAGCAGCCACGGGTAACAGAGCGACTCTCAGGTCTTCATCTTTAAGCCCAGATACTTCCATTAGGTGAGAGAACTGCTCAGAAGACAGAGTCGCATCATAACTTGGCTGAGAGGTAATTTCTTCAAGCGCATGTGCGAGAGCAGATGGAAGTTCTTTAATCGCCTTTAAAATCCTAGCGTTCATTTTTTATCCTTTTGGGTACATACAACGTTATTCTAGGAAATATACACGCTCACACAGTGATGTAAATCACGTAAAATTGTGTAATGGATTGCTGTGTTGCATTTTGTGAGTGATATTCAACTTGTAATTGATTACATCACATAAAGGTGCGAGCGAAGTCAAAATTATTAACAGAATGATTGATAGTGCGATATTTGAGCAGTTTTATATGGCTGGGAGAGCTATCCCAACCACACAACAAGAGCGAAGAAAGCGGGAGCAAGAACCGACGTGAGCACCCCACACACGACGAGAGCAAGGGAGCTAAATGCCGCGTCTTTAGGGTTCTTATCTGCGCACGCAGCCGTACCTAAAGCATGAGAAACTGTACCCATGGTTAGACCTCGTGCAATAGGATGAGTAATGCCAATTAAGTTATAAATTGGGTAAGCGAAAACCGCTCCAAAAACGCCAACAAGTAATACCAGAATAGCGGCAACGGCGGGTTCGCCTCCCAGATAGCTGGATACTTCCATCGCAATAGGTGTCGTCACTGATTTCCCCAGTAAACTTGCTATCAGAGCGTGATCCGTACCTAGATAATGCGCAATCATCGAAGATGAAAACATAGACATAACACTACCCACTCCACAAGCAAGAAGAATGATCTTCCAGCGAGCTCGGATCTCGGGCAACTGCTCATATAGAGGGTAGGCGAGTGCCACCACAGCAGGCTGAAGTAAGTAGCTAAACCATTTGTTCTGTTCATAATAGGTGTCGAAGTCTACACCAGAATAAACTAAGACAGGGATGATGATAGAAACGCTGATAACCAGGGGGTTCGCGATTGGGCTATTGAATTTTCTTGCAATACTTCGGGCAAAAAAGAAAACCACTACAGTTAGAAGCACCCACATTAGCTTGCTCCTTTTAACAGCTTTTCTAATCCGAGCGCCAACAAGATAAGCACAATGGCTGTCCCACCAACGGCACTCGCCAGAATGGGAAGCGCATTTGCCACCAGCATGTCAAAGTGGTTCATCAGCCCTACGCTGATTGGGACAAAAAGCAGAACCATATAACGGATAAACAGTTGCGATGTTGGTCTTACCCACTCAACGGGGATCCAACCCATTACAAGAAGAAAGAACAGAATCAGCATACCAAAAATACTGCCCGGAATGGCGAGCCCGAGCAAATGTTGAATAGTAAGACCCACCAGCAGGCAGGCCATAATAACCAGAAATGAAATTGCGTACCCTAAGACGCGTTGTAGCATTGCCGAATCCTTAAGAGACCAATTTTTCAACGTAATGGTATACGGATTTTAGCAAGGCAATCTTTTTCTCGTCACCGTCATGTTCGTGAACTAAGTTTTCCAGATTCTGCATGTATTCCGGTAAGTTGCTTTCAAAATACTCACGACAATGTGCTGCCCATTTCGCTTGTTCCGTTTCGTCCAAAGTCCATGGATAGTGACGAGCACGATAGCGGAAAAGCAGAGGTGCGATTCGTGCGTCTTTTACATTCAAATCCAAGCCAGCGAGTTGTTCAGGTGATTTCTCTCGAATGATCTCCATGGCTGTCTTGTCTGCCGAAGAGAAGAATCCGTTATAGAGCTGAGTGTCGACATCTGGGTCTACGTCATACTCGTTTTGATTCTGGTAAAGCTCAATAAGCTTTTCCCTAATTTCAGGGTGTTGGCGAATTATGGCAAGGTTTTTTAAGCACTGCTCGCGATCAATACCTATTGTTTCTGCGTTTTCCGCGGTTAACGTTTTTGCAGGTGCTAGGACAGGGCATTTGTTTAGGTGAACGAGTTTTATCGGTACTGGAAGTTCCCCTTCGGAAAGCTGATCTCTTTTAGTATAGAGACGTTCTTTCAGCTGTGCGGAATCCAGCTCAATAAGCGGGCTTGGGTCCATGGCAAGATTGATCATGACGACAGCATTTTGATTGGTTGGGTGCCACGCGACAGGAACCATCCACGAAGTGTAGGAGCATTCTGCACCCAACATACCGGAGACGTGCATCAAAGGTGTCATGTTGACGATATCGACAAGCTCATTGAGTTTCTTTTTGTGGCGCATGCTGAATAGGTAATCGAACAGCTTTGGTTGCGCTTCCTTAACCTTCTTAGCCATTTCGATGGTCGCAATCACATCCGCCATCGCATCGTGTGCATTTTCGTGTTCTATGCCATTGGCAACAGACAGATGCTCTAGCTTAAAGCTTGTATAGCCATCATCACGTTGAGGCCAGTTCACACCTTCAGGTCGAAGTGCGTGACAGGCTCGCATTACGTCCAGCAAATCCCATCGAGAGTTTCCGTGCTGCCAGCTCCAGGCATACGGGTCATAAAAGTTTCGATAAAGAGTATAGCGAGAGACTTCGTCATCAAATCGAATGCTGTTGTAACCAAGGCTTGTGGTATTTGGCGTAGAAAGTTCATCGTGAATCTTTTTAATGAACTCAGGCTCGGGTAGCCCTTTACTCACAGCTGTTTGTGGAGAGATTCCAGTAATAAGCGCGGCTTCAGGTGAAGGGAGGTAATCAGAGGGAGGCTGGCAATAAATGACAAGCGGTTCGCCTATGATATTCAGATCCATGTCTGTGCGAACTCCGGCAAACTGGCTAGGTCGATCTTTAGCGGGGCTGGTCCCCCAGGTTTCGTAATCGAAAAAGAACAGAGTCGGCTGGTTTTCTTTTGACATGAATGGTTTCCAATAAATTAAGCGTTCATCCGTATTAGACCACCGCATTCGTGACAGGTAAACCAGAACTAAAGATTTAGGGTGTTTTCGAAAAGCGTTTGCGCAGATTTTGATTGTGGAGTGAAGAATTTTTCGACAGCTTTAGTGTGCTGAAAAAAGAAAAGCCCGCTAAAAGCGGGCTAGAGCAAATGGCTCATGAGTCTCAATTAGGGATAAACACAGTTTGTGACTAATTCAAACTGTAGGTGATGGTGTGAATTGTTGCATAGGCAGAGATATCTAATGTCATCATTTTGTTAGGTATTTGATTGGATTGTTTCATCGTTGTGTTGGTGATGAATTGCATTTTAGCGATCTGTAAATAGCAGACGTAAAATACAATATATGAAAATACTATAGACAAAACGTCAAATTGATCATATTTTAATCGTAGTGTTTTCGGTTTTGGTAATTTGATATGAAAATGAAGGATAAAAAGGCAGAGGTTAGGCGCAGAATTATTGATGCGGCGGTCGATTTAATGTCAGAGGACGGTTTTAAAAATGTCTCAATGAGGAAAATT
Source organism: Vibrio nigripulchritudo (assembly GCF_027924785.1). Classification (NCBI taxonomy): domain Bacteria; kingdom Pseudomonadati; phylum Pseudomonadota; class Gammaproteobacteria; order Vibrionales; family Vibrionaceae; genus Vibrio; species Vibrio nigripulchritudo. Next base: position 2,156,044 of record NZ_AP027049.1, on the reverse strand, counting down.
GCAAAAGCTGCAGAAGTGGGTGATGCGACGATCTACAATTACTTTCCAAGTAAAGAGAAGATTCTCTATGGCTATTTTGAAGTGGTGATGGAAGACACTTTGAAAGAGCTGGATACTATTGAAGAATTTGAATCCTACCAATTACATGAAAAAGTTCAGTGCTTTATTGAAACCAACCTGAGTCTACTTCTGTCGAATCGCGAATTTGTTTCAGAAGCATTCGATCTGGCTTATTTATCTCCATTAGCAAAATTTGGTTCAATGGCACCAATCAGAGCCAAGGTGTCCGAAACATTTGAAGGATATTTGCATTTAGCTTACGAGAATGAAGAACTCGAACCGCAAGCTGGAAGCAGCTTTCTCCCATCCTTATTCTGGGACTACTATGTTGGAATTCTGGCTTACTGGCTTAAAGACGACAGCGAAGACTTCACGCAAACCACGCAATTGATTGATCTTAGTCTGGCGTTTGCTATGTCGGTTCTGGAAAGTGGCGTGTTGAATCGTGCTGGGGACATGCTTTCATTTCTATTCCGTCATCATCTGTTCTCTGGTTTTGACTATCTGACTAAAGCGATGAGTACAGTCAGAACCATTAAACGGAGATAGCCATTATGACGGATATTCCAACGGGGAAAATTGGTCGAAGCTCTGTTGTTGTTCAGGCAGTGGTTCGGGCTGGATCCAAGAAAGTGTCTCAAAAGGCGAAAAAGCTGATCGGTTTGAACAACGCTTCGGACACTTCTAGCGATGAACTGGTTGATCAGGAAGTGGCGGAAATATTATTCAAAGCGTTAACCAAACTTCGTGGTACCGGGTTAAAAGTTGCTCAGATGCTTTGCATGAATCAGGTTCATGTCCCTGAATCGATTCGAAAAGAGTTAGGTAAATCATGCTATCAGGTACCCGGTATCAACCGGGCTTTGGCCAGAAAAATCATCCATAGTCAGTTTGGTCAGTACCCGGAAACATTGTTTGCGTCGTTTGAAAATACGCCTTTTGCAGCGGCAAGCTTGGGGCAGGTTCACCTGGCGAAAGATCAGAATGGCAACAGTCTGGCTGTGAAAATTCAATATCCGGGAATAGATCAGACCATTCGATCAGACATGGCTACGTTGCGCCAGCTATTAAAACTTCTACCTAGCGAATACAACTTCAAACAATCTTTGCCCTATATAGAAAAAAGCTTACTTGAGGAAGTCGATTACCTTCATGAATTGGAGCAAACGCAGTTTTTCTCATCACTGAAGATTGATGGTGTTGGCGTTGTGAATCCAGTAGAAGAGTTCTGTACAGCAAAAGTGTTAACCACCCATTATGTCGAGGGAATGCATTTAGACGAATGGCTGGCAACACAACCAAGCCAGAAAAATATAAATTTAGTGTGCCAGCGTTTGTTAACGCTTTTTTTGGAAACACTCCGCAGTGGGCAACGCTTTCATTCCGATCCGAACATAGGCAACTTCCTTATCTCAGAAAATCAAACCATTCAATTACTGGATTTTGGTAGCACATTTCCCATCGATAGAGAAACGGCAGACGGGTTTCTTTCAATGTTAAAAGCCTATCAGTCACAAAACCTTTCTGAAGTTAAAAAGTGGGTTGGTCACTTTTATCTATCTGGTGTGAATACAGAAAGACTTAATGGCTTTGAAGAACGTTTTAAAGAGTTTGTTGCGTGGAAATCAAAATTACTGAGTGATAAAGGGTTCTGCTTTAAATCTAATCCCGGTTATATGGAGCAGGGGATGACCATAGCCTTTCATGCACATCATGATGAAAAAATGCCTTTCAATCCGAGAGGAGATGTTCTTTTTTATGAACGGGTTTTGTATGGGTATTTACAAATTTTTCAGCGTGCAAACGCTCAAATTACGTTTCAATTGTAAGGGATGAATTTATGGCTATTGCAAATTATTGGTGGTTAGCTTCAGGAGCCGCTGCAATTTTCTGTGCGTTTGTTCATTTAATTGCGGGGCATTACGATCCGGTAAGACCATTTATGGCGACCGAAATGAAAACATCGGTAAAAAGTGTAATGTATGCATGCTGGCATATGGTCACCATCGTTTTATTTTCTACTGGTTTCTGGCTTATTTTATCTGCATTTGACCGGGATAAGTCTTTAAGCGTTGGCTTTATTTCTGTTCAATACATTCTTTTTGCATTTTTGTTTTTGTGGATTTCCTGGCGCTGGAAATTACCAAACCTTTGGCTCTCTCTTCCTCAGTGGATTTTGCTTCTACCGGTAGGTTTATTGGGATTGGCGGGAGTTTTGTAAGCAATTAATTGATAGTCCCTGAGCTGTATGTGTAAATACTAGCCAATCATACGGTTAATTCGATATTCAGATCTCCTTTTAGAGGTAAAAATCTGGGTATTTTAATAATGTTTATTAACATTGTTGAATTAGAGTGTTTACAAATGTCAGGAAGACGCTGTGCAATTAGAAAAAACAGTTCAGTGGCTGATTTTACCATTCCAATGGTTTTTTAAGGCGTTACTCACTGCACTAAAAGCAATATTCAGAGCAATAATTACAATTATATTAAAAGTTTATCGATGGGCGAAAGGTATAATAATCGCTTTGTTGAACTTATGGTTATCTCTTGGACCGAAATGGTTCCGGGTAACATTATTTTCTGTCGTTATTGTTTCTTTCCTTTACTTTCAGATTAAATCTTTTTTAGCGCCTAATCTGACAGTAGAAACCGTTAATGAAGTTCACTATCTGAACAGTGGCTGGACTGACAAAGATAGAGAGACATATTACTTTACTCCTCAAGGTACTGAGCTACTTGGCTTAGAATACAACTGGCTTGTGAATCTTGAGCTGCCTTTTTCTAAAGACATGCTGGCAAGCACAGACAATATGCGAGGATGGGGGTTTATCGTTGACCCCGGTCAGCAGCCTACCATTATGAATCCGGGTAATTTGCCTGTTGGTTTTGGTCGGCACATCGATCCAAAAACGCAGCGGGAAAAATTAGATATCACCTGCGCGGCGTGTCATACCGGAGAGCTTCACTTTCAAGGCAAAGCCATGCGGGTTGATGGTGGTCAGGCACTTCACAGCATCTCCAGTATCAAAACCGGCGAGTTCATTGTATCGCTTGGTGCTTCAGTCTTTCTTACCTATGTCGACCCATTTAAGTTCAACCGTTTTGCAGACAGGGTAGTTGGGGAGGATATGGATAAACGCATGAAGCTTAGAAAAGATCTGCGTGCGTTTATTGAAAAAGGTCTGAGCTTCGCAAATTCTGCGGGGAATCCATCTTTATATCCAGTTGAAGAAGGACGTGGCCGTACCGATGCAGTAGGCAGGATTGCAAATGTGGTTTTTGGCTATGACATTAATGAACCTTCCAACCTGACGATAGCGAATGCGCCTGTCAGTTATCCTTTTTTGTGGGATATGTGGCGATTTGACTGGGTTCAGTATACCGGATTTACCAATCAGCCAATGGCAAGAAACATCGGGGAAAGTTTGGGGGTTCTCGCGCCGATAAAGTTGGTGAATGAAAACGGAGAACTTCTGACTTCTGATGAGTTTGGTGAAACCGTGATTGATTTGCCGGGAATGCACTGCATTGAGGGGAAGTTAAGAACACTCGAACCGCCTAAATGGCCAGAGCATATTCTTGGAGACATTGACATTGCCATGGCACGAGATGGAAAAGATCTGTTTGCCAAGAACTGCCAGTTTTGTCATGGTCCGCACCGAAGCGAGTCTTACCAATGGCCTGTAGCATCGCACGAAGGTGCTAACCCAGCTCACCAAATTGATGTGAACTGGGAGTGGGATATGGATGGGGATATCACGTATGTAGCGGGTCGGGCAATACGCCAGGACTGGCGTGAAGTTGTCTGGGCGTTGCCTTGGATTGATATCGACACCATTGGTACTGATGCGACCGCTGCGAACAACTACATGGACCACAAATACGATGCCAGTAAGATAATTCCAGATTCAGAGCCAGTTAATGCGGGTGATGGATTACAGATTCTACTCAATCGCCTTATTCCAAAGCTCTATCAGGATGAACACATCGATAAGTCACTGATACCCGAATACGACGGTCTTAACATTCCATTTAGAATTGTGAACAAAAGGGCTTATAAAGCCAGGCCTCTGCATGGTGTGTGGGCTACACCACCATATCTTCACAATGGGTCAGTACCAACCGTTTATCACATGATTTCACCGCAAAGTGAGAGACCTCAGGAATTCTATGTTGGCAATCGAGAATACGATCCTATTCGTTTGGGATACGCGACTGACATCAAGCAAGGTGCGTTTCTTCATGACACTCGTATCGAAGGTAATGGGAACCACGGGCATTTATTCACTGATGCAGACGTTAAAGGACGAATTGGAAAACTTCTGACCGTCAAAGAAAGAATGAAGTTGCTGGAATACATCAAAGTCATGGGCAACCCAGATTTTGACGTTGCACTTGGCGGTGACCCTCAAAACTGGAATCAATACGTCGAAGCTCCGTACTTTGAATCAGAGCAGCTTGCTTGTGAATCTCGCTTTGAGTCTGCGAAAAGTCATCCACTGGAGGTACATTAATGAACAAGTTAACGACCTTGAGTGTATGTGTTTTCGCCGCTCTATTCGGGTTTAAAGCACATGCGCTTGATGAAACGGCGCTCGAAATGGGAATGTCACAACCAGAGTACGATGCCGTTCAGTCGTCGATTCTAAGCGCGAGAGAAATATCTCGGAGAGCAGAGGAATACAACGGAAGACCCTACCGGCGAGACGCTCATGCTAAAGCGACTGGATGCGTGAGAGCGACCTTTACAGTCAACCCCGATATTCCTTCGAGGTTTAAAGCTAGCCTGTTTGAGCATGAAGGACACCAGTATCCCGCTTGGATTCGGTTTTCCAATGGTGATATGCTGGTGCAGGCAGATAAGAAAGGTGATGCCCGGGGGATGGCGATTAAGGTGATGAATGTACCTGGGGACCCAATTGCACCTGAGCTTGGCGCGTCCGGCAATCAGGATTTCATCATGACCAATGTTCCCGCCTTTTTTAATCGCAATATTTTTGACTATGCCGAGGACATGCTTTTCCTGGCAAAGTTTGAACGTACTAAATGGTTCATCAGCATATTTCCACCACGGTTTCATCCGAAACAGTTCTATCGGGCGATACAGACCGTATCGACAGTGATTGATACCCCATTGGATGCTCAGTATTTTTCAATGCTCCCTTATCAGCTAGGGAAGAATACCATCAAGTTTTCGACCAAACCTTGTAAAGGAATGACCTTCCCTGGAAAAGTCGACCGCTCACCCGAAAATTACCTCAATACCCAACTCCAAGAGCAGCTTTTAACTGACGGAGCATGCTTTGATTTTATGGTTCAGGAAAAAGTGACAGGCAAATACATGCCAATCGACGATGCGACGGTGATATGGTCAGAGAAAGCATCGCCATTTATTCCTATTGCCACGATTCATATTCCACCTCAATTGATTAACAGCCCTGAACAAACAGAGTTTTGTGAGAATGTTTCAATGAACCCCTGGAGGGCGGTTGATGGTTGGGAGCCTTTAGGCAGCTTAAATCGTGCCCGAAGGTTGGTCTATAAAGCTGTCTCAGATTATCGCCATATGATGAATAAAGTTCCGACTCCCGAGCCCACTTCGTGGTGTTTAAAAGCAGATCAGACGGAAGCATGTAAAACGGAGAGGCTGATAGAAACAACACCAAACTGGCCGTTTAAGCGTGATTTTGACTATTTAGCCAGACCATTAGGTGATGAGAAATATTGATTATAAAAAAGAGGAGCAGGTATCTGCACCTCTTTCCTTTCCTGTAGAGTGTCGCAACCCGTTTACTAGGCGACGACAACCTTGTTCCGACCCGAGTATTTTGCGCGATATAAAGCTTTATCGGCGTTAGTGATCAATTGATCAATGTGTTTCTCGTGGTCTAGTACTGAAATCCCAACGCTGGTGGTAAATCTAACCTGCCTTTCACCATTATCGATAGATATATTTTCTATTGTGCTTCTGAGAAATTCTGCAATGTCCATCGCCATGACCTGATCGCCGTGGAATGCCATACAGAACTCTTCTCCACCGAGTCGACCGAAGATAGCATTGTCGGGAATGTTCCCTGAAATAGTACTCGCGAACAGTTTCAGTGCTTTATCTCCGGTTGAATGACCATATCTGTCATTTATTTCTTTGAAGTGGTCGAGATCAAACATGATGACCGCCAATGGTTTGGATTCCAGTAAGCTTTTGTCGAAAGACTCTTCAGCGAGCTTCATAAAGTTACGTCGGTTACTGATTCCAGTCAGCGGGTCTGTACGTGCTTCAATTTCCGCTCGTTGTTTCTCTTGCTCCAGTGCGTGAGTCCGCTCGGAAACCAGCATTTCCAGTTCGTACTTAGCACGCTCAAGTTGGCGGCGGTAAAGTGTCTCTGCGTTGTCTTTTCTTCTTCTGAGTTGAAGTAATCGAATGCCCATTGCAATAAGAATGACTGCCATTTCACCAAAGGAAGCAAAGACAGGCCAGTAATAGGTGAAGAAGTTATGTTCGACATAACCCAAATCTCGCATCGCTTGTGCAAATAAACCGCCAACCAGAATACCCCAGGCGACCGTATAGATTGCGGAAACTATGGAGCCTTGGATCCAGCGAATGATGCCTGCAATCGCGAGGAACGGATAAAGGAGTAGGGCGATGGTCATGAAAATGACCGCAAGGGCTGTCTCACGAAATACTGCGGCTAACGCCAGAAAAAGTGTATTGAGTATCATGAACTTCAATACCCAATCTAACTTTGGTGTCTTTTCCCTGGTTTGTAGCATGGAACGTACAAAAATGATTCCGGTCATAATGGACAACGCTCCACCCAAAGACATCAGGTTCCAGTGGAAGTTATCCTGTAACACAAACATGTGTGTAAAGCCGAGAATCGTTGGCCACGTAAGGGTTTTTGCTATGGCGTAGACGCCATAAGCCATATAAACACGATCATTGGATGCGCTGCCCACAACAAAGGATGTCAATGCCATAAGCAATAAACTGCCCACTCCAATAGAGATCAGTGCAACTTCAACAGACTGCGCGTAGTTGAGCTTTTGAGGGTTCCAGATTCTCAGGTCAGGAAAAACGTAGCCCTGACCGTCAGAGCCATAACGGAAAAGATACTGATAAGTTTGGTTTGGCTCCAGCGTAACAGGCACCACAAACCTTTGGTGTGGAATCAGTCGCTCTGAAAAAGAGTCGCCAAGGAATAAGCTTGCCAGCATTTCATAGTTGTTTTCCGCGACAGAGCGTTGATACGCATCGAGGTAAATCAACTGATGATCGATGTATTCAAGATGAACCGTGATAGCGGTGTTGGTGGTGTTGGTGAGAGCAAAAATGCTCCAGAAAGCACCGGGCTGTAGCCCAGTGGAACCTTTGGTACTAAGAGGTTTAAACTCTTGGTTACGAAAAGCTTTAACGGCATCGTTTAATTTTGCTTCCCCCGAAGCGTCGTGCCATAAAAGGTAGCGACCTGTAATTCGCTTTCCTTCTTCGTCCCCTGAAACCTCAATAGGAAAGACTGAGGCGGAAGCACCAAATGATACTAAAAGCTGCAACAGAAACATTGCAAAGATGCCAAAAGAGCTCGGCAACATCCTTGATTCTATATTTGTCATTAAAATGCATTGGCACTCAAAGAGCACCTTCCTCATCCCATTTTTCGCTTTAAAAAACAACTTAGCGTTTTTTTGTCTTATTTTAGAGAAACCGACGTCGCAAGTATATTGATAGTTATAATAATATCGAATTGCTTAGAAAGTCATACAAAATTACTCGATTGGCTCAAGTTTAACTTACTAAAAGCTCATCAAGATATAGAGTTCTCACTAATGATACAAATCTAAAGAGTAAAATGGCGTACTCATTTCACAGTTTGATTGAGTTAGCACATAACTTTAGACGAATTTTTTAAAAACGATTGCCCAGAGACGGCGTTGCGTTCAATGAAACATCAAAATTTTGAAGTCATTCCACTGATAATTTTCACTTTTGAGAAGGTTTATAAAAGCAGGGGCATATCAGTAAATTTTCGCACTTGATACAATTGGTTTACATAATTAGCTTGATTGATTAACCATAGGGCATGGTTATTTGGGATTTATGTCTAATAAATTTGTTTTATGATGCTTTCTATTAAATTGTAAATTGAATAAACATATCACTTTAAAGTTAAGCAATATTTATCTTAGTAAACAAAAAGCCAACTTCTCAAAGGAAGCTGGCTTTGATTTATTGTAATCGTATCGAAAGCTTTAGTTGGCTCTGTTATCCGCCTTGTTTAGATAATTCTACTTTTTGAAGTAGATCGTTTGCTTTCTTCATCGCCGCGCGAGCTTGAGACGCCTTACGTTTGTTCAGCAAAATGTCAGACAACTCGAGATAACGGTTTGCCGTTTCTGAGCGAATTTTAGCGACATCCCGGAAATCAGAAGGTACTTTGCTCGCGAAATTATCAATATTGTCAACTAAGCTATCAAGTTCCTTAATGGTATTAGAGCCTTCTAGTGTAGTTCTAAGTGCTGACAACTCTTCGCCATACAGTACACGCGCCGCCTCATATGGGTAGGTCGCAGACTGCCCTGAATTCACAGCCAATTGATAAGTGCTGAGTGCGCTGATAGCACTGGACATCTTGTTGCCCTGAACAAGCAGTGTTTTGTGTTCCTCTACGCTATCAAACAAAGTATTACCAACGGTGATGAGTTCAGCGAGAGTCACTGTATCTTTTTCTTTTAATGCAGTGTCAAACTTGGAACCGAATACCTCATTAGCCAGTGAAGATGGCTTAAATTGATAGTCGGAATTAATGGTCTGCAGATCGAGATACAGGGTGAACACATTGTCTTTACTGTCCGATTTACTGTAGCGACCTTTCTCAAGGTGGGTATTAATTCTCTGGGCAAGTACCGACAGCGTAGACAGCTTACTCGAACGAATATCTGCCGCAATGGTTTCAAGTTCGTGAGAATCAGGGTAGTACTTCTTAGCGTCTTCCAGAACTTTCTCAATAGAGTAGTAGTTTGGATACGAACTTTCTCTGTCATTCAGAATTTCATCAATTCGGGTTTCAAACTCTGAAATGATGGCTTCTTTGTGATGACGAAGTAATCCCTGAGAGATAACAGCATGATGAGTGGGTTGTGCATCGATCATAGCGAGCACGTCGGAGAACGGGGTATCGAGCAATGCGTTTTGGGCATCAATTTGCTGTTCTAATGCAGCAATATGAGTTTTATGGGTGTCGATTTCGGAGCTCATTTGTGAGTAGCCATAACCGAGCATTCCGACCAGACCCAATATCGCCACACCTGCTGCAATAGCTGGTGTGTAGTTCTTATGCAGGAACTCTTTTATCTTTTCTGCTGAATCAAGTTTTGGTTCTGAGCTTAGGTCTAGATAGTCATTAAGTGCCTTCCACTTAGACGCAGGAATGTTGGCAGGCTTCTTCGCTTTCAACCCTTCTTTTAACGCAATGTTCGCTGGTTTGCGTCCATAAGGGTGTTTGCAGCTAAGCAGTTCGTATGCGATGCAAGCAAACGCGAATAGATCGTCCGTGTGCTTTGGATCGGAACCATTAATCAGGTTAATTGACGCATAGTTTGGCGTGTAACCACCCACGTTGTCGTTACTTTCTTTTCTTGCTGCAGCATATTGATCTTGCTTGAGTTTGAAAGTCTTTGATACGCCAAAATCAAATATCTTAATTTGCCCATCAGAGTTGAGCATGATGTTCGCCGGCTTCAAATCAGCGTGAACAATATCTTGGTGATGGGCGTAGTGCAATGCATCTAAGATTTGGTCAAGAACGGCGAGCGCTTTGGTGTATTGCAAACCGGATGGACGGGAACGCTGAATCAATTGCTCCAATGTTTCTCCATCAAGGTATTCCATTACCAGATAGTAAATCTGTTGATCAACGCCAAAGTCGAAAACGCGGATAATATTGGGGTGACTTAGCTTTTGAGTGTTCTGAGCTTCACGAATCAGCATGCGAGCTGTTTCCGGCTGATTTACATACTCTTTTTGCAATATCTTCAGTGCCACGTATGGAGATTCGGAGCCAGAAGATTCGAGTACCTTATCTTTTGCCCGATACACATCGCATAGACCGCCATGTCCAATTAATGATTCGAGTTTGTATCTTCCCTTAACCAACGTGCCTACTAAGCTCTCGGCGTTTGAGGTTACGTTGCCTGGATTAGTGGCTTTTTTCGCAACTGATGCTGGTGGCTGAGTAGGAGACTTAGACTGTGCCTTTACTGGCTCTTCAGCAGGCTTTGGTTTTGCTGTTCCGGGTGCCTTGGTTTTTTCCTTTGAGGAGACTGGTTTTTTAGGCTCTGCTTTTTTCTCTTCAGGTTTATCAGCGGGTGCTGCAGTTTTGCGCTCAATTTTCACGATTTGAGTGCGATCACCATCTTGTGGTTTGGTTGGCTCTTTAGGGGGAAGATTATCTTTTGACATTTAGCGAACTCCAAGTTGAATGTCAGTAAGGTTAGGCACCCAGCAATTTGAAACAATTAGTAGGAATTAAAGTTTCGGCTTAGATAACAATCAAACGAAATTTGGTGAAGTAAATATTTTTTAAAATTTGATCTGCGCTGTATAAATCATTTTTCGTTGCAAAATATATTTCAAATTAAAAGCCAATTTAATCATAGTTCAGGCTAATTTTAGTGACGCTCTATTGTTATATTTATCATTGATAAAATAGTAAATTAGTTGCTTCTATTAATAACGTTAGAATTTATATAATGTTGGCTTGAGGTTATTATGGGAATCGTGCTGTCTATTAACAGCTTTCATAAATTTACATCTGAGATTCAGAGTGAGTTTGAATTTAATGATAATAATGTAAATGATTCAGTTAAATTCGGTCGCTCAGATAGCTGTGACTGGACATTGCCTGATCCAGAACGAGTTGTATCAAGTGTTCATGGTGAACTTATTCGCTTTGGTGGTGATTATTTAATAAGAGATTTGTCAACAAACGGATTATTCTTAAATAGGTCGGTAACGCCTGTTGGTAATGGCAATGAAATTAAGCTTAATGATAATGATATAATTACATTTGGTGAGTACGAAATTCTGGTTGAGTTAAAGAACTCTGGTGAAACGACCATTCACCCTCATCAGGAAGTCAACGCAAGTGACGTATTTAATCAAATTCCCAACGATGATTTTAATGCGCCAACTGGGTTTAATAATCACTCCCAAGACCACAATTTTGCCAGCGACTTATCTTCGAATTTGCAGAGCAATCCTGTGTTCGAAAGCGATATCGGGCTAACTGATGATTTCTTTAACTTGCAAGAAACACATGTTACAGACGATCTAGTAGCAGATACTCCTTCTCAACCCGCACAGCCACAGGTTGCGCCAGATTTTATTCCTGAGCCACCTCCTCAGCAACACGTACAGCCACAAGCACACAATGAACCTGCTCAGGCAACGGTTGCAACACCAAGAGTAGAACGCCCATCGCCGGGCAGAGCGGCTCCCCAAACTCAGACAGAAAAACCGCAAGTAAACCAACCTAGTCAAGCCCCTCAAGTGGCAAAACCTCACGTGGCAGGTGACACTTCAGGAGAAATGGACGAGTTTCTGAGTGGTTTGGGAATCACACGAAATATGGTCCCAGCTCAACACTCAGAAGAGTGGTTTAAGCAACTCGGTGAATCATTTGCGCTGTTGCTAGGTGGATTGATGGATACGCTTCATCACAGAGCAGAATTTAAACAGACAAATCGCTTGAATCACACCGCATTCCAAAGGCATGAAAATAACCCACTTAAATTTTCTGCAAACCTGGAAGACGCGATCCACAACCTCTACAACCGTAATACCGCGAGTTTTTTAGCACCACAGCACGCTATTCAAGAAGCCTTTGATGACATTGAAAAACACGAAAAAGCGTTAATGCTGGGTGTAGATGGCGCGGTACGTGGTGTTATGGGATTACTGAATCCAGATTATATTTCCACCATGAATGCGGGTGACGGTGTACTAGAGAAAATAATACCGGGTAAAACCCAAGCTAATTTTTGGAAAAACTACGAGAGACAATATTCAGATTTGTCCAATGAACTTGAAGAGAGTTCCACTCCATTCTATTTAGAAGACTTCGCTAAATCTTACGAAATGGCTTTGAAAAAAGGTTGAGAAAATGAAACAAAAAACAAAATTATCAATAATGGGGCTATTATTTGCATTCGTTCTGGCAGGATGCTCAGTAGCTAACTATGTTGTACCAGCGTATTCCACACTTGAATTTGAGGTTAGCAATAAGGCAAACCCAGATTTAAATGGTCGACCTTCTCCTGTAGTCATTCACGTGTATGAATTAACGTCAAATACGTTATTTGAAAGCCAAGATTTCTTTTCTCTATATGAAGAACCTGAAGAAGTTTTAGGTCCTGATCTAATTGCTAAGCAAGAATTTACTTTTGCTCCTGGTAGCACTGAGCTATATGAAGTAAGTATGAAGCCTGAAGTGGAATATGTCGGTGTTATTGCAGCTTACAGAGATATTGAAAATGCTAACTGGCGAAAAGTAATTCCAGTAGACAAAACGGGTTATGAAAAACACAAGTTACTTATTGGTGAATTGTCCATAGCTGTTAAATAAATTGTTGTACGAATAGGTTTACTAATTTAATGAGTGATTTTTCTCCCATCGCATGGTGTGAGGGTATGTTTTTGCGCCCTCAACATTTTCAGCAGCAAGAGCGAGCGATTAATTTTGAATCCAAGGAAATCCAGCAATTGCTGTCGCCGTATTCCTGGGGTGTTTCTTTAATTAAGTTTAACCAGGCGCTGCTTAAAGAAGGTCAACTTCATCTAGAGCAATGTCAGGCAATCATGCCCGATATGACCTTGGTTAATGTACCGGTTAAAGACAATGCGCCGAAACCTTTAATGGTGGATTCAGAAACCAAAGACACCTACATTTCCCTCGCTATTCCAGCTGACAAGGTGAATGGTCAGAACATCGCATCCGACTCAGAAGAGTTGGTTACTCGCTATATATATTCTGATCAATCTGTCACGGACAATGTCACTGGACACGATGAAGAAATCCTTCAGCTAGCTTCCTTGAGAGTTCAGTTGAAAGTCACCAATGACAAACTTCCTGGTTACCATTCCATTAGAGTTGCCAAAATTAAGGAAGTCACGACGGAAGGAGAAGTTCTGCTTGATCAGGACTTCATTCCACCTTCGTTAAATGCGAACAAGAACGAAACCATTCATAAGTATCTCAACAACATTGTTGCAATGATTAAAATCCGTGCCGATGCTCTTGCTCAAAGATTAGGGCAGGGGAAATCGGCATCAGCATCGGCTGTTGATTTTGTCATGCTTCAAATGCTCAACCGTCATGAGACAACCTTAAGGCATTTCAGCCAGTGTTCGGACCTACATCCCTTCCAGTTGACAACGGCACTGTACGGTTTGATTGGAGAGCTAGCGACTTTCTCGACTAAGTCTAAGCGTCCGCCTGTGTTACCGAAATACAAACATGGTGACATGGCAGAACTTTTCCATGTAGTGCATCAGATGCTCAGCCAGTATCTGAGTGTAGTACTTGAGCAAACGGCGACTAAGCTACCACTTGAGATCAGACAATACGGTATTCGTGTTTCCAGTATTCCTGACAAAAACATTCTTTCGAAGTGTCAGTTTGTTCTTGCCATCAAAGCTGACGTGGCAAGTGAAGAGCTGCGTAAACGCTTACCGTCTCAAATCAAGATCGGACCTGTCGAAAACATTCGCGATCTCATCAACAACCAGCTTCACGGTATCGCAATCTCGCCGCTGACTGTGGTTCCAAGACAAATTCCGTATCAGGCAGGTTACCAATACTTTGAAGTGACCAAGAAAGGTCCTTACTGGCAAAGACTGACTGAAAGTGGTGGTTTGGCAATTCATATCTCAGGTAACTATCCGGGGATCGATGTCGAGTTATGGACGATTAATCAATAAGTTGAAGTAGACTGATGGAAGACACTGTAATGAAACCTACTCCCGGACGTAGAGGTGGTGCTAAGCCAGCACCAGCAGCCCCCGCTTCTCCACCACCGCCCCAAGAGGGAGACAGCACTGTACTGCTTACCAAAGTAATCAAAGAGGAGAAATCCTCTAGTGTAATCGCGTTTGGCAAAAACCTTCTTCTGGCCGAAGCAAACGTGGTTCTCTCATTGATTGGTCAAATCAGAGCTACCAGCCAGTACGGTGATGTTCAACAGCTGCGAGAAGCTTTTGTCCAGAAAATTCGAGATTACGAAACCCGCTTAAGACTGCAAAACGCAAGAAACCAAGATATTGATATCGCACGCTTCTGCCTATGCTGTCTAATCGATGAAACCGTGCTGAACACAGTCTGGGGTGGTCAGTCAATTTGGGTAGACAACTCTCTGCTTTCAACTTTCTATGCCAATACTCAGGGCGGTGAGCAGTTTTATGATTACCTGGACAAAGCCATGTCCGCGCCAACCGAAAGCCTAGATATTCTGCAACTTCAGTATATTTGTATGTCTCTTGGTTTCATTGGGCGCTACCGATTAGAAAAGAACGGTGTGGAATCTCATCGCAGCTTGCGACAGCGTGTTTTCGACGTTATTACCACTGTAAGCGAGCGTCCACCTAAAGTACTGAGTGATGGTTGGCAGGATAAGGTACGCGTGGGTGAGGAAATCACCGAAAGCACACCAGTGTGGGTGACGCTTTCCATTGCGGGAGCCATCCTTGCCGCTACGTATATGGGATTCAATTATAAGATCAATGAAGAATCTAATAGGACCTTTACCAACTTACTTAACCTCGTCCCTTCTGTTGAAGTAACTGAATCGACACCTTTGGCAGATGTTGCTCCTGTTGCTCTACGAATTCAGGACTATCTCGCTACCGAAATGGATCGTGGTGTTGTAGAGATTCAACAGCTTCCAGATAGAGTCAGAATCTCATTTGCAGCAAACGAACTGTTTGACTCTGGCAGTGCTGAGCTGACCCAACATATTCGTCCAGTACTGTCCAAAGTAGGTCGTTCTTTAGAAGGAACGAAAGGTCGAATTATGATTGTTGGTCATACCGACAACAAGCCAATTTTTACTAGTAAGTTCCCGTCTAACTGGCACCTGTCCTTAGCCAGAGCCACATCGGTAACTAATCATCTTGCTGACAGCAGTAATCTTACCGGTCGTTTGATCCCGGAAGGCATGGGAGACGCAAGACCACTCGTTGATAACGACACCGAAGCAAATCGAGCGAAAAACCGCCGTGTTGAAATCGACTTGTTAGTGGCACAAAGAGCTGTAGGAGGAGAGGAACAGTGAGTTTTAAAGCTGTAGGGAAATTTGTCAGCCAAAAATGGTTTGTCAGCTTAATTGGTCTGATTGCTCTGTCACTTATGATCTGGCTGGTTGGCCCGCTCGTGGCCGTTGCTGGTCATGAACCTTTAAAAAGCGAAACCTCTCGTCTTCTAGTACTGCTAGCACTAATGTTTGGCTGGGGTGTCGTGAACATCCGCCAGCAGAAGAAAGAAAAGAAAGAAGAAGATGAAAGCATTCAGAATCTTCTGGAAGTCAATGCGCAAGACGATGAAGAATCCGCTGCCGAAATTGACTTGCTCAAAGAGAGAATTGATCAGGCAATTCAAGTCTTACACAAGACGGGCAAACGCGGAAAGCAAAGCATTTACAAACTGCCTTGGTACGTTTTAATTGGTCCTCCTGGAACAGGTAAAACGACGGCACTAGCAAATTCTGGTTTGGAGTTCCCACTTTCTGACAGCTTAGGGCAAGATCCTTTGTCTGGGATTGGTGGAACTCGTCACTGTGACTGGTGGTTTACTAATAAAGCGGTGCTGATTGATACGGCTGGCCGCTATACCACGCAAGACAGTCATTCAGAAAAAGATTCCAAAGCTTGGTTGGGTTTCCTTGGGTTACTTAAAAAGTACCGTACGAAACGTCCTATCAATGGTGCCATCGTGGCAGTAAGTTTGGTGAGCTTGATGAGCCAGACTCGTACAGAACGAGGCATGCATGCAAGAGCAATTAAGGCGCGTATTCAGGAGCTGAAAAACCAGCTTGGTATGCAGTTCCCTATTTACATTGTTCTCACCAAAGCTGACCTAATAGCAGGTTTTAATGAGTACTTTGCAGACTTAGAGGACGAAGAGCGCGATCAGTTACTTGGTTTCATGTTCCCTGAGTCTTCAGAAGATGAGAAAGGTGTTATTTCTCTGTTTAACAAAGAATTTCACCATCTTCTGGAAAGCCTCGATAAACGCATGAACAAGCGTTTAGAACAGGAAACTGATCTAGACAAGCGAGCACTGATTTTTGAGTTTCCAAAGCAGTTAAGAATGCTTCAGGCAAATGTTGACGAGTTTCTAAGCGACATCTTTGCAAAGAACGCCTTCGAAGAGTCAACCATGATTCGTGGTGTGTTTATCGTGAGTGCGGTTCAGGAAGGCATGCCAATTGACCGCGTAATGAATGAAACATCATCAGGTCTTGGGCTTTCTCAGCTATCGCTTAAAACCAGCTCTAAAGAGTCAGCGAGTTTCTTCATTCGTTCTCTGTTTGAAGACATTATATTCAGAGAGCAATTCCTTGGCAGTGTGAACCGTCATCATCAAAAGCAGAACCGTTGGGTCAAGCATGGTGCACTGGCATTCAGCTTGGCGAGTGTGGCGGCTTTTGGCGCAATCTGGTTCCAAAGTTTCCAATGGAATAAGCAACTTATCACTGAAACCGATGATCGCATTGCCAATATCGATGAACAAGTGAAGCGAATCGATTTTGATTTCGAAGACAACTTAGTGGAATCCCTTGAGTTGCTCGATGAAATCATGGGGCTACCTATGGGGTATGCCGGATACTACGAAGACGTTGAAGGCATTAAGAAGTTTGGATTGTATCAGGGCGACAAGATAGGGCAGCCAGCGAAAGCTGCCTATCACCAGGCGTTAAATGGCTACTTCTCTAAGCTGTTGGAATCGGCGCTTATCAGTGAGATGGAAGCGAGTCAGTCTCACCGGGAATACTTGTACGAAACTCTTAAAACATACTTGATGCTGTTTAATCCGGAGCGTTTCGATATCGTCCATGTCGAAAGTTGGTTCGAACTCTATTTCGAGAACAACTTCCCAGGTGAGTTCAACGAAGAAAAACGCGCTTCTCTAATGATGCATACCAAGAACTTGTTGGCTAACGACGACCTCGGGCTATACGTGAACAATGACGCAGTCCAAGACGCGCGTAATGTACTTACTCAGTTGCCATTGGCAGAGCGTGCTTATCAGCGAATGAAACTGCAATTCATTAAGAGCCATGTACCTTCATTCCGAATCACAGATGTTATGGGGTCACAAAGCCTTAGTCAGTTTGAGCGTAAAAGCGGCAAACCACTTTCTGCCGGAATACCTGGGTTCTACACCTTTAATGGTTTCCACAGTATTTTCCAGATGCAGATTGGACGTACAGTTAAAAACCTGATGGAAGATAACTGGGTCTACGGCGACAACATCGATATTCAAGCGGTAGATCATGATCTTGCGGTTAAAGGTGTACGCGAGCGTTACTACAGAGATTACATCTATGAATGGGAATCTTTGATTAACGACATTGCACTTAAGTCGACACCAAGTCTGGAGCTTAGTCTGATTCAAAGCCGAATTCTCGCGAGTTCCGAGCGCCCGGTGGAATCCTTCCTGAAAGCAGTTCAGAAAGAAGTTTCGCTAACGAAAGTGTCGCTAAGCCAAAACGAAAAAGTGGCTGCTGAAGTGGCGACAAAAGCTGCCGATGTTGCGCTGCACAACAAGAAAAACGCTATTGGTCGATTCATGCCTACCGAGAACACAGAGCTGGCTATCAACCTTCCAGGCAAAGAGGTAGAAAGAGCGTTCGAAGGTATCATCAAAATCGAGCAACAGGATTTTGAACTGATCAACCAGTCTCTTGTTGGATTGAGAGAATACTTGTCCGACTTATCAAGTTCAGGTAACAACCAGAAACTGGCATACAAGAGCATTTTGGATGGAACAGTAACTGAAGACGTTGCGCGTTCACTTAAGCGCACCAATCAGATTCTACCTGCTCCGTTTAACCGCTGGCTAGTTGGTCTTTCTCATGAATCAACACGCTTGGCAGAAAAGGGTTCTCAGAATCACTTGAACCAGATCTGGAAAACTCAGGTGGTTAAAGCTTATGAGCGAAGCATTGAAGGTCGATACCCATTCAATCCTTCTGCTAAGAATGAAGTGAACCTGAAAGACTTCAAACGCTTCTTTGGTTACGGCGGAACATTAGACAGTTTCTTCTCAGACTACTTGGAGCCGTTTGTCGATACATCTGGACGTGTATGGCGCTTCGAAAAAGAAATTGGAGTGAGCCCTGAGACGTTAGCAGTGTTCCAGCGTGCAGAGAAAATCAGACAGACTTTCTTCGAAACCGATAACTCAGTGAAGATTGAGTTCGGCTTGAGACCAAAATATCTGGACCAACATATTTCTAAGTTCAAGTTAGAGCTGGGTTCACAAAAACTGGTTTACAGCCATGGTCCAGAGCGAACTCAGAATTTGTCTTGGCCTTCAAGCAAGTCGGAAACACGAATTATCTTTATTCCGCCTAACTCATCCAGAGAGATCTCACACACCTACGAAGGTCAATGGGGTCTGTACAAGATGCTCGATCAGTCACTTAAGGCTCGTCCTGAAACACGTAAGGACAACATTGTCATGATTGATCTCAAGGGGAATAAGGTTCAATTGGAGTTAATACCGAGCAGTACCATTAACCCATTCTGGTCGAACGATATGGAGCGATTTACATGTCCTCAAACCTTATAACACCACAATGGGGATATTTTGGAAAAGTGCCGGCTAAAGGGGATTTCATACAGGAATCCCTTCCACAAGACTTCTTAAAATCATGGCAAGACTGGCAGCAAGCGGTGCTTGCTGTTAGCCGGGAACAAATGGAAGAATCCTGGACACAGCACTACATGAACGCGCCAATCTGGCACTTTGCGCTTTCACCTAATGTGTGTGGTGAGAACACGGTTATTGGCACCATGATCCCGAGTGTTGATTCTGTTGGAAGATACTACTTCTTTACTCTGGCAAGACCTGTTGAAGGCTCTGCTATCAGCTATTGGCAAGACAGGAAATGGAGCGAAGCCGCGGAGGATCGCGCATTAGAAGTGCTTGATGATAACTTCCAGCTAGAAGCTTGGACTCCACTACTTACAAATGAGCACTGGGAAGCAGTCTTAACCCGTTCGCCAGTGCTTAAAGCAACACCAGTAAACGGTGAGTTTCAAAACCTGTTGTTTGAAGAACAAATTCCGCTTGAAAGCAATCATCTGCTTCAGCATTTACTCAAGACTCAGTTGCCGCGCACATGCTATTGGTGGACCGAAGGTTCAGAGACTATTCCGGCAATTTCAACGTTTACAGATGGCTTGCCGGCCGTCGGACAATTTGCAGCCATGCTAGATGGCAATTGGGATCAATGGAATTGGTAAGGAGTAACGCGAAATGAATTGGAATTTCTTTACCTTTTCAAAAACGCACCCAGGGAAGGTCAGACCCTACAACGAAGATTCTCTACTGGACTTATCTGCAAAGCGTGTCTGGGTTGTAGCGGACGGAATGGGCGGTCATGAAGCCGGTGATATTGCCAGTCAAATGCTGGTTGATACCATCGAAAAGTACGCGAATGAACATCAGGACTTTTCTATTGATGACCTGAGAAAAGCCGTTTTAGAAGCGAACTACGCGATATATGACTACGCAAGAAGTAACCTCGATGGGAAAACCATGGGGACAACGTTGGTGCTCTTGTACATTCAGGATGGGTTCTACCACTGCTTGTGGGTAGGCGATAGCCGTATTTACCTTATGAGAAACAATCAGTTAGTCCAAAAAACGCGCGATCACAGCCAAGTCATGGACTTGGTTGATCAAGGGCTGCTGAATTTTGATGACGCCGAGAGTCACCCTCTGGCAAATGTGATCACCAGAGCGATAGGGGTGGAACCCGATGTTGTCGTCGATCAGGTGTCTGGGCAACTGGTACCCGGAGATCAATTTCTGCTTTGCAGTGATGGTCTCACTAAAGAGCTAAACAATGCTGAACTGGCTAGAAGCCTTCAGGCAGATGCTGTTGCTCAGTCTGGTTTGGCACTTATGCATTCAGCCTTGGTGAAAGGCGCACAAGACAACGTAACCTGCGCACTGATAAAAGCAACCGCTGCGGAATATTCATCTGAGGTTGCACAATCTGATGATGCAACGGTTCCAATTTTCGCAAGGAGTCGATAATGATGTACGAAGCCTCCGATTTTGAATGGATCGAACAAGCACTTCTTCCTATATCTGAAGAAGCGCCAGCAGGTGCAGATCCGCGTTCTGATGTAAGCCCACAGTCGGCTTACTTCCGTTTGAAAGACCAGCGTATGGTCGCACGAAATGAAGAACGCAATGCGATCATCGTTGAAGAACCTCTACTCAATTACGTCAATCTCTGGATTCCGTTTCTTGAAACCGTTCCAGAGCAATTGTCCAATCACTCAAAAGATTTGGAACTGGTTGCCTGGGTGATTGAGGCGATGACGCGAGCCTATGGGTTCAAGGGATTTGCAGAGGGCTACCAATTAGCCGCTCAACTCATTGAAAACTTCTGGGATCATCTTCATCCGATGCCCGATGAAGATGGAATCGAGACACGCGTCACTCCAATCATTGGACTAAACGGAATAGAGAAAGAGGGTACTTTGCTGTTTCCTCTGTCTTCCATTCCACTTACAGAGACACATACGGGGCAGTCATACGCCTACTGGGAGTATCAGCAAGCGGTCGATCTGGAACGTTTAGACGAAGACAAGAAACGTCAAAAACTGGATGGCGGTGCGGTAGAGCTTAAGTCGATTCAAGACGCGGTTAACCAGTCTTCGAAGGAGTTCTACCAGCAGCTTGGAGAAGACCTTGCGTTAGCCATTGAAGCATTTAATCGATATAGCCAGTCCATGGATGATGCTTGTGGCGAAGTAATGCCAAGTTCTCATATCCAGAAGAAGCTTGAAGCCATTCAATCTGCACTTAATCATTTGGCTGGTGACAGGCTTAAAGCAGATGTGGCAGTAGAAACAGAATTAGAAGAAGTCGTTGAAGAGACTGCAGACGGAACAGTAGAAACGGTTGCGGTACCTGCAGGTCAGCTATTAGCGGCGAACTTGGCATCAAGAGAGCATGCTATAGAGCAACTCAAAAAGATTGCGGAGTTCTTTAAGGAAACTGAACCACATTCTCCCGTTTCGTATTCAATCGAACAGGTAGTGAGGTGGTGTGATATGCCTCTGCCAGACTTGTTGGCAGAGCTTATTTCTGATGGAGAAGCCAAGAACGGCTACTTCCGTTTGGTTGGCATAGTAGACCAAGATGGCGAATAACAAATAAGGGAGAATCCTATGACGAGTATCCACTCGAAACTTTCACGAGTAAGGAAGCCTCGTGTTCATATTACGTATGACGTAGAAACTGAAAATGCTTCACTTAAAAAAGAACTGCCTTTTGTTCTTGGTGTAATGGGTGATTTTGCGGGACACAACACTGAAGCGCTAAAGCCGCTTAAAGACCGTCGCTTTATCCAGATTGATCGCGATAACTTTGACGACGTTCTAAAGAAAATGAGCCCGACTCTGTCGTTTAAAGTGGATAACAAACTGGCTGATGATGACTCAACGTTTACCGTTGATCTGCGCTTCAATTCCATGAAGGACTTCGAGCCAGCTTCCATCGTAAATCAGGTTGATCCTTTACGTAAACTTATGGAAACCCGTAACAAACTTCGTGACTTGATGACGAAAGTAGACCGTTCTGAAGAGCTGGAAGACGTTCTGGAGTCCGTACTGAATAACACAGACAACTTAGAGAAGTTGGCTGGTGAACTGAACCTCAATGAAGGTGATAAGAAGGAGGGAGATGAGTAATGAGTACTCAAACTGAACAGCAGTTAGACCCTACCGTTGGCGAACAGAGTGCTTCTTTTCTAGAGCAGGCGATCGGTGCGACAAAGCAGACTGAAGCTTCACGTGCGGAAGAGCTGATCAAAACGCTAACTGAAGAAGCGATGAAAGGTACGGTTACCTGGAACAAGAACTTGACCGTAACTTTCCGTGAAGCGATTGCAGCTCTAGATAGTCAAATTTCAAAGCAGCTGGCTGCGGTAATGCATCACCCTGAACTTCAGAAGCTTGAGGGTACTTGGCGTGGACTGCAATATCTGACTTCAAACTCAGAAACAAGCGCAACGCTAAAAATTCGTCTGATGAGTATGACGAAGAAAGAGCTTCATAAAGACTTGAGTAAAGCGGTTGAGTTTGACCAAAGCCAGATCTTTAAGAAAGTATACGAATCAGAGTTTGGTAGTGCTGGTGGTGAACCTTATGGTGCACTGATTGGTGACTACGAATTTACTAACCACCCAGAAGACATTGAGACTCTTGGTCTGATGTCTAACGTCGCAGCAGCGGGATTTGCTCCGTTCCTTTCAGCGGCATCTCCAGCGCTATTCGGGTTTGATGAGTGGACAGAACTTTCTAAACCACGTGATTTGGAAAAAGTATTTGAATCTCTGGAATACACGCAGTGGCGTTCTTTCCGTGAAAGTGCGGACTCTCGCTTTGTTTCTCTTACTATGCCAAAAGTGCTTGCTCGTTTGCCATACGGTGAAGCAACAGCTCCGGTTGAAGAATTTGGCTATGAAGAGTTTGAAGTTGACCCAGTATCTGGCATTGCGATCAACGCAAACCACAATGATTACTGCTGGATGAACTCGTCTTACGTGATGGGTGCAAAACTGACCGATGCATTCGCTAAATATGGCTTTTGTACCGCTATCCGTGGTGCTGAAGGCGGTGGTCGCGTAGAAAACTTACCAACGCACTTCTTCCAGAGTGACGATGGTGACCCGGATATGAAATGTCCAACTGAAATCGGCATTACTGACCGTCGTGAAGCAGAGCTGAGTAAATTGGGCTTCTTGCCTCTTTGTCACTACAAAAACACCAACTACGCGGTGTTCTTTGGTGCTCAGACGTGTCAGAAGCCAGCTAAGTACGACAGCCCTGAAGCCACGGCAAACGCGGCAATTTCTGCACGTCTTCCATACATGATGGCGACTTCGCGTTTTGCTCATTATCTGAAGGTTATGGCACGTGACAAGATCGGTAGCTTCATGGAAGCAGAAGACGTTGAGTCATGGCTAAACCGTTGGATCCTGTCTTACGTTAACGCATCAGAAGGTGGCGGTCAGGAAATCCGTGCTAAGTACCCTCTGGCTGATGCAAAAGTACAGGTTAAAGAAATTCCTGGAAGCCCAGGTGCATACAATGCTGTAGCGTGGTTGAAACCATGGCTACAAATGGAAGAACTGACTACGTCTCTTCGTCTTGTTGCGAAGATCCCTGAGTCAGGCGGTTAATAGGATAGACGGCTGACCCTCGGGTCAGCCATATCATCATGACAGAATTTCATTTTGTAGAACCAGAGCTGTTGATTCACGATGTGCAGACACCCCAAGACCCAACCTTGGATGCCATCTGGCTTGACCGTTTTCTTGACTTACAGTCCGATTCACAATCTCTGAAATATTGGTGCGACGCAAACAACATTCGCAGTGTTGAAGAGATGCATCAAAGTTTACTGAGTGTTATTGATCTGATTGATGAGCAATTGAACGAGCAGATAAACGCGATTCTTCATCACGAGGAGTTCCAGGCTTTTGAAGCGGGTTGGCGTGGCGTCGAATATCTGGTGAATCAAAAAGACAGTTTTGGTTCCGAGCAAAGCTCCAAGATAAAGATTTTATCGTGCAGCTGGGAAGAGCTCAGACGGGATAGTCAGCGAGCTATCGAGTTTGACCAAAGTGGTCTGTTCAAACTTGTCTACCAAAATGAATTTTCTACTCCCGGAGGGGAGCCATTTGGTCTGATTGTGGGGAACTATTGCATCTCTCATCAAGCAGGAACAAACAAGCTTGACAGAGACATGACACTGGTTCGGAAGATCAGCCAGACAGCGGCAGCAGCATTCTGCCCGGTTTTGATTTCAGCAACTCCTAGTTTATTCGGAGTTGATGCGTTTTCAGAATTGGCGACGATATTGGATGTGCATGCGCAATTTGACCAAATGGAATATAAGAACTGGCAGGCAGTCCGTGACAGTGAAGATGCCAAATTCGTCGCGGTTACGGTGCCTTACGTTCTTATGCGTCAGCCGTACAAATACGATGGCAGTCGACTAGATGCTTTTGCGTTTAAAGAAAAGGTGACCAATTCAGAAAGCGATATGCTGTGGGGCAGCGCTTCGTTTTGTTTTGCCGCCACAGTGTTAAGAGCCTACAGCGAATCGGGATGGTTTGCCCATATCAGGGGATTGAAAGCAGGAAGCTACGGACAGGGAGTGATACTTCCACCTGTAGGTAGCCAGATGCAATTCCCGGGTAAAGCGAAAAGACACCGTTCCCCAGTGAATTATCAAATCTCTGAATCAAGAGAGTTGGCGCTATCAGACTGTGGATTTATTCCGCTTTCACCGGTATCAGACAGCCCACTGATTGCCTTTACTTCTAACTCTTCATTGCACAAGCCAAAAGTGTATGAAGAAAAGGGAATTACGGTGAACTCAAGGCTGTCTTCGATGTTGCAATACACATTGTGTGTCGCGCGCATTGCTCACTACATCAAGGTAATGGGACGCGACAAAGTGGGCAGCTATCAAAATGCAGCGAGTATTGAGGGCGATTTCCAACGTTGGTTACATCAGTACACCACTGCGTCAGATGAAGCTTCAGATGAGTTGAGGGCTAAGTACCCGCTCAACGAAGCAAAAATTCAGGTTAAAGAAAAACAAGGCAGTCCTGGGCACTACTACTCGATCATTCATTTGAGACCACATTTCCAACTCGATCAGATGGTTTCAAGTGTCAGATTAATCACCGAGCTTGCTCCGGACAAAACGATATAAATAAGGAAAGTCTCATGTCAGATTGGCAGCAATTAGTACGTCAAGCAAAATTGCAGGAAACACTGGATTCGGTCATCCAGTCAATCAAGTCAAACCCAAAAGATGCCGCTCTCAGAAGCTATTTTATTGAGCTGCTTTGTATTGACGGGCAGTTAGAACGAGCTGACGAACAACTGATGCAGGCGACAAAACTCTTCCCGGAATTCCTGGCTGGTGCAAGCCAGATTCGCCATCTTGTAAAAGCCGCGCAAGCGCGAGTTGATTTTGTGCAAGGTGGAGCCACAGCAAACTTTTTAGGTTCCAATGAACAGCAGTACGCCACATTGACCCAATTGAATCTTGCTATTCACGAGGGGAATGAAGAAGAAGTAGAACGTCTGAGTGAAGAACTTGAGTCTTTGAGACCAGAAACGACACTGACCATTAACGGTACTGAGTATCCGGATGTGCGTGATATCGATGATTCATTAAACGGCTTTATCGAACTCTATAGCTCTACAGGTAACTACTATCTGGCACCACTTGATCAGGTTGAATACCTGAACATTAAACCTGCCAGCAACTTGTTGGAAACCATCTGGAGACCAGTCGAGTTCTCTATTAAAGGCATCACGGAAGGTGAAGCTCATATACCTCTGACATATTCTCGTAGCGACAGAGACGCGAACAAGCTAGGTAAAGAGACGGATTGGCACCCTGTAGTTGAAGACAAGGTGTTTGTCGGTCATGGACAAAAAGTCTGGCTAGCGGGTGAAAGTGCACTGCCATTAGCCACCATCGAAAATATCGAGAAAGAAAAGCAAGAAGCTGAAGCGTAGTAGATAGCGGATGGAAAATAGATCCCATGTTGGCAATGACGTTTCTTTGCTAGACAAGCTTATCGATTTAGACCCGAGTACGACTGTTGATACTCAGTTTCCACTGAGTAATCAACAGGTAGTGAAAGGACTGATAAGAGACGTAGAAGCGTTGCTCAATACTCGTCTGAGTTGGGTAAAAGTTGATAACGACTTACCAGAGTTACGGCAGTCACTTTTAACTTATGGCTTGCCAGATTTTTCTTCGATGCCTTTCAGTAGCAAGGATGGGCAGCAGCACCTGTGCAGAATTGTGAGAGAAACAATCTTAGAGTTTGAACCTCGGTTCAAGGAAGTTCTTGTTGCGATTATTGAAGACAAAGAGCAGCTAGACAGGATTTTACGACTGCGGATTAATGCCGTCTATGAGTTAGGTAAAAAGCACCATGAACTGGTGTTAGATTCCGAAGTAGAACCGGTAAGTTTAGGAATAACGGTGAGTGAATCGGCATGAGTGATGAATTCTTAAAGTATTACAACCGTGAGCTCGCGTATTTACGACACAAAGGTCAAGAGTTTGGTGCAACGTATCCGAAAATCGCGGCACGGCTGAAATTGAGCGAGGAACAGGTTGAAGATCCTCACGTTGCCAGAATCATGGAAGGCTGCGCTTTTCTTACTGCACAGATTCGTCAGAGTCTGGATAACAGTTTCCCTCAATTGACGGAAGCACTTATAGGTCAGTTATTTCCCGACTTCCACGCTCCGATCCCATCGATGAGTGTGGTTAAAATTGACAGCGATGAGTCGGCGACATCTAAGGTAACAGTAAAGAAAGGTGAGTCGGTTACTTTTGATGCCCCTGGGTTTAAGTCTTGTCAGTTCAGAACATGTTATGAAACCGACGTACTCCCATTAAATATCAGTGAAGCGTCGTTTGAAAATGCACCTTTTAGAGGGCAGTTGCTCGATATTGAAAAAGAGGCTAAATCGGTACTCAAACTCACTCTGAAAGGGGCGAGTAAAGAAATTGAGATCAATGGGCTGAACTTTGACTCTCTGCGCCTGTTCTTTAACGGGCAACCTCAGGTCACTTACAAATTACTTCAGTTCTTCCTTCAGTCAGCCATCGGTATGGCTGTCGTTGTGGATGATGAAACTCGGCGTCAGTTAACTCCACGCCATATTAAACCTGTGGGTTACGAGGCAGAACACTCCGTTGTTCCTTACAGCAAAAGAAGTTTTGTTGGTAGCCGCTTGTTGGTTGAATACTTCCTGTTCCCAGAAAAGTTTCTGTTTGCCGATTTGCTTAACCTGGAATCCGCTTGGTTTGGCGATCAAGACGAAGCTGAATTCTGGATTTATTTTGATCAAAGTTGTGACTGGCTTGAGAAGCAGGTGACAAAAGACACCGTTCTTCTTGGCTGCACACCGGTGATAAACATGTTCAGCCACGCGATGGAGCCAACTCGAATTGTAGCATCGGAATACGAGTTCCCGCTTTATCCAGAGCACCTCGAACCCGACACAACCGAAGTGATTGGTATTCAGGAGATAGGTGTTCGTAGCTGGCAGATGAAATATCAGAGCCTGCCGCCGTTTTACGCAGGGGAACATACAAACTACCTTTCTGAACACGAAATTTACTGGACGATGCGCCGTGAAGACAAAAGCTGGGCTGGTGGGTTTGATGAGCCTGGACGAGATGTCTATGTTTCATTTGTCGATAAAGAACACAAACTGTTTACACCCGACAGCAAAGACAATTGGGTGATGTCAGCTCAGGCATGGTGTTGTAACCGGAACCTGCCTAAGAAGCTTCCTTTTGGTGGTGGAATGCCCAACGTCAACTTACCGGATGTAAAAGATAACTTCGACAGCACCAAATGTCTGGTCGCACCAACAGAAACGATTCGTCCGTCCATGGATGCAAGTTCCCGCTGGCAATTTGCCAAGCTACTGACTCTGTCTCATTTCTCTGGTTCTGATGGACTAAAAACGTTACGAGAAACTCTCAATCTCTATGCGTTCAAAGCGTCACCAGAATCTAAAGCTATGATTGACTCAATCGTATCTATGGACGCCAAGCCCGCAACTGGGCGAGTGAATCAGAAAGGGCGAGTGGGTTTCTGCCATGGCACCGAAATTACACTTGAAGTTTCTGACAGTGCTCAATCTGAAGAGCAAATCTTCTTCCTGGGCAATGTATTGTCGACGTTCTTCGCACAGTACGCCGAGATCAATACATTTACCAAGCTCTGTATTCGTTTAAAGAGTTCAGGAGACGTTTTCCATCGTTGGCCTGCTTTGTGCGGTGACAAGGTGTTGCTATGAAGCAAGAAAAGTTTCTGGAAAGCCTTGATAAAGAAAAACTGTTCGAATCGCTTCATTTGATTGAGCAATTTCTTCTGAAATCAGAGTCGAATTTAGGAACGGATCATCTTCCAAGTCAGGAAAATATCGAACTCAAAGTTGCGCAGCAATTGGGTTATGAGATTGGAGAATTCACCAAAATAAAGCCTAAGCACAATCAGAGTTTGATTGTAATGACCAATCTGATTGGGCTGACAGGAGAAAATGGTGTTCTTCCCAAGCATTATAGTGAGTTGATCCTACAAAGGTTGAAAGCGGATGATCCTACGCTTCAGGATTTTCTGGACATTTTCAACCACCGAATCTTGTCACTTTTCTACCGAACATGGCAAAACTTTCAGCCAACAGTTCAGCATCGAAGAGTATCCCAGAATACGTTCTCACCTTGGGATCAGGTGTTGACGTCCCTTACTGGCAACCTTGGTGACAGGGCTATCCATTGGGGCGGACTTTTTGGCAAACCAGTCAAAAGCCGGGGTGCCATCCAGGCTTGCCTGGAATCCCTTTCCGGTTGTGAAGTCGAAATTCATGACTTTAAAGGGAAGTGGATGCAGCTAACCGATGATGAGCAAACACGTTTGTGTTCGAAGAAGATGCCAGAAGGGCAGTTTTCCGAACTTGGACGGGGGGCGAGTCTGGGGCAAAAGGCCTGGAACGTAAATGCCGGATTTACCGTTGAATTCACCGCAAAAGGGCAGGACCAAGTACACGGCATGATGCCCAAAGGTGAGCGAATCACAGAAATAAAAGCGCTTTGTCAGGATTTACTGGGCGAAACCGCATCAATTGAATGGACTCTGACTGCTGAATATAAGCATTTGCCCAAAGTGCAACTCAAACAAGGTGGGGGCAGGCTAGCGCTTGGTAGCGTACTCGCTCCACACAAACGATCTGAAAACAACACTATCACTATCCGAATTTAAGCAACATCAGTTAGGCGATACATAAGGAAATATCCATGACATCACTATCTTTAGCTGCACTAGTGGAGAGGCTAACTCCAGATGCAAAAGCATCACTAGAGCAGGCAGCGGCACTGGCGAGTAGCCGAACTCACCACAGTATTGAAATGACCCACTGGTTAATCACTATCTTGCAACAGCAAGGTACGGTAATTCAGACTGTGTCTGAAGAGTTTGGATTGAATGTCTTCAAGCTTGAAGATGATATTCAAAACAGCTTAGAGAAACTGAAAACAGGCTGCCAGACTGTACCAGGCTTGTCAGCGCATACAGTGACTATTCTGAAGAGTGCTTGGATGGTGTCCAGCATCGAGTTCTCAGATGAGCAGATTGATGTAATTCACCTGTTATATGCGCTGTTAAACGATGATACGTTGTTTGCTGTTACCTCTGCCTTTGGTCAGGAGCTCGATAAAATTAGCCCCGAAACTTTGCTGCATTTCTGGCACAGCGCCGATCGCAAGACGCAGCAAGCTGCGCCAGCGCAAAAAGCGTCGACTAAGGCACTTGACCAGTTCACCATTGACCTGACAGATCAAGCAAAGGCAGGTGAAATCGATCCAGTTGTAGGTCGAGATAATGAGATTCGCCTGATGATCGACATCTTGCTAAGACGTCGTCAGAACAACCCGATTCTGACAGGCGAAGCAGGTGTAGGTAAAACAGCTGTAGTTGAAGGTTTGGCGTTAAAAGTGGTTCAGGGAGATGTACCACCTGCGCTACAAGGGGTTTCAATTAAGTCTCTGGATCTGGCTTTGCTTCAGGCAGGTGCAGGCATGAAAGGTGAATTTGAAAACCGACTTAAGTCTGTAGTCAAAGAAGTGAACGATTCGCCTACACCTATCATTATGTTTATAGACGAAGCACATGGCTTAATCGGAAGTGGTGGTCAGGCAGGGCAAAGTGATGCTGCAAATATTCTCAAACCAGCCTTAGCTCGTGGAGAGCTACGTACTATTGCCGCGACTACATGGGCCGAATACAAAAAATACGTAGAGAAAGATGCCGCTTTAACTCGTCGGTTCCAGGTTGTTCAAGTTGAAGAACCAGCTCCAGAACTCGCAGTGGAAATGCTCCGTGGGTTAGTTCCTGTAATGGAAGGTCACCACGGTGTCCACATTACCAATGAAGCATTAAAAGCCGCTGTTTATCTGTCAGACCGATACATTCATGGTCGCCAACTTCCGGACAAAGCCGTGTCTGTATTAGATACAGCCTGTTCTCGTGTAGCGCTTAGCCAGTCGGCAATGCCTGGGCAGCTAGAAGCTCTTGAAAAAACGCTCGAACAAAAAGTTGCTCAAATTGAGCAGTTAGAAAAAGAGCAGGCTCTAGGTCATTCGCATACTGATGTACTTGCTGATTTAAGCAGTGAGAGTGATGAGTTGAAAGCGGAGATTTCTGAGCTGAAATCAGTTTGGGAAAAAGAATCTGAGTTAGTCAGCCAGTCTAAGCAACTAAAAACAGAAGTTCTGGAAGACAAAGTCGAAGGTGCCTTAGAAAAGCTAGTTGAAGTCGAAGCGACATTAGCTGAAAACAAGACGCCGCTTGTATTCTCACACGTTAATGAGGCGTTAGTTTCTGAAATTGTATCAGACTGGACAGGTATTCCACTTGGCAAACTTCAGAATGATGAGATCAACAGTCTTCTGACATTAAAAGAGAAGCTTTGCGAAAGGGTAGTCGGTCAAGATCATGCTTTGCATACTATGTCTGAAGTCATCAAGACTGCTCGCGCCCAGCTTAATGAAGAAACCAAGCCTAATGGTATTTTCTTCCTGACCGGACCGAGTGGTGTCGGTAAGACGGAATCTGCACTGGCAATCGCAGAGCAGGTTTATGGCAGCGAAGATAACGTAACGGTTATCAACATGTCGGAATTTAAAGAGGAACACAAAGTTTCTCTGCTTCTCGGTTCCCCTCCAGGCTACGTGGGTTACGGTGAAGGTGGTGTTCTGACTGAGGCTGTCAGAAGGAAGCCATACAGCGTTATTTTGCTTGATGAGATGGAAAAAGCTCACCCTGGGGTTCAGGACGTGTTCTATCAAGTCTTTGATAAAGGAACCATAAAAGATGGTGAAGGGCGCGACATTGATTTTCGCAACACCATTATCATCATGACTTCGAACGCTGGTACTGATACCACCATGGAGCTGTTCCAGGATCCTGAGCTTGCACCAGATATTGATGGGTTGAGAACCGCTTTGCGTGATGACTTGCTAGCAAGCTTCAAACCTGCATTCCTCGGCCGAGTTAATGTGATTCCATATGTGCCTCTAAATCGTGATGTTCTGACTGAAATCGCGAAAATACAGCTGAACAAAATTGGTAAGCGCCTGGCAGCTAATTACAGCGCAGAGTTTGAATATTCTGATGAGCTCGTAGGTGCACTTATCGACAATTGTAATGAAGAGGGTAGTGGCGCTCGAGCAATACAGACAATTATTCAAAATAGCCTACTACCTAAGATTTCAGATGAGGTGCTTATCGCTATATCGGAAGATAAATCTATTAATAAATTAGTTATTAAAGGCGAGCTGAATAATATATCCATCAATATTAAATAACTCATTTGTCATTAAATGGAATTAAATGCGGTGCAATTCAAATTAAGTGTTTTTTCCTTAATTTAAGCTATTAAAATGATTGAATATAAGTTATAAAAACGCATATTTAATTAGTCGTAAATGACTTAATTATAATTAACTTTCCAATGCAAATTTCTGTATTGGGATAATTCCTTGCTCATTAAATTGAGTTGAAATAATCAATGCTATAGGAGATTAGCATGCAGTCAAATACATACCTTAAATACGCTGATATTAAAGGTGAAGCTACTGCTGAGCAGTACAAGGATCTGATCACTCTACTTTCTGTTGATTGGAGCGTTGGTCGTGAAATTACTTCTTACACTGGTACAGCACAAGACCGTGAAGCAAGTTCTACTCGTCTTTACGACTTGACTATTACTAAACTTCAAGACCGTGCTTCTCCAGACCTGTTCAAAGAAGCGACTATCGGTAAAGGTAAGCCAGCTGTTTTCCACATCACTAAGCAAGGTGAAAAAGTGGAAGAAATCATGAAGATCGAACTAACTGATGCAATGATTTCTAACTACGCTGTGTCTATCCAAGACGACCGTCCAGTTGAAACAATCACTATTTCTTACACTGAAATGATGATGACTGTTACTCCAACTGACGACAAGAACAACACTGTTGCTCCTCTTGTTTACGGTTACAGCGGCGTTAAAGGTCAGCAAATGTAATTCATGTTGCGGGGCAGCGATGCCCCGCACTTGTTTCAATCAGTAAGAAGTTTGTAATGAAAAAAGCGACACAAAGTAATAACTTTATAAAGATCTCTACAGCATTTGGGTATGACTCCATTATTCTGAATAGCTTCCAATACTACGAAGGACTTTCAGAACTTTTCTCACTACAAGCTTTAGCCTATTTTAATGGCACTCAAGGGGATTTATCCCAAGTTATCGGCAAGCCAGCAGTTATTCTTATGGATAACAACGCACTTGTTACAGAAGACCCAAGGTATTTTCATGGTGTGGTTACCAATGCTCGTATTTTAGGCAGCCGAGTTACTTCTGGGCACGAAGGTGAAAATTATAAAGATATCGAACTTACAATTCGTCCAAGACTGGCACTTTGTGAGTTTCGGAAAAATAATCGAATTTTCCAAAATAAAGATGTAAAAGAAATAATTTCATTAATATTAGGCGAACATGCTGTAGAGTTTGCACTGAAATTAAATAAAACCTATCCAAAATATACATTCAAAGTTCAATATAACGAAAGTGATCTTGAATTTATTCTAAGACTTTTATCAGAAGAAGGTATTAGTTTTAGTTTTGTCCATGAAGAATCTGTACCACAAGCTAGAGTTATTTGATGATTTAAGTTTCTACCAACCTAGTACTGAAGCGGCTATTTCTCATAGCACTGGCAGTTCAGAATTCGCACATGTTTCTTCTTGGCAGGAAACCCAATCGATCACGACAAAAGCGAGTTGTTTGTCCGGCTTTGATATGTTGAAGCCGAATAGTCTTCCTAGTCATAACGTTCAGATGAAGCCTGCTTCTTACACACCTCCAATGAGTGAATACTACGAATACATGGGGGAAGAGGAAACTGGCGATAAGTATGCTTACAAGAACCAGCACATTCTCGAATCGCTTCAACGTGAAAGCCAAATTTTTTCAGGTACGGCAAGTTGTCGTACTTTTACCACGGGCCAAACGTTTAAGTTTGATGCCCATGAAGACAAGGCGTTTGTCGGCAAAGAATTTGTTCTGACCCATGTCTCTGTGAATGCTTCGGTGTTTAACCAGACAGGTAGTCATGGAAATGCAGGGCAGGGAGTAGAAGTACAATTCTACTGTATGGATGTGAAAAAGCTTTTCCGTCCACCGCTGCCTAAAGCGAAGCCTAGAATCCAAGGTATTCAGACCGCCATAGTAACGGGTCCGAGTGAAGGCGATATTCACGTTGATAAGCATGGTCGAATAAAGGTCCAGTTCCACTGGGATCGTGAAGGTAAACGAGACGCACAAAGCTCTTGCTGGATCCGTGTCGCGCAGCAGAGCGCGGGTAACGGATGGGGAAGTACTTTCCTTCCTCGTGTAGGGCAGGAAGTGATCGTCGAGTTTGTTAACGGCGATCCTGATCAACCGATTGTTATGGGTGTGCTTTACAACGGTGCTAATGCGACCCCATATGCTCTGCCCGACAAGAAAACGCAAAGTGGTATCAAGAGTCGCTCTGTAAAAGGAGGCGCTAGCAACTTTAATGAGGTGCGCTTTGAAGACAAGCCAGGAAAAGAGCTTTTGTATCTTCACGCAGAGAAAGACTATCAATCGGTTGTGGAAAACAACGCAGACATACTTGTTGAAAACGACAAAGTACAAACAGTCACCAACAATGAAGCACATAACGTCGGTAAGAATTTAAGTGTCGATGTTGGTGAAATTCTCTCTCTTACCGCAGGAAAAAGCATTGAACTAAAGGTTGGTGGCGCGTCCATCACTATGTCGAGCTCTGGTGAAATAAACATCAAAGGCAACCAAGTCGCCATAAACGGATCAGCGATAGATTTGAAAGCCGGAAAGATCGCTCTGAACTAAGTAGAAAACCTTATTTGGACGACAGAAAGTTCAATTTATTAGAAGTGCAATAAGTTGGAAGTTGAATGCCACTGACATTTGAACCACTGGTTCTCAAAGTTGGAAAACATGATTTGGTGGATGTTCTGAAAGGCGAGAGTGAATTCTCATCTGACTGGGAAGACTCGAAAGATTTTTGTGGTGTGGCTAACCGAATTATTAAAGGTCAATCTGAAAGTAAGATAGAACGCCTGCGCGACATCGCTAAACGGAATATCAATTACTTGGAGCAGAATAAAGAGTCTGCTCCTTGCGTCGTTTTGCTTCCTGAAAAAGAAAGTGGGGAAGATTACAGCGCGTTGTATACAGATTTAAAGCAGTACTTTGGTCCCCTGCAAAGCAGTGCACCAAAACTTATCTACCCCTTTGGCAGGGCGTCATTTCTGATGTCTTTTAAGAAGCTAAGCCGTTTGCTGGATGAGCACGAATCAGGAGTCTGGGTTTTAGGGATAGATACAGATGCAGCGTTCCTTAAAAAGGAGCAAGAAGAAGAGCCAAAAGAGGTGGCGTGCAACGACAGCTTTTTCTTAGTCAAAGTTAAGAAAAGTAAAAACGGCTTGAATTACGGTTGGGGGCTCATTGATGTATCTACTCTTGATAAGCAAGTTGGAGAAAGTACTCGCTTTATATTCAGAGCCAGTACGAAGCGAGCAAAGCAGCGTTATAGCCATCTCTCATTACCTTTTGCAGTTCCTAAAGATGCCGTATCTGACTGGAACAGCGAAATACACCATTTACATAAATATTTAAATGAAAACACAGAGTTCAAATTTCTCGAGACAACATTTGGTGATTTAGGCGCTAACAGTGGCTTATGGAAAGTGATTCACACTTCAAATGTGCAAGAGAAAGATCCTGTGGATGGCTTTTGTCATTTTCAAATGGACGTCTCTGATAACAATTTTAGAGCAGCCGCCTCATTTACATGGCAGTTATAAAGAGCTTAGGTATCAATGATTAGGGAAAATTTTAGCAATACAATCCAACGAGGAACTGAGAAATTTACATTCTCATCTCAGAATCAAGGGAAAGGTACAGCAAAGGTATTCCAGAGTGAAAACGAAGCCATCAACTTTGTTGCGCAGTTCTTTTCTCGTTCAGACTCTCAATCATTGCAATTACTAGGTGAACTGAACAATGTTTCCGGTTTCCAATCTCTTTCACCGTTAAAGCCTGAAGAGCGCCTGCCTGCTCAAGCAAAGCACCTGGGGAAATTGCTCTATCAACAGCAACTATTCTGTAGTGTTGAAGTGAGTGCACCACCCATTTCGTCATCTGTTCCCATTGAGTTGGAATACAGTGAACCAGAAGAAGAAAAACGACCTTCGGACGGCAAAGCTGAAGAGGAACAAAACGAGAACGCGACCAGTGATGAAGACACTCCTGTCAGTGCCAAAGAGCACGAAACTGGCGGTGACCCGGTTTCTATGGTTACTGGTGAAGAGCTTTTATCTCTGGATGACTTCACAAGTGCAAGTGGCTTGGTGTGGACTCGCCATTATCGCTCATCAAAGTGCGAGCAGTCTGTAGGATTAGGTCTGGGATGGCGACATTCGTTCCTTCAGGAATTCAGCGAGACACATGACGAAGAAGGTGAGGTTGCATCCTGGAAATTCGTCGATGACATGGGTGACGCCATTGAGTTTCCTCCCGTAGGAAAAGGCGCAACGAGCTACCAAATTAAAGCGGGTTCGTCTTGTCTGAACCACAAAAACGGATACCGAGTTATCACACTGCCAGACGGTAACCAATACAAGTTTCTCAAGCATCATGAAGACTGGAAACTCAGCCAGATAAGGGAAAATGCCCTTAAACAGATAGATCTGAGATACTCTTCAAACGGTCGCCTGATTGAAGTTCAGACAAACGGTGTGTCCGATTTATGTTGTCAGTACGACAAAGAAGGAAAGTTGGTTGGATTACGTTGCCCGCATACCGACAAGCTGGTCGTAGAGTATGATATAGACGAATACGATCACTTGATTGGTGCGTCTGATCAACATGGTCTGCAAGAGAAGTATACCTACACAGACAGCGCACTATTACTGACCCGCCAACGACCTTCCGGATTTACCCACTACTTCGAATGGGAGGGAGAGGGAGCAAAAGCCAAATGTGTACGTAACTTTGGTGATGAAGGCATCTATGATTACCGATTTGAATTTGGTGAAACGGAATCCAGCTATCAGGACACCTTAGGTCATACTTGGCAGTTTAAACACGATGGCAATGGGAAGCTGCTAGAAAAAGTAAGCCCCGAAGGGCGAAAAAGTGTTTGGGAATACGACGAGCTCGGAAGACTTTCAAAGGAAAGCGAACCCAACGGCACTTACAAGAAACGTTACTACAACGAGTTTGGACAGTTAGTTGCAATGCAACACAGCAGTGGTGCAAAGACAGAATACCAATATGACTCATATGGTGTGTTGTCAGCGGTGATTCATCCCGATGGCGAAGTCAGTAAAAGAGAAGTCAACAGTTTAGGTCAGCTCATCTGGAGCCAAAACCCCAGTCAGGTCTCGACACAATACCAATACGATAAGAAAGGACGTTTGATTGAAACAGCAAGTTCTCAAGGCCCTCTCAAACGCTGGTGGTGGGGAGAAGACAACCGAATCCAAGGTATTCAGATTAACCACTCGCTGATTCGGTACAGCTACAATGCAGAAAATCGAGTCAACGGCTTGGCTTATCCTGATGGCATGTATGTGACTCTGGAGCACAACGCTCACGGTCAGTTGACTCGTCAACGAACATTTCACGATTTTGACAAAAGTGTATCGCGAGAACATACCTACGATTATGACGACGCAGGCAGAATCACTTCGATAACCACACCGAATGGTTCAACCAAATTTGAGTGGGGGACGCTGAATCAACCTGATAGCCTCATCAAACAGGATGGCAGTGGGCTCTCATTTGAATACGATGCCGAGAGAAACCTCACCGCCATCAATCGAAGTGACAACGCCAGTTATCAGCTTTCTCTTTCTCCTGATGGTCAACTAATAGAAACCAAGGGATTCGATGGTGTTCAAAACCAATACGCTTACGATGACAATGGTCAGATAAATGCTGTTATCTCTGGTCAGCGAGCCATTCATGTTGAATACAATCAACATGGAGATATGGCATCCATCAGCGCCAGAAACGAAGGCTATTTCAACGAATCTCATTTTCAACATAGTTTTGGTGGCAAACTGCTGACGGCGAGTAACAGCAGCCGAGCGATAAAGAATCAGTTTGATCCCCATGGTTTGTTAACTGAGGAATGGCAGTCAAATTACCTCATTCAAAACCAGTACAACCATCAAAAGCTTTGCGAAAAGAAGACGCTACCCAACGGGGATGAGCTGCACTTTGATTACAGCGAATTTGGTGAGCTGACTGGCATCACCTACCAGTCTCAATCAAAGCTAGAGCAAAGCCCTGCTAAGGTCACCATTGACTACGATAATATGGCTAGGGTTCAGACCCTACAATATGGGAATGCTCAGTCCGAGCTTCGTACTTACGATGGACTTGGAAGACTGAAACAGCAGGACTGGGGGACACGAAATCGTCACTATCGCTACGATGTTTCTGATAACTTAGCAAGCAGCATCGACAGCGAGTTAGGTCATCATCATTATCACTACGATGCGCTATCACAACTGACTCGGGTGAAAACGCCTGACGATGTGTTTAAATATCGATTCGATAGCTTTGGCAACCCAGAAAGCGAAGAATCGGTCGTAGAGCATGACCGTCTTATTGAGCATGGTGGATTGCGTTATCAATACGACGACCAGGGTAATCAGATTCGAGTCTCGGGTGGAGATTCCCTGCAGCGACGCGAATTCAACGCATTGAATCAACTTGTGATGGTGAATCACAACGGGAAGCTCGCGCACTATGAATATGATGCTTTGGGAAGGCGAAGCAAAAAAACAACAGAAAGCGGTACAACCGAGTTTATCTGGCAAGGTAGTCAACTCATTGGTGAAGTCAGCGCGAATCATTACCGCTGGTATGTATATCTTCCCAAGTCCCATGCACCTTTGATGCTGATCGAAAATGGTCTGTGTTTCTTCTACCAGAATGACCACTTGGGTACACCCATAAGGCTGGTAGATACCTCTGGCAACGTAGTTTGGCAAGCGTCTCACGACCCACTTGGGCAAGCCAGCATAGACATTGAAGACGTCAGAAACCCTCTTCGTTTCCAAGGGCAATACTTCGATGAAGAATCAGGCTTACATTACAATCTGGCGAGATATTACGACCCTTACTCTGGTCGCTTTATCCAACCAGATCCAATCGGCTTGCTAGGCGGTATTAACCATTACCAATACGCCCCGAACCCGGTTATGTGGATTGATCCATCAGGTTTATGCTGTGAGCAGCCTGATACTGCCGTGAAAGCTGGGGATACGGATTCGCAGCCAGAAAAGCGAGTCGTCTATGCTATGGGATCGGGGAACCTTCTATCTACGGCAAATGTGAATTCGCCAACATACCCACTACATCCCCAATCAGCAGGAACCAATATTGGTGGCAAGTATGTCGAAGGAGCGGCTGAATTACTGGTATCAGGAGTCTATAACACCGCAGTGGATGCAGTTGCTGGTCTGGCAGGTTTAGCACCATTAGCGATCGGTGACTTAGAAACCTCTGTAAACTGGATTGAAGGCATACAAGATACGCTAAGTTACACACCTAACACTGAAGGTGCAAAAATGATAGGGGAGCACCTATCAGATTATGTGCAAGCGTATGAGAGCACGATGGAAAGTGCAGGAGACGCAGTTTTAGACGCTACTGGTTCACCACTTGCAGCAACACTCACTCATAAATCAGTGGAGATTGTTGGGACGTTGGTTGGTGGCCGAACTGTCATGAAGTCACTTAAGAAAGTTCCTAATACAAGTATTGAATCGTTGCCCATTCGAGAGCAAGTAAAACTCCTCTCTGAACATGAACAAAATCTTGTGAACAACTTCGAAGCCGGATTTAAACCAAATGGAGTTACTAAGGAAAAAGCATTGGATTTTATATTCAACACTGAGACTGGGAAAGAGCAGCTAAGAATG
This sequence comes from Vibrio nigripulchritudo, assembly GCF_027924785.1. NCBI lineage: Bacteria > Pseudomonadati > Pseudomonadota > Gammaproteobacteria > Vibrionales > Vibrionaceae > Vibrio > Vibrio nigripulchritudo. Next base: position 2,116,577 of record NZ_AP027049.1, on the reverse strand, counting down.
GCAAAATTAGGCGATCCTAGTGCAGATTCAGCAACTATCCTTGATCGTGTACTCGAACAGGTTCAATCTGGCGTCGATGTTCCTGTGAAGAGAGAAATTAGTACACCTTTAGTAAAAATTGTACCTGAGGCTAGAACGGATGCCGGATATGGTCCATTCTTTACTACTCCTGAGCAGTTAGACATCGCACTAAATAGTGGAAGACCTCTATCGGATGTGTTTGGTTTACCTGGGGGAAGTGATTCAAAGCAGTTTAGAGTGTTTCAAATTGAGCCCAAAGGTGTCGCAACTGTCTTTGAATCTACTATAGCACCGACATCGGAACTTGGTGGAAAGCTGAAAACAAACGGTGGCTTACAACAATTTTTAGCTACGAATAGGAAACAATTTGATGAGCCTGTTGAACTAGGGATAATTAGTGACAATTTTTAAGGAATTAGAATGAATAGCTTGAAGCGCCTGGCGATTGCTCTGGAAAAGTCTTTGAACAAATATGCTCCCCATGATCAGAATGTAAGAAGTTTATCAAATTCGATAGCTAATCTGATTGAAAGAGCCAAAAATGGGGAAGATATTGATAAAAACGAGTTTGTTCCCGGAAGATATTTATTTTCAGAAAAAGGACTATCAAAATATAGAGATTTAGAGAGTGCATATTCTCAGTTTTCTATTTTCATTGCATCAGGTAGCGATGAAGAATACAAGAGATTGTTGGATTTGGTAGATAAGGCATGAAGCAGCCGAGTTGTAGCGCGTAATCTCTTGCTTTCAAGATTAGATGCGAGTTTGAGTGGTTGAAAATTGATCAGGGTGCTCAATCTACATTATTACATTTATTGGTCGCAAATTGTTTGGAAAGCGCTGATGATTTTACCTTTACAATTCTTGTGTGCATGGATAAGAAAGAAATACTGCAAAATGCCAAGAAGCTGTCCGAGAATAGGCTTCAATCAGCTCCAGACTTTAAAGCTTTTCAATCGATAGATAATCAGTTGCAGTATTTGCAAGATCTTGTATCAGGAAAGATCACCGATAGAAGTAAAATAAAGGAAATTAACGTTGGACTTTATGCCATTAGAGAGTTTGAAGAATCTGACCCTGAGTTTTCTAGCTATTTGAAGAAAGTCCAATATATCGCTGAGCGTATTAGGAAAGGTTTGAAAGTATAAACTTCTCTATCTAAATCAAATGAGTAGTGATACTTCAGCTAACATAGGCTATTGTTCTATCTGTTTATTCAATAGATTTCGTATAAAATTTATCGACCGGGGTATATCTGTACTTGTAGGTGCAGTGTCGAACTACTGAATATTAAATGAACCAAATTGCAATTCAAAATAAAGCAAAAGTACTATGGAGATTGTTAAAGAAATACTCCGAACATGACGATTTAGCTATGCAAGCATTCCATACGTTAAAATCTATTTTAGAAAAAGCTCAAGCAGGAGAGATAACTTCGCCTTTGAAATGGGATGAAATTCCTTGTGGATATATGTTTGTTGAAAAAGGGCTTGGAAAGTATAGAGATCTTGAAAGTGCCTATGCTGATTTCAAAGTAGAAGTAACGGATAGTAATGACGCTCTCCTCGATATAATTAGCAAGCTTTAACTTTATATTAGTTCCAATTAGATCTGACAGTTAACCACTTTTCGACTAGCGTCTGTTGGTTTGCATATGAGCTAGAATTTTGTCTTTGCAGGATATAAAAAGACCGGTAATAAACGCCGGCCTTTTTACTTACCACATCAGCACATAGCCTCACCTAAGTAACAACCTCAGTCAGTGTTTCTGTTCTTGGAATCTGTTTCATTTCATGAGCGATTTGCTCGGCCTCTGTTCCAACGATGACTTGTAAATTGCTGGTTCCAATTCTTACTACACCCATAGCACCAATATTTTTCAGGGTGGTTTCGTCTGCCAGATCACGGTTCTTGAGTGTCAGTCTTAATCGAGTGATACAAGAATCAATGCTAGTAAGGTTTTCATGTCCCCCCAGCGCTTTCAGGTAAAGCTTTGCTTTTTCACCGATTTCAACTGTTTCTGAATCGCCTTCTACAAGTGCTTCGCGTCCAGGTGTTTTTAAATCAAACTTCACAATGGCAAAGCGGAAGATACTGTAGTAAATGGCGGAGAAGCATAACCCTTGCAGGATTAACATATAAGGCTTAACAGCAAGTGGCAGGTTGAATGACAGAGCAAAATCGATAAGGCCGCCGCTGAAGGTAAAACCCGCTATCCACTGCATGCTTGCGGCGATGTACATTGATAGCGCAGTTAAAATAGCGTGAATGACATAAAGAACAGGTGCGACGAACATAAAGGCGAATTCAATCGGTTCTGTAACGCCTGTTAGAATCGCAGTAAATGCAGAAGCTCCTAAAATTCCACCTACCTTTTTCTTGTTTTCCGGTTTTGCGCAATGGTACATAGCCAAGCATGCGGCAGGAAGCCCGTATCCCATAACTGGGAAGAACCCGGCTTGGTAAATACCTGTTACGCCTAGCTCGCCGGTCCCCGACCAGAACTTCGAAATATCACTGATTCCAACCAGATCGAATATAAATACCTGATTCAGAGCATGGTGGAGCCCAACAGGGATCAGCAGACGGTTAAAGAAACCGTATAAACCCGCTCCCGTCGCGCCAAGCTCTGAAATTGCGATACCGAAGTTAACAAGCGAACCGTACACCACCGGCCAGACATATACCATCACAAGGCTAATTAAGATCGCTGCAAATGACGTGACTATAGGGACGAAGCGTCGCCCTCCAAAAAAGCCAAGCACTGCAGGAAGCTGAATGTTGTGGAATCGGTTGTAAAGCGTTGCAGCCACAATACCAATCAAAATACCTGTGAATGCACTAACGGCTGCACCTGAAGCGATGACCTGAGCCTGAGACATGTCTTCCACCGGAACACCGGTTATTTGAGATATAACGGCAACGTTCCCGACAATCATCTCGATAATCAGAAGACCCAAAAGACCCGATAATGCGGCAGCGCCGTTGTTATCTTTTGCCAAACCATACGCGACGCCAACCGCGAACAGCCACGCCTGATTATCCATTATCCCTTTTCCACCAAACACTAAGATGGTTGCTAAAGCACTATTAGCGCCCCAACCAGCAGGGTCAATGGCGTAGCCTAAACCCAGCATCAATCCACCAGCCGGTAAAACGGCGATGGGGACCATCAATGCCTTACCTATTTTTTGTAAGTACCCGAGAATAATCACGTTATTTCCTCTTTAGTTATCAATAGTTACCGAGAGTCTCATCTCAGCATTTCCTGAGAAAAATACTAAAGAGTGCAGAATTAAGACGCTTTTTCTGTTGAGTTAACTTTTGTTCACATTCCTTATTTAGGCTGTTTTATGTGACACAAGCTGTATCAGTAAGCAGATTGTGTGACGCGAACGCGCGAGCATCTATCATCCTCTGCTGACCGATGCTATCTTTTTGATAAAGCGAACTATAAGGAACATCAAAATGGATTTTGATTGGGTAGAGTGGTTTGGTTATCTGGCATCTCTGGTGGTGCTGGTTTCATTAACAATGACGTCGATCATTAAGCTAAGAGTGATCAACTTCATTGGTTGTCTATTGTTTGCAGCTTTCGCTTATTTTATTGATTCCTATCCCACCATGTTTATGAACCTCGGTATTGCGGGAATCAATGTCTATTACCTCTGGAATATCTACAGTACCAAAGAGCGCTTCAAGCTTATCACCGCCTCGGTAAAATCAGAGTATTTCGACCACTTTGTGTCTACCAATCAAAATGATATTGAACGGCAAGTTAAGGTTGATGAACTTAAAGATGCAGGTACGGCTTTCTATATGCTTCGCAACAACAGTATTGCAGGTGTTTTGGTGGGCAACATAAGCGAAGCAGGAACGTTTCGTATCTTGCTGGACTACGTAACCCCTGAATTTCGCGACATGAAGTTGGCGCAGTTTTATTACCAGTCTCATCCGGAATTCATGAAGGAGAGGGGGGTTAAGTTGCTAGAAGCACACGCCAAAACGGCTGAGCATCACGAATACCTGACAAAAGTTGGGTTTACTCGTTCAGACAAAGACAATACTATCTATATCAAGAATTTATAAACTCAATCCCCCAGAGGGAGGTACAACGTTATGGCTATAAAGAACATTATTTTTGATGTCGGGAACGTCATTGTGAAGTGGTCACCTACCGATATCATAGCTCGCACATTCAATCTGTCTGGTGATGAGTGTCAGGCGATGGCAAACACAATTTTCCAACATCAAATATGGCTGGATATCAATAAAGGGAAAATCAGCGAGCTAGAAGCGAAACTCGCTTATCAGGAGCAACTCCAGCTTACTCCCAGGCACTTTCGATATGATGAAAGAATTGAAAGAGAAAGGGTACGCACTGTATGGTTTAACGGACAATGTGAACGAGATAGTGTCGCACCTCAAAACCACTTACGATTTTTGGCCGCTATTTGATGGTGCGATTGTGTCGGCTGAATGGTCGGTACTCAAACCAGACCCGAAAATCTATCAGCTAGTGAACGACAAATGTGGCATTCGATCAGAGGAATCTGTTTTTCTGGACGATATGCCACACAATATTGAAGGCGCTAAAAAGCACGGATTTGAAGCCTTTCAGTTTACAACTGCAAAACAAGCTCGTGAGGACTTAAGAAGTCTGGGAGTGACAATCTAACTCTTCTTGAGCATGACGGGCTTTCTCTGGTGAAGAGAAGCTCAACAGAGCTAGCGATGAAAGGAAAGTCGCCATGCTGATTCCCACTCGAAATAGATTTGCTGAGTTCCAGTTATCTCTCACTTCCTTCCAATCCAAAGGTACAGCCGACGGATCCCATGACTCAGTGTAATAGTTAAGTGGTAAGTTAATGAACTTAGTAAACATGATGATTCCCAGAAAATAAACCATCGCTACAAGTATCCAGTAGATACCTTCTCTTTTTGAGGATTGAAAAGTCGCGACTCCGGTTATGGCTGGCAAAAGTCCCGCACCAAAAAAGCAGATAAAAAATCCTGAGTGTCTGACATGAATGTTGAAGAGGGATTGAACCGTCGCATAAGTCTCGCCATCAACCTCCATCATGGCGTAGTTAACGTTGAAGCTATAGGTTGCAAAGAAACCCGCCATTAAACCAAGTAGTAAAGTCGAAATCCCTCGAAGCGCCACTTTCATGTTTGTCTCCGTTCATGTATTTGAAGTTTTAAATAGCATGAAAGGAATAAATTCGACTGTACTTATCATTTGGTAAGTTGGATGGATTTTTTTATTCGTGAAAACGACTCAGCTGTCACGCCCAGGTAGCTGGCAATGTGTTTGTCGGGGATCTCTCTGAATTCTGGTGTCGTTGATAAAAGCTTTAGATATCTTTCACTTGCGGTGAGTTGTAGCCAGTCTTTCTCTCGGCTGAACTTATCTTCCAGTACTCGCTCCATCCAGAGTAAGGCGAAATCATTCCAGTCGTCTGAATGCTGAAAGCAACGCTGAAAGTCATCAAATTTCCATGACCAGCCATGGGTGGTCTCAATCGATTCAATGAAAAATCCAGCTTCGCTGGTGCGTAAAGAAGGGGTGATCGGCCAGAGTATAGAACCTTGCAGAAAAAACGACTTGTTGTGTTCACGCCCTTCAATATCAAGGTAATACATCCGTACTAAGCCTGATTCAATCAAAAATACGGTCGTCCACGGTTGGTTTGAATGAAGAAGAACAGTCTGTGGCTCAAACGAAACGCATTTAGCGGATGCAGACAAAGCATTCTTTGTGCCTTCGTCAAGAAGGGCAAAATGATTGGAGTTGTCGATAATGTCAAAACTCATAAGAGTAAGCTGTTCTATTCATTATTTTCTGATAAATCATTGTTGGAAAGTTTCCAGCGAGCGATTAGTCGTTTCTGTCTCTTTTTTAAGAAACCAAATAATTGGGGTTTACATATTCCTATATTGGAATATATTGATTGTATGGCTAGAACAAAAACCACCTATGACCCGTTTAATGCAATCGCAGAACCTAAAAGGCGAGAACTTTTAGAGAAGCTTGCAGGGAAAGAAATGACTGTGACTGAACTGGTAGATTTGCTGGGTTGGAATCAACCCGCAGTATCTAAGCATTTGGGTGTTCTTAAAGCAGTCGACTTGGTCCATGAACGTAAGGAAGGGCGGTTTAGAGCATACAGCGTCAACGGTGAACAACTTAAATTGATCCAAAACTGGGTAATTCAATTTGAGCAATACTGGACCCATACTTTAGACAGTTTGGGAGATTACCTTCAAGACATTCAACAAGGGGACAAGGATGAATGATCAAATCGTAGAACCGACCATTCTAACTCGTGAATACGACGCACCAATTCAACTGGTGTTTGAAGCATGGACGAAAGTAGAGCACCTCTCTAAATGGATGGTGCCTATGCCGGGAGTATCCTGTGAATTTACGAAAGCCGATATCAAAGCGGGTGGTGAATCACTGCATAAAATGACCATGCCAAATGGGTTCGAAATGTGGCTGTATTCTAAATACCTGGAGATTGTGGAGCCACACACAGTTGTATTTGTACAATCTGTTTCGAACGAGCAAGGGGAAATATTGCCCAGCCCTCAAATGCCTAACTGGCCAAAAGAAATGAAAACCACGGTGAAACTGGAAGAGTATGGCAGTAAAACCAAGCTTCAACTGATTTGGGAGCCAGTGAATGCGTCTTCTGAAGAAGTTGCCGCTTTCGATTCTTCTCGTGAGCAACACGGAGCCGGTTGGGGCTCTGGCCTCGAAAGTCTTGAGAAATATCTGTCCGAGGTCTAAGTTATTACATCTAAGGTTTGTTGGCAGCTCGTCGTGTGCAATTCAATCACGAAGAGCTGCCTTCCAATTCTTGTTTCTCTTGTTTAATTTGAGGCATTCTCTTAATCACAATTGACGAATGGCAACACGGAACTTAAGGTGGAGCCATAATAATATCAATACAGTGAGTCTCAGACCATGATCGACGAACAGCGAGAGAGCTTAGGACCTTTTCAGATATTCGTTCTTTTTCTTTCTCTCTTTGTGCTTATTTCAGTATTACTGCAACTGACTATTCCGCTTCCTGAAGACATCAACGCCATACTCAGGCTATCCGATCAGTTTATCTGCTTTTTCTTTTTCATAGATTTTTTTATTCAGCTTAAAAACGCACCAGACCGTTGGCGTTATTTCCGAACCTGGGGATGGATAGATCTGATTTCATCGATGCCCTTTGGCTTTTATCCGCAGTTTGCGCGGATAGTGCGGATCATTCGTCTGATTCGCGTAATTCGGTCAGTTCGGACACTTGTTAAAGTGTTCATGCGTAACAAAGTAAAGAGCTCATTTTCTTTTGTCGTATTCGTGTCCATTCTTATGCTCACGGTGGGGGCTATCGCGTTACTACTCCTTGAGCAAGGAGTAGAAGATGCAAACATTCACAACGCAACAGACGCATTCTGGTGGGCTTTTGTAACGATTACGACGGTGGGTTACGGCGATTATTATCCCGTCACGGTAGAGGGAAGGTTTGTTGCAGCAATCTTGATGACAACGGGTGTTGGTTTGTTCGGTACGTTTACCGGGTTCGTTGCCTCCTGGTTTTTGGAGGACGACAAAGAAGATCAAGGTAAGCACATCATGGCAAACCTTAAAGATGAAGTTGTAGAACTGAGGCAAGAGGTTCAGGATTTAAAAATATTGCTGAGAGATTTAGCACAAAAGAAAGACCCCGACTAAGGGGTCAGTCAGGCTGAGCTTAAAGCGGCTTTAAACAAAGCTTAAATCACTCGACAATTCCCTCTGAGAATCCATTCTAGACAGGCTTGTAGAAGTGCATCGTCACGCCATTTTCACACCTTTCAAACTTTGTAAGCGTTAACTGGCGTGTTCCGGTTGATGCTTCGAATAGGCGTTTCCCATTCCCAACCACGACAGGAAACATCCACAGACGAAGCTCGTCAATCAGATCGTGCTTTAGAAGTGTCTGTATCAGGTTGGTACTCCCATGCACTTGGAGAAGAGGACCGCTCTGGTCTTTCAAGGTTTGAATTTCGGAGACGACATCGCCAGTAACAGCGATGGAGTTCTCCCAAGTTAGTGTTTGTGGGTTAGAGGTAATGACATATTTTCTCGCAGCATTCATCCGGTCTGATAGAGTGGATTTTGGCGCGTTCGGCCAATGCCCTGCAAAAATGTCATAGGTATTTCGACCAAAAACCATATCGTAAGGTTCAGACATCGCGTAACGTTCAACTTGAGTCATTACACCTTCCCAGTATGGCGCAGCCCAGCCTCCATGTGTAAATCCACCAGATGGATCTTCTTCGGGCATACTAGGAGACTGCATAACTCCATCCAGTGTCACAAATGCCAGAACGGCAAGCTTTCTCATAAGCAGCTCCTTATCTAATTCACGTAGGTATTCTGATACTTGTTACCTGAACGGAATTTTTGATGGATCCAACCTAAAGCCAGCCCGAAAAAACCAAATTGCAATAACCCGACGGTAAGCTCAATTTGAATCCAGTTTTTAATTGACGGCACTGTATATTTAGCGGGTTCTGTGATGGCGATATAGCTGACAAGAAATGCTCCAAAAAGCAGGGAAATGAATATCCCATCCTTTATTTGGGTGGTGGCACCTTTCCAGACCCTTAGACCGATACTGATGATGGCTCCCTGAATAATCATAACGGTAAATCCCATCGCCATGATTGGCTCGGGACGAAGAAAGCCCACTGAATCAAAATGTTCTTTATTGAGAACAAAGTGCGATAGCCCTTGCGCCGCAAAGGTAACGATCATAAACGCGAGGATTGATAAAAGGTGAGCAATCATGACGTAACTCCTTCTACCGAAGTGTTTGTAGTGAATGGCTCTCTGGTGAAAGATGCAACTGATGAGATTTCTATCGATTTTTCAGTTTTATGCCTTTTATTTAATCGCTTGGTTTCGGTCCATTTCTTTTCATGATTCATACTCACGCCTTTCTCCTTGATACGCTGTTTAACTTGAGTTCAAGCCAGCTTTCGCTGCTGACTACTATCTAGACGAGAGAAATCAAAAATCGGGGACAGTTTGAGTAAAAATTTTGTTTTTTTTGAAGCCCGAATGTTGGAAGCAGAAATAGGTGAAGTGTTAAAACTGGTTTGGAAGATTTGGGTTTGAGGCAAAAAAAAACCCCGGTCAGTGGGGTCAGTCAGATTGACATAGACTAAGGTTAAGGCTTTCTTTATTAAAATTGTTATCGAATTAAATATCAGTTCTTGCAGATACGAGTGAGGCTGTAGTCATCACCACTGCGAGACGTATATTCTTTGTCTACACTGTGTGCGATTGGGTCGCCTTTGGCACCTGTTTCCAGAAGGCTGATCCAGTAGCGGTGGCTGGATTGAGTTTCCATGCACAAAGACGTACGAGACTCTAACTGGATATCCTTAATGTTCGCCAGATTGTCGATACCGCCCATATGAGTACCCAAAGAAATCTCAAGATGACAGCCTTGCGCATCTTTTAACAAAATGGTTTCTGGTTCGCGCTTGTGACCAGACAAGGCGACAAACTGAGATGGGTTCTCCAAACCAACAAGCTTGCCATCGGCGAAGCATGCGACCAAATTGCAGTAGTAAACCATATAGTTCACGACGTCTTTGTGAGATCCACTTTCAAGCGGAAATGAAGCGTCCAGTATCTCTTTTGCCCGTTGTTGCTTTTCTGTCACTCGTTGCGCATTTGTTTTTTCAGCAGCGAGGACAGAAGTCGCATCAAACTGGGATTCGGTTTGTATATTCTGATTGTTCGAAGCAGTTGATATTGTCATAGTGATGTCCTCATCAATTATCTTTTGCCAGCTCAAGTAAAGGGTTGTGACGTTTCCTTTGCTCTTGCTTCAACTTTAGATTAGCGCCTTTGCTGTAAAAATTTCACAATAAAAATTTCACAGTGTAAATTTTACAAAAACAACTGCATGTTTTTACACAAACAAAAAAGGCGACCATAAGGTCGCCTTGTTAAAACATTAGATAACGGTTTTGAAGGAGTTAAGCGTTCGCTTCCTGGCTCTGAGGAGATTCTTCTTTCTTACCCAGTAAGCGGCTGGTAATGGTTCCTGCTGTCATAGCACCGGATACATTCAGAGCGGTTCGCGCCATATCAATCAGAGGCTCAATTGAAATTAATAGTGCAGCGATAGTTACAGGCAGCCCCATAGCCGGAAGTACGATCAGAGCAGCAAATGTAGCACCACCACCGACACCAGCAATACCGAAAGAGCTAATCGTCACGATAGCAATTAAAGACAAAATGAAATTGATGTCGAGCGGGTCAATTCCAACGGTAGGTGCAACCATAACCGCAAGCATAGCTGGGTAAATACCCGCACAGCCGTTTTGACCAATTGTCGCGCCAAACGATGCAGATAAGTTCGCAATGGCTGGTGGCACATTCAGTTTGGTGATTTGTGCATCGACGTTGAGTGGAATGGTCGCAGCACTGCTTCGAGATGTGAAGGCGAAAGTAAGTACCGGCCAAATTTTCTTGAAGTATTCAGTCGGATTAACGCCAACAAAAGAAACCAGCAAACCGTGGACGACAAACATCAGAAGAATGGCGACATAAGAAGCCACAATAAAGCCAAGCAGGTTGAGGATGTCGCCGGCACTGGAAGTTGCGACAACTTTTGTCATTAACGCAGCGATGCCGTAAGGAGTCAGCGCCATGATCATTTTAACTAAGCGCATAACCACTGACTGAGCAGCGTCTACAAAGGTACGAATAGGGGATTCTAGATCTTTGTTTTCCTGCATTACTTTACGTGCAGCAATACCTGTCAGGATTCCAAAAATAACAACCGCGATGATTGAAGTAGAACGCGCACCAGTCAGGTCTTTGAACGGATTGGTCGGGATAAAGCTCACTAGCATTTGAGGAATACTCAAATCGCTAACGCGATCGATACGATTTTCAAGAACCGCGATACGAGCTGTTTCTCGAGCGCCTTCCGTTAGCCCTTCAGCCGTTAATCCAAATGCTTGAGTGACGGCAATACCAATTACTGCGGAAATCATGGTGGTAACCAGCAAGACTGAAATGGTCAGCGCACTGATTTTCCCAAGAGAACCTGAGTTTTCCAGTTTCACCACAGCAGCAATCATAGAAACCAGTACCAGAGGCATGATGATCATTTTCAGCAAGCCAACGTAGCCTCTGCCAACAATGTTGATCCAGTCGAGGCTATCTTTAATTGAAGCGTGACCTTCACCAAGAACAAGTTGCAGTGCTAAACCAAACAAGCTACCAGAAACAAGACCTAAAAGGACCAAACGAGAAAGTGTGCTTGACTGGCGTTGTTGTTTAAACAGAAAGAGAAGAATAAGCCCAAAAATGGCGAGATTTACAAATGTAACCAATGACATTGATAATTAACCTTTATTAACAATGAATATATATAATTCTAATAATTTGATCTTAAGTAGAATTAATGACTGTTCGCTAAATTAGATTAAGTCAGAGGTTTAGCAAAGTGTGATTTGAAATTACATATGCAAAATAATTCTATGCATGTAAATATCACAAGCTAAAAGTTATAGAGTTTTAGATGGTGGTTACTTGAGTATAGAAGTGAAGGTCTACTTGTAACTGGAAAGCATTCGCCACATCGCACGGCTGTCTAATATTGTTGGGTACTCTTGTTTTGAATGAGTATCAAACAGCGCGTAAAGCATAGATTGAGCGACGTCTTTCGCGTCAATAGGCTTGAAGTTGTGGAGCTTTCCAATAAGAAGGGGGCTTAGAACTTTAAGTAAGCTTTCTGTCACCAATTCATTGGTGCGAGGTGTTACACGCTCTCCCTTTAGTGGTCCTGGTCGCACAAAGACTACTTGCTCGAAACCCATTTTAGAAACCGCAGTCTCCATCTTTCCTTTGCACTTGAGGTAATGAGAAAAAGACTCAGGACCTGCGCCATAGCTGGATACTACGGCTAGTTTCTTTACACCGACGAGCTTCATTTCCTGAGCGACATTGCAGACAAGATCGACATCTATTTGCGCGAGCTTTTCTTTTGAACCAGCTTGTTTGAGAGTGGTACCAAGACAGATAAAGCCCAGCTCTGGGGAAGGGGTCTCGTCATCCCAATTAGTAATAGCAAGATCAACGTGAATGTGTTCTTTGAGTTTGGAATGAGAGAGGTTGATAGGGCGTCTGCCCAGTGAGTGGACTTGAGAAATGGCATCTTCCTTAAGAAGAAGCATCATCAGTTCGTGACCGACTAATCCACTGCCACCAGCTACAATCGCGATTTTACTCATACAACCTCTCGAGATGCTTAGCGCGAGGTTGTGGACAAAATCACTCCAGAACCTACAAACACGCCACCAGTAAGCTTATTAAACAATTTAGCGCGCCCGTTTTGCAACAGCCAATGTGAAGATTTCGCACCTAAATAGGCATAGATCAAAAGCCAGGAGAGTTCCATAACTGCAAAAGTAGAGGCTAAAACGAAATACTGACCTAACAAAGACGCTTGCGGATCAATAAATTGAGGAAATAATGCGGTAAAAAATACGATCGCTTTGGGGTTACTGGAACCTACGATAAATCCACTGGTGAACAAACTGCGATTTGACTGCCTGTTTGCTTCTCCTTTGGCAACTTCGTAGTTTTCCTGCTTAGACATAAACGCCTGAACACCCAGATAAATCAAGTAGGCAGCACCAGTCCATTTAATGATGTTGAATACCCATTCCGACGTCGCAATCACCATGCCCAAACCCGTGAAGGATAAAGTCAGGATACACATAATGGCGCTTAAACTGCCCAGCGCAGTAAAGATTGAAGATCGAAACCCCTGAGTCACAGATTTACTCAGACATAACAGTACGCTAGGGCCCGGAGATGCCGTTAATATGAAAATTGCGGCGACATAAATCATCCATGTATTCCAATCCATTTTCGCTTCCTTGTGAAAATAAAAAGGCAGCCATACCAGCTGCCTTAAGTCGATACAGAAATGATAAATTACTGAACTTTAAAGCGTCCTACAACCTCATTCAGATCTTTAGAAGTCGAATCCAACGCCTGATTAATAGAATTCGCATCAGAAGCGTTGTCATTGAGCTGGTGTACGATCTGCTGGATAGCCACCATATTTCTATTCACTTCTTCTGTAACCTGACTTTGTTGATCAGCAGAAGTTGCCATAAGCGCATTAAGTTCATTTATCTCAATGACAGAGTTGGTAACCTGATTTAACGAATCCATCACCTGATTGGTGTTCTCCGCCGTCTGCTCACAGCTAGAGCGTGTTGATTCCATGGCAGTGACGACGTTTTCAGTACCACTACGCAGCTTAGAAAGCATCTCATTGATTTGTGATGTACTGTCCTGAGTTCGGGCAGCTAGGGCGCGAACTTCATCAGCAACAACAGCGAATCCTCGACCTTGCTCACCTGCACGTGCAGCTTCAATAGCAGCGTTTAGCGCCAGTAGGTTGGTTTGCTCTGCAATTTCACCAATCACTTCAAGCACAGTGCTGATTTGTTTGGTGTCGGTGCTCATGGTGCCAATCGAGTTCGACATCGCGCTCACTTCATCCACCAGGGCAGACACACTGTTCACTGCCTGAGAAACAATCTTCTTCGACTCTTCCGCGTTTGCAGATGTGTGTTCAGTCAGCTTAGCGGCATCCGAAGCGTTTTGTGCAATGGACTCAGCCGTTGCACTCATCTCATTGATGGCGGTGATTGCTTGCTCAGTTTCGATGTTGTGATTGTTTAGCGTGCGCAAATTGGAGTCGGTTTGTGTGTTTAGCTGGTCGACAGCGGAATCAATGCTCTTGCTCGACTGTGAAACTTCCACAAACATGCTTTGAAGTTTTTCGATAAACAGGTTGATTGAGTGAGAAATCTGACCGATTTCATCTTTCGATACCACTTCAAGTCTTTGAGTCAAATCGCCGCTTCCCTTAGATAGATCCGCAACCACCTGTTTTAGGTTTAGAAGAGGTTTAAAAGCGAAGTGCAGCAGGACAATACTCAAACAGATGATAACGAAAGCACAAACCACAAGTGCCATAGTGATCAGCCAGTTAAGCGATGCGGTGTTGCGCTCGATAAGATCCAGGTCGATATAGCCGTTTAGCTGCCAGTTCTTAGAACCCAGCGCGACATGCTTTCGGAAAGGCAACAAGTTGTCGCCAGTCTTGTTGGAGTAAATGACCGTACCATTCTCGGAAATTAACTCGATATAGCTGCCACTCACCGCGTAGTCAGCCACCACTTCCGACATATCACTCAGGTCAACAATAAAGAAATCAACCGAGTCGTCAGGGCGGCGCATAGATATAGTGAGCAAAGGCTTGCCATTCACTACTTTAACTTCGCTGATTGACGGTACCTCCGTCTGGGATTCAGCGGCATCCAGATAACGCTGGGTTAATGTTTCATCGTCAACGGAGCCTGATTCATCAAATGCGTAACCGTGCAGAATCTTTATGATCTTATGGAAACCCGCGTTTTCTTTCGTCTCCGCGATGTCCATCATGCTGAAATTCAGGTTCTTCGCCAAATCGACTTTGCTTTGCAGGTCGTGATTAAGACGGTTTTTGACAAGCTCAATGTTGTTACTGATGTTTTTGGTGTCTGAATCGTTAATGTACTGACTGATGAAATAATTAACGCTGACGTAAGAAGTAAGAATGGTAATTGAAACGATGACCGTTATAAGACCAACGATCTTGTGTTTAAAAGATAGATTTTTCATGCACTTTACATCCCTAAAAGTGTGAAGAACGGAAACATCGCAAAGTGATGTGCTTTCCAGAACGTCGCACATGTTAAGCAGTGGGAGGGCGATGTGCAAACGATACGCAACAAAGTTACAATTTTGAGCCTTATATTAATAAAAATGAGCTTTATTAGTCGTATGTTAGCTACTGAAGTCACTAAATTTTGCCGATGAGGTGGCATTTTGTTCTGGCTAAAAAAGCGCCTATCTCAAATGGCATTCTAAAAGTGTGAGCTATACTGAAAAGTGTCAGTGTGAGCGTGTGGTGTAACACAAATTGATTGAGCTAATCAAAGTGCTTTAGATAATAATAAGTTAAGAATGAATCGGTCAGCTCTAACAACGTGTTCATAAGCCACCACCTATTAAACCAACTGGGGTTTAGGCTGGGTATGAAAATTAGAGTTAAAAATATAACGTTACTAACCGTTGTTACATCTTTCTTGTTTGGTGTTCTCTATTACATTACGTGGAATGCAACACACGAGCTTGAAAACAAAGTTCAGGACGAAATGCAGAATTCTGCAAAAGAGATCATCGAAAAAATCGATCGGAATCTCTTTGAGCGCTTTCACGATGCCCGTGCATTTGCCATGAATGCACGATTACCAGAAAACTTTTCTAACGCTAATGATGCAGTAAAAGACCGCTACCTAGATTACCTCGACAAACTGATCACCGAATACAAAGTCTATTCTCACATATTATTGTTCTCAGCAGATGGCGAGTTGGTTGCCCAAAACAGAATCGATGTCCTTGGTGAAGGGGTGAAACCCGTTGTGACATCGCCAGAGCGAGTGTTGCTAAAGCAATGGTTTAACGATGTATTGAATGAAGCGTATCTCCGTCCTCTTGCTCCGAATCCAGCCTATCCAGAATTAGGAACCGCAGTCTACGGACCTGTCCAGTCGCTGTTTGGTCAGGAGAATGTGCGACAGGAACAATTCGACATGATGTTTGCGACCGCAATCAAAGATGATGCAGGCAAGGTTACAGGCGTTTGGGTGAATGTACTTGATTTTCGTTTCTTGGAAGACATCGTCCATGAATACTACATGTCGCTACTTATGGATGGTTATGAGGAAGTCAGAATACTTCTGACTGACCCGAAAGACGTGGTACTTATCGATATGCTCCATCTGGAATCCCAGATTACCGGGTTCTTTCGTGAAAATTCTGAACTCCGCGGTTCTCAGTTCAAAATTGGGGATACCTCGATTAACGCCGTAACAAGAGAAAAGTTCTCTGGCATCTCCATTCTGAACGACCAAAATGGAGTTGAGCAATTGCAAGTCTACGCTGACAGTTTAGGAGCGTACGACTTTCCCGGCTTGAACTGGAAAGTCATTATTCAGATGCCTACGGAATTGGCATTTGTTGAAGCCGAGCAGCTGAAAATAAAACTCTGGCTTATTTCCATCATGATCATTGCGGCGCTAATTGTGACTGGGCTTTATATGTTCTACCGAGTCAGCTCTCCGTTAAAACAGCTCGCGGTGATATTTGCTCAACTCTCTCGAAATGAGTTTTCTACGCCGTTACCCAAATACCGTGAAAGCGACGAAGTGGGTGACATTATCAAAGCCGTCGATATTTTCAAAAGCCGGCTTCAGGACAGAGAAAAGCTGCTGGAAAAAACACTCGATCAGCAGCAGGAACTCGACCTGCAAAGGCGCGCCATTATGGCGGCTAAGTCTGGAATGATGGTTTGTGACGCGCTGGATAAAGAATTACCCATTGTTTACGTCAATCATGCCTTCACTACGATGACCGGTTACGAAAAAGAGGAAGTGATCGGGAAAAACCCAAGGTTCCTGCACGGTCCCGATCATCAGCAACCTGGCTTGATTGAATTAAGAACAGCGCTAGGCGAAGGGCAGTCTTGTAACGTTTATCTTCAGAACCGGCGCAAGGACAGCTCGATTTTCCATTGTCATTTGCATGTGGACCCGGTGTATTCAGACGAAGGGGCACTGACGCATTTTATTGGTGTGCAAACGGACGTCACTGAGCTTCACAAAGCAAAAGAAGAGGCTCAGGAAGCCAACCGACAACTTGAAGATTTGATTACTCAAACCACCATGGAGCTTGAAGACACAGAGAGCCGAATGAAAGCGGTGTTTAAGTCGGCTGTGGATTGTCTCATCATCTTTAAGCTGGACGAGACGATTCTCGATATCAACGACTCAACCCGTGAGCTATTTGGCTGGACTCGAGAGGAGTTGCTAGGTAAACCCTTTGACGTGCTGTTGGCTGACGACTTTGGTCAGAAAGACATCAACTTCTTAACGCATTCGATTGGCTTAGAATCAACCGACAAAGGCGGAGAGACAGACGAAGTCATCGGGCAAACTAAGGATAAACAACTTTTACCTTTAGAGATGTCTATTACTCAGGTTGCGGCCAATGGTGAGGCCTATTACTTAGGAACGCTCAGGGACATCAGCGATCGCAAACACGCTGAGTCTGAGCTCAAACTCAGCAAGCGCAACCTACAGGATCTGGTGCATCGATTAAATCTGGCAACAGAAGCTGGTGAGATCGGTATCTGGACATGGGATTTCAAAACCGGAAGGTTGCAATGGGATGACCGCATGTATCTCATGTACGACCTGAAAAAGACCAAAGAGGGCGCAACCTATGAAATCTGGCGTGCCCGAGTTCATGAAGAGGATCTGGAATTTGCTGAAATTGCGTTAATCGAAGCCAAAAACTCACTTTCTCGCTATTACTCAGAATTCCGAATTCAGCTTCCCAATGGCGAAGTTCGCTGGATTAAAGCCGCTGCTGATGTGGTCTTTGATGAAGGGACGCGTAACGCCATAGGAATGGGTGGTGTCAATATCGATATTACCAAAGAGAAAACAGCGCAGGAGCTGTTGCGACGGGAAAGCGAGCTGGCTAACGCCGCTAACGAAGCGAAATCCATGTTCCTTGCAAACATGAGCCATGAAATCCGAACGCCTATGAATGGTGTGGTTGGGATGATCAACTTGCTCAGTGATACGGATTTGACGCCAGAGCAAAGCACGATGGCGACAACCATCCGTGACTCATCAATGACGCTGCTTAACATCATCAATGACATTCTGGATTTCTCCAAAATTGAAGCGGGTCAGATGCAGGTGGAAAACATTCCTGTGGAATTCCAGGTCGTGATGGAACGTACTGCAGATGTGCTTTTCCTTCAGGCACAGAAAAAACACATTTCCCTTCTCCTTAAACACGACTCAAGGATTCCTAAGTTCATCATGAGTGATGGCGTAAGGCTCGGTCAGATCTTACTGAACGTAGTGGGTAATGCGGTGAAATTCACCAGTGGTGACGAGCAATATCAGGGGCAGGTCTGGATCATGACTGAACTGCTCGAAAATGCCGATGGTGACATGATTGAAATCCGGGTGAAAGACAACGGCATCGGCATGTCTGATGCGCAAATGAACAAGCTTTTCTCGGCGTTTTCGCAGGCAGATACGTCCACAACACGGGTATATGGCGGAACTGGATTAGGGCTGTCTATAACGAAATCTCTTATCGAAATGATGGGAGGAAGCATTCGTGTGGAAAGTCAGGTAGGCGAGGGCAGTTGCTTCATTATGACAATACCTTGTGTTTACGAATTGGATGACAGCGTTCAGCAAGACAATATTGACTTCTCCGCAGTGAAGATTTTGTCGGTCGTCCGCTCCCCTGAACTGGGCGAGGTTGTGAAACATAATCTAGAGAGTGTCGGATGTGATGTGGTATCGGTATCTTCGTTTGACCGAGCCGAGAAAGTGCTCACCCACGACTCTCAAGACTTCACGATATTAGTCGCAGGTCCCGAACATAGTGCGAAAGACATAGAAGACACTTACGAAAAAAGCGTCGGTCTGCTGCTTAAAGAAGAGACTAAAACGCTGCTATTGTCAGACGACACATCTTCAAGCAAAGGGTTTGTTACCTCAAGAACCATGGTATCGGGTGCTCACCCGCTGAAACCTAGCGAGCTGGAACTGGGTATCGCCATCTTATTGGGTAAACGCAGCCCAATTGCAGAGAAAAGGCAAACGCTGCAAACCACTCAAAATCTCCCTTCTAAAGAGAAAGCAAGAAATGACGGGCGCCTGATTCTGGTTGCTGAAGATCAGCCAACAAACCGTGATGTACTGGAAAGGCAACTTAACCGTCTTGGTTATGTCTGCGTAATGGCAGAGGACGGACTCGCCGCCTACAACATGTGGATGCGAGAGAAGTTTGGCTTGGTTCTGACAGACTGCCATATGCCAGTCATGGATGGATTCGAACTGACAAAAGCCATTAGAAAGCACGAAGAAGAAATGGAGATACCGAAGCCAATTCCGGTCATAGCGATAACCGCCAATGCGCTGGTGGGGGCGAGTGAAGAGTGCATTCAGGCAGGAATGGACGATTACCTTTCCAAACCCGTAGAGCTTACTGCATTGGGTGACATGCTGGAAAAATGGCTAGGAGTGCCTGAAGAGGAGTTGCAACAAGTCGCCAATCTGCCAAATGTTGCTCCGCAAGTTGAAGAACAACTAAACGAAGTGACTGAGATCGAAGACCAGCCTGATGCATTGGAAAACGTAATTAATTTCGAGCGGCTAGAGGCGATTTTAGGGACCGCTGAAATCGAGTTTCTTGCGCCTTTACTTCAGGGGTACTGGGATTCACTCCAGAACGATATGTCTGCCCTGGAAAGCGCACTGACCGAAAAGAATGGTCAGGAAGTGCAGAGCATTGCCCATGCAGCGAAAGGTGCAGCGAATTCAGCAGGGGCAGAAATGCTGGCGGAATCGTTTCTCACTTTGCAAAACGAAGCGCTTAAGCAGGACTGGAGCTATTTGGAAAATGTGTACCAGCAAAGCGTTGTTAAAGTCACCGACATACAAAAATACTTAGAACAAGAAAAGATAATTTAAACGTCTGAAAGCCAGGTAACAGCCCCTTAGGGCTAGGAAGGATTAAACATGAAAGCCTCAGAAATGTTCGCAAAAATGACGGTCATGATCGTGGAAGACCATGACTTTTCACGTAAAGCAACATTATCTATGTTGCTCCGTTTAGGAGTAGAAAACATTCTGACTGCACCTAATGGTCAGATAGCGGCTGACAAGCTTGAATGCCATAAAGTGGATATTGTTATCACAGATATTAATATGCCTGAAATGAACGGCATTGAACTGCTTAAAGCCATTCGAACGGGTATGACCAACAACGATAAAGCGACAAAAGTCATTGCCGTGACTTCTTATTCCAACACAGAAGTTTTACGTGCATGCATGAATCTGGATATTAATTCCTTTCTGGTTAAGCCAATCACGATTGATATGGCAAAAGAAAAGATCATTGCTGCATTTGGAGAATCAGCTCAATTGTTTCATGAACATGAATACAATCAGGTGAACTCAGACTTCGACTGCATGACAGAAGAGGTGATGGAACCGCCTAAGATTAAGGAAGTAAAACCGGAACCAGCAGAACCGATATTGCGTGAAAACGAGAGATTTGTTTCAAAATTAAGTGATCTGGAAGCGGGAATGTGTCTAAAACAAGACATTTGTGCGGCAAATGGATCGCGCCTAATCGCAGCGGGCGTGATACTCAATGAGAGGCTTATAAACCGTATCCACGAGTTGAGCACCATCATTAACATCGACAAACTTAAGGTAGAACTGCCTCCAGAAGGTGTCACAAAAGTTTCATAAAGCTAATTTCATTCGAGAGTTATTAATACTTAGTTAGAGTATGTTTAATTTTTCTTAATTCATTCTCTAAATTAAGAACGGCATTCGCATTAGTTTCCTATACTCACCGCAAGAGACATTCGGTAACCACGAATAATTTGTGGTTAATGTTCTTGCAGATATTGCGTACCTGAAACGCAATAAATCAGGCGTAGAGTGAAATGAAAGCAATTTTTCAAATCATTTTAAGCTCCTTTAGGGCGGCAATGGTTTCATTGATCCCATATTTGTTTTTCCGTTCTGCTTGGATAATTTTCATTGTAGTTAACAATAACTACTCGTTAGTCCCTTATGAAGACATAGCAACAATAGATATTTTGCTTGGTAAAATATTCCCAGTATTACTTACGTGTACGTTAGCTTACCACCTTTCATTCCACTTCTTTGACGAACGATTACTGGTTACATCGCTTGCTATAACGATGTTTCTCGTCTTCTCAGGCTACATAACCAAAACAGATGGTGGGTTAGTAATATCGGATGCATTCGTGTTGGATGACGCCATTTTAATCCCAGTTCTTGTCTGCCTAGGGTACTTTCTGGTTAATCGATACATGAAATACAAGTTAATCCGGACCCGAGTCGTAAACCCGATTCTGGAAGGTGCGATTAACGGTATGATGCCTCACTTGCTGGTGTTTCTGGTTATTGGTGCGGTTTATTTCCTTCTCGAACAAACCAGTATCCATTCTGTGATTGAAATGATTGCAGGCTGGCCGGTGTGGATACAGGCTTATTTTCATACGCTTATTATCCACGTTATCTGGCTCACTGGCGTTCACGGTGCAGCCGCGTACTACACTTTTTTCGACAGCTCATTTGTTTCAGAAATCTATGTTTCTAACATGTCATTCAGCATGTTCTTTGACGTATTCGTTATCTATGGAGGGGCGGGAAGTACCTGGGCACTCATCATTGCCATCATGTTGTTCTCAAACATGAAGTTTGCACGAACCCTGGCAAAAATCTCTATTCCCTTCGCGATCATTAACGTTAACGAACTGCTCGTATTCGGGCTACCGATAATATTTAACCCAATTCTGGCGATTCCATTTGTACTGGTCCCATTGGTAAATCATCTGTTTGCTCAGGTGTACTTGTCGTTAGTGGATGTAATCGTTATCAGAGACAGTATTGAATGGGTGACGCCGTCACTTTTGGATTCTTATCTCGTCACAGGAGGTAACGTCAAAGCCATTCTATTGCAGGTTTTGATCATTAGTCTGGATGTGATGCTCTACATGCCATTCGTACGCAAGTATTCAAACACCAGCAACGACAGCTTGCTCAACACTTTAATTCGTAAACTCAGGTTCAGTTACGCCGTTCCAGTTCAGAAAGAAGTGAGCTTTCTGGGAATGCACAATGAACTGGTCGAACAGCAGGACAAGCTTAATAAAAGTTTGAAAGACATACTGGCTGGCGAACTCAGAATTTATTATCAACCCCAATTCGAATCCAAAACTTTGCAAATGATAGGTGTTGAATCTCTGCTTCGCTTAGAAAGCGAACAGAGTCTGAATTCTCCGGATTTTATAAGGCATTTTGAAAATGCCAAAATCGGCGAATACATTGATAAATGGGTGGTGGATACCGTTGAGAGCGACGTAAAAACGCAACCCGTTTTCAGAAACTTTGCTCTTAAGGTAAGCCTGAATCTTAATGTCGACTCACTAGGCGACAAGCAATTCATTAAAGATCTCATCAATAAAATGTCGGGTTATCCTGTCTGTTTTGAGATCACCGAGACCATCTATTCTCAAAATGTTGAGTTAGTCAGTGAAAGCGTGAGGATGCTGCGTGAAGCTGGATTTTTAGTGGCGATAGACGATTTCGGAACAGGGTACTCAAGCTTATCGATGCTCAGCGCGTTGGATGCTGACGTCATCAAGCTCGACAGGCTGTTTCTGAAACAGGCAAATACAGTGAAAGGCAAAGAGCTTTATCGTTCAATGATATCGACGTTAAAAAGACTTGGATTTGTTGTGGTGTCTGAAGGAATAGAAACGGAAGAAGAACTGGAGTTTGTGCAAAGTTGCAATGCGGATGTACTGCAGGGTTACTACTTCTCAAGAGCAATTAATGTTGATGAGCTAGAGCAGTATTTTAACGATGAAGAAGCGCTAGGTCATGCACCTCAGCAGCATTTCACTATTACCAGTTAATCTTCTACTGACTCCCTCAATTGATTGCCCAAGGTCTGATACCAGACCTTGGGCAATGTGATTATCTTCCGCGAGCATAAAGCACAACCAGTACGGTTTTCTTGATGATTTCCCAATCCATCTGAATCCAGCTTGAGAAGGATGTCAGTGCCAGAGCGTAGCTGTGGTCGTAGCCGACTTTTGAACGTACATCTTCAATACAGGTGTCATACCCTTGATTAACCTGAGCAAGACCCGTTATTCCAGGAAGCACACCATACGTACGGTCTGAGAAGAATGGAATTTGCGGCTCCAGTTTATTGTAGAAATAAGGGCGTTCCGGGCGAGGACCAATCATGGACATATCCCCCTTAAGAACGTTCCAGAATTGTGGAATCTCATCAAGACGAGTCTTACGTAAAAACAATCCTACTCGGGTAATACGTGGGTCGTTATCCTGTGCCCAGGTCGCACCAGTTTTGGCTTCAGCATCAACATACATGGTTCTGAACTTAATCATATTGAAAACGTTGCTGCCTTCTGGAGTTACTCGCCCGACGCGCTCTTGTGCATAAAAAACAGGTCCGCGAGAGTTAAGCTTTATTGCCAGTGCAATGATTGGGAAGAGAGGCAGTGTCAGGGCAATTCCTACCATTGCGCATCCAAGGTCAAAGACACGTTTAGCCAATGCAGTAGTGGGTGAAACTGAAAATGTCATAATATCCATAGTTCTCTCTCCTAAACTCGTTCCCAGTTGCCTTTTTCAAAGCCAAGGATGTATCGAAGACCACCAATCAAGCTCGCTGCGTGCCCGCTTACTACGTAGGCTAAGGTCTTAAAATGTTTGTAGCTAAATACACTAGGCAAGATAAGTGCCAGCAATGCGAGGGAATATCCTGCAATTTGCAACGCTGTCGCTACCATAAATAACGGGTGTTCACTCAACAGAATGGAGCCTCCCAATGCCGTCATCATCAGATAAGGCATAGTCACTCGCAGCCCCTTTCCAGAGAAGAAGGCAAACGCAACTCCCTTATATTTCGGATTAAATAGTTTGAACAGACGAAGAATCTGCTGAAGGTTTCCAGCGGAAATTCTTAAACGACGTTTGAAATCTTGCTTCGAACTGGCTTGTTCCATTTCAAGCGCAAGCATTTGGGGCTCATAGACGCCTTTGTACCCTCGCAAAATGATTCTCATAGGGATAATGAAGTCATCATTGATGGTGTCGAATTCGATCTCTTCAAACAACTTTCTTTTGAACAGGTAGAACGCGCCATGAGCGCCCAGTACGGAACCCAGCATCGCTTCGCTCTGTTTGATTGAACCCTGATAATTCCAGTATTGCTGTTCAACGTGTGAAGCCGACAAGATTTGATATTTAGGGTTGACCACGCCAACATTTGGGTCTTCAAAATGTCTGGCTGCAATAAGCAGAGCATCACAGGAAATCAGACTGGAGACATCACTCAGTGCGACTACATCCGTGTCTGCCTGACTGACCAGCTTGTTCACCATGGCGACTTTTCCCTGATTGACATCAAAGTCGAAAATCTCGATATGGATTTCTTCGCAGATAGCTTCCTGGATTGTGTTGTAAGCAATGTTCGCGGTGTCATCTGTGCAGCCGTCGCAGGCTACCCAGACTTTAAGAAGGTGCGAAGGGTAATCCAGACTGCATACGTTGCGTATCTTTTCGGCAATCCACTCTTCCTCGTTGTAAGCAGGAATGATCAAAGTCACGGTAGGAAGACGGTTGTCCATGTCATCTGAACGATAGCAACGCGTATCTTTCATTGTGGGTTGCGGCGCTGCACGTTTGGCGATCATGGCAAGTAATGCCGGATAGCCTACGTGGTGATACAGAACCAGAAAAATGCAAAGAGCTGTCACGCTAATTAGTAACCATTCCATTGTTATTCCCCCTGATCACACAGTTTTTCGTAGGCAGATGTCATATTGCGGATGTCGTAATTTTCGACGACGTAACTTCTTGGTGAAAACGGGCTAGGGCAGTTCAGCATGCTTACCAGAATTTCACTCATAAGAGAGGCATTGTCGGGAAGCACAAGCTGACCTGACTTAAGGCACAGTGACTCTTTTACACCTCCCACATCGGTGGCAACCACCGGAATGTCGCACGCCTGTGCTTCAAGAGTTGATAGCGGGAAACCCTCGTTACGAGAAGGTAGACAGTAAAGATCTAGCGACCGATAGAAATTAACCATGTCGCTGACGAACCCAAGGAAGAGGACTCTGTCTTCAAGTTTGAGTTCTTTTGCCAGTGCCATCAGTGACTCTTTCTCGGAGCCGTCTCCTGCAATAGCGAGAATGACGTTGCATGGCATGTCCTTCAGAGCGTGTATCAGAGTATCCTGTCCTTTAACATGCTCAACTCTTCCTGAGCACCCGATGATTCGCTTATTGTTTGGAAGCCCAAGCTTTTCTCTTGCTATGTTCGCTGCGCCAGGTGTGAAATGATCGCAATCTACGCCGTTGTGAATGGTTTCAACCGGGATGTCATCAAAAATTCGGACTAGTTTGTCTTTCACGAATTCGGCATCGGCGACCATTTTGGGTTTAGAAAGATAACGAGCGATTTTTTCAATTCTGACTTCAGAATCTTCGTTCAGATGCCAGGCATCATGTTCGGTGTGAATGCGTACCGGAACATTGGCAAACCGAGCTGTCACATTCCCGTAAAGCAAAGGACCGATATGATGACTATGCACTACATCGGCTTTCAGTGAGCTCAATAAGTTCTTCATTTTCATGAATAACCCCAACTCGATGCCGGGTGTTTTGTTAAGGAAGAAAAGCTGATGCTCGTGATCCTTTAATCTCGGCCAGGACTTAAGCGCCTTATCTTTAGACCCTTCCAGGCTAACAACGAATACCTTGTTCGCTTTATCGGCAAACCGCAGCATATCCAATACCATGACTTCAATGCCGCCAGGCCTTAAGTGCTGAACTACATGAACTATGGTCTTCATATTGTGTCTCTCGTTTTTTGTTCGGTTTAGTCTTCTATAGCGAAAGGCGTGCCAATAAATATTGACAATAAATACAATGAGTTAAGTCATCTTTGTAAAAGTGAGTATTTGGTTTCTCAATTTGATAGTCGGTTTGAGAGAACAGAAAAGATAAAGCCCGCAGAAATGCGAGCTTGTCTTTCTAATGCGCTGATCTACGCGGTGGGGGTGATGTCAATCACTGGCATAGAAGTGGTATTTGAACCAAGATCCAGCACACTGTCATCGTCAGTATTTCTCATCTTAGGAACACGGGTTAACACAGGTTTGCCTGTAAGAAGTTCCACTTCGTCGCGTCGTCTGACTGCTGTGTCGGTTAGCTCCAGAATCAGGGCAATGCCTGCACCTAGCCCTAGTCCTCCCACGATACCTGCAATCAGAAAGATGATGGGAGGCAAATTGGATGGCGCACTTGGTGTATAAGGGCGATCAATCACTTTTACGCGCTTTTCTTGTTCGAAAACACCTAGCGAACTGGTTAACCTTGCCATTTCGTATCGTTCCAACAGGTTTTCATACAGTTGGCGTTTCAAAGAAAGGTCGCGTTGCAGGTTAAGTAAGGTTTTTTCGTTCTCACCAAACTTAGACGTCATTTTTTCCAGTTCGGTGATCATGGTTTGAAGGGTTTTCACTTCCTCTTCTAAACTGTCGACCTTTGAACGCGCTTTCTGCAAGTCATCCAGTTGAGAAATCAGAACAGGTTGGTTCTGATCCGCATCTTCAAGAGCGGCTGAACTGGCGATGTCCCAAAGTTGGGTGCTGTCCAAAGAAGGTTGACCTTGAGCAAGGAGATTCGCGCGTTCTGCCTCGAGCCTTCTCAGGTTGCGAATTTTAGCCTGAACCTTGCTGTGAGAATCCGTGTACTTGGCTCTGAGCAAAGTCAGTTCACTGCGGATTAGAATGATCTGCTCTTCCAGTTTGCCAACAACCGGATTGGTTTTTGAAAGCTGAACATCCAGGCTTCCTAACGTTCTTTTGGCTCCGGCGTATTCGGCTTGTCTCTCAAACAGTCTTTGTTTTAGCTGTGCCAGACGGCTTAACGCTTCAAGCTGCATTTCCGGAAGCAACGAGCCGTTATCGCTTTTAAACTTCGCCAGCGCGGCTTCAGCGGCGTCCAGCTCTGCCTGACGGTATTTGATGTTCTCGGAAAGAAAGTTCTGAGAATCGGTCATGGAAGAACGCTCTGGCGCAAGCAACTGCTCAACGAAGTGATGGCTTACGGCTTCCAGAGTTTCCTTCATCCCTTCCGACGTGTTTGAGCGATACTCAATTTTCAACAGGTCTCTGCCTATCTTGGTGACTTTTAGATTGTTGGAGAGCTGACGAATCACCGCATCCAGTTCAATTGGGGAAGGGTTTTCACTCACCAGATTTCTTTCTTTGGCAACGGAAGCCAGAATATGACGGCTATGAAGCAACGTTTTTAACGCATCCAGACGATCTTTCAACATGGTAGACACGGCGAGATCTTCCAAAAATGGATTCATTTTCGCGGTTTCTTGAATCAGCATACTGGTATGCGAGTCGTAATATCTCGGTGTGGTTTTACCAATCAAGAAACCCAGGACTGGGAGAATGAGGGTCGGCATTAATATTACGTAGCGACGACGCCATGCACCCATCAAGATGATTAGAACTCTCTGGCTTAATGTCATCATAGTGCCTCCAACCAGCCTTCAAGCTCGCGAGCACGGTTGTCCCACGAGTGTCTGGCAGCAGCTTCAGGCTGCGATTGATTGATCATAAACTGGCTGTTTTCCAGTGCAGACTTGAACTCTCTTGGGCTTCGTACACAGTGAACCAGCTTTTTGAAAGGTTGCAGTGCCGGGAAGTCAGTCGTCACAATGGGTGTGCCAGCTGTAATGTATTCCAGCAATTTTAGTGGGTTGCAGGCTTTGATCTGTTCGTTATCGACAAACGGCAACATGCTGGCTTGCCAATGGCGGCTATAGCTTGGCAGGGCGTGATGGGGTTTTGGTCCAAGCCAGTGAACATTGGGTAAATTCGGAAGTGGGTTGGTTGCCAGTTCAAGTTGACCAATGAACACAAAGTGCCATTCCGGCATAGAGCGAAATACCTGTTCCAGCATGTCGTAATCCAGCCAGTTAGACAGGCTGCCATAAAATCCGGCGATAGGGCGACCATCTGTAGGTAAATCTATAGCTCTAGGAACCTGAGTCGAGAACAGAGAATAATCGACGCCGTGGGGCAGATACTGAGTTTTGTTCTCTGGGAATTTACTCATCAGGCTTTCACTGGATGCCAGAATCATGTCTGCTTTTTCGACCAGCTTTTGCTCGTGTTGCAGCACACAGCCATGATCGACGCCAGTCAGTGCGCCAAAATCGTCACAGCAATAGTACACAACAGCAGATTCGTTCAGCTCACCGCACAGGTCTGCGGCAGTTGGCAGTGATGTCCATAGAATTGGGTCTTTCATCCCGTAATGTTCTATCACAGGCAACAACTGAGACTTCATCCAGTTTTTCGCCATGTTGCGCGCCCACATTGAACATGGGGCAGGGATGGTGCGCAGAGTGACAACCGGGAAATTAGGTTTAACCTGCATTGCATCGGTGCTTTTCTTTGTTGGGGCAGTAATTTTGGCCCACGCTCTTTTCATGTCGCGCACTGACAATCGAGGCTTTCTCAATCCAATCGAATTTACCCAAAGTACTTTACGGTTGTGGCTAATACGGTTGATAAGGTGCTGAGTGCTAGAAGGCAGTCCGCCCCAGTCTTCTCCGAATACAATCAAATCACGAGGCATGGCGAACCTCCTCAATAGTGTCTTGTGTTAGGGATTTAATGACTCTTGCAGGGTTTCCAGCAGCAAGAACCATGGGGGGAAGATCTTTAGTGACAACGCTGTTTGCGGCGACGATAGTGCCTTGTCCTATGGTGACACCAGTCATAACCGACACGCCAGTAGCCAGCCACACATCGTTTTCCAGAACCACATCTCCTGTCTGGTCATCCGAGCAGGGAGCACCTTGAGCTCTGCTTTTCGGATCCAGCGGGTGACCTGGGTAACCACAGATGAATGAGCGACCAGCAATGCGAACGTTATCGCCCAGAACCACTTTAGTGCCGACGGCGATAGTGGTTTGCCAGCCTACATCAACATTGCTGCCGATTTTCAAAAGCGGCTTGTCAGTAAGCGTTCTGCCCGAAAAAGTCGTGTGACCCGAGATACGAGCATTGTCTCCGACTTCGATTGATAAAGGACCTGAAACGAAAGGGACACCACCGTAAAGATAAAGGTTGTCGCCAAATTGGTTGAGGCGACCTTTGAATACCGGTGTGTGAATAAGAACGCGAAACGTCGTCTGCCAGACAAGACTGATTTGCTGATAGATAAAGTAAGCAAGCTTGCATACCAAATGAGGCAGAGGAAGTTCGAAATTCAAAACACGCTTAATGTTTCGAAACAGAAATACGGCGAGTGGGCTGTCGCTATGCTTAAGCCAGTTTTTTATAGATTGTAAATGTAATGAGAGCATAGTCTGTCCTGTTATGCAGTGACGTTTGACTATGCTCTTTCAATGATTGTGCCAGAAGATAAAGTATTAAAATACAGTGAGATACGGTGTCTTCTATGTCAATGACATTGGGATTCTCAATTTGACACGCGTTTTGGATGAGTCTTTTTTGGTTGAAGGTCTCTGCTTAGATGGCTTTTTAGGTTTCTGATTCGGTAACATAACGCCTCCTACATCTTGGCTTTGGTCTGAAACACATCGAAATGGTTTTGTGTCTCAGACTGACTTTATTGCTCTTTAGCTGATACGTATTTCCCGTCTGAAAAGAGCAACATAAGTTATGTTTGCATTCTGAATGCGTCTATTCGTGTACATCCTGATAACAAATTGTACACATTTAGTATAGACCATGTTTCTTTCAACAAAGTTTCATCAGACTTTTCCAGTATCTTAAAGTCTCTAAAGTCAGACCAGTGTCGGAGCGACACTCAATCGTGATGTTGTTCTGTCGTTGAGCGGTTAGTCAAAGCCGAGATAATGCTGGTGTAGCACTTGTCTGCGCGATATCCGTGAGCAATATGCGCTCCCGCTTTGGAAATGCTTTGTAGTGCCACCGGATTGGCTTTCACCTGCTCCAGTTTTTCTTTTAACGAAGACATATCGTATGGTTTGTACTTCAGGCAGTTAACCTGATTGGAAAGCGCTAAATCCCAGAATGAACCATCGGCAGGGATAATGACGCACATTCCCGTGCTCAGTGCTTTCAACACCTGACGCTCGTTATCAAGATTACCGGGCAGAGCGAGATAAATGTTCCCAGGTGCCCATTGAACATCCTCTTCGCAGCGCTGACAGCCAAGTAATGTGGATTGGTGTTTGATGTCTGTATTTTTGTGGATGTTTGCTCCAGTTTCTTTCAGATAGATCGCAGGGCGATTTTCTTTTCTAATGTGAGCAAGTGCATCCAGTAAATGGGCCAGGTTGCGAGTCTGAGTTTCACAAAATACTCGCTTCAGGCTGTTTTCTTCCTGCATGGGCTGATCAACATAGATGTAGCCCATTTTGAAAGGGGTGTACCTTTCGCTCTGAATTATGTCCTGAGCTTGTTGGTGTGCCGTTGTGTTTGGGCATTCTTTCCACTGGCATGCAATAGCTTCAAGCATCGATTCACGCATGCTCTGTAAATAGAACACTCTATCTGCCTTGGTCAGGCAAAGACCGTTTTTAGGTGTCCAGCTCACAGGCTGACTGATTAACTGGACTACTTGATATTTAAGCAAATTGCGAAGAAAAAATACCGGGTAGCTGGCACTGGGTTGAGAAGTCAGTAAAACACTGGATATCTCTCCGTAACGCAGGCGAGCAAAAATGACGCAGCAACAAAATGCCAAAGCACGATACCAGCGAACGAGTGGATCGTTACTGGGTGTCATGGATTTCTGGTTAACCGTGATGCCAGCGTAACCTTCGATCTGCGACTGATCCGGTGCCATAACTGTAATCTTTGTATCATCACCCTGAAGCTGATTAAGAACATCTTGAGTCAAGGATTTGGTGCTTTGACCTTGATCGCCGGACGCGACGACTAGAATGTGTGATGCCTTGTTCATAGTGAACCTCCAGAGGCTTTGCCACCAGTGAGTAACTTAGTGATGTACCCTAAGTTGTTGAGCAAAGGGGATAAATGAGCTGAATATCGGTACTCGTAATGTGACTCAATCTCTTGCAGGTAAATCGCTGCAAGTGTTACGCAGTACCGTTTCGGGTCAGACAGGCGTTGTGCCAGATAGCGAGCCTGTTCAGAGAAATAGGTCAGTCTGTTGTTATCAGAAGCCATCATCTCAATGGCTTCTGCGAGTGAAACATGTGAATGCGCCAGTGCCAGGAATCCTGTCATTCCCTGACGAATGACTTCCGGGTTAGAACCTATCATTGGGGCGATGGCAGGAAGCCCGCAGCGTCCGGCTCTGACAATGTGGTCTCTTGCGCCGTCTTTTCTCGCACCGCTAATGTAGGCATCAGCTTGCTCGAAGTAGGGAGTATGATCATCAGGGCTGTATACGAAATGCACCGCATCTTTGATATCAAGCAACATAGCCTGTTGCTCAAGCTGACTGCGTTCTTCACCCTGTCCGAGCAGTACAAGGTGTGTATTTGGGCATTCCATACGCGCCATCGACAACGCTTGTATCAGAGCGTCAATCCCACTTTCCTGAGTCAGTGGTTCGCTGTTAATCAGTACAAACGCGTCATTTTCAAAATTGAAGTGGGTACTTAAATCCAGCACCTTTGCGCGGTGAGAAGATGAAACCGTCACTGCAACAGGTCTTTGTACTACTTCAATCTGTTCGCCAGGATATCCCAGAGATTTTAAGGCTGAGGCGACATGATTACCCGGAGCGATAAGTTTGGGCATTAAACGAATACCCAAAGGTAAGGAATCAACGGAAGTAAATTTGGCTTCTACGTCCACCATAATGGGAACATCACAGTGATTGGCTACCCAGTTCATCCACTGACAACTTAAGCTGTCTAAACAATGGATCAGAGAAATACTCTCTGTGCGCACGATTCGCTTTCCAACTTGGTACTTTTGATACCATCCGGCCAAAGAAGACGTAGAACTGGAGTCAGACGAGTAAAATAAGACTTCAGGAAATTCTCGTTGAAGGAGAAATTCTGTTTCTGCATCCAGACAGTGCCAGAGGGTGACAGTAAAAGATTGAGTCTGCAGACCAGAGCAAATTGCGCGGAGGCGTGCAACAACGTCAGTCGCGTCAGAATTGTCATATTGGACCAACAAAATATTGGTTGTGGTATCCATGCTGCCTCCCTAAGAATCGCTTTTCTGATTAGCTTGAATTATTAGGGAGCAATAGATGTGCCAATCTAATGATTGTAATTATCTTGTTGATTTATATAAGAGTGATAAATTGATGTGCTCTTTGTTTCTTATTATTGAAGAGGTTCATTTTCATTTTGAAAATGCATTCTCAAAATGAAAATGCTAGCAATGTTGATGGTAGATTTGCAAAATTGATGGAATAACTGCCTGAGTTGAAAAGCCTTTTTCTACAGCTCTTTTAGCGGCAATTTGGATTGCCATTTTTTTGTCGCGTGGCATGTTTTGCCAATCTGATATTGCCATAGGGAAGCTGGCGTACTCTTTTATCCAGCCATTTTCGCCATTAATTACCAGTTCTGACAGATTTCCGACCGGTGTGCAAAGTACCGGAACACCTTGTGCCATGGCTTCTAATGCTGACATTGGCAGCCCTTCGTAGCGAGAAGGAATCACAAGAAGCCCAATGTCTGACCAAATCTTTGACATGTCTTTTTGATGACCATGAAAAACAACATTGCCTGAAGCCTGAGGTTTCAGGTCTTCCTCCATCGGACCACTGCCATAAATGTGATAGTCAGTCGAAAGGTCAAGAGCTGCCATTTCTAAAAAGCGATCAGGAGCTTTTTCATGACTCAGTCTGCCAACAAAGGCGATCTGTTTTCCTTCGCTAAACGGCAGGTCATCTGTACTCACAAAATTCCGAATTACGGGAACTGAATGTGAAAAGCGTTCTGCGATAAGTGGGCTGACTGCAAAATTGTGCTTGCAGATCCGAGCGGTTTTCCTGTCCAGCCAGTCGTAAAAACGAAGTTTACCAGACCCTATTTCGCCTGCGTGGAATGTACTGATGACGGGTATACCCGTTACCAATGAAACCAGCCTGGCGAGTATGCCTGCTTTGTATCCGTGGGTGTGCACGATATCAG
The DNA here is from genome assembly GCF_027924785.1 of Vibrio nigripulchritudo. Classification (NCBI taxonomy): domain Bacteria; kingdom Pseudomonadati; phylum Pseudomonadota; class Gammaproteobacteria; order Vibrionales; family Vibrionaceae; genus Vibrio; species Vibrio nigripulchritudo. The sequence continues at coordinate 2,083,598 of NZ_AP027049.1, read as the reverse complement.
GGTTTTGGGATTTTGCCTGTTGGTAGAAATCCGAGAGTGTTCCATTAAGAAATTCAAAGGGAATATCGGCTTCTTTCAACTTTTCGAGCATTGGGTGGGGAGTCGGGTATTCACGTAAGAACATAACGCTTACGTCGCAATGCAACTGGCGTAATCCAATAGCCAGTTGCACCACGTGGGATTCAATACCTCCGAACCCCTGAGAATCGAGAGTCAGCCAAACCCTGAGTGGGTTAGTCCTCTTCTTCATGGGTTTCCCATGCCTGTTTTTTACGATAAAGAGTGGATGGGCTAAGTTCCAGAAGCACAGCTGCATTCAGTACATTGCCATCGCAGTATTCAATTGCGTTCTGAATTGCCTCACGCTCAATCTCTGCCATTGGTCTGACAGGCATCTTGCCCATTTCAACAGGCTCTGGGGCGGGAGGGGCTTCAAAATTGGCGGTTGCCGCAGATACCGCGACTTCCGCTTCAGCGTGTACGGGCTCGGGAATGGACACAACCACTGGCTCAGGTTTTGGTACCGGTGTCTTAATCACTCTTGAAGCACTGCCGACACCAGCCGACATGCTGTTCAATGGTGGCGGTAGGTGTTCCATTGACACTTGAGGTTCATCGTTAAGTACGACGATGTTGCGAATAATGTTTTGCAACTGACGGACGTTACCCGGCCAGTCGTAGTTGCATAGAACCAACTCAGCGTCGCGTTTAAAGCCGGTGAACTTCTTCTTATCTTCACGGGCATATTTGCGCAGGAAGAATTTGGCTATGTCGATAATGTCGGTTCCGCGTTCGCGAAGAGGAGGCAAGTTAATAGGGACGACGTGAACACGGTAATACAAGTCTTCACGGAAACGACCTTCCTGAACTTCTTTTAGTGGGTCCCGGTTGGTTGCACAAATAATCCGGCAGTCCACCTGAATTTCTTTTGTGCCACCAAGAGGAGTGAAACGTCCGGTTTGCAGAAAGCGAAGAAGCTTTTTCTGCATATCCAATTCCATCTCACACAACTCATCCAGAAACAGTGTGCCGCCATTTGCCTGAGAGGCCGCGCCTTTTCTGTCTGTCGTCGCACCAGTAAACGCGCCTTTCATGTGACCGAAGATTTCGCTTTCTACCAAATCGCGTGGAATCGCCCCGCAGTTGAGGGCAATAAAAGGCTTGTTTTTACGATTGCTCTGGTTGTGAATGGCTTCTGCACATACCTCTTTACCAGTACCGCTCTCACCACAGATAAAGACACTGGCGGTGGTAGGAGCAACCGAATCAATAATCTTGTATACCGCCTGCATAGGCAGAGAGGAACCGATGAAGCCCTGATAACGCTTTCTGTCCAGCGTTGATTGCAAGTCTTCAACAAGGTGCTCTAGCTTGTTGCGCTGCAAGTGGTTTTTTATGGAGGCTTTGAGTCGATCGGCATTGATGGGTTTTTCCAGAAAATCGTCGGCACCGATTCGCATTAAATCGACGGCGACATTCACTGAACCGTGAGCAGTCGCAATAATGACAGATGTGGATATTTGGTTTTCCCGGATCCAGGCAAGCACATCCTGACCATGCATATCAGGCAGTTTTAAATCCAGTATCACGAGCTGAGGTGGATTCTTTTCAATAAAGTCTTTAGCTTCTGCGCCCGTCGCTACGTGGAAAAAATCGTACGGTTCATCTTTTACATACTGTTTGTAGAGTATCGCCAGTGACGTTGAGTCTTCGACTAGCAGAACTTTAGGTTGAGTCATAGTTTTTCATCTCCCATGCCCTGACATGGTCCCCGATTCTTAAGCAAGTAGTCTTATCTTGTAAGCAATTAATCGCTATTATTCTAGTTTGATATTAAGTTAAGCAGACAACTCTAGTGGATGCAAAGTTAAGCCCATATTTTTAAAACAGTTTTATGGGTTAACTAACAGTTCCACTTAAATAAGAGATTTCGTTACTCAAATCCTCTTGCACTTCGTTCGCGTAATGCCGCAAAAGACAGGTCTGCGACTCTCGGCAGGGCAGCGGCACATTCCAGTGCTTCTTCTACTTTCTTTTCGACGCAGAGCATCTCTATTTTTCGAGCGTGTTTGGAAAGCCTCTGATTTCCTAACGTGACGGAACTGCTTCCTAGTGTATGAGATTCAAATTCAAGTGCTTCGATGTTCCGGGTGTTAGCCGCTTCCATCAAATGAGAAACGCGATCTTTCGATTCCTGTAGGTAGAATTCGATCAGTTCAGGTAACACACTGGCATCGGTGTCGCGGATGATCTGTTGAATGACTTCTTCGTCGACCAGAGTCGCCGCATCGTCATTGTGTTCAAAAGCCGTTATCGCGGCGATGTCTTTTCTTCTTTCAGTTGAGCTGTTTTCCATAACATCCTCATTTTTTTTATCACCTAAGTGTAAGCTTAGACAAGATAGTAAAGTTGAGCGATTAAAAGGTTTAGAAAGGTAGTCCGACATCCCAGAAGAAAGGAATCTTTCTTTGTCACCCGACAAGGCATGAGCCGTCAGAGCAACGATTGGAACGTTGGAATATTCTTCAGACAGGGCGCGAATATGTTTCGTCGCTGTCATGCCATCCATCTCAGGCATTGAGATGTCCATAAGAATCAGGTCGTAGTGCTTTCGCTTAACGGCATCTATTGCTTCGCGCCCGTTATTGGCGATATCTGGGGTGACGCCTGCGTGTTGTAATGTGCTTTTGATAACAAGCTGATTGGCACTGTTGTCCTCGACCACTAACAGGTTTCGACCTGCCAACGTGAAATCGGTGGTGGGAGCCTGGTGAAAATGCTGGTCAACTTCGCTCTGATTCGATTTTTCAAACAGGACGCTAAATTTAAATTCACTTCCGATGCCTTCCACACTTTGTACACTGATATTTCCATCCATTAAGTGGAGAAGCCTTTGAGTAATCGCGAGGCCAAGCCCCGATCCTTCATAGTGACGAGCGAAGGACTGGTCGACCATGGTGAACTCATCAAATAGATGGGGAAGGTAGTGTTCCGCAATGCCAATTCCGCTGTCTTTAATTGAACACAACAACTCTACTCGCGATTCGTGATATTCCGCATGTACGTGAACATCCACACCGCCATGCTCTGTAAATTTGACCGCATTACCAATCAGATTAAGCAAGACCTGCTTGAAGCGATAGGCATCACCGTACACGTAAGCGGGAACGCTCGGGCTGACATTCAGATCAATATAAAGCCCTTTTTCTTCTGCCTGAGGTTTAAAGAAATCAACCGACTGAGTAAGGCTTTCATTTAAGTCAAAAGCTGAAGGCTCAAGCATCAGTGTGCTGGCTTCCATTTTGGAGAAATCCAGAATGTCGTTGATGATAGAAAGAAGCAATTGACCTGAGTTAGTTGCAGTATGAACCAGTTCTTTCTGTTCAGTACCGAGAGGCGTTTGTTCCAGGCTTCCAAGCAGCCCAAGTACGCCATTCATTGGGGTACGGATCTCGTGGCTCATTGAAGCAAGAAAACGGCTTTTGGCTTCGCTTGCTGATTCAGCCTGCTTGCGAGCCACTTCCAGTTCTTTTTGTTTGTCTGCCAGTTTCTGAGACATGGAGTTGAACGCTTTAGCAAGTTCGCCTATTTCATCTCCTTCTGCAATCGCGACCTGAACCCCAGGACCTTCCTGAGTGACAAGTTGCGCCGCATGCTTAATTTTGTACAGGTTTCTTGTGAGGTAAGAACCCAGTATCAATGAGAACAGAGTAACCAAGGCAACTTCAATCGAGGCGATACTTAGTATCCAGGTTTTCGCATTGTCTAGCATGCCGTGTATGTCCTTGGTTGCGAACCCCATTTCAATATGACCATGCCTTAGCGAACCAGTGGTAATGGATGTTGCCCGATCAAACACGCCATCCTTTGCGGAAGAAAGCCCAGTGTCCATGGCTGCAAAATGCTGTAGCAGGTTTTGCTCACCACCTTCCACCAGAAGTCTACCTTGATCGTTATAAATTCGGACGTAGCACAAATCTTTTAGATCCAGAATGTCGTCAACCAGTGTTTGCAGCGTCGCAATGTCGGAAGAGATCACGGCATCTTTGGTTGCTCCAGCGAACATTTTCAGGGTGGTGTCGGCACGCTGTAGAAGCTGTTGCTCGTTAGAATCAGACAGAAATTTGACTGCGCTCAGCACCAGAGTCATCAGCATAATGATTTCTATGCCCGCGATGCCGATGATGGTTTTCAACCGAAGATTCATTGTTGTCTCCTACGCATGCTTTGGCTCAATGAGCATTAATAAGGTGTCATCATTTGGGGGAGTGCCAGCCAATGCGTCGAAGCTTGCCATCACAGTATCTATGGCTTCCTCTATGGGAAGCTCAAGTGTGTGAAGCAGTTGTTTTTCTATTTCTTTTGTTAATTGTGTTCTTTCTGTGACAGTGTCACCCGATTCGAATAATCCGTCTGTAAATAATGCGATTCGTTGCTTTTTCCCTAGGGTTAGCTTGAGTGGCGAGTACAGAGTTTCTGGTAACAGACCCGGAAGCATGCCCTGAACAGAAATGGTCTCAAGTCCGTTTTCTGATATTAGAAGTGGGCAAGGGTGACCCGCGGAAGCGAACTCGATTTCGTCGTTCCCATGTAGGGAGAAGGCGCAGCTGGTCAGAGTGACCTGAGAAAGTAGCTGATCGTCAAATGCACTATCAGATAGTTGACCAAGCAGCAGGCAAGGGTCTGCTTCCCGAGTGTTGTTTAATAACCCTCGCAGATACCCAGCGTAAGCATACGAAAAAAATTTTGCGCTGACATCGTGACCCATGACATCAGCGAGAACATACAGATCTTCTTCGCCAAAGGCTTTTGAAAGCAGGAAGTCGCCACCGCCACATCCCGTGTTCCTCTGGCGTACTGCGATATCCCAGCCTGAGTCGGGGGAGTGGATTTTTGGAAGCAAACTGTTGGTGATTTTTTCATCCAGCCGATGAGAAAGATGGTTGTAAACCTGCTCAGAACGGGCGAGAACCCGCTGAACCGAGAACAACAACGACTTCTTATCAACGGGTTTAATAAGATAATCATCGATCCCGAGGTGATTGGCGTTCATCTGTACATTTTCACCCGCCAGTGCAGTGAGAAAAATAAAAGGAATCGACTGACCGTCCTGGGCGGACTTAATCGCCTGGCGAAGCTCCAGACCACCCATGGTTGGCATCTGGATGTCGGAGATAATTAAATCGTATTTGTTTACCTTAATTAACCCCAGAGCCTGATCGCCATTTTGCGCGCAGGTAATGGTAAAGTCTTTATCCAGATAAGCTTTGTACACTCTGAGCAGTAATGGATCGTCGTCGACGATCAACACATCTGGTTTTCGAGTCTGGATGGGAATATCCCAACTCATCGATAACGTATTGGTTCCGTTTTTAGTTGAGTATTCAAGGTGTTCGCAAAATGTCTGAATGAGGGCTATACCACGACCTTCCTCTGATTCCGTAAACTGGCTAATAATGTCTTTCGAATCTTTAAGGGTGGGGTCCCAGGGCTGACCGGAATCCGACACAGACAAGAACAGTTTGCTCGCATTCTTTTCTAAGATAACTCTGATAGAAGGGCTTTGCGGTGATGCATGCCGAACCAGATTGGTTGCCCACTCCGAGAAACACAGCAATATGTTATTTTTAAGGTTTGAAGGACTCAAAGTACTGTTTAGTGCTTTGGATAGACATTGCCTGAGTACGGTGACCGACTCTAAATCAGTGTGTCTTTCGTGTTCGAAAAGCTGAATGTTTCTTTGTGTACTCATATGCTCACCTGTAAGAAACGTGCTTTGCGAATAGACAGCGTTATTTTGGATACCCAACTCTTGGGCAAGAATCTCGCTTTTTCTATCTGACGGCATAGCTCGTCCGCCAGACTCGGGTGATGAAGGTCGTTGATCACGGTGCCCACCAGATTGGCGTTATTGTCATTAAGATGCGCCATCGCAGAAGACAACTCTGACTGATTGGTTTTGCCAGCCATCAGCATTAGAATCGTTCCGTCACAAGCGCCAGCAACGGTTTCTGCGGGTATGTTGTTGGCGTTAAGCTGAGAAATAGGGCTGGTATCGATGATCACTCTGTCATAGTCCTTTAACCATTCCTCAATCTTCTGTTTCAACATATGTGGCTGGCGGAAGCCCATAATCTCAGCTTTCTCAGTTGGGGCGTTTACCCCAGTGATAACTTCATGCGTCCCTTCAACAATAGCCAGATGCTGACAAGGTCCCGGTGTAGGCTCGGGTTCAATGGTATTGCCGTCAGGATCTATCACGTCGAAATCTTCAAATACGTCTTCACTGTCGCCGGAGTTTGGCAGCATGGTTGGTAAGTCAAGCGTCATAAGGCTGGGGTGTTTAAGATTTAAATCCACAAACAAAGTTCGGTAGCCAGCAAGCAGGTGTCGTTCTGTTAACGCCAGCGCCATTGAACTCGAACCCTCACCGCAGTTGGTTGAAGTAATGCAGAGAGAGCGACAGTGGTGCTTCTCTAGTTGCAGAAACACCTGCTCAATTTCCATATTGCACGCAGGTATAGACATCACAATGCTCCTATCAGGGCGATTGTCGCCAATACGCGGAAAACGTCGTCTAAACCGGTTCGCACTTTTTCCAGCATACTTTCGTCCATTCTTGGCACATACACGGTATCACCAGCACGCAATACAGGCAGGGAACGGAAATTAGCGGTACGGCTGAACTCGATCAGGTCAAAGGTTCTGGCTTGTCCCTGACAGCAAGACATGTTGACCACGCTGATTTTTTCAAGGTAGGCGTTGTTGTCTGGTCCGCCTGCTTCAGCCAGTAAGTCGAGAATGGTCATGGTGTCGTTAAAGCGGTAGCGACCTGGGTTTCTTACCGCGCCCAACACTCGAATCGTGGATTCTTTACTTTCATCCAGCCAGTTCTTGTTCTTTTCGGGCACGTAGATGGTGTCGCCGGGTTTTACTTTTGGCAGCAGCGACTCGTCTCCTGTTTCAAAATACAAAGAAAGGTTGAGCTTGCTGACTCGCGCGTATTTACCGTTTCTATGGGTAACCCGAATATTGTGAATGTCGGCATTTTGAGTAGGACCGTCAGCCGCGGCAAGAATGTCCAGAAAATGCATATCTTCGGTAAATCGGTAACGACCGGGAGCAGAAAGCTGACCGAAAACGTAAATAGAAGCATCGGAAGCCTGACGAACCCATTGTGCTTTGTTGTCTGAAGGGTCTTGTGGAAGGTCGTGAACTCGTACCGTACTGCCTGCACGAATTAATGGGAGTTCAGAGTCACTTGCTCCACGCTTAATAAAGTCGTCCAGATCAAAAACAGTCAATTGAGGAACGCCAGCAGGAGTAGGGGTGACGACTTCAATTCGGCTGGTATCTGCTCGCCCGACAGGACCTCCAACATGAGCCAGAAGATCCATTAAGTTCATTTCATCGGACCATTCGACACGACCGGGTCTTTTCACTTCTCCGATAACACGCACAGCGCGGTTTGGTGCAATTTTCAGCCACGACTTTTCATTGATGTCCGTTTTCTCAGGAACAAAGATGGCATCACCCGGACCAATGGCTGGTGGTGCGACACGTTGTGTCCCTTCGGTGTATCCAGAAAGGTCAAAGTTAATGACTCGACCACTACTTTTTATTACCCGAATCTGGCGAGATTCGGCAAAACGGGTAGGACCTCCTGCATTTGCCAGAATGTCCATAAAGGTCGCGCCTTCTTTGCCCTCGAACGCACCGGGTTTGGCCACTTCACCCATCACGTAAACAGTGTTGGAACCGGACTTAATTTCTTCTTCCTGTTTAGGTACGAAGATCGTTGCCCCGGGAACCAGATTGGGTAATAGGTTAGCATTACCGGTATCCAGATATTTCTTCAGGCTGAACAAGGTAGGTTCGTTGTGAGTGATGACCCGAATTTGCTCCACAGCGGCATAGCGTGTGACACCACCGGCGCGCATCAGAAGATCGACTAAGTTGTTCTCTTCCTTATAGGAAAATGTACCCGGTGCATTCACTTCGCCGAATACTTTGATCGCATTTTTACCATCGGCTGCATCACCGGAATCAGCGAGTTTGGCGGGGTCGAACTCTTGTTCGATATTGCCCACCATGGGGGATGCCGGAATAAAAAGAATGTCGAGGGATTTCATATCTGGCAACAGGTTTTCGTTACCCGTATCCAGAAATGCTTTGTAGTTGAAGACCTGAACTTGTTCGCCTCTGCGAAGCTGTATCTGATCTAACTGCGCACCAGAACGCAATCCTCCTGCGGCATGAAGTGCCAGTTGAACACTGTCGCCTTGCTGCAGAGTATATTCACCCGGGCTTTCAACATAACCCTGAATACTCACTAAGAGCTGCTTCTTGCTCACAAATACTTTTAAGTTGGACAAGTCCTGCAATACGGTTTTAAGGCTAATGGTAACAGTCGCCACCATTTGGTCTTCTGTCTTTCCTGCCACGTGAATGGGACCCACTTCGGGAAGAATCAGACGCCCACGTTTGTCTACCTGAAAGTCTTTATTCAAAGTCGGTTCACCGGGAAGCATCACGCTTATCAGATCGCCCACATTCACACGTTCTTCTTTGGCATAAGTGCTTGCTGAAAAGCACGCACAAACCATTAAAATAAGAAACAGCAGAGATCTATTCATTGGACACCTCCGCAGGCAGGATTTGATCCGCCTGAAGCAGTTCAATCGTTACACGGCGGTTGGTAAGTCTTACGTGAGGTTCGTTTCCTTCGAATAGAGGATCGGACTTGCCAACAGAATCGACATGAATTCTCTCAGGAGCCAGACCAAAGATACTGAGGTAGCGCTTCACTTGCTTGGCTCTTTCCATAGCAAGATCAGAGTTGTAGTCTTCTCCACCCACTGAATCCGCATGCCCGGTAACAAGTAGCTTAAATTCAGGGTGCTCTTTGAGAAGATGAGAAGCTTCCGCCAGACGCCCAACATATTTGGGGTTGAGTTCGTAACTGTTGAAAGCGAATTGGTTGTCGGCATTCAGAAGATCGTACAAGCGTGTCGCTAGACTTACTTCGACTCGGCTTTTTTCATTGCTGCCCGGAGGCACACATTCTTCTTTAGAAAGCACATAATCAAGTTGATTTTCCAGACGGCGAAGCAGCTTTCTCTGGATGATCAAGTCGTTTGCGGCATCGTGATGAAGCCCGCCTTCAAGTTCTCTGGCGATTCTGGCTTCGTTGTTCTTGGCATGAAGCACCGTCGCTGGGAAGCACCATTCTGCTTGCTCCAGAATAAGAACGTCTAAGTGTCTTGCTGCCAGTTCCCATTCAAAGCGTAAGCCGTGCTCGGGACCCAAAGGCTCATCTGGCATAACGGCTGCAAAACTGGCTTGTGGGTAGTGCTCTGCTAAACCGCCTTCACCCTCTGGTGCAAAACTGGTACATCCTGTTACTGAGATAATGATTAATGATAAGTAGATTAATCTCATACCTAGCCTCCCGAAAAAAATGACGTGCCTCGACGTGCGGTCTGGTCTGTCAGCTGTTGTTGTTCACTGGAATCGCGTTGCTGATTCGGAGTAGGGTGATCAGTTCAAGCGGCTGCCCGTGTGCGTTTTCAATACGCATGACGCGTTTTTTCTCCACCAGACGTTTGTAGAGATAAACGATGGCTCCAACACCGGACGAATCCAAAAAAGATACCTGCGATAGGTCGATTTCGACTTCATGATGTGTGTCTTCAAAGATCACTTTGTCGATTTGTGGTTGAAGGCTCTTGCAACCCATTGCATCCATATCACCCAAAACTGAAAGGGTCAGTAATTGAGGGCTCTGTTCTGATCTTTGCATTTCCATGGTGCTTCTCCTGCTATCGGGAAAGTTACGCTATTAGAGGTAGCATGATGTGTGCCAAAAATAATTACTAATAAATACAGTTAGATAAGAAGGTTTTATGACCTTTTCTCAATTTGAGACTTAGAGATTTTGTCAATTTGATAATAGGTGACGAGTTTCATTATCGCTATTTTCAAAATGAGAAATCTTTGTTTACAAGGGGTTAGATCACAAATGGTGCTGAGCCGATAAAGAATGAAAACGACGATGAGTATTGTCTTATTTATGATAAAGAGGGCAGTTGGTGTATCAGTGTATTGATACGGAAATCTCGTGTTACTAGTGTATAGAAAGGGTCGGTTCTGGTGAGCTGATCTTTACTCAAGCGCAATCAGGCTAAGCAAATGAGACGGGGTTGAGTATGTTCTTTAAAACGGTTTTTCTTTTCCTGTCGTTATTGTTAGTGCCAGCGGGAAACGCCACGCAAATGAAAGAGCTTATTGGCGTTCAGGATGAGTGGGCACCATTTGCAATGAGTGGCGAGAACAAAGGGATAGCAGTCGATATTGTGACTGAGGCGCTGAAATCTCAGGGGTACAGGCTTCGATTCAAAATGATGCCCTTTGCGCGTGCTATTCATGAGGTAAAAAGAAGTCGGGTCGACATTTTAGTCGCCACCTGGTTAACCGAAGAACGCACTGAGTACCTTAGTTACAGTCACCCTTATTTCTACAACAGTGTGAAATTTATCAAACGTAAGGGCGATGGGTTTGAATACTTCGGGATGAATAGTCTGGAAGGAAAAGTCGTCGGAATTGTACGTAGTTATGGATACGGAGACGAGTTTACTAACTCACCTTTGTTTGAGCGCCACCCAGTCGTGGATACTTTGGGAAACCTGAAGAAGCTGGAAGCAGGGAGAATCGACCTCACTTTGGAAGAACCTTTAGTTGCCAAACATATCATGCGCAATGCAGGTATGGATGTTGACCAGTTTGCTTTCACTAAGAACGCGCTTTCAATCAATGCTCTTCATGTTTCCATCAGTAATAAACACCCCAATGCCAATAATATATTGCGAGCTTTCAACATCGGTCTTAAAGAAATTAAAAAGAATGGAACTTACTGGGAAATCCTTGTGAAGTACGGCTTAGAAGCTGGAGATTAATGATTGGTTTCAATTTCCTACAGTATTTGTATTTCAGTGATAACACATGGCGTTCTTCTGCGTGTGCCGAAAAAATGGTAGCAATCCATTGTCCATTGCCTTCAAATTGACTAAATCATCTAATTTGTTCAATAAATGCTCTGGTATGAGCTGCTTTAAATATTTGATATTCGGCATAGCCTACGGTGAATCTTGCGGTTAGACTGATTCGCCTAAGTTGTAAAAATAAGAAGAAAAAATGTTAGACCAGACCCATTCTCAATATATAAAAGATGTTATTGACCAAAAAACCAAGCCGCGTGGGGCACTTGGTCTTTTAGAAGATACTGCACATCACCTTGCATTAATTCAGAGTCAGGGGAAATCTGAACCCGCCAGCAAAATTGAACTCTCCAAGCCACATATGTTGGTGTTTGCTGGCGATCATGGAATTGCGAGAGAAGGCGTTAGCATTGCTCCAAGCGAAGTGACTTATCAGATGGTTCAGAACTTTTTAGCCGGTGGGGCCGCAATTAACTGTTTTTGTAAGCTGAATGATATTGCTCTTTCGGTTATCGACACTGGAATCCTCACTCCGATAGAGTCACAACAAAATCACTACCATGTTCAACGCCTTGGCTCCGGTACGGAAAATTTTGCCGAGCAGCCAGCCATGTCTCGCGACACCGCTGAGAAAGGGATACAACTGGGGCGCAAGGTGGTTGATAAATTGTCAGAAGACGGTCTGGACATGCTGATGTTTGGCGAAATGGGCATTGGCAACACCAGCAGTGCGTCTGCACTTCTGAGTTTGGCGCTTGGCATCGAAGCGGAAGATTCTGTAGGGGTTGGAACCGGGATTACTCAAGAGCAGCTCAAAAAGAAAATTGACTTAGTGCAGAATGCCATTTCACGCTGTAAACGTTCCGGCGTTTCGCATGACCCTATCAGCATTCTATCGGAAGTGGGTGGGTATGAAATCGTTCAGATGGTAGGAGCGTTCCTTGCTGCTCAGGAGAAAAACATTCCTGTTTTGGTCGATGGATTCATTGTATCTGTCGCTGGTTTGCTTGCTATCCGTATCGAACCAAAAGTTCGAGACGTAATGCTGTTTGCTCATTGCTCGGAAGAACATGCTCACCGTCTGGTTCTGGAAGCTTTACAAGCCAAGCCGATGATTGATCTTGGTCTTCGTTTAGGAGAAGGAACGGGGGCAGCTCTCGCGTATCCGTTGGTGCTGGCTGCTGCTGCTTTCTACAATGACATGGCGAGCTTTCAAAGTGCCGGAGTAACTGTGTGAACTGGATAAAAACTCAATCTGAGCTTTTCTTTCTTGCGTTGAGTTTTTTTTCTCGGCTTCCCATTCCAGCATCCACACCTTATTCAGAAGAACGTATGAACCGGGCAGGGCGATATTTCGCCCTTGTCGGAGCGTTACTCGGTTTTCTGTGCGCTCTTTCTTATCTTCTGCTGTCTACTCTTTTTTCTGCTGATATTGCTATCTTCCTTACCATGGCTTTAAGCCTGATGTTAACAGGTGCTTTCCATGAAGATGGATTGACGGATATGGCAGACGGCGTGGGCGGTGGAATGACAACAGAGCGCCGTTTAGCCATTATGAAAGACAGCCGCATTGGTACGTATGGTGCCAGTGCGCTTATCATGGCATTACTTGGGAAGTATCTGCTGCTCTCAGAGCTTGCTGCGCAAACGGAGTTATTTTGGATCTGGATCGCTGCTTATACGCTTAGCCGCACTGTCGCGGCTTCCCTCATATTTGATACGCCATATGTATCCGATTCTGACCAGAGTAAAAGTAAACCCCTTGCGCAAAAGCAATCACCTTATGAACTCCTTTTTCTCATTTGCTGTGGTTTGCTCTCCATATGGTGGTTAACACCACTTGCTGCTGCAGTTGTAGTATCAGCTGCAGTAGCATTTCGATTTACTTTTAAGCGTTGGCTGGTCTCTCGCCTTGGCGGTTTTACGGGGGACTGCCTTGGCGCTGGTCAGCAACTTATGGAATTGCTGTTTTATTGTGTGGTTCTTGCACTGTTGAATACGGGTAACTTTTGATGGGTAAAACACATCTGATTTTGGGTGGGGCAAGAAGCGGAAAGTCCAGTTACGCAGAAGAGCAGGCGAGTGCGCAGGTTTTGTCTGGTAAAAAGCTGGTTTATATCGCCACAGCAACGTCATTCGATGATGAAATGGCAGAACGCATTGGTATTCATAAAATGCGAAGAGGAGCTAAGTGGGAATTAATAGAAACACCCACCGACCTGCCAACTGCGCTCAGCCAATTAAATCTAGGAGATACTGCGCTGGTGGACTGTCTGACGTTGTGGTTGAACAACGTTCTTTTTGAATTAGGAGATAATGCTCACCAAGATCAGGTGGATGGCAAAATAGATAAACTGCTTGTTGCCATATCAGAGTGTCAGGGGAACCTTGTCATTGTTTCCAATGAAGTGGGCATGGGAATCGTACCATTAGGAAGAGTGACCCGGTTATTTGTGGATAACGCAGGGTGGATGAATCAGAAAGTGGCAAAAATAAGTGACGATGTCACATTTGTTGCGGCAGGCTTGCCTTTGGTGTTAAAGGGTTCGCAATGAGTTATGACACGTACAATATCTACCTGATTCGTCATGGAAAAGTCGAGGGGGAACCTGCTCTTAACGGCATAACCGACGCGAAAGTTAACGATAAAATTCAGGCTCAGATCGCTCAGAGTCTGGTATCGGAATTTGGTACTTTTAAATCTATCATTTGTTCCCCGTTATCCCGCTGTTTGAATTTGGCTAAACTGATATCGTCAGGGAAAACCCATTCTGAATTGGATTACTCGACACCGAATTTAGTGGTTGAGAGCGCATTTCAGGAAATGTCGTTTGGGGATTTAGATGGTCGTCCTTTTTCTCAGCTCAGCGAGCAATGGAATCTTCTGGAAAAGTTTTGGCAAGATCCTGCATCTAATCCACTGCCTAATGCCGAAACACTAGAAGCTTTTCAGCAGCGAGTTGACACCAAATGGCAATCATTAATCCATACTTGTCAGGAAGATACGCACATCATCACTCATGGTGGAGTGATCAGAATTATACTGGCAAGCGTATTGGGTTTAGATTGGCGAAACCCTGCACTTTACTCTACGTTATCCATCGCGAATGCATCCATCACTCATATAGAACTCAGTCGGGGTGATCAGGTTTTTCTTAAAGTGAGGAGCATTGGCGCAAATATAAGGAAATAAAATAATGACAGCTCCAAGCTGGGACCTCAGTGTTGCCTACCAAAGTATTAACGATGCCAAGATAGAAAAGGACATTCACACTGTTGAACAAGGTATCGATCAGCTTAACTATCATTCAAAACAAGGATTAGGCGAAGGCGATAAATTAGTTGTAAGCCTACAGAAAGCGATCCAAACCTACGAAAACATTAGAAAAATCCTCCGTACTGTAGGCAATTTTGCGAGCTGTTGTGCGTCAGTTGACTCGACGCATGCAAAAGCTAAACAGTTATATGGTCGAGCGGTAAAGCTCGATGCAAATCTGCAGCAAGCCTATAGCCCATACCTCGATAAACTGGCTACAGCTGAACAGTCTGTCGTTGATGCTGTTTTGGCAAGCGAAGTGTCGGATGTTCAGGCTCAGAAGTTTGCAATTCGTCTGCTAAGAGAGAAAACCTCTGAACGTCTCTCGGTTGAGCAAGAGCAGTTGCTTTCAGCTCTGGAAGTTGATGGCAAACTGGCTTGGGGAAGAATGTACGATAACCTGACTGGCACTCTAAAAGTAGATGTGGATTACGGAAACGGTGAAAGTGAAACTTTGGCGTATTCCCAAGCATCAAGCGAGTTGTTCAGCGGAAATGTAGACAAGCACGAGCCAACATGGCGAGCTATTCAGACTGCCATGGAAACGCATCGCGAATCATTTGCTTCCATTTTGAATGCCCTTGCAGGCTGGCGTCACACAGAAGCGGAAAAGCGTGGAATATCCAATTTCTTATCTCCAAGCCTGTTCGACAGCCGAATTACAGAAGATACACTAAATGCATTAATTGAAAGTGCAAGAGACAACAAAGAGTTATCTCAAAAAGCGGCTCGTCTGATGGCAATCGTTCGTGGTGGCGAAACTTTAACACCATGGAACATGCACGCAGCGATGCCATCTCTGACCAACGGCAAAACCAAGGTTTATGAGTTCGATGAAGCCATTCAGATCATCAAGGAGGCGTTCGCATCTGTTTCCCCTGAAATGGCTGAGTTTGTCGACGTTATGGTGAAAAACGGGTGGATAGACGCAGCGCCACAGCCGAACAAACGTCAGGGCGCGTACTGTACAAAACTGCCGAGTTCCCGAACACCTTTGGTGTTTATGACATGGAACGGTAGCCAGAAAGATTTGATCACGCTTGCACACGAGCTTGGTCATGCCTTCCACAACTGGGTGATGACGGACATGCCGTTAGCAGAAACCTACTACCCAATGACTCTTGCTGAAACGGCTTCAGTATTTGCGGAAAACATCGTACGTGATGCCCTATTAGAAAAGGCAGAAAGCGATTTAGACAAGCTGGAAATGCTATGGGAAGAGTTGTTTGCCTGCGTGGCGTTCATGCTTAATATCCCGGTACGTTTTGAATTCGAACGTGAGTTTTACGCTAAGCGCAAAGAATCAGAGCTCACAGCCGATGAACTTTGTGAACTAATGGATACAACCTGGAAAGACTGGTACGGCAGCGTAATGCCAGAATCCGATACTTATTTCTGGGCCAGTAAGCTTCACTTCAGTATTCCCGAAGTCAATTTCTACAACTACCCGTACCTGTTTGGTTATCTGTTCAGTAAAGGGGTCTACGCCCAGCGCGAAATCAAAGGCGAAAGCTTCTACCCAGATTACGTTGAGTTACTGCGCGACACGGGTCGAATGAAAGCAGAAGAGGTCGTACTCAAGCATTTAGGTATGAACTTAGAAGAGAAAGCTTTCTGGCAGCAAAGCATCGATCAGGTTGGTCAAAAGATCTCAGAGTTTGAAGCACTTCTAGCGAAGATTAATAGTTAACTCCTTGTTAACCCCAAAGAAAAAACTTTGGGGTTACTTCCATCCTAGTGCGATGTCCTTCGCAAAATGTCCGATCACTTATCTCTATATATGTAACGCGGTATTGGTTTGTTATACCGATTCAATTAGTTTGCCAATAGTAACAAGTGGCATATTGGTTAGAAATAAGATAACCATTTTGAATTTCCATGGTGTGAAGTAGGTGTAACACACGGGTTCAGGTAGGCTTTCTGATGGTAGATAGGGTTGGTATGAAATACATAGTTTCTTTGTTTTTGATTAGCGTGAGCTTTAGTGGGTTTTCTGAATCCAATAATTCGCTGCAAATAGTGCCTCTTGAGGAGCTTTCTCAAAAGGAAGGACCTTGGTCATCAGACAAGTCAAAATGCAAAAATATGTATGTTATCCCCGGATCTTCGGTTCGGCTTTCTGTATGTACGGGTTGGGGAATGACTACTACGTTTGAGAGTGATGGCAAAGTTCTGCTCACTGAAACTGACTTTGGGGATGCTGATTTCTACTATCCGTATTTTGTTAAGACACGCAACTATGAGCTTCTGATTGCTGAGATTGGTGCCGATCAATCATGGGGTGTGCGTGTATACAACTTAAATGATAAGAATATCATATATTTAGATTCACTTAATATTAACCCTGGTGACAAAGACAGTTATGATTCTCCAGAAGTGGTTGATATTATCGAATTCATCGATCATGGAGCTAAAGTGAATATAAGATTTACGGGAACTCATCATGATTTTGATGATAAATGGGAAATTTTCAACATCGACAAAGATGCCTATTACTACGAGCTAACTGCGGATTCGATTGCAAAAGTTGAAGGCAATAAAACTGAGAAGTAAAAAAATTTCTAGCCCTTTCCTTATTGTTTTAAGGAAAGGGCTTTTAATTGGCTCAGCCAAAATAGCGAACTCTGATTGCATCTATCGCAACGGCTATGAAAATCATGACACCTCCGATGATTCCGACATAAAAAGAGGGGACGGAGATTATCGCCAGACCCACTTGGATTACCGTCAGTAATAACACTCCTCCTAATACACCAACAACATTTCCTCTGCCACCAAAAACACTTACGCCGCCGATGATTGGTGCTGCTATGGCGTACAGAAGAAAGCTTTCACCCTGGTTTGAGGTGATCGCCATTTGCCACGATGCCAGAAGAAATCCAGCCAAACCCGCGAGAAACCCCGCTAAGGTATAAGTGATGATCTTGGTACGTTCTACTCGAATCCCCGCAGCTTTGGATGCAACTGGATTCCCCCCGACCGCATAGATACAACGTCCGAGAACGCTTTTACGCAACAAGACTGCGATAGCAATTAGCGAAAAAACGAACACCATTGGCATGATTGGCCATCCGCCTGCGAAGGTCGCTTGCCCAACCCAGACATATCCATCAGGAAGGTTGGTGATTGTTTTGCCCTGAGTCAGAGCAAGTAAGGCACCTTGAAGGATGATCATCATTGAAAGAGTTTGAATGAGAGAGACCATTCTCAGTCTTGTTATGCATAGTCCATTAAAGAATCCGATAGCGGTCGCTGTGATAAGTCCAACGAGTACGCCCATCCACCATGGCAGTCCCATTTGTGTGTGAGCCATTGCGCCAATGGCGGACGAAAAACCCATATTGGCAGGGATGGACAGATCGATCTCAGCAACCAAAAGTGGCAAGGCGATAGCTAGCCCAAGCATCCCCAATACGGTTGCCTGTACCATAATGTTTTGCATATTAAAGAGCGTGAAGAAAAACTCATTAAATACACCAAACAAAATTACCAACGCGATTAACCATATCCACACTACGTTGTGCAGCACCCAGCCTAGTTTTGACGGGCTACTAGAAATTTGCTTTGTCGGTTTCTCTTCTTTGGCTGTGGCTTCCATTTCCATAACCTTACTCCTTGGCTCTCAGGCTGTTACTAGTGAGTTCACTACCAGTCAACTCACGTCGAATCGAGCCTTGCTCAAAAACGCAAACGCGATCAGTAATTCGTGCGAGTTCGTCCGTATCAGTCGAAACGATAATCACGCAAACTCCGGATTCACTCAGCTCATCTATAATTCTGAGCACGTCTTGCTTAACACCTATGTCGATCCCTCGTGTGGGCTCATCCAGAATCAGAAGTTTAGGCTTGGTTGCGAGTACTCTTCCCAAACATACTTTTTGTTGATTTCCACCGCTCAAAGTGTCAACAAGTGCTTCTGAATTGGCAGCCTTTATGTTCATGGATGCAAAGTATTGTTCGCAGATTCGGTGTTCTTGTTCAGAGTCGATAAACCCAGAATGAGAGAGGTGAGTTAAGCAAGAGAGCGATATATTTTGCTCAATAGACATTTGTCCGAGTAAGCCGTCCTTCCTTCTGTCGTCAGAGAGAAAGGCGATACTGGCATCAAAGGCATCGTGTGGGTCTTGAGGTAAAGGTCTGGCACTTTCAGCTCCAAGTTTGATGAAGCCTTTGGCGGGTTGAAGCCCGAAAATGGCGCGAGCGGTTTCTTTCGCACCCGAACCGGGAAGCCCGGTAAACCCGACAATTTCCCCAGTTGCTATGTGAAGGTGCTCTAAGTGAACACCATCACAGTGAATGCCTTTAAAACTGACACCTTCGTCCAATTGCTGGAAGTTATGTGGCTTTCGTTGAAACAGGGAAAGATTATGACCGACTACGAGTTCAGATAAATCTTCAGAGCTAAGTTGGTCAACGTGCTCGGAACTGCCTGCAAGTTTTCCGTCACGTAACACAGAAACCGCATCACACACAGAAAGGATTTCGTCGTTGTAGTGGGAAATAAAGATAAATGTGACTCCTTGACGTTTAAGGCGGCGCATAAAATCGAATAGGTGAGTACGATCTTCAACGCTCAAAGAGGTCGTAGGTTCATCGAGAATAATGACTTTGCCACCACTGAACATGGCGCGAAGTATATTCAGTTTTCTTCGGGCAACCGCGTCTAGCTGACCAGCCAGAGTATTGTGATCGATCCCTGTGCCTTCCAACATCACCTGTGCGTCGGATTCCAGTTTTCCCCATTGAACGAGGCCGTGGTTGCTTGGCCATATACCGAGCATCAGATTCTCGGCAGCGGTCAAGTGATCAACAATCATCGGTTCCTGTGTAACAAGAAACACTCCCGCTTTTTCCATTTCCCGTACATCAGCATTCTCAACACGAAGCCCATTGAGAATAATGCTCCCCGATGTTGCTGTATTCTGACCAGAAATCAGCCCCACAAGTGTACTTTTACCTGCTCCGTTTTCACCCAGTAAACCGTGAATTGTCCCTTGCTTCAGGCGTAGGCTGACATTGTCCAGAGCCGTAAACTGCCCGTACTGTTTTGACAGATTGACGACTTCCAGTGCGATCTCTTGATCATTCCCTTGGCTTGCTAGATTGGCACTCATTTCAGTTCCTTTGCGAATGACGTAACACCAATCAGAATAATTAACTGCCCATTTTGGCTTGTTAAAAAGCTATTTCTGAACACTTACTGTGATTGGTATAAAAAACTCGCCTGAAAATAATTCTTTCAGGCGAAACTAGCTTAGGTGTAGGCAATGCCCCAATCTTTTTCGGCAACCGATCCCCAGTGCCTTGGGTCTTTTGCATTACTGCCGTCAATAACAAAAGGAGGGATGATCATCGTTGGACCTGTTTTGCCATTAACAATTTCAGCCTTTTCCCAGAAGTACTTTTTGTTTTCATAAGGACCAATAGGGACAGGTTGTCCTTTCATCGCGTACTTTTGCAAAAGCTCGACGGCAATTTCCCCATAAGCAATGGGATCTTGAGAGACACAGGAATCCATATAGCCTTCTTGGATCCATTTCACCGCTATAGGCTCACCATCAATATTGACGAAGATAACGTGTCCGTCTTCCCCCACTTTTTTCCAGCGACCTTTCTGCTTAAGCGCCGTTACGATTCCACGGGAAGGGGAGTCGGATGGCGCATGGACCGCATCTAAATCAGGGTATTCGGAAAGGGTAGACAAAGTTACGGACAGCATTTTTTCGAGCTGACCTTCAGTCGGGCGCGCCAGATACTTAATGTTGGGGTATTTGGCAAACTCGGCGTCCATGCCTTCTTTTCTCAAACGCCACGCCACGCTTTGTAGGGCGCCAAAACAGTTGAGCACTGTCCCTTTGGGTTCGCCGTATTTCTGCTCGAGTCGCTGAATGATCTGCTTAGCAGCCATAACACCACCAATGTAGTTATCAAAACTCACGGTGATTGCGACATCTCCACCATCAGCAGGTGTATCAATGATACCAACCGGAATGTTTTGGCGATTATAGCGCTTAATCACACTTACAATTGCCTGGCTGTCTATTGGGTCGCTCACAATGGCGGAAGGTTTACGAAGCATCAGGCTTTGCCACTGTTCCAATTGCCGTGTGTTATCAAAGTTGGCATTGGTTGCCTGAAATTCCCATTCGTTTTTCATAACAGCTCTTTTTACCGCTTCTTCCTGAATAACGAAGAAATAATAATCAAGGCTCTTGTTACTGTAAGGGACAAAAACGCGATCCTTTGCCCATGCCATATTGGGTCCAGCAAGCATGCTTACCCCTAATGCCGCACCTGCTTTTAAAATGGTGCGGCGGTCCAGTTTACTTACATCAGTCATATCAACCATCTCCATGTCGTGTTACTGGATGTGAAGTGAGAGTACCTAGTTTTACTACCTAACTGTTTGGGTTTGCATAGCTTTTAAAGAGCAGGCGATAGATGCTGTCTAGTACAACTGGTTCTTTAGGCAGCGAGCGTCGTCTTCAAAGACTACAAACCCTGATAAGGCTCATCTCGTTAATTGCCATCTAACGTTCCAAGGTTTGGTAACCTGTTGGGTGGTCACCTTGTATTTTTTATCGAGGGCATCAATACGTTTAAAATCGAAAAAACAAAAAGCGAATTCTAACTGTTTGTCTAATTTATGAAGTTTTACTAGCTTTTTGAGTAACAACAAAACTGGTTCCGTCAAACCGCCCCACAACCATCCCGTTTGACTCACGTGTAAAAAGTCCATTTTCAACAACACCGGGAATCATATTTAGTGCTGTTTCTAACACAGCTGGAGACGGAATAGCCTGACAATGGCAGTCGAGAATAAAGTGTCCGCTGTCTGTAATGACTGGCTTTTCGCCCTGATGTCGTCGAATGATTTTGACGTGACTTCCCACATGTTCATTAAGTACATCTGATATGCGCTGCTCGGTCTGTTTCCAGCCAAACTGAACCACTTCAATGGGCAAAGGAAATGCACCAAGCGTCTCCACGATTTTGCTTTCGTCGCATACGGTGATCATTCTCTTAGAGGCATGGGCGATGATTTTCTCCCACAACAGGCAGGCTCCGCCGCCTTTGATCATATTGAAGTTGCGATCAATTTCATCAGGACCATCGATGGTGAGGTCAATCTCGCCAATTTGGTTGGGGTCGATGATTTCAATCCCCACCGATTGTGCGACTTCATTGGTCGAGCGTGATGTCGTGGTACAGGTGACTTTAAGTCCCTCGGCGACCCGTTTTCCTAGCTCCCGAACAAAGAAGTGAGAAGTTGTGCCTGAACCGAGCCCTAGCTTCATGCCATCCTGGACAAATTCGTCGATAGCTCTTATTCCCGATAGTTTTTTCGCATCGTCTTGAGACATATTCTGTATTCCTTTATTTAACTAGAATGCTAAAGCTTTTCCGTCTGCCACGAGTCCAGGGCAGGAAGCTGGTCCGGGAACTCACTTCCGCTTGTAACTGCTATAGCTGTCACCAACATATTGACAACCAAATGATGATTCAGACGCGAAGCCAAAGGGGTCAGCAGCTCGGTACGTTCATAGGGTGTGATTGCAATGGTTACGTCTGAAACTGCAGCGAGTGGGCTATCGCTGGCGGTGACTGAAACCACTCTTGCGCCACCTGCTCGTGCTGCGGTTGCGATCTCCACCAGTTGCCTAGTTGCGCCGGACTGAGAAAATATAAAGGCAACTTCTTGTGGTTTAGAACGTTCTGCATGCAGCCATTGCCTTTGTTTACGTACTAATGCATTGCATCTCAATCCTAATCGCTGGAATTTATGTTCAGCATCAAGAGCCGTGACTTCCGAGATACCAGAAGCGTAAATCCCAATGTAACTGGCTTTTGAAAGAAGCTTTGCACCTTCTTCAATTTGTTCTGGTGCAATGTCTTCCATAGCTCTTTGGATGGCATTTAATGAGTTGTGACACGTCTTTCGAACAATATGATCCACGCTGTCTTTAGCGGTAATCTGTTCATAAACAAATGGAGCTGAAGGGACTAATTGCTGCGCAAGGTTCAGCTTGAAGCTCTGATATCCGTCATATCCAAACCTACGACAAAATCGCATGATCGTCGGATCACTCACCGAACATTCACTGGCGAGAGACGCAATGCTCATATGGATTACCTTGTCAGGCTTTGCACTGACAAATTCCGCGACACGACGCTCTGCACTTTTCATGTCATCCATTTCATGCACGATTTTATGAAGCAGGCTAGTACTCATTAAGGTTCCTTTCGAAATGTTGTTAAATCACTCAAGCGCGACAATCTGTATTGTTCGTTTATTTTTAGGTCTAAGCCGCCACCCCAAGGAACAGCAAAGAAAGTGACACCGGCTTTCTCGGCGGTTTGCTGGTCGACAGGGGTATCGCCAATGTATGCCCATGGCTTGCCATTCAATGACATCCGCTTCGCGACTTCAATCAAGTGCAACGGGTCGGGCTTACATCTCGCGACTGCATCCGCCCCAATCGCTACGTCAATTAGGTTTTCAATTCCCAGAAGCCGAAGAACGACCTGTGTTAGCTTGTGGTTTTTGTTGGTGCAAACCCCCAGTTTGTAACCTTTCTGGGCTAACATTTCCAAGTCTTCTTTTACATTGGGATAAAAGGTTGTCAGAGTTGCTGGCGACTCGTTGTAATATTGGTTGTATTGAATCACAGCTTCTTTCAACTGTTCACGGGTCATTGAAAGACCGCAGATATCCAATACATCAGCTACCAGCCTCTCAGAACCAAATCCGATAAAACGTTCAATTTCAGAGGTAGAAAGCGATTCCTGCCCAAAATCTGCCAGCACTCTGTTCATGGATGCTGCGATGTCAGGTGCGCTGTTGATCAAAGTGCCATCAAGATCGAAGATGAATGCGTCGTACTGTTTTAAGTGTTCGCTCATAACGCTGTTTCTCCGCTTGAATTGAGTGACTGAACGATGGGGCATAGAAGAGGGTACAAAGCCTGATAAGCTTTGAACCTGTCCCTGTACATAATCTGGTTTTCTTTGTCAGGAGATTGAGTTGTGATTTCCTTGCAGCATAGGCTGGCTTCTTCGAGTGTGGACCAGTGACCAGTACCTACACCTGCAAGCATGGCTGCCCCGAAAGCCGCCCCTTCAGCTGCCCCGGAAACGGTCTGAACTTCGGCATCAAAAAGATCTGCCTGAATCTGTCTCCACAATGAAGATTGGGCTCCGCCTCCGGATGCTTTTATGACGTCGCCATTAATGCCCATTGAGTTCATTAAGGAATAGATGTCATACAGGGAATAAGCCACGCCTTCCATTACCGCTCTGCATAAGTCGGGCGCTTGATGGGTTGAGTTCAGTCCAACGAAAGCTCCTCGTGCGTCAGGATCTGGGTGAGGGCAACGTTCACCGTTCAAATAAGGCATCATCATTAGTCCATTTGCGCCTGCAGATGACTGAGCCGCCAGTTTTGCCTTTGATTCGTAATCAGAAGCGGTGACACCAAAGCTCTGAATCAGTCTGGAAAGCCAGGTAAAACATGAGCCAGCATTAAGTGATACTCCCATACAATGCCATTTGTCAGGTGAGAGGTTACAAAAGACCTGGACTTTGCCTTGTGGATTGGAAATGGGCGAGGAAAGTGCGGTAGCTAAAATGCCTGCTGTGCCGATGGTGGTTTGTAATTCACCGGGTCGGACAACACCTGAACCAAACGTCTGAATCACTGCGTCGCCACCTCCGCCGATGACAGGTGTCCCCGCAGGGATACCAAAAATCTTAGCGGCTGATGCGGAGACTTTTCCCGAAATCACACTGGATTCATAGCAAGAGGGCAGCAGTGAACGTTCGATACCCAGAGAGTCGATAACATCCCATGCCCAAACCCTATTAGCAACATTAAACAAGCCAGTACCAGAAGCGTCCGACACTTCTGTTGCGAGTTCTCCTGTCAAAACCAAGCGAAGGTAATCTTTGGGGTTAAGCACATGGCGTAATTTCTGATAGTTATCGGGCTCGTGATTTTTCATCCAGAGGATCTTTCCTCCGGTATATCCGACTAGCATTTGGTTGCTTGTGCTTTCTGCTAACTTCTCTGCACTGCCAAAATGGTCATGAATGGAGTCCGATTCGGCTTTATTTCTCTGATCGTTCCATAAGATTGCAGGTCTTATAACCTTGAAATTGCTATCTAAGGGCGTTAAACCATGCATTTGCCCAGACAATCCCACGCAGGACACGGAAGGAACTCCTGGTTTGGATAAGACTCGTTTTGTCGCGTTTGCTGCAGCCTGAATCCAACTCTCTGGGGCTTGTTCAACCCAGCCAGGGAAGGGCTGTTCAAAACCGTAAGCCTGAGTCTGGCTTGCGATGATATTGCCGTTTTCGTCCAGCAACACAACCTTACAAGCTGACGTGCCTATGTCTATTCCCAGAAACCCAGAGCTCATTATTCAGATCTCCCCGGTTGTTCAAAGCGCGTTCTGATGTGTTTGAACTGCAGGTATTCCAGCATACCTTCCCGACCATGTTCATATCCCACACCGCTCTGTTTTCTTCCACCGTAGGGGGCGTTGATAATGCCAGCATCTACGTTGTTAACGGCAACATTTCCGTAATCGAGCCGGGAGGTCAGGAGTTTAGTTTCATCCATGTGCTTGGAATACACATAGGCGGCGAGACCGTAAGGGGTATCGTTGCAAAGCTCTATGGCGTGTTCCAAAGAATCATAAGGCGCGACACCTACCACTGGTCCAAACGTCTCTTCGCTCATTACTTTCATATTCTGCGTACAGTCAACCAGCACAGTAGGGCGAAAGAAGAGCCCTTGCTTAAATTCCTGACCTATCGGTGGTAGCCCGCCCTCTAAAAGATTTGCACCTTTATCTAACGCGTCAGCAATATGTTCCTGTGTCTTTTTCAACACGTCTTCAGAAGCAAGAGCGCCCATGTCTGCGTCTGGCGAATCCAGCCCGTTTGCCACAGTGAGATAGCTTGCACTTTCAGCCAGCTTTTCTACAAATTTTGAGTACAGGCTGCGGTCAACATAGATACGATTAATCGCTATACAAATTTGACCGTTGTTTCTAAACGAACGTCTTGATGCGCCTTTGACGGCTTCGTCCAAGTTGGCAGAACCAGTCACGACCATTGGGCAGTTCCCACCGAGTTCGAGAGAAAGTCTTTTGATGTTTCTGCACGATTGCTGAATCTTCAAACCGACTTCACTGGATCCAGTAAATGCCACTTTCTTTACAGTGGGATGTTCAACCAACGTTTGACCAACGGTACTGCCAGAACCTGTTACAAAATTAACTACTCCAGGCGGAATGGCGACTTGTTCCACCTTCTTAGCTATGGCTAATGCGGTAAATGGCGTGAGCTCAGCAGGTTTGATGACGATGGTGCATCCAGCCGCCAGAGCTGCACATAATTTCCAACCCACCAATTCTGCGGGATAGTTCCAGGGAGTAATTGCAGCAACCACCCCAATGGGTTCGCGAATAACAAGGCTTTCAAAATCGTTGCTGTCATTAGGAAAGGACTCCCCATGAATTCGTACCGCTTCTTCCGCGTAAAAATGACAGGTCTCGGCGAGCTTAAGGATTTCACCTTTTGCTTCGTTTAACGGCTTGCCCTGCTCGGTTGTCATAACCTGTGCGATAGACTTTGCGTCCGCTTCTATTGCGTCGCCAAGTTGGTGAAGAAAATTCGCTCGATCTTTAGCAGAGAGTTGAGACCAATGTTGAAATGCACTTTCGGCTGCTTCAACTGCACCGTCCACTTCTTTTGGCGTAGATGTGCAAATTGAGCCAATTACTTGCCCAGTGGCAGGGTTAACGACAGGGACCAACTTACCTGCTGGACGTATCCAGTGACCATTAATGTAAGTGGTTTCTGATAACTCATCGATCATGAATGTCACCTTATCCTTGGTGGTTTTTGACGGCATTTCTGTCAAATACGATACCGATTTGTTATTTAATATATAGTAAAACTACTTTAATGAGTGTTTCAAATGTGAGAGATGTGGTAATGAATTAGCCATAAAGGCAAGATTAAAGAATGGTGTATTTACTTAAAGTATTGATAATAAATAATTATTTACGTATTTAGTAAAAATAAATATTACTGGTTGTTTTTTGATCGATTTGTCATTATGAATGTAGTTAAACTACTTTATAAGGAGAGTCGGTATGTTACCTAAGGACAGGAAAAGCGCAAAACTATTGGGAAGAGTGTGGCGTTCCAAACACTCTGGACCATCAATTGTCATAGTCAAGGAAGACAGATTACTCGACATTACACATCACCTCCCAACGATAACGGATGCACTGAACGCTGATCTATCGGCTCTTTACGATGACCTAAATGGTGAGGATTTAGGAGGCATTGAATCCTTTGTTCATTCGCCAGAAGCTATGTGCCCTGATACGTCTAACAACTGTCTGCTCGCACCTTGTGATCTTCAGGCAATTAAAGCATGCGGTGTGACCTTTGCTAAAAGCATGGTCGAGCGAGTAATCGATGAGCAAACGCAGGGGGATTCTGAACGGGCAAATGTGATTCGAGAACGGATTGCAGAAACAATAGGGTCTAACTTATCCAATCTTGAAGCCGGTTCAGAACTCGCCAATCAGGTAAAAGAAACACTCATAAAAGAGGGGCTGTGGTCTCAATACCTTGAAGTTGGCATAGGACCAGATGCCGAAGTGTTCACCAAGTCGCAGCCTATGTCGGCTGTCGGGTATGGAGCTGAGATAGGCATCAACCCAATCTCTAACTGGAACAATCCTGAGCCTGAAGTGGTTCTCGCGGTAAACGAAAAGGGTGTGATCCGAGGGGCGACACTAGGCAATGATGTGAATTTGCGTGATGTTGAGGGGCGTTCTGCGCTCCTGCTGGGTAAAGCCAAAGACAACAATGCATCCTGCGCGATTGGACCTTTTATTCGTTTATTTGATGAATCTTTTTCTTTGTCTGATGTGGCAAATGAGGAAATAGCACTGACTATAGTTGGAATTCAGGGTTTTCAACTCAACGGACACTCCAATATGAGTGAAATCAGCCGTTCACCTGACAATCTGGTGCGCCAGACAATAAACAGTAACCACCAATACCCGGATGGATTGATGCTGTTTTTAGGTACTATGTTTGCCCCAACACAGGACCGGTATTCAGAAGGTGGTGGTTTTACCCATGAGCAGGGTGACGTTGTCACTATAAGCAGTCAATTTCTTGGTGAACTCAAAAATACCGTTGTGAGTTCCGACCGTGCCGCTCCCTGGCGTTTTGGAACACGTGCTTTGATGACCAATCTGGCGCAAAGGGGTCTTTTGTGATGAGTATGGTCGAAAAGATAAAAGTCGTAGTCACCGATCAGGCTTTTGGTTCGGTAGAAAATGAGCAACGCATGGCTTCCCGTGTCGGCGCGCAATTTAGCGATCATCAATGCGCAACGGAAGAAGAGACTCTAAAAGTTGTGAAGGGGGCTTCGGTTGTGTTCAACAATTTTGCTCCGATTACACCGGAAGTTATGAAAGTGATGGAGCCCGGTGCGACTGTGATTCGTTATGGTGTGGGTGTCGATAACGTAGATCTGGTTGCGGCTAACCAACTTGGTATTCATGTCTGCAACGTACCAGATTACGGAGTAGACGAAGTGGCTGATCATGCCATGGCGATGATACTAGCGTTAGCCCGAAAACTGGCGTTGTATGACAAAGGCATCAGAAACCAACACTGGTCAATAAAACAAATTGTTGGAGAACTCAAATCACTACAAGACTGCCAGGTCGGGCTTGTAGGCTTTGGCAGAATCGCCCGGTCTCTTTCAACACGATTAGAAGCCTTTGGGTGCAAAATTCAGGCTTATGACCCTTATGTTAATCAAGTGGACGTAAACGTAGACATGGTGACATTTGAGCAGCTAGTTGAAACCTCGGATATTGTCTCATTCCATTTACCTTACACCCCGGAAACCCACCATATTTTAAACGCAGAAATGATCGCTCGGATGCCAAAAGGAGCGATAGTTATCAATGTGTCTCGTGGCGGATTAATCGATGAAGAGGCTTTGGCGAAAGCTGTTCAAAGAGGGCATATATTTGGTGCCGGGTTAGACGTCTTTGAAAGAGAACCTTTACCTGAAAATTCCCCGCTTCGAGATTGCCCTAATATGTGGTTAACGCCCCACGCAGCGTTCTACTCCGAGGCGTCGGTCAGAAATCTGCAACGTCTGGCCGCTGAAGAGGGCGAGCGAGCAATCAATCATGAACCTCTGCGATGCGAACTAACTCGTTTTTGAAAAAGGAGAATCAGATGATGAGTTACCGAAATAAGCTGAGTATTGAAAATAGTAAAGCATTAGTAACAGGTGCGGGACGTGGTATCGGTGCTGCTTGCGCTGAGGCTCTGGCAGAAATGGGCGCAAAAGTCTTTTGCACCGACTTTTCGTTCGAGGCAGCAAAAAGAACAACGACTCACATTCGGGAGTTGGGATATAAGGCTGAAGCGTTTGAACTTGATGTAACAAATACGGTTGCGATTGAAGCGTTGGCCGAAAAGCTGCCCACTTTAGATATTCTGGTTTGTAACGCTGGTATCGCCAATAACTATGCAGCCGAGGAGATGGCAGATGACGCTTGGAATAACCTTATCAACGTGAATTTAAATGGTGTATTCAGAGTATGCCGCGCGTTTGGTAAAGGGATGTTGGCACAGGGTAAAGGCTCCATAATCAATATCGGTTCCATGTCTGGGTTTGTGGTTAATACGCCACAGCCACAATGTCATTACAACGCATCCAAAGCCGCTGTGCATCAACTGACAAAATCACTAGCAGTAGAGTGGGCAGATAGGGGAGTCAGAGTGAACGCTATTGCGCCTACTTATATTAATACTCCACTGCTCAATGATGTAGACATCGATTCGGCACTTAAACAGACATGGATTGATATGACGCCTATGAAGCGAATGGGTAACCCAGATGAAATTGCATCCGTTGTACAGTTTCTGGCATCGCCAGCAGCCAGCTTGATGACGGGAAGCATAGTGAACGTAGATGGTGGGTATACCTGCCTCTAAGCTAAGCCCGAGTTGTATTAGGGGTGCTAAATCAAGGAAAGAACAATGAATACAATATTGACTGGAAAACACTACATTGGTGGAAATTGGTTGGAAGGGCGAGAACGATTTTATTCCGCTCCAACCAAAGGAGAACCAAAGCAGTTTTATTGTGGAACTGCAGAGCTTGTAGATAAAGCTTGTGAAGCGGCTGAATCGGCGTTTTTAGAATACAGTCATCTTAGTGCTAACCAGCGGGCGGACTTTTTGGATGCAATTGCAGAAGAACTGGATCTAATAGGTGATGACATCACTGAAATCGGAGTTTTAGAAACAGGTCTTCCAGAACCAAGGCTTATAGGGGAGCGCGGGCGAACCACTAGCCAACTTAGATTATTCGCTCAGCATATCCGGGAAGGTATGCACCTGGATATCAGAAAAGATAGGGCACTGCCTGAAAGAAAACCACTTCCAAGACCAGAGTTAAATATGGCTCAGATGCCTGTTGGGCCTGTTGCAGTATTTGGGGCATCAAACTTTCCTTTGGCATTTTCTGTGGTTGGTGGGGATACCGCAGCCGCGTTAGCAGCAGGTTGCACTGTGGTTGTTAAAGGTCATTCGGCACACCCAGGAGTGAGTGAACTGGTGGCGACCGCTGTGGAAAAAGCAACCATTCGATGCGGCATTCCCATTGGCACACTGAACTTGGTTCAGGGCGGGGCTCGGAGTGTTGGTGAACGCTTGGTGACTCATCCGAATATACAGGCAGTCGGCTTTACCGGATCCTTAGCTGGAGGTCGTGCGCTATTTAATTTATGTGCAGCCAGACCCGAACCTATCCCTTTCTTTGGCGAGCTTGGTTCCGTAAACCCTGTATTTGTGCTCAAAGGTGCACTTAAAGTGCGAGCAAAAGAGCTGGCGCAGGGTTGGGCGAATTCGCTCACAATGGGAGCAGGACAGTTCTGTACAAATCCGGGTGTAGTGGTCTTGGTGAGAGAATCGGAAGGAGTTGAAGAATTTCTCCAAATGGCTGAATTGGAGTTAGCCGAAACTGCAGATCAAACCATGCTAACGGAAGGTATCGCGTCGGCTTATTGCGAAGGAAGCAAAGCGATGAGTCAATCTACTGGTGTGGAAGAAATTATCGCGGCGAAAGCAGGAGTACGGAATGCAGCTCCGGGGTTATATATCACAAGCGGTCAGAACTTCATTGAAAACGAACACATTCAGGAAGAGGTGTTTGGTCCTTTGGGTTTGGTCCTTCTGGCAGAGGACGAATCAGAAGTCTTTACCATTGCCCGTAAAATCAAAGGTCAGCTTACTTGTACCATTCATATGGAAGAAGCTGACATAATACAGGCAGAGCAGCTGCTTCCAGTGTTGCAACGAAAAGCGGGTAGAATTCTAGTTAATGGTTTTCCTACAGGAGTAGAAGTTGCTGATGCCATGGTGCATGGTGGACCTTATCCGGCTTCAACGAATTTTGGTGCAACTTCGGTCGGTACGTTATCCATTCGTCGCTTTCTGCGTCCAGTCTGTTTCCAGAACTTTCCTGATGTACTTTTACCAAAGGTATTTAAGTAGTTTTTATCTACTGAAGATAAGGCTTTCAACCAGTTAGTCGAAAGCCTTTTTACCCATATTTCAAACTAAATATTCTAATAGTATGAATAGTAAGTCATTTTGTGAATTTCAAAGTTGTTAGAGTTTATGACGCTTACAATTTGATTATTCGGTGACTATGTCTAAATCTTTTCTATATTGTATGTACTTCCACTTTACCCAGATGTAACATTGCTGCAACAAGCCATGAGCCGAACAGGGAGTTGTACAATGCAAGGTTCGTTTTTTAATCAGTCTTTTCTCTACGACACACTGGACACAGACAGTGCTTTTGAGTCGAAAACCTTAACTCTTTCTTCTGGGCAGTTAAACTGGATTGATCGTGGGGTTCTACTTTGGGAGCCGGTAAATACTTCGCCCGAATCTCGTCAGGTGATCATTTCTGCTGGTATTCATGGTGATGAAACCGCGCCGATGGAGTTAGTTGACCGTTTGGTTAACGATATTGTTTCTGATGCTTTTCAACCTTCTGCTCGTTGTTTGTTTATTCTCGGTCACCCTCAGGCGACCAATCAGCATACCCGCTTTGTGACAGAGAATTTAAACCGCCTGTTTGATGAAACCGAACGCCCCGAGACGATAGAAACCGAGATAGCTCAAAAGCTTAAGAAGCACGTAAAGGCATTTTACGAAGGCACAGAGCAATCGGCTCGCTGGCATTTGGATCTACATTGCGCCATCCGAGCGTCTGAACACTTTACGTTCGCAGTTAGCCCTTATGTTGACCACCCTGTACGCTCACGCGCCCTTTGCGAATTCCTGGAAGCGGGGCACATTGAAGCCTTACTGCTTTCCAATTCACCTACCAGTACCTTTAGCTGGCACACCGGACATTTTTATGGTGCTCAGGCATTAACAATGGAGCTTGGGCGAGTGTCTAAATTAGGTGAAAACGATCTGTCTGTTCTTAGCCAATTTGATTCCGCTACCCGAGCGCTGATTTCGCACTCTTCTTATTCTGAAGATCCAAAACCAATGAAGGTTTATGCGGTAAACCGAACCATTATTAAGCATCATTTGGATTTCAGTTTCACCTTTAAAGATGACGTAGCGAACTTTACTCGTTTCGACAAAGGAGAATTGTTGGGGTTTGATGGCGATGAACTGCTTTATGCAGAAGCGCAGAGTGAAGCTATTGTGTTCCCGAACCCGAAAGTTGCTCTGGGACAACGCGCTGTCGTAATGGTTGTTGAAACAGAAACTCGCTTTGAAAACGAACAGTTAGTATCAAATAACTTGGATTGATACTTGCCTAACCCAGTTTGATATCGGTATGGTAGCGGGATACTGACTAACCATGCCGATATGAACGTTAATCATCTTCTTCAACAAAAGCAAAAACGCTGGAAAAAATCCTTTCTGATAAGCGCAATTGCTCTCGTGTTTCTAAGTCTGGCTTACCTTTCTATTGGTGAAGTCTTTATCTCCCCGTTCAACTACCTTGAACCTCTCAATAATATGCTTCTGACGGAGCTGCGCCTGCCAAGACTTTTTGCTGCGCTTGCGATTGGCTCTGCGCTGGCTATATCTGGTGCCAGTTTGCAGGTTTTACTGGGGAACTCGCTTGCAGAACCTGGGGTGTTAGGGATCTCTGGGGGGGCAAGTTTAGCCATGGTCGTCGTACTGTTTCTGTTGCCCGTTATGCCAACACCAGAAGTCTCGATGTTAGCGGCAATTGTCGGTTCTCTTTGCTTCACACTGATCATTGTGGGCATGGCGAGAAGCATGAAATTGAGCACGCCAAGGTTGCTGCTTGTTGGCGTGGCACTGGGTATTTTGTCTGGCGCTGTCGTGACCTGGGCATTTTACTTCAGTGACGACATGAGCATGCGTGTGCTCATGTACTGGCTGATGGGAAGCATAGGCGGAACCAGTTGGCATCAACACACCCTGACTCTGCTGATGATCCCAGTCATTGTCTGGATCTGTTTTCAGGGCACCAAACTCGACAAACTCATGGTTGGTGAAACACACGCGAAGCAACTAGGTGTTAACGTAGACAGACTTCGTTGGCGTTTAATTCTTGCGGTTTCTTTGCTGGTGGGCATGTCCGTTGCCCTTGGTGGCATTATCAGCTTCGTTGGCTTGGTGGTTCCTCACTTGTTGCGTTTAGCGTTTGGAACGGAAAATAAATATCTACTGCCAATGTCTGCGATTGCAGGGGCAGGGTTATTAGTTTTTGCCGACATACTGGCGCGTATCTCTCTTGATTCTGCGGAATTGCCGCTGGGTGTTGTTACAACAACGATTGGCGCACCATTCTTTATCTGGATGCTATTACGAAATCATGATTTACGTTAATTCACTGTCCGTTGGCACAAGATTACTTCCTCTTTCCTTTCAGATAGAGAAGGGGGATGTGCTTCATGTAATTGGTCCCAATGGAAGTGGGAAAAGCACATTACTCTCGGCAATTTCCGGTTTGTTGCCTTTCAAAGGAAACGTAGAGCTGGACGGCGAAGATGTCCAATCGCTTACGTTAGAACAACTTGCACTGGAACGAGCTTATCTGACCCAGCAAGAGCGACCAGCGTTCTCCATGTCCGTCATTCAATTTTTATCTTTGTCGGTGCCCGTCGGTCATACCTTGAATGATCTTGGAAAATCCCTAGACGAATTACTGGAACAGTTGAACATATCGGACAAGCTAAGCCGAGAAACCCATACTTTGTCGGGTGGAGAGTGGCAGCGTGTCCGGCTAGCTGCTATGTGTATTCAAATCATGCCGGAATGGAATCGATACGGAAAATTGCTGATTCTGGATGAACCTGCAGCGCCTTTAGATATAGGGCAAGAAGCGTTATTGTACGAATTGATACAGCAAATATCGGAACTTGGCATTACGGTTGTAATGGCTAACCACGATTTAAACCGCACCCTTCAGTATGCTTCAAAAGTCCTTTTGTTAGACAACGGTACTCTGAAAGGATTTGGCAATACAGATGATGTTATGCAGCCAGAACTGTTGGCAAAAACCTACCAGACCTCGATTCGAAGAGTAGAGATCGACGGACACCCACATTTGATCTTCCGCTAGTAACAAAAAACCGCCCAGTGGAGCGTGGGCGGAATAGTGGGACTATTATAGTTAAAATAATGACTTAATAAGTTCTAGCTAAGAGACGACAGGGTAAGTCTTGTATCTCACACCCATCATCTGTTCCATGCAGTGCACGACCTGGCAGCTGTATCCGAATTCATTGTCATACCAAATGTACAAAACACAGCGATTGTCCTGAGCAATCGTTGCTGCGCCATCGACAACACTTGGATGACGTGAGCCTACAATGTCTGTAGAGACCACTTCTGTAGATTCTGTGTAGTCGATTTGACCCGCCAGTGGAGAGTTAAGTGCCATCTCGCGGAGGTACTGATTCAGCTCTTCTTTGGATACCTCAGAATTCAGATTCAAGTTGGCTACCGCCATTGAAACGTTCGGAGTAGGAACACGAATCGAGTTACCAGAAAGCTTTCCAGCCAGTTCTGGTAGGGCTTTAGCCACTGCACTAGCCGCACCGGTAGAGGTTAAAACCATATTCAGCGAAGCACTGCGCCCACGGCGCTCGCCTTTGTGGAAGTTATCAATCAGGTTTTGATCGTTGGTATAAGAGTGAACGGTTTCAATATGACCGGAATCAACACCATACTTGTCATTAATCGCTTTCAATACAGGTGTAATCGCATTGGTGGTACAGCTTGCAGCAGACACAATGTCGTCTTCTGGCTGAATCATGCCTTCGTTGACACCAAATACTATGTTTTTAATGTCGCCTTTGCCCGGAGCGGTTAGCAACACTTTGGATGCACCTGCGCAAGCGACATGTTGACCAAGACCTTCTGCATCGCGCCAAACACCTGTGTTGTCGACAACCAGAGCGTTTTGGATTCCGTACTGAGTGTAATCGACTTCTTCCGGGCTATTCGCATAAATAAACTGGATGTAATTTCCGTTAGCGATAAGTGCTTTACGTTCTTCATCGATAATGATGCTGCCATTAAACTGTCCGTGAACAGAATCACGGCGCAGCAGGCTTGCACGTTTTTCTAAGTCGCCTTTTTTGCCACCACGAACCACAATAGCGCGCAATCTTAGTGGGTAACCAGGACCGCTTTTCTCGACCAATAGGCGAGTCAGAAGGCGACCGATTCGCCCGAAACCGTACAGAACAACGTCTCGTGGTTCTGTCATTGGTTCGCCGTTTAGCGGTTGTACCAATGCGGTAGCAAGGTAATCGTTAAGGTTGCTTTCATCTTCATTGCTTTGCCAATAGCCATGGGCTAACTGGCCAATGTCAACTCGGCAAGGGGATAGGGACATCTCGTTGAGTTGCTTTAAAGCGGGCAGTGTTTGAGCTGGAGAAAGATCATCTCCGACGTAACGTCGGGCTAAACGGTGAGCTTTAACAATATCAATGGTAGATGCGTTGATCAGAGGTCTTCCGAACAACAACACTTCTACGCCTTTTTGACGATAAAGCTGACCAAGAAGAGGGGAGATGGATTCAGCGTTAGTTTGGCTGGTTTGCCAGTCTAGAAGGTATTTTTCTGGACTCATCTTTACTTTGGACCTTTTCACGTTTTTTAGCTTAGATACAGCCTCACGGCTCAATCATAAGCTGGATTAGGGAATCGTATTTTGTAGGGTGTTTGTTATTATTTTGCGTGAAGAGTGTAAAGTTGAGTGGCTTATTCTGCTAGTAAAATTAATAGTGGTGTGAAGTGCGATGAATGAGAGACTTAATGGATTAAAGTTTCTTGTAGCCCGGGAATTGTCAAATAGAAATACAACAAAATATTTACATTTGAAGAGACTTATTTTGCGACGTAAACGATTAGTGTCACATAATATTGACTTTGCATGAGGTTGTTACATTGGTAGTTGTGATGAGGTTGGCGGCAATTTCGCCTTGCCGCCGTTAAATGGAGAATATTTGTCCTTCGTTACGGCTTTTTAAATCGCTGAACTCAAAATTTACTTGCTGCAATTCAATTTGAGGATCAGGAGCCAGTTGTGAATCTTTGTTTTTGTGATCCGACTCAGGGTAAGTCAGTACAATAGTTGTGGCTAATGCCGCCAAATAAAACACAAATACACTTTGTTTGCGTAGTGCCTGCTTAATACGTGTTCGCTTACTTGCTTGTGATGTCATCATATTCTCCTTCTATGACAGCAGCTCGTCTTGGTGTAAAACCTTCTTTTGCCATTTTGCGTTCCATTCTCTTGCCCATAATCAATGCGGCAATGCCAATGAATACCGCCATAAACAGACCGGTGAACAGCGTAATTAATCCCACTACTATGGATGCGATAGAAACTAAGAATCTTTTCATTTTGTCTCCCTCTTTATTGTTGAAATTGATAATAAGGAAAGATCTATGAATGAAAGATGAATGTGAAGTTCAGAAACATAAACGACTAAAATACGTAAAGATACAAAACTGTTGTTGCTTTAAAAGCGCTAAACCCTGAGAATAGCGCCCTTTTTGGGCACTCTGTGCCATCATTCTAACGAGTACAATATTATGAGTTTTTCCTCTTTGGGGCTGTCACCAGAACTTCTAAGAGCAATTGAGGAATTGGGGTATGAAACCCCGTCACCAATTCAGGCACAAGCCATTCCTCCAGTGATTCAAGGAAGAGACGTGATGGCAGCCGCACAAACCGGAACAGGAAAAACTGCAGGCTTCACATTGCCTTTGCTGCAGCGTTTGGCTGGTGGTAAAAGTGTGAAAAGTAACCACGTAAGGGCGCTGGTTCTTACTCCGACCCGAGAGTTGGCTGCACAGGTTAACGGCAGCGTGGTGAAATATGGCAAGTACTTAAACGTGAATTCAAACGTAGTATTTGGTGGCGTTAAAATTAACCCACAGATGATGAAACTGCGTAAAGGTTCAGATGTACTGGTCGCAACACCAGGTCGATTACTCGATCTTTACCAGCAAAACGCAGTGAAGTTTTCACAGCTAGAAGTACTGGTATTAGACGAAGCGGATCGCATGTTAGACATGGGCTTTATTCGCGACATCAAAAAGATCTTGGCTTTGCTGCCAGAGAAGCGTCAGAACCTATTGTTCTCGGCTACGTTTTCTGATGATATTCGCGCTTTGGCTAAAGGCTTGGTTCATAACCCAGAACAAATCTCAGTTAGCCCACCTAATGCGACTGCAAAAACCGTCGAGCAGTACCTGTACAACGTCGACAAAAAGAAGAAGCCGTCCATTCTTGCCAAGCTAATTAAAGAAAACGACTGGTCTCAGGTACTCATTTTCTCGAAAACCAAACATGGTGCGAACCGACTAAGCCGATTCCTGGAAAGCGAGAATATTTCTGCTGCCGCAATTCACGGCAACAAAAGTCAGGGCGCTCGAATCAAAGCTCTGGAGCACTTCAAAACCGGGCAGGTTAGAGCGTTAGTAGCAACCGACATCGCCGCTCGTGGGTTAGATATTCCTCAATTACCTCAGGTTGTTAACTTTGAACTGCCGCACGTGCCAGAAGATTACGTTCACCGTATTGGTCGTACAGGTCGTGCTGGCGAGTCAGGCAAAGCGTATTCATTAGTTTGTGCCGATGAAGCCAAAGAGTTGTTTGCGATTGAGCGTCTGATTCAGAAGCTTATTCCGCGCGAAACTGTTGAAGGCTACACACCAGTTCACGCACTTCCAGAATCTAAGCTGGACACTCGACCAGTTAAACCGAAAAAGCCTAAGAAGAAAAAGAAATTTGCACCTGAAGGAAGTACTAACCCGAATAACGCTGACGAAGCAGGTAAGAGGTCTTCTAAACCAAAACGCAAGCCTAACCCAAGAAATGGTGGAGCAGGGCGTCGTGGGAAAGATGAAAACGGAAAAGGTCCAAACGGCAAAGCAAACACAGTCAAAAAAGATGCAGGTAAGAAAGGCGCACCTTCAAAAGAGGGTGGCAAACCTTTTAACAAGCCAAAGCGTCGCCGTAAGCCAAAGCCGACCAATACCATCAAGTAACCTTAGTTAAATTCATAAAGAATAGAGCGCCTTTTGGCGCTCTTTCAATTTGGACTGGATTGTATTCATTCAGATCTGCTCTAAACAGGAATCCTCGTTGCTGTAGCATTTAGGCACCCGAGGGCAAACAGCGCCTCGTGAGCAAATCAGCCTCGCCCTATTATCTATTCCCCGTTCTACCCAGTTAATATTCAGAATTCTCGCCACCGTCATAAGAAGTTTACGTACCTTCAACGGGATTACTGCGGTGCCACCGTTCTGAACACAAGCTTCTTTTAACAGAGTCGCCACTGCAACAGAATCGTGTCCCTGTGCATCAATTGCCGGGTTAAGATCGACCCCAGTGCAAAGCACGTGAGGGTTTCCGGCGAGATCCGTCACCTTTTGGGACTCACAACAGTAAATATGAGGCACATCGTTCTGCATCAAAATTGAAATTTGGGCGACAGTCCGGTCATCGTTCAACTTATCTTCATTTGAAACCATTCTGAATACAGACCAATGCTGACAAGGGTCTTCCACCATTCGCATGTTGCCCCAAGGCAAAGGAATCCCGTTTCCCCGATAGACCGCTTTCAGCTTTCCGGGGTTGTAAGCATCAAAGTAATGCCAGTGCGGGTAAGGAGAAACCGCGGTCATGCGCCTCATGGCGATAGATTCTGAAACGCCTGCCTGCTTGCACACACTAATTTCATAACCGTTTCTGTCCAGCAATTGCCTGAAAGGCACTCTGGGGCAAAGTAGTGCACCAGCAAAAAAGGAGCACTCAAAGTCACGCCACGCATGAAGAATCTTTGTGGAATCAAGTTCGACAGAACCTCCTGGGTTGGACTGATCGCGAACACCATAGCTCGGGTTACTGTCTGCGATAACCATGCTCTTTTCACCGTCACCGTCGTGCAACACCATATGACCAATGTTCACCGCAAGGTCGTACTTTAGTCGAATCGCATCCTTTTTCAGCATCTTATTCATGTGAAGTACATCGGGTGCTTCAAAATACGATCGAACCACTCGCTTTATCTCGACGCCATTTGAACTGATGCTGGTTTCAGGTGTCTCATCGAACCATTTAATTTTCAGACCAATGTTGTCACAGATCTCCAGCAGATCGTCCACGCTGAGTGGCATCCGCTTTTTACCGATCTCTTCTGCTGCCCGCTCCAAGTCGGGAAAGTGATTCTGGTGGTGCTCCTGATGAGCACGAATCAGAAGGTGAGCGAACTGTCTGCCCGTTGTACCAGTCTGAGAAAGCATTTCTGGAATCGCGATTTGAAGGATCTCGTTCGAGAAAAGAAAGCTAGGTTCCAGCGCCATACCCCGAATACCACCCCGGCTTCCTTTTTCCGGAACAATCTCTTGCTGTTCATGCGCATCATCCAGAAACCACTGTACATTTTTCTGAAAAACAGAGGCGATCACTTCCAGCATATCTTCACTGGGTACCCGTTTTCCGCGTTCAATCATCGACAGATACGAGACCGACGGGGCAGATTCAGGGTCCAGTTTTACACAGCGTGACGACAGATCTTCCAGCGTTAAATTGTTTCTTTTCCGTAGGTTACGGATTTTTGTCCCAAGAAAGTGGGATTGTCTAAATAGACTTTTTGTATTTTTCATAGTTGTAAAATTTACATTGTGAAATTTTCTTTGTGAAATTTTAGTAAATATTTAGTTAAAGTGAATGTGTAGCGAACAATAAGCGAGCAAAACGTAACCAAAAAGAGAGATTGCTCACTTAATCAACACTTTCATTATGGAAATAACGCAAAAGAAGAGAACGGTCACGAGGGACGAAGCGATGAATCTACCGCAAACAAAGGAATGTCAATTTCATCAAGGCTTCTATGAGTTTATTAACCAAGAAGTACTGCCTTACACAGAATTAGACGCAAACGAGTTTTGGAATAACGTGACGAAACTGGTCTCGGACCTTGCTCCGGTCAATCAGGCTCTTCTTGCAAAGCGCCATGAACTGCAAACCAAGATTGATGAGTACCATCGTGACAATCGTTCTTTTTCACAAAACCAGTATCAAGAGTTCCTGAAAGACATAGGTTACTTAGAAGAAGAAGGTCCGGACTTCCAAATTGAAACACGCAATGTTGACGATGAAATCGCAAAAATTGCAGGACCGCAACTTGTTGTACCGATTCGAAATGCACGCTTTGCTTTGAATGCCGCAAACGCACGATGGGGAAGTTTGTACGACGCGTTATACGGAACCAATGTTATTCCGAAATCGAGCGCAGGAATGCAGGCGGGGAAAAAATACAATCCAGCACGCGGGAAGAAAGTCATCGCTTTCGCAAAAGACTTTCTGGATGAAACCTTCCCGTTGAATGAAGGCTCGCACCACGACGTTGAAAGCTACACCGTTTACTTTAAAAACCTGTTGGCCTTCTTTCCAGATGGAACACAAACGGGTCTTAAAGATCCGGGTCAGTTTGTTGCCGCAAGTGATTTAGACAGAGAACCCACCTCCATTGTTCTTAAAAATAATGGGCTGCATGTGGAAATCATCATTAATAGCTGCGGAACTATTGGCAGTCAGGATTTAGCGGGGATTGATGACATTCAGATCGAATCTGCCATGTCGACCATTCTGGATTTTGAAGACTCAATCGCAGCGGTAGACGGCGAAGACAAGGTAGAAGCTTATTCCAATTGGCTAGGATTAGTGACCGGGTCACTAAAATCCGAATTCAGTAAAGGCGGTAAAACGCTGACTCGCAGCCTAGCAGAAGACAAAGTATTTACCGGTCGAAACGGTGATGATTATGTACTACATGGTCGATCACTTCTAATGATTCGCAATGTGGGTCACTTAATGGGTATCGACCTGATGACCGACGAAGAGGGCAATGAAGTACCTGAAGGCATTATGGATGCCATCGTTACGTCACTGATAGGCAGCATTGCCATCAAAAATTCCGGCGCTTGCCGAGTAACGAACAGCAGAACGGGAAGTATCTACATAGTGAAGCCCAAGATGCACGGACCTGAAGAGGTCGCGTTCTCCTGTGAGCTGTTCAGCCGTGTTGAGTCCATGTTAGGTCTCGAACCCTACACTTTAAAAATCGGGATTATGGACGAAGAACGCCGCACTTCTTTAAATCTTAAAGAGTGTATACGCCAGGCAAAAGAGCGGGTGGTGTTCATCAACACGGGATTTTTGGACCGCACTGGTGACGAAATTCATACCAGTATGGAAGCCGGTCCGTTTCTTCCTAAAGGTGAGATCAAAAACCAGCCTTGGATTGCTGCATACGAGCAAAACAATGTGTCGGTCGGTCTTGCTTGTGGTTTCTCTGGTAAAGCGCAAATCGGGAAAGGGATGTGGGCAATGCCAGACGAGATGGCAGAGATGATGAAGCAGAAAGTTGCTCATCCTCTATCTGGCGCAACAACTGCGTGGGTGCCTTCACCAACAGCAGCGACGCTTCACTCTTTGCACTACCACAGAGTAAACGTGTTCGATTGCCAACAAGCGCTCGATATCGACACCGCTTCGCTCAAAGGTAACATGCTCAAAATTGCATTAATGCCGCAGGAAACCAACCTGACCACAGAAGACATCGAGAAAGAACTGGAAAACAACATTCAAGGCATTCTGGGGTATGTGGTTCGTTGGGTGGAAATGGGCGTAGGGTGTTCCAAAGTGCCAGACATTAATAACGTCGGTTTAATGGAAGACCGCGCCACACTTCGAATTTCCAGCCAGCACATTGCCAACTGGTTAGCGCACAAAGTGTGTAAGAAAGATCAGGTTGAACGCATTCTGGCTCGAATGGCAGAAGTGGTGGATGCTCAAAATGAAGGTGAAACGGGTTACGTTCCAATGACGCCAGACATTGAATCCAGCAGCGCATACCAAGCCGCCAGAGCACTGATTTTTAAAGGAGCAGCTCAGCCAAGTGGTTACACAGAGCCTCTTCTTCATGAATACCGAAAACAAGCAAAATACTCATAAGTACAAACAATCATCCAATAACGTGAACACAACAAGACTATAAAAAGAGGGATAGCATGGAAAACTACAGAACCGAGACCTCAAATGCTGATGAACTGATCCAACAACAAGGTCAGACTTGGGCAGCGATCAACCCAGAATACGTAGCGCGCATGCGATTACAGAACCGCTTCAGAACGGGGTTAGATATTGCAAGATACACCGCAAAAATCATGCGTGAAGACATGGAGTCTTACGACAACGACAGTGCAAACTACACCCAGTCACTTGGTTGCTGGCATGGATTTGTCGGTCAGCAGAAAATGATTTCCATTAAGAAGCATTTCGAGACGACTCGCGGCCGTTACCTGTACCTGTCTGGCTGGATGGTCGCGGCGCTTCGTTCAGAATTCGGTCCGCTGCCTGATCAATCCATGCATGAGAAAACCACAGTCCCGATGCTAATCGAAGAGCTATACACCTTCCTGAAACAAGCGGATGCACGTGAGCTCAACCATCTGTACAAAGATCTGGATGCGGCACGCAATTCAGGTGATACCGTAAAAGCACAAGCTTTCCAAAATCAAATCGACAATTTTGAAACGCACATCGTGCCAATCGTTGCGGATATCGATGCCGGTTTTGGTAATGAAGAAGCCACCTACTTGCTGGCGAAAAAGATGATTGAAGCAGGCGCTTGCTGTATTCAGATTGAAAACCAAGTATCCGATGCCAAACAATGTGGTCACCAGGACGGCAAAGTAACAGTGCCACATGAAGACTTTCTCGCGAAAATCAATGCGGTTCGTTACGCTTTCCTGGAACTAGGTGTTGACGACGGCGTAATTGTTGCCCGTACTGATTCACTGGGCGCTGGTCTGACACAAAAAATCCCTGTGTCACAAACACCGGGCGACTTGGCAGACCAATACAATGCGTTCATTGATGGTGAAGAGATAACATCTCTGGACCAGCTAGATAGTGGCGATATGGTGATGAAGCAGGGCGACAAATACCTGAAGCCAACGCGCTTACCAAATGGTTTGATTCGTTTTAAACCGAATACTGGTGAAGATCGCGTGGTTCTGGATTGCATTACGTCACTTCAAAACGGTGCAGATCTGCTTTGGATTGAAACAGAGAAACCTCATGTTCAGCAAATCGCTGGAATGGTTAACCGAATTCGTGAAGTAATTCCGAACGCGAAGCTGGTTTACAACAACAGCCCGTCGTTCAACTGGACACTGAACTTCCGTCAGCAAGTATTTGATGCTTGGGCTTCTGAAGGCAAAGACGTATCAAGCTACGAGCGCGAAAAACTGATGAGCAGCGTGTACGATGATTCGGAACTGGCGATGGCAGCAGACGAGAAGATTCAAAGCTTCCAACGCGATGCATCAAGAGAGGCGGGTATCTTCCACCATTTGATTACACTACCTACGTACCACACAGCAGCACTATCGACTGACAACCTTGCAAAAGACTACTTCGGTGAGAAAGGCATGTTGGCATATGTACGAGAAGTGCAGCGTAAGGAAATTCGCCAAGGCTTGGCATCGGTTAAACACCAGGATATGTCTGGTTCCAACATTGGTGATGACCATAAAGAATACTTCTCTGGCGATCAAGCATTGAAAGCTTCTGGTGAAAACAACACCATGAATCAATTCGCTTAAAACACCCCTTAAATAAGAAACGCCAACCTTTAATAGGTTGGCGTTTTTGTGTTTGTGGTTATTACGGCGATATTTTCTAACAAACATGTAATTTCAAGTACAAAAGATAAACGTAATTATTTAGACCGTTAATACTGTATCCAAGTACAGGTCGATTAAATATTAGTCAATGTCCACTTTATTTTAAAATGCGGAGTTCCTTCGCGACATTAGCACTGTGGGATACGGTAAAAACCTCATTGTTTACATTGTCTTATGTGTTATTCTTTGGAGATTCCCACAGGATGAAAAGCGCGCCTGTGGATGAATTATTCGGACATCTTGTCCCATAATAATTGTTAGCATTTTTTCGAAAAAGTGATTTTAGGAGAGTTACTTGGAGATATCTTCGGCTGCAATGGTAGGCTTTCTAGCAGGAGCATTACCATTCTTAAAGTTCTTTCATGATTGGGTGCTGAATCGAAACCAATTCAGAGTTAAAAATTTAGAGTTCTTTTATCAGTGTTTTGATTCAGAGGCTAATAAAGCAAGAAAGCTCGTAGTAGAACAGCAGTTTAAGTCTGTCTTCAAAATTCGAGCTGACTTTGATGTTATTTCACTTTTACTTTCATCGGATAAACCAAGTAAAGCCATTGAGCTTTACCGTTATAGTGATTGTTATGTGGAACCTAAAAACGATAAGTTCGTTCTTAAAACCAAATACACTAGCTCGAAGACTAGAAACTTTGAAAGGTTAGCGAAGTATCCCAGAAATTTCTTTTTCTATATGCTTTGTGCAATGCCATCTGCATATTCTGTTATTTGGGTATACACACAAATCTTAGCCGTCTATTCAAAAGATAGGATTCTTACGTTATCGCTACTAGGCGGTTTGTTTTTTGTAGCGACGTTTGCAGTAGTTCTTGCTCGGGTTGCTTACTTAAAGGTTACTGATTCGAGAAGCATCACTTGTGCTGAAGAACTTGTTGCGATTTACGACAAGAGCTTTCAAAGTGAAGTTATGGGTGTGAGAGCAATGCTAACAAGGCGTTTAAGAGTGATTCGTAACGCTTGGCGCTTTTAGTTTGCGTTGAGTAAAGTGTTTAAGGCGCTATGCAGCAGTTTCAGATGTGCGTTA
Source organism: Vibrio nigripulchritudo (assembly GCF_027924785.1). Lineage (NCBI taxonomy): Bacteria > Pseudomonadati > Pseudomonadota > Gammaproteobacteria > Vibrionales > Vibrionaceae > Vibrio > Vibrio nigripulchritudo. Next base: position 2,038,897 of record NZ_AP027049.1, on the reverse strand, counting down.
CTCACACCTTAACGCAGCGTTAGGTGCTTGAAGGAAAAGGTAAGTATGGAAATTGCTTTTCAGCAGATAAACATTGATGATTTCGAATTGTGCGTTGCTGCGAGAAAAGATGCATACTTTTGTAGCTTTGGGCATTACGATGGTTTCGACGATTTCATCAGTGGTTATCGTGAACGAGTATTAGACCGGTTAGCAACATCAGGATGGTTCTATATCCATATATTTGTGGATGGTCAGTTTGCAGGGCAGTTAGAGTTTCGTAGCTTTTCACCCGAGCCGGAGACTGGCTATGTGCATCTCATTTACTTAAAGCCGAACTTTCGTGGTTCAGGACTCGCTGCAAAATTGCAGGATTATATTGTAAGCACTTTGAGTAAAGCGGGTTGTTTGCGTGCAGTACTCTCAGTAAGCCGAACTAACCATCGAGCTCTCACATTCTATAAGCGCTATGGTTGGGAGTTCGTGCGCAAGAATCCCAAGCACGATGAAACAGACTTTTACCAACTTTGGCTACGCACCTAACAAACTGTTCAAGAGGGATTCGCAACGCGTGGCATTTTCACTGTGCGTTGATTTTAGTGATTTAGGTGGTTTGCGGCGGGTTCGGTATTGCGTTGCTCACCCCTTAACAGGGCGTTAGGTCATTCAATTAATTTCTTCGTATGCACTGAAACCAGTACAGTATAGAATAATGGTTTATTTGTAGTGGATGCCTATAAGAATGACAGAGATATTTTTTTCATATGCTCATGCCGACGAAGATTTAATGAATGAGGTTCGTCGCCAGTTAATTGTTTTTGAACGTGAACAAAGAATAATAAAGTGGCATGACCGCCAGATTCCTGCAGGAGCTGAATGGAAGACGCAGATTGATGATCGTATTCGTAGTGCTCAAATAATTTTGTTGTTTATGAGCCCGCACTTTTTAGAATCTCGATATTGCTATGAAATTGAAGGACAAGTCGCAATGGAGCGACACCAGTCAGGGGATGCAACTGTGATTCCAGTTGTACTACGACCATGCGCTTGGGAAGCGTCCCCATTTTCTAAGTTACAAGCTTTACCTAAAGATGCTCAACCTATTTCAACTTGGACAAATATTGATGAAGCTAGCCTAGATGTTGCAAGACGAGTCATGCAAGTTGTGGACTCGTTGAAAGCAGAATGACCTAACAAAGCGTTTAAGACAGATTCCCAACGCTTGGCATTTTTCATTCCATCGTTGGGTTTTGTGTTTACGGTGGTATGGTTAGGTTCAGTGGTAGCGTTGCTCACTACTTAACGCGGCGTTATATTCTCTTGGGGTACATCACAAAATTCAAATGTGTCTATAAAACCAGTGGTGTGTATGCATACATGTATTTAAAGTGATTTTTATTTGCTATTAAATGAGAAATCTATATGAACCCAAAAAAGTTGAGTTTAGTGTACCTTGGCGGAGCTCTAGCTGCAGCACTTTACATTTGCCAAGAGTTTATGTTTGATGGAGCTGGTCATACCAAGGAATCCAAAGCTTATGCTTATAGCTTTCAGCTTAATTATTGGGCTGATAACTTGCACGACAAGTTCAGAAGAGTGCGTGAATCTGGTTCTGCAAGTCAGTTGATACTTGGAGATCAACAAGTAAAAGTGAACAAAGAGTTTTTCGTTAATCTTCACTCGTACCATAGGGAGATGAAAGACATACTTCGTGTCCTCCAATATCAATATCAAATTCCACTGAATATCATTACTGATATTGAAGAAATGTCAAAGTACGGTTTTCATACCGCCGATGATGTCGAGAGCTTTGGTGATGAGTGGAGGAAGTTAGAAGCTTTGCTTAATGAGCATGCTCAACGAGAAAAAGCTCTGGAAGGGTATTATCCCAAACTAATTGAGTTGTTTTCGTTTGATTATGAACAAATGACTGATGATGAAAAGGTTGATATTACTGTTAAGCAGATAACAGTGCTCAAAGAACTGTATTCGAGTGAGTTATTATTTCTCAAAAATAATAGCGATCTATTTGAATTTGTAAGAAAGCTTGCTGAGCAATCACATTACTTTTTGAACATATATGAACAAGTCCTAGAACGTTACAATAGCAAAGTAGACTCTCTAGAATCCCTCAAGTTGATAGTAATGTCGTTACTTACGCTACTTTCAATTGTAATAGGAATGAGGTTGGAACGAGACGCATAAAAATATAACAAGCAATTCAAGCTGATTCGCAACGCTCGGCACTTTCGGTTTCAGTTGGTTTAGTGATTAAGGTGAAGTGTTCGGGTAAGGTGGTAACGTTGCTCACAACTTAATTGGGCGTTATGTGCTTGGGTGGATTTGAACTATGAAAAATAGAAAAGTGGTACTTGTTACCAAATCTAGTTACAGTCCTGAAGCAGATGATTTGCTCCTTGAATTACTGGAAAACGGAGCAAAGTTGATATGTATAGTAGGCGTAGATTGCTCTACATGGGAAGATGCGTTGGATGAACTAGCGGTCGGTGATGGTAGCCAAGTTTATGGAGTAACAACCACATCGCATCCCGCTGAATCAGAGTCGGACGTAATTGAGTTTGCAGACTTATTTGCTTTATCAGAAAACTCAAGGGTAAAAGTAGTACGCATATAACAAAGCTTTAAACCGACAAACAACGCGTGGCATTTTTAGTTTGCGGTTACTTAAGTGTATAAGGTGCAATTCGGCGGCTTGTTTTGTGCGTTGTCTGCGGTTTAAGCTGGCGTTATAAGCAAATGATTCAATAATCTAATGAGTACAAGGAATGAAAATGTATAGATATGGACTGCTATTGTTAGCATTGTTTTCAGTGAATTCGAATGCTGTAGAAACACCTACACCATTCAAAATTGATTCAATCTACATGTCTGACCCAAACAATTTCCACTTTAGAGTAGAATCTAATTCAGGTGGTTGGCATTGCCACAATGGACCAAAATCTCCCGCTTGGTCATACATCAATGAAAATGATCCTGGTGCAAAAGGAATGATGTCTGCACTACTTACCGCATTTGCAGCTGGGTACACTGTGAAGCTTCATACTGTTGGTGTTGATACAACTGCTGGTAGACAGTGCCGTATTGTTGAGTTTCGGATAGTTAAGTAGCTAGATCTTGCATATAACAAACGCTTCAAACCGACAAACAACGCGTGGCATTTTTGGTTTGCAGCGATTTTAGTGTTTAAGGCGTAATGCAGTAGCTTGTTTTGTGCGTTGTCTGCGGTTTAAGCTGGCGTTAGGGCTAAGTCAACATTTAGGCGAAGAGGAAATTTAATGAAAAGAACGATTAATATTTTAGGGGTTGTTGTGCCAACCGCTATCGTAACTTGGTATACGATATTCGGAATGTTCAACATTGATATTGGTGATTTTCTTCGGCAATCCATCGGTGGTGGAGTTGGTACATATCGAGCATTTATCGCTTTAGTTACTCTCGTACTATTTTTTGCACTAGTTTATATAGGTAAAACCGCGGTTTCTGGAGAATTAAGCAAAGTCAAAGTAAGGCTTTTTTACATAGCATCTATAGTTGGATTTGTTGCATTCTCAATTTTGGGTAGCGAGTTCAATGCTCCAAAGTTTACCTTTGCTCCTTTTATTAGTGCTGAGTCGGAATATAAGTTCGGGACCGTTGTAAAGCAGTCAGGAATAGAATTTAAGCTCAATTCTTGTTCTAGATCTGGCACTAAGGTGTCCTGTTCCATGGGGGTGTACAACTTAGGGAAAGATATGTACTTCTCAGATGGACATAAGTCTCACCTGATTGACAGTGAAGGCAACAACGCAAGGGTGACTGAGTTTGTTTCTGGTACGCAATCATATAAAAATCTTTACTTGGGTTCTATTTCGGTACCTGTAGATACGAAGGCTACCATTAATATGGCATTTGAAACGCCTGAGATAAGCTCGGCGAGTATAATTAGAGCTATATACTTAAAGCTACGGTTCGACGGGAAAACACGAACCATCGTTTTTAGAAATGTAGCTGTTTCGTAATAGAGTCCTAACAAAGTAATCAAGGTGATGCGTTACACTCGGCAGTTTTGGTGTGGAGTTCAGTGTGCTTTGCTGGTTCAGTGGGGCACACCTTATTGCAGGCGTTATGTCACTCAAGGAGAATATGTGAACCGATTAATGGATGAGAAAGTTAGTGCTCTCTTTTACAAAACAATAAATAGTATCTCTCTAGATGAAAACTCTAAATGTTATGAATCTCTAAAGAGTATTATTGGAGTCGCTACGGGCTTACACAACCTTAAAGTTGCAATACTATCATGTCATAGAGAAGAAAATATTTACTCAAGCAACGTTCTGTTCCGTTCAATGATTGAGCATTACGCAAAATTTTTGATGCTAATGTACAGGTACTCGAGTGAGAATAATAATGAAGTTGGTAGAGATAACCTGATATTTGCTAGAGCTCATGAGTTGAAGAGTTACGGTAATGCTCTGAAACTCTATAAAGAACTCATGGGGCAAGATTCTTCAACTGTATGTTATAAAAAAGCAATTGAAAACTTGAGTATTGAGGTCGCAGGAAAAAAATCAGCAGAACTAAAGAGTGCATTTGACCAATTCGGATATCGTAACGTCGCTAAGTACTTTGAAGCAAACGAAAATGACTTTTTCAAAAGTCAATTGGAAGTATTCGCTCCCATGATGCTTGAGTACTCAGAGTTATCTACCTTTGTGCATGCAGGGCCGGAAGCGAATGTTTCGGGAGCTGATGTCAGTGATGCCTATGTGAATAGGCAGCTTGAAACTATATTCGGATTAGCCGCAGCAGTATATTCTATGACACTTCTAGCTCTTTCAAGAGAATATCCAGAAACATTCGATGTCCATAGAAGAATCGATGGAATCGTGAATGCGCAGACATAACAAGGCGCTGCTACGGAAAATTTACTCGCTGGCGCTCCTAAATTTCCGCAGAGCGCGGCGTTATAGCTTATTGAATCTATTTTTATATTGAGGGGAAAATGAAACTACCATTAGTGTCACCTTTTATTGTTCCTTACGAAGTTTGGTTAACTAGAGAACCAACTTGGGATGAAAGACGTACTTCTCTTGCTACAACAGGGAGAAGTTGCGGACAAATTAAAGTAAGTAGGGTTGCGGTTATTAAAAGTGAGATTGAAGCTGCTAATCGTATATGCAATGTAAAATATGATCCAAGCTTAAGACAACACGTTAACACTCAACTAGATTCATTAGCTTCATATAAGGCTTGGATGCAAGCTACTAATTGGGAGTGTCCAGATTCTCTAATTACATACCAGCAAAATTATCCCAATTATGACATTGCGGTAGTTGAGGACGACATAAAATCGTTTGGCTTAGTTTTAAGTGAAGGTCAGGTTTTGTTTCATGCAGGAGCCTGGCCTGCTGGGCAAACTACTTTTCAAACAACAGAACCTTTTTCAACAAGCTTCTGCCCCGAAGCCGCTTTTAGAAATGCTGAACACAAAGCTAAAGCCTACAATGCAGGTAAATTAGACCTTTTAGTAATAACAGTTAAATCAACAAGCGCTAATGTATTTCCATACCCTAGAGTTGGACAGTTTGCACATGAGAATGAGGTTTTGTTTTCAAGTGGTATAACGCTGACGAAAGTAAACTCTAGTACAGTTGATACCAATTTTAGGGTGATTAAGGATGAGTACAGCGACAAATATGTGGCAGTAAGTGTTGTTGAGGTTGAGCTAACTTAAGCTCGCTATAACAAGCAATTCAATCTGATTCGCAACGCTTGGCGCTTTCGGTTTCAGTTGGTTCAGTGATTAAGGTGAAGTGTTCGGGTAAGGTGGCAGCGTTGCTCACAACTTAATTGGGCGTTAGCAGTCTAATCAATCAAAAATAAGATATAAGAGAGATATAATGACACCTAAAGTATTTATTTCTTATTCACACGATGATGACAGACACAAAGAGTGGGTATTGCAGTTGTCGACTAGGCTTCGGGCAAATGGTGTTGATGTAATACTTGATAGGTGGAATTTGCGCTTAGGACAAGACTTACCTGCTTTTATGGAACAGGGGTTATCTGAGTCACATCGAGTTGTATGCATTTGTTCCGAAAATTACGTTACTAAATCTAACTCCAAGCTTGGTGGAGTAGGATACGAAAAACAAATTATTACGGCTGAATTGCTCTCAGATTTAAACAGTCGGTGGGTTATACCGCTCGTAAGAAATAACAATAGCGAACGAAAGGTACCAACATTTTTAAATGGTAGGCTCTATATAGATTTTGAAAATGACTCTCTTTATGAAGCTCGTTACGAAGAACTACTACGAGATCTAGTTGATGAGCCCGTTTTACCGACTCCAAAGCTTGGTTCTAATCCTTTCCAAACGGCGAAAAAACATGTAGAAGAAAAGTTCTTTCCGTCAAGTGAGCGTTATGTATCTCCAAGTTTGGTTGGGCAGGTTACGTTTGACTACTCGAATAACAATGGTAGGTATGCTATCGGTCAAGGAGCATTATTATTCGAGCTTAGCTTTTCCAAAGCAAGCGATACTTCTATCCACCTATACAAAGAAACCCAAAGTATAGAAACCATAGCAGTAGTAAAAGATAAGTCAGAAATTGATGAAATCGAAGATGCACGTATGTATGACGGCTCCTCTAGAGTCAGGACTGTAGGGCTTCAGCAACTTGCAGTTATCATGAATAAAAATGGTTTTTTCGCTGCGTTTAAAGTTCTAGATATCAAAGATGACTCTCGTAGCGATGAAGTAGATGAAGTTACTTTTGATTATGTAATTCAGAGCAATGGAACACCTGCGTTTAGCGTCCCAAACTGCTAACAAAAACATCAAGGTGACGCGTTACACTCGGCGGTTTTGGTATGGAGTTCGGTGCGCTTGGTAAGTATATCGTGGCGCACCTTATGTTAGGCGTTATACGCCATCCCATTAAAAATATCATGCAATACCCATATACGACATTCGTATTTTTGAACTAAGGAAAAATCATATGCAAAAATTGAAGAGCACTGCACTACCTATTATCTGTGACACATGTGGACAACCAATCAACTCACACCAAGACGCTTATGTTGAGTGGGTTGATCCTAATGGTGTTATATCTAACGTCCATATTGTTCATAACAAGCCAAGTTCTCCTCAAGGTGATTGCTTTCAGCATACCAATCACTTCAATCGCAGTGACTTGGAATTGGAGACCATTTTAAATCCACGTCATACCGATCTCAAAAATGAACTTGGACTCATCTAAATATAAAAATCGCGCATAACAAACAAATCCAGGTGGCGCCTGGGGCGCACCTGATTTGGGCGTTATACGTAGTCAGAGGAAAATAACAAAGAATGAATTGGATACCAGGTAATACTAAGCAGGGGACATTCACCATCGTGATTGTCATCCTACTGTTAGTGTGTATCCGAGTTGGGTTCTACATAAATGAACCTGCGGAGTACTTTTCGGGAAATCTGTTGCCTGAATTGACTGGGATGCTAATCGAGCTATGCATTATATTGTTCATCGTAGATCGCTGGCAGGAACAAAATCGAATACAGCTTTTAATCGTCAAAGAGAAGCGCTTACGTGAGTATCTGATTTTTTTCTTACGACACGGGTTTAAAACATTACCCCGTAAGTATCGTGTAGGTAACTTTTATGGTGAAGAACATAAGCAGAACATTGAGTACCTCGACAACTTGTTTGATTTTATCAAAGCAAATGGCTTAGCTACTCAAGAAATTGATGCCATTCGTTCTCAATGTGACATTGACCTAAATACCTTTGGTAACTTGCTTCCGGTAGCGTCTGAATTAACTGATGACCACTTCAAAGCATGGTCTCGTATCGTGTATTTCATGGTACGTATATCTAAAGGCTTGGGTGATGATGAAGAGAGTATTAAATACATAATCACAAATATTAAACGGTATGAAAGCGCATCCCATGCAAGTGGTATATATGTTGGGTCAAAAAGCGTATAACAAACGACTATGGCGTCAATAGTTAGTTCCTAGCTATGTTTTCATCCCACATGACGCCATCTCTTAGCATTGAGTTTAAGATGACAACCATCTTACGAACGCAGGCGATGATAGCGACTTTCTTCGGTTTTCCTGATTGAACGAGGCGCGTATAAGTCGCTTTGAAAACAGGGTTACACTGCATAGCAGACATCATCGCCATATACAGAACGGTTCGAACTTGTGCCCTTCCTCCTTGAATCACCCGCTTACCTTTGTAACGCCCACTTTCTCGAGTAATGGGTGCAACACCAATGAGGGAGGCCGCTTGTTTATTGGTGATGTAACCCAGCTCGGGAACGTTGCTGATGATTGATGCAGCCGCGATATTTCCAATGCCAGGAACACTTTGCAGGATGTCGTTTTTGGTCTGATAGTCTGGAGATGATTCGATGAGTTTAACCAGCTTATCCTCGATGTTTGAAATCTGGTTTTTCATGGCAGTTAGGATTGGCTTGATGGTCGAATGCTGAGATTTCGGCAATACCTGAATACGGTTCTTCTCCATTGTTTGCATAGAGAGTAGCTGATTGCGACGTATGACTAAGTCACTCATTAAACGTATGTTTTCTGCTTTTATGATGGAGATATCGGGCTTGATTGCTTCTGCGTAATGAGCGATAAGCTCAGCATCTAATCGGTCGTTCTTAGCTCTTCGACCAATGGCTCCTGCAAAGCGTTTAATGTGAATCGGGTTGGCGCGAACAATCGGTAATTTAGCTTCTGCACATGCCAGGACAAAGGGCATTTCTAGGCGTCCGGTTGCTTCAATGACGATACGTTCAGGTGAGTGCTTCTTTATCGTTTTGATGGCGTCTTTGATGCCTTTGTCGTTGTTTGACACAGTGAAAAAGAGATTAAGTGGTCGTACAAAAATATCGAGTTGCGCCTTGCCAGTATCAACGCCGATATTAATGTTTTGAAGTGTGTTGGTATTCATAATAAGCTAACTCTTGCTTGCGAAATGCGGGTTCGAGACCCAGTCGACTATTCGAGGTTTGTGCTTGGAGTCCTATGGGGTGTTCATGTTTGTTATCGGTAGGAGCTAGCATTCAATCGAACTACCCTATAGAAAGCTTTAGTTGCAGCTAAAGCCTGGGTCTCACATTACCCGAATTCAGGAAAGATTATCCATACAAATCTTCAAACCGACAGCCAGCGTATGGCAGTTTTAGTTTGCGGTGATTATAGTGTTTAAGGTGCAATGCGGCGGCTTGATTTGTGCGTTGTCTGCGGTTTTAGCTGGCGTTAGTTTTATCAAGGAAGAATTATGAATGAATTAGCTTCACTAGAAGAAATTAGAGAGATTATTGGCGAGCCCAACCCTCTAGCTAGCAAAAAGATCTACAAGAAGTTAAATAGCAGAATGCAGGAGTTCATTCAGACTGCTCCTCTCGTCATGTTGTCTACTGTTGACGAATTTGGCTTTCCTACTATTTCCCCAAAGGCTGACAGAGCAGACTTTGTACAAGTTCGTGATGAACACACTTTATTGTTACCCGAACTTCGTGGAAACAAACTAGCTTTTTCACTGACAAATATCGTTGAGACGACCAATAGAGTAGGCTTAATTTTTCTCCGGCCTGGTACAGTTGAAACACTACGAGTGCATGGGTATTGTCGCTTGGTGGAAGGCGGTATATGCGATGAAGTCTCAGGTAAACACATAGAGTGCTAATGGTTCTTGAAATATCGGTACAAAACGCTTACTTCCATTGTGGTAAGCCGTTGTTACGCAGTAAAGCATGGGATTCAGCCACTTATATGGAACCAATGAAAGTGTCTTTTGGTAAAGAGATAACTGAAAATACAGATGCAGACCAAGAATTCATACGTGAAACTGATAGAGCGGTGGAAGGTCGTTATAAAACAGACTTGTAGAAATAAAACTAACAATCTGTTTGGGGTTGATTTACAACACTTGGCATTTTTGATTTGAGTTAAGTTTAGTGTTTACGGTGGTAAGTTGGGCGTTGTGGTCCTGTGATTCACACCTTGGTTGGGCGTTATGTGCTAATTATGAATAAATCGAATATTATGTCCGCGATTGTTACATTTGATGTTTCAGAGGTATCTAAAAATACAGACTTAGTATTAAGGTACTTCTATGAAATGGATGATGGTTTAGATATGGGGAGACAATTTGATAAAGAAGCTTCAAAAGCACTACTTGAAAGTGTTCTTAGAAATGAAGAGATTCACCTTTTAGCAACCGAAGCGGACTTCTTACAAGAGAAAATGCCAAATATTGTGAAAGCGATAAAGTATTATAATGACCTTCGTTCGTATTAAAAAACATAACAATCTGTTTAAGAGCAATTCGCAACGCTTGGCATATTCGGTTTGATTCAGCTTTAGTGTCTACGGCACAATGATTTTGGCTAGGTGGTGGCGCTGTTCACCCCTTAGGGTGGCGTTATATTATTTTCGGAGTTTAGAGTTGGAAATTATTTATAAAGAATTAACTAAATGCGATATCGATTTACATAGAGAATTTATTTACATTGCTTTATGGGACTCGCCTGACGAACCTAGACGTTCCAGAGATGTATTGGATCATCCCAAGGTGAAAGAGTACTACATAGATTGGGGCGAAAAGGATGATGTTGGAATAATTGCTTATATTGAGGGAGTAGCAGCTGGATTTATTCAGTTAAGAGTTAAAGACTCAATTACTAAGCAATACTCAGAGTATCCAGAGTTAGCTATTTCTGTTTTACCTCAATATCAAGGGATGGGGATAGGGGTGTTAATGTATAACGAGCTGCTTTCACGTGTTAAACACTTGTACTCAGGTATTCGGCTAGGCGTCAACCCTAAAAATGAAGTGGCAATTAAGTTTTATAAAAAACTCAATTTTGATTTCTATGCTCACCCCGAAGGCTCTTACCCTCAAATGGTTGTAGAGTTTAATAAAATGTAAACTTCAAGTGATGGGTTCTGGAATACCGCTCGACATTTTGTATGTTGCACCACCTATTTAACCGCCACAATGTGCGCCGCCACACGCTTCTAACCCTATACGCTTAGATGGTATATTTGTTAAGTTAGTCAACAGGTTAGGGCGATTTTCGGATTTGTGGAGAATGCTTTTCCGTTGGAATTAACAGCGGGGATGATAAAGTGATTGTTCGCTAAGTCGATACCGCCAAAACAAGAACGGTTAGACATGGTGCCTCCGGTGTTAATTGATACCACCTCAGGGTGGCCGAATCTAGGAAAGGGGAATCCATGTCGTTTGTTAGGTCAATCATTAAATTATGAGTATTAATATGAAAATAGATTTTTGGGGAAAAATTTATATAGGAATAATGTCGATATACTTTATTTTCTCCGGATTTAATGCGCTTTGGGATATTGATAGCAAGCTGGAAAGAATAGGTTTAAGTGCAGTTGATTCTGATGGGGAGATTGCATTTATCTTAATCTATTGCAGTCTAATGATTGGAATAGGTGTAAGTATCGCCCTATTGTATTATTTCAGTAACACATGGGTTCACTCCGCTTTAGTAGCAACAGTGATTATAACTTCGTTCATTGTGTTTCGGTTGGTTGGTTCATATTTAACCGGTACTTTTAGTAGTACTCAAATTACTTTTTTGTTGACTGAAATGATAGAAGTCTCAATTGGTTTGTTTCTTTTATACAAGTCAAATAGGTTCTGTAAATAGTTTACCTTACAAACAATTCAAACAGATCAAAAAACGCGTGGCATTTTTAGTTTTCGCTGGGTTTGGTTAAGGTGGTATGCGGAAGTGGCATATGTACGTTTTTGGCAGTTTAATTGAGCGCTAAATCATAAGGAAGAAACAATGGGTCGTTTATTTTTAGTTATGTGTGTGTTGTTTCCGTGCTTGTCATATGCAGATAATTTTACTGTATTGGTCGGCTACGAATGTAATCAAGTGTCCAATGAAGTATCGGTGACTTATCGCGGAGCGTATAATGAGGCAGGTGATTTACTGAGAGAAAACAAGACCTCGACCCAATGGACTCCATGGTCACTTATAGAATCGATGGAAAATGACGATAGGATCGGTACGTTAAAGACAATAGAGGCTTCTTGTTCTCTTTCTGGAAAGAGCTATCAAATTCTCGTAGGTCCTATTCCAGGAGATATGAATATTCAAGGTAGATGTGGCGCAGTAATGACTGCATGGGCAGAGATACGGGAAGGAAATACTGTTCTCGTTCCTAGGCGTGAGTTTGAATCGGATTGTCATGACTATGACACACCAGTTACAACTGACATAATTTTAGATGCCAAAACTGGCAGAATTGAGTTTAAGACTATTAGTAAGAATGATTTTTACATGTAAAACTAGGTCGGATTTAACAGACAATTTAGAAGTGACTCTCAATGCTTAGCGATTTCACTTCGAGCTGGCTTTGGTGTTTACGGAGTATGGTTTCAGTACGGTGCAATAGCGTTTTCACACCTTGGTTTGGCGTTACTGGCTAGAAGTAAAAGGTACTGTCTATGGAATTAAAATATCGTTCAGCTAAATCTGAAGACTTGGAAAGCCTTGTCGCTTTACTTTCAAATGATCCGCTTGGTAGTCAGAGAGAAGACACTTCTATTCCGCTAAATAGCGCATATCTTGAAGCGTTCGAAGCAATTATGCGAGATCCAAACAACGAATTGTTGGTTGTTGAATTTGAACATGCTCTAGTTGGAATGCTTCAAGTTACATTCATTTCTTATCTTACACATATAGGTAGCTGGCGATGCCTTATTGAAGGTGTGAGGATCCATAGCGACTATCGGGGGCAAGGGCTAGGTGAACAAATGTTTGCGCATGCTATCGAACTGGCAAAGAGCAAAGGTTGTACGATCGTTCAACTAACAAGTGACAAGCAGCGTCCTGATGCAATCAGGTTTTATGAGAAGCTCGGATTCAAAGCAACGCATGAAGGGTTCAAGCTCGCGCTGTAGGCTGCCCGTTAACAAGGTGATTAAGGTTTACTCCAATACAACGGCAATTCACATTTGATCGGTAAGTTCGCATAACAAACGCCAACCCATAAAAGGTTGGCGTTTTCTATTCTGTTGAACATAAATAAAACAAGTGTTGATTTCATCAATGCATTCCATTAAGTTTTTTTTCTATTCATGATAATGATAATCATTATCATTTAATTTTATATGGATATTCTTTTGGTGAAAGTATGACAGAACGAGTGAAGTGGGATGGAAGCCTGGTTGAAAGCGCAGCCAAGTCTTTAGAAGAAGGCAAGATGATCGTAAGCCCGACTAAAGTAGGTTACATCATTATGGCGGCAAATGAAGAAGGGCTTAAGCGTAAATTCGATGCTAAGCAACGCAAGCTTAACAAACCCGCGGTCGTGCTTTGCGGTTCAATGGAGCAACTGAAAGAACTGGCGGAGCTCAACAATGAGGTTGAGGCTTTCTATCAGTTACATTGGGATCAAGATGTATTGATGGGTTGTATTGTTCCATGGAAAAAAGAAGCGCTTGAAAAACTGGATCCAGAAGTAAGAAAGCTGGTTACAGACCACCGCAATACCAGCTGTTTTGTGGTTAAATTTGGTACTCCATCAGAACAGATTGTCGCGCACAACTGGGACAAAGGGATTCTTACTTTCGCCAGCTCAGCTAACCCTTCAGGTAAAGGTAACAGAGGACAGGTTGAGTACATAGGCGATCGTATTGAAGCTGCTGCAGATCTGATTATTGAAGCCAACGACTACGTCGCATCAATTCAGCCAGATAAGACTGTAGAAACTCGATACGAACAAGGTGTCATGGTTGCTATGGTCGACAGCGACGGCATTCTAATCCCAGAGCAGGGAAGTGAAAGATCGATCTCTCCAGCGCCAATTCTGATACGTAAAGGTCTGGATATTGAACAGATCCTGATCAACCTGTCAGACAGTTTCCAGTCATGGGACTACCGCCATGGTGAGTATTACTAATTAAGCAAATAGCCGGAACACTTTATCGGGAATTTGTTCCGGCTATTCCAATTCTTCCAGCCAGCGAACGCGCACTGCATCTTTGTCGATCATGGTAAATACCTTAGGTCTTACTTCGCTGATCCACCACTCGTTGTAAGTTGCTTCATTTGCCTTGATTTTGTGTTCCTCAGAGTCATATTGGCGAGCCCAAACAAACCAAACGTCTTTACTCTCGTCCTCATAAATACTCTGGAACAAAATCTTCATTCCGCATTTTATCTGGTGAGGTAGCACAACCTCGTCCATGAATTTCAGCCAGTTTTCTTTCTCACCTTCGAAAAGCTTGTATTCGCGTAACTCGATCATAAATCCTCTTTTGGTAAGGCAACATTTACAATTCATTATCATTTAAAATGGCCTCTCAATCAATTTCAAAAGTGAGAAAACCGTTAACATGTTGATAAGTAGTTGATTGTAATTACTTGGTGATAAATATGTTAATTTAGTGTTGCGAACTGAATGTTTTTTGTTTAGCGTAATTGGTAAGGCAAGTTTGTTTACTAAAACAACACCAAGGACGAAAACCATGAAAGGGATATTGAGTTTTGCGCCTAGCTTTGTGTTTGGCGTCGCGCTGTCGCTAACCAGTGTTAATGTCAGCGCATCTACGGATTTTTTGAAAGGGCAACTGCTCAGTGACAGCGAGTACGCGGATCTGGTCGCGCTGGCAAAAGAAAAGAATCCACCAAAGAATGGCAAACAATATGTGTTTGGCTTTGCCAATCTTCAAAGAAACATTGCCTTTGGCGTAAAGGTTGAACAAGGGATTGAGAAGAACGCCAATAAAGCGGGAGTTGCGCTGGTAATTGCAGACAATCGCCTCGATGGTCCAACCGCACTTAAAAACGCACAGTCGTTTGCACGCCGAAACGTGGATTACGCTATCGAGTTTCAAACAGACATCAACTTTGGTCCCGCGGTAATGAAGCCTTTTAACCAAAAGAGTATTGGTGTTACTGCCATCGATATTCCGATGAAGGGCGCAACGTTCTTCGGAGCAAACAACCCCAAGTCCGGATTTATGGGCGGCACTTTCTTAGCGCAGGCGGCTTTAGCTGAATGGGGCGAAGACAAGGTGAATAAAGGGTATCTGGTTGTTGGCGGTTTAGCACAATCCGGTGCCGTTGTGGGCATGA
Organism: Vibrio nigripulchritudo; assembly: GCF_027924785.1. Taxonomy (NCBI): domain Bacteria; kingdom Pseudomonadati; phylum Pseudomonadota; class Gammaproteobacteria; order Vibrionales; family Vibrionaceae; genus Vibrio; species Vibrio nigripulchritudo. The sequence continues at coordinate 2,023,773 of NZ_AP027049.1, read as the reverse complement.
GAACAGGCGGTCAGATAGCAGGTTTTCAAGCCAAACTTCCCAGCTTCAATGAAGATAACATCATCATTATCGATACCAAAAACACCCTTCAGGAATCGTTCAATCAAATGAAAAACGTTCTGGGGCGAATTCCAAAAGACGCAGTGGTAATGGGAATTGCAATTAACGACCAATCCGCATTAGGTATGTTGCGTGCTGTTCAGCAAGCGCAAAGGGAAGATCAAAGCTTATTTGTAGGTATGGGGGCAGATGAACTTGAACCATTAGTGAGTGAAGATCGTTTTGTTGCCTCTGTCGGTTACTTTCCAGAACGCTACGGAAACTATCTGGTTCCTATCGCACTGATGTCGTTGGCTGGTTTAGACATTCCCGATTCTGTATTGGTGAATCACGTCATGGTGACCAAAAACAATATCTGTGAGTTCTACTACGAACACAAATGCCGCGACGGCAAAGGCATGCAGTTAGAACTGGATACCGCGAAGCTTTCAGCTCATCTGGATTCTCTGCGCAGCGATCCAAATCTGAAGGGCTTTGAAAGTCTGGTTCCGGCTCAGCCTTAAGCGCAATCGAGGTTTGTTTAATGAAAGACGTTGTCTTCAATCTAAAAAACATAAACAAAGCCTTCAACGGAGTTCGCGTTCTTAGCGATGTGAACTTTGACCTCAAGCGGGGAGAAATTGTCTCCCTGCTTGGAGCCAACGGGGCAGGAAAATCGACTTTAATGAAGATTCTGACCGGCGTGTACACCAAAGACTCTGGTGATATTGAAGTCGAAGGGCAGTCGATTTCATTTGTGACGCCGCAAGACGCCATTGCAAAGGGCATTAAGCTGCTGCCACAGGAGATTTCTGTCATGTCTGATATGACAGTCGCAGAGAACATTTGCTTGGGCGACTTGCCCGAGAAGTCAGGGTTTATCAAAACCCTGGATTACGACGCTATGAACGGAAAAACGTTGAGATTACTCAAGCAACTCGGGGTTTCAAACATTAAGCCGGATAGCTTGGTGTCTGTGCTCACTACTCAGCAAAAACGCATTGTGGAACTGGCGCGTGCGCTGGATGGCGAGGCAAAAGTGATCGTACTGGATGAACCAACAGCATCACTCAACCGAAACGAATCTCAAGCCCTGTTTGAATCGATTCGCGAACTGAGCAACAGAGGAGTAAGCATTGTGTTTATTTCTCACTATCTTGATGAAGTGTTTGAGATTTCTGATCGCATTGCCGTGTTGCGTGACGGGCAGATGATCGGCAGTTATGCCAAAGAAGAAACCAGCGTGGATGAAGTACTTAATGCCATGCTGGGAACCACAACCGGACCGCTTTTCCCTGATTCCGACGACACAAAAGGAGAGCCCATTTTCTCACTTTCTAATATGCAGGTTCCAGAGCACATCAACAAGCTTACATTTCAACTGCGAGAAGGCGAGATTGTCGGTCTGTTCGGGTTGATCGGATCAGGGTTGGAATATTTTGGTCAGGCAATTTTCGACAGCAAAGTACTGGGCGGAACGATGGATCTTAAGGTCAGAGGAAAAAGAATTCATACCCAAGATCCGCAAACCGCGATTCGAGCGGGAATTGGTTTGGTGTCGGCAGAGCGAAAACGCGATGGCATTATCCCAGATATGTCAGTTTCGCGAAACATGACGTTAGCTCACATCCATCAATTTACTCAGAACACATCCATTGTAGACCGAGAAAAAGAGAAAACATTGGTCACGCGCTGGATTGATAATTTAGGAATAAAGCTGGCTGATCTAGAACAGGAAATTCGTTTTCTTTCAGGAGGAAACCAGCAGAAGGTGTGTCTTGCGCGCTGGCTGGTTTCTGGCATTAAGGTGCTGATCTTGGAAGAACCCACCCGAGGCGTCGATATTGGCGCTAAGAAAGATATTTACCGATGCCTGCGCGATCTTGCAGAAGAAGGTGTTGCCATCGTTGTGACTTCTACCGATGCCGAAGAAATCGCCGGCATTGCGGACAGAAAAATGGTGCTTGCACACGGAGATGTGGTGTTGGACACGAATAACGATATTACGGTGCATGAATTGATGCACGCTGCTGCCACGCACCACAAAGCGTTGCATTAATTGGAGTAGGACATGGAATTAATGAAAAAAAGTCAGCCCAATTCAATTAAACCAGAAGGGGATTCCTGGCTTCGCTCGCTGTTGGTCGGACAGTGGGCCAGCTTGATCGTACTGGCATTCTTTTATGCGTGCATTTTGGTGACGTTTTCCACGTTGTCTCCTTGGTTTCTGAGCTATGACAACTTAATGAGTATTGGCACCAACATGGCAGTAGTCGGGTTAATGGCGGCTGCGGGGACGCCTTTAATGATCGCGGGCGGGTTGGATCTTTCTGTGGCTGCAGTTGCAGGGCTCTCTGGTGTAACCGTGTCAATGGTTTATGAGAGCTATGGAAACATCTGGCTTGGCTGTGGCGTCGGTTTAGTGCTTGGTGCGGTTTGCGGCTATATCAACGGTTACTTCGCAACACGGCTTCAGCTCAACCCACTGATCGTCACGCTTGGCACCATGAGTATTTTTACGGGTACTGCATTGGTGATGACAGGCGGGCTTTCTAAACCTTTACTCGACGATGCATTTCAGTTTATTGGAAACGGTCAGATTGCCAGTGTGCCAGTACCCTTCATCCTGCTGGTTTTAATTGTTGCTGTAATCTGGTTTGTGCTGGCTAAAACTCGATACGGCAGATACGTCTACGCCTGCGGTGGCAACCAGGAAGCCAGTTATCTTGCCGGGGTACCTGTGGTGGGTACGCAGATGCTCTGGTACATCATGTCGGGGTTGGCCGGAGCCTTAGCCGGCATCGTGCTTGCTTCAATGCTGGGGGCAAGCGCCCCTGATGCCGCTGGGCAGAGCCTTCTTACTGTTGTTGCCGCCATTATCTTAGGCGGGACCAGTCTCAAAGGTGGTGTTGGCAGCGTGTGGGGAACGCTGATCGCTGTGTTACTGTTAGGCACATTAAATAATGGCTTAACGCTAATGAATGTTTCGAGTTTCTGGCAAGACATCACTCGCGGGGCAGTATTGCTTCTGGCGGTAGGTGTAGACGCCATTCGAAGAAAAGCGTTGGCGTAATGAGAACGGAAAACGGAATGCACATTGACTCTTACAAATCCATAGAAGCGTCTTCAGTTTCAGAAGCAGTAGCAAAATACATTCTGGAGCAGATCCAGACAGGGAACTTTGCGGCGGGAGAGCGTTTACCCACCGAAAGAGAAATTTCCAACGCTTTGGAAGTGTCTCGCCCGAGCGTAAGGGAAGCGTTGAGAGGGTTAGCGATTTTAGGGGTAGTACAAAGCAAACAGGGAGGCGGCGCTTACGTGTCTTCGTTGGATGCGTTTGAACTGCTCAGCCCGCTCCAGTTTTACATGACGTTAGAGAAGCTGAGTGTAGACCAGCTCTATGACGCACGGGTGGTGATTGAGTGCGGAATTGTTGAATCGGCGAGTGTGTTGATTCAGGAACCAGATTTAAATCGCCTGAACGATTTGATTCAGCAGCAATGCGAAGCGACGGACGACCCATCGCTATTTCGCAAACTGGATACCGAATTTCACCGAGTGATTGCCAATGCGTCCGGTAACCCATTTATGCAGCGCATGTCTGAGAGTTTGAATGTGCTTGGCATGGGGTATCGAAAAATGGCGAGCGAGACTCCGAATCTTATCCAGCGCAGTATCGAAGATCACAAGTTGATCGTCGAAGCACTCACGCTGCGAAATGCCGAAATGGCAAAGTCTGCGATGAGGCTGCATATGGAACATGTTCGCATCTCGACCCGAGAGTCTGTTGCAAACGAGTAGAATTAAACAGGAGAAAAAGATGTCCAAGGAAGGATCAACGAATGCAGGAGCAACCATTGCAGTCATTGGAACAGGGTGGTGGGCAACCTTTAACCACATCCCTGCTCTAGAGCAAAACCCATCGGTTAAACGAATTATTGCGGTAGATAAAGACAAAGAGCGTCTAAAGATTGTGGCGGACAAGTTTCAAATCGATGCTACTTACACCGATGTCGAAGCCATGCTGGAGCAGGAACGCGTCGATGGTGTCGTAGTCAGTTCTCCTCATACGGCGCACTTTGCCTGTGCCAAACCGTGCTTACAAAAGGGCATTCCCTGTATTATCGAAAAGCCCCTGACAGCAGACATCAAACAGGCGAGGGAACTGGTTTCCTTTGCAGAATCAAACAACACATTCATCACCATGCCTCATGGCTGGAACTTTGCTGAGTTTACTCATTCAGCAAAAGCGCTGGTTTCTCAGGGCAAGATTGGTCAGGTCTCTCACGTTGTCTGTCAGATGGCATCACCTCTCGCGGACCTGTTCAACGGCGAAGAAATGGTCGACACAGAGTCACACCTTTTCAGACCGCCTACCTCTACTTGGTCTGATCCCAATAACGCAGGGGGATACGGCTGGGGGCAGCTTACTCATGCGCTTGGTCTGCTATTTGAAATCGCGGATCTCACACCAGCCGATGTAATAGCCAAACAAACACAGTCTAAAGCGGGCGTCGACTATTACGATGCCGCAATTGTTTCGACAAAAGAAGGGGCGCTCGTCAGTTTATCCGGAGCCTCGACCATGCCAAAACACAAAGGCTTTATGCTGGATATTCGAATCTTTGGCACCGAAGGCGTGCTCACGGTTGATATCGAGCGACCACGTGTGTCTGTTTTCCGCCATGACGACCAGGATCAAGAAATCGAACTAGGGTCTGGCGCGACAGATTACGATGGCATGCTGCCAATACATCACTTTGTGGATTTATGTTCGGGCAAGAATGGCGAGATATACGCGTCAGGCACAGTAGGCATGAAGTCGGTTGCGGTGCTGGATGCCATGTATCGTTCGTTTTCTAGCGGAAAAACGGAAGGAGTCTGATATGCGTTTGTCACTTACCTCATGGTCGATGCCGCAATGCAGTCTGGATGAAGCGTGTGTAATCAGTAACGCGCTGGGTATTGGCAGTCTGGATATCGGTTACTTTTATCGTTCAGCTATAGATAAATCCGCAGTGCTTTCTACACCAGACACTTACGCCAAAACCATTAAAGAACTTCCACTTGATGTTCCTTGTCTTTATCACCTGTTTGGCGAATCTCTGGAAGACAGGAATCTAGCGCTGGCGTCTTCGCTCGACAAGAATAAACAGGATTTCAGCAAGGTACTGGAATTCTGCCAGCAGGCAGGTATTAAAACAGCGTTTATCCTCCAAGGGGTGGTTAACCCCGGACAAACGCGAGGTGATGCAATAAAACAGAGCGCAGAAAACCTCAATGTGCTGGTTGAGATGTCTAAAGGGACGGGTGTTCAGGTCGCCATTGAGCCTCATGTTCATTCGTGCATTGAATCGCCAACCCAAACCGAAGCCTTATTGGATGAAGTAGAAGGACTAAAGCTGGTTTTGGATCATGCTCATTACGTCTGTTTGGGCTATCGTCAGGAAGAAATCGATCCATTGCTCGCGCACGCGGCGCATATCCATCTTCGTCAGGCAAAAATGGGTTATCTGCAAACCCGTTTAGAACAGGGCACAATCAACTATCTCGATGTATTTGCGCAGTTAGCCGCGTTGAATTACCAAGGCTATTTGGCGCTGGAATACGTACATCAAGACTACATGGGAACACTTCATGAAGATGTGCTTTCAGAAACTATCAAGCTGAGAGATGTATTTTCCAACTGGAAAGAGGCGGCTCATGGTTAAGCGCAAAACATTTTCCGAAACGCTGACCGAGGCGGATATCCTCGCCGACCAGTTTTCGACGCCTTGGGATGCGCCAACCATTCCACCTTTTCCGTTTTCGTTTCGTAATGTAGAAGTGCTGACGTTTACCTACCGAACCACGCAACAGGCGATCGCAGGCTTGCTGCCCCCTCCGCTTGAGGTGACAGGCGATGTGGTGATGGTACACATCTATCGAATGAACGACACCGACTACATCGGGGACTATCGTGAGTCCAATGTCATGGTCGGTGCCAGTTTGCCAAATAAAGAACATAGCGGCGCGTATTCGCCTTACCTTTTTCTAAATTCAGAAGTGGGCGTCTGCCATGGTCGGGAAGTGCATGGTCAACCTAAAAAACTCGGATCTCCGGATATTCAGTTTCGGGGTGATCTGATGGTCGGGACGATCTCCCGAAACGGCATCGACATTTTCACTGGAACACTTGCATACAAGCAGCAAAAAGACGAAATCGAATCGTTAAGCGAATACATGGATTTTGCCACCAACATTAATTTAAAAGCGGTAAATCATATCGACGGCAAGCCTGCAATTCGACAGCTTGCTTCTCGCAAACTGGCAAACGTAAGAGTGACGGAGTGTTGGTCGGGTCCCTGTACTGTCGAGCTGAGACCCAATGCGCAGGCACCTCTGTTTCGTCTGCCGGTGGTCGAAATGCTGCAGGGATTTTACTGGAAGGGTGATTTTGACCTGGTGGAGGGTGAAATCATCTACGACTATATAACCTAAACTCGGGATAACAACTTGCTTTCTAATGGCTCTTTTTCCTTAATACAGCGTTGAACCCTCTCCCAATAACTCGTTATTGGTTCGCGGATTCGCCTTGTCTTAAGTAAAAATTTCTCATTAGAACGCTTCAACAGTTCGTTTGTCTGAATTTTGAAGGTATTAGCTAACCTCTTATCCCGAGTTTAGGTTATTTAGAAAACGAAAAGTAAAGATATAACGAAATCAGGGGCTTCACTGCTATCGCTTAGTGGAGGTGGGTTTTTGCACCCTAAATTTAAGGAATGAACCATGAAAAGCTACGCATGGGTTTTGGAAGTCAGACCCGGATACGAGGAAGAATACAAAAAGCGCCATGATGAGATTTGGCCAGAAATGAATGAAGAACTTACAAAGTCGGGCATCACTAATTATCAGATTTTTCGTCACGGTTTGACGTTGTTCGGCTATTTCGAAACTGAGGATCTGCAAAAAACCATCAACTATCTCAGTAACAGTGAGGTGAACGCCAGATGGGGCGCTTATATGACGCCAATCATGAAGATAGAAGTGGATACGCAAACTGGCTTCCCGTTTTTACTTCCCAATCAGTTTTCATTTAAGGCATAAGGAGAGGTGCAATGGATTTTTCAAACAGAGTCGTACTGGTCACAGGGGCAAGCCGTGGTCTTGGAGAAGCAACGGCAAAGTTGCTGGCAAAGAAAGGGGCTGCCGTCACTATCATTTCGAATGAACCATCAAAGCTCGGAAAAGTGGAGAGCGCTATTATTAAAAGCGGAGGACGTTGCCTTGCGTTAACCTGTGATGTGAAAGATGGAGAAGCCGTCCAAAGCGTGGTCGATCAAACCGTCGAAAAATTTGGCAAAATCACCGATCTGGTCAATAACGCTGGGCTCATTCAGCCATTAGCTTTGATCGAAGATACCGATTCAGAAGCTTGGAAGCAGTGCGTTTCCACCCACATTTTCGGCAGTTTTCATTGTGTAAAAGCTGTTATACCTCATTTCAAACAGCAAGCCGACTCAAGCATCATCAACATCAGCTCGGGGGCTTCCGAAGTGCCGCTAGACGGTTGGAGCGGTTACAACTGTGGTAAAGCGGCACTCAAAATATTCTCTTCTGTCTTGCATCAGGAAGTCAACGAATACGGCATTCGTGTCTACAGCTTAAGACCGGGTGGTGTGAACTCCCGAATGCAGGATGAAATTCGTGCCGCCAAGATCAACGACATTCCGCACGCGAACATTCCGAAAGAAAACCTTATGCCTCCGATTCATGCCGCCAAAGGCATCACAAGGCTGATTCGCGATACTGAAAAACAATACAACGGACAGGAGCTTGATGTCAGACATCCCCCTTTAATCGGAGATTTTGAGAACGAGGATGAGGGGTTATGAGTGAAAAGAAACGAGTAGTCTGTACGGACTATACCTTTCCAAATCTGGACATTGAAAAAGCAGTGTTGGAAGAGCAGGGCTACGAGCTTGAAGCGCATCAATGTCGGTCCGAAGAGGAAGTCTGTTCAGTCGTTAAAAATGCAGACGCAGTACTGGTGCAGTTTGCTCCGTTTGGCCCTCAGGCTGTAAACGCAGTTAATCCGGGTACAACTGTGGTTCGATACGGTGTGGGTTACGACAATATCGATGTTTTATCTGGGCACGAGCATGGGTTAAAACTCGCCTACGTTCCTGATTACTGCACCAACGAAGTCGCGGATCATACCGCCAGCTTGCTTCTAATGTGCCTTCGCAAGAATGTTGCTTTCGACCAGTCGATTAGAGACGGATACTGGCGAGCAGTAGAAGTCGGAGGCGACCTGAAACCGTTTGAAGAAACCACTGTCGGCTTTTTCGGTTTCGGTCGCATCGGCAAAGCGGTGTTAGACAGGTTAAAACCTTTTGGTTTTCATTTTCTGGTCTGTGACCCTCTGATGACAGAGCGCGAAGCAGAATCGCTTGGTGTGACGTTATCGAGTTCTGACGAATTCTGGTCATCCGCCGATGCCTATACGCTTCATGCGCCCGCGACGGAAGAGACCATAAAAATCATCAACAAACAGACAATGGCGAAAATGAAATCAGGCGCGCTGGTAGTGAATACCGCGAGAGGCGAATTAGTCGATGAAGCGGCGCTGGCGGAAGCACTTCAAACACGTTCGATTGGTGGTGCTGCGTTGGATGTATTTGGCAAGGAACCCATGAGCTTTGGTTCTCCGCTGCTGAAAGCACCGAATCTTGTGTTGACCCCCCATTCGGCCTGGTATTCCACTCAATCGATGCAGCGGCTACAACGCCTTGCGGCGGAAGAGATTGTTCGGGGTTTAAAAGGGCAAACACTGCGATGCCCAATACGTAAGCACTAAGGTCAACAGACCCTAATGGGAAGATTTAAGGAGAATACTGTGAAAATTGCATCGATTGATACCTATGTGCTGTTCTACCCAGAGCCGAATGACTACTCTTCACAGCGCTGTGCCTTGTTAGTCAAAGTGACCACCAGTGATGGCGTTGAAGGTTGGGGAGAAGGTATTGCTCAGTTTCCGGAGGCAACAAAAGCAGCAGTGCCGATTGTGGAAGGGCTTTTTGAGGTCGTTAAAAACGAAAACCCGTTGGAAATTGAAAAGATCTGGCACAAGATGCGTGATCATACCTGGTGGTATGGTCGAAGCGGAATTGCGAACTTTGCCGTAAGTGCCATAGACATCGCACTATGGGACATCAAAGGCAAGGTACTCGGTGCACCTTTATACGAGCTTCTTGGCGGAAAAGTAACGGAAAAGCTGCCAGCAAACGCATGTATCCACGTCAACCATCCTACGCCAGAAGAGACCGTCGAAGTGCTGGAAGGTTATATACACGATCAGGGATACCAGTCCTGCAAGCTGGGATTTGCCAAGAAAGGACCTTCACCCATTGGTAAAGTCTCACCAGACATCGATGTTAAGTTTGTTGCGGATCTAAGGTCAGCTCTGGGAGACACGCCAGACATCATGGTCGATGCAGGGAATGGCGTGAAATGGGATGTACCTACTGCTGTCAGAACCACACAAAGAATGATGGAATCCAATATTCGTTGGATGGAGGAACCTTTATACCCAACCGACATACTAGGGTACAAAGAACTGAGGTCAAAAGTTGGTGTCTCCATTGCCAGTGGAGAACGCGAATGGAACGTCGAAGGCTATCAAGCCTTGCTAGACACCGATACGGTAGATGTATTTGGCGTCGACCCGGGGCGTGTTGAAGGCATCACTGGATATATGAAAATTCAATACCATATCTCTGCGAAGCGCCGATTTATTAACGCCCACGCCTGGAGTACAGCCATTACGACAGCGGCCAGTTTGCACTGTTCTCATGCCAGCAATAACTCCATCGTATTCGAATTGAAGCCAATTCCGGGTCCTGCCCAATTTGATTTGGTAAGCGAACCTATAGTGCAGAATCAAGGGTGGGTTGCTGCCTCCGATAGACCGGGGTTAGGCATCGACGTTCAGCTCAAAACTGTAGAGAAATACTGCGTACAACACATGACGTTTAAAGGCTAAATGAGGGAATAGTAAAACGGAAATGAATAGAGTGTGTTGGATATAAAAAGCCCGAGTATTGAGACTCGGGCTTGCTATAACTCTGATTGGCTGTTGGCTTAAGCCGTCAGTTTTGCTAGATCGGCAGGACGGTAGTAAACCGACTTAAGTACTTTACCCTGGCGAATCGTTTTGCCTTCAATCGTTACATCTTCTGCACATTTAGCAATGATGTATTCGCCTTTAGTTACCGCTACCAGCTTCACGCCTTGTTTGGCGTAATGCGCTTCTGTTTCGCTGTATTCATTCTCGTTGCGACACACCTTGCTCATGTTACTGGAATGCACTTCGTCCCAACACGGTACAAAATCAATCTCACGGTTAGCGGCAACATGAAGAAGCAGGTCAATCAGGTAGCTGATTGCATTGTTGTCTTCGATTTTGCTGTGCCCAAGGTGTACTAAACGACCCATAAGAACGTATACCGTGTCCACAATGGCATCTGCCTGCTCAGTTTTGCAGTCAGCTTCTGCCAGTTCTGTGAGCTCTTCAATCGCTAGAGAAGAATGAAGCTGGTCGGCTTTTTCATCCAGTGAATCTGGTTGTGCGACGGGTAGGTCAAAAGTAGAGCGGAATTCAGTAATGTCTTGATATAGATGATCGTATAGGTCTTGAGTCAGCTTGGTCAGTTGCATTGTATGCTTCTCGTTTGAATTTTTCCGCATGTTACCAGAAAAATTAATTCTCTTCATTGGCTTTAAAATGTGAGCTTTATAACTAAGATTATTAAAAAGGGTGGGGGACATCACCAAAGCAATAAAAATAAGCACGTGAACTAACGGATAGTCAGAAATACTGGGAATGTCATTATGAGTGAGTCGAGCTCAAGTGAAAAGGTTATACGACGCCTTTATGAAATAACGAATAATTACTCAAACGGATTAGACGCACAGATCCAAGGGCTGCTAAAGCTCGGGTGCGAACGTTTTAAGCTGGATATAGGCATCTTTTCACATATCGAAGGGGAAGATTACACGGTATTACAGGTCCAGCGCCCTGATCATATCGAGCTCAATGCCGGATACTCGTTTCCTCTCCTTAACACTTACTGCCAGATCACCTGCCAATCAGATAAACCTGTCATGATTGATCGTATGAGCAAAAGTGACGAACTGGCTCAGCATCCTGCATACAGAAACTTTGGTTTAGAATCGTACATCGGCGTGCCCATATACATTGAGGGTAACCTCTACGGTACACTTAATTTTTCTAGCCATAAGCCATATAAAAGGCAATTCAACGAGTCGGATGTCGACGCTTTGCAACTGATGGCATCTTGGATTTCTGTAGAACTGAGGAGACATCAACACGAGACGGAGCTAAAGAAACTGAACAGAGAGTTAGAAAAACTGGCTCTGTTCGATCCGCTGACCAAGCTGCCAAACCGCCATTCATTACTGGATGTTGTGCCCAAATCCATTCGCCGTCTGGCTTTTGACAAAACCGAAGGTGCACTGGCTTTGATTGATATCGACCACTTCAAATTGGTAAATGATTCGTTTGGGCATTTGTATGGCGATAAGATTTTAGTGAAAACCGCCGATAGTATCGCGGATGCGATTCGTGAAATCGATTTAATAGCGAGGTTTGGTGGGGAAGAGTTTGTGGTTTGGCTGCCAAGAACCAACAAAAACGACATCATGAAAATTTGCGACAGAATCATGTCGAGCGTGTCGAAAATCAAATCCGGGACATCAACGATCACCGTCTCCATTGGTGTCTGTTTCTTCGAGTTTTCAGATTCTAAAGTTAACGACCCTAAGAGTTTACTTGATGACTTTATCCTGACGGCAGACAATGCTCTGTATGAAGCAAAAGCGAAAGGGCGAAACAGGGTATGTGTTGCCAATCATAGATTCTCACGGCGCCCCAGTGCATGAGGCGCTGCTTAAATCTATCTCTACTAGTTCTTTACGTATCTTACCCGGAACTGCTTGCCTTTTAATTTATCTTTTTCAAGCTTCTTGAAGGCCTTTTTGGCACTTTCAGTATGAACAGCAACGTACGCGCTCATAGGGAATACATTGATTTTTCCTACCTGACTCCCCGGGATGCCGTCGTCGCCAGTTAACGCGCCTAATATGTCACCCGGGCGAACCTTTTGTTTCTTCCCGCCATCAATTTGAAGTGTCACCATCTTTGCGTAATACGCGCGCTGGTTAAGTACGTCCGCACTAGGAAGATCTTTTGTTCGAATATCGAAATCAAAATACTCTTCAATTTGAGCAACTTTGTAGGATTCCTTTTCACTGATAAAGGAATGCGCGCAACCTTTTGCTCCTGCACGACCAGTACGCCCGATTCTGTGAACATGAACTTCCGGATCGCGTGCTAGGTGGAAATTGATTACGGCGTCTAAGTTGTCGACGTCCAACCCACGGGCGGCAACATCCGTTGCAACCAGTATCGATACACTTTTGTTCGCAAATTGCACCAAAGCCTGATCACGCTGTCTTTGTTCCATGTCTCCATGCAGTGCGATAACACTGAAATCGTGGTAACGAAGTTCGTCCGCTACCTCATCTACATCGCGTTTGGTATTGCAGAAAATGACCGTCGACTCAGGTTTATCCTGCATTAGAAGCCTTCTTGTCGCTTCCAGTCTTTCTTCAAAGCCTGCTACGTCATAAAAATGCTGGCGAATGCTCACAGTATCGTGTGTTGATTCCACGGTGATTCGCTGTGGTTTTCGCAAAATACGTTTGGATATCGCTTCAATGGAGTCAGGGAAGGTAGCACTGAACAGCAGAGTTTGTCTGTCTGTAGGGGCTTGTTCGATGATGGCGTCCAACGCATCCTGGAATCCCATGTCTAGCATGCGATCCGCTTCATCCAAAACCAGTGTATTAAGGTGTTCTAAACTGATTCGACCTTTATCTAAGTGATCCAGAATACGACCTGGTGTACCAACCAGAATATGTGCGCCGTGTTCAAGGGAGCCAATCTGAGGTCCCATTGGCATTCCACCACAAAGCGTCAACACCTTAATATTGTGAATTGCTCGCGCTAACTTTCGGATTTCTTTTGCTACTTGGTCGGCAAGCTCACGGGTAGGGCACAAAACCAATGACTGTACGCGAAACTTTTTCACATTCAGGTTCTGCAATAAACCCAAACCAAATGTTGCCGTTTTACCAGAGCCTGTTTTACCCTGCCCAATCACGTCCTGACCTTTTAAAACAAAAGGCAGGCTTTGTGCCTGTATTGGAGTCATTTCCTCATAACCCAGTGAATCAAGGTTGGTCAGAAGTTCAGGTTTTAACCCTAAAGATTTAAATGATGTGTTAGACAAAGTGTTTTCCTAGATTTTGGATTAAGGGTTATTCGCGGGCTGTAGACCCTAGACAAAGAGGTAAGGGAACAGCTTTTTCCGTTCCGCTTCCGAAAGGTTTGAGACTCTTTCTATATTGGTGTCTGGGATTGACTCCGGATCTGGGTAATGTTTCAGAACCTTCTCCATGCTCTCTTCACGGATAAGGTGGAATATCGGATAAGGCGCCCGGTTAGTCAGATTCTCATCGTCTTCTGGATCTGCACCACCAAAGCAGTAGTTTGGATGAAAAGTCGCCACCTGATAGATACCTTCCCAGTCTTGCTGTTTAATCAGAGCCTCAACCCAGTCGATGAAAAAGTTGTAGTCCGTAAAATCAGACAGCATGTCAGGGACAACAACTAAGGTCGTTTCAAGCTTTTCTGGTTCACAGCTGTTTAACTCAACCAGCTCAGTAAGAATATCTTCAAGCAATGCTTCTTCACGAGTGGCATGGCTGATGGCGATCTTAATTTGCTTGTTGCGGTTGGGTTTGGCAGCAAAAGGGCACAGATTGAGACCAATAACGACATCTTCCAGCCATTGAGTGACCTGCTGGTGGATTTGTTGATCTTTTGAATTCGACATTGCTCGGGCTTCTTTAGGCAAATTTTGGCGCAAGCCTACCACATTCAAAACGCCAATCCCAAGTGTACTAACCTTCAACCAACTTTTTTGCTCAAATGCATCATTGAATCTGATTTGAGCCTTTCAAACCCTCTCAACTTGTAACACAGCAAAAACATAGCGATATAGAGACCGCTTCCCCCAAGAATGACGCTTCCCCAACCACCGTGTTGCCAGCAGTAAATCAATAGGAAGCCGCCTAAGCTTCCTCCTATGTAATAGTGAACAAGGTAGAGAGCAGTCGCGGTTGCCTTAGCGTTTTTGGCTCTTTGGCTTACCCATCCGTACGCCAGCGAATGTACGAAGAAAGCGCCAAATCCTACTAGTAATAGTCCTGCAACCAGTGCCGAAATAGAATCGACGTAGGCGAGTAGCATTCCTGAAGCACTGATGACTGTACCCAATACCATGCCTGAAACACTGCTAAAGCGTTTACGCCAGTTGCCACTCAGTCGCGAACTGATGGTGCCCGCCAGATAACAAAGGAAAATCATAGAGACGATCCCGACAGGAAGCTCATAAGGAGGTTCAACTAATCTGAACGCTGCCACACTGTAGAGATTAACGAACAATGCGAAATTAACGCCACCGAGTAACATCGCAAGCAGTAATTCTCGATTTTTAAGGTGTTTTAAAACGCTACGGTTATGGTGGAAAAACAAACCGGGCTGAGGTTTAAAGTGTTTTTGAGGAGGTAACAGCTTTAACACCAAAATGGCTGCCAATAAGCTGAATATCGCCATTCCGATCACCGCGGATTGCCAGTCAAAATACTGAGTGACTAACCCTCCAAATAAACGACCCGCAATCCCGCCAAGAGAATTGGCGCTTACGTAGGTGCCTACTGCCAATGCGAGTGCCTGAGGTGAAAACTCTTCTGCCATGTACCCAACCGCAACCGCTGCATAGCCAGCCAGTGCAAAGCCCATTGCTGCTCGTGAAAGGGTGAGAGTAAGCAAACTTTCAGAAGTTAATAGTGTCAAGCCCACGAACGGAAGCAGAAATAAGCTGATAAGCATCACTTTTCTACGGCCGATCTTTTCAGACAAGACCGCCCAAGGAACCAGGGAAAACGCAAGAGCAAAAGTACCTGCAGCTAAAATCCAGTTAACCTGTGTTGAGGAGACACCGAAATGTTCTGCCATCAGAGGCAGCATAGGCTGAAACAGATAGAGGTTGTTAAATACAATGAATGAGCCAAAAGCTAATGCGAAACTCACAGAACGATAAGAAGGGGAATGGGTATCTATCATGCGGACTTACTCTGAAAAACGTCAAGGAAAGACTAGCAATCTGTACTCTATAGTGAAAATATATAAAAAATATCATCGCTATATCTAAAATATATGGAAAGCAAACCTCTTCGCTATTTTGTTGCTGTTGCTGAAACCGGCAACGTCACTAAAGCCGCCGCCAAATTAAACATTGCTCAGCCTGCCCTGAGTATTGCCATCAAAAAGTTAGAAGCCGAACTGGAACTCTCACTGTTTCATCGTGATGAACGCAAGCTTGCATTAACCGATGAAGGCAGAGTCCTTCTGCCTTTCGCAAAAGGGATATTGCAGCAACTCAACGACGCTAAACTGGCCATGGAAGAGCTGAAAGGGTTGGAAAAAGGTGAAGTACGATTAGGCGTGCCGAGCATGATGGGGTCTTATTATTTTCCCGAGATATTAATGGCATTCAAAGCGTCTTACCCCAACTTAAAACTGACAATCGTTGAGGCTGGTACGCAATCTGTTCGGAAGATGCTCCTAAACGGAGAGTTGGATATCGGTGTGGTGATCAATGAAAACGTGCCAGATGTTTTAGACGTCGACCCTATATTTCGGTCGCAAATGGTGGCTGTCGTCGGGGAGCATCACCCTTTAGCGAAAAAAGAGTCCATTTCTTATCAGGAGTTTTTTGAACAGGAACTGGTGATGTTTAAGAAAGGTTACTTTCACCGCGATTTTATCGATGAAATCTGTGAAAATCCAATCAGCTGAAGGCGAAGTTTTCGTTTGAAAGCAATCTACTCACCATGATTCTTAAAATTGTCAGGCAGGAGTTTGCAGTAACCGCGTTACTTGAACTGGTGACAGACAATGAAACGGGCATCAAAGGGATTCCGTTTTCAGAGCCTGTCTACTTAGACCTTGCCATGGCATGGCGAAAAGGCGGGTATTTGTCTTTAGCCAACCGGACGTTTATTGAGTTTGTAAAACAGAATAGCCAAGGGTGAGAAACTTAAGATTTGTACATCTTTTCAAAGTTTTTCAGGTTCCAGCCAATCATCACCTGATCGCCTATTTTTAGTACCGGTACAGAGCGTGCGCCGATGGCATCCAGCTCTTTTCTTCCTCTCTGCATCTTAGCGTTGCACAGGCGGTATTTTATTCCCTTCGAATCAAGGTATTGCTGTGCTGATTTGCAGTGAGGGCACTTATCTTTAATGTAGAGAACAACGCGTTTCATAAATGTCTCTGGCTTGAGGAAAGTTCGGCATTCTAACGGATTTGCGCCGTTTGAAAAAGCAATGAGTAAAAACTCATTGAAACCGTATTCTCTTGTCCTCTGCTTAAGAAAACATCTCACTTACAAGATCTTTTACTACTATTAAGAAAAAGTAGTGTGAATTCCGTCACCAATTAAAAACATTACTATTGACGGGGTTTTTAGAGTGAATGTTGTCTCTTTGGGAGGAATGTATGAGTTCAAGTCAAGGCGTTCAAGCTGATCCAAAAGCCTTAATGGAGTTACACGATTTAACGGAGACAGACCTCGCTCTGATCCGTAAATTTGGCAAAATCATGACCCCAAAAATGGACGAGTACGTACGCCATTTTTACACCTGGCTTGAAACGCTGCCGGAATATAAGCAGTTTTTCAACGACAGCAGTCGCCTCAATCGGGTTCAGACTCAGCAATTACGCTACTGGGAATCCTTCTTCGAAGCTGATATCAATAATAAATACATAGCAGAGCGTATTGCTTTGGGGGAAGTTCATGCGCGGGTTGGACTTTCTCTTCCTACCTATTTTGCTGGTATGAATATGTCGCTCGTTATTTTCACCAAAAGAATGTACGACGGTAGCTTATACAGCGATGAATACAGCGCTCTGGTTACGGCGTTCACCAAACTCCTTCATATGGACACCACCATAGTAGTGGAAACCTACTCAAATCTGATCAACCGACGTATTTCAGAGCAGAGTGAAGCACTTCTTGCCATGTCCACACCAGTAACAATGATCTGGCAGGACATTCTAATGTTGCCAATCGTGGGGATCATCGATTCAAAACGTGCTCAGGACATCATGAGTGCGGTGCTCGGAAAAATAGCCGATGCACGTGCCAAAATCTTCATCATGGACATCTCGGGTGTTGCAGTGGTGGATACCGCTGTTGCCAATCACTTCATCAAAATTACCAAAGCGACACGCCTTATGGGGTGTGAATGCCTTGTGTCTGGCGTTTCTCCGGCGATAGCTCAAACCATGGTGCAGTTGGGAATAAACGTGGGTGAAGTTAGAACCAACGCAACGCTAAGAGATGCTTTGGAAGAAGCATTCAACATAGTCGGTCTGGACGTCCAAGACAAAGCTAGCTGAGGGTAGACATGGAATCAGCCATTACCATCAATAGTCTGGATTCAACACTCATTGCCTCAATTCAGGTGGATTTGACCAACAACGTACTGCTGGGGTTTCAGCAGCAGTTATTGGAACAGATCCATAAACGTTCGGTTGATGGCGTGTTACTCGATCTTTCGGGTGTCGGAACATTAGACAGAACCAATTTCGAGCATTTGAGAAAAATCATCGATTCGGTGGGAGTAATGGGAACAACATGCGTTCTGGTCGGGCTTAGACCCGGATTGGTATGCGCTTTGGTTGAGCTAAACGTGAATACCGATGGTCTTCAAACGGTGACGAGTCTTGAACAGGGTATCGAGCTCATTAATCAGCGCCGGACAGGAGGAGCTTAATGGGAGCATTTCTAGAGCAATCTCAGGACTATCGGGAAGAGGTCTATCATGTGTCGTCCGAGTCTGAAGTCATGACAGTCGTGATGGCTTCCTACGTAATGGCGAAAGAGGTTGGTTTCAGCGACGTTGAAGTCAACGAAATCTCTACCAGCGTTTCAGAGCTTGCGATGAACATAGTGAAATATGCAAACCATGGAGACGTCTTCCTGCATGTAATGAACAGCTCGACCAAAAAAGGACTTGAGATTCGCGCAGTCGACAAAGGTCAAGGTATTGAGGACATCGAACGCGCACTCAAAGACAGCGAAAGTACCTCTGGAACGCTTGGGTTGGGTTTGCCCGGTGTGAAAAGAATGATGGACGATTTTCACATTGAGTCTTCCAGTGACGGGACACAGGTGGTGGCGAGTAAATGGGTGCAATGAGTCCTTTTAGTTATAGCGTCAGAAGCCGACCTTTCTACGGCGAGGTGGTGTGTGGTGATGGCTCAGTCATTCTCGAAAGCGATGAAGGACTGTTTGTCGCGGTAATCGACTCGCTAGGGCATGGTCAACATGCAGCGAGTTTGTCTCGCAAGATTGAAGAGTCGATTCAAAACGAGAGTTCGTTTGACCTGAAATGGCTTCTGAACAAGTTAAATGAAGAATTTAAAGGCAGTATTGGCGCGGCAATCACACTGTTTACCCTTAGCCGGGCAACAAGAACCTTTGAGTGTGTAGGTGTCGGAAACAATAGCGTCAGGGTTTTTTCCAGATCAACGATGAACCTTGATTCCCAGCCGGGTATTGTGGGCGAAAGAATCCCAACGCTTAATCCATTTTCCGACCGTTACATTGATGGAGATATGTTCGTACTCACCACGGACGGTATCAAGGAACATTTTGATTTGTCCGAGTGCCCGACGTTGAAGTACGAAACTGCCGATAGTGCCTCTGGCATCATCATGGAACGTTTCAGTAAACGACATGACGATGCAACGGTAATAGTAGTTAGGTGCAGTGATGAATGAAATTGGATTACTGACAATAGACGGTAGCGACGCGAGTTTGCTTCTGGCGCGCAAAAAAGTCACCAGCATATTGAAAAGCAGTGGCTATACCCCCGTCGAAGTCGATATGTGGGGTTTTAAATTCTCACAGCTTCTTAGAGTGGTGAACGAGAACTACGCGCCCGTCACATTCAAAATTCTGGCGAATGAAGCTTCGATTCGATTTGTCAGTAACACCATTGAACAGGAAATCGATTTTAATCTCATTTCATCTGCCCGAATTCCATTTAAGCATTCTGACTCTCTCATTGAAATCGAACTTAAAGCCAAAAACCCATTTGACTTATTTGAACTGGATTTACTGGAACGCGAACTTTCGGTAAAAACCGTCGAAGAACTGATGGTTGATTTACAGGCTAAAAATGCCGCCCTTGCTCACCATCAGGAGGGTCTGGAGAAAGAGATCGAATCGCAAACGCTGGATCTGCAAAAGTCAGAAGAACTCTCCCGAACCATCGTCGACAGTGCACCAATAGGGGTGATCCTGCTTAACAAAGATTGCCAAATCATCAGTTGGAATAAGAACGCCGAGGAACTTTATGGCTACACCGCCGATGAAGCGTTGGATCAGCCTATTAAGCAACTACTGAACATGGAAGGCGAAAGTCGTCTGGACGATGTTCTTGGTGCCAAGCTTGATTTACAGGTACAGCAGAGTCTTGCGGGGCAGTTTTTTGAAGTTGAAACCAAAGACAAATATGGGCGTTTGGTTCCAGCTGAAATAGGAATGACCATTTTTCAGCTTGGCGACATATGTCAGGCGACATTATTTATTCGTGATATTACCGAGCGAAAACTTGCGGAGCGGGAGCTGAATGCGGCGATGGCGAAAGCCGAAGAAGCGGTCGAAGTAAAATCCATGTTCCTTGCCAATATGAGCCATGAAATTCGTACACCAATGAACGCGATTATTGGTATGGCACATCTTGCGCTTAAAACCGACATGTCGCCAAAGCAGAGAGACTACGTTTCAAAAATCCACAGCTCGGGCACGTTGTTACTTGGCATCATTAACGACATTCTCGATTTTTCGAAGATCGAAGCGGGTAAGCTCGAAATGGAGAGCATCGAGTTTACTTTAGATGACGTTTTCCGAAATGTGTCGACCGTTACCGGACAGAAAGCGTTTGAAAAAAATCTCGAGCTTCTGTTTCACATCCCGCGAACTATTCCACAGCAGCTAATTGGCGACCCCCTGCGTATTGGTCAGGTGATCATAAATCTGGTGAACAACTCGGTTAAGTTTACAGAGCAGGGGGAAATCACAGTATCCGTAGACTTGCTTGAGCAGATTGGCGACCGCATAGAGCTTGAGTTTACCGTCGCTGATACGGGTATAGGGATGACCAGAGAGCAATCCAGTCGGCTGTTCACCGCATTCACTCAAGCGGATGGCAGTACCACCCGGAAATACGGCGGAACAGGACTTGGGCTTTCCATATGTCGCCGACTGGTAGAGCTTATGGGTGGAACCATTCGGGTTGACAGCGAACCTGATGAAGGAAGCCGGTTTGTTTTCAATGTTTGGTTTGATCTGGCAGATCAAATTGCAAGCAGCAAAGACCGTTTAACGGCTTTGCGCCCGGATATGCTGGATGAGCTAAAAGTGCTTATTGTAGATGACAACCGACATGCGGTAGAAATCATGTCTGAAATGCTCGAAACATTGCCGATTCAACCAGAGGTGGCACACAACGGTAAAGAAGCGTTCGATATGGTTGAGCAACACATCAAGGATGAAAACCCTTATTCACTGGTGCTAATGGACTGGAATATGCCTGAACTCAACGGCATTGAAACCGTATCTATGATGCGTGACAGCATTGGCAACGAAAGCCTGCCTAAAGTGGTTATGGTGACGGCCTATGACAAAGACGAAGTTAAGAAAGCATCTAACGACATTGAAATAGCAAATTATCTGACTAAGCCTGTGAGCCAGTCTTCATTGTACGACTGCCTGATAGAGTTGTTTACGGATGTGGATAGAGCGCTTGAAATAGCAGAGGAAGTCCGCTCTGAAGATAACGATGAGTTTAAAGGTTTGCGAGTTCTGTTAACTGAAGATAACGAAATCAATCAGCAGATTGCGTTCGAACTCATGTCGGGCAAAGGAATGGAAGTCACGATTGCAAACAACGGGAAAGAAGCATTGGAGCATCTGTCGGAGTCCGGGGAAGGCGAAGTACCATTCGACATTATGTTTATGGACTTACAGATGCCTGTCATGGACGGATACGAAGCGAGTAAGAGAATTCGTTCGAACTGTCGTTATGAAGACATTCCATTGATCGCCATGACGGCTCATGCCATGGTTGAGGAACGTGAACGATGCCTTAATTTAGGCATGAATGACCATATATCTAAACCTATTGACCCCGAGACTCTGTACCAACTTATTCGCAAATGGGTTGGTAATAAAATAAAAGAGTTACCGAGCCCCCCACCAGAAGCTGTAACTGAACCTAAAGAAGAACAAGAGGTTCAAACGGTTGAACCAGCACCGATCGTTAATGAGGTAAAACGTGAAAATCGCACCTTATACGACATGGATGCTATCGACTATAAAAATGCATTGCTACGCGTTGGAAGCAATGAAGCCTTATTTAAGAAACTTCTTGGTCAGTTGATCAATAAAGAGTTCGATTTCCGCAAGCGCGTCGAGATCATGATAGAGAAAGGGGATAGTGCAAGTGCGTCAATGGCTGCCCATACTCTTAAAGGTTCTGGTTCGAATATGGGGCTAATGAGGCTGTCAGACATGGCTTCCCGATTGGAAGTGCTGATAGAAAGTGAAAAACCAGATGAAATGAGCGTTTTACTCAATGACATCGACATCTACATTCAGGATCTTTTCCCTGAGCTGTCGAGCGTTATTGGGCACGAGCTGCCGACCAAAAAACAAGAAGTAGATGCCAATATTTTAGGAAGGGCACACAAGCTTGATGAACTGCTGCAAAACTTTGATGCAAGTGCAATCGACTTTCTGGAAGAGCATCACCACGATTTCGAGGCGGTATTGGGTGGCGAGGAATTTGAACGCTGCTGCCAGCTGATCCACGACTGTGATTTTGACCAGGCAGCATCCATCCTCAGGAGCTTGGTGAATTTATACCCTTTGGACATGGGTAAAGTGCAAGGAGCCTAATGTTGTTTAAGCAGGGTGACAAAAAGACAATTCTGATTGTCGACGATACAGCAGAAAACCGGACTCTGATTACCGGTTTGCTTAAAGACGACTATCGAGTGCTTGCGGCTGTCAGTGGTATGCAAGCTCTGGAGCTATGCGAACGATTCAACCCGGATATGGTGTTGCTCGACATCATGATGCCTGTAATGGACGGGTACGAAGTCTGTTACAAGCTTAAAAAGAACCCAAAAACGGAATCGATTCCCGTCATCTTTCTAACCGCAAAATCGCAGATTGAAGATGAGCAGAAAGGGTTTGATGTAGGGGCTGTGGATTACATTCTGAAACCCATTAGTCCGCCGATTCTGCTTGCTCGCGTGCAGACTCACCTCAAGCTCAAGTTCGCGATGGAAAGCCTGAAAGAGCACAACGATGTTTTGGAGCAGCGAGTTAAGGAAAGAACCGAGGAGCTGGAATTGCTTCAGGATGCGACGATACTGGCGATGGCATCGTTAGCGGAAACTCGGGATAACGACACTGGCAACCACATACGACGCACGCAAAAATATGTGAAGATTCTTGCCGAAACCATGGCGGAATCCCCTAAATACGCCAGTAAACTGGACTCAGAAACCATCGAAGCCTTGTATAAATCAGCGCCTCTGCACGATATTGGAAAGGTCGGTATTCCAGACAACATTCTCCTCAAACCCGGTAAATTGACCGACGAGGAATTCGATATCATGAAAGGGCACTCCAAGCTTGGTGGCGACACCATAGATGCGGTTGAAAAAACCTTGGGAGTGACCTGCGCATTTTTGCAACACGCTAAAGACATTGCGTATTACCACCAGGAAAAATGGGATGGCTCAGGTTATCCAGACCATCTGGTTGGTGAAGATATACCATTAAGCGCAAGGTTGATGGCTGTTGCAGACGTGTACGATGCGCTTATTTCTTCAAGGTGTTATAAGCCGCCATTTCCTCACAGCAAAGCCGTCGAGATCATAGAATCTTCATCCGGGTCCCATTTTGATCCGGATGTAGTAGAAGCTTTCAGACGGGTAGAGCAGACGTTTGATGAAATAGCCCACCGGTTTGCCGATGAGCCAGAAGAAAGGTCAGAGAAACAAAACTGACGTTAAATTTTGTAGGCTTTGAGCAATAGGAATAGGGATTTCACTGCCATTTCTAACTGGTCATACGCTTTAGCTTTTCCCAGTACCCTGACACCCTGAACCTGAGTCAGTAGTAGCGACGCCAAGGCTTTTGCATCACTTTTATTGTCAATTTGTCCTTTTGACTGAGCGTTAATCAACGCTTTTTCAAAGTTACTCAGAAGCAAGTCAAATACACCTTCTCCACGACTTTTCACCATATCGTCGGTTCCGCCATGCTCAATGAGTGCATTCTGCAAAAAACAGCCGCTTTTCTGATCTTTTTGAATACTGGCAAAGCGGTTTAGGAATTCTTCTATAGTTATTAGGTCAGCGTCTTCTTCAAGAAGTGATTTCATTGAAGGGAACGAAATGTTGTCCAGGTAGAAATCCAGAGCGGAATAGTAAAGTGCCTGTTTGTCGCCATAGGTGTTGTACAGGCTAAAACGGTTGATACCCAGGGTATCGACCAGATCCGCTACCGATGTATTGGCATAGCCCTTTTCCCAAAACAGGGTCATGGCTTCAATGAGTTTTTCTTGTTTATCAAAGTTACTTTTTCTAGGCATAGTTTCTCTCACTTCTTGCTCGACGGAGTATATCAGCTTTGAAAGAAAAATTTAATACTTGACCGATCGTTTAGTATTCTTTTAAAGTAATTCAAAACGAACGTTCAGATAAAGGAACAAAACAAAATGAAACTCTACGAAACAGCAATGACTCCTAGCTCGCGTCGCGTAACTATCTTTATGAAAGAGCTGGGAATTGAGATGGAAAAAGAACAGCTCAATGTAAGAGCCGGCGATAACCTGACACCTGAATATCTGGCTAAGTCGTTAAACGGTAAGGTGCCCCTACTTGAACTGGATGGCGGCGAAGTGATCTCGGAGAGTGTGGCAATTTGTCGTTATTTGGATGCTGTTACAGAAAACAACAAAGCTCTATTTGGTAAAGATGCGCTTGAGCAGGCTAACGTAGAAATGTGGCATCGTGTCATGGAGTTTGAAGGTCTTTATGCCGGTTTTCAGGCGTTTCGAAACCTGACAGGTATCTACAGCGATCGCGAGACGTGTGTTGAAGCCTGGGGTGTAGAGTCTAAGAAACGTGTAGAGAGCTTTTTACCAAAACTTGAAAAACGTTTGGCGGAATCTGAGTACGTTGCGGCAGACCATTTCACAATTGTAGACATCACTGGCGCGATCTTTATTGGCTTTGCGGCGAATGGATTAGAGATTGAAGTATTTGAATCTTACCCTGCAATTAAGAAGTGGTTCGATAGCGTTTCTGCACGCGAATCATTCCAGCAATAACGAGTATTCATAATTCGTACACTCTGAGCCTCTTGATAAAGGGGCTTTTTTAAATGCTCTTTTTAGGTGTAGAATGCCTGACGTTCCAGCCGGGAAGAGACAATGAACACTCAGCTCCAGTACCTTCAGGGATACCCTGAACACATTCTCGATCAGATTCAGCAGCTCATAAATCAGGGTAATCTCGGACCCTGGCTACAAAAACGCTATCCAAATAACCACAACATCACTTCTGACAAAGCGCTTTTTGAATACACCATGCAGTTCAAGAATCGATATCTTAAGAAGTCAGCGCCTTTAAGCAAAGTGGTGTATTGCAAGAAGATCCACACGGTCAATCATGCTCTTGGGCTTCATACCTACGTATCAAAGGTTCATGGTGGCAAGATCAAATCCAAGAACGAAATTCGCATAGCGACCTTATTTCGAAACGCGCCCGAGCCGCTTTTGAGGATGCTAGTCGTTCATGAGCTGGCACATTTAAAAGAAAAAGAGCACAACAAAGCGTTCTATCAACTTTGTTGTCATATGGAGCCAGACTATCACCAGCTAGAGCTGGACGCTCGCTTGTACCTCACTTATCAAGAACTTTCTTAACAGGAAAATCGCTTCGTGCCTTCAAAAAGCCAGTCCAAAGCCTCTGACAAGACGGCTAAAACAAAAGTAATCAAGAAACGCTTCGGAGCGTTACATAAAAGAAACCCTCATAAGGGCAAGTATCACTTCCCATCTTTGTGCAAAGCTTCCCCAGAGCTACAGAAGTTTGTAATTAAAACGGTTAAAGGTGACGAATCGATAAACTTTTCTGATGAACAGGCTGTGATTGCTTTGAATCGGGCTTTGTTAGCCAAGCATTACAGTGTCACAAAATGGGATATTCCCAAAGGCTTCCTTTGTCCTCCACTACCGGGAAGGGCTGATTACATTCATCATATTTCTGATCTTCTAATTAATGTTCCAAAAGAATATGAAGTGACGGGGCTGGATATTGGTACCGGAGCGAATGGTGTCTACCCAATTGTCGGAATAAGCCAGTATAACTGGGTGATGAGAGCAACTGATATCGACCCAAAATCCGTAGCGAACGTGAAAAAGATTGTCGACAACAATCCATCGTTAAAACGTAATCTCTCGGTGGAACTGCAAAGCGATCCAAAGTGCTATTTTAGAAACATTCTAAAACCGGATGAAAGGGTAGATTTCACTATGTGTAATCCTCCGTTTCATAAGTCGCTTCAGGAAGCTGCGAAAGGCACAGAGAGAAAGCTGAAAAACCTTTCACAAAACCGAGCAAAGAAAGGGAGCGAGCAAAAGAGCACTGCATCGAAACTCAACTTTGGTGGACAAAAAGCTGAACTCTGGTGTCCGGGTGGAGAAGAAAAATTTATCCGTAACATGGCTTTTGAAAGTAAGCACTTTGCTAAACAGTGTCTCTGGTTCACGACTTTAGTTTCTAAAAAAGAAAACGTTCGACCATTACGAAAAGCGCTGGAAAAATTAGAGGCTCATGAAGTTCGCATCGTGGAAATGACGCACGGTCAGAAGATCACTCGGTTTGTTGCCTGGACGTTTCTGGATGAACACGAACAGGCAAACTGGTTTGTATCCAAATAGCTCACATGACTGAGTTTACTTGGGTATAATTACGTTCCCATCGAAAGTGCGGTCATCAGTAGGATCGGAAGAGTGAAGATGCTGAAGAAATTCGCGAACAGAACCATAGACGCAACATTTCTTGGCTCGACATTGAATCGCTCTGCAAACAGATAGTTCATAACGGCTGGTGGCAGCATGGTAAATAGCACCATCATCTGCATTTGCATCGGCGGAAGCGGAACAAAGTGATAAATAATCAAGAAGGCGACGAGCCCGGTCGCTAGTGATTGTAGTGAACACATCACACCGGCTTTCAATCCCGCCAATTTCATATGACACATTTGAGAACCAAGGGATAGAAGCATCACAGGAACGGCTGCTTGCCCTAGCAACGAAGTGGCGTTATAGACGGGTCGCCACAACTCAATTCCCGACAGGTTGAATGCCAGTGCCAACGAAGCCGCGATGAATACAGGCATTTTAATAATTTGTTTGAACGGGTTCCCATCACTCAGCAAAGCCAGCCCAACACTGATATGAGTGCTGGCTGACATCACAAACAGAAGAACCGCCGGTGCTAACGCTGTATCGCCAAACGTATAGGTAAATAACGGGATAGCCAGATTACCACTGTTGCGAAACATGTGGGGTGGTGCCCAGGCTTTGTAGTTTAGATTCAGAACTTTACAGACAGGAATCATCAGGATTCCCGGGACCAGAATGGCAATCAGGGCAGCACCAATCAATGGCAGTTGCTGCGCATCTAACGACATGGTTGCCAAGGATGAAAATACTAACGAGGGTGTAAACACATCCATATTTATTCGGTTAATGGGTTTAAAGTCGGGTTTAATAAATTTGGCAACGATAAAGCCAACAAAAACCAGAGCGATAACCGGAAAAATAATGTTAACGACCTGCTCGAACATTCGCATCCTTGGGAAAATTGGTGTTAAGAGGTGAACAAGTTAGCAGCGATCTTGAATAAGGTCACTGAAAATAAGAACTGATGGGTTAAAAAAAGAAAGCTCAGGCGCCCGCAGTGTCCTGAGCTTACAAAATAAACACCGATGGGTGTTTAGTAAAAGTAGGGAAAACCGTTACGAGCGGCATGATTTGTTCATATATTTCACATTGCTGTAACGGGGTTAACAATACCTTATCGACTGTGTGGGTCTTATTGATCTAAATCAATATCGTATTGAGTGTTTTATTAGACAAAGGTCTAATGCGAACAAGAAATAATAAGGATTTGTATTCGTTCTGAGCTCACTGTTAGTGTCACAAAAGGATTAACCGCTTGAAAGTAGGGAGTAAGAAGAAATAAAAGGGCTTACATTAGCAAACCCTTAATTTATAGGTGAAAACTAGTCATTCCGAACAAACTTCGATGAGTTCATCATTGCCGGCATTCAAATATCGACTTTCCAAAGTGTGCTTCTGTAGCGGATAACTGCGAAGAAAGCCCTGTACATAACGACAACCATGAGATTCAATCATTGAAAGTTGCTCCTCTGTCTCTATACCTTCCGCAATCAGCGTCATACCCAGAGCGTTACAAAGAGAGACTGTCGCTTTAATGATGGTTTCACTTCCTTTATGACATTTGTGGACAAAGCTTTTGTCCAGTTTGATGGTTGAAATCGGAAGTGCATCCAATACCGAAAGAGAAGAGTAACCAGTGCCGAAATCGTCGAGATAAATCCTGATCCCCAGATCCACGATGTCATTTAGCCACTTACCGCATTCCTCATGCTTCAAAACCATGGCAGATTCCGTCAGTTCAAGAGCCAGACGTGTTGATGGAACCTGATAGTAATTGAGCATGGTTTCCAGCTGCTTGCTGAGTGAATTGTTGACCTGAATTTGAGAGATATTCACGCTCATGGTGAAGTTTTCTGGGAGAACGTGTTTCCACTCCGCCAACGTTTTGCATGCTTCATTCAAAACCCAATTCCCAATTTCGATGATCTGCCCGGTTTCTTCTGCCAGTGGAATAAATTCTTCTGGTGGCACATTACCAAGCTTTTCATCTTCCCAGCGCAGAAGTGCTTCAACACCAACCATGGTATCTGACTGAGTTTCCAAAATGGGTTGGAAAACCAATGTAAACGCTTTTCTTTCTATCGCGTGAGAAAGGCGTTGTCTGACCAATACTTTTCGGTTGAGTGTGCTGGAAAGGGTAGGAGAGAACAATTCAAAGCGATTGCGACCTTCATTTTTGGCCTGATGCATTGCCATTCCAGATTGCTTGATGAGCGTTTCAACATCCTGGCTGTTGGTTGGATAATGGCTGGCACCCATACTGGCAGTAATGGAAAGGTCGCCAATTCGATTAATAGGATAGTGATTGGCAACTAGGTGAATGATCTGCCCCAGTGTAGACGAGACCTGATCAAGACCTTTTTGCGGAAACAGAAGAACAAACTCATCGCCTCCAAACCTGCCTAATATGCATCCGTCAGGCACACACTGCTTCAAACGCTGAGTCACGGCTTTTAGGAGTTCGTCACCCACCTCATGACCGTAGGTATCGTTTATCAATTTGAACCCATCGAGGTCGAGAAAGGCGAGTGTGAAGGGAATCTGCTGAATGGTGTGTTCTGATATAACGTCTAACATGCCACGACGATTGTATAAACCGGTGAGGTAATCGTGACAGGCATTGAAACTGGCTTCCTCTAATCGCTGTTTCTTTTCCGTTATATCGACCAGAGTAAGTAGCAACTGATTTTTGTCAAACAACCACTGTGCGGTCACATCGAAGTGATGGGGTTTTCCATCCATGTCATAGCTAATTTCTTCTTTAATTTCCTGCTTCATAGGAGCGGACTCTAGCCATTCAAAAGCTCGGATTTTTGAAGAAAGTAAATCGCCCAAGGTGTAAAAGCTGGTTGCAAACGTGAGTCGAAATGCTTCATTGGCGCTGACAAGGTTGCCTTTGTGATCGAAAAGAAGTGAGAGGCTACCGCCTCCAGAAAATGCGAGATCACGTTTAAGACTATTTCGTTCCGCCACAACTTCAACCAGCATGGCAGTTTTACCTGGTGCTATTTCGATTCCTGAAAACACGCAAAGCGCGCATTTGAGTTTACGCTTTGGCGTAAAACTCCACCAGGTACGCACTTTTTCGTTGTTGTTGAATTTCTTTCGATATTGTTCCAGTGTAGCTTCGACGGCCATCGACATTGAAGAGTGAAGGTTTCGTTTCTTTAACTCGTCGAGAGAGTCGCTTTCCCACAAGACCAGCGCTGGGGAATTCGCCCAGACTATTTGCTTGCTGTCGAGATCAAATATCCATATCGGGTT
Source organism: Vibrio nigripulchritudo (assembly GCF_027924785.1). NCBI lineage: Bacteria > Pseudomonadati > Pseudomonadota > Gammaproteobacteria > Vibrionales > Vibrionaceae > Vibrio > Vibrio nigripulchritudo. Next base: position 1,994,217 of record NZ_AP027049.1, on the reverse strand, counting down.
ATGAAGTAATTCAAAGTCTTCATATTCTCGCATGTACTACGCCTGTTTCTTTGGATTCTTACTGGAGTAATCGTTTTCACCATTATTGACTTGAATGGTATGCCTGATCCATATGCACTGGTTTGATTATTTGTCGCAATATAAAATCTATGCCTGTATTGCGTCACCGGATAAGCAAATAATTTTTAGAATCAGCCAAAGTTAGTAGTTAATTGTAGAGATCAAACCAATCACGGCAGATCATTCTTTTTCTGCGCATTTCCATATTTTCGATTTGTAGCACATGTATTTGTAAGCTTATGTAAGCATCTGATTTCACAGGAAAGAGTGCGGTATTTATAAAGTTTATTACCGACTTCGAGACGATAAATCTTCCAGATAACTTTTTGAGCTAAATAGTAAATATCGCTCTATTAAGAAGGTAGCTTCGTTTTCAATGGATTTCTAATGTAATTAAAGCAGTTGAGTTTTAATAACCCAGTGTTTTTGTGGTCAATATGCGTCTTTTTATTCGACTTAGTATCAATATTCAAAAAGTCTCATTCGTTGGTTTGAGTTTCACTAATTTTGCGTCTATAGAAATATGAGAGCTATTCATATAAATGACATTAGATTTTGCTAAACAAAGTGTTATCCCAAAAAAATCGAAATAGAAATATGATTCACAACTGAGGTTATTATGCGCGTAAATCAACCGGTTACACAAAAAGAAGTCACGTATCCACCCAGCTATAATTTGCTGTCAGTAACTTCAACAAGCAGTCACATCACTTATGCCAGTAAAGAATTCTGCGAAGTCGCTGGATATAAGCTGGACGAGATGGTTGGTCAACCGCACAACATGGTCAGGCACCCCGACATGCCACCAGAAGCTTTCAAAGACATGTGGGAACACCTTAAACAAGGTAAGTCCTGGATGGGGCTGGTTAAAAACCGCTGTGCCAATGGTGACCATTATTGGGTAGATGCCTTTGCTTCACCAATCAAGGAAAACGGAAAAACCGTTGAGTACCAGTCTGTAAGACTGTGCCCAGCACGCAATCATGTTGATAACGCAGAAAAAATATACGCGCAAATTCGCGCTGGTAAGACGCCATTTAAGCTAAAGCTTCCAAGAACACGATTGTGGCAAAGAGCCACCATGTACTTTGTTCCCGCGGCCATCCTTGCTGCAATTGCTAACACTTTTGTTCCGGGCGTTGGCGTCTGGGCTTTGCTTCTTCTTGCTATTGCGTCGGTGTATTCCCTAACCAGAAGGCTGGAGGCGTTATCCGAGGAATCTCGAAAAGTCTTCGATAACCCACTGATGGAGTTGGTTTACAACGATCATATTGATGACATTTCGGAAATTAAGCTGGCTCTTAAGATGAGGCAGTCAGAGCTCAATGCCGTAGTAGGACGCATACAGGATTCGAACGATCAGATTGGTGAAGCGGCGCAGTCTTCTTCCAATAACTGTGAAACCACGGCATCTAACCTCGAAGGGCAAACTGCTGAAACTGAACAAGTCGCTGCTGCGGTTAACCAGATGCACGCAACGGCAAACGAAATTGCAGAAAACGCACAGAGCGCATCAGAGGCTACAGCAAATGCAAATACGGCTGCAACGGAAGGGCTTGGCGCGGTTAGCCAAACGAAAGACGCAATTTCGAAGCTGTCTGCTCAGTTGGATGAAGCGTCTGGTTTGTTCTCCGAACTGGAAGCTCATGGTAAAACCATTGGCGATGTGCTGACCGTGATTCAGGGTATCGCTGAACAAACCAACCTGCTGGCGCTGAATGCGGCAATTGAAGCGGCACGTGCTGGTGAACAAGGACGTGGGTTTGCGGTCGTTGCAGATGAAGTTCGTACACTTGCACAGCGAAGCCATGAATCGACAGAAGAGATTCAGTCGGTGATTACCCAAATTCAGTCCAGTACGCAAAGTGCTGTTAACGCAATGCAAGAAGGCAACAGCCTGTCTAAACAATGTGTCGATAGCGCAGAAATTTCCGGTAACAAGCTGGACGTGCTGATGGGGCAAGTCTCAGACATTTCAGATAGAAATAGCCAGATTGCAACAGCAGTAGAAGAGATGGCAAGGGTAACAGAGGATATGAACTCAAGCGTTCAATCCATCAGTGAAGTTTGCTCCGCGACGAATATTCTTGCGAGCGATACGCGAGATGAATGTGAAGGCTTAGTAGCTAACCTGGATTCGCAAGGTAAGTTGGTAAGCCAGTTCAGACGTATCTAGGGGCGGTTGACCTTAATTACCATTCACAAAAACCAAGCCCCGCTTTTTAGCGGGGCTTTTTGTTGAGTAGTAAAATGGAGTGACAACCTTACTCTACTGAAAGCTGACAGACACTGGTTACCCGTGTTGGAAGAATTTGCTGGTAGCCCGATGAGAATTCGTAAAGGTTTACAGATTCATTCATATCACAGCTTAAGTCTTTCATCGCTGGCGGCATAAAGGGCAGGTAATGGCTTCCTGCATGCTCAGAAGACCATATCGCTTTTGAGTTTTTTCCGTATTCAGCGGTGATGTTTATCATTGAACGAATAGTGTCGGATGACTTTGTCTGAATAGGAAAGTCGTAGTGAAACGGAGTGAAATTGAAATAGCCGTTTTTATCTGTTTTCACAATCTCCACAATGGTTCGGTTGGTGGCGATGGTGCGAACGACCGTTGCCCCCGGCACAGGCTGCTGATTTTCAAATAGTTGCCCGGAAACTGCCGGAGCAACCTTATTTGGATTTGGAGACAAAGAAATAATGTCGGCTATACCGCTAATCGGATAACTTGCAGACAACACTAAAAAGCACTTTTTGAACATATATCACTAGGGCCTGTTGACCTTAACAAACGGTAGCCAGTTTCAATAAGTTACCGTTCAAAATGCATTGTGAAAAATATCAAAAACGATGTAGGTGCTTTTGTTACGATATTTTTTACGATTTGTATCAGCTTAATTTGTTGCTTCTGGTTGAGAAATCCACTTTGAGGTGAACTGATCAGCAGGTAGTGCTTTTGAATAGAAGAAACCCTGACCGATATCACACCCGATGCCACGGATGTACTCAGCCTGCTCTTTAGTTTCAATTCCTTCCGCTACCGTCTTCATTCCCAAGCTGTTCGCCATAGACACAATGGCTTCTACTAGAGAGCGATCGTTGGCGTTGGTATCCGTATTGGAAACGAATGATCGATCTATTTTCACCCCATCAAACTGAAGTTTTTGCAAATAGCTGAGAGATGCGTAACCGGTACCAAAGTCATCTAGCAGTACCTGTATACCGTGTTCGCGTAAATTTCGAATGATGTCGCGTGCGGTATCGATGTCCTGAATCAGCTGGCTTTCTGTAACTTCCAGCTGTAACTGCCTTGGACGACAACCCGCCTTCAACATGCTTTTTGCCAGAATGCCACCTATGTCCTGCCTGTAGAGTTGTTTTGCAGAAAGGTTAATAGTTACGTAAAAGCCTTTTGGAAGCGTGGACTCCCAGACAACGAGCTGCTGGCAGGCGCGATCGATCAAATGTTGTCCCAGAGGCAGAATCATATCGGTATTTTCTGCGATAGGGATAAAATCGTCTGGCATGATGATCCCACGAGTAGGGTGTCGCCATCTGACCAAAGCCTCTGCTCCCAAAAGCTTTCCAGACTGCATATCAATCTTAGGCTGATACCAAAGTTCGAATTGCTCCGGCTGGTTCAATGCCTTGCGCAGTTCCTGCTCAATATCGATGCGTCGTTCTATCTTTTGATTCATCGCGTTGGTGAACAAACTGTAGGTGTTTTTCCCACGTTCTTTGGCGTGGTACATCGCGATGTCTGCATTTTTGATTAGGGTTTCGGCGTCCTGACCGTGGCTTGGGTATGAAGCAAGCCCGATACTGCCACCGGCGACAATGGTGTCGCTCTCAATCACTATGTCTTTCTGAAGGGTAGAAAGAATATTGCCCGCCATATATTCACGTTGTTTTGGAGACAATCCCGCGCAGCAAATCAAAAATTCGTCGCCACCAAGGCGAGCAACCATGTTTGATTCAGTTTCAGGGAAACCGTATCCCACTTCACGTGATAATCGAGTTGAGACGATTTCGAGCAGGTGGTCGCCAGAGGCATGACCGAAGTGATCGTTCACCTGTTTAAACTCATCAAGATCGATAAAGAAAACGTCAATTTGTTGATGTTGACCGGATTCAATAAGCTCATTCACATGGCTAATAAAATACGTTCTGTTTGGTAAACCTGTTAGAGCATCGTGGTACGCCATAAAGCGTATGTCTTCGGTATGCTTTTCTATACGCATTCCCATGTCATTGTATGCGTTTACCAGTTCACCAATTTCATCTGAACGACGCAAAGCACGCATAGTTCTGAACTTGCCTTGCCCCGTTTCCTGTATGTGTGTGGTCAGCCGGCGAATGGGTTTAGTAAGCGAGCGCGCCATAAGAGTGGCGAGAAGGAGGCTAAATGCAAAGCTGGCAAAAGTAATCCAGAAGTGCCCCTGATAAAGGCTTCGAATGTTCTCTTTGTAAGCTTCACCAATGATCTTTTGGTTGTCGGATATATCGTTCAGGAGCTTTTCCAAGCTTAGTTCAATGTAGACCGCACCCATTGACATACCAGACTGGGAGATGGGCTGAATGTATATCAGCTTGGAACTTGTCTGCTTGATAAAGGGTTTGTTTTTACGCATCGACTGCTTAATGAGGTCCTGATTCGGCGGCACCGCGCCAAATGAAAGCATTTTTTCAGTACCATCGTGGAACACATTGCCATCTTTATTAATGACATTAACGACCATCACTTCTCGCTGTGAAAGGGCAGGCTGAATCGCTAAATACGTCGCCTCAAGATTGTAGTTGTACAGCGGATCAAACAGGTGTTCAGACAGATAAAGTGCAATCGACTTGCCACGAAGTTGAAGCTGTCGGCTTAAGCTGTTGTGGGTGTGTTTGTTCAGTTCTTCGATAATGCTATCGGTGTGCTCGTTATAGAGATTTTTTTGCAGGATAAAATGACTGAGCGACAGCGCAGCAATGATGCTCGCTGTCGCGATAATGTAGCGGGTGCTCAGTTTTATCGAAGAAATACGGCTCATTTTGTTAGGGCTTCAATTTTTGGTAGTTGCAGGCGCGCTTCATCCAAAACTTTCCTTGTTTCTTCATTGAGTTCATCAAATTTTGTGGTTTTCTGGAATCTAACCAGAGTTGCCTTACCTTCAGCAGTATTATGCATGTTCATCAGTGTGTGTCTGATTGCATTATTCATTTCATCAGAAAATTCAGGAGAAGACAGCATCAGATCCCTAGGGTAAGGGGACGATTCGTAAACAACTTCCGCAGATTGTTTAATCTTTGCTGGCATATCTTCATTAGCGTTCCAATTACTGTCACTGAAGGCACCAAGATCTGCTCTTCCCTGATAGACCCAGTAGGAGATGTTAATTTCGTTAGACTGTTTGAGTTGTTGATCAATAAACATATAGCCCACCTTGTCCGAATCTGGTTTTTGGCGGTGGCTGTCTAAATATTGAAGTTCATACCCTTGGCTAAGTAACGAAACCGCAGGTATAAAGAATGAGCTATTTGAACTTGGCTTTTCAAAAAGTATAGATTTTCCATTTAGCTCAGAAAAAGATTTTGATTCTTCTGATTTTATAGAAAAAATTATGGAGCTGTATGTGGCCCTGCCTTTTTTCCAACGTCTTGTAAGAATATTTGCATCAGCATTCTTTTCATAAAGTAGGGCGCTATACACAGTTGCAGGAAGCAAGTGAACCTTGTGATTTCTTAGCTTTTCTTCCATTTCTTCCAGAGTTGAAACCACCACGACTTCACCGTGCGTGTATCCAAATTCTTTGAGTGAATCTGCAAGATAGTTCGCTAGTGGTAAGCTCCATTTAATTCGTGACTTCACCTTTTGAGACACAGCACCAACAACAAAAGGTTTGTCATTCAATTGGATAGAGTCTTGTTTGCTCAATTCAGCATACACTGGATTTGCAATCGTCAGACATGCAATGGTTGCTGAAGACAGCAATGTCGAAACTGTGATTTTCATGAAAAGTGGAACCTCTAAAAACAACAAAAAGTGAGTTCGGCTAATCTGAGAGAATAGGGAGATCTTTCATTTGTGTAAACGATAATTGGAAGCAAGTTAACAGAAACTGTGCAATAAATCATTACAAGATGTTTCAATTATATTTACCGTATAACTATATTTTCTAATTGGCTCACTATGAATTTTGTTAGCAAAAGGTAAGATTATATTTTGATTGTTTTTTGTTCGGTTTAAGTTGCGACGAGAAGGTTTTGAAGTTTTGGCTCAGAAGACGTTTCCTTAAAATGATTTATCTCTTATAAATCGCCCTATATGAATTACGTTTAAGGTACAACCAGTTATTGAGTTGTTTGATTTTATGAAAAAGCATACGCATAATGACTTGATACTCACGCGCTCTCACTTGGAAAAGTTGCATGTATCTCTCAAGCCCGGAAGATTTTCAAAAACATCTATTTAGGGATGAAGAAGGGTACTTGTGTGCTCACTACAAAAACTACACATTTAGTAGTGTCTTTCAGCCTATCTTAATAGCAGGTGGAGATGTGTTTGGGTTTGAAGGACTTGTTCGAATTAAAAACGAAAATCAGGAACCCGTAAGACCTGACCTTTTCTTCAGAAGCGCAGAGCTCACTTTTGTTGATATGATTAACGTCTCTTTGTTATGCGCAAGCATACATTTGAGAAATTTTGCTCAGTCCTCCCATCGCGAAAAGAAAATCTTCATCAATGCATCGCCATTAGTATTTCAAGTACTTTCACACGATGACAACGCAATAGACGTTCTATTAGGTTTCTTACAAGCAGTTCACCTGAATCCAGAACAACTGGTCTACGAAATCATGGAATTCGATGAGGGTGATGTACATAAAATTCTCAAAGGTGCTCAGGTACTAAGCCGATATGGTATTACCATCGCAATGGACGACTTTGGGCAATGTGCTTCGAACGAGGCGAGAGCCAAAATTCTATTGCCTTCCATCATAAAGTTAGATAAGTCACTGTTGGACAATTTCGTAAGTCATAATGACTTCGATTTAGTGGATTCGCTTGAGCTAGCAAACAGCATTGGCGCTAAAGTGATTCTTGAAGGGCTAGAGACAAAAGCGCAGCTTGATAAGCTTGCAGACATGAATATCGATATGTTCCAGGGCTTTTACCTTGGTCGACCCAAGCCACTTCCGCCTCAACTTACTGCAAACTAGATGTAAAGTCCTCATTCTTAATAATTCTTAAACATAAATCTGACCAGAAATTAAGCATAGAGCTTATTAAGGTATATATTAAATAAGAGGGTCTTTGTTTTAGGAAGAGGTGTATGAGGCTTTGTCATTGGCTGGTAGGTTTTTCATTATGCTACGGAATTGCATTCAACGTGTTTGCAATCAACAAAGTCACTTTAACGCTGCCTGCTTTCAAAGATAATGGTCATGAATTTTTCCATGAGCTGCTGACTGAATCCTTAAAAGCTCAGGGTATTGAAGTCACCATTATTACTCCTTCCCGTCACACCCCCCAAAAGCGTGCTGTTCACATGTTGAACAAAAATCAGATCTCCCTTTACTGGCTAGTTAAGACAAATGAACGCGATAAGAAGTACGCGTTAGTCGATGTGCCATTAACGAATGGCATGATTGGGCAGAGAATTTTACTCATTCCTGAAGGTGCGCAGCATCATTATAAAAACATCAACACATTACTGGACTTGCAAAAATCCGGGCTAGTAGCTGGGCTAGGAGCTAACTGGTATGACATAGATGTTTGGAAGGCGAGTAACCTGCCATATCATGTAAAAGATGGAGAATGGCGACAGCTGTATGAAATGCTCTCAGAAACTGGTGGCGTGAACTACTTTCCCCGGGGAATGCATGAAGTTCTTGCTGAAGCAGAAGGTCAACCACAGTTAGAAATAGAAGACCGACTCATCCTGAAATACAACCGCAGCATGGTGTTCTATTTGAGTGAATCAGCAATAGAATACAAGTTGCTTATCGAAAGGGCATTGAAGCAAGCCAAAGAGAGTGGTTTAATGCATCAGCTTATTGATAAGCATTGGAAAAAAACAATCAACACCATAAAACCAGAAGATCGGACAATTATTGAACTGATCTCACCATAAAACGTTAGTTGCTAAACAGATGAAACCTAAAATTAGAAGACTATGGCATAGCTGTATCTTTACGGCTGCCGCAGCGGTATCCGGTTGCGTAATGGCGGACACCGTCAGGCTTACCTCACTCTATTGGCCTCCATACACGGGCGAAGAACTGGTGCAGCAAGGTGCCAGCGTCGCCGTGGCTAAAGCGGCGTTTGACGCAATGGGTCACCAACTGGAAGTGGACTTCTTCCCCTGGAACAGAGCTGTTTCTCTCGCCAAATCCAGCGATTATTACGTTGGCTATTTTCCTGCCTATTATTTCAAAACCAACAAGTTACTGCTCTCAGAACCCATGGGGAGTGGGATGCTAGGTTTGGTCGAAAATGTGGACAAGCCGATTCGATGGCGGGCGCTTACCGATTTGGTGCCATACACAATTGGTGTGGTAAGTGGTTACAGAAACACCCGCGAATTTGATGAAATGATCCACAGTGGTCAGCTCGAAGCACAAGAGTCGATGACAGATACGCAAAACGTACTGAAAGTGGCGAGTTCTGAACTTGATCTCGCTGTCATTGATGAAAATGTACTCCGATACCTTCGAATGCATGATCCTGAAGTTTCTCAGGTTAAAGAGAAACTTCAGTTAAACAAAAAGCCACTAGTGTACAAAGATTTGTATATTGCCTTTACACGTGGCCCTGAAGGCGAGCGTTGGCTAGAAGTATTTAACCAAGGTCTCGGAAAGATAGATGCTGATCAAATCATGAGAGACTATATGGATCAGCATTTTAAAAGCCACTGATCACGCTGATAAAGCACATCGCTGTACTGCTGATTACAATAGGTATTCCATAGGCAATGCCTTTTTCCCGAAATGTCTTCAGGCTTCGGTAGTACAGCGCCATTATGATTACCTGAATACCACCAAGTAGAAACATGCTCATCACACTTAATAGTAAGTAGTCTGGATGAATGCCAATGGCAAAAGCAGTGAGTAGCTTGGTATCACCACCTCCCCAGACTCCAATCACAGTTGCAACAAAGCCTATAGCGAAAACCAGCGCCGCATAGGGAAGTGAGTCCCAGATAAAACCATTGTTAAAAGCGAGAGGAAGTGTACAAAGGGAAACAAGCAGTACCAGTTTGTTGGGAATGCGTCGATGACGGATGTCCGAAACGCAAATAGCAATACCAAGAATGCAGAGCGCAACAAAAAGAAGCGCATTAAGAGAGAGTTCAATATTCATCTCCCGAATTATACCTTAATCCTCCATGGGTTATGTATAGATGTTTATTGCCGAAGGGCAAAATAAGGCTCATAATCCATAAGGCTCAATTACTTGTTGAATTGGGCTTCCCAACTGACTTATCCACTTCAAGAAGGAATCAATATGCAGAGCGTTGCCATTTTGCTCTTTATCTTGGTCACTGTGTTCATCATTTACCAAAAATATTTTGCGAAACGCTATGCACCCATAACGTACCCCTATAAGAAGGTCGGCAGTTTAATGGGAAGCAAAGAAATTGCCTTTTACAATGCGTTGATTGCCGCATTAGATAACCGCGCTATCGTCTTTTCAAAAGTCCATATGGCTGACGTGATCATGCCCGTCCCCAATAAGGACAAAAAGAAGTGGCTTGCTGCCTTTAATAAGATTGCGCGTAAGCACCTGGATTTTGTGATTTGCCGCCCCGGTACGTTAGAAGTGATGTGCATCATTGAATTCGATAATGGAAAAGAGCTGAATAAAACCAAGGCAGAGCGCGAAAAGCTCCTGATGCATGTTTGTAAAACGTCTGGTATCCCCCTGATAGGCGCTAATGAAAAATACGCGTACCAGGTAGGGAGACTTCGCAAAGTTTTGGCTGAGTACATTGATACGCTGGAAATTGAACCTGAGGTGAGATTCTGTAAAGAATGTCAGTCACCAATGGTGGTGAAAGTTGGCGTTCAGGGCGCTTACAAAGGAAAACGGTATTACGCATGTAGCCGCTATCCAAACTGTAAGCACACTGAAGATTTCATTGAAGAAATCAATTGGTCTTAAATCTTAAGCAAAGCAGATAAATGAAGCCAGCGAATAAGCTGGCTATTTTTGACCTTTTAATTGTGACATTGTCACGCCAATACCAGAAAGTTTTGTTGGCATCGACTTGTCTAGTTCGGACAGCTCATCCTCTGAGATGACTAGCACCTTAAGTCCATATTTTCTGTATGTTTCTAGCTTCTCTTTAAATTCAGTTGCTTGCTCGGTCGATTGGTCAGCCGACTGAAATTCAAGATAAACATTCACTCTGGGAAGGTAGAAAGAAGACTGCACGTCCTGCTCGATTGGCAGAGTCCGGGCATAGGCGTGTGTAACACCTGTGAGATACAGCCAGTTATCGATATGCATTTCTTCGATGGTGCGTACATAGTGCCCATCGGCACAATGGTATTTGGCTTCGAATTTCTGGCGGAAGTTAGAATAAGACTTATCGGTTGATCGCTGGCTTACATGGCAGCCGAGTAGTTCTTCCGCGGAAGCAAGCAGTCTGGCATTTAATAATATTCCTGAATCCCAAACAACATAGTCAATTTCCGAACTTGCGTTATTGCGCTGGTCTGCCCCCATACGTTTGCCCAGCGGCGTGGTAACCCATCCTTTACCTGAGCGTACAATCCACCCCAACTCGCCAAACAATTGGTTCATTTGGTGCGATGAGAGCTTAAACTTAGCTCCCACCTGGCTTGCGGTCAGCTTGTCTTTTTTGAGCTCATAAACCGCCACATACATATCTTCAGGCCAGACTATGTATTTTCCGTATTGCTTAGATTCCTGATACTTGCCGCCTTGTGCTTCACCAAGGTCAGTTAAGGTCCAGGATTCATCCTTTTTCACGATGAACTCATAACGCTCAAGTGCATGAAACAGGGCGCCAGATTTCACATTAAGTTTTTCTGCTAATCGACTGGTTGAAAGCATATTCACTCCGATGGTTACAGCCTTATTGTAATCAAAGGATTAGCGATTGAAATCCCAAACACCTAATTTTCGTAATCTTTAGGAATTAACCATCGCTTATGTATGGTTAAGTGAGCTCTCTGAGCTATATTCAAAAGAAAGAGAAAAAATAACTCTAACTACAGTTGGTGTAAAAGAGCATGTCAGAGAAGAAAGTATTTGTGATTGCTGCGGAAGTGGCTGCAGAGCTTAATAAAGGGATGGTGATTGCCAAACGTTTATTATTAATAGCCAGCAATGCGCGGGCACTGGCGCTAAGGGCAGGGGAAAGCGCAGCAGGCTTCAGACCAATTACGGATTCTATAGATGATTTGGTTAGAAAAACGTTGGATACGTCCAAAGTCATCAATCAAAAGGCACAACTATTAAGTCGAATAGCGACCTCCGAAACACGTTCATCTTCCGCACTCACCAAGTTCAATAATGTAATTTGCCGAGATACCGATGCTCGCTACATTGAAAGCCTTGAACCCGCAATCACACAGACCCGTGAACAACACGCCCAACTTATTGCTCAGTTTAAGAAAGAAGCCAGAGGTCTCAATGACATGCTGGATGAGCTTTACAGTGAGCTGAAAACCGCACAAATCATATCCACCATGCTCAGTGTAGAAGCTTCTCAGGCTGAAGAACTGCATCAGGAACAGCTAAACAGTATCGCGACCAGTGTGGCAGATTCTGCCAAAGAAATTCAAAGCCATGTGCTTCAGTCACTCAATTTATTCTCCGAACTCACAAGGGTAGTCTATGCAAACAAAAGTGCTGTTTAACCAAGGAACTCATCGCTGGATAGTTTTTGGACGGGATCCGGAAAAGCCAGACGGCATCATAGACACTAACCAGTACATGATTACTCACCGTGACGAAGCCATCCTTCTAGACCCAGGAGGTATTGAGCTGTTTTCCGCCATGCTGGGATGTGTGGTTAAAGAAGTACCCGTTGAAAACATTACCCACCTGTTTGCGTCTCATCAGGATCCCGACATTATTTCATCTCTGGGTTTATGGGATCAGGCTCTTCCAAAAGCCAAACTTCATTCGCCTTGGTTGTGGGAAGGGTTCATAAAGCATTTTGGTATGGAGAACGTCGATTACATGCCGATTCCTGATGAAGGAAAAACGCTCAGCCTGGCAGGGTTAGAGTTGCAATTCGTTCCCGCTCATTACATGCATTCGTCAGGAAATTTCTCAGTTTACGATCCACAAGCTAAAATATTAATGTCGGGAGACATCGGAGCAGCACTAGATGCTGTAGATGCGCCGATGTTTGTTCAGGATTTTGATGCTCACATACCAAAAATGGAGTATTTTCACCGTAGGTGGATGCCCTCAAATAGAGCCAAGACCGCATGGATAGAAAAAGTCAGTAAGCTGGAAATTGATATGCTCTGCCCACAGCACGGCGGCATATTCAAAGGAGACGATGTAAAACGTTTCCTGATGTGGCTAGATGGTCTGGACGTAGGAGTCGCGACGAAATAACTGTCAGTTCTACGTCAAGATACTCTGAATTCATTCAACTATCGGGTTTGAAGAAATACCATGTCTGTATCTAATGTAGAAATCATCAGTAATGAGCAAATGACTGTATCAGCATGCTTTTTTGAACAGCGCGACATATGGAAAAGCACTCAAATGAAAAGGGGAAGCAAACCTCTTTTCGATTTTTGTCTGGACTTTGGGATTCGGTTTGAAGATCTGATTGATGCAGGTCTGATAGAAAAAAGCGAAAAAGCCGACAGCACTTCCATCTCGGATTATCAGTTAACAGAAGCGGGGCACGATTTTCTGGTCGCTGAGTACGAAAGCTTTTGGGTTATTGGCGCAAAGCTAGAAGAGTTAGACTGTTTCATAGAGAACTTCCTTCATAACCGCCTTGCGAATATATACCGAGACACGTAAAACCAGAAAAGCCAGTCAACACGACTGGCTTTTCTTTATGTCTGATTTTAAAACTGGTATTCAAGAGTCACCATAGGACCAAAGAACTGGAAGTTAACGTTCAGATCGGTTCGCTCAGACCCATAATCCACATTGACTTCGTAATAGCTGTAGGAAGCTTCGGCGTTCCAGTTTTCATTGAACTGGTATTGCACACCCAAATTGGCGTCTACTAACAAACCTTTGATGCTATTAAACTCAATGTAAAACACTTGAGCATGGGAAATTGCGCGCCAGTTTTCGTTAATCTTGTATTCCGCTTCCAAGCCAATGTCTGGAAGTGGTGCAGTGACATCGGTAAACGCATAGTTTCCTTTACCTAACACAACATTCTGATTACCACCCTGTAAACTCAGCTCGCCCCCCAGTCCAATCTGCATTTGCATAATGTGGATACCAGCCGTCAGGTCCAAGTCCCAGTTTTCGTTTTCAAAAAACGAATAGGAGTAACCCAATCGTGCAAGGTCGATGTTTAGCGTGGACTGAATGGTTGCACCAATTTTAGCGTCGTAGATTTCCCCATCAATTGGGACAGAAAAAGCGCGTTCTGATGTGACCGAAGAATTTCGGTGTAAGCTACGCCAGTCAAGGTACATTGCATGCTTTGAGTTAAACGCGTATTCAACTTTAAGGTAGGGTAAGACCTCGCGTTCTTTTAGCCTTAAGTCGGATTCAAAATCCAGATCGAAACTTCTCGATAGATCTGAGGAGTAAGCCCCCATGGATGTATCCGCGCTGGAGTAAAAACCACCCACTTTCACACTCAGGTCGCCAGCCTGTGATGCCCCGGAAAGAAGCAATAAAAGGGAGGTAGCCAACCGTCCTTTAGTTATCATGTTTGTTAAGTTCCGTTTGGTTATCAGAAGTTTAAATACATAGATAGCAGTTATGAGCTACGGACACAACATTCGATATGGGGTTCAATTCGTTTCAAATTGTTTATCCGACGTAAGTGAGCTGTATATTGAAATTTATAGAACTCAATTTCCGAATTCTCATTTTTGTGCCAGACGTCTCTGTTTTGGCATAAAGCCATGTTATGTCGCCCTATTTTTATGAGGTTCGTCGAGTCTGTGTCTACATTTATTAAAGAAACGCTTCGAGAGTCTATCTGCGGCTGCGAGGAAAGTGTGGCTGCCTAAACCGCATTTTTGCTCGGACGATAATAAAAACTCCACAGCGACCATCACGAAAAACAAATTATAAAAACGTCCTGAGGCGACACATGTCACACAGCGAATACGCCATTATCTTGGATAGTGAACTCAATATCCTGGGGAAGAACCGACGCTTTACAGAACGTGGGATAATTGCCCCCTCTGCAACATCACTTATTGGTGCCCCGTTAAAAATCACTTGGCTGACGTCTGGGCAGGTGATCACTCCAACACACCTTTATTCAAGGGAAAGTCGCCAGCAACAAAAAGTCATGGTGGAAAGTGAAGAAGGGCTAAGCGAAGGCGTTATCGAACCCATCTCACTTAGCGATGATAATTTGTGGCAGATACGGTTTGCCTGTCAGGACAGCGAATCTGTCTATCAGGAATCTTCAGATGTGTTTAAGTTTCGAACCATGCTTGAAGGTTCTCGCGCTGGCACTTGGGAATGGAATGTTCAGACGGGAGAAGTCGTGTTCAATGAACGTTGGGCGGAAATCATTGGATACGAGCTAGAGGAACTAAAACCTCTTTCCATCGATACTTGGATAAAACATGTGCATGAAGACGATTTATCGATTTCAGAAGAGCAGTTGATGGCACATTTTTCTGGAGACACTCCCTATTATGAATGCGAAGTACGCATGAAACACCGAAACGGTAGGGAAGTCTGGGTGCGTGACTTTGGCAAACTCATGACCAGAACGCCTGCGGGTGATCCCGAGTGGGTGGTTGGCACCCATATAGACGTAACTTCAAATAAATCTGAAGCTGTCCAACTTGAGTCTATGAACCATGAGCTTGATGCAATGATAGATGTCAGCCCAAACGTCATCTACCGCTGCCAAGGCGATCCACTGGAGAGCATCGATTTTATATCTAAAGATGTGAGCGAAATGACGGGGCACCATAAATCTGAGATTGTTGAAAGCGAAGGTTACTGGGGAAAGCAATTACCCCAGAGTGTTTACGACGAAGCGAGAACAGAGTTTGTTCAATGGCAGAAAGAAGGCAGAGACAGTGTACTCACAAGGCAGTATCGATTCCGACATAAAGACGGATTCTATCTATGGCTTTCTGACTCTGTGCGCAAATTCAAAAGCCCCGCTTTCAACACCAACGGCTACATAGGTTCGATAGCCGATATTACTTCTCAAAAGAATCTGGAACTCAAACTGCAGGACAGCCAGTATCGGCTCAAAACCGCGCACCAAATTGGCAGGATGGGGCACTGGGAATGCAACTTAGATACAGGCGATGTTTATTGGTCGGATATGGTGTACACCATTTTGGGCTATGAACGGGGACAGGTCCAACCAAGCCTGTCGTTCTTTAAAAGCTTAGTTGCCGAAGAGCACAGAAACCGAGTGGATGAAAGTGAACGCGCCGCCCAAATAAGCGGTAAGTACGACGTGCAGCATATGATTAAGCACGCCAGTGGAACACTTATCTGGGTACACGAAATGGCGGACTTTCAGGTCGGTACAAACACGCTCATTGGCACCATCAGAGACATTACTGATCAGAAAATCCTTGAGATTCAGCTTCGTGAACAAGCGATAACCGACCCGCTAACTGGCGCTTATAATCGACGTTTTTATCTGGAACGCCTGAACGCTGAGTTTGAACGTTTTAGCCGGGCAGGCAGAAGTTTCTGTTTAATGATGATCGACTTTGATGAATTCAAACAGGTTAATGATCAGCACGGGCATCTTTTCGGAGATGAAGTGCTGCGTGAAGTGGCGGCGCTTATCAAAAATCGGCTTCGTGTGAATGATGTGTTTGCACGAATTGGGGGTGAAGAATTCAGCGTGATTTTGCCAGACACCCAACTTGAAGGGGCAAAGAAAGTCGCGGAAACCATCAGAAAACAGGTGAGCACTTTGGTGATAAGCCATGAAGGGATTGAAGCATCCATTACCGTCACCATCGGACTGGCGGAAACTCTGATCAAAAGTGACACCATGGACAATTTGATGCACCGAGCAGACGATTTGCTTTACGAGGGCAAGAAAACCGGAAGAAACAAGGTATATGTTCAACCGGAGATGGAATAATCGATCTGCCGTTGTTTTGTCATGAGTCAAACGCTAACATGCGCACAGTAGCAATTTACACATCCAGATCATGACGAAACCGCGCTTAACACTGGTACGCGGCTTACCCGGTTCAGGGAAGTCGACTTTAGCAAAAACAATGAATGCGAAGCACATCGAAGCGGACATGTATTTTGTTGACCGAAAAGGGGAATACCGTTTTCAGCCCAGGAAGTTAAAACAAGCCCATAACTGGTGTTTTAACCAGACTAAGATATGGCTCAACAAAGGATCAGATGTCGTCGTCTCAAACACCTTTATCGAGAAATGGGAAATGGAGCCTTATCTTCTTTTAGCAAAAACGAGCAGCTTTGAAATCGACATCATGGTGTGCAGAGAAGAATTCGGCTCAATACATGATGTGCCATCAGATACCATTGAAAAAATGAAGTCTAACTGGCAGGAATAAGGCAGCTATTACGCTGCCTTTTTTAATTTTGGTTAGTGGGTGAGGTGGGATACAAGGAAACGAGTGATATTCACCATATCTTCGACTTTAATGAACTCTTCTGTGGTGTGTACTTTCGCCATTCCCGTCGACAGGTTTACCGTTTTCAATCCTCTACTGTTGAAAATGTTGGCGTCGCTACCACCGCCTGTTGAATTGGTTTGTCCTGCCATACCAACGCGCTCGAAACTTTCTTTAATAGATACAATTAGAGGGTCACAATCATCAATTTGATAGGCGTCGTAGGCACGAGTTGAAACAATATCTACCTCTGCACTATGTTTTGAAGCAGCGGCTTTGAATGTTTCTTCCATATGCTTCACTTGTGCTGACAACTTATCGTCTTTGAGAGATCGGGCTTCTGCCTCTATGTAAATTTCAGGCATAACGATATTGGTTGCCTGACCACCAGTAACGACACCAATATTTGCAGTGGTTTCTTCATCGATACGTGACAGTGTCATGTTTGAAATGGCATCCGATGCCACAACCATGGCATTGATACCTTCTTCCGGTGCCAGACCTGCGTGAGCTGGTTTGCCCTTAATCGTCACTTTCAAGTTTTGCTGACCGGGTGCCGTGGTAATGATACTGCCAATCGGTCCGCCTGAATCCAGAACAATCGCACTATCCGATTCGATAACGCTCATATCGAACTGGCGTGAACCATGCAGACCGCCTTCTTCGTGAACAGTAAAGGCTACCTCGATAGTTTGGTGATCCAGATGATTTTCCTGAATGGTGCGAACCGCTTCGATCAGTGCAGCAATACCCGATTTATCATCACCACCTAAAATGGTGTCACCTGCTGAGCGAATAACCCCATCTTCAAGAATCGGAACAATACCGTTTCCCGGTGTTACCGTATCAAGGTGGGCACTTATAAGAACGCTGCCTTCCAGTTTCCCAGCAAGCTTGCCATAAACATTAAAACCGTTTGAAATGTCTTCTGTAACGGGAAGCTTTTTTACTTCAAAGCCCAATTGCCCCAATTCCTCTGAGACTACTTCTGCCATCTGTTTTTCATAGCGGGATTCACTGTCGATTTTGACCAGTGACATGAAGTGTTCGACAAGCCTTTGTTGATTTACTTTTGACATAAGACCTCTGTATGAGTAGGTATGGACGTAAAACGGGCGAAGCAACCGCACGCTACATCACGGAAGTACAAGCACATTACATGAAACCTCTCTTTTTTAAGGCTGAGCCAGATCAATATCACGCTCGAAATTTCATAGCTGCTAAGATTAAGAGAACCAATCAGGATGGTATTGAATGAAAAAGCTTCTGTTGTTATTGATTTTATTGGGTTTGGGCGGAGGTGGTGCATACTACTATTTCGTCATGATGCCTCAAATGGCTATGGTAGCCGGCTCAGACGGCAAAGTTATAGAACCAGACCAGCAAGCAGAAAAGCCTATGATGGAGCTTGAAGAAAAGAAGAATATGGCGACCATTGAATTAGGTGAATACTATGTCACTTCAAGCCGTCTTAACGTTCGTAGGGAACCTGGCACCAATGCTCCGATTTCTCGAGTCCTAGATATTGGCGATAAGGTAAACGTGCTGGAATCTAATCAGGGCTGGGCTCGCATCTCAGAGTATTACGAATTTGGCGATGGCAACTTTGCTCAGTGGGTTTCTGAACAGTTTCTTTCATCCTCCATACCTGAGAATTTGGCAACAGTTCGTTCAGGAAGACTCGAAATCGCCATCAAACATTCAGACAACTTTGTCACGCACCGAAATTTGTTCCTAAAAGTGTCTCAGGCTTTGATCGACGATGGTGTCTGCTCCAATGGCGATTTCAAAGAAATGCGCGGCTGGCTTAAATCTGTGGACTATCAACCAAGAGATGTGTACTACACCTACTGTGGTGGCATTGAACGAGAGAACAAAATTTATCTTGATGCCGAAAGTGGTGAAGTCATGGATGTTAATTAAATGTAACACCCATTCTTATTGTTGGGCAGTAAAATTTACGGCTAGGAAATGCCCGTAACATGCTTTATTTTCATACATTTTTTGTCAATGTGATGGCGCTGTAAATTTATCTGTACAGATTTTAATCTTTTTACCAATTTTATCATTTCATTAACATCTATTTCCACCCGATAAAAAATCATCCATGTTGTATTTAAACGTGAACATACAAAGGAGGATAGGGCTATGGATATTTCATACAACCCGCTAGGTACAGATGGATTTGAGTTTGTTGAATACACAGCCGCAGATAACAAAGGGATTCAGGATTTAAAAGATCTCTTCTCGTCTTTAGGTTTTGCAGAAGTGGCAAAACACCGTTCAAAAGAAGCCTGGTTGTATCGCCAAGGCGACATTAACTTCATCGTCAATGCTCAGCCTCATAGTCAGGCTGAAAAGTTCGCAGCCGAACATGGACCTTCAGTTTGCGGCATGGCCTTTAGAGTCGAGGATTCAGCACAGGCTCTGGCTCATGCACTTGAGAATGGCGGCAAGCAGTACGTAACCCAAATTGGACCGATGGAGCTCAGCATTCCGGCGATTTATGGCATTGGAGAAAGTTTGCTCTATTTTGTCGACCGATACGGCACAAGCGAGATCTACGATGTAGACTTCACCTTCTATGAAGATGCAGCACAAAGGCTTGCTAACAAAGACGTTGGTTTGAATGTGATTGATCATCTTACTCATAACGTGCGTCAGGGCAACATGGATGTGTGGTCTGGATTCTATGAGCGAATCGGTAATTTCCGCGAAATCCGCTATTTCGATATCGAGGGCAAACTTACAGGTTTGGTCAGCCGGGCAATGACAGCGCCATGTGGCAAGATTCGTATCCCGATTAATGAATCATCAGATGATAAATCCCAAATTGAAGAGTTCCTGAAGGAATACAACGGAGAAGGGATTCAGCATATAGCCCTAACGACAGACGATATTTACAAAACCGTTCAGACACTTCGCGATCGTGGAATGGACTTTATGCCAACTCCAGATACTTACTATGAAAAAGTAAACGAACGTGTCGAGGGGCATGGAGAAGACGTTAACCATTTGCGCGACTTACAAATCCTGATCGACGGCGCGCCAATGAAAGACGGAATTTTACTGCAAATCTTCACTCAGACGGTCATCGGACCGGTGTTTTTCGAAATCATTCAACGTAAAGGAAATGAAGGGTTTGGTGAGGGTAACTTCAAAGCTCTGTTTGAATCCATTGAAGAAGACCAGATCAGACGCGGTGTACTGCAAAACGTGTAGCTAAAAACACAATAACTCAGAAATAGGAAAGCTGCTTAACGCAGCTTTTCGAATTTATACTACTCAAACAAAGCCAGCAGCTTTTTGTCTTTGTAGATCCGGCTCTTACCGTGCTTTTTTGCCATATAAAGATTTTCATCCAACACCGACCACATTCCGGTATCGAAGTTGTCTCTTGTAACTAAACCGCCACTTACAGTGACAAAAATACTTTTCTCATTGTGGCTGACAGGATGAATCGAGACACACCTTAAAATTGACTCAGCGGCGCTCTTTACTGATCCAGAATACGCAAGTAACTCTCTTGATAGTGCCACGACAAATTCTTCTCCCCCGACGCGATAGACGTATTGCTCTCCACAAAATTTCTGTAGTCGTTTGGTCAGCTCGATCAATACTTGATCGCCACCATCATGACCATGTCTGTCATTGATTTGCTTGAAGTTATCTATGTCAAAGCTCACTACGGCAGGTACATCAACCTCATTTTTCTGAATCTCGCTAAGGTGGCAATCCAGAGCACGTCGGTTTAGTGCTCCTGTCAGAAAATCGAAGTGTGCCAGCTTTTTCCAGTCTTTTTGATAACTGGTGCGTTTGCTTTCGTACGTGAAGCATACCGATGCTGTCAGCAGGTAGGAAAGAACAAAGTTAACCACGGATATCTGTATCTCAGGTTCCCAGATAAACATGAGTGCAATGATTTTGATGACCAGATACAGCAGCGAATAGGTTACACCTTCGTTCTTGTCCAAAAGGAAGAAAAATATCGCAGGCAAACAGATGGACCACTGAAATACACCTTCGTTTATAGGCTTGGTTATGATGGAGAGTAAAATCACCGCACAAAGAATCAAAATGTGTGTGCGAATTAGTGATCTCTTGGTCTGAAAACGATCAAATATTCTCCAGGTAACAATCGCTGTAAACGTGTATGTCAGTTGAATAAGCGCCAATGCCATATCACCAAGATAGTAATTCAGCGCAGCTAATGGAATGGCAACAAGTCCCAGAAAGATGGAAAGCTTCAGAAACACACGCTCTCTCAGGTTATCAAGATCGTTAGCTTGCTTCACGACTTGCCTCCAGCTCATTCAGTACTGCGCTTATTTCCTGAGGTTTATGTACGGCGTATCCCTGACCGTAGTGAACCCCAAGCTTTTCTAGTATTTCGCATTGAAGTTTATTTTCAATAAACTCTGCAACCACCTTTGCACCGTTGATTTCTGCAAGTTCTACAATCGACTCAATCATTTTTTGTTGGAATTTTGAGTGCTCAACGTGCTGAACCAGAGAACCATCAATCTTAATAAAATCGAACACGTCATTAGAGAGAGTGGCGTAGCTGGAAAAACCCGAGCCAAAGTCATCAAGAGCAATCTTCAACTGGGATTTTCGGAGTTCTTGCAGGATAGAAGAAAAACTCGTGTCCATGGCGTAAAAATCCTGTTCTGTCAGTTCCAGACACAAACGGGAACGGACAGAGTGGGGCAATGTTTTTAGAAACCTGACGAGCTCGGGGTCGAGCAAAGATTTAGGTGTGACGTTAACGGCGAGCTCCAAACATTCATGTTGAGTCAGATAAGAAGCCGCTTTAGACAAAATGGTTTTATCAAGTAGTAGCTCAAGACCATGCAGTGTCACCACTTTCAAAACTTGACCAGCTGGAATCACCTGTTGATTCTGACCTTCGTAGTGTAAGCGGCAAAGTACTTCAAACTTGTTTGTATTGGCTTTTTCAGAAAGAGGAAATATTCGTTGCGAATACAGCCGCAAAGCATTGGAAAGAATGAGAGACTTTGCTTCTTGTTTTCTTTCTGGAAGTGAGTAAAGCATGAAGTGATCGTTGTCATTCCAGTCTTTAAACATGGCATCTTGCTCGACAGCATTTAAGCAACACAACTGAGCTTTGAACATGCTTGTCTGACAAGAATCAGACGGTTGGGTCTCGTAGCGACCAAAGCAAATATCAACTTTAATGTCCGTTGAATATGTCAGGTTGCTCTTAACCAAGTCGATTATGCGGCTGGACGAGGTTTGAGATGTAATCAGTAAAAAGCTAGAAGACTTAACCCTGTAGAGTTGCCCCTTATTCACTCTTGCAACATTCTTAAGCTCCCTAGAGAGCTTGATTAATATGTGATTACCGCTGGCACGACCCAGTTGTCGGTTGATTGAGTCAATGTTTTTGATGGTAATGAAATAGAGGAACTGCTTCTCATCAAAGACTGCTTTGTCTTTCAATATTTCAACATCTGGCAAACCGGTAAGTGGATCTTTGTTGGATTTGCGAAGGATAAGTCCGTAGTCATTGAAATTAACCACTCGCATATCCGCCAGCTCATAGATACAAAGCGTGATGATTAATACGTGGAACAGATAAAACATCGCCTGCAACAGGAAAAGATACTTGGTTACTTCGCTATTGCGGTAAGTGGCAATGGCTATCAGCACCGACACCGCAAAACATGCCGCATACATGTTGATAATAAAAGGCTTATATCGCGTATCTTTGTGGGTGATTAGGTGATAGAACACCAACGCACCACCTGCCATGTTGATGATTAAATTCGGTTCACTCGCTTTAAGTACATTCAACGCGACAACTTGAGCAGCAATGAATCCGACCATAATGACGATGTGAGTCGGGTTAAGCCTGCTGTTTTCCTTGCAATACACCGTCAGAAAGAATGCAAAAACAGAGACGATGTAGCAGGAATACCAAAAATCGTTACTTAACCATTCTACATTTTGAATCCCTTTCTCTGTAACGTGACTCAAAGGCAAAAAGCCGTAGCCGTATAGATAAAAGAGGGTAAGTGCTGCCATATAGACAATGCATGACACTGAAGATATTTTACTTTCATGCCATTTAAATCGTGCGTAAAAGACAGATAAAACGGCAAAGACTGTCATCAGGGCAACAACAAAAATGTCTCTCGTGATGAGTTGACCAAGTAGATGTGCGTTATTGACTAAAATTGGGTTAAACAGGGCATATTGTTCGTTGGGCGTTTTCAGGTAAATACGATCATATGAAAAGGGCTTATCCAGTTGAATGGCTCGAAAGCCTTTGAAGTCTTCTGTCAGCAAGAGTCGTTGATCTTCGAAAAAGAAAAGTTGACCGTTACTGAGAGTTCGATTCACCAGGTACAGCGAATAATGTTGTCTTTCTTGCTCGGAAATTTCTATGGAAAACCAACAGCTTTCCATAAGCCTGGGAGTACAATGTCCGTTCTTATTCCAGCCATCTGAAAAGCTGGGTATGGCAATAGAACTTGTGCTTGAAAAGCTTATCTTGTCTTTTGCAAGTAGCTGATTCTCCAAATTAAATTGTGAGAAAACAGTCAAGGTGCAAAAAGTAAATAACAAAGAAACCAACAAGGTGGGCATTGCAACATTTCCATCAGAACCAACTGGCGAAGAATTATAGATATAACTGTTATTAAGTTGGGAAACCTTGTTATACAAAACCGTGGATTTGGTTAGGAACCTGGAAAGGGGCTACCAGGACAGCTTAACCTGGTAGCGAGTGCGCAAGCGAAGGCACTAAACTGTTGCGGTGGTCCGGCTTAGATTCTCATTGATAAAATAATTTGCAATAAACTCATGCCACTCTTCAAAAGGTCTTGAGAAAAGCAAATAAGCTTGCCCTCTGAACGGGTCAATCTGGTCGATAAGGTATCGGTTTTTCTTATCACCTCCACAGACTTTACTTCTCAGAAGGGAACGGTCATGAAGTAGAACTAACATGTCATCATGAGTAAGTATGGGAATATTTCCGCTTCTCAAATTAAATATAAAACCTATAAAGTTTTTGTGACCTTGCTTAGGATATATAATCATTGTGTTTTTTATTCCTTTAATAAAACCAACTTGATTACGAAACAAAATATTACAATTAGTAAGTTATATGCATCACTATAAATATAAAATCGAATTTAGCTTCGAATAGATTCCCAACTTTTCTTCCAACAGAGTAATTTATCTAAAGGTTTCGGTTTACTGATCAAATATCCTTGAATTAAAATCTTCTGGTAGTGGCCTTTCAAAAACTCAAATTCATCGGATTTTTCAACACCTTCTGCGACAAGAGAAATTTTTTGGCACTGAGCGAGTTCATATAAACTATTCACCACAGTTTGTGAAAAAGTATCTCGATGAATATCCTTTATAAGAGAGCGATCAATTTTTACTTCTGAAAAAGGCAACTTCTTGAGCTGTTTGAAGTTCGTAAATCCAGTTCCGAAATCATCTAAGGAAACCCGAAAGCCTCGAATTCTTAAGCGATTCAGTGTCTCTAGTTGTACCAAGCTCGACAAAGCATGTTCTTCAGTTATTTCGAATGTGATTTCCTTTGGGTCAATATCATAGCTACTCACAATTTCCGCTAGCTTTATGTGCAGCCGGGTTTCTTCGAGTTGGAGCGGGCTAAGATTAAAGCTTAGATTAATTTGCTTATCTTTCGCCTGAACCTCGCTTAGGGCTGTGTTCATCAATTCATAAAATAGCTCGTTGATGAGCCCGTATTTCATTGCAGAGGGGATAAACTGCCAGGGTAGCAAGATGCGCGACTTTTTATGCTCTACTCTGGCCAGGACCTCGTAGCCAGAAATACCGCTATCCGATATATTGATTTTTGGTTGATAAAAAGCTCGAATCTGACGGTTACTGATAGCTGATATCAAATCGTTTCTGGGAATGCACGCCTGGTTTGCGAATTCCTTTTCTTCTCGCAGGGAAACTCTTTCTAAAAGTCGTTTTAACTCTTCTGACAACGCTGGCTTTCGTATGCTTCCAAGCAGAAACACCCGGTGTCTTCTTGCTATCTCAACAGCTAAGTTGATGACCTTGTGGTCCGCATCGGAGATTATGGCAACACCTCCTCTATAACCAATTTTCCCCAACATTTTAATGACTTGCATTCCATCGTAATTTGGCATGTTTAGGTCGGTCAAAACGACTGAAAATCTTGTAGGATCGTCTGAAACCATCTTAAAAGCAAAAGAAGGGGAGGTTGACGTTGTCACATTTTTATATCCAATTTCATGTAGCATGCTCTGTATTAAATATAGGGAGCTTTTAGAGTCGTCAATAATAAGAATTCTCATTCCCTTTGCCATTTCAATATCTCCACATTAATGGCTTGTATATTTATATGTATTATTTACAGTCCGTTGTTCTTTTATTTAATGGTATATCTCACGTTATATTTGTAAGCAAATATTTCTAATCTAAATTCCCCTCAATTAACTATTTAATAGTGTTTCTATTTGCTTAGATGTTATTTGATTAAAATCATATTTGGTATTTAACAAAGAAACTAACCACTCTAATTGTGGGTAAAGCATCAAAAGCCAAATAATTGCGGAGTCTTTCTTGATATTTGATCTGATAAGTTTTATGTGACAGTTTTGTTGCATTTAAACGGGTGTGAATTCCGTATAAAGTAAGGGGAAATGTATATGAAAAATGAACGGATTAGGAAGGCGAGGAGAGGTATGACAGAAACAACAAAGCCCGCTGAATAAGCGGGCTTTGTTTAAATTTGGTGGGTCCGGGCGAACTCGAATCGCCGACCCCTACCATGTCAAGGTAGTACTCTAACCAACTGAGCTACGGACCCAAATTTTGTGCTCCAAGTAAAAGGAATGGTGCGTCCGAGTGAACTCGAATCACCGACCCCCACCATGTCAAGGTGGTGCTCTAACCAACTGAGCTACGGACGCATTCCCTTGGAACGAGGAGGATATTAACCACTGCGGGCGAGGGGTGCAAGTGGAAATTTGAGGTTTTTGAACTGGTTGGCGTCTTTGTGATCACCTTGGTTATAAATTCGACCAAATTAGTCTCTGAGTTTCTAAAGGATGGATGTTTGAAGCTTTTAACCAGATAAATTGAAAAAGTGACAACCGTCAGATCGTGTTGTAATCATTTCAAAGAGTTAAGTAAATAGGTGAGAATAGATCGCATTTGATCAACTGATAATTCGCTCGAGGATTCGGATTCCGATAAATATAAACAACATTATTCAATCTAATGTCGTACCCAAAGGACTAGGGAAAGGAATGAAGAAAAGGATTTTAGCGTGCGTGATTATCGCTGCGCTGAGCGGAACATCAGCAATTGCAGAACGACCTACCGAGCACTCACTGCTCCTGGCGAACGAATACAAATCCGAAGTCAATCTTGATGAATACTGGGTTTCGGAGAAACTCGACGGAATACGCGTGGTTTGGGATGGTGAAACACTGTACAGCCGCAAGGGTACAAAGATTCATGCTCCTGTTTGGTTTATTGAAAACCTGCCTCCCGTCATGATGGAAGGTGAACTTTGGGCTGGTCGAGGCAAGTTTCACGTTGTTCAACAAACTGTGATGGACAAAACGCCATCTGACCGTGCGTGGCAGGACATTCAGTTCATGGTTTTTGACCTTCCACATTCTGCTGGTGATTACGCCAAACGCTATTACGACATTCAAAACTGGGTTCAGGTGATCAACCAACATCATGTTCGCTATGTCGAACACCTGCCTGCTGGTAATCATTCTCAGCTAATGCACATGCTCGACACCATTGACGGTAATTATGGCGAGGGTGTGATGCTGCGTAAAGTGAACCAAAGATATCGACCAGGTCGTTCTGATGACCTACTCAAACTTAAAAAGTATCAGGATGCAGAAGCCACAATCATCGGATACAAACCGGGTGAGGGTAAGTACCACGGAATGCTTGGTTCTTACTTTGTAAGATGTGCTGACGGTAAGGAATTTTATATTGGCAGTGGGTTAAAAGATTCGATGAGGAAAGACCCATTACCAGTGGGAGCTCGAATCACTTATCGCTTTAATGGTAAAACGTCGACAGGAAAGCCCAGATTCGCGAGATTTGTAAGGGAAAGAATAGAGTAAGCTCTGAGTTTATGATGATTCTAACGCCCGGGCTTTACACCACACCGGGCGAATAGGTTTTGCCAGTATTTAACGTGTTCAAGAGTCGCAATTTTAAACTCTCTGTGGCTCTGTTCAATGTTAAAAAACGTTCCATGCTGCTCGGTTATTTCCTCTAATAAGAAGTTAATGTCCTCGCCAATTTTCACGTATGCGGAATCCAACTGTGCCAGATAAGGCTGCACTTGCTCGATATATTGAGACTGGAAAACGTTTCGAAGATATTTGAACTGAGTACTGTTGATGTTTGCCCCACATCGGATGTTACCGTCGTATTTTTTAAGCTGACTTGTCAGGGTTTCGAGCCAAAGCGTACTGTTATCCAGACTGTATTTAAGATTCCCAATTACAGGAATTGTTTCAATGGTCTCTTGTGACGGTGTAACACCATCTGATGCAGATGTGTCACTCCCCCTAATGGACTGAGATATCTTGATGAACGGATCCAAAGCGAGCTTTACTTCTGTTACCGAAGACATCAAATCCTCAGACAACCAGTCTTTCCCGGTCAGTTGAGCCCGCCAGGCACTACTCTGAGTAAACACATGTTGGAAATGAAGAGGGTACTGCCTGACTTTCTGTTGGTATGCCTTAGTAAGTTTGGCTTTCACTTCTTCAGAAATTTCTGGGTGTGAAAGGCATTCACTGGCTTTGGAAACAAATTGAGTTTCGTAATCCAGCTGACGAAACTCATCCTGAACCTTTCCAAGAGATGAGTTGCGCTCTGCAATCAACTCAAACAAACCACAATTACGCAATTCATACGATTCAAGCAGACCAAGTGACAGGCGAGGAATGGTCAATTGAAGCACTTTCTTATTTGGCAATGAAGTAAATCGCTCTTCTGGGGCGTCCAACTCAGGGGCATCCTGGACACGTGCGACTCGTTCCAGATAGTCTTGATACATGTTGGTGACAGGATCAGAGCATCCTGTCAGAAAGAAGATAGAGGCGAAAAAAGTGATTCGTAGCAACGCATTACATTCCATTGTTTTTTCTAATTCTACGCCACCGAGACTGAAATGTATCAACCAAATAGAATAAAGCCCGGAAAACCGGGCTATAACAAAAATCCGAACGTTTACGCTGAATTATCGCGCGGAGAATTCGAGCTGAGTGTCGTCTGGCTGCTTGTGCATCCAGTGAAGCCTCATACCAAGCATAAAGGCTGCGGAAGACAAACCCACTATGAAGCCAATCCAGAAGCCAGTCGCACCCATTGGGGCGACTACCCAGTCCGTCATGCCTAGCACGTAACCAACAGGCAAGCCTAATACCCAATACGCTATAAAAGTACGGTTAAAGATGGCTTTCATGTCTTTGTATCCACGTAACGCACCAGCTGCAATCACCTGAATAGAGTCGGTACATTGATAAATCGCGGCAAACACTAACAAAGTACTTGCGGTGACTACCACTTCCTTGTTGTCTGTGTACAATAAGGCAATCTGTTCGCGGAATAGCACGGTAAGCAAAGCAGTGATGCACGCCGTTGCCAGACCAACAAAAATGCCGACATGCGAAGAGATTCTTGCACCTTCGGTACTGTTTTCCCCCAATTTATGACCGACACGAATACTTACTGCTGCGCCGATACTCATTGGAAGCATGAATACAAGGGACGAGAAGTTGATCGCCACCTGATGGGAAGCAACGATCGCAGGTCCTAAAGGCGCAATGAGTAACGCGACAACCGCAAACAACGTTACTTCAAAAAATAGCGCGGCTGCGACAGGTACGCCGAGCTTAAATAGTCGTGTTTGTGCTTTCCATTGAGGCGCATGAAACTCATCAAACAACTTAATGTGTTGTAACTTTTTGGCTTTCGCGACGTAAAACAACATCATCAGGAACATAATCCAGTAGACGATGGTCGTTGCGACGCCACAGCCCACACCACCAAGGGCAGGAGCGCCAAGCTTTCCGTACACAAAAATCCAGTTAAGCGGAATGTTGAGAAGCAATCCCACAAAGCCAATAACCATCGCGGGCTTGGTCAGGGACATACCATCTGTCAGGCTTCGTAAAGTCTGAAACAGTAAGAAAGCAGGGACAGCCCACATCACAGCGAACATGTAACCGTTGGCTTTTTCTGCCATAAGGTGTTCTACATCCATCCAGTCCAGGATCAACTGTGTCTGGAAAAGGACACCTACGATAGGCACAGTAAGTAGCAGGGACATAAAGATGCCCTGATGAATTTCAAAAGGAATTTTTACCTGACGGTTAGAACCGTTAAGCTGGGCGACAACGGGCACTAATGCCATAAGTAAGCCGATGCCAAACAGAATAGAGGGCAGCCAAACACTGGTAGCGATAGCAACCGCTGCCATATCGGTAGGGCTAACACCACCTGCCATAACGGTGTCGACAAATCCCATTCCCGTCTGAGCAACAGACGCAATGAGTACTGGGGTAGCGAGCTTAACTAATTGAGAAGCTTCTTTTTTATAGCGGTGCACACAAAACTCCAACATAGCTTAGAGTGGCGAATGATACTGCTTTGATCGTAAGATACCAATAACTTTGATACATATATTGATAGGACAAGAATGTTTACCGGAATTGTGCAGGGTACAGCGAAGATTGTATCGATAGAGAGAAAACAGGAATTTCAAACTCACGTTCTAGAGCTTGAAGGAGAGCTAGGTTCAGACCTTAAAATTGGCGCATCGGTTGCGCACAATGGTTGCTGTTTAACAGTTACACATATCGATGGGAATCGTATTTCCTTCGATCTCATGCAGGCAACACTTAAGTTAACCAATTTGGGCGGCTGCGATGTTGGTGACTACGTTAACGTTGAACGAGCTGCGAAGTTTGGCGACGAAATCGGCGGGCATTCAATGTCTGGTCACATTTCCACTACGGCTACCATTTCGAAAATTGAAGAAAGTGAGAACAATAAAACTATCTGGTTTGAACTTGAAAACGACCATATGCGATATGTTTTGGAAAAAGGTTACATCGGGATAGACGGTTGTTCACTGACGATAGGTTCCGTTGAAGATAACCAATTCTGTGTTCATCTGATTCCAGAAACATTAACAAGGACTCTGTTCGGAAATCGCAAAATCGGTGAGCCTGTCAATATAGAGTTTGACCCACAAACACAAGCAATTGTTGATACGGTGGAACGTGTGTTAAAAAATCGCAACGTTTAAACTAACTAACTGATTATATGGATAAAAGAAGAGCACCTTTAGTAAGGTGCTCTTTATTTTTATATCAATGTTATTGACTATGGAAAAGGCAAATTCAAGGCTCAATTCAGAATATTTGTTCGTCATCAGCGTCTATGAATAGCTGTACCTTGTCATGCTGTTCGTCCACCAGCATATTCAAGTGAATCGCATGGCAACAAGCAGGGCAGTCATCGTAAAATTCCTGGCTGCCATTTGATGAATCCAAGGTAATACGTATTGTATATCCGCAGTGAGGGCACTTTACGCTCTTTTCTGTGTAAGCTTTCATAACATCGGTCCTTACATCAATTAGAATCCCCTGTTGAATTCTTATTCATACTAGCTCTTCGTCTTACTATTCGAATTGAATTAAGTATGAAACATGAATAAGTGCAAAATTTCAGAGAAAAACGACTTAGATCACGTGTTGACGGTCAGAAAAATGCATCTGAGCCAATGAAAAAAGAAATGAAAGATGTGAAGTCAGCGCAGAAATAGACCGATTATTGCCTTATTTATATAAAATCAGATACGTAATATTTTGAAATATTAATTATGTAATTGGATGGATTTAATCCATCCAATAATTTGAGCTAATGTGGCTACGAAATTTCAGACAGTAAGCTATCTACGATAGTTTGCGCGTCATCCAGATAGTGACCACCAAACAAATTACAGTGATTCAGAATGTGATAAAGATTGTAGACGTCTCGCCGAGATGCGTAGCTTTCAGAAAGCGGTCTCAAACTTTCATAGCCTTGATAGAAGTCGGTCATGAACCCGCCAAAGAGCTCTGTCATTGCTATATCACACTCAGCGTCTCCCCAATACGGTGCCGGATCGTACACCATAGGACCAACTGGGGTATTCGCAACGTTGCCGCTCCACAAATCACCATGTAAGAGTGAAGGGCGAGGGTGGTGGTGCGAAAGTCGGTCATAGACCGCCGAAACAATCAGGTCTGAATTGCCAAATTCCACGCCTTTTTCTTTCATTAGTTGAAGCTGCCAACCAATACGCTGCTCTGAAAAAAAGCGCGCCCAGTTTTTGTGCCAGGAATTCGGCTGGAGTGTGGCTCCTATATAGTTGTCGCTATCGAAACCAAATTCTTTCTGGTCACCCCAGTTATGATGTTTTGCTAACTGAAGCCCGAAGCGATAGCTGGCCTTTGCGCTTTCCAAAGGTTTGCAGGGTATGTAATTGAGGATCAGAAAGGCATGACCCTTACAATGCCCAACGTGAACCACCTCGGGCAAAAACAGCGAATCAGTTTGGGTGAGAGACTGTAACCCCTCGGCTTCAAGCTCGAAACGCGACAGAAAGGAACGATCATTCGTTTTGACGAAATACCGCTGTTCGCCATCACTGATCATATAGCTTTGGCTGATATCACCGCCGCTAATCCGAACTTTTTCTTTAATCTTGTATTCAAATACCAATACTTCAGAGAGTTGCTGAGAAATAGATTGCCACATATCCCATTCCTGCCGTCGGTTGGATTCTACACCCCAATATTAGCCCAATACTTTTTGTGGTTACTGTTAAATATGCCACATATGCCTAACTGACTCGTAAATAACACAAAGATCAAATGATCTGATCGAGATCTTCTTTTCAGGATCAGATGTGAAGCAAATCCGATTTTGGAAACAAAAACTAAACTAAAGCATAGTTTTGTAAAGTGTAACCATTATAGTGTGATGTTGATTCAGGAAAGTAATCCCAAGCGTTTTCTATGAAAGTACTAATTTGTGACGATTCAGCACTGGCTCGTAAGTCAGTAGCGCGTTGTATTGCTGATTCCGAGCATCAGAAGATTCTGTTCGCTGGGGATGGTCAGGAAGCACTAGACATACTCAAAGTGCAGAACATCGACGTTATGTTTCTGGATCTCACTATGCCTGTACTAGACGGGTACGAAGTCCTATCCGCAATGCCCGTCAGTGATTACCCGACTAAAGTGATCGTCGTTTCCGGCGACGTGCAGCAAGCCGCCAAAAAGCGCTGTAAAGAACTTGGGGCTTACGAATTCATCGAAAAGCCTCTGAATCCGGAAACCGCCAGACCGCTTTTTCCCATTATCGGCTTAACTTTTTGCCAGTCTTCTTCATCCACACCACTTCCAAAGCTGGATCCTATTACTCAGTTTAAAGAGCTGACCAATATCGCATTGGGGCGCGGGGCTGCCATCATCTCCGATCACTTGGGCGAGTTCATTCACATACCGATACCAAACGTCGGTCTGCTCAGCCCAGGCGAGTTAGCGATGACGCTTGAAGACGTTTTGCACCGAGAAGGTTCTGTAGCCGTCGCTCAGCGTTTTGTAGGTGGCGGTATTCACGGCGAAGCTCTGGTTTGTATGCGAGGCACCCAAATAGAAGAAATGGGGCAGAGCTTGGGCTACAAGGTTCAAGAGTCGTCATATAACGAAGTGGTTATCAATATTGCCAACTTGCTGGTGGCTTCTTACTTAGTGTCCCTTGGGGAACAGATGTGCACCCAGTTTGCGCTCCGCCAGCCAGCGGTCATCGACCACTTTCACCAAGAAATCAATTCCCTTAATGTCGGCGGTGTAGGGGAGCTCTTTACCGTCGAATACACTTACTTTGCTGAGTCCATTCATTTTGAATGTGAAGTGCTGTTCCTTATCGATTCTCGATCGGTCGGTAAGATAAAACGAATACTGGAGACGATGTAATGTCAGACCTGACTCTGGACATATCCGAATTTCACTGGGCATTACAGGTGATGGATAACATGGACGCCGGGTTAGTGGTACTCGACACCAATTACAAAGTCTGCACCTGGAACAGTTTTATGCAGTCGTACAGCGGTATTACTGCAGACATCATCATGGGACATAACCTGTTTGATCTGTTTCCTCAGCTTCCAAGCGAATGGTTAAAAGCCAAAATTGAAGCCTCGATCAAATTAAAAATGAGAGGCTTTTCAAGCTGGGAAGACAGACCTTACCTGTTCGAGTTTAATAA
Organism: Vibrio nigripulchritudo; assembly: GCF_027924785.1. Taxonomy (NCBI): domain Bacteria; kingdom Pseudomonadati; phylum Pseudomonadota; class Gammaproteobacteria; order Vibrionales; family Vibrionaceae; genus Vibrio; species Vibrio nigripulchritudo. Next base: position 1,961,049 of record NZ_AP027049.1, on the reverse strand, counting down.
CTTTTCCCCGGTATCAAATGGTTTGGCAGTGATGTACCAAAACGTGGTGATTACACCACTAAGAGCACTGACCGGCGAAGTGACTCATGTCTGTCTAATGATTCACGATGTGTCAGACATTGCTAAAAAGAAACTCCACCTTAGAGAAACAAACCAAAAACTCAGCCACCTGAGCCGAACAGATGGCTTAACGGGTTTGTACAATCGTGCGCATTGGGAACAGTGCCTCAGCGATCAGTTTATCCAGTGCCAGACACTCAATACGCCAGCGTCTCTGGTGATCTTTGATATCGACCATTTTAAAAAGGTGAATGACACCTATGGTCACAGTTCAGGAGACGGTGTTATACGTCAAACGGCACATCTGCTGAAAAAAACCGCCAGACAAGCAGATTGTTGCGGTCGATACGGCGGCGAAGAATTCACCGTATTGCTCCCCAATACCAATTCAGAACAAGCACACTACTTTTCCGAAAGGCTCAGGCAGCGTATCGAAGAAACCGCTGTTTCAACCGAGCAGGGAGATGTAAGCTTTACTATTAGCCTGGGAATTAGTGAGTTCCGCCCAGAAATGGAAACCTATCTAGCTTGGTTGGAATGTGCAGATAAAGCGTTATACAGCTCAAAACAAAATGGTCGAAACCAATCTACAATTCATGACTGAGTAAGCGAAAATTTGCCCGCTTACGTATTAACTTAAAAGCCCGTTCTTTCTACTTTACAGCTCAAAATGAGTTATTTATTAAGCAACTGACCTTTTGGATATATCAAATTGGTCAGATATGTCTTAAAATTTAGGTAGAAACAATAAAACACCAAACTCGGTGGAGATTATAAAGTGGTTGTAGAAACAGATGGCTACCTTGCTCTGATTGAGCACCTGACAATGAACCTTGACATTTTTGCCCAAGTCGACGGCGATACTGGAGAAGAAAGTATCGAAGATGTCGTCACCGATCTTATCGCAACCAATATCATGGCCATTTTCGAACAGAACCCCGAACTGCATTCAAGCGTACGTTTTAAACTGCTGAAAGAAGCAGACTCCGTTGCTGAAGATTTAGGGGAAGTGTTAGCAGGTGCGTGGAGCAAGAAAGCGACAAATGAGCAAATCGCATTCTTAGACGAGTATATCTCGCTACTTAAAAACCTGTTCGACAGCGCGGTTGCCCAATACGACTAAACCAAATGGTCGGTTCAAACATGAAAAAGGCTGGTGAATCACCAGCCTTTTTCTATTCTTTAGCGTGTCGACTTAATGGACTCGTCTGAAGTGCCAGAAAGCGTCCGCCCAATAAGGGTTATCTAAGCGCGATATGATGACGCCTTTCGAGGTGGAAGCGTGCATAAACGCGTTATTTCCCATGTAAACCCCGACATGACGTTGTTTGAATCCTGTTTTAAAAAACACGAGATCGCCGGGTTGTGCGTCCCGATAACGAATTTTAGTACCAAGCTGGCTCTGGTGTTCGGTAGTGCGTGGCAATGTTTTGGAGAATGCCTCGCTAAACGCAATCTTGGTAAATGCACTGCAATCCAGACCGTAACGGTCATTTCCACCAAATCGATAGGGTACACCTTCCCATCGGGTATAAACCTTAGACAACGCCTGTTGAGTAGCTGTGTGGTTTTCACTGCCTAGCTCAAAAGGCGGTGACGAGCTATACGGGACACTTTGCGAACACCCTACAAGTAATAGGGTCACAAATACGGCTTTTATCGATATAATCCTTTGAAAATTCATATAAGTTTTAATTCTTAGTTTTTCCTTTACTGAAATATAGCTGTCACGAGCGCACCATAGACTCTTTCACATCAAGACCAATGTGGACAAGTTTTTAGGACCGCTTAATGAGTAGAACCAGCAAGACCCGTTTCTCTCTTTCACTCATCCATGCCATCGTTGCCGTGTTTGCTGTTATCACGCTAATGGTAGTGTCACTTTCAGTGATCAGCCAGCGAGGGATAGACACAGTAGGCTCGGAATTCAATCACCTTTCTAATCAGGCACTTCCCCTTGCAATGAATAATGCAGAGTTAACTCAAGGGATATTGACTCAGGTTAAGCGCTTAAATCAAGGTATTCAAAGCGAAAGTGAGGCAGAACTGCAAGATACGATGACTGTTTTGAATACGCTCTCGGCACAGGGGCAGTCTAAGATCGACTCGCTGTTCCGGCTATCCGATGCGTTTGGCGGTGTGGTTTCCAATCAGCAGAAAGAGCGACTGATTGAATCTGTCGAATCCTTAAGAAAAGGTTCTGTGCAAGTATTGGAAAATCAAAAAGCGGTGTTTAAAACGCAAGCTGAACTCGATGAAATGATTCCGTCTTTTCGCTATGGACTGAGCTCAATTGGACCTGAAATGAATCGGGTTGCTTCTTTCCTGGTACAGGAAAACCCCGAAGCATCAGACGCGGCTAACCGGTTTATCGCCAGTGCCAGTTCGATGGAAAGTACTTTTCTGGTCATGATGATGGCAGAAGATATTGAAAAAGCGACCAGCGAATACAAAGAAATGCGAAACCGTATAGCTGGAATTAATCTGGCCTACGACGATTTTGCTGAGTGGTACCCAGACATCAACGAATTTGCTAGCTTAACGGCACCTTACGAAATGGTAAAAGAAGGTTTTCAAGAGGGGGGTGTTCTACAGTTGATTCTGACCAAACTTGAAAAAGTAGAGAAGCAAAAACAGCTAGTACGGGATGCCACAGTCAGCGCCGATGAAACGATTGAAATGCTGAGCAATATATCCTCTACCGCTCATACACTGATTACGAAAAGTGAGAACGAAGTAGAGCGAACTATGGATCAGGTTCGAGTCATTTTACTCGCGGTTGGCGCAGCTTTGGTTGTCATCATCTCGGTCACCGGTGTATTGCTAAGGCGTTGGATTAACAAAGGGGTTCGCAATATAACAGGCGCGCTTCAAATGCTGACCGAGCACAAGTTTGCACATTCTGTCTCTGCAGTGGGTCCTTCTGAAATGCGCGTTGTTGCTTCCCAACTCAATAAAGTTGTTGAGTCGACGGGTGACTCACTCAAAACCGTAACAGAGAACTGTGAAACCCTGTATAAGACAGCGGAAATTAGTCACTCCGCAGCAGAAGAAACGAAATCGAGTCTGGAAAATCAAAACCACTCTCTGAACGAAATGGTTTCTACTGTATGTGAGTTGCAAAGCGCTATTCGCGAAATTGCCAAAGTCGCATCGGAGTCGAACGATGAATCAAGAAACGCAGCAGCGGAATCAGTTCGAGGTTCGTCAGTCATTGAACAGAACTCCAGTCGTCTGGCTAAACTGGATAACACGTTGACCACCAATGAAGAATCTATGGTAGAGCTGGACGGAAAAGTCCGTGAGATTAGCGAGCTGGTTGACCTGATAAGCGGTATTGCAGAAAACACTAACTTACTTGCATTGAACGCCGCCATTGAAGCCGCCCGGGCAGGTGAGCAGGGCAGAGGGTTTGCAGTGGTTGCCGATGAAGTAAGAAAACTGGCCAGCGATACCAGCAGCCAGACCACCAACATCCGTGAAATGATGGAAGCACTTCACAGTGCCGCAGCGACAGCTAAGCAAAGCGTAACGGATAGTCGAAAAGAAATGTCCCAGGCAATGCAATCCAGCATAGATGTGAAAGAGACCTTCGCAAAAATTGAAGCTTCAGTAGAAGCAATAAAGCAACGTGTTGAACAAATCTCGGTCGCGACTGAGCAGCAGGAGCGCTCGACGACAGACGTGAATAACAACATTCAGTCTATTTCAGAGCTGGGTGAAAACACCAAATTTCAACTTGAATCCATGATAGAAAGCGCGGAACAGGTTGCGGACATTGCCGGACATCAGCAGGCAATGCTCCACAAATACGAACTCGCTTAATCGTGTCTAAATGGCTGAGTAAGCATCTTCCATAGATGTTGCTCTTTGGGCTTTCTGAATAAAGGAAGCCCAATTTCTACGTCGTGATGCCCTTTGACTGGCTGATCGCGATACGTGCCAAACCATCGATCCCAGATAGATAAAAAGAAGCCAAAATTGGAATGCGTTTCTTTGACGACCACAGAGTGATGAACCCTGTGCATGTCCGGTGTCACCAACCAAGTTCGCAACCAGCTATCCAGTTTTAAAGGCAGCTTTCCGTTGCTGTGATTGAACATTGCGCTGACGTTAAGAATAATCTCAAACACCACTATCGCAATTGGGGATACACCGAGCGCCAATACAAGCAATATTTTGATCCACATCGACAGGATGATTTCGATAGGATGGAAACGACTTCCGGTGGTGACGTCTATATCCTGATCGGCATGATGCATTCTGTGCAAGCGCCACAAAAACGGAAGCCTGTGAAACAGAACGTGCTGAACGTAGATGGCGAAGTCCAGCAAAATAACGGACAACAGAACATTCAGCCACCAGGGAAGGGCAAAGTAATGAAACAAGCCAATTCCAAAGTGTTGTGCCTGCAATGCGCTATCAAAGGCAACGATGGGCATAATGATCGCCAGACAAATACTGTTCAACCCCACCAACCCCAGGTTGTTCGTCCAGCGAGTCCATTTGCTTTGAGTTAAGCTTTTACGTGGAGCGTAATACTCCCAACAGGCAAACAGCAGTAGCCCGCCAATAAAAAAGCTTAATCGAATGATTGCTGGATCTTCCATTTATACGTCCTTTTGATACGCCTGTTTAATTAGCGTGTTGCTTCAGTATACGCGCATACTGATTAATTTATCTGTGAGCTCTGCACAAAGAGGCAAGCAGCATATATAATTGCCCAAAATTTCAATTCGTCCGTTTTCATGCGCATCCATCAAGTTCACTCTCTTTTTCAGCAACGTCTTGCGAAAGCCACAAAGCCTTTTAATGCCCGTGGTGCAAAAGTTGTACGTTGCCAATACTGTCAGGTCGCCACCTTACATTGTATTTGCGAACACCAACCCAAAGTTGCCACCAAAGTCGCGGCTTTGATCATCATGTCGGATAACGAGATTCTGAAACCCAGTAATACGGGTCGGCTGATAGCAGACACCGTTGAAGAAACTTACGCCTTTCAATGGACGCGCACAGAACCTGATGAAGCTTTGATTCGACTGCTTGAAGACGACCAATATCAGCCCGTCGTTGTTTTCCCGGAAGACTATGTTGATGAAAAGTCGCGTCTTATTGATATAGAAGACCCGTCCGTTCACCATTTTCATTCGGACAAAACGCCTCTTTTGATCTTTCTTGATGGAAGCTGGCGCGAAGCAAGAAAGATGTTCAGAAAATCAGAATACCTGTCCAGATTACCTGTGTTGTCTATTCGTCCAGAAACCGTTTCAAGTTACATGATGAGAAAATCAGATAATGAAACTCACCTGGCTACTGCGGAGGTGGCGAGTATGGTGTTGGCGTTATTTAACGAAAAGCAAGCGTCTGAAACCTTGTCTTTGTGGTTTGATGTGTTCAAAGAAAGCTACTTACTCAGCAAAACAAGAATAAAACCAGACCTCAGCAAACCTATGCTAACCAAATACCTCGAATGCACCGCAAACATTGAGCACAGAGTCGCCAGTTAAACTTACTGACAACATTAATTGGTGCTATATCACGGACTGTGCGCGCGGTTTGTGGATAATGCATGGGTAGTTAAATTACACCATTTATACGTATTCAGGAGAGAAACATGTACTACGGCTTTGATGTCGGTGGCACCAAGATTGAATTTGGGGCGTTTAATGACAAGTTGGAGCGTCAGGCAACTGAGCGCGTTCCGACTCCCGGTGACGATTACGAAAAGCTGGTCGAAACGATCGCGGGTTTGGTCGCGAAATACGACGCTGAATTTGGCACTCAAGGTACTATCGGCATTGGCATTCCGGGTATGGAAAACGCGGACGACGGCACGGTATTGACTGTCAACGTTCCCGCCGCAAAAGGCAGACCGCTGCGCAGTGACTTGGAAGCTAAAATTGGTCGAAGCGTAAAAATCGAAAACGACGCGAACTGTTTTGTACTGTCTGAAGCGATGGACGAAGACTTAAAAGATGAGCCGGTCGTTATGGGTCTTATCCTGGGTACAGGTTTTGGTGGCGGTTTTGTCTTTGAAGGTAAAACCCACTCTGGTCTCAACAGCGTTGCTGGCGAAATAGGGCACACACGTCTACCTATTGATGCATGGTTCCATCTAGGGGATAACGCTCCTTTGTTTGACTGCGGAAGCGGTAAAAAAGGCTCTCTGGACAGCTACCTTTCTGGTCGTGGCTTTGAACTGCTGTACGAGCACTACTATGGCGAACGAATTAAAGCGGTTGAACTTATCAAATTGCATGCGGAAGGCGAAGAGAAAGCGGTAGAGCACGTTGAAAGGTTTATGGAGCTTCTGGCAATTTGCCTGGGTAACCTGTTTACCTCGTTTGATCCGAATGTAGTGGTACTAGGTGGTGGACTGTCGAATTTCGACCTGATTTACGAAGAAATGCCGAAACGTGTGCCTAAATACCTTCTTTCAATTGCCAAAGCACCGAAAATTGTGAAAGCCAAATACGGCGATTCAGGTGGAGTACGTGGTGCTGCATTCCTGAATATCAAATAATTTTAGGGTCTTAAAACCCAAAACTAAAAGAGCCGCGATATTTCGCGGCTCTTTTTTACAAGGATTTTATTTCTTCTTCCCAACACCCAAGTTTTCTTTCTGGGCTAGGGTTATCTTTCCAAAACCCAGTTTCTTGAAATGATTGTCTCGAAAGTCACGTACGGCTTTGGTATCAGAAACCGCTTCAACTTGCTGTTCCATTTTTAAATAGTCTGAAATATCAATGCCTTCAGCATCAGCTACCGCTTCATGAATGCTACGAAATTTTTCGTAAGAGAAGAGTAGGGTTTTCTCTTGCTTTTTATATGTGTAAATAATGGTACGCGCCATTGTTTAAACTCATCTGGAAAATTTGGGCTCACTCTACCAAGACAGCAGAACGTTGCCAATTATATTCTGCCCTGAAGTGGAATGATGGTGACGCTTTCACCCGTTTTCACAGTGTCGATTTCAGGTGAAATTTCGATAAGGCAATTCGCTTCGCTCATGGAACGTAATATGCCTGAACCTTGTTTTCCTGTTGTTTTAACTTCCAGCAGCCCATTTGAGTTTACATTGTAAATTCCACGGCTAAATTCCGTTCTTCCCTGACGAGAACGTAAGTTCTCAGTCGCGATAGCCTTCACTTTCAATGGGTTCCAGCCTGTCTCACCCTGAAGTTTACGAAGTGCAGGCTCAACAAAGTTGATGAAAGATACCATCACGGCTACCGGATTGCCGGGCAACCCGAAGAATGGCTTATTTCCTATCTTTCCAAAAGCCAGTGGGCGACCTGGTCTCATACTGATGCGCCAGAAATCAATGTTGCCCAGTTCTTCTAGCGCGTTTTTGATGAAGTCTGCATCCCCAACCGATACACCACCAGAAGTAATAATGACATCGGCATCAACGCACGCGTCTTTGAGGGCTTGAGTGATACTCGCCTGATCATCTTCCAAAATACCTAAATCAATCACCTCGCAACCCAGTCGCTCAAGCATTCCCAATAGGGTGAATCGATTCGAATCATAGATACAGCTATCTTTGAGCGGTTCCCCGGGAGCCTGAACCTCATCGCCTGTTGAGAAAAGTGCAACTCTAACTCGACGAAAAGTGTGGCAAGTATCGATACCCAAGGAAGCTAACATACCCATTTCAGCTGACTCAATGCGCTTGCCTTGCTGAAATACAGTTTGATTCTCTGCAAGGTCTTCTCCCGCTTGGCGAACGTTTTGACCGGCTTTTATGGATGCATTACCAAATGTGACAATGTCACTATTTTCTATTGCCTGTTCTCGCATGACAACTGTATCAGCGTTACTTGGGGTAGGTGCACCCGTCATGATTTTTACCGCTTGCCCGGCTTCAAGATCACTCTTGAACGCATTTCCTGCCATGACTTCAGCAACGATTTGAAATTCAGTTCGCCCTATGTCATCACTTCTGATTGCGTAACCATCCATCGCAGAATTGGTGTAAGCAGGCACATTAATCGGAGAATGCACATCGGAAGCCAAAACATGCCCATAAGCATTCTTCAAGGATATCTCGTTAGTATCGCTTAGAGGAGTAATAGCGCTGAGTATCGCCTCTCTCCCTTGTTCTACCGAAAGAAATGCCGGAGAAAGCGTATCGCAACAGGCTTCGGTTGAAGCTGGCTTCGACGTAGCGAAACTGTCTTGTGAAAATTGGATGACAAAATCGGCAATGGCATCCAGATCATTGATGTCCATTTGAGGAAGAGGCGATTCGACTTTTCTGTCGCTCGCAATCGCGATGATATTGTCATCGCTCGGATGCAGCCAAGGCTTATCAACTTCTTCTCGGTTAAGCTCAATTTTAGGGAAGGCAATGTTTTTACAGCCTTCGACCAAGATTAGATCCAGTTCATTGTGGTCAAAGCGCGACAGCAAATACTCGAAGTTGGCTTCTGAATCCGGGGTTTCTGTCATCAGAGCATGACGATAACGTGAACTGATTAACATCTGGCTTGCGCCAGCCTTTCTCAGGCGGTAGCTGTCTTTCCCCGGCTTATCGACATCGAAATTATGGTGAGCGTGTTTCAGTACACCAATTCGGATACCTTTTTCGGTAAGCTTAGGTAGCAGAGACTCAAGAAGGGTGGTCTTTCCGGTTCCGCTATAAGCAGCAAAGCCCAGTACAGGCAGGTTGTTCGCTTGTTTTACGTTCATAATAGGGTGCCAAACTCTTGTAATTCTTCTGGTGTGTTCAGGTTAATGAAGCTTTCTGCTACGTCGCTGAAATCCACTCGGTGGGTAACACACTCGTCATAAAGCAGAACGATCTTTCTGTCGCCTCGCTCAAGGAATGCTTCTAGTTTAGGCAGAACACGTTTATGGAAAAGCGTAAAAACGGGCTGTAAATGACCACCATCGTGCGCGACTAAAATGTCAGAATCGTCCTGAATAGCCGATTGAAATCGTGAAACCAGATCGTTTGAAATATTCGGGCTGTCGCAAGGCACAAAACCAACCCAGTCACGGCTGGCGTGTTTGAGGCCAGCGTGGATACCACCAAGTGGTCCGGGGAAGTCTGCGAAATCGTCACTTATCACCTTCGCGTATTGGGCGTATTGTGATTGGTTTCGGTTCGCATTAATGAGGATATCGTCTGTTTGTTCACTCAGAATAGAGTGAACATGCTTAATCAAAGGAATGTTGTTAAGGGTGACCAGACCTTTGTCCTGTCCACCCATTCGTGTTGCTTTTCCGCCAGCTAAAATGACCCAACTAATTTGCGTTGGAAATTGCATAGTGCTTCTCTTGTATGAGTTGTAATAATGGTTTTTCTGACAGTGATTTGTTTTCTATACACCACTGTTTTTGGCAGAGCTGAGTCAGTGCATTACTTTGATGACTGGTGATCACCAGACTCGCGCCACGGCTTAATAAGTCTTTTGACATTACCACCAATCGATCAATCGATTCTTGATCCAGACTGGCACTTGGTTCATCCATTAACAGAATAGACGGGTTAAGAATCCACGCTCTTGCCATGGCGACTCGTTGTTTTTCACCGCCGGAGAGCAAAGAAACATGTTCTTCAGCCAAAGTTTCTAACCCAACCATTCTTAGCGCCGTGATGACCCGATTACGCTTCTCCAGCTTGCATTCTCCACCGTATTTTACGCCATACGCAACGTTTTGATACACCGTACCATCAAATAGATAGGGTGACTGGTGCAGGTAAATGATGTCTCGACGGGTACGAATACCAAGGGCACGTTTGAACCAGGAAGGTGAGGGGAAATCAATCTCGCCATCCGTTGGTTCCACCAAGCCAGCAAAGATTTTCAGCAGGGTAGTTTTTCCAACCCCATTATCACCTTTCAGGTAAACCGCTTCGTTTGGTCCTATTTTAATTTCAGGAATGTAAAACAGAACTCGATCTTTAAACCGCATCGATAAGTTGCGTGCAGACAGTTTTAGCGTCATCCCTCTGCCTCCTAAGTCCGCAAATAGCCTTTCCCCCGAACCGAGGAAAGGGTGAAGTTGAGTAATAAGGCGAGTGAAAGAAGCACAATGCCCAGAGCAACCCCCTGAGAAAATGCACCTTTCTGGCTTTCCATAGCAATCGCCGTCGGAATATTTCGAGTCACTCCCACGATGTTTCCACCCACCATCATCGAACAGCCTACTTCGGTAATGATGCGGGAAAAAGCAGTGATGGTTGCGGCCATCAGTGGGAAACGGTTCTCCCACAATAAAGTGACCGCTACATGTGGAATGGATACACCCAGTGTTAAAGACGTTTCCACAGCTCTTTTGTCACTGGACTGAAGGGCACCGTGCATCATGGAAACCAGTATGGGGAAGCAAATCAGCATTTGCCCGAAGATCATGGCTTTTTGAGTGAACAACATTTGCCAGTCGCCAAGTGGTCCTGCTCTTGAAAGCATCATGTAAAGCAAAAGACCAATGACAACAGTAGGCACAGCCTGAAGGGTGTTCACCAATGAAAGAACGAACCAGCGACCAGGAAATTCACAATAAGCAAGGAGGAAAGCAAAAAGTAGAGCAGGCACAATAACCAGCATTAACGCAGACAGAGAAACGCTGAACGATACCGTGACTATCGTCCAGAGCTGCGGGTCAAAGCTGACCAGCAACTGCAATGCTTCTAATGTGGTTTGCCATAGATTCACGGTTATTCACTCTTTGCGTTTGCCACAAACAACTGTTTGCCCTGTAGCTTGAAGCTGTTGATCAAAGTTTGTCCTTTGGAATTAACTAACCAGTCACTGAAAACTTTAGCACCTTGATAATTTATGTCTGGGTAGCGTTTGGGGTTAACCAGAATGACCTGATAAGGATTGAACAGACGTTGGTCACCTTCAACGGCAATGCCTAAATCGACCTTGTTTTGATATGCGAGCCATGTACCGCGGTCGGTCAGCGTGTATCCCTGCATTTCAGACGCCATATTGAGCGTTGGACCCATGCCTTGCCCAACCGAGCGATAGCCGCCAAAGTTCGGTTCAATAGAAGATTGCGCCCACAGGTTAAGCTCTTTTTTGTGCGTTCCTGAATCATCACCGCGAGAAACAAACGTCGACTGACTATTCGCGATATGTTTGAACGCTTTAGCCACGTCGTTGCCACCATAAACTTTCGCAGGATCATTCTTAGGTCCCACGACAACAAAGTCGTTATACATAAGGGAGCGGGGAAGCACACCGTAGCCCTTTTCAACGAACGTGGCTTCCGCTTTTGGCGCGTGGGTCATGACAAGATCGACATCGCCATTTTGTCCCATACGCAGAGATTTCCCCGTGCCAGCTGCAATCACGTCAACCTTGTAGCCGGTTTCCTTTTCAAATTCTGGTAGCAGGTAGTCGAGAAGACCGGAGTGGTAAGTACTGGTGGTCGTCGCTAAACGAATATGAGATTTTTCCTGGTCGGCAAAAGCCTGATAACTGACAGTTGTACAAAAGGCGAGGGTCATCGCTATTTTTTTCATTACTCAATTCCATTTTTGTTTTTGTTAGACGTTTTTCTTATTGCTTCCAGCCAAAACGGATTCAATACGTTTGGTGGTCAGGCATATCAATGATGCTTATACTCAAACCACCTCAAGCTGCTAGTTTCAGCGAGAATTGCTTGGTTTTCAGACAAGAAATCGATTTGAAGATCTAGTGGTTCTAAATCGAGAATCGATAACGAAGTATGAAAGCCAAGCAAACTCGCCCTTGGGAGCGTATCTCCTGCCTCATTTCATCGTCAAAGAACTTGGAAAGGACTTGTCATTCCACTGCGTTCTTTTCCTTGAACTGAAGCAGGAGATAACGCTCTGAATCCTGCATCTTGAGGTCGTTTGAGTATATAGGGATATAGCAAGCTCAGTGCCAACTATACCCAAGTAAACCCAAGACACTTGGGTATGAATTTAGCCTGTTTATGTGAAGTAGGTCGTTCAATTGGCAACCGGAATACACTCGAAAAATTTGAGCTAGGACAAAATGTCGCACATACTTTCTTTTTGTATTGATCTTGATTGGTACACTCTGTCCCAGTTCAACAGACCTTAAATGAGCCATATATGTCAGTTTCACACGATCCCTATCTTTCCAGTTCTCAATCACAACCCAACCATGTTGGTAAGTATCAGGCGTTTTCTGTATTGGTAGTCGATGATGAAACAGGCATGCAAGCCATATTGAAAAAGGCATTAGGCAAGTGGTTTTCCAAAGTCGACTGCTGCGGCAGCATTGAGCAGGCCGAAAAATTCAGACAGGAAAATCACTACGACCTGATCATTCTGGACATCAACTTACCGGGTCGTTCGGGTATAGAGTGGAAAGAAGCATTTAACGATGACGACCGTCGTTGTGATGTGATTTTTATGACGGGATATGCCGACCTCGAAACCGCGATAAGCGCACTTAAGCTCGGTGCGACTGACTTCATACTCAAACCGTTTAATCTGGAACAGATGTTGCAATCAGTGCAGCGATGCATGGATAAAAGGCTGGCAACACGTCTTCATCACGCACTTACCCGAGATGTGAATCGTCTTATCAGTAGTGAAATGATTGGCAACTCAGAAAAAACCAAGTCACTCAAACAGTTAATGGGACAATTTGCACCATCGCGTGCCTCGATTCTGGTAGAAGGAGAGTCGGGAACAGGGAAAGAATTAGTAGCGCGTGGGGTACACGCTGCGAGTGGAAGAACAGGTCCTTTTGTTCCTATAAACTGTGGCGCAATCGCGCCTGAATTATTGGAAAGTGAGCTATTCGGTCATACAGCAGGTGCGTTCACCGGAGCGAAGAAAAGCCGTGAAGGTCTGTTTCGCGTGGCAAGTGGTGGGACGTTGTTTTTGGATGAAATTGGTGAAATGCCCATCTCTATGCAATCGTCGTTACTGCGGGTGCTAGAGCAAAGAACCATCAGACCTGTCGGCAGTGAAAAAGAAGTCAGTGTGGATGTCCGGATTGTCGCGGCAACCAACCGAAACCTGAAAGATGAGGTCGAAGCTGGCACCTTCAGAAAAGACCTGTATTACCGGCTGAATGTACTGAAAATTGATGTTCCACCACTTAAAGAACGTAAATCTGACCTTATCGATCTTGTTCCATTCTTTACCAAGTCGTTAGCGAAAGAACTCGGTATGCCAGAACCTAAGTGGGCGCACGAAGACATACTGGCCATGCACGACTACGACTGGCCAGGAAACATTCGGGAACTCAAAAACTTAATGGAAAGATGTATTTTGCTTGGCAAGCCGCCGGCACATCATTGGAGAGAACTGAACGCAGACTATTCGCAGCCTGTTCAGCCAACCGTATCAGTGACAACGTCACTAGAAACCGTTATGCCTAAGCTTCCGGATTATCGAAGCGACGAGATCCTTGGTTACCCCAACGAATGGAGTTTAAAAGAAGTCGAAAAAAGACACATTCAGCAAGTAGTGAGCCACCATGATGGCAATAAATCTGCTGCCGCCCGGCAGTTAGGTGTTGCTCGAAAAACCCTAGAACGAAAATACAAAGAATGGGAATCAGAAGGATCGGACGATGCCGAATAATAAACCCGGTGTATCTAATGTATTCAAAGTCTGGCGAATGCGCCTTAAGTCAATGGTGCGCTACAGGCTACTTTTCTTAACGTCAGCCCCAATATTACTGACATTGCTTGCCTTAGTGGGTATCACTTTTTACTGGTCGACCCATTACACTTGGCAGAATGCTTTAGTGAATGTCTCCGAAAAGCTTTCTGTAGCCGACAACAGCATTCAGATACTTCAGGACAAACAAGTCCAGAGTATGAAATCGCTCGCGAACTCCTATCCATTTCAGATTCGGTTGATGTCGGCTCATCACGATGCCCTCGAACTGGGGGACTGGGTATCGGCACAAAAGCACAGTTACCAACTCGATTTTCTTCGCTGGATCCCTATTGAGCAGTCAACTAACCAAGAGTTACTCGCTCAGAAAGCGTCTTTCTTCGACGTGTTCACCGTTGATCAGATGAAAGAGTTCAACCGCGACCTCGCGACCAAAGCCCAGATTCCTCTGCTAAACGGAGAAGGGGTAGAAACTCGTGGTTTAATCAGTCGGAGCGTATTACCAGTAAAAGATGAAGACCAACGGGTTGTAGGGTATCTCGATGGTGGCTTACTTCTTAATAACAGCACCGGTCTGGTCGACCAAATCCGTGACCTGATCTACGCCAAACCCAATGCACTTCAGCCTCAAATCGGTACTGTGACCTTGTTTATGGATGATCTGCGAATCAGTACCAACGTGCCTTTGGACAGTCAGGAACACAAAGGCAGAGCAATTGGCACAACGGTTTCCCTTCAGGTTAAAGAAGCGGTTCTGGACAGAGGGGAAAACTGGATCGACCGTGCATATGTATACGACGACTGGTACATCACCGCTTACCAACCCATTTACAACCAGTACAACGATGTCATTGGCATGCTTTATACAGGGTATCTAATCTGGCCGCTTATCAAAGTTTACATCACCAACCTTGGCGAAATCAGTCTCACCATTCTTACTTTGCTACTCATATCTGGAATGATTGTGTATCGTGGTTCACGTGATCTGTTCCACCCGATTGAGCGGATTCACCACGTGGTTAAATCCGTGCAGGCGGGCAGAGACAAGCGCATCGGACAATTAGGTCTGGATGACGAACATGAGCTGACTCAGCTTGCGCGCCAATTCGACAACATGCTCGACTTGCTTGCTCAGCGTAACGCCGAAATCCGTCAGGCCGCGGATCAGCTAGAAAGCAAAGTAGAGCGACGAACCGCTAAACTTCATGAGAAGACAGAACAACTCGAACTTCATATCAAACTGCTGAACCAGACCCGCGATAAGTTAGTGGTGAACGAAAAACTAGCCGCACTCGGTGAGCTGACCGCCGGTATCGCCCACGAAATCAACAACCCAACGGCTGTAATACTAGGGAACGTAGAATTACTGAAATTCGAACTGGGTGACAAAGCAGATTCGATTGAAGAAGAAATTGATACCATTCTGAATCAGATTGATCGCATTCGAAACATTACGCGAAGCCTGCTCCAGTATAGCCGTCAGGGTGGTGTGCAAGACGAAATTACCTGGCAACACGTTAACCCAATCGTCGAAGAAAGCCTGACCTTGGTTAAAACTGGCGCCAAAAAACGCGACGTTCAGTTTGTTACCGAGCTGAATGCCAAATCGGTTGTCGAAGTCAACCGACATCACCTGCTGCAAATTCTGGTAAACTTGGAAATGAATGCCATCCATGCCATGAATGGGGAAGGGGTATTAACCATTCGCACCGAAGACTGGCAAGAAGAAGACGAAACCAAAGGTGCAGTCGTTCATGTGATTGACCAGGGTTGCGGTATTCCAGAAGAACAGCTCAAGCGAGTGTTTGATCCTTTTTATACAACTAAACGAGACGGAACCGGGCTTGGCCTTTCCGTGTCGCAAAGCATTCTCAGCCAGACGGGTGGAGAAATTAAAGTCACTTCCAAAGTTGGTTTAGGGAGCCAGTTCTCGGTGTATCTGCCACAAAAGGCTAACGCTGTTGAACTGGTGATGACGGAATAAAATAAGGAAAGAAAACTCAGTAATGACTACGATCATTTTAGTACCCGGATACACAAACGCTGGTCCACAGCATTGGCAAACTTTCATAGAACGAAAATATCAAAATGTTGTTCGGGTTCAACAAGAAAACTGGGATATGCCAGAACGCGATAAATGGGTCAATGTTCTTGAAAAAACAATTGCTTCTATTGACTCTAAGGTAGTTCTGGTTGGACACAGTTGTGGTGCTGTAACCATTACTCAGTGGTCATCAATGTTCAGTTCCGACAAGGTAATTGGTGCTTTATTGGTTGCGCCAGCTGATGTTGATTCACCCAGTGCAATCTCTGAGATCCATACTCTACGTCCTCTGACATTTAAACCTCTGCCATTCCCCAGTATTCTTGTTACAAGCGATAACGACGAGCATCTTTCACTGGAAAGAGCTCATTTATTTGCGAAATCATGGGGAAGTGAAATTGTAGAGATTCCCGGAGCGGGTCATATCCACACCAATGCGGGGTATGGCGAGTGGATTGCAGGTGAAAAGCTAATAGAGAAGTTACTAGGCAGTAAACTTTTGAAGAAATCTCAAGACCAAATCCAGTCCCTTCTGGTCTGAAACCCAATAAACACTTGCATCAAAACGCGTTGCCAAGTACCGTGGCAGCGCTTTTTACTATCTAAGGGGTTCGGTTTTGATTTCTACCGCGAATATCACACAACAATTTGGCGCGAAGCCACTATTTGAAAACATTTCAGTTAAGTTTGGCGAAGGCAACCGTTACGGTTTAATCGGCGCAAATGGGTGTGGTAAATCCACTTTCATGAAGATTTTGAGCGGAGAACTCGACCCGACTTCTGGTAACGTCAGCTACGACCCAAATGAGCGCGTTGCGAAACTGAATCAGGACCAGTTTGCTTACGAAGAATTCACCGTTGTCGACACGGTTATCATGGGTCACAAAGAGCTGTGGGAAGTTAAGCAGGAACGTGACCGTATCTACTCTTTGCCTGAAATGAGCGAAGAAGATGGCATGAAGGTTGCGGATCTGGAAACCCAGTTTGCCGAAATGGATGGCTACATGGCAGAAGCCAAAGCGGGCGAGTTGTTGCTTGCGGTAGGTATTCCACTGGAACAACACTTCGGTTTGATGAGCGAAGTGGCTCCTGGCTGGAAACTGCGTGTTCTTCTGGCTCAAATCCTGTTTGCAGACCCAGACATCATGTTGCTCGACGAACCAACCAACAACCTGGACATCGACACCATCCGCTGGTTGGAAGAAACGCTGAACGAACGTAACTGCACCATGATCATCATCTCGCACGACCGTCACTTCCTGAACAGTGTCTGTACTCACATGGCAGACCTTGATTACGGTGAACTTCGTGTTTACCCAGGTAACTACGATGAGTACATGACGGCGGCATCTCAGGCTCGTGATCGTCTGTTAGCAGACAACGCCAAGAAGAAAGCGCAAATCGCTGAACTTCAAACGTTCGTGGCGCGTTTCTCTGCCAACGCGTCAAAGGCGAAGCAGGCAACATCCCGTGCTAAGCAGATCGATAAAATTAAGCTTGATGAAGTAAAAGCATCAAGCCGTCAAAACCCATTCATTCGATTTGAACAGTCTAAAGAGCTATTCCGTAACGCACTGATTGTAGAAAACCTAAGTCAGGGTTATGAAAACGACCTGTTTTCAGACTTCAATGCCATTTTTGAAGTAGGTGAGCGCGTTGCGATTATCGGTGAAAACGGCGTGGGTAAAACGACACTTCTGAACACACTAGCAGGCGTTCATGAGCCGCGCTCAGGTGAATTCAAGTGGTCTGAAAACTCCAATATCGGTTACTACGCGCAAGACCATGCGGAAGACTTTGAAGCCGATATGGATTTGATGACCTGGATGGGGCAATGGCGTCAGGAAGGCGATGACGAGCAAGTCATTCGTAGCTTTCTGGGCAGAATGTTGTTCTCGCAAGACGACATCAAAAAGTCAGTAAAAGTGCTGTCTGGTGGTGAGCAAGGTCGTATGTTGCTTGGCAAACTGATGATGCACAAACCAAACATGTTGTTGATGGACGAACCAACCAACCACATGGACATGGAATCCATCGAATCTTTGAATACTGCTCTTGAACAATACAAAGGCACGCTGTTCTTCGTTTCGCACGATCGCGTGTTTGTTGACTCTCTGGCGACCCGAATCATCGAAATCAAAGACAACAAGATCACCGATTTCAAAGGAACCTATTCTGAGTTCCTAAAATCTCGCGGTGTAGAAGAATAATCACTAAAATTATTCGATAAACCCCGAAAAAGGCGCTCATTAATTGAGCGCCTTTTTGTTATCAAATTTTTACCCTTCAGTCTCATAAATAATACTTTTAGCGCAGAAAAAGATCATTAAAAGACTAAAAAGTACTTTTCTGCACTCAATAATTTCTCTTTTGACTATTTTTGAATTGTGATTGTTGCGGGGATGTTAATACGCAACATGCCTCAAAATAAACTAAAAACAGTCGAGGGAATGAACATGAAACTCAGGACATTACTTTCTGCCTCTGTACTTGCTGCCATTTCAAGTGCGCCCGCTATTGCGGCTACCGAGCTAACCATCGCGACGGTAAATAACGGTCATATGATTGAAATGCAGAAGCTTAGCAAAGCATATGAAGAGGCGAATCCAGGGGTGAAACTCAATTGGGTGACTCTGGAAGAAGGGGTGTTGCGCCAGCGTGTGACCACAGATATCGCGACCAAAGGTGGTCAGTTCGATATCATGACGATTGGTATGTATGAAGCACCAATCTGGGGTAAGAAAGGCTGGCTCAAAGAAATCAAAGACGACGCCAGCTACAACGCTGACGATATTTTGCCGGCGATTCGTTCTGGCTTGTCTGTCGACGGCAAGATGTACGCGGTCCCATTCTACGGCGAAAGCTCGATGGTAATGTACCGTAAAGATCTGGTCGATAAAGCAGGCATGGCAATTCCGGATAACGCTTCGTGGGGTCACATCCGTGACGTTGCGGCATCCATCCATGATCCAGACAATGGGGTTTATGGTATCTGTTTGCGTGGTAAGCCGGGGTGGGGTGACAACGCCGCGTTCATTACTACAATGGCAAACTCATTTGGTGCCCGCTGGTTTGACGAAGAATGGAAACCGCAGCTCACCACTCCTCAGTGGAACCACGCTGTATCTTTCTATGTTGACCTTCTAACCACTTACGGTCCTCCGGGTTCAACCTCCAACAGCTTCAACGAAATCCTCGCGCTGTTCAATGAAGGTAAATGTGGTATGTGGATCGACGCCACCATCGCAGCTTCTTTCATCTCCGATCCTAAGCAAAGTAAAGTTGCTGATAAGGTCGCATTTGCGCAAGCACCAATTGCGGTAACCAATCGCGGTGCTAACTGGCTGTGGGCATGGGCACTTGGTGTTCCAGCTGGCAGTAAAAACCAAGCTGAAGCTGAAAAGTTCGTGAAATGGGCGACCTCTCAGGACTACATCAAGCTTGTAGCGCAAGAGAATGGTTGGGCGAACGTACCAACAGGTACTCGTCAGTCAACTTACGACACGCAAGCATTCAAAGATGCCGCGGTCTTTGCTGAAGCAGAACTGAAAGCGATTCAATCTGCTGATCCTCAAAACAGTACTTTGCTGCCATCTCCTTACGTGGGCGTACAGTTCGCCGCAATTCCTGAGTTCCAGGCGATTGGTATTGCTGCAGGACAGCAGTTTACTAACGCCTTAGCAGGAAACGTTTCGGTAGAGCAGGCGCTGAAAAACGCGAACAAGTCTGCCGACCGTGAGATGCGTAAGTCTGGTTACTACAAGTAACCGAGCGAGGCTAGCTTAGCCAAGCTCCATCGCAAGACAGTAGCAGGGGCGATAGCGCTCCTGCTCACTTCAGAAGTACTTTTGGGGCTTTCACCCCAATTCTTTTTACAAGGAAGTCTTTATGCAAAGGTGGTTACCCAAAATATTGGTATTTCCATCCTTCATCAGCTTATTGCTGTGGATGGTCGTGCCATTATCCATGACCATTTATTTTTCCGTCATCCGATACAACCTCCTGTATCCGGGAGAGAATAATTACATTGGCGGACTTAACTTTGAATTTTTCTATACCGACGAAGCTTTCTGGCCAGCGGTGACCAACACACTGACGTTGGTTGGCATGGTGTTGGTCGTAACCGTGATTGCTGCGGTTTTGATTGCCGTGTTACTGGATAAACCTTTTAAAGGCAGAGGCATTGTTCGGGTATTGCTGATTTCACCGTTTTTTATTATGCCAACGGTGAACGCATTGATCTGGAAAAACCTGATGATGCACCCGGTTTATGGCGTTTTAGCGTCGCTCTGGGAATCGGTTGGGTTAGAGCCTGTAGATTGGCTCTCGGATTATCCGCTGGGTTCGATCATCGCCATGTTGAGCTGGCAATGGATGCCATTTGCCCTGCTGATCTTTATGACGTCATTGCAATCGATGGATACCGAGCAGAAAGAAGCGGCAGTGCTGGACGGTGCCAACGGTTTTCAAGTGTTCCGCTACTTAACGCTTCCACATTTGGCACGACCTATCGCGGTAGTGATGATGATCGAAACTATTTTCCTGCTCTCTGTGTTTGCGGAAATATTCGTGACCACCAGTGGTGGACCGGGATACGAGTCAACCAACCTGGCATTTCTGATTTTCGCTCAAGCCCTAATGCAATTTGATGTCGGCGTGGCGTCTGCGGGTGGTTTGATTGCGGTTATTCTCGCCAACATTGTGGCTTTCTTCTTAATCCGTGCCATTGGCAAAAACTTAGTCGCCTAGGAGAGCTTTATGAATCAGACATTTCGATTTAGAGCCGTTTTAAGCTGGGTGATAGCGTTGATCGTGTTTTTCCCGATCATCATGATGCTGATTACCTCATTCAAAACGGAACAACAGGCCATTTCGGTTCCACCGAGCTTTATCTTTGAACCTACGGTTGAAAACTACGGCATCGTTCAAGAGCGAAGCGATTACCTGAAATTCGCCAAGAACTCAGTAATCACTGCATTTGGTTCCACGTTGATCGCCTTGATCATCTCGGTTCCTGCGGCGTATTCAATGGCGTTTTATCCGGGCAAACGTACCAAAGATATGCTCCTTTGGATGCTTTCAACCAAGATGTTACCCGCCGTCGGGGTTTTGGTGCCAATCTACATACTGTGCAAAGAGGCAGGATTGCTCGACAGTAGTTTGGCGCTGACCATTATTTACACCTTAATCAATCTGCCGATCATCATCTGGATGTTGTTCTCATACTTCAAGGACATTCCAAAAGACATTCTCGAAGCCGTTCGTTTAGACGGAGCGAGCACGTTAGGCGAAATTCGATATGTGCTGCTTCCGCTCTCATTTGGTGGCATCGCATCAACAGCGCTTTTGTCTATTGTCCTGAGCTGGAATGAAGCCTTCTGGGCGATCAACTTAACATCCGCAGATGCCGGTACATTAGCCACCATGATTTCAACGTATTCCAGCCCGGAAGGATTGTTTTGGGCGAAGTTATCTGCCGCATCCACATTAGCCTGTGCACCTATCGTCGTGCTTGGCTGGTTCTGTCAGAAACAATTGGTACAAGGATTGACCTTCGGAGCAGTAAAATGAGTTATTTAACAGTCAACCAACTCGACAAAAAATACGGCGATGCACTTGCCCTTAAAAACATCAATTTTGAAATTCAAAAGGGCGAATTTGTGGTCTTCGTTGGTCCATCCGGTTGTGGAAAGTCGACACTATTAAGAACCATTGCGGGGCTGGAAGAATCTTCTGCTGGTGGAATTCATTTAGATGGTGAACTGATTACCGAAGTGCACCCATCTAAGCGTAACCTTGCCATGGTGTTCCAAAGCTACGCGTTATACCCGCATATGTCGGTGAAAGAAAATATGGGTTTTGCCCTTAAGCTGGCAAACACACCAAAAGATGAGATCGACAAAAAAGTACTGCAAGTCGCTAAGGCACTGAAACTTGAGCCATTGCTTGATCGCAAACCAAAGGCACTCTCTGGTGGTCAGAGGCAGCGTGTGGCAATTGGGCGCGCCATCGTACGTAACCCGAAAGTATTCCTGTTTGATGAGCCACTTTCTAACCTGGATGCTGCACTTCGTGTTGAAATGCGTATCGAGCTTTCTCGCCTCCATCATGAACTTGGCACCACCATGATTTACGTAACGCACGATCAGGTCGAAGCCATGACGCTCGCCGACAAAGTGGTGATCATGAAACAAGGGGAAGTGGCACAAATTGGTTCTCCGCTAGAGCTTTATCATCAGCCAGCGAACCTGTTCGTTGCATCCTTTATCGGCACACCAAAAATGAACTTGCTTAACCTCGGAACCGTTCATTCTGAAGGCGAAAACCTGACAGCGCAGTTAATTAACGATGCTCAAATCCGGTTACCTGTAAATAAATACAGTGGTTCGGTTTTGCAAGCTAAAACGCTGGGAATTCGACCTGAAGCCGTCACCATTGTCCCGACAGAGCAAGGCGACGTAACGGGTGTGGTTGAGGTAATCGAACAACTTGGTTCGGAAACCCTGAGCTACGTCCGCATTGAAAACGGCGAGACCCTGGTTTCTAAACATGCGCCCGCAGACAGCCCGAAACTGAATCAGGAAGTAGGGTTGGCTTTGGACAAGAAGCAAATCTATCTGTTTGATTCACAAGAGCAAGCGCTCAATATTTATGAGGAGCTCTCTTATGACGAATAGACTGGTTCACTTTGGTGTGGGATCTTTTTTCCGTGGACATCAGGCGTATTACGTCGACCGATTCAATCGTTTGGTTCCACCTTCTGACCGTTGGCACTATACCGGCGTCAACCTTCGCCCAGAATCACGAACAATCACTCAAACCTTGCAACAGCAAGGCGGTCGATATCATCTAAAGAAAATCTCCGCATACGGTGATATCGAAATCCGCAAAATTGAAGCGATGGATACGGTTGTTGATGCTTCGGGTGACGTTTCTGAACTTGATAGCATCTTTACCGATCCGAACGTAAAGGCGTTAACCATAACGGTTACTGAGGGCGGTTATTATCTGACGGATACCAACGACGTTAACTTAAAGGATGTGGAAATTGCATCCGATTTAGCGAATTCGGATGCGCCAAAAACGGTTTACGGATACTTAAGTTACGCTTTGAAACAGCGAGCGGCGAGCCAGGCGGGAGCAATTACCGT
Organism: Vibrio nigripulchritudo; assembly: GCF_027924785.1. Classification (NCBI taxonomy): domain Bacteria; kingdom Pseudomonadati; phylum Pseudomonadota; class Gammaproteobacteria; order Vibrionales; family Vibrionaceae; genus Vibrio; species Vibrio nigripulchritudo. Next base: position 1,938,206 of record NZ_AP027049.1, on the reverse strand, counting down.
TTTGACCTGCGATAACCTACGCGACAATGGAACCTTGTTGGAAAATGCGTTTAAGCAGTTTCTCTCTGCTAAGCAGGAAACTGAGCTTTTAGAATGGGTCAGTAAACACGTCACATTCCCTTGTTGTATGGTCGATCGAATAACGCCCGTTCCTCCGAAAGGGCTGGCGAGGCAGCTTGAAACCATCATCGATGAAAAAGACGAGTGCCCAATTATGGGCGAAGACTTCGAACAGTGGGTCATTGAAGACAAATTCGCTTCAGACTTTCCCCAGTTAGAAAAAGTCGGGGTCACTTTTTCCAGTCAGGTCCATCAATACGAAGAAACCAAGATACGCATCTTAAATGGCGGTCACTTTTTGTTGTCTTATGTGGGTGCGTTAAGAAATTACATCACCTTCGATCAGAACATGGAAGACGACCAGCTTGCCGATTGGTTAAAGGGTTATCATCAAACCGAGGTTATCCCGACTATCAGCCATCCGCCTGTCGATCTCGAGCAATATCGTCAGAAAATTGTTGAGCGTTTCAGCAATAGCCATATTGCCGACTCAATAGAGCGGATCGCGATGGACAGCGTGAGCAAGTTTCCTCAGTTCATACTGCCCACTGTGCGCTTTAATCTCGAAAGAAACCATATGCCACGATATGCGATTTGCCTTATTGCCCACTGGTACTGCTTTCTGGAGCGATTCCATAACGGAAAGCTCGCGTTTAACTATAAAGACCCGCATTTCAGTAAAGCAGAACAATGGCTTAATTCATGTGACCCTGTCACTACATTTTTATCAAATGAAGATGTCTGGCAGGGGCTGACGTCCCATTTTCCCGATTTTACCGAGCAGCTTAAAAAGCAGATTGAAACCCAATCAAAAGAATATGAGGAATCCGAGAGCTAATGAGTAAAGGTCAATTCGTACTTCTGTCCAACATATGTGACAGGCTTGATAGTGATAGGAAAGCCCAGCTCTCAGACAAATTTGGGTCGGAATTATATAGATATACCTTAGGGTTATTTCACTCTAAGCATCTTGGCGATTCTCGTGTCTACACATTCAAAAACAGCCGCAAAGCCAAGAAATCAGGTAGAACGCTTAAAATCATAAGGAAATGAAATGAGTATCACCGTATTTAATCAAGACCAACTGGTTTTGAAAGGGAAAGTCGCTCTGCTCAGCGGCGCAAACGGAGGAATTGGATTAGCGGTTTGCGCAACTTATCTCGCTAATGGCGCAAGCTGCATGGTTCTGGATCTGGCTGATTCTCCATCCGCAGAGCTAAGCGAGTTAATAAAGCAATACCCAGACTCGCTAAGTTACTGCCCAACCAATGTGACGGATTTGGATCAGATAGAGCAGGCAATTTCCAAAACAAAAGCGCAGTATGGTCATATTGATGTGCTGTTCAACAATGCTGCGATATTCGATATGGGACCGATTCTTGAATCAACATCTGAACAATTTGACCGCTTATATAATGTCAACGTGAAAGGGATGTTCTTCATGATGCAGGCAGTCGCAAAAGAAATGGTTGCAGCAGGTAAGGGCGGTAAGATCATCAATATGGCATCGCAAGCAGGAAGACGCGGTGAACCTTTAGTTGCTCACTACTGCGCAACCAAGGCAGCGGTTATCAGCTACACCCAGTCTGCTGGGTTGGCCCTGGCTGACAATGGCATTAATGTAAATAGTATCTCGCCGGGCGTCGTCGACACTCCAATGTGGGATCAGGTGGATGCATTGTTCGCTAAGTATGAAAACCGTCAGCCCGGCGAAAAGAAAAGGCTGGTTGGTGAAGAAGTACCGTTGGGACGAATGGGCTTGCCAGACGACATGGCGGGAATGGCGTTGTTTTTGGCGTCACCAATGTCAGACTACATTACCGCTCAGACATTTAATGTCGATGGCGGCAACGCGATGAACTAAGAGTAAAGGCATACTTTAACGCAGCATAAGGAAGGAAAATGGCGCACTACCTGGGAATTGATATTGGTACTTCATCGGTGAAAACGTTGCTTATGGATGAGAATGGAACCGTCGTTGGCACCGCTGGCGAATCCTATCCTGCATCCACTCCTAAACCACTATGGTCCGAACAGGAGCCCGATTTATGGTGGAATGCAACGCTTAACACTCTGAAGCAAATCAAACACGATTTCCCAGTGCCATTTTCCGATGTTCAGTGCATAGGGCTTTCTGGGCAAATGCACGGTGCGGTCATGCTCGATGAGTCGCTCAATCCAGTAAGACCCGCCATTCTCTGGAATGACGGACGTTCACATAAGCAAGCAGAAGATATGAATCGTGAGCTTCCTGAACTCGGGAACGTAGCGGGTGTTCCGGCGATGTCTGGATTTACCGCTCCTAAACTACGCTGGATGGCAGAGCATGAACCGGACGCGTTTAAGTCTATTCGACATATTCTCCTTCCTAAAGACTACGTCAGGCTAAAGCTGACTGGCGAGCTTGCGACAGACGTCAGTGATGCTGCAGGCACCTTGTGGCTTGATGAAGAAAGCCGTGAGTGGTCGGACAAAATGCTCGAACTTAGTGGGCTTCAACCAAGTCAGATGGTTACCTTAAAAGAAGGGACAGAAGAAACTGGTCAGCTTTTAGCAGAGATTGCGTCCGAACTTGGTTTATCCACTTCGGTCACCTTATGCGCTGGCGGGGGAGACGCAGCATGCGGAGCTATTGGTATTGGAGCCATAAATCAGGGAGACGCGTTCATATCTTTAGGGACATCTGCCCAGTATTTTGTGACCACCGAGACTTATAAACCTTACCCTCATGCGTTAGTCCACTCTTTTGCTCATGCTGTTCCTGAACGTTGGTTTCAAATGGCGTGCATGTTGAACGGTGCCAGCCCGTTAAAGTGGTTTGCGGATTTAACCAAGCAGGACATCGGTGAGCTGATTGCTGATCTCGAAGCCGATTACGATCCCACTCAACCAACGCTATTCCTCCCATATTTGATGGGGGAAAGGACACCTCATAACAATCCATTTGCGACCGCCAGTTTTCACCATATGACATGGGCAACAAAAGGGCACCATATGACTCAGGCAATATTGGAGGGTGTTGGTTTTTCACTGCTAGACTGTCAGAACGCCATTCAGGAAAGCGGCACTAAAGTTGAATTTCTGGGTGCCATTGGTGGCGGAACCAAAAGCCAGTTATGGCTTCAGATTATCGCCAACATTCTAGGCATAAAGATCCTTCGCTACGAAGGCGGAGAGAGCGGTCCGGCTTATGGAGCGGCGAGGCTGGCTAAGCTTTGCGATACCGGAGAACCTGTTTCATCCGTTTGTCACGCACCTAAAGTGCTTGAAGAGATTCTCCCCAACCCAAAATATCAAGCCATCTATCAAAAGAAATACCAAGAGTTTAAGACGCTATATTCAGAGTATGAGAAACAGCGTTCGAGTCGAGTAGGAGCTTCTTATGTCCACCTATGAAATTAAGCCGTATCATCGGGAAAGCCTGGGCGAAGAACCCGTTTGGGAGTTCATGGCGTTCGACAAAGAATCGGTGGCGTATACGGAACATGGCGTACCTCACCACCGAATTAAATGGCATGTGCATGAGCAATACGAACTCCATCTGATTGTGAAAACAACAGGTAAAGCCATGATAGGTAACCACGTTGGGCCATTTTCGCCGGGTCAACTTATTCTGGTGGGTCCTTGGCTTCCCCATAACTGGGTGAGCTATCTTGCAGAAGGGGAAACTCATAAGCTGCGAGACATGGTGGTGTTGTTTGAACCTGAACTGATACAGAGAGCGGCACAAATTTTTCCTGAATTATCCTTGTTTAAACGACTGATAGAACAGGCAAAAATGGGGGTAGAGTTTCTGGATGTGCCCATGGAAACCAGCATGGAATTCATGAAATCGGTCCGTAATACCCGGGGCGTTGAGAAGCTAACTAACTTCCTGAGATTTATGGATTTCCTAAACGAGCAGAAAACGAGAATTCTTTCCGCGCTTCCGCCCTCTGAGAAGAAAGATTCCGAAGTTATGCACAACAAAATTAACCTTGTGCTGGACTACGTTATGCTTAACCACGAAAAAACCATTCGTGTGAAAGATGTCGCCGATCTTATCGATATGACGGAATCTTATTTCTCACGCTTCTTCCACAAATCAACAGGACATCGATTCACCGATTTTGTAAACCGAATACGCATCCAGCGAGCCTGCATCAAACTGGTTGAATCAAAAGAAAGTATTGCCAACATTAGCCAGCAAGTCGGCTTCGCAAACCTCGCCAATTTCAGCCGCCAATTCAGAAGAATTAAAGGTCTGACCCCGCTCGCATACCGCAAGAAAAACTCGGTGGATGGTTAGTCTGTCTTACCTGTGAATAGGTAAGCTAGCCGAAGCCGAGTTTTCGTAATTTAAATGATGTGACAGTTCCTATCAACCACGTCATTTAAAAGGATCCTTGTCCTTTCGATTAGGCAATAGTTTAAGAACTGGAGTTGCCCATGCCCTTAATTTGCTCAAAAACTTCTTCAGCTTCAGCAGTTAATAGTGAGTAAGTTCGGATGTCTCCGCGCCTTTGAGCTTGCATCGCTTGTTCAAGAAGCAACGAGTGTCGTTCTTTGAGCTTTTTAGCCGAGTTGTTTTTAAAAAATGAAAACATATTTAGGTCCGTATCAAATTGGTTGTTTATATTACGGACGGCTATAGGCAATGGTTCAAACGAATCTAAAATCTAGGTTACTGTGGTTTTCAACAATTCCTCGTTAAAGGGAAGTATCGGTGCATGTTGAGGCATTCATGGAAAAGTTAGAATTCGTCGCAGCTACAATTCAGAGGATCTACTTATCGAATTTCTAGGCGACCACTACAAATAGCTTAAGATCTTATTAAGCCCTATAAAGAGACCATCGACTTACGTTATTAATATACCTATCTATATACGTAACCAACAGGGAAGGATCAGATAATGGAATGGTATTTAACTGTCTTACAAAAGTATGCGGTATTTGAGGGAAGGGCGAGACGGAAGGAGTATTGGATGTTCATTTTGTTCAACGCGATCTTCACGTCTATTTTGGGGCTAATTGACAAAATTTTAGGGATTGAGCTTCTGGGCATCATTTATGGGTTGGCGCTTATCGTTCCAGGAATTGCGGTAAACGTACGTCGATTACACGATATAGGTCGTACTGGATGGTGGGTTTTAATTGCGCTAGTACCATTCATCGGCTGGGTAGTACTCATTATTTTTGCTGCAACAGAGGGTGTTAAGGGAAGTAATGATTATGGTGCTGACCCAAAAGAATCAGACGAGAACTTCGCCCAAAAATTCTGACGGTTTTCAATCTGCCAAGTTACTTAAATCGAAGTCGGGTCCAAGACGTTTCTGCTATCTTAAGGATCTTCCTATTTCCCTCAGAACTCATCAATCATAGATAGCAAAAAAAGGTGAGACGAGAATTCAGCTTAATAACTACTATATTCTCTCATGTGGAGGTTTATGTATGAGCTGGCTTAAAAGATTGAATTTGGTTCTTGAATACATTGAGGAAAACCTTGATGGTGAAATTTCTATAGATGAGGCAGCAAAACTTGCATACTGCTCAAGATATCATTTTCACAGAGTATTCTACGCCTACTTCAATGTGACTTTTGCCGAGTACGTAAGACGGCGAAAATTTACTTTGGCTGCTGTGGATGTGGTAAGTGGTCAGGAAAAAATTATCGATATCGCCTCAAGATATGGATACGACTCCCCAAACGCCTTTACCCGAGCATTTCGCAGTGTGCATGGAGTAAATCCAAGCGACGCCCGGACATCTCAGGTAAAAATCGCGACATACAACCGAGCCTCTTTTCCTTCTGAAGCTATAGGTGCAGAAAAGATGGATTACAAAATAGTTGAAAGACCTTCCTTCAATGTTGTTGGGAAAAGCAAAAGTTTTAAGTTTGATGACTTCACTAAAAATGGTCAGAAGTTTTGGAAAGAATACGTCAAATCAAATGAGTATAAAGCGCTCTGTCAGTTGACTAATGGCAGACCGGGGACAATAACTGGTGCTCCGCTTCTCACCGTATATTTCCCTAGTGAAGCAGACAAACTCGATGAATTTTTGGATCTACTTGGTATAGAGTTTATTCCCGATAGCAACTCAGAAGAGTTCGAGGTTCATACCGTGCCCACTGCCACTTATGCGGAGTTTGAGTGCACTTATCGAAGTGCGATGAAAACAAACAGGTATATTTACGGTGAATGGTTTTCTGCTACGGGTTACGAAAGGGATGGAGATAAGCCCGATGTTGTCGCTTATTTTCCGATGCCCTACAGGCACTTCAGTGAAATGGGTGTTCGTTGGTGGGTGCCTGTTGTCAAAAAAGAGTAGGAACACTTTGTGGATGCGCTTTTTGAATAGATTTAAAGAGAAGGTTCTGCACCTTCTCTTTACATTAACCAAATATTAGCACTTAAAAAGTCTGATGAGAGAAGCGAGAATATTGCAGTGCATCCGCCACTTCCTGAGCTTTAGATTGTGAAGTCATCAAATTCAAAAGCTTTAGTGCTGCCTGATAACTCACAAGGCTGCCATTGGATGTGAGGACATTCCCATCGACGACATAGTTTGTGTCGCTCAATACCTTCACTTTAGGATAGTCACGTTGAAAATCTCTTTCACCACCAGCCCAGGTGGTTGCTTGTTTACCATTTAGCAAACCAGCTTCTGCCAACAGGTAAGCGCCCGAACAATTACTTGCCATCCATTCGGCTTTTTTTGACGTTGAAGCGATATAGTCGATCAGCACTTTGTTTTCGATCAGCGGATCCATGTCATAGCTCGATGTAACGATTAATGCATCAACCTCTGGTGATTGCCCAATCCACGCATCAACTCCAATTTTTAAGCCTTCCTCAGTGGTGATCATGGGTTTGTCACTGACAGAAATAGTGACCGCTTCATAGTCACTGAACCAAGTTAGTCGACTTGCAACGCCAAACACTTCAAGTGGTGCCGTAACGTCCGAGGTAAGCACACCATCATAGACCAAGATACCTATTTTCTTTTTTTCCGCTGATGCTGTAGGTACCAAGACAAACAATGCGAGAAAAACGGTGAACAGAGCAATGATACGACCCTTCAATTTGCCATCAAACATTTTGTCATCCTTTAATTTAGTAAATAGCTGTAACCATCTTAACGAGCGATTTTCATGATTGAAGTGCCGACATCCCTCATCTAAAGTGAATATAATTCATGAATGGGTACGGATATAGCATGGACAAAATACGCTCGTTGCGCTTTTTCGTTGCAACATTAGAGAGAGGGAGCTTCGCTGGTGCAGCGAAAAAATACGGCACCGATCCATCAACGGTGAGTAAAGCTCTGCATAGGTTGGAAGTTGAAATTGGTGTACAGTTGTTTCAACGGTCAACACGTCAACTCAGCCTGACATCGGCAGGTCACGAATATGCGCGTACAGCAAAGCTTGTGTTAGACGAACTTATCGCTTGTGAAGAAAAGTTACAGCATCTGAATAGTTCGCCGTCGGGTTCGCTAAAACTCAATTTGCCTATTTCTTATGGCCGCCGCTATATCCAGCCTTTACTTAAGCAGTTTTGCCAACAATACCCCAGCATAGATTTAGAAATTCATTACGACGATTCTTATGTCGATATGATAGAGCAGGGCATTGATGTCTCTATTCGTTCCGGCTCGGTGCAGGATCGCCAGTTAATTGCCAGGCAATTAAGCCCGATTGATTTCCTTATTTGTGCAAGCAAAGAGTATCTTGACCAGCACGGAACACCCAGTGGACCAGAGGATTTTCATCTGCATACCTGGATTCGATTTCGCTATAAACAAACGGGAAAGATACTTGGGCTAAAACTCTCTCCTGAAGATGAGGCTCAAACGCAAGCAATAGACAAAAACATCATCGTTAATGATGGAGAATCGATGGCAGAACTTTGTGCTCAAGGGCTTGGACTGACTCAGATTCCGCATTTCATAGCCCGAGACTGGCTCAACAGTGGTGAACTACTCCCGCTATTCCCTGGCATTCGGTCTGCGGACGAAGGGGTCTACATTCTCTATCATCGGCGAGAACTTCTTCCATTGCGGGTAAAGCTATTTGTGGATTTTGTGGTTGAGGCAATACAGGATCAAGGCGAAAGCCCACGTCACACTTGGGTTAGAGGTCTAAAAACTGTTCGACCTTAATGAGATATCATTTCTTTGCAGAAGAGTAACCTAAGTGTCGCGCTTTCGGTAACGCCAATGTAAAGCTATTTCACTTACTCTTCGATTCCAATTAGATTGGGTTAATCAATGGATGATCATCAGAACACTTTGGCTTAGCAGCCATAACACTGGCGAAACCAAAATGATTGTTGAATGGACAGTATTAAAAAATTGAGGAAATTCGGTTGCTAGAAGTAAAAACACTTGGCTTGTTCTTTGTCACAGCGATTGCAGAAATATTAGGATGTTATTTGCCATATTTATGGCTAAAAGAAGATAAGTCAGTTTGGCTTTTGGTACCTGCCGCTATATTCCTGGCTCTGTTTGCCTGGTTGTTATCTCTTCACCCGACTGCGGCGGGCAGGGTTTACGCGGCTTACGGTGGTGTCTATATTTTTGTTGCCATCGTGTGGCTGTGGCTAGTTGATGGGATCCGACCAACGCTTTGGGATATTGTTGGGGTGTCTGTCGCACTGTTAGGCATGGCAATTATCATGTTTGCTCCAAGAGCTGCGTGATAGTAAAAAGCCGCTTACTCTTTGCTAAACAAGTGTAAGCGGCTTCATTAACTTCTCAAGTAATTAACTGGACGTTGCTAAATTGCTGGACGATTCAGATTTAAAACGCTTCAGGAATATCGCTTTCAATGCCGTTAAATGAGGGAACTCTATCAGCATTCCGATCGTGATGGTCGCGTAAATCAGCGGTTGGTCAGGTATAGCTACCGTCGTTAAACCAAGCATCAGAGGGGCGTTTCTTGCTCCGGTGGTGAAGGTGAGCAAACAATGCTCTGGGTACTCTAGTTTTGCAAACTTCGCTGCCAGTTCTCCTAATGCAAATGTCACGATAAAGAAGACGAAAATCGCAAGAAGCAATAGAGGAACGATAGATAAGTGTGCCGCTAGCTGGTTGATGTTGGCAGCAAATATCTGACCAACCAAAAGCATCAACACCAACGGAATCAACGCATTACAGATAGGCAATAATTTATCGATAAAGCGATGCAGAACAAATCGCAAAACAGTGGCGGCGATCAAAGGTTTGATAAACCATTCAAGCAGAACCGTTAAGTCAATTTTGTATTCAATAACTGTATTGAACGCGAGTAGATAGACCGGGAACAAAACAAGCTGGCTCACCATATTGATTGGCAATAAAGTGGCTCCCAATTCTACGTTACCTTTAGCAAGGCGAGTAAAGCCCAAATACCAGTCGGTGCATGGCGCCATAAAGTAAATAACAAGACCTGTATAAAACAGCGCTTCACCAGACAAGAAAACCGACGCAATACCGAATCCAACTACGGGTATGATGATAAAGTTCATCACCCAAGCCAATCCGATAAAACGAACATTGGTTCCGCCTTTAAACACACCTTTCAGCGGTACTTCAAACAACAACAGAACCACTAACGCCATAATAGTCGGGTCGATATAGTTGCCTGCAGAACTGCCAAGGCTAGGGGAGGTAAGACCAATTATTGAACCCACCACAATGGCCAATATTAATAGGCTTGTTGAATGGGTGAATAAGCTGATCGTTTTAGTAACGTGCTTCTTAAACATAAAATCCTCACACTAATAATCAGCAGAAACACTGCTGAGTTTCACAACACGTAAAGTCATCCAATAACATTCCTGCCTGCTCGTAGTGATTTAAGACAGACGTGTCCAGCCCTAGCTCAGCACCAATAATGCTGCATGGTGTTGCGAATCGACCGCGGAATTTGTATATGAAGCAAAGCAAATTGTTTCCGTGAACCAGTTTGGGGCCAGACAAAAATAAGTTGCGATGCAGTGTAGATTCATCAAATTTATTGACGATAGGAAATCCGTCTTCTGCTATATCAAAGAGATCAGTTACCGGACCAAGGTGGGTATCGAAACCGGTGCAGTTGATGGGTTTTCCCTTACTTATAAGCGTGTCACCTGTGGTTGATATCAGTTCATACTGATCTTCTGAAGCTCGAACTTCCAATACTTTAAATCCCTGTTCAAGTTCGACTAAATCCATGTTTGCCATAGACGATAGACGCTCGGCTGTGTAAGGACTCAACACTCTACTTGGGTCATAGGTATCTTCTTGTTCGCTACCCGAATCAATCAAGGTGACCCGTTTTCCCTGGCTTGCCAGGTTAAATGCGGCATCCACACCACTTTCATATGTGCCAATCACCGCGTAATGTTCTTCTTTGCAATCAGCCCAAGAATCGATCTGACTGTTGTGTAAACAAAGTTCACTACCCTCAAAGGCATTCAACCGAGGGGCTGCATACTCTCCACCTGCCCATATCAAGTACTGGCATAGGATAGGTTCATCGGATTCTATCTTTACCAAATAGCGGTCTTCGCTATGAGGTGTCACTTCAACAACCTTAGTATTTTCCTTCACCGGTAAGTCGTAATGCTTCGCCACGCTACGCAGGTATTGGGCATAATCTGCACCACTTGGGTGCTCTTTGTTTAAACTGAATGCAGGGGAAGTGTCCGGTGTGATCGCGTTAAGGTCGGCCTGGTGATAGCCGTTACTGGGAAATGACGGGGTGATCATTCGCATTTCCTTTGGCCACGCTTCAAAGCTACTACCAATGGTATTAGCATCAATGACCAACATGTCTTCGTTTTCGATCTCCATTTGTTTAAGCAGAGCAGCGCAGCCTAAACCTGCTGGACCTGCTCCAATGATGACCACATTTATCTCTTTCAAACTACAATCTCATCCTTTGAATATTTGAGATGTTATAACATATCACAAACTAACAAAGATGATAGTAATTATCATTTGTGCGAATGAAATTTATCTTTTGTTCATGAGATTGAAAGTGGGAGATAACCTATTGATTGGTATGGGCAGCTTAACTATCTAAACTGAATTCAGATATTAGATCGATTGGATCTTCGTGCGAAGGAATTCGCAAAAACAGGAAAAGAGCACCACTTTTACGCTCTCAGTTTTCGACAGCAATAGGGTGTAGAAACACTTCGCTAAGTTCCGCGATTCTGACTTGGTTACTAGCTACCTATAGGCTGGAGAAATTATTGCCAGCTTTCCAGCTTAACGATTGTTGGGGTAGCGTTTTTCAGACCAGGAGTTGACGTGAACAATAAAAATACCCACTTCATGATTCCTCTGGGGAAAGTTGAATACCCAATATCTCTCACGCTCACATGATCAGGAAGCCATTGACTAAATGTTCGCCTTATCTGAGTACGATTCACCCCCCAAGGCATGGGAGGTGCTTTATAATCTGGTGTTTTTTGCCAGCCATCTTGTGAGATGGTTTTCTTGGAAAGCCACGCAGGGATGGTATCAAACAAAACAATCCAGTTATTGAAGTTCCGTTCTATTGCCTGAAGCAGAGACTTCACTTGTTCTTCGGTGAAGTACATAAATAGTCCCTGCGCAGAAATGAATACGGGCTTGTCCTTGGGAACATTTTCAAACCAAGTCAGATCCAAGGCAGAAAGAGCAATATGGAGATGACGCGAGTCGGGCTGAATAAACTGTTCTCTGTTTTCGATTGATTCAGGTAAATCAACACATAACCATAATGCTTTGTCGTTATCTATTCGAAACCGTTGTGTTTCAAGTCCTTCCCCGAGATTAACAATGGTGCCATCGGGATACTCATCTAGAAAAGCACTGATTTCACGGTCAAAATCCAGAGATCGAATCGCATGTGAAGGATCTGCCTTACCGAAGCTCTTTTCGTAGTCATAGTTGATACTCTGGTAGATCTGAATGGCTTTATCGTCCTGTATCACCGAATCTTCACGCATCGCTTCATTGGCACGGTTATGCAATGTCCAAAGCATGGTTTCTGGTACTTCTTTTAACTGAGAATCGACTTTCATTGGATGTCTCCTGATCAGCAATGTAGTGAGAAGCGATACTTCTCATATCGAAAAGTTGTGTGACTTATAAGGGAAAGACCATTGTTTCGATTTCTATATCAATTCCGATTGCGGTACAAGGTATATTACAAATGGCATCTTTTGATTGCAGAAGGTAAAAGTTAGACCTGTTACTCCATACTTTTTTGTTGAATTAATACCGATGATTCTATTCTAAAGCCGCTGCGATCCTTGGTTCGACAATCGAGTGGTTCAAACACAATTCAGTTGGTAAAAAGGGTGTCCTCCACACCTTTTTATAGCGTTAAATTAAAGGGACAAACAATGAAAATTCGGCACTGGAATTATCTGGCTTTCACTCTTGCGAGCAGTCAATTAGCATTCGTAAGTAACGCCTTCGCAGGTGGTAGCGTACCGGACTGCGATTACACAAAGCTGGTGGTAAACGCACCTTCAACCGTGAATCTTGTGGTTCAAGGTAAATCATCTGGTAGCGTTGAAGGAACAGACAAAGAACTTGGGTATCTCAGATACAAATGTTCAAGCGGAAAGCTCGTAATAGACACTAAAAACAACGTCCGAATCAGCAAAGGATATCAATTCAACCTAACCAATGGCTCCGTGAACGAAGTGATCCTAAATGGTGACCAAGAGGCAAACATCACAGAAGTGACGGCAAGTGAGTTCGACTTGTCGGTTTATGGTTCTGCCACATCGCAAGTATCTGGCAATGCAGAATACTTATCCGTCACTGCAGACGGCGACGTAGATGTCGATGCATCTGAACTGAAAGCTAAAAAGGTGAAAGTCAGGATCAATGGTTCAGGGCAAGTGAAGGTCCATGCTTCAGAGACACTAGACGCCCAAGCGAATGGCTCTGGTCGTATCGAGTATTCCGGAGTACCCAAACATCTGAAAGCTTCGTTTAACGGCAGTGGCTCCATCTCTTCAACTCAATAAAACAGACAGCTTTTTCACTGAATGATTACAACAAAAATAGAAACAGAGCGTTTGATATTAAGAGCGCTTAGCGAAAACGACGCACAAGACCTTTACAACATTTTTTTCGGATCACCAAGTTATGAAGTATTGGAATTGTGCGCCTTGGGATGGGTTAGATGTCGCGACTCAGTTCATCAAAACCAGCCGTGAATCGATGAATAACAACAAAGAACTCACTCTTGGAATATACCTCAAAGACAGCGGGAACCTGTTAGGTAAAATAATGCTGTTTAATTTAGAGCAAGAGTCCCGAAGAGCCGAGATTGGGTTTGGCATTAGCCGCAATTTTTGGGGAAAAGGCGTAGTGTTTGAAGCGGCGAGTGCACTCATTGAATACGCGTTTAACTCATTAGAATTGCGACGAATCGAAGCTGAAATTGATCCCCTGAATGTTGCATCAGGCAACGCTTTAGAACGCCTGGGTTTTGTGAAAGAAGGGCTTCTGAGGCAAAGATGGGAAATTGGCGGAGTCGTATCAGATTCCGTACTCTTCGGGCTTTTAGCAGGAGAACATCGGACTCAATCGGGTTGAGTTAACCAAAATAAGGAACCTATGTGAGCGAGCAATATAACACCCAGGTATCAGAACATTACGCAGCGTATCGACCACCTATTCATAGAAAAATTCTCCAAGATATTTTTCCAGAAAACCAACGCTTTTCTACCGGTCTGGATATAGGCTGCGGTACAGGTACATCAACAGAAGCACTCAGCCATTTTTGTGAGAGTGTTATAGGTCTTGAACCCAGTGAAGCAATGCTCGCTCAGGCGACACCTCATGAGAACATCAGCTTTTTACAAGGTGCAGCAGAAAGTATCCCGCTTGGTGAACAGTCTATTGATGTCGTTTCTTTTGCTGGCTCATTGTCATACGCAAAATCCTCAACACTGAATGCTGAACTGGCTCGGGTCTGTCGCCCAGACGCGTTGATTGTAGTTTATGATTTTGAAGTAAAACTGGAACCGTTTCTAAATAAGCTGGGCGCTGCAATTCCACCCAGATCCTCTAGCTATAACCACGCTGAGAACTTTGAAGGGGATACAAACCTTCATGAACTTAAAGTTTCGAAAGCAGAAATCACTCTTCCCGTAACATCAGAAGAGCTGGCACACGTGCTGTTTTCGTCTTCCAGGCGCTATTCGGCACTTGTCGAGCGGTTTGGTAAAGACAGCTCGTTTTCCAGGGTGGTAGAAGCACTAAACAAGCTAAGCCATAACCATCAAATTTCAATTGATACATACCATTCGACATACCGCCTTAAAGTATCGGAATCCTTCAGCATCTAGGGTCTGCTGACACTTCTTGTCAGCGGTGTGAATATATAGTTCTCCTAACATTGAGTAGGAGAAACTGAACCATGAAAATGAACTATTTTGTTGTTGGCACAAACGATCTGGACAGATCTACACAGTTTTATGATGCGCTGTTTGAGAAAACTGCATTTAGCCAGGTTTTATCCAACGAAAGAATGACTTACTGGCAAGATGAAGCAAGAGATTTTGCATTCGCAGTCGCGATCCCGTTTAACCAAGAACCCGCCACTAATGGAAACGGAACCATGGTTGGATTTAGTGTGGGTTCCGTTGATGAAGTCAAAAGGCTTTACAATAAGGCACTTGAACTAGGTGGTACCTGCGAGGGAGAGCCCAACCAGAGAGGTCTCCGATTCTCAGCATATGTCAGAGATCTCGATAAAAACAAATTGGTGTTTGCGGATTAAACTCATTCCTAAACGAGCAGCGGGATATTTTCTCCCGCTTTAATCCCAAATTTCCTTTTCTGCGAGCTTTCGCACTCTATGCCATCCATTTAGTGTTGACCCAACCTGTGAATTAAAAATAATAATTAACAAAGAGTTACAACCTAATAAATGATAATTTTTGGAGAATAAAGTGTTTCTACGTCAAGCATGGAAAGGTGACATCGCAGTTTGGCAATCCGTCGTATTCGTCAGTTTGGTAGGGTATCTTCTGACAACGCTAACCGCTCTGGCAATCGGAGCTGTGGCTATGCAATTTGAATTTTTCACCAGCTCTGAGTCCATTCTCAAGACGACACAATATGCGATCTCTTCAGTGTTGTTTATCGGGTTTGGTATTTTTGCCGTGAAATCCTTGTGGACCTCGGCGAATAATCCAAAAGGAAATATTGGTCACACCCTGGCAAGAGTGTGGGCAATTTGTATTGGTCTCTATGTATTTGCACTGATTATTCGATTGATATTTTTGGCTTAAAAATGAAAAAACTAGAAAGTGTTGCCTGGGTTCTTGCGCGTGACTCAAAAGTACTTTGCGTAAAAACCAAAGGAAAAGACAAATATTTTATTCCGGGTGGAAAACTGGAACCCGGGGAGTCCCATGAAGCTGGATTAATTCGAGAGATTAAAGAGGAACTCTGTGTTGATTTAGATCCAGCTACGATAAAACGAGCGTTTTCCGTCTGCGATGTAGCCTATGAATTTGAAGATACAACGCTTGAAATGCACTGTTATTACGCTGATTTTATGGGAGAAATTTCTACCAACTCAGAGATTGAGTCGATGGATTGGCTAGACCATTCTCAACTTGACCTTTGTGCGCCTGCCGCTCAAAAAGCAATTTTAAAAGTGCTCTGAAGAGTCACCCCATTAAAATGAAAATCCACAGTTTTTCGGCTCACCGGCTGTATGAGAAAGTTGGTTTTCAATCCGATATTGAAAAGGGTTTTGTCATAAAAGCGCCATAAATTTCTAAGGTACTACAGAGCATGATTCGAATTTGTCTTGGTGATAATGTAGTACTAAACCAACCGCAGAAAAGAAGAACATGGAAGCTGTTGACACGTTCACAATACAAACTCATCAAGGTCGATATGAGGATAGACCTCTAGAGTCACACCTTTATTTTCGTGGACAGCAACTAAGCTTCAAAGTCCCGGGGTATGTTATTGAAAAGCAGTACGACTGCGGTGCGTATTTTCTTCTCATATTAAGCTGGGACTGCATATTTGAAGAAGGTTGTGAAGTCGTCGTTATCAGTAAGCAGTTCGAAAAGGTCGGCGATTGCAATTTAACACCGTACTACAACAGCTATGTTTTAACTTCATTCAGTAAGCTAGCAACGGACAAGTATCAGCTGGTTTTTAACGACTCTGAATATTATGAGCTGACGGTACATTACCCTAAAAAGCGTTGGTATCGACGGGTAGCAAAACTCGCGAAATCCCAACGCCCAATTGACAAAGATGGAGCGGATCATGCTTGAAAGATACGGTTTTATTGTAAAAGCAGACAATTACAATCATTTGGAACACAAAGCAAAAATCGCTACGCAAGGCTTCTCAACGAATATTATCTGTGTAAGCAGCGATGAAGAAGCGGTGATCGTGGCAAAGGAAATGGTGGAGCAGGGCATTAAGGTCATAGAGCTGTGTGGCGGCTTTGGGAAAGAGAGCGCAGAATTGATCATCACTCAGGTCGATGCCCAAATACCCATTGGCTACGTAACATTTGATGAACCGGAACTTCAAAAACTTGAGCGGTTAATGGCAGAAGGGTAAAACCATGCGCCTATTCCGATGCTTCTAGGAGCATGCTACTCCTAGAAGCGAAACGGCGATTTCTCATCTAATGACTTCAATCGTTAAACCCTAATACCTAAATTGCCCAACAATCAGCTCCAATCTATCCGCAGCCTGACGGACTTCACTGCTGTTTTGTACCGAAACATTCACGGCGTCTTTGGTGTTATTTGCCAGATCGGCAATGTGTGTGATATTTCGATCAATGTCCGCAGACACCATAGCTTGCTCTTCAGAAGCGGTGGCAATTTGAGAGTTCATATCAAAGATGGCGCTGACTTCTTCCACAATCCTTTGAATTGCTTCTACTGCGTGTATTGTCTGCTGGTTGGTGTCTCCCGCTTTGGTCAAGCTTTGCTGCATCAGGTTCACCGTGCTTTGTACACCTGTAGAAAGCCCACTAATGGTTCGTTCAATCACCTTGGTCGAATCAGACGTACGTTTCGCAAGCTGGCGCACTTCATCAGCAACTACCGCGAAGCCACGGCCATTTTCTCCAGCCCGGGCAGCCTCAATCGCTGCATTTAATGCTAACAAGTTCGTCTGCTCGGTAATCTCACTGATCACCGAAACAACAGATTGGATTTCGGTGCTTTGTTCTTCCAATTGACGCACCAGATTTTGCGAGTTGGTAATGTTATCGGTGAGCCCTTGGATGCTGTCGCCCGCTATATGGCTGAGCCGCATACTTTCTTCCGCATCAACTTTTACTTTGTGCGCAGTGCTGGCAGCATTCTCAATGTTTGACGCGATTTCATTGGTGGTCATTAGCATTTGGTTGACCGCTGTAGCAATAGAAGAGGATTCCATCTGTTGCTGCTCGGCGTTATCCAGACTGGTGTTAGCGGCTTTTTGAGAGGATTCCGCCGCCTGAGCGAGCTGAACGGTTACAGCAGCCAACTCCAGCACGCTGCCCTGAAGTTTACCCACAAACTTGTCGAAGGACTGACTAAGTTGAGCCAGCTCATCTTTACCTTTGTCTTCCATTCTCACCGTAAGGTCGCCTTCACCCTCAGCAATATTGCGCATCATGTTTCGAACATTAATCAACCGACCAGAGATCTGAATGCTCAGTAAGATAAGTAAGGTTGAGATAAACAGACCGATTCCGATACCAAAACTTCTGAGTTTAACTTTTGCTTCTACCCGCAGTTCATTGACCAACTCACCAATCTGAGTTTGCATCCGATTCAGACTATCTTCAGTACCGTGAACATTTTTCCTGAGTTCACCACGCATCCCACTGTTATGATCTAACCCCAATGCTACACACGCTTTATAGAGTTCATCGAAAGCCCCTCTAAAGTCGTCAGAAGCCAGGCTAAGTGCATCGATCATCGCAGTTGAAAGAGGCTGTTCCTGAATCTTGGAGTGAAATCCCTGCCAGTTTTCCTGAAACTGTTGATATTGCTCGTGTCGCTGAGTCAGGAAAAATCGATTCTGGCTATCCACTAATCGTAAAAATTCATTAGAAAGGCTAGGGCGGTCAGCGGTAACCAGAAGGTTATTGAGTTTTTCTTCCTTAGAATTAAGCTCGCCGAGTAGTCCGGACTCTTCGTCTAACCCGATGTAGGACATTTGCGTAGCAAGTCGGTTAAATTGAAGAAGGTATTGTTCTAATGTCTGCTCAATATCAGCAAAATCCGTGTTGCTCTGGGTCGCGTACTGGGCGAGTAATTTGTCCAGATTACCGACTCTCGATTGCAGGGATTGGTAACTGGACTCAAATTTCTTGATGTATTTGGGATCTTTGCGCGCTAAGAAGTCTTTTTCATGACGCCGTAACAGAAGTAACTCTGTCTCACTTTGTGCGTTTTGCTCAGCAGCAAACTGCAGACTTTCCAGCTCTTGTATTATGGTGCTTTCATAAACCGCGTAAGTACCAATACAAACTAACAATGCACCAGTAACAGCAAGCAATTTCGCCTTAATCGTGTACTGAGAAAGGGCACCTGCGATTTTCATATTCAATGGCATAACCTAGCTCCTCCACCAATAACTTATCGCCGCCGCCTCGGAAAGACCCGATAGAGCAACGACCATTCTTGGTTTGGACTGACGTTAAACAAAACGATACTACTGAATTCGCTGAAGTATTGTTCTACTGAATGCCTTATGTTTCATTTATGTGTATTTTTTATGACAATCAGTATTATTAACAGATAGCATAGTATTAGAGGATTGCAAGAAGGTGCGCTTAACGCACCTTAGAAAGGAAGAGAGAGGAAAACTCAGTGATTGCCTTTTACATCAAACTTCATGTTTTCAGCACCAGTAAAGACCTGAAAACGCAAACCTTTAGCTCGGGCGATAGTGGTAATGCCAAATTGCCTTGCCAGATCTAACCCCATTTGCGTCACACCAGAACGGGAAAGCAAAACCGGTATCCCCATTTGTGCCACTTTGATGACCATTTCTGAGGTTAATCGACCTGTCGTGTAGAAAATTTTGTCGTCACCAGTTTCTTGTTTAAGCCACATTTCCCCCGCCAGTGTATCAACGGCATTGTGGCGACCAACATCTTCAACGAACGACAGTATTTCTTCTTTTCGGCAAATCGCACAGCCATGAACGCCACCCGCCTTTTTGTAGGTGTCATTGTGATGGGAGAGTGCCTCTAACGAAGCATAAATATCCGACTGCTTAGTCACAACCTGGGGCACCTGGTAGTTTTCCAGCTTTTTCATTACGTTGCCATACATAGTGCCCTGACCACAGCCCGAAGTGACGGTCTTCTTTTTTAGCGCTTTTTCTAAATGATCCGTATTTTCTTTAGTGATAACGGCAGCCGTGTTGGTTTCCCAGTCAATAATGACCGACTCAATGGCTGAAGGGTCTTCGATAAAACTCTGATTCTTTAAATAACCCAGTACCAAAGCATCGGGTCGCGACCCTAGCGTCATCAGAGTCACGATCTCCTTCCAGTTCAGCATCACGGTAATAGGTCGCTCACAAGCTATTTCTTTCACCATGCGCTCGCCATATTCGTCAAACACCTCAACTTCTTGGGTAGGAGAAGGTGAGTTTCCTGTTTTTATTATTTTGGGCTGATAAGACAAAGCAGCTTCCTTATTCTTGTGTGTTCTTCATTCAAACAGCAATTACCTTGCCAATTGGCGCAAGAATTGCTTTTAACCCTTAAGACTTTTAACCAACACAAAGATTGGAAGCAATATGTCACTAGATAAAAACGAAGACCTCTGGATGGTTGAATGTGTCCTTAATAGTAAGAATGTCGGCACAGGTCGATGGGTTACTCAACAGTGGGAATGGAAGAGTATCAACCTAAAACCGGAAAACCATTCCGAGTTGACTATGCCTTTAGAACTTCATCGGGATGAACGCACTGACTACCGCTTTAACCTGAACTCGGTGCAGCCCAAACTGTTCCTGGCTCTTGAAAACCTTGACCAGCTAAAACCTGTTGCGTTAACAGCGTCTCAGGCGGTGGCAGGCAGCTATATGGATGGTGACTATCTGGTTCTTTCCATTGATATGCCATTACCAGTTCAGGCGTGGATGGAAGCCTTTATTGGCAGACATGGTGAACTTCTGGAACAACGACGTAAGAAGCGCAGAGGGGCGGGCAGAGCAAGTGGCAACTGATTTCTTAAAGCGCTGGAGCGCACGAAAATTACAAGAAGATAAAGACTCTGAATCAGAGCAAATCCTTGATCTTGAAAAAGCCGATACTCAGAAAACGGCAGAGCAGGAAGCCTCACCACAAGCGCCAGATAAAGCAGAAATACCAGACGATATCGAAGAGCCTGAACAAAGCGAGACCGACGAGCCCAGCGTTGCCTCTCTTTTAAAAGAGGGCGCTGACGCCGCGATAAAAAAAGCAGCGTTAAGAAAGCTGTTCCTCAGCGGTGAATTCAGTGAAGTCGATGCACTAAACGATTACGACCACGACTACGCATCAGTAGGAAACCTGACAAAAGAGGTCTCCGAAAAACTCCGCGGATGGTTGAAAGAACAGCTTGAAGAGGAGGAGAATCCTCAGAGTATCGGACAACAAGATGAAGTCGTCCCAAACACTAATGACTGTGAAGATATTCAGCCGGAAGATTCTGCAGACAACATGCAAGAAAGCCATCCAACTGGACAAAATATACCACATGGAAAGTAGGTACATTTTGACTAAGGCTCAGAAAATTAACCTGCGACAAAATGTCACAACTGCTTAACATTGCGCACATATTCCCAAACTAGAAGCTATCAAAATATCAATTAGGAGCGGTTGGATCGCAAATTGCTTTATACCTCCGATATAGGACGAAGATACGTTCAAAAATGGAACATAAAGCAATGTTAAAACAGAAACTTCCTGAGCCAACAAGTGCAAACGGATTCGCAAGGAAAGCAGCGTTAACCAACACTGTGGAGCTGACCAATCTCATTCCCCCAACGGTCAGCTACCACAGTGGGGGTCATACATTAGTGATTGGTCCTTTTCCAATTCTTGCTGAAATTGAAACGCAGCTAAACCACCTAGACTCGCTCACTCTGCTTTGTATCGAGCAGGATGCAGAATCCGATCAATTAATCGATCCATCCCGACTGTATTTTGGTCACCAGCCACACGTTCATGGTTTTCTTGGAGCCTTTAAAGTCACCGTGAATCACGCTGGAAATACCGTCAATTTAGCTACTGCGGCGATTGGGCATGACTGCTTTGATGTCGTGCTGGACATGACCTTGCAGGGACTTATGACCGAAGAAGTCCCCGTTCCTGGTTATTTCCCGTGTGGACGAGGGTACCCGACCTTACCAGAAGCACTGGAGTCGATCCCCGACATGATGGGCACGTTTGATAAGCCAAAATATTTTCGGCTGGATACCGATAAGTGCGCACACAGCTCTCGCGGAGTAAAAGGATGCGATCGTTGTGTTGATGCCTGCCCAGCCGGAGCGTTAACCAGTGATGGTAATGAAGAAATTGGGCACAAAATTCAAATCAACCCATACCTTTGTCAGGGTATCGGAACCTGTGCTACGGCTTGCCCGACAGAAGCCATTCATTATGCCATTCCCGAACCTACTCAAACTCAGGCATTTGTTGAAAGACTGCTAAAAAACTACCGTGAAGCTAAGGGCGATAACCCAATTATACTATTCTGCAGCAGTCGCCATGAAACATACAACCTGATGGCACTTAATGCGCTACCGGACAATGTGATTCCGGTTGAACTGGAAGAATTGCCGTCTGTTGGCATCGATACCTGGTTTGCGGCGCTGACCAATGGTGCGGCTCAGGTGATGTTTGCAGCGAGTCGTAAAATGCCAGAAACCATTTTGCGTGTTTTAGGGCAGGAGATAGACACAGCACAGGCGCTGCTTTCGCAGTTAGGAATTGAGGGTGAACGAATTCAAGTTTTGTATCTCGAAGACCTAAAAGATTCTAGCCCCACTTTATTGAGTTCGTCTTTATGTACACCCATCGGTGAACTAAAGGGCACGAAGCGTGAAAGATTATTTAAATCGCTAGACCATCTTTCTTCCCTTCATATACCAGAAAAAATTCAAAGTTCAGTCCCCGCCAGCGCGCCTTTCGGCAACGTAAGTTGTGCCAGCAAGGACTGCACGCTGTGCATGGGGTGCGTAGCCGTCTGCCCGACAGGCGCACTCCACAATGACGGAGTTTCACCGGAGCTCAGGTTTGTAGAGCAAGACTGCATTCAGTGTGGCATGTGCGAAAAAGCCTGCCCGGAAAGTGCGTTATCGCTCCAACCGAGATTCAACTGGGATAAAGAAGAGCGGATACAAGCGAAAGTGATCCATCAAGAGAAAGCAGCGGAATGTTTACGATGCGGTAAACCTTTTGCGCCTCAGTCTATGATTACCATGCTACAGAATAAGTTACGTGGTCACTCTCATTTCAGCGATGAAATCGCCATCAACCGAATCGCGATGTGTGAAGACTGCCGTGTGGTCGACATGTTCAACGACTTTGCTGAACACCCAGAAAAACAGCTGAATGTGTAGGGGACATCTAATGACTATTTCAGAACAGTCTACAAAAAATGAGTCAATGAGAAGCGACATCTACGCACTGTTTGCGGCTTTGATGCGCTCCGCTCCTAAAGAAGACGTGCTCGACTGGCTTCAAGGCATTGAAATCAGTGAAGGTGCCGACAGCCGAATGTCTGATGCATGGACTCAACTCAGTCTGGCAGCCGCTATATACAGCCCACAAGACATTGCAGATGAATATCAACTCCTCTTCATCGGAATTGGCAGAGGAGAAGTGATGCCGTTCGCATCCTGGCACCTGACAGGGTCGCTCATGGAAAAGCCTCTGGCTCTAATTCGACAGGATTTAGAAAGACTGGGTTTTGAACGCAATGAACACACCAAAGAACCGGAAGATCATATCGCTGCATTGTGTGAAGTCATGTTGCTTCTGGAATCTGAAATCGAGCAAAACGTGTTCTTTAACCGCCATATACAACCTTGGTTTGAAAAACTCACCAAACAGATAAAACAAGCTGAGCATGCGCAATTTTACGCAGCCTTAGCAACTGTGATGAATCAGTTTTTGTTGATAGAGCAAACACGCTTCGCCCGTGTTCCTGTTCGAGAAACAAAGATGATCGCAACCGAACAATAAAACAGAGATGCAAAGCATCCATTTACGTAACTGGAGCAATGTATGAAAGACAAACAAGCCATCGATCCTCGACGCCGGAACCTGCTCAAAGGAATGACCACGGTCACGGTAGCGGGGACACTTGCCGCTGGCACTTCAAAAGTCGCTGCTGCTGAGGAAACACAACCAGAGGTGACCGAATCAACCACTGGATACAAAGAAACGCAACATATCCGTGATTATTACGACACCTTATAAGGAGCAATGGAATGAAACTTACCAAGCGTTCCGATAGCGTCAACAAGGAAGAATGCCAAATCGGACTTAGCCGCCGTTCTTTTATGAAGAACTCAACACTCGCCGCAGGGGGAGCCGCAGTAGGGGCTTCTATGTTTGCGCCGGGCATGATTCGTAAAGCAGAAGCAAAGAGTGTGTCGGCAAATACCCCCGTAGAAATTAAACGCACCATCTGTTCCCACTGTTCAGTGGGTTGCGGCATTTATGCCGAAGTGCAAAACGGAGTCTGGACGGGACAGGAACCTGCTTTCGACCACCCGTTTAATGCTGGCGGTCACTGTGCGAAAGGCGCGGCACTGCGTGAGCATGGTCACGGCGAACGCAGGCTGAAATACCCAATGAAGCTGGAAGGCGGAAAGTGGAAGCAGCTTAGCTGGAATCAAGCCATCGAAGAGATTGGCAACAAAACACTGGAAATTCGCAAAGAGTCTGGACCCGATTCGGTTTACTTCCTCGGCAGTGCCAAGCACAACAACGAACAAGCCTACATGTTCCGTAAGATGGCGTCGCTTTGGGGCACCAATAACGTCGATCACCAGGCTCGGATTTGTCACTCCACAACGGTAGCTGGTGTGGCAAACACCTGGGGCTACGGGGCAATGACCAATTCTTTTAACGACATGCACAACTGTAAGTCGATGTTGTTTATTGGTTCTAACCCTGCTGAAGCGCACCCTGTCGCTATGCAGCACATTCTGATCGCCAAAGAGAAGAACAACTGCAAAATCGTGGTCGCGGATCCTCGTCGTACCCGCACTGCAGCCAAAGCGGATCACTTTGTTTCTATCCGTCCGGGGTCTGATGTCGCCTTTATCTGGGGCATCCTGTGGCATGTGTTCAAAAACAATTGGGAAGACAAAGAATTCATCCGCCAACGTGTATTCGGTATGGATGAAATCAAAGAAGAAGTCGCTCGCTGGACGCCTGCTGAAGTAGAACGCGTTGCAGGCGTGAATGAAGCCGAAGTATACAAAACCGCTAAGCTGCTCTCTGAAAACCGCCCGGGTTGTGTTGTCTGGTGTATGGGCGGTACCCAGCACACCACAGGTAATAACAACACCCGTGCTTACTGTGTTCTGGAACTGGCGCTTGGCAACATTGGTAAGAGTGGTGGCGGTGCCAACATCTTCCGCGGGCACGACAATGTACAGGGCGCGACCGATTTGGGCGTGCTTTCTCACACACTTCCAGGTTATTACGGTCTGTCTGACGGCGCTTGGAAACACTGGTCTAAAGTCTGGGACGTCGATTTCGAGTGGGTTCAGAATCGCTTCGACCAGAACAAATACCGTGACAAGAAGCCAATGAACAACATGGGTATTCCTGTATCTCGCTGGATCGACGGTGTTTTAGAAAACAAAGACAACATCGAGCAAAAAGACAACATCCGAGCCATGTTCTATTGGGGGCACGCGGTGAACTCTCAGTCTCGTGGCGTCGAGATGAAAAAAGCGATGGAAAAACTGGATATGATGGTCATCGTCGATCCGTATCCGACTGTTGCGGCTGTCATGAATGATCGCAAAGACGGTATCTATCTGCTTCCTGCGACCACTCAGTTCGAGACTTATGGCAGTGTTACGGCTTCTAACCGCTCACTTCAATGGCGTGACAAAGTGGTAGAGCCGCTATTTGAATCCAAACCCGACCACGAGATCATGTATCTGCTGTCGAAGAAACTGGGATTCTCCGATCAGTTGTTTAAAAACGTGAAAGTCGAAAACAACCAGCCTCTGATTGAAGACATCACACGCGAATTCAACCGTGGTATGTGGACGATTGGTTATACGGGTCAAAGCCCTGAACGTTTGAAAGAACACCAGCAGAACTGGCATACCTTCCACAAAACCTCACTGGAAGCAGAAGGCGGACCCGCACACGGCGAAACCTACGGTCTACCTTGGCCTTGCTGGGGCACGCCGGAAATGAAACACCCAGGTACGCACATCCTCTACAATACATCCAAGCCAGTTGCAGAAGGGGGTGGTAACTTCCGTGCACGTTTTGGTGTCGAATTCGAAGGAAAGAACCTGCTTGCGGTGGACAGCTATTCGAAAGGCTGTGAGCTGGAAGATGGCTATCCAGAGTTCAACGACAAACTGCTTAAAGCACTGGGTTGGTGGAACGACTTGACGGAAGCCGAGAAAACCGCCGCAGAGGGTAAAAACTGGAAAACCGATTTGTCGGGTGGCATTCAGCGCGTCGCCATTAAACACGGATGTATCCCGTTTGGTAACGCCAAAGCACGAGCTGTGGTCTGGACGTTCCCAGATCGAGTGCCACTGCACCGTGAACCTCTGTACACCCCAAGACGCGATCTGGTTGCCGACTACCCAACATGGGACGACAGAGAGTACATCTATCGTCTACCTACCTTATACAAATCCATTCAGGATCAGGATAAGTCGGGCGAGTACCCCATCATCCTTACCTCTGGTCGACTGGTGGAATACGAAGGCGGGGGCGAAGAAACACGTTCCAACCCGTGGCTGGCTGAGCTTCAACAGGAAATGTTTGTAGAAGTGAACCCGAAAGACGCCAACGATCTTGGCTTTAGGGATGGCGACATGGTCTGGGTTGAGGGTGCCGAGAAAGGGCGTATTCACGTGAAAGCCATGGTGACAAGACGCGTGAAACCGGGAATGGCGTTTGTTCCTTTCCACTTTGGCGGAAAGTTCCAGGGTAAAGATCTTCAAGATAAATACCCAGAAGGGACAGACCCGTATGTCCTTGGTGAAGCGGCAAACACCGCCACCACTTATGGTTATGACCCAGTGACCCAGATGCAAGAGACCAAAGTAACTCTCTGCAACATTCGTAAAGCGTAAGGAGTCATAAAATGGCTAAGATGAAATTCCTATGTGACACCAAACGTTGTATCGAGTGTAACGGCTGTGTCACCGCATGTAAGAACGAAAACGACGATGCCCTCGAATGGGGGCTTCAACGCCGACGTGTCGTCACACTAAACGACGGTGAAGCGGGCGAAAACTCCATTTCAGTTGCGTGTATGCATTGTACCGACGCACCGTGTATGGCGGTTTGCCCGACGGATTGTTTCCGTCAGACCGAAGACGGCATCGTACTGCACAACAAAGACCTGTGTATCGGCTGCGGATACTGCCTGTTCGCCTGTCCTTTTGGTGCACCACAATTTCCGCAAACCTCTGCATTTGGTGAGCGTGGAAAAATGGACAAATGTACCTTCTGTGCTGGCGGTCCTGAAACCGAAAACGGCTCTTCTGAAGAAAAAGTGAAATACGGTGCTAACCGCATTGCGGAAGGCAAACTGCCTATGTGTGCGGAGCTGTGTTCTACCAAAGCTTTGTTAGCAGGCGATGCGAATACCGTGTCTGAAATCTTCCGCCAGCGTATGGTGGAAAGAGGCGGCATTAGCTCCGGCTGGACAAGCGGTGAAGATCTCGCATTCGACGCAACCAAAAGCTAGAGGACCAAAATGTTACCACGCATCATCGTTACCTTCTTTTCGTTGTTTCTTGTGTTTGTTGGCAAGCCTGTGCTTGCCAACGAATCTGCAAGCGCGGAAAAAGAGATCGCTCAGCTTGCCGGAGCGGATTACTGGCGTTTGGTCAAAAATGGAGAAGAGGGCTATACCACGTCTCAATCCCCTGAGCACGGCGTATTGATCAATGCCAGCGGTCAGCTTTGGCGAGAAGTGCGTAACAAATGGGTGACGCCCATCGGAGGTTACGTCATCCTGGGGGCTTTCGCCTCTTTACTGGCGTTTTATCTCTGGGCAGGGCAAATCAAGCTCTCTAAAGAAAGAACCGGAAACAAAGTATTAAGATGGACGCCGTTTGAGCGCGCGCTTCACTGGTATACGGCATCACTGTTTCTGATTCTTGCGTTGTCCGGTCTGCTGTTGATGTACGGTAAATACATCATGAAACCTGTTGTGCCTTACGGAGTTTGGGATTTCGTTATTGCAGCATCTAAGGTATCGCATAACTATCTGGGTCCGCTGTTTGTGATTGGTCTGGTCGCCATGTTGATCAAATGGATGAAGAACAACTTCTTCAACAAAGTGGATCTGGAATGGTTCAAACAGGGCGGCGGTATACTGCCAAACGGAAAGCACCCTCAGGCAGATTTCTGTAACGGGGGCGAGAAAATCTGGTTCTGGCTACTGGCAACGGCAGGGGTAACAGTTTGCGTGACTGGTTTGGTTATGGATTTCCCTATATTCAATCAAACCCGAGAACTGATGATGGTGGTCAACATCCTTCACGGTATTTCATCGCTCGGATTGATCGCCGCTTCGCTTGGGCATATCTATATCGGTACGGTCGGTACAGAAGGTGCTCTTGAAGGCATGAAAACCGGTTATGTGGATGAAACGTGGGCAAAGCAGCACCACAACATTTGGTTTGAAAGAGTCAAAAAGCAGGAAGGCGAAAGCCAGCAATGAAAATAAACAAGAAGCCCCTTTACGGGGCTTCTTTCATTTAGTCACGCAGCCGCCAGATAAAGACAGCAGTAATACAACCCGCTACACAAAGAGCAGCTGTGATACCAAACAGTCCGTTACCTTCGAATGAATCAATGGCATACGCAAATACAGGTGGACCGATGGTTGCGCCTAAATTTCCTAACTGAGCAATTGCGCCATTTCCCATCGCTCGTTCTGATTCGGTTTGGGATAAGTACGGGATCAAGGTAAAAGAAGCGCCTTGAACCATACCTGAGAACAGCATCAGTACCACTGCCGCAGCGACAAAGTAAAACTCCTGATGTTGTAACTTGATCGTAGAGAACGTCGCTAAGGCAATAGCGATATACGCGACGAATAACAGAACAGGCGCTTTCAAAGAATACTGAGTCAGGGCACCCGCCAGAAAAGTACCAAGAATACTCACCAACGGGAGTACGACGAATAGCAGGCTTCTTATTTCTTCATTAGCTGATGTTCTAGGAATAAACGTCAGAAGCGCCACAAACATGAAGGTGTGGAAGAAAAACACAACGCCCGGAAAACATGTTCTGGGGTTCAGATAAACTCGAATTGTCGTCTGAAAAAGCGCATACAGGCTTCCTATGCCGCCTCTTTCTCCATTTTGGTTGCGAGTGTGGTGTAAGACAAAGAACACGATCAAAGGTATGGACAGCAAGGCATGACCAAGAAACAGACCCGAAAGACCATACACAGATAGAATTTGATTTCCGAGCCAACCGGTAAGAGCAAACGCAACTCCGAAAAATGCCCCCCAGATCCCCATAACCAGAGAGTGATGCTTTTTCTGCGCCTGTTGAAGCATAAGAGTAGGGGCGGCAATCACCACACCCAAATGCGATGCCCCTTCGATAAACCGACTCATAAGCAAAACTGGGTAGCTCGGAAGTGAAGATTGAAGCAGAGAAAGACCTCCACCGATAAGTAAAGAACCTATAAGGACTCGGCTGTAGCCTATTTTTCCAGACAGCACGCCACCAATCACACCCAGAACCAGCCCAACCATGCCCACAATTGAGAGCAGAGTACCCGCTGAAGTTCCATCAATCTGGTAAGCCGTGAGTAAGTACTCGTAGGATATGGAAAACTTGGCAAACTGCATTGCCGCAAATATTCCCGCGAACCAGAGAAAAGCAATACTCAGCCATTGGGTTTGATTCAGGATTCGGGTATCAGCCGTGTCACAAGAAACGCTACTCATAAATAGTTAACCACCTGCATGTTTTTGGAGCGACACAATTCAATGTCGCTTTTTCTCCAATGTACATGGCGATGACTATTTTTTATGAGATTTAGATATGATTATCAAATCAACCAACTGGCATTTTCAAAATGACCCGAGTGAAGTTATCTGGTTCCGACTCGATTCGGATCGAGCCATGCAGCTTCTGCATCACAAACTGAGCAATAGTTAACCCCAGGCCAGTTGCGTTCTTCTTGCCATTATTGGTGTAAAACGGTTCAAAGACTTTAGCCAGAACCTCGCTATCCATACCAGTTCCGTTGTCTTCTATCAATAGCCTTACATACTGGTCGTCTGCGCGGGTCGAAATACTAATGTAGGCACCTTGTTGATCTTTGCGATCAATCGCGTCGATAGCATTTCTAAACACCAGCTCCAGCACTTTTCGCAACATGTTTCGGTTGCCCGTCACCATTAAGTTCTCGTCCATCTGATTTTCTACCGAAATCCCTTCAGGGTTTAAGAAAGCATCATCCTTGGAAAACGCGCTCGACAATTTGAAAGGCGTGAGTCTGGCATCGAGGGATTTGTCGGCAAACACCCGCAGGCTTAGTAGCACGTCTTTCACTCGCATCAACCCGGATTCTGAATCCGAAATAACGGACTGAATGTCTTCAAGAATTTCGTTTATATCGGTTTCTTCGTAGTAGATAGCGACCACTTCGTGCTTGGCTTCATTGTTAGGCTCCATAAATAACTGCTTGTGCAATTCCAGCAGTTCCAAAATGGAATCAATGTATTGCTTTAGAGGTTCGAAATTTCCCAGCGTAGAACTGATTGGGTTATTCATTTCATGCAGCAAGCCGACAGCAATGTTACTAAGCGAAAGCATTTTCTCGGACTGAATCTGCTCTTCGTTATCATCTTTGATGTGCGCCAGCGACACCTGTGCCTGTTGGAATCTTTGGTTCACTTCTGCCATGGCGTAACGGCGTTCAAGACGTGAGTGCAATTGATGCGCGACTTCTTCGAGCACTTTCAGGTTGGTAACGGTAAGCAAATCCAGATGCTTTTGCTCGATCAGACAAACCAGAGCGTATCTGACTCGCTCATAAATACTGATGGGGAAGAGCAGTATGGCAGCCCCACCAAATGCGCTGTGAATTGGGGCAGGCGGGTCAAGATTAACCAAAGGACGCGTCGTCAGCTTTTCAATTGAGACATTCGCTCTGAGTGTTTGACTGTCGTTTTCACTCGCCAGCGACAACGCTTTATCTTTAAGCTGGAAAACGTTCTGTACCAGTCGCTCCTTGGACACATCGTAAAGAAACGCATGCTTTGCCGAACAGAAATTGCTGATGGCATCGATAACGAGCGCAAGAAACGTCTTCTCGTCTGCATTCTTTGTGTCTGAACGCCCGACCTGATGGAGCATGGTTAACCGGCTCTGAAGCATGGCTTCGTTTTCATTCATAGCGCTGTGGCGCTCTACATCTCGCTGGAAATAGAACTGGAATATATTCTCCGGAGTGGTTGTGAGGCTTAAACAGTGATCAACACCTGACATGGTCAACGTTTGGGTAAGCTCACCGTCAAAAACAACCCAAATGGTCATGGTTTTTCTGCCTAGCGTACTTCTTGCGTATTGGCAGATCTCAGGAATGTCATCAAAACTATCAATATTACAATGCAGGATAGCGATATCTGGTTCAAACGAACGAATGGATCGCATGACTCTTCTGGACGGGGTGTGCTCAATGGTGACGTTGGCTGCACTATTCACAAACTGAAAAGTGTTTTTGAGCTCTTCAGACAGCAAAACCTTAACAGACATATTTTCCCAAATTCATATAGTTGGACTATATTTTAGAATAGTAAAGAATACGGAAATGCGCTCAGGAGAAATGGCAAATGGCAACAATTCGTCTTTTGTACTATAGCGAAGCAACCAAAGAGATGTCTTTAGCGGATTTGAAAGAGATTCTAGGCACAGCCAGAGACAACAACTCTTCACAGGATATATGCGGCATGCTCTGCTACGACAACCAGTTCTTCTTACAGGTTCTGGAAGGAGACAGTGAAGAAGTGAGTGAACTTTTTATTAAGATTGGTCAGGATGTTCGCCACGACAGGGTGGCTATTATGTCGGTACAGCAGATAGAGAAGCCGGCGTTCCAGAATTGGCAGATGGGTTATGCAGGGTCAAGTGAGTTGCTGCAGTCTCTGCTACAAGAGCTCAACCTTGACGCTTTTGAGCCAGATAAACTCACGCCCAAGCAAGCTGCCGAGATTTTGTACAAGCTCTCAAAAAGCCAGACTGAAGTGTAAACCGCTCTGCGTGAGTGACGCGCAGAGTTTGCACCAATTTGATCAACCCAACCGGGTGCAATCTCACCATAATAGTGCACCTGAGTATTCGCATCTTTTGAATTCATTCTTCCTCAATAATATTTTTATTATTTATAACAATATCTTAAATCATTTT
Source organism: Vibrio nigripulchritudo (assembly GCF_027924785.1). Classification (NCBI taxonomy): domain Bacteria; kingdom Pseudomonadati; phylum Pseudomonadota; class Gammaproteobacteria; order Vibrionales; family Vibrionaceae; genus Vibrio; species Vibrio nigripulchritudo. The sequence continues at coordinate 1,906,543 of NZ_AP027049.1, read as the reverse complement.
TAACGAATCCAATTCTCTTTGGAATGATCCTTGCGTTATAGCTGACAATTATCTTTCCCTGATTTGGGGAATAAGACTCAGAGTGCACAGGAAGCGTGCAAAAATAATAAAGGAGTAGTTAAAGATGAGTAATACCGTTGCGGACGTGCAGGGAGCAGTCCACACACTCACTCAGAGTTCAGATACCTTGTTTCTTCTTCTCGGTGCCATCATGGTTTTCCTTATGCACGCAGGCTTCGCTTTTCTTGAAGTGGGTACCGTGCGTAAAAAGAATCAGGTCAACGCCTTAGTAAAGATTCTTGCGGATTTCGGGGTGTCTGCCATTGCTTATTTCTTTATCGGTTACTGGATGGCTTACGGTGCCAACTTCTTTGCCGATGCAGAGACATTATCGGCAGGGAATGGATATGAGCTGGTTAAATTCTTCTTCTTACTTACTTTTGCTGCAGCCATTCCTGCCATCGTATCTGGCGGTATCGCAGAGCGAGCTCGCTTTTATCCGGTACTGATTGCAACCTTCTTTACGGTTGGTCTGGTGTACCCGCTATTTGAAGGCATGATCTGGAACGGTAACTTTGGTCTTCAGGATTGGTTCGAATCCTCATTTGGCGCAGGCTTTCATGATTTCGCTGGCTCTGTTGTGGTTCATGGCGTAGGTGGCTGGATTGCGCTGGTGGCAGTTATTTTCTTAGGCATGCGTAACGGCCGTGTAAGGGCAGGGAAACATACCAACTTTGCGCCTTCTAACATCCCGTTTCTGGCACTTGGTGCGTGGATCTTATGCGTAGGCTGGTTCGGGTTCAACGTTATGTCGGCTCAGACTCTTGAGGGTATCAGCGGTTTGGTCGCTATGAACTCTCTGATGGCGATGACTGGCGGTATTCTCACCGCATTGGTCGCAGGGCGCAATGACCCGGGTTTCATCCATAATGGTCCTTTAGCCGGGCTGGTAGCTGTTTGTGCAGGTTCCGACCTGATGCACCCAATTGGCGCTCTCATTACAGGTGGTGTCGCAGGCGCGATATTTGTTTACCTGTTTACCTACCTTCAGAACAAAACCAAAATTGACGATGTACTAGGCGTCTGGCCACTGCACGGTGTTTGTGGTGCATGGGGTGGTATTGCTGCCGGTATTTTTGGTCAGAGCAGTCTTGGCGGTTTAGGTGGCGTAAGCTTAACTGTGCAGGTTCTGGGTACGGTTATCGGAATCGTGGTTGCTCTGGTTGGTGCAGCCATTGTTTACGGCTTACTCAATGCAGTGACAGGTCTAAGACTGTCTGAAGAAGACGAATTCAATGGTGCAGATTTGGCGATTCACAAAATTGGTTCAACCAGTGAAGATTAATCTGAAATCAGGTTCAAAAATAAAACATTCTTCAGAAGGGCGACGATAGTCGCCCTTTTTACGACTATGGTCTAGCGCCATACCCTTTTTACCATTGTGTCTTTAGTGCTAAGGTTAGGGGACATAATTACAAGGATGTGTGTCGTATGAACTTCCCCTACAGAAACATTGTGATTCTCACTGGAGCAGGGATATCCGCCGAATCGGGCATTCAGACTTTCCGAGCTCAGGATGGGCTATGGGAAAACCACAGAATTGAAGATGTGGCGACCCCAGAAGGGTTTCAGCGTAACCCTGAACTGGTGCAGGAGTTTTACAATCAAAGACGCAGAAAACTGCAAGATCCCGCTATAAAACCGAATACTGCGCACGAAGCGCTAGGAAAGCTGGAAGCACAACTGGACGGCAAAGTAACCGTAATCACCCAGAACATAGACAACCTTCACGAACGCGGTGGCACCAAGAACATCATTCACATGCACGGTGAACTGCTGAAAGCGCGATGCAGTGAATCGAATCAGGTGGTGGATTGCTCTGAAGACATCCTATCTGGCGATCTTTGCCACTGCTGTCAGATGCCAACTCAGATGCGACCTCACATTGTTTGGTTTGGCGAAATGCCGCTCCGAATGGGCGAAATCTACTTAGCGCTTGAAGAGGCAGATTTATTTATTTCGATTGGCACATCCGGTGTTGTGTATCCAGCTGCGGGCTTTGTCCACGACGCAAGAATGCATGGTGCACACACCATCGAAATTAACCTTGAACCAAGTGCGGTCGAAAGTGAATTCGAAGAAAAACGATACGGGAAAGCGAGCATCGAAGTACCAAAACTGGTCGAAGAGTTATTAAGCGAACCCGACGCGTTGCGTGCTCATGCGTAATCAACTTCTTTAATGAAAGATTTCAGAGAAGGCAGGCTTGTATGAGCCTGCCTTTTGTTTGTCGCTACTACTTGTTTTCACTACTGATAAAGACAATCAGATTTCTATTGTCAGTTCTTTACCATTACGGCGAATCTTCATCGTTAACTCACCCTTGGGTACAGTTCGGAACAAATCACCCAGTTGACGTATTTCAATAGGCTTGTAGTGCTTTCCATTCGCTTCCAAAACCACGTCGCCATTTTGCAGCCCGTATTGAACCAGCCTTTCTTCTGGGTTGTAGAAGATCTCTAACTGTTCATTGGAAAAACGCACATAAATCAGTCTTTCCGGTTGCTGCCAGGTTTCTTCTATAGAAGTCGCGTCATAACAGAACATGAGCTTGTTTGGCATAAAAGAAAAGCGATCAAATCGCGAGAAAAAGTCCATGCCGACCGCATACTGGCTAATGTTCGCCGACACTTCAATCTCACCCAGAGGCATCCCTTCGAAATAGAGATCTTTCACTATGTAACTGTGTTCCTCTTTAAAACCATTTGCATCATAGGAGAGTTGTGGCTCAGGGTTTTGATATATCGATTTGGTTTCCTGCTCAAGCAGCTGAATAAAGTCCTCTCCAAACCGGGAGTCCGTCGCACCAGTATCCGTCATAACGGTCACATCAAGATCCTCATAGTTCATGACTAGCCAAGGAGCACGGTTGTATGTATCTGAATAGCCAACACACTGTTGAAAGTCTGCAGCATTAAGGGCGTAATCGTAAGCAAAAAGCTGATTGGAACGGTTGTCTTTGAGCCAGGTGAGTTTTCGGAATGTGTCAGCGCCTAAAATACCGTCTATCTGGATGCCGTTACCTTCAGTGATCACATCAAACTCAAACCCAATCCACAGGTCATGGTCGTGAATGACTTTGTCACCAATTGACATTTCCACCGGTTCAAAAAAGGAGATGCGATCGGGTTCTACAGCACCAGAAACCCCAGTGATGTTTCCAAAATCTCGGCGAAGAATAGGTGGAAACGTGTCTAGAGATACCTGCTTAGTAATTTGTCTGGCAACGTCGGGATCAATGAAAGTGACGCTTGCACCTGTATCCAGCAGAAAGTGATAGCGTTTTCCATCGATAATCACGGGAACGATTAAGGCATCAGAAGAGGGCTGCGACGCAGTCATCACAGGAGAATGTTTGGTTTCGGTTGGAAGGGAGGAACAACCAGACACTAAACCCATTCCTAAAAGGACAGACAGCGAAGCATAAGTTTTTGATTGAAGTAATTTCATTTGTATTGTTGTTTTATTATTCGGAGAATTAAAACTAATACAAAATATAATCCGCCTCAATCACTTGTTAACTACATTATCAACAAGTGCACAAAAACTTAAAAAGAATAATTGAAGTGGGAACTTATTGGGCTAATCCAGAGCCAATGAACCATTGTTGATGGCAGCAAAGCGATTCACGTCCTTGATATGTTCTAGCATTTCGGTTTTGCAGTAGTTATCAGAACTGGAGTACAAAGCAACGAGCTCTTCAACGAGACCATTCAATTCGCAAGGGACATTCAGATTTCCTGCCAATTGGTTGGTGCCGTGATCGATTTTGTGTTCTGGCTGCTGGTTAAGTGATTCCTGTGCTTTGCTATGAACTATGTCTAGATGAAAGTTCTTAAGAGAGATGAGTGAATCTCTATGAGGATGATACTTGCTGGATTGCAGGGCTCGGATATCAGAAAGAAGCTGCTCTGCAAGTTTCATAAGCTCACGATAAGTTGTCGGGACTTTGAAGTCGTATTTATTGTTGTCCATAACCAGCTCCTTTGATCTTTTCTTAGAGTTTGTTCTTGTTATGAACTTGTACTGACACAAATAACGAAACGATCACTGAAAGCTCGATTTTTATACAAATACTTTTCCTGTATAAGAATTGAGTTTGTATATGGTTGAAAAGAAATAAAAAAGAGCGGAGGAAATCCGCTCTTCTTGTTTTGATACTTTTCTAGAATCTTTAAGTGACTTACAGGTTCACTTTAAGTTTCTGGAAGTATTCTTCATAGAGTGTGCTGGCTTCGCCCACTTCATCTTGCCACTCGCCACTGTCCATCACCTCTTGAGGAGGGAAGATGCTCGGGTCATTTGCAAACTCTTTTGGCAGTAAGGGGTAAGCCGATTTCACCGGTGTTGGGTAACCAATTTCTACCGCTATTTTCGCTGCGTTTTCAGGGCGAAGCAGGAAGTCGATCATCTTATGGGCAGCTTCGATGTTTTTCGCACCGCTAGGAATCGCTAAGCTATCCATCCAGAAGATGGTGCCTTTCTCTGGCCACACGATGTCGATGGTTGCACCTTCCTGGCGTGCCATGTACGCCGAACCGTTCCAAAGCATGCCCAGTGATGTTTCACCAGCTAGGTAAGGGTTTGCAGGGAAATCTGAGTTAAACACCAATACGTTCGGCATCAGCTTTTTCAGCTCTTCGTACGCAGCTTTGATTTCATCTGGGTTTGTGGTGTTTGCAGAGTAGCCCAGCTTGGTTAACGCAATGTGGAAGACTTCACGAGAGTCATCCATCATCATTAGCTGACCTTCCCACTTCGTGTCCCAGAAATCATCCCAGCTTTTCACGCTGTCTTTGTCCAGCATGTCTGAGTTGATGCCAATGCCCGTCGCACCCCAAATGTATGGGATAGAGTAGTCATTGTTAGGATCGAAAGGCTTGTCTAGGTAGTTAGCGTCGAGATCAGCAAAGTGAGACAGCTTTTCTTTGTCGATTTTTTGCAGCATCTTCTCTTTGCGCATCTTAGATACAAAGTAAGTAGAAGGCACCACAAGATCGTAGCCTGAACCCTGAGTCTTTAACTTGGCGTACATGCTTTCGTTAGACTCGTAAGTGGAGTAGATAACTTTAATTCCGGTTTCCTTGGTAAAGTCTTCTAAGACTTCGCTTGGGATGTATTCGGACCAGTTGTAGAAATACAGTTCTTCGTCTGCAGCAGAAGCGTTGAAAGAAAGGATAGATGCAGCACTGATAAGACCAGCAAACAGCTTAGAGCAATTTTTCATTGTTTCCCTTTATCTGTTAGTGGGAGAGTGTCGTGGCACGTGTTATGTGTAACTTGAGTATATGTGCTCAACCTCTCAAAATTAGGTGGCAGAATTGTACTCCAGTTTGTGAAGAATGAAAAAGGGCAATCGAAATTGCCCTTAGAAATAACATTCAGATGATATTTTATTGACCAGCTTTTAGCTTCATAAAGTACTCTTCATACTTCACGGTCTTATCGCCGACCGCTGCCTGCCATTCCACTCGATCTAAATCTTCCTGAGAAGGAAAGAGTGGTGACACGTCTTTAAATTTCTCGTTAGACTCTTTTACTGCAGTTAAATAGCCTGCGTTTTTTGAAATTTGCTCTGCGACTTCAGGACGAAGCAGGAAGTCGATCATCTTATGCGCGGCATCCACATTTGCTGCACCGGAAGAAATCGCGAAGTTATCCACCCATCCAATACCACCTTCTTTCGGGAAGACCAGTTCCAACGGCAAACCTTCAGCCTGAGCCGCAGCGGCTGAACCGTTCCAGAGCATACCAACACCCACTTCACCAGAAAGGTAAGGCGCGGCTGGGTTATCTGAGTTAAACACCAGCACATTCGGCATCAGTTTTTGCAGCTCTGCATACGCTTCATCGATTTGCTTTTCATCGGTGGTATTACCGGAATAGCCGAGCTTACGCAGGGCAATGTGGAACACTTCACGAGTGTCATCCATCAGCATCAACTGACCTTCCAAATCGGAATTCCATAGGTCGCCCCAGCTATTAAACTGGCTTGCATCATACATGTCGGTATTCACCGCTAAGCCCGTAATAGCGACAACATGAGGAATCGAGTAGTCGTTGTTTGGGTCATAAGGCTTATCGAGGTAGTTGGTATCGAGTTTGTCGAAGTTAGTTAACTTGGACTTATCAATTTTCTGCAACATACCTTCATCGCGCATTTTGGAAACAAAATACGTCGACGGAACCACCAAATCGTAACCTTTATTATGGGTTTTCAGCTTGGCATACAAGGTCTCATTTGACTCGTAGGTCGAGTAAATCACTTTAATGCCTGTTTCATCGGTAAACTGTTTTAAGAGATCGCTCGAAATGTACGGTCCCCAGTTCATGAATACCAATTCTTTGTTTTCGTCCGCTTGTACTGATTGAGTCAGTAAAGAAAGCGCACATGCACTACCAGCTAAAAAAGTAGCCCATTTTTTCATTAACGTTAGCTCCAAACTAAACGGGATAAGAAAACAGCGCAGTCAAACACTGCGCTGTCGAATGAGTAAAATAAGTTTATCACCCTAATTTACTTCACTTTTTCTCTTGCAAGCAATTGTGAAATCACAACCAACACAAGAGATACCACCAACATCACAGTTGCCAGTGCATTCACTTCTGGCGAGATGCCGACTTTGACCATTGAGTAAATCTTCAATGGCAGAATTTCGTACGTTGGACCGGTGACAAATGAACTGATGATTACGTCATCCAGAGACAGCGTAAAGCTCAACAGCCAACCTGCCGCAACCGCTGGTTTCGCCAGAGGCAGGATGATTTGCTTTAGAATCACCCATTCGCTCGCACCCAGATCTTTCGCCGCTTCCAGCATCTTCACATCAAAGCCATTCAGGCGGGAGTAAACCGTTACCACCACAAATGGCAAACAGAACGTGATGTGAGCAAAGAAAAGGGTAAAGAAACCCAATTGCACACCCACCACTAAGAACAAAGCAAGCAACGAAATCGCCATAACAATGTCTGGAGACATCATCACAATGAACAGCAGCCCATTCACCATGCCTTTGCCTTTAAAGCGATAGCGGAATAGGGCAACCGCTGTCAGGCTTCCTATGATGGTGGCTGCTGTTGCGCTGAACACCGCCACATTCAGTGAGTGCCATGCGGCTTGCATCAGGCTGTCGTTGTTCACCAGCGCTTCGTACCATTTCGTGGTAAAGCCTCCCCATTTCATACCAAACTTGCTAGCATTGAAGGAGTTAACAATCAACACAATGATTGGCAGATACAAAAACGCGTACACCAACGTCATAAAGCTAAACTTAATTGACTTGCCCATCAGCTTAGCTCCACTTTCTTATTCAATAGTTTTCCTGCCCTGTAGTAGGCATACAACATAATCGCCATGGCAACCGTCAGTGCAATGCTGGTTGCCGCGCCAAACGGCCAATCTCGCGCATTAAGCACCTGACTCTTGATGACGTTACCAATAAGCAGGTTCTTCGCACCACCCAGCAAGTCAGAAATGTAGAACATCCCTAATGCAGGAAGCAGAACCAACAAACAACCGCCGATGATGCCCGGCATAGTCAGTGGCAATACCACTTTCAACAGCGTCTGAAGCTTGTTTGCACCCAGATCGCGAGCTGCTTCCAGGTAGGTGTCATCCAGCTTTTCTATCGCGGAGTACAAGGGCAAAATCATGAACGGCAGCAGGATATAAACCAAACCAATCATTACAGCAGATTCGGTGTACATAATACGAATCGGCTTATCGATAATGTCCATCGCAATTAGGCTTTTGTTGATGATGCCTTGCGTGCCTAACACAATTTTCAAACCGTATGTGCGAATCAATGAGTTGGTCCAGAACGGCACAATCACCAAAAACAACATAAACGGACGCCATTTCTCGGGCATTTTTGCCACGATGTAGGCAAACGGATACCCAATCACCAAACAAAGCAGTGTCGCAACAATCGCCATGTAGAACGAATGCCACAGCACTTTGAAATAGAGCGGGTCTGCCAAACGCGCGTAGTTTTCCAGCGTGAAGGTCATCTCAATCAGATTGGCTTCATCGCGGGTCAGAAAGCTGGTTCCAATGATCATCAGATTCGGAAACAGCACAAATATCACCAGCCAGCCTACAATAAGACCGATGATGGCATTTTGTAGATTAAGCTTCTTGTTCATCTGCCAGTACCACTTCCCAGCTTTCAACCCAAGTTACGGCGACTTTCTGACCCAGAGAATGGTCTACATCCGGATCATCTTCATTGAAGAACTCACTGACCATTACGCGCATGCCCGATTCCAGTTCCACCACGGAATCCAGTGTCATGCCTTTATAGGTTCGGTCAATTACGTGCCCGACAATGCCTTTTGATTCATTTTCTTTTATTTCTTCCAGTCTTAAATCTTCTGGACGAAGCAATACCTGTAGCTTGTCGCCACCTTTAACGGCTTTGTCGTAATAGACGATAGACTCCACGCCTTCGATATTTGCTTTAATGCGTTTGTCGTCGATACGTGCAATCACATCCGCATCAAATACGTTGATCTCACCGATGAATTTCGCCACAAACAGGTTTTTCGGCTCTTCGTAGATTTCGCGAGGGGAGCCGTCTTGCTCAATCTTTCCGTCTTTCATCACGATGATGCGGTCAGACATAGACAGCGCTTCTTCCTGATCATGAGTAACGAAAATAAAGGTAATACCTAACTGACGTTGGAGCTGTTTCAGCTCGATTTGCATCTGCTTACGCAGTTTGTAGTCGAGTGCAGACAAAGATTCATCCAACAAGAGTACTTTAGGCTTGTTCACTACTGCACGCGCAATCGCAATACGCTGCTGCTGACCGCCAGAAAGCTGATGCGGCTTACGCGAAGCCATATGATCCAAACGCACCATTTTTAGCGCTTCAATCACGCGAGGTTCAATATCAGCCGAAGGCACTTTTTGCATACGCAGACCAAATGCGACGTTATCAAACACCGTCATGTGCGGGAACAGAGCGTAGCTCTGAAAAACCGTATTCACATGGCGCTGTTCTGCTGGCGTAGCCGTCACATCGACACCATCAAGTTTGATGGTTCCCTGATCGCTGGTTTCAAAGCCCGCGATCATCCTCAGTACCGTTGTTTTGCCACAGCCAGACGGACCAAGAATGGTCAGGAACTCGCCGTGATTCACGTTTAAGTCGAATCCATCAATGATTTTTTTACCATCAAAGCTTTTTTCGATGGACGACAGCTGTACAACATGAGTTGGCTTTTTCAATGTCTGTTTTTCTCCTAATTAAAAGCCAGCACTGGTCTGCTTGATTCCAAAAAAACATCCCAGAACGTATGTGGAATGGGGAGCGAATCATATTCCTCAAAACGGTGTTCGCAAAGCATTTTCTTACACAAAATCCTAAAAATTTTTGCGGCTTTTGTTTACGTGTTTGTACCTCATCTCTGAACCCTTATTCATCAAGGGTTCGAATGCTGATTCAAGCTTTAATCTATGACCCTAATCTTTCGATTTATAGACGGAATTTTTGCCCGACAACGGAATCGAACCAAAAGAAATGGCAAGAAAGTGCAATTATTGGTCAATTGAATCTAAAATTAAACAAGTGTTGCATTCTTGCTTTTAAGACTTCGCAGAGCGCACGTATAATCGCCATCATTTAGTACTTGCCGCAGAGCAAGTTGTACCAAGAAAGCTATAAGGTCAGGGCACTGACCCGGAAGTATCTATGAATAATGAGATAGTAAAAGATTTCAATCTGGGGGGGAGCATCGAACAGGCTCTTTCAGGGAATTACGAACTCAAACCCAGCGACGTCATTCAGGAAGCTTGGAAATACACGGTTAAAAACTTCTTCTCGTTTTCCCCAGCAATTATGGCACTGATCGTCATTCAGGCTTTGATTTTCTTTATCGCACTAAAAATGCAGCTTGGTGACCCATCAGTGTTGCTCACTTTGCTTCAAACCCCAGAGAAAATGGATCCGCAAATCGTCAGTTCACTTCTCTTTGCCAATTTCAGCTATGAGCTAATCAGTGCACCTCTTTCAGCGGGTATCAGTTTGATGGCGATGAGCCACGCCGCGGGGTTAAGAACCAAATCTCGTCATATGGCAAAAGGTCTTCAATACACGATTCCGATCATTCTGGCGACCATGTTCAACCTGCTGTTACAGGGTGTAGCGGGGCAGTTGCTGCCTTTCCTCTCCATTTATCTGACCATTGCGTTTAGCCATTCAATCTTGCTGATTTGCGAAAAACGAATTCCGCCGATGCAGTCTTTATTGCTGTCTTTGAGAGCTGTAAACAAAAAAATACTTCCAATAGCTGGCATTTATCTCGTTGTCGCTTTCATGTTCTTTATGGCGACCATTTTCTATGGTATTGGTCTTATCTTTGTTGTGCCTTTCTTCTTTCATGTCAAAGGCATACTGTATCGCAACATGTTTGGCATTCAGCTCAAAATCGTTGCTTCTGATATTCCAGCGAAACCTCAACAAGGTCCAGATAATTCCGGAACATTTGATGCTTAAAAACCTGCTAAAACTTGTCGCTGCTGTGTTTTTCACAGTGGCGATTTTATTTCCTTTCTACCCAAAAAAAGAACCTGCTCCCGTTGTTCAACAACCAACAGCCAAGCCACTACCTGAAATGGGCGCTACGCCTGATTTCACAGCCATTGGCAATGTAGGCGAGAAAAAGACGGCATTCTTTGGCTTTCTTTCCCCGGCAATCGCAATAGAAAATCACCGAATTCAACAAGAAAGAGATTTTCTGAATTCAATGCTAGAAACGGAATCAACCGCTCGCCAAAACCCAAATAATCTCGCCAAAGCTGAAAAACTCGCGAAAGCCTATCGATACGCGACACCTTCTGAAGGCATTACTCAGAGTTGGATCCAAGCCATGTTGCTTCGTGTGAACGTGTTACCTCCAGCGCTCGTTCTAACGCAGGCTGCCAATGAATCCGCTTGGGGAACGTCAAGATTTGCTACTCAGGCGAACAACTACTTTGGTCAGTGGTGCTATCGCGCAGGGTGTGGATTAGTGCCACTTAGAAGAACAGAAGGTGCAACCCACGAAGTGGCGAAGTTCAATTCCGCACAAGAGTCTGTTGCCGCTTACTTTATGAACGTTAACCGTAACCGAGCGTACGCGGAATTGCGTACAATCAGAGCCGAGCTGGAACAAACGGGACAAGACCTGAAAAGTGAGAAGACGGCACTCGCATTGACGCAAGGATTAAGTCACTATTCGGAGCGTGGTCAGGCGTACGTAGATGAACTGCAAGCCATGATCAGACACAACAAAAAATATTGGTCTGAGTCCGGAAAACAATAATGAAAATTCAATCTTTATTAGCCCTAACTGTTTCGCTAGGTTTAGCACTGCCGATTCAAGCGCAGGAATACATGTTCACTTATTCCAAGCTCTATACCCAAATGAAAAACAACGCTAAAGAAGGGCACGACGACGTTAAAGTCGGGCTTTTCTTTATTGATGCAGACACCAAAAAGCTCTGCAAACTTGAGAAGGCGTGGATGGAGAAGGAAGAACACTACGAAGAGTTTGATACGTCGAGCTTTGAACTCAAAGTCCCCGTCGATAAGAACTTAAAATCGGCAAACCCTTTGGTATTTGTGCGTACCGAAAAAGATAAACGCTGCGATTTCTCCATGGTTGTGATGGCAAAAGAGCAGTTCAGCGGAACAGTTCAATACAGCGATGTCGAGAAGCTGTTGCCTCAGATGCAGGTAATGCTTGAAGATTTAGGCGGTATGTTCGCAAGCTGGTTTACACCGGATGTGGAAGGGGTAACACTGGAATTTGCTAACGAACTGAACAGCGAAATCAAGCTTTCTAACGGCAAAACGATCGATGTGGTAGACGGTCGTGCGTACCTAGCACTGAACCAAATCACAGAAAACGGAAGCTTTACTTTGCCTGAAGCAACAACCCGTGTGCTTCCATATCTGCCTAAAGCCGACTAGACGTCACACTGTCACTTGTAGATAATAATTCTAATCAACTCACACTCAGCTCCAGCCATCCTGGCTGGAGTGCAATTTCTCTTCTGTAATGTTTCGCTTCCTGAAGGCTGCGGGTGAGATACCTTCATATTTTTGGAATACGTCGTAAAAAGCAGACAAAGAACCAAATCCGCTGTCCAGGGCAATTGCAACTATCTTGGTATCCGACTCAGCCAGTAGCATCTTGGCGTGATACATTCGCAAATCTGTTAAGTGCTCTTTAATGGTTTTTCCAAGCAACTTTTTGAAAAGCGACATGGCATAACCCTTCGAAACACCTGTGTAGTCGGCAACTTCCTGCAAACCAATAGGAGAGGAAAAATGTTCGCTCATAAAACGAAGCATGGCTTCAAAATGCAATATGGCTTTGCCGCCAACAAGTGAACTGGCATCTTGCTTTTCCCGTCGCAATATTGTCGACCACCCCTCGTTAGACAGCCTGAGCAGTCTTGCTTCAACTTCCAAAGCATGAAGACGGTGCCAATTGCCTTCGAGTGTTTTTTCCTTTACCCAACGGTTAACTAACTGCACATCTATAGGATCTCTTTCTCTGGCACAAATTACGGAACCGCTAAGCAAAGCGCTGATGAATGAGGAGGGAAGGTTCCATTGCAGGAGTTGAGACAGAGAGATGTAAACGTTAGTAATTTGCGATGCGCCATTCAAACTGAGAACACGGTGTGGGTTCGCTCCCCAAAACAGCGTAAAGCAGCCGCCTTTGATAGTAACGTCGTCGCCCGAAAACGAGTAGGTCATCTCTCCCTGATGGAGGTAATTCATCTCGATAGAGGCATGATGGTGGTAATGCGAATCCTCAAATATGTCCGGCATTATGTCTTCAAGGACAATGCCACACTCGTTTGGGTAAATTGGCTCTTCAATGCTCAGAGTACTAGAGTTTAGATAGCCATGAGAAACACCACTCATATAGATACAGCTCCTTTTGTCCCACACTATTACATTGGAGTGAAATGACTTTACTTGCAAGCATGCCTTACTTTCTCGGAAATTTTTTGGTGTTTTCTGGAAGATTTAGAATCCGGCGAGGAGACATCCTGTAAATGTAAATTTTACATTTCGTTTACACTTAAACATGGAGGTTTACCGATGAGAAAACACAGTATTACGCTGTCTGTAGGGATGATTCTAGGCTCCCTCTCAATAGGTACGACGAATGCAGCACCAATGCCAGAAGAGGTCAATTTAGGAAGACTGAAAACTGAATCCATTTCACCAGAAGAGTTATATTCTTACCAGTCACTTGAAAAATACAGCCAAGCACCGTTTCTCGACAAACTAGTCTCCGATAAAACACTTCCCCCAGTCAAAGAACGACTTCCGAAAACGCCTCTGGTATTCAAAGCCAAGTCCATGCCTGATGGTATTGGAGAATATGGCGGGGTATTTCGACACGTGATAGGAGCAAGACCACAGGGATGGAATTGGATGGCTGGGCTTCATCAGGGATGGGGCGGAATCAATATGTCAATTCAGGAATGCCTGGTTCGTCAGGGCCCAAGATGGCAGATAAGTTCTGAGTTCCAAACTGGCCCCTTACCTAATTTAGCCAAGTCATGGACGTGGAGTTCAGACAAGAAAATACTAAAAATGAATCTTGTTGAAGGCATTAGATGGTCTGATGGTGATTCGTTCGATACCGAGGATATACGTTTTTGGTGGGAAGACAACGTTCAGGATGAAAACGTGGCTTCACGCCTACCGAAAGATGGGTTCGGAGTTGATACAAAGCTTGAGATTATCAGTCAGTATGAGTTCGCGTTTCACTTTGCTGAGCCCAAGACAGAATCCCTATTAGAGAGCCTTGCCTATATCCAGGGCTGCCCGGGTCCAAGCCATGTGCTTAAGAACTTCCACCCAAGATATCAAAAAGGAAAAACTTACGACGAGTACACAAACGCGTTTCCTGCTGATGACCCGAGTACACCCGTGCTTGGAGCTTGGGTTCCGGTATTGCACAAAGCAGACGAACTGGTGGTACTAAGGCGCAATCCATACTATTGGAAAGTGGATGAGAAAGGGCAACAGCTCCCATATTTCAATGAAGTGCATTTTAAATTGTCCACCTGGGACGACCGCACAACGCAGGCAGTCGCGGGAACAGGCGATTTTTCCAACATGGAAAACCCTGGGAACTATGTTGAAGTACTAAAGCAAACTCAGGGTAAAAACAGTAACGTTGCCGCTTTCTTTGGTCCTCGCGTTCTCGCATGGCGTCTTGAACTCAATTTTTCATTAGAAAGCGCCAACGACGACGTAGAGAAAGAGATCCGCCAGTTTTTCCGCAATAAGGATTTTCGGGTGGCACTGAGCCAGTCGATTGACCGAAATGCTGTTGGGCAAACCGTTGCCCGAGGTCCATTTGCCTATCCTTACACAGGAGGTTTAGCGACTGGCTCACCGTTTTACAGCAAAAAAGACACATTCTACATAGAGCCAAACTCAGCAGAAGCAAATAAAGCATTGGATGCGCTTGGTCTGAAAGATACTGATAATAACGGTATCCGAAATTTACCCAGTACTGGTGAAGACTTTACGGTTGATGTGATATTCAAATCCAATCGTAATGAAGACAGAAAACAAGTCGACTCCATTGCTTCACAACTTGCAGAAGTTGGTATTCGAATACTCCCTAAAGGGTTGGATGAAGCCAGCTACGAGGCACAAAACAAAGCAGGAAAATTCAACGCTGCGTTCGGACGAGTGAACTCTGTCTTGCCCACCAGAGAAACATGCACAGTGCTTCCAATTGCCACAAACTGCCCCCCATATCATCAGGACGTTAACGGTCAACGCGATATGCTGCCGTTTGAGCAACAACTTATTGATGCCTACGACAAATTCGTTAGTACCGACGTTCAGACAGATAAGATCAATGCCTTAAACAGAATTCAGCAGCTACTCACCGAGAACGTTTACAGCATTGGGACGATTCAAATACCTGCGGCACTGCTGGTCAATAAGCGAATACAGAATGTTCATCCGGGCACGCCTGTTTTCATGTACGAATGGGCAGAGGACTCCGTCATTCGAGAGCGCCTATGGGTTCCTAAATCACTACAGAAAAAAGAGCTAATGCCGGGCGTTATTGCTAAGTATTAAGCCTTTCGCAGCCCAGTCAAACTGTGCATAACCCGTTCATGCAAAGGGAAGCTGGGCTAATCGACTCTATCGAAAATTAAAATATTCATTACGAAAGAGCGCACTTATGAACATATTTGAAATTCTAGTTAAACGGGTATTCGCAACATTGGTCCTGCTGATTGGGATATCGATTGTCTCTTTTACCATCATCGTAGCCGTACCTGGTGACTACGTAGACTCGTGGATTACACAAACTATGGCAATGACAGGTCAGTCATACAATGAGTTGCTGCCTCAGGCAGAGAAGCTGAGAACCAAACTAGGGCTCGATCAGCCTGTTGCTGTCCAATATCTGCATTGGGTGTCTAATATCGTCTTTCATGGTGATTTTGGTATGTCTTTCGCCCACAACCGACCAGTAACGGAAGTTATTGGATTAAGGCTTCCCAGATCGATCGGTCTATCCATCACAACTCTCATTCTTGGCCAGTTAATCGGAATCGGTTTAGGTGTGTATGCCGCTGTTAACCAGCACAAACTTGGGGATACCGTAACAACCGTCATTGCCTTTCTTGGTATTGTCATTCCCAAATTCGTATTATCACTGATTATATTGTACGTATTAGCGTTCATCTGGCACTCGCCTTACATTGGCTCCCTTTACTCACCTGAGTACATTCTTCAAGACGAGTTCTCGTTTGGAAAGCTATGGGACTTCTTACTCCATACCTGGCCGATATTATTCATCTCAATCTGGGCTGGTCAGGCATACACGGCCAGGATGATGCGAGGTAACCTGCTTGATGTGATGAAAATGCAATACATAGAAACCGCCAGAGCCAAGGGATTATCCAGACGCACAGTATTGATTAAACATGCCATCCCCAACGCCATACATCCAGTCGTGATGAACATTGGCAGCCGTTTTGACTACATGATCAAAGGCGAATTAGAAATCGCCATCGTCCTTGGTATTCCCACACTTGGTCCTCTAATTCTCGCATCGGTTGCAGAGCGGGATATGTACGTCGTTTCGGCTATTTTCCTTATGGTCGCCATTCTTCTGGTTGTCGGTAACTTGATCGCGGATTTAGTGCTGATGCTCATTGACCCACGAATTCGTCGCATGGCTGGAACAAGGAGCTAATGATGACAGATACAATAGACTTTGATGTCAAATCGGAAGTTGAAAAGCAGTTGGAAAACTCTGTTTCTTATTCCTACTGGCAACTCGTTCGCATGCGCTATACACGTAAAAAATACAACATAGCAGCCGCGATCATCACATTAATGGTGTTACTCAGTGCGGTTTTCTCTGGCTTCTTTGCTCCTTATTCGCCCAGTAACAAAGACACAAATGCCATTTATTCTCCGCCGCAGGGGATCAGCATCTGGGACGATGGACCATCTTGGCCATACATTGTGGAATTCGAAGAATCCATGGATCCAGTCACGTTTGAAATTACGTTTGTCGAGGGGGAAACAAAACACTACCTCACCTTTTTTACCAGTGGTGATACATGGACACTACTTGGCATGGAATTCGATACTCACCTATTTGGTGTTGAAGGGAATGGCTACATTCACATACTGGGAACCGATAGCCTTGGTCGGGATGTGTTCTCCAGAATGATGTTTGGTACAGAGATTACCTTAGTTATGGCATTTATTGTGATGATTTTGTCGGGTCTCATTGGCATCGCTCTTGGTGTCTCATCCGGCTACTTTGGCGGCACTTACGATGTGATCATCCAAAGAACGGTGGAATTCGTTAAAGCCTTCCCGGACTTACCGCTGATCCTCGCTCTGGTTGCCATATTGCCGACCCGATCTGAACCCATGACCGTATTCATGATGTTTGCAGGGATTCTGGTTCTGCTCCGGTGGTCAGATCTGGCTCGTGAGCTTCGGGGGAAGGTGCTCTCACTTCGCTCGGTGGAGTATGTCCAGAGTGCTATAGCCGTTGGGGCGACCGATACCCGAGTGTTAGCAAAACACATTGCCCCTAACATGGCTTCTCACATTATCGTGTGGGCAACTTACACACTGCCCGAAATCATACTAGTAGAAAGCTTTATTTCCTTTCTTGGTGTAGGCGTTCAGGCTCCTATGGTTTCCTGGGGAGTAATGCTCAATCAAATCAGAGACTTTCAATCATTCTCAGCGGCACCATGGCTAATGGCACCTGTCGCTATGATTATGCTTTCGGTATTAGCTTTTAATGCCATGGGCGATGGATTACGTGACGCAATGGACCCGCATGCCAATGATTAAACCTATATTAGAAGTCCAGAACGCGGACGTTAAATTCAGAACCGTCACCGGGATCATATCTGCGGTAAATGACGTATCTTTTTCAGTCTCCAGAGGAGAAACCCTTGCCATTGTTGGTGAATCTGGTTCAGGAAAATCGATCACTGTTCGGGGAGTCATGGGAATGCTTCCGCCTAATGCCATCGTCGGTCAAAGCTCTAGGTACATTTTTGAAGGACGAGACATCTCAGAATGCTCAGAGCTTGAAATGATGGCGATACGCGGTGACAGGATCTCAATGGTCTTTCAGGAACCACTGACCAGTCTCAACCCAGTTTACAAAATAGGAACTCAGATAGAAGAAATCATCCTGAGCCACCGCTTAGTCGGCAAAGCGGAACTAAAAAGAGAGGTAATAGGACTCCTTGATGAGGTCCAGTTACCTGAACCTGAATTGCGTTACGATCAGTACCCTCATGAACTTTCTGGAGGGCAGAGACAACGAGTCATGATAGCAATGGCTATCGCAAACAAACCTGATCTGCTGATTGCCGATGAACCTACGACCGCATTGGACGTCACGGTTCAGGCTGAAATCCTGAGTTTGATGAAACGCCTTCAAACCAAACACAACATGGCAATGATACTGATTACTCACGATTTGAATGTTGTAAGAGAAACGTCTGACAGAGTCGTGGTGATGAAAAAAGGAGACGTAGTTGAAACTGGTGAAACTCAGCATGTCTTTTCCAACCCCAAGCACCCGTATACACAGAAGCTGATCGACTCTGAACCCAAATATTTACCGGAACCCATTACCCAGAATGCTGACTCAATATTAAACGCGCAAAAGATTGAGGTACATTTCAACCTGAAATCGGGAGGTCTTTTCAGCAGGAAAAATAAGATCCTAAAAGCGGTTGATAGGGTATCTGCAAATATCAAAGTGGGTGAAACCGTTGGTATTGTAGGCGAGTCTGGGTCTGGTAAATCAACGCTTGGCATGTCTTTGCTCAGGTTAATTCAAATTAAGGATGGAGAAATCAACTTTCTCGGTAAGAGGCTAGAGAAGCTTTCCCGAAAGGAAATGAGACCATTTCGTTCCAAGCTACAAGTTGTTTTTCAAGACCCGTTCTCCTCACTCAATCCCAGGATGATCATTCAACAAATTCTTGAAGAAGGCATGATCATCAATGAAATTGGCAAAACTCCCGAAGAGCGGCTGGAACTGATTAAGGAGGTACTGGATGATGTGCAAATGCCTCACTCTTGTCTGAACCGATTCCCGCATGAATTTTCGGGAGGTCAACGACAGCGCCTTGCCATTGCGAGAGCGATTGTTTTGAGACCGGAGTTTGTATTGCTTGATGAACCGACTTCTGCGCTCGACCTGTCAATCCAAGCGCAAATTATTGAACTTCTCAGAAAGCTCCAGAAGAAAAACGGGCTTAGCTACTTATTTATTAGTCACGACTTAAAAGTAGTAAAAGCTCTCTGCCACAGGGTCATAGTCATGAAATCTGGGAAGGTTGTAGAAGAAGGGGACACCCTAGATGTGCTGGAATCTCCCAAAACAAATTACACCAAGCGTTTGGTAAAAGCAGCGTTTGAAATTGTTTCCTGACGTCTTCATCTCAGGAACGTAAACAACCTCTGAATAAAACTATTAAATTCAACTTATAAGCAGCCAACGTTTCCAACTGGCTGCTTTTTTTGTTTTGCACAGCTATTGAAAACCGGAACTTTATCGGATGTTTCCGGAAGAGTTTACCGACTACAAATCATCATAATCGAGATGTGAACCAAATAAGAAAGGAACATTCGAAAAATGAAGAAGTACCCAAAAATCACCTTTATTGGAGCCGGTTCAACTGTGTTTATGAAGAACATCGTTGGCGATGTACTCCAAAGAGAATCCCTTCAGGGCGCTCATGTGGCGTTGATGGATATTGATGAAGGTCGACTCAATGAGTCCCATATTGTCGCTCAAAAAATGGTGTCTACGTTGAAGTGTGAGGCGACACTTTCGACTCATCTCAACCAGAGAGAAGCACTGGAAGGCGCAGACTTTGTTATCGTCGCTTTTCAGATTGGGGGCTATGAACCTTGTACTGTCACCGACTTCGAGATCCCCAAGAAGTTTGGACTAGAGCAAACCATTGCTGACACCTTGGGCATTGGTGGCATCATGCGTGGCTTGCGCACCGTTCCACACCTTTGGTCGGTTTGTGAAGATATGCTTGAAGTCTGTCCAGAGGCGTTGCTTCTTCAGTATGTAAACCCAATGGCAATCAATACTTGGGCGATTGCGAAGAAATACCCGCAGATCAAGCAAGTCGGTCTTTGCCATTCGGTGCAACACACTTCCGAGGGTTTAGCGTCTGACTTGCAAATACCAATAGAGAACATTCGATACCGCTGCGCTGGCATCAACCACATTGCGTTTTTCCTGAGCTTTGAAGAACGTTTGGAAAATGGGGAGTACGCAGATTTGTATCCGAAGCTTCTTGAAGGCTATGAGTCGGGTGTTTACCCAAGACCAGAAAGCCAGGAGATGCCACGCTGCCAAAATATTGTGCGTTACGAAATGCTGAAACGCACAGGGTACTTTGTCACCGAAAGCTCTGAACACTTCGCGGAATACACGCCATGGTTTATCAAATCGGGCAGGGAAGATCTTATTGAAAAATTCGCCATTCCTTTAGATGAATACCCCAAACGATGTATTGAACAGATAGACAAATGGCACGAGCAATCTCAAAAACTCATGTCTGAAGACACTATCGAAGTTCACAAGAGCAACGAATATGCCTCAGCAATCATTAATGCGGCGTGGACCAATGAGCCAGAAGTGATTTACGGTAATGTTCCAAACAACGACCTAATCGATTCGCTGCCGGAGGGCTGTGCCGTTGAAGTGCCATGTCTGGTTGATGCAATGGGTATTCAGCCAACCAAAGTAGGAAGTCTGCCACCACAACTTAACGCCATTATTCAGAGTAGCGTGAGTGTGCAGGCGTTGGTTGTGGAAGCTCTTATGACGGAAAACCCAGAACATATTTACCATGCCGCCATGATGGACCCACATACCGGAGCGGAACTGGACCTTGAACAGATCTGGCAATTGGTGGATGAACTGCGTCAGGCGCACGCAGACTGGTTACCTGAATGGGCAAGAAAGTAAGAAATGAAAAGGGGCTCCACTGAGCCCCTTCTTTAAATCAGATGTTGGTTACATCCAACTGCAATTTCGGATCAAACTCTACCGCATCTTCGTCGGTAGTTTGAACTTGCGGCATCTCTTCTTTATCAAAGCCGATATCACCACCGTTAATGACACCTGAATCGCGGTTGATGGATTTGAAATCAAACAGTTCAAAGTCTGCCAGGTGGCTAGGAACCACGTTTTGCATCGCAGTAAACATGGTCTCAATACGACCTGGGAACTGCTTATCCCAAGTATTCAGCATTTGCTTCACATTCTGACGCTGTAGGTTTGGCTGTGAACCACACAAATTACACGGAATGATTGGGTATTCTCGCATATCAGCGTACTTGATGATGTCTTTTTCACGACAATAAGCCAGTGGACGAATTACCACGTGTTCGCCATTGTCTGAAACCAGTTTTGGTGGCATGCCTTTGATCTTGCCACCGTAGAACATGTTCAGGAACATGGTTTCAATGATGTCATCGCGATGGTGTCCTAGCGCGATTTTTGTTGCACCCAGTTCTTTTGCTGTGCGGTACAAAATACCACGGCGCAGACGAGAACAAAGCGAACAGGTGGTTTTGCCCTCTGGTACTTTGTCTTTAACAATAGAGTAGGTGTCTTCTTCTATGATTTTGTACTCGACACCCAAGCTTTCTAAATAGTCTGGCAAGATGTGCTCTGGGAAACCTGGCTGCTTCTGGTCAAGGTTTACCGCAACCAGCTCAAAGTTAATTGGCGCACTTTTTTGCAGGCTCATCAAGATATCCAACATGGTAAAACTGTCTTTACCACCAGATAGACACACCATAATGCGATCACCATCTTCAATCATGTTGAAGTCTTTGATGGCATTACCGGTGTTGCGGCGAATGCGTTTTTGCAACTTGTTAAAGTTGTACTGTTGAGCTTTGGTGCGCTCTTTACTTTGCTCAGTCATATCCAGCTTTTTCTGTTGTTATCTCGACAAGAAATTGAAGTGCGTATAATACGGATATCCGCGCTAGATGCCAGTGTTTTAAGGTGCGAAAGGCATAGCGAACTAAAAGTATAGAAACAAAACAGGCAAGCCAATGGCTTGCCTGTTTTATCTGAGAAGTAATTTGTTACTGATTCGGATCCAGCGGGCTGATATAGCCCTTTGGTTTTAACGCCAGAACATCGCAATTAATCTTATCAATAACGTGTTCTGCCGTATTACCGATGAAAACGGCCGACAAGCCCGTTCGACCTGTCGTTCCCAGAATAACCAAACCCGCATCCAGTTCATCTACGATTTTGGGAATCACTTCTTCTGGCAGACCTTGCTCAACTCGTGTATTGCTCTCATCAATTCCGTGTTTCTGCCTTAATGCTTTCATTGCCGTAAGGTGATGACCACGTACCGCGTCGCTGTAAGTGGTTGGATCAAACTCAGGCAGCTCTATGGTGATGTTCGCTGGCGTCACAGGGTAGGCATTAACAAGAACATATTGAGCGTTCAAGCGACCGCTAATGTCCTGCAGTTGCTCAACCATTGCGTCGTTCAGGTCTTGGTGAGTCGGGTTTTCAGATGAAACATGGACAGACGCCATAACATTACCGTTTACGGGCCAGTCGTGGTTCTTCACTAAAAGTACAGGGCAGGGGCACTTGCGTAAGATATGCCAGTCGGTTGGAGTAAAGATCACCGACTCCAATACGTCATGTTTACGAGTCGCCTTAACTACGATTTCATGCTCACCTGCAAATACTTCACCGATGATCGCTTCATAAGGGCGATTATGCCAAACCACCTTGATGTCCAGTTTAACGGACTCATTGAGGTAAGGTTCAGCCACTTCTTCCATCCAGGCTTCGCGTTGCTGAATAACGCCACGTCTCATTGCGTCTCTCTCGTCTACGGAAAGCATGGAAGTCATTTCATAGGAGAAATCGTAAATCGATAAGAAGAACGTGATGTGGCTTTCAGAACGACTACTTTCACTCAGCTGAATCGCCCGGGCCAGTGCTGGCTGCTGATCGCTATTAACATCAGCAACAACGAGGATCTTATTGTAAATACTCATAACAGCTCCTTAGAAACCAAAAGGTTAGAGGCATGGTTTAAGTTAACTGTAGCTTAGTAGAGCAGAAAAATTTAGGAAAACAGAGATTATTAGAAGAGAAATATGAAGTGGCTCAGAACTGAGCCACTTCATGGAACCGAGGTTCAACAATTAGGATTGAGAGCTGGTTATTCAGCAGAAACGCCCGCTAATTCTTGCAGTGCGTCGTGATCAAGAATAGTGATGTACTTGCCTTTAACACTCAGCATTTCAGCTTTCTGGAAGCGACCTAACAGGCGGCTAATGGTTTCAACCGTCAGACCAAGATAGTTACCAATATCGCCACGCGTCATGGTTAGACGGAACTCGCGCGGGCTGAATCCACGTTGAGAGAAACGAGTAGAAAGGTTATACAAAAATGCAGCCAGTCTCTCTTCAGCGTTCTTCTTGGATAGCAGCAGGATCATTTCCTGATCGCCTTTGATTTCATTACTCATCAGACGCATGATCTGCTGACGTAACTTAGGCATTTTACCAGCAAGGTCGTCGAGGGTTTCGTATGGAATCTCACAAACCATTGAGGTTTCTAGCGCTTGTGCGAAGCTCGGGTGAGAGTCGTCAGTAATGGCGTCAAAGCCGACTAAATCACCTGCCAGGTGGAAAGCAGTAATTTGTTCGTCGCCTTGTTCTGTGATGGTGTAGCTTTTGATAGTGCCGGAGCGGATAGCATACAGTGATTTAAGTTCATCACCGGCTTTAAAGATTTCCTGACCTTTCTGGATAGGTTTCTTTCGCTCAATGATTTCGTCTAATTGGTCAAGCTCAGATTCATTGAGAGTGAAAGGAATACAAAGTTGGCTAATACTACAATCTTGGCAGTGAATGGCACATCCACCGGACTGAACTCTTTTTGTTGCTGGCTTATCTGAAATCATAACTTCCAAACGCTATTTTGATATACATCAATATTTTAACACTTCCTAATACTAAAGGGTAGTGAAAAAAGATTTATCGAAACAAAGGGATGTGACAATTTATGAAAGTAACGTGAACGCATCGTAACCAGTGTATAACCCATAAGCAATCAGTATGATTGCGCCACACTGTCGGAACGTTTCATTTCTTTGCCACTTCTGAAATTTCACCGCGCTCATGCCGACTAAAAGCATGGCGGGTAAGGTGCCAAGCCCGAATGAAAACATAATTACGGCACCATCAAGTGCACTGCCAGATACCGCTGCCCAGGTGAGGGTTGAATAAACTAACCCACAAGGCAGCCATCCCCAGACAAATCCGAATGGCAGTGCGTGAAGAGGGGATCGCAGTGGTAATAGCTTCTGACCGACAGGGGATACGAACTTCCATATACCTTGCCCCAGTTTTTCGACCACCAGCAAACCCTGCCACCATTTCGCAATGTATAAACCCAGTAAAACCATAAACACAGCCGACACCAAACGCAGGTAAGTGAGGGCGAGGTTAAAGTCTGAAAACTGTGCTATTGACGACACCGCGCCACCAATCACCGCACCAGTTACGGCGTAGGAGGACAGACGGCCAAGGTTATAAAACAGGGTGATAAGCAGAGTACGAGTTGAATTCGGGTTACCTACTGCGACTGCGGAAGCGATGCCACCACACATTCCCATGCAGTGACCAGCTCCTAAAATACCGATGATCAGTGCCCCTAACCAATCAGCCATAAATACCGTTACTCTTTACTACTTTGAGCATTGCTATTTTGATCATTTCTATTTTGATCAATGTGGCTTCGAGCATTTTTGTCTTCCGGCTTGTCATTCGTTTCATCTTCATCAAACAAAATGCTGTGTCCCTGACGTTCCAGATCTTCAAATTGTTCGCTTTTTACCGCCCACAAGAAAACGGCAACTGCCAGGCAGACAAGAACAATCGCAATCGGGATCAATATATAAAGACTAGCCATTTTCTTTGAGCAACCTGAGTGAGTTAGTAACAACAATGATGGAACTGGCAGACATGCCGACGACGGCAATATAAGGAGCAACTAAGCCCGCGACTGCCAAGGGCAAAATCAATAAGTTGTATCCTAGCGACCACGCAAGATTTTCTCTAATAATTTTGCGTGTTTTGAGGGCGAGTGAACGTGCTTCAATCAATTTATCCAGTTTGTCACCCAGTAACACCATATCGGCGGACGACTTAGCCACATCCGCACCTCCACCCATTGCTACAGAAAGGTGCGCACCGGCAAGTGTAGGGGCATCGTTAATCCCATCACCAATCATTAGGGAGACTTCGTTGTCATCAAGTGTTGAAAGGAACGCAAGCTTGTCTTCCGGTGTCGCACCAGCAACCACAGATTCAATCCCAATTTCTTCAGCAACAGGTTTTGCATTTGCCATCGAGTCGCCAGTCAGCAGCGTGGTTTTAATACCAGCTTCAGCAAGTTTTGAAACCAATGTCTGGCTTTGCTTACGAATAGGGTCGTGATAGTAGAAAGTGGCAACGTGCTGATTGTCTAGAGAGAGATAAACGCAAGGTTGTGAGGCATTTACTTCTTCACCGAGTACAAACGCAGCACTACCTATTTTGCAGGATGCGTTTTGATACTCGCCTACAATGCCGAAGCCAATTCGGTTTTCAACATTGGTCACTTCAACGCCTTCTTCAGCAAAGGTTTTGAACGCTTTAGCAATCGGGTGATTGGCGTGCCGCTCTAGTGAAGCTGCGACAGCGAGACACTCCTGTTCAGTGAGTTGCTCGCTCAACACTTCGGTTCGATCTATCTGAATGTTACCTTCGGTGAGCGTTCCCGTTTTGTCCACCACCAAATGGTTAACTTTGCATAAGGTTTCGAAAACGTGACCTTTGCGAAGAAGAATACCAAGGTTCCCCATCCGGGAAGTTGCGCAGGTTATCGCTGTTGGCGTTGCAAGTGAAAGCGCACAAGGGCAGGTCGCAACTAACACGGCAAGCATAATCCAGAACGCATCATCGGGTTTAGTCTGATGCCAGTACGCCCAGGTGCCTGCTGCAATGATCAAAATGGCTGCCACAAAGTAGCGGGCAACCACATCCGCAATCTCAGCAATTTTAGGCTTGGACATCTGCGCTTCATCCTGAAGGCGCACGATGTTGGAAATCATCGAGTTGGCTTTACTGGTGTTCACTTCCAAGTCGAAAGATTCTTCACCGTTTAACGTCCCGGCAAAGACCATATCGCCTTGCTTTTTCACAACGGGAATGGACTCGCCTGTCAGCATGGATTCATCAATATGGACACGACCATTCAGAATAACGCCATCTGCTGGAATATGTTCACCGGGTAACACTCTAACCTGATCACCAATTTTCAGACTTTTTACTGGCAGTTGTGAACCATCCAACTTGGTCGCCATAGAGGGAATCAGTTTTAGCAGGTTTGCGCTGGCAGCGGCGGCTTTTCTCCGGGCACGCATCTCCAGGAATCTTCCTAATAGAAGGAAGAAAGTGAACATGGTAATGGATTCGAAAAAGACTTCACCTTGCTCAGTAACCGTTGCGACTAGGCTGGCGATATAGGCAAAGATAAGCGCAAGTGATACAGGCACGTCCATACCCAGTGTTCGTCCTTTCAAACTGCGCCAGGCATTCATGTAAAAAGGCAGAGCAGAGTAGAGCAGAACAGGTGTGGCAAAAATAAGGCTCACAACGCGGAAGTACTGTTTGAACTCGGCATCAAGATCCCCGAACACTTCAAGGTAAAGTGCGACAGCAAGCATCATCACCTGCATGGTGGCTAAACCTGCGATCCCCAAGCGGTAAAGGTACTGCTTCATCGCTCGGTGGTAACTGGCTTCCTGCTGATCCGCTTCGAATGGTGCCGCTTTGTATCCCAACTGGTGTACTGTTGCCAGTAAGTCGCTCAGTTTTGCTTTGGACTTGTCCCATGCCAGTATGGCTCGGTTGGTGGTTGTGTTAACGCGAATCGACAACACACCTTGCTGGTTCACCAGCTGTTTCTCAATCAGCCAAGCACAGGCAGCACAAGACACTCCTTCGAGTGACAATGTCACTTCTGACTGATGTTCTGACTGACGCACAAACTCAGACTGCACTTCCTCATTGTCATAGTGAATCAGGTTTCTAAGTTGCTCTGGAACTAAATCGGCTTTTTCTGCAGGGGCAGTTCGGTATTGGTAATAAGAAACCAAACCGCTATCAACGATGGTTTGGGCGACGGATTCGCAACCGGGGCAGCACATATCGCGCTCTTCCCCTAAAATTTCGACTTTAAACTCAGTGTTGGCTGGTACTTCTTCACCACAGTGGTAACACTCTTTTGTCATCGATTCAGTTACCTAGTTGCGTCGGAGCTTGGGAAGGGAATGTGACTTTGCCCTGAATGAGCCATTCTTTGTTGTGAGGCTCTACTTCTACAAACCAAGGGCCCTGAATTTCGTTATCAAGGCTAAAACCATACTGACCACGACCATTGGCAGATAAGGTTTGAGAAAAGTCTCTGTCGGCCAGAGTACGGTGAGAAAATGTCACGATAAGTGCAGGAAAATGATCCAGTTCCCCTTTGTTAAAGTCCACAATGATTCGGTCACCGCTGGTTGAGACGCTTGCGGTTAACCCTAAATCTTTTGCCACATTCTGTTTCGAGATATCGATATTGATACCTTTTCCTTTTTTATAGTAATCCTCGGCAACCAGAGACACAGAGTTTTTAGAAAAAATACCAAGCGTGACGAAACTTGCCACAACAACGGTAGCTGGAAGCGCGATCAGGAACCACGGCCAAAACTGTTTATACCAAGGCTTTACCATAGAAAAATTCTCAACAACGGAATATAGATTTAACTTAAAGAAAAGACAGCCCCATGAAAAGGGGCTGTATAGATATGTACTATTTGTCTGAGTTAGTCAGGCTCCAGACATAAGCAGAAACAAGCTGAACTTTGTCTTCGCCCAGAATGTCTTTCCAAGCTGGCATCACACCCTGACGACCGTACATAACCGTCTCAGTGATGTCGGCACGTGTATCACCGAACAACCATATCTGGTCAGTCAGATCAGGAGCACCAAACGCTGGGTTACCTTTACCATCTGTACCATGACACGCTGCACATGCTGCAAAGCGCGCTTTACCTGCCGCGGCTTCACGTGCATTCACTTTACGACCAGATAAGCTCAAGGTGTAGGTGACAACTTCACGTACGCCTTGCTCGCCGAACGATTCGCCCCAAGCTGGCATCGCACCGATACGACCGTTCATTACAGTGTTAACGATAGCCTGAGGCTCACCGCCGTATAGCCACGCATTGTCAGCAAGGTTAGGGAAACCTTTCTGACCACGAGCATCCGACCCGTGACACTGCGAACAGTTCTGCAGGAACAAACGCTGACCAACCTTAATCGCTTCTTCATTTTTAGCGATTTCGGGAATGTCGTTCAGTTCACCCGCTTCGTTGTATGCCAGTTTGCGGAACGCTTCACCAAAGTAGGTGTCAGCATCGTCCAGCTCTTTAGCGTATTGATCCAGTCGCTTGTCTTTTTGCGCTTGCGCGATTCGATCACGAGATTCCTGAATCGTTGTTACAGTTTGGTCGGAACTCTGCCAACCCAGAAAACCTTTGAAGTTACCTAAACCCGGAAACAAAGCCAGATAAATAACAGCAAACACAAAGGTGCTTACAAACAGATACGTCCACCACTTCGGAAGGGGGTTGTTCAGTTCGCGAATACCATCGTATTCGTGCCCCATATCAACACCATCTTCCACACCCATTTTGTCCTTTACACACCAGTAAAGTAGGGCAGCACAACCCAGCAACGTACCAACGGTAATAACAATTACCCAGAGACTCCAAAACGTATTCATTCTTTGGTCACTCCTTCGTCACTTTCAGAGGGTTTCTGCTCGTCGGCAAACACCAGGTTTGCATCTTCTTCAAAACGTTCTTTGCGGCTTTTACCGTAAGCCCACCAAACCACGCCTAAAAAGCTAACGAACAACACTATGGTCCATATACTATGAATAGTACCGATATCCATAATTCCCCCTTACTTCATCGCATGACCAAGAGATTGAAGATAAGCAATGATGGCATCCATCTCTGTTTTACCTTCTACGTCTTGTTTTGCATTTGCGATTTGATCGTCGGTGTAAGGAACGCCAAATTGATCACGGAAGACTGTCATCTTCTTCTGAGTCAGTTTGCCATCTAATATATTTTCTTCCAGCCAAGGGAAGCCTGGCATGTTGGACTCTGGTACCAACTCGCGAGGGTCGATCAAGTGAACGCGGTGCCACTCATCGGAGTAACGACCACCCACACGTGCCAAATCAGGTCCAGTACGTTTGGAACCCCACAAGAATGGGTGTTCCCAAACACTTTCACCAGCAATGGAGTAGTGACCGTAACGCTCAGTTTCAGCACGGAACGGACGAATCATCTGGCTATGACAAACGTTACACCCTTCGCGGATGTAGATGTCACGACCTTCCATTTCTAACGCACTGTACGGGCGAAGATTCTGAACAGGTTTTGTTGTCTGATCTTGGAAAATCAACGGAGTAATCTCTACCAACGCACCCAGACTGATTGCGAAGACAATCAAGATGGCCATCAGACCAACGTTCTTCTCAACAATCTCGTGGCGGTTATTTGAATTCGAACTCATTAGTCAATCTCCTTATGCCGGTTGCGCTACAGCTTTTAAGCTGTCTTTAGGGGCAGTGATTGTCTTATAAGCGTTGTATGCCATTAAGAACATACCAGCCAAGAAGATGAAACCACCAAGGAAACGAACAAAGTAGAACGGGTAAGATTGCTCTACAGATTCAACGAAGCTGTAAGTTAGCGTACCGTCGGAGTTAACCGCACGCCACATCAGACCTTGCATTACACCAGAGATCCACATTGCGACGATGTATAGAACCGTACCAATAGTTGCCAACCAGAAATGCGTGTTGATCAGGCTAACCGAGTACATACGCTCCTGACCGAACAGTTTCGGAATCAGGTGGTAAACCGAACCGATAGAAACCATCGCAACCCAGCCAAGTGCACCAGAGTGTACGTGACCGATTGTCCAGTCGGTGTAGTGAGAAAGTGCGTTGACCGTCTTAATAGACATCATAGGGCCTTCGAACGTCGACATGCCGTAGAAAGACAGCGAAACGATCAGGAATCGAAGGATAGGGTCATGGCGAAGTTTATGCCACGCACCAGACAGAGTCATAATACCGTTGATCATGCCACCCCAGGATGGAGCAAACAGAACCAGAGACATCACCATACCCAAAGACTGAGTCCAGTCGGGTAGTGCTGTGTAATGTAGGTGGTGAGGACCAGCCCAGATGTAAAGAGAAATCAGTGCCCAAAAGTGAACGATAGACAAACGGTAAGAATAAACTGGTCGTTCAGCTTGCTTTGGAACGAAGTAATACATCATGCCAAGGAAACCTGCGGTAAGAAGGAAACCTACGGCGTTGTGACCGTACCACCACTGTACCATCGCATCGACGGCACCGGAGTAAATAGAATAAGATTTACCCATTGCAACTGGAATGGCCATACTGTTCACGATATGAAGAACCGCGACAGTAATAATAAAGGCACCGAAGAACCAGTTTGCTACGTAAATATGAGAGGTCTTTCGCTTGATTAAAGTACCGAAGAATACGACGGCATAGGCAACCCAAACAAGGGCGATTGCGATATCGATAGGCCACTCAAGCTCTGCATATTCTTTACCCGAGGTATAACCCAAAGGCAGAGTAATTGCAGCGGCTAAGATAATTGCCTGCCATCCCCAGAAGGTAAAGGCGACAAGAGGACCACCGAATAAACGAGTTTGACAC
The DNA here is from genome assembly GCF_027924785.1 of Vibrio nigripulchritudo. Lineage (NCBI taxonomy): Bacteria > Pseudomonadati > Pseudomonadota > Gammaproteobacteria > Vibrionales > Vibrionaceae > Vibrio > Vibrio nigripulchritudo. Next base: position 1,876,060 of record NZ_AP027049.1, on the reverse strand, counting down.
GTACGCTGCACAACGTAATAGGACGTTGCAAAAAGGGCGCTAGTACCAAACGCAAAAATAACCGCATTAGTATGGAGAGGACGTAAGCGACTGTACGTCAACCACGGCGTATCAAAGTTAAGCTGTGGCCAGACTAATTGAGCGGCGATCAAAACACCAACTGCCATTCCGACAATTCCCCAGAGTATGGTAACTAAGGTAAACTGCCGAACGACCGTATAGTTGTAGTTTTGTTCTAGCTGCTTTTCTTGGCTCATTTGCATGCTTCCAAATTTTTATTAACTACACTTTTGCTTCCAACACGACATTTGTCGTAATGCCACCAAATCGGTCGAGGAATTGTCGTTTTTTCATACTGTTAATTCCTTTTAACGATTTTAATAAAAAGCGGCATTTTCAATGTGCCACTATACTGGAACTAACATATCAATGACAGGAAATTAACCTCACTTATACTCCGGTCATTCAACTAATTGTTAAAAATTTGAAGTTTGTTACATAGAGGAAAAACTTAAATGCCTGCACAGAAATTAACACCAGCCCGACTCACTCAAATTGTCGTCATGTTATTGATTTTAATAGCAGCATTTACGTGGCGCACACTTGATCAAGATCAAGGAAACATTATCAATTGTGTGGTTAAGACATGCCAATTTTCACTAAACAAGCAACCATTCGAAATACGCGTTACCGAACATGACATCTATATTGTAGGTGACTCTGATAAGTTTCGCGTATCTGTTAATAACAATATAGTTAGTGCGGATAAAAATAATTCAAACTGGTTAATTTCCAAACAACAAAAATATGATCACATTTTGATAACAAATAAAGAAAACGGGGATTATGTGAAGGTCATTCATAAAGAAAAATAGCGCTCTCATATTATTGAGCAATTGGTAATAAATAGATGCGGTGAACCGTTTATTCCTGTATAAAACAAAATAGAATTAGTTACTTGTTTCATACCGTAAAAAATGAAGTTGATATCCGCGTTTTCCCATTGCTCTGATGAATCTGAAGCTGTAATTGATCTGAGTTCGCAAATTCCTGACGATATCTACCCATCTCTCATTCTTTGCTACTTCACTGAAGAATACTCCGCCAAAGCACTTAAAAATCAGCTGACTCAACAGTTTCCGGATACCCCGATTCAAGGATGTACGTCCTGCCGTGGCATTTTGACAGAAAAGGGGTTCCATAGAGGACCCGTTGTCGGGCTTATGATACTTGCCGACTCTCAGAGTACTTCAGCTTATGGAACAGGGATAAGCGACGGCTGCCTGACCTCGGCTGCGCAAAACACCAAAAAGGTATTGAGAGAAGCCATTCAGAACAGCGGAAGAGTTGGCGAACTGCCAAGCCTTATTATTGTGCATGCAACCCCAGGGTTTGAAGAACCAGTTATCGACGCCATCTACCAAGAGTTTGGCACACTAGTGCCTCTTATTGGTGGCAGTGCCGCCGATCACTCACTTGAAGGCAAATGGCACGTATTCACCGAGCAAGCCACATCTCAGGAAGGAATATCCATTTCGGTGTTGTTTCCTTCGTCACCTTGCGAAACCGGGTTCCACACAGGCTATTCCACAACTGGTGTCAGCGGAGAAGTTACGAAAGTAGGGCACCGCTCCATACTTGAAATAGACCACAAACCCGCACTAGACGTTTATCAGACATGGTGCCAGTCGCTTGGCAATCACATTGTCGATGAACAAAGCCTGTTTGCCACCACCAACTTATTTCCATTAGGAAGAATCGTTGGCAGCATCGATTATCAGCCGATCTACAAATTGTCTCATCCAGTGAAAACTTCCAGCAATGGGGAAGGGATAGAGCTGTTTACAGAAATCGCAGAAGGCGAACGTGTCCACCTCATGACGGGTTCCAAAGAACGACTCATCAGCCGGGCTGGCAAAGTCATTCAGTTAACTAATGATGCGTGTATTGATATGGGCGAACCGTTAGGAGCCATCAACATATTCTGCGCGGGATCCATGCTTCACATAGAAAGTGCAATGAATACAGTGTGCGAACAGGTACACAGTGCACTTAAGAATCAACCTTTTATCTGCCCATTCACGTATGGCGAACAGGGTAGGTTTGAAAACGGTATAAATGCGCACGGCAACCTTATGGTGTCTTCCGTTGTGTTTCATCAAAGTAAGAGAGTCTAATGAACGCTTTTGATAAAGAGCAGCTCCAAGAAGCCCTTTTTGAATTACAAAAAAGCAAAGAAAAAGAACAAAAACTGCTTGATGAAAACAGAGCGATCCTTGCCTCTCTCTCATCGATGACGGGGGCAAGCAACAAACACCAGATATTTAATGGTCTGCTTACGGTTCTGCGCAAATACATCCATTTTGAAGATGCCATCGTACTTTCCCGCAGTCCAGGGGAAACGGCTTTTCAGACTCTGCTGAGCACCAACAAGGTATTTCGCGACCAGGAATGGCAACAGGACGACAAACTCGACCGCGCTATTCTGGGTGAAAGCATCATCATCTACCAGCCAGAGTCTCTGCTGCAATTCAGCCATTTCAACTCCATCCTGCAAGATCAGGTCAAATCTCTACTGATGACAGGCGTAGAATCTGAAGCCAGTCAGTCGGTGATTCTGTTCATTGGCAACCGCAAGGGGCAGTTCTCCGTTGCCTGTAAGGATATTCTCGCCAGACTGATACCGCTTATTGAACGGGCTGTTATTGATATCGACTACAAAGAGAAATTGCAGTCTTTGGTCGCAACCCGAACCAGTGAACTCAGACAAAACCGGGAGCGATTCCGAGACTTCGCTAACAGTGTAGGGGATTGTCTGTGGGAGACCAACAGTAGTTACCGCGTCACTTACATCTCTGATATTTCACCTATCAAAGTGGATTATCACGGTCAGTGTATTCAAGCCATGTTGGGCGACATTCCAGAGCTTGAAAAGCTCAATGCGGCAATGGAATCACGTCAACCAATACGCGATTTAGAATGGTGCTACAACCAAGAAGAAGGGATTTGGCTAAGTATAAGCGGCGCTCCTCTTTACGATTTAGAAGGCGAATTCTTCGGCTACCGTGGTACGGTAAAAGATATCTCTCAGAGTAAGCAGCGTTACCTTGAGCTGCAACGTGCAAGAATGGAGGCGGAAAAAGCCAATCAGGCAAAATCCCAATTCCTTGCAATGATGAGCCATGAAATCCGAACGCCTCTGAATGCAATTCTTGGGCTGATAGATGTTCAGCTTTCCAAGTGCACCAACAAAAACAATACCGACGTTTTAAGGATGATGGAGTCATCCGCTGAGCTCTTGCTCGCCATTATCAGCGACGTACTCGATCTGTCAAAAATAGAGTCGGGCAGCTTTGAGCTGGATACAAAGAACGTCATCATACGTGACATTGTCACAGGAAACCTGCAGCATTATCAGTCACTTGCCAGCGATAAAAACCTACAGCTCTCTCTGAATCTAGCAGAAGACATTCCTAAAGAAATTCACACCGATTCGACCAGGTTGTCGCAGATTCTGTTTAATCTGGTTGGCAATGCCGTCAAGTTTACAGAGTCGGGAGAGATCAACGTCGATGTTCGCACGCAGGGCAATCAAACGTTGGTGATACAGGTTGCCGATACTGGTATTGGAATGGATGATTCCGTACTAGAGAAGCTGTTTAAACCATTTGTCCAAGCCGATGGTTCGATAACCCGAAAATACGGTGGCACAGGGCTAGGGCTTGCAATATCTAAGCAGCTCGCCAGATTACTAGGCGGTGATATCACAGTAAACAGCGCACGCCACCAAGGCAGCAAGTTCACCGTAACCTTACCGATAATCGGCTCCAAAAGTGATGTAAGTAAAAACGCCAGCAACAGCGACGTTATCCATTCTCAGAACAAACTGAACATTCTTGTTGCAGAAGACAGCCCAGCAAACCAGATGGTGATAAAACTGATGCTATCTAATCTTGGTCACAGCGTCCACATTGTGCCTAATGGGGTTGCAGCCGTTGAGCATGTCGAGAAAAACCAGAACAACCTGGATGTAATATTCATGGACATCTCGATGCCAGAAATGGACGGACTGGCTGCCACCAAAGTACTTCGCAAACAAGGGGTAACGCTACCCATCATTGCGCTAACCGCGCACGCAATGAATACCGACAAAGACCAATGTCTTGCGGCTGGCATGGACAAATTTGTCGCCAAACCAATCAGAGCAAAAGACATACAGGAAATCTTAAAAGCCTACTGCTAAACGACAATATTTGCGTTTAGTTACACGCCTTAGCCTTTGCTTACAACGCACAGTGATTCATTTCACGCTTTTGTACTCAACATCCAAGGTTGATATCAAAAGCCAATCAAATGAATTACTGTTCTGCTGTGTTTTCCCAGAAAGGTTGTATCGTGAAAGCCATTTCCAGGTTATTGTACAAACTATTAAAAGTTAAAAAGCTTCAACGCAAAATAGACAAGTTTTTTTCCTTTCCCAAGCGGATCCAGTCGCAAGTTCAAAAATTCTTAAAAGTCATCCCATTTACATCAAGCCGTTCAAATAGCAGAAAGCCACCGGTATCAAAAACTTATCGCGCATCAGGAAAGCTCGCCTGGGGAGAGAAAGTTTCACCTGAATTTCGAGTCAAAGTCGAAGAGATAAGTAAGCGCATTAATATCGATCCTAACTTCCTAATGGCTTGTATGGCATTCGAAACAGCAGAAACATTCAGCCCAGCCATTAAAAATGGAGCGGGCAGTGGAGCTACCGGTTTGATTCAGTTTATGCCTGCGACAGCAAAAGGATTGGGAACATGCACAAAAAAGTTGGCTAGAATGAATGCTATAGACCAACTTGACTATGTCGAAGCTTATTTCAAACCGTACTGTAATAGAATGAGCTCACTGGAAGATGTGTACATGGCGATTCTTTATCCCGCAGCGATTGGAAAGCCGGTGTCTCACGTCTTATTCAAGAAAGGAACAATCGCTTATCGCCAGAACGCTGGACTCGACCGCAAAAAGTCAGGGAAGATCACCATAGCAGACGCTTCATATCAAGTCAGAACCAAGTTGGAAAAAGGACTGCAATCCAACTTGTGTTGCTAGAACAAAAACGTTCGTGCGCGTAATAAGAGTTTAATGTACACGACAACGGCACGATGCAAAGTTGAAGTTGTAGATGCAAGAGCCCAAATGAACTAAAGCTAATAGTCATTTACTTAATCTCTGATTAAAGAAATGACTATTAGGTATGGTTATGTTAAATAGACCCCAGTCATTTCTCACTAATGAGAATTCTAATATTATTCATGCTCCTTATATTAAGTTGGTTTAGGGACATGAAAAATAGAAAATACACAGAAAATATATGTTTTCGGGAATTTGAATGCGGACTATCGATAGAGGAAGCGGCAAAACTTTGTTTTAAAAGTGTGAGAACAGTCAAAAAATGGGATAGGGGTTCTCCGATACCAAAAGAGTGCAGACGTTTAATGAGGTATCACGCAAAAAAGCAATTAAGCCATCACAAGGATTGGGAAGGCTTTAAAATCACAGGGAACAGGCTCGTTCTTCCAGATGGTGAAAGAGTGACGCCTCAACAACTTATCACCGGATTGGCATTAATAGAGATAAATACAGACTTGGAAATCGAAATAAAGAGAAAGCTGTTGAAATATGCTCGAATTATTTCCAAAGGATATATTACGCAGAAGAATATAAAAGTCTCATAATAAAAAGCCCTGCATTGCAGGGCATATTTCTAGAAACTAAGCTGAATCAATTTTTCCTCAACATCATATCTATACTTAGAGCCTTTTCTTATTTGCTTCTTAATAAAGGAGCAATATTCTCGGCTTCCAGTATGAGAGACCTTTTTGACAATTGCATGTCGTCCCTTGTGGCGCATAGTAATCATGACATCACAAAAACCATATGACCCATCGTAGTAATGCTTAATCGCCCATTCGACTTGATACTTAATCTGTGCCGCGACTCGGTTATTGTCAGAATCATCCGCGCGTAAAGCAAATGATAGTGACATGAGCACCAGAACTATTATTGTTTTCTTCATAGCCAACCCTTATATTTTTCAAAGAGTTGAACACATGGACAAACACAGTAATAGATCATTTACGAATGGATTCGAGAGGGCTCACTATTTCTATGTTCTAGTACTGTAACGACTTAACGAAACCACATTATCGGACCGCGTTCGAGCGGCAAAATCATCCTGATAGGGAACAGTCTTTGGCTCTTTATCCCAAAGAATGATCTTATATTCATCTGCATAGAAGCAGCCAATAACAGCCGAATTTCTTGGTAAGTAAATCCAGTCTTTCAATGCGTAGTTCGAAAGGTTGTAACCCAAGACCTTTGTAAACTTCACCAGAGTCGAATCTGAATGTACGTCCATTGAATCAATGAAACCGCTAAAACGTACAAATTCCACCTCACCATTAGGTTCAATTACGGTAACTGGAAAGATGATAGGTGGCTTCTCACAACCTGAATCGTCAATAATTTTCGAACTGCAATTTTTTAAGTACCTGATATAAGGCATAACCCACCAATACTGTATATATAAACAGTATTAGTCTAAACCGTAAGTTTACGAAAGTACATATGCAAGAAGAGCGAGGACGGGGGAAGTTATTCACCCCGTATTACTATACGGGATGACCAAATTTGCGCCTTGCTCGGCACTCTCAAGGCTTTGTTGTTGAAAGATATCATGTTCCAGTAGGAGAGCGCCCCACTGATGCTGTAAGGCTCTGCGAGGGTTGGTCTAGCAAGAAAGGAGGTGATTTTTCAAGAGTCTTAATCGTGTACCGCTTCGCGGGTATCGGGCTGACAAACCGCATCAACCCCTTATGTGTAGCGATGAGCCCTAATCCCTGCGGGGCTAGAGCTGCACCTCAACCGAAGCAAAGCCGACCTTTGAAGCAGATTCGACAGCCGCATCAATTGTCTTAAACACTCTCTCTCCACCTCTTTGTGCTTGCATTACATGCTTATCACACATCAATAGGTAACCTTTGCCCATAGGCGACTGGCAAACAACGGCTTTTTTCAGTGAACCAGCATCAAATAACAATTTCAAATCTTTAATTTGCATCATCAAATCTCCATTTTGATTTATTATACCTCGATACTGGCTACTTATCAAAATCAAATTTTGATTATTCAATTTAAGTTTTTGAAAGACCGGATAAGGCGCAATGCTCATGGTGCGTGTTTCGTGCCGAACCATCGCACCCATAAGCATTTGCGCCCTTTATCTATGCTTTTTCTATCTTAAGCAGGACAGTCAATGTTTTGCTTTTCTCAGTCCCACTTTCTGATGAGAACAGGAGCCCGAGAACGGGAATATCACCAAGGACAGGGACTTTTGACTCTAGTGTCTGCTTCTCATTGGATGTCATGCCAGCCAACGCAATTGTTTCTCCAAACTTGGTCTTGAGTGTGGTCGAAATTCGACGCTTACTTGTGACAATGTCACTAGCCTCCACAGACTTATCAACCCGACTGAGTTCCTGATTGATGGTCAGGGTAATGTCACCCTCTGAGCCTATCACTGGCTTGATGTTCAGAAGTAGCCCCACATCTTTGCGCTCGATGGTCTGAAAGGGCTTGTCACTGGATTCGCCATCTTGCTTATATTGCCCTGTCAGAAAGGGGACTTCCTGACCGACGCTAATCAAACCAGAGCGACCATTGAGCACGGTGAACGACGGCTTAGACAGGATTTGTGTTTTCCCGTTTTGCTCCATCCATTTCACGTAAGCGGTGAGGTCTGCACTGTTACTTGTAAAGTTTGCCAGCGCACTGGTGACACTAAGAGGCGACCCGTTAAAGCCAACCTGAACCGCCCCAGCGCCAGCGGATAAATCCACAGTGCGCTCTTTGGCATCTCCGGTGGTATGCTCCAGTATCACAGCGGTGATTTTAACTTGGTGCTGAGGCGTATCGATATGAGACAGCAAGTTGCTCACGTTCGAGAGCATGGACGTGGGCGCGGTAATCATAAGAACGGTATCCGCCAGAATGGAATCGACGTGCGTCACCCCTTGCACTTTCCACGTGGAGGACTGCACCTCTAACGATTTGGCGATAGAGGGGGCAATGTCTTTGCCTGATACGTGCCTGAGTTTGAAGGTCTTGGTTGTGACAATATCGCCGGATTTCATTTGGTTGCGCGGTGCAACCCGAATCACGCTATCGGTCTCGACGTAAGTCAGATTGTGGGCTCGCATGACACTAAAGAACACATCGCGGAAGTTTGCAGCGCTCTGCACGCGATAAACCTTTACCTGGCCATTTACCTCTGGGTCAACAATGATGGTCTTATCAAACACGGTTGATGCAACCAGAAAGAACTCACCCAATGTTTTGCCGGCCAAGTTGGACGACACCTGAGCATGAGCAGAAGAGGTGATAAGCAGCAGTACAATAACTAACACTCTCATTAGAATATTCCTTTTACGTTTTCTGGTGTGGCTTTCTTGTCCTGGGTGTTGGATTTCTTGAGCTTCCTGCCATCTGCATTGGGCTGGAACGGGTCAAAGAATCCATTCTCTGCAATCACTTCACAGTACATTGCCTCAATGTCGTAGCTGGTCATTTGCTGGGTAAAGCACTCACAGTTGGATGTTGTTTTGACACAGGTCAGGCGAGGATAGGATTGCGCTTCACGGGTTGCGGAATCGTAGACCGGAGCTGACCAAGGGACAGCGGTGTGTCTTGGTACGTATTTGGATATGTAGGTCTCGATAGGCTGATTATGCGTTGCGCCTCCCTGAGTCGTTTGGGTCGATGTTTCGCCACCCTCTAGCGTGGTTTCTTCGGGCTCTGGGTCAAACAGGACATTGGCAAACAGGGGAGTCTGAAATACACCAACAACCCCACCAATCAGAAGCAGCAGCGCAAACGCCCCCATTTTGAGTGCCTTTTTCATGGACGCAGACAGACCGACTTTCTGAGTGTGGTCGATAGAGCTCAGATACAGCCCGTAAAACTTCTTATCCCGAAGCACCTTGTTACTGCCTACTTTGCGCAGGTCTGCCTTGGATGACGGGTCAAACAGGTTGTTGTTGTGATAGCGCTCTAACCAGTCGCCCCCAAGAAACTCAAAATGCGTATAGTGCGCAATCCGCCTCCGGATGAACTGGTCAACGTCTCGGAAGTCCTGAGATATATAGACGAGGTCTTGCCCGTTATGGCGGTGCGTTGCGACAAATTCCACGTCAGGCGGTGGGGTCTTGGAGGACTGGCGCGTCCCCCAGATATTTTGCACCTCATCACACAATATGACTGAGCCAGACGGCAGTTCGTGTATCAAAGTCGGGTCATGAAACTGAGTCCATGAGAGCCCCATTTCTTTGATTCGCTCGCCCGTCAGCTCATCCTCAGAGATACCTAGTACCTCGAGGGACTCGTTAAGCAGATCCAAACGCTGCTTTGATGCGACCTTTTTAAACCAAGCCAGCCAGAGAGCAACAGGGTCATGCTGTTTGTATTCGTAAGCGAGATAAGGGAAGTCGTCCAGCGTAGCCAGACGATGCTCTTTATCGATACGCTTGAGTTTGTTTTTCAGCGCCGTGTTGTTTTCGTTCGCAGGGTAGTGAACCCCGTAGAGCCAGCCTTGAAAGCTGTCACAGGCATCATAATCAAGAAGCAGAACACGTATGCCATGATAGTAAACCGGACGATTGGCAAAGTGCTCATTTTCAATGATGAACTTGATTGCGTTAAGTGACTTGCCCGTACCCGGTGAGCCACTGAATCCATGTAACATATTAACCTCACAGAGCGTTAGGGTCTGATGGTCTGCGCCATCTCGGACGATAGCCCGTTGCACCCATCATGCCGTTAAGAGTGAATGAGAACACCATGCAAGTAATGGTTGCGTTGATGGCTTCCGGCAGTCCTGACATGGCAACAATCGCCATGACCTCAGAGCTCAGACTGTCGATATTGCTTTGGATGTGTCCGACCAACTGGTCGATAGCCAGTGATACGCCTGTATAGGCGACAAGTGAAAAGCCCACCGACACCGCAACATAACTCACCAGACCGCGAATAATTGAAGGGATGAGCGGCACAATGACCGTGGCAAAGAATGTAATTAGATAAGGCATTTAGAAGACTCCCTGAGAACGTCCGATGATGCCAAGCCCAGATATCCAACCGAACAGAATAACGATAGGGCGGTAAGTGGTGACCGCATCACACAGTGGTTGATAGGGCAGAGAGAAAGTTTTGCTCATAGAGCCAATGGTTATGGTGAACGTTCGGTCTGGCGGGCAGCTACCGTGAGCACTGACACCATGCCCGTTCATGTACTTCATATCCATGTTGGAGAAGTCTTGAGTCTCGTCCTGCAGGATGGCAGCAACATTATCAACCTCAGTGATGGGCTTAAGTGCAGTTTCAAGTTCTTTTAAGTCGTCTTCAATGCAGTGCTCTTTGTACTGGATATCAGCCAGCAGGCACTGGATGACATCGCCCTTACAACTGAATTTTTCTTGCTCACAACTGTAAGAGGCAGCTGCTTTGCCATCGCCACAGTCTTCACCTTCTTTACATTCGCCATCACCAGAGCCGCCACCGGAACCACCTCCACCGCCGCCAGCAGGGGGACCCGTAGGAGGCTTGGGTTTCGGGTCAGGATTGGTATCACTACCACCTCCACCTGTACCGCCATCACTGTTATCACCACCGCCACCGGAGCCCCCGTCTGGATTAGGGTCGGTCGGGTCAGTGGGGTCTGGATTGGGGTCGGTTGGGTCGGTAGGGTCTGGCGTAGGGTCAGTTGGGTCGGTAGGGTCTGGTGTAGGGTCAGTGGGCTCAGTAGGTGCGCCACCGCCACCGGAGCCGGAACCATCACAAGTGTCACCCGTTGCAATGTAAGAGCCGAAACAGGAATTATCATCACAAGCAAAACCACCGGAAGAGTGTAGCTTTCCTTCACAGCCATTTGAGCAGACATAAGCAACTGGCGAAGTCCCAACAGGGAAATCCTTTAAGCCCATGTTTGTGCCAGCCTCAGGACATTGGCTTGGCTCTGGAGTCGGGTCAGGCGCGTTAGGGTCTTCCGGAAAAGGGTCGCCAGATGGTGCCTCACAATTTTTCTTTCTGTGACAACCGTCTGGGTCATCCTGACTAAAGTCCAAATTAACCGTCAAGACGCATTTCGTTGCCTTGTCATTAACAATATCAGACGGCTGATGGCGCATTGAAAGAACGGTGACAGGCATGTCAGAGGGATACTGGTCTATCATCTGATAAAACTGCTCATTGGCTTGCTGACACGTCTGACCGACAAAAGTTTTTAAACTCGCGCTAGCCTTAAATGAAACCAAGAACAGCAATAACAAGACTGAAAATAGTTTTATGTTAGTCATCAATTCCCCCAATGTAAGATTGCAAACCCAAGCAACAGAACAATAATTACGTATGTATCGACAGTGATTCCCATATTCCACCTCGAATAAAAAAGGGGCACGAATGCCCCAGAGTTGAACAAGTGAAGGTGTGATTAACTGCCGCCGATTTTTCCCCATACTTTCTTAAGTACAGTCAGACCCAAGTAAGCCGCACCCATAGCACCAATCGCCGCGAGACCTGTTGCGATAACGGTCACCGCATCACCGACATCGACAGAAGCGTTTGCTGCGAACGAGCCAGCCATACCAGCGGTCAGAATGACTTTAGGCGCGAATTTTTTAACGATATTGCGAATTTTCATATTACGTTTTCCTTATTAACGAAGTTTTTTCCACACCCAGCAGGTTGCCAAGAACGTGAGCGTATAGGGCGCTAGCGCTTGGAACTCTGCTAGGGTCATAAATTGCGGTGTTATCTCGCTGAGTAGCACCGACTTAAATCCAGTGGGACAGAGGTTATTTACAATCTCACTTTCACACACGAGTACATATTTCATTGCAGCTCGCTAGGGTTGCTCTTTATTGCTGGATGACCTTGAAATCAACCACCCAGTTACGTTGTAGGTTTTCAGGGTTGAGGTCGATGTGACACTCAAGTTCGAGAGGGAACTGACCCTCTAATTTGGCTAACTCAGTGAGCAGTGTTGGGTTGGTGTGGCACATGTCCAACTGGTCTTGCATCAAGCCGATGCGAGTACATTGACCGTTCGCCGATTGTGTCCAGCCGTCGTTCTTTTTCAGCACGTTCAACTTGGCGAAGTCATAAGGACGTTGTTGCTTTGAAATGCCAGAAGAATGCTCAAAGCCAAGAACGGTTAGGGTTACTTTGTTAGCCATAATCTAAATCTCCAGATTTTTGTAGAGTGGTTAATTGACCGACTGGAAGGTTTAATCGGTCGGGTATATCAGATTGAATATCAAAGCCTTGGGTCAGTTTTTTGATGACCTCATCAGGCGATTCGTACAGGTGAGCCAGTACATTGATGAGTTTTCCGTACTGCACCTTTGCATGCTTCACCATGTTTTCTAAATTGGTGTTGAACACGACCTTAGAGGTCGAGATTCGAATAGGTAGAACGTCTTTAATCAACGTTGATAGAGCAGGGTACGACCCCGAAAAATATGGGTCTGGGTCTATCAGAATATCCAATGGAATCACTCGGTCACGGTTGCCAATTTGCACCTCAAACCGATTCCACTCTGGGTACTCTTCGCACTTCATTTGTGCGCCCTTGTGATAGGCACGAAATACCTTGCCATTGGAGCGGTCACCCACGTAAAAGGTGCGACCTCGGTCTGGTTTGAGTCCGCATTTGCGATGGTCGGTAGCCGTACCGGAGCCGCCCAGAAACTCACCCCAAACGGGCATTTTTCCGCGCATATGAAAGAGTCCGTCTTGATACAGCTCTTTGATGTGGTCGATAGATACCGAGCCTTCCAAATCATCCAGAGCCAAATCGACGCGAGTCAGTTTCGCACCTGGCATTTGATTGAGGCACTTGTGCAGCACTTTGAAATCCACCGCCTCGCAGCCCTTACCAGAGAACGAGACCATGTAACCAAAGTTCTTTGCACCCCAAGCGACTTTCCCAGCCTGAGTGCCGTTAACTAGAAGGTTGGCAGAGTAGCGATAACCAGAGAAACCGCCGCGCTTTTCCAGTGTCCAGACGTTGCCCTCAAAGGTGATTTCAGTATTCAGAAGCTCAAGAAACGATTCGATTTCACCGTGACAAAGCACATCCAGCATATCGATACCGATGTTATAGATAAGCTCGTTGTAACAGTCGTTGAATGACTTGCTTTCATCAATGTGGATGTCTGCTTTAGCCAGCTCATCGTTCAAAGCCTCAAAGTAGAGGTCTTTGTTGGCGTAGTTATCACGCTCATGACAGCCCAGTGTGACCGCTAGACTCTCAGCAAAGTGACTGATTTTCTGTTGCTCACGCTCTTTGATGGCCAGAGGATGCTGGGACTCGAACTGATAAGGCGAGCGCCCAAGTTGAAAGCGTTGTTTTGCCATCTCTTTGCAGCGAGTGAGCAGAGTGGGGCAGCCAGAGAACGAACAGTAATCGATTATTGTGCGTGACATGATGCGCCCCCTTCGAAAGCACCGTTCGCACGTAGCGTAGGTTCGTTTTCATCGGTCACTTCAATGACGTCTTTTTTCGTGTCACAAGCGTAGAGGTACATTTCTTCCGGTGTGTGGAAGTAGTCCGGCTCACCATCAATAGAGCAATGCATGCCGTCGAGTTCGCGCCAGAAATAGACTGTTGATTTAGGCACAACCGATCTCCTTTGATGAAGCAACAAAGGAAAAGACAACATACCCATTACGCTGAGCATAATTTGTGAGATAAGTTATTTCGAACAGAGGAGACTTTCGACCGTGGCAGTCAAGCACAAGAGTATCGCCAACCTTGTAATCACGGTCATTCTTACGAATTTCAAAGGTTTTATCGCCAGACAAAACCGCGTGAAAGAAAGGTGACTCTATTTTTATCTCGTGATGAGTTGGTTTTGTTTTCATGGCTATTTCTCCGACTCGATAAGAGTGGCAAGCTGACCCTCTGGACCAACCGCTCTACGGATAACATCCCATTCTTGGTAAGAAACCTCGCCATCCTCAAATGCCTGTTTGATTAAAGGGCGCGACTCAGGATGTTCAGTGTAAATATCAACCAGCCTGGAATACTTATTCGCATTAACCTCATGCAGAGACAAAATGAAAGGTCCCAAATACATGGACCCGAAAGTGATGACTCCTATAATCAGAATCACCACAACGAAAGGGATGACGTTAGATATGAATGATTGGGCTTGCTTAGCCAGTGATTTCAATTTCATTTTGACGCCCCTTCAATCTGAGTGTTAACAGAATGAATCAGGCGGCGTGTCATTTCGCAGTCAGCCAAGGCGCGGTGGGCGGTGAGGTCAGAAACATCGATATTTTGTTGTTTGCAGGCATTGGTCAGTTTTTGCCAAGCGTAGTCACCGTGGTAAGGATTGATTGCCCCCCAGAACTCGGCATACCAGAGCATCGCGCAATCCACTTTGACGAGTTCAAACATTTCTTCAACAGACTGTATGTAGGCATCGTTACAGTGCAACTTAAGAGATTGAATGATAAGGCGAGTATCATAATCCGAGTTGTAAATGATGATGCCGCGACCATTCAGAAGTGGAAGAAAGTAGGTTGAAAACACTGCGTGAAAGTCTGGGGCGCCAGCAACATCTGAATCCGTGATACCGTGAATCGCCGTTGCTTCAGAGGGTATGGATACCGTTGGTTTCACCAATTCGTTAACCAATACTTTGCCAGTCATTGCACAGATAGCTGAAAACTCAACGATTTGAGCATCATTACCAAGCCCCGTGGTTTCAGTATCAAGAATGACAGCGTTTTCGATGTTTAGTGTTTTCATTTCAACCACCTTGAATAGTTGACATTGAGCGGCTCAGCAGCCCAAGAACGAAAGTTTCAAGGACAGACGACCCAGAACCGCTGAGCCTAAGAGAGAGTCCAAGCCGCCCTTAAAGAGAAAGCGGCGAGGGCATATCCAATTGGTCACCAATATGTGTGACTCGGTGGTAATCTAGTCACAATTTTCTATGACCACAAGTCATAAAAATTTGTGACTTTTGAGCTATGATGGGATTTAGGAGGACTTCAACATGTACCAAAACCAACTGCTAGATGCCTACAAAAAGGCGAATAATTACGTACAAGACAAGCAAATAGCTATGGACATGAACCTGCCTAAGCAGAGAATCAGTGATTTCCGCAAAGGTCGTCGCTATCTCAATGATTCTGAAGCAGTTTTTCTTGCTGAAAATGCAGGTATTGACCCTCAGATTGCTTTAATCGGAATTCACGCAGACAAAAACGAAAATCCTAGCATCAAACACTTATGGGAAGACATCGCAAAAAAGTGTAACGGACAAGGATTAGCAAGAATTTCAATGACTTGCGGAGCTTTATACTTGTCCGCGAACGTTTGCGATTTTTTCGCATTAGGTATTTTATGGTAAATAGAATTATTGTTAAATTGAGTGGCTTTTGAAGGGAAAGGGAGAGCCGAAAGCATCAGAATCGACGTAGACTGACACCTTATTTAACATAATATACATAATACGCACTTAGATTGATTATTTACGTGACTATGATGTTCGCGCTTCAGTCGTATTTTCTGCTTTCAGGTAAGCCACTGGCTCTCTGTCTTTCAACCCAAGATTCAACTGGAACAACTGTAAATCTTGAGCTTTGATAGCTTTCCCATAAGGCGTGATTATCTCATCTCCTCGTATTTTATATCCTCGCCATTCACGAGTTGGCGGTAAAAATCCTCTGTGCTTGATAAGTAATAAACGAGCCACGGGTACCGGCCATCTCTTTGTATCAATCCATCGTTTCAACGTTGGCTCTGTACACCCAAAATACTCTGACGCTTCAGCTAATGAGTCAAAGTTATACAGCAAAAGATCTACTAAGTGCCCTATAGCCAAACCATTTTGAGCAAGCTCATCCTTTAAAGTAAGCTCGTTTTTCTCTTTGCAGAGCCTTTCTTTGAACTGCCGTTATACTTTCTGCTATCATTCTCTTGCATGGAAGTCATCCTTCTCTGTTATGCGATTCAGGGCTAACTGAGTACCAGTCAGTTAGCCCGCTTCTCTGTTAAGCAATCTGCTCACTGCTGTATCGCTTGAATTCAGATAAGCTTTCATAATCAAATACTTTACCTATCGCCCTAAGCAACCGACGGTTATCACTTTTTTCCGTCGTCTTTTGCAGTGATAAAGAAAGTAAATCCGGCATTAAGGCCTGGAGCTCTTGCAGTTTCAAATACGCCAATAGACCCATTAAATTTTCACCTCGACCACTTGCGCTATCGCCAAAAAAGCCTGTTGTATCTTTAAACTGTCCCTGCTTATCCGCTTCAAAATGTTTAACCAGTTCATCAGAAAGCTGCTGTGATTCTGCTGATAATACTGGAGAGCTTTCTTGAACAACTGGTCGTTTAACCAGTGAAAGTACATCCATGACATCGTGAACTAGTTCGATCATAGCTGCACTTACCTCTCTATCATCAACCTTCTCAAGGCTACCAATAGAGTGCTCTATGTTCTCTTTCACATGCTCGGACAAAACTTCTTCATCATCAGGTTGACCGAAGTCATAGCCATACTCTTCATAGAAATTAATCAGCTTTTTCTTGTCACGTAACGTCAACGTACCCTTTTCTTTTTCGAAGTGACTTAAGGTATTACGATTGCCATCTAGTAGCTGTTTACCAACCATGGAAATAGAAAGACCTAGAGAAATTCGAGCCGCCTGGAATTCCTCTCCTGTTACTTTATTTGCATTCATTATGTTGCTCCTATATCTAATTAAGAATGTATTGCATGCATTGCACAGCCCTTGCAGTGCAAGGGGTTGGCAGTTTTTTCATACTGTTGATTTCAAGCGCATGCAAGAGGTAAACACTGGCATGCAACCCAAAGGATTTAGCCGTTTAAGCCAACAACCCAAGTCTGACTGAAGTTATTAGGTTTAGGCTCGACGTTGACGTCGATACTGGCGAAAGGCTTAAGTTGTTGAAATTGAGAAACGCACAACGGGTCAATATCAAGTTGACGTTCTTGATAGCCATTACCCGTTGCGGTCATGTGGGGAGTATTGATTTCTTCGATTGGCATCGCGAGATGAATTTTGCTCATCTCATAAGGGTTACCTTGCCCTTTGTTAGATACACCACTGCGTTGGCTAATGCCCATAAATACAACTTTCATAATGTTCCCTTTTGGTCTGTTGGTAGCTAGATTCCAGTGCTGACTGGATGGACGCTACCAGTGAATAAATCAGGTGTAATATCGTGTTGCGTTAATATCATCTCGCCATCTGGCCAGATAACTAATGAGAGTGCTTTACGCTCGCTGATTGGGATCGCTTTTCCTTCGATAAGAGCATCAACATCAATGTCCTCAGAGAGATTTAATTTCTCTTTAAGATCATCAATCGGACTTTCCGAGAGTCCCAGCTCGTGAGCAAGTCGATGTGACACGCCGTATGCAATGGCTAGGCGTGACATATCTTCAATGTGTGCAGTTGGAGAGAGTGGCTCAACATAATCACTCGGGCATTGACTGTCGAAGTCAAAGTTCAGTACGTGTGCCAATGGCATGCGCTCGCCATCACTCAGGTTTTGTAAGTCCGCTTTAGAGAAGCCAATCGCCATAAGGTCTCGCATATTTCGGTGCAGAGTCGCTTTTGAGCTGTGGGCTTTAAGTTCGTCGTAACCACGGTCACACAGAGTCATATAAAAGCGGAACAGGCGGTCAGCTTTGGCGTAAGAGATGTTGCCTTTAGGTGTGATGGAGTTGTAAGTTGAGCGAAGCAACCCTTTGACTTTGTTGTCGTTATATAGCTCTAACTCATCACCTTGGAACGATTCCAGCAAGTCATGGAACAAGGTTTTGAACATCCATTCACAGAAGCGATAACCGTTCAGTGCTTCGAACTCTTCCGCGTGTCTAATGACTTTCCATACGTTACAGCTACCAATGTGCTTCTTAATAAAACGTTTCTTAGCACGCCCCTCAAAGCGTAATCGGTTAGAGGCGAACTCCTGTAAATCAGGCTTGGATAGCTCATCGATAACACGATTGAAACGGTCGCTACTTCCCTGCTTTGCGCGGCGCTTTAAGTCATTCAGTTGATGCTCTATCTCATCGTGTTTTGTATAAATACACAGTTCGAATGAACGCCCTGCCCCTGGGTTCGATTTAGTGGCTCGATTGAAGTAAAGCGTAGTTTCGTAATCAGAGTTACGGGCTGGCTTGATGTAGCGATTGGAGACGTTGCCCAGTTGCTTGATGGTTTGGCGGAGAATGTCAGGATTGGCACACTTTATGGAATATGTGCAGTCAATGCGGGTCAATTCTGCTAAACCAATGTCCAGCATATCCCATAGTTCTGGCTGTGCTTGCTGTAATGAGTCTAATAGATGCTCAACACATAAACGGAAGTCAGCCGACCCATATACATTATGCCCTTGCATTACCTTAGCCGGAGACGCTTTTATCTGTAGGTATCCCCAGTACACATTAGCTCTGGGCTCTGCATCGAACACCTTACAAGCGATATCGGTGTATGAAGAAGGAATCTTTGACCATGGATGATATAAATCATCGGTACGAACTTCTTTCTTATCATTGACTACGGAAAATTCAACATCGCCACAGGCAATTTTTAGCCCCGTTTCTTCAGACAGCTTTACGTAATCAACAAAGCCGCAATCAGCCATTTGGATAATCACGTCTTTTTTAAAAGGGATGTTGATGTTAAGCATGTCTATCAAGCGAAAAACCTGTCAAGTGTCATATTTGTCATTCCAAGTGACAATCATTGTTCCATATTGGGAATTATCAATCAACAAAAAATGACACTAAAAAGTGACAAATATGGCACCCAAAAATTAAGTAAAAAAAAGTGGGGGTATACTTAGGACAGTAAGTTATTTGGGAAATTGAGTTATGAGCGAACTTCAAGCTAGGGCAGAGAGAATCAAAGAAGCAATTAAAGCTGCAGGCGGATACGAACATGTAAGTGAATGCACTGGCATTAACCTAAGAACTTTAAAAAGGATTGCAGCAGGTCAAACAGACCCTAGATTTTCTGATGTCATAGAGATCTCTCGAGTGACAGGAATTGGCATAAATCACTTTGTTCATGGCGATAACAAGATCGAAAGAATCGGAGAGGCATTTGAAGACATTCCTGATTTAATGCTTAAGGCTTTTGTTGGTCAACAACGACAGACAGAACAAATAATCAACCAACGATTAGAGAAGTTAGAAAGGCTCATTGGGAAGTTCCCATTTAGTGAGCATGAAAAAATACATAGTGCTATCAATGAAGTAACCACGGGCTTTAAAGAAGAAGCTCATAAAGAAACTGAGTCATTAATACAATTTGGCGAATTAATGAGAGAAGTGAAGGATGTAGCAGAAGAGCATTTTACCCCTTCAATAAAAATAGAAGAATCCAAGAAAAAATCAGAATGAAACCATAAGCCGCTATTAGAGCATGCGGCTTTTTGGCAGCATATCAGGGCACTTCAAACTATGTGCCCTGCTTCATCCCCATATTAGAAGTTCAAGTATTTAAGCCATTCCAAGAGCACCTTGAAGAAGCAGATAATTAAACAAAGTAGAGCCTTAACACGTTCAAATTTCATGAATATTCCCCTGTTTTTTTGAAATATACTGCGCAAGGCTATAGGGGCTCGTTTTGGCTGGCATCAACACAAATGTGTCGTATCTTTATGAGCGAAAGTGTGACCAACCGGTCATCAGTTGCTGTGACATAAGAGGGTCGCTTCGCTCCGGCTTAGCAGGGAATGGGGAGTAGAATCTCTTAATAACTGACGCACACTGACCGCGCCCATTAAGTTCAGAGGCATATTTGAGTTAGTCGAGGGGCTTGGTGCCACGCTCTCGCTCCGCAATCGCTTATCCCTGCGGGGCTGGTTATCTAAACGCTGAAAGGGGGATCGATAAACGATCCCCCCTTTCTATTGCGTTCAGTTTTTTAGTAGTCAGCGTATTATGGAAATTATGTGTACGGGCTTTCATTGCAAAGCGGTTCTCCCTCGCCATCTTCACACGCTGTCGCCCTGCTTCGTTCCTCAGCACGCTAGGCGTGGAATCGCTACCTTGCTCCCCCTCCCTTTGCTGCTTCAAGGTCGCCAGTGCTGCGCAATGGTACTGACGACAAACCACTCAACATAATTCCACCTACATAATACGCACTTAGATTGATTATTTACGTGACTATGATGTTCGCGCTTCAGTCGTATTTTCTGCTTTCAGGTAAGCCACTGGCTCTCTGTCTTTCAACCCAAGATTCAACTGGAACAACTGTAAATCTTGAGCTTTGATAGCTTTCCCATAAGGCGTGATTATCTCATCTCCTCGTATTTTATATCCTCGCCATTCACGAGTTGGCGGTAAAAATCCTCTGTGCTTGATAAGTAATAAACGAGCCACGGGTACCGGCCATCTCTTTGTATCAATCCATCGTTTCAACGTTGGCTCTGTACACCCAAAATACTCTGACGCTTCAGCTAATGAGTCAAAGTTATACAGCAAAAGATCTACTAAGTGCCCTATAGCCAAACCATTTTGAGCAAGCTCATCCTTTAAAGTAAGCTCGTTTTTTCTCTTTGCAGAGCCTTTCTTTGAACTGCCGTTATACTTTCTGCTATCATTCTCTTGCATGGAAGTCATCCTTCTCTGTTATGCGATTCAGGGCTAACTGAGTACCAGTCAGTTAGCCCGCTTCTCTGTTAAGCAATCTGCTCACTGCTGTATCGCTTGAATTCAGATAAGCTTTCATAATCAAATACTTTACCTATCGCCCTAAGCAACCGACGGTTATCACTTTTTTCCGTCGTCTTTTGCAGTGATAAAGAAAGTAAATCCGGCATTAAGGCCTGGAGCTCTTGCAGTTTCAAATACGCCAATAGACCCATTAAATTTTCACCTCGACCACTTGCGCTATCGCCAAAAAAGCCTGTTGTATCTTTAAACTGTCCCTGCTTATCCGCTTCAAAATGTTTAACCAGTTCATCAGAAAGCTGCTGTGATTCTGCTGATAATACTGGAGAGCTTTCTTGAACAACTGGTCGTTTAACCAGTGAAAGTACATCCATGACATCGTGAACTAGTTCGATCATAGCTGCACTTACCTCTCTATCATCAACCTTCTCAAGGCTACCAATAGAGTGCTCTATGTTCTCTTTCACATGCTCGGACAAAACTTCTTCATCATCAGGTTGACCGAAGTCATAGCCATACTCTTCATAGAAATTAATCAGCTTTTTCTTGTCACGTAACGTCAACGTACCCTTTTCTTTTTCGAAGTGACTTAAGGTATTACGATTGCCATCTAGTAGCTGTTTACCAACCATGGAAATAGAAAGACCTAGAGAAATTCGAGCCGCCTGGAATTCCTCTCCTGTTACTTTATTTGCATTCATTATGTTGCTCCTATATCTAATTAAGAATGTATTGCATGCATTGCACAGCCCTTGCAGTGCAAGGGGTTGGCAGTTTTTTCATACTGTTGATTTCAAGCGCATGCAAGAGGTAAACACTGGCATGCAACCCAAAGGATTTAGCCGTTTAAGCCAACAACCCAAGTCTGACTGAAGTTATTAGGTTTAGGCTCGACGTTGACGTCGATACTGGCGAAAGGCTTAAGTTGTTGAAATTGAGAAACGCACAACGGGTCAATATCAAGTTGACGTTCTTGATAGCCATTACCCGTTGCGGTCATGTGGGGAGTATTGATTTCTTCGATTGGCATCGCGAGATGAATTTTGCTCATCTCATAAGGGTTACCTTGCCCTTTGTTAGATACACCACTGCGTTGGCTAATGCCCATAAATACAACTTTCATAATGTTCCCTTTTGGTCTGTTGGTAGCTAGATTCCAGTGCTGACTGGATGGACGCTACCAGTGAATAAATCAGGTGTAATATCGTGTTGCGTTAATATCATCTCGCCATCTGGTAAGATAACTAATGAGAGTGCTTTACGCTCGCTGATTGGGATCGCTTTTCCTTCGATAAGAGCATCAACATCAATGTCCTCAGAGAGATTTAATTTCTCTTTAAGATCATCAATCGGACTTTCCGAGAGTCCCAGCTCGTGAGCAAGTCGATGTGACACGCCGTATGCAATGGCTAGGCGTGACATATCTTCAATGTGTGCAGTTGGAGAGAGTGGCTCAACATAATCACTCGGGCATTGACTGTCGAAGTCAAAGTTCAGTACGTGTGCCAATGGCATGCGCTCGCCATCACTCAGGTTTTGTAAGTCCGCTTTAGAGAAGCCAATCGCCATAAGGTCTCGCATATTTCGGTGCAGAGTCGCTTTTGAGCTGTGGGCTTTAAGTTCGTCGTAACCACGGTCACACAGAGTCATATAAAAGCGGAACAGGCGGTCAGCTTTGGCGTAAGAGATGTTGCCTTTAGGTGTGATGGAGTTGTAAGTTGAGCGAAGCAACCCTTTGACTTTGTTGTCGTTATATAGCTCTAACTCATCACCTTGGAACGATTCCAGCAAGTCATGGAACAAGGTTTTGAACATCCATTCACAGAAGCGATAACCGTTCAGTGCTTCGAACTCTTCCGCGTGTCTAATGACTTTCCATACGTTACAGCTACCAATGTGCTTCTTAATAAAACGTTTCTTAGCACGCCCCTCAAAGCGTAATCGGTTAGAGGCGAACTCCTGTAAATCAGGCTTGGATAGCTCATCGATAACACGATTGAAACGGTCGCTACTTCCCTGCTTTGCGCGGCGCTTTAAGTCATTCAGTTGATGCTCTATCTCATCGTGTTTTGTATAAATACACAGTTCGAATGAACGCCCTGCCCCTGGGTTCGATTTAGTGGCTCGATTGAAGTAAAGCGTAGTTTCGTAATCAGAGTTACGGGCTGGCTTGATGTAGCGATTGGAGACGTTGCCCAGTTGCTTGATGGTTTGGCGGAGAATGTCAGGATTGGCACACTTTATGGAATATGTGCAGTCAATGCGGGTCAATTCTGCTAAACCAATGTCCAGCATATCCCATAGTTCTGGCTGTGCTTGCTGTAATGAGTCTAATAGATGCTCAACACATAAACGGAAGTCAGCCGACCCATATACATTATGCCCTTGCATTACCTTAGCCGGAGACGCTTTTATCTGTAGGTATCCCCAGTACACATTAGCTCTGGGCTCTGCATCGAACACCTTACAAGCGATATCGGTGTATGAAGAAGGAATCTTTGACCATGGATGATATAAATCATCGGTACGAACTTCTTTCTTATCATTGACTACGGAAAATTCAACATCGCCACAGGCAATTTTTAGCCCCGTTTCTTCAGACAGCTTTACGTAATCAACAAAGCCGCAATCAGCCATTTGGATAATCACGTCTTTTTTAAAAGGGATGTTGATGTTAAGCATGTCTATCAAGCGAAAAACCTGTCAAGTGTCATATTTGTCATTCCAAGTGACAATCATTGTTCCATATTGGGAATTATCAATCAACAAAAAATGACACTAAAAAGTGACAAATATGGCACCCAAAAATTAAGTAAAAAAAGTGGGGGTATACTTAGGACAGTAAGTTATTTGGGAAATTGAGTTATGAGCGAACTTCAAGCTAGGGCAGAGAGAATCAAAGAAGCAATTAAAGCTGCAGGCGGATACGAACATGTAAGTGAATGCACTGGCATTAACCTAAGAACTTTAAAAAGGATTGCAGCAGGTCAAACAGACCCTAGATTTTCTGATGTCATAGAGATCTCTCGAGTGACAGGAATTGGCATAAATCACTTTGTTCATGGCGATAACAAGATCGAAAGAATCGGAGAGGCATTTGAAGACATTCCTGATTTAATGCTTAAGGCTTTTGTTGGTCAACAACGACAGACAGAACAAATAATCAACCAACGATTAGAGAAGTTAGAAAGGCTCATTGGGAAGTTCCCATTTAGTGAGCATGAAAAAATACATAGTGCTATCAATGAAGTAACCACGGGCTTTAAAGAAGAAGCTCATAAAGAAACTGAGTCATTAATACAATTTGGCGAATTAATGAGAGAAGTGAAGGATGTAGCAGAAGAGCATTTTACCCCTTCAATAAAAATAGAAGAATCCAAGAAAAAATCAGAATGAAACCATAAGCCGCTATTAGAGCATGCGGCTTTTTGGCAGCATATCAGGGCACTTCAAACTATGTGCCCTGCTTCATCCCCATATTAGAAGTTCAAGTATTTAAGCCATTCCAAGAGCACCTTGAAGAAGCAGATAATTAAACAAAGTAGAGCCTTAACACGTTCAAATTTCATGAATATTCCCCTGTTTTTTTGAAATATACTGCGCAAGGCTATAGGGGCTCGTTTTGGCTGGCATCAACACAAATGTGTCGTATCTTTATGAGCGAAAGTGTGACCAACCGGTCATCAGTTGCTGTGACATAAGAGGGTCGCTTCGCTCCGGCTTAGCAGGGAATGGGGAGTAGAATCTCTTAATAACTGACGCACACTGACCGCGCCCATTAAGTTCAGAGGCATATTTGAGTTAGTCGAGGGGCTTGGTGCCACGCTCTCGCTCCGCAATCGCTTATCCCTGCGGGGCTGGTTATCTAAACGCTGAAAGGGGGATCGATAAACGATCCCCCCTTTCTATTGCGTTCAGTTTTTTAGTAGTCAGCGTATTATGGAAATTATGTGTACGGGCTTTCATTGCAAAGCGGTTCTCCCTCGCCATCTTCACACGCTGTCGCCCTGCTTCGTTCCTCAGCACGCTAGGCGTGGAATCGCTACCTTGCTCCCCCTCCCTTTGCTGCTTCAAGGTCGCCAGTGCTGCGCAATGGTACTGACGACAAACCACTCAACATAATTCCACCTACATAATGCGCACTGTTCGGACTAAAAAAGAAAGCTAATAACTCAATTAAATCAAATGATTAGCTTTGCTTTCTGACTGATACCTAAGCGGCATCAAACTTCTCTAATATCTTCTCTAGCTTTTCTATTGCTCGCTGATTCTTAGACCTTTCAGCAATATCGCTAAGACAACCAAATCTACATCTAAACCTAGTAATTGAGCTACCTCTGCGGCAAGTTCATAACTCAATTACCCGTGTTATGACCGTTCTAGTCAATGAAATGTGCCTGCGATCCAATAAAATTGGTGTGGCGACCAAAGACGGCTTTGCACTGCGTTCCTGGGGATTCATTGCTGAACAATGCAATCTACCACTCTGGCGCGTTAAACAGTGCATCAAATTTGCCTATAACAAAGGCTGTATCACGTCTAAACAACCTCGTGAAACTTATACAGGCAAAGACAATCTCCAAAAGTGGTGCGGTTTAGCGTCTATCAAGCGCGTCACTGAGGACTACTTTAAAGACCTCGGTATCTTTGAAGACTACATGGCAGCCAAGCGAGTCTCGAAAGATTGGCTCAAAGCGTACGCTCGTAAGCTTGGATACATTCAAACCCCAATCACATTGCTGCGTATGCGCCGAAGAGAAGCCGTACCGATACCAATCTAGCTAAAACCTTTCTCTATGCGTCTTTATTGGCGTCGAGCGCGTTTTCGCCATATATCAAATGCCCTACTTTTTACCATTGTGACGCCGTCACCACTTCAATTCTAGTCAATTTCTGGGTGAATTCCTCAACCTATCCCCTACTTTCTCACCACTTCTGTGGATAACCCGTTGTATATCCATAATTAACTACTCCTAGTTGTCACTCCTATTTGTTACTCGTAATAACTGGACGTCATAGTCTTCGACTAGAACAAATGATCTTAATAA
Source organism: Vibrio nigripulchritudo (assembly GCF_027924785.1). Lineage (NCBI taxonomy): Bacteria > Pseudomonadati > Pseudomonadota > Gammaproteobacteria > Vibrionales > Vibrionaceae > Vibrio > Vibrio nigripulchritudo. The sequence goes on along the minus strand of NZ_AP027049.1, from coordinate 1,850,244 downwards.
ATCTAAGAAACTTATAACCTTACCCCGAGTAAATCGGGGATAAGTTAATGAAGCGGCGCTTCTTGCTCGCGAGCGAGCTGGCGCCTTACAGATGTTGAAAGTTCAGGTTCAAAGACGATTGGCTTTAGCAGATATTGAGAGGATATAGGCAGTATTATCGCTTCGCGATGGCTTAGCAGAGACCTATAAATGTATAATCAATTGGTTTTATAACAAATTGAGTAAAAATGATGGCTTTTAAAAACACCCATAGTCGTTTAAAAAGATATTTATCTGTTAACTATCTAATTTTAAATAGATGCTTAGGGAAACATTTAGATGAAAGGAATGGTTTTAGTAATCTTTCCCACTTACTAGCAGTTGCTTCAATAGTTGTCATATTGGCATTTTCATTTGCATTAATAATTCTGCTTTTCACTCTTCTTGTTAATTTGCTCAAAGATAACCCTATGGTCCAATGGGTGACTTTATAGGTGGATTCATAAACCCAATGCTAACTTTCCTAATGTTCGTTGGAGTTTTGGTTACTATCGTTATTCAAAGCAAAGAACTCAAACAAAGTACGGAGCAACTGGAGAGGGCTGCTAATGCACACGAAGAAAGCAAAAAAATATATGAATCTCAAGAAGAAAACCTATCTTTGCAAAGATTTGAATCCACATTTTTCTCTTTGCTCGAGCAGCACAACAAATTGCTTGAACAACTGAATGAATGCCCAAAAGGAAGCACTGTTACCAAGTTAGATCGACTATACGACCAAGTAATTGATAGAAATTTCTTCATAGATGAAGCTAAGGGTGACTTTAAATCAAATAACTCTGAATGTAGCCATTACTTTAGAGTTCTATACCAGTTACTAAAATTTGTAGCAACCAATTGTCCAGGGGCTACTGTATCTTCGGCAAGAGATAAAATCCAAGATCATTTGAAGAGTAAAGAAGTTACGGATAATGAAAAATTGTATACGAACATCATTCGATCTTTTCTAAATTACGAGCTAACTCAGCTACTAGCGATAAATTACCTAGCGGATGAGTCCCACAGTTACTATTCCTATAGGCTTCTCATTGAAAGGTACGCGATGTTAGAACATATGCCTATTGAGAATAACTTGATGAAAAGATTGGTACCGCAGTATGATAGAAAAGCCTTTGGTAGTAATGATTTTTTTAGTAGTTCTACTGCAACTAAGAATGATGCGAATGGTGCGGCACCAAAATTAGACTTCACCTGAATAACATTCATTCCATTGAAAATATAATAATCACTTTATACAATATGTGTGATAGATGAAAACCGCTTGGTTTCTTAAATACTCTTTAAGGAACAAGCACATGAAAGACGTTTTAGCTAAAATAGAGAAGGCTCAGGATGAGCTTTCTCAACATTCCCAATCTGATCCCAAATCCCTCCCCGGCTTTTTAAGCAAATTCACCAAACCATTAGAAATCATTCGCGATTACTGGTATGTGCTCGCCATGATTTACATTGATACCTTTGGATTCCGGCGCATGTTGCGCGTGGGCTTTGAGCACTGGCTGGATAAACGATTTGGGAGGCAATAATGGAAGACCCTTACATCATTGCAATTGTGACAGGCTTAATCTCCAGCGTGGGCACTATCGCCGCCATTAAAGTGGACATAGGCTGGATTAAGCTCACTCTGAAAGAGCACGCCAATCGCATCAAGCAGTTAGAAAAGCGACTGGCAGACATAGAAAAAGGCGCGTAATGCGCCTTTTTGCTATCAGTTTTTTGGTCTCGAGACGAACTGGTATCGCTAATCTGCTATCAAATCCAGCTGATCGAGCCGGTTCCTGGACGTCTTTTTGCTATCACTCGCCACCTTTAAATGCTCCAGACTGGACAAAAAATTGTTACTGGCAGAGCGAAGCTGGGAAAGCTCTCTTAATACCTGGCTCAGTTCGCACTCCAGCTTATTGATCTCATTCTGCATCACTGGCACATTTTCCGCCGCTTTCAACACAGCCTTAGTGCTGGCAGATTCGCGATAATGCTTTTTCAGTGTACCAATGATCTCTTCTTGCTTGTCGTCGAGTCTAATCGTCAACGTTCCCATATTCCTCTCCCTGAAATGCCATCAAAATCAATCGATACCGGCTTAAAAATCTTGAAGAATGCTATCAAACCAGCCAGCTGCAGCAACCAGATAAAGCAGTTTTTGCTATCAGGTTAAAAGCCACAATGAAACGCCATGATATTGACTAATTAATTGATATTGTTGAAATACCATTAAATCAACATTAAAAACAGACCCACTATTGACTCAATTGCATACAAACATTATAAGATCTCCTAAAAATTAGGAGTTATTATGAGTACCGTTTCTTGCCCAAGAATCAGTGACAGTCGGCTGGTCAAAATATTTGTAGATGAAGTTTTATCAAATTACGAAAAATTCGGATTTAATAACACTTTACGTGTGATTATAGATATTAGTTCTAATACCTATATATGCACAATTTTAAATACTGAGTCTGGTGAGCACTTACATATTCCAGACATAATTCAGAGAATTAAAGATGAGAGCATTTCTACCTCGTCTATTCAACGCATCTATATACATGATAAAAATATAAGAAATCACAGATTTTCATATAACAGATCTAGTGAATCTCTAATTGATTCAATCGAACTTCCTACAGGTGAGGTTCCAGAAGATATTGTACTCTCACATTTAAAAATTCAAGAAATTCTCTTTAGTTGTGAGAGTATCAACTCAAATGATTTCAACTACGAATCAATGTTGTCGCTACATCACGAGGTACTTTCAAAGCTAGAAAATCACACGGCAAACTTAATAGACAAACAAGTTGAAAGAAATACTAAAATCGAGAAAGAACGAGAAGAATTCATTGCAGCGCAAACCGAAGAATTCGATAACAAAGCTGAAACTCTCGAAAGTTCATACCGAGCCAAGTTAGAACAGCTTGAAACAGAATATAATAATAGAAAATTAGAATTAGATGAAAGACAAAAACTAATCGAGGATTCTGATAATACGACAGCGAGGCGAAAAACTACAACTTCGATGCTTGATGAAGTAAAAGAAAAAGCTAAGAATTTTAATTTCTCTCAAAGTGTACAAAGATATAGTAACGGTACATTTATTTTTGCCGCCTTTCTAATGATAATTGCTATATGGAACACTATTTCATCAATTTCTGAAATTAGGCAACTGCTACATATCACAACGCCAACCGAAACACCAACTGAGATTGGAGGCGGTGTGTCAACTTATATGTGGTTCTTATATACCCGAATATTTTTGGGTTCAGCTCTTCTTGTTTCGTCTCTAATATACATCATAAAATGGTTTAACACGTGGGCAAACAGACTCGCTCAACAAGAGTTGGAAAATCAACAATTTGTCAGAGACCTAAATAGAGCCCACCTTGCTGTTGAGATGTGTTTAGAGTGGGATCAGCAAAAAGATGGTGAAATACCTAACCAACTATTAAATTCAATTACTGAAGGGCTTTTTAAAGATAAAAGTAATACTATCTCCGACGTTTCACATCCAGCAGATCAACTAGCTTCAGCACTAGTAAGGAGTGCTGACAAAATTAAAGTGCCATTTGGTACTGGAGAATTTGAAGTTTCAGGTTCAAAGATCTCAAAAGCGAAAACACCTAAGGCTGCCAACAACGCTGAGACTACAAACGTCTAACAAACCATCTCATTTAGGGCGTATAAGCGCCCTATTTTGATATTTGGTCAACATTAAATTATTTTTCCTTAAATTTTACACATTTAAACTCGCCACGGACAGGTCTATAATACCCTGAAGAAACTCTTGTTGAATTCATATTAAAAATAAATCTTAAAATAAATCTCATTAAATATAATGTAGATAAGAGTGTTTCTTCATTAATAAAAATATCGTAGAAAGCATAATACATAGCTTTATCCTTATAAAAGTTGAATATAATTATCCTCAGTGGATATATTATCAATAGGTTTATCCTATAAATAATAAAGTAGATTTTGAAGTTAAGTATATCCTTTAAAGCTTTGTCTATACCTTTCCTCTATAGGTGAGTGCTATAAATGTAAAAGAGACATTGTCTTATTTCCAAACTCTAGTATTTAAATTTTTTTATACTTTCATCATATCGGTGAGTGTTATAGTAAAAATTACCTAGGGCGCAAAAGCGCCCTATTTTTTTGTCTACGCAACATCAAGTTACTTTTTCTGGTACGGTTTTTTTTTCGCCTGAACTCTACGACGTTCTGACCCAGCGATACTTTGATATCCAGTTCTTGGAGATCATATGCTGAAAGCTCACGTCCTCCTGGGATGATCCTCACGTGAAATACGGTTTCACTGTTATATTTCGAGCATTAAACTGTAATGACGTATAATAAGCCGGCTACCACGACACCAATACCAAAACGAACACCCTACTCTTCCTTTGAAATGAATCTCAATTCCAGCCCGCAGATCTTTTTATCGAAGGATCGGCATTTCATAATCCTCAGACAAAATAACAAATCTGGCTAGGACTATGACAACACTACAAATAATCTTGATTTTGGCTTTCTTCTTTATTCTCTTGGCGCTCTCTGCTGGGAAAAAGCGTAAAGGTGCTAGCGCTTCGGGTAGCAAATACCAATACCAGCCTAAAAAGTACTTAACTACAAAAGCAGAGACATCTTTCTACCATGCGCTTAATAACGCAGTTGGCGACAAATACAGAGTGTTCAGTAAAGTGCGGATTGCTGATGTCATTGCCCCTAAGAAAGGCTTATACAACAAGAAAGAATGGCGAATTGCGTTTAACCAAATTAGCGCGAAGCATTTTGATTACGTGCTGTGCTGCCCTAAAACCTTGGAAATTCTTTATACGGTTGAACTGGATGACGCTTCTCACCAGAAACCTTCTCGTATCAAACGCGATCAGTTAATCGAACACGCTTGTGAAAGTGCCGGAGTAAAGCTTATTCGAGTACCTGTGAGTTCGGGTTACAACCCAGAAAACATTGCCTCACTTTTTGATGAAACCACACCTGAAGCAGCAGCTTCTTTTGCTTAAAACGCTTATTAAATAAGGCTTTATTACCTACACCCTCGCCTTTAGCGACGCATATTCTCTTGTGTTGCTAAAGGTCTCTCTTTTCCATACACCTCTCATAGATCAATGAATGCCAATTGGAAGTCATTGATTAATTTTCGCCCTGCTATTGATATATGAAACAATAAAACAAGACATCTCTCACTGTTTTTGGTCACTTTTTAACCCACCATGTATGACAAGAACAGAGTTAATGAATTCATAAATGAGAATATCTAAATCGAAACTGGCGATTGACCAGATTGTTTATGACCTTTTGAAAGAAAACATTCAACCGGGCTCCTTTCTTAAAGGGGAAAACGAATTGGCACTTGCCATGGGCGTATCGAGAACATCGGTAAGAAGCGCATTACAGACGTTAGCCAGCAAAGGGCTTATTACCATAACCCCCAAGGTGGGAAGTGTTGCTAACACACCAGATAAATGGAACTGGCTGGATCACGACGTTTTGCGCTGGGTGGCTGAATTCAAAGAGTCCGATACCTTTATTCCCCACCTGCTTGAAGTGCGTTTAATGGTTGAACCAAACGCAGCAGCGTTAGCGGCGTTAAATGCCACCGGAGACAACTTAGCCGCTATAGAAAAAGGCTACAACCTGATGGAAACGGGTTTGGCGGAGGGCGACCGAGAGAAAGTCAGACTGGGTGATATGGAATTTCATAAGCAACTTTTAGTAGCGACCAAAAACCCGTTTTTGATTTCGCTTGGTGATGCTCTGACAACAACGATGGCGGTGTCGTTTACCCGAACGCTAGAGCAAAACATGACGCTAAGCCAACCTGCTTTGCAAGATCACTACAAAGTGATGGATGCAGTGCGAATGAGAAACCCCGAACAAGCTCGGGAAACAATGCGCGAGATTGTATTAGACGCAACAAGTAAAACCGTTAAAGAGCTGAAAGCCAGCGATTTGATTCGCTAGCCTGAGTTGCAGGCACCTGGCTTTCGGAACGATTTCACACCTATCAATCTTGTATTACAAGGTTGAATTAAAAGTAATACATGGAGTTTTTATGGCTGGGCAATGGATTGCCGTAGACTGGGGAACAACCAATTTCAGAGCATTTCTGATGTCTGAATCAGGCGACTGTCTGGATACCATTCAGGCTCCTAAAGGGTTGCTTTCCGTTAAACACCAACAATTCCCCGAAGAATTTGACGGGCTGATTCACCACTGGACTGAGAGTCATGGTCCGCTGCCCGTCATAATGGCTGGAATGGTTGGTTCTCAACAGGGCTGGCGTGAAGTGCCTTACCTCCCTGCCCCCGCGACCATTTCTGATATTGCTCAAGGGTCTAAAGCCGTGACCTTACTTTCGGGAATCCAGGCAAAGATTGTCGCTGGCGTTCTTTGCCAAAATGCTTTTGGTCACCCAGATGTGATGCGTGGGGAAGAGGTTCAGTTGGTGGGGTTAAGTGACCAGCTCCAGCAAGATTTCACAGCTATTTTGTGTGGCACACACAGCAAGCATGCGATCTGGAAAAACGATCAACTGATGCACTTCTCCACTGTGATGACTGGTGAACTCTATTCCGTTCTGACCAGCCATAGCTTGTTAGGCAAAGCCTTACCAGAACAGGAACCCGATGAAGCCGTGTTTAACAAAGGTCTGGATATCGGCATCAGCCACCCTTTAAATCACGTTTTGTTCAGCGCGAGATCATTCCGTTTAACAAAAGACATCAAAGAAACGCATGTCCACTCATACATTTCTGGGCTTCTCATTGGTCATGAACTCTCCAAAATCGATGAACAGGAAGAAGTCCATCTGGTCGGCTCAAAAGGTTTGAGCAACCGCTATTCCAACGCATTGAGTTATCTGAATATTCGCCACCAGATTCATGATGGCGACCAGTGCTTTTTGAAAGGTATGACAACCATTTACAACAGCGAGAACTGCAATGAACACTGATCAGCTTAGAAATAATGAATGGTTTAACACCCTGCCACTTATCGCCATACTCCGCGGGGTAGAGCCTGATGAAGTCATCGACATTGCCAGCGTACTTCTGGAGTATGATTTTCGATTTATTGAAGTGCCGCTGAACTCTCCAGATGCCGTAAAAAGCATTGAAAAGCTGGTGCAGCGCTTTGGCGATAAAGCCATCATAGGTGCAGGGACGGTAACAACGGTGGATAAACTGATGCCCGTTATCGAAACAGGTGCCAGACTGATCGTCACTCCTAACCTGAACCCCGACGTGGTCTCCACAGCCAGAGAGCACGATTGCGTTGTCTTCACTGGGGTTCAAACCCCTTCGGAAGCCTTTTCTGCCATTCAACATGGCACAACCGCACTGAAATTTTTCCCCGCTGAACTGATTCAACCTACCGGTATTAAAGCCATTAAATCGGTTCTGCCTCCCAACATGATTTGTTGCCCAACAGGTGGGATTGAAGCAGACAAAAATCAATTGCAGTCCTACATCGATGCTGGTGTCGACGGATTTGGCTTGGGATCGGGGTTGTATAAGAAAGGGATTACGTCATCTGAATTGCGAACGCGAGCCAAAGCGTTTCGGGATTGTTGGGCATCCTTAAATTCCACAGAACGTTAAAGGTGAATCCCCTTTTTACTCAAAGACTTATTGAAGGCGTTATATGAAAATTACTGGTTACGAAACATTTATAGTGGCACCCCGATGGGGCTTTTTAAAAATCACCACCGACGAAGGTATTACAGGCTGGGGAGAACCTTGTTTAGAAGGCAGAACGCACACAGTTCATACCTGCGTTGATGAGTTAATGGAATACCTTATTGGTAAAGATCCAAGAGACATAGAACTGCACTGGAACTACCTGCACCGTTCAACCTTTTACCGAGGCGGCGCAGTGATGATGAGCGCCCTTTCGGGTATTGATCAGGCGCTTTGGGACATCAAAGGCAAAGCACTAGACTCTCCTATTTATCAACTTCTCGGAGGCAAATGCCGCGACAAAATCCAAACCTACTCCTGGATTGGAGGTGACAGACCCAACGATGTAGTCCGCATGGCAAAGGAACGAAAAGCATTAGGGTTTAATGCCATCAAAATGAATGGCACCGAAGAGCTCAATTTCATCGACAATTACAGCAAGGTAGACGCGCTGCTCGATCGAGTTCAGGGTATTCGCGATGCACTGGGTAAGGATTTTGGTATTGGAATCGACTTCCATGGGCGGGTTCACAAAGCCATGGCGAAAGTCATGATGAAAGAGCTAGAGCCAATGCACCCTATGTTCGTGGAAGAACCCGTACTGGCAGAACATTTCGACTGCATCCACGAGATTGCCCGCTATGGTGCCATTCCTATTGCTACTGGCGAGCGATTACATTCTCGATGGGATTTCAAAAAGCTGTTGGAACATGGTGGCGTCGACATTATTCAGCCCGACGTTTGCCACTGTGGCGGTATTACCGAACTGAAAAAAATCGCCTCGATGGCAGAAGCTTACGACGTCGCACTCGCCCCTCACTGCCCACTGGGCGCAATTGCGCTGGCGTCGTCTGTTCATATTGATACCTCCTGCCAGAATGCCATCATTCAGGAACAAAGTATCGGGATGCACTACAACAAAGGAAACGATGTTCTCGACTACGTAAACAATAAAGATGTCTTCGATTTTAAAGATGGCTACTGCCTTAACATTGAAGGACCGGGGTTAGGCATCGACATAGACGAAGACTTTATGCGCGAGCAGCATCAAAAAGCCCTTTCACAACCTAAATGGCGAAACCCACATTGGACAAATGAAGACGGCTCCTTCGCAGAGTGGTAATCCACTCCCATTCTAATTCACATTAAAAAGCAGCTTCCTCGTGTTGCTGCTTCTTTGTTTTCCACCGACCTTTCTCACCCCAAACTATTCCTTTAACGTCTGACAAACGGCGATTTTACTTGTCCCAAATCTTGTTTATCAGCACCAATGGATCGCTCCTGTTCAATTTTTGATATAAAGACAAACGAGCATTCAATAACACCTCTCTCCTCCCCGATCATTTCCCATCTGGTTATGAAGTAAGCAGCGCTTTATTTTGTGTGTTAATATGATAAACATATAAATATGGAGAGCGTACATGAGTAAAAATAGCTTACTGAATCGCGCAAGCTTGCTTGAAGGATCAATCAAACACCGCGGCATTCTCGGAACCGTTGTTGAACACCTTGGTGTTCGCATTGTGGGCGGTGAATGGAGTGAGAATGAAGCCGTGCCCAAAGAAGCCGCCTTAGTTGAAGAGCTGGGTGTGAGTCGCTCTGTTATCCGAGAAGCCTTTCGTATGCTTTCTGCCAAAGGGCTTATTTTTAGCCGGACATCGGATGGGACACGCGTACAGCCCCGCTCAAAATGGCGTCTGCTCGACCCGGACTTAATGGAATGGCGAATCAAATCTGGCGAAACCCACGACCTGCTGAACGATCTGCTTAAAACCCGACTCGTCCTCGAACCGGGTATTACCTTCTCTGCCACTCAAACCGCAACGGATACAGACCGCCAGCGAGTTACCGATGCATGGAATGCAAAAGTGGCGGTGTTTGAAGACGATAACGCACCAGAGCAGGAAAGACGAAACCGCTTTATTGAAACGGATCTGGAATTTCATCGTGCGTTAATTGCGTGCGTTCAGTCGGAACTGCTCAATCACCTGTTTCTTGTTATTGAAGCAGCCCTCGCCTTACTCATTGATTTGCAAATGAAAGGCAAAGGATACACCGACAAAATGATAGGGATGGAAGAAAGCCACGTTCTTCATCAAGACGTATACGACGCCTTTATGGCAGGAGACGCGACCGTTGCAGAGGAAGCAATGAAAGCGCTTATCAATCGTGCAATCAGTGATGCTCACGAGGGAATGAAATTGGTTAACAACTAGGGTCTGTATACCCTTAAAGGACTTACATGAACAAGGATGTATTAGGAAATGAAACCATTGCCAATGTCGCCGACCGATTATTAGAACACCCTTTTCAAGGGTGGTTCTATGGCGATTCTGTAGGGTTTGAAGGTTTACTGGCAGCGTCAGATTATCTTGGCGACAACCGATGGTCTGACTTTACCTGGGGATTTTTCCGCGGCTGGGCTACCAGACGAACCCCGTTTCAACTGGATGACAATACGGCACCAGGTCACATCATGTGCTCGATCATCGAGAGAAAGAAAGACGAAAACCTGAAACAGGCTACCATCGACTTAGCGCACCATTTGAGTGAAAGACGCAATATCGATGGCGTGCCCGTCACCTTTGAAGACACCCTTCGCTCGCTCAGACAGCCATACGGCGGCGTTCCGCTATCTGAAGAGCAACAAAAACAAATGCTCAATCCGGGGGCTGGTATCTGGCTCGACTGCATGCACTTCGATCCACCTTTCTATGCTCACCTGTCTCATATCGACCCTTCAGGCAACTGGGGAGAAAGAGCAATTCGCGAAATACTCGGTTATCGACAATTTCTGTTTAACCCTGAACTTGGGCTTTATCGTCACTACTGGCTGGAAGACACCAAGCAATCGTACATTGATGGCTGGGGTCGTGGGCAAGGATGGGCGTTGCTGGGCTTACTGGACGTCGCTCACTACGCCTCAAGTGTAGAAGGTGCAAACACGGTTAAAGAACAGGCTCAGCAATTAGCCGGTAAAATGCTGGAATTCCAGCTTCCAGATGGCAACTGGTACGCGATGATTCACGAAGAGCGTTCAGGTCCTGAATCTTCCACTGCTGCCTTTATGGCGACTGCTTTTTATCGTGGAATGAAAGCAGGTATTCTGGATCATGAAACCTTTGAAAACCCTGCCGAACTAGCATTTGAGGCGATGGTTAAAAATCTGGATAACGACGGAAACCTGATGGGTGTGTCTGCGGCAGTGATGTCTGCTTTAGTGGATGAACACTATTGGCATGTCCCTCTGAATAAAATTGTTCCTTGGGGACAAGGACCAGTGCTCACAGCGTTAGCGGAAAGAAAAGCGTATTTAGAATCCGCATAGATCAATACACGAACACAGCTTCAGTAGATGAAGCTGTGTTCGTTGTCTATTTCAAATTTTACGAACTATATTATTCGTACATTCGTATCGTCACGCCACCATCGATCACTAGGTTTTCTCCTATCATAAACCGCGCTTCTTCAGAGGCGAGCATCGCGGCGACTGCCGCCACTTCTTCGGGCTTGCATAACCTCCCAACGGGTTGCTTGGCTTCTACCTTTGCCCGTTCTTTGTCTGGATTATCCGATTTATTAAACTCATCCTGTGCGATTTGAGTATCGGTATACCCGGGGGAAATGGCGTTAACGGCAATGCCCTCACCAGCGTATTCCAGAGCCAAAGAGCGCGTCATCCCCAGCAGAGCATGCTTGGCAACAGGGTATGGAAACGTTTTAGGAATGATGGAAAAAGCGTGATTAGAAATGATATTGATGATCGCCCCATTTCTTTTCTCAAGCATGAAGGGCAATACCGCCTTACAGCAATACCAGGCTCCTTCAAGATCCACTTTCATGCATAAGTCCCAGTCATCCTGAGCCGTATCCAGTGGTTCTTTGAATACCGCAATACCCGCGTTGTTTACCAGAATGTCCACACTTCCAAACAATGAGCTCGTCTCTTTGACCATTGCGGATACCGAATCAGAATCCGAAATATCCGTTGTAATACAGACTACGGCGTTCCCTGTTTCGTTCTGAATGGACGCTGCACTTTCCTTGCCCAGCCTGCCATCCCGCTCTGCGATTACCACTGTTGCACCTTCACTTGAAAACCGATGTGCAATGGCTTTTCCGATCCCCCGACCGGCTCCGGTCACGATTGCTACTTTCCCTGTTAAACGCTGCATTTCTATTTTTCCTGTGCTTGATCACATCAACTTTGTCTGATAAACATATAATAATCTAAAGTACAAAAAATAACCAACCACCACAAGGAAAGAAACATGAACAAAGGAAGTTCGATCGTTGCCTTGTCTGCGTTGCTGGCAGTTGCGAGCGCAAGTGCAAGTAATGGAGAAATTGTTGCCATCTACAAAAGTGGTACTCAGCAATACTTCATTGATCAGGGCAACGGATTTAAAGACGCTGCCCAGTCTCTGGGTTACTCAGCAAAAATCATTAATGTGGAACTCGACGCTAACCTCGCCATCAATGCGGTGACCGATGCGATTGCGTCTGGCGCGAAAGCCATCGCGATTACAGCGCCGGATCAGGCACTGGGTCCAGCAGTCGCTCGCGCGGCTAAAGAAGCCGGGATCCCAGTCATTGCCACCGATGATCCCCTTAAGGATGGAGATGGAAATCCGATTCCATTCGCTGGATTCGATGGCAAAGCGATGGGAACCAAAGTGGGTCAGCGAGCTGGTAAGCTTTTGAGAGAATCTGGCTGGCTGGAGAAAAACGATTACGGTGTTCTGAGTGTCGAAGTACAAACAGTGTCGGTGTGTAATGACCGGACTGATGCATCTCGGGAGCAGGTGATCGCCGCGGGTGCCGATGCCAGTAAGATCTACCCCGTTGCCTATTCCGGTACTACAGACAGCAGCCTGACAGCAACGGGACCTGTTATCACCTCCCATCCAAACATCAATAAGTGGGTTGTTTTTGCCTGTAACGATGAAGGCGTACTCGGTGCAACAAATGCCCTTAAAAATGCAGGGTTCCCTGCTAAAGATGTCATCGCAGTCGGTCTTGGTGCTTATGAAGCGTGCCGCCCTTGGAAAGCCAATATCCCAAGCGGGTTCAAAGCCGCGCTTTACATCAGCGGAGTGGATGTTGGTGAAGCGGCTGCCCGTGCGTTAATTAAATCCATTGAGTCTGGTCAGCCGCTACCACTTAAAACGGTCGCGAACACCACCATAGTCGATGCCTCAAACTATCAGACATTCATGCCCTGTAATTGAGGAATCAATATGGAATCGGCAACGGTATTGTCTGTACAGGACGTCTGGAAATCTTTTCCAGGCGTCAAAGCCCTGTCTCACGTTTCGATGAAGGTCGACTCAGGGGAAGTAGTCGCCTTTATCGGTGAGAACGGAGCAGGCAAATCAACACTCCTGAAAATATTGTGCGGTGATTACCAACTGGATAAAGGTCAGGTCAGTTTAGACGGATCTGACATCAGTACAGCCACGCCACTTCAGTCCAGAAATGCAGGCTTTCGTCTTGTCCGTCAGGAACCGGAAATCGTGCCTTACATTTCTGCCGCTGAAAACGTGTTTATTGGTGAATATCCCCAGACTCAGGATGGCAGAGTGGATCACTCTGAAATAGTGCAAAGCACTGAGCAACTGCTGGAGAAATACGGCTTCACTGGCATGCTCGATGTTCATACCTTAGGGCACAAACTTTCCCCTGCTCAGATGCACATTGTTGAGATCCTGAGAGCGGTTAAACACGGTGCGAAAGTGGTGGCTTTTGACGAACCCACTTCGTCTTTAACCACCGAAGAATGCACCAAGCTGTTCCGCCTGATTCGGACATTACAAGCTGAAGGGCTTGGGGTTATTTACGTCTCTCACCGTTTGCACGAAATTATGGAAATCGCGGACCGCATTGTGGTGTTAAAAGACGGTTTAGTCACAGGAGATGTTAACGCTTCTGAGACCAATCAAGATCAGATCGTCAGCATGATGGTTGGACGCGAACTGGTACACAGTTTTCAACGGGAAAATGCCAGCCAGCAAGACGTCGTTTTTGAAGTGAAAAACTTGTCGAGCCACTGGCATAAAGACATCAGTTTTCAAATCAAGGCAGGCGAAATCTTAGGGTTTGCCGGGCTGGTCGGTGCTGGAAGAACAGAACTGGCAAAAGTGCTGTTTGGAGAATTTCCAAAAAACTCTGGGCAGGTCTTTGTCGCAGGGAAAGAACAGAAAATCTCATCCCCTGCTGATGCCATTAAAGCCAACATTGGATTTGCACCAGAAAACCGTAAAGCGGAGGGGCTGATCTTAGTTCGCTCCGTTTTGGAAAACGCCTCTATGGCTGTGTACTCCGCTCTAGCTCGCTTTGGCATTTTACGCTACGCCAAAATGGGCGACACCATCACCCCCTTCATTAATCAGTTAGAAATCAAAACACCGAGTTTAGATCAGGAAGTTGGGAAGCTATCTGGAGGAAATCAGCAAAAAGTGGTACTTGCTCGCTGGCTTGCCGCGAACCCGAAAGTGCTCATTCTTGATGAGCCCACTCGGGCGGTGGATGTGGGTGCTAAAGCCGAAATTTACCGTCTGATAGATCGACTGGCACAACAAGGGATGGCCATCATGATGATTTCATCTGAAATGCCCGAACTGCTGTCTATGTCGGATCGCATCATCGTGATGCATGAAGGTGAAATCTCTGCCCCTATTCCCAGTCAGGAAGCCACCGAAGAGTCCATCGTTAACTTTGCCATTAGCGGTAAAGCCGTTCATTAAACATTGTGTTCAAGGAAGAGTCACATGCCCACAAATGAAGCAGCCTCGGTTTCAGTAAAAGCGCCCAACCCGAAACCTTCTTTGCTAAAAAGAATGACCGATCTGGTTGGCGTAGAAAATCTGTCGCTGATTATTGCTCTTATCATCATGGTGGCTTTAATCACCACCCAAACCGAATACTTTTTTTCACCCCGTAACCTGCTCAACATTGGTCAGAACATGGCGGTTGTCGGGCTTATTGCTGTCGGAATGACACTGGTGATTGTGTCCCAAGGGCTTGATATATCCGTGGGTTCTATCGCGGGTTGTGCGTCGGTTATCTGCGCCATTATTGTGACCCAAATGGGAACCGTAGCTGGGGGTGTCGCAGGAGGCATTGCGATTGGCTTGGTACTCGGGCTGGTCAATGCTGCCATTATCTCTCATCTCAAAGTGAACCCTGTTGTAGCAACTCTGGCAACGTTCTCGGCTTTTCGGGGAATTGCTTTCTTAATTGCACCCGGTGGCCGACCTGTAGGTGTTTTGGATCAGGGGCTTGCCTATTTAGGTTCAGGAAGAGTGATGGCATTCGGCGATTTCCCCGGCATTCCCGTCGCTTTTATCATTCTGGTGATTGTGGCGCTTATGGGGCATTTCATCATGCGCTACACGGTATTTGGTCGCTCCATTTACTCCATGGGGGGCAACCCCGCCGCCGCAAGGCTGGCGGGTATCAACCTGACTCGCATGCGCTTCTACATTTACGCCATTTCAGGCGCGCTTTCCGGATTAGCAGGCGTCATAGTGACGGCCAGAACAAGTTCCGGCCAACCCGCATCCGGAACACAGGGGCTGGAATTGGAAGCGATCACGGCCGTGTTTCTGGGCGGCGCATTACTCGCCGGCGGTAAAGGGACCGTCTTTGGCACCATGCTCGCGGTATTACTTCTTGCCACGTTATCAAATGGCATGAATTTACTCGGTATTCCAACGTTTTATCAACTCGTGGCTAAAGGCTTATTGCTGGTTCTTGCTGTTGCTATTGGTCAGTGGCGTCTCGCCCGCTCTGAAAAACAACAATCTAAATAACGCCACCAATTTACGAACTATAGAGAGGAATTATGTCGGACCATATTTTATTCAACGTCGAAGATGGCATCGCGACGCTCACGCTCAATCGCCCTGACAAGCTCAATGCAATTACCGCCGCGATGGGGACAGAAATCGTCCAGTATGCCAAGCAGGTCGACACGGATGACGATATCAAGGTGTTGGTGATTGCGGGTCAGGGTGAACGCGCTTTTTCTGCTGGCAGTGACGTCAACATGCTTGATGATCTTGGCACTGCGTGGGAAGGACGAAACCGCGCCAATTACGACCGTGATTACATCGCCCCACTTCTCCATTTGCGCAAGCCTGCGATTGCAGCCATTGATGGCTATTGCTTAGGAGGTGGACTGGAAGTTGCAATTTGCTGTGACATTCGAATCGCGACACCACGTTCCCGATTTGGTGCTCCTGAAATACAGAGAGGCTGGCACGCAGGGAGTGGCAACACTTCTATTCTCCCTCGTCTGGTTGGGTTTGGAAACGCAGCCATGTGGATCCTTACGGGCGAGCTAATGAGTGCAGAAGAATCTCACCGGGTAGGTTTTGTTCAGAAAATCGTTTCGGAAGATGACCTGATGTCGGAAGCAAAACGCCTTGCAAAACGCATCGCGCAAAACCCGCCGATTGCGGTTCAGTCGGCTAAAAATGTAATTCGCCAGAGTCAGGGAACCTCGATTGAGCAAGGTTTATCCTGGGAAAACGACGGCTATACGCTGTGCATGATGACGGACGATGCCGCAGAAGGGATTGCAGCATTTGGCGAGAAAAGAGAACCGGTGTTTAAGGGGCGATAAATGGAAATCTCCAATTCAAATAAAGGTCCATTACAGGGAATAAAAGTACTGGATCTGACGATTGCGATGGCTGGTCCCCTATGCACTCAGCGCTTAGGAGAAATGGGCGCAGATATTATTAAGATTGAAGCACCGGGCGGCGGAGATTTTTCCCGCCACGCCCCAATGGCCGATGTCACCAAGTTCGGTGACGCCACATGCTATGTCACTTTGAACCAAAACAAACGCTCGCTGGTGATGGATCTTAAATCGGAAGAAGGCAGAAACGCGTTGTACCGTTTGGTGAAACAGGCAGACGTGCTGGTTCAGAACTTTCGCCCGAGAGTCGCAAAAAAGCTGGGTATCGACTTCGAATCGCTTTCGGCGATCAATCCGTCTCTGGTGGTCGGTTCAATCAGTGGTTATGGCAGTGACGGCCCAATGAAAGATCGCCCAGGTCAGGATTTATTGTTGCAGGCGTTTACCGGTTTAACCATGCACGGTGGCCGGGAAGACGGATTACCCATGCCCTCACCCCTTTACATGGTGGATGTCACGGCTTCTCACATGCTGTGTGAAGGAGTGCTAGCTGCTCTGATTGCCAGAAGCCGAACTCAGGTTGGCGAAGAAGTGTCTGTCACCATGATGGGTGCCATTATGGAAATGCAATGTCAGGAGATCGCCACATGGTTTGCCTCTGACTCACCTCCCAAACGAAGCAAAGCGCCTCACGTGTCGATATATCAGGAACCACCCTATGGGATCTACCAATGTCAGTCTGGGTACTTTGCCATTGCGCAGGCAGACTTGTCGGTGCTCGCGCAGGCACTGGAAAAACCTGAATTAGAAACTCTGAAATCTCAACGCCCATCGCAAAGTGATATTGACGATATGTGTGAGTGGCGCGACCAAATCTATTTCCTTGTCGCCGACACACTCAAAACACGTTCAGCACAGGATTGGGATGAACTGCTGACTCCTCTGGGCGTCTGGTGCAACGTGGTGAATTCCTATCAGGAGTTTTTGTCTCACCCGCAAGCGGCACCTCATATCACCACAATCGAGCACCCCATCGGTGGGAAATACAAAGCGGTTTCACCAGCAATCAGATTTGGGGAGAAGTCGCATAGCGGTCTCACTCATGCCCCTCTGTATGGAGAACATTCTGTTGAGATACTCGCCGAATTTGGTTTTAGCAAAGAAGAAACACAAACACTTTTAGAACAGCAGGTTATTCACGCAAATAAATAACCCATACAAAAAATACAAGTGAGAGATAAAACAACAACGTCGAGCTAGGTTTTACGGCTCCAGAAGGAAGGAGCATTGACTATACATGGAGATAGACCAATGAAACGACAGATACAGCAATTCTTACTCGTGCTTCTGCTTTGTGTGGTAGGCACCACTGCACATGCAGCCAAAGAGACGTACAAACTCAAGTTCCAATCCAGTGATAATTCTGGGAACCCTAACTTCCTGCTTAAAAAAGAATGGGCAGAACGCGTTGCTCAGATGACCAATAACCGAGTGATGATTGAAGTGTTATCCGTGGGTTCTGTGGTGAAGCATACCGAAACCATCGACGCAATCAGCGCTGGCATCCTTGATGGTCATATTACGGCTACGGGTTATTTTTCAGGAAAAGATCCAGCGTTCGGGCTTTTGGGTAACCCTGTGGGTGCCTGGTCAGACCCAAGCGAGATGTTGCTCTTCATTGAACACGGCGGCGGCAAAGAACTTTATCAGGAACTGCTAGCGCCTTACGGGCTTCACTTTATTGGTGCTTCCGCTACAGGTCTTGAAGCTTTCGTTTCAAAGAAACCACTTGATTCAGTAGCAGATCTCAAGGGCTTGAAGTTACGCGCGCCAGAAGGTTTAGTGCAGACGATCTTCACCGCAGCTGGTGCAATCCCTGTGAATTTACCCGGTTCGGAAGTGTTTACCGCTCTGGATAAAGGCGTTATTGATGCAGCAGACTACACGGTGTTTTCAACCAACCACCAGCAAGGCATGCACGACATCGCCCCTCACCCCGTTTACCCAGGCTTCCACTCTCTTCCAGTCTTAGAGGTTTCAATCAACAAAGAAACCTGGGACAGCATGCCTGCCGATCTGCAAACCATTCTTGATGTTTCGGTTCGCGATTTTGCCCGCCAGATGGTTTCTCGCTTGAAAATGGCGGATCAGAAAGCGGTGGCAGAAGTACTAGCTGGTGGAAAAATCACGATTCACGACTGGTCGGCAACGGAGCGTAATAAGTTCAGATCCATTGCCAAAAATGAGTGGGAGAAGTACGCCAAAAAGTCGCCTAATGCTCAAAAAGTCTATCAAGCGATAACCAAGTTTTTGGCAGACAACGGCATGCTTTAGCTGAACCGTTAACCGTCCAACACCACGGCTGTGCTGTTTTGCACAGCCTCTTAAGCCAAGGAAGGTTTTATGGATTTAAGTGAACAGCAAGAACCTTTGAACTGCCTGGACAGGCTGGTTGTAAAAGTCGGTCACACCATCAGTTTTCTATTTCTGGTTAGTGCTCTCGTTATATTTTACGAAGTCATTCAGCGGTATGTGTTCGACAGCCCCACTTTCTGGGTGCACGAAACCACGGTGATGATCGGCGCGTTGTTGTTTGTGTACGGAGGCAGTCACTGCGTCGCAAAAGATAAGCACATTCGTGTCGTCATCATCTATGACGCCGTTTCTCCCAAAGTCCGACGCTGGCTTGATGTTATTATTTATGCGATGTGCTGCGTTTCTACCGGGATGTTAGCCTGGGCAGCCTGGCAAGTGCTTCTTCGTGCTGTGTTTGCTCCCAATGGCGACATTAGATTTGAAACAACGGGCAGTGCGTGGGACCCCGCTTTTCCTGCTTTCATTAAAATCACCCTCTTTCTCATTCTTTGCCTGATGTTCATTCAATTTGTTTTCCGATTAATCAACAAACTGACTCGGGGGTCGCATGTTTGAACTCTCTGCCATCGGTATTGAATGGGGCAGCCTGTTATTGCTTGGCATGTTGCTCGTGCTGTTGCTTCTTGGCATGCCATTGAGTTTCGTGACCAGTTTTGTCGCCATGTTCTTTCTGCTGTTCTGGATTGGACCAAAAGCCACACCACTGCTCGCCAGCCGGATCTACGCCTTTATATCCTCCTACGTCTTTATTGCCGTGCCCATGTTTGTCTTGATGGCGGCGATACTTGATCGGTCGTCTATCGCAACCGATCTGTTTAACGCCATGAGGTTGGTTTCAGGTCGCCTGCGAGGTGGTGTCGCCATCCAGACACTACTGGTTGCCGTGTTGCTGGCTGCCATGTCTGGCATTATTGGGGGTGAAATCGTATTGCTCGGCTTGCTCGCACTGCCGCAAATGCTAAAGCAAAAATACGATCCAAACTTGGCGATAGGAACCGTCGTTGCTGGTGGTGCATTAGGCTCCATGGTGCCGCCATCCATTGTACTGATTATTTATGGATTGATTGCCAACGTTTCGATCAGTGATCTCTTTACGTCTTCATTTGTACCTGGATTCATGCTGGCATCCATGTATGTGGCATATGTTCTGGTGCGCGCTTACAGCAATCCTTCGGTTGCACCTATCGCCTCTGATCAGGAGCTCGAGGCGCCATTAAGAGAGAAACTGGTCGCTTTCAAAGGCGTGATTCTTCCGGTTCTCGTCGCCTTTATGGTCTTGGGTTCTATCTACTCTGGTATCGCATCAGTAACCGAAGCCTCTGGTTTGGGTGTTATCGGGATCCTGATTTCTACCTGGGTGCGTAAAGAGCTCACATTCAAACTCATTAAAGAAAGTACGATACGAACGCTCGAAACCGTTGGAATGATCATCTGGATTGGTATCGGAGCGTCCATTCTGGTTGGGGTTTACAACCTGATGGGTGGGATTCGGTTTATTGAATCGCTAATCCTTTCATTTGGTGATGGCGAGCCGATTTACATCCTGTTCTTGATGATGGGTATCTTGTTCATTCTGGGCATGTTTCTGGACTGGGTAGGCATCGCCTTACTGACCCTCCCTATTTTTGTGCCGATCATCAATCAAATCGGATACGACCCAATCTGGTTTGGGGTGGTGTTTTCACTCAACATGCAGCTTTCTTTTCTTACGCCTCCTTTTGGTCCTGCCGCCTTTTATCTTAAGTCGGTCGCACCTCCTGAAATATCACTAGGGATGATTTTCAAAGCCGTGGTTCCTTTTATCGCGCTGCAAATTGTCGCTCTGGTTTTATTGATCGTATTCCCCGAATTAGCACTTTGGTGGCGGTCATGAGTTTTTCTACCATTTCTAATCAACAGAGAGGTAATCTCTATGCTGAACTTTCAAAAAGCCATTGGTGACCGCTGCGATCTAGCAGAGGGATGCTGCTGGTGCGATCAAACAGAGTCCTTTTTCTGGATAGACGTGACTCGATCTTTGCTGTTTCAATATAAACTGTATGAAGAAGAACTGGTTACCTTCCCCACACCTGCGCCACCTGTTAACACCTTGCCTTCCGAAGATCCCGACAAGTTACTGGTCACCCTATACGACGGCTTGTATCTGCTCGATTTAAAGCAGCGCGAATGGGTACTTTGGACTGAAATTGATTCTGATCCGTTAAATCGGATGAATGATGGCGGTGTCGACAGAAATGGCAATATCTGGCTGGGTTCGATGCAGAAAAACATCGCCGATGATGGCAGCCCTCTTGATATTGGTGCAAACGGCAACTTCTTCTCTATGGTGAACAGACACACCATTCGCAATCATCAGACGCACATTGGCGTATTCAATATGATGGTGTTCTCACCCGATGATAAATGGCTGTATTTTGCTGATTCAATGAAGAGTGAAATCTATCGCGCTCCTTTCCATGCGCAAACAAGCTCGATCGGATCACCTGAAGTGTTTTCTAAACTTGGCGACAGTTATGGAGTGCCCGACGGCGCTGCCATGGATAGCGAAGGACATATCTGGAGCGCCAGATGGGACGGTTCAGGCATTGCAAGATTGACCCATTCTGGCGAGTTAGAGACGCTGTACAAGGTCAACACGTCTCGCCCTACCAATGTGTGCTTTGGAGGGAGAGATATGAAAACCCTGTTGGTTACGACTGCCGCCTATCTGTTGGAGGGTGACGAACGAGCGGGAGAAATTCAGCTTTATCACAGTGACGTCGCAGGCTTGCCTACCTATCGGGCGAACATTCCAAACTGGTCCCGGTTACAGAGAGTCTGAGATGAATAAGAAAAAACCTCAAAATACAGACTCCCGCGCATTGGCGTGGGAGTTTGGCACTATTAGTGTGCAGTCGATGGGCGCTATGATCGGACCAAGTGTTTTCATTCTACCCAATGGGAAACAGGTAAACCCTTTCTACATAGCGCCCTGGCATGGCGAAGAAGTTGGAGATGAAGTGGATAACCTCACCAGACATTTAAGGGGGGAATGGCCGTGCGTGCCTTTTGGCTACCCAATGCCAACCGAACACTTTCCCAAAACGTGGCGCGATATTTTAGACGAGCACGAATCGATAGATTTTGTTCATGGCTATGGTTCTCATCACAACTGGACTTTCGAGCCATCAGAAGACAACGAAATTTCCATGTACATAGACTACCCCAGCGACCATGATATCGCCCGGCTGACCCGTACTTTACGACCCGATCCTAACGCTCCCGCGGTGGATCTTCGTCTTGGCATTCAAGCCAGACGCCCTACTTGCCAGCCTGTGTCGCTGCATACTTGCCTTAAGTTACCCAACCAACCTCAAGGAGCAAAAATAGTCCCCGGAGAATTCACCAGGGGACACACACATCCATCTATCGTGCTGCCAGGGTCTCAGCAATTTCAGCCGGACAGAACCTTTCTGTCTCTTGAGGAGGTGCCTCATATTCTGGGTGGAAATATTGATGCGTCCCGCGTTCCATTTAAAGAAGACATAGAAGAAGTAATGCAACTGGAGAAGACAGATGGCAAAGCCGCGTTACACCATATTGAAGAAGACTGGATGGTGACCTTGGATTGGGACTCTGACGTACTGCCAGATCTGTTACTTTGGTATTCAAACCGAGGGTTTAAAGCAGAGCCGTGGAATGGACGCAATGTCTGTTTAGGAATGGAACCAGTTTGCTCACCTTTTGGCTTGTCTCCGAATACCGCTCAAATCGCTAACCCTTACCAGCAAAAAGCATCGCCAACTTGCGTTTCTTTGAGTCCAGACTCCACGCTTTTCATCGACTATCGTATTGAAGTTAAACCACTCGAAAAGCTCAAACTATAAATGATTCGCATTCTCCAGCCACTCCAAACTCAATGCTAACCTCAAGATTTCATTGATAATATTACCAGTTGGGCAAATATGCCCGATTGGTGTAAATGACGTATTTCTAGATTTCAATATTCCCCATCTTTGGTGCAAATTTTATATTAAGGGAATATGAAACGGTAAAATATGCAACTGAGTTCTGCTAGCTTTCGCACTTGATTAAACCAACCCACCTCAACGCTGTTTTTATGAAAGATAGTTTTACCACGTGCCTCCGCTAAACAAGGACAAGCAAGAGGTTATCTTTCTATGAGGTGAACTTTGTATTTGACTTAAATTGAGTGGAAATCAATCAAATATGGAAGCTTCAATCCATCTTCGCAAGCTGTCGGCAAAAAGCGATCATGTAGCTTTGCCCTGGATTCATCAGTTCGAACTTATCTCAAAACAATATCCTGACAATAAAGCCATTTTAAACCCAGCAGGAGAAAGCTACAGCTACCGGGAACTCGATTCAAAAGCGAACCGGCTAGCAAATTACCTGCGTGAAGAGCTAGGACGCCTTTCTCCAGGTCACCGTAAACATGTGATTGCCCTGTGTACATCACGCACCAACATAGAAGTTGCCACCGTTTTTGTGGCGGTTTTAAAACTGGGGGCTGCCATCCATCTGGTGGAACCCAAACTAGGGGCAGAAGTAAACACTAAACGGCTGCATAAGATTGCACCCGATATCATTCTTCTGGACGATGAAAACGCCAACCTAAGCTCGCATTTCTCTGGCTTTAAAACGCTATTGCTTAGTGAGCATGAGTCTGACATATCTCAAACTTCCGACGAATCGGTATCGGCTGTTGGTGCAAGGCACGACGCCTGCGTGTTCTGCAGCTCTGGCACCACAGGGGAACCGAAAGTCATCTCTATGCCAATGCTCCCTCTTTCAAACCTGACTCGCACGGGTAACGAGGAGCTAAAACTCAACCACGAAGCCCGAATCATACAACTGGCTCGACGCAACTTTGATGCGGTAGTGCATGAGTTGGCGATTGCGTTGGGTAACGGAGCCTGTCTGGTCCTGATCGATGAGCAGACAATGTTCTGTCATATGGGATTTATCGACTTTATCCATGACTTTCATATCACCCATATCACGATTACCCCATCCCACGTCAGCCACCTCCTTCAGACTCATGAGGGTAACCCGAACCCCATTTTTGCTCCTGTTAATACGATTATGCTGGTCGGTGAAGCATTCAGCGACGATCTTCCGCATAGGTTGGCTAAAGCGGGCGTGTCTCGCATTGTGAATGGCTACGGTCCGTCAGAAGCTGGGATCTGGGTGATGAGTGCAGTTCTTTATGATGAAAGCATTTCTAGCGAAGTCATCCCCACTCACTTGGGTAAGCCGATTCGCGGTGTAGACGCCAGAGTCATGCACTTCGATGAAAACACTCAACATTGGCATCTTTGCCAACAGGGAGAGAAAGGCGAATTATTGGTGAGTAATCGCCTTCAGAACGTCTATAAAGATCAGAAAAACAACCAGTCGCGATACATTTACATTCCGGATCCGGTAACAGATAACATTGAGTGCTTCTACCGGACTGGCGATATTGTAGAGATAACGTCTAGCGGAGAACTGGTGTTTGTGGGCAGGCAAGACAACCAGATCAAACTTTCTGGACAATTGGTCGTGACTGACGAAGTTGCCAATCAACTTAAGGATGCGTGTACTGCTCTCTTTGGTGACCGAGCCATTGATATTTACATTGCTGTAGAAAGAAACTCCAAAGGGACACCCACATCTCTGACGGCATATCACACCGCGCATGATCCGGAAGACGCCAACGACATTGCCTGTCAGTTAAGTGACTATCTGGTTAGCCAGATACCGCCTTACATGCATCCAAAACGCTACGCTTGGATGGAGAGTTTTCCCATTAAGGTTGGAGGTAAACTGGATACGCAAGCTGTTATCAGTCACGCTCAAGATTCAAAAATCGCTCTGGAACCACAAACCCTCCCTGAGACCATTACGCAACTGGGTATCGCCAGTATCTGGCAGCATGTTCTTTCTATTAGCGACCAGATTTACCTTGAACACAGCTTTACGGACTTGGGCGGAACGTCCTTGCAAACACTGTCGATGCTGTCTGAGGTTAACCGGGAGTTCAATACGAAAATTAAAGCCGATACCCTAATGAATAAGGATACGCTTGCTGATTTGGCTAATGCTGTAGAGCAGGCAGTTCGCAATCCTGAAACAGGGAAAATTGTCCCACCTGAAGCGGTCAATTCGCTCATTGAAATGCAAACAAGCACGAGCGACCACTATCTATTCCTCGTTCACCCAGGTGATGGTCACGTTCAGGTGTATCACAAGCTGGTGGGCCTGATTTCTGAAAACGTAAACGTATATGGGTTAAGGGCTCCGGGCGCGGAATCGGACGAAGAGATCGCCCGATTCAGTGTCAATGAATACGCTCAGCGTTACGCCGACTTGATCGTAGAACAGCAGCCAGAAGGTGATATTTCTATTCTGGGTTACTGTGCTGGCGCCCCGATTTCGATTGAAATTGCTCGCATCCTTGAAAGCTATGGCAGGAAAGTCGGTACGCTTGCACTGGTTGACCTCCCTAACGGCTACCACAAGAGAGAAAACACTGATATCGCTCAGGGGCTAACTACCTTCTTCCGCCAGATGTACGGGTTGAACACCAGCGCTGAGGAACTTCGAAATCACAGCATGACCCCTGAAGACCAATTTGAATTGCTGTTCGATCAAGCAGTAACGGCAAGGTTGGTAGAAGCTGATCAATACCAGCTCCTGCGCGACGCTCTTAATGGTGTGATGTACGAACCGGAACAAGAAGACCCAGTCGAGACAATGCACCTTTTCTTTAAATACGCCTTTAAGCTGGACGTGGATATAGAAAAGCTGGCGCAGTACGAAACAGACCTGGAAAGGCTAAATTACGTAGTTGGTGAGGGTCAGAAGCTCAACCTATTCCCACCAGCTCTAACTGCGGATTATTTTGCCCGTCTGCTCGCGATGGAGAACACCACTAAAGATGCCGTTCATGGTTATGTTCCTGAGCCCCTGAGTATCCAAGGTAATATTCTTTACCTGCACGCCAGCCCAAGCATTGAAAACCCTATGGCCTGGTACCCTAACCCAGCGACCTGGCATGACGACCTGCCAGGGATGGAAGTCCTGAATCTGAAAGGTGATCATTACTCTATCGTGCGCGAAGAAGAGGATATGAAAGATCTGATACAGCAAGTTTCAGAGCATCTGGACTTTGAATTGAGCTAACTAACCTGAACTCTGGATAACTTGAGATCTACAACATGAAAGACGATGGATAACCCATCGTCTTTTTTGCCTCTAGTGAAAACGTCAAGGTTCCTCGATTCGCTGATTACAGTATTCTCGCAACTATTCCCTGAAAATTTAGACCTTCTTGAGCAGAACCAGAACAGATAACGATCTCATACAAATGTATTTTGCCCACGTACTCAGTGTCATCCCATTCTTGCACTTTTAGTACCATTCTTAATTAAGTCTTCTTTTGTCTCTATTCCAGTCTAAATACGGTATTTTGCTGTTTCATTTATGTATATCTATGAAAACTTAAAGATTTTGCTGCGATCAAAATCAAACACTGGTTAATAATGATTTACACAGAAATGTAATCGATTGCATTATTACACCCGACCTCACACCTTTGCTTGCTGCGCTGGGGTTAAGGAGCCTTTTTAGGCTCCTTTTTTGCGTTTATCGACAAAAATATTTGTGTAACAGAAATCATCGAAAATCACCCAAGATTTATTAATCACCTTTAACAACGGATGAACTCGTTTTTCTGGATAGCTACGTACTTGAAAAATGTCAGTGAAATGGATCTATTCACCGAAAGGTTTATTGGAAGCTAACAAAATATATTTAGTTATAGTGCATTATGATATAGATGGGTGCTTTAAATTCATGAAAATCCACTTACTCGGAGACATGGATACGGATATACATTTCAGGAACTTTATATTTGAAGCGCATACCTTTCTTAAGACCCTTCTTACCTACTTTGCAGATCTTTTTGTCTCCTGCATAACGTATGCGTTTAATGTAGGCATACTTTCCCTTATGCTCCATTTCAATCATATAGTTACAGTATCCCTGCAAGGGCTTTCTATAACGTTTGATTGATCTCTCGACTCGTTTTTTGATTTTCTCGGCAACTTTGTTGGTATGTGAATCATCGGCAATTGCCGCACCACTAATACCACTGAACATAAAAGAAATAAGTAAGGCTCTAAGGATCATGCTTCCCCCTTTCACTGCAGAGAAACTTACGCTTTTTGAAGCTATTGACCTAACTCACAAAAGTCGAATTACGATCCGCTTCGTGTTGTTAGCCTGGGGCTTGCAAGGGTTTTATAAAAGATTTGAACCAAGCTGATGAGTATCACCAACTTGGCATTGTGATTATGCGGACTTTTTAGAAGAGTCGATTTTGAATCCTTGGTGAGGGAACACATTACGGATTCTTTGCTGAATTTTATTTGGGATGGATTTAGTAAAAGTCAGCCTTGCACCATTTCTTGTCGTATAGACTTTGATTACACCGGAAAATGGATTTTTATGAGCGATTTCAAGGCAATTATGTTTGAAGCCTGCTGGTAAATGCCCTTTGTGGCTGCTCAGCTCCCCGTCCTTGAATTCCATTTTCAGTTTTGGTCGATCGACACCTACTAACCAGAAGATGACAACGGCAGCGACCAGTAATAGCCATAACATGCTTGTCTCCTATATTAATCTGAGAGCAGTTTGCTCAAGTCCTCTTTCAGGCTGCTTACTTTCTTGCTCGCCTTCTCACTGCGCGAAGCTTCACTTAGCAGGTATTCAATGGCATCTGACAAAGTACAGCCTAACTCGTTAGCGCGGTTGGACAGTTTTTCCCACACTCGATAATCAAGATCGATGGATTTCTTTTTCGTATGAACCTGCTCAGCGTTGAAATGTCTCTTTCGTTTTGCCCGAATAGCCTGTTTCATCTTGTTATCGAGCTCAGGCGACATATGCCTTTCGATCCACTCAAGAACAAACGTCGGTTCATGTTCAATGCGTTTTAACTGCTCTATGGCTTGATCTGCTTCGCTGGAATCAATGTGTTTCGTAACCGCCTCACCATCTTTCCATTTCTTAATGAGATACTGCCATTTCCAACCACATTCGAGGTTTTCAAGCTGTTGATATTTCATGAACCTGTCCTTAACGTATGCCTGTGTGACAGCGTAACCCAGAACATGCCAAAATACAATCTTATAACGATCACACTTTGCCCTAACATCCTTCTGGTTTTGTCGATTTTAAGCTCAAAAGACTTCCACTTTTTTAGTGCAGTCGTACGGCTATTCGCTAACTATGTCTGTTTTAAAAATCAAACTGTTGCAGTTTGAGCAATTAATTCCTTTTCAACACTGCATCTTCACGTTGTTTGGGTATATACTTTGGCTCTTTTAAATTTACGAAACACAAAAAATGCAGCAAACTTGGCAGAAAGTTACTCCTCAATACGATGCGTATCATGCGCTTTTCGAACGATTTGAAACCATCCCTTCACAATCCTTCATCGCAATGCAGCCGCGCGTCTCTTCTGCCTTGATCCGCTTTGATAAACTTAGCAACTTAACCCGTGTCCTTCTAGTTAACGCTCCCGACAACGCGATATACCGCCAAACATTAGTCGCTTCGTTTCAAGAGTTACAGCGTATCGGTGAGATCGAAAAAAAACCGGTAGTTAAAACCGAATCTCTTGATAGCAAAGTACTTTTCGGGCGCTTTGAATCTAAAGACGGAGAAGTGACAAGAGTTGAAGAAGGTTTGCTGCAACAGGCAAATGGCGGCTACCTGATTGTGTCTGCCAGTCTTCTTTTTGCTAGCTTTTCTAACTGGGCAAAGCTTAAATCCGCTCTATTGGGTGAGTCCTATTCACTCGAGCCCACTTCATCAAAAGCTCTGGTCGATGAGATCCCAACTCGTCACGTTGATGTAAAACTGGTAATTGTTGGAAACCGTAGCCAAATGAGCGACCTTGATTACATGGACGCAGACATTGCTAGCGGATTCTGTATGTTTGCCGAGATTGAAGCAGACTCAAGAATCTCAGACGAGTCTATGGAGAGATACCTAGGTTACGTTCGATCTCTGACAACGGAATTCTCACTGCCTTCTTTATC
This sequence comes from Vibrio nigripulchritudo, assembly GCF_027924785.1. Lineage (NCBI taxonomy): Bacteria > Pseudomonadati > Pseudomonadota > Gammaproteobacteria > Vibrionales > Vibrionaceae > Vibrio > Vibrio nigripulchritudo. The sequence goes on along the minus strand of NZ_AP027049.1, from coordinate 1,821,397 downwards.
TGTGTCAGGTATTGAAGAGTTGCTTCGTGCGGGTGCTCGTGAATGTGAGGATCAACAATTCTTTCCACTTGGTCCCCTTTGGCACAATACTCTGTTGAGTGAAGCCGCCGTTGAATCAGGTGGGAAAACAATCGAAGCCACACACATCAAGGCATCCCTTGCGAAAAAACGCTACAGCGAGTCTTACCTGCCGAATCGTGCTTTAGAAGACATTTTGGATGGTCAGGTCGTTATCGAAACCAAGGGAGAACAGATCGGTCAGGTTAATGGTCTGACGGTTGTGGATGTTGCCGGTCACCCTATTTCCTATGGTGAGCCTGCCCGTATCTCCTGTGTAATCCACTTTGGTGATGGCGATATCTCGGATGTCGAACGCAAAGCCGATCTAGCGGGTAACCTTCATGCGAAAGGCATGATGATCATGCAGGCTTTTGTTAGCCGCGCACTGGAACTTGAAGAGCCACTGCCTTACTCTGCCTCTATTGTGTTTGAGCAATCGTATTGCGAAACGGATGGCGATAGCGCCTCTCTTGCTCAGCTATGCTCCTTCTTAAGCGCATTGGCGGAGCAACCAGTGAATCAGCAAGTAGCTGTCACTGGTGCCGTCGACCAATTTGGTCGTGTACAGGCTGTAGGCGGCTTAAACGAAAAAATAGAAGGCTTCTATGATGTATGTGCTCATCAGGGCTTAACTGGTGGCCAGGGCGTGATTTTGCCCCTATCCAACCTGAAGCATCTGGCTCTTAAAGATGAGCTGGTAGAAGCGATCAAAGAGAAGAAATTCCACATCTGGACAGTGGAATCCGTAGACCAAGCGTTACCACTTCTGACGGGCAAAGAGTTCCGTGGCGAAGGCGAAGATACCATTCTTGCAAAGATTGAAGAAAGGCTTGCCGGGTCAGATAAACCGGAGCATAGTAATCGTTTGATTGATAGAATAAAACAGTGGTTCGACCATAACTGATCCGACTTGTTTGGCGTACACCTGTTCACTAAGATGCCCCTACGTATTTTTGGAGTAATAAACAATGCAAAACAAACGTGAATCATACAATCGCGAAGAACTTCTAGCGTCTAGCCGTGGTGAGTTGTTCGGTCCTACTGGTCCTCAACTTCCAGCGCCAAACATGTTGATGATGGATCGTGTGACAAAGATGTCTGAAACTGAAGGTGCTTTTGGTAAAGGTCGCATTGAAGCTGAATTGGATATTACTCCAGATTTGTGGTTCTTTGATTGCCACTTCCCAGGTGACCCAGTAATGCCAGGTTGTCTTGGCTTGGATGCGATGTGGCAGCTAGTTGGATTCTTCCTTGGCTGGATTGGTGGCGAAGGTAAAGGTCGTGCTCTTGGCGTAGGTGAAGTGAAATTCACAGGTCAAATCCTGCCAACTGCGAAAAAAGTCACATACGAAATCGACATGAAGCGTGTTGTGAACCGTAAGCTGGTTATGGGTCTTGCAGATGGTCGTGTTCTAGTTGATGGCAAAGAGATCTACGTAGCGAAAGATTTGAAAGTAGGTCTGTTCCAAGACACTTCTGCTTTTTAATCACCCCAGATTCTAAAATACAGTGGCTTGCCCACTGTATTTTTTGATGCAATATATTTAGTTATAGTGCATTAAATGGTTTTAAAAAGACCCCTGTCTTAGGGGTCTGTGAGGAAATGGGTGGTTATTTATAGAGACCAGCTTGCTTGTCATCTCTGGCATCACGCCAACCGCCTAGCCAATACGATTTCGCGTCCATCTGCTGATAGGGGCAAGCCTCCTGAGATCGACCATTCAGACCCGCTTTGTATCCTTGAGATTGAGCTCTTTCAAGGCGATCACGCTTCTGTCTCTTCATAGTACAGTCCTCATACAATGTAAATCGTTATCTTACTACTGTTACTTTTAGATGGAGTTTTTATGACTCCGGTATTAAGAATCGTCCAATCGAACTCGATCCTCAAGGCACAAAAAAGGCATGGATCCAATTTTGTGAACCCATGCCCATTATTAACAATTAATTTATTTACGGCGGAAACTAATTAGTGATAGGGCTGCTAAAAGTAAGATCCCTACCCCTGCACCTTTGCGTTCAACTGGATCTTTATCAGCCGATCTTTGCTGAATATTGGCAGCCGTTGCGCCGTTAATCGGAGTAAGTTTAACAGAAACAAGCTTTTCCGTTCCGTCACATGAAGCGTTGTGGCTCGTGGTTTTGTAACCACCAGCACACATCATTGCGGAAGCAGAAATAATGCCAGCATTGTTAATGTCATTGGCATCGATGATCCGGAACTGGTTATTATTGCCACCCACGGATCCATCATTAGTTAGATCATCCAACCACCACGCGCGATTTTGGAAAATACCAGAGCGGTTTCCTGTAATGCCGGTTGCTGCATATGGGAAAATAAATCCGCGTTTGCGTCGGATCTTTCCATCCACTTCACGAACGTTTTCCGCGTCGATGCGCCCAACGATTTCGTTGAAATCGTTCACTGAACGCATATCACCACCAGCACCAGCAAAGAAGATTCCTCCAGAAAGGTACGTCGCAGATGGGCTGCTGGAAGAAGCATTTGCAACCCATAGTCGGTTGTTCAGTGAGCCCTCCTCAACAGGAACATCCGTTCGGCTACGTTTGTAATCGTAATTACCGCGTTTTGTGTTGCCGATCACTAAAAGGTTTTGGTTCACATCGGTAGCCACGGAGTTGTGGTAGATGTAACCATCAGGATTCAGAGTGGTACCACTGATTGCCTTCGTGCTCCAACCGTTGATTTCACCTCCGGTATCGAACGTTGGCAAGAATACCGCCGCTTCAGGAAGCATGTCCGAAGAGTTTTTGCGGTTGTAATACCCTACCAATACTGGCTTGTTCGAATCGTTTGGATTGATTGTCGCTGCCCGCACACTTGCCTGATAGGACTGAGTACCTGTAGACGTGTCTGTCACCTTAGAGACAGTAATCGCTCCGGTGTTTGTCACATCCCAAACTACAGCCTGATTGTTGAATCGTAGATTCTGACACTGCGCTTTAGTATGCGGATCAGATACTGTTTCACAATCCGACTTATCACCGAAGATGGAGAAAGCAGAAGATCCAACGACGTATTTCTTGCCGTTGTACTCAAATGAATCAAAGGCGCGAGTTACACCCATGGTATCGAGTGGTTGTGACGTCACGATAGGCTCAAGCGCGGTTGTGCCATAAAAGCCGCGGCTTTTGTACTGGCGCGCAAAGTTGCTGCTGCCCGTATGCATATAGCCACTGCTGGAGTTCCCAATCGCGGTATCGCCGTCAAAGTTATTCACGACGATTTCATTTGTGCCTGTAATGTTTCCAGACACCTCAGAGATTAATGATACGCCACCTGTAACGAAGGCTTTGGTGTTGTTGTTAGCCGCAGTAAATGGTGTTGACCAGCTGAAAGAGTTCAGAACGCGGCGCGCACCGCCTGAATCGTTAGTACCATAGAAGAACCTGTCTGCCCACGCTTCACAAGTGTTGTAGCGAAGGTTGTAGTCACAGTACTTACGGTATTCGTCGCGGTTGCTAGTTTGGTCGACAAATCTGAATCGATTATCGAACAGAAAGTCCATTTCATCATTGATCCACTGACCTGCTTCACCAATACGTCCACGAGACGCGACTTTCGGATTAGCAGAAACGCAGTCTTCAGTAAAACAGTTAGTCACTGTGCTAACTTCGCTGATTGCTGAACCGAAGTTTTCATTCTGAGACTGCTCTACAACTTCAATGTTATACAAAGCAGCCTGTGCAGACGTGGCACCGATAACCAGTGACGCTATCGCTGAAAGTTTAAATACTTTATTACGACTCATATTTCTTTCTTATTCCTGTTGCATCGCTTCGAGCTCTTCCCAGCGCTCAAAGGCAATTTCTAATTCCTGTTCCGCAGCGGACAATCTATCCAGTACAGGCTGAGTCTCATCCACTGACTTGGCGAAAAAGTCAGGATCGTTAACGTTTGCCTGCAAATCTTCGATCTCTTGTTCCAGATCTTCTAGTCGTTGCGGTAAGGCTTCAAGCTCTCGCTGTAGCTTATACGATAACTTCTTAGGCTTGTTACGAGCCTGAGACTTTTTGGGACTTTCCTCAACCTGTTTATCTTTTACTGCTGGTTTTTCAACCTCTCGGACCGCTTTAACTTGCAGACGTTGTTGCTGGGCATCGTGATAGCCACCAACAAACTCTTCTATTTTGCCGTTACCTTCGAAAATCCAACTGGTCATCACTGTGTTGTCCACAAACTGACGATCGTGGCTGACTAACAACAATGTACCCTGATAGTTGGCAAGCAAATCTTCCAAAAGTTCCAGAGTTTCTATATCCAGGTCGTTAGTTGGTTCATCTAGCACCAATAAGTTGTTCGGACGCAGGAAAATGCGAGCCAGTAATAAGCGGTTTTTTTCGCCCCCGGACAAAGCTTTCACCGGAGTCCGGGCACGCTTTGGTGAGAAAAGGAAATCTTGCAGGTAGCTTAATGCATGTCGTTGCCTGCCACCCACCATCACTTCTTGTTTGCCATCAGCCAAGTTGTCGATAACCGACTTCTCTGGATCCAGGATTTCACGATACTGGTCAAAATACGCAACTTCTAACTTAGTACCACAATGAAGACGTCCGGATTCGGGTTCTAAGTCCCCTAGCAGCAACTTAAGCACCGTACTCTTGCCACAACCGTTTGGACCAATCAAAGCAATTCGGTCGCCGCGCATGATGTTGAAGCTGAAATCATCAACGATCTTGTTGCCTTCAAAGTTAAAGTTGACGTTTTGGGCTTCAAATACGATTTTTCCTGAACGAGCTGCATCGTCAATCTGAATATTGGCTTTGCCCTGCACTTCTCGGCGTTCACTTCGCTCTTTGCGAAGCGCTTTTAACGCTCTGACACGCCCTTCGTTACGTGTGCGTCGCGCTTTAATGCCCTGACGTATCCAAACTTCTTCCTGCGCCAGTTTTTTATCGAATTCTGCATTCTGCATTTCTTCAACACGGAGCATCTCTTCTTTTTCGACCAGATAATTCTCATAGTCACCCGGGAAGCTGGCAAGCTGCCCACGGTCAAGATCAACAATTCGCGTTGCCATCGACTTAATAAACGCGCGGTCGTGCGAAATAAAGATGATAGAACCACGAAAATCCTTCAGGAAACCTTCAAGCCACTCAATGGTGGTAACGTCTAGGTGGTTGGTAGGCTCATCTAAAAGCAGTACGTCTGGATCACAAACCAGAGCCCTCGCCAGAGCAGCTTTGCGCTGCCATCCGCCCGATAAATCGGTGAGTAGAGTGTGCCCATCAAGCTTTAACGCCGCCAGAACGTTCTGAATACGGTCTTCGAATCGCCAGGCACCAGAGTGTTCAAGGGATTCCTGCGTCTTCGCAAGCTTGTTGATGTTCTTTTCACTTGGGTCCTTAGCAACCAGATCGAGCAAATCCTGGTAGATCTTAAGTTGCTTACCCACTTCAGCTAAGCCTTCAGACACATAATCGAAAACTGTACCTGTTTCGTTGCGCGGCGGATCTTGTTCAAGGCGTGATACCACTACGTCTTGAGTAACCTGCATCTTGCCATCGTCGAGAAGAATGTCGCCCGCCAACACCTTCATTAGTGTTGACTTGCCTGCCCCGTTACGACCAACCAGACAAACACGTTCGTTTTCTTGCAATGCAAAGTCTGCATGATCCAGTAATGGGTGGTCGCCAAAAGCCAGCTGACCATTATGAATGGTGATTAATGCCATGTTTGTCTAACCATTGTTGTAATTGTGGTAAATCAAAAGGCCAACCTAACTCAGATTCGCCTGATTCAGAAACAGAAATGACAGGAATTGTGACCCCGTAACGTTGAAATAACTCTTCGTCGAATGCGATATCGATGATTTCAACATGGCTGGTTACCCCAGCCTGTTTAAGAAGGTCATATGCCATCTCACAGAGATGGCATCCTTCTGTGCTGTAGAGAGTTATCACACCTTATCCTTGATGAGTGATGATCCAGCAATTGTGAATGTGCTTGTTACGCGCGAAATCCAGTGGCAAGGTCTGCGAAGAAATGTTTTCAGCCCTTAACCCAAGTTCGTTGAGTGCGTCCACATCCATTTTGAAATGACGCTTGTTGTTTGAAAAAACGATGGTTCCGTTACCACGTAACAGACGCTTTAGGTTTTTCATTAATTGAATATGATCACGCTGAACATCGAATGACTGCTCCATGCGCTTAGAGTTAGAGAACGTTGGCGGATCGATGAATATCAGATCAAAGTCTTCTTCCGCCTGCTCTAACCACTGCAGACAGTCCGCCTGAATGAATTCGTGCTCGTTGCCACCCACGCCATTGATGTTCAGGTTCTCCTGAGCCCATTCGAGATAGGTTTTCGACATGTCGACAGTTGTTGTAGATTTTGCTCCACCACAAGCGGCATGAACGGTTGCAGAGCCGGTATAAGCAAAAAGATTAAGGAAATCCTTACCCCCTGCCATCTGACCTAGTTTGCGACGTGTAAGCTTGTGATCCAGGAACAACCCGGTATCGAGATAGTCGTGGAGGTTTACCAGTAGTTCTACGCCATACTCGGTTACCTGCATGAACTCCGAATCCTGACTCAGCTTCTGATACTGGCTGCTGCCTTTCTTCTTCTCTCGGACTTTAAGAACAACGTTGTTTGCCTCCACGCCTGTAACCTGAATGGTTGCGCGGATCATATCGGTTAGACGACGTTTGGTTTTCTCTTCAGGAATGTTCTTAGGGGCAGCATACTCCTGAATCACAACATGATCCTGATAGATATCGATCGCTGCGTTGTATTCAGGTAGATCCGCATCGTAGACACGATAGCAGTCCAGTTTTTCTTTACGCGCCCACTTACCTAGCTTACCCAGGTTTTTCTTAAGGCGGTTTGCGAAATCAGGCGCAATCAGAGTCTCGCTGTCTGCTGCTTTAGCTGTATCACCCGGCGCACGGTCTGAGATGCTATAATTTTTTTGGTGACACTGTAACGCACCGTTATTCAATTTGAACTGCTTGTCAGCTCTCATTCGCAAACAACTCAGTAATTCATCTGAAGAGGAGAAGATGGACGCTTTGCAACCTCCGAATTCAGTCTTAAGTTGACCACCAAAGGCTGTGTAAAGTGCGATTAGACCTGGGTGAGTACCCAAACGCTCACCATACGGCGGGTTAGAGACAATCACGCCGTTATCAAACGATCCCGGGCGCTTGATCTGAGCCGCATCTCCTTTCTCGAAGTGAATCAGAGACTCTACACCCGCACGTTTCGCATTTTCACGCGCTGTTTTCAGAACGCGGGTATCGTTATCAAAGCCATAAAACTTAGATTCCACCTTTTTGGTGCCTCTGCGCGCTTGTACATTCGCTTCAGATTTGATCTCAGCCCACGTTTCCGGTTCAAAGTCTTTCAGTGATTCAAAACACCAGTATTTGCGGTGAACACCAGGTGCCATATTGGCAGCAATCATTGCGGCTTCAATCAGTAATGTTCCCGAGCCACACATAGGGTCTAGCAAAGGCATGCCTTGCTCCCAACCACAACGCGAGATAATTGCCGCCGCGAGCGTTTCACGTAAAGGGGCACGACCAGACTCAGTACGATAACCTCTGTGATGCAAGCCGGATCCCACCATATCGAAGCCCACCAGCGCTTTGTCTTTGAATAGACGCACATGAACACGAAGATCTGGTTGATCTTTGCGGATCGACGGACGAGAAAGGTTTTTCTTGTTAAAGGAATCAACGATTCCGTCTTTAACTTTTAACGCACCATACTGACTGTTGCGAATCTCTCTATTTGTACCATTGAAATCCACAACAAACGTCTTGTTGCTATCAAAGTGAGAAGCCCAATTCACAGCGGTCACAGACAGGTATAAATCCATGTCGTCCTGACAATTGAATTCAGCAAGTATGCGAACGAATCTCGAAGCTAACCTACTCCATAAACAGACGCGGTAAATTTGAGCATTGGTTGCTTTGAATTTCACACCTGCCTGTACAGGTTTTGGATCGCTAATCCCTAGCGTTTTAAGTTCGTCAACAAGCAGGTTTTCAAGTCCGTTAGAAGTGACGGCTAAATACTGATTCATACTGGTCTTTTAATAACAAAAATGAGCTCAATTATACCTGACCTAACTTGGCAGGCCGAACCCATTATGACGAATTATTCTCCCCATCCATTCAATTGACCACTTTTCCATCAAAAACCAGCGAGCCATAACATAATACTACGCTAATTAAGTTGGTAAGTACTTAGTGACAATATAGTTGACGTTAAATAAAGGGTCGTTTAGATAGTGAATACTTATTCGAGTGTTTTTTGGTATATACCAGAACTAATTGAGAGCTGAAAGTTAACTACATTCAGGCTTAAAATGGGAATTTTTAGATGAAAAATCGAACGTTAATCCCCAGATTTGAGGAAATATGGAAGGAAAAAAATATTTGATGCGGTTCAAAGTTCTCAAATTTGAGCTCAATTTTTACTCAACTTGATGAAGAACTAGATAGGTATTTGTAACGAACGGTTGGTGGTGAGCAAGCAAAAAAAGAGCTGTTGGCAATGCCAGCAGCTCAAAGGAACGATTTCATTAGGGATGTAAAAACGCGTTTTAGCCTACCAGAGCTATTGGCGCATAGTTGTCGAATACTTCTGCCCTAGCTATGCGGTCATGCATGACTTTGACAGACTGACAAAAACTTAAGGATTTCGAAGACGTCAACTGGAATCCATCTAACTCTACCGAAGCACAGACACTCGCGTTGTCGCAAACTTCAACCACCATAAACAGACCGCTGTTCAACTCATTCTTCAAGTGGACCAGCTCGCCTTGTGAAGGAGCGTATCCCCCACCTTGGTGATCGAAGAACCAGCTCTTAGGTTGAACAGGTTTATGAAAACGATTTGTGGCAACACAATTAAGAATAAGTTGAGCTTGTCTAGGCTCACTCAGAGGCAAAGTGCTTACAGATTCCTTGAATTGCTGGAATACGGATGCGTCGTCGACAGAAAACTCGCTGTCTTTAAATGCACAATCCACCAGAAATTTTTGAGGAATTTCTACTTTGAAGGCCATGTCTCCATCAAGCCCTAATACCAGGGCGCTTACTTCGTTATCAAAGTACCACTTCCAGTTGTCGCTTGGTTTCAACATGTCCTGTCTCTTTAATCTTTATAGTGATCAGTAAGTTAGATTTCAGCCTACTTCACTAAAATCCATTTACTCATTTATTCTACAAAGCGATCGACAAAAAAAAGGGGAAAACTCCCCTTTCATTTTTGTGAATATGATGTGATTTTCAGAAGAAAATTTATAAGTTTTTCACTATATCTCTGACCAGACCAGGACCTTTATAGATAAAGCCAGAATATACTTGCACCAAAGACGCACCAGCCATAAGTTTTTCTTTGGCTGCAACGTACGAGTCGATACCACCCACACCAATGATTGGCAGTTTGTCGCCTAACTCTTCGTGTAACTTGCGAACAACTTCTGTGCTTCGAGACTGAACAGGACGACCACTTAAACCACCCGCTTCATTTGCGTGTTTCATCCCATCAACAATAGAACGGTCAAGTGTGGTATTAGTTGCAATTACACCATCGATTTTATTCTTCAATAGCGAATCACAAATTTGTACGATTTCATCATCGCTTAGGTCCGGAGCAATTTTCAGAGCTAGCGGTACATACTTACCATGTTTGATTTCCAGTTCCGCTTGCTTGGATTTCAGATCCGAAAGCAATTCGTCCAATGCTTCACCGTATTGCAACGAACGAAGTCCCGGAGTATTTGGTGAGGAAATGTTCACAGCAATGTAGCCCGCGTACTGATACACTTTTTCCATACAAATCAGGTAGTCTTCACTTCCCTTTTCGATCGGCGTATCTTTATTCTTACCTATGTTGATTCCGATGATTCCATCGTAAGTTGACTTCTTCACATTTTCAACAAGGTGATCAACCCCCATGTTGTTAAAGCCCATTCGGTTAATGATGCCTTCAGCTTCAACCAAACGGAACAAACGAGGTTTGTCGTTTCCAGGTTGTGGACGTGGTGTGACCGTTCCAACTTCAACAAAACCAAAACCCATCGCACCAAACGCATCAATACACTCACCATTTTTATCCAGACCTGCCGCTAAACCGACTGGATTTTTAAAAGTAAGTCCCATGCATTCGACTGGACGATTAGGAAGTTGCTGACGATAGAAAAGATCGAAAGGTGTGCCGTTGAAACGTTTGAAGTTTTCGATAGCGAGATCGTGTGCCTTTTCGGCATCGAGTTGGAAAAAGCCAGTTCTGGCTAGACGGTAAAGCATTGTGCCTCCGAAAGAAAAAAGCCCCGTTAAACGGGGCTGTATTATTTACTCATTTGAAGCACAATTCAAATTTAATAACGTTAATTCTCTCAGAGCGACGGAAAATTTAGCGAATTCATGGACAGAACCGACCTTAAACTCGTTTAGAATGTTTTCCCAACGAACCAACGACGATTTATTGTTCTCCATCCATTCATCCAATGCTTTGTCTACTTTCACTTTTCCAGAACTGCAATCACAGTTAAGTACTTGTGCGGTTAACAAACGCTGTTGCCAATCGAGATCCTCTCGGAATGACGCTCTTGCCAACGCTTGCCAGTTATTTTCGACTGCCTGATTGGTGATTTGTTTAAGGAACCAGTGTAATGAAAGACGATCGCCCAATGTGAAGTACATTTTCGCGGCTTCTTCCACTGTTTTACCCTGCTCGCGAGCTACTGAGGATATATCCAGTGCTGAGTAGAGACTAGATAAGCGAGCAACATAGTTCGCTACTGAACGATCAATGCCCTGCGCGATCCACAGGTCAGCAAGATCGTTGTGCTCTTTCACTTCTTCTTCTACCAGAAGCGTATCCAGATTCTTCATGATTGCCTGAACATCATCGTGGTACAAAGCAACCAACTCTTTCACTGTCGACTTATTCGAACGGTTTCTTAGCAACCAACGGCTCAAGCGACGAAGGATTCGGCGAATCGCATACATCAGATCATACTGTGCGATCGTTGTCGCTGTATTATCAAAATCGCGGATCTGTTTCATTATGCCGCCAAGCTCGAAGATCTCACGCGCAGCAGAATAAGCATTGGCAATATCAACAACTGAAGCGCCCGTCTCTTCCTGCATTCGAGTGATGAAGTTGCAACCCATCTCGTTAACCATCTGGTTTGCAAGGCAAGTTGCGATGATTTCGGCTTTCAATGGGTGGTTAACCATCTGATCTAAATAGTTACGGCGTAACTCAGACGGGAAGTAGCTAACCAATTGCTGAGCATGGAATTCGTCTTGCGAGATTTCATCACACACCAACTGCTCTTTCAGCACCATTTTGCCGTAAGCAACTAATACTGATAACTCAGGACGCGTCAGTGCCTGACCCATTTTTTCACGCTCAAGCAAAGTATCGTCATCTGGAATGTATTCCAGTGCACGGTCAAGATAGCCTGCTCTCTCCATAGTGTGAATAAAGCGAATTTGCTCTTTCACCAAAGAAGGACCTTGCTGCTCACTGACCGAAATGGACTCGGACTGCCAGTACGCATCTTTCAATACGATTTCAGACACTTCGTCTTCCATCTTATCCAAGATCTGGTTACGTTGTTTAACCGTCAGATCACCGTTTGCAACCAGACTATTCAGGAAGATCTTAATGTTCACTTCGTTATCTGAACAGTCCACACCACCAACGTTATCAACGAAGTCGGTATTGACTCGACCACCATTAAGCGCGTATTCAATACGACCCAATTGAGTCATACCCAAGTTACCGCCCTCACCGACGACTTTGGCTTTCATGTCACGACCATCAATGCGCAATGCATCGTTAGCGCGATCACCTACATCGGTATGAGTTTCACTGGACGCTTTGACGTAAGTACCGATACCACCGTTCCAGAACAGATCAACTTCCATCTGCAAGATCGCTTTGATCAGGTCATTCGGTGCCATCGAACTCTTACGTGTACCCAGCATTTTCTGAATTTCTGGTGTCAGGTCGATAGACTTCGCTCGGCGGGAGAAAATGCCGCCGCCTTTAGAAATAAGCTTCTTGTTGTAGTCTTCCCAGCTTGAACGAGGAAGTTTGAACAAGCGATCACGCTCTTTCCAGCTCTTGGCTGAATCTGGATTTGGATCGATAAAGATGTGCAGATGGTTAAACGCTGCCTGCAAACGAATATGCTTAGAAAGCAGCATGCCGTTACCAAACACGTCACCCGCCATATCACCAACGGCAATACAGGTGAAATCTGTTGTCTGACAGTTAACGCCCATTTCCCGGAAGTGACGTTTCACCGACTCCCAGCCACCTTTCGCGGTGATACCCATGGCTTTGTGGTCGTAACCGTTAGATCCGCCAGAAGCAAACGCGTCACCCAGCCAGAAGTTGTATTCATCTGCAACCGAATTGGCAAGGTCAGAGAATGTTGCTGTACCTTTATCTGCCGCAACAACCAGGTAAGCATCGTCTTCATCATGGCGGACCACACTGTCTGGGTATACGACATTACCTTCAATAATGTTGTCAGAAACGTCTAGCAATGCACGAATGAATTGCTTGTAGCAACGCTGACCTTCCGTAAATATCTCATCACGAGTCGTTAGGTTTGGTTGGCGTTTACAGATGAAACCACCTTTTGCACCAACTGGAACGATAACCGTGTTCTTAACTTGCTGCGCTTTCACCAATCCTAAAATTTCTGTACGGAAATCTTCTTGTCGGTCTGACCAACGCAAGCCACCACGTGCCACTTTACCGCCACGTAGGTGAACACCTTCGATGTCTGGGGCATAAACGAAAATCTCAAACGCAGGAACAGGTTGTGGGATTTCCGGAATTTCCGTCGGCTTAAGCTTAAGAGCCAGCCAAGGTTTTGGCAGCCCATTGTCCGCTTTTTGGTAGTAGTTAGTACGAAGCGTTGCAAGGATCATATCCATGTAACGGCGAATGATACGATCATCATCTAAGCTTTCAACCGCATCTAACTGCTCGTTGATCTTGTTGATCAGCTCAGTCTGGTTCTTCTTCGCCCCCTTGAACTTAGGTTCAAAGCGTTTGCTAAACAGATCCACCAGCCCTTTTGCAATATTAGGGTGATGCGCGAGCGTCTCTTCAATGTAGCTCTGACTGAACGGGAACCCGACTTGACGCATATAGCGCGCATAGCTTCGAAGAATCGTTACTTCACGCCCGGTCAAACCTGCACCCAATACCAATCGGTTGAAGCCATCGCTTTCTAGCGTACCAGACCAGATGTCGGCAAACGCTTGTTGGAAACGATCACGTGCTTCGCGAAGATCGACGGATACATTAGAAGCCAGCAACATTGAGAAATCTAAGATCCAGTATGTCACCCCATTAGACTTGCGAACTTCATACGGTGCTTCACCAATGACACGCAATCCGAGGTTTTCCAACATTGGAAGAACATCAGATAAATGAATAGGTTGTTCGCGATGGTACAACTTAAGGTGTACCGCTTTTGAGTCATGGCTTTCTTCCTGAGGACGGTAGAAAAGCATGCCCAAGTCTTCTGGTGTATCCAATGCTTCAAGGCGTTCAATATCTGCCACTGCAGAGCCTGGTAGCATAGCTTCTTTATAAGAACGAGGGAAAGCTCGCAGATACTCTTTGGATAATGGCAAACCTGTGCTTTCACCAGTGTTGGCAATGATCGCTTCTTGTAGTCGGTCATCCCAGGATGAAGATACTTCCATAAGGTTCTGCTCTATCTCTTTGACATCAATATCGATGTTGTTGTTCTTAACGTGAACAATGTAATGCGTTCTCGCCAGTGGGCTTTCAGAGAAATAAGTGGTGAACTCTACTTCTTGATCGGAATTCAGGTACTGACCAAGAATGCGTTGAGTCTGACGGCGAAGCTGAGTGTTGTATCGCTCTTTAGTCACGTAAACCATGCAGCTAAAGAAACGACCAAATGGGTCTTTGCGAATGAAGAGTCTTAGCAAATCACGATCTTGCATTTGCACAACACCCGACCCCACTTGCAGCAATTCTTGCTCAGTTGCCTGAAGCAGTTCGTCACGCGGGAAGTTTTCCAAAATATTATGAAGTGCTTTGTAAGAGTACGCCCCTTGCAAGTAGCCGCTTGACTCAAGAATACGGTTCGCTTTGTCACGAATCAGAGGAATGTTCGCCACGCTCTGGTTATATACTGCCGACGTATAAAGACCAGTAAATCTGTGTTCACCGATCACTTTGCCATTCTTACCAATCTTCTTGATACCGATGTAATCGGTATAGGCTGGACGGTGAATGTGGGATGCGGTATTACCTTTGGTGACGATCAGTAAGTAAGGCTTTTTGGCTTCCAGTCTCGCCGAGTCAGCAAGATCCGAAAGTTTCACAGCGCGCACCCGGCTATCGACAGAGAATATGCCCAACCCTTTTTCTTCAGTTGGGCGCAGCTCATGATCCCCTTCTACGGCAACAAGGTCGTACTCCTTGTATCCCATAAAGGTGAAGTTGTGATTGCCTAACCACTTTAAGAACGCAATGGTTTCATCAACGCGCTCTTTTTCTACCGGAAGCGCAACGCGTTGATCTTCAATTTCTTTAATTACCTGGTTCAGTTTCGTTGCCATTGGTTTCCAATCCGCAACCACTAAACCAGTATCCGTCAGAATAGAGACAAGTTCATTTTTCAGATCTGTCATCTTGGCTTTGTCTGCCAGCATATCGACTTCGATATGGAAAAGAGACAGGCTGTCTCCTGACTTTTCGTTTACGCCTTTGATGTTATTGTTTTTATCGCGAGCAATTCGAGTGGGACCATGGAGCATTAAGTGACTGGAAAGATCTAAGCGAGCTAACGCCATTTTCACCGAGTCCACTAGGAATGGGCTATCAGGTACCACAATTTCAACGATCGTATGGGTAGACTTCCATCCATGTCGGCTTACCGTAGGGTTAAATACTCTTACCGAAATATCCTTCGCCTGTTTCTCACTGATGTGATGCCAAAGGCTGACAACGGCACCGTAGAGATCGGACTCATTCCTTTGCACCAGGTCTTCCTGACCTATGGTACTAAACAGGTGTTGAGCAAGTTTTGTCACTAAAGGTTGGTGGGCAAGCTCGAGTTTGTCTTGAATCAGTTTGTAAACTTTTTCAAGAAGAACCGGCACAACGTTTTCTCGTGCGGTCATATTAACGCTCCAATCTTAGAATTTTTTGTAGGGTTATTGCTTGGGTCTTTCGCCCTTACTGCAACTTGGTAATGCCTTAACCTGACTAGAAAAATCAGGCATACATATATTGTAAAAGCAATATTGATAAAAGGTTAAATGAATTGCGTGTGGGAAAGAGAAAAAAGTCTGAATCTGTGATTAAGGTACCTATTTAACTCTCTGAAAACTCGTTGATTCACAGAGCTTCTAACTTGAGAAACTTATTATTCTGGTCAGTTGTTAGTCTAAATCGCCCTTTGACACCAATTTGACTAAGAAACGGTCTGAAACGAGATGCAGGTAATTGGATTTTTAATCCTTGGTCTGTATACACAATTACGGAACTGGCTGCCCCAGAATAGTGATTCAAAAACTCTTGATAGGTGATGTTTAGAGAAAATTGATACTGGTTCATAGATAACAAAAGTGGCAGTAAAAACTGCCACTTATTTTCTTCTGCTAGTCAGTCTTAATCAAGATTCTAGCGCTTTTGTTACTTTTTCAAAGAGGTCTTTGGCCAGATTGTCGAGTTTGGACAGTTTTTCCAGCTCTTTGCGCATTAATGCCTGACGCTCTTCATCGTAGTTACGGTATTTCAGCAGCGGATCAATCAGGCGAGACGCAACTTGAGGGTTACTCTCATTCATTATTGCCAGAATTTCCCCTGCAAATTGGTAACCACTACCATCTTTGTTGTGGAAATTAACTGGGTTACCACCGAAGAATGTCCCTACTAGATTACGAGTACGGTTAGGGTTTTTCAGGTCAAACGCCTGATGGTTCATTGCATCTCGAATTGTCTCAAGCACATTGCTTGCTGGGTTCGTGCCTTGAAGTGCAAACCACTTATCCATCACCAGGCCATCATGACTCCACTTGTCACTGAAGTCATTCATCAATTCTTGACGACAAGCCAACTGCGCAGCGTTCGCAGCCATCAATGCCGCTTGAGTATCCGTCATATTGTTTGCTTCTTGGTAAACTGTTTTCACCAAGTCGTTACCCTGTGCTGTCAACGCCAGGTAATTCAAACAAGTATTACGGAGCAGTCTCTTGCCAATGGCATCGTGTTCTACCACGTAATTCTTTTGGCTATTACTGTGGAAAATCGCACTTAGCTCATCACTCATGCTTGCTGCAAAAGTTTTGCGAATCGACTCACGAACGAATCGAATAGCATCGACATCAGCTGGTTTAAACCAACCTGCAATTTCGACTTCGCTAGGTACTTTGATCGCTTCAGCAATAAATGCTTGCTCTAGTGAGTCATCCAGCAGCAAACCGCGGAATGCGTCAACAACATTTTCAGGCAGTTCAAATGATTCACCTTTCTGGTGACGGCTTACATTCAGCTTAATGTATTTTGCCAGTAACATTTGCCCTGCATCCCAACGAGCAAAATCGTTACGCGCGTGAACCATCAAGAAACTCAAATCTTCATCTGAATACTCGTAGTTGAGTTTTACAGGTGCAGAGAACTCACGAAGCATCGAGATGACCGGACGTTCTTCAACATTTTCAAACACAAAGGTTTGTTCTGCCTGAGTGAAGTCCAGAACATTATGAACTTTTTCAGAGTTACAGCGTAACTCAATAACACTGCCATCCTGATTGTAAAGCTCAATATCAAACGGAATATGCAGAGCCTGTTTGTCTTTTTGCTCTAGTGTTGCTGGTGTATGTTGTTTTAGCGTTAACGAAAAAGTGTTTGCTTCAGCGTTGTATTCGGTTTCGGCATCTACAACCGGTGTTCCCGACTGGCTGTACCACAAACGGAAATGCTTGAGATCGACACCGGATGCATCTTCCATCGCAGCGACAAAGTCTTCGCAAGTTGCTGCCGTACCATCATGGCGTTCGAAGTAAAGCTTCATGCCTTTTTGGAAGCCTTCTTCACCAAGTAAAGTATGCATCATACGAATCACTTCACTGCCCTTCTCATAGACAGTCAAAGTGTAGAAGTTATTCATTTCTATCACTTTTTCAGGGCGAATCGGATGAGACATTGGACTCGCATCTTCCGCAAACTGAGGACCACGGATAACACGGACGTTATTGATACGATTGACAGCACGAGAACCCAAATCAGAAGAAAATTCCTGATCTCGGAATACGGTTAGCCCTTCTTTCAAACTCAATTGGAACCAGTCGCGGCAAGTGACACGGTTGCCTGTCCAGTTGTGGAAGTACTCGTGACCAATTACCGCTTCGATTCCAAGGTAGTCATCATCGGTTGCGGTTTTGTCATTCGCCAAAACGTATTTAGAGTTGAAAACATTCAGACCTTTGTTTTCCATCGCCCCCATGTTGAAGAAATCAACAGCAACGATCATGTAAATGTCCAGGTCGTATTCAAGACCAAAGCGCTCTTCATCCCATTTCATCGAATTGATCAGCGAAGTCATCGCAAATGGTGCTCGATCCAGGTTTCCTCTGTCTACGTAAATCTCTAAATCGACTTCACGACCAGAAGCGGTGACGTATTTATCACGCAGAACATCAAAATCCCCGGCGACTAACGCAAACAGATATGCAGGTTTTGGATGTGGGTCATTCCATTTTGCAAAGTGGCGACCGTTTTCCAGCTTGCCTTCTGCTACTCGGTTACCGTTACTCAGTAGGTAAGTGTTTTGTTCTTCGTCTGCAATAACGGTTGTTGTGAAAATTGCCAATACATCTGGACGATCTAAATAGTAGGTAATTCGACGGAAACCTTCTGCTTCACACTGAGTACAAAAACCACCACCCGATTTGTATAGCCCTTCCAACGCCGTATTGGTCGATGGATTAATTTCTGTTTTAATAGACAGCTCAAAATCGTTAGTTAACCCATTGATTTCGAGACCACCTTCCACTTCTTGATAATCAGTCCAGTCCTGACCATCAACTTTAACATTCAGTAATTTCAGCTCGTCTCCATCTAGAAACAACGTTGTGCTGTCTTTAAGCTTTTTAACATTGGAAACAGCAGTAACGACCGTTGCTGTATCGTGCAAATCGAACGTTAGATCCACGTGTGTAATAGTGAATTCTGGTGACTGGTAATCTTTACGATATTTGGCTTGAGGGTTCTGAGCCATAATGAAATTTCCTTTTAGATATCTTTGTGTTGCATGGCAACAAAGCGGCTTAAACGATTGTAGCCTAAATAGGAGTATTTGAACTTAGATCAGGTATGAGGTTACTTAGGTATATCTCGACAGGTGTATCATAAGACAAGACGGCTAAAGAAGATAATGGAAAACTGCAAGTCTCACAAAATGATACCGGAATAGCATACGCTGCTATTCCGGTAAATTAGATGGGGTTATTCTACTCGATTAAGGACAGCGTACATATCTGACGACTGGCTGTCTAAGGTGAGCTGATCATCGACAAGTGTGTAGCGGGAATCGTGTTCGCCGTCACTGTACATTAGGACTAAATGGTCGCCTTCAATTATATAGATGCCTTCATGAATAGCTTCCACACCCTCGCTGGATTCAACCCGGAATGAGAAGACAAAATCTGCTTTCAACACTAAGTCCATTTTGCTCACGTCACTAGCTAGAATGTCATCACCACCCAGTGACTCGCTTGTCCAGCTCCCTACAAGTGCTGAAGGCAGTGCTTTCTGGAAGACAACGCCGTTTAAATTGAGCTGATTGTGATTGTTTTGGTATTGATAGATTTGAGGAGTGTCAGTATCTAGACCTAGTACAAGTGTCGATTCATCCGCTTCATATCGACCCTGCCAGTAATCGACACTGTGGTCTTTCTTCTGAATCTCTATAGTGAAGATGTAGTCAGACTCAAGGGTCAGACGGATAGCGAGAAAATCTTCTGATGAGTCATCTGGTTCAGGGTTGAAAAGATACCAGTCTCCCAGCAAAAATGGATGGGTAAATTGGGTCAAATCCGCTTTTTGCTTCACCTCGGCATGAGTCGAACCTAACAAAAAACAGGTAAGAATTAATAGTAATACTCTCATCACTTCTACCTCGCTTTTTCTTTAAGCTTAGAAGTGAATTGAGTAAATACCCAAAATTTTAGATCTATATCACATTAATTTTTGACAATAAAAAAGCGAGCACAATGCTCGCTTTTCAAATTATTTAACCTTAAGAGGTTGTTTTCTTGACGATATCTACCGTTATCGCTACCGCCTCATCAAGGTAAGCATCCGGTGCCTCGTAATCTTTCGGCAGGTCTTCTAAACTCTTGTAAACCTTCTCTCCCATCGCCTTCTGGCGCTGATTGATTCGGCTCAAACGCTTATCTTCTGCTTCATTTTGTTCTTGCTTACGAGCAGCCTCATTCAGAGAAATTGAATTTTCTTCCTTCTCTGCTTTGTATTCAGCAATATCTTCATTAATGAAGGAGTATTCCAAGTCAGAAGCAATACGCTTGTCATGAAGCGCAGTAAGCTCAGCAATTAACTTAGACTTGTCATCCAATACTGAATATTCAGCTTTTTTGATCTGATCCCAAGGCAATGCATTGTCTTCTACACTTTCACCCGTTTCTTCGGGTTCAACGGCAGTTGGGAATGCAATGTCTGGAACAACGCCTTTGTTTTGCGTACTGCCACCGTTGATTCGATAGAATTTCTGGATGGTGTACTGAACATATCCCAGCTCTTTCTCGAACAGATCGTAGATATGATTCAAGCTTCTGTGTTGCTGAACCGTACCTTTACCGAACGAGTTTTCACCCAGAACAACGGCTCGACCGTAATCCTGAAGTGCCGCAGCAAAGATTTCAGATGCCGAAGCACTGTAGCGATTGACTAGAACAGTAACCGGACCGTCATAACTGATCTGCCCGCCAGTATCACTATTCTGTTCAATGCGACCATAGCTGTCACGAACCTGAACAATCGGACCGCTCTTAATGAACAGACCAGATAAAGCAGTTGCTTCAGTTAACGCACCACCGCCGTTGTTTCTCAGGTCAACAACAATACCGTCTACGTTTTGTTCTTTTAGCTCGCTGATCAATTTGTCTGTGTCTTTGGAAAGACCAACATAGAAGCTTGGCACTTCAAGAACGCCAATTTTCTTGCCATCTCTTTCAAATACTTCAGATTTTACAGCGCGGTCTTCAAGTCGGATTTTATCGCGAACAATGGTGACATCGTAACTTTTTGCTCCTTTTGCTTCAGGCAAAATTTGCAGACGCACCTTTGTTCCCTTCGGACCTTTGATGAGCTGGACTACGTCGTCTAAACGCCATCCGATAACGTCAACCATCTCTTCCTTGTCTTGCGCGACGCCAATAATGCGATCGCCTTCCGACAATTGCTTGCTTTTAGAAGCCGGACCACCAGCAACCAACGACCGAATCACGGTGTAATCTTCGGTCATCTGTAAAACCGCGCCAATACCTTCCAGTGAAAGGTTCATTTCCGACTGGAACTGCTCGGCATTACGAGGAGAAAGGTAACTGGTATGCGGGTCTACTTCACGGGCAAACGCGTTCATGTAAAGCTGGAAAACGTCTTCGCTTTTGGTCTGAGAAATACGCTTCATTGCGTTGTTGTAACGCTTTTCGAGCACTTCTTTAATTTCTGACCACTCTTTGCCTGTCAGCTTCAGGTTTAGCGCATCGTATTTCACTCGCTTGCGCCAAAGCTCATTAATCTCTGCCTGGCTTGTAGGCCATTTGGCATCAGAGCGATCAACCATCATCGATTCATCGGTATCAAACTTGATCTCTTGATCCAGTAGAGTTAACGCGTAAGCAAAGCGTTCAAAACGCTTTTCGTTTGCCAGGTTATACAACTTAAACGCAATCATATTGCTGCCAGATTTCAACTGGTCGTCAAGCTGTACTGACCATTCAGCAAATGAGTTGATGTCACTTTGAGTGAAGATGTTTTTGTTGTAATCAAGCATTTCTACGTAGCGATCAAACATCGCCTGAGAGAATTCATCATTAAGATTGAAATGCTTGTAGTGTGAACGAGTCAGTCTGGAAGTCACTCGTTTGCTCGCTGTGGTGTGTTGGACTTCAGGAGCAAGAAGTGGCAAGTCGGCTTTGGAAAGTTTGGCTTCGAGAGCCTGGGCTGACGCCGCCAACATAAAGCTGGCAGCAATCAGAGTCAATTTAGAACGACATTTCATGCGTAGGAATTTCTCCTTTAAGCGCGTAGGTGCTCCGCTTTTACGACCATCTGCAGGCCATTGTTCAGCTGCACACGCACATCATCCTTGTTAATTTCAACAATTGTAGCAGCCATATTCCCTTTACCCATGTTTACGTTCACTGAGTTGCCAATGATCATGTCATCGTCATTCAACGGACGTGTAGGCGTTGCTGCTTTATTGTTCTGAGGTTTTTGTGCTTTAGGCTTCGCTTTACGAGCTTGAGGCTTATTTGCCTTCGCTTTCGCTTTACCTTCTTCACGTGCTTTTTCTGCTTTCTCTTTACGACGAGCCTGAACTCGCGCTTTGCTTTCTGCAAGTGCAGTCTTAGCGTGTTCAACGTGCTCTTCTTCTAGGGCACCGCATTCGTTACCGTCCAGATCCACACGAACTGCGCCAGGTTTTGCACCATGTAGGTAACGCCAAGACGACGTGTATTGTCTTAGAGCAGCGCGTAACTGAGTTTTACTTACTTTCGGATCTTCACTCAGACGATCTGCTAAATCTTGAAAGATACCAATTTTTAATGGTTTAGCTTCACCTTCTAAAGTAAAGCACTTAGGGAAACATTCAGCAATGTATGCAATAACTTCTTTGCTGTTTTTTAACTTTTCAGTGTTTTCCATGAGGATTCCTGGTTGTTGCGGCCTGTCCGCAAAGCGTTCATGTAAATATTTTCGCTATTATAGTGACATGCTTAGGAAAAACCACAACCAAGTTGTAAATTAATCGTTGTTCGCGTGGGAATTGAGCAGCTTTTCAATTTCCTTCATTAAGAAGGTCAAACCTGCTTCGTCTTTTTGGTCAAAACGCCCGATTTCAGGGCTATCAATATCCAGTACTCCAGCAATTTCTCCATTAATTCGAAATGGAATCACAATTTCTGAGTTACTTTCTGCGTCACAGGCAATGTGTCCTTCAAAATCGTGGACATTTTCAATTCGCTGAACTTTATCTTCTACAACAGCAGTTCCACAAACTCCTCGCCCAACCGGAATCCTCACACAAGCAGGCTTACCTTGAAATGGACCGAGCACTAACTCGTTTTCTTTCATAAGATAAAAACCAACCCAGTTAAGCCTGTCCAGCTCCATATTCAGCAAGGCGCTTAGGTTCGACAAATTGGCAATTAAATCCGTCTCCCCTTCAATGATCGCCTGTGCTTGCTTTGTCAGAGTCTGGTACTGCTTTTCTATCATTTTCTTCTTTTTCCCTGAGATGTACGTACAATGCCACATTGATGTAATAAAACTGGCATTTGTAAAAAATTCGTTATGAGAGAACACACTATTAGCCGTTCGTGGCTTTTAACACAAGCAAAAAAACACAAAAAGCGCTTGATGGTCGCTAACTTGATTGCAATTGCTGCGACTTTAATCAGTGTGCCCATTCCCCTACTTATGCCACTTATGGTCGATGAAGTACTTATGGACCAGCCAGCCGGTGGTTTGGCTGCAATGAATCAGGTTTTACCCGAATACTGGCAAACTCCAACGGGTTATATAGGCCTTACCCTGTTGCTGGTTATTTTGATGCGTTGCGCATCGCAGGCGCTTAATATTCTTCAAAGTCGGCAGTTCACACTCGTATCCAAGACAATAACTTGTAAGATGCGTGAAATCATGATCGACAAACTGGGTCGAATCAGCATTGCACAGTACGAAACGCGCGGAAGTGGCGGCATCAATGCCCACTTAATCACTGATATCGAAACCATCGATCAATTCATCGGGTCGACACTGAGCAAGTTTATTGTCAGCTTTCTTACTGTAATCGGTACTGCGGGTATTCTCCTGTGGCTAGACTGGCGACTTGGGCTCTTTATTCTGCTTGTTAACCCTATTGTTATTTACTTCTCTCGTAAGCTTGGCGGCAAAGTAAAGCACTTAAAGAAGAGAGAAAACCAATCTTTTGAACGCTTCCAAAATCGACTGATTGAAACACTCGACGGCATTTACCAACTGCGAGCTGCTAACAAAGAAAGTATTTTCTTGGATCAGCTGAAAGAGCAAGCGAACGACATCCGAGTCGACGCCGACAAATACGCGTGGCAGTCGGAAGCGGCTGGTCGAGTATCATTCTTACTATTTTTACTTGGCTTTGAGCTGTTCAGGGCTGTTGCCATGCTTATGGTCCTGTTTAGTGATCTGACCATAGGTCAGATTTTTGCGGTATTCGGTTACCTTTGGTTTATGCTCACGCCCGTTCAGGAGCTTCTGGGAATTCAATTTTCCTGGTACAGCGCAAAAGCTGCTTTGAAACGCATTAACTCTTTACTTGCCCTTGAAGAAGAAAAACGCACTGGTGGTAAAGTGGATCCATTTGGCATGAGCAACAGCGTGGATGTCGATATCAAAGACGTCACTTTCGCTTACAACGATGAAAAAACGGTGCTCAATGAGTTGTCGATTCAAATTCCGGCAGGCAAAAAGGTAGCGCTTGTGGGGGCAAGTGGCGGAGGAAAGTCTACCCTGATTCAGCTTTTAATCGGGGTTTACAGAGCAAGTTCGGGGCAGATATCGTTTAATGGTCACTCTTCAGACGATATAGGCTTTGAGCTCATACGTAAACAAATTGCCGTTGTATTACAACAACCTATACTTTTTAATGACAGCTTAAGGCATAATCTGACTTTAGGCAGCAATCACAGTGACCAAGAGCTTTGGAAAGCACTGGAAGTGGCGCAGCTACAAGATGTAACAGAGCAGCTGACCGATGGTCTGGATACTCAAATCGGTCGACAAGGTGTAAGGCTATCGGGAGGACAGCGACAAAGGCTGGCTATTGCTCGCATGGTTCTGAGCGATCCGAAGTTCGTTATTCTGGATGAAGCCACGTCGGCGCTGGATACAGCTACTGAGTCTGCTTTGCATTCTGCTCTGAATCAGTTCCTCGCTGGAAGAACAACACTGATTGTTGCTCACCGATTGTCTGCCGTAAAACAAGCTGATCTGATCTATGTTTTAGAAGACGGTCAAGTAACTCAAGCAGGTACGCATGTTGAATTGGTTCAACAGGATGGGCTGTATCAAACACTCTATGGTAGCGTTCAAACCGGAGCGTGACATTGTCACAAGAAATCGATAAAGATTACAACGCGGAAAGTAAGATGACGCTGACTGAGGAACACTCGCAGCAAGTCAATCAAGTACGCCTTTGCCAGCATTGTGAGCTCCCTGTCGATAAGCTGGACATTCCTAAGGGGCAGAGCGCACATTGCCCCCGTTGCAACACTCAGTTGTACCGCGGTGGTGAGCGCTCTATTAATGGCGACTTAGCGTTAGCTGTCGCCTGCCTTCTGCTTTTTATCCCTTCTCACTTTTTTCCCTTTATCAGCATTCGTCTGTTTGGGGTGATGATTCCGGCTACCCTTCCCGACGGCACGTTTTCATTAATGCAGGAAGGGTTTGTCGGGCTTGGGTTGCTGGTTCTGTTCTGCGCCTCAATTGCACCTTTTATTGTCTGCATGTCTGTGGTGGTGGCTCATCTGTCATTACGCTACCGCTGGTTTCGCCCCCTTCAATACTCTCTTCTTAATATTCAGCACCTAAAACACTGGATGATGCTCGATGTGTTCCTGATCAGCATTGGTATATCCTGCTTCAAGTTGCAGGATTACGCGGATATTTTTGTCGGATGGGGACTGCTGGGGCTCATTATGTTGCAGCTGTTTTCGCTCATGCTTGTCACCCGAATCAGCGTTCGCCGATATTGGGAAACATGGCAGCCAGAATCAGGGTTCGACTACCCAAGAAAAGACATTCACTGCCACAGTTGCCATTTGTCGCAACCGGACTCGATTCGCTGTGACCGCTGCGATAGCCCTCTGCATCACAGGCGCCCCTTTTCAGTTCAGAAAACTTGGGCGTATTTGATTGCCGCTTCCATTGCGATTATCCCGGCTAACGTAATTCCCATTTCCATTTTGCTGACCAACGGAAAGCGACTGGAAGACACGATTTTTTCCGGAGTGGCGTCTCTGGTGAAAAACGGAATGCCCGGCATCGCGGTGATCATTTTTGTGGCATCGATTGTGGTTCCTGCCATCAAAATTCTTGGGCTTGGGTACATCCTTTTGAGTGTCCAGTTCAAACAAAAAACACGTCACAGAACACGAATGAACATTTATTTTGCTGTGAAATGGATTGGTAAATGGTCGATGATGGATTTATTTGTCATATCGATCATGATGACTCTGGTAGACAGAGGACAAATTCTTGATTTTACACCGGGATATGGAGCTGTTGCCTTTGCGATTGTCGTCATATTGACTATGCTGGCAACTGAGAGCTTAGATCCCCGGTTAATATGGGACCATAAAGAAGTCCCGGAACGGAAAGCGACGTTAAATGAGTAGTTTAGACAACAATCAAAGCGCCCATACACCACGTGTAAAACGGGACATTGGCATTTCCCCTCTCTGGCTTTTGCCGATCATAACTATCTGCCTTGCGGGCTGGCTGGTCGTTAAAGCCGTCAACGAAGCGGGTCAGCGAATTCAGATCTATTTCTCAGACGCTCAGGGGCTTATCGCAGGCAGAACCACCATTCGTTACCAAGGTCTGGAAGTGGGCATGGTGCGTGATATCAAACTCTCCCCTGAACTGGATAACATTTTTGTTGAAGCGGATATCTACCCGGAAGCCACCAAACTACTGAGCGGTCAGACACGATTCTGGCTGGTTAAACCGACAGCCAGCTTATCCGGCATATCTGGTCTGGATGCTTTAGTATCCGGTAACTACATCGCCATTCACCCAGGCGCCAGTGGTGACGAAGATGACGACTTCGATACCGTCTACACCGCGTTGGAAAACAGCCCGACAGATCTGCTAGCAAATCAGGGGCTGAATATTGTGCTCCACTCTTCCGATCTGGGTTCGATTTCAGTCGGTTCCCAGATCGTCTACAAGAAAATCCCCATTGGTGAAGTGTATGGTTATCAGCTGGACCCTGATGGTAACTCAGTCAGTATCAGAGCTTTCATAGAAGACGAATACCGTCACCTGGTTTCCAGTGAAAGCCGCTTCTGGAACGTAAGTGGAATAGGTGCAAACGTTGGGTTTGACGGCGTAGACGTTAAGGTAGAAAGCCTGAGTGCTATGCTGGGCGGTGCAATTGCTGTGGACTCGCCCGACGAAGGACAACCGATTACTGAAGGGGCGGAGTTTAAGCTCTATCCCGATCTAAAAACCGCAGGTCGCGGTATCCCTATCCAGATAGAGCTACCAAACGACAACAAGGTCAGTACCAATGGCGCACCGATTGTTTATCGTGGCATTGAAATTGGTCAGATCACGGATATTCAGCTTTCTCTCGATAGAACAAAAATCATCGCCTATGCATCCATTCAACCAAGCTTCGCCGACACACTGAATACAGGTACACGCTTCTTATTGGAAGAAGCAGAAGTTTCCCTAACCGGGATTGAAAACATCGGAAACCTTGTGACAGGTAACTTCCTGACACTGGTACCCGGTCAGGGAGAGAAATCACGCGAATTTACCGCCATCAGAAAGTCCGTATTTGCACTGGAAAAGCCCGGTTCTTTGGAAGTCACCTTCACGTCGAAGGATTCTTTTGGGCTGGAATACGGAACTCATGTACTCTATCGCGGTATTCAGGTCGGGAGCATCATCGACATTGAACTGGACAATGATCAGGTTCAGATGAAGGCACTGATTGACGCACAATACGCCCACTTAATCAAAAGCCGCAACCGCTTCTTTGTCGATGGAAGCGCAAAAGCCGAGCTGACTGACTCTGGGATCAGCGTATCGGTGCCACCAGCCAAACGCTTACTTTCAGGTTCGATCAGTTTTATTTCTTCTGGTAGTAAGAAACCTAAAACGAATTACCCATTATTTGCCAGTCAGTCGCTTGCTGAACTCGCTGAATTTAACAAATCCGGCTCATACGACCTTACCCTGTTTAGTCAGAATTTACCTTCGGTTTCCAAAGGTGCGCCACTTCTCTACCGTAATCTACAGGTAGGTAAAGTATCCGATTTCAAGCTGACAAATGGAGGCGTACTGCTCCACTTAAAAATGGATAACCAGTACAAACATTTGCTAAGCAAAAACACCGTTTTCTGGAATCGTTCTGGTATTGAAGTCAACGCCGACCTTAACGGAGTCAACATAAAAGCAGCGCCAGTCAAAACCTTGATTCAAGGCGGTATTGCTTTTGATTCACTACCTGGCGTGGAAAACAAGCTAAAACAGTACTGGAAACTGTATGACAACTACGATGAAGCGAGAAAGTACGGACGTTTGATTACTCTGACCAGTGACAGTGCTCTTGGCGTCGCTTCGGGTATGGAAATTCGATACCAAGGGGTTCCAGTTGGCGAAGTCACTTTGGTTACGCCAAACTTCACTGCTGAGAAAGTCGAAATTAAAGCTCGGATTCTTCCAGAATTTGTTAAAAACATCGCTTTGGATAAATCGCACTTCTGGCTTGTTCAGCCGGAAGTTGGTTTACGAGGTGTAAAAAACATCGAAACCTTGCTGTCGAAATACATTGATGTGGAGCCGGCAGGCAAGAAAAGTGCATTCGCCTTCAAACTTCATATGCAAAGTAGCCAGTTACAGGGCAAAGAGTTTCAGCTCCAGAGCGAACGAAGAAACTCTATTTCCGTTGGTACGCCTCTCTTATACCGCGACATGGAAGTGGGTCGTGTAATCGACGTAAATCTGGGGGCGTTTGCCGATCGCATCATCACCACCATTCAGGTTGATCATCAATTTGAACACTTAGTACGTGAGAATACAGTATTTTGGAACGTTTCCGGTGTCGATGTGTCGATAGGCATTACCGGCGCCAAAATCAAAGCAGGTACGGTTGACAGCTTAGTCCGCGGAGGCATTGCATTTGCTACTCCGGATACACGCCCTCTTCCTCCTGAAGCGAAAGAAAAGTCAGCGTTCTTCCTTTATGCAGTGTCACAACCAGAGTGGCTTGAATGGCGTACACCGATCCCTAGGTAATTTAAGCCGCCGTAAACTATTAGTGCAGCCTTACTTTAGGCTGCATTTTTTTTATATTCCGTTAGAATTGGCAGCAAATTTTTCTTCAGAGATACCACTTTGCACTCTAACATCAAACTCCCAGACGCATTCATCAGTCAAATTCAAGATATTATGCCTTCTCATTTGGATATGGATGAATTCATCGCGGCATGTAAACGTCCGCTGCGTCGAAGTATTCGTGTGAATACTCTGAAAATTTCAGTTGAAGACTTTTTAGGTCGAGCAGAGGCGAAAGGCTGGACTTTGACACCTGTGCCTTGGTGCGGCACTGGCTTCTGGATTGAAAGAGAAGAAACTGACACCGTTCCTCTTGGAAACACAGCGGAACATATGGCTGGGCTTTTCTATATACAGGAAGCCAGCTCAATGATGCCTGTTACGGCATTACTCGCGGATAATGACGTTGATGCTCTGAATACAGTGTTAGACGTTGCAGCAGCGCCCGGTTCAAAAACAACGCAAATTGCAGCAGCGCTCAATAACCGGGGAGCTCTTGTTGCTAACGAGTTTTCTGCCAGCCGAATTAAGGGGCTGTACTCAAATATCCAACGTTGTGGTGTGCGAAACGTTGCGTTAACCAACTTTGATGGACGCGTATTCGGTGGATGGTTACCAGAACAGTTTGATGCCATTTTGCTAGATGCACCCTGTTCTGGTGAGGGCACCATTCGTAAAGACCCAGATGCGATGAACAACTGGAGCAAAGAATCGGTTCTTGATATCGCCCACACCCAGAAAGATTTGATTGAAAGTGCCTTCTACGCATTGAAGCCCGGTGGCGTATTAGTTTACTCGACCTGTACTCTGAATCTGGAAGAAAATCAGCAAGTATGCCATCACTTAAAAGATAAATTTGGAGACGCCGTCGATTTTGAACCACTCAATGGTTTGTTCGAAAGCGCTGAAAATGCGATTACCGACGATGGTTTCCTTCATATTTACCCACAGATTTTTGATAGCGAAGGCTTCTTTGTTGCTCGCCTTCGTAAACACCATTCTGTTGAGTCTCCAGAAGTGAAAAAGCGTCTGGGTAAATTCCCGTTTGACAAAGCATCGAAAAAAATCAGTCAGGACGTGGAGAATCACCTAACCGAAACGCTAGGAATTTCATTGCCAGACCAAACCCAACTATGGCTTCGAGACAAAGAGGTATGGCTGTTCCCTACTGCACTTGAGTCGATGATCGGCGAAATTCGCTTTGATCGCATGGGCATTAAGCTGGCAGAAGCGCATAAGAAAGGTTACCGCTGGCAACATGAAGCCATTATGGCGCTCTCAACAGGTGAAGAAACTCAAAGCATATCTTTGAATATCGAGGACGCCAGAGAATGGTTTATGGGAAGAGATGTCCGCCCTGAGAACCTCTCCGGCAAAGGTGAAGTCATCGTTAAATTTGGCGAGGATGTCATCGGAATCGGAAAATGGGTAGGAAACCGAATAAAAAATGGTCTTCCAAGAGAACTAGTTAGGGACGGAAACCTGTTCTAGGCACTATATAT
Organism: Vibrio nigripulchritudo; assembly: GCF_027924785.1. NCBI lineage: Bacteria > Pseudomonadati > Pseudomonadota > Gammaproteobacteria > Vibrionales > Vibrionaceae > Vibrio > Vibrio nigripulchritudo. The sequence goes on along the minus strand of NZ_AP027049.1, from coordinate 1,791,486 downwards.
GGTGGTATTTGAGCCTATGTGTACTATGCTTTAGTAAAAGCAATTAGCGCAGGCTCTTTACAAAAGAGCCATTCCCCTAGCCCAGAACAGGAATCGTTCTGGGCTCTTTTTGGGCGGGAATTCTAGAAATACATAAGTGGCGTTTAAAATCACTTATTTAATCGAATACCATCTTTCTCGATAACGATTTTACCCTGCTTATACAACCCACCAATGGTCTTTTTAAATGTACCTTTACTGGTACGGAAAATTGCAAAAATAGCCTCTGGTGTGGATTTGTCATTAAGCGGCAAAAATCCATCCTTCTTTTCCAAAGTCTCAATGATCTTGTTGCTTAGGTCGTCCATTTTTGCGGTACCGACTTTTTGCAGTGACAGGTCGATTTTCCCATCTTCACGCACAGACTTGATGTAGCCCTTTAAACGCTTACCGATAAACAGCTTTCCAAATACATCCGAGCGGAAAATCATTCCCCAGTGCTCACCATTAACAATCGCTTTGAAGCCGAGATCGCTTCGCTCCGCAATAATCAATTCTACCTGCTGGTTTTTGGTGTACTTCGCAGGTGTTTTGTCCAACCACTTATTGAATTTGGTTGTTCCTACAATTCGACCTGATGCCTTATCGGTATAGACATGCACAAGCACTTCCTGACCGGGGCGAAAACGAGCACGCTGTTCGCTAAATGGAATCAGCAGATCTTTCTTATCAATCCCCCAGCTGGCAAATGCGCCTGTGCTGTTGATGCCCTCAATTTTCATCAGACCCCATTCGCCTACCTGAGCAATCGGCATTTCAGTCGTTGCACAGAGCTGGTTGTCAGAGTCGAAATAAAGAAAAACATCAATCTCACTGCCTAAATCTGCACCAGCAGGTACGTGTTTGTTGGGCAGAAGCACAGTGCCGTAGTCGTCCGCATCCAAAAACAGACCGAATTCTGCTTTGCGAACCACTTCCAATGTGTTGGTTTGACCAATTTTTATCATGTTAAGGTGTTACTCATCTTAAATTTGGCGGTGATTATACGTTAATTCTGCTATCATTGGTTAGGTAAATCACTCTTCATTTTCAATACGATGCAGCAAACAACAGCAGTGCTTGTTGGCTTATTGATATCTGACTTATTATTCTATACCAATCTTTTGATTACGCTTTCACGACATAAAAATAAAAAGAAAGGACTTCTATTTGATAACGGTTGAAAAACAAGACGCATTAACTTTAAAAATTACGCACGTTATGCCGACCACCAAGATGTTGGATTTGGACGTGTATATATTTGCCCCAGGGGAATTAGGGCTCAGCGCAGACGTTTTGTCTGAAAACGATTTTTACTACGGGGCGATAAGTGAAAAACGCGCCTACTACAGTGACAAAACACACCTGCCACTCGTACACAGCCGGTTGGCGAAACGGGGACAACTTTCTAATAACCAGTATCGTGTTAGTTTGAGTTTGTATGCATACCAATACCTTATCGCTCTGGATAAGGCTGTAGACGAATTGAATCAACAATCTCGTGACAGCGTCACCGAAGAAGAAGTGGATGACGTTATTGGTATCGCATTAGACATTCTCAAGCGACTGCGCCGCTCCATTCCGTATGATGAAACTCAGAAACGCTATTACGCTAACATCGACAACTACCTTTCCTGGTACACGGAACAGCACTTTCTCTCATTGGTGGCACACCTTCCACGAGGCAAAGAGTACGGTGCAATCAAAGAACGTTTGATTGTCCTTTGCGAAAAAGAGGTGGCGCATCGTGAACTCAATCGCTACAACTCGAAGAAAGCGCGCAACGACATTACCCGCATGTCGAACAAAATGCGCTTGTTGCGACGTTTAATTGAATACCCTATCGTTTTGAAAAAGAAAAACCGTTCTATGGGTAAGAACGTGATGCGTGCAGTAAAAGGCATCGCGACGGGTTTTGTGATGATATTTGTGACCACCATTGCCATTCTGATGAGAGATCGCCTGGGAGAAATTACCGTGTCTTTCATCATTATCATGTCTTTCATTTATGCCCTGCGTGAGATATTTAAAGACGATCTCAGGGACATACTTTGGCGCTGGATACGTAAAGGCAAACCCAAATGGCGTGGTCGTTACTTCGATCCAAGCACCAATAAAATGGTGGGGCAGAAAATCGAATGGCTCGATTACACCAGTTATTCCAAACTGCCAGACAGAATTCAGAAAATACGCAAACGCCGGGTCGCTCAACGAGAAGAGCAAGTTTTGCACTACCGAAGCCAGACTGAAATGACCACCACTCTGTTTATGAGTGGTTACGAGCAAACGAGAGAAACCCTAAACGTGAGCCTGAGCCCTATTGCCCGATTAATGGACAAGGGCTCCAGCAAGATCTATCAACTAAAAGATGGTCAGGTAAGCAAAGAATCCGTTGAAAAACGTCATTTGCTGAACTTAATCATTAAAGAAGACAATCACGATGCTGAACCCAATTACTATCGTTGGAAAATCGTGCTAAACCGTTCAAAGATCGTCGACATTGAACAAATCACGATTTAATTGCTTTCACTGATAGCACCAGCTCAAATACCGCCATGGGCTCATCTCCATTTAAGGATGGGCAAGTGGCGGTAATGGTTACTGGTTTATTGACCCGTTCTCCTGTTAAAAACGTCTCATCCAGCATCTGGTCAATCAGTTCACCATCCGAGCACGTGAAATGAACGTCTCGCTCCGGTCTTTTTAGAAATTCACCTTTTACAGCTTTAAACGCCAGAGAAACTTTTCCACCTCTTTCTTGAGCCTTTCCCATCGCCATAAAGCCGCCAGCCAAATCGGCGCCAATTGCCAACGCGCCAAAATACATACTGTTCAAGTGATTTTTGGTTCGCCTTCGCAGTGGGATGCGAACTTCTACAGACTGCTCATCAATATTTAGAATCTTAGGTCTGCAGAGCCAAATCAGTGGCACTTTAGAGAATCCAAAAATTTGAAGATAGAGATTGGCTTTTTGGAGAGCTGAGAGCATCCGTTGCTCCTAATTTATTTAACTTGTCTGACCAGTTAAATAAAAGCCACTGTAAATGTCAACAAAATGTAAACAAAGATTAAGATCGTCTTCTAAAACCACCTTAAAAAAGTGACAGTGTCACCACACTAAATTCTGGATAACTTAGGCCTTTATTGCGTCAAGTTCTAACAACAGCATGTCAAGTCAGCTGTACATTTCGGGCATTTTTTTGCGATATTTCGCGTGTAAAGATAAGTTTTTGTTCATATGGAGAATTGCGTGTTTATTCCCTTATGGATTTCAGCTATCTTAACCGCTTTGTAGTACAACAACAGGCGTGAACATGCCCTTAAAGACAGACGAATTAAGAACTCAGCCGCTAGGTCCTATGCCTACCCCTGCAGAGCTAGTTCAAGCTCACCCACTCACGGATGACGTTGCCGAGCGAATCGAACAGTCTCGTCGACAAATTGAAGCCATTTTAGCTGGTGAAGATGACCGACTACTCGCTATTGTTGGCCCTTGCTCGGTTCACGACACAGATGCTGCGCTGGATTATGCGAAGCGTTTGAGTGACATCCAGGACAAGTACAAAGATGAGCTTTTCATCGTTATGCGTACTTATTTTGAAAAGCCAAGAACCGTTGTCGGATGGAAAGGCTTGATCACCGACCCTAACCTAGACGGATCTTATGCGCTGGAAGCGGGCTTAAACAAAGCGCGTAAATTACTTCTGGACATTAACAAACTCGGATTGGCTACGGCGACTGAGTTCCTCGACATGATTACTGGTCAGTACATTGCCGACCTCATCACTTGGGGTGCGATTGGAGCACGTACTACTGAATCTCAGATTCATCGCGAAATGGCATCTGCACTTTCCTGCCCTGTTGGCTTTAAAAACGGCACGAACGGAAACGTTAAGATTGCCATTGATGCAATTCGCGCCTCCCACGCGTCTCACTACTTTTACTCGCCAGACAAGAATGGACGAATGACGGTTTACCGCACATCGGGTAATCCTTATGGTCACGTTATTCTTCGTGGTGGAGATAAAGGACCTAACTTCGATTCTGAATCGATTGAAAATGCCTGCAAGCAATTAGCAGAATTCGACTTACCACAAAAACTTGTGGTCGACTTTAGTCACGCTAACTGCCAAAAGCAGCATCGTAAACAACTGGAAGTGGCGCAAGATATTTGTGACCAAATCCGTTCTGGTTCAAATTACATTGCAGGCATTATGGCAGAAAGCTTCATTCTTGAAGGTAACCAGCCGATGAACGACATTCACTCTTTGACTTATGGGCAGTCAATCACCGACCCATGCTTGAGCTGGGAGCACACGGTCGATATGCTAGACATGCTGGCAGACGCCATAAAATCACGCGCAACCAAAGGATAAATCCATGCCTTCTTTTGACATTATTTCTGAAATTGACACCGTTGAACTTCGTAATGCGGTAGATAATGCCAATCGTGAGCTGGCTACACGTTTCGACTTCCGTGGCGTTGAAGCTAGCTTTGAGCTGAAAGACGAAACTGTAAAACTTAGTGCAGAAGCAGAGTTCCAGTTAAAGCAGATGAGAGACATCTTACGTGGTAATCTCACCAAACGTGGGGTGGATGTAAACTCAATGGACTCACAGAAAGCGGATGCAACAGGTAAAACCTGGAACCAAACGGTACTATTCAAGCAAGGTATCGACAAAGAGATGGCGAAGAAGGTTGTTAAGGCAATCAAAGACGCCAAATTAAAAGTTCAAGCTGCTGTCCAGGGCGAGAAAGTACGCGTAACGGGTAAAAAGCGTGACGACCTGCAAGCTGTGATTGCTCTGATTAAGCAGTCAGACCTCGGTCAGCCTTTCCAATACGAAAACTTCCGAGACTAACTCAGCGTTTCAAGCGGGTATCTCGCAATTTGCAGTTAACTTTATAAAAAAGGCTTCATTGAATGAAGCCTTTTGTTTTATCTGCTTTCTATCTTGTAGCGGCAATCTCTATCAAAGTCTGGTTTTGAGCCAGAATCTTGAGCTCTGGGTTGTGTTGTTCACCTTTCGGGAAGAAGACCACAACACGAAGAGAAGGAATCTCAGAATGTGCGAGCTTGGCAGAAAGCTCAGCATAGCTAGAAAATGTTTCTCGCTCCGCATCACGACGGCACAAATCAACAAATTCAAACGGGCAATCTTTGTGTGCTAAAACAAGCTCAGCCTGTTGCATCAGCCTTAGTCCTTTAATTGACATCAACTCTACGTCATCACTGTATTCCAACCATGTCATAGATCCGCTGTCATAGTCCGTGTCTTTTAGGCGCGCTTCGTATAACTCTTCAAGATATGCCCTGTCTTCAACAGTATCTAGCTTAGGATCTGAGAAGAACGCTTCCCAGAACTTCCTACGCGAATCTACCGAAGGAAGCGATTCTTTGATGCTGTTTCTTTTAGATGCGGCAAATTCAGCAAGCAGACTGATGTTCTGAGATAACAGCGACTCCAGCTTCTCGCGAATGTTTCGAACCAGTACTGGTGACGCCCCACCACTTGAAATGGCAATTTGAATTCGACCACGGTTAACCATAGATGGCGTAATAAAGTCGCAGTATGGTTGGTCATCAACCACATTCACCATGATGCCTTTATGCTTGGCATCGGCATGAACTTTATGATTCAGTTCTGGGTTATCGGTCGTTGCCCAAACCTGGATATAATCTGTCATCATATCCGGGCTATAAAAGGCTTTTACCCAATGGCATTTTTGCTCTTCGACCAGCTTTTGGAGATAAGGGTCAATTTTTGGAGAAATGATCGTAACGTCTGCACCAGCTCTGAGCAGTGAATCTACCTTTCTAGATGCAACCTCTCCCCCTCCTACTACCAATACTGGCTTGTGATTTAAGTCAAAAAATAACGGGAAATATCGCATCCTATTCCTTTGCAATGAATTTCGTGATTCCCTAATACTAACAAAAAGGGGGCATTAGGGATATGTGGTCAATAATCATCCAGAGATCATCATTCAAATTTCTACTTATTGCGAGATATATCATCTAGTAAATAATTTCATAGCAATATCAATGGCTAATTAATGACCTCTGACAGCAATAAAAACTCTAACGCACAATTTTGTAGCGCTCTTGCACTATTTACATTCGTATTACATTTCGTCATTCTAAATACGTCCGGATTTGCAATTGCACTCAAAAATTCTTTTAAATTAATAATTTGAGAAATTTCAAATCCTTTCCTACGCTTATAAATAGCTGTGTGAATAGCGTGCCGTACTGCTACCACAACAGCATAAAACACTAACACAACTTAACGTGAACCGATTTCGATTGGTTTTACATGGATGATACAGGAAGGATTCAAATGGCAAAGAAACTCACTATTCTTGCTTCCGTAGTTGCTGCTTCAGCCGCCATGATGGCAACCACCGCTCACGCAGCAGATGGCACTTTAGATAAGGTTAAGTCTAAGGGCTTCCTCCAGTGTGGAGTAAGTACCGGTCTACCAGGATTTTCTAACCCTAACTCTAAAGGTGAATGGGAAGGTATTGACGTTGAATACTGTCAGGCACTAGCCGCTGCAGTTTTGGGCGATAAGTCAAAAGTTAAATACGTACCCCTAACTGCAAAAGAACGTTTCACCGCACTTCAGTCTGGTGAAATTGACGTTCTATCTCGTAACACCACTTGGACATTGCACCGTGATACGGCTCTTGGTCTGAACTTTGTTGGCGTAAACTACTACGACGGTCAAGGTTTCATGGTTAAGAAAGATCTTGGTATCAGCAGTGCTAAGGAACTGGATGGCGCATCTGTATGTGTTCAGTCTGGTACAACAACAGAGTTGAACCTGGCTGATTACTTCCGCAACCAGGGCATGTCTTACAAGCCAGTTGTATTCGATACAGCGGCGCAAACTTCAAAAGGTTTCGACTCCGGTCGTTGTGATGTTCTTACAACTGACCAATCTGGTCTGTACGCACTTCGTCTGAACCTGAAAGATCCGGCTTCTGCAGTCGTTCTTCCTGAAATCATCTCTAAAGAGCCTCTAGGTCCTGTTGTACGTCAGGGTGACGATGTTTGGTTTAACATCGCGAAGTGGACTCTTAACACAATGGTTAACGCTGAAGAATACGGCATTACTTCTAAGAATGCTGACCAGATGCTGAAATCTAAAGATCCAAACGTTAAGCGTATTCTTGGCGTAGACGGCCCTAAGGGTAAAGGTCTTGGTCTAGCTGACGATTGGGGTTACCAAATCGTTAAGCAAGTAGGTAACTACGGCGAAAGCTTCGAGCGCACAGTAGGTAAAGGTTCTCCGCTTCAAATTTCTCGCGGTGTGAATGCACTGTGGAATGCAGGCGGCTTTATGTACGCGCCACCAATCCGCTAAATTACTGATTATTATAATTAAATAAAAAGGGCGGTGTTTGCCGCCCTTTTGTTACATAGATTTAGCTACATGGATTTGAGGTTATAGTTGTATGCAACCTACTGATAAAAAAGTGACTGGCTCGGATAAACCGGCACAGAACACAAATCTTCTCTATAATCCTACGTTTCGCTCAATTGTGTTTCAGGTTATTGCTGTTACCGCATTGGCGAGTTTCTTTTACACCATTATCAACAACGCACTGAGCAATCTTGATGCTCGGGGCATTGCCACTGGTTTTGATTTTCTTTCACAGGAAGCAGGCTTTGGGATTGGCCTTACTCTGATCGAGTATGATGAAACCTTCTCTTACGGCAGAACTTTTGTTGTTGGTCTTTTAAACACCGCTCTCGTATCTGTTCTCGGGATCATAGTCGCGACGGTTCTTGGATTTTTTGTTGGTATTGCCAGGTTATCCAGTAACTGGCTTGTCAGCAGAATCGCAGCGGTATATATCGAAGTATTCCGCAACGTTCCTCTACTTCTGCAAATCTTTTTTTGGTACTTTGCTGTTCTTCAGGCTCTGCCTTCTCCAAGACAAAGTATCAGTTTAGGCGAAGCGATATTCCTGAACGTCCGTGGTTTGTACATGCCTAGCCCGGTTTTCGAAGACGGCAGTGGTATTATCTTCGTTGCATTGATCGCTGGTATTATTGCCACCATCGTGATCAGTGTCTGGGCGAAGAATAAGCAAAAGCTAACGGGGCAACAGACGCCTGTTGGACTGATTGGCTTTGGGTTGATTGTCGGTCTTCCTTTTATTGCCTATCTGCTTGCTGGTATGCCTATCAGCGCCGAATACCCCGTACTGAAAGGGTTTAACTTCCGGGGTGGTGTGTCCATTCTCCCTGAACTTGCAGCACTGTTGATCGCGTTGAGCGTTTACACCGCATCATTTATTGCTGAGATCGTTCGATCTGGTATTAACGCAGTAAGCCATGGTCAGACTGAAGCAGCAATGGCACTTGGGCTTCCACGTTCGAAAACGCTTAAGCTTGTTGTCATTCCTCAAGCTTTAAGAATCATTATTCCTCCACTGACTAGCCAATATCTTAACTTAACCAAAAACTCATCTTTGGCGATGGCTATTGGTTACCCAGACTTGGTGTCAGTATTCGCAGGTACCACTCTCAATCAAACTGGTCAGGCGATTGAAATTATTGCCATGACAATGGCCGTTTATCTGACCCTGAGCCTGGTGACGTCTGCGTTGATGAATGTCTACAACCGCAAAGTAGCATTGGTGGAGAGATAGTATGAAGCAGCATCAATTTCAGCCCGACCTTCCACCGCCGGCTAACACAGTAGGCGTTGTTGGCTGGGCAAGAAAAAATCTTTTTAACGGTCCGGTTAACTCTATTGTTACCTTGATTTTGGGTTATATAACCATTGTCGCCACTTGGAATATTGTCGACTGGGCATTTCTTTCAGCAGACTGGACAGGGCTTACCCGAGAAGACTGTACCCGAGACGGAGCTTGCTGGGTATTCATCAGTGTCCGCTGGGACCAGTTTATGTACGGGTTCTACCCTGCTGAAGAACTGTGGAGACCTCAGCTATTCTTTGCAACATTAGCTATCTTCGTTGCACTGCTGGCTTATGAAGGTACGCCAAAAAGAACCTGGATCTGGTTATTTTTCGTTAATGTATACCCATTCCTAGCCGCTGGTTTGCTATATGGTGGTGTGTTTGGTCTTGAAGTGGTCGATACCCACAAATGGGGTGGTCTGCTAGTTACACTCATCATTGCCTTGGTTGGTATCATTGTATCGCTTCCAATCGGTGTAGCATTGGCATTGGGTAGACGTTCAGAAATGCCGATCATTCGAAGCCTGTGTACTGTGTACATTGAAGTGTGGCGTGGTGTTCCACTGATTACCGTCCTATTCATGGCATCTGTTATGCTGCCTTTGTTTATGTCTGAAGGTTCAGAAACAGATAAATTGCTACGCGCACTTATCGGTGTGGTAATGTTTAGTGCCGCATATATGGCAGAAGTAATCCGTGGTGGTCTTCAGGCTATTCCAAAAGGACAATATGAAGCGGCTGATGCCCTAGGATTGTCATATTGGAAAAAAATGGGGTTAATTATTCTGCCTCAAGCACTTAAAATCACGATTCCATCAATTGTTAATACTTTCATTGGTCTATTTAAAGACACCAGTCTTGTACTTATCATTGGTATGTTTGACGTACTGGGTATTGGTCAGGCAGCGAACACCGACCCGGAATGGTTAGGTTTCGCCACAGAAAGTTACGTATTTGTCGCGTTAGTGTTCTGGGTGTTCTGTTTTGGCATGTCGAGATACTCGATATGGCTAGAGAACAAACTTCATACCGGTCACAAACGATAATTAACAGGTTCAAGGACGTATTATGACGCAACAAGAAGAATACATGATCCAGTTGAAGGACATGAATAAGTGGTACGGCGAGTTCCACGTATTGAAGAACATAAACCTGGACGTGAAGAAGGGTGAAAAAATTGTTATCTGTGGTCCTTCAGGATCCGGCAAGTCTACAATGATTCGCTGCATCAACCGTTTAGAAGAACACCAGAAAGGTCAAATCATTGTTTCAGGAACAGAGCTGACTGAAGATTTAAAAAACATCGAAGCTGTTAGACGTGAAGTGGGTATGTGTTTCCAGCACTTTAACCTCTTCCCCCACCTGACTGTTTTGGAAAACTGCACGCTGGCACCAATTTGGGTTAAGAAAATGCCTAAAGAGGAAGCCGAAGCGATTGCGATGAAATACCTAGAGCGCGTGAAGATCCCAGACCAGGCAGACAAATTCCCAGGTCAGCTTTCTGGTGGTCAGCAGCAGCGTGTGGCCATTGCACGTTCATTGTGCATGAGTCCACAAGTCATGCTGTTTGATGAGCCGACATCTGCACTTGACCCCGAAATGGTGCGTGAAGTTCTGGATGTAATGGTAGAGCTTGCTGGCGAAGGTATGACGATGCTTTGTGTAACTCACGAAATGGGTTTCGCAAAAGAAGTCGCTGACCGAGTTATCTTTATGGATGCGGGTGAAATCATTGAAGAAAATAATCCAGTGGATTTCTTCGAAAACCCTCAATCCGACCGAACTCAGAATTTCTTGAGTCAGATTCTTCACCATTAATGGCAAGATTCATTGTATTGATAAGGCGGCATTTGCCGCCTTATTTTTTCGTTTAATCTCGAGGCAAAACTCTATGAGCCTTAGCATTAACAAATTGTTACAAACAGTTTAATGCATATCTCTTTATAATTCGTACCATTTTTTAGACATGAGACGCTGCGAGCCCTTGATTTTTGGAACTTTAAGCGCCATAAATGTCTTATAAATAACGTGTCACCTGATGAGGAACATTATGAACGGTCCAATAGTATCAAATTCTCGCAACACAGAGAGTCTGATCCAAACCAACAAGGTATTGCGAAATACTTACTTCCTTCTATCCCTTACCCTGCTTTGGTCTGCTGGTGTTGCTGGCGTTTCCATGGCAATGAATCTCCCACATCCCGGAATCATTATTACCCTTGTAGGGTTCTATGGTCTTCTTTTCTTGACTGAAAAGAATAGAAATAACTCAATGGGACTTGTATTCACGTTTCTGTTTACAGGCTTCATGGGATACACGCTTGGACCTATCTTAAACGCTTACATTGGCGCGGGTATGGGAGAAGCAATCGTTACAGCTCTTGGTGGTACGGCACTTGCCTTTATCGGAGCTTCTGCGTATGCAATGACGACTAAGCGAGACCTGTCTGTTCTAGGTGGATTGATGCTGTCCTTGTTCGTAGTGTTGATTGGCGGGATGATCGCAAGCTTCTTCTTCCAGTCACCTGTTTTGAGCTTGGCACTTAGCAGCTTGTTTATTGTCTTCTCAACAATGGCAATCCTAATGACAACACAAAGTATCATTCGCGGTGGCGAAACAAACTACATCTCAGCTACGGTTACTTTGTATGTTTCTATCTACAATATGTTTATCAGTTTGTTGAGCATATTGGGTATCATGAACGACGACTAATTTGCGTCCGAGATTTACTCTAAGCCTGGCTTTTAAAGCCGGGCTTTTTTTGTACTTTCAACTTGAAGTTAACTGCGCTAATCTACGCGACCATAATTTTCTATGATTGATGACTATGCTGGAATATCAAGGAAAACAAATCGAGACTGACGCACAAGGCTACTTGTGTAATCACCAAGACTGGAATGAAGAATTGGTGCCTTTACTTGCAGAGAAAGAAGGAATCGAGCTGACAGAAGCTCATTGGGAAGTCATTCGTTTTGTTCGTAAGTTTTATGAAGAGTTTAATACCTCACCTGCTGTACGAATGTTAGTAAAAGCAATTGAAAAGGAGCACGGACCAGAAAAAGGAAACAGCAAGTACCTTTTTAAACTATTTCGTCAGGGTCCAGCAAAACAAGCAACCAAATTAGCTGGTCTGCCTAAACCAGCCAAATGCTTGTAACACTTCGTCACAATATTTCAAAGCCAGTGTGAGCTTCAAATTCGACTTCACTGGCTGTCACCGAATCTACCCTAGCCGTTCTTGGTCCCTTTTCTAACCACAATGCCAACTCATTGATTTGGCTCATTTGCCCGCTTGCCAATACTTCAACATCACCATTATTCAAGTTTTTAGCGTAACCAGCCAAGCCCAGTTTAAGACCCTGATGTGCAGTGTGGTAGCGAAAACCGACTCCCTGCACTAATCCTTTAACGAAAAACTTTATAGACTTTTGAGACATGTATATATTCCTTCAAATTATTGAATGGTATAGTGTGATCCATTAATAAAACTCCGTTAGATGTTCACAAAAGGAACTGCTTTACTCATGAAAGAAATACCATTTCGATGGATAGATAAGTACCTTATCCATCTGAAAATTCAAGAGAAGTTCTATCTGCTTTTTCTTCTTCCCACTCTCGCGATTATCATTGTATCTTCTGTTCTTAACCATGCTGCTAATCGACTTGTCGAGCAAACGATTGCGCAGGAACTGAAAACAGTCACGAGTCTAATTGAAAATTCTGAGCTAAATAAGAAAGATATTCATTTTATTATTGCTCAATCACCTAATATCCAGCTTGGTTCGGGATCTAACTCTGTTTCTACTTCGGACGGGCAATTCTCGTTGATCGCAAGCCCATCAAGTGACCTTGTTTCGTCTCTTTCGGGCATACAGCTGACGTCCATTTTGGTAAGCCTGCTAATCGTCGCGCTTGGTGTCTACTATATTATGACCTTCATTGGTGGAGCAATGTTCTCCGCAAACAAGGCGCTATCCACTCTATCCAATGGCGACCTGACTAACCGAATGAATTACTTCCCAGTAAGGGACGAATTTAGCGTCATTGCCATTAACATAGATAAAGTTTCTGAGCGTGAACAAAAGCTAGTGCTGGCGATGCAAGAATCTGTCGCGCTAATGCAACAAATAAGTTCAGAGCTGAATCAGTCTTCAACTGCCAGCTATGGAATCTCTTCTCAGCAACAGTCGAACCTTGATTCTTTGGCTAGTGCGTCTGAGGAAATGGCGACAACTATTCGTGAAGTTGCTTCGTTGGCGCAGGATTCAAGCTCTCAAACAGAAGAGGCAAAACTGGTTGCGTTAGGTGGGCAAAAGAAGGTTGCCGATACACTAACGTCAATTTCTAGTCTTAGTACTGAAATTCAGTCAGCCGCTCAGGCTGTTGCAGAACTTGATGCCAACGCAGCACAAATTGATGAAGTAGTCGCAACCATTGGTTCAATCTCCGAACAGACAAACCTTCTCGCGCTGAATGCTGCGATAGAAGCAGCTCGGGCTGGAGAACAAGGTCGCGGATTTGCCGTAGTTGCAGATGAAGTCAGAAGTCTGGCAGGGCGAGCACAGCAGGCTACTGTTGAGATCCAAACGATGATTGAGTCACTTCAAAACAATAGTTCTTCTCTGACGAAACTAATGGAAGTCACGGTTGAAAATGCATCCCGAGGTCAATCGCTGATGAACGAAGTCGATACAGAGATAGGAAGCTTGTCATCAAAGAATGAAGTCATTTCTGACAGCAGTACTCAAATTGCAACCGCTGCTGAAGAACAAGGCGTTGTGGCAGACAGCATCGCTTCTAGCGTCGAAGCCATTCGCGACCAGTCAGCAGAGGTCAACAATCTAATTCAGTCAGCCAATAGCAATATTGAAAGTCTGAGAAATCAGAGTAACCAAATGGAAAAGTTGCTCACCGGATTGAAAGCGTAATTCAATTTTGATTTCTAAGGGCTGCAGGTGCAGCCCTTTTTATTTCCATCACCGTTTGCAATTCCCCTTTTGGTGTCCCAAAATACCGCCCCTATCCTATTTTTACTTCAGGCAAAATTATGACTCCAGCTATACACCTAGCAAAGGGACGCGATAAATCATTGCGTCGCAAGCACCCATGGATTTTTTCTCGTGGTATAGAGAAAGTGACTGGAGAGCCTGTCTTAGGTGAAACCGTGGATGTTTTTTCTCACAATGGTCAATGGTTAGCAAAAGCAGCATTCTCACCAAAATCTCAAATTCGTGCCCGTGTCTGGACTTTCGATAAATCGGATTCAGTCGATCAGGCATTCTTTGAAAAACGTTTGAATGATGCTCAGTTGCTCCGCGAAGACATCATTGAAAGAGATGGTCTCACTGGATACCGTTTGATTGCCGCTGAATCCGATGGTCTTCCGGGTATTACCATAGACAAGTATGACAACTACTTGGTATGTCAACTATTGAGCGCAGGCGCGGAGTATCATAAAGAGAACCTAGTCAAAGCTCTGGTTGCCTGCTTTCCTAATCACAACGTTTACGAGCGTTCTGATGTCTCTGTGCGCAAGAAAGAAGGCTTAGAAGAAGCCGTTGGTGTATTACATGGCGAACTGCCGCCTAAGTTTGTTTCGATTGAAGAAAATGGCGTAAAAATTAACGTCGATATCGTAAACGGGCATAAAACAGGGTTTTACCTTGATCAAAGAGACAGTCGCCAACAGGCGATGAAGTATGTAAAAGGCAAAGAGGTACTGAATTGCTTCTCTTACACGGGCGGATTCGGGCTGTACGCAATGAAAGGAGAAGCGAGCCGAGTCATTAATGCAGACGTGTCTCAACCAGCTCTAGATACCGCTAAATTGAATGCAGAACAAAACGGTTTTGATGTTTCTAAAAAGCGTGCAGTCTTTCTTAACGCCGATGTATTTAAGCTTCTTCGTGAATACCGGGATCAGGGCACAATGTTTGATGTTGTTATTATGGATCCCCCTAAGTTTGCCGAGTCGAAATCTCAGCTTAATGGCGCTTGCCGTGGGTACAAAGACATCAACATGCTGGCGATGCAAATCTTAAAGCCAGGTGGCACACTACTCACCTATTCGTGTTCAGGATTGATGGAAAACGATCTGTTTCAGAAGATCATTGCAGATGCAGCTGTTGATGCGGGTAGAAGCGTAAAGTTTGTTGAAAGATTTGAACAGGCAGCCGACCATCCAGTCGACACCGCGTACCCTGAAGGTTTTTACCTTAAAGGTTTTGCATGTAAGGTTCTGTAAAATCAGACGTTAAAAAAAATGCCGGGATTTTTATCCCGGCATTTTTTATTTTTATCAATCGTCTTTAATCAAAAGAATTGTGGTTAAGTTGTTGGTCAAATCTGTCGCCGACACACCGTCAAAGTCTATCGTGACTGAATTTCCATCTTTGTTAACAGTAATGCTTGATCCGCTGTCATCGCCATCCACAGAACCTTTAATGTTGTCTAGCAAGGACGTTACTTCTGAATCAGATAAATCTGAGAACAGATCGCTTAAGTCCAGCTTATCACCATCATCGATATGGAAGTCGGTAATACGGTCCGTGCTGCCATCCAAATCAGTTTTAACCCATTTGAACACGTCAGCGTCGTCACCACCAGTTAAGATATCGTTGCCTAACCCGCCTAACAAGATGTCATTACCTGCTCCACCGTACAGTGAATCATTGCCTCCCTGACCGAACATGATGTCATCACCAGACCCGCCATATAAGGTATCAGCCTTATCTTTGTCGGTAGATTGGTTGAACTCATTCACGTTTTCAGTGATGTAGTTATGAACTTGCGCATCGGACACCTCAACTACACCCAGTTTGCCAGCAACATACTCTTTAATACCTTCATAACCCTGACTGCTTACTCCTGCCATGTGGATTGAGTCACCAAACAGAATGTCATCGCCAGCACCAGCATCAATGGTATCTTCACCCGGAAGCTTATCTTCTGAATGCCCTAGAATCGCTTCAGCTAGATCATCAGCATCAACATTCGCCTGAACGTTGCCATCAGTATCAAAGTCCTTCAACTGATTTTCATCAAGGCTATTCCCGATACCTATCGCTTCAACGGTGACTCCGCTGTTTTCAAGTAAGTCAAAACCAGAATTTGCATTCGAAATCGTGTTGCTGTCTGCGTAGTACCCTGGGCCAGCGATTTGAACAAACTCGTGCTCACCCGTACCATCTGGACGCATATAGCCTTGGAAAGTCGCGTCGCTTGACCAAGAGTTATAGCTATAAACTCTTCCATACGTATCAATAATCAGCTTGCCTTGGTATGAATAAGATTGACCAGGGACATAATCTGAATTGCCCAAGATATCACTCAACGTTCGATCGTTACTGTTGTAGCTGCTGTTGTAAACCAAAGGATCGGTAACATCAGTAGTGTAATAAGTCGGGCGTCCATCGGTGATAAAGTAAGCCATATTGTTCGCATCTGGATGCGTTGTCTTCACAGTTTCAAACCAATTGTTTGTCACAGTGAATGCATCTTCATAGTTTGTCCCGCCTCCAGATCTGAGACTATCCAATACGTCTTCCAGCTTATCTTCCGCGTCTGGATCCGCTAGATTTACGCTCACGCTGGTATGCGCCAGAGTGTCGAAATCGACTAGCATGACGTTAACCGTTCCAGAGTGCTCACCTTTAGCGCTGTTGATCAAACTTTCAAAGACCTTCTCAAGTTGGTCTTCGATGTCATCAATATTACTGCTACCCATACTCCCTGATGTATCAACCATGAAGGCGATATTGTAGTCCTGACCATGAGTAACAACAGTACCTGTTGTATCACCTACTACAGTGTCATGAGTGTCTCCGGTCGTGTAAGTCTGCCCGTCTCCCCCAATGGTTGTTCCTACAAAATCACTCAACA
This sequence comes from Vibrio nigripulchritudo, assembly GCF_027924785.1. Taxonomy (NCBI): domain Bacteria; kingdom Pseudomonadati; phylum Pseudomonadota; class Gammaproteobacteria; order Vibrionales; family Vibrionaceae; genus Vibrio; species Vibrio nigripulchritudo. The sequence continues at coordinate 1,774,868 of NZ_AP027049.1, read as the reverse complement.
CAATTGAGTCATCTGCTGTCGCGGTATTCGATGTATCACTTCCTTCCTGAGAAGTAGCTGTAACCGTTATTTCAGATGCATTAGATGCAGAAGAAACTAAAGTTAACCCTGTCAGGGTAACTTTGGTGGCATCAGAATCCCAAGGACCGGTCAAAGTGATAGTGCCATTCGAACCTGCAGTGCCCAACACAGAACCATCACTTCCTTTCAATACGTCGCCTTGCACAAGACCTGATATTTCGATTTGACTTAGTGATTCACTTCCGTCGGTGTCATTTAGTGACGCTTCAATTTCCAATGGGTATTCTGTCGAAGTTGGCTCAACAAGAACGAGCTCACCCGTTGTTGAATTCAGTGTGTAAATACCGTCTTCGAACTGAACCGTCTCGATGTCATGCAGAGCCTTAGTGACTTCAACGCCATTTTCTACACTGGTGAAATCAAACCACTTATCGTTAGAGCTATAACCCGATCCTTTCGTTACTGTGTAGTCTGTCGATTTACCAGGCAAAATCGCAATATCTGCTCCTGTGCCTCCGTGTAGAGAGTCAACACCCAGTCCAGAAACGAGGATATCCTTTCCATTACCTCCATACAGAGACTCACCATTAGTATCATCGCTGCCCACCAAGATATCGTCACCATCGTTGTGGTAATTTTGGTGAACATCTCCATAGATAGAGTCACCTCCACCATGGGTACTCACAATGTAGTCATTACCCGATGTGCCATGTATCGTTTCTGCCCAGGTTTTACTGTCCGTTTTCTCGTTAGCAATATTAAACTGTGACTTATCAAAGTTTCCTGTTTGGAAATCTTCCGTCGATATACCCCATGTTGGGAAGTCATCGTAATTTCGCTCTGCATCTCCCGCAATTGACACATCAACTTCAGGTGCATCTGCTACAGGAGCTACGTCTAAATAAGCAGAGCCAGTGTCTGATAGTTTTCCATCACTAACAGTGAAATCAAACTTGATGTCTTCAGCCGCCATGTCTTCATTTGGATAGAATACAGCGCCAGTTACCTCACCTTGAGCGTTATTGGTAACGACCAGCTCACCTTTAGACTCATCTACAGACAGTGAAGAAATGAACAAGTCATCCTGATTTTCGTCGGTAGCAGTATTGAGCAGGATTTGAAGTTTAGCTGCGTCAATGATGAATGCATTATCTTCGTCCGAGCTACCGAAATCAGCGTCTCCGTTTACGACTGGGGCACGTTCCAAAGCGGATTCAGAGCTAGGGATACTGATATCGACAGTAGCTGTTCCATCGCTTTCCTGACCATCTGAATCTACCGCTTTGTACTCAATCTCATCATTGATTTGAGAGTCAACAACCTCGACGCCCGTTAGCGTAAAGTTGGAGTTTTGGTTCGCTGTGGTAGTCAAGCGGATTTCATCGAAGCCACCATCAAGCTGCAGATTCGCTACATACTGAGAATTTACGATATCGCTAGAAGAGTCTACAACTACAGTTGTCTGCAGAACGCCATCTTTGTACAACTCAATATGAACCTTGGCATCAATACCCAAACCAGCATTTGAATAGTGTCCATGTAGGCTCGCTAAAGATACGTTAGCTTCAGTAACATTGATATTGTCACCGAAGTCGATGGAAACGTATTCTTTGTTACCACTCTCTATTTCACCACCATTTACACCAATACCGACTTCATTTACGTCGCTATCGTAATTCAGGGTACCTTGTGTAAGTGAACCATCATTGCCAACTACACCACCGGTGATAACTACTCCGCTATCCAGAGCAATCTCCGACAAATTATTGATTGGCGTTTCGTTGTTGAATGCTGTCGAATCGAAGCTTAGATTTTCATTTACATCACTATCAAGTTCATATTTAACGACAGCTGAATCAGCGACAACTGAGCCAACTTCCAGTTTCGTTTTGAAACCATCTTCGTTAATGACATAAAGGCTGCCGAACTGTGGTAATTCGGTCACTACTATGTCTGTCGTCTTGTCAGCACTGCTGTCATCTTCTGTATCCGTCGCATTTCCAGAGAAAGGAATATTGAAGACACTGGATGTTGAAGACACTGTGAAATCATTAACTTCCGGAGCTTCATTCACATGCACAGAATCAGACGACGTGTATTCCTGACCGTTCGCATGTGTAATAGAAACGCTTATAGTGAAATCACTACCTTCTGATGGTGTAGTGTAAGAACCAGTTACTTGACCGTCTTCAATCTGCTGCTCTGTAAGAGTAATAGACTGAACTCCGGAAGGTAGTGTTACAAGCAGAACTGTGCCCACTGCTGCACCGGCAGGAAGATCAACTCGGTAGCTTACAGATGATTCAACTTCAGAACCGGCAAGAACACCGTCGTCATTCACATCGCTGGTAATGGTAACCGTAGGTTTCAGAAGCTGTTCAACTGTGTAAGTCTCATCGCCAAACTTAAAGCGTTCAAACTCGCGGAATACGTTCGTATCATTCTCAGATGGCTCAAATACTACAATCTCGCCAGCACTGTTAACACTGATCACATAGTTTTCAATGGATTCAGAGAAAATTGCCTTGTCATCGTGGGCACCACCATCCGCGACAAAGTAATCATTATCGTCATCAGAAACCATTTGTAGATCATCTCGACCTCCACCAAGAAGTACATAGTCATCAGAAGACTCCGTAACAGCTGGGTCGTAACTACCATGGTAGTAGTGAACGGTATCGGATGCCTCACTCACATTTCCAGCAGAATCCGTTTCCTTAGCAAACATGAATTCATTGTCGTTGATCGGCGTAACGCTAATACTGGAGATATCAAGAGTCCAACTTAAATCAGCCTGGACGGTAGCAGTTCCAATAGATACATAGTCACCGTCAGAATCTTTAGCAAATACCTCAATAGTATTACCGACTTCACTACCCGTACCATGCAGAGTCACTTCAGAGTAATCACTATTCGCCGAATCATCGGTGATGTTGGTGATGGTTGGCGCCGCGATGGTTTGATCCACGGTCACCGCACCCAGCGACACACCATTACTGGTGTTGCCCGCCGCGTCGGTTTGACGCACTTGTACCGCACCATCCGCGTACTCGGCTTCAGCAAGCGTGAAGCTCGTGCCTGTGCCGGTTACCCAGGTCGTGCCGCCGTCTGTGGTGTATTCCCAGCTGACCGCTTCGTCTGCCAGGGTCACGTTCACCACACCATCGTTGGTGAGGCTGTCGCTATCGCTGCTGCCAGTGTCCGCGTTCAGCGCTAACTCTGGCGCCGCGATGGTTTGATCCACGGTCACCGCACCCAGCGACACACCATTACTGGTGTTGCCCGCCGCGTCGGTTTGACGCACTTGTACCGCACCATCCGCGTACTCGGCTTCAGCAAGCGTGAAGCTCGTGCCTGTGCCGGTTACCCAGGTCGTGCCGCCGTCTGTGGTGTATTCCCAGCTGACCGCTTCGTCTGCCAGGGTCACGTTCACCACACCATCGTTGGTGAGGCTGTCGCTATCGCTGCTGCCAGTGTCCGCGTTCAGCGCTAACTCTGGCGCCGCGATGGTTTGATCCACGGTCACCGCACCCAGCGACACACCATTACTGGTGTTGCCCGCCGCGTCGGTTTGACGCACTTGTACCGCACCATCCGCGTACTCGGCTTCAGCAAGCGTGAAGCTCGTGCCTGTGCCGGTTACCCAGGTCGTGCCGCCGTCTGTGGTGTATTCCCAGCTGACCGCTTCGTCTGCCAGGGTCACGTTCACCACACCATCGTTGGTGAGGCTGTCGCTATCGCTGCTGCCAGTGTCCGCGTTCAGCGCTAACTCTGGCGCCGCGATGGTTTGATCCACGGTCACCGCACCCAGCGACACACCATTACTGGTGTTGCCCGCCGCGTCGGTTTGACGCACTTGTACCGCACCATCCGCGTACTCGGCTTCAGCAAGCGTGAAGCTCGTGCCTGTGCCGGTTACCCAGGTCGTGCCGCCGTCTGTGGTGTATTCCCAGCTGACCGCTTCGTCTGCCAGGGTCACGTTCACCACACCATCGTTGGTGAGGCTGTCGCTATCGCTGCTGCCAGTGTCCGCGTTCAGCGCTAACTCTGGCGCCGCGATGGTTTGATCCACGGTCACCGCACCCAGCGACACACCATTACTGGTGTTGCCCGCCGCGTCGGTTTGACGCACTTGTACCGCACCATCCGCGTACTCGGCTTCAGCAAGCGTGAAGCTCGTGCCTGTGCCGGTTACCCAGGTCGTGCCGCCGTCTGTGGTGTATTCCCAGCTGACCGCTTCGTCTGCCAGGGTCACGTTCACCACACCATCGTTGGTGAGGCTGTCGCTATCGCTGCTGCCAGTGTCCGCGTTCAGCGCTAACTCTGGCGCCGCGATGGTTTGATCCACGGTCACCGCACCCAGCGACACACCATTACTGGTGTTGCCCGCCGCGTCGGTTTGACGCACTTGTACCGCACCATCCGCGTACTCGGCTTCAGCAAGCGTGAAGCTCGTGCCTGTGCCGGTTACCCAGGTCGTGCCGCCGTCTGTGGTGTATTCCCAGCTGACCGCTTCGTCTGCCAGGGTCACGTTCACCACACCATCGTTGGTGAGGCTGTCGCTATCGCTGCTGCCAGTGTCCGCGTTCAGCGCTAACTCTGGCGCCGCGATGGTTTGATCCACGGTCACCGCACCCAGCGACACACCATTACTGGTGTTGCCCGCCGCGTCGGTTTGACGCACTTGTACCGCACCATCCGCGTACTCGGCTTCAGCAAGCGTGAAGCTCGTGCCTGTGCCGGTTACCCAGGTCGTGCCGCCGTCTGTGGTGTATTCCCAGCTGACCGCTTCGTCTGCCAGGGTCACGTTCACCACACCATCGTTGGTGAGGCTGTCGCTATCGCTGCTGCCAGTGTCCGCGTTCAGCGCTAACTCTGGCGCCGCGATGGTTTGATCCACGGTCACCGCACCCAGCGACACACCATTACTGGTGTTGCCCGCCGCGTCGGTTTGACGCACTTGTACCGCACCATCCGCGTACTCGGCTTCAGCAAGCGTGAAGCTCGTGCCTGTGCCGGTTACCCAGGTCGTGCCGCCGTCTGTGGTGTATTCCCAGCTGACCGCTTCGTCTGCCAGGGTCACGTTCACCACACCATCGTTGGTGAGGCTGTCGCTATCGCTGCTGCCAGTGTCCGCGTTCAGCGCTAACTCTGGCGCCGCGATGGTTTGATCCACGGTCACCGCACCCAGCGACACACCATTACTGGTGTTGCCCGCCGCGTCGGTTTGACGCACTTGTACCGCACCATCCGCGTACTCGGCTTCAGCAAGCGTGAAGCTCGTGCCTGTGCCGGTTACCCAGGTCGTGCCGCCGTCTGTGGTGTATTCCCAGCTGACCGCTTCGTCTGCCAGGGTCACGTTCACCACACCATCGTTGGTGAGGCTGTCGCTATCGCTGCTGCCAGTGTCCGCGTTCAGCGCTAACTCTGGCGCCGCGATGGTTTGATCCACGGTCACCGCACCCAGCGACACACCATTACTGGTGTTGCCCGCCGCGTCGGTTTGACGCACTTGTACCGCACCATCCGCGTACTCGGCTTCAGCAAGCGTGAAGCTCGTGCCTGTGCCGGTTACCCAGGTCGTGCCGCCGTCTGTGGTGTATTCCCAGCTGACCGCTTCGTCTGCCAGGGTCACGTTCACCACACCATCGTTGGTGAGGCTGTCGCTATCGCTGCTGCCAGTGTCCGCGTTCAGCGCTAACTCTGGCGCCGCGATGGTTTGATCCACGGTCACCGCACCCAGCGACACACCATTACTGGTGTTGCCCGCCGCGTCGGTTTGACGCACTTGTACCGCACCATCCGCGTACTCGGCTTCAGCAAGCGTGAAGCTCGTGCCTGTGCCGGTTACCCAGGTCGTGCCGCCGTCTGTGGTGTATTCCCAGCTGACCGCTTCGTCTGCCAGGGTCACGTTCACCACACCATCGTTGGTGAGGCTGTCGCTATCGCTGCTGCCAGTGTCCGCGTTCAGCGCTAACTCTGGCGCCGCGATGGTTTGATCCACGGTCACCGCACCCAGCGACACACCATTACTGGTGTTGCCCGCCGCGTCGGTTTGACGCACTTGTACCGCACCATCCGCGTACTCGGCTTCAGCAAGCGTGAAGCTCGTGCCTGTGCCGGTTACCCAGGTCGTGCCGCCGTCTGTGGTGTATTCCCAGCTGACCGCTTCGTCTGCCAGGGTCACGTTCACCACACCATCGTTGGTGAGGCTGTCGCTATCGCTGCTGCCAGTGTCCGCGTTCAGCGCTAACTCTGGCGCCGCGATGGTTTGATCCACGGTCACCGCACCCAGCGACACACCATTACTGGTGTTGCCCGCCGCGTCGGTTTGACGCACTTGTACCGCACCATCCGCGTACTCGGCTTCAGCAAGCGTGAAGCTCGTGCCTGTGCCGGTTACCCAGGTCGTGCCGCCGTCTGTGGTGTATTCCCAGCTGACCGCTTCGTCTGCCAGGGTCACGTTCACCACACCATCGTTGGTGAGGCTGTCGCTATCGCTGCTGCCAGTGTCCGCGTTCAGCGCTAACTCTGGCGCCGCGATGGTTTGATCCACGGTCACCGCACCCAGCGACACACCATTACTGGTGTTGCCCGCCGCGTCGGTTTGACGCACTTGTACCGCACCATCCGCGTACTCGGCTTCAGCAAGCGTGAAGCTCGTGCCTGTGCCGGTTACCCAGGTCGTGCCGCCGTCTGTGGTGTATTCCCAGCTGACCGCTTCGTCTGCCAGGGTCACGTTCACCACACCATCGTTGGTGAGGCTGTCGCTATCGCTGCTGCCAGTGTCCGCGTTCAGCGCTAACTCTGGCGCCGCGATGGTTTGATCCACGGTCACCGCACCCAGCGACACACCATTACTGGTGTTGCCCGCCGCGTCGGTTTGACGCACTTGTACCGCACCATCCGCGTACTCGGCTTCAGCAAGCGTGAAGCTCGTGCCTGTGCCGGTTACCCAGGTCGTGCCGCCGTCTGTGGTGTATTCCCAGCTGACCGCTTCGTCTGCCAGGGTCACGTTCACCACACCATCGTTGGTGAGGCTGTCGCTATCGCTGCTGCCAGTGTCCGCGTTCAGCGCTAACTCTGGCGCCGCGATGGTTTGATCCACGGTCACCGCACCCAGCGACACACCATTACTGGTGTTGCCCGCCGCGTCGGTTTGACGCACTTGTACCGCACCATCCGCGTACTCGGCTTCAGCAAGCGTGAAGCTCGTGCCTGTGCCGGTTACCCAGGTCGTGCCGCCGTCTGGGTGTATTCCCAGCTGACCGCTTCGTCTGCCAGGGTCACGTTCACCACACCATCGTTGGTGAGGCTGTCGCTATCGCTGCTGCCAGTGTCCGCGTTCAGCGCTAACTCTGGCGCCGCGATGGTTTGATCCACGGTCACCGCACCCAGCGACACACCATTACTGGTGTTGCCCGCCGCGTCGGTTTGACGCACTTGTACCGCACCATCCGCGTACTCGGCTTCAGCAAGCGTGAAGCTCGTGCCTGTGCCGGTTACCCAGGTCGTGCCGCCGTCTGTGGTGTATTCCCAGCTGACCGCTTCGTCTGCCAGGGTCACGTTCACCACACCATCGTTGGTGAGGCTGTCGCTATCGCTGCTGCCAGTGTCCGCGTTCAGCGCTAACTCTGGCGCCGCGATGGTTTGATCCACGGTCACCGCACCCAGCGACACACCATTACTGGTGTTGCCCGCCGCGTCGGTTTGACGCACTTGTACCGCACCATCCGCGTACTCGGCTTCAGCAAGCGTGAAGCTCGTGCCTGTGCCGGTTACCCAGGTCGTGCCGCCGTCTGTGGTGTATTCCCAGCTGACCGCTTCGTCTGCCAGGGTCACGTTCACCACACCATCGTTGGTGAGGCTGTCGCTATCGCTGCTGCCAGTGTCCGCGTTCAGCGCTAACTCTGGCGCCGCGATGGTTTGATCCACGGTCACCGCACCCAGCGACACACCATTACTGGTGTTGCCCGCCGCGTCGGTTTGACGCACTTGTACCGCACCATCCGCGTACTCGGCTTCAGCAAGCGTGAAGCTCGTGCCTGTGCCGGTTACCCAGGTCGTGCCGCCGTCTGTGGTGTATTCCCAGCTGACCGCTTCGTCTGCCAGGGTCACGTTCACCACACCATCGTTGGTGAGGCTGTCGCTATCGCTGCTGCCAGTGTCCGCGTTCAGCGCTAACTCTGGCGCCGCGATGGTTTGATCCACGGTCACCGCACCCAGCGACACACCATTACTGGTGTTGCCCGCCGCGTCGGTTTGACGCACTTGTACCGCACCATCCGCGTACTCGGCTTCAGCAAGCGTGAAGCTCGTGCCTGTGCCGGTTACCCAGGTCGTGCCGCCGTCTGTGGTGTATTCCCAGCTGACCGCTTCGTCTGCCAGGGTCACGTTCACCACACCATCGTTGGTGAGGCTGTCGCTATCGCTGCTGCCAGTGTCCGCGTTCAGCGCTAACTCTGGCGCCGCGATGGTTTGATCCACGGTCACCGCACCCAGCGACACACCATTACTGGTGTTGCCCGCCGCGTCGGTTTGACGCACTTGTACCGCACCATCCGCGTACTCGGCTTCAGCAAGCGTGAAGCTCGTGCCTGTGCCGGTTACCCAGGTCGTGCCGCCGTCTGTGGTGTATTCCCAGCTGACCGCTTCGTCTGCCAGGGTCACGTTCACCACACCATCGTTGGTGAGGCTGTCGCTATCGCTGCTGCCAGTGTCCGCGTTCAGCGCTAACTCTGGCGCCGCGATGGTTTGATCCACGGTCACCGCACCCAGCGACACACCATTACTGGTGTTGCCCGCCGCGTCGGTTTGACGCACTTGTACCGCACCATCCGCGTACTCGGCTTCAGCAAGCGTGAAGCTCGTGCCTGTGCCGGTTACCCAGGTCGTGCCGCCGTCTGTGGTGTATTCCCAGCTGACCGCTTCGTCTGCCAGGGTCACGTTCACCACACCATCGTTGGTGAGGCTGTCGCTATCGCTGCTGCCAGTGTCCGCGTTCAGCGCTAACTCTGGCGCCGCGATGGTTTGATCCACGGTCACCGCACCCAGCGACACACCATTACTGGTGTTGCCCGCCGCGTCGGTTTGACGCACTTGTACCGCACCATCCGCGTACTCGGCTTCAGCAAGCGTGAAGCTCGTGCCTGTGCCGGTTACCCAGGTCGTGCCGCCGTCTGTGGTGTATTCCCAGCTGACCGCTTCGTCTGCCAGGGTCACGTTCACCACACCATCGTTGGTGAGGCTGTCGCTATCGCTGCTGCCAGTGTCCGCGTTCAGCGCTAACTCTGGCGCCGCGATGGTTTGATCCACGGTCACCGCACCCAGCGACACACCATTACTGGTGTTGCCCGCCGCGTCGGTTTGACGCACTTGTACCGCACCATCCGCGTACTCGGCTTCAGCAAGCGTGAAGCTCGTGCCTGTGCCGGTTACCCAGGTCGTGCCGCCGTCTGTGGTGTATTCCCAGCTGACCGCTTCGTCTGCCAGGGTCACGTTCACCACACCATCGTTGGTGAGGCTGTCGCTATCGCTGCTGCCAGTGTCCGCGTTCAGCGCTAACTCTGGCGCCGCGATTTCGGTATCCACCATCGCTTCAGCAATACCTTTCTCAGACACGTTACCAGCTATATCTGTAATGGTTGCTTCGACAGTTAGTGTCTCGCCTTCTGATGGTGCATCGACACTCGTTAGGACCTCACCAGCACTGATATGATCATCAGTCAGTAAGATATTCGTACCATTTACCGTTAATGTGTCGCCTGCGACTGCGTTCGTACCTTCTAGCGAAATGGTAACGTTCACTTGCCCGTCAAGCTCTGCGTCACTAATCAGACCATCGTTGTTCGCGTCTTCAGTGATGGTTACGCCAGGTGCTTCTGGTGCAATCTCATCAATATCACTAACATTGATGACGAATGTTTGGCTAGATTTGCTGCCGTCTTCTGAGGTTGCAGTGATTTCAATGATGTGAGAATCAGAGGTTTCGTGGTCGAGAGCGCCATTTACGGTAACGACTCCAGTTTCTGGGTTGATGGTGAATAGACCATCTGCATCGTTAGTAAGTGAGTAAGTTACTTTTTGACCGTCGGGGTCGACAGCAAGACCTGTAATATTTACTTCTGTTCCTATTGCTGCATTTTCGGCAACAGTATTGTCGTTTTCGTTTGAATCCGTTACCGCGCCTACTTCGTCATTAACCGCTTCTACGGTCACTTTCACTGTAGAAGGTTCGCTATCCAACTTACCGTCGGTTACTGTGTAGGTAATTGTGGCTTCGCCGTTGAAATTGTCGGCTGGTGTAAAGACAATTTTTCCGTCGACTATGGCGACGGTGCCTTGTTCTGATGGAACAGAAGCTTCTTTGATTGTTAAGGTGTTATCTTCGGCGTCCGTGTCGTTTGCAAGAACGTCAATAGTTACAGTGTTATCTTCTTGCGTCGTAGCGGTATCTGCGACTGCAACTGGTGCGTCGTTTGTGCCGTCGATTCGGATGGTGATGGTTGTTGGTGTACCGTCTTCGGTAAAGACGTTAAAGGTTTCTGTAACGTGTTCGCCATCGTCTAGATGATCGTATGTGCCATTAGCAACAAACTGCCATTCGCCGCTTTTGTGCATGTAGAGTGTGCCGATATCACCTTCGATAGTGTCGGCTTTAAAGGTGTTATCCGCACCATCAACATCAGTGTGCGTCAGAGTGCCACTAGTTCTTAGCACTGCATCAGTTTCTGTAAGTGTCTTTGATGCTGCGGTGACGTCGGCAGCATCGTTCTTACCTATGATGGTTACCGTTACGTCTACGACTGTTGTCGCACCCTGAGAGTCTTTGACTTCGATTTGGTAAACTTCGTTGAGCTTATGACCTTCAGGAAGTTTATCAGCGGCTTCGGTATCGGTTAGGACAAACGTCCAGCTACCGTCTGCTCGCATTTCAAATTCACCAAGACTGGAGTCTGGTTGGGAAACAATGGTAAAAGTATGACTGTCACTGGCATCAGGGTCATTAACCGTAAAGCCTTTTACGGTCTTTGATGTGTCGTCTTCAAAAATCCAGGCTTGAGTCTGAGTTTCAACAACAGGGACATCGTTGGTTCCCTGAATTTTGATGTCAATGGTGGTTTTTGTTCCGTCTTCGGTCTCGACAACAAATTGTTCCGTTACCTTGTCGTTTGCGTCCAGCTCATCCAAAGCTGTATGGGACTCGAAGTTCCATGTACCGTCTGCCTGAAGAGTCAGCACACCGTAGGTACCATTGATCGTTGTAGGTTTGAACGTATTGTCGTTACCATCAGGGTCGGTACTTTCAAGCTTCCCGTTTGCTGACAATACTGAATCGGATTCTGTGAGATTTGCAACACCCGCCGTTACGTCAGCAGGATCGTTACTGCCAGTCACGGTAATGGTGAGTGTTGTTGTAGTGCTGCCGCCCGCATCGTCTGTAACAGTAACAGGCACACTAATGACGAGCTCCTGACCTTCTTTCAGATCATCATATTCACTTGCGTCGAATGTATACAAACCGTCTGAATTTAGTGTCAAACCTTTCACAACTTCATCCGTTGTAAAGGTCAGAGACTCTCCAGCCGGAAGATCGACATCAGATGCCTCGATCTGCCCGGTTACGCTTGCGTCTTCATTAACTTCAACGTTTTCAGCGGTCGCTGTTGGGTCGTCATTAACTGCTGCGACTTCAACATTGATAGTGATGGTATCTGTACCACCGTTTCCATCACTGACTACAACGGTAAAGCTGTCATTTCCGTTGTAGTTTTCATTCGGTGTGTAAGACCAGTTCCCATCTGCGTCAACAGTAACAGTGCCATTGGATGGATCTGTGCCTTTTGAAAACGTCAGGTCGTCTCCATCAACGTCCGAAGCGGTTAACTTACCTGATTTCGTAGTATCTTCGTTAACAGATACAGTAATTGAGTCACCAACAGGATCACCATTTTCATCGCCAATTACTGGATTATCATTGATGTTCTCACCAGTAACCGAGTCACTGCCTGTTGCGGACACATTACCTGACGAATCTGTTACTGTCGCGTTTACTGTTAGTGTTTCATTTTGCTCGGGAACTGGGTAACTGACAGTGATAAATCCGACATCGATCTGTTCTTGATTGATGACAATATCTGGCTGCCCAGTCACTTTAAGAACGTCACCGACTTTCACACCTTCTGGTAGTGTGATTCGAACATCCACCGAACCGTCATTTTCATCAGATGTTAATATGCCATCATTGTTGGCATCATCAAGAATCTGAACGGTTGGTGCACCTGTTGGTGTATTGTCTTCTGTTACAACACTATCGTTACCCGCTGTAGAGGTGTTACCTGCCTGGTCGGTAATAGTGGCTGTTATGTCAAGGGTTTCACCATCGGCTGGTCTGTCGTACTCCAAGGTGATTGAACCAGCGTTAATCATGTCTTGGGTGATGATCGTGTCAGGCTGTCCTGTCACTTTTAATACATCGCCAACTTCTGCATCGGACGGGATTTGAACAGTGACTGTTACCTGACCGTCTAATTCATCATCACTTAACGTTCCATCGTTATTTGCATCTTCTGTGATGGTCACTGTTGGTGTAGACGGTGGTGTTGTATCTAAATCGAAAGTAACTGGTGCACTGGTAGAGGTTGAATCTCCGTTTGGCTTAAATACTTCAGATGTTACCGTGTAACTCCCATCTGTATTTAAATTTCCTGACGGAATAGTCACAACAATTGGAGAGGTTCCATCCCAGTCATCAGGAACGGGAACTTCAATGAAGACAGATTCACCAGTAGGTGTCGAAACTTCGACAAATATGGTGTCTTCGTTCGTTGTACCTGCTGGCACTGTGATTAGTAGATCGACACCATCCTCTGCTTCTTCAGCATTAACAGAGTTCACCGCTTCGGGAATAGAAACAGAAGGAGCACCTTCTGGACCCGAATCGGTCGTGGCGGTTAGCAAGATTCGATAGGATTCTAGAAGTGTCAGGCTTTGGGTTCTGGACAGCCCCTGGCGTTCAAAGCTGCCTGTATCGAACGATGTTTCTGCAATGGATTGCGCACCAATACGCTCGATTTCACCGGATGTAGTTAAACTTGAGCCCGATGAAGCGTCACCCGCAGCAGTTGCAAATTCGTCGTCCAACTGAGTTGGGTCTTCTCCGCCTTCTAAGGCTGCGAAAATTTCTTGAATATCTTCATCAAGCTCAAGTTGGTTGATGTCTTGATTATCGTCAACAATACCCGCTCGTGGTGCCGCACCGTCTTTGGAAGCACCGTCGGCTTCAAGAACGACTTCTCCGGGTAAAAGTGGGGTTCCTTTTGGAACAACTCGAATGTTTCCTTGCTGGTCAATAACAATCATTTGACCAACACCTGCGATCGCTGAAGATAAAAGAGACTGAATAGAATCCATGCTAACCTCTAATTTTTGTTTGCGTATTTCCGCCAGGATGAATAACGCATTAGATTTTTATTAGTTAAACTAATAATTTAACACCTATATGGAACTAACTCCACAAAAGCAAATGTTTGAAGCAATGTCTCATTCATTACTCTTTCAAGTTTATGAGCCAGCTCTCAAACTTAAGGTGTTTCAATTTTGCATCAATCGTAAATAGTTGTTTAAAAATTTAACTTAATGATTCAATGACCATTATTAAGAGTATTTTTCATACTGTTCCTAAAATAAGAACTGAATATCAATTTGCGAATCGAGCTAATTACAAAACTATTAGTTATCTGTATCGGTAACTTATTGATAAATTCTACTCATACTAAAGATTTATTTGATTGATATTCTCATTATTGAGAATAAATTCTCAATAATGGTTCATAGAAAACTCTGCTTTGATACTCATCAGAGTGAGTAAAACTCTTAATAGAGCTAACTCATTATTTCTTATTAGGATTTCTATTAACATCTTTTAATAATCGATTAATAAGAATATTTATCTGTAACCACACATTACTAATCTTTTTCAGGAGTATTTTGTCTGCTCTCTTTCCAAATTTTTATTCAACCTGATAATTAAGACTGAGGATCTTGAGATCATAAAACGATCAATTCTCTAATACTTAGAGTATTAGAAAAGAACTAAAAAATGAATTTATAAACAATCCATAAAGGAAGGTATATTTTTGTTGGATGCCAGATAAATTGGTGCAGGTTTCAGGATGGAAATACTGAGGAATTGAAAGGGTTTCAATTACAGAGCAAACGTTTACGAGATGAATTTACAGCTTAATTTGGCTAGCTCAATTGCAATGAAAAACGCAAGGCTCGGCATGTGAAAACCAAGTCTTGCGCTTTTGCTATTTAAGGGGAATGAGTTTATTTATCAGTCCCATTTAAATGCATTGTTATTCATCAGTTCATTGACGATATCACTGGAAGTAGATGTCATCGATAAACCGTAGTCGGCAGCGTTACCAATTACGACGTCGATCGCTTGTGACATGCCACTTTCAGGTGTAACAACCAGTTCTAGTGTGGAACTGTCTGAAGATACTGTGGCGGAGATATGCCCTAGCAAAGAAGACAGACTGTTGCCATCTACAGTATCTGGAAGGATGTCTCTTAAATCGAGTTTGTCACCTCCCGACAGTTCAAAGTCGGTAATTTGATCGTGACTGGCTGCACTGTCAGTTTCACCCTTGTACCAAATGAACAAGTCGTTGCCTGCACCACCTGTGAGGATGTCATTCCCACTGCCACCAGCAATCAAGTCATCGCCGCCGTCACCGTCTAATATGTCATTACCCGATAACCCAAACAGACTATAAGCGGAGCTATTACCACTAATGGTATTGGCGCTACTATCACCGATGTTGTCGCTCAATATCAAGCTTCCATTGTCCAACAAACGCTCGATCTGCTCTTCCGGTGACAAACTACCCGGAGAGGCATGAGACAACAGACTGCCTAAGCCAATACCTTCTAATTCGATGGTCTGAATGGTTCCAGAGCCGTTACTCACATTCAAGTAAGTATTTCCGGAAGATTCAGAAAGTGTCAGATTTGAAGTCAGCTCACTCAATCCAGAAACATTGTCAGCAGCCACAATTGCGCTTAAATCAAGTCTGTCATTGCTCACATCAAACTCTCGGATAATGTCGTGCCCTGCCGGAGTCCCCAGAGAACCAGGCTGCCAAACAAAGGTATCTTGCGACGCCACTGCACTTCCTTTTGGATCCCCGTAGAAGATTTCATCGTCATCCGTTGCAATGAGAATGTCATTTCCAGTCGTAGGAGTGCCATCAAATAGCGAACCGTTAACCGTTACGGTTACCGTTTCAGTAGAAACAGCGCCGTGACTGTCTTCTACTTCAATGGTGAATGTTTCCGTCTTAGTGACGCCCGCCACTAAATCTGTCGTATCTGGTTTACTCTCATCGATGCTGTAAGTCCATTGCCCGGACTGGTCGATGCTTAAGTTGCCATAAGTACCACTTGGGTTAGAAACCGACCAGGTCAGTGATGCGTTATTGGCATCTGGGTCAGTGGCGGTCAAACTACCAGTAGCAGATGCTGTGAAGCCAAGCGTTGTCGTTCCTGCTACCACAACTGCCGTAACCTGAGGTGCGTCATTTCGACCTGAAATGGTAATGGTTACATCCTGCTCTTTTGTCCCACCCTGACCATCAGAAACCATAACGGTAAAGACTTCGTCTTCTGTCTGTCCCTGTCCAAGCGCGTTACTGCCTGCAAGTGAATTGTTAATGGTGTATTCCCACTCACCTGTCGACGTATTCAAACTCAGTTCGCCGTATTTTCCGGTATCAGAACCAACGATAGACCAGCTATGAGTATCCGACAGGTCTTTATCCGACACATTCAGGTCGCCCGTTACCGATGCGGTTGCGTCTTGTGAAATGGAATCGGAAGTATCGCCAGTAATACTTGGGGTATCGTTTGAGCCAGTAACATCAATCGTCACCGTTTTGGTCACCGTATCCGTGCCATCAAACACAGAGATTTGGAAGGTATCCTGCTCAGTTTGACCAGCCGCCAGATTCTGAACCGCATCCGAGGCGTTATTCAATATGTAAGTCCAAACACCATTCGCATCTACCGAAATGCTGCCATACGTTCCGACATCGCTGCCTGACACGCTCCATGTGTGAGTATCATTTTCATCAATGTCTGATACATCCAAATCTCCCGTCGCGGTGCTTGTTCCGTCTTCTGCAGTTGCTCCAGTAAGAGGGCCAGTAACGACAGGAAGATCGTTGGTACCTTTTACTGTAATAGTGACAGTCTGCGTATCACTGACATCATGCTGATCAGAGACTTTTATCTGATACTGAATTTCAATCTCTTCACCTGCTCCCAATTTCTGGATGTCTGCATGACTGTTTTCGAGATTGAAGGTCCATTCACCATTTTGATCAACGTCCATACTGCCATAAGGAGAATTGTCGTTGAGTACTTCCCACGTATGGGTGTCTGGAGAATCCAACATATCCGGGTCGCCAGACTGCAGTTGCCCAGTCACAGTCGTTGTTGACTCTTCCTGTGCTTCTGCGTCCGTATCGGTTGCAAGGTTACCAAAAATGGAAGGCGCATCATTTTCACCGTTGATGGTGATGTTTACCGTTATGGTATCCGTACCACCGAATTTATCTGTAACCGTAATCTCTGCCGTATCGGTGATTGAAGAACCTTTACCAAGGCTGTTTACGGTTGCGTTGTTGCTGTCAACGACGTACTCCCAGGCACCTGTAGATGGGTTCACACTCAAAGTACCGTAAGAAGCAACCGTCGTTACGCTATAAGTCGCGGTATCGTTATCGTCGACATCTGCTGTCACCAACTGACCAGTTGCCGTTGTAACCGCCGTTTCTGCAACCACGCCCGTTGAATCACCGGAAACAACAGGATCATCATTAGTACCAGTAATGGTGACTGTGACTGTTTCTCTGGTGGTCACACCAAAGCTATCGACCGCAGTAACAATAAAGGACTCAGTAATAGAACTGTCTGGAGACAGCTCTTCGATATGAGGCTGACCGTCGAACAAGTTGTATGTCCAGTTACCTTCTGCATCAATTTCGAACTTACCGTAAGTTCCTTGCAGCGCATTCGCTCCCTCTTTGGCGATAAAGCTCGCGCTATCATCAGTGTTCGCTTCTACCGCATTCAGCTTGCCAGACGCAGCTATACCACTGTCTTCTTCGGCTGTACCTGTCGTTGCTCCCGTAATAACGGGAGCATCGTTCGAACCAGTAATCGTGATAGTGACTGTATCGGTAGATTCGAGCCCGTTGTCATCTTTAACAATGACGTCAAAAGTCTCTGTCAGAGTTTCTGTTTGACCTAGATTCTTAACCGTGTTGTTACTGCTATCAAACTGGTATTCATACTCACCCGTTGTTGGGTTGAGAATCAGCTTACCGTATGTGCCTTCCTCTTCATTTGAAGCGGTTTCATTTGGTAGGCGCCAAGTGTGTGTATCACCAACATCAGGGTCTCCAGGATTCAAATCACCGGTAATTTTTCCATCAGAATCACTGTTCGCAATGCTGTTGGTTAACTCACCCGTAATATTTGGTGCATCGTTAGTACCGGTTATATCAATTTCGACCTGAAGCTTGATGGGGTTTCCACTCGCATCAACCGTCGTTTTACCATACTGATCAACAACCACTACTTCGAATGTTTCTGTGAGCTTCGCACCTTCTTTCAGTTGGTTAACTGTAGGGTTAGCGCTGTTAAGGTTGTATGTCCAGTTACCGGAAGAGTCCAGAGTTAATGTACCAAACTGACCTACACCACTTGGCAGATGCCAGGTACCCGTTCCGAGACCAGCTGGGGTAGTGAGCGTTCCGGAATCGGTAGTAACGGCATCTTCTTTAACAACAGCCGTTTCAATAACCGGATTAGAAACTTCGACATGATCAGCACTACCAACAACATCAATGGTGATGGTCTGCGTATCTGAATCGTTGGCTTCGCCAGAAGAATCCGTCACTTTAACTGTGAATGTTTCCTGCACCGTCTCACCCGGTTTGAGGTTTTGAACAGCAGGATCATTGTTGTTAAGTACATAATGCCACTTACCTGTAGCCGGATTGAGCTCAAGCGTACCGTACGTGCCTTCCAACTTATTATCTGGTTCTGCTGTACCGCCCGAATTAATCAGACTCCATGTGTGACTGTCTCCGGTATCAGGGTCAGTCACCGTCAGTTGTCCAGATTCTGCAGTTAGCGAATCCTCTGTAACTGAACCTGTAATGTCTCCACCAATATCAGGCTGATCATTCGTTGGGCTGCCACCTCCGCCAACTGGTGGGAAGTTTGAACCTTGAACATTGATAACAATCGCGAATTTTTCTGACACACCACCATCAAGATCTTCCGCCCTGACATAAAATGTATCCGTTGCCGTGTCGTTCGGACCAGGCATCGATTTAGTGCTGTCTATCGTGTAGACCCATTCGCCTGTTGTCCCGTCGATGCTTAGAACACCATATGTGCCATCACCACTTTCAACCGTCCAGGCTTTCACATCATCCAGTGAGTCTACATCCGTTGCCAGTACCATACCCTTAGCGGTTTCAGACTTAGTGACGGTTACCGTTCCGGCGTCATCACCAAAGACTTCTGGGATGTCATTCGTTCCTTTAACCGTAATTGCCAGGTCCTTGCTGACAATGGCGCCAAACTCGTCTTCACCAAGAATGGTGAAGGTTTCCACGTAAGTTTCTCCCTCACGCAATCCCTGAACCTGTGGCGAGTCATTATCGATGAGATATTCCCAGTTACCTGCCGCGTCAATGGTGAGAGTACCTAGATTGCCTGCAAAGGTAGAGGAAACAATTTTTGCGGAATCGACAGTATCGGTATCCGAACCACTAGCAACGTCTTTATCGATGTCGGTGATATTCAGTGCTCCGGTTAACGAAACACTTGAACCCGTACCAGTATCTTCTTTATAGGTTGCTTCTGTAGCACCTGAAATCACCGGTTCGTCGTTTGTACCAGCAATCGTAATAGTGAGCGGTTTGGAGACCATTTCACCTGCGTCATCTTTAACAAACACGGTGAATGTCTCTGTCAGACTGGTTGTCGGAGACAATTCCTGAATCGCTGATGAGTTTGGATCTTTAAGGGTATAGGTCCACTGCCCTGTTGACGGGTCGACAACAAGGTTGCCGTAAGTACCTTCGCCGGCAGGATGTGCACCAGAGATACCGAATTCAGCTCCATCATCTTTATCTGGATCACCAGAATTCAATTGACCAGATACGGAGCTCGCACCATCTTCCGTTACGGTTTTGGAAAGTGCGCTTCCATTAAGCGTTGGCGCATCATTGGTACCCTCAATGGTAATGACAACCTGGGATTCACTCTGCTGACCGAAGCTGTCGGTCGCACGAACGGTGAAGGTATCCGTTGTTGTATCGCCTTCATCAAGTTCATTTACCACGTTTGAACCATCATTGAGGGTGAAGGTCCATTTTCCATCGCTGTCTATAGACAATGTGCCATAGGTGCCACTTGGGTCAACAACCATCCATGTGTGTGAATCGTCACCATCTGGATCGCCAGAGCCAAGCGTTCCTGTTGTGGTATTCGGTGTGGTAGGTGTAGATGTACCAGCGAGTTCTTTTATGTCGCCAGTATCATCACCAACAATACTTGGGTCTGAATTTGTACCCACGACATTAATGACAATTTCTTTGGTTGCTGTACCACCATTGCCATCATCGACTTCGATGGTAAATTTGTCCTGTGCAACCTCACCAGCATCCAGTGCCTGCGTCGCAGGTTTGCCTGAATCCAGAACATACGTCCATTTCCCAGTATTAGGGTCTACCGAGAGTGAACCATAAGTGCCCGTTGGCGCAGTCACCGACCAAGTGTGGGTATCGGATGTGTCCACATCTAGTGCTGCCAGCTGACCGTCTGTCTCTAATTGACCTGCCGTTGCTTCAATCACGGTCCCAGAAACTTTACCGGTTATTTCCGGGTCATCGTTATTACCTTTAATGGTGATGACTAAGTTCTTCTCTGTTTTCTCACCATGACTGTCGGTTACGGTGACGCGATAGGTATCAGTCAGCGTTTCGCCCACCGCCAGTGCCTGTACCTGACTATTGGTATTGGTCAGATCGTAGCTCCAACTGCCGTCAGAATTTACCGTTAGCTCACCAAATAAGCCTTGAGGGTTGAGCACTGCAAAGGTGTGAGAATCGTCCGCATCCGGATCGCCATCCAACAACTGACCTGTGGTCGTGGTTTGAGTATCCTCTGTTACCTCTCCCGCTAAATCGCCATCCAGTGCTGGAATGTCGTTGGTCCCTTCGATTGTGATGACCACTTTCTTGGTAGTTGATGCTCCGTGGTTATCAGTCACTTTTACCCAGTATTCTTCGCGAACTCTGTCTCCTGCATCCAAGTCATCGGCTTTATCGTTATCCAGAGTGAAGGTCCATTTTCCGTTCGCATCGAGAACAAATGTCCCCAGGCTATCTGGATGATACTGAGTGACCTCCCATTGATGTGTATCCGTTTTATCCACATCACTAGGTTTCAACTGTTTAGAAACCGAAAGCGTGCCATCCTCAGTAACGGTGCCAACACGAGAACCGCCCAAACGCGGTACGTCATTGGTTCCTGTCACTTCAATGGTAATCAGTTTGCTGTCTGTTCCGCCCTGACCATCGCTAACCGTGACGGTAAAGAAGTCATGGGCTTTCTGACCTTCTGCCAGTTGCTGAACACGCTTACTGCTGTTGTTAAGGGTGTATGTCCAGTCACCATTAGCATCAATAGAAATGGAGCCGTATTTGCCCACACCACCATTACTCATAGTCCAGCTATGAACATCATTCAGGTCGACATCGGCAACGTCCATCGAGCCAGTCGCTGTCAACGTAGTATCTTCTTTCAACTGACCTAACTGTGTACCGGATATAGAAGGCTGGTCATTATCACCTTTGATAGTGATAACAACGTCTTGCGTTACAATTCCGTTGTAATCATCTTCTATCTGAACCGTAAAGGTATGCGTGACTTCCTGCCCTTCAGACAAAGTTTGTGCTGCGGAGTTATCGAGCACAAACTCCCATTCACCGGTGTCTTTGTCTATTGAGAACGAACCGTAAGTCTGAGTATCACTGCCAAGCAAAGTAAACTCAGCGTTGTCCGGTACATCTGGATCCTGTATTGCTAACGTGCCCGTTGCATTTTGTTCGGCGGCATTATCTTCTTCTACATCGCCAGTTGTTCCGCCTGTTACAGACGGCAGATCATTGCTACCAACCACTGAAATTTCGATGGTTTTAGAAACGGTTCCACCTTTGCCATCACTCAAGGTAACGGTAAAAGTTTCAGTTTCTTTCTGATTCTCGTGCAAGCTGTTTGATTTAACCGCATCCAAGACGTACTGCCAGTTACCATCATTATCTATGGTCAGATTTCCGTAAGTACCTGTTCCACCACCCGATACAACCCAGGTATGAGTGTCCAATGTGTCGACATCATCAAACGTAATAGCACCGGAAGCCGTGGTTTGAGAATCTTCAATCACGGTATCAGCGAATTTGCCGCCCGTGACCACTGGATCATCATTGGTTCCCGTTACAGTGACTGTCACTTCCTGAGTATCTGTCGCTGAACCATCACTGACTTGAACGGTAAAGGTTTCAGTCACAGTTTGCCCTTCGGCAAGCGACTGAACGGCACTCAGTGAGTTATTGATTTGATACGTCCACTGACCAGTGCCTGAATCTATCGAGAAGCTGCCGTAAGTCGGAGAGCCTGTCGTAACGTCTGTCCACACCATATCTTGGTTTGGATCGGTGTCGTTGTCTGGATCGGTAGCGACCAGTGTTCCTGTAGCAGTTGCACTCGCAGCAACGTCCTCTTTGACGGTGCCAGAAACCCCCGTGGTTTCATCTATCACCGGACCATCGTTAGTGCCTTCAATTACCACAGTAACAGTGGTAGGTGTACCATCTTCGGTTGTGACGTTGTAAGTTTCTTCTACTTTGTCGCCAACGTTTAATTCATCAAAGACTTTGCTCGCAACAAACGTCCAGACACCATTGGCATTAATTGAGAATGTACCTATGGTTCCGTTAGTTGTGGACGCATTGAAGCGGTTGTCTGTGCCATCAACATCCGTGCTGGTCAGAGTTCCACCAGTGGTGAGCGCTGCATCTGTCTCTTGTAACGTTTTGGTCGCGCTGTCTACAACGGCAGCATCGTTTGTCCCCGTTACTTTGATGGTAAGAGTGGTCGTTGCGGTTCCACCTGCTTCATCGGTTACGGTTACAGGTACTACTATTTCAAGTACTTGTCCCGCAGGAAGATAATCATAGCTAGAGGCATCGAATGTATAGCTACCATCCGAATTAAAAGTTAGCCCGGTCGCAGTGCTGGTCGTATTGAATGTCAGTGACTCCCCTGTAGGCAAATCGACATCAGTTGCCGTCATTTGACCACTGATTGAAGCGTCTTCCTGAACATCAACCACTTTAGCGTCAGCAACCGGATCATCATTTGTCCCGGTTATGGTAATGGTGAGCATGCCTGTATTGCTTACGGCAGACTGCTCATCCGTCGCGGTGTAAGGAACCTGAATGACCAGAGTCTCCCCTTCAGACAGCGAATCATAACTGGAAGCATCGAAGCTGTATGAACCATCTGAATTGAACGTCAGCCCAGTTGCTGTAGATGTTGTCGCATAATTCAGAGAAGAACCTGCTGGAAGGTCGACATCTGTCGCCGTCACATTGCCAGTAATGCTCGCATCTTCATCCACGCCAACAGAAGCGTTTTGAGCAACTGGTGCATCGTTGGTGCCCGTGATGGTAATGACGACTTCCTGGGTATCGGTTCCCATTCCGTCACTCACCTGAACAGTAAAGGTTTCAGTCACCGACTGACCTTCAGACAAGGCTTGAACTGCTGGTAGCGTATTATCTATCTGGAACGTCCATTCGCCAGTTCCCGAATCGATAACGAAATTGCCGTATTGAGAAGGATTGGTTGTAATGTCAGACCACGTGAGATCCGTATTTGGTGCCGTATCATTGTCCGGGTCAGTGGCAACAAGCTGACCTGTTGCTACACTACTACCCGCCGTATCTTCTGCAACGCTGCCCGTCACACTGATGGTCGAATCAATTACAGGGGCATCGTTCTGGCCGACGATACCTACGGTGACATCAACGATGGTTACACCACCATCCTCATCAGTGACTTTCACCTGGTACGTTTCGAACAGTTTTTGCCCTTCTTTAAGGTAGTCTGCGGCACCTGGAGTCAGCTCATAAGTCCACACACCTTCACTGTTGATGACAAACGTACCTACAGCACCAGGGACAGAACCGACGACTTCAAAAGTATGGTTGTCATTATCCAAGTCTTGCACAACAAGATTTTTGACAATTTGTGTCGTCTCATCTTCACTAATCCAGCCACCCAGTCTCTCTTCCACCACCGGAAGATCATTCGTCCCCTGAATCGTGATTTCGACCGTGCTGGTTGCCCCATCGGTAGTAGTGACCGGGTAAGTAAATGTCGCCTCTTCGCCGACTCGTAAATGGTCGAAAGTGCTGCTTGCTGTAAATGTCCAGTTGCCATTTTCATCAATGGTGAACGTTCCGAGTGAATTAGTAACGGAACTCGCGACAAAACTGTTGTCTGGTCCGTCTACATCTGTACTGGTTAGAGTACCGGAAGATGTAAGAACGCTGTCTGTTTCGACAAGCGTAACAGAATCGGAAGAAACGATAGCGGCATCATTCTGACCAACGATACCAACCGTGACATCAACAATCGTCACGCCACCGTCTTCGTCAGTGACTTTCACCTGATAGGTTTCAAAGAGCTTTTGACCTTCTTTTAAGTAATCCGCCGCCCCCGGAGTTAGCTCGTATGTCCACACGCCATCGCTATTGATAGCAAAAGTACCGACGACCGTTGCTGGCGTTCCTACTACTTCAAAGGTGTGCTTGTCATTATCGAGGTCTTGAACAACGAGGTTTTTAACGAGTTGCCCAGAATCATCTTCAAGAATCCAGCCTCCCAATCGTTCTTCCACAACAGGAAGATCGTTCGTACCCTGAATGATGATTTCAACCGAGCTGGTTGCGCCGTCGGTAGTTTCAACCGGGTAAGTGAAAGAAAGCTCTTCTCCCACTCGCAAGCTGTCAAAGGTCTCACTAGCCGTAAACGTCCAGTTACCGTTTTCATCAATCGTAAATGTACCAAGAGAATTGGTTATGGAGTTGGCAACAAAGCTGTTATCTGGTCCATCTACATCTGTACTGGTTAATGTACCTGACGTAGTAAGTACGCTGTCTGTTTCAACCAAAGTGCGAACATCTGAAGAAACAACAGCGGCGTCATTTTGACCTACGATACCGACCGTTACATCAACAATCGTTACGCCGCCATCTTCATCGGTCACTTTCACTTTATAAGTTTCGAAAAGCTTCTGACCTTCTTTCAGATAATCAGCTTTACCTGGTGTCAGTTCAAACGTCCAGACGCCATCCGAGTTAATTTTGAATACGCCAACACTGTCTGCCGGGTCAATTCCGCCGACAACTTCAAAGGTATGATTGTCATTATCAAGGTCTTGAACAATGAGGTTTTTAACGAGTTGCCCAGCATCATCTTCAAGGATCCAGCCCCCTAAACGCTCTTCAACAACAGGAAGGTCATTCGTGCCTTGAATGGTGATAGTCACCGAGCTTTCCGTACCATCCGCAGTGGTAACTGGGTAGGTAAATGTTTTTTCTTCACCAACTCTTAGATGATCAAACGTGCTGCTTGCTGTAAACGTCCAGTTTCCGTTTTCATCAATGGTGAATGTGCCAAGGTCATTGGTAATACTGTTGGCGACAAAGCTATTGTCTGGTCCATCAACATCTGTACTAGTCAAAGTGCCAGAGGAAGTTAATACACTATCGGTCTCGACTAAGGTTACCGAATCGGAGGACACCACTGAAGCGTCGTTAGTACCAACGATGCCAACCGTAACCTCAACAATGATTTCACCACCATCTTCGTCAGTAACTTTCACCAGATAGGTTTCAAATAGCTTCTGCCCTTCTTTTAAGTAATCAGCTTTACCCGGAGTCAGTTCAAACGTCCAGACGCCATCTGAGTTAATTTTGAATACGCCGACGCTGTCAGCAGGGTCAATTCCACCCACCACTTCAAAATCGTGATTCGTGTTGTCTGGATCCTGAACAACTAAGTTCTTTACAATTGGTGTAGTCTCATCCTCTTGAATCCAACCTCCTAACCTCTCTTCAACAACAGGAAGGTCATTTGTACCCTGAATAGTTATTGTAACCGTGGTTTCTGTTCCATCTGTGGTGGTTACCGGGTAAATGAAACTTGCTTCTTCGCCCTGGCGAAGATGATCAAACGCGCCATTTGATGAAAACGTCCAATTACCATTGGCATCAATAGTAAAAGTACCAAAATCATTAGTAATGGTGTTGGCGGTAAAGCTATTGTCTGGACCGTCAACGTCAGTACTGGTCAATGTGCCAGAGGAGGTAAGGACGCTGTTTGTTTCAGTCAGAGTACGAGTATCTGCCGACACAACAGACGCATCATTAGTACCCACGATGGTAATGGTCAATATTGTTGTATCGGTTCCGCCAGCTTCATCGGTTACGGTTACTACGACAGGAATTTGCAGTATTTGCCCTTCCTGAAGGTAGTCGTAACTGCTGGCATCAAAGGTATAAGAACCATCAGTATTGAAGGTCAACCCTTCAATTGTGTCAGTAATTGAGAAGTTTAAAGCGCTGCCCGCTGGAAGGTCGATATCGGTAGCGTCCATTTGCCCTGAGAAGGTCTCGTCCTCATTCACTGAGAAAGATTCAGCCTGAGCGACAGGTGCATCGTTCGTACCTGTGATGGTTATGGTTAGCGTACCGCTACCTGTTGCTCCCTGATTGTCAGTCGCGGTGTAAGGCACCGTGATGACGAGGATTTGACCTTCAGACAATGAGTCATAGCTGGAAGCATCAAACGTGTAAGTACCGTCACTGTTGAACGTGAGTCCAGTCGCTGTCGATGTAGTCGCGTATGTCAGTGTAGAACCAGCAGGTAGATCGGCATCTGTTGCCAAAACCTGTCCAGAAATGCTGGTATCTTCATCAAGAGCTGCGCTGCTGTTCTGAGCGACGGGAGACTGATTTACTGCCGCGATCTGCAGAAGATTAAGAAGTGAAAGACTTTGAGTTTCGGATAACCCTTGACTGGCTAAACCAGAGGTGTCAAAAGACGTAGCCGCAAGCACTTGCGTACCAGTACGTTCGATTTCCCCAGACGTTCCAATCGATGAACCCGCTGCACCTCCACCGGCTGCAGGTGCCAATTCTTCAATCTGAGTCGGGTCAGCCCCTGCCTCTAACGCGGCGAAAATCTGATCTATCTCAGGGTCGGTGTCCAATATGCGCAATTCACCGCTTTCATCCAGTATCGCTGTATCTGGTAAATCGCTCTCGGAAAACAGTAAATAGCCCTGTTCATCTTCAAGTACCACTTCACCAGGTAACAACACAGTGTTAGCAGGAACAATTTTGATGTTGCCCGCAATATCAATAATTATAATTTTTTCTTGCGTTGGTGTTTCTACACCCGCTGCGGTGGCAAACTCCACAAGTAAAGTAGGGTCTTCACCCGCCTCTATTGAGGACAATATCTGGTCTATATCGGTAGATAATTCGGGCTCTCCCTCTTTCGCAGGAAGCTCAGCCAAAACCACTTCATCATCAATAGTTACAAATACTTCGCCAGGTAAAAGTGAATAATCTTCGGAGACAGTTTTTAAATTCCCCTCAACATCTATCACTATTACTTTACCCAGTGCAGACAAGCCTGCAGAAAATAAAGACGAAAAAGAAGCCATATTCCCTACTCCCAAAGAAGTAAAAACACTACGAATTTCTATCCAATATCGCAGTATTAAATTAACAAGTGGAAGGTTGAGAATTAGAGCAATATAATTTCGTAAAAGGCTTAAAAATTCAAACTGATAATATTGCTTCTAAGTGTCTCAACCTATAATATTCGACCCTTTTAAGTATATGTATTTATTGATAGTTATCTGTTTCAAAAATGAGAACAAGCGAATATAAGTGTTTGTCTGTGAAAACATTCAATGGCTTATGATTAATAAATATCGCAATATATAGCTCACCCAATAATTTGTATTTTGCATGCATCTCAAAAATGAGACTATAATTGGGATAATATATAAACATATCAAGAATTAACACGACTGGAGAGGTAAAGTGAAAGGACGTTATATAGGTGCCATTGGCTGTTTGCTTGCTGGTTCTTTAGCCACAAGTGTCTATGCTCAAACGCTGGAGCAAGCCGTGGCCATTACGCTCGCCACCAACCCAGAATTAAAGAGTGCATTCAACGATTACATGAGTTATCGAAAAGATAACGAAGCGGCAAGCGGTGCATATCTTCCAAAAGTTGATCTAGATGCTGGAATTGGTTTTGAACATGTAAACCCAGCTCCGGTAAATAGCGAAACAACTGACCTGACGAGAAAAGAAGCAACTTTAACTTTTACTCAGCTTATTTGGGATGGTTCAGCCACACTTAATAATATAGATAGAACAGCTGCTGAAGCTGAATCCATGAGACTGCAATTATTAGCCAGTGCTCAGGATAAAGCGCTTGAAGTTGCTCAGATTTATCTAGAAGCCGTTAAGTCTGAAGAAATTCTGGCACTTTCTGAAAGCAATCTCGCTGTTCACAAAAAGATCTATAAAGATATCAAGCGCAGAGCCGAGTCTGGTATTGGTTCTGTAGCGGATGTTTCTCAGGTTGAAGCGCGTATTGCTAAAGCACACGGCAACTTGCTCGCAGCACAGAACAATATCTTCGATGCACACACTCAGTTCACCCGCCTGGTAGGACAGACTCCGCAGGGTCTTATTTTCCCAAGAGCGGATGAAACGTCCATTCCACTGACCTTTGCAGAAGCATTGGATAACGCATACGGTGATCACCCTGTTATTCGCATTGCGGTAGCAGACGTTGAAGCCGCGCGTTTCCAGTATGACCAATCAAAAGGTGTGAACTACCCTACATTCTCTTTCGAGGCATCCGGCACATGGCGTGAAGATGCTGGGGGTGTACGTGGTCAGGCAGATGAAGCAACTGCAATGCTTCGTATGCGTTACAACCTGTATAACGGCGGTTCCGACAGTGCCAACTCTGAGCGCGCTGCCTACCAGTTAAATAAGTCAAAAGATCTCCGTGACAGAACTTTTCGCACCATTAAAGAAAGCCTCCAGCTTTCCTGGAGTGCGCTGGATCTGACCTTGCAACAAAAAGAATTCTTGGCAGACCACGTTGACTCCGCTGCGGAAACGGTTATTGCTTATGAAAAGCAATACCGAATTGGTAAACGTACTCTTCTTGATTTACTCAACACCGAGAACGAATTGTTTGAAGCCCGTAAAGCATACATTGATGCACACTATGCAGAGCAATTGGCTAAATATCGTGTCATGAATGCTTCCGGAAACCTGCTTGACTCTCTTCTGGTTGAAGTACCAGACGAGTGGAAAGAATCTGTAGAATATTAAGGTTGGAATGAATGAAGTATCTAGCAATAGCGTGTTCAGCTCTGCTTACACTATCTTGGCACGCTTCCGCCAATCAGAGCGATGACGAATACGATTATATTGACGTACCAAAGTCTGACCAAATTGCTGATTTAAGTGATGATGACTACGATGGCGTAGTGAACGCCCGTGACCTGTGTACTGGTACACCTCGTGGCGCTAGCGTAGACAATGATGGGTGTGAAACCTACATTGAGTCGGAAGATAAAAAGCAGCTAAAAGTCTTGTTTGCCAACGACTCAGACGAAATCACACCAGCCTTTATTACCCAGATTCGCACCATGGCTGAGTTTTTGGATGCTTACCCTGAAACTTCAATTGAGCTACAGGGATTTGCCAGTAAAACAGGTAACGCAGAACACAATTTGGATCTTTCTAAGCGCAGAGCGAAAGCCGTTCGTGAGGCTTTGATCAGCTATGGAGTGAGCCACACACGAATTAAAACCATCGGTTTTGGTGATTCGGTATTAGATGACTTGGGTGAAAGCCAGGTTAGCCATGCACTCAACCGCCGCGTAGTCGCGACTGTTGTGGGGTACAAAGGCTCAGTCATCAACGAGTGGAACATTTTTACTACTAAGAAAAAGTAAATTCAAACGCTCAGACCTCAAAGCCAGCCTCCATAGAGGCTGGCTTTTTTATTTCTGTCTTATTTACCGTGTAAAATCCCCTCTGAAATGCTACCCTTTGCCGCAATTATCACTTGTATTGGAAAATCCCGATGACAAAACTGACTTCAGATATCGAGTCTAACCTTAATCTGTTCATTGAAGAGACAAAACAAACCAAGCTGGTTTGGGGTCTGAAAAATGAAGATGGATGGCTGGCTTGTGATTCAACAGAGTTTGAAAACAGCGAAGTAATGCCATTCTGGTCATCTAAAGAAGATGCTGAACTTCATAACGTTGAAGAGTGGGCAGATTTTGAGGTACTGGAAATTCCACTCGATATTTTTGCTGAAGACTGGCTGCTTACTTTAGCAGAAGATGGTGTTTTAGTTGGTACAAACTGGAATGCCACCTTAGAAGGTAAGGAAATGGAACCTTCAGATTTGGCAAAATTGTACGTTAAATGACAATACAATTAAAATAAGTACTTCTGGCTCGGAAATTAATTTTCCGAGCTTTTTATTTTTCTGAAACTAATCTAGTTTCACAAAGTGAAACTGTATTTATATATATTCAAACCTATAATTTTCGGCTCACCTCAACTATTTGCCCATTCTTTTGCACAATTATCATTTTCTGTTTCAAAAGGTGACATTTGCACTACCACCATTATTCGATGAACGTAAAATGGCGCAGTCAATTTATACTCACTCGGGAGCATAAGTGAGAAAACTCACGCTACTTTCAAGCATCATCGCATTAGTCCTTTCCACCTCTTCATTTGCTTTTGATCGTGAAGCCTGGAACGCACTGTATTCTAAAAAACTTCAGAGTGATGAACATGCTGCACTTATGATGCTTCAAGAGCGTTATATCATCCTGCCCGACAACGCTGAAAAGCTTTATATATCAACACAAATTCACCGTTTTTATACACTTAGAAAACAGCCCTATTACAGTGAATTACCCGATACACCAACAAGTTATGATAAGTTTCAGCACACCTTAGTTGCCGCACTGAATGATGAAGTAAAGCACGACAATAAAGCGGCATATGCCAAGTATAAAAACCTCATTAACCAGACTAAAGTCACCCACGATTATCAAAGTCGCGCTCTAATTGAGTATCGCCTTTGTCTACTCCTTAGCCGCATGGGTGAGCATCATAGCGCCAAGTTTTATTGCTCTTCGATTTCTGCTCACCTTGAGCAATTAACGGACCCTTTTATTCCTTTGAGGGATGCCTATCGTCTGTTAGCCAACAACTATGCCCATTTGGGCGACTACAAAGTCGCGTTGGAAACGTATTTCAAAATCATTTCTAACTCCAAGGACTACCACGATAATTCAGGCAACTACAACGACATCGGCAATCTGCTATCTGATATGGGCAGGTACGAAGAATCGGAAACCTATTTACTCAAATCTCTGGAATTGCGCAGTGAACCAAACACCCTGCCACTTGCCCGAGCCCAGATCTTACATAGTTTAGGCAGCTTATACCTTAAAGCTAAGCAGCTAGACAAAGCCGAGCAACACTATCAAGAGTCTCTGCAAATCCTAAAAAAGCTGGATCACCAGTACGGCATGGCACTCACCTATATTGGTCTTGGGCAATTGAATACCGAACTGGGGCATCACGACCTCAGCAACGCCTACTTGCACCAAGCGATGGATATGGCTGAAGACCAAAACAATCTAGAGATGAAAATCAGCATTGCATTAAGCTTGGCGAATGAATATCTGACTCGTGAAGTGTATAACGTAGCCATTGAGTACGCTGAAACGGCAACTGAATTAGCCAAAATAGACGAACTGCCTAAATACGAAGCCGACTCACTACAACTGCTGTCGGAAATTCAGGAGACAACAGGTAACTACTCGCAAGCGTTAGAGAGTTACAAACGTTTTCATGAGTTGGAAATACAAAAGCGCGACCGAGAAAACCAAAATGCGTTTGAAGCGCTGGATTTAAGTAAAAGCAAGCTTGAAGAAGAACTGGAAAACTCAAAACTGGTGTTGAAAAACACAGAGCAGCAGCATCAGTTGGAGTCTTTAACTCAACGCGACCTAATGAACCGAATGTTTATGGTGGTGTTGTTTTTGATCATTGGCGGGATACTGTATGCAAACAAACGAACTCGTCAAACGGCGGAAAAGGACTCGTTAACACACACCTACAATCGACTAACGATTCTAGAAAAAATCCGCCGGCAACCGCAAAGTTCCTCTCCAGATTTAAAGCATGTACTAGTGCTATTCGATCTCGACCATTTCAAGGACATCAATGACAACTACGGTCACCCTACCGGAGACATCGCGCTAAAACATGTAGCAAAAACCATCTCGTCTCAGCTAGGTGAAAGAGACAGTATCGGTCGAATCGGTGGTGAAGAATTTATGGTGCTTCTTACCGATGTTCCCGAAGAACAAGTGTGGGTAAAAGTAGAAAAAATGCGGGATTTGATTGAGTCTAAAACCTTTATGTCGGAAGACCATCAGACTCTGAACTTAACCGCGAGCTTCTCTTACCTGTCTACATCAGAAAAGCTCAGCGACTTTGATGTGCTCTACTCAATTTTGGATCAGGCACTGTATCAGGCAAAACTCAATGGCAGAAACTGCATTGTTGATGCCTACACTGACCCTATTGATGCGATACGCCATTCTGCTTCGACACCAACGACTGCATAACACTGTCTTTGTTGTCGAGGTATTCATTTAAACCTGCTGCACGCAAGTCGCAAGATGGACAATCTCCACAACCATCACCAATTACGCCGTTGTAGCAGGTTAAAGTATGTAGGCGAACCAGATCCAATGCTTCGTACTGATCTGCCAGTGCCCAGGTTTCCGCTTTGTTCAACCACATCAGAGGGGTTTTGATCTCAAGCGCTTTATCCATTCCAGACACTAGGGCTGTGTTCATTGCTTTCACAAATTCGTCGCGGCAATCTGGATAGCCGGAAAAGTCAGTTTCACACACTCCAGTGATCACTGTTTCAGCACCGATTTGATACGCGTAAATACCGGCAAGAGTCAGGAATAAAATGTTACGCCCAGGAACAAAAGAGTTTGGCAAGCCATTCTCTTGTAATTCATGGGAAACAGGAATGTCGTCTCGCGTTAGTGAGCTGATAGCCAGTTCATTCAAAAGCCCGACATCCATGACTTTGTGCGCGGCAATTTTCAGATCTTTAGCAAGTTGCTCCGCCACTTCGATTTCAAGCTTATGACGCTGACCATAATCAAACGTAATTGCATGAACTTCATCAAAATTTTTGATCGCCTGAACCAGACACGTTGTCGAATCTTGTCCACCGCTGAATACTACGACTGCTTTTTTCATGATAAATCCTCGGTTTAAGCGATATTCAAATATTTATGAGTCTGAACAGACAGGCGCCAGTTACGAGCGATGCAGGTATCGATACAAAGCTTAGTTGCTCTTGGCTTCTGGCTGATTGGCTGCAACGCAATGGTGGTTTCATCCGACACATCGGCGCTGGCAATCAATTCATCTAGCTGATCGATGTCTTTCTGAGTACCAACCGGATGTTTGATCTCATTCGCTCTTTCAAGAGCAGAGACCAGCACTGGCAGCTTGCCTTTCATGGCAATTTTAGGGGAAACCGTCACCCAAGTGGAATCAGTGGCTTTAACTTCGAAGGTTCCGCTGGTTTCGATTTGGCATTGGCAGCCAATATCCTCAAATGCCTTTGTAAGTGCAACAAGGTCATAAACGCAGGGTTCGCCACCAGTGATGACGATGTTTTTGGCGGTATAGCCGTGTTTTTGATACTGCTCAACGATGTCGCCAGCAGAGACAAAACACCAAGTAGGTGAGTCTGCCGTTTTAATCATGATGTCGCCAATAGGGACCTGATCTTGTTCTTCTGCTTCCCAGGTTTGCTTGGTGTCACACCACGCACAACCGACTGGGCATTCTTGCAAACGGACAAATACAGATGGCACTCCGGTGAAGGTGCCCTCCCCCTGAATGGTTTCAAACATTTCGTTGATTTTATACTGGCTATTCAACACGACAATACTTCTTTTTGATTGAGTTTTAATTACTAGTCTTGCAAAGCAGACTAGACAAGCTGGTTAGGCAAATTTGCCCTTCTCATACAGCGAACTGCCGGATTATACGCACTTCTAACGAACATGCCAGCCTTTGTAAAAGTACCGACCAACCGACAAAAAAATAGAGCCCAAATGGGCTCTATTTTTAGGGTCTATAACGATTTCTGTTTATTTCTGGTCTAACTATTTCTTCTCTGTTTGATCTTTCCCTTCACGAAGTTGGGTAATAGCGAATATCAAAACCAATACCGGGTAGCGAGACGCCTCCAGTACCAAAGCGATGATTGAGCTGTAATTCAGGAATGTTTTCACAACACTGTAAAGTAAGTTGGCAAACATCAATATGAAAATGACGGTTACGATGTGTTTAACGCTGCGATGTCTGGATTCAACTTTTGGTTTAAGGAACGTAAACACAGAAGCAATTGCGATGGATGTGGCAAACCAATACGCAAAGTCCGGTCTTGGCCACAATGTACCCAAAACAGCGATAATGACTACGGCAACCCACCAAACGGAGGCACTACTTAGGATCTCACCAGTATGTACTTCGTCTTTTTTATCCAGTCTGTTGAAATGCCAAACTGCCATTCCCCCTAACGCCATCCCTGCCAGAACGTCGGTGAAGTACTGAGCACCCAGATAAACGGTCGATAAACCATGAAAAAGGACAAGCACCACAATCGTTGGCAAATAGCGCCTGACCATTTCAATTGGGTATTCACGGGTTGCATGCAGATAAAACAGCCCCAGTACAGTGACCATCAGTGCGCTCGTCATGCTCGGCATTCCAAAGCCAAAGGTGTCACCCAACATAAGCTCCGGCATAAAGGCATGAGGTCTCGCAAAACCAACACCGACTTGAGCAACCAGCGCTAACACCGCCACACTCACCACGGCGAACAAAAGCTCAGCGCCAAAGTAACGACCAAATACCATAAATGCTGCCGGAATCAGTACGATCAGCATCCAGGGGCTGGCAAGAATATCTCCAACGTAGAAGAAGGAATGAATGTACGGCAACAACGCAGGCGAAGCACTCAATACCCCTTCTTGCAGGGCTTTAATATAACGAATTTCTTTCTGATGAAACGGAATCGCAGCTTCTACAATGTCATCGATGTACGCCACTTTTTGTCTTGCGGCTTTTTCGGAATAGTATTGAAGTGCATCGATTTGAGACGGGTAACGGTAATTCGCCTTATTGACCTCTGCGATGTGTGCCAATACAACCTGTTTGGTTTCTATTCCGTAGTGAGGAGCAAACCATGCCGGAACAATATTGTGCCCACCTTCGTCTTTGTGGTTGAAAGCCACCACAGGGGAATCAGACACACAGTCATATAGCGCCGCGTTCCCTAAAACACCCAGTTTACCTATCGCTGTCACAACCAGCCCGGATTCTTCCCAGGCTTCTCGTTCAGCGGCTTTGGCTGGTTCTTCCCCTTCTTCAACATGACCTCCGGGAATGGAAAGCTGACCTGTGATAGCCTCGCGAACCATAACAATTTTTCCGTCATGGCTGGCAATTAAGCAAAGTGCCCCTTTGTACTTAGGTGGTGTTTCAGAGGAAGCATGGGTAAAGCTGGCGAAAAAAGATAAAACAAGCGCCAAATAAGAAAAGAGATGACGAGGTGTCACGATGAGCAATCCCTGTGATTAGTTTGAAAGATAGGTTAATTTTTTTAAGTCAGTGGCTTACGCATCCAATGAATATGATGATTCAAGCCCAGTTTGTTATAAAAGTTTAAAGCAGCTTCATTAAAGTGCCAGACCTCAACAAACATTTGCTTCACTCCACACTCTTTAAATGCCGTTTCGAGACGTTCGAATAGCATCTGAGCCACTCCGGTTTTTCTGTGTTCGGGAGTAACAAAGATTTCGTCAATACTGCCCATGGTTACAGGCTTCATGATTGACGACTGTAACTCACAAAAGTGACCAGAAACAAAGCCCACAAGCGATTGTTCGTCGTCCTCCGCCACATAAACAAAGCACTCAGGATCATCGATATACCGGGAAATACTTTTCTCTTGTTCAACCTCTTCCGGTGATTTGAATAAATCGGGGGTCTCACGATGATGGTAGTCGTGTAATTGGTACATGAATTTGTTGAGTGCTTCCAAGTCTTCAACTTGGGCAGCGCGAATGCGATAAGTGCTCATAAGTTTATGGAAATAAAGCGTATGTTTAGGGTCTGTTGACTTTGTAAGTATATACATAAGACACAACAAGGTGCAGTGCCAAAATGGAATTTCTTGTTTCACAGACACTAACAAATGAAAACGCGCCAATTGGCGCGTCTGTGTTGGGTTATTTTTTAGCTGGGTGAATCACCCTTTCCAGTTCGTTCAAACTGGTTGGGTCGTCAATCGTAGATGGCACGGTATACTGCTCTCCATCAGCGATTTGACGAATGACCCGCCTCAAAATTTTACCTGATCGGGTTTTGGGTAATCTGTCGACAACCAATGCGTTTTTGAAACACGCTACCGCCCCAATTTCCTCACGAACTTTACCAACGAGTTCGGTTTGAATATTCTCATCAGAAATGGCGACACCGTCTTTAAGCACCACAAACCCAAGTGGGGTTTGCCCTTTCAAATCATCGTGTACTCCAACTACGGCACATTCCGCCACAGCGGGATGCCCGCCAACCACTTCTTCCATCTCACCGGTAGACAGGCGATGACCTGCAACATTAATTACGTCATCCACTCTGCCCATAATGAAAAGATAACCGTCTTCGTCTAGGTAACCTCCATCACCGGATACATAATAGCCTTCAAACTGCGACAGATAGCCACTTTCAAACCTGTCGTGATTTCGCCAAATAGTTGGTAAGCAACTGGGAGGCAGTGGGCGTTTTATCGCAACATACCCTTGTTGGTTGGGCGCTTTCTGGTTACCAAGCTCATCCAAAATCGACACTTGATACCCCGGCATCGGTTTGGTCGCACTGCCGTGTTTCACCTTTAGCATTTCTATACCAGTTGGATTACCCGCAATCGCCCAACCTGTTTCAGTCTGCCACCAATGGTCAATCACTGGTTTCAAAGTGCAATTCTCTACCCAAGCTTGCGTCGGAGGATCAAGCCTTTCACCTGCCATAAATATGCTTTGAAGCTTGCTTAAGTCGTAAAGCTTAACGTGGTTGCCGTCTGGATCTTCTTTCTTAATCGCACGAAATGCCGTTGGTGCAGAAAACAAAACGTTCACTTGGTACTCTTCACACACTCGCCAGAACGCACCGGGATCAGGCGTTTTGATAGGCTTTCCTTCAAATAAAACCGTTGTACAACCGTGAATTAAAGGGGCGTACACAATGTAAGAATGACCAACAACCCAACCCACGTCTGACGCTGCCCAAAACACACCGTCTTGACCCAAGTTATACACGCAGGACATGGAATACTTCATCGCAACCGCATGACCGCCATTGTCCCGAACAACACCTTTGGGTTTTCCCGTTGTTCCTGAGGTATAGAGGATATAAAGCGGATCGGTCGATTTTAGTGATACGCAATCGGTATTTGGCGCACTCTCTTGCTCACTTTGCCATTCCCTATCTCTTTCATGGGAGAGATTAGCTACACATTCCGGACGCTGATACACAATCACCGACGAGGGCTTCCAGCGGCTGTCCATAATGGCTTTATCAACGATGGGTTTGTACGCCAGTACTTTGTTCACTTCAATCCCGCAGGATGCCGTCAGCACTACTCTTGGTTCAGCGTCTTCAATTCTTACCGCCAGTTCGTTTGGGGCGAATCCACCAAACACCACCGAATGAATGGCACCAATTCTGGCGCAAGCCAACATTGCCATCGCGGCTTGGGGGATCATTGGCATGTAAATCACCACCCGGTCACCCTTGCCTACTCCATGTTTTACCAACATGCCTGCAACGTGCGACACCTCTTTAAGGAGTTCACTGTAGGTGTACGCCTGTTTAGTTTTGGTGACCGGAGAGTCATAGAACAATGCTGTTTTATCGCCATTTCCCTGCTCAATGTGGTAATCCAGTGCCAGCCAACAGGTGTTGATTTCACCGTCGGCAAACCAGCGGTCGATTCCGTGTTCATCTTTGCTAAGGATTTGATCAGGGAATCGAAACCAATCGAGATTTTGCGCTTGTTTCTTCCAAAACGCTTCGGGTTCATTACACGCAAATTGGTATTCTTTTTCGTAGGTAGACATCCGTTCTTCCTCCGAGAAGAAATGTGGGGTCTCTATTGACCCCACATTTCGGTTAGTTAATGGCAAACAAGCTCATGAATTCATGTACGGGCATGCTTTCGAGTGCTTGTTGGTCTTTACATAGGTCAAAGATTTGCTGCGAACGACCAGCCGGGAAACGAGTTTGCAGATTGCGTAGGAACTTCTGCTCCAATACTGGAATCCCTTCTTCGCGGCGTCGGCGGTGACCAATTGGGTATTCAATTTCTATCTTGTCGGTAGACGAACCGTCTTCAAAAAACACCTGAATCGCATTGGCGATAGAACGCTTGTCCGACTCCAGATATTCACGGCTGTAGCGAGAGTCTTCGATGATCATCATTTTCTCGCGCAGCGCATCAATACGGGGATCGCCATGATGGAAACTGTCTTCGTAATGTTCTGCAACCAAGTCGCCGTAAAGCAATGGCACCGCAATCATGTACTGCAAGCAGTGGTCACGGTCGGCTGGATTCGCTAAGTTGCCTGATTTAGAAATAATGCGAATCGCAGACTCATGCGTGGTCACCTCAATTCTCGCAATCTGATCCACTTTGTCTTTGACTTCGTTATGAAGCGCCACGGCACATTCCACCGCGGTTTGAGAATGAAATTCTGCAGGGAATGAAATCTTGAACAGAACATTCTCCATCACGTAGCTACTGAATGGCTGGCTGACTTTGAACGACACGCCATTAAACAGCACATCGTAATAACCCCACTTAGGCGCAGTTAAGACAGAAGGCAGACCCATTTCGCCTTTCATGGTGATCATCGCAAGGCGAACAGCGCGAGAAGTCGCGTCCCCCGCTGCCCAGGATTTTCGGGAGCCAGCATTCGGTGCGTGACGATAAGTACGAAGCGCACAACCGTCTACCCAAGCCTGAGACACTGCATCAATGATTTGATCTTTACTGCCACCCAGCATTTTGGTTACCACTGCCGTTGAGGCAACACGTACTAATAGAACGTGATCTAAACCAACTCGATTGTAGGAATTTTCAAGAGCCAGCACACCCTGAATTTCATGTGCTTTGATCATCGCCGTAAGCACATCTTTCATGGTCAACGGTGCTTTACCTTCCGCTACTGCACTTCGGCTCAGATAATCTGCTGTAGCCAAAATACCGCCTAGATTATCCGATGGGTGCCCCCATTCTGCTGCCAGCCAGGTATCGTTAAAATCTAACCAGCGGATGATGCAGCCGATATTGAACGCAGCAGTGATTGGATCGAGTTCATGAGATGTGCCTGGTACTCGTGCACCATGCCTGACGGTAGTGCCCGGAACAATCGGACCGAGGTGCTTAGTGCATTCTGGGAAACGAAGCGCCAGCAAACCACATCCCAAAGTATCCATCAGGCAGTTTCGCGCCGTGTTGTACGCCTCTTCGGATTGAATGTCGGTGTTACTCACGTATTCTGCAATTTCCACCAGCAGATCATCGGGAGCTGGGCGTTCGTTAATCTCTACGTTTTGTGTCATTTCTTCTTCCTTAAATTCTATTGACGCTGGTCGATTGGCAGCCATTCTTGATGTTCTGGACCAATGTAATCGGCACTTGGGCGAATGATTCGGTTGTTCTCCCGCTGTTCAAACACATGCGCACACCAACCTGTCAGTCGGCTCATTACAAAAATCGGGGTAAACAACTTGGTGGGAATGTCCATAAAGTGATAAGCGGACGCGTGGAAGAAATCGGCATTACAAAACAGATCTTTTTCGCGTTTCATAACCGACTCAACCCGTTCGCTCACCGCATAAAGGTGAGTATCACCAACGGCTTCTGACAGTTTTTTTGACCACGCTTTAATCAGCGCATTACGTGGGTCGCTCTCGCGGTATATGGCATGACCGAAGCCCATGATTTTCTCTTTACGCTCCAGCATGCCAAGAATTTCTCGCTCTGCCTCTTCAGGGGTTTGCCAGTTTTCGATCATCGCCATAGCAGCTTCATTTGCGCCACCATGTAATGGACCTCGCAAAGTGCCAATCGCACCCGTCACGCAGGAATGAATGTCCGACAAAGTCGATGCACATACCCTTGCAGTAAAGGTAGAGGCATTAAACTCATGCTCGGCATACAGAATAAGAGAACAGTGCATCACCTGCTTGTGCAGTTCAGAGGCAGGTTCATCGGTCAGCATTTTGAGAAAGTAGCCGCCGATACTGTCTTCGGAGCGATCTTCGGTATCAATTCTTATTCCATCGTGAGAATAGCGATACCAGTAACAAATAATGGCTGGGAAAAGCGCCAGCATTCTTTCAGTCGCTGAAAGCTGGTCGTCAAAGGTGTTTTCGGTTTCGAGGTTCCCTAATACCGAGCATCCCGTCCTCATGACATCCATGGGGTGCGCTTCGGAAGGCAAAAGCTCCAGCGCTTTTTTTAGTGGCTCTGGTAAACCACGTAATAAACGGAGTAACTCCTTATACTCGCTAAGCTCTTGCCGATTTGGCAGCTTTCCGCGCAACAGCAAATACGCGACTTCTTCAAACTCCGCATGGTTGGCAAGATCGGTAATGTCGTACCCGCGGTAGGTTAAGCCTGTTCCGCTTTTTCCTACGGTACACAGTGCAGTAGAACCCGCACTCTGTCCCCGCAGCCCTGCGCCGCCAAGTGGTTTATCTGTCATGACAGACTCCTTGTCATTGTGGCTTTTGCCCAATCCTTATATTTTTAGGTTGATTGGTTCGCCAGCCGCTTCACGTTATTGGATTTGAGTGGGTCGAAACCCTATTTTTCTGCGAACAGCTCGTCTAGCTTGTCCTCATAGTCGTGGTAATTTAGGTGTTGATATAACTCTTTTCGGGTTTGCATTTGGTCAACCAATGCTTCTTGATTGCCTTCATTTAGTAGATGGGAATAGACCATTTCCGCCGCTTTATTCATGGCGCGGAAGGCGCTGAGAGGGTAAAGCACCATATCCACTGAGTGCTCTGCCAGTTCCTGCCCACCAAAAAGTGGGGTTTGACCAAACTCTGTAATGTTGGCAAGGATGGGAATGGACCTTCCAAAGTGACGTCGTAACGCGCCTGAAAGCACCTGATATTGGTCTAGCTCGACGAATGCTTCTGGAAACAACATATCAGCGCCCGATTCCACATAAGCTATGCAGCGCTCAATTGCGCTGTCCATTCCCTCTACGGCGAGTGCATCGGTTCTTGCCATAAGAACAAAGTCAGAATCGGTTTTGGCATCTACTGCAGCTTTGATGCGATCAGCCATTTCATCTGTGGTCACAATGGCTTTGTTTGGTCGGTGACCACATCGCTTTTGAGCAACCTGATCTTCCATGTGTACTGCTGCCGCGCCTGCTTTCTCCATCAACTTGATAGTGCGCGCAATATTGAATGCGCCACCAAATCCGGTATCGATATCCACCAACAAAGGCAAATCGCACGCGTTAGTGACGCGCTCCACATCCACCAGCACATCGTTAAGTGTGGTGATACCAAGATCGGGCAAACCATAAGAAGCATTAGCAATGCCACCGCCAGACAAATATATCGCCTGGTGACCAGTATTCTTCGCCATCATGGCGCAATACGCATTGATAGTGCCGACAATTTGCAGTGGGTGATGGTTTTCGACTGCTAAGCGAAACTTCTTCCCTGGTGAGGCTTTCTCTGCCGTCATGCTTCACTCTCCTGTTGAATTTGTTGTTCG
The DNA here is from genome assembly GCF_027924785.1 of Vibrio nigripulchritudo. NCBI lineage: Bacteria > Pseudomonadati > Pseudomonadota > Gammaproteobacteria > Vibrionales > Vibrionaceae > Vibrio > Vibrio nigripulchritudo. Next base: position 1,733,636 of record NZ_AP027049.1, on the reverse strand, counting down.
ATAAGCTGGCGGCTGCACGAGATGTGTCTTCTCATCAGCATTTCCGCTAACTCTTCGTCTCGGTTTTGAATGGCTTTAAGTATGAATTTATGTTCCTCCAGCGCTTGCTCGGGGCGAGAATGCGAGCGTGGAGACTGATATCGGTACATCCGAAGCAGGTGATACAGCTCATCGCAAAGTAAGGTGACTAGCTTGCTGTTTCGGCTGGCTTTAATAATTCGGTAATGGAAGTCGAAATCGCCATGCTGGTGGAAGTAAGAAGACCCCTCTACCTGTTCGATGTGATCGGAATGTGTCGACAATAACTGACTCAAACCTTCGATTTCTTCGTCAGTGATGTATCTCGCCGCTAATCTTGCCGCCATGCCTTCTAGAGCCTCACGCACGGCATAAAGCTCCGATAAATGAGTAAGGGAGATGTGAATAACACGAGCTCCAACATGAGGAATTCGCTCTATCAAACCCAAACCTTCCAATCTCATAATGGCTTCACGCAACGGTCCTCGGCTCACATTAAAGCGCTTTGCCAGTTCGGGTTCCGAGATTTTGCTGCCGGGCGCAATCTGCCCTTCAACAATCGATTCCACCAAGCTACTGGTGAGGTTTTCTGATTTGGTGGCTTCTTTTTCTGGTACTGCTATAGACATTTCAATCTCAACATTGTCAACAATCTGCATATTTAGATCAAAATTTAGCCACCAAAAGCTATTAGATCAAGTAGATTGTCGACAATTTAGACTAATGTCGAATAAACGACCTAATTTAACTTGCGTGTTTTTGAGAAATGAAACGAGAGGTTTGTATGAAGAATTAGAAAAACAACCGTACTCGGTGTGTACCAGTACGGCTAACAGGTAGGAAATGACTATTTTCTATCAGCGGGTATTTCCATGACACCAGTGTGTCCTATTGAAATCAATCCATTTACTTGTAGAGATCCAACTATCAATCCAAGTATCGCAGCAGCGCAAAGAACAATAATTAGCGACCTTTTCCCATATTTTGCAACAAACGCCACCAGTACTAGAGACAATACAAATGGAGCAATTTGTAATAGGTGTGGTCTTGCGTTAAGTGTAATTAGCCATGCTCCGCAAATGACACTCAACCAAGAAAGTATATAAATAAACAAAAACATAACGCGATTCCTATTTCTCCGTCCTGCATAGAGAATTGGGACTAACTTGGCCTCCTCCCCACATTCTCGATGTAATATAAGAAGCTGAGTAAGCACTTCTATCCCAAGGATCGCATACAACCGCATCGTCTCCCCACGTTTTTGGATCTCCAGCAGTACCTTCTTTCAACCTCCCAATTACGACGAAGGCGTGATCAGCATTTACACGGACCATATAATCAACAGGCTTATAGCCATGATCCAGTAACCAACAGAATGCAATGGCAGCTTGCTCACCACAGTTTCCACAGCCGTTTGATTCAGCTCTTTTAGCAACAGCTCTAAGCCACTCTAAGTTGCTTCCGGCTTCATCATTTACGCTACGAATTCTCGTTAAACACGCAGTCGGACTTTCTGAACCACTTACAAACGCTAAGACACTGTTAAGTGGTTTGTTTGCAGCACCAATAGTCATTTTCTGTTTTACATATTCAACAGCTCTTTTAGCTGCGATGAGGTTTTTCTGTTTTTCAGATAATGCGCTACCCACAAAAATATATCCTTATATAACATGGTTTTGCTAAATAGTAGCCATCGCGCAATTCATATGCAACAAGTTTAAATATTGATACTGTGAACAATATGAACTTAATTCATTTTTTGTTTTTTATTCTTTTTAAGTCTTCTATCTGGGCAATGTCGGTCACGCACATTAAGTTAACAATCAGCCCTAAATGGCAACATAAACATAACAATTAATCTCATCAGAGAATGAGTTTAACCACATAAGGAACGTGACATGATAAAGGTACTGAAACCCACATTTGCCGCTGCAGCGATAGCCGCAAGCTTTTCTTTCGGCGCATTTGCAGCAGACATGGAGAAGATCCACTTCTTGATCCCTGGCGGTGCTGGTGGCGGTTGGGATATGACCGCGCGTGGTACGGGTGATGCATTGGTAAAATCTGACATTGTCGACAAAGTTTCATTCCAAAACCTGTCCGGTGGTGGCGGTGGTAAAGCCATTGCGCACCTTATCGAAACGGCGGAGCGTCAAGAAGACACGCTGATGGTGAACTCTACACCTATCGTTATTCGCTCGTTAACAGGTATTTTCCCTCAATCTTTCCGTGACCTTACCCCTGTTGCAGCCACCATTGCCGACTACGGTGCGATCGTGGCACCTGCTGATTCCAAGTACAACGACTGGAAAGAAGTAGTTGCAGATTTCAAAGATAACCCTCGTAAAGTAAAAATTGCTGGCGGTTCTGCACGTGGCAGCATGGACCACCTTGTCGTAGCAGCAGCATTTAAAGGCGAAGGGTTTGATGCCAAAGCAGTTCGTTACATTGCCTACGATGCTGGTGGTAAAGCGATGGCTGCCCTACTTTCTGGCGAAACTCAGCTTCTGTCTACCGGTTTAGGCGAAGTACTGGAAATGTCGAAAAACGGTCAGGTAAAAATCTTAGCGGTAACTGCGCCTAAGCGTCTTCCTGCGGCACCTGAAGTTCCGACACTGACGGAATACGGCAACGAAACGGTATTTGCAAACTGGCGTGGCTTCTTTGCGGCACCGGGTACAACACAAGCCAAAATTGATGAGTACAACGAGGCGCTGTCTAAAATGTACACCACTAAAGAGTGGGCAACCGTTCGTAACCGTAATGGCTGGATCGACAACTACAAGCCAGACCAAGACTTTTACAAGTTCTTGGAAGATCAGGAAAAACAAATGGGTTCACTGATGCGTGAACTTGGTTTCCTGAAGTAAAGCATTTACCAATCCGTTGAGAGGTGCAGAGAAAACCTAATAGGCTGTAGTTTATTCTGCTCTTTAAAATGGATTGGTAGCCCCTTTGCCGCGTACGCTGTAAAACGCCAAACTCCTTTGTTTATTTAGTTATCCCTCAAGTGGTGCTGCTTTATCGGTTTCATCACAACTAAATTGATTAACTAGGCGTATGCGGCTCTTTTCCTTACATCAAAACAAAGGATTGAGCTATGTCTGCTAAGCCCACCAACTTATTTTGTCGTGACCGCGTGGGTGCGATGATCTTTCTGGTCGTATGTTTATGTTACGGCTATCAAACCACGCAAATCCCTATGTTCCCCGGTGATGAGTACGAACCCTTTACCGCTCGCACCCTCCCTACTCTTCTGACGGTTGTCGGTGTCATTCTGTCCCTGATGCTTCTTGTGACTGCGCAGCCAGACGAAGAAAGTGGTGCAACCCTTGGCTTCAACTGGAAATTGCTGATCGGCTTTTTAGTGTTGATGGCAATGTATGGTGTAGGTCTGACTTACGTGGGGTTCGTGCTCGCCACTGGTTTCTTCCTGATGATCGGTTTCTACCTGTTGGGTGAAAGAAGAAAATCCATTCTGTTTGGTGCTTCATTTCCGTTCGTCATCGCGTTCTATTTGTTGCTGACACAAGGCTTAGATATCTATCTAGAGCCAGGTGTTCTGTTTTCTATCTGGTAGGAGAATGACATGTTAGATGGAATTTTAGCGGGTCTCTCTACCGCAGTAATGCCAATGAACATCATGATGGTGATCGTTGGCTGTTTTGTGGGTACCTTTATCGGCATGTTGCCCGGTCTTGGTCCTATTTCGGCTATCGCACTGATGATCCCAATCAGTTACGGTCTTGACCCTGCTTCCGGCTTGATTCTGATGGCAGGTGTCTATTACGGCGCCGTATTTGGTGGTTCAACTTCATCAATCTTAATCAACGCGCCGGGCTGTTCTTCTACCGTGGTTACGGCATTCGACGGCTACCCAATGGCACAGAAAGGCATGGCAGGTAAAGCTCTGGCACTCGCCGCTTACTCGTCTTTTACTGGAGGTACACTGTCTGCCATCATGCTTTTGGTTGCGGCTCCTGCCCTGGCAAGCGTTTCCTTAAGCTTTCAGTCGTCTGACTACTTTGCCTTGATGCTTCTTGGCTTGTCTGCCGTTGCTGCCTTTGCTGGTAAAGGACAAGTGTTGAAAGCTTGGATGATGACCATCCTTGGCTTGATGTTGTCTACCGTGGGCATCGACAAAGGTGTCGGTGTGGAACGGTTTACCTTTGGGTTAACAGACCTGATGGATGGCTTTAGCTTCTTGTTGCTTGCTATGGCGACCTTCGCTCTGGGTGAAACCTTAATGGGCATCCTAAAACCGCAGAAGGATACTCGTGCTGAAGAAAGCAATCAGCTCGACAACTTAGGCAGCATGAAAGTCACTAAAGAAGAAGTAAAAGAAGTCGCTCCTGTATCTCTGCGATCTTCATTTCTTGGCTTCTTTACCGGCGTTCTTCCGGGTGCCGGTGCCACAATCGCAGCCTTCTTAAGCTACGGTATGGAACGTAACCTGGCACCAAAAGAAAAACGTGAGGAATTTGGTAAAGGCAGTATCCGTGGTTTGGTTGCGCCTGAATCAGCGAACAACGCAGCGTCTAGCGGCTCTTTTGTACCTCTGCTTACCCTAGGTATTCCTGGTTCAGGTACTACTGCAATCATGCTGGGTGCTTTAATTGCTTACGGTATTCAGCCGGGTCCTCGCCTGTTTGTGGATCACCCTGATGTATTCTGGTCGGTCATCATCTCCATGTACTTTGGTAACATCGTATTGGTGATCTTAAACCTGCCACTAATCCCGTACATCTCTAAACTGTTGATGGTGCCTCGTACCGTACTTCTTCCAATGATTCTGTTCTTCTCAATCACTGGTGTGTACTTGGTATCCTTCAATACTGTGGACGTGTTTATCATGCTGCTGGTCGCAATGGCGGCAATTGCACTGAGGTTAGCGAACTTCCCGCTCGCTCCGTTATTGCTCGGGTTTATCTTGGGGGGATTGATGGAAGAGAACTTGCGTCGTGCCCTGATGATCAGTGACGGTGAATTGAGCTTCTTATGGGAGCGCCCAATCACAGCTGTATTCGCTTGTCTGGCGGTTGCTGTATTGCTTGGTCCTATTGCGGCGAAGTTCATTAATTACCTAAAACAGCGCAATGTAGCAAACCCTACTCATCAAGATTAATCATCGAAATGAGTGCAAAACAAAGGCTTCTGGAAAACCAGAAGCCTTTTTATTTTTGAACGATTTTTTGAAAAGCTGCATTCAACTCAGTAAAAGATGGAGTACCACTTTTTTCCTCGCTGATAATGTTTTCCAACCGTCTGAACTCTTTTTCGATAAAGTCGTTCAAAATGGGAATTGCACCAATGTATTCTTTTTCCTTACTCGCTTTCTTGCGTTCTACCAATTCATAGATTGTACTCTGTAACTCGTCATGATCATTGATGACATCCATGAGTACATCAAACTCAATCGGAGCGGGTACTCCGAACTTCTCTATCCAGCGAATAGTCAACAAAGGTCGAAGAACATAAAAGTACTTCTTCAAAGGGACTTTTTCTTTCTTCAGATACTCTCTGAAGTTACCTTTCGCCATATGGCGATAATGATAAATGTTTCTCGTTTTTGAAGCATAGATAGGAAGCAACTCCCTAGTAGCCAGCGAAAAGCCTTCGCGATCCAGATAAACGATCGGGGAGTGAAGCCACTCAATAATTGAAGGGTTAGATTTTCGCAACAACTTTAGCGCTTTACGAATATCCCAACCATTAATATCTATCTCATCCACAATAGGATATTCGATCACATCACGTTTCTCTTCAACGTCTACAGACAAATACCAATCCGCTTGGTGGGCGTAAACGAACCGGACATCATAGTCACTATTTTCGGATGCGAAGCCCCATGCCCTGCTACCCGATTCAATAGCATAAAGAACACGCACATTATGCTCTTGCTCTGCTCTTTGAAGCCTAACGAGTATCTCTTCCCTTACTTTTGTAGGTATAACTTTTTGCTCTTTCATTTTCACCTCCTTAGCAAACACTTATTTCCCAAAGATTTTCATCAATTTGTGTTGTAAGAATCTGCATCCCAGTAAATATTTCTATTACCCTGATGTTGGTCAGCGTGTGGCTGCTTGGTTTAGTCGTCAGCATTGAAGATTTACCCGCCAAAGCCATGGGTAAAAGCAATTGATCCGCCAAGTGCTCTTCTATTGCAGCACCGGATTTCAAAAAAGCTTTCATTCTACCTGCGCACCTCGCCGCAACTCGTTCAGCTGAAATGCCGTACTGCCCTACCGTTTCAAATATCGTAGTGACTGGTTCATTCATCACTTTCATATGGAGACTGTTACCCGAACCTATGCTGTCTACATGTTCGATTTTGCTTTGCGCGTCAAACCAACCCAGCTTTTTTCTTGTCGCTGTTATTTCTCTGGTTGCGATACTTCTGGAGACTCCTGATATAAGGGTTTCAATTTCGCAGTTACTTTGATCAACCAACACTTCTGCTTGTGTTTTGAAATGAGCGGAGTTCAGTAGCGGAATCGGTGTAATTTGAATTTGCCATTTCCCACCTCCTGCTGGGTTAAAGCCGATTGCCATTTTTTTAATATCCGCACTGATACCAAACTGACCTAGTGCTTTTAGATAGGACTCTTCAAAAAAGGTTAAAGAAGGTGAGAGACCATTGTGTGTCCCTCCTTCCAGAAGCACGGTTGATTTTTCATTAGCAAGCAACAAGGGAAGAAGAATAGTTTGGCATACCAGCACTGTGCTCCCTGCCGTACCGATGGAAAATTCGTATTCCCCCGCTTGTACGCTATTAGGCTCAAACGAAATGCAATCTGAACCCAATTCATCCCCTTCTACCTTGGCGTTTGAAACGGCTTTGGCTGCTTGGATGCAAGTCAGGTGCTGCCTCATCAAACCGGGCTTTTTCCTGTTAGCCCGAATATTGGTAATCTCTAGCTTCTTTCCTTGTAACATTGCCAGGGTAAGAGAGGTACGCAGCACTTGACCGCCTCCCTCTCCCATAGAGCCATCTATCCTAGTTATTTCCATCGTGTGACTACCCTTTTACGCACACGACTTGCTTGAGCGTATGCACGACTTCGACAAGATCTTTCTGCGCATCCATGACGTTATCTATGTCCTTATAAGCATGTGGAATCTCATCAATCACGTCTTTGTCTTTTCGACATTCCACATCTGCTGTCGCTTCTATTTGGTCTTGAATGTTATACACTTTTTTCGCTTTGGTACGAGACATAACTCGACCTGCTCCATGACTACAACTTTCAAAGCTGTCTGGGTTACCTAGTCCGCGCACGATGTAAGATCGTGCCCCCATGTTTCCTGGAATGATACCAAGCTCCCCTTTCCTGGCCCGAACCGCTCCCTTACGCGTAACGTAGCAATCTTTACCAAAGTGATTCTCACGAGAAATGTAGTTGTGATGGCAATTCACCGCGACTTCCGAGGTTTCAAACGCAATAGGCATTTGCTTCTTGAGTGCAATAACAGCATTGAACATCATGATCTCACGGTTCTTAGCCGCATAGTCTTGAGCCCACTCCACAGCTTCGACATAATCATCAAAGTAATCACTTCCTTCTTCAAGGTAAGCAAGATCGACATCAGGCAGGTTTATTTGGTGGCGTTGCATTTCTTTTTTCGCCAGTTCGATAAAGTAGGTCCCTATACGGTTACCAACACCACGACTTCCTGAGTGAAGCATGATCCAAACGGCGTCACTTTCATCAATACAAAGCTCAAGGAAATGGTTACCCGTTCCCATCGTGCCAAGGTGCGTAACGTTGTTACTATGTCGAATTGCAGGGTGCTTATCGCAAATTCGCTCAAAGCGTGCTTCCAACTTTTTCCATTCACCTGCTACAACATCTGGAATGTTGTACCACGCGCCTCTGTCACGATGTTTACGCCCTCGCCCCGTTGTTCTGCCATGAGGAACTGCTGATTCAAATGCGTGGCGGATCGGAGCCAGATTGTCTGGCAGTTGGCTAGCTTTCAACGTGGTTTTTGTTGCCACCATTCCGCACCCTATATCGACCCCTACCGCTGCTGGAATAACGGCTTTAACCGACGGAATGACACTGCCAATAGTAGCTCCCTTACCCATGTGAACATCAGGCATAACGGCAATATGTGAGTGAACAATGCTCTCCATTTTTGCAATGTTATCCAGCTGTTCACGCGCTTTGTCTTCAAACGGAACTCCGCTAACCCACGCCTTAATCGGCTTTCTACTTTCACTTTCAATCAGACTGTAATTTTTAGTACACATAGTATTTTCCTGATTAACCGCCCAGCAAAAAAAGCCAAGCGGTTTGTTCCTTTTATTGTTTATTTATCATCTTGCTATGATTATCTAGGCAATCTTAACGACGCCATTCATTAATCCGTCCAGCCCGCCATACACTGTCAGCGTTTCAATTTTGTCTGCCACTTTTTCAAGTGCTTCCAGTTCCTTCAAACGCATAAGTGTTGGGTTGTTTTCCATCACTTTCGCTGTGTTATGCAGGCTTCGTGTTGCCGCTGTTTCTTCTCTTCGCTTAATAACATTTGCCTCTGCGGCTTTTTGCGCTTCCACCACTTGGTTTAGAATGGCTTTCATCTCGCCTGGCAGGATGATGTCTTTCATACCAACGTTAACGAGTTTCACTCCAATAGAATTGAGAGGCTCCGCCACCAGGTCGGTCACCGTTTCATTGATGTACAACTTATCCAAAAGCAAATCATCAAGGGTTTTGGTGCCCACCGCTTCTCTTAGTGCCAGTTGCAACGTCTTGTAGATGTAGTCCCCTACGTTATCTACGCTCGCCGATGCCAATTCTGCATTTTCGATCTTAATTCCGGCGGTCAAATTGATGCGAAGACTAACTCGGTCCTTACTCAATATCTCCTGCCCAGACACATCAATCAGTTGAGTTCGGCAATCAAAAATTTTCACTTCGATTTTTCGAGCAAATTGCCAGAAGCCATATACACCCGGTTCCAAAGTAGAAGCCAACGCACCATCGACGAAAAGAAGCCCTACGTGTTCGTTTGCTACCTGAACTTTTTTTATTGGCGCAATTCCTAAAACTCCGGCTCCTCTGATCAAAGCATCGGCAGTGTTAGTACCTGACTGTTCAACCTGATATAGGGTTTGCTTATCGACTTCAAAGGAGTCTGAAATATCACGCTTTTCCAAAGAAATATTGCCTGCTGCTTTCCACACGTACAAACTTTGCCCTGGAGCAATAACTCCCATCATGTAGCCATTCAATCGAAGGATGCCTACTTCGTGGTTGTCTGTCTTTAAGTGTGTTAGCTGACTACGTAGCACTTCAGAAGCTTCGTACAAGCGTTCAGCATTAGGCTGTGAAAAATACAGTGAATCTACGTTGCATGACTGAAACTCAAACTGATTACCGAACTTCCAGTATTTGTGTTCACCTGGCAAAAGTACGTCAGACAAAACTTGGTTCTTAAACACTAATGCACGCTGGTTTTCCGCAACAGTTATGATTTTTCTTAACATTTTCTCGTTCCTTTCGTTGTGTCAGTAACTGTTGAGCACTTGCGTTGAAAGTGGCCGCGAGTGATGGTTTAAAGGGAGCGTCCTGCTTGCTTTAAACATTTCCTGTTGGCGTCTCTCAACCATTGGTGTCAACGGTTTACTGACTTACTGTTTTATTTTGATTTGGGACGGGACTTGAACCCGCAACACACAAAGGAAACCTTTGCCGCTCTACCAATTTAGCTACCCGGAGATCTAAGAGGGAGTCGAACCCTTTTCAGCCATCCAATCTGGCGCTTAAATCAAGCTTGTGAAGGAGGAATACGGAGTCGCATTGCTTACCGCACCAAGGTGTTTTTGGAAACACGCTTTTATCTCGACATACCCTAGTTATTTCAAGCGGCGTGCCAAATCAAATAAGACATACAAATAAATTTTTAACTAATTGATTTTTAAATACTAAAAAATACAAATCATAATATCCTTGGAAATTTGACTATCCATCGATATTAAATAAAATAGAAATATAGATACAAAAATATCCATTTGGATACGTCAATGAAAAAGACTATAGCAATCAGCCTATTAGGTACTCAGCTAGATAAAGTAGGGAAACGAAGCGACAGGTGGGCGAAGTGGCGCCCTAACATTTCGCTTGTGAGTCAGGAAGACTTAGTGATCAATGAACTCTATCTCCTTCATGACAATCACCATAACAGGCTTGCCAATAACATCGCCGTTGATATCGAGACAATTTCGCCCGAGACAAGGGTAAAACTCGTACCAATAAACTTTTTAGATCCTTGGGATTTCGAAGAAGTTTACGCAAAGCTTTACGACTTTTGCTCTAGCCTGACGTTTGATATTGATAATGAGGATTACCTCTTCCATATCACTACGGGTACTCACGTCGCGCAAATATGCGGTTACCTACTTACTGAAAGCAGGCATTTTCCGGGAAGGTTGATTCAAACTGCTCCAGATAACAAAGCTGACAATCGTGCGATTGGGAAAATTCAGGTAATAGACTTGGATCTTTCTAAGTACGATCAACTGGCTACGCGATTTGACGCTGAACATGAACTGGGTAGCGCGTTCCTCAAAAATGGAATCAATACGAACAATACCCACTTCAACACGTTGATCAGTCAGATTGAAAAAGTTGCCATTCGCTCAAAAGAACCTATCTTGCTGACCGGACCAACAGGTGCAGGTAAAACCCAACTGGCGTCGAAAATCTACCAGTTGAAGAAGAAGCGGTCTGCACTCAGCGGGAACCTTATCGTTGTAAACTGTGCAACATTAAAAGGTGAAAACGCAATGGCAACGTTATTTGGGCACACCAAAGGTGCCTTTACCGGAGCCCTTCAATCGCGTGATGGTTTTTTAGTGTCAGCCAATAAAGGGCTGTTATTTCTTGATGAAATTGGTGAACTCGGTTCGGAAGAGCAGTCCATGTTGCTTCACGCCATAGAGAACAAATCTTTCCATCCCGTTGGTTCAGATAAGGAAGTCAAAAGTGATTTCCAGTTGATTGCGGGCACAAACAAGGATTTGCGTCAGGTAGTGCTTAATGGCACTTTCAGAGAAGATTTACTTGCTCGAATCAACCTCTGGACTTACCAACTCCCAGCGCTAAGGGAGCGCAAAGAAGACATAGAGCCTAATATCGAGTTTGAACTGGATAGGTTTAGTGAAAAAAATGGTCGAAAAGTCCGATTCAATAAAGAAGCTAAACAGTCCTATCTTAAATTTGCCCACTTACCCTCATCGACGTGGAATGGTAACTTTCGGGATTTGAGCTCATCTATTACTCGCCTTTCTACTCTGGCAGATTCATCCCGAATCACGATAGATGACGTAAACACTGAGATAAAAAGGCTAGAGTCAGATTGGGGAACATCAAAGCCAACACCCACTTTAGTAAGCAAACTGTTGAGCTCAAATCAAATACAAGAGCTGGATACGTTCGACAGGTATCAACTAACGTTTGTACTCGAAACCTGTATACGGCACCCTTCAATGGCTTCCGCCGGACGCGAACTGTTTGATAAGAGCCGGGCTAAGAAAGCACAGTCTAATGACTCAACAAGATTGCAAAAATACCTCGCCAAGTTTGGCATTACTTGGAAAGACATCAGCGAATTCAAACAAACGTCATAGATGTATGACATGAAAAAGGCTTCTGGGGAAACCAGAAGCCCTTTCGTGTGATAGATGAGCAATGGAACTTAGCTAGTTCTTCCAATGGTTATCGAGCTATCATTGTTACACTTTAAACTGACTGACCAGCGTTTGTTGTTGATGCGACATCTCGGTGATTTCAGACACAACAGAGTCGGAAGATTGCGCCTGATTTAAAATATCCGCGCTAAGATCTCGGATGTTTGCGATGTTGAGGTTCACTTCGCTGGATACCTGCTGCTGTTGCTCCGTTGCATTCACGATCTGGTTGTTCATTTCGGTGATAGCCTGAATCGCCGACTTTATCGATTCCAATTCATTCACTGCGTTGCGAACGTAGACAGAGGTATTATTAGCAAGGTCATTTCCTTCCTGAATCGCACTGACCACGTCTTTGGTGCCGAGTTCGACTTTGCCAATGACTTCGCGAATTTCTCCTACCGATTCCTGAGTGCGACTCGCCAGGCTTCGAACTTCGTCTGCCACCACTGCAAATCCGCGTCCATGCTCACCTGCCCTTGCTGCTTCTATCGCCGCATTCAGGGCTAACAAATTGGTTTGCTCAGATATTCCTTCTATCACAGTCAGAATCTCAGTAATGCTAGCGTTATTGCTTGCCAAGGCTTCTACTGTGGGTACGGCGGTTTGCATCTTCTCCACCAGCCTAGTCATTTCGCTGTAAGATTTCTCAACCACTTCATGACCAGAAACGGCTGCGGCACTAGCCTGATTGGCTGCATCAGCCGCTGAATGAACATTTTGCGCCACGACGGTCGCGGTTTGCGTCATTTCTTCAGAAGCCGTTGCCACTAAGTCCGTTTCTTTAAACTGGGAGTCACTGCTGTCCCGGATGACTGTGGCAGAACGTTTCGACTGTTCAATCAGCTCTCCCACCACTTCCGTCGTATTGACCAGATCCCGGATGATCGTCTGCAGCTTTTCTAAAAACTGATTAAATTCAGAGGACAGTTGACCGATTTCGTCGTTAGACGTGACTTTTAAGCGCTGCGTTAGGTCCCCTTCTCCCGACGCAATGTCATGGAGCCGAGCGACAACTTCACGTATAGGCTTAACTAAGCGAGATGAAGACACGCTAATCACTATCAAACCAATAACGACAAACAAAGCACCAAAAGAGATTTCGGTAACAATGCCAGCTTCAACCAGCCCCTTGATAACTGCGTCCAGAGCGTTCGCATCAGCTAGAACGCTGCCTTTCGGTACGTCTATCAACACACCCCAGTTCTGATTGGCAATTTGAATAGGAGAGAAAACTGTTAACCAGTTTCCATCTTTGCTCCAACTGACCTGGCTTTGATTTCCATATAAGAAATCGGTCATTTTGCTGTCTGATACGTGATTGCTTTTGTAAGGAAAACCGACTTTGTCGGGCATCACATCGCTGGCGATAAGCGTACCGTCCAAGGAAACAATCGCTATTTCACCCTGCCCGTCAAACAGGGCTTCGTCCGCTTCTGAAATGGATTGGTTAAGCTGGTCCAAGCTTAAATTGATGCCGAGTACACCCACCAGTTCATCGTCTCTTTTTAACGGGACAGAAATGGAAGCTGTAAGCGCACCTTGTTCAGAAATTTTGGGGCTCGACACGCACGCGCTGCCAGTATTGAGTGGACAGGAATACTTCTCACCGTTGGCTGGATCGGAGAGTTCATTCTCCCCTATCAGTCGCACTACGGCTTTGTCGCCCTCTTTGCTTTTTGCCCAATACGGGGAAAAACGTCCGACTTCGTTAGAGCCAAGTTCACCGGCGCTTTTGTAATACTTGTCTTCCCCATCAACCTTGTCGACTTCGAATACCAGGTACGCTCCCTGAATCGTAGGAAACTGATTAACGGCACGCTCCACCAGTTCGTTCAGCGCATTACGCAGCACTTCACTGGCAGTAAAGTTTTCTTGTGCGTTTTGGATCAGAAACAGCGCACTGTCACCGAGCATTTCTGCTCGGTAAGTAGCTTCATCTAAATATTTCTGGACTTGGGCAGCGTTAGATCGGGATTCGGCGTTCAATAACTGCTGAGATTTTAATACAACGGACTCAGTACTTTTCCCTTTGATGACGGTTTGATTTTGAATTGCGTTAAAAACTGAAAAACAAATCAAGGCAATCGAAGTCAGTACCAAACATACCCCAGACAACAGGGTGATTTTCCATTGTACAGACAACGAACTTCGCTTGCGTAGATCGCTCATTTGTAACTCCTAGGCGTTTAACGGTTTAGCCCGAAGGCTGAAATAATGTTTGTTAAATACGCCTTTGTGCCTGAAGCAAAACTTCGTCACTTCAAGCACACACCTACGACATTGGTCTTTGCCTCTGTCTCGATGATCGGTGCTTTCAGCACTGAACACTTAGGTGCCACTCCTTTGTTTACATCACAGGTTTTCCCTGCTTATTTATGTTTTACACTATGTTAACACTATGACTCATCAGAACCATGACGTGTGTATGAAAACTGCGAGGAATAAATCATAATTCTTTAACTATCAGCTCATTCATTTTCGCATTTCGGCATTTTTCTCAATATCACTCGGTACTTGTAGTTGCCAGCGTTCCAGTTCTGTCTGGCTAAAGATAAACGCGCCTTTCTTCGGGGTCGTGATCGTTGGCATGTTTCCCTTTTCATTAAACTGATTAATCAACTTCGCCACTTCGATACCCTGTTCTAACGCGCTGATGCTCAGCCCGCCAATCGCCTTACCCGGACCGACTGAATAGGACCAAAACGCAAAAATGGGTAACGGTGAGTTTTCACTCGTCCATGCGCTCACTTCATCCAGAGAATAGTGCTTGCCAGACTCATCTTTTAAAGCGGCATAATTGGCGATGATGATGGCGTCGTAGCCCTGATTCTTAGATTCCAACACGTTACTTTCCCAACTCTCGTAATTAGGGACCAGGCTGGTGTGAACAGTAATCCCGTTGATATCCTGATTGAGTTTATTGCTGAAAGAGGTCTCCAATATGGCGTGTGAGGTTGCGGCATCGTCCATCAATACACGTATGTTTTTCACCTCTGGCAGTACTTTGCTGATCATATACACCGAGCGTTTCATCAAGGGCCGTTCTAGTACCCCAGAAATAGTCGGCGTGATTGAAATGTAGTTTCTCGGGTTTGCGTTAATACCTAGAAAGAAGGTCGGAATTTTGTTGTCTATCAGGCGAGGACCTAAATACTTGAGGGCGTTGTCGTCGGACACCACAACAACATCAGGATTATGTTGCTGGATAAACTCCCACGCTTTATCTGCGATTGCAGGAAACTGCTCAGCGGGTTTGCGCTTAGTATCCATCTGGAAGTCATGGATCGTCATCGCACCTATTTCGCTCTCGAACCCTTCCCGATACTCTTTGACCCAAGGATACTCAAAGTGATAGCTGTGAATAAAAACGAGCTCTTTAGCAAAGCCTGGAAAAGCAAAGAGTAGTACCAGAAGAACAACGATGTGATTTCTCATATAAAAGCCCTAACGTTATGTCTTTTACAAGTTTAGACAAAAAGTCAGGGCTCATAAGAATTGATGGAAGCTTAGCGCAGAATTTTTCGGTAGGTCCTCTCTGGTCTTCCGACTGAGCCGTAATGAACATCGGCTTCAAGTTCGCCGGAACTGATCAGATATTCGAGATAACGTCTGGCTGTGGTGCGGCTGGCACCGATTCTCACCCCGGCTTCATCCGCCGTGAGCTGGGTATCCCCCACGAAGAGATGACGGATTTTATCCAGTGTTACGCCATCAATCCCCTTAGGCAGGCGGTTGTTTGCGGGCTCTTGTTGCGAACTGGATTGCAGCATTTTGTCCACCAGCTTCTGATCAAGATCCGACACCGTCTCCAGCTCTTGTTTTTGCGCCTGATATTTCTTTAGTGCCGCCTCCAAACGGGAAAAAATCACCGGTTTCAGCAAGTAGTCGACCACACCACCTCGCATAGCTTCCTGTAGCGTGTCCACATCTCTCGCGGCGGTGACAAGAATAACGTCACAATGCTGTTTTTGCTGACGAACCTGACGAAGGATCTCCAGCCCATTGCCGTCTGGCAGGTAAACGTCGAGTATAACCAGTTCTGGTTGCAACAGTTCAAGCTGCATTTCGGCTTCGGTTTGAGAAGTGGCAATACCAACCACTTCATAACCGCCAATCTGATTCAAGTACCTGTTGTGCACCTCAGCAATGCCCTCATCGTCCTCGATGATCATTACCTTCGTACTCGTCGTCATTTTCTTTTGTCCTTTGGTATATACACCGTCGCTCTTGCTCCCTGAGTCGGACCATTTCCCAGCTCCAGCTGTCCGCCATACTGGCTGACTAACTTGCTGACCAGATAAAGCCCCACGCCCCTGTTGGCTTTCGCCTTGCTGGAAACGCCTTTCTCTATCAGTCTGGATACGTTAATGTCTTCTGGCAAACCACACCCTGTGTCTTCCACTTCCAGAATGATTTCTGTCCCGTAGTCACTAATGGACACAAACACATTGTTTGCCACTCTATTCTCGCGTTCTGCGATCATGGCATCGAATGCGTTGTCGATTAAATTCCCCAGAATCGTGACCAGATCATCTGCAATGATATTTTCAGGCAGCTGCTCTAATCGAGTACCAGCATCAATTTCCAGCATAAGACCGAGTTCACGGGCGCGCTCTGTTTTGCCCAAGAGTAAGCCAGCTACTAATGGATCTTTCACTGCATCTCGGATAAAGCCAATTAACGCCTGATAATGTGCGGTTTCCTGTCCTATCAGTTTCTGAACCTGTTCGGTTTCTCCTAACTGAACCAGCCCACTGATGGTGTTGAGTTTATTTCTGTGTTCGTGAGTTTGTGACCGAAGCATATCGGCGTATTCACGGGTTTGAGAAAGTTGTTTGGTCAGCTCGGTTATTTCGTCCCTTCGACGGAAACTGGACACAGCCCCGACCACTTCGCCCTTGACTATAATGGGGTTTCGGTTGGCAACAATGCGCTGATCATTCAAATAGAGATCTATGTCATGCTGAGGCTCTTTGGTTGCTAGAATATCCACCAAATCACTGTCGGGAAGGACATCTTTCATCGGCAGATTCAACACATTCTCTCGGTCGATTTTGAGTATTTCACACGCACTTTTGTTGATCGAACGAACGGTTCCGGCATTGTCGATGCTGATCACACCTTCCTTGATGGTACTCATGGTGACGTCCAGCTCGACATACAGTCGCCCTATCTCCTCTGGTTCAAATCCAAGAATGGCTTTTTGAAAACGTCGGGACGCATAGTTTGATAACACAGCATTGGCGATCACTACCAGCAAAGCCATGGCAATAAGAAACGCTAAATAAGGCTCAATTCTGTCTTGCAGACTGTCGAGCAAATACCCGACAGAGACAACCCCGATGATGTTCCCATGTTGATCAATGACAGGGGTTTTACCCCGAACCGATTTACCTAACGACCCTTCGGCATAAGACACATAAGACTGACCAAGTTCCAGTGCTCTTGCGTTGTCGCCCCCTTTCATCGGCTTGCCAACGCGCTCTTCAACTGGGTGAATCAATCGAATGCCTTCTTTATTGCCAATTACAATGAAAGTTGCACCGATCAGTTCCGTAAGCTCTCGAAATTCGAGGGGTAATTCTCCCACCCGCTCACTTTCGACCATGTCTACAACGGAACGTGACTGCGCCAGAAACTGCGCAATGCCAAGTGCTTTGTAGCCCATTTCTTCTTGCTGGGAATGCTTAATATAGGCGAATCCCGCCGCGGTCAGGATAAGTAGCTCAATTAACCCCGACAAAGTCATGATAATCAATAACCTGCGGCGAAAGCTCAGATTTTTCCAACTAAACAAAATCGTCCCTCTTAATTTCAGCACATAACTTTAACAAACTCGAAACATCGCTTCCGTTAGTCACCGCAAGAATTTGAACTTCAGACCTTTTGCTAAGTATAGGATCCAGTTGCACAGCTATTTTTTAGAGTATAAACTCTAATTCAAATTTTAAGTGGTAAGTTTAATGATGAACAAAAGACCTCTGGTTGTACTTTTGGGCGCACTTCTCACCCAGCCTCTGTCGGCATTTGCTCAACCCGTCAACTTTGATCAGGCGTGGCAAATCGTTCAGCAGCAGAGCGACTCCCTTTCCGCCTCTCAAGCCAACCTAGAACGCTACCAACATTTACAGGCATCCAAAGACAGCCTTAACCTGCCAAAGGTAACGCTTTCAGCGAATTACACCCGACTGGATGACGATGTAACCCTCTCTGCGCATCAAATTGCCGAGAGCTCCAACGTCGACCTTTCCGGCTTAGCCCATATGCTGCCGTCCAGCGTGATTCAGAGCTTAGGTGGTGCTACGTCGACCATTACTGAAAAAGACATTTTCTCCTCCTCTATTCGAGCGGTATGGCCGATTTTTACTGGTGGCAAAATCACCGCAGCTCAGGAAATCGCAAAAGGACAAACCGAAGAAGCCCGAAGCCAGTTAGAAATGGAACGTCAGGCAAAATATGAAGATCTGACCAAGTTCTATTTCAGTGTGGTTTTGGCAGAGAAAGTCGTCGAAACACGTCAGGCGGTTGAAAAAGGATTAGAAAAACACCGCGACTTTGCATTGAAAATGGAGAAGCAGGGTCAGATAGCGAAAGTCGAACGCCTGCAGGCAGAAGCGTCTTTCGATAAAGCCAAAGTCGACAGAAAAAAAGCCGAGCGTGATCTTGAGATTGCCAAAACCGCGTTAGCGAAACTATTGAATGTCGATAGCGTCGAGCTGGACAGCCAGCTTTTCATCAACGATGCCTTGCCACCGCTTTCTGCATTCGTTGATCAAACACTGAACACGTACCCGGGTTTGCAGCTTCTGGATGCCAAAGCGCAGCAAGCAAGCAACCTGGTTAAAGCCGAAGACGGCAAGTACTACCCCAACGTTTATCTGTACGGGAACTACACGGTATATGAGCACGAAAGCCTCGCCAGCCAGATGAAACCAGACTGGATGGTCGGCGTGGGTGTGAGCATTCCTCTTATTGATTCTTCTGGTCGTTCCGATCGCTCTCAGGCAGCACACAGTGCAGTCCAGCAGGTGCAGTACCTCAAGGCACAAGCCAAAAAAGACTTGCAGGTGCTGGTCGAAAAAACCTATCTGGAAGCCGAACAGGCTAAAGAAGAAGTCAACGGGCTCGATTCCAGCCTGAATCTGGCGGAAGAAAACCTCAAACTTCGCCAACGGGCATTCTCGCAAGGTTTATCCAACTCTCTGGAAGTGGTCGATGCTCAGCTTTATCTGGCGAGCATTCGTACTCAACAGCATGCCGCTCGTTTCAACTACCTGATTGCCTTAAATAAACTGCTTGCCCTGAGCAATGAAATGAACACCTTCGAACAATACGAAAACCGAGCTATTTTGGAGAACCACTCATGAAAACAAATCTATTAAAACCTGTGGTCGCGGGCGTTATCGCTCTGGGTTTGGGTGGATGGCTGGTTCACAGCTTTAACGTCGCGTATGAAGAACAGCCGATGCGTTTACAGGGGCAGATCGAAGCACAGCAGTACAACATCTCCTCCAAAGTGGCAGGTCGTATCGATCAGGTGATGGTAAGCAAAGGCGACGAGGTTGCAAATGGCGATCTTATTTTCACTATCTATAGCCCTGAACTGGATGCGAAGCTTGAACAGGCTCTGGCGAGTAAAGAAGCGGCTGGCGCGCTGGCAGAAGAAGCCGAAAAAGGGGCGCGAGAGCAACAGATTCAGGCTTCGAAGGATCAGTGGCAAAAAGCCAAAGCCGCATCTGATTTGATGGAAAAGACCTACAACCGAATCAATAACCTGTACAAAGACGGCGTCGTGGCGGAGCAAAAACGAGACGAAGCGCTAACCCAGTGGCAAGCAGCAAAATACACCGAAAGCGCAGCTTACCAGATGTACGAATTAGCGAAAGAAGGGGCGCGAGATGAAACCAAACGCGCGGCAGCCGAAAAAGCCAGAATGGCGGCTGGTGCAGTCGCAGAAGTAGAAGCATTCGCTGCCGACACCAAAATTCGTAGCTGGTTCAAGGGCGAAGTGTCTCAGGTATTGCTTAGCCCGGGAGAACTGGCACCGCAGGGTTTCCCTGTTGTCACTGTACTAGACATGCAGGACGCATGGGCAGTATTTAACGTTCGCGAAGATAAACTAAGCCAATTTTCGAAAGGCACGGAATTTGTTGCCAATGTTCCGGCACTTGGCAAAGACGTGACGTTCAAAGTGTCTCACGTGGCGGTTATGGGCGATTTTGCCACCTGGCGTTCGACTGATTCCAGCCAAGGCTTTGACATGCGAACCTTTGAGGTAGAAGCTCGCCCGGCAGAACCAGTGGAAGGATTGCGCATGGGCATGAGCGTGGTTATTGAGAATCTCTGATATGAATACGCTCACCCGATTATCGGGGCAATTGGAGGTAGTCAAAGCAGACAAATGGCTCTTGTCTGCCTTGACCTGGATTCCACTCGTTGTCGCTTTTATCATTTGGGCGGTGTTCGCGCAGGGATTGGCTCGCGACCTCAAGATTGGCATCGTTGACTTAGACAATACCGCTTTCTCCCATCAGCTTATCAGGCATTACGACGCTTCTCCGAGCCTGAAAATCACGGCGAGTTATCCGGATACCTTGTCTGCCAGTCAGGCACTCACATCCGGAGACATCTACGGTTATGTGGTGATCACACGCAATAGCTTTAAGCAAACCGCATTAAACCAACCGCCGCAAGTGTCTGCCTTCGTCAATACGCAGTACATTCTGATTGGTCGGCTGATCAATTCAGCACTGCTGCAAGCTCAAGGCACGTTTAACGCGAAAGTTGAAGCGGGTAAAGCCTTAGCTAAAGGTGACACCACATCCTCACAGGCATTGGGAAGTGCCCTGCCTAGCCGCAGCCAGATTACCCCTTTGTTTAATAGCAATACCAACTACAGCCAGTTTTTGCTTGGCGCAGTTGTCCCGGCTATCTGGCAGATTGCCATAGTAGTAGGCACCGTTATGGTATTGGCGGCGAATTTGCGCTTGCGGGGAGCAGCACAATGGTTAGGGCAATCGCCTGTCCGCCGCGTGATGAGTTCACTCGCCCCATACTTTCCGGTGTTTATACTGCAAGGTTTGGGCATGCTGGCGTGGTTTTACCTTGGTTTAAAGTGGCCGTTTCACGGTAATATTGCGGTGTTGTTTCTCGCTCAAATTTTGATGGTGCTGGCTTGTATGATTATGGGGAGCCTGTTTTTCTTCATAAGTTTGGATGCGACTCGTGCAATGAGTTTTGCCGGTGCATTCACTGCCCCTAGCTTTGCGTTTATGGGCATCACCTTCCCTGTGACTGAAATGAATCAATGGGCGCAGGCATGGCGATCAATGCTCCCTGTTAGTCATTACATCGAAGCCCATGTTTACCAGTCTAATTACGGAGCAAGCTTTCTCGATACACTGAACGAGCTGGTTCCAATGTTGGGTTACCTTATCCCATTCCTTATGTTGCTCATTCTTATCAAGAAGAAATCAAAGCAGGTGGTATTGCGATGAATGTATTCCAGTTGATCCGCGATGAGCTAAAAGCCATCTTCAGCCACCCTGCAATTGTTCTAACCGTATTTGGCGGTACGCTTTTTTATTCATTTCTCTACCCACTACCTTACGCTAATCAGGTTGCACAGGAGCAACAGATTACGGTTGTGAATTTAGACAAAAGCCAAACCAGTTATCAGCTAGAACGCATGGTGGATGCCACACCACAGGTGAGCATTGTATCCAGAACCCATACGGTTGAAGACGCAAAGGCGCAATTTCTGGCTCACGAAGTCAGGGGTATTTTGGTGATTCCTGAGCACTTCTACCGCGATATGATGCTGGGTAAAAGCCCGGTGCTTTCTTACGCTGGCGATGCATCTTACTTCTTAGTTTTCGGCACTGTGGTCGAGGGGTTAGCTCAGGCTTCCGGTACCCTGGCGGCGAAAGCCAAAGTGGCTAAATTGGTTTCCGATGGCTTGCCTTTGTCTCAAGCCGCTGAGCTCTATTCTCCAGTGCATCTTAACTTAAAGCCGACGTTCAACCCTGAAATGGGCTATGTCGATTACGTCGTTCCTGCTGTGTTTGTGTTGATTTTGCACCAGACACTGATCATGGGGACTGGCATCCTGACGGCAAGTCAGAGAAACCGAAAAGGCTATTGGAACGAGTATTCTGCCACCGAACTGACTCTAACGAGAATCGTGATCTTTGGTCTACTCTATGTTGCGCTTAGCCTGTATTACTTTGGTTTTAGCTTCAACTTCTATGAGATCAATCGACTGGCAGGTATTGGTGATTTGTTTATCTTGCTTGTGCCATTTCTGATTGGGGCGGGTGCGATTGGCATTGTGTTGGGGGGTATTCTGCCCCGCGTTGAGCTGGTGACACTGTTGGTTTTGGTCAGCTCAATGCCATTGATATTTACGGCTGGGTTTATCTGGCCTTTGGAAAGTATCCCTGCTCCACTGGTCTGGCTGGCGAACGTTTTGCCAAGTTCACCTGCCATTCAAGGCTTTTTGAAAATCAACCAGATGGGTGCAGAAATATGGCAGATAAAAGACGTGGTCGCACAGCTCTGGATTTTAGCGGCGATATGGAGCTTTCTCGCCTGGTTGAAACTCAAAATGCAGCCACTTCCGATAAAGCAGTCACCTTCGATAAATTAACGGCTTAAAACGAAGAACCCCACCAAATGGTGGGGTTCTTTCTATTTCATATCATCAGTTGCCTAAACCCAGTCCTTCAGACAAAGCTTTGATTTGTTCCAGATCCAATCGGTGAACTTCGATCATTTGTGTTATCTGGCTCAGTTTGGAATTCACATCATCACTGCGATCACACGCGTCCGACGAAGCATCCCATGAAGTGCCCGCCAAAAATTCATCACATTCTTTGGCAAGTTTTTCTTTTTGAGGCAATAGTTCTTTTTGCTCTTTTAACAGGCTTTCCAGCTCCTGACGAATGGCCATTTCACGCTGAAACACTTCGCGAGAGCGCTCAAAAACTGATGCCTGCAAATCTGCCTGTCGATTCAACCTTTGATTTGAAATCCCCAGCTCTTCTAATTGGGAGCTCTGCTGAGTGATTAAAGCTTCCTGCTCTAAATTCACCTTTTCAAGCTCGGTGACGGTAGTCTCTAGTTCTTTTATCTGAGCTTCGTATTTCTCAGTGATTTCATCTGACTGGTTATTTAATTCTACTTTCAAAGATTCAGAAGAGTCTTTGTCGTAGTTGTCTAACTGCAATTTCAACTGCGCTTTCTCGCCTTCCAGCGCCTGAAGCTTTTCTTCCTGAGAAAGGTAGGCATCCTGCCAACTGCTTTGAGTCACAACTGCTCCGCCTAAACCACCAATCGCTAAACCCAGCACGGCTGCCACTGCAATATAGAGATACGAAGTCTTGTTGCGCTCTTCTATGATGACAACTTCTTCTTCCTGATCGTCATCGCGTTCGTCTTGGATATTCTTGTCTACCATTTCCTACTCCGGCATCATGTGACCAGCTCTGTGACTACGACAGATACAACGTAGATTACAAACCCAATAATTGATGCAAGAATGACGCCCTTTTGTACCTTTTCGTTAGTTCTATAGCGAAAAAGAAGTACTGCGATGGCTATCAGCGCCGCAATTGCAATTAATCTGGTCATAACTTTCTCCTTACCTTGTGCCTGTTATACCACTTTTTCAGGTAGATAACGTAAACACTCTGTCCGAAAATTTCAGATAGATGGTTGAACTGCTGGGAATTTATACAATGTAAATAAAACAACCGACCAACATGGCATGCTGGTCGGTTGTGGGTAAGAAACGTATAAGGCAACGTCAGACAATTGACCTTGTAGCTAAATTACCAGTCCACCATCAATCTTGAGTACCTGCCCCGTAATAAAACTGGCTTTGTCACTGGCAAGAAACTCGACACCATTGGTGATGTCTTCTGGAGTCCCCATTCGACCAAGTGGGGTTTTGCCTTTCATCATATCCAGCACCTTTTCAGGCAAATCCGCCGTCATGGGTGTTTCAACAAAACCTGGGGCGACGCAATTCGCTCGAACCTGTGCACCTTTACGAGCAAACTCTTTTGCCCAGCCTTTGGTCATCGCAATCACCCCGCCTTTAGTGGCGGCGTAGTTAGTCTGACCAATGTTCCCATCCGTTCCAACAACCGAAGACATGGTCACAATGGAACCGTGGTTGTTTTCAATCATGATAGGAGCAACTGCCTGAGTCAGGTTAAAGACACCTTTCAGGTTCACATCAATCACCTGATCCCAGTCCTGCTCTGTCAATCTGTCTATAAGGCCATCTCGCGT
The DNA here is from genome assembly GCF_027924785.1 of Vibrio nigripulchritudo. Lineage (NCBI taxonomy): Bacteria > Pseudomonadati > Pseudomonadota > Gammaproteobacteria > Vibrionales > Vibrionaceae > Vibrio > Vibrio nigripulchritudo. The sequence goes on along the minus strand of NZ_AP027049.1, from coordinate 1,709,623 downwards.
GATACCAGCATTGTTAACCAGTACATCAATCCGGTTGAACTCACTGCGAATTTGTTCAACCAAAGCGGTTATGGCTTCACGATCGCAGATATTAACGGTGACAGGTTTAACGTTGTTATGGGAAGAAAATGCTTGTTGTAACACTTGTTCATTCATATCAAGGGCATAAACCATCTGTGCACCTTGCTCGGCAAAGCGTTCAACAATGGCTTTTCCTATTCCTTGGGCAGCACCTGTTACAACACATATTTTATTATTTAACATTGAGTGTCCTCTAGTGGGCTAATCCATTCGCATTTCACTGCCAGATGTTGATTTGGGCTTAAAATCCAGCGTGAAAACGTCGCGATCCAGTTTTTAGTACTGTTCTAATCATAGGATTAAATACTGAACCCGCGAGTTAAATTTCAATGTACCAGTCCTTTTTCAAGCGCGAGCTTAACCAGCATGGCGGTTGACGTTGCTCCTAGTTTCTTTTTGATCCTTAACCTGTGGGTCTCGACTGTGCGAACACTGATATGCAGGGAGTGGGCAATTTCTTTATTGCAGGCACCGTCTACAATCGCCTTGAGAACATCCGACTCACGTTTCGACAGCGTGTCATCTTTAGGCTGAGGCTTTTCATTGATTTGCTCCAGCAAGCGATCGGATGCCTGAGGGCAAAGGTAAGATCTTCCCTGCGCGACCTGATTGATAGCCATCACCAACTCTTCCGAGCCGACATCTTTTAGAACATACCCCTTCGCACCGGCTTTTACGGAGCGAACCACGTAGTCGCGGCTGTCGTGCATGGAAAGCATGATGACGCCCGTTTTGGACGCCTTACTTTCTAACTTTTCCAGTACTTCAATCCCGTTTAGGTTAGGCATGTTGATATCCAGTAGCAAAACGTCAGGTTTCAGAGATAATGTGGTTTCCAGTGCGTCCGTTCCGGTGCCGACACACGCCAGTATGTCGAGGTTGTCTTCCCGTTCAAGGCGAGATTTAAGACCATCCTGCATAAGGCGATGATCATCCGCCAATACCAATCTAATCATACAAACTCCATGTTCAAACTTACGCGCACTTCCGTTCCTTCCCCTGGGGTACTGGTGACATTGAATGAGCCTCCAATTGCCTGAATACGCTCTTTCATGTTTTGTAACCCCATGTGCTCAAAAGTGGCTTTCACTTTTTTTCCATTCTTAAGTGCTTTGGTAGAAATGCCTTTGCCATCATCGCTGACGGTTAAGATTAACTGCTTCCCTTCTCGCTGCATTACTACGTCAACTCCTTGGGCGTTAGCATGTTTTTCTACATTGTGCAGTGCTTCCTGCATTACTCTGTAGAGAGTGGTCTCCACTTCCGGCAGAAGATCGACGCCTTCGATGTCATGTTCGAAAATCAGTTCAAGCTGAGAACGCTCTCGCAGGTCATTGATGAAGGCTTCTATACCCGCAACCAAACCTAAATCGTCGAGTTGAGGTGGCCTTAAATCCCGCGAGATCCTTCTAAGTTCAATAATCGCCAGCTCCATCGCATCTTTGCTGGCATCCAGCTCCTGCTCTTTTTTACCGTCATCAGTTTCTTTAGACACGTTGTCTAAGCGGTATTTCGCCGCTACTAAAAGCTGGTTCACCCCATCGTGCAGCTCGCGCGACACCCGATGCCTTTCATTTTCCTGAGAATCAATAATCTGCTGATTCAAAATGCTTAACTGCTGGTTCGCCAGACGACGCACATTCAGGTTGAGCGACGCCCCAAGTGCGGCAATCGCCGAAATGGCGATAAACATCACCACAAACAGCGCAGTACTGGTTTTCCCTATATTTTCATCGAACCCGTTTTCCATATGGGCGACTTGCTGTTCTATGTCGTCCAAATACACCCCTGTTCCCACCATCCACTGCCATTTATCCAGTGAAACGGCGTAACTGAGTTTGGGCAGCGGCTCTTTCTTCGACGGTTTGTGCCATAGATAATCGACAAATCCACCGCCCTCTCGCCCGACTCGTATCAATTCCTGCAACAGCTTTTTGCCCTGAACATCTTCAACATTCCACCAGTTTTTTCCTATTCGCTCGGTTTGATAAGGCAACACCAGCGCATCGCCGTCCCATGTGTAGGCAAAGAAGTAGCCGTCGCTTCCATACGTGAGCTGGCTCAATTTTTCGGTCACGATTTGCTTGGCAGCTTCCGGTGGCAGGCTTTCATCCTGGTAGTAAGGTTCGATACTTTTGATTGCCATTTCTACGTACTGCTTCAATTCTTGTTTCTTCACGGCAAGTACGTTATTGCGAGTAAGCGAGACCTGCTCTTCAACCAATTGTTTTGCTTGAGTAAAAAGAATCGTAGCGACAACAATCACCACCAGAACAAGGGGGACGATAGACAGCAAAATGATGTTTATCGAGAGTCTTCGGTTACTGATTAATCCCATTAATTCACCCAGAACAGTACGTAGTTTTACTGACATTTTGTTCGGAAAACTGCACTTTTTACCGACAAAATTTGCGCAGTTATCCCAATAGAGAGGAATCTGTCCCGTCTCTACACTTAGCATCAAATGTAACACCGCGTTAACAAAAGTGATTACGCCGCGTTCACATTTCTTGGTATTTACACGGATCGTAACCTGACTAAGGAGAGCCCCATGACGTTTAGAAAAGTCGCCATTTCAACCACACTCGCTATCGCCGCAACCAGCCTTGCAATTTCAGCTCATGCAAAGGATAAGAAAATCCTGCTAAAGACCCCTATCGCGTTTGGCAGCCATCTTCCTGCGCTTGGCAGCCCGATTCAATGGTATGCCGACCACATCACCAAAACATCGGGTGGCACCATCAAAATGAAAATCTACGAACCAGGTAAACTGGTCAACCCCGCCGAAATTCTGGATGCCGTTTCTACCGGCAAGGTGAATTCAGGCTATTCCACGGCTGGCTACTGGCAAGGCAAGCTGCCCGCGTCTGCACTGTTTTCTGCCGTGCCTTTTGGTCCTGAAGCGGGTGAATACATGGCGTGGCTGTTCTTTGGCAATGGCTTAAAGCTGTATCAAGAAATGTACGATCAGGGCGGATACAACGTGAAGGTGCTCCCTTGTGCCATTATTTCTCCGGAAACCTCTGGCTGGTTCCGCAAACCAATTGAAAAGCCAGAAGATCTGAAAGGGCTAAACATGCGCTTCTTTGGTCTTGGTGCATCGGTGATGGAAAAACTCGGTGTGGGCACAGTTCAGTTGCCGGGTGGTGAGATATTTGGTGCCTTAGAAAAAGGGGCGATAGATGCATCCGAGTTTTCTCAGCCAGCCATCGACCAGCGACTGGGTTTTCATAAGGTCGCGAAATACAACTACTTCCCGGGCTGGCACCAACAATCTACGGTTTTCGAACTTCTGATCAACAAAGATACCTGGAAAAAGATGAGTGTCAGTCAGCAGGCATCGGTAGAGACCACCTGCATGGCAACCATGACCTATTCCATTGCAGAGGGCGAAGCACTTCAGTTCTCCGCCATGCAGAAAGCAAAAGAACAAGGTGTGGAAATTCGATACTGGAACGATGAAATGCTGAACCTGTTCCGCACCACCTGGTTGGATGTGGTCGATGAAAAAGTCGCCGCAGATCCGTTTTTTGCCAAAGTGTGGAAAGACCTAAGCGAGTTCCGCGAAGGTTATGCGCTGTGGCAGGCGAACGGCTTCCTGCCTCGCGCGACACAGAACCAGCAATAACCCTGTGAATTGGGCTGAATGGTCGGTGCTAGATGCCGACCATTTGCGCTAAGGAGTAACCAATGAACAAGGTGCTTGCTATGACCCCAACACCCCCGCTTTATCAACAAATAGAGACGTTTATTACCGCCGTCAGCCGATGGCTGGCATGGACCAACTTTGCCTTAGTTGCCGTAATCATCATTCAGGTGGTTCTCAGGAAAGTGTTTTCAAACGGACAAATTGCACTGGAAGAGTTGCAGTGGCATTTGTACGCGACCGCCGTGATGTTTGGCACCGCATACGCTCAGGTGACAAACCTTCATGTTCGCGTCGACCTGTTCTACCACAAATTTTCTGAGCGCAGAAAAGCCCTTGTCGACTTCTTTGGACTGACGTTTCTCGCCATTCCTTTTGTCGTTATCGTGATTCTTCACTCTTACGATTTCGCGTACGAGTCCTGGCGGGTGAACGAAAGCTCTGCGTCGCCATCCGGCTTGCCCTATCGCTGGCTGATTAAAAGTGTCATTCCGCTGAGCTTTGGTCTTCTGCTTCTCTCCATGTTTGCTAGGCTTCTGCGCAACATTGAAACGTTAGTTAAAGGAGGCACGCATGGAAGCAAATGAGTGGATCGTCATCGCCATGTTTGGCTCTTTTATCCTGCTGCTCTTCACAGGAATACCCGTTGCTTATGTTTTAGGGGGAATCGGCGTTGTATTCGCTGCTGTAGGTTATTTTGCAGATATCTATCTGGATACGTTTACCGGGCTCGATTACACCAGCCTGGGTCTGGTGGTCAACCGTATCTACAAGATTATGGATAACTGGATTCTGGTTGCCCTACCCATGTTTATTTTTATGGGAAACATGCTCGACAAATCGGGCATTGCCGAAAAGCTGATGGCGTCTATGCAGGCGTTGTTTGGCAAGGTGCATGGAGGTCTGGCGATTACTGTTATGGCGATCGGCATTATTCTCGCCGCATCGACAGGCATTATTGGCGCATCGGTTGTGCTGCTTACCGTGATGTCACTGCCCAGTATGATGCGACAGGGCTATCACCTGCCTCTCGCGCTTGGCACTGTGGCTTCTGCTGGCACACTGGGAATCTTACTGCCGCCTTCTATCATGCTTGTGATCATGGCGGATCAGCTTGGGCTTTCTGTTGGCGACCTGTTTATGGGCGCTATCATGCCCGGATTATTGCTGGGTAGCCTGTACATACTTTATATCCTGTTTGTTGGAAAAGTAACGCCAGATAAAGCCCCCGTTCCCAACGATGTTGAGCCTGTTGACTGGAATTTGATCTTGCAGGTTTTCAAGGACATCACTCCAACGGTGGTGTTGATATTGTGCGTACTAGGTTCCATCTTTGCCGGCGTCGCCACACCTACGGAAGCGTCAGGCATTGGTGCTCTGGGGGCAACATTGCTCGCGGCGTATAACAGGAAACTGAATCTGAAAGTATTGAAAGAAGTACTTCTCGCTTCCTATGGCACCACCGCTTACATCTTTATGATTTTCCTGGGCGCTTCGTGCTTCGCTTTGGTGCTGAGAGAGCTGGGAGGAGACGAACTGATCGAATCATTCCTGAGTGGCTTGCCTTTCGGACCATACGGAATTATCGCCTTTATCCTGATGATTGTGTTTTTGCTTGGCTTCTTCTTGGACTGGATTGAGATCACTTTGATTGCATTACCTTTATTGGCGCCGGTCATCTCAAGCTTAGGCATTGAATTAGACGGGCATGGTGTGGTCGACAACCCCAGTTTGGTGTGGTTTGTTATGCTGGTAGCCATGGCGTTACAAACCAGTTTCCTGACACCTCCAGTTGGTTTCGCGTTGTTCTATTTAAAAGGCGTCTGCCCAGATGGTGTTGCACTCAGGGACATTTATCGCGGCGTTATCCCTTTTATCGTTATTCAGCTTATCGCTCTTATCTGTTTGGTTGTTTGGCCACAGCTCGTCTTGTGGTTCCCGAGTGTCGCCTACGGATAATTTTCAAACCGTCAGCCTCCCCTGTGGAGGCTGGCTCGTGACCCTCTGTTGTCTCTAAATTGCAAATGGCTTCTATCAGTTACATTGAAAGAAAGAGTGCATCGTAACATTCCACCCGAAACCATGATTTCGATTGCAGAGCAAAGTGCATATTTGCAGTATCTCGCACTAACCGAACTCATTTAGAACCTACCCAATCTATGGTCATTGAATGTTGAAGAGAATCCTGGCTACAGCATTGTTCTGCTCTGTTGTTATCGCTACTACTTTTAAATTCTCTGTTTCCGAAGAAAGGCTAATGCTCTGTGCCTTAGGGGCAGATGTCAGCTTGCTAAGCGAAAAAGGCTGCTACCAATATTTCTACGTTTTCGGCGTATCCCCTGAACTGAAAGACATTGTGCAAAGAGGATACGGAATTAGCCCGATATTAAGTGCAAATACAGAAACACGGTTCTTAATCGCCAAGCAGCTCATCTCATCAGGGGTAGATATCAATCAGCCAAACCCAACGGATGGTCTTAATATGCCCCCTATACACAGCACAATATTGCAAGACGACCTGGAAGGGTTTAACTGGTTGGTCAGAAACGGTGCAGACTTGAATATTATTTACGAGCAGACAGGTGAAGATGTACTGACCTTCTTAAACGCCATGTATCTAGAACATCCCACGCACAATCGTCAGCACATGAGAGAGCTGATCTTAAACTCCCCGATCATTTATTCAGGATCTTGAGGGCATCACTGGCTCCTCCAAAAAATCTTCTTCTCATCCAATCGTTTGCATTGCTCATCAATTAAGCAAACAGATTTTTCACTACTGACAACCCCCCTTTCTTTTTGTACGATGCGCAGCTTAAAGTCGAAAGACTTTTGTTCCAGTGAAGATGAACAGGAGAGAGACATACCCTAGAGTATGTCCGCCGAAGAATTAATTATTTCAGGCAAAGTGGACTGTCGTTGGAGGAACCTCTGGAGAGAACCGTTAAATCGGTCGCCGAAGGAGCAAGCTTCGAAAGAAGTGAAACTCTCAGGCAAAAGGACAGAGGAGCGAAAGGCAACATTTTTAACCCATTACTGGGAAAATCATCCGTTTTTTGGGATCTGCTTTTGTAGAGACCTCCTTTCTCTCTTCTCCTTATGTTGTTGTAATTAAGGGGAAATCATGCAAGAACTGCATTCTATTTTACTTACCATTGATAATCTGGTCTGGGGACCGCCACTGCTTTTACTGCTGGTGGGAACAGGCGCTTACTTTACATTCAAACTGAACCTGATTCAGTTCCGTCACTTGCCGAAAGCACTGAAAATGGTGTTTGGCAAAGATCCGTCTTCTGGCAATGGGGATGTATCCAGCTTCGCTGCTTTGTGCACTGCCCTTTCCGCGACTATCGGCACCGGTAACATTGTGGGTGTCGCAACCGCAATCAAATTGGGTGGACCGGGCGCACTTTTCTGGATGTGGCTTGCCGCTCTGTTTGGAATGGCGACCAAATACGCTGAGTGCTTGCTTGCCGTGAAGTACCGCCAGAAGGACAGCAAAGGTCAGATGGTCGGCGGTCCTATGTACTATCTACGAGACGGTGTTGGATCAAAGTGGCTGGCATCTCTGTTCGCGATCTTTGCTTTGGGTGTGGCGTGTTTTGGTATCGGAACCTTTCCTCAAGTTAACGCGATATTGGATGCCACACAGCTTTCATTTGGCTTACCGCGTGAAATTTCTGCGGTTGTCCTAACCCTTCTTGTTGCTTTCGTCACGCTTGGAGGCATTCAGTCCATTGCGCGCGTCGCAGGTAAAGTCGTCCCGACAATGGCTCTGCTCTACATTGGCGCATGCGTGAGTGTGCTGGCAATGAATGCCGACCAAGTTATTCCTGCCATTCAGCTTGTACTGAGCTCTGCCTTTACCAACACGGCTGCCACTGGCGGTTTCTTGGGTGCAAGCATTATGCTAGCGATTCAATCCGGTATAGCACGCGGTGTGTTCTCGAATGAATCTGGTCTCGGAAGCGCCCCTATTGCAGCGGCAGCCGCGAAAACCGATTCTTGTGTAAAGCAAGGGCTGATCTCAATGACGGGTACCTTCTTCGACACCATTATCATTTGCACCATGACGGGTCTAACTCTGATTCTGACGGGGGCATGGCAAGGCGACTTGGCGGGCGCAGAAATGACGACCTCCGCTTTCGCAATGGGGCTAAGCTCAGAAACCTTTGGTCCGATGCTGGTTTCCGTTGGGCTTATCTTCTTTGCATTCACGACGATTTTGGGCTGGAACTACTACGGCGAACGCTGCGTGGTGTACCTAATGGGCACCAAGGCAGTTCTTCCGTATAAGATTGTGTTTGTTTTACTAGTGGCGTCTGGTGCCTTCCTGAAGCTGGATATGATTTGGCTGATTGCCGACATCGTGAATGGCTTGATGGCTATTCCTAACCTGATCGGTCTGATTGCTTTGCGACACGTTGTAATAGAAGAAACCCGACTCTTCTTTGAAAAAGTTGCAGAGCCTTCACAATTAGTGGCAAAACATCAAAACTAATGAAATAACCATTGAGAGCCCGGATAAAATCCGGGCTTTTTTATTTTCATAAAAAATATCAATTATAAAAATAATTTTAAAATCTATTTAGATCTTATAAAAATATTTCTTTATCTTATTCTCTAAACACCTTAGGAGAATAACTTATGAACCACTTCCCATTTAAAAGCCAACAACACAAAGAAGAATATTTAAATTATTACCAATCCCAGTTAATGCATTGGCCAAAGCCCTATAAAGAACTTCAAATAAAAACCAGTTTTGGGGTCACCAATGCTCGAATTAACGGAGATAAAAACGCACCTCCATTGATTCTATTTCATGGAGCTGGCACCTGTTCTTTGCAGTGGTTATTGAATATTGAAACGCTTTCCAAACACTTCCGTACCTATGTCATTGATGGACTGATTCACCTTGGATGCTTAGGGAAGAGCGCTCCAGACAAACCCATTAAAAATGAGTATGATGCTGCAAAATGGATAGACGAGTTACTTAAGGGTTTAGGCATTACCGCCCCTATTCACATACTGGGATCAAGTTATGGGGGGTGGATTGCTAGTCACTACGCGAAACAAAGACAAGAATCCATTGCCAAGATGGTACTGGTTGCACCCGCAGGTTCTATTCTTCCTTTGGACAACAAGTATCAATTTCGAAGCATGCTAATGCATATTTTCCCATTTAAATTTGTTCGAAACCGTTATTTCAAGTGGGTATTTAACAATTTATTTAATCAAAACCCTGCGTTATTTTCATCGGTTATACAAGACTTTGATATATCATCAAGAAGTTTTACTCCCATTAATCCTAAAGCGTTACCTAAAGCAGAACCTTTAAATAATCAGGAAATAAAAACCTTAGATATCCCAACCAAAATAATTCTGGCACGAGATGACGTTATTTATTCTTCCAGAGAAGCAGAATCACGAATTAAAGCATTAAATGAGCAAATAGAGGTACAAACAATAGATGGTGCAGGTCACGATTTGCTGCTGACTCACACCGACTTTATCAATCAACTGGTGGTGGATTTTTTACTTGCTTGCCAGCGTTAACGCTCGTCGACCAGCAATTTAACACCCAAGCCAATCAACACCAGCCCTGTGGCGCCTTCTATTATTTTTAAGAAGCTTTCGCTTTTCAGCAGTTGTTTGGCTTTATTGACCATTACTACTAACCCGCCCTGCCACACCATGGCAATCACAAAATGAATGGTCGCCATCAACATGGATTGAGCCAGTGCGCTGCCTTGTGGATCGATAAACTGAGGCAGAAATGCAAGGTAAAACACCGCCGTTTTGGGGTTAAGCACGTTGGAAAGAAATCCCTCTCTTAGTGCAATTAAGCTGGATACATCATCTGTCTTCTCGGCATCTGTCATGGTATTCCCATGCGATCCAAACACTGCGCGAATCGAACTAATGCCCAACCAAATCAGATACGCCGCTCCGACCATCTTCAACGCCATAAACCACTCTGCCGACTGCAACAAAATGGCGGAAATTCCGATGGCAGAAAACGTCGCATGAACAAACAAACCACAGCAAATCCCGAAGCTGGTAAGAAAACCATGCTGGCTCCCTGCCCTTGTGGTATTTCTAATCACCAGCGCAGTGTCTAAGCCCGGCGTTAACGTCAGAATGGTAATCGCAATTAAAAAGGCTTCAATATTCAGGATTTGCATCGTATTTCCATATCAATTCGCTCAATGTGAATTTATACCCCAAATCACCCTCAGTCCCAAATTTTGAGCGGCTTGGCTCAGGTCACAGGACAAAAAATATTTACGATTTTGTTCCATGCGATTATGCGCGAGGCTTGGTATAGTTGGCTCCGTCAAAACACCAACCATGTAACAAGGAAAACCATGAGTTACTACAATAAATTGGTAAAACATTGCCAAAAAATATCTCGCTTTGAACACCTTGATGCGATCTGTAGCTGGGACGCCGCCGCTGTGATGCCTTCTGGTGGTAACGAAGCCCGTTCTGAAGCGTTGGCTGAGCTTTCTGTACACCTGCACCAACTTTCTACCAAACCAGAACTGGCGGAGTGGTTCGACAAAGCCGAATCCGAGTCTTTGAGTTCTGATGAAAAAGCCAGCCTTGCGGAAATGAAACGCATCTGGCAACAAAAAACCGTGCTGCCAGACGATCTTGTTGAAGCGCAGTCACTCGCAGGTTCTAAGTGTGAACACGCATGGCGTACCCAACGTGGAGACAACGACTGGGAAGGCTTTGAAAAGAACTGGGCTGAAGTGGTTAAGCTTTCTCAGGAAGAAGCGCAAATCCGCGCAGAAGCAACGGGAAAAACGCCTTACGATGCGATGCTCGATCTTTACGAGCCTGGCGTATCAACACAAGCCCTGGAAACAGTATTCAGCGATGTGAAAAGCTGGCTACCTGAGTTGATCAACCAGGTCATCGACAAGCAAGCCAAAGAAGAGATGATTCTGCCTACAGGCACATTCAGCGCCGCAGACCAAAAAGCACTGGGCTTGGATGTAATGAAGCTATTGCAGTTCGACTTTAATCACGGTCGTCTGGATGAAAGTGTCCACCCTTTCTGTGGCGGTGTTCCGACTGATGTTCGCCTGACCACTCGCTACGATGAAAACGACTTTATCCAATCAATGATGGGTACCGTGCACGAAACGGGTCACGCACGCTACGAGCAAGGTCTGCCTAAGAAATTTGCAGGTTTACCAGTAGGTGAAGCGCGTTCTATGGGGATCCATGAGTCGCAATCTCTGTTCTTTGAAATGCAGATTGGTCGCAGCACGCCTTTCATCCAGATTTTGGCAGACAAAGCACGCCAGCAATTCCAACGCAGTGAAGACGCATCTTTCTCGGCAGAGAACTTCCATAAGCTATACACTCGCGTTGAAAAAGGCTTTATCCGAGTGGATGCTGACGAACTGACCTACCCTGCTCACGTTATTCTTCGTTACGAAATCGAACGCGATTTGATGAACGGTAAGATCAAGCACACCGACGTACCCGAGCTTTGGGCAGAGAAGATGCAAGCTTACCTAGGATTGGATACTCGCGGTAACTTCACCAATGGCTGTATGCAAGACATTCACTGGACAGACGGCAGCTTCGGTTACTTCCCAAGCTACACGTTAGGTGCCATGTATGCCGCTCAGATGATGGCAAGCATGAAGAAAACCGTGGACGTTGAAAGCGTTATCGCCAGTCAGGAGCTTTCTCCTATCTTCAACTGGCTAGAAGAGAAAGTATGGAGCGAAGGCTGCTTGCACACCACCGACGATTTGGTGAAACGAGCAACAGGCGAAGTGCTCAACGCGAAGCACTTTAAAGCCCATTTAGAGGGGCGCTACCTGTAATCGAAAATAGCTGTAATCGAAAAAGAGCCGCAATCGCGGCTCTTTTTGTTTCAGTAGTCATTAATTCATTCATTGATTTCAAATCAATATCCAGCGCGTTCAAGCCTATTTCAAAAACAATAGAGGCAGCATATATCTGCCGCCTCTTAACGACTTTTTGTTATTAGAAGTCGATAGGCGTGATAGTCACTGTATTGTTACTAACTGGTTTCGCCGTCGCAAAATCCAACGGACCACTTGCAGAATCCAAAACGACAGGTGCATCGGGCATTGAAGTTTCACCTAGGAAGTTGGGCGCATTTCGTGGTGTCGTGTTAATTTTATAAACGTTAATACTATCTGGAAGCGAGAGACTACCATTGACCATTGGTACATCCACGGGTTCGATATGTGCATAAGTATTATCGTCAATCATAAGAGTACCACTCATAACAAACAGATCTGGGTTGGAAGGATCTTTTTGGTGGTAGACCGCATTGGCTAGGAAGTCTTTCAGATCACGTGTCTTTAAAAGGATATTTGATTTGACGTCTTGATAGTCTGCGTGTTGCATCGTATTGGTAAAGTATTTTTCTACCTGAGCAGGATTCCCTCCGGAAACTCGGTCCATACATTTTCTTACTCCATTATCCATATCAAATGAATGATTTATCATAATGTTGTAGCAAAGTTTATGTGCAAGAGTGGTGTTATAAATCTTGCGTGACCTTTTCTGCTTTAACCAAGGCTTACCATTTTTAATTACCAAACCATAATTTCCAGAGTAGAAGTCTTTTGGCATTACTCTGTCAAAAACGACTTCGTTGTTCCCATTTACCACTGCCAAACTACCTACTTCTTTAGCAACGGAAAAACACGCTTCCTCTCCGTGACCAATTTCTACAGTTTCTGGATTACGTGTATTAATAGAAAGCGGAGTAACATAATCTGAAATATAAACACGGATAGATCCATTATTTACGTTATCTGTGTTTGCTATACAGAAATTGCCCTGCCTAAAACTTGGTGGGACTTCACAAACGTTTTCATTCCTGTCATAGCTAGTATTTGATTTACATTCTGCATCAATTGCCATTTCAACAAAAATTGTTGTAAGTTTGTCAACAACACCCAATACAGCTCCAAAAGCGCCAGCTTTACCAGAAACAAAATTCACTTTATACGGAGTGAAATTACTGGCATAAGCGCTTACATTGGCAACAAATCCACCAGTTTTATTTACCGCTTTGATAGTTGTTGCAGTAGCGGTTTCTTCAACAGGCTTTTGAGCATAAGTTGCTCCTGAGAAAATAAGACCAGAACATAGTAGAGATAATGTTATTTTATTTAATTTATCTTTCATTTTATTTCCTTGGATAATTAAAACCTAAATAAACCAACAGCAGTTAATTTAAAATTCGATTTATATTAAATTAATTTATTTGAGCTTCACCGCTCAAGAAAAACACTAATGATAAATTTATTAAAATAAAACCACGATTATTTTTCCAATGACTAAACTTCAAAAAAACAACATCAAAAGTTACTATTGATAAAATTATTTTTAGATGCATATTCCAAAAAAGTTAGATAAACTAAAGTACTAGAGTATTAGACAGACTTCATCTAATCTCATCCCTCCCTCACCTAAATCTTTGCCGGTATTGACTAGGCGACATACCTTTGTATTTCTTAAACAGCCGGTTGAAGTTATCGGAATGCTGAAAAACTCTTTCTGCGACATCAAGAGCAAAAATAGATTTAGATTAAATATTTCATATAGTTAATGATTAATAAATCAATTATTAAGCAAAAGGAAACAAGACCAAAGTCGTGTATGATATGCAAAAACCTTTGCAACAATTGATATGAGTTACTACAACCAAAACGCACAAGAATTCTTTGACGACACAATCAATGTCGATATGTCTACGCTATACAGTGAGTTCACGCCTCTTCTACCTGCAAATGGCTTGATTCTGGACGCTGGTTGTGGTTCTGGTCGTGATACAAAATCCTTTCTAGAAAATGGTTTTTCAGTTCATTCGATAGATGCAAGTAAAGAGCTGGCTGTATTGGCTGAACATTTAACGAAACAGCCAGTTGAAGTAACAACTTTTCAAGAATTTGGATCGCAAAAACAATTTGATGGCGTCTGGGCCTGTGCTTCTCTTCTGCATGTCCCGATGAAAGAACTTCCACTAGCTTTCAAAAAACTCGCAGCACCGCTCAGATTACAAGGGGTATTTTATTGCTCGTTCAAATATGGTCGTGAAGAGGTCATACGTAACGGTCGTGAATTCACAAACTTAGATGAAAAGTTACTCGCACAAGTGATTTCAAACTCAGAGTTAAAAGTATTAAAGACTTGGTGTACTTCTGATTTACGTAAAGGTCGTGAATCAGAGAAATGGTTAAACGCTATTTTGATTAAAGGATAAGCATGGATTTCGACAACGAAGACTTCTTCAAAGGAATTATTCTATTCGGCTTAAACGCTGCCACATACAAGATGAGTCTTGCACAAACTTTGTTGAAAGCATCAAAAAATCAACAGACAGAGATTCTGTGGGGCGATTTAGCCGAGAGTTATTTCGATGCTTATCTGACTCGTCTAGAGCGCAATCCGATGCCACAACAAGGCAACCCTAACCGATTGACCAAGATGGAACGAATTGTTAAAGAACACTTGGTCGGCGCTACCAATAGACAGGATGCAATTAAGAAGGTTGCTGAAACTGCTTTTGAAGATGTAGTGCCACGGTTTCAGACTATAGGTACCGATAAGACAATCGTTGCCAATTACTTCTATGAAATCGACACTGGTAACAAACTTATTTTGAAAGATACTTTACTTGATTTTGATACGACTCAATTAGATACGTTAAACAGTGAAATCAATGCTAGGTGGGGTCTCTTAGAAGGGGCATTCAGTATCAATCAAACTGACTTTCAACTGGCTAACGATATTCGAGAAATATATCTAGAGAGCGGTTACGACAGAAAAGCTTTAACTAACAACATTCCCTTCTTATCGGGCTATCAAGGCAACACCTGCTTCTATTGCGGCGAATCGATGGATGATGACATTCACGTAGACCATGTATTACCAAGGCAAGTCGTGAATCACGATGAAATCTGGAATCTGGTTCTGGCTCATGGAGATTGTAACTTACTGAAATCAGACAAGCTGGTTGGAAAACACTTTATCGAGAAGCTGATTAAGCGAAATGAGAATATCATGGGTAGTAACCATCCATGGAAAGCTCAAATTGCAAATTATTTAGGTACAACAGTAAGACGAAGAGCTGTGTCTCTTCAAACCCATTACGACAATGTAAAAACAGTGCTTGGGAACTACTACTGGGGTGGTTCGGAATCATATAATCCAACAATAGATCCATTCTATAGAAGGCTCATTACAGTTTTGAACAATAAGTAATAGAACTGTCCCAGACGGCAGCTTCGGTTACTTCCCAAGCTACACATTAGGTGCCATGTATGCCGCTCAAATGATGGCAAGCATGAAGAAAACCGTGGACGTTGAAAGCGTTATCGCCAGCCAGGATCTTTCTCCTATCTTCAACTGGCTAGAAGAGAAAGTATGGAGCCAAGGCTGCCTGCACACCACCGACGATTTAGTGAAACGCGCAACGGGCGAAGTGCTCAACGCGAAGCACTTTAAAGCGCATTTAGAAGGGCGTTATTTGTAATCGAAAAGAGCTGTAATCGAAAGGAGCCACAATCGCGGCTCTTTTATAGCGAATATCAATCAAACACATAGTATTTACGAAACTCATGAAGCTAGAAAAAGTAAACCGCGAAAACTTACGTAACGTTCTCAACCTTGAGTTGGCAGACAGCCAGCAAGGCATCGTTTCCTCCAATGCCGTGTCCATGGCACAAGCAGGGCTGCATCCTTATTATCAGCCAAGAGCCATTGCTGTCGATGACCAGATTGTTGGTTTTATCATGTACAGCGAATGGCGCGATGCGGCATGGGCGAAAGAAGAAAAGCTCGGAGAATTCTATATATTTCGAGTGATGGTCGATAAAGAACATCAGGGCAAAGGCTACGCCAGACAGGCTATGAAAGCGACCATAGAAGAAATCAAACAGCAAGGTGCATCGACCATCCACATTGGCTATTCTGAGTCCAACAACGCTGCTCGAAGTCTCTATAAAAGCTTAGGTTTCGTTGAAACAGGTATCGGTGAATGGAGCGATATGATGGCGGAACTGAAGATCTAATCCGCAGAATTTCACGCCAGCAGTAAAAGCCTTTCCAATAAAAAATGCCAGTTACTCAGTTCAAGGTGGCTGGCATTTTCAATAGCTATTCTTTTGAAAATAAAGTCATTTTACCTAAATCTTTGCCGATATTGACTAGGCGACATACCTTTGTATTTCTTAAACAATCGGTTGAAGTTAGATCGGTTGGTGTAACCAACATTTTCTGCGATTAAGCTAATGGGCTGAGAAGTGGTTGTGAGCAGTTGAGATGCGTGATTCAACCTTAGCTTCATCAAGTAAGAGGTATAGCTTTCGTTAAAGTGTTGGATAAACCAACGATGGATGGTGTTTTCACTCACGTACATATAATCCGCAAGGCTTTTTAACGTGATATCGGATGAGTAATGGTTGTCGATGTACTTACAGACTTGGTCAATTCGACTGAAATTGCTGTTTGTTTTTTCTCTTTCCCCTTCCGAAAGGTAGGAAAGCAAAGTTGTGTGGGATTGGTCGGCACACAAATCCCCAAGAATCTGAATTAATACTGCAAGCTGCCCTATGGGGGTCAGGCTGTTAAAATTATCGAGGTGCTGGAAAACTTTTTCTGCGGTGTCTGCAGAAAACCTGACACCTTTGCTCGCATTTTTAATCACGGGACCTAACTGCCTGAGTTCGACGCAGCTGTACATGAGTTTGGCAATCCATTCCTCACGAAACCAGATAACGTGAGTTTCACACGGATTTTGTTCACTGGAATTTACCGATTCAAAGCTGTGTGCAATACCCGGACCAATCAGAAGCAGTTCGTTGTGCTCTATCTGACCTTCAAAATGCCCAACTCTCGATTTGCCCTGAAAGTTTCTGTGTAGAACGAGTTCAAACTCTTGATGGGCATGCCAATATTCTGGCTTCGTCACCTCCTCAAACATCTTATAGCGCCAAGACCAACCGACCCGTTGAGGGACTTTTTGCATCGTTGCTTTCATTTGGATTCGACTCCCACTCACCCTTCACTTCGATGTGTTTGGCAGTGATACCACGCACAATCAGCAATAATCAAGAAAAGTATCAATAGTCGATAGAATAGTATCAGGAACGCAAAATGGAAGTGTTACGGTTAATAAGTCGGCACAGTAAAGGAGAAACAAGGTATGTCCGAATATTTTAACCGCTTGCTGCCAAAGCTCACCTCGCTTGTGGAATCCAATCAACAGGCTTTGTCTCAGGCAACGGAGCTGTTCACACAGGCTATTGTTGAAGACAACATGATTCAGGTTCTGGGAACGGGTCATTCTCATATGATTGGTTTAGAAGGATTTATTCGTGCAGGTGGCCTTGGCAACATCAACGCTATTTTGGATTCGGTATTGCTCACCAACGATGGAGCACTCCGAGGATCGGCAATGGAAAAACTGCCGGGGCTGGCTGAAGTCATCTGGAATGATCAGAACATCTCGCCTAACGATGTGATTATGGTGATTTCCAATTCTGGACGAAATCCACTTCCCATAGAATTTGCACAAATCGCAAAGTCCAAAGGTCATTCGGTTATCGCGATAACCTCAGTCGAGCAGTCGTCTAAGTATCCGAGCCGTCATAGCTCTGGTCTGAAACTGATGAATATTGCAGATATCGTCATTGATAACCAGGTGCCACCAGGTGATGGGTTGTGTAACGTAAACGGGAAAGTAACGGGGGCATTTTCCAGCATCGCAGGCATTCTGATCATGAATATGCTTGTTGTCGAATCGCAAAAAGAAGCCTTAAAACAAGGTGTCACACCGCTAATTTTCTCCAGTCAGAATGTAGATGGCTTCGATAATGACTACGTGTATCAACACTTCGGTTCACGATTAAAGTCCATGTAAATAATTAAAGCGCTCATATCGATAAAACCAGATATGAGAATTATTCATTCCATCAAATATACATTCAAAAATGGAGGAATTTATTATGGATATGGAAATTGAAGTGTCTATTGGAAATATCGAGTCTCTTTATAGCGCTATCGCAGGAGGCGCAACCCGAATAGAGCTTTGCTCAGCATTAGCATTGGGTGGATTAACACCTAGCTACGGATTAATGCAACAAGCAGGGCGAATATCGAGTATCCCGGTATACGCTATTATTCGACCTCGCCAAGGAGACTTCTTTTATAGCGAAGATGAAATAGACATTATGATGTCAGACATAACCTGCGCGAAACAGGCAGGGTTGCAGGGGGTTGTACTTGGTGCACTAACATCCACGGGGCACATTCATATGCAGCACGCAAGAAAGCTCTGCGATTACGCCCACCAACTGAAGCTCGGTGTCACCTTTCATCGCGCATTTGATCATTGCAATAACGCAGAAAAGGGGCTGGAAGACATTATCAGCCTCGGTTGTGAGCGGGTTTTGACTTCTGGACTTGCTGCAACTGCCCCGTTAGGTACAAACATGTTAGCAAGTCTTGTCCAACAGGCTGGAGACCGCATTTCCATCATGGCAGGCGCTGGTGTGAATGCCGGTAATGCTAAAGACCTTGCTGCAAAAACCAGAGTGAAAGAATTGCATCTTTCCGGAAAAACGACTCGCCCGACGAAAATGATGTTTACCTCCGAGCACAGCAAAATGGGGGCGAACGATATAGATGACTATCAGATTCCGGTTACAGATAAAGCGGCTATTTCTGAAATAGTTCACCTCTTTAAAAGCAAATAGTTCCAAATACTCATTCATCACTTAATGACAATCAGGAAATATTATGATCAAAGAAATTTGTGTGGAGAATTTCACCTCCATACCGGATGCTATAAAAAATGGCGCAAACAGAATCAGCTTAAAAGATAATTATTTAGAACAGGGAACAACCGTCAGTAACGGCGTAATGAAAGCATCGATTGAATACGCACATAAAAATAATATTCCGGTTGTAGTCTGTATAAGACCTCGTAAAGGCAACTTTATGTATACACCGCAAGAAATTGAAATTATGCAGACCGATATTAAGCTCGCCAAAGAACTCGGTGCCGATGCGATTGATTTTGGTTGTTTAAGCCAGAATAACTCTATCGACAAAGAAGCTACGCTAAAAATACTCGAATCTGCTGAGGGTCTAAAAACGGTATTTCACATGGCGTTTGATAGTATTCCAAGATCAGAACATCAAGAAACGATTGACTGGCTACACAAGCAAGGTGTTACCCATATTCTTTCTCACGGATGCCCTATTTCGGAGCCCATCGATATCGCTTATCTGAAAGAGACCATAGCCATGGCAAAGGGCAAGCTAACCATCGTTCCCGGTGGCGGTATCAACTACTCCAATGTTGAAACTATTGCCAGCGAACTTAATGTGAGCGAAGTGCACGGCTCGCATATCGCCAAGTTAGACAGCTATGAGTTTTAGCCCCCCAGCAGCAAATTGGAACTAAACCATAAGAACCTTTAGAAGTTCAAAAACATCACTGCGCAGTGAATCAGGTTCAGGTTGAACGCAATCGGATGATTGCCTTAAGAACGGTTAGACAAAATTACTCCTATCACAGTCAAGCTTATCCCGCATGCAATCGCGATTGTTAATCCCTCACCAAACACTGGCACTGCCGCAAGCGCCGTTAACGCTGGAGATAGTGATCCAATGATGGACGCCTGCTCCGAGCCGAGCTGCCTGATGGCGTAGCTATAACCAATGGTGGAAAACAAGCCCACACAAAGCCCCTGCACCAGAATAAATGGCAAAGCATCACTCAAAGAGAAGTTTCCAAACTGGCTGGATACGGAACCACTCAAAACCAGCGCAATTGTTATCAACAAAGAGCACCAGGAAATCAAGATGGTGACAGCAATAGGGCTTAATCCTGAACGCTTTAAGCTCATGGTGTAGACAGCCCAAACAGTACTCGCACATAACAGTACAGCGATGCCCTTTAGAAATTCGCCAGAAATTCCCATACCCTGCCCTACAACCATAATGGCAACGCCGAGCATAATAAGAGCCAGCGAAACAATTCGCTTCAGAGATAGAGCATTACGGAAGAATAACCAGCCAATCACTGCGACAAAAAATGGCGGAGTTCCTGCCAGAACAGTGCCTACATACGCAGCAGGAACGTAATTCGCCCCCATAGAAGCGATAAAGAGAAATGGCACACCACCAAGCAAAATCATGATCATATCGGTCATTTTTACTTGTTTGATTTCATTCAGGTAACGAGCGGTAAAAGGCAATAGCAAAACAACGGGAACCAAGAAGCGTATCAACGCAACATCGGCTGTAGCCAATGGTGACGATCCAATCGCTCGTATAGAAAGAGCAAATCCTGTCCAGATAAACAGCACTAATGTGATAACAGCGTACCCCTTTAAATTAGGAGATACATTTGGGAAACCTACAGCGGATTGAAAATAGCTGGCGACTTTTTCCATAACAAAATACCTGAACAAGAATTTCGAACAGACAAATTATTCATCAGATCAGCCGCACTTATTCGGCGAATGTGGCACAGTTTCTTGTCAAGATTAGTGGATTCCATCATGATTAGTACAATTGTTAACGAAAATCGCCAAGAAGATTATGGACAGAATTGATCGCCACATCCTTTCCGTTCTTCAAAAAGAAGGACGCTTATCTACCGCAGAACTTTCCGAAAGAGTCGGGCTCTCTCCTTCTCCCTGCGCCAGACGCCTTAAACGCCTCGAAGATGAGGGGTATATCGAAGACTATCAGGCGAACCTGAGCCGGGAAAAAGTCGGCATCGCAATGAGTTTTTTTGTGGAAGTCAGCCTCAATAACCACCAAGCTGAGTCGATAGAAAAGTTTGAAGAAGAGTTGGAAAACATCGAAGAAGTTGTGAGTGCGCACATTGTGTCGGGTGGCTACGATTATCTGCTCGAAGTCGTCAGTCCTAATCTGGCAGGATACGAAGCCTTTACCCGAAAACTACACAGAATAACCAGCGTGAAAGACATACACACCCACCTTTCTGTAAGGCAGGTCATCAGTAAAAGCCCGCTACCGATATTTGTGTGAGGTTGAGTAAGATTTTCCGTCTTTTTAGCTGATGTCGAATTTCTTCAATCAATCGCCTTCAACGCCGGTTAGCCTATAGCTAAACGATGAAGGAGATAGGCTTATGGCAACTAGATTGGATTATTTCAACGCAGCCCCAGAGGGCTTTCAAATTCTGCTCGGGCAGGAAAATTACCTTCGAGCTCAGTTCGAGCAGCTTCCCCACCTTTCCGTTGAACTATGGGAACTGGTAAAACTGCGTGTTTCACAAATCAATCAGTGCGCGTTTTGTATCGATATGCACAGTAAAGATGCGCTAAAAAACGGGGAATCAGAACACCGATTGATTGGGTTAAGTGCGTGGCGTGAAATGCCGTTGTATAGTGAACAAGAACAGGCTGCACTGCATTGGGCAGAAGTTCTGACGAAACAAGGTAATGCCTCGGATGATGACTATTCCGCGACACTCGATGTGTTTGGTGAACAGGAGATCGTCATTCTGACTCTGGCGGTGAATGCCATTAATAGCTGGAATCGCATTGCCAAAACATTCAAGCCCGAAATCGGCAGCTTATCGGGTTAACCAAATGGTAAAAAACACTTAGGGTCTGTTGACCTTTCGAGCTGATTTTTGCAGCCATTTGTGGGTTCTTTATACAAGGCAGCGCTTATTCGATGTAGTCGCTCTACATCAATAAGCGGTAACACAGTAGAAAGGAGCCACAAATGCTGCCCGAAGGGTTCGGTTCTATGCGCTTTACTCTTTGTTGCAAGGTATTTGCTTAGAATGACTAAGCTAAAGACCTTGCGCCGCGATTAAAACACATAGAACTCGAACAAAATTTAACCGCGAAAGGCCAACAGACCCTATCAACGCAATGGATTTTCGAATCATAAAACCGAAGAAGAAGTTAGCCGACCATGTGCAAGCCATCTGGTCGGCTAAAGTCGTAAAAGGTTTACACGATTCGACGTCCAAACCTCTATATTGTGACGGAGGTTCAGGAGTCACCTTCTTGCTACGTGGCGAAGTCTGCATGGCAGGCGAGCTCATCAAAACTCCTATTTACTTTCAACAATACAGTAAGCAAACACAGTTTATAGAGTTAGGAGAAAACGCCGAACTTTGCGGCATGCGATTTCACCCAGGAATGATGCCTTCATCTTTGTTTTCAGATGCCTCCAGCTCACAAGCGTTCTTATCTGAACTCTATACCCAACTCTCAACACAAACCAATCATAGTGCCCTCTTATCAACCCTATACCGATGGTGCAGCCACAATATTGAACTCAACAACCCGAGCTTTGCCAAGCGTTCTTCGCTGATTCATCTGGCGACAAACGGAAAAATTGGCGAGCAGTTTCAGCAAAGCCAAAGGCAGGTGGAAAGACAGTTCCGTGAATGGATCGGCATGAGCCCAAAGTACTTTCAGCGCCTCCGCCGAGTGCATAGCAGTGTGGCAAAACTAAGGGAAAACCCGAACGTATCGCTCAGCGACTTTGCATATGCACAAGGCTTTTCAGACCAAGCGCATATGACCAGAGAATTTAAAACCTTTTTACTAACCACTCCGGGGGAATTGAGTGTGCGGCTGAAAGGGAAAGGAAACACAAGTAACCATAGATAACCTGTTATTAACCCTGACTTTTTATTGGAATGCTCTTTCTAGAAGCTTGAATCTCCCCCACCAGAACTAAAATCAGATTCCGCACCAGCAGAACCAAAACCATCATGCGATACATTAGGTTTCGGTGTACTTACACCATGAGTGGATGCATATTCCAAATATTTATCGGCTGTTGTTGCAGAAGGATGATTGAAGAGAATCTCGCTGACTTCTCGATGAAAATCTGGGTGAGCACCAAAAGATGAACTTAGACCAAGAGACATGTATAAGCTTTGGCTAGCCATCATGCCATAAGCATAATTGCTGTAGCTTGGATCAGATTTCTTATCGAGCGCCACTAACGCCCAGTCTATTTCCTCTTTAGAGTAATGCTCTTTTATGCCGAATTTTACAGCTAGCCTCGGGGTCACTTCTTTAGCTACCGATTTTGCAATTTTCTTTTTTGACCAATCAAACATTGTGCTTTAACTCCCTTAAAGACAAGAAACACTAGCCTAACACTTCACAGCTTAAATATTTTTTTACGTTCCAATAATCAAGTAGTTAATAAAAAATGACTGAAGATTTCAACGCAAAATTCAGCATAGTTCGTTTTTTAACATTCAAAATAACCTCGCTTCATCACCAATATTATCCATTTAGTCTCCACATTCAAAACCTTGCACCAGATCACTTTCCATTCACATAAAATTTAACTTTCACACTCAGACAATTATGTCATTTTTGGAAAAATACAATGTTATTTATTCCAATAATGACAAAATAAAATCTAACTAACTGATTGTTTTCAAACAAATCAGCCATTTCTGTCGTGTAGCTTTAATGGAGTTTTTGGCAAATATGTGGTGTCTGCTTCTGGTTCAGATTGGTATTCGAAATTAAGATAAACACACTACAACGATTAACAAACCGATCACACATTGTGAAAAGGACGCTATGAGTACCCAAGAGCTAATCAACACCTTCATCGATATCGTCGGGCAAGAGCATGTTTTAACCCAGGAAAAGAAAACCGAATATTACCGCTCGGGTTTTCGATCTGGTAAAGGAAAAGCACTCGCTGTGCTATTCCCGGGCAGCTTGGTAGAACAATGGAAGTTATTGCAGGCAGCCGTCGCTGCTAACTGCATTGTGATTATGCAGGCAGCGAAAACCGGCTTGACGGAAGGCAGTGCTCCCAACGGTAACGACTATGATCGAGAAGTCGTTGTGATTAACATCATGCGTATCAATCAGCTCCATTTAATCGAAGAGGGTAAGCAGATCATCAGTTTACCAGGTGTCAGCTTGCACAAGCTTGAGAAAACGCTGAAAACGGTAAACCGAGCTCCCCATTCGGTGATCGGGTCTTCTTCTATTGGCGCTACCGTGGTCGGTGGTATTGCAAATAACTCTGGTGGCGCTCTGGTCAAACGGGGACCAGCTTATACCGAGCTGGCGTTGTTCGGTCAGGTAACAAAAGAAGGCGAACTGGTGCTTGTTAACCATTTGGGGATTGAAGGGCTTGGAGAAACACCGGAAGAGATCCTTGCAAATGTCGAAGCGGGTAACTTCGACGCGAGCAAAATCATCCACAACGACGCCATGGCATCAGATAGAGAATACGACGAACGAGTCCGAGACGTAGATGCAGAAACCCCATCTCGTTTTAACGCCGATTCACGTAGATTATTTGAAGCCAGTGGCTGTGCCGGAAAGTTGGCTGTTTTTGCCGTGCGTGTTGATACCTACCCAGTTCCTGAGAAAGAGCAGCTTTTTTACATTGGCTGTAACGACCCCGCTAAGCTGACCATGCTTCGCCGCGAAATGCTGAGTAATTTTAAAAACTTGCCGGAAATGGGCGAATATATGCACCGCGACATATTCGATTTAGCGGAAAATTACGGTAAAGATGTATTCCTTTCTATTCATCATTTAGGCACAGACAAACTCCCCAAATTCTTTGCTTTAAAAGCCAAAGTTGAGTCGGTTTTAAATCGCATTCCTTTTGTCTCGAAAGACCTGCCCGATACCCTACTCTATTGGATGAGTAAACTCTTCCCTCAACATTTGCCGGAACGCATGCTGGATTATCGGAATAAATACGAACATCACCTGATTCTAAAGATGAGTGATGGTGGAATTGAAGAAGCAAAAGCGTACCTAGGTAACGTTTGGTCTAAACAAGATGGCTGTGATTACTTTGAATGTACGGCTGATGAAGGTAAAAAAGCGCTGCTTCACCGATTTGCAGCCGCAGGTGCAGCCATACGTTACGAAACCATTCATTCGAAAGAGGTGGAAGACATTCTCGCTCTGGACATCGCTTTACGCCGAAACGACATTGACTGGGTGGAACAGTTGCCAGAAGAAATCACAAACGACATGGTCATGGCTCTCTACTACGGACACTTCATGTGTCATGTATTCCATCAGGATTACATCTTCAAAAAAGGGGCTGACACCAAAAAGATCAAAGCCAAAATGTTGGAATTGCTTACCCAAAAAGGGGCGAAATACCCTGCCGAGCACAACGTCGGGCATCTATACGAAGCAGAAAAGCAATTGCAGGCATTTTATCACTCACTTGATCCGACCAATACCTTTAACCCCGGTATTGGGAAAATGAGCAAGTACAAACGCAATTGCAGCTGTTGCGGCTAGAATCTGACAGCCCTTCGAGATTGTGATCCTAAAACAGCAAGCTCAGACTTGCTGTTTTTTTCTTTCTATGAACCGCACTGTTAGAATTATCACTTCGCTATTCACGGATGAATGGAGACAACCCCATGCCAAAGTTCGCGGCAAACCTGACCATGCTTTTTAATGAAGTGGATTTCCTGGATCGTTTTGAGCTGGCTAAACGCGCTGGTTTTAAAGCGGTCGAATTTCTTTTCCCTTACGAGTATGAAGCCAGAGATATCGCGGACAAACTGAAAGAGAATGATCTGGAACTGGCGTTGTTCAACCTCCCACCCGGAAGCTGGAAAAGCGGCGACAGAGGCATCGCTGCTCTGCCCGATCGCGAAAGCGAGTTCCGTGAGAGTGTTCAAATAGCACTAGGCTACGCACAAGCGCTCAACTGCAAAAAAGTTCACGCCATGGCAGGCATCGTCGAATCTTGTTTCTCCCGAGAGCAGCACGTATCAACCTTTATCAAGAATATTCGTTTCGCGGCAGATGCATTTGCAACACAGGGTATTGAAGTTATGCTCGAACCTCTCAACAGCCGTGATGTGCATGGGTATTTTATCTCCCATCAACAAGAAGCCATTGAGCTCATCCACCAGATTGACCGTCCAAACGTGAAGCTTCAGTTTGATTTCTATCACGCTCAGATTATGGATGGCGATATCACCCGCTTACTTCGAAAATGTGGCAAATACATTGGGCATGTTCAGGTCGCTTCTGTCCCCGACAGACACGAACCCGATTTAGGTGAACTCAACTTCCCCTACCTGTTCGACGTGCTGGAAAACATCGGATACAAGAGCTGGATTGGCTGCGAATATCGCCCTAGAACAACGACAAATGAAGGTTTGGGTTGGATGAGGCGTTATACAAATTAAACAGCGGGTTAGTAAAAAGAAAGAGACCAAATGGTCTCTTTCTTTTTGTCTATACAGATAAGAAATTTACCCTATATTCTGCTTTTTTTGATCATCGGTCAGATAGCCAATCCAATCATCGACAGGCAGAGGTCTGGCGAAGTAGTAGCCTTGAGCACAGCGACAGCCTATTTTCACCAATGCGTCGACGTGGCTTTCTGTTTCTACCCCTTCTGCAATCACCGTTAAATCGAGCACTTGCGCCATTTTCAGTACTGCGCTGGTGATCTCGTAATCGAGCTTGGAAGAGTTCACTTCCTGAATAAAGCCTCTGTCGAGTTTGATGCAATCTGCAGAAAGATTTTTAAGCACAGATAGCGAAGAGTAACCCGTTCCGAAATCATCAATCGCAATCTTGTAGCCTTTTGAGCGAAGCGATTCGATGGTACGTACACAGGTTTCAAAATCGCGCATCATATCCCGTTCGGTAATTTCCAGCAGAAGCTGATCCGGTCGACACTCTGTTTCGTCCAGAATGGCTTGCAACTGGTCGGCAAGATCGGTCATGAAGAACATCCTCGCCGAGAAGTTGACCGAGAAGATAATTCCTTCCAAATCAATGCCTGAATGCTGCCACTGGGTGATCATGCTCGCGACTTCGCGGAAGACCCACTTATCAATATCGATAATCAGATCGGTTTTTTCTGCTACTTCAAGGAAATCGACAGGTGGAAGCAAGCCGAGCTTCGGATGCTGCCAGCGCACTAGTGCTTCTGCACCAACGACGCTCTGAGTATCCAGATCGATTTTAGGCTGGAAGAACACCACCAGCTCGTCGTTTTTGATTGCCTGATGCAAGCCCACGTTAGTCTCGATCAAGTCGGTCACTTCGAGCGTCATCTTGTCGGCATAGACACGATACTGGTCACGACCATTGCGTTTCGCGTGGTACATCGCCGTATCGGCATTTCGAATCAGGGTTTCGCCATCCGAACCATGTTGTGGGAACTGACACACACCAATACTGGCGGAAACAAATACGGTTTTATCGTTGATGTAATAAGGTTTGCGCAGCGCCTTGTTAATTCGGTCTGCCAGCACTTCACCATTTTCAAGGCTTTCTACCTTAGAAAGCACAACCATAAATTCGTCGCCGCCCATTCGGGCAACAAATCCAATATCGGTAATCAGTTGATCGAGGATCTCTGAAATATTGGCGAGCAAGTTGTCACCTGATGCATGACCAAGTGAATCATTTATGGTTTTGAACTCATCAATATCAAGATACAACAGCAGGAACGAGCTATCCTGTTTTTTGGCTTTCTCAATTTCGTCATCCAGACGCTTAGTGGCTAACAAGCGGTTCGCCAGCCCCGTGAGTGGATCGTGGTGTGCCAGGAAGTCGAAGTTTTTCTTCTCTTCATTCAAATCTGAATACGCTTCAGATAGCCTGACTGCCATTTTGTTGAAGGCGTTTTCGATGTGGCTCCATTCATCGGTCCGCCCTAGATTGATAGGCTTATTGGCTCCATCCGATTCCAAACCTTCAAAGCCTTCTTTTAAGTCATCCAAAGGTTTACGAATATGGCGTTTCACTACCTGACTGATCAGCAAAATGGACAACAAGAAGGCCAGAATACTGGTTACGACGGCGTTGAAACGCGATTTTCCAATTTCCTGTTCTAGTTGCTGACTGAGCTCTAGCGCCTGCTTCTGCACTCTCGCTTCGGTCATTTCTACCATAGCAAGCAGTTCGTTCTGAGCGTTGACTAACGCCGCCATCACCAGCCAACGTTGTTCCAGATTCGCACTGATACGGCGAAGAGCAGCGTTGTAGCGTTTTACCGTGCGCTTCATGCGTTTCTTCTGCGCAGACACTTGTGGCGTGTCGATATCGACGTTTTCGAGATGAAGAAGGAAGATATCCAGCTCTTTCTGAATTTCGATGATCAGAACTTTTTCGGTCTCTGGTGTGATTCGGCTGTGAATGTTGCCGACCATTTTACCTACGGTCAGGAACACCTCACGCAACATGTTCACCAAGTCCAGCTCGTTGTTGTAACGAATATAATCGGGTTCGCGGATGTTAGTGAGCTTGCTGTCTGCGACCACTAATTCTAGCTGATCCAACTGCTCAGCTAGGGTGTCGTCGATTTCCTGCGTCTGTTTAAGAATGCGGTTTAGCGCCAGCGAACTGCCAAGAAAGCGATGGAAGTTATCGATAAACGAGTCCATCTTCTTGGAGAAATCTCGGTTGGTAGAGAGATCTCTTAAGCGTTGCAATTGGAGATCGATGTTAAACGCTTCTTCAGAAAGCGTGGTTTCACTGAACAGAAACGTTTGTTCCAGTAACTTCACGCGTGACGTCAGAGCAAATACGCGTCGGCTGATTTCAGAGTTCACCGTTAGTACTGAAACGTGTTCAGATGCTTCCGTTTTCAGAGTGGACTCGACGTAGTAGAGCGAGCGAATCACAGTAAATATAGCCACACTGACTATCGCCAGTAGCAACAGGTTGGAGAAGATAATCCGCTGAGTAATGCTAACTTGAGATAATTTCATCGGCCCTTCCATATCTTCAGGTACGCGTCACGATAGCCGTTTTCAGGATCATAAATACCAGTGTCATCCTGGTTGATCAGTTCCTCGACGTTCTCGGGCGTCACTAGGTGAACAGGTGCGGAGTAACCGCTGGGCGGAAGTTGGTGAAAAGCTCGGTTTAGCTCATCTATAATTTGCCATCCTTGCAAATAAAGGGGTTCTGGGACAGTAGCCAGTTGGAAGAAGTCCTGATCAATGCGTTTGTAAGCCGCTTTACTGCCGTCACCCGCAGAGATGTTGCTTGGAACGGGTTTTCCTTTCTCAAGGTTTGATTCAAGGGAAGGAATCGCATAGTCGATGTACAGATCATTGATGGCGAGAATATGAGTGATTTGTTCGTCGTGCTTTTTCCACAAATACTCGAAGGTGTCAGGCATTTTCTCGGCAATTTCATCAAGCGGAAGAGGCTGAATTTCGAGCATGGTACAGGTCGGGCAACGCTCGATAGTCTGCGCCATCTTATTGGCTTTGATGGTTGCGATCTGGTAGTTAGGGTCGTTAAACACCACCGCTTTAGCGGTGCCTTTAGAATCAACAACTGCCAGCAACGCCGCCACTTCCGCAACATCAAGCGGATCGGTGGTGATGTTCATATACAGACCGAGATCTTTGTTGCCGCCCGCCAGCTCTGTCGCGTGCCAGCCAATGACCACAATCCCCAAACTTTCTGCAAGTTTGAGGGTTTCCCGGTGCCGCTGGGCATCGATTCCACCAAGAACAATGGCATCAGGTTCAAACCCTATCGCCTTCCTCAATGCAGCACCCTGACGGACTTTAGACCCCAGCCCGTCGATAAACCTCAGGTGCCAATCGAGGTTTGATATGGCTTCTGACATCCCCCTTGCCACGCCATATACGCCACCGTTACGTAGGTCGGAAGCGATAAAAATGATGTTCTTGTCTCGTGTAATGCGTGGTCCATCAGTCGGACCATCCCAAATTTGATTACTGGCAATCGCCTTTGCAACTTTTTCCTGCGCATATGCAAGGAAATCCCCTTCGGCACCATCAGCAAAACTGGATGAGCTGAAAGCAATAGCAAACAGGCTTACTGCTCGCCTTATGATTTTTGTCATAATTTTATTCGATAAAGTATCTTTTTGTAAGAATCGGCTTTATATAATTACAATAATGTTAATACATATTTTAATAATTGGTAACAGTGATGAACTATCACATTTATAAATTTTTATTTGCTGCTATAACCGGAACTCTGGCACTTTCACCTACGGATGGGCTTGCTGATAGTTCAAACACTAAGAACTCCCAGATACATCAGATAGATGCGGGTAAATTGGAGAAATTTCAGATCACGGTAAGTGCCCCACCTGAACCGCTGACGAAAAAACCAGAAAAGCCGATACGCATCGCAATTATTTATCCCAGTGCGGATATTTCTGACTTTTGGGTCCGAAACTACACCGCAATGACAAAAAGACTTGAAGCTCTGAAGCTTCCGTTCGAAGTCACCGAGTTCACATCTAAGCAGATCGAGCACTCCCTTCAGACTCAGCACACCAACTCAGTTTTGAATGCTGAAGTTTCCTACGATTTTGTGATTTTTGGTCCTTCGGAACTGGAATTGCAATCAAGCAATATTCAGAAACTGGCGGCATCCACCGACTTTCAGACGTTCATCTGGGCGTTCCATACCCCAAACCCTGAATGGGAATTCCAGCCGGATGCCTGGTTCGATTTCTCCAGCGCGATGGGTGCAGAAGTGCTTTGTGATTACGTCATTAAACATCTCGGAAATGACGTGAGCTTCGCGGCTAACCGTGGTATTCCGGGGATCACCGATACTCAGCGCTCTCAGGGGTTTATTGACTGCGTTGAGGAAAAAGGTGAATGGTTAAGCGTGTACGAGCACTTTGGACAATACCAGAAGCTTGGGGGAGCAGATGGAGTGCGCCTGATATTGGATAATTTCCCAGAGGTCACCATGGTTCACAATGCCAATACAGCAATGACCATGGGTGCGGTTGATGCGCTGCGTGAAGCCAAGAAACTGGATGATATTTTTATCACTGGTTGGGGCGGTACAGCCAAAGAGATTGAAAAAATCAAGCTGGACGAGCTAGACGCAACTCCCATGCGCATGAGTGACGATTTAGGCGTGGCAACGGCTGAGTCAATCAAATTCTACCTTGAAAAACGAGCGTCTGAGGTTCCGTTAATTTATCTGGGAAGGATCACCGTGGCACACAGTGATATGAGCGATGTGGAGCTCAATACCCTGACTCGTGAGGCATTTCGGTACTCAGGCAGCGAATAGCTAAACCCCTGAATAACTGAAAGCTTTAAGCCCTCTCAACTTCACGTTTAGAGGGCTTTTGTTTTCCTATTCCCTAGTAGCTCTGCAGCACTTCAATCATGGCTTTACTCCCTTCATTATTGAGAATCAAATAATGGTCTCCATTCACAACCTGACTGGTCATGTTCAAAAGACGTATTTGCCATGAAGCCAGCATTCTTTGTTGCTCTTCTTCTTCATGTTCAGAGGCATAAAATAGGCATGTAGGATTACTGGCTTTGTGTGTGGAGCGATAAGTTGCCAGCGCAGCCGCATTCTTTTGGCAAGTAGACACTACTTTTTCAAGATATTGTTGAGTCTGTTCACTGGCTTGAACGTGCCCTTGTTGGGACAAGGTCTTCACAATGTCTGATACTGAGCTTTGAGAGTTAAGCAGCCCTTCAAGTTCTGGATACTGCTGGATGATTTCACTGACAAACACCCGATTGAGTTCTTGCTGGTCGGTCTCCCTTTGTCCATCCAAAGCAGGAGGATCAATCAAAACCAGCTCAACAGCAGGATCGAGGTTTTTCGCCATTTCCAGTGCAATAACAGCACCAAATGACCAACCGATAACTCTGCTAACTTTCTTACCCTTCAAGGTGTTATGGTAATGCTCTGCTAAGGATTCAATCGTAGATAGAAACTCACGTTCATCACCTAACAGTGGATCACGAAGAGTTAACACCGTTCGATTTTTCGGATAGTTTTCTAACCAGTATCGATAACCAGAAACTTCACCGCCAACGGGGTGAATCACAACATCAATTTCATCATCATCTGGCACCAAACTGTCAGACTGAGCTCCACACTCTAACTTCTCAACAAGACGATCAATCGAGATATTGTGGTTCAGTTCTGCCAGAGAAAATTGGTTGGGAAATGTCGCATTAAGCTCATCAAACAGATCCAGAACCGTTAGTGAGTCTCCTCCCAAATCATAGAAACACACGTCCGCTTCTGTATCGCTTTCGTCCATCCCCAGCACCTCAGAAAAGATGCGGGTGAGTTGTTCGCGCACATTAGAGTTCGCAAAGGCAGATTGCTCAATATTTGAAGTCCGTTCAGGCTTGCTATTCAAACGATGGAAAAACGCCTGTGCGAATTTTGGTTTCAGCGGAGAAACGTAAATTACCCTCTCACCACTTTCAACCGCTCGCTCGAATACCCTAACGCCCTCCTCTGGTGTGATGGCAAAAGCCGTGTCTTCTACTGCTTTCGCCATTCCCGTCTTTGCCCATGTTGGGAAGTTCAGAGAAATATATCGAACGGTTCCAGATTGATTCTCAGACGCCACAAGTTGGTTTAAAAACGTATTCGCCGCGCAGTAATCCGTTTGTCCTGCTACTGGATAAACCGAAGACATAGACGAACAGAACGCGACAAATTCAGGATGATATTGGCGCGCTGAATTTACGATGTTTTGCGCACCCGCTATTTTGGCGCTCTGGCTCGATTCAATGGTGCTTGCGGTTGCGGAGTGCAACATAGCGCCCCCAGCAGAACCCGCGGCATGAACGATGCCCGTTACCTTACCAAATGTGGTTGCGACAGAATCGATAAGCGTATGCCACTGCTCGGAATCACTGACGTCGCATTGAACAGTCTGAATGCCAGGTTGAGTTGAAAGTGAAGAATCGCTTGCGCTGCGTGATACGGAGATCACCACGTTATTCTCATTAAGACTGCTTAGATACTCGCAAAGATGTTGCCCTATCCCACCTGTCCCCCCAGTTATGATGTACACACCTGAGTCAGGCATCGCCACTTCTTTATTTTCAAAGCGATAGGGTTCACTTTCAAAGCGGTATGCTTCATTTTCAAAGTGATATGGCTGATACGTAGGCTTCCAAAGGTAGCGTCCTCTTAAGGCATAAAGGTTTATGTGCTCTGCACTCTCTTCAGTTTGCTTTTTCATTCGTTCAAACAAGGTGGCAATTCCTGCTGAAAGCTGAGAAGTGGACGCCGAATCAGTTACATCCAAGCACATCATTGACAGATTGGGCTGTTCAATCGTTACTGTATTCGCCAAACCTAGAACGGTACTGCTCTCTGGTATCAGGGCTTCATCCCCTGTCACATCAGCAACGCCCTTAAGCAGGCAAATCAGAGAGACTTCCATATTTTGTGGTGCAGATAGACAAGCCTGAATAAGTTCCACACCTTGCCAGAGAGGATTTTTTTCATCGACACAGTACAACACATTCACACGGGTATGATTGGCACTCAATGCTTCCAAAGACGCTTTAAACGCCTCAATATTGGTCACCTCAACGGTGTTGGCGTGGAACACTTCTGAAAGATGAGGGCAATGAGTGAGTTCTGAGTTGTAAACCAATGTCGGCAGATCCGTTTCTTTCTGTGACACCTTCGTCGCTCTTTGCCAGCACTCCTCTCTGAACCAGTCTTCAAACTCTGCGCGTTCACTGGGTTCTGCCGTTACTGAACGATGATAGAAATCACTCAGATAAGGCTTTTTGTGGAACTGCGTAAGCGGCAGGCTACCCGCAGAAGGAGGATTCTCTGCATCATAAGATCCGAGAATCACATGGGCATTTGTTCCTCCCATACCAAAGCTACTGACGCCGGCTACTCGGTTGTTGCCATTCCATTTGTAGCTGTCTTTGGTCAGTAAAAGACCTGCTCGGGAAAAGTCGATGTCTGGGTTCGGCTCGTCATTCCAAGTACCCTTTGGCAACTCCTCTCGATAAAGAGCAAGCGCAGTGCGGATAAAGCCCGTCACACCTGCCGCGCTGCCAAGGTGTCCCATCTGGCTTTTTGTCGAACCTATTAAGCACTCGGGGCTTTGCACGCCTTTGCTTCGATTGCGTTCAAACGCATGGCTGAGCGCTTCAATTTCTATTGGGTCGCCCAGTTTAGTGCCTGTGCCGTGTGCTTCGATGTAATCCATCTGCTCGCTAGTGACACCCGCATTTTTTTGCGCTTGAACGATGACGTCTGCCTGCCCTTTTACGGAAGGAGCGTAAAAGCTGACTTTATCCTTGCCATCGTTATTGACTGCACTGCCTTTGATTACCGCGTAAATTCGGTCACCGTCTTGCTGGGCTAAATCCAATCGTTTCAGTACCACCATGCCAATGCCATTAGCAGGCACTGTGCCGCCAGCGTGTTTCGAAAACGGTTTGCAGTGACCGTCTTTCGATAGGATCATCCCCTCTCGATAGGCGTATCCTTCCAGCGTATCCAAATCTGCATTTACCCCGCCCGCCAACGCAATATCGCACTCCTGAGTTTGAATTTGACGACACGCCTGGTGAATCGCAACGAGGGAACTGGAACAGGCTGTTTGAGAGGTGACCGCAGGCCCCGTCAGGTTGAGGTGGTAAGCGATCCGAGTCGAGATAAAGTCCTTCTCATTCAGCAGAGATAAAGCGTAGTCATCCAGCTTTCCATCGCTGTTTCTTAAAACTTTGCTGCCATAGGTGTTATCACTGGCACTCATAACCACACCGATAGGGTTGGCGTTGCTCCATTGAATACCCGCGTCTTCCAAAGCATGAACGGCGTTCATCAGCGCATGGCGTTGCTGCGGATCCATCAACTTGGCGTCGTGCTCTGAAATACCAAAATATCCCGCATCGAACGCATCGACACCTTCCATACTTGAACGGACGGAAACCCAAGATGGATCGGTATTGTCATCCGGTTGTTCTATGCGCTGAATGCATTCTTCACCACTTTGAATCACACGCCAAAACGCCTCTAGATTGTCGGCGTTGGGTAAGTTCACCGCCATGCCGATAACCGCTATATCACTGGTTTGAGACGGAGAATTTTGAATATGTGATGCCGATACTGGCGTGGAATTTTCGACATGTTCGGTAAGTTTGCGAATACTGGAATGGGCAAACAGATCCACCAGCTTTATCGGCGGCGTCATCTGACCGAGTTGGTCATCTTTGATGATATGGCTGTGCGCTTTCATCAATGATAAAGAGTTAAATCCTGCTTCAAAAAAGTGACTGTCCGGGTCGATGGAGCGACCAAGCAGCTCATTGAAAATAGAGTGTATTCGCTGCCCAATCGACGAAGCCATCTCACTTTGATTACTCACCTCTTTGGTTGCCGTAAACCACTCCTTAGGGACAGGCAGCGCATCACGATCCAGCTTGCCATTAGGCGTTTCTGGTAATGCATTGATGGCGACAAATAGCTTCGGCACCATAAAGTCCGGCAGTTGCTGAGATAAGACATCGATGTAGCGCGTTTTGTTTTCTGCCAGCTCTTCAGAACCCATCTGACAATACGCGATTAGTGTTTCCATTCCTTCTGAGTTGGATTTCAACACCACCGCGCACGCTGCGTTGGTCAGTACATTGGCTAAGGCGTTTTCTATCTCACCCAACTCAATCCGATAGCCGTTGAGTTTCACTTGCTCGTCGTTTCGACCGCAGTAAATCAGTTCGCCTTGCTCATTCCAATAGCCAAGATCGCCGGTTTTGTAGAGCCTATGAGTTTTCCCAAACACATTCACTCGGACAAAACGTTCTAGAGTGGTATCAGGCTGATTCAAATACCCATTCGCTAACCCGTTTCCGCCTATATAAATTTCCCCTTGAACACCGACAGGACAGGGTTGAGCGTATGGATTTAGCACATAGATAGCCGTGCCGCTGATCGGCTTGCCAATGGGCACTGAAGCTAGCTTAGAATCGGAATGGAACGTGTCTTTGTAGCGATAAGAGTACGTAGTGCACCCTACCGTGGCTTCGGTTGGCCCGTATTCATTAATGATTCGTGCATTGGGCAGCGAATTTGCGATACGTTTTGCGGTTGTCGCATCGAACACTTCTCCACCAATGACCAACGTGTGATTGGTCAAAAGCGGTTGTTCTGAATCCAAGTAAAAACTCAAGGCTTTCAAATGGGTCGGCGTTAGCTTGAACACTGCTGGCTCTGAACTCGTCAGCGCATTAAGAATGGATTGGATTTCATTGCCATCTTGCTCTATCAACGAAACCGTTTTGCCTGAAACAAGGGGCACTAATAAGGTGGTAATCGTGGCGTCAAAGTTGATTGATGAAGACACCACCCCTCGCTCAGCGTCGCTGTAATAATGATGGGTGCAATGCGAAAGGTAGTTGAGTAGCGAACGGTGTGATACATCGACACCCTTGGGCGTACCCGTCGAGCCTGACGTATAAAGCACGTAGGCTCTGTCTGTCTTCATTTCCGCGAGATTCAGGAATTTATCAGGCGCGTTCAGCCCACCGAAACCCTGAAGTAGCTGCGCGATGGTTTTGAATGAGCAGTGGTGTTGAAGTGCAGAATGCGCGCCTCCGATCGTGAGCGCCACCCCAGACATCTCAATCATTCTCTCCAAGCGATCACTTGGGTAATCAGGATCAAGAGGAAGGTACGCTGCGCCCGCTTTCAGAATTCCGAGTATCGCAAACAACACCTCGGGGCTACGATGAAAACTTACCCCAACAATACTGCTGCCGTCTGGTTCAACATATTCTGCTAACACTTGCGCAATACGATTGCTCTGTTCGTGCAGTTCGTAGTAAGTAAGCCTTGCTTCACCGAGTTCAACCGCCAGAGCATCAGGCGTAACCGATGCCTGATAGTCAAACCATTCATCAAGCCGCTTCCAAGGCAGGCTCTCCGTTTGTGGCTGTTCACTCCGCCCCATTTGCTGTGTCATCTGTTCTTGATTAAATGCGGGCAATAAATGAATCGCAGAATTCGGCTGCGTGGCAAGATTATTCAACACAGCAGAAAACGAGCGCGCAAACTGGCTCACCAGTTCAAGATTCAGTTTGCTGCCTTGAAATTCCAGTACGCATTCGGCTTTTTCATCCAAGTCGGTCACAAACAGTGTGAGCGGGAACTTGGCTTCACCAGAAAACAGCGTTTTTGCAGTGAGCGCCAATCCATCAAGATTCAGTGCTTGAGTATCGGTGTTTTCCAACACCAACATGGCTTCGATGATGTCCTGGTTTCGATCACGGTGAAGAGCAGCCACTTCACCAAAGTCTATCTCTTGGTGTTTCTGGGTTTGCACCACCACTTGATTCACCAAAGCCAGATACTTGTCGACACTCAACCCCGAAGGCATATCCACCTGGAACAAACAGGTGTTGGCACACATGCCCACCAGTGATTCGAAATCTCCGCCCTCACGGTTAGCGACTGGAGAGGCAACGGACACACGATCTTGCTGAAAGTAGCGGTTTAAAGTCAGGCTGAACGCTGCCAGAAGAAGGCTGTATAAGGAGATGCCTTGTTGTTTAGCGCGAAGTTTTGCCGTGCGCCATAAGTCATCATCCAAAATGATTTCATGCGTGCCATCGGTATTATTAGATTGGCAAAGAGGTGCATTTTCACCAAACAACGTGGGTGGAGAGAGTTTGCTTTGCTGCTGCCAGAATGCTCGCGCCACTTGAGCTGAACGGCTTTGGTGGTACTGCTGACGCTTAACGCTGAACGATGCGTAAGAAACGGGAGTCAACCTTGATTCAAACAAATCCTCGTCGTCATTTTTTGCCAAAGAGCGATTCTTAATGACTGAATGGTACGCTTCGCTTAACGCTTTAAACAGTACATTGACACTCCAACCATCAATCACCAAGTGGTGAAAACACAGCACCAAGTAGTAGGTATTTTTATTGGTGGATTGGGCAATGGCTGCCCGACACAAAGCGTCGTTTTCAATATCGAATACCGCGTTGGCGACATTGTCCAACTTATGGGTTTGACTTCCCAACCATTGGCACCCGAACAGAGAATCTTCGTAGTCGCGTTCAACTACTTCAATTTGACCGTCGCTCTGAAGAAAGGCACTTCTCAGCGCGCCGTGGTGTTTCACGGTGAACTCCCACGCTTTTTTAAATGCATCAACATCCAACTCACCTTGAATTTCAAAGTGATATGGAGCGTTGTACGCCACCGAGCTTGCATTCAAATATTGCAACAGTACCAAGCGAGCCTGCTCGGGGGAAGCCAAATAGCGAGAACCGTCTTGCTTTTCTGCCGCCCATTCTGCGCCTGCTTCTTGGGGTATCAAAGCTTGCTGCTCGATCTGTTTCGCTACAGACAACAATGATTCGCTCGACATGACATCGCCCACGCTGAGTGAACAATCCCACTTTTCACGCAGCCTAGCCACCAGTCGCATGGCTTTCAGGGAATCACCACCACATTCGACAAAGCTTTCATCCAAATTCGGTTCGCTTGTCAGATGCAGAACCCCTTTGGTCAATGACATAAAGTACTCACCAGACACGGGGGCTTGCCGAAGTAACTCTGCCCTCGCGCTTATCACACGGTTGTCAGAATCGGTGATTTCTCGGTTTTCCATCTTACGAAGTTGGCGTCGATCGAGCTTGCCGTTTTTGTTCAATGGAGGATTGGTAATTGCAAAATATCGGTGCGGCAACATGTACGCAGGCAAATGCTGCTTTAAGTGGGTTCTCAGCGACTCCTTACTGGCGTCACTTTCTAATACCAGATAAGCGTAGATGTCAGTTTCCTGATCTTTGACAGGCACACAGGATGCGTGCATTACGCTTGGGTGTGACTGAAGGACTTGTTCAATCTCGGTCAGCTCAATTCGATGCCCCCGAACTTTGACTTGTTGATCTTCCCGCCCTAGAAATTCGATCTCGCCAAGCTCGTTAATTCGTCCCAAATCGCCACTCAGATACGCTTTTTCGTTCAACCATGGGAGAAATAGGAAACGTTCTTCGGTCTTTTTCTGGTCACCAAAGTACCCTTTTGCCAAAGCGGGGCCGGTAATCGCAATCTCCCCAATTTCACCGGGTTGTGCAAAACGATTTCGATCAACCATGATATGAATCTGCGTTTGGTTGATACCTGTACCAATGGGTACGCGACCAGATTCAATGTATTCAGGTAATCGCTCAGGCAATATCGGATGACACGCACTGAACGTGGTGCACTCTGTTGGACCGTATGCGTTGTATAAGTGCGCTTTTTTGGTTTTGTCTGCATCAAAAAAATACGCTGCGTTGGCAGGAACGAATGCCTCTCCCCCCACCAATAAATGTTGAATGGACGCCAGCGCCTGTGGGTCTTCCAACGCCATCAAATTGAACAGACCCGTCGTCATAAAGGCAACGTCAATTTGAGAATGTTTTAACTTGCTGGCAAGCAGAGCCGGGTTAAACAAAGATTCTTGATTCACGACGACGATGGTCGCGCCATTAAGCAATGCACCCCAGACTTCAAAGGTTAACGCATCAAACGTTGGGTTGGCCAAACACCCTACCCGGCTGCCCAGCTCAATCGGCACATAGTTCGGCTGATGGACCACGCTTTGAATACCCGTACACAGAACCGACACCCCTTTGGGAACTCCAGTTGAACCCGAGGTAAAAAACAGACACGCCAAGTCTTCACAGTTGTTTGCGGAACAAAGAGGCATGGGCACATCAAGCGTATCAATATGACTTAGCCACTCAGTAAACCCTTGCTCGATAGGGCTTATAGCGACTGTTTCTTCCTTGTCAGACTCTTGCACCCACTTGGAGAGAATCGTTGATTCAGACACCACAGTTTCGATACCGCATTGCTGGTACAACTCCTCGCGCCGCTTTTGAGGCGTGCTTGGCTCGATGGGTACGTAACACACACCCATTTTCACTGCTGCCAACAATGTTGTCACCAATTCGATGGAACGGGGCAAACAAACCCCAAGGCGATCGCCCGATTTAATACCTAAACCATCAAAATGAGCGGCTAACGCATCACTTAACCTGTCCAGCTGAACATAAGTTAATTCTCTTTCACCGTCTTCAATGGCAAGGTGATCAGGGTGAGAAGCGACTATCTCTTCAAACAACTCAATCATCAGATAGCTCCTTTTCGATCATTGCAGCCACATCGTTGATGTAAGGCGGCTCCAGTAACGTTGAATGATCCCCTTTGATGGTTTCAACCCTGAGCAACGTACTCACTTTGGAAGACCAGAATGCCTCCATCAGCCCCAAGTGCTCGTCGTCTTTGTCTTCGGTTGCCATCACCAATAGTGTCTGGGCGTTGGACACTGCCAACCTAAGAATTTTGATCGTGGCTAAGTGGTGGTTATAGAGTCGGTGGTAACGGGCGATTTGTTCGTCCTGAATACCCGGATACATCCCGTTATACTTCACCAGTTTTTCACGGAAAACATCGGCAGAAACAGGCGCGATCATCGCCAGCACTTCTGGTTTTTCGGTGGCTTCGCTGTCTAGCACCACCGCAGTGGAATGGTTGCAGCCTCGCTCTTTCATCAGCCTCGCCATTTCAAACGAGACAATGCCACCGTAAGAAGCTCCGACAAACACATGCGGCATAGACAGCAAAGGCTTAACTTGGCTCAGGTAAAATTCCGCCATTGCCTGAACGGTGGGCAGAAAGTCTTCATCAGTGTCGACGCCTTTGGCTTGAATGCCGTAAATCCCGAATTCTTCTGGCATCGCTTTGGCAAACGGCAAATACCCAAATGCTGTCCCCCCTGCAGGATGGATACAGATGACATTTTTGCCGTTCTGGCTAGGGCGAAATTCAATTACGCCATGCGGCCAGGACGACGAAGGCGTTGCGGAGTCACGTTCCCCTTTCTGCGTTTGCAACTGCTGGCGAACCAGACCACCCAAGGCTTCGATAGTTGGGTGCTTAATTAGGTCAACTACCGGAATCCTTACGCCAAACTGTTTCTCCACAAAATGCATGACTTTGATGGCAGAAATGGATGATCCACCCACATCAAAAAAGTGGTCACGAATACCGATTTCTTTTTCCAGTAAGATGTCTCGCCATATTTGATACAGCTTCATCTCAATGTCGTCACGAGGTGCTCCCGTATTGACCTGCCGGTTGTTGCTGTTTTGCGCTATGGCGATCAGTGAGCGCGCATCTACTTTTCCATTCGGTGTTAATGGCATCTCTTCCACATTCAGCCAGATGCTTGGCACCATGTAGCTAGGCAGCGTGTCGATAAGTTGCGCTTTTATCCGCTCTAACTCTTCATCGTTTGAATTCGAAGTCAGCTGGACCGCCGCAAAGAGTTGTTTCTCCGTCGCCCCATCCAACGTAGCAACGTACGCAGCTTCCACTTTAGGGATAGAAAGCAATCGTAATTGAATTTCAGAAGGCTCCAGCCGTTGACCGCGGATTTTGACCTGATGGTCAACGCGCGATACAAATTCCAGCTGCCCATCCTGGTTGTAACGAACCCGATCCCCAGTCTGATAAAGCCTTTCTGTACGACCATTTTCAAACGAGTGGTCGGCAAACTTCGCCTGCGTTAAGTCGTCTCGACCAAAATAGCCCTTGGCAATGCCTTTGCCCCCTACGTAGAGCTCTCCCACAACACCTTTAGGTAACAATTGCTTGTGCTGATTGAGCACATACACAGTGGAATGGTTGGTTGCTCTGCCCATTGGGTAATCGGGCTGTATCGCTTGGATATCGTAAGTTGCACATATGGTGGCGTTTTCCGCCGGTCCGTACACATTCACCAAATGCTTTGGCTTGCCATATTCGAACATTCGCTCCACCACACTGCCGTTAACGGTCTCGCCACCAAACAGCAGGTAATCAACTGTAGTGAATAAATCAGGCTTCAACTCCACAAGTTGATTCATCAAGGCCGTTGCCATACAGAAGGTTTTGATGTTGTGGCGGGCAATCTTGTCTGCAAAGACATCCACATTGTGGATGTCTTCATCACGCAGAATGACAGTAGTTGCGCCGTTAATCAGCGCGCCCCAGATATCGAAGCTGGATGCATCAAACGAGAAACTGCTGACTTGCCCGACCGAGCTATTGGCGGGAATAGAAACGAAATTGGTATTTTTAAGCAGCCTGACGACTCCTTGATGAGCAATTTCAACACCTTTCGGCTGACCCGTTGATCCGGAGGTAAAAATCACCATGGCACTGTCTTGTGGGTTGCGACGCGCGCTTTCAAATTCGTTCTCGGAAGTAGCGCTCATCCAGTCTGAAAGCCGGAAACTAGGGAGTGCATTGTCACTTTTTGCTATCTCAGCGCTGCCGTCTGTCAGCAGGCATTGAACGCTTGCCAGCTCGGCAATCAATTCGACTCTCGCTTGCGGATGTTTGGCGTCCATGGGAACGTAAAGCCCCCCGACTTTCAGCACCGCCAGCACGCCGACCACCATTTCTGCCGAACGTTGAACACATACTCCAACGCGGTCATTTTCTTTAATGCCCGACGCTTTTAAATGTCGTGCCAAGGCGTTAGTTACGTTATCCAGCTCTCGGTAACTCCACTGCCTTTCCCCATCGATCAGCGCAATTTGATCGGGAGTTTCTCGGGTATACTGCTCAAACAGTTCATGGATGGAACAATCTGGAATGGGATTCGTACTGCCATTCAGAGTGGACATCAGTTCTTCTACTTCTGAAGCTCCCAGCAATTGAACGTTTTGCAACGCGGAGGTTTTATGCGTTATGAAGCCATTTAAAATGTTGTTGAGATGTTCCATCAACTGGGTCATCTGCCAATCTGCAAACAGAGCACGATCGTATTGCAGCGACAGCTCTAACCGCGAATCCTCTGCATCTCGCGTTTTGAAGGCTTGCAGCGCGAGCCCAAAGTTGGTCTCCTCCTCTGCTTCAACCTTGTCCACACTAAAGCCGTTCTTAACGGTTTGCTGCTCTGAGTGATTAATCGGGTAGTTTTCAAACACCACAATGCTGTCGAACAGATTACGCCCTTTTACCGAAGACAGGCTTTGAATCTCGTGCAGAGGCAAATATCCATGCTCCTCCGCTTCAGCGAAGCCCTGCTGCAACCCTTTCAGCCAGTCTAATACCCCTGTTTGACGCTCAATCTCTGCCACAACAGGCAAGGTATTGATGAACAAACCAACCATCGACTCCGACCCGGCTAAGGTTGCCGGACGCCCCGAAACGGTGGTGCCAAACACCACCTGATTGTCACCAGAGTATGTCGATAACAGCCACGCCCACGCCCCTTGCAATACTGTGTTTAAGGTGCACTGCGCTTCTTTCGCCAGTGATTCCAACTGACGTGTAAGATCTGCATTCAACACAAGAGGCACATTGCCTTTGCCTTGAAGGTTTTCATCCATTTTTTCGTTGAACGATTTGGTTGGTAGTTGGGTCGGCTCTTCAATATCACCGAGCTTCGCTTGCCAGAAGCAGCGGGCAGAATCGGAATCTTGCTGCTGCAACCAATCTACGTAGCGCCTGTAAGGAATAGAGTCGTCGAGATTTGAGTCTGTCGCCGAATCAATTGAGGCGTAACACTCAAACAGCTCGTGCATCAAGATGGGCATACACCAGCCATCGGTCAGCGCGTGATGGGTAGACCAGACCAGTTTCCCCTTGTCTTGTTCAGTTTGGAGCCAATAAAACTTGGTCTGAGTGGTATCACTCAGTTCAAAGCCAGAAACTCGCTCTTCTTTCTGGATGGTAGACAATTTGTCATGCGCATCAGACTCACTCATTCCAACCAGATTGACTGCCTGCCATCGCAAAACCGCCTGATCCGCGACCCTTTGGTAATGACTGCCATCAGAACCCAAAACAAACGAGGTTTTGAAAATATCATGGCGATGCAGTACCTTTTCCCACGCGGCTTTGAGACACTCTCCATCTACGTGATTGAGAGACAGCGTAAGTTGGGTGATGTAAGCGTCTCGCTCCAACTCGCTGTGATAAATCATGCCTTGCTGCATGCCAGTTGCCGGATATACATCCAGAAAGTTTCTGTTTTGTTTTTCAAGCGCCTGTAGCCACTGGTCAACATCCGACTGACTGAGTTGTAGGCAGTGGAAATCTGATGGCGTTTTTCGAATTTTTTCTTGCTCGCAGCAATGTTCGATAAGGGATTGTAGGTGTTCAATGTAGCTCTGAGTCAGGCGAGCGACTTCTGCTTGATTGATAACATTGGCGTTGTAATCCAAGTCTATCGACAGCACACCATCAATGATGCGTCCGTTAAAAGACAAGGCTCTAGACATCATCTGATTTTGCGTGCCATCATCGGTTTCAAACCCCGTCACCAGTGACAGGCTCTGGTCTTCCGCGCCAGACTCTCCGCTGGATATTTGCCCCAAGAAGTTGAATAAGATATCTGGAGACTGAGCGTTTGCATCAAGCTCGGAGGAGTTATCTTTTAGCCAGCCATACGCCAGCCCATGTTGAGGAACTTGACGAACTTTTTCTTTAATTGCGCAAATCACATCGCCTAGTGTCGGATCATCAGACACCAGATTGAGTGGGTAAATTGACGTAAACCAGCCAAGGGTTTCGCTCAAATTCAGGTCACAGCCTTCCGTATGGCGACCGTGAGTTTCAAGAGCAAGAGAAAGACGTCGAATTGTATGATTTGATGATCCTTGATTGGGTTCTTCGGTAGACAAGGTTTGGAACAAAGCTGCAAGCAACAAATCCTGAGTTTGCGTCCCAAATGCTCTGTTCGCTTGGCTAGTTAGCCGTTCAGTGTCGGCTGAATTAAGAGAAAGCCGAACGGTTTGGGTATCGATGCCTGAAACAGATTCAAATCTCGGTCGTATTTGCCTTTCTTCTTGCTGCCAGAATGCTATCTCCGATGCGCACCAAGATCTTTGTTGATTGAGTTCAACCCATTTCTTAAAGGTAACAGGCTTAGCCGCCAAGGTAAGCGGTTGCTCGTTATCATGCTGCGCAACCAAAGTTTGTAGATCATCGAGCAGAATTCGCCAGGACACTCCATCCACCACTAGGTGATGAATAACAATGAACAGCTTGGCATGACTGGTTCCTGCTCCAAACAAAGCGAATCGGAAAAGAGGACCATTTTGAGTATCCAATTCTGTTTGGATCTGATTGCATCTTGCTGTTGTCAACGTGCTGCTCTCGCTCAGAGGTTCACTCGATACAACAGATTGGAAGTCCATGTTATCCAATGGCTGGAAGATCCCCTGCCACTGTTGTTTTGATGATTTTTTACCTTCAAGAGAAGTCGCTTCGAAGCGAAGCCTCAGCACATCGTGCCTTGTCACCATCACTTTAACGATATTCAAAAGAGACGCGTGATCGATTGTGCTGGAAACGTTCAGGAGCACCGATTGATTAAAGTGGTTTCGTTGTGATTCTTCACGAGCGAAC
Organism: Vibrio nigripulchritudo; assembly: GCF_027924785.1. Taxonomy (NCBI): domain Bacteria; kingdom Pseudomonadati; phylum Pseudomonadota; class Gammaproteobacteria; order Vibrionales; family Vibrionaceae; genus Vibrio; species Vibrio nigripulchritudo. The sequence continues at coordinate 1,664,683 of NZ_AP027049.1, read as the reverse complement.
TGGAAAAATTCACGCTGGATCGGCGTGAGTGACACACTTCCTTCACTCGCTTTTTGTTCTTCATCTGGTGTGTCGAAAATAGCGACATTCGCTAATTTGGTTACAGTTTGTGTTTCAAATAGCTGCCGAACAGAAAAGTGCACGCCATTAGCCGCACAACGCGAAACGCTTTGCATCGCCGAGATGGAGTCTCCACCAAGGACAAAGAAGTTATCATTGGCGTTCACCACTTCCAGATTGAGCAGAGATTGCCAGACCTCTGCGATAACGATTTCTGCTTCCGTCTTGGGCGTTTCGGTTTTGGATTGACTATTTTCAACCTGAATTGCTTTGGCTTGAGGCAAGGCATTTCGATCAATTTTTCCATTAACCGTTAATGGCCAGGATTCTACACATGCCCAGGTAGCCGGAATCATATAATCCGGAAGTTGATCTGCCAGTTCTTCACGAACGCTTGCCAACCACTCAGATGGGTTATCAACGCTCTTCTCTGGCTGAACATACGCTTGCAAACGTGCATTTTCATCTGCCCAGACTCGTGCAGATGCCACTCCAGAGGCTAAACAAATGGCGTGTTCAATTTCGCCCAGCTCGATACGATGCCCTCGAACTTTGACCTGATCGTCAGCCCGCCCAGCAAACGTTAACTGCCCTAAGTGATTGAGACGGACGATATCGCCCGTTTGGTAGAATCGCTCTGTTAAGCCGTTCAGCGAAACAAATTTCTCTTTGGTCAGCTCGGGTGAACGTAGGTAACCACGCGCCACTCCTTCCCCCGTCAGATACAACTGACCATACACGCCATCAGGTACGGGATTGCCAACATCATCCAAAATCACACATTGCACACCTCCAATAGGGCAACCAATCACACTTGGGTCATCACCCTCTTGATATTCGTGTACCGTTGTACAGACGCTGTTTTCAGTAGGTCCGTATTCATTGAAAAGGCGAGTTCGCGTTACAAATTTTTGAATCAGGTCTGGATGAGTCGATTCCCCCGACACCACAATTCTCGGGATCAATGCCTCATCCTCATTGGTATTCAGCTCTTTCAACAACGCTGGGGGAATATACGCCACTGCATAACGGTCTGGTTGATATAAGGCTTCACTGAGTGCATCCAAATCAAAACGAACCGATTCAGACACAATATGCAGCGGTCTGCCACTTGCGAGTGCCCCCCATATACTGGCCACAGAGGTATCAAAGGCAAAGTTGGTAAGATACAAAAAGCCCGCATTGGGATGCAGTTCTTCTGAATCCAGATCCAGATAGCGCTGCTGATTCTGTATGTAATTTGCCACACCTTGGTGTTCGACCATCACGCCTTTGGGTTTACCCGTCGACCCCGATGTGTGAATGACGTAGGCAAGTTGATTAGGCAGAACCGTTCGTTCGAATGCTAAGGACTCACCCATTAAATCGTTGTGAGCGATTTCTATAAGCTCTGAATTGTTTAGCCCCGATAGCTTACTTTGGATCAGAGCTTGTTGGGAAAGAACAACTTTCGCTCCGCAATCTTGAATGATCTGCTCAATTCGCGCCGCTGGCTGACTGGCATCGACAGGAACGTACGCGCCGCCAGCTTTCACCGCCGCTAACATAGCGACAATCATGTCTATCGAGCGTTCAAACACCAAAGCTACAGGTTCTTCAACGTCTACCCCGTGAGACACCAATCGGTTCGCCAAGTGGTTGGATTTTGCATCTAAAGATGCGTAGCTAAGCGTTTCGCCGCCATAAACCAAAGCTATGTGTTCAGGGTTGTTGGCAAGTGAGAGTTCAAACAGATCCAGTAATGTCCTGCAAGGCGCTGCTGGAGCCTCAGCAATGAGCCTTGGCTTCGCGAGTGCGTAAGATTCGATGGTTCGTTGCGGGTTCTCTGCCACTTGATTCAATAGACAATTAAACGCGTCTGCCATTGCCTGAACAGACGTTTCGGCAAACAGATCAGTGGCGAAATTCCACGAGAAATCTAGGTGATGTTTGGATTGGCGGACACCTAAAGTCAGGTCGAATCGTGCTTCTGTCTCCGTAGGTGCGACTGCCTCGGCATCTAAACCCAGCAGCTCGACCTGTTCCAAATTGTCTTGCTCGATCGATAACATCACTTGAAACAACGGGCTGGTGTTTAATATGCGCTTTTGTTTCGCCAGAGTAATCATGCGTTCAAACGGCAAGGACTGATGCTCAAAATCTTCCAAGATCTGGCGGTGATTCCGAGCCAACAAATCGTCAAAATTTGAGTACTCATCTACCTGAGTTCGTAAAGGTAAATTGTTGACGAAAAAGCCAATCAGCCCTTCAAGCTCAGGGCGTTCTCGGTTGGCTACGGGCGTTCCAATAACAATGTCCTGCGTACCAGAGAAACGCGCCAGTAAGACAGAAAAGGCAGTATAGAGCACATTAAACAACGTGGTCTGGTGTTCTTTGGCGAGGTCAGTCAGCCTGTCACTGGTTTGACTGTCCAACCTTGTCACCAGACTTTTTCCTCGGTGACTTGGCTGGGCAGGTCTTGGGAAATCCAGCGTCAGGCTGTGTTGCTCCGGTGCTCCATCCAACCTTTGCTGCCAGTAAGCTTCTAGCGATTTGGCAATGCACGTACCTTTGCCATATCGTTCTCGCTGCCAAAGGGCGTAATCGGAAAACTGGATGGGCAAATTTGGCAATGGCGAATCGTGGCTCTCTTTAGAAAACTGCTGATAGAAATGGTTGAGTTCCTCAATAAGAATACTCAGTGACCAGCCATCAGCCGCTATATGATGCACCGCAAGATACAGGCGGGTGTGATCTTCGCTGATTTTCGCTAAACCCGCTCGAATCACTTCCCCTTTTGCCAAGTCAAATGGCACATCCACTATGGTCGTTTCCAACGCCGATAGGTCGGATGGGTTGTCCACCGCATCCACCCATTGAATTTCGACATCACGCGGTATCACTTGCTGATAGTCTATTCCGTTTTCAGAAGTGATGTAGCCAGTGAGCAGCACCTGATGACGTTGAATCAGCGCGTTGATTGCCTGCTTCAAAATGTGAAGATCAGGTTCGCCGTGAAGATCATAGATCAGTGGGATCGCATAAAAACGTCCATGAGCGTCCATTTTGTCTAACGTCCACAACCGTTGCTGGGAATACGACAGTGGCGCGCTCATTTGTTGTTTTGCAAGGATTGCTTCATCTTGTGTAGCCGGATCCGATGAACGTTGTTCATCAATCAACTGCGCCAGCTTTTCAATCGACGGAGCATCGAAAAGGACTTTCAGCGATAACGAGACGCCAAAAAGAGTTTGAATTCGGCTGACCATCTTGATGGCAAGCAACGAGTGACCACCCAAGGCGAAGAAGCTCAGCCCAATGTTGCTCACCTCGGTTTCCAGCAACTCCGACCAAAGTGCGGCAAGCCTTTTTTCAATCTCGGTGGATGGAGATTTTCCTTCTGCCTCTTCACTGAGTACTGGCAGAGGCAAAGCACGGCGATCCACCTTGCGATTGTCGGTCAGTGGGAACACAGGCAGAACCACAAAGTAATGCGGCACCATATATTGTGGAAGAGATTGCGTCAGCGTTTTGGTCAGCCTTGGCACCAATTCAGACTGGCTGGTTTGGCTTTTGACATACGCCACCAGTACTTGAGAAGCTTGATCGGCTTGAGCACCTTGACCTTCTGGGTCGTCACCCTTCAATGCATTGATCGATACAGTAGTAACCAAACTTTGCTCAACGTCTTGATGTTGACGAAGCTGGTATTCGATTTCACCTAATTCAATCCGAAAGCCGTTCACTTTCACCTGAAAATCTTTACGCCCGACGATTTCTATCGTGCCGTCTGGTAGCCAACGCCCTAAATCCCCAGTTTGATACATGCGCTCTTGGTGTGACACAAAAGGGTTATGGGCGTATTTTTCTGCCGTAAGTGTGGGCTGATTTAAATACCCTCTCGTGACGTTGTCACCGGAAAGATACAATTCTCCTACACAACCAATCGGTTTTTGTTGTCGATGATCGTCCAACACGTAGTAGCGGTTGTTAGGGAAAGCTGCCCCGACATGGATTTTTTCGACGTCCAGATGCGTTTCTGTGCCTGAGCAATACACCGTAGTTTCGGTAGGTCCGTAAAGGTTGTAAAAGCGAGCATCGCTGTCGAGCAACTTGTCATGCAACTGCCTGCCAAGTGCGTCGCCTCCGGTCAGCATTTTTAGCCCTTGGTATGGCATCCAGCCATCATCTATCAACATTTGCCACGTGGAAGGTGTGCCTTGCATAACGGAGATTTTGTGGGTGCGTTGACACTCTGCCATCAAGGCAGGAGAACGCGTCTGCTCCCAGTTCATCAGCACCACTTTTGCGCCAAACATCAGCGGCAGATACATTTCGGTGACGTGGATGTCAAACGCTGGCGGTGCAATCGATGCCACCACATCGTCTTCTTCAATACACACCACCGATTGAGTGGAGAACAGGAAGTTCGACACGTTTTTGTGCTCGACCATCACCCCTTTTGGTTGCCCTGTCGAACCGGAAGTGAAAATCACGTATGCCAAATCGTCGGCATCTGTGAGGACGCTGACTTCACTCGGGTTTCGCGCCGAATAGCTGTCCAGTGCTTTCCAAGTTTCATCGCAAGCCAGATCAAAAACCTCACTAGCCGAACAACCCTCAGGAGATTGGCTGCCCGCAAGAGTAATGCTGACATCTGCCAGCTCAAGGATTTCGTTTAGTCGTTGAACAGGATGGTTCGGATCCAGAGGTAAGTATGCTGCGCCGCTTTTGAGTATCCCCAGTATTCCGACCAATGCCGACGAAGACCACGCATCAATCAGACCAATACATTGGTCACTGCTCGCCCCCCGAGCAATCAGAAAATGGGCAAGTTGATTGGCTTTTTTGTTGAGCTGAGCATACGTAAGCTGCTCTGTACCTGTTTCCCCCAGCCACTCACAGGCGATGTTGTCGGGGGTCTTTTTCACCTGCTGCTCAAACATATCAACAAAGGTGTGATGGTTAGGAAAATCGCGGCTGGTTTCATTCCAGCCTTCAATTTTTTGCTCCACCTCCAATGAGATCATCGGCAATTGATGAACATTCTCACTGGGGTTCGCGAGTACACCTTGAATTAGGGTAAGAAAAGCATCTTGCAGAGCATCCATGGTTTCTGCTCTGAACAGGTTATCTGCGTACACCCATGTTGCTTCTAGCTCTTCACCTTTATCCATCACATGAAGTTCTAGCTCGAAGTTAATATTGCTGCGTTCAACACTGAGGTTTTCTACCTCGCTACCGTCCAGATCGAGAGCAAATCCGCCGTCTTCATGCAACGCAAACAAGATTTGAAGGATGGGCGCGTAACTGCTTTTTCTCTCGTGACCTAGCGCCTGAACAATGCGTTCAAACGGAACATCTTGGTAGCGAAATGCCTCTGAGAGCGTGGTTTTGGATTTTTGTAACAGTGAAAGGAAGTGGTCGTCTTCGTCTAGCCCAATTCGTAATGCTAAGGTGTTAACGAAAAAACCGATCAACGATTCCGTTCCGGATACCTGCCTGCCTCCAACGGGTGTACCAATGATCACGTCAGAGCGTTCCGTCCAGCGCCCAATTAGCAAAGCAAACAGGCTGTGAAGCAATGTAAATACGGACACTCCTTGCTGCTGCGCAAAGGCTCTCAAGGTTGCCGTCAGAGATTTTTCCAACTTTTGGCGACAAATGGATCCCGAAAATTCTGGCGTTGCCGGACGCGGGTAATCCGTCACCAAGCTATTCAGTTCCTCGGCACCTTTCATTTTCTGCAGCCAGTATTGCTCGCTATGTTGGTGCGGTTCTCCAGTTGCATCTTGTTGCCACAGTGCATAATCGCCGTATTGGTAATCCAAGCTTGGAAGCGATTCCGATTGCTGCTTGAGTGCCAAATTCAACTCGTTAAAGAACAGAGAATAAGACAAGCCATCAAACACCATATGGTGAAAAACAAACAACAACAGATGATTGTCGTCTTCAGTACATGGCTTGGTGACAACTCGGAACAAAGGTGACTGTGCCAATGAAAATGGTCGACTGGCTTGCTGTGCCATCCATGATGAATCTGACTGCCACTCCTTGGGTTGGTCGATTTCAATGGTAAATGGAAGATCGGTTTTTGCGGTTTGGTACGGTTCGCCCTCTTCCATCAGAAAGCAGGTCGACAGCACACTGTGACGTGAGACAACAGTCTGAATCGCCTGTTCTAACTTCTGAATATCGGGAACTTTGCTCAAGCGAAAAGCGGTCGCCATGTTATAGGGTGCTTTCTCACCGTAGAGCGATTCAAGGTAGAACAGCCTTTGCTGCGCCGAGGTCAGAGGAAAACGTGTTTTGTCTGGACGTGGCTTAGGTCTCGAATCCGATGAGGTGGTGTGCATTTCCAGAAATGCCATCACTTCAGGCTTGTTCTTTTTGAGCAGTCCTGCCAGTTCCTTGCTTAGCCCGTTTTTCGCTTTATATTTCAGTGCCCCATTTTCCAGATACAGGTGCACCCCCTGAGACTTGGCCAGGCGAATCAGTTCGTGTGCCATTATATTTCGCCCTCTTCCATCACATCCATGTCGTCGAGTACATCGTCGGTTTGTACCGCCAAAATGCTCTCGATGTAACCTGAAAGTTCGCGAATGGTGCCAAACTCAAAGAAGTCACTCATTTTCAGCTCAACACTGAATTCCATACGCAGTCGCGCGATGATTCGCATCGCCAAAAGCGAGTGTCCACCAATAGAGAAGAAGTTGTCCGTAACACTGATTTTGGGCAGTTCCAAGCATTCCGACCAGATGGACAGCATGGCGTTTTCCATCTCGCTGCTTGCTGCTTCAAACGTGGTGTCTTCTTCAAATGGGGATGGCAGTTTGCGCTTATCCAGCTTGCCTTGTTCGGTCAGTGGCAGGGATTCAAGAATCAGTGTCGCACTTGGGCGCATGTACTCTGGCAGAGACTTTTTCAGCGACACCCGAATCTTCCTCGCCAGTTGTCGCTCGTATTTGGTGGTGTTGTTTTGCCACTGTGCGACCTCGCTTTCAACCAGCGTCACGTAAGCGTAAATTGCGCCCTGACGGACGATCACCGCCGCCTGAGCCACTTCATCATGGTCTTGCAAATGTGCGGTAATTTCCCCTAGAGAAACACGGAACCCACGCACTTTAACTTCGTCATTCAGGCGTCCGAGATATTCTAATTCCCCAGATGGAGACCAGCGCACCTGATCCCCCGTTCGATACCATCTGGTGTCTACGGAATCAGGCACAATGTGTCCCTGAACAAATCGTTCTTGAGTCAGTTCTGGCTGGTTAAGATACCCATTAGTGATGCCTTTCCCGCCCATTACCAGTTCACCGGGCACCCCGATTGGCGAAGGTGTACTCACTCCAGTTCCTGCCTGATTAACCACACAGGCATAGGCGTTGGCAATAGGTCGACCAATGGTGGGCGTTTGTGGTTCTAAAGCTTGACCTGCAACCTGTGGGACGAGCTTGGCGAATGTGGCATCAACCGTGGTTTCAGTTGGACCGTACAAGTTGTAAAAATTAGCGTTAAAGCCTTGTGGGAAGGTAACCTGCCCCAAAGCATCGCCTCCAACAAGCAAAGTTTGCAACGAATCTGGCCAGATAAATTCCGACGCACAGACCGCTTCTAACAGCCCTGTTGGTAAACAGCAATGCGTGACCTGAGCTTCACCCAATTTTTGACTGAGAACAGAAAGATCGTCACGTTCCTGATCATCCAGAATCAACACCTGCCCGCCCGCCATCAGAAGTGGGAAGACTTCTGCCATAAAGGCATCAAAACCCGCAAACGCCAGACAGGTTCCTGTACTTTCTGGTGTTAAGTTGAATTCATCAATGTGCCAGCAGCATTCGTTATGAAGAGAAGACATTGGCACGTCTACCCCTTTCGGCACGCCAGTCGAACCAGATGTGTAAAGAATGTAGGCGTTTAGGTCGTGTTCGAACCTTGGTGTTTTCCACATTCGCGACGTTTCATGATGTGTAAAGGCACTCTCAATCGGAATACAAGTAACGGATGCTTTGCTTTCAGAAATACTTCCCAGAACAGCGGATATATCAGCATCTTGCAGTATAAAGGCTTGGCGCTGAGGTGGCAGGCTCGGTTCGATGACCACAGCACAAGCGCCAAACTTGAAAGTGGCATACATGGCAGCGATCAGTTCTGGAGAACGACTGGTGGCAAGACCGACTCGCTCTCCCGGCTGCACGCCCGCTTTATCAAGCTCAATAGCCAGTTGATTCGAGGCAAGTTCAAGCTGAGCATAGGTGTAAGAGTGGGCACCAAATGCAAGTGCAATACTATCAGGGTTCTGCTGCGCAGCGCGTTCGATCGCCGCCACCAGCGACAGCTTGCTATATTTCGCTTGCACGGCATTGGAAAGCTGCGGTCCTGTTCCCCACTGCTTATCCATAAGTGTTTGCTGACGGGGGGTTATTGCTGTCAGACGATCAATCGGTTGATTCGACACCACTTCGAATCGATTGACTAAATCCAGGAACAGGTACTGAAAACTTTCTAAGAACAAGGCGATTTCTTCAGCGGAATAGACGTCGCTGCGGTACTCCCAAAGGAAGTGTACTTCCCCGTCTTTGTTGAAGGATTTTCCTCTTGGCACCACTAGGCAGTCTAAGTCGAATTTCGACGTTTCTGAGATCATGGTTTCGTCTTTGTGCCACTTCAAACCTTCAATTGGCGCAACATCAATTGGGGTATCGTGGAACCCAAGCAACACATTGAAAAACGGGTTGCTGACCGCACTTCGGTCTGGGTTCAGCGCCTCCACCACTTTGGTGAAAGGCAACTCTTGATTGTCTTGTGCCTCGTCTATGGTTTGTTGAGTTTGTTCAAGCAGTTCACTCAGTATAGAAGTGCTATCTAGCGATTGACGAAGCACCAATGTATTCACCAACATGCCCAGCACACCGTGCGAGTTTTGCCAGTTTCGGTTGGCGAACGCGGAACCAAATGTCAGATCGCTCTGCCCTGAATAGCGCCACATCGCGAGATACAAAACGGCAGAGGTAAAGGCGAACGGGGTAATGCCTTGCGCCCCACACAATGCTTCCATTGCTTGCCATTCTTTCTGGCTAAACACCATTTTCTGATGACCACCTGAAAACCCAAGCGCGTGGGATTGCTTACCAAACAACGGAACGCCCTGAGGGCAGTTTTCCAGCTTTTCGCACCAGTATTTCTTTTGCTTTTCGGCTTCGTTAGATTCCAACCAACCCTGCTGAGCCGTATGAAAATCGTAATATTGCGCCACTGGTTCTGGTTGCCACGGCGTACCGCTGGAACGAGCACGATACGCATCCATCATCTCGCATGTGAATTCGCTGCCGCTCCAGCCATCATGAATGATGTGGTGCTCCTGATGCATCAGAACATGGTCATCGCCTGCAAATCGAATCAAGACAAATTCCGCTAACGGCAATTGGGACAGATCGGAGATACCCGGAAGATGTTCTGCCAGCACGCGGTTGATCACTTCGGTTTTGTCTTGCGAATCGGCTTCTACCACCCTGAGTCTGTATTGGATTTCTGGCAGTACCCTTTGGCGAGGTTCTCCCTCTTCTTCGATGAAAATAGTGCGGTAAATATCGTGTCGGGCATACACATCGTTCAGTGCCGCTTCTAACGCGGGCACATCGAGCTCACCTTCAAAATGAATTGCTGCTTCGGCGAGGTATGCTTTGCTGTCAGGTTGTTGCTGCGCCATGTACCACGCCACCAATTGCTGGCTTGAAAGTTCAAAGGTATCTGGGCGATGTTTGGAAATGGAAAGGGCTTTAGACTCCGAACCGTCATTCGCAATTGTTTCATTTTCTTGTACTAATCCCAACACACCTGACACTGTTGGGTTTTCTCTAAACTGGCGCATAGAGATGGCACAGCTGAAGGTCTGATTAAGCTTGTTGATCAGGCGAATGGAGCCAATAGAGTCACCTCCAAACTGGAAGAAACTCTCTCCTTCATTCAGTGTGCTGACAGCAAGTTCCGACAAGAATAATGCTGCTATGGTTTCTCGATTGTTTGCGGAATCTGCCTTTAGAGTTTTGGCTTTATCGGCGTAGTCGCCGGCATACAATTCGTGTAGAGCTAGGCGATCAACCTTGAGGTTGGTAGTAAGTGGTAAGGTATCTAGTTTGATAAAACTAGAAGGTACGTGGCTCTCTGGAAGCATTTCGGTAAGAATATTTCGAACAGATTTCTCATCGCCAGTCCCGCTATAAAAAGCAACCAGATACTTACTTCCATCTGAGTGCGTCGGAGTAACAAGACAGGCATCATCAATCGTATTTAACGTCTTGAGGGACTGTTCAATCTCTTCCAGCTCGACCCGATTTCCACGGATTTTGACCTGATGATCATAACGCCCATTAAAATGGAGATTACCCATTCCATCTTGCTTGACCAAATCACCTGTCTTGTACCAAGTCCGCCCATTTTTATCGGTCACAAATGCCAGTTCGGTTTGCTCATGATTGTTCACATACCCGAGGCTCAACCCGACACCTGTTACCCACAGTTCGCCCGATTCACCTTCGTTTGCCTGACAACCTTGCTCATCCATCACCATCACTTGGGTATGCTGAATCGGCTGCCCTAAATTGACAGGCTGACCATTTTCGACCTGATGGATCGAGGTGCAAATTGACATTTCCATTGGACCGTAGCCGTTGAATACACTGCACTTGGTTGACCAGTGCCACAGCAGTTTTTCATCAGACACATCACCTACCGCGGCTAACGATTCAAGTACGTATTCTCGATCACTGTTCACATACGGAAGCATCGCCGAAGGCAAGATGGCGTGCGTAATTTTCTTTTCAACCAGATAAGACGACAGCGCCTCTGGGTCGGTACGTTGGTCTTCCGATATGATCGACAGCTTAGCCCCATTTGTCAGCGCCATCAGCCATTCTAACGTGGCGGAATCGAAACCTAACGATGCGTAATGCAGCATGATCGAGTTCGGAGAGATACCCATTGTTTCGCTCAGTGCCTCACAGGTATTCATTATGCCCTTGCTGGTCAACATTGCGCCCTTGGGCTTACCCGTAGTACCAGAAGTGTAGAGAATACAGGCGGTATCAAAGTGAGGGTGGACCTGAGAAAGCGGCTTGATGGTGCTGTTCTCCAGAAGAGAATCGATATGAAAAGCGCGTTCAGGAGAAAAGTGAGGGGCGATATTGTCGGTAAGAAGAATCGAGCAACGAGCATTTTCAAAAATATACCGCTGTCGCTCTGCTGGATGTTTAGGGTCAATGGGTACATAAACCGCCCCCGCTTTTAAGACTCCCAACATGGCGATGATCATTCGATAGCTTCTGTCTGTTACCACTCCGACATGAATTGGCGCGGATCCAATGTTCTGCTCAACCAAGCAATGAGCAACCCGGTCACTAAGCACATCGACCTGTTTATAGGTCAAAATTTCGGCATTATCTTCTATGGCTATGGACTCTGGGGTTTGCGAGGCGAGACTGATAAATTGTTTTACTATTGAATGAGTTAGATCTTTTTGTTTTTTATTATTGATTGTAATCATCTGATAATGCCTAAACTTTGATACAAAAATTTACATATTCTTATACGACATCGAGACAATTGTAAATGACTTGTTAAAGTTTATAATGGTTTGCTCATAAATATTGACTTATTCATTTCATAGCTCTCACATTTGTTTTAAAAACAAAGAATTAGGTTCTTTTTCTAGGGATAAATATGCAATCAAATGATTTTTGGCTCGACTACTTTGAAGAGAATCCTTTGGCAGACGACTTAGCCGATGACATTCGACTAAGTGGCGCGGACAGTCGATTTTCCCGACCCGACTGGCATTTATTGATGACCCCTGTGGTATATCCCGAGAAATTGGTTAAAAAACAGACAAAAATTCTACATGAGCTATTTAACCTGATTCGTAACCTCCCTAATATCGCTTTCGATGGCGAGATGGATGCGTTTGCTAATGCCCTTGGCTTTTCAGATGAGAGAGTGATCTCACTGATGGAACAACTGAAAGGCGTTAACGGAATCATACCTTGCAGGTGGGACATTCTGGATGACGGCAATCATTGGAAAGTTATGGAAGTCAATGTTGGCGGCGCCATAGGTGGATTTGCCTATGACGGTATACAGGCACTGTATGATCAGGCGCTTGAAAACGAAAAAGTCGAAGATTCAGGTCTTAAGATCGACGAGTTCTGGCAGTCTCCTTATTCACATATCTGCCCTGCTGTGGCTCAAAAGCTAGCGTCCCTCAATAACCCAAAACTTGTCGTTGTTGATGATTTCATTCAGTTTAAAGACAGCCCTTTAGTCGCCAATAGCGCTGCGGGAGCCCTGAGCACACATCTGGATATCGAAGTCAGCGCGATCCCCCACAATGAGCTACAGAATGTGCTCGCCTCGCATACGGGTGATATTGCTGTTTTTGAAGTATTCACGCTAAGTGATATGGCAAAGGATTTGGATGGTTACTCAGGCTATTTGAGTGGTCTGAAAAGCGGGAAAATTCATTCGATCATTCACCCATTCAGTGAGCTTTACATGAGCAAAGCTGCTTTGGCTATTTTGCACCAAGATGATGTTTTAGCTTCGGTTTCCGAGCAAGAGCGGCAGCTCATCGAGGTGTCTGTTCCCAAGACGTATGCCGTCGGTGAATCCAACCTGTCGCAGCTTTTAACACTCAATAAGAAGGATTGGGTACTAAAAAGTGCCATCGGCTATGGTGGACATGGTGTCACGTGCGGCTGGGAATGCGATCAAGATACTTGGCATCAAATCCTGTCAGACGCTGCTTCCCCTAACTCTCCCCTATTTATTCTGCAAAAGCGAGTGGTTGGAAAGCGACACCCTGCCATATCGATGACGCCGAAAGGCGTGTTTGTGGAGTCTGATGAAACTATGGTACTTGGTGTCTTCATGCTCAATGACTTATTCGGAGGAGGCTGCGTCCGTCAGTCACTGTCAGGTAAAGGCGTGATTTGCACTGCCAACCATGCGGCGTTAGGTGTCATGCGAGTTCAAAGAGACTAAAGTCTGTTAGTTTGTCGAATCTGCTGGTTCGTGTGATTCATTGAGCAACGGGCTTTTGAATAGGAACAAAGCCCCAACTCCAATCACCACACACAGCAACCAAATGTTGATGAGCCCTACATAGGCTGCTCCAAACCCACATAGCAGTGACCCCGTCACACCACCGACTCGCATGACCAAAGAATTAAGAGAATCAATGGTTGAGCGAACGTTATCATCCGTTGCATGATGCAAAAGGTGGTTATAAGCAGATTTTCCTAAATGGTTGGTGAAGTCGTAACAAATAAACAATAGAACAAACAAAATCAGATCACCGGAAAGAGCAAAAACGGTAGCGGCAATAAGACGAAATGTCACACTCACCACCAATACCTTACCCATTTGCTGATTCAGTTTTTCTGTCATCCAGTTGGTAAAAGCCGCTGCGGCACTGCCTAAAAACATGGTCACCGCGTAAGTAAAACCATAAACCCACTCTAACGGTTGTTCCCCTGCCAGATCTTCAAATCGAACTGGCCAGAACTTTTCGATGGCACTGGCAATGGGAATGGTTAAGAACATGGCAAACAGCAAACGCCACAAAACTGGGTGCCTCGCAGCGATGATTCCTGTTCGGACCTGCTTAGGTATGGTGGTAAACACATCTCTCGTAAATGGTTGAAACTCTCTCTGTTCTTTAACCCACACCAAACCAATAGCAAAAACCAGAACCAGACAGATAAGACCAACACTCAAAGCAAAGTCATACAGAGTCCGATCATCATAGCCCCATTGATTACCGACAAACATGATACCTGCGCACAGCAGAGCACCGACAGCAGCAAAGAAACTGGTTCTAACCCCTACTCTTGCAAAACCAGTTTGCAGAGTCATATCCCCTTCACTTTGATTAAAAGTTTCGACAAACCAGGCAGTGAGTGTGCCAGAGCTAATGGCGATACTCGCTCCCCACAGAAACATGGCAATGACACCACCAGCAAAAGTAGGAAAAAGGAGGAGTGTTAAATAGGAAGAAGCACTAAAGGCAATCGAGCCAAGAAATACTTTTTTCCGGCCAACCTGATCTGCCAGCCCGCCAGTCGGCAATTCCAGAAGCATGACGGTAACGCCCATGGTCGCCATGATCATCCCTATTTGGGGAATACTCATGCCGAAACTCATAAAAATAGGGGTCATAACGGGTAATACGACGAATTGAGAGACGAAAAACAGCCCCATAAAAAGACCATAGCGATGACTGAGCTGCAATCGATTCATCTGGAAATCCTTCTCCCCATAGACAATTAGAACAAAAGCAATCAAAGAAGATTGCCAGATAAGATACTGATGATAAAGAGGTTGTTTATAAGCTTATAGTCAGCCGACAAAAGAACAACGTTTTGATCACATACAAAGCAACAAAATTTATCATTTTTTATAAAAATATATAACATCATTCTGAATGCACATTTTGGGATGATCGCTCAGGGAGACTACGTAATGGAAGTGGCAGATAAGGTTCAGGAAGAGCACGTTTTTAAGTTCATACCGGGCATGGACTCCGCTCCTGAAATTGAAACCGTACTTGCCAGCGAACTCACTCCCAAAGAATTCTATGATCGATACGTGTCGCAAAATCAGCCCTGCTTAATCAAAGGGGCAATCAGCCACTGGGAGGCTATGGATAAATGGCAGGATCCCGAGTATCTCAAAGAAAAAAATGGAGACAGCCCAACACCTTATTATCCTCACATGAACTATGAAAGTGCAGAGAGAATGGGAGAAGGCAGAAAAGTCGAACCTTTTCATCATGTGCTTGATTTGCTTCGTTCCGGTACTGAGGAAATACTGAGTGCGCCGTCTGTCGTATTGAGTGAAGAACCATTTAAAGTATTGGCTCCTGACACCAACGGTTATCGATTCTTGCCCAATCCGCCTAAGCCCATTGCTTATCCCAAATCCCGAGCTTTTATGTACAAAGGTGCCGGAACAGGCTGGCATTTTCACGTAACCGATGAAACGTTAATGAGCCAGGTGATTGGAACGAAAAAAGTCGGCTTGCTGCCACCTGACAAGCTAACCGATGACTTAGTATTTGATGCTTTTAAAGCCGATGCATACTTGGAAAATGGGGACTGTTTTGATCAGAGTAAGTCAAACGCAATCAAACCATTTACTGCCCTAGTTGAGCCAGGTGACGCCATGTATATCCCACCATTCTGGTGGCATGGCATAGAACCCACTGACAATGAGTTTGGAATTACGGTTGCTCAGTGCTGGCGTTCACCTCTTCATGTGATGGGCGATCTTTCCTACCCCACAGTGAGAAAAATCTGGAAGAAAGCGTACACCGAACCGAGCAAAGTGACTTTTGCTATTACAGCGCTGGGCATTGCGAGTTTGGGAGCTCAATTGTGGCGCTGGATAACCAAACCGCTGCGGACATAGATATCGTAGATATATAGATATCAGACACAAAAAAACCTCCCATATTGGGAGGTTTTGCATTGAACCGTCTTTCTTACAAGAAGTGAATCGTCGCGTTCAGTGTGAATGAACCGATTGAACCTACATCGTTCTTGTTCACTTCAAACTGCTGGTATGAACCACCAACAGAAAGCATGTCGATAACAAAGTATTCTACGCCGACACCGTACATCATTTTAGTGCCAGAGCCTTTTTTGTTAGAACCTTTGTCCAAATCGTAGTTGTGCATGCCGCCTTTCGCGTAAATATGCAGAGGAACAAAGTCGATGCTTGGCTTTAGTGCGGCGTAAACAGAGCTGCCTTCAATACCACCATCAAATTTACCGTGATTCCAGTAGCCTGCTTCTACACCGATGATAGGTAAAATACCAGTACCAACATGGAAGCTGGTTGCAGTCGCATTTTTGCTGTCCAGATCAGATTGACCTGCGTTTACACCACCATACAACCAAGAGTCTGCGTTAGCTGTTGTCGCTGCGCCCATTAATGCCAAAGCTAAAAGTGTTTTTTTCATTTCGTACAACTTTACTTCTGATCGTGTGAAACGTCCCGCTCCACGTGTTTCCAATTACAACCATGATTCATCATGAACCACGAACATACCTAAATAACCTGACGACGGTGAGATTTACTCATTCTCACCCAAGTCATTTGGGTATGGTTTTCAACCCTTGGGAAACTGTTGCTATTAAGGAAAACTCGAATTGTACCGAAGCGCGATTATTTTAAGGTTAACAATGCGCTTTAGCCATACTTAGATGTAAAACTTCTTAAGTTTTTTTATGCTTTAAAAGCACTTTTATTCAGACGCTCAATAAAAATGCTGGCAAACGCCAGCATTTTAGATAACAGCTCAAATTTTCTTTACAAGAAGTGGAAAGTTGCCGTCACAGTAAACGATGTGATATCACTGTAGTTGTCACCACGGTTAAATGACTGCCACGAACCACCAAGAGACAGATTATCCACTAAGAAATATTCCGCACCTGCACCGTACATTAAGCCAGTCCCATCACCTGCACCATCGTTGTCCCAAGAGTGCAGACCACCTTTTGCGTAAATGTGAAGAGGACCAAAATCAATGCTTGGCTTAACTGCCGCAAACAAAGAAGTGGTATCACGGCCATGGCTCCAGTAGCCTGCTTCCAGACCCAAAATCGGCAAGATGCCGGTACCTACGTGGAAACCAAATGCCGTTTCTTTGTCGCCGCTTCCGAAATCAGACTGACCAAAGTTGCCGCCTGCGTAAAAAAACGAATCTGCGCTGGCTGTTGCTGCAATGCTCGCTAAACCCAGAGCCAACAATGTTTTTTTCATTTCCATTCCCTCAAATACGTGTTCAGAGAATAACAATTTATCCCCCGGTAAATTGACGTAACACATTAGAACAACGTCAGTATTTACGTCAGCTTAATTCCTTCTTGCAAAGAATAGACCATTATTATCGCTGGAATATCCTTAGCACTCAGAAATGGCGTTTTTAACACGTTTATCAGACACCGGATAAGGCGTACCTAACTGTTGAGCGAAGAAACTCACCCTGAGTTCTTCGATCATCCAACGCACTTCTTTCACGTTGTCCGGGATTGCCACGCCTTTTGGAATCTTGTTCAACAGCTCTTTATAGTCGTTGGTCACTGATTCAATTTTCAGCATGTGCAGTCGGTCTTTGTTTGGATCGATTGGCAGCTTTTCCATTCGACGTTCAATCGCCTTCATGTAGCGAAGAATGTCTGGCAGCTTCTTCCAACCGCACTCTGTCGCAAACCCTTTGAAAATCAAACCTTCGATTTGAGCTTTGATATCTGACAAGGCAAACGCCATAGTGAAATCGATCTTCCCTTTCAGCTTTTTGTTGATGTTGAAAGCCGTGGTCAAAATCGTTTCTACCTGCTTAGCAATATCGACAACTGTGTCGTCCAGCTCCGCGCGAACGTGTTCTTTCAGGGCTTCAAACTTGTCCGACTCCCAAACCAAACCGCCTTGCTCTTCTATCAGCTTATCCACACCACAGGCAATACAGTCATCGATCAAGTCCAGGACCTTGCCATAGGGGTTGAAGTAAAGCCCAAGCTTAGACTTGTTTGGAAGGTTCGAGTGCAGGTATTTGATAGGAGACGGCACATTCAGTAACACCAGACGACGCTGACCTGCCTGCATCGCAGAGATCTGCTCTTGCTCGGTTTCAAACAGCTTAATTTCAACGCTGTCTTTCGAATCAACAATCGCAGGGTACGCTTTCACATCGTACCCGCCGCGCTTCTGTTGATAGACTTTTGGCAGTTCGCCGAAGCTCCACGTATGGAGACCTTGCTGCTCGATATCGTCATCCGCCACCTTTGATAAGGTCTCTTGCACCTTATCTTTCAGGCTTTCTTTTAGCTCGTGGAGATCTTTGTTCTCTTTCAGCTTACGATTGCGGTGATCGACAGCGCGGAACGTTACCTTTAAGTGCTCCGCTACCTGATCTAAATTCCAGTCTTCACGCAGTACTTCCACACCAGTCATTCGGCGCAGCTCTTTCTCTAACGAATCAAGCAATGGCGCTTCCATTGGTGTCGCACGCGCCAAAAACGCATCGGCATAGTTCGGTGCTGGCACAAAGTTTTTGCGCAAAGTTTTTGGCAATGCCTTAATCAGGCTGACGATCAATTCATGTCTTAAGCCTGGAATCTGCCAGTCGAACCCGGCAGGTTCTACCTGGTTGAGAATCGGAAGCGGAACGTGAACCGTCACACCGTCGCTGTCTTCGCCCGGTTCAAACTGGTAGCTCAGCTTGAGTTTCAAACCGTTCTGATGCCAGAAGTTCGGGTAATCCAGATCGGTGATGTGGCTGGCGTCCCCTTTGAAGAGCATCTCTTTTTCAAAGTTGAGCAGCTCAGCATTCTCTTGGGATGCCTTTTTCCACCAGGTATCGAAATGACGCCCGGATACCACTTCAGTGCCAACGCGTTGGTCGTAGAAGTCGTAAAGCTCATCGTCATCGACCAGAATATCGCGGCGTCGAGACTTGTGCTCCAACTCCTCGACTTCCATCAGCAGTTTTCGGTTTTGCTTGAAGAAGGCGTGTTTGGTTTCCCACTCACCTTCCACCAGCGCACTACGAATGAAGATGTCTCGGCTCACCGTGCTATCAATGTTGGAATAGTTGACCAGTCGCTTAGGAACAATCGGTACTCCGTACAACATCACCTTTTCATACGCCATAACGGCGGCGCGTTTCTTCGACCAATGCGGTTCGCTGTATGTTCGTTTGATCAAATGCTTGGCGAGTGGCTCAATCCATTCCGGCTGAATCTTGGCAATGATTCGCCCCCATAACTTGGAGGTTTCAACCAGCTCAGCAGACATGATCCACTTAGGCTGCTTCTTGAACAGACCGGAAGCAGGGAAAATATGGAAGCGTGCGTTTCGCGCTCCTTGGTAATCATTTTTCTCTTGGTCTTTCACACCAATATGAGAAAGCAAGCCCACCAATATCGCACTGTGAACGCCTTGATAACCGCCTGGCTCATCGTTCAGTTTAAAGTCCATCTCACGCATTGCCTGATGGATCTGGAAGTACACGTCTTGCCATTCACGAACGCGCAAATAGTTCAAGTAATCCTGCTTACACTGCTTGCGGAACTGATTGCCTGATAGCGCTTTTTGTTGCTTTTGAACGTATTCCCAAAGGTTTACAAACGTCAGGAAGTCCGATTCTTCGTGGAAGAAACGGCGGTGTTTATCATCCGACGATTGCTGTTTGTCTGATGGACGCTCACGCGGATCTTGAATCGACAGCGCTGACGCAATGATCATTATCTCTTTCAGACAACCGTATTTTGGTGCTTCTAGTACCATACGAGCCAAACGCGGGTCGATAGGCAGTCTGGCAAGCTGACGACCAGCGGGTGTGAGACGCTTCTTAGGGTCCTTCGCTTTGTCGTTAATGGCACCCAGCTCTTCAAGCAGCCTGACACCGTCTTGAATGTTGCGCTTGTCTGGTGCTTCAACGAACGGGAAAGCCTGAATATCACCCAACCCAAGCGCAGTCATTTGAAGAATAACGGAGGCAAGGTTGGTTCGCAGGATTTCAGGATCGGTAAATTCCGGGCGAGATTCGAAATCTTCCTCAGAATAAAGACGAATACAGATACCCTCTTCCACACGACCACAGCGACCTTTACGCTGATTCGCACTCGCTTGAGAAACAGGCTCAATCGGCAATCGCTGCACTTTGGTTCGGTAGCTGTAACGACTGATTCTCGCTGTACCCGGATCGATAACGTATTTGATGCCCGGAACCGTCAGCGATGTTTCCGCGACGTTAGTAGCTAGGACGATACGTCTGCCTGCGTGAGGCTGGAAGATTTTGTTTTGTTCACCAGCTGAAAGGCGCGCGTACAAAGGCACGATTTCTGTGTCACGGAGATTTCGCTTATTAAGCGCATCGGCGGTGTCACGAATTTCTCGCTCACCGTTCATGAAGATCAGGATGTCTCCTAATCCTTCGTCGCACAATTCATCGACCGCTTCGAATATGCCTTCAAGCTGGTCACGATCATTGTCGTCATCGCCAGAAAGCGGACGATAACGGGTTTCTACTGGGTAGGTACGACCGGAAACTTCAATAATGGGCGCGTTGCTAAAGTGCTTAGAAAAACGCTCTGGATCGATGGTTGCCGAGGTAATGATGACTTTCAAGTCTGGGCGACGTGGAAGCAATTCCTTTAGGTAACCCAAAATAAAATCGATGTTTAAGCTGCGTTCGTGCGCTTCATCGATAATGATGGTGTCATATTGATTTAAGAAACGGTCATGCTGGATTTCCGCCAGCAATATACCGTCGGTCATCAATTTGATTTGGGTGTTATCTGAAATCTGGTCGTTAAAACGAACTTTGTAACCTACAAACTCGCCGAGCTTGGTTTCCATCTCTTCCGCAATACGGTTAGCCACCGATCGCGCTGCCAGCCGGCGTGGCTGAGTATGACCAATTAATCCGAACTTTCCACGACCAAGTTCCGCACAAATCTTCGGAAGCTGAGTTGTCTTACCCGATCCTGTTTCACCCGCCACAATCACGACTTGATGCTCTGCGATTGCCGCGGCTATGTCGTCTTTCTTCTGGCTTACAGGCAGGATTTCTGGATATTCGATGGTCGGTTGGTACGCTGAACGCTGCTCGGCGGTCATCATGGACTTTGCGATGTCCAATGCAATGTCGTCGAATGCCGCGAGTCTGGATTCTTCTTTCTTTATTTTACTTGCACCCTGAATTCGTCGTGAAAAACGAAAACGGTCTTTAATCATGCAATCTTTGAGTGCAGCTCTTAGCTTAGATGGGCTGTTTGGAACGTTGCCAGCTGCATTTTGCTGTGACGAGGTCAAAGCGATACCTTCTTATTTTTAATTCTCTCGATAAAACTGGCGCGAATTGTATCACAACTGCGCGAAAGTCACCTCATGGTGGAACCAAAGGCGATGTCAGGAAATTTTACGCAATTTCGGCTAGTTAGATCTCTTTACGCCCCCTCTAACAACAATTGTTAAATTGAAAAATACGCATGAGTAAATCTACACGCAATTTGAGATAACCCCTCGCAAAATGACAGAACGCGAGCATACTGACTTGATTGAATATGTAATTTAACGAGGAAAAATACGAATATTCATAGAGTTAAATTAGAGGATCACAGTTGGCTTGGATTCTGCTTAGTAAGAACTCAGTCCCCCATTTTTACAAGCAGAGGTAATCATCATGCAACCATTAGTCAGTGTCGTTATTCCTACTTATAACTGCCTTGATTATCTATCCAAAGCGATAGGCAGTGTACTTGAGCAAGATTTGGAGGAACTTGAAATTCTGGTGATGGACGATGGTTCCACAGATGGCACTTTCACTTGGCTAGAGAAAATCGCCGAGCAGCACCCGCAGATCGTTCCTGTCAGGCTCGATCACGTTGGTGTGGTTGCGGCGAGAAATCACGCAATCGAAATGGCTCGCTCCGAATACATCGCCTTTCTGGACGCGGATGATTACTGGCTTCCCGGAAAACTCAAGTGCCAGCTTAACTGGCACATGGCAAGTGAAGACCACGTTCTCAGCTTCACCAACTACATGCATTTCAATGAGGAAGGTAAAGAGATCATCGATTGCTTTGGCTACTGGAAAGTTTTCAATCACCTTCCGCATGCCAATCGCTTTTTCGAGCTCGATAGTGCCGGAGACGAAATTCTTGCGACCAACATGATAGGTACTTCCACGGTTGTTGCCAGACGAGACGCCCTTCTTAAAGTCGGAGGTTTTAGCAGTGAACTGAAATCGGCCAGTGATTGGGATATGTGGCTGAAACTGGCGCAATGCGGGAAAGTATCGGCGAATCCAAAAATTCAGATGCAATATTTGATGAGAGCCGGATCCATAACATCAAACCGCCTGAATCGACTCGAAGCGATGAGACGAATAATCACCGGCTACATAAACCGTTATCCAGCCTCTGACAAAGCATGTGAGCTTGCGTGGTCACGGCTTGAGGAAGGTTATGCGGAGTATCATCGCGAACAGGGAGAGGCAAAAAAGGCATTGCGCTGGGATTGGGTATCATTAAGACGCGCACCAGAATTCCGTAAGCTCAAGCACTTAAGCCGAGATTTGTACTACTTGATGCGCTCTCCTTCTAGAGCGAACTAAGTGGCTAAGCCAGACAGTTGACCACCTAAATCACGACAAATCAGGAAATGGAAACTCGTCTGGTTCGACGAACTGTGCTCTTGCCTGGTCTGAAAATAGCGTCGTTTTGGTGTAATGGTGCAACAGAAGATTACTGTTTAAGAGCTCTGGGTTAGCTTCAATAAAGTGATCGAATGAAACACAGCCTTCTGACTTTTTCATAAAGCACAGAATTGCCATAAGCCATGCTTTGGTAAGCGTTTCATGGTATTTACCTTCGGGCGCAATTCCATTATGAGACAGCAGATTGGTCAACGAATTACGCATTCTGTCTAATGTTGACTCAAGCGACATGCCCGCTAAGTAAATGTAGCCCAGCCTAATATGCGCTTTGTGATTAAATTCTGATATCGGAAAACCACAAGATTCCACTTGCTGTAAAAAGATCTTGTCTTCCTGAGAAATGATGCTGTTCATATAACCTGCCTTTTTGCTTATTCATTTCCAGAATGCACCCTAAACCTATAGACGGGTCAATAGGTTATTCGACATTTCAGACAACAAAACTCATTCGAAAAATTTGAATGACATAATCGTGAACAGCGTATTATCTTTGAGATTCGGTCTGCCTAGAATGACACCATCAAAACCAAAACAGATAAACAAAGGACGAAATGATGGCTCAAGTACTGATTCTTAAATCAAGCATTCTAGGTGCTCATTCTCAATCTAATGCTCTAATCGATGTGATTGCTGAAAATGCGACTGAATCAAATGTGGTTATCCGCGATCTGGCTGAAAATCCTCTCCCGATTCTTGATCATAACGTTTTGGCGGCGTTTGGCGGTGGAGAGGATCTGACAGAAGAACAGCAAGAGATTCTGGCTAAATCTGACCAGTTGATTGAAGAAATCAAACAGTCAGACAAGCTGGTTATCGCAGCTCCGATGTATAACTTTACCGTACCCACTCAGTTAAAAAACTGGATTGATATGATTGCTCGTGCTGGCGTGACGTTCCAGTATTCGGAGAATGGTCCCGTTGGTCTGTTAACCAATGTTAAGGAAGCGACGGTTATTACAACCCGTGGTGGTGTTCATAAAGACACAGAAAATGACATCGTGACAAGCTACCTGAAAACCACTTTGGGTTTCGTTGGCATCCACAATGTGAATTTTGTTTACGCTGAAGCTCTGGGTATGGGTGAAGAAATCGCCGCTAAAGGCATCGAAAGCGCAAAACAGCAACTTCCTACACTTTAATGCATTAGTTTCTTAATACACCTTGTCTCTTTGCCCACCTTATGGTGGGCTTTTTTAATTGTCTGAAAGTAATAGGTTTTGTTCAGACTTAATTGCCTGTTAACCCACTTGCATTATTATCGTTCGGTAGCCTTATGACACATTCTTAAACAACACGCTTCTAAAGCTTAGGGTCTACGATGAGTTTTACTGAACAAGAAATCCATGAGATTCACAACGCTATCCAGCCATTTGACGACGACACTGAGATCGCAGTAGCTAAGATTCAAAGTGATCAGGTGGCATTTTATGGTGCGAGAAACGAATCTGGAACTCCTCACGCGGTTGAAAACTTTACGTCGGTATTCGAAATTGGTTCGATAACCAAAGTTCTGACCTGTCACTTACTTGCCAAATCCGTTCTTAATGGGGAAATTGCGCTTGATGAAGCAATTAATCATCACATCGCAGTACCCTTCAGGAATAAACTTTCCATCACCTTCAAAGAACTCGCCAGTCATACTTCTGGGCTTCCGCGTTTGCCACCCGGTTTGATTTGGGGCGCGCTTTTTAAGAACGCTAAGAACCCCTACAGAGATTACCTGGAACCCCAACTACTGTCTTACCTTGAACATAAACTCAAACTAAAAGGCAAGGGAAAATCTGTTTATTCAAATCTCGGTATGGGTTTGCTCGGCTACACACTCGGTCAGCACTCCAATAGAACCTATGAAGACTTACTTCAAGAGTCGATTTTTAAACCCTTGGACATGCACAATTCGACGTCTCAATTGTCCTTGGTTCAGTCTAGATTAGTTCAGGGGTTAAATAGCGCCGGAAAGCCAACACCAAATTGGGATCTCGGAGTTTTGGCAGGCGCTGGAGCGGTGCTTTCTACAGTAGAGGATTTTTCAAAATATATCTTGTGGTGCTTAAAAGAGGATAACGCCATTTTTAAACTGCAAAGACAGCCAGTCAGCACGGAGCATGGGGCGCGCATCGGTTTAGGTTGGGTAATTCTGGGGGAACCAGATGAGAAAGAACGCTATTACTTTCACAACGGTGGAACTGGTGGCTATAGCTCTTGCATGATGATTGATATTCAGGAAAAGACTGGATATGTCGCGCTATCCAACATCACAGGGCTACAAAAACGAAAAGGTCCCGTGTTGGACAGACTTGTCGACACGTTAATCAAAGGTCACCCGGATTCTTAGAGTTACAAAGGCGAGTTTTGGCTCGCCTTGTGGTGTGTGCAGCTTACACATAGCACTTAAATGATAACCTACAGTGCAATCCGCCTGTAACTGTCTGTTTGTTGGAGCAGTTCAGTAATGATTTCTAATACTCCCCCTTCATTGTTTGTGCTTTTGGTCACCCGGTTGGATGCTTCCTGAATGGCAGGGTCAGAGTTTTTCATTGCTACACCAACTCCGGCAGTTACCAGCATAGAGAGATCGTTATAACTATCGCCCACCGCTATCACGTCGTTCCAGGTTAAGCCAAGTTTTTCAATATGAGTAGCTAGTGCAGCGCCTTTGGTGTTGCCTTTGCGTGCAAAATCAATTCGGTTGATCCATGAACGTTCACCGATAAAGTGCTGGTTTATTAACGGGTGTCCCATGAATTTTTCCATTTGCGGGCTGTTTCCTTCCACCACAAATTTCCAAACATGGTTAGCATTGTG
This sequence comes from Vibrio nigripulchritudo, assembly GCF_027924785.1. NCBI lineage: Bacteria > Pseudomonadati > Pseudomonadota > Gammaproteobacteria > Vibrionales > Vibrionaceae > Vibrio > Vibrio nigripulchritudo. The sequence continues at coordinate 1,639,560 of NZ_AP027049.1, read as the reverse complement.
AATAACAGCTTTGAAACTGCTGCAAGGTTTGATTTGAGGTCGGATACTGCGTTTGATATTGTCCGCCCAAAGCTGAAGAGAACGCATGTGACCGCTCTTCGAAGATTTGTGGTACGCCATCATCTCATCGACATAAACCACCAGCTCTAGCTGGTAATGCTCCGCGATAGAAAGAAATTCCAACGCTAATTCTTTGTCTATATCTGAATGGCTGAGCACTTTAGCCTGAGCGTAATCGTACACGTAAGTGCCATTACAGCAGATTGTTGGCGTGTCTAACTGCAACTGCGAGTAATAAGGCAATGCAGCCGTATGATGACGCCCGGTCACCAGCATAACGTGACAACGATTTTTCAGAACCCTAATTGCGTTGATCACACTGCTTGGTATGTCTCGCCTGTCGGTGAGCAGTGTACCATCCATATCAAGTGCCAGTAGTTTACTCATTCTCCTCTCCCTAAATTTTATCTCTTCTCCGGTATAAACATCACAAGGTACTTGCAGTCATACCGAGAAGTATCCCCTCACTTTTGCCAAATACCCGAAGTGAGTTTGATCAATATTGCGTATTGAAAAATATAGAGGTCTAAACTGAGTAACCCATATTCATACATCAACAAAGCCAGACCTATATTGAAAATTGAATCTTAAAAGTGAATCCATACCCAAATCACCCCAAGGTGTTAGGTTCAGCGTGCATTAACTGGATCTAGTATCTACTGCCCGTAATAGGCGTTTTCCCCATGTTTTCGGAGATAGTGCTTATCCAGAAGCGGCTGCTGCATTGAACCGAGTTGAGGCGACAACTGACGCGAGAACAGCCCCATGTACGCTACTTCCTCCAGCACAACAGCATTGTGAACCGCACTACTCGCGCTTGTCCCCCAGATAAAAGGACCATGGGAATTAACCAGCACCGCTGGCATCTGATTCGGATCCAGCTGACGGCGTCCAAATGTCTCTACAATGACCTGCCCCGTTTCCCACTCATAATTCCCCGCGATTTCATCTAAAGACATCTGGCGCGTGCATGGGATTGAACCATAGAAATAATCGGCGTGTGTCGTTCCCCACGCAGGAATATCGAGCCCCGCCTGCGACCAAATCGTTGCGTGACGTGAATGCGTGTGAACAACCCCTCCAATGTCAGTGAATGCACGGTACAGGCATAGATGTGTAGGGGTGTCTGATGAAGGTTTCTTGTCACCTTCGATCACCTCTCCTGTTTCTAAATCCAGTATCACAATGTCACTGGCTTTCATGACGTCATATTCAACCCCGGAAGGCTTAATTGCGATGACACCACGTTGACGATCAACGGCACTGACATTTCCCCATGTGAAGGTAACTAAGCCGTATTTTGGAAGCGCCAGGTTGGCTTCAAGTACTTCCTCTTTTAGCGATTTATACATTCCATCCTCCCTGAACCATCTTCTCTTCCATCCAACGTCTGGCTTTGATCAACTCCTGCACAGGCTCGTCCGCTTTTTCAGTCCACATTTCTATCAGGAAACTTCCGCGATAATTCAAACGCTTTAACGTTTTAAATGCCTGCACAAAATCCACGCAACCCTCTCCAAATGGAACATCTCTGAACTGACCCGGGCACGTATCGGTCACGGCATAGGTATCTTTAAGGTGTAATGCGGCTATCTGATCAATACCCAGTTCAAGCTCCGCCGTTACATCGTTTCCCCAGGCTGACAGATTCCCCACATCGGGGTAAACCGTAAACCAGGGTGAATTGATTTTTTCCTGCCATGCTTTCCATTTGGTAATCGAATTCATAAACGATGTGTCCATGATTTCCACCGATAGCATGACCTGAGATTTCGCCGCTAAGTCGACTGCCCACTTTAGCCCTTCTTCAAACCTTGCAAGCGTTCCTTCGTCCTGTTCCTCGTAATACACGTCGTAACCGGCTAGCTGAATGGTTCGTATGCCAATGTCCTGCGCGAGAGTGATGGCTTTTTCCATGATTGAATAAGCTTGTTCTCTAATCTTTGGATCATGGCTACCAAATGGGAACCTGCGATGCCCAGACAAACACATGGACGGAATGCGAATACCGCTTTCTATAATGGTATTGGTTAACGCTTTGCGTTCTTGTTTTGTCCAGTCTAATCGAGACAGTCTCTCGTCCGTTTCATCAACGGACATTTCAACAAAGTCAAAACCGCACGCTTTCGCTAAAGCCAGCCTTTCAGACCAACACAAGTGTTTGGGCAGTGCCTTTTCATAGATACCTATTGGAGGTATTCCATCTAAATCATCATAATTCATGTTATTCCCTCCAGAGAGATGACAGGGTTTCTTTGAAATCCATGGCCGCTTTTCTTGGGTCGGGTGCGGTTAAAAGTGCCCTGCCAGCGATAAAGGTGTCGATTGGAAGATGACGGAAGGTCGGCAGAAGCTCAGGGGTGATACCTCCTGTTACTGACATCTTGAACCCTAAGTCACACATCCTTTGTAACCAGTCTAAATCTTCCTGATGCCAGGTCTGACCGGCAGCCTGAGCATCTCTTCCTCTGTGATAAATGGCTTGCGAGATCCCGAGTTTTCTCCATTCCTGAGCCTGCTCAAAAGTCCAGTCTCCGAACAACTCAATCTGGATGTCACCGTTATGCGCCCTTGCAACGTTCAGAGCGCTTTCCATTGTGGCTAAAGGCGCAGCACATATAACCGTCAGTAACGAACCACCCGCCTTGAACGCCATTTCCCCCAAATCCTTCCCTGCATCGGCAAGTTTCATGTCGACTACTAATGGCTTTTCCGGATGCTGGGATCGAAGCGATCGAACAACCGACATGCCTTCGGAAAAACAGATTAAGGTCCCCGCTTCCAGCACATCCACTACTGGTGCTAGCGTTCTCGCGGCATCAAGTGCTTCAGCTTCAGTCGTTACATCCAGTGCAACCTGTAATTTCGGAATCATGACAATCCTCCTGATTCGGATTTGCCTGTGGTCGGGCGTTGGAGTCCGTCTTCAAGTTTTGACAGAGATTCGACGTACACCCGGTATTTGTGTTTCTTCGCTTGATACTGTTCATAGACATCTGAGTCTGGTGAGACCTTGTTGACCTTGACGTCCATCACGGACATGGCTTCGTCTGTCGAGGCGTAAGCCTGACTGCCAACCATGGCGACAATTGCCGCACCAAAACAGCCTGTTTCTTCAATTTGTGGAAGTAACACCGGAAGCCCGCTCGCGTCTGCCAGTATCTGCATCCACTCCTTTGAGCGCGCTGGACCACCACACACAATCAAGTGCGTGAGATTTGGGTATAGAAGCCTGACATGATCGAGGTGGAACAAATGGCTGAACACCACACCTTCGTAAATTGCCTGAAAAACCTGTGGTTTGGTGTGCAGTGACTGCATACCATAAAGCCCGCTCTTCACGCCCAGACCTGCATTTGAACCATAAAGAAATGGGGCAAACAGAAGCTCAGAGCTCAACTTTGGAAGTTCACCAACAGAGCGATTGATCACTTCAAAGTTTTCATCACCAAACAAATCGGTAAACCACTCTAGGTTGCCAGCCGATGTGGGGCTGGCATCATGTGTGATGTACTGACCTTTTTGGGCATAGTGTCCAAACACATGAGGTTTGGCTTCTGGATTACGAATATCAAACAGGTGGTCTGTGACCCCCGTAGTGACCGACCAGGTCCCCATGGTTAAGGTCAATGCACTGTCATCTCTAACACCGGAACAAATGGCGGTTGCTACTACATCAAATACACCACCTACAACTGGAGTCCCTTCCCGAAGCCCCGTCAGCCTAGAGGCAGAAGAGCTAATTTCTCCTGCAATATCTGTTGCACCAATTATGGGTGGCAGCGCTTCCATCATTTCTGGAATACCCAACGTGTCTGCAAGAGAATGATCGTAATCCTGAGTATCAAAGTTGTATAAATTGGACTCCGAGATATTGGTGATTTCGCAGTGCTTTTCACCCGTCAGGCACCATCTCAAATAGTCGTGACTCATGAACACAGTGCCTATCTGCTCGTACTGCTCTGGTCGATTCTCTTTTATCCAACGGGCAATGGATACAGGGTGCCCGGTCCACAACGTTTGTCGGGTTTTCGGATGAATAGATTGCGGAATCCCCTCTTTCTGCCAGCGTTTAACAATGTCAATTGAACGCTGGTCGGCCGATAAAATTGCTCTTTCCATAGGTTCATCGTTTTTATCTAGCAGAAATAACCCTTTCCCTTGAGCAGAAATCCCGATGCTTTGAATCTGAGCAGCGTCGACACCCGTTTTCGCAATCACCTTTTTGATCACTGAGCAGGTCGAATCCCAGAGTTGGGTGGTACTTCTTTCCACCCAGCCAGAATGTTCAGAAATCAATTCAAGGGATTCACGCGCGACGCCAATTTCTTTGCCACTCTTGTCGTATAAACCTGCTTTGAGGTAAGTACCTCCGCAATCAATTCCCAACCAATAACTCATCTTAGTCATCCTTTACGCCGTCACAGGTCCAGAAAACGAATGTAGTTTGGAGCAGGTATATCGATGATTTCATCCGTCATTGAGATCAAACCGCTTTCAATGTCTCTCGAGAAAACAATCACATTGCCCGTATCCTGATTAGACACAACAGCCGCATGACCACAAGGAGAAATGGCAAAGTGGCGCGGGAATTTACCGCCTGTAGAAGTGATATCAACGAGATCTAACTTACCGTCCTCCAACACTTTAAATACTGCTATAGAGTTGTCGCCCCTGTTGGATACATATAGAAATTGAGCATCCGGTGACAGCTTTATCTCTGACACGTAACTGATCTGATCGTGATTCTCTAGCGTCGACTTATATTGGAACGGTATCAGACGCGGTTTTATCTCTGATGGGTCAGAGCTATCGAGCTGCGCGGCACAGACTGTATTAAACAATTCATTTGAGACGTAGCAGATGTCCAGCGTTGGGTGCATTGCCATGTGTCGTGGACCGGAGCCAGGTTCAAACTCTATCCAGGTTTCACGGGTCAAAGTTCGGCTTTGTGCATCCCAGCGGTATTGGAAAACTGCGTTTTCTCCAAGGTCAGGAATAAACACCCAGTCATGCCAGAAGTGCGCGCAATGCGCATGAGGACCAACCTGACGATTCCCCCAGTGATCTTCACGATTTTCAACCTGACGCCACTCTGTCTCAGGGCGGTAGTACTGCTTAAAGGTCTGAATCACTTCGCCCAGACGACCTTCGGCATCAACGGCAACAACATCAATGATGGCATCCCAGTAATTGATCACTATTGCCGCATCGTTATTTGGAGAAAACGATACATAACAGGTCGATTTTCCGTTTGCCTGAAAACTGGACAACTCTTTCAGGCTGCCATCCTTCTGCACTTCGTATTGAATGACGGTTCCGTTCTCTCGAATAGTTTCGAGGATTGCGTAAAGGTATTTGCTGTCTGCACTCGGAATCAGTACCGCTGGGTTGAGTGATTCCACCGAGTTATTCACTACAAGCTTGCCTTGTTGAGTCAAAGTAGTGCAGTACATCCCCTCGCCCGGAACTGGAGAATAAGGTTGGTGTGCGAGTGCGTCGATGTCACTGTATGTACCCAATAACAAGCTGGTAGTCTTTTTCTAATTTCATATTAATACCTTAAATAATCTTTATAAATTCAATCTATTAGCCTTTAACTGCACCAGCAGTCATGCCCGTAATAATTTGCTTTGATGCGACGAAGGTGAAAATAATGGGTGGGACAGCAAGCAACATCCCCGTCGCCATAATGACGCCCCAGTCAATGTCGTATTCGGTTAAAGAGTTCACGATGGTGACTGGAACGGTTCTCGTGTCACGTTGTAACAAGGCATTAGCCAGAAGAAACTCGTTCCAAGCGATTCGGAAAGTAAAGATGGCCGCGGCTGCTAAGCCCGGTTTTATAATGGGCAACACCACAAGGAAGAAGATTTGCAGCGGACGAGCACCATCCACTTTCGCGGCCTCTTCTAATGGCAGTGGAACCTGCACGATAAAGCTCTGAAGAATCCAAATGACAAATGGAAGATTCATGGCGACGTACAGCAAGATGATCCCGCTGTATGTTCCGTCTAATCCGTAGTCGAACGTCCAGATCCCGAAAACAGGCACCAAAAGTACCGCTGGTGGCACCATGCGCATCATCAAAGTAGTCAGAGAGACCACGCCTCTTCCCATAAACTTGAAGCGAACCAGAGCGTAGGCTGCCATGCACCCTATGGTCAGGGTTATCACGGTGGAAACAAGAGCAATAAATATGGAATTGCCCAGTGATCGCGTGAACGTTGGACTGCAGAAATCTACGTGGTCAGGCGTATACCAGAGCACATCGCACAAGACCGTTTCGTAATTTTTCAAAGTCGGTGCGAAAAACAGACTGCTGCTGTCATTCATTATGTCTACGTTCAGCTTGAACGAGGTCATGATCATTAGCATGATGGGTCCGATTGACATCACGATCAACGCGACCAATAAGGCATAAAATGCAGGGTTTTGCCTGTTCTCTTTATCTTTGCTCATTGTTCTTCTTCCTTATTTGCCAGCGCTTGTTTTTCGATCCTTTTCTCGTTGACTTTGTTGTAAATAAACATGGCTAAAGTCAGGACGAGGAGCACAATCAACAGTAGGTTTGACATCGCGGCTGCCACACCCAACTCTCTGAATTCAGAGGCTGTTCGAGAAATCCGGAGCGCGAGAATTTCGGTTGATAACCCAGGACCGCCATTGGTCATCACCAATATCACTTCAAGAACTTTGAAGGCGTCGATGAGCCTGAGAAGTAAGGTCACAATAAGCACTGGCATCATCAAAGGTATCTTGATGTACAGAATTTGCTGCCATTGCGTCGCTCCATCAATTCTTGCAGCTTCTAACGTCGACTTTGGTAAAGACTGCAGGGCAGCCAGAGAAAGAATGAAAATAAAAGGAGTCCACTGCCAGACGTCTGCGATAATAATGGATGACAATGCCCAACTTGAATCTGATAGCCAAGGAATGGATTCAAAACCCAGAGCATTCAATGTTCTGTTAAATATGCCAATGGTTGGGTGATACATATATCGCCACATTAATCCCACAACAATTGGAGCAATCATCATTGGTAATATAAATATGGTTCTTAACAGGGACATCCCTCTTATATTTCTGTCCAATAATAAGGCGAGACCAACGCCAATAAACATTTCAAGAATAACAACGACACTTGCAAACTTTAACGTCACGCCTAATGACTCACGGAAAGAGTCATCTTGGAATAGGTTTATATAATTTTTAAATCCTACCCATTCAGCTTCACTTATTAATTGACTGGGATTCCAGTCTAAAAAACTCGCATACATCATGTAAAATATCGGATATAAAAGTCCAAATATTAATGCTATTCCAGCCGGAGCTAAAAATAGATATGGAGTCATGCGATTTAAATTATCAGCTTTCATTAAAATATACCGAGATTACAAAGGCTAGAGTTCATACCGAGCGTAATAAAACGACGATATAATCTCTTTATCTCAAATTACCCGAAGGGAGTGAGTCGGGGATACACCCAAGTGTTCTAATACTTCACTTGGGTATATCACTATTTATTCCAGGTTATTTCTCACTCCAAGAATAGTAGTTAGCGTCAGCCATTATCTTTTCTGCTCGCTCCGCTACTCCATCAAGTGCCTCTTGAATGTCCAGATCTTCGGTCAGTACTTTAGACAAAGTGGTGCCTAAATCTGAATTGATTTTTCCCCATACAGGAATGATTGGTCGCCAGTCAGGATCCGCATGTTTAAGTGCAGTACCAAAGGTAGCCATGTGAGGGAATTTCGCGTTCACGTCATCATCGAAGTGAGTAGAGTAACGGGATGGGTTACCACCAGCCAAAGCAATCATTTTGTCTACTTTCTTCGAGGTTAGCCATTGCATCAGAAGGAAGGCCGCTTCTTTATTCTGCGCGTTTTTAGGAATGCCGATTCCAAATCCACCAGTCTGCGAGCCTCTGCGAACACCCATTGGATGTGGTGCCCAGCCGATCTTACCAACCACTTTAGATTTAGTTGGGTCATTCACTTGACCAGCAAACACTGTAGAGTCGAGGAACATCGCGGATTGCCCTTGCAAGAATGAAGTTCCTGCTTCTGCAAAACCAAATGTTTTGGCTCCTTCCGCTCCACAATCAACAATTTTCTTCAGCGCTTTTGCCGCCGCTACGCCCTCTGCATTGTTGACGATTGGCTTCCACTGGTCGTCGAAGATACGACCGCCTAAAGGTGCCAGGTGAAGTAAAAACGCATGCGACGCGTGGTGACCAGAAGCCGCTCGTGAAGCCAGTCCACCCATACCGGGTTCTAGCTTTGGAATCTCACACGCCAGGTACAGCAATTCTTCGTAGCTTTGAGGCACTCTCAGTTTGTGTTTCTCGAATATATCTTTTCGGTAACCTAAGATAGAAGTCTCTGCACCGAATGGCAGTCCAAATAGTGAACCTGTAGGTCCTTTAAGATAGCCTTTCTTACCGCCGGCAACGCCGATGTTCGCGACATAACCATCAATCAAATCTTCTGCATCAAAATTGGGATCTGCCAGAAGCGGATTCATGAAGTATCTCGCCAAATTTTCTAGTTGATCGGCATAAACATAATCAGCTTTTGAAAATACAACGTACGCAATTAAATCGTAGTCGCCTTTTCTTTTTGTTAATTCCAGTGTTTGCTTTTCGCGCATTCTCAGATATTGAAGTTGGTCGACTTCTACTTTGATGCCCGTTTCTTTAGTGAATTCCGGCAGTACTTTCATTACCGCATTGTAATGCGGATGCGCTGGAAAATTCACAACCAGAGTTGTGCCTTTAAATGAATCGTAAGGGCTAGCATAAGAAAATGTTGTAATGGCACTGACAGTAATTGCAGTCAGTGCTTTCTTATTAAACACCTTTTTCAGATACTTAATCATGTTGCCTCCTAAGAGCAAGCGAATAAAGTTGATGTTCCAAATTACGTTATTTGTGTTCCCTTCATCTTTATGATGATTTAATAATTAGTAAATTGTTTCTTCCGTGTGTTTGTCAAAAACATAAATGTCATCTGGATCAACTTTAAAACTAACAGTATCTCCAATACGAAATTCATTTAATGAATCGACTTCAACCATAAATCGGCTTTCTTGAATTGTAGAAATCAAAACAGTTTGATTTCCAATATACTCATTGACGTTTATTTTAAAAGTAATGGTATTTTGAGATTCACCTGGATCTGTTGGAATTAATGCAGAAGGACGAATTCCTACAATAATTTCGCCAGATTCAGGTAAAAAGGATAAATTATCGAGTTTAGGTAACTGAAGCTTAAATGACTCCCCTACCGCATATAACGTTCCATTTTCTTCTTCTACCGTCATATTGAGGAAGTTCATCGGAGGCATTCCCATAAAGCCCGCGACAAACTTATTGCTTGGCTTTTCAAATAACTCTCTTGGTGTGCCATGTTGCTGAATGTACCCGTCTTTCATCACGACTATTCGGTCAGCAAGTGTCATCGCTTCAATTTGATCGTGCGTAACATAAATGATGTTTTTCTTAATGTTTTTACTCATCATTGCCAGTTCAGCACGCATCTGACCTCGCAGTTTTGCATCCAGATTGGACAGTGGTTCATCCATTAGAAGTGTTGAAGAATTGCGAACCAGCGCCCGCCCCATTGCCACACGTTGCCTTTGACCACCGGATAATTCTGCCGGTTTACGATGCAGGTATTCAGTCAGACCCAACATTTCAGCCGCTTCGGTGACTCGTTTTTTTATGTCGCTTTTTGGATGCTTTGCTAACCTCAGCGCAAAGGACATGTTTTTATAGACATCCATGTGCGGGTAAAGCGCGTAGTCCTGAAAGACCATGGCAATGTCTCGGTCAATAGGTTCCAGATTCGAAATGGATCGGTCATCCATTTTGATTTCGCCATCACTGACGGTCTCCAGACCTGCAATCATTCTAAGCGTGGTCGATTTCCCACACCCTGACGGTCCAACGAATACGGTGAACTCGTTATCTTCCATTACTAAGTCGATTTGATGGATCACTTCGCTCGATTGATATCTTTTTGTCAGTTTGTTCAAAGTTATTACAGGCATAATCCGTTACTCGTTGTCCTTGTTTTGCATAATAAGTGTCGATTTAAAGATGCTATCGACATGAGCTAAAATGGAACGTTCCGCTGCGTCTGGATCGTGATTCTTTAATGACCGCAGGATTTGATGGTGTTCTCGAAGACTTCTGACGGTAGATTTCTCTTCTGCCATTGCAGCAGTTCGATGCTCCAGCGCGTAGGAATAAACATCGATAGCAATTTTCGATAACAAATCGTTGCGACAGGATTGATAAATGATCTCGTGAAACTCTTTATCAGAAACCTGAAACGCCACATGGTCGTCTAACACCGTTTCCTGATATTCGATTAACGCTGTGAGTTTTTCTAAGTCTTCTTCTTTGATGTTGATGGCGGCTGAACGCAAAATGGATGACTCGATAACCTTTCTTGTTTCCGCAACTGTATATGCGTCGTAACTTTGAATGTCTTCAAGAAGATGGTTGGACTGAATGATCTCCGCAGAGCCTTTAGTCACAATACTTTTTCGTCCACGTGAAACGGTGATCAGCCCACGTTCGCTCAGTAAAGCCAACGACCCACGAATGGTTTCCCGGCTGACGTCATAAGACTTGGCAAGTTCTCGCTCTGAAGGTAAGGCTTCACCTTCCGCAATCATCTTAGACGCAATGAGATCACTCAGTTTGTCCGCAATTTGTGACTTGAGCGTTAGCCTGGCCACGTCCGAGCGGTAATAAGGCATTTCGTTTGATTCATCGGACATACGTGATTAATCCTTTACTGATAACTACACTCACATTTTGGTACTTATTAAATACCAGTTTATTTCTTTAGAATGTAACGGTGGCAACCAAAATTTGTGACCACATTGTTAACAGAGCTCAAATTAACCGACAAACAACTCGATTTTCAATTTAAATCGATCATTTTTTGATCGTTTTATTGATCTGGTTATCAAAAATCATCATTTAACAAAACGGAATACCATTTAATTGGCATGCAACTACTACCAGTTTTTCATGGAGATTGGAAATACTTCAATACCAGTTTAGTACCTTTCAAAAACAGGCGCACAGCTCGAATTTAACAGGCTACGAACGCCCTAACTTGCACTGAAAAACTCAACATTAAGAGCTTGATATTATTAAATTTTACTGGCAATAACATTCAACATAACGCTAAATGTAACGATTGAGTTTTTGAACTGTTTATTGAATAGATAATAGAAGGTGGTTCTATAAGAGGTAGGAATTCAAACCACTTTTGGTATGTTAGAAGACCACTTCTGGTATGGTGTAAAACCATCTTAGCTTGTTGAATGTGCTGCTCATTCGTCAGGTATGGATACGTAACTTAATGAAGGTTTTTGAAGCCTGCATCAATGCCATTCAGGCATCGCTAAATCACAAAAAAACGGGGCGAATCCATCGCCCCGTTTTCTTGTCTTCGTACCAATTAAAAATCGTATTGCAGGTAAATTGTGTTGTAGTTACTGCCACCTTTAATTCGTCCAAACTGAGAAGCTTTTTCGAAAATAGAAGAGCGATGGTGCAGTCCGTAGCCCACCCACAAGTGATCCCATTCAGGCTTTCCAACCATATCACCTATGTTGAAATCGAAGGAAATATCTAAGTAATTCATCAAATTACTCATGTTCTCATATTTTCCTTCCAGCTCACTACTTTCAATGTAAGTGATGTTTTGAACATAGGAGATACCTTCTGCGGCACCAAATTTCCAACGGAATGGCCATTCGAAGGTGTAGTACGCTTTCACCGCAATCACGTATTCTGGACTGGCACTCTGAGTAGAACTGGACCAGTGCCACGCTGCCCCCGGAGTCAGGTAGATATCAATGGGAGCACCGAACAATTCATCCGTTAACGGGTGACCATAAAAGAACGAAGTCATCTTATTGCCGTTTTCATCCGGCACACCCTTAAACTGGAAGATGTCTCCCATGTCGGAAGGCGTTGCAAAACCCTGTGCCACTCTCAGGTAAGGGCGTGTTTTGATGTCTGAACGCGTTGGTGTGTTTTTGTCATTGAACAACCCGAAGCCAATGAAATACTCGTGACCCCACCGCTCTTTCACCACAATATTGTCGTAAGCGTTGTCGTCTAACCTAGTAGCGTAAGCACTACCCAATAAATATAAATTTGAAGTGACGCGGTAACGAGTTTCAAAACCCACTTTAAACTCAACACCACCACCAATGTTCTTTCCGAAACCCGGAGAGCCTTCTAGCCCGTTGGCACCATAGTAGTAAGAGTTAAAATCGTTAGATTTAACACGGAGTTCAGCGCTTGGTTTAAAGTCCCAGTTTTCTGTTGAACTCTTTGCCGTTGCGCGAAGATTACCGAACAACCGAGCGGCATCATCACTCATTATCTCTGCATCGATGTACCAGTCAGAATCCTGAAAAAAGTGGCGGTACTGGAAACCTAAATCAAATGAATGACCACCGTAGCGGTTTTGCTGAGATGCAGGCAGGTCAACAAATCTGAGGCGAGTAAGGGCATTAATCTTATAGTCATCTTGTTTGTACAGATGAACACCGCCTTCCAAACCATCGAGAAATACCGATTCGCCTTTGTAATAAAAAAGCGGGGTAAACGTTGAAACCGAAGCATCGTCTTCACCGGGAAGGTTGTACACAATGGACGCATTGCGATAGGCCATCCCTACTCCCCATTCTTGCTCTTTCACCTTATTCACTTCAGAAGCTGTGGCAGTAAAAGTCATAGCACCCATTAACGTCGCCAACGGCGTTAGGTGAATTAAAGCGCGCATAGATGTTGTTTACCTCTATTTATTCATACTCGGGAGATTGATGGCAGGATGAACGAAAGACAGCCATTTTATTGAGTCAAATGTCAACATTCGTAGTAAAATCAGTGAAATTACTTTAAGATTCCCGCAAATTAGCCGCTACACTAAGTAGAGGCGTACAGTATAACGAATCATTGTGAAAGTATCTGAATTATTGCAAATATTAAGTAAATTCTCCGATAACAACGATCCTCACGTTGTGACGGGAGAAGAGTGGTTGCCAGAACGTTTGCTAACAACAAAGCTGAACGAGGATTTTCTGTTTCTTCATTTCGATCAACAGCCCGCTGATCAGGGTGGAGATGAAGAAGGTCGCGGATTTGTTGAACATGAAATCTCAATGTTGAGAGACAAAATCAGAACTATTTTAGAAGAAGAAGGCGACACCAGCATGAAAGCAGAGGCATTTCTTGCCCTGTTCCTGATTGGTCACGAACGCTCTTCTTCAGAAGTCATTGAGATTCTGGAAGAAGACGCAGAATAGCAATTCCAATGACACAATCGGTATAAGACTCATAGAGAAGGGCGCTCGTTCAGCGCCCTTCTCTTTTATCTGGATCAACTTTTTCTAGCTTTGAACGGTGAGTACTACCCGTCGATTGCACCCCTTTAGCTTGTTTTCCAACTGTTCACAGATGGGGGCGGTTTCACCATACGCCCTTTCAATCACCTGCTTGTCATTTCCAAACGTTTTCTTAAGAAACTTGGAAACGTTTGAAGCTCGGCGTTGCGACAATGCCGCATTATACGCTTCCGTTCCAACCTCATCGGCATGCCCTTCCACCGCTATCGAGACACTTTTGTCCAATAGATTCATGTAGTCGAGCAAAATGTGTTTGTGGTCGTCGCTAAGCTTGTCTTTGTCAAACTCATAATTCAGCACCAAAGTTTGCGATACCCTGTCGTAAATACACTCCTTGCTGACTGAAAACTGTTCTTTCTCAGTCTCTTCATTGATAAGAGCGGGGGTTTCCGCCTGAGTGATGTGATGGCTAAGAAGGCGTCCGCTAGTTTGTGTACCAAAGTGGTTCTGCGCCAAAACTCGTGTTGTTTTTAAATAGGTATTTTCCTGAGCCAGACAATTGGCTGCAGCGTTACCGCAAAATACCAAAAGGAGGATAAAGGTTAGTGTTTTCATCGTTATATTCCATTGCCTTTTAATCGACCTGTCTCTTCATTCAACAGGTTTAAAATATGCTTGTAGACGTCGATACCACTTGAAGCGTGCAAAACGTTGTCTTCTCCCACACAATCAAAGAAGCCGTTCTTTGACCGATTCATCTGAAAATCGATACCAATAACGCCAAATGTGACGCTAATTGGTTCTCCGAATCGGTCTTTCTTGTTTTCCAGGTCTTCCACCATACGGTCGCAAAGCCCGTACTTGGTGAATTCTTTTAGGATACGTTCTGTGCGACCTGTCCCATCAGGACTCCAAATCCTCCAAGGTCTAGATGTGTCTTCACCATCAGACAAGACAATGATCACTTGGTGGGGGTTGTATTCATCCTGGCTGTTGGCAAGTTCCGCAGTTCTTAACAAACCTTGCCATGAATTCGTCCCTCCACCAGCTTGGAAAGTACTAAGCTCTTGGGTAAAAGCATCGTAATCAAATGTAAGATCTATATCGTTAAATAGCGGTAAAGGTGGGATTTTTCTTTTTATCAGATCTGCCACTTTTTGGGGGAATGAGCTTAGCGGTCTCTTCTTTGCATTGCGCCAATGAATAGAATGAGCTACACGGTCGGATAAAACTTGGTCGTACGCTACTCGCCTTCCATTGACTCTCTGGTAATTGAAATTGTTATAGCCAATCAACGCAACACGACTTTTATGACTGTTAAAACGGTTGAAATTTTCAAGGTCTTCCAAGATTCGATCTATCGTATTTTTTACTATTTGGAGTTTGTTATCCTGAACGACGCTGTGCGAAAACGGGTTGTTCATTGAACCACTGAAGTCGACCACAAAATAAATATCGACTGGCTTAGGGAGGTATTTCCGGCTGGTGGATTGACTCGATACTTCAAACTCAGGCTCCATATTGAACTGGCTAAAGCTTATCCACGAGTCGTGCTTTGTGGTCGCCGTAACTAAGAAGTCTGCGAATGGGGAGAGCTCTCCGGCTTCCTGAACACAGCCATCATCGTAATCGCAACGGGTATCCTTAATCGAAATGTCCACTTTACCTTTATTTGTTGGCATATAGTGGTTGACGATTTTTTCTGCCAGCTCCAAATCGGGCTCGTTGTTACCCGTCGATGATGAAATCAATCCAAGACTTGCCACCTCGGCAGCCTCACCAAGCTTTGCGTGAGTATGAAGCTGTTGAGTAGACTGCATGGCCAGAACCAGAGTACCAATCATAAAAGGAACGCAGTAAACAAACGCGATAAATGCGGCTCCTTTTTGCTTTTGCATTGAACATCTGCTTAAGGATGGAACCATAATTAAATCCTTGCGAATGAGAAGGCAGAAGAGACCACATTGACGAGCTCTCCTCTGGTTGCTCCCAGAATATTAAATGGTGTTCTATAGCATAGAGACACTTGATAGACGGGAAGTTTTCTGTTCCGGGAGGTTGTTGGGATGATTTCAGGAACATTGTCTAAAGGGACGAAATTGCAACCGACGTAACCTCTTTGTCGCACCCAATTGATTTTGCCGCCAGGGTAAATAATTAGCTCTTCAATTCGAATACCAAACCGGTCTGAATCAAAGACATTAGACATCCGTCTCATTGCAGACAGACCAATATCGTAGAATTCCTCGACCAGTTCTTCGCAGTCTTTAGGAAGTTGACAAATATTCCCTTCATCGCGAAACAATTCTCTTCGCTCAGACAAAACTGACACCAATGAATAAGCGAGCCTATCCATTTGCCCTTTATTCGAAGTCGCAATAACAAAATTTACTTGAAGAGCAAAAAAGCTCGCCACAAATGCAAGTATCAAAGCTAATTCGACGGAAAACGCACCTCGTTGTTTGTTACGCACAAGGTTGCCCTCCTAATTTGAAAGTGCATCGCTCATACTCTTGAATGGCCATCACTTCTCGTCTCATTTCAATATTGGGTAACAAAAAGTTAAACAATGGAGAATAAGTGAAAGCGACTTCATACAACGCCAGTGCTTTGTTTTGAGGCTCATTGGACACTCCTGAGCAGTTGCGGAAATCTTGTGCAGAGTTACTGCACCTAACTAAAGCTCGATAGCTCTCGATGTAGTAAATATTAGATTCAATGGAACCTTCCTCAACTACTGCGGGAATGATGATTCCTCCACTATGGCGTATAGCAGATCGAATGGCGCGGTCATAGTTTATGGTTGCGATACTGTCAGCACGCCCCAACTTTTTAGTATCTGCAACTGCTCTTGTGATAGCGTGATCAGAAATTGCCATAGCAAAAGCCATCAAGCACAACTCTATCCAGGTTAAAATCATCAAGATAAGAATTGGAAAACCAATTGCAGCTTCAATTGCAACGACACCTCGTTGCTTTGAAAGATTGCCTTTAAAAACAGACGGTTTCATAAAATGCTCGTCACAGCTCTATATGGCGATTTTTGGTGTAGTCCACCACAAACGCCCCTTTGATTTGGATTCGATCCAGATAAGCTTTAGCTTCTTCGACAGAATCGAATTCACCAATGCAGTATCGTTTCCAAAGGTTGTGAGAATACGCGTAAACCGTTCCGTAATTATCACGTAAGTAGTTCAAGTATTCGCTTGAGATCGCTTTATAGGTGGCAAGCACTTGAATGCGATATATCGAAGGCGTTTTTGGCTTTAGACTATCAGGGTTAAATACGACTTTACCCGCTACCGACTGATGGTTTCCTGCTCTGTCTACAGCGACCACCGCAGATTGCAATTGGCTATGTGGCTTATACAAAGCGTTGTCCTCCGCCTTCATTTGATGGTTCACAGCGACTGGCTGCATGGGGGTAGAATGTGCGCGTGCGAGCAAGGGATTTGGTTTTTTCTTTACTGATTTCATTAGCTTTTTCAACTGCCTACGCGCTTCCTCTTCTGGGTATTTTTCTCGTAGTGCATCCAAAGCAATATCTGGTCGACTGGCATTCACCGACGCCAGTATCAGGTTAGAGCGCACTTTCTCATCATTTGGTTGGTCGAGGTAAAGATCGTAAAGAGATACCATCGCTTCCTGATACCGACCTTGCATTAGATGAACGACAGCAATGCTGTTTTTCGCTTCCCTGTCTGAAGCCCCTAGCTTTCGGCTCTGTTCGAAGTAATCAATGGCTAATCCAAACTGACGTTGTTGAGCTTTAATTTGCCCCATCAATATATGGTGCTGGTATTTGTCGCCACCTTCCTTCAGGTATGTCTCCAATAACAACTCACTTCGGGCATAGTTCCGTTTTAGGTAAGCAATTTTGGCGTCCGCAAGAATAATCTCGGGCTCGTCTTTTTCGGATTCACTGAAAGTATTGAGATAAAGCTCTGCCGATGACGTGTCTTTCAGATCAATGTACAGGTTCACCAACTTTATTTTGTACTCATCATTCTCTTTTAAATTGGACTTATAAAACTCTACCAATTGCGTTTTATCGTTAGCTCTTAACAGCAAGTCTTCTTTGGTATCCAATTCGTTGTTGGTCGAGGCACACCCCCCCAAAAGCAAAACCATGAGTAATACGTATTTATAACTAGCCATTAGTAAACATCCTTACGATTCCAGGCGCAGCGATCAGCACCACAATGGGCACCATGATGAAAACGATCAGTGGGATAGACATTTTCGCACCCATTTTTCCGATTTTTTCTTCTAGCTCCATCATATTGATTTCTCGAATATCCGTAGCCAGAGTGGCAAGCACGGGACCAACAGAGGAGCCATATTGAAGGCTTTGAGTCAAAGTCATTACAAAGCTCTGGGCTTCGGTTGTTGGCACCGTCTCATAGAACTCTGCTAATGCTTTTTCTAGTCCAACCAAGCGAGAGCGCTCTGTTGTTCTGCGCAGAACATAAGCCAGATTTTCATCTACCGTTGCGATTTCTTTACTGAGGAATTCAAGGCTGGACTCAATGGTCATACCGGTGTGAACACATACATTCATGAGATCAAGCAGAAATGGCAGACGAGCGCTAATGTGTTTGACGTTTTTCTTTGCCCTAGCCGCTACGTAGGTATCTGGTCCTATCAAAAAGATCACCAAGGCGATTCCAGAAAGCATAAAAAATTCTGCGAACTCGAGATCACCTGTGAAAAAGCCGTATAAAGTGCTTAAGAACACCAAGAGGAAAGGGATGAATTTAAATAGGTAGTAGCTCTTCGCAACAAACTCGTTGTATATCCCTGCAGCAATGAGTTTTTGTCGGTTTTCTTCATGGTTAAAGCTAAATGCGTCTACAACCTTGGTCATCAATTCCATCTGACGCTTTTCTTCTTTAGTGGAACCAATAATCTGACTGGTGTAAAACTTAGCAATAAGCGAATCCCAGATTCGAATCAAGAACCATGCAACCAGCATGGAAGCCAGAAATGCTATCGCCAGATACAAATGAGTTGAGGTAGTCATTAGTTCACGCTCCTCAGTATCATGGAAATACAAAAGAAGCCGATTAACTCACTGAATAATACGTAGTAAAAAATGGGCTTCCCGCCCTCTTCAAACATCACAAAATTATAGTTTTCCGGGCTGGTAAAACGAAGAATCAGCAAAAAGATGACAGGTAAGCACGCCACTATTTTTGCTGAGGAACGCGCTTCTGACGTCATTGCATTTTTCTTTTTCTCTAGAGCTCGAGCATCAAACATGATGCGGTTGATTTTAGTTATTACATCCTTTAGCTGCCCGCCTCGGCTTAGGTTGATCCGGATCGTAGAAATGAAAAAGAAGTATTCAACATAGGGAAAAGTTGACGCACTACGCGAAAGTACATCGTCTGGGTCTTCCCCTATCAGCAATCTTTCGGCCATGTACTTAAATTCTTTTCCCACATCGTTGTCGAGCTTTTCGCCGACATACTCAAAGGCGTGGATGATGCTCTGTCCTGCTGCGATGGCACCCGACAGAATATTCAAAGCATCAGGGAAATCGTTTTTGAACTTCTCTTCCTGAATATCTGAAAGCTTAAAAAGAAACACGACAAAGAGGATGGGTTGTCCAATTGCAAGACACACTAAAATATCCTGATTAAACAAAAACATGTTGACCACAAATATCAGTGCACCACTGATGGCAAAGAACAGAAACAGCTTCTTTGGAATATTCGGTTCAAGTAACTTTTTTAGCTTTTTGAACACAAATTTAATCTGTATGCGGATGCTGGTTTCAAAGTAGTCAGTGTCTATGACCGTTTTCACTCCTTCGATACCATCGAACTCACTCTCCTGCTCTATCAGAGCCGTGACCTTTTTATCGTTCTTTCGGTGAGACAACCAAAATACAAAGGCGACAGCACACCAAATCAAAAAAGCCCAGATCATGAGAACAGCTCCTCTAATACGTTTTCTAATCCAAAGAATTGTGCGCGTTCATACACAATGGAACGTTTCGAAAGACCTGGGGTGCGAAAATCTCCATCGATTTTCCCGTCTTCTAGCGTTCCTTTGTTCTCAAACCGGAAGATGTCTTCCATCACAACACTGTCACCTTCAAGCCCTACCACTTCAGATATGTAAAGCACTTTCCGACTTCCATCATGAAGACGCTTGACCTGAACAATCAGGTCTACCGCACTCACAATGGTGCGGCGTATGGCTTGAATAGGGAGGCTTGCTGTCGCCATCATCACCATGCTTTCTGTACGTGCGATGGCATCTCGTGGCGTGTTGGCGTGCAGAGTAGACATGGAACCATCATGCCCCGTATTCATCGCCTGAAGCATTTCAAAAGCTTCGCCGCCACGACATTCCCCCACAATGATGCGATCGGGTCGCATACGAAGTGAGTTGATAACCAAGTCACGAGCCGTTATTTCACCGGTACCTTCCACACTCGCCTGACGGGTTTCCAGACGAACGATATGTGGTTGTTGTAACTGCAGTTCGGCCGCGTCTTCAATGGTAACAATGCGCTCCGATTCCCCTATGTAGCCTGAAAGGGCATTCAGCAAGGTTGTTTTACCCGAACCTGTACCACCAGAGATCAAAATGTTGCATTTACAGTGGCTTGCGATAGAAAGCAGTTTCGCCATTTCGATGGAGAGAGCGCCGAATTCGACAAGGTTTTCCAATTTGATTTTGTGCTGCTTGAATTTACGGATGGAGATCGAGGTGCCGTCAATCGCCAATGGGGGGATCACGATGTTTACACGGCTTCCGTCTTCAAGGCGAGCATCACAGAGAGGTTTGGATTCGTCGATTCGGCGCCCTACATTAGATGCAATGCGCTTTGCAATGGTATTGAGCTGCTTTTCGTTAACAAACTCAATGGGTGATTTCTGAACTTTGCCGCCAATTTCAATAAAAATATCATGCGGACCATTGATCATAATGTCCGATATATCATCGTTATCCAGCAAGGTTTGTAGCGGACCCAATCCTTTTAATTCCGCCAAAAGTGCTTTTACTAGTTCTGCTCTTTGTGAATTGGAGACCTGTAATCCACGCCTATCAATCAGCAGATTTACGGTTTCTTTGAGCTGGGTTTCTAAGTCTTCGTTACTGATTTCAACCAGAGTGGATGCATCTAGTGCATCAAATATCTCGTCTCTGAGTTCTATGTAAACCTTTTTAAACTGGCTCATATCACTGCCCTATTTCTTAAACAGTGAAAATTTGGATCGACCGCGGATACTCTTTCCCGTCAGTTCCTGCACCATTTGAACAACAGGCTGAGCCACTTTACTTTTAATGACCACCTTCATTCCTTGCTGGATAAGTTGCTTCTCCAATCCAGATTCGTAGACAAAGGTTAACGCTTCCTTACGCTTAACTCGCTCTTTGGCATTTTCCAGCGAAACCATGTAATCCTTGGCAGGGCGGTTCTGAACAAACAGAACCTGGTGCACCGCTTTACCCATTTTCTTTTGGATTATGTTGTAAGCCCTAAGCGAGGCTACGGAAGGGTCACAGATAAGATAAATTCGGTGATACTTATCATTCAGATCCTGGTCATGAATCTCTTCAAATGACGTCAAAGGTACAGAATCAACAATAAAGTTGTAATTGCTTTCTAGCTGAAGTGACAGATTGTGTAAGGTAGAAGCGTGGTCTCCGACGCAAGCCGTTGTCTTTTCGAGGATAAGATAGTCCAACTTCTCGCTCACTTTGGAAACATAAGTTTGGGCTATAGCACTATCAATGTCCCGTTGATTCAATTCAATACTATTATGGCGAGGTTTCACACCTTTCATGCCAAGAAAAATATCGGATGCAAATGCACCAGAATCGTGGTCAACCAGTAAGGTTTTTAATTGGGCTTCGGCGGATAGTCCATACCCTAAAAGAGATGAAACTGTAGATAGACCAATCCCCCCTTTACAGGAGAGGATCAACACACGTTTCGCAACGCGAGACTTGTTACTTGTGCCTGTAGTTTGATCTGTTACCGTCACTGCGCTTAGCAGGTCTTGTAGATCCTCATCCCACAACACATATTCCGCACCTAACGCCTGAACCTGATTTTTTAACCGAATGGAATCGGAATTGCTTACAGCGATAATGCGAATTTCGACATCCAGCTTACTGGTAATATCGGTGATCTCATCAGTCAGGTTATTTGAATTCCGGTAATCCAGAATCACATGCTTGATTTTCTTACTCTCAGGAATCTTGCCTGAATCGATATCCGGAACTTCAACCGGAGCTGGAAAACCTTCAATGGCATACAGGTCTTTGACAGACTGTATAAAATCAGCATCATCCGATACCAGAAGATCGACAAATTCTGAAGTTTGCTTTTTAGGAGCAGCCGAGGTCTTAAATAAGTTATTTAAATCCATCTTTCTTATTCAACACCCTTCAAAGGTTTCACCAGACTTTTGACGCGGTTGTATTCAACAGCACAGCCAAACCGGAAGGTTCTTACACTCCCCATGTGTAGTGTCTGGCAGTGTTTGTCATTAACTAACGTATAACGAGACACTATCGAAATCGCTTTGTTGGAAAGGGGCTGAGATTCTTGTCGGGACTGCTCCGAACCTTTGATGGTTGCAGAAATCCTATGGCGATGAATGCCCTCTCTGCGTGCGTTTTCTATCAGTTCTGCCACAAACTCACTTTCTTGCGGATCGTAGAAAACCTCAAATTCAGATTTTTTGTGGAATTTGTTTACGTCTTCGATAAAGCCCATACTACGTTTTAATGCAATGTGCTTATCAACAACATTAAATTCATACACTTGTTCTAACTCATCTACCTGAGTCGGGTTCGTTGTTAAAGGAGCACTACAACCCACTAGAAACGGGACAGTGGCAACAGCAAGTCTTAAAAACATCAGAACCCTCCTGCTTTTATGGTTTGTTCTACTTCAGGATCAGATAAGTTAATTCTGAACAGACGCTCTAAGTCGCTGCTGGCTTTGAATTTTGGCAATTTGATTTCGTTGGTTTTAACCGGATCAACCAAATTAACCGTAGCGACAATGATCAGCTCGGTCTTGGTCCGGTCAGATTTAGTGTGACTAAATAAAGCACCAAGAATTGGAATGTCTCCCAAGACGGGTACCCGGCTTAGCGTTTCGCGCTCTTCCGTGGTCAACAAACCAGCCAGAACAAAGCTTTGTCCATCTTTCAACTGCACGGTTGTCTGTGCCTTTCGAGTTCGTAAAGACGGCATGTTATAAAAAGCGTTGCTTTGGCTATTGGAAGCATCAATTGAACTCACTTCAGGCAACAGCGTAAGCCGAATGTTTTCAGAATCCGTCACTTTACCTACCATGGATAATTTGATGCCATACTCCTTATAAGTAATCGTTACACCATCTCTATCTCGCACAACCATTGGGAGTTCACCTCCCACCAGAAAGCTGGCTGTTTCACCAGAAATTACAGATAGATTGGGTTCTGCCAGTACCTGACCAATAGAGTCGTCTTTACTTGCTGCAATTACGGCCACTATGTCCTCGGCTGAAAATTCCAGTATTTGTTTTACGTATTTACCAGGCTGCCCGACGTTGCTGTATGAGACGCCTAGCTCTGAAAGGAAATTGCTGGATACTTCAGCAACGGTGAGTTTTACGTTGATTTGTTCTGTGGAAAGTACTTTTAAGTTATCGATAATACCCTCAAAAACAAAAGATTCCGTGTAGTCCAAATCGTCATCTGTCCCAGCATCTTCTTTGGACAGTGAAAAAACACTACGTGTAGGCTTCTTTTTGAGCATCTCACCAACAAGGCGATAGATATTCTTTTTGATTTCTTCGCTCTGTACCGTGCCATCCAGTACCACCTGATCACCAACATTGGTGATGTTGACTTCTTCATCTGGGAAATGCGCCACAAGCATCTGTTTAACTAAGCGCAGACTCTTGTTTACGATTATTTCTGAATTGTAGATTTCATTCCCACCTCGATCGAAAATAATCAGGCTTGCCGTTCCTACGCTTACACCATGAATAACAATTTTGGTTTCATCAATAACTTTATAATCCGCAACTTTCTGATCAGACACGAAAACTGTGTCTATTGTACGGCTAGTTTTAACTGTTTTTGCAGCACCCCGATCGATGGAAACAAGCTCAGAGCCCATCACAATAATTGGAGAACTTATCGCAACCAAAAAAGTCATTAAACTCAGAATTTTCATTAGTTCGCACCTGCTCTAAGTTCACGGACACCATGTTGTTTTTCTAATATGTCGACACTACGAACAGACAAATATGGGGAAGCCATGTTGGCTGGAATTAGGCTAATTTTTCCTATTTTATTGGCAATATCCAGCTTCATTATATCTCGTATCTTTAATTCAATAACTAACTGCTTCTTTTTGACTTCAATACTATTCTCTTGGTTACTTTCACTAATATTTAGTACTTTAATCACTCTCGCCTTATGAACTAAAACTTCTGAAATGATATTACCGATGTCTTTGTACTCAGACTTATGAATATTAGAATATTGGCTAGTCGTTGAAATAAAGCTCACTATGTCACCTGGTATAACACCTATTGCGTCAACAGCGCTGTTACCATCTGTGGTGTAATAGTAAGGGATGTGGTCTTTTGTGAGTGTGAAATTAACGTAATCATCATCGCTTGGATAGGCAAAATGACCGCGTTTTAAATAAATGCCTTCAGCCAATGAAGCCCTGAATAATGCTCCATCGGGAATGCTGTCTTCATTCGTAAGTAACCCATTACTTTGGACCTGTTCTTTTGTAACTTCAATTAAGCTGAATTCCATTGTACTTCTAAAGCTACCTCTGGTTACTGGTTTATTCAGCTTCAAAACCTTGGCTGTTTCTATGACAGGTTCTGATGAGGCTAAAACAGGTTTCTCAACAAAAAGTATATCTTTGCTGAGGAACAACCCAAGAAACAGGATTGCTGAAATTAAGATGAATAAGACAGGTTTACTCATAATGTCCATTTCTTAGAATTGGGTAGGATACTTAACCTACCCATTTTGAATTATTGTGGAGGTGTACCATTAGTTTTGGCAGTACCTAGATTTGTTTTAACTTGCTCAATGGCACCTTTTAGCGCTTCGCCTAGCTCACTATTGAACGCAATCAAAATTAGACCTGAAATAACTACTGCGATAATTGCATACTCAACTGCAGTTACCCCACGCTCATCTTTGATGAACTTTCTTAATTGTTTTTTAAAGTTGCTGAACATTTTATACAATCCTTTTATTAGTTAATCGAATTGAATATATCAGACGATATAAATAGAACAATTAATAGTTATTTATACATATATTACTAATCGTTATGATCAGAGAAAAAGTGAGATATTATTCACTTTTGACGCCAGTCATATAAGAGATACTTCTAATCCTATAAAATATTTTTATCAATAATAATTGCAAAAATAAAAAGGCGAACTTTTTAGCTCGCCTTAAAGGAATTTAAAATATACTTAATATAAGTTTTTTCTGATATTAAACTGAATAAATATCACATTGTTGTCAAGCTAGCTTCTGAACGGACAAATAATTCTTTGATTTGATTAGTTAGCCCTATCTGACTAAGCTCTTCAAATGTAGATTCACTACACCACGCATAGCAGTTAATTACATTTGATGTTTTTTTAACATATAGGTTGTCTGACTGAATACACCAACTAGGGCAAACCAATACGGTGCCAGGCTCCTCCATTTCACCTTTCATCAACCTAGCACTACTTGTGTTAAACCAGCTTTGGATGTTGGCAATACCAATACCCGACTCCTCCAATAGTTTAACGACTTGTTCACGCTCTATAGAGCTGCAGTGTACTACACGTATTGGGTTCTTTCGGATGAGCTTCGGATCTCGTAAGCGTTCACAAACCACATATTGAGTTCGCTTTACTTTTACCATCTGACCACTGCGAGAGGGTTCAGAGTTAACGCCAAGAACAATATCGTACTTATTTGCATCGATATCTTTTGGGTCTCTGAAATTCACTAGGCTCAGATCTAAATGACTCAATATCCGGAATGCTTTTACCACTTCATCAACCAGTTCGGTTGAAAAGGAATCAGATACTGCAATCTTGTAGTGATCCCTGTTCTTTGCTTTGCCTAACTCTTCAAAAAGCTGATCATAAAGTTCCAAACTCAGTTCAGTATACTTCAATAAAATCTCACCTTCTTTGGTTAATTCAAAGCCCTCTTCCCTGTCAAAAATACTTGCGCCAATATGAGCCTCTACCTTTTTGATGTGTTGTGAGACGGCGGGCTGTGTGATGAAAAGTGATTCTGCCGCAGCTGAAAAGCTTTTACATTTCGCCACACATGAGAATGTTTTTAAGTATTTAATTTCTATCACATTTCTCAGCATTTGAACTTTCTCTTACTTATTATTGCCATTACAAACCTAGACTGACCTTAATTCTCCAGTGGCGAGTGTTCATCTGTACAACTCAACCAGACTAACGATGTCAAAGAACCTAACCAATCCCAAACTTCTCAATCCTCAAGAACTGGGAAGCTAAATTTACGAAGAGCTGCATCAACTTTAAGAGAGAAGTACTCCTAAAGAAGACTAAATTTTTGTCATTTAAAGCTCATCAATTACTTTTGATTTTGGGCGAAATAGACCAAAACATTAGACCCATTGTTCGCATTGTTGAGCTTCTCCGATCCCATTTTAAGTTCACTCTAGATTGTTACATTTGGATTACTTGAATATAAGCGTACGCGATTTGCGTTCTCATTCTGGACATTCAATATAGCCAAATCTCGATTATCTTGGGCAAGTTAATATCACTCATCTGTTGATGAACGGCAATGTAACCAAATATAACAACTGTCGTTGTTTGCTGATTAAATTTCAGACGATAGACATCACAAGCTAAGATTTATAAAAATCCATCATAACAAACATTTTTATTCTGTAATCTAATTTAACATCACATATATATGATTTTCTTATAAATTTTTCTAATACCCTGATAAGACTACGTAATACTCCATATCAAATAGTCTGCCATTCCATTAAATATCCTTATTTTTCATAATATTATATATCGTACAGCTTCTTATTACTTTTTTTGAACCAATGTACCATTTCTTATGTAACAATATTTTTTACCATACACATAACACAGTTACATTTGACTTAAATCTGTTATAAAAAAAGAGTTTATCTATTAATATATTTGTAATTTTCGCAGTTAAAATAGCGGCGAAATATGTAAACAAATAGTTAAATCGATTACTTTGTATTCTTAGATTTAATTGGCTTATTTTTCTTAAGATCAAGAAGCTTATTTTTTAAAGCAGTGGAGCATATATCATCCATCAAGCCATCGCTTTTTATGCTCTGGCTCGCAACATATCATGCTGAAACTTTTGAATAGAAGGGGTTCTTATCGAGAATTGTCTGATCGAATTTTTTCTTTAGAAGCTAAATCTAGCCAAGCAATAATCAATATAAACTTCTTGATAGAGCTCTATAGTTAGATGATCGTGGCACTCCTAGTTCGGTGCCTGTGCAGTGCTTTCTCGGACAACCAACTGTGTTGGGACTTCGATGTGGCTGGGGCATTCTCGACCAGCAATTTTATCCAGAATAAACTCTGCTGCTCTCTCCCCCATCATCTGGGAAGGGACATGTATCGTGGTTAAGCTTGGGGTGAGGTGCTCGCACAAAGGCAGATCGTCAAAACCTGTTATGGAGACTTCTTCAGGGACTGAAACACCTAACTCTCGGCATTCTGTCAGGCAGCCGAATGCCAGAACATCATTCCCACATATAATGGCTGAAGGTCTGGACGATTTTTTCCGGGATAAAAGGTGTCGGCAAGCGTTTCTTCCCTCCCAGATGTCGTATCTGCACTCAACAATATCCTGCGAAGAAAGAACGATTCCCTGCTCTTCCAAGACAGAAAGCGCACCGTTCAGACGAGCTGTGGCCCGATCATTTCCTTCCGTTATTCCGGATATGAACCCGAACCGACGATGCCCCTGGTTGATAAGGTACTGGGTAATCTGTTGAGCGGCTCTAAAGTTATCAAAACCTACACTGGGGTACGGACTTTCTCGATCTAACACCCATAAGTTAGCAAAGTTCTGATTGTGCTTTTCCAGAATCGAGTAAGTTTCGGGGGCATGTTCGTTTCCCACCAATAGCAACCCATCGACGCCCTGCTCCATAATGTCACGAACCTGTTTAAGCTCGTGCATGGGGTCATAATTACTTACCGCCAGCATCAGAGTGTAGCCTTCTTCGTAAAGACGACGTTCCAAAGCATTGATACCTGAGGCAAAAATGGCGTTGTCGATCGTTGGGATAACCGCCCCAATCATGCGTTTTTTATTTGATGCAAGGGCGCGAGCGGCTCCATCACGCACATAGCCAAGTTTGTTGATCTGCTCTTCAATTCTCAGACGAAGCGGCTCTTTGACTTGATGCGGCTGATTTAACGCTCGTGACACCGTAGCGGTAGAAACACCAGCCGCTTTTGCCACATCACCGAGTGTGGGTTTATCCGTTGACTTACGTAAGCGCTTACCTTTAACCATAATAATCAGACATTTCTTAAGTACTTATTCAGTATATCCAGATATGTCGTTGATTAGAAATTACTCATTTCTTTCTGTGATACAAGTTAAACCGACGTAGTGTTTCATAATTCAAACTTCATATATAACATGATGTTTTTATTGAAAATAATCATAACCCCTCTGAAAAATTCGCGATAAAGTGAAACCAATTGACTATTTAATAACCAATTTTCGTGATCGTTACTGAAAAAAATGAACAATTATTGTTCAAATAATAAAAATGTAAGCGCTTACAGTTGACTGTTATTTGAACACTAATTTATGGTGATGTTAACGAGTTGTTGCGAGGGACGTAACTATGAAAGACACAACCACACAAAGTTCAACACAGTCTGAAGTTAATAAGCTGGCATCGGGCAGTAAGGTGTATCTAATTGTTTGTCTTAGTAGTTTTGCATTCTACCTTGTCAATATTCTCGCGGGGTGGGCTTCGATTCGGTTCGAGTTTCCCGTTACTCCACTTGACGTTGTACCAGAAGCCTTATTGCTCTTAGTGGCGGTTGTTTCTGGCGTCATATTTGTATTGCTGCAAGAAAAACATACTCAATAAAAAAGCCATCTGCCCTCCTAATAATCTGGATAAAGGAGCGGGTGCTCAACGTCATTCCCATTAACGTGAAAATGGAGTCAAAAATGAAAGGATTCAGTGAAAAAGATCAAATCGAGTCTGCCGAACGACGGAAGTTTTTTGAAATTGCGGGCAAAGCTGGGGTAACAGCCGCGATTATGATTGGTTCTGCGGGCGCTTTGATGAGCCCGAGTGCAGCGGCTGCGATTTCGAAAGAAGAACGAGAACGCCAGAAAGCCGCAAAATACACCATGACTATTGCCACTGCCTACATTTTGGGTGCTTCTCGTGGCTACCCCATTATGCAGTTGGATTTTAAAGAAAACATCCAGAATATGACCAATGGGCAGGTTTACGTAAAACTGGCTCCGGGTGGTCAGCTTGGTGCAGGTGGAGCGCTTGCCCAAAAAGTGCAGCAAGGGACCATTCAGGCAGCACAACACTCGTTGTCTAATTTCTCGTCTTTTGCACCTGTTGTCGACCTGATCAACATTCCTTACTGGTGTGGTGAAAATCAGAAATTCGTTAATCTGGTCAATTCACCTGCCTGGAAAGCAGAAGTCGACCCTAAACTTGAAGAGCGAAATTTCAAAGCACTTTGGTATGTCACCATAGACCCTCGAGTTGTTGCATTAAGAAAAGGTCGCAGTGAGATCATTAAAACGCCCGATCAAATGGAAGGCATTAAATTCCGGGTCCCGGGCTCAAAAATTCTTCAGCAGTTCTATCATTTGCTCGGCGCTAACCCAACCCCAATTGCCTGGGGCGAGACACCATCCGCCATCAAGCAAGGTGTGGCAGATGCTCTGGATCCAAGCGTAGAAGCACTGAACATTTTCGGATTCAAAGACGTACTCTCTTCGGTCACCTTCATTCGCTCTGTACCTGATGCACAGGTCTTCTCTTGTAATCTGCAGTGGTTTAATAAGCTTCCTAAAGATATTCAGGAGGGAATCGAAGCGGCTAGCGAAGTTACGGCTCACCAAAACTTGGCGAAAGTGCCAGCAGCCCGCGCGTACGCTATGTCGGAGCTTACTAAGAACAATGTACAGTTCTACTCTCCTACCCCTTCAGAACTGGCGCAATGGCAAGAGAAAGCAGGTCACCAGCTTCCGGTTTGGGATTCCACTAAAAAAGCGCTAGCAGGATCACTGGATACCTTCGACAAGTTGCTTGAAGCAGCGAACACGAAAGGGCGTTACTACGTCCACGACGTGTAGGGCGTTGGCAGCCGTAGACGCTTGCGGCTGCCCTTTTTCCAAACTGGTCATTTGATGAAGGCATTTCCTATGGCGACAAACCGTATCTCCCACATCGAGCAAAATTTAGAGCGCTGGCTGTGTTTGATGTTCTATTCCATGATTGTTCTGACCATCATTTCAGAGGTGACTCGACGATTCGTGCTCAGTTATTCCTCCATTTGGGGGGAAGAAGTTGCCCGATACTGTTTTATTTATCTTGCATGGATCGGCGCTGCCCTTGCAGTCAAAAATCGAGCCCACATTCGTATCGACGTACTGCTGGGATTCTTACCTAACCGAGCACAAATTGCGGTTTATCTGTTTAGTGATTTTCTTACGCTCGTGCTAGCGGTCATTTCACTCATTGTTTCTATTGGACCGGTCATGACGTCGTTAGAATTTGGCTCCGTGACACATGGCTTGCGCGTGAGTCAGGTTTGGTTTCTGTTTGCTGTCCCCTTTGGGTTTACGTTGATTGTGCTGCGCTTGTTGCAATCGATAAGACGAGATCTCAAGTCATTCTCTAACAACGAACCCGTTTATCAGGACGAACGTCTGATCGACTAGGAGGACAAATGAACAATTACTATTTGCTAGAACAAGCCTCCGCAGCCTCTTACGGAATGGCAGTGTACATCCCTGTGATTGCCATGATTGTGATGATTTTTATGGCTGTTCCGATCTGGGTGGTATTAGGGTTAGGCTCGATTGCTATGTTACTGGCAACAGACGTGCTTCCCCTGTCTCTTGTTGGTGAATCTCTTTTCGACGGAATCGATGCGTTTGCGTTGATTGCGATCCCACTTTTCATCCTGACTGGCGATGTTCTGGTAAGGACAGGGTTGTCGAACAAATTGCTTGATGTGGCTGAGGCAACAACGGGCAGCGCAAGATCAGGATTGGGCACATCAACGGTTTTAGGATGCGGTTTCTTCGCTTGCATTTCAGGATCCGATGCTGCTGGTGCTGCGGCGGTAGGGAGAATGACCATAGACAGGCTGGTCGACAGAGGTTACCCAAAAGCTTACGCCTGCGCACTAGTGGCGTCTGGTGCCTGTACTGGTATTTTGATCCCACCTTCTATCGCTTACATCATCATCGGACTGATACTGGGCATATCTGCCTCTACCCTGTTTCTGGCTGCGGCCATTCCGGGATTACTCATCATGTTTTCCATCATGGCAACCAATGTCGTACTCAACGCCATCAACGGTTATGAGGATTCAAAAACCGGTTTCTCTATGAAGCACTGGCTGAATACGATCTATCGGTCGCGCGATGCTTTGTTAATTCCATTCATTATCTTAGGCGGGATCTACTCTGGAATATTCACCCCAACAGAGGCGGCAGCAGTGGCTGTTTTGGTTGGTCTGACTATCGGGCTGTATCAAAAATCCATAACCTGGAGAGACTTCCCCAAAATGCTGTATAGCTCAGCAAAAATCAACGGGATCATCTTACCGATCATAGCCATGTCATTGCCTTTAGCTCAGACTCTGGCAGTGCTGGAAATACCTCAAAGTTTTGTAGTTCAGATGACCGACATTACCGAAGATCCGGTTTACCTGACTCTTATAATGATTGGAATCCTTATTCTTGCAGGCTGCGTGATGGAAACCACCCCGAACATTGTGGTGCTCTCCCCTATTCTTCTGCCGTTAGCGCAGTCAATTGGCATGGATGAAATTCATTTCTGCATCATGATGGTTACCGCTCTGGGCGTTGGGTTTATAACGCCTCCTTTAGGGCTCAACCTGTTTGTAGTATCTGGGGTAACACAAACACCCGTTCTACAAGTTGCCAGATATGCAGCACCTTATGTTTTCTCGATGCTATTGGTGGTTTTGCTTTTAGCATTCGTGCCCGAAATTTCATTGTGGGCACTCCGATTTAATTAGTCTTTACACCAGTTTTATGAATGCAGCGTCTGTTGTAGGGATCTCTGCATTCAAAATTTACAAGAAGCACTTTTCAAGGAGACAGAAATGGCGATTCAATACAAGAAAAAAGCAACAAAAACCGCCGCGACAGGCGAACAGGACACCAGTCGAATCGTTAGCGACATGCTAAATAAGATCGCACTGGGGGGCGAAGAACAAGTGATTGAGTTCACGAAGTCTTTTGATGACTGGGACGGCGACATTTTGGTTTCCGAAAGTGCTATACAAGAAGCTGAAGCCAAGCTTTCCGACCAAATGAAACAAGATATTCAGTTTGCCTATGAGCGAGTAAAACGCTTTGCTGAAGCGCAACTTGAGTCACTACAAGAATTTGAAGTGGAGCTTTCCCCCGGTTTGTATGCAGGACAAAAACTTATCCCCATGAACACGGCAGGTTGTTATGTTCCCGGAGGGCGATACTCGCACATTGCCTCTGCCATCATGAGTATCACAACTGCCAAGGTTGCTGGCGTCAAAAACGTTGTAGCCTGCTCACCAGCACGACCTGAAGTCGGCATCAATCCAGCGGTTCTCTACACCATGAAACTGTGTGGCGCAGACTACATTCTGGCACTTGGTGGAGTTCAGGGAATTGCCTCCATGGCAAATGGTCTGTTTACAGGCAACAAAGCCGACATTCTTGTTGGTCCCGGTAATCGCTTTGTGGCCGAGTCCAAGCGTCAGCTTTACGGTCAGGTTGGCATTGATATGTTTGCCGGTCCTTCTGAAATTGCCATCATTGCGGATGAATCCGCTGATCCAGAAATCGTTGCTGTTGATTTGGTTGGTCAGGCAGAGCACGGATTCGACAGCCCAGCATGGCTGTTCACCACTTCCGACTCTCTCGCCGATAAAGTGATGAAGCGTGTACCTGAGCTTATCTCAGAATTGCCAGATACCGCCAAGCAAGCGGCCACCGCTGCATGGAACGATTATGGTGAAGTGATTGTGTGCGACACCAGAGAAGAAGTTGTCCAAATCAGTGATGAGTATGCTTCTGAACATCTGGAAGTGCAGGCAGAGGATTTAGATTGGTGGCTGAACACCCTATCCAATTATGGTTCGCTTTTTCTCGGAGAAGAGTCAACCGTCGCTTTCGGGGATAAATGCTCCGGTCCCAACCATATTCTTCCCACAAAAGGCGCAGCCAAATACACAGGCGGATTATCGGTCAGCAAGTTCATTAAAATTTGTTCGTTCCAGAGACTCACTGAAGATGCCAACCGTGAAGTCGCGGCTGTGACAGCTAGAATTTCTCGCCTTGAAGGGATGGAAGCGCACGCAAGAACGGGGGATGCCCGCCTAGCTAAATATTTCCCGAAAGAACAGTTTCAGTTGGGGTATGAATGATGAACTCCACTGATTTCTCTGTGAAAGATCGCGTCGCGTTTGTGACTGGCGGGGGAACCGGGATTGGTCGTCAATTTGCCAAAACTCTCGCTTCAGCCGGAGCAAAAGTCGTGGTATTGGGCAGACGTGAATCTTTGCTTCAGGAAACGGTTAACGAGATTGAATCTTCGGCAGGTGAAGCCAGCTATTTAGCGTGCGACCTTACTAAGTTCAGCGAGTTAGATACGAACATTGAGCGGTGTAAATCCTTTTACGGCTCGGCAGACATCCTTGCCAATGTTGCGGGGCTTAACTTGAGGCAACCAGTAGAAGCAGTGGATGAAGCCAGTTGGGATGCCACTCTGGATATAAACCTTAAGCTGCCCTTTTTCCTGGCAAAACTGCTGGTACCGGATATGAAAGCAAAAGGGTTTGGCAAAATCATCAACATTGCATCGCTACAATGTGAACGTGCCTTTCCCAACAGCATGCCTTATGGCGCGTCGAAAGGCGGTGTGTGTCAGCTCACCAGAGCCATGGCGGAAGCATGGTCTTGTTATGGCATTACATGCAATGCCATTGCACCCGGATTTTTTCCTACGGAACTCACCTTACCTGTTTACGAAGATAACGACGCACTGAATAAGCTGGCAAACCAAACAGCAATTGGACGTAACGGAAATCTGGATGATTTAGACGGACCTCTTCTGTTTTTATCCTCTCCAGCTTCCGATTATGTCACCGGTCAGACTCTATTCGTAGATGGCGGATTTACTGCCAAATAAACAACGAGGAACAAAGATGAAAGCACTCGTTTACACCAATACAAATGAAGTAACGTTTGAATCGCAAATCAAACCGACACCTGCCGAAGGAGAGGTGTTGGTACAGGTCGAAAAAGCCGGGATATGTGGATCAGACATGCATGCGTATCACGGGCATGACCCAAGACGTGTCCCACCTTTAATTCTCGGGCACGAAGCGTGTGGAATTGCAATGAATGGCAAGTATCTGGGCAAAAGAGTCGTACTGAACCCGCTGCTCACCTGCATGCAATGCGAAGACTGCCTGAGTGGCAGAACTCACCTCTGCGTAAACCGCACCGCAATAGGTCTAAAAAAGCCGGGGGCTTTCGCTGAATACACGGTCATTCCCGAGCAGAATCTGATTCCAGTTCCCGAAGGAATGAAACCCGAACACGCTGCTCTTACAGAGCCGACCGCTACTGCGCTCCATGCTTCTGAGCTGATTGAAAAGCACATGCATCGAACGTTGAGCGATAGCCGAGCGGTGGTGATTGGTGCGGGTTCGATAGGCTTACTCTGCGCACTATTTCTTAAACTTAAGGGAGTAGCAAAGGTTACGCTAAGTGATACCAATGCAGACCGACTTGAGACAGCAAAGCATGCTGGAATCCAGTATTTGCATAACCCTCTGACCGATGACCCATTACCCGATTCCAGCATCGAAGTCGTGATTGATGCCGTCGGCTCAAGCCACACAAGAAAAGCGGGGATGAACGTGATTAAACAAGGGGGTGTTTTTCTGCATGTCGGTTTGCAGGATTCCTCTGGCGAATTTGATGTGAGAAAAATGACCTTGCAGGAAATCACCGTACTGGGCTCTTTCTCTTACACTCAGCTTGATATGATTTCTGCTATCGAAATACTTCATCGTGGCGCGTTGGGGGATTTGTCCTGGATTGAAGAACGACCTTTAAGCCAGGGTAGTCAGGCATTTAGTGATCTAGACAATAACCGCACCGCCGCAGCCAAAATCATTTTGGATATAAATGCCTAAATGAATCTGCCGTCTGTCATCATGTTTGTTCATCAGAACCAGAGTTTAATGCCCTGCGCCGTTAAATTCTGTTCTGGTTCTGCGTTTTTAACCGTAGCGTAGATCTTTCGCCTGATCACGTTAAACAAATTCCTTGTGACAAAGAGTGAAGCCCATAGAGACAGCTTAGTGCTTGATTGATAATATGAAGTAAGTCAGATCCTTAATCCGAGCGAAAATCGATGAACAAACCCACACATTTTCTTCCTTTGTACATGCAAGTAAAAGAGCTATTGATACAGAGACTAATAGATAAAGTGTGGTTACCCGGAAGCCCGTTGCCAAGCGAATTCCAGCTTGCGGATGAATTGCAGGTAAGTCAGGGCACCGTAAGAAAGGCGTTGGACGAACTGGCAGCGGAAAAACTGGTGGTTCGTCGTCAAGGGAAAGGGACATACGTAGCTGAACATACTCAGGAGCAGCCACTCTATCACTTCTTCCGACTTGTTGATCTTCAAGGCAAACGCCATTTACCAGAAAGCCGTATCCTCGACTTTAACCGCTATCCCGCAACCCGACTAGAAAGCGATTCTCTTTCTATCCCAGATGAAGAACAAGTCATTCGAATTACTCGTGTTCGCGCTCTGGAGGGTGTTCCGGTTATTTATGAAACCGTTTCTCTGCCTGACAGGTTATTTTCTAACATGCCTCTCTCGGACGATTTACCCAACACACTTTACAGCTATTATCAGCGTGAGTTTGGGTTGTCTGTGGTCAAAGTTGTTGAAAAACTTAGAGCAGTGCTTGCTAAAGATGAAGAGAAAACTCATCTGGAGATTGACGAAGGTACTCCCCTACTTGAAGCCACACGAATTGCTTATGCACTGAATGGTGAAGCAGTGGAATTACGTGTGACTCGCTGCCATACGGAACAGCATTGCTATTTGAATGAATTAAGTTAAGCCTTCACAAATTCAAGTAAAAACAAAGCCTTTCCAAATGGAAAGGCTTTGTTTTATGACAACTGCATCTGTTTTAGTTAAGCACTTCGGTAGAGCTTGGTCAGTGAAAACTCGACATGCCCCAAGACTTCTGCACAGGTATTCCTGCCGTTGGCGGTATCTATCACCATTTCGATCAACTCATCACCCGCTTCATCCAGCGTCATTTCGTGTCGAAGAATGGCAGACACACCATGATCAATGTGTTCGCTCATGGTTCTCACTGTTCTCGGGTTTCCTGTAATTTTCAATACAGGCATGATTGGATTACCAATAACGTTCCCCTGCCCAGTTGGGAAAAGGTGAACGACATAGCCACCCGCAGCCTGAAGCGTATTACATTCTGCTGCTGCCGATGACGTATCCATAAAGTACAAGCCCGGTCCTTTCGCTGGCGTTTCAGCGGGTTCGAGAACATCGACATAACGTGCTTTTTTACCGATTTTCTGAACGTTGCCCAGCGCTTTTTCTTCAATGGTGGTCAGCCCCCCTTCAATATTCCCTTTGGTTGGCTGTGAATCGGAAAGATCGTTGGTTTTTTCAGCGAGAATGAAATCGTTATAAGAAGACCAGGTGCTCATGAACTTTTCTGCTGCTTCGGGATTAGCCGCTCTCGCTGCTACAATTTTCTCTGCACCAGTAATCTCTGAGGTTTCACCAAAGCATGTTGTGGCACCCACTTCATTCATCTTGTCGATGAAGTTACCCACCGTTGGGTTGGCAGAAAGACCAGACGTTGTATCGGATTCACCACATTTCACGGCAACCCAAAGGTCGCTGATTGGGCACTCTTCTCTCTGCAAGGAGGTTGCGTAATGAACGTATTCTTTGGCGGTGCGAGACGCTGTGGCAATCGTATTGATATCGCCATTTTGCTCGATCGAGAACCCTTTCACCGGTTTACCTGTTTCTGCAATTCCATCGACAACTTTCTGCGTCCAGCCCGGTTCAATACCAATGACCACGACCGCCGCTACATTCGGGTTTGATCCTGTACCGATAATAGTACGAAAGTGAAGATCCAAGTCTGCACCAAACTGTAAACGACCATAAGCATGAGGTATCGCGATAGTCCCTTTAATGTTATTTGCTACAGCTTCACACGCTGCATTTGAAATATCGTCCAAGGGTAAAATCAGTACATGGTTACGCACCCCGACTCGACCATTTTCACGGCGGTAACCCATAAATGTTGCTCTTTTCATTCTATTATCTCCCTGATTACCAACGCTTAGTTTTAATATTGTGCACGTGAGCATGACCACCAGCAGCAACCGCTTCGACCACTTTCCCCATGTCTTCGTTGTATTTGATGATGGTGTCACCAACACTCAGATCTCGGAGCGCAATTTTGTGACCAAGAGGTATATCCGCCAATGCTGTTAGCCTGATCTCCTCGTCCGTATCCATCATGTATCCCGTGACTTCCATACCTTTTACGACGTTTTCTACCACCATTACCCCGACAGTGTCGTTCACATCATGCACCAGAAAATGTGTTTCACTCATTTTTCCATCCTTAGCTTTTATGACTCAAAACGCCCTAAATCCGATCTCAGGACGTGTTAAAACCACGCTATCAGTCGCTCATTTTATGATCAATTAATTTTTATATCTTATGTCTTATATAAGACATAAGATATGATCAATAAAATTGAAACTAACCTTTATATTTCATGCAGATGAGACTGATAACTCCATATTTTATGGGGAAAATACATATTTCATTTTTCGTGATGTAAATCAAATTAGGTTCAAGACAAAGATCGCTATTGGATCGAGAAGAGTAAAGAAGTGTAATGAGAAACGTTGAATCTTGTAATTTCTGTAAACTGCCCCAAAGTTAACGTTAAGACCTTTTTTGGAGATTAAGAATGATCTCGACACTTTCTAAAATTTTTAAGCAACTCACCGAAGGCAGCGACCTCAATTCTGGTGAGGTAGCTAACCCTAACCTTGCAATTGCTGCCCTGTTTTGCGAAGTATCCAGTGCCGACCATAATGTCGATGAATCGGAAGAAGCCGCTACTTTGTCTATGCTCACCAAAGTACTGGAAATTGATGATGATGAAGCCAGAGCTTTGGTTGTCCAGGCTAAGAGTAAAACCGAAAACTCTGCATCACTTTATGAATTCACCTCTCAACTAAGGCACTTAGATCAGCCAGAGCGTATTGAAATCATTAGAGCTTTATGGGAAGTCGCCTTTGCCGATAACCATTTAGATCCACTGGAAGAATCTGTTATCAGAAAAACCGCCGAGCTGCTGTATGTGGATCATAAAGATTTTATTAGAACCAAATTGGAAGTGACTGATAACCGATAGATCTAATTCCTAACTTGAAAGTGCACTACGTGGTGATCTGAGCTGCTGGATGTCTCTGATATTTTCCAACCATTTGATAGGTAAATATAAGAAACATTGGTGTAAGCATAGAGGCAAGAATACCCTACTTTTGCTGCGTGACGCTCCGCCGATTTTAACAAAGTTCGAGCGATCCCATTGGTACGATATTCAGGCAATACGTAAAGAGCATTAACCCAAATGGCATCATGCTCACTGTTGGGAGCTTGGTGGCGAGTAAATGACAACCCTCCAGCAAGTTTCTCTCCAATCAATGCCGCGAATACTGGCGGCAAATCACTGGAAAATGCGTCTGATCTTAAAAAGGTGAAATCCGCCCAGGATTGCTGAAACAGCGCCTCTAACGGCTCGACAAATGGTGAGTCTTTCTCACACTTAATGACTGTTAACTTCTGCATCGGTTTCCCACGCTTCAACGTTTATGGAAGGCCATCGAGCCTTAAAGCTTTTGGTCATTTTGTTGTAGCTGCTTTCTGTCATCGCGATTTTATTTGGCTTCACTTTTCTTTCAAAAGCATCCTCCAGACCATAAGGCGCATAGATACCTATTTGTCCTTGCTTATCCAAATGGAAACCGATAGCAAACGCTGACAGCCAGGAATCAATCCCCTGCTCTACTCGATCATATGCTGGTATTGAACAGCCAAACTTTTTCGGGTACCAAGAGTGAATCGTGGCTTGGTTTTTCACATCTATTTTAATGGGATGGTTCAATCGCTGGTTTAACTCGGCTTCATACCACTCTTCAGAGTGAGTGGCTTGAGAATCAAAATAGACAATGTCGAAATCTTTAACCCGATCAAGTAGAGGTCGTCCCTCTAAGTGGTTCCATATCAC
Source organism: Vibrio nigripulchritudo (assembly GCF_027924785.1). NCBI lineage: Bacteria > Pseudomonadati > Pseudomonadota > Gammaproteobacteria > Vibrionales > Vibrionaceae > Vibrio > Vibrio nigripulchritudo. The sequence continues at coordinate 1,600,453 of NZ_AP027049.1, read as the reverse complement.
CTGCGTAATAGCGCCACCAGCAATGTAGTAATTTGGTATTCCTAGCGATGAACACTCTTTCGCTGTTTCTACTAGTTCAGGTACGGATTTGATTAAAGTAATCAACTTAAGCTTCATCTGTAAGCTCTCTAGAATCGGAGGTGTCCCCAGTCAGAATATACCTCCACTGCCACTCAAAATATGCCAAGGCAGCAACAAAAACTGCCTCACTCGCAACAAACAATAACCCGATAATACTGGCTGAAGCCATTTGGTTAAAGACGATGATTAGACACGCAAAAACCCATATCGCATTGCCAGTCACCAAGATGCGGATAGCGTTTAGGTGCTTTTGTTCACGGGTGGCGAGAGTAAGGGAATATGCGGCATAAGTGAGATTTGCTATGCCAAGAAATAAGACCAAATCAGAAGGCATTTGATACAGTTTGACTAGAAAGTCTTGAAGTAAAACAACGGCAGTTCCCACCACTAATGCTGCACCGCCATCTAGCCAAAGAATGTGTTTTCTGACTGACGAAAAATCCATTTTCAAGTTACTCACCTACTCTGCTGACTTTTGAATCTATCGCGTGCTTTTTGAAATAGATAACCATACCCACAAAGATCAACCAAGGTAAGGCTATTGCGCTAACGTATGCAGCCAAGTCTTGCTGTAAGTAGAAAAATGCTTGCGCTGCCAGACTCGCGATCAATGCAAAGCAAAAGGAAAACAGCATCCTAAATACGGTGTCATTATGACGTTTATTAAGACTTGGGGCTCGTTCAGCACTCATCCCAAAAACAAAACCAAAAGCTGCCATCCCACCAACACAAAGTTGTACGAATCCAATAACAATGGTTAACCACAATGGCATTAGCTGCTTAACTCCCTTTTGTCTTCGTTTCTTTGATTATCAGCGAGATACTTCTCGATCAGACTAGCCTCAACGCTGAAATCCAATTGCTCTCTCAGAATGTCATTGGGAACAATAGAAGAGACATCCGTTTCACTGTGATATTTCACCAGTTCTGACAAAGTAGATTTGATGTCACGCACTGTAAATCCGTTCACAATGGCTTTTGAGTTTGAGATATTCATGTAAGAAGCGTCCCCGCTTCCTCTTGGTCGGTACAATGGGAGGTATCTAAACGTCAGCTTTTCCTCCTGAATCAGAGAATTCGGTATCCATGTTCCGTTTTTAATACCCAGTAACTCGGCAAACGTTCTCCAAGTCAACTTAGGACCTGCCAAATTAAAATCACCAAGGATTCGGTTAGAGATAACGTGGGTAATAAACTGAGAAACATCCTTAACGCCCACCAGTTGCAAAAAGTCTTCTCCATCTCCTGGCAACAACACTTTTTCGTTTTGAATTCGGGAAATCCAATAGGTTAAACGACCGGACTTATCTCCTGCTCCAACAATAACTTGGGGTCGCAAAATGGTGTATTTTTCTGGGAAGCCTTTTGCCAAAATAGCTTCACACAATGCTTTGGAAGCGCCATAGGTTTGGCTATCAATAATCTGGATATTTTCATCAACAAGATCATATTGCGGGCTAGTTTCTGTGATCACTTGTTCTGGAGACGGAAGAAATGAGCGAACCGCACTGATATAGATATAGTGGTCAACCTTGTCTTTGAGGTGCTCGATGCCGTCTCTCACCTGTTTTGGCGTGTACCCACACATGTCTACGCATACATCCCATTTTTCAGGGCAACTTGATAGCTCTGTCAGCCCAACATCTCGATCCCCTGTGATTCGGTGTACATCCTCACTTAAATGATCTTCCGTTGCACCTCGGCTAAATACAGTGACTCTATGATTTTGCCGTAAGCAATCTTCAACCAGTTTTGTCCCTAGAAACCCTGTACCGCCTAACACCAAGATATTCATTATTGAAAGCTTCTCCATTAGCTTTTACTGGTTATTAAATTCAAATGGTGAATCTATATGAGCTGATAACCGAGCCATAATAGGCGAATCATATCATCATGACTGGTCTCTCTTTATTTTGAGGAATATTGAGCTTAGAACTGCGTCGAAAATCTTACAATTCCAGCAGAGACCTATTGTCAAATAAGTAAGATTTGGAACCTTAGATGTAAAGCCCGGTGCCTTCAGCGGGCTTTGGTGGATTTTTGTGTCCAGTTTCAAAAAGGTCATTCTAGTCGACTCAAAAATAGCGATACTTTTTCACAGTAAATATCCGGCTGATCATGATGAACGTATGTTAACGCGCTAGAAACTGTGTGGAATTCGGACTCTGGAAATACTGAACGCAGCCTACGTCCCAAAGATTCAGGAAACAGAACTTTATCATCTGTCGCCCAGATGATGGCAACAGGTTTGTTAAAATCCTTGAGAGCCTCGGCTGCCGCATTGGTGTGATCTGAAGACCATCCCTGAGCCACTTTTTTAAAATCATTACGTATCATTTTATTGTTAATAAAATTATAGACATACTGATGATACACCTCTTCTTTGGTCAAACTATTCGACAGCAGACCGAGCACCAGATTAGAAGTAAGTAAGGGCTTAATTCGGAACAACTGAGCCATCAAAGATAAATAACCGGGAACGTGAATTAGCTTAGGTAATGTCGAGAACTGATCTGGTGGAAACACATCAAGTGCATCACAGTTACTTAAGATCATTGCCGAGACTCGTTCGGGGTACTTTGCGGTAAATATCTGACCGTAGGCTCCACCTGTATCATTTCCAACTAGTACGACTGAATCGAGATTTAGCGCAGTTAGAAACTGGGTCAATATCTGGCAAATACCGTCAGGAGATAAATCTGCCGATTGGTCCAATGGGATGGCATGCCCACCAAGGGGTAAATCCGGCGCGATACAGCGATATGTTTTGGAAAGCTCTGGCAGCACCTTTCGCCAGTTATTGCTGTTTGCTAAAGCGCCATGCAAAAACAGCAATACTTTTCCCTGACCAACATCTTTGTATCTGATCGTCCCACACTCTAATACCGCCTCTTTAAAATACTCCTCTTGCTTTGCAGCTCTGGAGGTCGCTGTTTCTTCTCCCTGAACTTTATGCAATGACTTGGTTTCTTCCATATGTGCTCTCCTGACCATTGTGCGATGTCTTCACATTAATCAGGAAACCCTTTGAATACTTGTAAGAACTGGCTATCTTAAAAATCAGTGAGATGGAGCGAGCTTCAGGTATAAAGGGGGCTAATTTGCAGGCGAATCGGTTTTATTTAGGTGATCATTACTCAGTATTCACTGGGTATCTTAGTGACATTCCTCTTCACAAACATACCACTGGTGCGGTATGCGTTTCTTTAGGTGCATCAATGAAGATCGGTGAACAAAACCAAAATAAACCAGTGGAAACCAAAAGTGTGTTTGTTCCGCAAAACCATATGGCGTCTTTTCAGTTTTCATCTCAGCCTGTGCTGATCTTTTGCTTTGAGGTAGAAAGTCATTTTTATGACCAGTTTCAAGCTCACAATCAATACTCCCTAGACAGAATTTCAGCTCATCTTGATAGCGAATCCGAATTGATTCAGTTTGCCGAGCAACTGACATCTAAAGACAGTTACCGAAGAGAAAATACGTCTCCCTTGTGCCAGATTCTTGCTTCGGTCGCACCCGTTCAGAATGCTCCCCAAATTGTGGATCCGCGGTTAATCCGGGTAGTTAGAGAAATTGATAACAACCTTGAAGACAATCAAGAACTGGATCAGCTCGCGGAGCTTGTACACCTTTCTCCCGGAAGATTGGGGCACATTTTCAGAGAGCACACAGGCATGCCAATAAGGCGATATCGGATCTGGCGGCGTTTACGGAAAGTGATAGAGCTCTACATTGCAGGAAAATCGATGACAGAAGCGGCTATTGAGGCCGGGTTTAGTGACTCGTCCCATTTCAGTTCAAGCTGTAGAAAGCTGCTTGGTCTCTCTCCTTCCCAGATTCTGCACTCGGAAAATAAAATCGAACTCTATACAGGCTAGTAATGCCAATCGTAATAAGTAGTTGGTATAAAAGAAAAGCCAGCAATCATGCTGGCTTACTATCATAAATAGACTGGTCATCAATCTGACTCTAGCAGAGCTTTCAAATGCTCTGGTAGCTGGTCTTTCAGTTCTGGTTGTTCTTCCAATAACAACGACAATGCCTTTCGCGCTTCGTCCGCTTTCCCTGCTTTAAGCAGCATTTCAATTTTCAAAAACGGAGACGTTTCAGTGTGCGATTCCAAAACTTCCGCCATCATACGCTGCGAAGATTCTGGCTTCTTAGGCAATGACTTCAGAAAAGATTGCGGTTGTTCGGGAACATCGGCTGCAGGAGCGGCTTCCGGTGTAAGGTCATATCTCTCTTCTATCATAAGAGAATCATCCATCATGGACTCGACTTCCAATGATTCGTGGACGGTATCATCCACCCATTTCCACGGGGCTAACAAGGTCACAAACACAACACTTGCCGCTACCGCCAATACGGGCTTCCAGTTCCATGTAGATTTCACCACCTGATCACGATTCGATGATTTATTGGCGTAATTTAAGATAGCATCGTCGATTTCGGGAGAAGGCTGCTCGTTCGCACTTTGTTTGTAGAGCGCTTCTATTTCTTCATCTTTAATTGGTGATGTCATAGATTGCTCCCCAGTTTGCGAGTCAGGCAGTCTCTCAGCTGATTCATGGCATAACGTAGACGCGTTTTTACCGCTTCAGCTTTGGCGTCCACAATTTCACAGATCTGATTTGCCGAAAAGCCCGCTTCATTTTTGAGCAGAAAAGCTTCGCGCTGTAGGGGTGCCAACTGTTCCATGCAGTGCTTCAAAGCGGACTTTTTTCGTTGAGTCAGAGTATTTTCATCCAGATGAATGGTGTCATCCTGCTCGACTTGATTAAGATAGGCATCTTCAGAAAGCTTCTTTCTGTGTTCATCAATAACCATATTGTGAGCAATTCGATAGAGCCAGGTAGTAAATTTGGCTGTCACTTCATAGCTAACGCGAGTGTCAATCACACGGAACCAGACGTCCTGAAATAGCTCTTCAGCCCTTGCTTTGTGCTGCGCACCCAATTGTCGAACGAAATAGCGATACAACGACCCTTTATGCCGTTGATAAAGTTCAGCAAAGGCGGGTTGTTCGCCTTTGCTGAATCGGAGCATCAGTTGCTCGTCTGTAAGTTGATCCATTCAGAATTTGCCACTAACAAGATTCGAATTAATACAGAATCTTAGCCCAGTTTTACACCCAAGTAACCTTAAGATACTGGATAGAATGCAAGTTAAAGCGCCTCGGCAATTTCAACAAGGCGGACAAACTCACCTCGGTAGTTAAATAGGTCGGCACCTTTGTTGGCATTCGCTACCTTCACAATGTCTTCATAGCCGTAGCTGGATAAGTAGTTGTTGTCTTTCAACTTCTGAGCGAATGCAGCGACGGCAGAAGCAAACTGAAAGTCTGAACTCGCCTGAGAAAATTCCGCTTTGATATCCTTCATCAGCACCGTATCTTTCACCAAAATGCTATCGTTTTTGCCGGGCAGTTTATAACGAACTTTCACCTGAACCAGTTCATTTTTTAGGGAGTCACTACTTGGTTTGCTCTGATTCGACTGATAGCGTAAATCGTCAATCTGCCCTTTGGAACCGGTCAGTGTTAGCTCGTATAACGCGGTAACACTATGCCCCGCTCCAATTTCGCCGGCATCGACTGCATCGTTATTAAAGTCTTCATCTTTAAGCAAACGATTCTGATACCCGATAAGACGATACTCTTTGACGTTAGCTGGATTAAACTCCACCTGAATTTTAACGTCATGAGCAATGCTCTGAAGCGTTCCGCTCATCTGGCGTAGCAGTACTTTTTTCGCTTCATGTAACGTATCAATGTACGCATGGTTCCCGTCACCCACGTTGGCAAGTTGCTCCATAAGAGCATCGTTGTAGTTGCCACGACCAAAACCCAAAGTGGTGAGAGATACGCCGTTTTTTCTTTCTTTGGTAATCAAGTCTTTGAGCGTGTCCATGTTAGTTTCACCCACATTGAAATCACCATCCGTCGCTAAAATGACTCGATTGATACCACCTTTAATAAAGCCTTTCTGAGCTTGCTGATAAGCCATTTTGATTCCGCTTTCACCATAGGTGCCACCACCAGCTTGTAGCTGTTTTAGCGCATTCAAAATTTCTTGTTTGTTGTCTCCCGACGTTGGTTCTAGTACCACTGCGGATTGACCGGCATAAGTAACCAGGCTGACTTTGTCGCTCTTGCCCAGCTCTTTCGTCATCATGGAAAGGCTTTGCACTAAAAGCGGCAACTTGTTTGGCTCTCCCATTGAGCCAGAAACGTCTATCAGAAACACAAGATTGGATGATTTTCGCTCCGATTTAGGTATGTCATACCCTTTCATGGCGATTCTTAGCAGCTTTCTTTCGACATTCCATGGTGAAGGTGCGACTTCAGACTGAACTGAAAAAGGCTGGCTTTGCTTATTCGGCGTATTGTATTGATAGTCAAAGTAGTTAATGAATGCTTCTTCTCGAATGGCATCCGAAGGCGGCTTCTGCCCCATATTCAGGTAGCTACGTACATTTGCATAGCTTCCTGTGTCCACATCTATTGAGAAGGTAGAAAGAGGCGATGTCGCTACCTGTACAACCCCGTTACTTGGGGAATCAAGGTAGTTGTCGCGATTCTCTGCATTAGGGAAAGGTTCTAGCACTGGCATTGGTCGAGCGATCATCGTTTTTGCCATGCGATTGCTGGGGGCAGCAAAAGCAACATCACCTCCTTGCGCAGATTCAAGAAGAACCAAACTCATGTCTTCTACTGCTATTTCTGGTTTTGGTGACTGAGTGGAATCTTGTGTCTGCACTTCATTCGAGACCTCTTCGACATGAGGGTTATCGACACTTTCTGTGCACGCTGTAACTAACCCTAATGCGATAGCGACGGATAAATAGCTCTTTGTTAGTTTCATTTTTTTGTCCTGCTTTTTTTGCTTGTTTCTCCTATAAACGGATGAATTGGGTAAAGGGGTGAAAAAATTGATAAAAATATTCAATTATTTTAAATTTTCTTTTATTACAATTAGTTAGCAAACAATTAAATATCAAAACAATTCGTTTGACGCAGAATCGATCTCAAAAACTTCTTCACATAATAAAAATCCTATTAAAAACTCGTAAGATAACTTAAACGAGTAAACTCACCCTTTAAAAAAGGTATAAAAACTATGGATTTGGCGCAGTGGGTATCGCAGGTCGCGTTGCCAGTTTGTTTGGCTTTAATGATGTTTGCTATGGGAATTAGCCTGACAGTCAAAGACTTTACACGAGTGATTAAGCACCCGAAGGCATTTGGATTAGGAGTTGGATTGCAACTTTTGGTCTTGCCATTGCTGGCTTGGCTATTAATCTGGCTATTCGGGATGTTTGTTTCGGTTCCGCTCATTGTCGCGAGTGGATTGATCATTCTTGCTGCCTGCCCAGGCGGCGCGACATCTAACGTCATCTCACATCTAGCCGGAGGCAATGGCGCACTTTCCATTAGCATGACTGCAATCGTCAGTTTACTGACTCCATTTATCTTGCCTGTCACACTCGCGTTTCAATTAACCCTTCTCAATGACAGTCAGGATACACCACTCTCTTTACCCGTCGCTAAAACGCTGATGCAACTGATCGTGGTCACCGTAATTCCGGTTGTTATCGCGATGACACTAAGAGCCAAGTTCCCGAAATGGGCACAGAGAAACGAAAAACGAATAAGCAAAGCCTCAACCATATTGTTTCTGTTGATGGTCTTGTCACTCACAGCGGTCAATTGGAACAAGCTCTTCGATTCTGGATGGTTGGTTGCAGCAATGTGCTTGAGCTTGAGTGTTATAGCGATGCTGGTGTCTTACTGGGTTAGCAATCAAGCTAAGTTAGAAGATTCGAGCCAGCTTACATTAATGATTGAAACCAGCGTGCAGAATGCAGGAACGGGGATGTTCATTGCGTTGGCACTTTTGCAATCGCCATCCCTGGCAACCGTTCCTCTTATGTATGGATTACTAATGAATATCCCTGCTATTACGTTGATCTTGTACGGACGTATGAGAACACCCTCTATGGCGACTTCCTAGCTATATACTCAAGTACCCTTAAGATCAAAAAGAGGCGCATCAAGCGCCTCTTTGCATTTCTTTTTCTTAAAGCATAACCAACGCAAGCTTGGCTAAATTGTAGGCATCGACAAAGCCAGAATGCTGCCTTCCTTCCCACTCTATGCCTTTCTCTTCCTGCGCTGCTTTATGACCGATACGCTTGTCTTTAAGACGATTCTGAACCCGGTATAGAGTTGCAAGATTGATAAATTCTTTAAAAGGTAAATCAATACCTTTAGATTCACATTCTGCTTTCAGAATAAGATCGTCACGCCCCCAGGATGCGTAAATTTTGTTGGCTCCGCCAAAGTTTTTCACCATCGACTGAATTACATCCGCAAGCGGGCGACCCTGCTTTTCGATTTTGCGCGGGGTGATTCCCGTCAACTCACTACAGAAAAGTGAGATCTCATCTTGTTCTGGCTTAACGTAATATTGTGCGCGTTTGACCACCTCACCTTTCTGAAGGTCTATTTCCGCCAGCCCCACTTCAATGATCTCGCCTGTTGTGCCAACGCCATCAGTGTTCCAGCAGCACATTTCTAAATCAAAGCAGACAACGCGGTTGTGGTTCATTCTTAGCCTTAAAGGTTGCAAAACGTCAGGGGCGGCATTTTATACTTAAGTCGCTTTAAAATGCTAGGTTCAGAGCCAAGGATGAGAGCCTTATGCTTATAGTTCCATCAAGTAACATCAGATCATGCGACTTCAGAAACAGAGACACAATTCCGCCCAGCTTGTTTACTGTCGTACATCAAACCGTCGACGGCTTTCATCAGTTCTTCACCATTTTCGTCAGTTCTAGGTTTTGCTCCAACACTCAACGTAATATCAATCTGATGAGGTGAACATTCGACCGGAGACGACGCCACTTTGCGAATCAGCCGGTTTAAGTAAGCGGAAAGAATACTGGAGTTGGTATCGTAGGTAAGAATACAAAACTCATCACCTCCTACTCGGGCAAAGAAATCACCTTCATTCAGCTCTTCACTGATAATACTGGCAACGTGTTGAAGGGCTTTGTCACCAGCAGCATGCCCATAACGATCATTGATGACTTTAAATTTATCAATATCAAAACCCACTAAGCTGAAAGGTTCTTCTTTTTCCAGCATGGTTGCGAACAGAGAATTGAAAGCGCGGCGATTGTAGATTCCTGTGAGCGTATCGTGTTCGACCAGATAACGCAGTTCGCGGGTTTGCTCATCCACTTTTTGCGCCAGTCGATATTTCTCTTTTGAAATCATGTTCACCACGAAAGCAGCCAATAACCCAACCACCAAACCACATAGGGCAATGCTCGCTAACGTCCATTTATCATTAGCCGTCATTGGTGCCAGTAAACGAAACTTCAAAATCCACTCGCGATTTTGCAGGCTAATGGTTTTGCGAATTTTTAACCCTTCGGTCTCAGACCAACCGGTACTTGAGAACAAAATCGGATCGTCTTCCGCGTCAAACCCAATATCTTTTACCTGAATAACCAATTCCTGCTCGGCTGCGGTTCTTAACATCAGGTTTTCAAAATATCGGGTGGTACGGACGACACCAACCATAACCCCTAGAAGGCTGTCATCCTGATGAGAAAAAACCGGGTGATAAACCAGCATTCCCGTTTTTTCCAGCCCTCTGTCTTCTCCACCCTGTAAGAGACGAATCTTATCTGAAATATTGGAATCACCCGTTTTGGTGATGTCTTCCAGAATCAGGCGAAAACGATCTCTGGACGAGTAAAAGCCAATCAATTTGGTGTTACGTGGGCTTCTGGGATAAATGTCGGAAACGATGTAGGCATCCTCACCTTCAGGGAGAATAAAACCAAATTGTTTGGGCTGATCTTTCGGAATCGTGTGGAGCTGGAAATCGGGATATTGCTTTCTGACCTTAGCCATATGTTCTTCAAGATTCTCTTTCGAAACTTTCGGCATCCACTGAAAACCAATCAAGCTTGAAGAATCCTGGATCACCTCCTCCGCAAATATGGGAAATTGTCCCCAGTTTTCAGGTTCAACAGAGTGAAAGAAGTTCGCGGCAGCACCAATGAAGTCGATGTCTTTTTCGACCAAAACCTTAAGCATCTGGCTTTGGCGCTCGGCTAAATTGTCAAAAATTCGGAAGGTATGATTTTGTTGGCTTATGGCAGCAAGGTAAACGAAGAATAAAGTCACAAAGAGAATGACCCCCAACGTCAGCCAGGGCAAAGCACTCTTTTTCGGTTTTTGTTGTCTCTGTGTACTCAATGGCATAAACGCCTCGCAAGCCTGTTTCTACATTGCTCAACCCTGCGCTACTGATCGTTCGCTAAGCAACAATTATCCTATCACACACATATACAGAATGAAGTATCGAAAATAGATTAGCGCTCTGCCAGCCCATTTTGAGATGTAACAAGTTATTACATAGCGCAAAAATTCAGCTACTGCGTTTTTTTTCGGGCATTTATGCCATATTTCTTCCTGCCCGCACCCTTGAATATGTTACAGTTCGACCCAATTTTTCCGCTATATCTCTGCATTTCGGTGACAAAAGTTTCACACTGTATCTATTGCTGGAATGCCTATCGTTTATATAGAGAATTTCATTATGAACTTTGACATCAATTTAGTTCCCCAAACTTTCGACATGCTGCACACAGGCTTAGCAGCATCCAGTGTTCTTCTTCTCCTTATTGCCGTTGGTCGTAAGTCTAAAGTTATTGAGAAGGTGGTTGAAAAACCTGTCGAGAAGATCGTTGAAGTAGAAAAACCGGTTGAGAAAATCGTCGAAGTCGAGAAAGTCGTCGAAGTCGAAAAAGTTATTGAGAAAGTCGTCGAGGTTGAATCTAAACTTGCCACTGCTTCTACTGATTCTGCTATGCAGTTACTTTCTATCATGCAGCAAGAAGCGCGCTTGATAGACTTCCTGAAAGAAGACCTGACATCGTTCTCTGATGAAGAAGTGGGCGCTGCGGCTCGTGTAATTCATACTGGCGGCCAAAAAGTGCTTAACGATTACGTGACACTTTCTCACGTTCGTAGCGAAGACGAAGAAACACGCATCTCAGTTGAAGAAGGTTTCAACCCTCAAGAAGTTCGCCTGATCGGCAACGTAACTGGTAATGCGCCATTCAATGGCACACTGGTACACAAAGGCTGGAAAGCTGATTCCATGAACTTGCCTAAACTGGCAGAGAACTACGATGCTTCTATTATTGCTCCAGCAGAGGTAGAGCTATAATGGAACACCAATCTCAGCCAGTTAACAACGAACAACCGACATTCAGTGTTGGCATCGACCTAGGCACCACGCACTGTGTTCTGTCTTATGTCAATACACTAGATGAAGACGCACGCGTTCAGGTAATGCCTATTCCTCAGCTTACCGCTCCGGGCACAGTTGAAAACCGTAACCAATTGGGTTCTTTCTTGTACCAGCCACACGAACATGAGATGAACTCTTCATCTCGCGTGTTGCCTTGGTCATCTGAACCAAAAGCCTTAGTGGGTGCTATTGCACGTAATCTCGGTTCTAAAACCCCAATTCGATTAATCGGAAGCGCAAAATCCTGGTTGTGCCACGGTGGTGTAAACCGTCGTGATGCTTTCTTGCCAGCAGGCAGCCCAGAAGAAGTCGAAAAAGCGTCTCCACTTCGCGCGACAGAACTTTATCTGGAGCATCTGAAAGACGCTTGGAATCATGCCAACCCAAATCACCCCCTTGCCGATCAAGAAGTAACAATTACCGTTCCTGCTTCGTTTGACCCTGCCGCTCGTGACTTAACAGCAGAAGCGGCTCGTAACGTTGGCTTTGTTCACCTGACTTTGCTGGAAGAGCCTCAAGCGGCGCTATACAACTGGATCGACAACAGCAACGACGCGTGGCGTGATGAAGTGAACGTTGGCGATGTGGTACTGGTTGTCGATGTGGGCGGTGGTACTACTGACTTATCTTTAGTCGAAGTGACTGAAGAAGATGGCAACCTAACACTTAACCGTGTTGCCGTTGGCGAGCATATTCTACTTGGCGGTGACAACATGGATCTAGCGTTGGCTTACCGCTTAAAAATGAAACTTGCTCAGGAAGGGAAAGATCTTCAACCTTGGCAAGTTCAGGCGATGACACACGCCTGTCGTGATGCCAAAGAAGCCCTATTGAACGACTCTGAACTGCAATCAGTTCCGATTGTGGTGCCAAGCCGTGGTTCAAAGCTGCTTGGCGCAACATTAAAGACAGAACTGACTCAAGAAGAAGTACAGCAGACTCTGGTGGATGGCTTCTTCCCGAAAGTGGCTATTACTGATCACCCAGTTCAGAAAACCCGTGGTGCTCTGACCCAAATGGGTCTGCCTTACGCACAAGATGCTGGCATTACTCGTCATATTGCGGCTTTCCTTTCAAAGCAGGCGAATGCACTTAAAGAAGGTAGCTCTGAACCCGCTCAGGAATTTAACCCATTTGCCAATATGCCGGGCATGCCAGGTGGCGAACAGACACCGTCAGCTGACTTTATCAAACCCACTGTTATCCTGTTTAACGGCGGCGTTTTAAAATCAGAATTGCTGGCAGAACGACTGGAAGAAACCATCAATGAATGGCTGATTGAAGCCGATGCGGATTACGCGAAACGTTTGACTGGCGTCGATTTGGATCTAGCCGTTGCGAGTGGGGCGTCCTACTACGGCGCGGTACGTCGCGGGCAAGGCGTTCGAATTCGCGGCGGTATCGCTTCGAGCTACTATGTGGGTATCGAAAGTGCTATGCCAGCGATTCCGGGTATGGCGCCTCCAATGGAAGCTTTGTGTGTCGCACCTTTTGGTATGGAAGAAGGTTCAAGCGTACAGGTTCCAAGTCAGGAGTTTGGTTTGATCATCGGTCAGCCCGTGAACTTCCAGTTCTTTGGCTCTACCGTTCGCCGTGAAGATGAAGCGGGTACACACCTTGATCACTGGGCACCAGAAGAACTGGAAGAACTGCCTGAAATTCAGGTGACATTGCCCGTTTCAGAAGGTCGACGTGAAGGCGAAGTGGTGCCAGTTACCCTTGCTTCTCGTGTAACAGAACTGGGCACGCTCTACCTAGAAGCCATTGCTGCCGACAATGGTCAAAAATGGCATGTTGAATTCGATGTCCGTGAAGACGGCAATTCATCAGAATAAACGAATAATAATGTTAGATAGACGGCATCCAGAAGGATGCCGTTATTCACTCAGACGCCTGAGTAATCAATCAACGGAAGGTTTTGTTATATGGCATCTCCTCGTTTCCTCGTCGGGATAGATTTAGGAACGACCAATACCGTCGTCGCATTCTGTGAAATCACCGACAACCTAGAACAATCCGAAGTCAACCTATTCGACATCGACCAGCTTATTGGTCCGGGCGAAGTGGTTCGCAAACCGCTACTCCCCTCTTTTCGTTATCATCCAGCCGAAGGACAAATAGCCCTTTCCGATCTCACATTGCCATGGGAACCTCAACCTGTAGAAGGTGACGTACCCAATACCATAGTGGGTGAATGGGCTCGTGAACTTGGGGCAAAAGTAGAAGGTCGACAGGTATCAAGTGCCAAGAGCTGGCTGTCGCACCAAGCGGTTGATCGCCGCTCGGAAATACTGCCATGGGCAGGTGCATCCGATGTTGAGAAAGTCTCGCCACTGATTGCGAGTGCAAGCTACCTGAATCACATTCGTCAGTCTTGGAACCACCGAAATCCGGGTAACAAACTGGAAGATCAGGATGTGGTAGTCACGGTTCCTGCTTCGTTCGACGAAACCGCGCGCAAGCTGACGCTCGAAGCCGCTGAATTGGCGGGTCTTAAAAAAATTGTTCTATTGGAAGAGCCACAAGCTGTCTGCTATGACTGGTACGCTCGTCATCAAAAGACAGCTTCAGAAGAACTCAAACACCTCCCGCTGATCTTGGTGTGTGATGTGGGTGGCGGTACAACCGATTTGAGTTTGATTGAAGCGAAGTTTGAATCCGACGAGCTTTCACTGGACCGAATTGGCGTGGGTGAACACCTCATGCTGGGCGGTGACAATCTCGATTTGGCGCTCGCACACTTAGCTGAGCAACGCTTTAATCAGACTAAAAAACTGAATGCCGCAAGCCTCACAAAGCTGATTCAGCAAACCCGAAAAGCCAAAGAGAACCTGCTTTCAGCCGATGCGCCAGAAGACGTCAAAATCACCATGCTGGGCAGTGGTTCTAAACTACTGGGCGGCACCAAAAGTGTTCAGTTGAGCAAACAAGAAGTTCATCAGATCGCCTTAGATGGCTTTTTCCCGCTTTCTGATTTTTCGCAAACGCCTGATAAAAGACGAAGTGCGGTTGTCGAATTTGGTCTGCCCTACGTAGCCGACCCTGCCGTCAGCAAACATGTGGCGGAGTTTCTAACTCAACATCAGCAAGTATCTCACGCAGCATTAAATAGCGAAGACAAAGATCAACCAGCCATTCCTGTTGGGCTCTTGCTTAATGGGGGTGTTTTCAATAGTGAGCTGGTAACGGAACGCATCACGCAGCTTTTAGAAAACTGGAAAGGCTCGCCAGTCACCGTATTGGATAACCCTCACCCTGACTGGTCAGTCGCATTGGGCGCGGTAGCTTTCGGTAAAGCCCGCCGAGGGGCGCAACTTAAAATTGGTGGCGGTGCTGCACGTTCTTACTTCTTGCATCTGCAAGAGAAAAACAAAATGGGCAAGGCGCTCTGCTTGCTCGCAAAAGGCACAGAAGAAGGTCACGAGATTCGCCTAAGTGGTCGACGCTTTTCCCTCACACTGGGTGAGCCCGTTCGTTTCAATTTGCTTACATCTACCCAAGACTCACTTGGCAACAACACCGCCATTCAAAACGGTGTCATGGCAGAAATCGACCCAGATTTATTCAAACCATTGCCCCCTTACATCTCGACTCTCGAAGGCGATGGCGCAGAGCTGCATGCTAACCAAAAAGAGCGAGTTGAAGTCCAGCTTGCCTGTCAGCTTACCGAAGTCGGCACTTTGAAAATGGAGTGCGTCAGTACGGAAGATGAAAGTAAGCGTTGGGAACTGGAATTTGAAGTTCGAAATCAGCAAGCGGAAGAACAAGAAGAAGCCAAGCTCAACCCTAGGTTGAATGAATGTAAAGAACTGATCACTCGGATATACAGCGCAAACAAGAAAAGTGCCGACTCGAAAGAGATCAAAACACTGCCTAAAGATCTGGAAAAGAAATTAGGCAAGCGCGAGGAATGGGACTTCCCTACTCTTCGCCAACTTTTCGATGCTTTTTCACAAGGTCGGAAACGCCGAAGACGCTCTGAACAACATGAGAAAAACTGGCTTCGATTAGCAGGCTTTACCTTAAGACCGGGCTTTGGTGATGCCACCGATTCATGGCGAGTCGAGCAGATTTGGAGCCTCTATCAGCAAGGGATTCAGTTTAAAAACCACCAAGGCTGGACAGACTGGTGGGTTTTCTGGCGTCGCGTCGCTGGAGGGCTCAATCAAGAACAACAGGAAACGATCCTGGCCGACATTGCTAAATATCTGCATCCGGGAGCAATGAAAAACCCTCAGTCGGCGAGAGCCGCGCAAGACATGGGGTACGAGTCCATGGTGCGCCTTTCTGCTTCTCTCGAAAACCTCGATGTAGAAGACAAAGTACTGCTATCCACTTGGTATTTGAGCAAAGCCATCAATCATACCCAGTTCGAACAGGCGCACTGGTGGGCGTTGGGAAGGCTCGCTTCCCGTACGCCTTTGTATGGCAGTCAGCACAATGTTGTGCCTCGCGAACAGGTCGAGCAATGGCTACCTAAATTGCTGGATTTGGACTGGCATAAGGAACCAATGATCCCATTTGCAGTCGTCATGATGTGTCGTAAAACCGGTGACCGCTTATTTGATGTTTCCGATGATTACCGTGAACAGGTACTGGAAAAACTCAAGCAGAGTAAAGTGCCTGATTCGTGGGTGTCTCTAGTGGAAGAAGTGAAAGAGTTGTCGCAAAGCGAATCGAAACGTGTGTTTGGTGACGCCTTGCCAAGTGGTTTGACTTTGGTTTCAAAATAGCCCGATTAGTTGTACTAAATTCGCCGCAGTCATCTTTTTACAAAGAATAACCTGTTACAAAGAATATCGTGTAAGAAGTGATGTTCCTTGCGGCGAATTTCAGTATTATACGCACACTGAAAATCACTCCCTAATTCGTGAGGTAATCCTTGAACCTATTTGTTAAGAATCTGACCGTCATTGATTCGTCTTACCTATGTGAAAAACGCGGTATGGTCGGAGACAGTTGGATTGTCGACGTATCACTGACTGGTGATCTAAATGAAATGAGCATGATTTTAGATTTCGGGAAAGTGAAGAAAATCATCAAGGAACTCATTGATGAACATGTCGATCACAAACTGATCGTGCCTGCATCAAACCCAAACATTGAATATTCTGAGACCCGACCGGGTTACACCAAACTGGGCTTTTTACGTGGTGAACAAACACTTCACCTGAACTGCCCGAACAGCGCTTACTGCTTTATCGAAACATCGGAAATCGATAACCGCGCGCTGACCGCTCACATCTATCAGGTTTTGAAGCAGTATTTGCCGAACAATGTAAGCGATATCGATATCACTTTACGTCACGAAGACATCAAAGAGCATTACTATCACTATACTCACGGATTGAAAAAGCACGATGGTAACTGCCAGCGAATTGCACACGGGCACCGATCTACTCTGGAAATATACGTGAATGATGAGAGAGACTCCAAGCGAGAGGAAGACTTCTGTGAACGCTGGAAAGACATTTATCTGGGCTCGCAAGAAGATAAAGTAAGCATCGCGTCTTTGGATTTCATTGCTCAAGAAAACCTAGTGAGTGACGATTCTCACTACGCGTTTATGTACTCCACCAGCCAGGGCGACTATGAATTGATCATTTCGAAGGAAGTGACGGAAATCATCGATACCGATACCACGGTTGAGTTGCTGGCTCAATTTATACAGAAAGAAGTAAAGAAGACGCTGAACTCAGAAGATTCACTAAGCGTTGTAGCTTATGAAGGTGTAGGAAAAGGCGCTAAAGTTTTTTAGGGCCTGATGGCCTTAGTATTTCACTTCAATTCCTTTTGAAACGACAAAGCCAGCGCATTAGGCGCTGGCTTTTTAATGATATTTGTTCTGATGAATTTGCTCAGATTTAGTTATTCAGGTTTGATCTTAACCGCTGTACCAAATACCAGAATTTCTGATGACCCATCCATAATGGAACTGGTGGTAAATCGAATGCCTACTATCGCATCGGCGTTGAGATCTCGAGCTTGCTGGACTAATCGTTCAATCGCCGTATCTCGGGATTCCGATAGCATTTCAGTGTAACCTTTCAGCTCTCCACCAACGATGCCTTTCAAGCCAGCCATAATATCTCGACCAATGTGTTTAGACTGAACAACGTTCCCCGTCACAACACCAACCACTTCCTGAATTTCTTTACCCGGTATGGTTTCTGTCGTAGTAAAAATCATAGGTTACTCTCCTTCTCTGAATCTGCCTCATTCGAGACAGTAAAAATGTTGTTCTAAAAGATAGAAAAGAAACGGTAACTACTCTTTCACGAATTTATCATTATTTATTTCAATAAGATAGTAGAAACCAAAACCCCAACAGTTTAATCAATAGCTCACGTTTGTTATAACATCACAAAAATAACAGGTTACACAATAGCATCAGAAAAATGTAAAGAATCTGACACGCTAGCTTTTCAAACTGAACCTCAGTTCCAGAAACATCCGCAATTAAAACACATAAGGATGAACTGGCGATGAAGACACTAAGAAGGAAAGCAAAGTGAGCAAGTTTACCCAACATCACGATCAACGCACTCTGGATAAAGAACCGGAATTCAATAATTTCATAGAAGCCGCCCTGTCACGCCGTCGATTTTTAAAGGCGACAGGAGCCGCTGGTACGGTGGGATTCTTTGCCGCTACACCACTGAGCCAGGCGGTAGCTAAAGCCGCATCTGCTCCCTCTTACAAAATGAGCTTCAATGCGATTACCATTTCAACCGCAGACACCATTGAAGTGCCTCAAGGCTATCAGGCGGATGTACTGGTTTCTTGGGGAGACCCTATCTTCAAGAATGCACCAGCGTTCAGCCAGAAAGCCAATTCAAAAGCTCAGGAAATGCAGTTTGGCGATAACAACGATGGCATGACGTTTTTCCCGCTATCAGACACACGCGCCGTGCTTGCTGTAAACAACGAGTACACCAACAACGAATACCTATATGAACATCAGGGCAAAAACATTTCTGCTGATGACGCGCGCAAAGCGCAAGCGGCTCACGGAGTTTCGATTGTCGAACTGGTCAAAAAAAACGGCAAATGGCAGATCAATATTGAAGGTCGACTAAACCGCCGGATTACCGCTTTTACTGAAATGGAGATGACCGGACCTGCCGCAGGACATGATCTTCTAAAAACCGCAGCCGATAAATCGGGTAAGAAGATTCTCGGAACATTTAACAACTGTGCGAACGGGCAAACACCATGGGGCACCTACCTGACTTGTGAAGAGAACTTTAATGGTTACTTTGCATCAAGTGTAGAGACCAAGCTGGGCAGTACCTACAAGCGTTATGGCTTGAAAGACAAAGACTGGGGATACGACTGGTTTAAACATGACGAGCGTTTCGATCTGGGTAAGCACCCGAATGAACCGCACCGCTTTGGCTGGGTAGTAGAAATCGATCCAATGAACCCTAATTCCACACCGAAAAAACGCAGCGCATTAGGTCGCTTTAAGCATGAAAACGCAGCATTGACCGTGAATGACGATGGTCACGTAGTGGTCTACTTAGGTGACGATGAACGTGGCGAGCACCTGTACAAATTTGTCTCTAAAAACAAATACAAACCGGGTGCGGACTCTAACCGAGATCTGCTAGAAGAAGGTACTTTGTACGTTGCCAAGTTTGACGGTAAAGAAGGCGAACTGGGTGGAAAGGGTCAATGGCTTGAGCTGACCTGGGGCAAAAATGGTCTGACACCAGAGAACGGCTTTCCCGATGCCGCATCTGTGATGATCTTCGCTCGAATGGCGGCAACTCAGGTGGGTGGCACCACCATGGACCGCCCTGAATGGGTCGCGGTTCATGCTGATCAGAAATCCGTTTTCTGCACATTAACAAACAACAAATACCGTGGTGTTCGCGAAAACCAGCCCGTCAACGTAGCAAACCCTCGCGTGAAAAACCCATACGGTCATATTGTTCGCTGGCGTCCGACAAATGGGGATCACACTGCAAACACCTTCGACTGGGACATTTATGTTCTGGCGGGCAACCCTGAAGTGCATGAGTCTGGTTTGATGGCAGGATCAGACAACATCAACAAAGACAATATGTTTAACAGCCCAGATGGCATAGGCTTTGACTTAGCAGGCAGGCTTTGGATTCAGACCGATGGCAAATACTCCAATAAAGGAGACTTTGCAGGGATGGGCAACAACCAGATGTTGTGTGGCGACACAGAAACTGGCGAAATTCGCCGTTTCCTAACCGGTCCGATTGCCTGTGAGATAACAGGGCTTACCTTTACACCCGACTACAAAACCATGTTTGTTGGTGTTCAGCACCCCGGTGAAGATCTTGCACCTTCTCACTTCCCAGATGGCGGAGACAGTATTCCACGTTCATCGGTTATTGCTATCACCCGAAAAGATGGCGGTGTGATTGGGGCGTAATCCTACCCTCCTAACAGTAAAAGCCCTGCATTGCAGGGCTTTGTTTTTTATATCCTCAAGCAGTGGCTTGTTCAGCAACGTATTGTTTGTTTCCCTTCCATACTGCAATAAAGAAGATAAACATCATAATGTTATACCAGCCTCCCCCAATAATAATTGAGAACGGCTGCACCATGACATCCATCAGAACGGAGCCAAGAAGCATCATTGGAAGTGGAGAGAAAAATACGACTTTCCGAGAAAGTAAGCTTTGCCTGCGCAGAACCATATAGCTAAACAGCAGTGATGCTAAAGCAAACATCCCAAATATGACAAACAGATAAATAACACTGATATCCCAGCTACGAAGAAGTGCTTCCTCGCTCAGCTTTCCAACAACCCCAATATGAGTGAACTGGCTGTGGTAAGCCCCACCAATAACAATGGCTAACCCAAAAATCGCGAATACAGCATTACGCATTTTGCCCGCATCCAATTTCAGGAAGACACCAATAAACCCAAATAGATACAAGAAAGCAGCGACCGGACCGACGAAGCCACCCCAGAATAACCGCACATCACTGACTTCCGTCATGACGAGGAGAATCGCTACAGGAGAATCTGCAAGGGGCTCGGCTGTAAAATACAGAAGCATATCACCAACATACATGAGAACAGCCCCCATCATTCCTAGCAGAAGATACGTTGATCCTTTCATTTTTTTCCCTTTTAATAGCAGAGTAGTTCGCCAATTTAATGATAATGATTCTCATCTGTAAATAAGTTTTACAATCGGCTAACTGGTATAAACCTCTTTGATTTATAAGGATTAATGTATGCCTCGCGAGAAGTTTCAAAGCATTTACCAACGCGCTGCTGAACGCAAAGGAGGAGAAGGTAATCTGGAAAGTCTGATTTCCAGACCGCTGGATAAAAAAGAAGTAGCAAAAATCCCAAATGATCGGTTTCTTGCTGAGTTTACTCAAAAGGTCTTTCAGAGCGGGATTTCGTGGGAAGTGGTTAGAAAGAAATGGCCGAATTTTGAAGAGATCTTTTTCCAGTTTCGAATCGAACCACTATTAATGCTTTCAGATGAGGTTTGGGAAGAAAAAGCTCAGGATCCCAGAATTATTCGCCACTTAGCGAAAGTAATGACCATTCCTGCCAACGCTCAGATGATCTACGAAGCCAGCATCGAGCACGGTTCGTTTGCCAACATGGTAGCGAATTGGGAAAGTGATCGGGTCACTGAGCTTTGGGAATACTTAAAGAAGCATGGCAAAAGACTGGGTGGCAACACAGGACCTTATGCGCTACGTCGTCTCGGAGTCGACACCTTTATTCTGTCTTCAGATGTGGAATCTCACCTGCGAAGTAACGGCATCATCACAGGTGGGAAGAACACCAAGTCTTCATTGAAAGCAACAAATAAAGCTTTTGCAGAATGGCAACAGGAAAGCGGTCGAAGCCTGTCTGAAATCAGCCAGATCATCGCCTACAGTTGCGGTGACAATCGCGTTAGTTAGAACGAGTTGACTAATCGCTGACGCCAAGCAACCCAAGCTCAGATTAAATTACTGAGCGTTTCAATTTGAAGCGCCTGAACATATACCAGCCCAGCCACAGACCAGACGTCATAAGCACTGCGGTAATGATGGCTGGTTTTGGATCATCAAGAGAACTGATAGAGCCTGAATACACTGCTATCAAGCAGTAAGGAATTGTGCTGATAGACCAGGCGACAATAAAGCGAGAGAACTTCATTCCTGTCATGCCCGCCAGACAAGCGGTTACTTCTGGCAGAATCGGTACGGCACGCGAAAGTAAGATCATGACAAATCCATGTTTTTGAAACGCCGATTTTGCCTCCTCTATTTGTTCCGTATCTTTGACCAGAACATTCAGTAACCGGTCGCCAAAGCGATTGCCAAGTAAATAGCCGATTGTCCCCGCAAGCATCATTCCCAATATCGCAGCAACAGCGCCATACCATTGCCCGAGGAAAAAACCCGACAATATGGTGATCGTCAATGTCGGCATGGCAACAAACAGATCGGCGAACAATAACAATACGGTTGTGCCGCCTACGTAAATAGGAGATAGCGACTGAGCATAGGTTAACCAACCTTCGATCTGCTCGACACTCAAAACTCCAGCGACTTTTAAAATAATGAAGGTAGAGGCAAACGCTAACGCCACAACAAGCATGATTCGAATGAGTGCTTTCATTTTTTACTCTCCTGTTATGGATAAACAACTTGAATTGAAACGCCAGAGATGAACTCTTCTCTCTCTAAACGGGATTTTCGATAAACCGGAGCACCTGTTAACGTGACTTTCTGTTCCTTTGAAAATCCAAGCCCTTCAGCGGGGTAAATGCCTGTCCAGTTTTTAGTGACCTTTCCGTTCTGGTCTTCGTCGTGCAGCACCTTGATGGCGATTTCTTGCTGAGGGATCTCGAACTCAAAAGTCATGGTTGGCTTAAGCTCGGTTTTGACTTGCCTTTGTAAAGCCTGTTCATGTTTTTTCGGGAACCCCTGCTTTCCAAAGATAAACACGATGACATTACCTCCCCGGCTGGTTTCGATACCCGTCACTTCAATCTCTACACTATTCGCTTCAAATATGGCACTCATGATCCCGACTCCTATTGCTACGGTTTTCTTGTTCATCTTTACGCTCTCTTCATAAGATTGGCTGCGGCTTTGGGTGATAAACGCATTAACCAACGCAACATTTTCACTTTGCCTATATCGTTATCTTCGATCTGTCTTTCGATTCCACTAATCAGCCTTTGGGCAGCGTCTTCCGAGGTGAGTTTTCCGCTCCCTCGCCCATCAGTCATTTTGGTTTCCACTAAAGGCATTAACGCCTGAAGCACTTTTACGTTAGTGCCTTCTAACTGATACCGGAGCGATTGCGAAAATGAATTGAGTGCGCTTTTTGTCGCACAGTAAACCGCAGACGTCGTTTTAGGCATTAACCCTAAGCCGGAGTTAACATTGAGAACCACAGCTGAAGCGGATGACATCAACGAAGGCAGTAGCAGCGACGTCAGGCAGCATATGGAAGTAAAGTTTGTGGTGATCTCTTTCTGGATATCTTCGTAACGAAAATCTGAGCTAATGAAGCTAGGGGTAAACTGAACGGCAGCATTGTTGATCAACACATCAATGGTCGGATGCTCACTTGATATTGCGCTGGCAACCCATTCAACTGAAGTAATGTCAGACAACTCAGCCTGATAGGTTTTTACGTTAAGGCTTGTTTCAATCTGGGACAGCTTTGCGGAATTTCGCCCAATAACGATCACCTCATTGCGGGTTGCAAGTGACTTAACAACGTCTAGCCCAATACCAGAGGTTCCCCCTGTAATCACTATTTTTTTATTCGTTAGCTCCATGAACTTCTCCCTTTCAGGTTATTAAGTTAGTCTTTCTGAAAAGGACTTTAGAGCGTTTGGATAGGGTCAGCGTTAACCCGGGTTAAAAGCGATGAATTTTTTTGAGTTTGTAGAAAAGTACGGAACAGAAGTAAATAAAGAAGACGGAGAACACCTGTTCAGACAAGGTGACTACGACGGCAGCATGTACATCATTCAGGAAGGCATGTTGAAAGCCTATTATGTTACTGCCGAGGGGAAGGAATCGGTGAAGTCGTTTTTAATCGAAGGAGATGTAATTGGTAGTATGTCTGCCGCCTACGCCAGGCTGCAAAACACCTTTAGCCTGATTACGCTGACTCCATGCAAGCTGACGAAGTTCGATTTTCAGACATTGCACCAGCAAACCCAAAACGACATAGAGCTTTCACAAAATGTGATTGAAATTCTACTCAAGTTTGCGATGAAAAAAGAACAGCGAGAGCGAGACCTTCTATGTCTTTCTGCGCAAGAGCGTTACGAAAATCTGCTCGAATCGGCTCCAGATTTGATTGAGAGGGTGACCCAGAACGACATCGCCAGATATTTGGGGGTGACGCCAGTCGGTCTGAGTCGAATTAAGCAGCGGGTATTAGGTCATTAGAAATTGGTGTTATTGCACCAGCTACATGCCATATACAAATTCTTTGCCCGCTTCTACCATATCGCGATGAATAGGTGCCAGTGCTTTAGCGTAAGCCGCTAACAAAGACATGGTGTACTGTGCCCGACGCTCAAAGTCTTCATCGGTGCAGTTGTTATCGCTGTCCAAAAGATCCTGACTGTTTCTGAAAATAAGATGGTCAGGCAAAAAGCATACGTGATTGTTTTTACTGCCAGTCAGCCTTAGTTCCGTAATCGGGTATACACCGTTAATGCTTACCGTCACGCTGGAAAGCAATGCGGGCTTATGTCCCAGCTCGTTTGCCGTACTTAGCATTAAAAAGTTTTTCAAAGCTGGGGTTGCCATTCCGTGCCATTCTGGTGTGATGAAAACAAAGGCATCGGCTTTTTTCAGCTCTTCAGCAATGTTGTTCCACGGAGTCCACTCTTCTGTGCCTTCCCAAACGCCTTCATTCCAGAATGGCAAGTTAACCTCAGCCAAATCATATACTTTTGATTCATCAAATCCGTGAGCTTTACTTAGCTTCTCTAAGTACTGCCCTACTTTCAGGCTTTGAGAATTTGCGCGCTGACTACCTGCAATAATGGCAATTTTCATGGTGACCTCCAGAACGTTATTATCTATGTTGAGTTTATCTTCATTAAGTATCTTTCCAGAAAGATATAATTACGCTACCGGATAAGAACGGATAGTTCAAGTATCTTTTCTTGAAGATACTTCACATTGAGGCAAATGAGTACTGTTAGACAAAGAAATGAACGTTTAAGCGCTGGGAAGGATTTTTCCAATCAAGACTTCGCACTGTTCCTGATTCATCTGTTTGGGCACCGGATAGTTCCATTGCGCCTCATGCAGTGCCATTTTTGCTATGTCAGGAATGTGCTCTTCCAGTAAGGCATCAATATTAGCTGGAATATTCAAACTTACCTGTAAATCACGAACGTACTGAATGAATTTTTGTGCTCTCATACTTTCAGTGGTTTTGGTTTCACTCACATGAATCAGATCAGCCAAATCCGCAAGCCTGTTGACCACTGCTGGCTTAGAGAACTCAAGGACATGTGGAAGAATCACGGCATTCGCCAGACCATGCGGTGTGCCATATCTGGCTCCGATCGTATGAGATATGGCATGCACATAACCAAGACTCGCTTTTGTAAAAGCCAAACCGGCATAGTAAGAAGCCAGAGACATATTCTGACGCACAGCACTGTTTTGACCGTATATCACCGCTTTTTCAAGGTTATCGTGAATCAGAGTAATCGCAGCTTTGGCGTAAGCGTCGGTTTCTGCAGTCGCATTCACAGACAGGTAAGCCTCAACGGCATGAGTGAGTGCATCCATACCTGTGTGCGCCGTGATATGTGGTGGTAATCCCATTGAAAATGCGGGATCCAATGCCACTAATGTCGGGACCAGCTTAGGGTCCATTATTGGGGTCTTCTGATGGGATACAGGATCAGAAACGACTGCGGCGATCGTCACTTCAGAACCTGTGCCTGAAGTCGTCGGCATAACAAAAAGTGGTGCCGTTGCGCGCCAAACCTTAAACAGACCAGTAAGGCGTTTAATGGACTTCTTGTTAGTTACTCGCGCTGCAATAACTTTTCCACAATCGATAGGAGAACCTCCCCCTAACGCAAGAATGCCCTGGCAACGCTCTCGTTGATAATGCTCCAGTCCTTTCTCAACCTGATCATAAGTGGGATCTGGAGTGACGTCTTTAAACACAAAGCTTTCAACACCCGCACGCACCAGCTCAGCTTCCAGCTTTTCTAGTAGCCCAGACGCACTGATTCCTTCGTCCGTTACAATCAGCACCTTTTTCACTCCGAGCAGAGATACAGAGTGACAAAGCTGCTTTAACGAGTCCTTCCCCATAAACAGAGTCGGTTTGGGAATAGGAACCACAGCCGCCGCCACTTTTAGAGCTTTGATGTAAGCTTTGTGCAGAATTAAGAGTAACTGGGATTGCATGGTATTGCCTAAGTTGAAACCTTTTAAAACAAGTCTAGGCAATACAACGATTTATCTCTAGGCAGAAACCACAATTTCGAGATGAAGATTACAATTCGGTTCAGCAGTGAAAAAACAATCCAAAATATGAAAATGAACACTCTGTGTTAGATAACAGACATAAAAAAGACTGGCAGATGCCAGTCTTAAAATCAGTGTTGCTCACCAGTCGGGTTTGAACCGAATTCCGATTGCCGATAAATATCTGAAAGCAGCTTAGGACCTTTGTTCTGGTTCTCAGCTTTGTAGCGTCTGCGACGAATTTCCAATTCTTCTTTTTCCATCGATCTCAGCGCTTTCTCATGCTCTTTCGCAGCTTTGATAAATTCGGGATCAGCCAATGCCTGCTGACGTAATTTGTTCACCCTTTCCATTGTTTCCCACAACATACTCAGCCCTCCTATAAAAACTGTATACACATACAGTATAGAGAATGAACAATCGGGGTCAAGAGAAAACTGTATTTTTATACAGTAAAAATACTCAAGCTCCTGTTTATGCCTGATAACACTTAGACTGGCTTAGACTCAAATCAATGTCCGCACACTGTTGAGCAATCCACTCATAGAACACTTCCCCCACATCGGTGACATCAGAATGTTCCAGTAATATCTCTAAGCCATACCGAACATCTTTAACCATTTCCAATGCCCGTTTACCTGCACCTTCCGCGAAAGCATGATCCGTCCAGTGACGCTGGCTGATGGTGCATAAAGCCTTGGCGCTCATAACATGAACGTATACCCCTTCAAATATCCCAACCAAAGGTCTTTCATCTGAACGCCACGGGACCGAAAACCGTAAGTTCTTGTCGTCCGGTTTAAAGATGGGGATCAGTTCTTCTAGATAGCGAAGCTTAATATGGCTCATTTCGTGTACCATGGTTTCGACGCTTTTGAGCAGACCGTGATCCGTCATCCAGCACGCTCCCTGATAAGAAGAAATGGTGTAGCCATGTATCGTCCAGCCTGTTGGTTCCCCTCTTGGTACAATCACAGACACGTATTCATCGATATCATTCGCAATGTCGGGGCAATACTTTTTGATCAACAGATAAGGTGACTCATAGGTATCGTGGCTAAAGTCTGGAGGAAAGTTTATCGAAGATTCGTCTATCTGATCGTAATAAGTCGTCCCGCTGCGCTGTGGCACTTGCCTTTCGTCCAATTTCATTCTGAGCAATGGGTTGGCATTGGAGACAATAATCGAAGATCCTTCTAACCGACGCTGCTCAATCTGTTCGATAGGTAAGCTTACCGAAACCACACACAGCCCTTCTTCACGGTCGTATCGCAAAGCGCAGTCGCAGTTTCGTTGCGTTTCTTCTCCTCTCAATTCGAACAGTAATCCAACATCCCAGGTAACCAAATACCCGGAGACAATGGCTACTCGCTTGATGGCAGTATCCTCAGACAGATAAGTCATGTTATTCCACAATCCAAGCAATGCCCTGAGCTGGTTCTCCTGATGCTCTTCAAGCAAGCTGGTAACAAGCTGATTCAGCCAAGATCGAAACAAAGGGGAAGAGTAGAGTTTCTGACTGATATGACTGGGGCACGAGCTTAAAGTGCTGACAGATTCCTGAATGTCCTGATGCCATTCCAATAAATCTTCTCGCATCAGGAGTATGCCACTGGCATGTTTGAACAGCTGCGCCTGCAATGAACAGGAAAAATATCTTAATTTTTCTGCATCCTGCTCAGATGTGTTATCCAGCAAATTAAGAAGTACTTGCGTAGGGCTGGTATCCGAGTTGTTAATCGCACTCATGTTAGGCTCCGTGAGCAGGGTCCATTTCCAGAGCTGGAAATATTCTCTGCTTGATGTGATGAAACAGAAACATTTCGTCGTAACACAATACCGATCGTCGGTTGAGTACCATCCCATCTGGACCGTTTCTTCCGGCCAGAAAGCCTCCTCCACATAAGTCGTGATGCTCACAGGCGTGACATTCATCAGGAATAGACTTTCTAAGACTGGATAGATTTCGAAACCCGGAGTCAAAATGCAGTTCCGAGAGTGTATGTTCAAAGACGTTGTATTGTGTTTTTGCGTTGCCGTTGCTGCCTACTCGATAATAATCCGGGTATTCAATGTCTCCACTTGAACTCACCACAAACATGTTCAACGTGTCGTTCACCAAAGCATCTACGTGTTGTTTGCCCCCCAAAATCAGAGCAATAACGTGGTTAAACAAGCGAATCTTTATGTTCGGGTCGTCGTTAAACCACCAGCAATCAAACAGTTCGGCGTACCATTTTCCTATTGTTGGATCCTCTGCGTACGCTGCCTCCGTTCGTCCCTCTTCATCCCAGGGTTTATGACCATAGTGATAATGAATTGGGAACAAAACGTCTACGCTTTTTAACGGTAACGACTTCACCCACTGGAAATAATCTTCTGGCTTAAGTGAAGTTTGAGCGACACTTAAAATACCTTTTACCAGGGGCTGGTACTTTCCATTAAGCAGTGTTTTCAGGTTTTGGTGAATGGATTGATAAGACCCCTTACCGGACGACGTAATTCGGTAAGCATCATTCACAGATTTTGGTCCATCCAGGCTCAGGCTGACCGCGACATTGTTTTCTAAAAACATGTCCAACAGAGAATCGGAAGGCATTTTATAGAGGTTAGTTTGAACACCAAGAGTAACGGTTTTTCGCAATATATCGTTATTTGAAATAACGGAAAAGACGGATTCAAATCGTTTTACTGGCCATAAAGTTGGTTCACCACCATGAAGCGTAATATCGAAGTGGGAAAGCGCTTGTTTATCAATATATTCAGCCAAACGATCAAGAAGTTGGAATATTGTCCATTCAGACATGTTCCTGTCGTTATATTTATAGCTTTCGTCTTCTAAATTAAACATATAGCAATATGTGCAATTTAAATTGCAGAAAGACGTAAGCTTTACTATGCAACTTTCAAAAGTCATGTTGAAAATTAAGCCACAGAAAATAGATCTGTGGCTTAACTCCTTTACCAACGTAGACCGAAGGATATGCTTAAGGCGGCGGGATCAAACCCTTCCTTGCCTTTGAGCTCTTTTAAAGCCGACTCCATGATTCTTG
Source organism: Vibrio nigripulchritudo (assembly GCF_027924785.1). Taxonomy (NCBI): domain Bacteria; kingdom Pseudomonadati; phylum Pseudomonadota; class Gammaproteobacteria; order Vibrionales; family Vibrionaceae; genus Vibrio; species Vibrio nigripulchritudo. Next base: position 1,571,514 of record NZ_AP027049.1, on the reverse strand, counting down.
CTTTCGCAACTTCCCTTTCGATATCCCCGACATTTGATTTAATTTTCATGTCTAGATTTCGAAAAGCTTTAGGACTGATTTCTAGTTTTCCAATTGATTCAAATTTTTCGATTGGCATCTTAATTCTCCATTTAATTTGCATCGTTTTTAATTCATCAACTGGGTAATAGCCCACACCCAAATTACCTCATTGCATCAGGCTATTAACCTGACCTCATAAGGCAACACTATGATTTCAATATTTTTTACAAACAAACTCCTAAAAACAAAAATCAGTAAGCCACCTGAAGCCTGAACGTATTTCATGCTTATATTGGTATTCATGCGACAGAGATAGCTTGGATATATAAAACAGACAACTGACATTACCCGACTATTAGCATTACTTAATTTTATTATTTATGCATGTCACATCCTTGAGACTGCATTTTGTTTTTATAAAATTAAAATATATAGCCATTTATTTCATATGCTTAGTCACATAAGAAAGTTTAAAACATTTAATTCATCCAGATCTCTGTGAAATCGATTACAAATTTATCCCTTAGCTCACATACATTTGGAATTTTGAAAAATACACTAAGTTAGAAAAGAAATATTGGTAAGGCTATTTATTCTAAAGACCAATTAAAAAGCCACTTATCTATTAAGTGGCTTGTCTTGATTTTGAGAACTCTCGATTTGAATTCAATTCTCGAAATTTTTTGTACTACGACTTGTTACGGTAACCGACTTTGACACTCCCGCTGTCACTAAACCACAAGGCTTCATTACGACGTCGGCCAATCAAAATAGGTCCGTCATCATAGAACAAAAAGTTCTTCCAATACTTTTTAAAGAATGCCCATTTGGTTTCAATAATGTTGTACTTTTCGTAGCAAAAGTACACTGTTACGTCGTCTTGCCAATCAACATGTTCCAGAATTTCAGCGGGCAAATCTTCAATTTCCGAATCCCAATCCTGCATCCAGTCTACTTCATGTAACCAGTTACTGGTCTTCATAGGCCAGTCTTGAGAGCTCAGGCGCTCTGCATCAGGGCTTTGGGCACTGATGTTTTCTTTCCACAGTTGCGCCGAACGAGCTTGCGTCATTGGCTTTATTTGTTCCAGTTCTTCTTCCGGAACTGGCATCGACTGATGGGTGAAAATCCATTTGCGTTGATATTCATCCAAAGACAGATAGGACATGTGTTTCCTTTTATAACGAGTAATCTGGCGTATCTCGCCAATTCGGGTTGATCAGTGAAGTCAGGTTGTGGTCTCGCCACTTACCATCAATAAGCAGATAGTCTTTTGCCGTCCCTTCAAGTTCAAAACCCAGATGTTTCAATACCCCTTCACTACGCTGATTGGTCGGGATATACGCGGCCATAATACGGTGCAAATTCTGATTTTCAAACATCCATTCACACGATAGTTTCAGAGCGGTTTTCATCACGCCTTTACCTTGATGGTATTCCGCCACCGAGTATCCGACGTTACAGGCATGAAATGGATGACGGGAGACATTGCTAAAAGAGACGGTTCCCATCATTTCGTCGGTATCTTTGTCTATGATAAGCAAGTAAAAAGCCAGCCCCATGCGGTGGAGTTCGTGCAGTTTGATCAACCTTTGTGCCCAGCCGTCTTCACGAAAAAAGGCTTCTTCACGCTTCGGCTCCCACGGTTTTAGGTGCGCTTTATTTCGACGAAAATACTCACTGATCTTTTTCGCATCACTTGGCTCGGCAGTACGAACCATGATGTTGCCACTGGTGGCTTGCATAATGTATGAAGTCATAATTACGATTTCCGAATTCCGTAGTCACGCAGTTTGTTGGCAATAGAGGTGTGAGAAACATTCAGTCTTTTCGCCAATTTTCGACTTGATGGGAACGATTGATACAAGCTTTGAAGAATTTGGGATTCGTAAGATTTCATGATCTCATCAAGAGAGCCATCCAGATTGACACCAACCAGTGCGTTTGACTGCTCGATGGTTGGCAATTCGAAATCTTCGGTTTGTAGAGTTTCCCCGTTCAGCCTTGTCATGGCTCGAAGCACCATGTTATCCAATTGACGAATGTTTCCAGGCCATGGGTACTGAGTCAGCTGTTCCAGCGCTTCGTCACTAATGGAAGGTTTGTTCATACCTAATTGATGAGCGTACTTCGATACGAAGAGATCCAAAAGAGTCGCAACATCTGAGTTACGCTCTCGCAAGGCTGGGATATGAAGGCTTAGTACGTTCAGTCGATAATACAAATCCTCACGGAATACGCCTGTTTCAGTCAGGTCAGACAGCTTCTGTTTGGTCGCGGCAATCACTCGCACATCAACATGCACTTCATTCTCTTCACCCACACGGCGGAAAGTGCCATCCTGAAGAAAGCGAAGGAATTTGATTTGAAGATGAGCACTCATCTCCCCGATCTCATCAAGAAATACGGTGCCACCATTCGCCTGTTCAAAAATACCAATGTGCCCTGCTTGGTTGTTGAATGTGCCAGGGGCGTGACCAAACAACTCCGTTTCCGCAACATCGTCCGGCATTGAGGCACAACTCAGAACCAAGAATGGGTTGCTGGCACGTTCTGAACGATTGTGACAAGCTCGGGCCAGCATCTCTTTGCCTGTCCCAGTTTCACCTTCAATCAGAAGCGGCTGACTCATGGTGGCAAGCTTCTTAGCCTGAGCCATCAGGTTTTTGTGGCGGTTTGAGCTACCGACAAAGTGCTCAAAGCCCAGATTGTTACTTTCGGAAAGAAACGGGTCACTTTGAACATTCTGCTGTCTGTTCTTGAGTGTCACAACCGCACTCGCCAATACCGTGTCATTGGCTTCACCTGTGATATAAACAGGCATAACTTCCAGAGTGTAGTCCAACCCATTAATCACCACGTTATCACGAAAACGCGCGCTGCTTTCCTCAAGCCAACGAGCGAAATTAAACTGGGGAATGTAGTGATTGATTGGCTCGTCGATTAGCTCCGCACCTTGGTGGAAAAACAGATCTCTCGCAGAATGGTTTGCCACATCGATAGTGCCTTTCAGGCTGACTGACAGTACCGGATCAGGCAGATTTGCCAGCAAAGCCATCAACTCGGTGCTTTGCCTTTCACTCGGCATAAACTGGATTTTGCGTACGTCTGTTACTCCGCTGATCAGGCGGATCTGCGCCATCAAATCACGGAAATCATCAAATTCTATTTCTGGGCAGTTAAGATAAATAATGCCGCGTCGATCAATTTCGATTCCTCGCAAATCAATCTCTTTGGTTGCGAGAATATCCAATAGTTCGCGAGTCAGACCCAATCGGTCTTCACATAAAACTTCTAAACGCACTTCGGAGTCCATCAAGGTGTCAGGAAAAGTTGACACTCAGTCTGAAACAAGCCCTCTATCCAGTCAAGAAAAGCTGTCGAAATTGAGAGTTCTTAAGGCGTTATAGCCGCCGTTTGCTGAATCTGTGTGCGAATTACGAAGTTTAAGCCTGTGGTTGAGGTTAAACTTCGTACCGAATTGATTGGAGTCTGTTGACCTAGATATGCGTTGCGTTAGGAAAGCGATTTGGAAATGCGAGAAACAATGCCCTTTCGAACCTCACCCAACTTGATTTGTGATTCAGGCTGCCAGGCAACCGGGCGTAAAAGCGACATTGCTCGAATGCCAAGCCGGGCAGTGAGAAGCCCAACACCGATGCCCTGCGCTGCTCGCGTAGAAACTTTACCAGCTAAGTCCATAGACAGTATATCCATGCTGGCATCAGCAACCAGTTCGGTTGCGCCCGCTGCAGCCATGTTGACCAGAACAAGTTTAAGTAATCGGATTCTCGACCAGTACCCCAGTTCAACACCATACAGCTTGGCAAGATCATCGATGAGTTTGTAGTTTCGCCATGCCACCAGCAACATGTCTGCTGTCGCAAGCGGGCTCACCGCTACCAACAAGGCAGATTCTCCGGCGGACTTGGTAATGAGCGCCTTCCCTTTTGCATCCAGATCTTTAAGCACGATACTGTCGTACATCTGCAGGACTTCCTGATCGCTGTGGTTAGCGTTAATCGCATTGACCCAACGATCATAAGCTGGCGACATTTCGCTAATGCCAGCTTGTTTCGCAACGTTCATGCAAAAAGGTTTGGCTTTACCGATCTGATCGGCATCGTATAAGACTTTCGCCTCTTCCTGAGTGGAGAACTGGTTGCGAAGTTTTCTCAGTCGCCAAAGCTCTTTACCGATGGCACCTACTCCAAATGCGGCAATAGCAGCGACAAAGGTTGCCCAGCCGAAAGAGAGCCAGTCACCGGATTGAATTGCCGTAACAAAGGTGTCTACCGTTTGCCATCCGACAAGCCCAGTGAATCCGGCAAGTAACCCTGTCAGCCCCCACCGGCGCTTTGTTGAGGGCTTTATTGCTTCGCCCAGTTCTGGTACTGCATCGCTATCCTGCTCTATTTCAGCTGGCATAAAGGTTTCTTGCTCGTTGAACTGAATATGCGCATTCAGCTCTTGTGCTTGCCTTTCTTCCGGGTTGTCTATGGGATCGCTGAATACTTTTTTCTGCTTAAACTCATTCATGACAATTTATCCCCTATCAAATACTGCAACGCCTTATCCATTCGAATATGGTTCAGTGGATCGTTCTCGTTACTGATCTGTGGTCGGAAGCTTTGAAAATCAAATTGATTTTTTTGCCAGTAAGCCTCATCGGGTAATGACTTGGGCACTTCTCCTGGATAAACCGTCATTGCATCTCCGCTCATCAGGTTCCCTTGAATTGCTGGGCAATTGTCATCGCCCGAACCAACAAATCCAGACTGAGTCGCCTGAATCGAAGCAAGCGTCATACAAGTCATATCGATGTTTTCGAAAGCGGCATGCTGCCATGCTGGATGAACCATCTGCTTGAGAAGTGCAGACAAATTAGCGTGCTGGTCGGGTGTTACATGGTCTGCCTTGGTTGCAGCAAACAAAACTTTATCGATTTTGGTTGAAAACAGGCGTCTGAGCAGGTTATTCCGACCATATTTGAACGAACGGAGCAACTGTTCGATGGCGCCTTTCATATCATTGAAAGAGTCTCTGCCTGCGTTAAGGGGTTGCAGGCAGTCCACCAGCACGATTTGCCTGTCGAATGTAGAAAAGTGTTCTTTGTAGAACGCCTTAACGACTTTCTGCTGATACTCCTGATACCGTTGCTTTAACATCGCAAACTGACTGTGCTTGTTAGCAGTGTCTATTTCATCAAGATTATTTAGCGGGAAAAACTGAAGGACGGGCGCACCTGCCAGTTCCCCCGGAAGAACAAAACGCCCGGGCTGAACCCAGTGAAGCCCCTCTTCTTTACATTGAAGCAGAAACTCGGTGTAGACGGCGCTGATTTCCGCCAACACTTTTTCGTTCGCGTCAGCGTTAGGATCAAAATTTTCCAATGCACTTAGCCACGGTTGAGCTAACTCGCTTCGGCCATGTTTCAGGGCGTCAAACTGAGATGCACTCCACTCTTCAAAGGTCATTTCAAGTAAGGGCAAATCCAGTAACCATTCCCCTGGGTAATCAACAATGTCCAGATAAAGCGTTGCGGTATTAGAAAGGTATTTCATCACTCCGCTTTGAGGGCGATATTTTATGGCAAGGCGAATTTCACTGACGTCCCTAGTCGGCTGAGGCCATTCAGGAGGGGACGAATGCAAAGATGTCATTGCTTCTTCATAAGCAAAACGAGGCACCATTAAATTGGATTGTGGAATGCGTTTAGCCCCGATCAGGCGGTGCTCTTGAGAAACGCCGAGTAAAGGAAGATTATCGTGAGTAGATGAGTGAAGCAGTTGGTTGACTAAAGACGTAATAAAAGCCGTTTTACCTGCTCGCGAAAGACCAGTAACGGCTAATTTAACGTGTCTGTCCATACCGCGATGGACTAAATCATTGACTTCTTGGGTTATTCTCTTCATTCACATGCTCCGAATTTTCTGGGTTCAGAGTATGCAAAAACTGCGATTAATGCTAGATGAACTATCTCTTAATAACCATAAAGCTTCTTAATCGTCTTCTATCAACTTGAAGATAACGAATAGTGCCAACTCAAGCAGCAAGGTCAGGACAACCGTAGTGATAACGTAAGTTTCCTGAAAAATCGCGATACCACGTAAAATCATGTCGTAGCCAACAATGGCACCAACCACAACGGCTATCAGAATCTGTAAAAACTTAACAAAGCGAGGCATCATTTCTCCTTTTAATTTTTGCCTTTCTAGAAAAGATAGTACTGCTTACCGAATGAAAAACCACAAAAAACGCAGCCTAAGCTGCGTTTTTCTAACTGATATTTGAAAAATGAGAATTCAAAAGGTCTGTTAACCTAGGCTTTTTCAGCTTCTGCGATTTTCACTTTCCAGGTATCCGGACCAATTTGGTGTGCATTCGCACCAGTTGAATCTACAGCAACCGTCACTGGCATGTCTTCCACTTCAAACTCGTAGATGGCTTCCATTCCAAGATCTTCAAATGCCACCACACGCGCTTTCTTAATCGCTTTCGCTACTAGGTAAGCTGCGCCACCCACTGCCATCAGGTAAACGGCCTTGTGGTCTTTGATGGATTCAACCGTTGCAGGACCACGTTCTGCTTTACCGATCATCCCCATGATGCCTGTTTGTTCCAGCATCATATCGGTGAATTTATCCATACGAGTAGAGGTTGTCGGACCCGCAGGACCAACGACTTCGTCTCCTACCGCATCGACAGGACCAACGTAATAAATGAACTTGCCATTCAAGTCGACCCCATCCGGTAGCCCTTCACCGCTTTCCAGCATCCCCTGGATTCGTTTATGCGCCGCATCACGACCCGTTAGGATCTTGCCAGACAGCAAAACTGTTTCGCCGGTTTTCCACTCTTGAACATCTTCTTTGGTCACAGTATCAAGGTTCACGCGACGAGTATTTTCACCGGCTTCCCAAGTAATGTCTGGCCATTCTTCAAGTTTCGGTGGGTTTAGCTCTGCTGGACCAGAACCGTCGAGTGTGAAGTGTACATGGCGAGTTGCCGCACAGTTTGGAATCAGGCACACCGGCTTAGAAGCAGCATGAGTAGGTGCTGTTTTGATCTTCACATCCACAACAGTAGTCAAACCACCCAAACCTTGCGCACCAATACCAAGCTTGTTGACTCGATTGAAGATGTCTAAACGCAGTTCTTCTTCCGCATTTTGTGGACCACGTTCGATCAATTCATGAATATCGATGTGCTCCATCAGGGATTCTTTTGCCAGTACTGCCGCTTTTTCAGCCGTACCGCCAATGCCTATGCCCAACATACCCGGTGGACACCATCCTGCTCCCATCGTTGGTAGCGTTTTCTCAACCCACTCAGCAATATCATCAGACGGGTTCAACATCACCATCTTGGTTTTGTTTTCACTGCCGCCACCTTTAGCCGCAATTTGGATTTCAACCTCGTTGCCCGGCACCATATTGATGTGAACAACGGCAGGCGTGTTGTCTTTAGTGTTGATGCGCTTACCAGCAGGGTCCATCAGTACTGATGCACGCAAAGGGTTGTCTGGGTTGGTGTAAGCCTGACGAACACCTTCGTCCACCATTTGCTGTACAGTCATGTCAGTAGAATCCCACTGCACGCCCATACCAATATTCACAAAACAGGTTACGATACCAGTATCCTGACAGATAGGACGACGCCCTTCTGCAGACATGCGGGAGTTGATCAGAATCTGTGCGATGGCATCTTTCGCTGCCTGACTTTCTTCACGTTGGTAGGCTTCATCTAGGGCTTGGACAAAATCCATAGGGTGATAATAAGAAATGTACTGAAGAGCATCAGCCACACTGCTGATAACATCTTGCTTACGAATGACGGTCATACATTGCCTCGATTGTTATAATTTATGCTTCCATTTTGTATACCAAAGACACTTTTGGGCTTTGTTAAACAGCTCAAAGTGGCTTAGGTATAGTAAGAAGTCTTAACGATTGCTTCCACATGGGATGCTTTTTAATCAGACCGTTAGTACGGATGCATCCTCTCGTGTTCTTTTATGATACTCTTGCTCGCCACAATGCGCCACGTAGTCTCCGAACTCTTTGTCACAAATTTATACAAATGAATAACAAGTCTATCAAATCTATCTCTTTGGTCTCCCTTGAGTATACGCCCTCTTTAGCTCCCGACCTGTTCAGTAGAATTGAAAATCAACCCTGGTCGATGCTTTTGCGTTCCGCCTCTGAGAGCCACCCTGATAGCCGATATGACATCTTAGTGGCACAGCCCATTGCTACGCTGGTTACTAGCGGCGAAGAAACGCAAATCACTTTAGCTGGCGAAACCACTACGTCAACTGACGATCCATTTGCTTTGCTTGAGAGAATTCAGGCTGAATGTTTGCCAGAAGCCGAGGCTATTCAAGGCTTACCTTTTCTTGGGGGCGCGTTAGGCTATTTCAGTTATGATCTGGGCAGAAGAGTCGAAACCCTGCCGGAGCTTGCAACAAAGGATATCGGCTCCCCTGATATGGCAGTCGGCATCTATGATTGGACGCTCATTTGCGACCACAAACTCAAACGAGCGGTCGTCGTTGGTCTGGAACCCCAGCAACATCTGGATTGGCTGCTAAGTCAGACATTACCTGAGAGCAAACTACCCTTCCATTTATTATCCGAATGGCAATCTAACCTCACGCAGGACGAGTACACCACTCGTTTTAATCAGGTTCAGGATTACCTTCAGGCTGGCGACTGTTACCAGATCAACCTTGCTCAGCGTTTTGAAACTAGCTATCAAGGCAGTGAGTGGCAGGCGTACCAAAAGCTGGAAGAACAAAACCAAGCACCGTTTTCCGCATTTATTCGAATGGAAGACAGCGCAATTCTCAGTATCTCACCTGAACGCTTCTTGCAGCTAAAGAATGGGATTATCGAAACCAAGCCCATTAAAGGAACACGACCTCGCAGTGCCGATGAAGCAACAGACAATGCGAACGCCAATTCGCTAAAGCTGGCAGAAAAAGATCAGGCAGAAAACCTGATGATTGTGGACTTGCTACGAAATGATGTTGGTCGCGTTGCCAAACCCGGCACCGTTTCCGTACCCAAATTGTTTGCGATTGAAAGCTTCCCTGCTGTGCACCACCTGGTCAGCACCGTGACTGCAGAGTTGGATAAAGAGAAATCGGCAACTGACCTGCTTAGGGCATGCTTTCCCGGCGGATCTATAACCGGAGCACCAAAAGTCAGAGCGATGGAAATCATCGAGGAATTGGAGCCTCATCGTCGGAGCGCTTACTGCGGAAGTATTGGTTACATTAGCCGCTGTGGTCAAATGGACACCAGCATTACGATTCGAACCTTGGTGGCAGAAAAACAAAAGCTCTACGTTTGGGCTGGCGGCGGTTTGGTTGCAGACAGTGAAGCTGCATCTGAATATCAGGAAACCTTTGATAAGCTCAGTCGAATTCTTCCTGCTTTGGGTGACTAGCTCTGGTTCGAATGAGGGTCAAAGCCCCCACTTCACCAATACGTCTTTTAAATCGGCGCTGGTATAGGGCTTGTTGAGTATGTCATTCATACCGACCTGCAAGCACTTCTCTCGCTCCGCTAACGTTGTTCCTGCCGTTAGAGCAACAATGGGGACACGAATGTTTCTCTCCCTTAGCGTTAACGTGGCGTCAAACCCATCCATCACGGGCATTCGGCAATCCATGAAAACGAGGTCGTAGTGATGGCTGCTTACCGCTTCCACACCTTCTTCACCGTTATTGGCAAAATCTGGGGTAATACCCAGTTTTTTCAGCATCTTCTGAATCACAAACTGATTCACGCGTAAGTCTTCCACCACCAGTATTTTTAGCGAATCCAGCATTTCATCTTCAGCAAGGTTGTCGAGCTTCTCCTGCTCAACGTCCTGAATCACCCCTTCAGACAATCTAAGAGAGACATCGAACCGGGTTCCTTCGTCTGGCTTGCTTTTTAACGTGATCGACCCCTGCATCATCGCAACCAACTGTTTACAGATGGCCAAGCCCAACCCTGTTCCTCCATGATTGCGCTTGCTGGAAATATCTGCCTGCGTAAATGGGTTAAACAGGTTTTCCTGATCTTCTTCGGCAATCCCGCACCCTGTGTCCTGCACATAGAAAGTCAGCCAGTTGCTTTGCCAGGATGCATTAACCGTCACGTGACCACTTTGGGTAAACTTAATGGCATTGCCTATCAGATTCACGAAGATCTGCTTAACCCGTTCGACATCACCGACAAGGACGTTTGGCACAGAATCAAAATTTTCGATACGAAACTCAATCCGTTTCTCTTTTGCCAGATTGATGAAAATACTTTGTAGAGTTGTCTGAATGTCTGACCAGCGAAATGCCCTTTCACTAAGCTGCATCATTCCTGCATTTATCTTGCTGTAATCCAGCAGATCATCAATGATAACTCGCAGAAACTGGCCGGATTGCTCCAACGTGTTGAGCATTCGTTTTTGTTCATTGGTAAGTGACGTGTCGGACAAAAGCTCTAGCGTTCCAAGTAAGCCATTGAGAGGCGTTCTCAGCTCGTGGTTGATCATCGCAAGAAAGTCACGGGTTGAACGCTCTGAGGCTTCGGCTCTTTCCCGGGCATCGATGGTTTTTCTCAGAATAAGCTGACGGCTGATGGCACTGCTCACCAGTTCGGATAGCAAAGTAATCTGGTGTTCAAACCATTCTCTGTCGTCAGTACTCTGCTCTGGCTTTACCGCCAAAGTACCAACCATTATCCCTTCAGCCATTAAAGGCCACCACAAAACACCGCAGCCATCCCACACTTTCTCTGCATTTTCGATGACCTGAACCGGTATCACGCTAAAGTTCAGCTCGCCGTATTCGGCAGAGGAAAGAGCCAAGGTGTCTTTTTTAAGAAGAATGAGCTTTGCGTTGACGACAAGGTCAGAATCGCAAAGCTCTTTTATCAGGCTGTTTAGTATGACTTCATCAGGCGCATGTTTAAGAAATTGCCGCCCATAACGAATCAGAATTCTGGAAATCTGTTCCTGAAATACCTTTTTGCGCATCTGAGCGTCAGACTGCGCCTTTACCTGCTGCAAGCTTTCATCCAGTTGCTTGTTCAGGTTGTACATTTCAACGGATTTTTCTTCCAGCAACTTCTCGGCGTGTTTTCTGGCTGCAATTTCCCTGTACAGCTTCTTTTCTAGTAACTCTAGCCGGGAATCCATGAATACCTCGCTAAACCTTTGTCAGAACAAACCTTACGTGGCTGGCATCGTCTGTCATTGGGTTCATTGTAATTTTCAGTTTTTCACTGAAATGATCGGCACACCCGAGGATCAGTCCTTTACATACACTGCCCATGCAGCGAGCGCTTTTATAGTCCATCACTAACTCAGATTCATTTTCAGTTTGAAAGGTAAATTTAGGCGGATGCGCATCAGGGTAAAGCTTTTTTACTTCCAGATGGATGTATTCTTCGACATGGCGCAAGAATTGAAAGGTACATTGACTGTGAGAAAGCGACTCGTCGGGAGCCAGTGATGAAAGTAATTTGTTGAATACCGTTCGCCCGAATACCTCTTGCAGGTCTTCCGGTGACACGCCTGTCTCTTTGCTCAATGCAACAATCAGCTTCACCAAATCCCGGTGATCGTAGCTGCCGACTGACGTGTAAATGCCATCATCCTCAGACTGAAACAAGATTTTGTCCACAGTGGGCAACCCGAACTTTTCTTCAACCAGCTCAAGAAACTCGGTAAAAATTAAACCCTTCATCTCCAACCCTCTCACAATTGCCAAAATAAGACTTTGGTAATAAAAGCATGATCCACACTAGTCATTTTTTCAATTTTCATTAACAATTAATAAGATAGTCAGCCAAAGTAAGAGCTTATGTACAAAGAAGATTTTCTCAGTCGCTTTCTTTTCACGCAGCCCGCTGAATACCATAAAGGGAGCTTTACACGACATTTGGATTTCGGGCACGAGGAATACCGAACTGCTGCTGTCCTTATCGGGCTTGTAGAACGTGATGCCGGGCTAAACATGATCCTGACGCGCCGCGCCAGCCACTTACGCCATCACCCTGGGCAAATTAGCTTTCCCGGCGGCAAGACAGAAAAAGGAGATGCCTCGCCTTTTGAAACCGCTATGCGTGAAGCGAATGAAGAAATCGGGCTTACTGCAAACCAGATTGAACACCTTGGTCAGTTAACGCCAATCAAAACCGTGAGCGGATTTGAGGTAACCCCTGTGATTGCGTTTGCAGATAATCAATATTCCCCCGTCACCGATCCCAATGAAGTTGATGATGTTTTTGAAGCTCCAGTTGAATATTTATTCAACAAAGGGAACATTCATTCGGTAGAAGCACACTTTCAAGGCACCCGAAGAATTGTGTATAACATCCCCTATAATCAGCATCTCATATGGGGAGTGACAGCGCAGATTATTCACACTCTTCACACTCAGTTCACAAAGTAAAAGTGGTTAAATAATCCATTTCTATTGTTTAATTTTTCTTATTCGTAAACCTCATAAATCCACCCGTTTCCTTCCTATTCACAGCAGACAGCCCCAACAGAGCAAACGTTTGCGTAAGTTCTTCCTAAATTAGACGCAGCTTCGGATTAGTTTTACTTATAGCAAAGACTAGTATTTCTAATGTGTAGCACGTGTTTTACGTGACTTATCTCTCTTTTGTTAATCTTTGTTTTCAAACCTGGAACATTTATTGATCCTGATCCTGATATTTCACTCAAAAACAGAGACAATAGCTCCTGTAATTCCTGTTCCCATAAATTACACGAGAATATAACTATGCAAACAAACGTTACTACGGCTCGCGCCGAAGGAACTCAATCCAAATGGACTTACAGAGACTTTACCTGGGCTCTTTCTCTTTTTGGTACCGCAGTCGGTGCGGGTGTATTGTTTTTGCCAATTAAAGCTGGCGCTGGTGGCTTCTGGCCATTAGTCATCTTGGCCCTTTTGGCCGCTCCAATGACCTGGTTTGCTCATAAAGGACTGGCTCGCTTTGTCCTTTCAGCAAAAAATCCTAACGCAGACATCACTGACACAGTGGAGGAACACTTCGGTAAAACTGGCGCAAACATCATCACTTTTGCTTACTTCTTCGCTATTTACCCAATCGTTTTGATCTACGGTGTCGGAATCACTAACACGGTGGACTCATTCATGGTTAACCAGCTGGGATTTGCATCAATGCCCCGTTGGTTGCTATCTGGAGCTCTGATTACCTTGATGACCACAGGCGTGGTATTCGGCAAAGATCTGATGCTGAAAGCCACATCAATGATGGTTTACCCTTTGGTATTCATTCTTCTTGCTCTGTCTTTCTACCTAATCCCTGACTGGAACACATCCATGATGTCTGTTAGCCCAGACTGGTCTGCAATGCCAAGTGTTATCTGGCTTGCGATTCCAATCATTGTGTTCTCTTTTAACCACAGCCCAATCATTAGCCAGTTTACGAAAGAGCAACGTCGCGTTTACGGTGAAGATGCGGTGAAAAAGACCGATATGATCACAGGCGGCGGCGCGATGATGCTGATGGGCTTCGTGATGTTCTTTGTCTTCTCTGTAGTCTTGTCTCTGTCGCCAGAACAGCTGGCTACCGCACAAGATCAAAACATCAGTGTGCTTTCTTACCTGGCTAATGTTCACGAGTCTCCGCTGATTTCTATCCTTGGTCCGGTGGTTGCGTTTGCAGCAATCACTTCTAGCTACTTTGGTCACTTCCTGGGTGCACACGAAGGCTTGGTTGGACTAGTAAAATCTCGTAGCGAAGCTCCAGTAAAACGCATCGAGAAGTTCTCACTCATCTTCATCGTGATCACAACCTGGATTGTTGCGATTGTGAACCCTTCAATTCTGGGTATGATTGAGACGATGGGCGCACCAATGATCGCTGCTATTCTGTTCCTTATGCCTGTATTTGCAATGCAAAAAGTACCTGCGATGGCTAAGTACAAAACTTCAGCGTTTGTGCAAATTTTCACAGCAATGTGTGGTCTGGCGTCTATAAGTTCTGTAATCTACGGCGCTCTTTAAAATTCGCTTAAGCGAAAGCCATATTTATAAAGATAATAAAGAGTCCCCCTGCTCAAGCGGGGGCTCAACCTAAGGTAAAAATATGATCAGCGTATTCGACATCTATAAAATCGGTATTGGGCCTTCAAGCTCACACACGGTAGGGCCAATGAAGGCCGGTCAAAGCTTCGTAAACGATCTTGTTGAAATGGGTCGTTTGACGGAGGTTGACCATATTAAAGTGGATGTTTATGGATCTCTTTCTTTAACCGGGAAAGGCCACCATACGGACATAGCCATTATTCTTGGCTTAGCTGGTAACTCACCTGAGAGTGTAGATATTGATTCTATTCCCTCATTCATTGAAACGGTGAAATCTTCAAAAGTTCTATCCCTTGCTCATGGTCAAAAAGACGCAGCGTTTGATTACGATGTTGATTTGACTTTCCACACCGACAACCTGTCTTTGCATGAAAACGGTATGCAGATTCACGCGTTAAGTGGTGGTGAGTTGGTTCACTCTAAAACCTACTACTCCATAGGCGGTGGTTTTATTGTGGATGAAGAAAACTTCGGTGTAGAGCCTGAAGATAAAGTTGTCGTACCTTATGAATTCAACAGCGCGAAAGAGCTGGTGGATCACTGCAAAGACAACTGTTTGTCCATTAGTGCACTGGTAATGGCAAACGAGCGTGTCGTAAAAGACACCAACAGAATTGAAGAAGAATTCGAACACATCTGGAACACGATGAAAGCGTGCATGGAGCGTGGTTTAAACACCGAAGGTGTGCTGCCAGGTCCATTGCGAGTCCCTCGTCGTGCCGCTGCCCTATTCCAGCAGCTAAAAACCACCGAGCGTCTTTCCAACGACCCGATGACCGTTGTCGACTGGGTAAACATGTACGCATTTGCGGTTAACGAAGAAAACGCAGCGGGTGGACGTGTGGTCACCGCTCCAACAAACGGCGCATGTGGCATCATTCCAGCGGTTCTGGCTTACTACGATAAGTTTGTTCAGCCAGTTGGCGTGAAAGAGTACACACGCTATTTCGCAGCTTCTGGCGCGGTTGGTGGATTGTTTAAGCAAAATGCATCCATTTCTGGCGCAGAAGTCGGCTGTCAGGGTGAAGTTGGCGTTGCCTGCTCCATGGCAGCGGCTGGTCTTGCTGAACTAATGGGTGCTAGCCCAGAGCAAGTTTGCATGGCGGCTGAAATCGCGATGGAACACAACCTGGGGTTAACCTGTGACCCAGTAGCCGGACAGGTGCAGGTGCCTTGTATCGAGCGTAATGGTATTGCTGCGGTTAAAGCGATCAACGCTTCTCGAATGGCGTTACGTCGCTCTTCTGACCCGCGTGTTTCTCTGGATAAAGTCATTGAAACCATGCTGGAAACAGGTAAAGACATGAACGCCAAATATCGCGAAACATCGCAAGGCGGATTGGCTGTAAAAGTTATTTGCTGATAGCTTGAACAGGAAATAAACTAAGGGCATGGATATCCATGCCCTTTTTTGTATATATAATTATTATGATTGCGATTAAACGCCCGAAAATTAAAGATTTTTCTTCGCTTATTGAATTAAACGTCACTGCCGAACAAAGCCAGTTTGTTGAAACCTTTGATCATCTGTATGAACACAGAGACAAACAGGACGTCATCTATTCGATCTCAGACAGCGGAACCCCCATCGGATTTTTTGCACTGGACCAAGGCTTCGAGAAGAAGTTTACCTTTGTGAAAAACCGTGAAATTGGCTTAAAGAACTTTGTTATTGACCATCGCTTCCAGCGCAAAGGTCATGGCAAAGCAACACTGGAAAGGCTTCTTACGTATCTGTACACGGCTTACCCGAACTACGATTCCATCTGTGTGATGGTAGAAAAGGAAAACGAAGCGGCTTATCAGTGTTTTTTAAGCGCCGATTTTAAAGACACCAACAAACCGTTTTACGAAAATTCAAAGCAAATCCGAATTCTTCGCAAGACCATCACAGCACCATTCTGATAAAAGAAAACCGGAAACGTCTCCACTGTTTCCGGTTTTTTCTGCTTGCCTCAGCGATTTTTACTATTTTCTGAAATCCCACGGCTATTTGGGCAACAACCTTTAAGTAAAAGGTGGAACAAATATACTCTCGTGCAGATGGTTCTTTAGTACCACTTGAACCTTATCCCTTAGCCACAAAACCTCTTTATCCTGTTGATGTCGAGTATGCCATGTCATGGATATTGGTCCTGCTTTAAGATCAAAAGGCGGCTTTTTTATAATCAGTTGCCCAGCCTCGACCGCATCTATGATGATCGGCAGTGGTATTGTGGTAATTAAGTCTGT
The DNA here is from genome assembly GCF_027924785.1 of Vibrio nigripulchritudo. NCBI lineage: Bacteria > Pseudomonadati > Pseudomonadota > Gammaproteobacteria > Vibrionales > Vibrionaceae > Vibrio > Vibrio nigripulchritudo. The sequence goes on along the minus strand of NZ_AP027049.1, from coordinate 1,555,145 downwards.
GTTAATCAGAATCTTGGGGATGTGGTAGCAGTGGTTAACTGTCATCGAAATTCTGCGCTTTAATCCTTGTTGCTGTAATGCTTTGTCGACGCCCCCAATAGCCTCACCTGACAGCGACAACAGTAAATGTTCAGCAGACGTAAAGCTTGGTAAGTTGAGTTCTTCCCCGGCGAGTGGATGGTCTGCACGCATCGCGCAAACAAAATGATTATCAAACAAGTGCTGGCTTTGCACTTTGCCTGAACGCCCTTCAAAGTAATCCAGCACCATGTCAACATCGGCATTCAGCAACAAGTTTTCCCCATTCACCGTATACGGCACTGCATGGATGTCTACCTGTGGAGCTTCTTCTTCAATCATTTTTCGCAGAGGCAGCCAAAACAAATCCGCCATCCAGTCTGTAACAGCAATACGAAATGTGCGCTTAAGCGTAGCTGGCTTAAATACCTGCTTTTCCGCTGCGCGCTTAATGTCGTCTAAAGGTAGTGAAATTTCTCGCCATAGTTTTTCAGCATAAGGGCTCGGACGTATGCCCCGCCCTTGCTTAACAAACAGAGGATCTTTCCATGCATGACGCATACGAGCAACCGCATTGGAAACCGATGGCTGGGTCATGGAAAGCCTTTCAGCAGCAGCGGTTATGGATTGCTCCTGCATGATGACATCAAAAATAACCAACAAATTTAGATCAAGATTCGCCATATCACGTTTGTTTTCTATGGGGGTAATAGGGGTCTGCTCACCTCTACCATTCGAATTCAGCTCGAAATGGATAAGCAAGCGGGCTTCAGTATCACCAAATACATTCAAATATTCAATGCATATCATACCAATCATCAATTAGACGATATGAATCAGCTTTGGCAAAGTATCCTCATTGGACGAAAAGACCATAACTATCTGAGAGTTAACAAGAGGAATACGTATGAAAGCTGCTTACATTGAACAATACGGAAATGCTGAAAAACTAATCGTTGGTGACATTGCAAAACCTCAAATTCAGCCAAATCAAGTTCTGATTAAAGTCCATGGCGCTGGCGTAAACCCAGTCGATTGGTTGGTACGTGAAGGGTTAGTAAGAGACATTACAGAACATAAATTGCCCTTGATACTAGGCTGGGATGCCGCAGGTGAAATAGCACAAATCGGTGAGCAGGTAACAGATTTTCAGCTAGGTGATGAAGTATTTGTTTACGCCCCTATTTCTGACCAAGGTGCATACGCTGAATATATTGCAGTAGACAGTGACATAGTAGCGCGAAAGCCAGATTCATTAACTACGTTGACGGCAGCCGCCGTTCCGCTTGCAGCAGCAACCGCCTGGCAAGCACTCATGCAAGGTTGCCAGCTTCAATCCGGTGATAAGGTACTTATTCATAACGCCTCAGGTGGAGTTGGCAGCTTTGCAGTGCAAATTGCCAAAGCGCATGGTGCCTATGTAATAGGGACAGCATCCGCTGTAAAAGAACCTTATGTAAGAGCATTGGGCGTCGATGAGTTTATTGATTATCGCAGTCAGCGTTTTGAAAACTCGGTTGAACAGGTTGATGCCGTGTTAGCCGCGGTAGGTGGAGATGACGTTCTAACACGCTCGCTCAAAGTGATACGCCCCGGAGGTTACTTGATCTCATTGCTGGATGAATTGAATGACGAAATGGCACAGCAGCAAGGAATTCACTATCAACGCTGGTTTGTTACGCCGAACGCTAACGATCTCCAACAAATAAGCGAGTTAATTGATAGCGGGAAAGTTCAGGTCCATATCGAAAAAATATTTAAGTTAGATCAGGTTAAACAGGCTCATAGCTTAAGCGAATCAAAGAGAACAACTGGAAAGATCATTATCGATTTGTCGGCGTAGTCATCAGCCAAATCAAAATAACTAACATGGAGAAAATACTATGGCTCATAAACAAGCGTTTCATAATAGCAAGCTACCTGACTTTCGTAATGCCTTTAGCTGGGGTTTAAAACTAACCGATTTTAACGACATCTTTTTTGTGACTGGTCATGCCGATTGCAACCCAGACTTTGTGACTCAGCACCCTGGTGACCCTGTTGCTCAAACCAAGTTGATTCTTAACCAAATGCAATCATTTATCGAAGAAGCTGGTTATAGCGTTGACGACATTGTGCGCACGGACTGGACGTTTACTAACGATGTGAACTCTGCGCAATTTGAACAAATCGCCGCATTGTGGGAAGAATTTTTAAGTGACGTTCCGGTCAAACCTGCAACAGGAACATTAAGATATGTGCAGCGGCTAGGCATGCCAGATATGATGGTTGAATATGAGATGATGCTAGCCCGCTAACACAATGTTCAACCACGGTTGCAAACAACATTGATTTTCTAGACCAACGAGTACCACGCCAACACCTCAAAGCGGTACTCGTTAATATTGTTTTAAAAGCTGATACCCGCCTTTAAAAATGATCTATCCAATCGAACACCAATAAGTTTGGTCACTGATAAGCGAAGAATTCACCAAACCATCAAAGTAGCCAGACCACGCCTACAAAAACTTCTCAATAAGAACTTCATCAATGTATTCACCCCGAACTTTTGCGTGCTTTTTCGCAGTACCTACTACTTCAAAGCCTTGTCTAACGTAAGCAGCTAGCGCACGCTCATTATCGCAGCGGACGTAAGCAAATAGCTTTTCATATCCCTTTTGCTTAGCGACCGCAAACGTAGACTCGAAAAGTTGTTTAGAGACACCGAGACCACGAGCACTTTCGCAAACAAACGTACCAATTATGCCAACATGCTCAAAAGCCTTTGTGTATTGATCGAACGGCTCAATGTTTTGAAAACCAACAACTTTAGAATCGAGTTCAGACAGCGCTACGGTAAACACACCACGCTCAGGGAAACTGGCAATAAACTCTTTTTCTTCTTCTGGAGTAAAGGTCGTATTTAGAACCGTGTATAAACCTTCAGAAATGATTGGATTGAGTACATTAGTAATGCCCTCTGCATCTTCCAGAGCCACCTGACGAACTACCAAATTCATGCAACCTATCCCTTATTACATTAAAAGATGTTTTGTACATGAGTTCGAGGCTTTCAGCAACTATATCCAGTGATGGCTGCAATATCGTACTCAAGACCATTTACAAAGACCTGTTAGAAGTCAGAAATCCCCTAAAATCGTAGGATTCACCGAGATAAGAAAGATGATAATGACTCAATGCTGGAATGGTCGCCTTACACTATAAATCTACTCTTTACACCAGACGCTTCGTATACCAACACTGCTAAAACCTACAGATTTACAGTTCTTGCTGCTAGTACTGCTTGGCATTACGTCCGTTAAGATCACTTCAGCGCCTAAAGATATTGCGTCTTCGATTCGAGCTCTCAGTAAGGCAGTCTGACACCCTTTAGAACGGTGACTCTCTTGTGTATACGCGTTAGCTAAAATTGTATACCCATTTTCGATAAAACTCGTTGCCCAAGCACAAGGCTTCCCATCTACTTTTGCAACATAACAACGAAACGTATCGGTGCAATAAAGCGAGTGCTTCTTTTCCCAGATTTCGTCTGTACACTCTAGCCCTGACGTTTTGAGTAAAGCTAAAAAATCATCGACCTTATTATCTTCCCAGCGTTCAACTGAAACTTGGTCTAAGACGTCTTTGGACACTGCATAATTTGACGCCCTTAGTTCGAGAAATTCATGTTCAAAAACTGGTGCAAATCCGCGGTTTGATAGCCATGTCTTCAGTTCATTTGTAAATGCCTGAGGCTCTATAGAAATCTCGGGAGAAAAACTACCTTCAAACAGCATCAGGTGACTCTCTAACGCTTCTGAACTACATGCACCATGAATGATTATCTGGTTGTCATACTTGCGTGTTTTGTCCACATAAATAGAACACCCATCAGCTTCAACCGTAAAAAGCTCACTTGCCAAATCTGTTGAAAGCGTTCGCTCATTATTAAAATGAAAGTAAGAGTTATATACGTCTTTTACTCTTTTATCTTGCATCATTCCCTCGACATTGAATGAAATATAGTACCCACTTAAACGGCAAACAGAACAATAACCAAATCGCCATATTTCGCCTTCATAACACACAAAAGCGCCATGCGTTTTCGGTCTGATTGAACTACTTATGGTGTTTATTTTTCCAAGTATGCCTGAATCGTTATCGTATTGACGTGGCAAACGTTTGAAGATACCTCAATGCCTTCTGTGCTCCAATCAAGATAACCATCTTTAAATACAGATACTTTATATGTTCCTTCACGCTCGTATGCACCAAGTAAAGCCTTTGAGTTGTCGCAACCTGTGCCATGAAGGTTGCTTCTTTCTTCGGAAAATTCACCATCACGAATGACAATTGAAGCTCCACAAGAAATACGATACCCCGTTTCTTTATCTATAACTTCAACCTTAATAGCTGGTTCAACGGAACCACTACATGCGACAACTTTGCCATCAGAAGTCGTTTTAAAATTACAACCGGATAAAAAGACGCAGCTACAAGCTAATACCTTTAATAAAGTATTATTCATATTCTCCCTCAATAAACATAACGAACGAAATGAGCTTCCTTTTCCGAGGTTCTACCACGCTGTAGTGGTACCGACTTAACGAAAAATCACTTTGGTAACCAAGCAGCAGCCACTAACGGACGTCATTCTCCACAAACTAGAAACTCGCTCTAACCTGCTGACTAACATAGTAAATATGCTGACTGTGTGCATAGGATTGGAGAAGTGTTGCGATACACAGCTTGCTTGAAGTTTGAAAATACCATGCTTGATGATCGAAATGACAAAACGAAGTAGATGACTTTGTTGTTCGAGATGGATTGGCTGCTACCGCAGCCAATAGAATGTTATTGCCTATTGACAGGCGGAAGGCTCATATGTGTTAGGCAAATTTACTTACCGTAGAAAAATGCTTTTCTTGACTTATCATCATGCAGGTCATGCACCGCCATATGTGAATGTTTTGCTGGCACTGCGTCTGACCATAGTTGAAATGGAAGCTCATCGAAGATAATTTCTGCAGATACCATTGAAAAGTCTTTTTCATAGCAATCATGTAAGATTTTAAGCCTTGTAGAAGGAAAACTGTCCTTAAACTCTCGATTAAATTGAGGATAGAAATAACGTATTAAGGCAGCCTCGTACAAAGATACCCTTTCTTGTTCACTTGTATTAAAGAGTTTATCTAGCCCCGCTTTGATTCTGCCACCAGTGTCGTCTTTTTGTTGTGCAAAAGGGTTCAATGCGGTAATTAACTGTGGACTTGGCTCTACCTCCAAAAGCAATAACTGGAGTTCATAATTATCTGGTACGCCCGATAATGAGATCTTTTGAAGTGTTTCGTGTTTCATTAATCGGTCAATCGCATTTCTGGAACCGTCTTTCCCGTAAGCTTGCCCGACGTATTTCACCTCAAATTTCGAGTGTTGTTGCAGGAAGAGATTTATTGCTTCTTCAGGTATAGCAAACTTTTTTCCTTGCTCATTTACAGCGTAAGGACCGACATCATCTGACTCTAACCGACAGCCTTTAGGTAATGGTAATTTGAAGTCATGCTTAACCGAGCCTATTTCAAACTCTAACACCGCATCTTGCTCTTCTTGATACCCTATCAGCAGCTTTGTTTTAGGCAGATAGCCGATAATATAGATATGGCATTTCTCTGAAATATCCTCGTACTGCTTTAAACACTCTTTATCATAAAGCAATTTTGCTGGTAAATAGAAATAGCTCGTAGCATATAAGCTAAGTGCATGTTCTACGTCAAACATGGACTTTTTTAGAATCTTATCAAGTTGATTCATTTTTTGTTTTCTCGGTACATAACTCTTATTCTTTCTTTGCTTTCTGCGCTGTACTTTAGCCAACTTTCTTCGTAGCTTTCTAGCGTTCTTCTTATTTTTCATTCACTGTACTTCTCAATTTTCCTAACGCCCGATTAAGTGGTGAGCAACGCAATGCCATGTTTCTGCATACCACCTTAATCACTAAAATTAACGCATAGTAAAAATGCCACGCGTTGCGAATCCGTCTTAAAGCGTTTGTTAGTAGCGTGTTTCCTTTTTGCGTCTAAACAATGAAATGATTTTATTGAGATCAACCCCGACACCAGAAATATTTGGCTGCAAAATCAGCGCGTCAACCAATGAACCGGAATCTCCTGCTCTAATTTCTTGGGCTACTTTAAAATCAGGTAACTCTTTTTTTGCACTGATATCAGAAACTATCTTTTTAATTGTTCCTATAACATCTGTCGGTGTTTTACAGATATTTTTCAATGGTATCAGAAGCATGTTGTGTTGCGTTGGATCTACTCGACGTTCCGAAAACTCATGTGGATTTCGTGTTGTAATTAAGATTGCAGGTAATATATCCTCACCATCCAGACCATTAACACTGTGCCAAGAAAGGACCTCATCGGTGAAATGATGACCAACAGTCCCTTGGAATACAACTGCATCGTTCTTTGAAGCATGATCAGCTAACAATTGAAAATTATCAAACAACGCATCACGAATAGGCTCTTGCCATCCGTAATCTAATAAATAGATGTAGAACGCTCTTTCTACATTTGCGGGTACTTCACCCATTGAATGGATCATTAAGCCCATTATTACTCCTAAAGCTACTAACAGTTATTATGCAACAAACTGTCCACATAATTTATCCACAGCTCGTCATTTAACATTCTTACTGGTCGAAATATATAACACATATCTCTATGTAATCTTTGACTAAATCGACTTTTGGGACAGAAGCGTCATTCACAGAATTAGATTACTTTTCGAGAAAAGTGGACAAGGCAACAACACTTTGGAATATCCGGTTCATTCCAACGGTTTGGTATAAAAAGAAGGAACGTAATCTCTCCTTCTTCGCATAAGGCAGAAACCCGCGAGCTGGGGATCAGGATGCTACGCGGGTATCGGTGATTTAAGGTTATGGGTACACGGTTATAGCGTAAAGAACGCTCGCGAGAAGAACCCAATGGTGATGATAGGGGCGAAAGCGGCGAAGGAACAGAGCACCGGAGTTCTGGCTTTAGGGTAACGTTCTAACAACAGCACCATGCAGAAAAACGCTGGATACAACCCAAACAGGTATCTCGGCATCGCATTCAGGCTTGATGAGAATGGAAGGTAGAGGTTGATAAACATAAAGATCGCTTCTGCGAAATACTTTTTCACGCACAAGTAACCGACCATCGCAAACCCAGCAAGACCGACCAGTGTGAGGTAAAGCTTCGACCCTCCTCTTTCAAAGCCGTATTCGATCCAGTCTATTGGGTGAGTAAAAACCCTCCCCCACGCTATCTGGATATGCCCGAAAGCCAGAGCGTCTCCCGATTGGAAATAGAGGAAGGTCATAAAGCCAAAGAAGCCAAATGGAACTACCCAAATTGTGGTAACCGCTCTCAATGCGGGTAACCTGAATGTGAGAAGGTTTCTAAAACCGTAATGCTGAATGGCAATGATCAGTAACGAGAACACCAGCATCACGCCCAGATTACGGGTGATGGCGGCTATCAGCCCGAGTATGGCAGCCCAAAGCCACTGTTCCCGATACGCGCAAAGGAAAACACCACTCACTAGTGCGATAAACAAGGGTTCGGCATACCCTGCCATTGAGTAAACGGTAAACGGCGAAAAACACATTAGCCAGATCGCATGCTTTTGACCTTTTTCACTGATTCCCATTTGTTTCAGCGCCATAATGAAAACAGGTACGCTGATCAGGAATGCAAGGTTAGAGACAATCACCAACGTGATTTTTCCGTCGCCAAAAATTGGCATCAATAGCTTGCCCAAGAACGGAGTTACCGGCATAAACGCCCAGTTTGCCGCGTTTTTGTTACTCAACCATTTCGGGTACAGGTCGTAACCGTAATCGATCATTCTTCTGAACCATACGCAATCAAATCGGCAGATTGTTTGCCAGGCTGTCAGCTCAGTGGTATCAACCGTTTTAAATAGATCAACCCCAACTAACCCAATGAAATAGAGAACGATCCGGCTTACCAGAACAGCTAAAACAATGGTGATCCAGTCTTCTTTGGTTAAGGAAATATCTGGTAGAGAAGAAGATGTTTTGTCTACCAGAGGCTTATTAGCAAGTTGAACTGTACTCATTGGAACACCACCGACTGAACATTAACGGATTCCATAGGCTTTATTTTTAGATAATTTAGATTTTCTTTATTTAATTGGTTCATCGAGAACTTGAGCGTAATTTTATTTCTAAAGTAATTCGGTTCTAATGGTACGTCGTTCAAATAAAAATCTATTCTGGGTAATTCTGACGCATCTCTCGACAGTGAAATTGTTATTCTTTCGGCTTTGTCTGGAGTGGAAGAAAATAATAATCCTCCGGCAGAATTTAGCGGACGATGTCCCTCCACTATTTTCTTTCTCCACCCTTCTCTCGTCAGCAGCGGGCTTTTTTCTGTAATATTGACCATGCCCGACTCAGGAATGGCAAATGTTTCTTTATCTCTACCCCAGTAAAGTGTTCTTGTGTCCATGTAATAGGTTTGATAAGACAGGCTCACTTGTGGGGTCGCAATTAAATACAGCACCCAAAGGTAGTACCCAGAAAGGATAAAAAATAGGAAAATTAAGAATATACGCAACTTACTATTTGAAGCATGACTTGTGATTTTATCACCTTCCAGATGAGCAGAAACCCCAGTTTCGTGCCTCATTACCTCTTCCGACATACCAGTTTCCTTATGCAGCAACAAGTGAAAGGTTGCGTTTTATCGCACTCAAACCAGCGCTATGTCAGTGTCTTGTCAGCGTAAGGGCAACTCGATGCTTTATCGGCTAAGTATCACTCAACGTGAAAGGATAATTAGCGCATTCTAATTAAGTTTCTTTGTCCTCTTTCTTTAAAATTCGCCAAAAACATTATCAACTAAAGTCTAATAGATAAATTAAACCAAACCTGATCATATTTATTTTGTATTTTAAAATATTAACAGAATGGATAAATAACCGAGTATTTATGTCAGGTAATATTTTAATAAATTTGTTCTAAATCAATTTATATTAATTATTCATTACTAAGTTCACAGTAACAATTAAAACTGAGACAACTTAACTTTTTATTAACTTAAAATAACACCAGAGCATTATCTGTTGCTCAATTAATTTAATAATCAAAATAAAAAGTCAGCCAATGAACGTGTCTATTACCTATAAACTGCTTTTCACGCTGGTGTCAGTATTTACTTTAGTATTGGCATCTTCTACGGGTTACCAGTATTTTCAGCAGCGCAACTTAATCAATACGGTATTAAGCGAGCAACTGCTGGACAAGGCAGGTAACTACTTCGACAGCCTGAACATGATGATGCTCACTGGCACCATGAGCCAGAAAGAGACGTTACGGGAAAAAGCGCTTGCCCAAGACGGCATTGAAAATGTCCGGGTTTTACGAGCAGAAGCCGTATCTCGCCTGTATGGCGCGGGAGGCGAAAACCAGTCTGCAATTGACGACATCGATCAACGTGCCTTAGCCGGAGAAACCGTTATTGAAAGCATCTCTGCGGATTGGGGCAAAGGCATTGTGGTGGCTTTGCCAATGAAAGCCAGCGACAACTATCGCGGAACAAACTGCATCAATTGCCACATGGCGAAAGAAGGCGAAGTGTTAGGTGCCATCAGGCTTGAATATAACCTAAGCCATCTGAACCAGCTTATCAGCCAGCGAACCATTATTGCGGTCGCTATCATGACGGCGATTGCCGCGGTCGGTTTTTTGATTGCACTGAGCATGATAAGGAAAATCGTGGTCAACCCACTAAAAATGACTTCTCGCTTGATGGAACAGGTCAGCTCAAACAAAGACCTTTCCATCCGGCTTGATACAAAGCAAAAGGATGAAGTTGGTCAGCTATCAAAAGACATCAACCATTTATTAGACAGTGTGGCGTCCAGCATGTGGCAGGTTCAGAAAACCTCGCATTCTCTCGCTGAATCCGCCACTCAGTTAACGAATGTGGCAAAAGATAACGACCACGCAGCGAACAACCAGCAACAGGAGACCGCCGAAGTTAATCAGAATATTGCTGAGCTGCAAGAACAGCAGCAGTGCATTGAAAACGCCACTACTGATGCCTCTGCATTGATTACTCACAACACCGAAACCGCGAAATCCGGCTCAGCACAGTCACACAATGCGAGCGAAGATATTCAGAACCTGGTTGGAGACATCGAATCAGTAAAAGGCATGATCTCCGACTTGAACGAACAAACCGGTGAAGTGTCTTCGATTCTTTCAGTCATAAAGGGCATTGCAGAACAAACGAACCTGCTTGCATTAAATGCGGCTATAGAGGCTGCAAGGGCGGGAGAACAAGGTCGGGGGTTTGCCGTGGTTGCCGATGAAGTGCGACAACTGGCCAGCCGAACACAAGAGGCCACGGGCAGCATCGAAAACATCATTGCCGATTTTCAGCAAGGCAGCGTTCAATCCTTAAACTCTGTTGATGAGGTGTGCCAACAAGCTCACTCCCGAGCAGAATCTATCGAATCTCTGTCATGCACCCTGAAAGATGTCGTGAGTGAAATGCAACAGGCAAACTCGCATGCAACCAGTATTCAGGAGCAGGTCAAACTTCAGACGTCCGTTAGTACAAATGTTAGTCAGAAGATAGAAACCATTACCCTACATGCGGATCAAACCTCTGCTTCAGCCCGTCAAACGAGAGAGATCAGTCTAAATCTTGAACATTTGTCGGAAGAACTCGAGTCATTACTGAATCAATTTACCCTGCCAAGCGATATTAAAGGTTGAAGCTGATGAATTGACAGGTAATATGTCAGGTTGAAATTAAAGAAATGATTTCTAACCCGACTGAGCGATTAAAAACCGCTCAGTCGGGTTGTATTTTGACCTCTATGGAGAATATAACAAACATGACTTACGCGCCTGTAAAAGACGTACTAAGCGGTAAGCTAGCTGTAGACAGTGAAGTCACTGTTAAAGGCTGGATCCGTTCACGTCGTGATTCCAAAGCCGGAATCTCTTTCCTTGCCATTTATGACGGCTCTTGTTTCGACCCGATTCAGGCCGTGGTCCCAAATAATCTTAATAATTACGAAGACGAAGTGCTTAAGCTAACAACTGGCTGCTCTGTTGAAGTAACAGGTAAGATTGTTGAATCTCCAGCAAAAGGTCAGGATTTTGAACTTGCTGCTACTGGTGTGAAGGTAGTTGGCTGGGTTGAAGATGCTGAAACTTACCCAATGGCAAAAACACGTCACTCAATTGAGTACCTTCGTGAAGTTGCGCACCTTCGCCCTCGCACAAACGTTATCGGTGCAGTTGCGCGCGTACGTAACTGTCTGTCTCAGGCGATTCACCGCTTCTACCACGAGCAAGGCTACTTCTGGGTATCTGCTCCGCTTATCACTGCATCCGATGCAGAAGGTGCTGGTGAAATGTTCCGCGTTTCAACGCTGGACATGGAAAACCTGCCTCGCACTGAAAAAGGCGACGTGGACTTCAACGAAGATTTCTTCGGTAAAGAGACCTTCCTGACGGTATCTGGTCAGCTAAACGCAGAAGCTTATGCGTGTGCCCTAAGCAAAGTGTACACGTTCGGACCTACGTTCCGTGCAGAAAACTCAAACACCAGCCGCCACCTTGCGGAATTCTGGATGGTTGAACCTGAAGTGGCATTTGCGGATCTTGAAGACATCGCAAAGCTGGCTGAAGACATGCTGAAATACGTATTTGAAGCCGTACTTGCAGAATGCCGCGACGATCTTGAGTTCTTCGCTCAGCGTATCGACAAAGAAGCCATTACTCGCCTAGAGCAATTCGTTGCTTCTGATTTTGCACAAGTAGACTACACAGACGCTATCCAGATTCTTCTGGACTCGGGTCGTGAATTCGAATTCCCTGTTGAATGGGGTATCGATATGTCTTCTGAGCACGAGCGTTTCCTGGCAGAAGAGCACTTCAAGGCGCCAGTTATCGTGAAGAACTACCCGAAAGACATCAAAGCTTTCTACATGCGTTCTAACGAAGACGGCAAAACCGTGGCTGCTATGGATGTACTGGCTCCGGGTATCGGTGAAATCATCGGTGGTGCACAACGTGAAGAGCGTCTGGACGTTCTGGATGCTCGCATGCGTGAAATGGGTATCGACCCAGAACACATGAGCTGGTACCGCGACCTGCGTAAATACGGCACAGTGCCACACGCGGGCTTCGGTCTTGGTTTTGAGCGTCTGGTTTCTTACGTAACAGGTATGGGTAACGTTCGCGACGTGATTCCATTCCCACGTACGCCGCGCAGCGCAAACTTCTAAGATTTTTTAATCTTATCGAAAACGCCACTCTCGGGAGTGGCGTTTTTATTTTCAGCACTTATACCCAAAAGTTCTTAAGAGACTTTGGTATATACCCGGCTTTGCTTGCGCCCTAGGTAAGCTGAAATGAAAAGAATCATAATCGGGTCTAGATAAATACAACGTAGTGATATAAAGCTCATCATGAGCGGTCATTTGAGTGTAGAAGCTCATTAAAATGCTAGACTGAACAAAAGATAAAACAGGTCACAGAACCAGAAAGGATTGTCCTATGAAATTTCAGGACTTCAATACATCATTGACTTTTAAGCTGTACACTATTGCCGGCTTGCTATTCGGCATTTACGGGGGGCGTGTCTGCCCAATGCTGGAAACGCTCACATTAGAAGAAGTGCTGGTTCATACTGGCGTCGTATTCAGTGTGATGTTTGTGATACGTATGGCAATTACCCGATCCTTGGTAAACAAGGAAGATGTGAATTACATCAAGCTGGACACCGCACTCTTTTTCTTTATGAGCGTCCCTTTCTCGCTCTTCTATCGCACAGTTTACGACTTCCCATACGACAGCAATCTCAAGGTGCTATTCGGGATGACTCTGTTTGGTTTCTTCACTGGCAGTATTTTGCATTTGAGCCATCAGATAAACAGCTTCAACGATTTACTAAAACAAAACCAAGCCAGCTTTAACCTAATGGGCAAACGTCGTTCCTTGGTTAAGCAGATGATTACTCTGGTTGTACTCCTACTTTGTACCCTTGCCATCATGATGAGCATGGTCGCGTTTAAAGACATCCACTGGCTGGAAAACACACCGGAAGCGCTGCATGACGGGTCAGGAAAGCTCAGTATTCTGAAAGAATTCATCTACATCTCCGCTGTATTAACCGGTTATGCCATTACCATTATGTTGCTCTGGGCGAAGCTGATGAAGCAAATCCTGATCAGCCAGGAAAGAGCTCTGATACAGGTGACCAACGGCAATATTGATGCCCGCCTGCCCGTTGCCCAGAATGATGAACTGGGAGCCATGGCACGAATGACCAACCAAATGCTCGATTCGTTGCAAGACTCACAAGACGAAGTGAAAACCACACGAGACGTGGCCATTGTCAGTCTGGCGGCACTGGCAGAATCGCGCGACAACGAAACCGGCGCTCATATTCTGCGTACACAGGAATACGTCAAAGCGCTTGCGATTCATCTTTCAGGGCACCCAAAACTCAAAGAACAGCTTACCCCTTCCTATATAGATTTACTGTACAAATCGGCACCTTTGCACGATGTAGGTAAAGTGGGTATTCCAGATTCCGTGCTACTTAAACCGGGTAAACTGACAGATGAAGAATTCGAGATAATGAAAGGTCACCCTCAAATAGGTGCCGATGCCCTCTCTATCGCCGAAAAGCGCATGGGCAGCAGTTCATTTCTTCGTGTTGCCCGCGAAATCGCCTTGACCCACCATGAGAAATGGGACGGTACAGGATACCCGAATGCATTAAGTGGTGAGGGCATTCCACTGTCCGGTCGCTTAATGGCGCTGGCCGATGTTTATGACGCATTGATAACAAAACGCGTATACAAACCCGCTTTCAGCCATGAAAAAGCCAAAGGGATCATTCTTGAAGGCAAAGGGAAGCATTTCGACCCTGAAGTCGTGGACGCTTTTCTTGCTATTGAAGAAGAATTTATGGCTATTGCCGCTCAATATAAAGACATGAAACAGGAAACTCCGAAACAAGATCCTGATACGGGTAATCTGCAATTTGCATAAGGTTGACGTAGTTTTGGCATTTTCAGGACTTATCTGGCAAAAATCTTAGGTTTTTGTAGGAGATTAGCCCGCTTTTTCTGACCTTGATCAGCTGCGAGCGACCTAACAAAGAAAAATACTACTTTCTGTTGAAATCCGGTTGTAACCCGTGACTGGGAAAGGTATAACTAGCGTATATTTATACCTTTCCCATTTAATCAACACGGACGCCGATTATGTTTGAAAAAGTCATTGCCGCCCCCGCTGACCCAATCCTTGGTCTGACTGAAGAATTCAAAAAAGATTCCCGCGCAGAAAAAATTAACCTAGGTGTGGGTATCTACAAAAATGAACAAGGTCAGACTCCAGTTCTGGCTACAGTTAAAAAAGCGGAAGCTGCACTTCTTGAAACAGAAAAAACCAAATCTTACCTGACCATCGAAGGGACAGCTGAGTACGGTTTAGCGGTACAAAAGTTACTATTTGGCGCAGATTCTGATGTTGTCGCATCTAAACGTGCAAAAACAGCACAAGCTCCAGGTGGTACGGGTGCACTACGCGTGGCAGGCGAATTCATCAAACGTCACCTGAACAGCCCTAAAATCTGGATCAGTAACCCAACTTGGGCAAACCACAACGGCGTATTCACAGCTGCTGGTATAGAAACAGCTCAATACGGTTACTACAACGCTGAAACCAAAGACAAAGATTTCGCTGCAATGGTGGCTGATCTTGAAACGGCAAGTGCTGGTGACATCGTTCTTCTGCACGGCTGCTGTCACAACCCAACGGGCATCGACCCAACGGCAGAAGAGTGGGAAACTCTGGCTAAGCTGTGTGCGGAAAAAGGTCTGCTTCCTCTGTTCGATTTTGCATACCAAGGTTTCGCAAAAGGTGTTGAGGAAGACGCAGCAGGTCTACGTGTATTTGCCGAGCACAACACAGAGATTCTGGTTGCGAGTTCATTCTCTAAGAACTTTGGCCTGTACAACGAACGTGTTGGTGCGTTTACGCTTGTCGCTAAGTCTGAAGACGTTGCTGCAACAGCTTTCTCTCAGGTTAAGAGCATTATCCGTTCTATCTACTCTAACCCACCAGCGCACGGCTCAGCGGTTGTTACTCACATCCTGAACGACGAAGCACTGCGCGCAGAATGGGAAAAAGAAGTGGCAGAAATGCGCGACCGTATTCAAGAAATGCGTGAGCTGTTCGTTTCTACATTGAAAGCGGAAGGCGTTGACGCGGACTTCAGCTTCATTGAGCGCCAGAACGGCATGTTCTCTTTCTCTGGTCTGTCAAAAGATCAGGTTAACCGCCTGAAAGAAGAATTTGCAATCTACATCGTTGGCTCAGGTCGTATCAGTGTTGCAGGCATGACAAAAGAAAACATGGGTCCACTTTGTAAAGGTATTGCTGCGGTTCTTTAATCGCTACCGATACATTACGTATTAATATATTTTAAAGACCAGTCATTCGACTGGTCTTTTTTATTGATTACTATAGGATGGTGAACAATAAAAAAGCCTACAGTCAGCTCTCCTATGCAAGCAGAAATAATAGAAATAAAATCCTTTATCTCCCAGTACCCTCCTTTCAGTGCATTGCCAGAAGAGCTGCTTGATAAAGTCGCCAGCAACATAGAAATATCTTACTTTCGTCAGGGGACGCCCATCATCCATTTTGGCGATCATATCCACGATTTATACCTAGTGCGAAGCGGCGTTGTGGAAGTCTATCGTCGCAACGGAGAGCTCTATAACCGGCTGGATGAAGGCGACATTTTTGGGCAGATGGGTCTGCTGACAAACAACAAAGTTCGCTTTCCTGTTACGGCAATTGAAGACTCCCTTGTTTACTGCATTCCGGAAGCAATCTTTCAGACCTTATATGATGAAAACGATCTCTTTGCCGATTTCGTTGAAGTGGAAGATTCAGCCCGGCTCCGTCAGGCGGTATCCAACACCAGTGATGCCAACGACCTCACTACATCCAAAGTGCGTACTTTGATTACCCGCGAGCCTGTCACCATTTATTCCGATCAGTCGATTCAAGAAGCGGCGCAAACTATGGCAGAAGAAAACGTCTCTTCGCTGTTGGTTTTTGATCGCGAAACCGCTGAAAACGATGAAGATGACAGCCCTCTTAAAGGTATCATCACTGACCGAGATCTTTGTACCCGCGTACTGGCAGCGGGTTTGTCGCCCCAATCTACGGTTTACGATGTGATGAGCACAGATGTAGTTTCGCTGGATCACAACGCCTACGTTTACGAAGCCATGCTGACCATGCTCAGATACAACGTTCACCACCTTCCTGTAGTGAAAAACCAGCAGCCTCTTGGCATCATCGAAGCGACCGACATTGTTCGCTATGAGTCTCAGAACTCCCTGTTGCTGGTAAGCAGTATTTTCCAGCAACAGACAATGGAAGAATTGCAGACCCTTTCCGAGCAGGTCAAAGACAGCTTTGTTCGCTTAGTCAATGAAGACGCCAACTCTCATATGGTGGGCAGCGCCATGTCGGTGATTGGACGCAGCTTCAAACAGAGAATCATTGAACTGGCGGAAGAAACGCTGGGACCACCTCCCGTACCCTACTGCTTCCTGGCATTAGGCTCCATGGCAAGAGACGAGCAGCTTATCGTCACCGATCAGGACAATGCCATTATTCTCGACGAAAGCTATAAGCCGGATCAGCACGGCGACTACTTTGAAAAGCTGGCGAAGTTTGTCTGCGATGGCTTAGATCAGTGCGGATACAACTACTGCACCGGAGACATCATGGCAACGAACCCTATGTGGCGCATGACGCGCCGCGAATGGGAAGAATGCTTTAATGACTGGATTGATGATCCGAACCCCAAAGCTCTGCTCAACAGCTCGATCTTCTTCGATCTGGATGGCGTGTATGGACGAACCAAGTGGGCAGAGCAACTCAATGGTTACATAGTGCGCAGGGCAAGAAAGAATAATCGCTTCCTTGCCTGTCTGGCGCGTAATGCTATCAGCCGAACCCCACCTCTTGGCTTCTTCAAAAGCTTTGTAATGGAAAAAGATGGTCAGCATAAAAACTCCATCAACCTCAAACGCCGCGGCACTGCCCCACTCGCTGATTTGATTCGCGTTCATGCACTTGCAGTGGGTTCTCGCTCTCAAAACTCCTTTGAGCGTTTAGACGACATCATAGACGCGGGGATTCTGCCAAATGGTCGTGCCGAAGACTTACGCGACGCAATGGAGTTCATTTCTATGGTTCGGATTCGCCATCAGGCTTTAGATGTAGAGGCAGAGATCGAACCGGACAACAATATCGAACCAGACAACATGTCTGATTTCGAAAGACGAAACCTGAAAGACGCATTCCAGATTCTCAGCAATGCTCAGAACTTCCTTAAATATCGCTACCAAGCGAACACCTTTAAGTAGTCGGAGCTGGTATGAGTTTATTCAGAAATAGCCGTTTAGGCGGTCAAACGGACTGGCAAAGCCGCTTTAAGGAGAAAGCCCAATCTGTCACCGATGAGCGCCTTCACGACTTCTATCAGGCTGGTATTGTGTCAGGTGATACTCCTCTGTCTAAAGTGCCTTTTGTCGCCCTGGACTTTGAAACGACGGGCTTAGACGCTGAAAAAGACGACATCGTCAGTATTGGGCTTGTCCCTTTCAACCTTAACCGGATTTACTGCAATCAGGCCAGACACTGGATCGTTCGCCCCAACACACCGCTTCAGGAAGAGTCCGTAGTGATCCACGGTATCACTCACAACGATATTCTGGATGCACCCGATTTAAGAAGAGTATTAGATGAAGTACTGGATGCCTTGGCTGGGAAGGTCGTGGTTGTGCACTATAGAAAGATCGAACGCGAATTCTTGGATACGGCGTTAAAAGACCGGATTGAAGAGGGCATCGTGTTTCCGGTCATGGATACCATGGAAATTGAATCCTATGTGCAGGATATGAATACCAAGGGTATTTTCAACCGCCTTAAAGGCAACAAACGTCAGCCAGTGCGGTTAGGCTCTTCTCGCGAGCGTTACGGGCTGCCTGTTTACCCGCCTCACCATGCACTAACGGACGCCATGGCAACAGCAGAGCTGCTTCAGGCTCAGATTCAGCATCATTTCTCTCCTGATACTCCTATTGAAAAAGTCTGGTTATAAAAAAGGCTGCCTAACATGGCAGCCTTCTGTTTTTAAATGTAGTGACTAGCTTTTAAAGGTAGTGACTAGCGAACACGTTCGGTTCTCATACCCATCAACAAACTTACGCACATTAGCAATAAGATGAAGGTAAACGGCAGTGCCGTAGAAATAGCACCCGCTTGCAGAGCTTGAATGGCTTGTGTGCCACCGACCCAAAGTAGCGCAGCCGCAATGGCACCTTCCATAAATGCCCAGAACACACGCTGCATCACTGGTGCATCCACTTTACCACCAGCGGTGATGCTATCGATAACCAGAGAGCCTGAATCCGATGACGTGATGAAGAACACCATAACCAGCAGAATAGCAATCACTGAAAGCAGAGTGCTAAACGGCAGCTCTTCAAACATCTGGAACATCGCCAGAGGCACTTCTTTAAGACCTTCCGTACCCAAAGCACCAACGCCATTAACCACCTGATCAATCGCCAGACCGCCAAACACAGACATCCAGATCAACGTAACAGCAGTAGGCACCAGAAGAACCGCAACCATGAATTCACGTACTGTACGACCTTTAGATACACGCGCGATGAACATGCCGACAAATGGTGACCAAGAGATCCACCAGGCCCAGTAGAATACTGTCCAGCCCTGGAACCATGCTTCGTCTTCACGACCATGAGGGTTACTCAGCGGAATGATGTTTTCAACGTATGCCATCAGAGTGGATGGGATAGAACCAAATGCAACCGCGTAACCTAGTAATGCAACAAAAATAAGCAGCACAAACGCCACGATCATGTTGATGTTACTGATGACCTTCACACCACCATCAATGCCGCGGAAAACCGAAACCACTGCTAGCAATGTTACCAGTACGATTACCGCAATCTGCAGACCAATGCCGCCATCCACACCGAATACGTGGTTGATACCACTCGCGGCTTGCTGAGCACCTAAGCCTAAGGATGTCGCCAGACCAAACAGAGTTGCCAGTACCGCTAATACATCAACAACGTGACCCGCCCAGCCCCAGGCTCTGTCGCCTAGAATAGGGTAAAAGATTGAACGGATAGAAAGCGGAAGCCCTTTATTGTAGGTAAAGAACGCAAGCGATAAGGCTACGATGCCATAAATTGCCCAAGGGTGAAGACCCCAGTGGAACATGGTTGCGCCCATGGCAAGTTTTGCCGCTTCTGGGGTATTTGGTTCAACGCCCAGAGGAGTCTCATACCAGCCAGTGAAGTAAGCAACAGGCTCAGCTACACTCCAGAACATCAAACCGATACCCATGCCCGCTGCGAACAACATCGCCAACCAGGACATGAATGAATAATCGGCGGAAGCTTCCTGACCGCCTAAGCGAATTTTGCCGAATGGCGACACAATCAGTGCCAGACAGAAGATCAGGAATATGTTCCCCGCCCAGATAAACAGGCTGTCGAATTTACCAATGATCGACCACTTCAAACCATCCAGAGTAGACTTTGCGGTTTCCGCGTCTGAGATGAGTACAGCAACTAAAAATAGAATGATAAGACCAGCACTGGTCCCAAATACCGGATTATGAACATCAAATCCCCACTTCTGTACATTATCCTGACCAACCGTGTAGTCGGTACTATCGATACTGTACTTGTCGATTCCTTTTGTCATATCTCCTCTTTAACCCTTAACAGGTTTGTTGATTTTGAACCTATTCGAAACCTTTCCTCACCAGAATGGTTAGTGAACGTAACAGTTCATTGATTTTAAAACCCACAAACCCTATCGAAAATGTCCGTTTAAAACCAGAGATAACTCAAAAAACGTCCCAAAATCTCAGTTTTCTCAATTTGAATGGCTATTTTTAAATCAATCAATACTAGAATTCGTTTTGAAGTCTAAACATTTGTACTCTCAACAGAGAGCGTCGCGTTTATGATATTTGTGGAACACGTTTGTTTTCTTAACAAAAGCATCAAAAAGATTACTCAGGTATATACCCAAGTAATCTTTTAAAGAGATAAACGGTCAAAGTACTCAAGAGTCGAACATCGCTGTTGACTCTTGTGTAGCAAAAGCTTTATATAACCCCCGAAAACACTGGTACGGATAAAGAATTTGGAAAAACACGAAGAAGTTCTGATTGCGATACGACAAATCATCCGCGCAATCGATCTGCACTCAAAAAAACTTGGCAAAGAACTGGGATTAACCGGTCCTCAGTTGATATTGATGCGTTCCATCAAAGAACTGGGTGAAGTGACCATACGGGAACTGTCGAACAACACCAATATGAGTCAGGCTACTGCCACCACCATTCTGGATAGACTTGAAAGAAATGGTTATGTTAAGCGCGTCAGAAGTATGAGCGACAAGCGTAAAGTTCACGCTTACCTCACTGATGAAGGTAATGCCATATTGGAAAAAGCTCCTCTTCCGCTGCAAGACAACTTTATCGATCAATTTCATAAGCTGGAAGAATGGGAACAAAGCTTACTGTTATCTTCAGTACAGCGTTTGTCTTCAATGATGAATGCCGAAAGCTATGACGTTGCGCCTGTTTTGGAAATTGGCAGTATCACCAAAAACGAACAGCCTGCGCCATAAAGAAAAAGCGAGTGAATCACCACTCGCTTTCTGATTCTCTGATTCTCTTGGACTCAGTCAACCAAACCTTTCTCTAGCGCGTATTTCGCTAACTCTGCGGTAGAATGCAGATCCAGCTTGTGTTTGATGTTTTGCCGGTGGGTTTCAACCGTGCGGTAACTGATGTTGAGCGCTGAGGCAATTTTCTTACTGCTCTGCCCCTCTGCCACTAATTTAAGCACCGCTTCTTCTCGGCGGCTTAGTGGGTTGGGTTTTTGCTGCGCGGGGGTGATGGGCTGGGTGAACAAGGTTTGTGTAACGGACTCACAAAAGTACGTGGAACCTTGATACACCGTCTTAATGGCCTGAACCATCTTTTCTGCCGAAATCTCTTTCAGCATGTACCCGACAGCTCCTGCCTGCATCACTTTCATGATGTATTCACGGTTGTCATGCATTGTCAGCATCAGCACTTTCACACTTGGGTGTTCTTCTTTCAGGATCATAGTCGCTTCAATGCCATTAATAACAGGCATACTAACATCCATTAACACCACATCGGGTCGCACTCTGGTGACGGCATCTATGGCTTCTGCACCATTGCTTGCGGTCGCGACCACGTTAATTTCATCTTCCATTTCTAGCCGGGCGAGGAAACCATCCAGTACTACCTGATGATCATCCACAATTACTATGTTTATCGCCTTACCTTGGCTTACTGCTTTTTGCATTCCATGTTGTCCAGTTTTCTATCTTAATTACGCCGGAATCAAAACCGTTATTTCTGTACCGTAGTTGGGTTCGCTAAAGAGTTCAAAATCTCCTCCGATAAATTCGACTCTTTCTCGCATATTTCGCAATCCGATCCCTTTTGCCCTCATGGTATCACTGACTGAAAACCCTCGCCCGTCATCTCGAATCATTAGCTGAATTTGTTCACCAAGCTGATGCACCACCACTTCGACTCGGTTGGCGTACGCATGTTTCTCTATGTTAGTGAGCGATTCCTGAACCACTCGATACAATGTTGTAACCACTTCGGAATTCATTTTCGACATGGATTTGTCGATCTCGTATTCCACTGGAATCTGAGCGTGCTCGCGAAAATCCTGAAGCAAGGTTTCGAGAGCGGCCTGCAAGCCTATGTCGTCCAATGAACTCGGTCTCAGGTTATGGGAAATCCGACGTACTTCATTGATCGCAGTCAGCATCGACATTTGGGACTTATCCAAATGCGCCAGTGCTCTTTCGTCGATATTAGGTTCTTTCTGCTTTAATTTATGTGCCAGCAGCTCCAGGTGACATTTACACGAAACCAGAAGCTGGTTGATACCGTCGTGCAGTTCTCTCGCCAGATGCTTTTTTTCGTCTTCCTGAAACATGACCGTTTTGTGGGCCAGCTCTTTCAGGTTTTTGTCTGCAATTCGATGTTCGTGCCAGTTCACCGCTAATGTCAGCACGACAATCACAGCAACCGTAACACTCAGAATCGACATGGTACTGATAAAAGTGGCTTCGATGTTCTGGTTGATAGAATCTTCCATCTGAGCGACTTCGAGATGAATATCTTCGATGTAAAGCCCTGTTCCAACCATCCATTCCCACTTAGGCAACCACGCTGCATAACTGAGCTTAGGCACTATTTCACCCGTCGACGGTTTTTGCCATAGGTAATGAGCGAACCCGCCTCCGCTTCTTGCCTGCTCTATCAAAGAAACAATCAGAAAGTTACCGTTTTCATCCTGCATATTGATCAGGTTCTGCCCGATCAGCTCTGGAAGAATGGGGTGAACAAGATTGACGCCATTTTTGTCGTAAGCAAAAAAATACCCGTCCGAGCCGTATCTTAAGCGCGTAAGGATCTGCTTCACCTGATGTTTGGCGTCTTCTTCACTCAACTCATCGTTGGCGTAGACATGGTGGATGGCATCAAAGGCAAGATCCAACTTGTCTTTTAATGCGTTTTCTCTAGACCGTATCAAGCTGGTTCGAAGCGTTTCGATTTCTTTCACACCCAACGCTTTAGTTTGGTGAATCGAGATCCAACTGATACTGGCTGTAACCAAAATCAGAGGTAATAAGGTGAGTAATATCAGTTTGGCTCTAAGAGGCATAAGCTCCCTCTCTCACCCAATGCGTCAGCGATACGTCCATGGGGGTTCACGAATACAATCAGCCTCTGAATGTATCAGAGGCTGACATTAGCGCCCATTGTTTACCGAAATCAACGAGCTGTAACAGTTGTGAGATCACATTCCATAGAATGACGGGAATAACAGAATTGATGCCAGTACCAGAATCTGGATGGCAATAAACGGCATTACTCCTCGGTATATGTCTCTTGTGGTTACGCCTTTCGGTGCCACACCTTTAAGATAGAACAGGCTAAAGCCGAACGGTGGCGTCAGGAACGAGGTTTGTAGATTCATCGCAACCAGTATCGCAAACCAAACCATGTTGATCCCCATAAGTTCGGCAACAGGAGCGAGAATCGGTACGATGATGAAACAGATCTCAACGAAGTCGATGAAGAAACCCAAAATCAAGATGACCAGCATAGTGATGATCAGGAAGCCCCACTTCTCACCCGGGATCTGCATCATCCACTCTTCAACCAGATAGTCTCCGCCCGTGTAGGTGAACGCCATGGAAAACGCAGTTGCACCGAGTAGGATGGCAAAAACCATAGCCGTTACTTTTACGGTTTCTTTGGACGCATCGTATATCATTGCCCAGCTAAACTGACGGTACAGTAGCGCCAATACAATGGCTCCGGCTCCACCCAAAGCCGCTGACTCTGTTGGAGTGGCAATACCAGCGAAGATGGAACCCAGTACGACGACAATCAAAGCCATCGGTGGAACCACTGCTTTGAGTGCTTCAATGACTTCTTCTCTGCGTGAAATGGATTCATCTCGCTCTATCGGCTGAGCAGCTTCAGGGTTCATTTTGGCGTAAATCAAAATGTAAACCACATACGCACCAACCAGAACTAAGCCCGGTCCAACCGCTGCCTGAAAGAGATCACCGACAGGTACACCCAAAACATCGCCCAGCAAGATCAATACAATGGATGGCGGGATAATTTGCCCCAAAGTGCCCGACGCACAGATAGTGCCACACGCCAGCCCTTTGTCGTAATTGTATTTGAGCATTACAGGGAGAGAAATGAGCCCCATGGCGACAACAGATGCCCCTACAACACCTGTAGAAGCCGCCAATAGAGCTCCAACCAACACGGTTGAAATCGCAATACCGCCACGGACGGTGCCAAATAAGCGCCCCATGGCTTCAAGAAGTTGCTCAGCCAGTCGAGTTTTTTGCAGAACCAGCCCCATAAAAATGAACAACGGCACTGCCATTAACACTGTATTCTGCATGATTGACTCTATGCGATACGGCATAAAGGCAAACATTTCTGGACCTTCTGCCCAAACACCAAATAGCAGGGCAATACCACCAAAGGTAAAGGCAACGGGGAAGCCTAATAGTAAGGCCACCAGCGCTACCAGAAACATAACAATTCCTATCATAAAACTACTTCCCTGTTATCTGGTATGGGCTGGACTAGGATTAAAAATTTTGTTCAGTGAGTTCAGAAGCAATCCAATGCCACTCACTGCCATAAAGAAGAAAGAAACCGGGATCATGGCTTTAATGATCCATCGGTAAGGCAGACCACCCGGGTCGCCCGACGTTTCGCCGAGTTCATAAGACTCTCTGGCGAAGTCAATGCCGTACCAGGCAACAAGAAGACAAAACGGGAATAAGAAGAAAACGGTTCCCAGAATATCAATGATGGCGCGCGCGCGATAAGAAAGGCGTTCATAGAAGATATCGACACGGACATGCCCTCCTGCTTTTAGCGCATAAGGCACGCCAAGAAGGAAGACGCTGGAAAACAGGTGCCATTCCATTTCCTGAAAGGCTATCGATACGTCATTAAATACATAACGCATCACGACATCGTAAACGACGTTTAGCAACAGCAGTAAAAATAGAATGCTGGCAACCCAGCCCAGCACATCGCTGATCCGGTTAAACAGTCGCTCCATGTAAATTAGGCTTCTCATTCCATACTCCTTGGAAAGACAAACTAGAAGAGGCAGGGTCTTGCAAATGGCTACGTCGACTGCTTTGGGGGGCGTAGTGTCCTTGCAGACCCTGTTTTTCTTGGGCTATTTGCCGAGGGTTCACCCCTCGGCATTTGGTTCAATGACCTAAAATAATTATTGTTGTGCCTGACTGTTCAGGTAAGCGCGGTGAGAGATATCTGTCCACGAGCGTACTTGCTTCAGATAGTCTGCCTGAGATTTTTGGATCTCTTTCGCCAATTCGTTGCTTTCTGCGTGTTTCTTAAGAAGGCGATCGTTCGCTTCACGTAACGCGCTCATTACTTGAGGTGGGAAGTCTTTCACCTGAACATTCGGGTATTCAGACTTAATTGAAGACCAGTTCTTTCCGCTCTCGTGCGTGGCTTGCGTGTACATGTCGTACGCAGCAGTTTTCATCGCTACACGCAAAATCGCTTTCAGGTCGTCTGGCAGACGTTTCCAGGTACGCTTATTCACTAGGAACTGAAGCTCTGAACCTGGCTCATGCCAACCTGTGTAGTAGTAAGGTGCGATTTTGTGGAAGCCCATACGCAAGTCCAGAGAAGGACCTACCCACTCCAGTGC
The DNA here is from genome assembly GCF_027924785.1 of Vibrio nigripulchritudo. Lineage (NCBI taxonomy): Bacteria > Pseudomonadati > Pseudomonadota > Gammaproteobacteria > Vibrionales > Vibrionaceae > Vibrio > Vibrio nigripulchritudo. Next base: position 1,529,672 of record NZ_AP027049.1, on the reverse strand, counting down.
GTCGATAGTACGGCGCTCAAGCGATGTATACAGTTCACCCGGTGCGATGTTTGTTGGTTTCGCGCCCAGCTCTGCCAGGATTTCACCGGCAAAGCCTGGGATACGCATTTTCAGACCTTTAAGGTCATCAACCGAATTGATCTCTTTCTGGAACCAGCCACCCATTTGGATATCGGTGTTACCGCCAGGGAAAGACATCAGGTTATGCGGAGAATACACTTTCTCCATCAGTTCCATACCACCACCATGGTAGAACCATGCGTATTGCTCTGCCGGAGTCATGCCGAAAGGCATAGACGTGAAGTAAAGTGTATTAGGTACCTTACCTTTCCAGTAGTAAGAGCCTGAGTGTCCCATGTCATACTGACCCGATTTCACCATATCAAAAACACCCAGTGGTGCCTTGTGCTTGTTGGCAGAATCGATTCGGATTTGCAGACGGCCATTCGACATTTCTTCAGCCATTTTGGCCATGTTTTTAGTCGCGTCACCAAATACCGGGAAGTTTGGTCCCCAGGTTTCAGCTAGCTTAAGTCGGTAGACTTTATCGGCAGCATTGGCTGAAGCTGTGACCAAGGCAGCGCAAGCCGCTACAGCGACAAAGGTGCCTTTAAGAGTTCGTTGGATTGATTTTTTTAAGAGACTCATTATTTCACGTCCTATGTTGTGTTTGTTCACAATCCATTCCTGTGTGGATTGCGAATTTCCCCAAGTGGAATAATGGGCTCGGTGCCATTAGCAGTACTTGGGTATCACAACAATGCCTGATTGAAGAGCATTAACCTATTCGGGAGAGCACGGACGTATTTCTTTACACCCACCCTGTATTAGACTTTAGTTTTACGTACTAATACGTAGGATATTCAATTGAAAAATTATTGAAGTGTTAAATTACAAAGTATTGTGAAATAAAAACGTAAATTGAGAAGCGATTTATACGTAAGAACTAGTTCTTGAGAAAAGTTAAAATGTTAGAGTTATAAAACGTAAAAAAGCCCCAAAAATTGGGGCTCCTTCACGATTCTTAATCGAATTATACTGGCTTGTACACAACCTTGTTGCCTGCCAGTTGCTCTTTAACTACTAAGTTTTCTTCTAGCAGTTTTTTAAGAGCGCCGGTTGCCCAAGAAGCCGCTTTTGCGTCTTCCTGACCAGCTTCCAGACCGATACCTTTAGGGTTAATGCCTTCAGGGTTCTTAGCTACGATGTCTAGAACGCTTTGTTGTTTTGGCGTTAAGCTAACAGTGGTTTGCGCTTTCGGTGCTGGCTTTTCCACTTTTGCTTCAACGGCTTTTTTAGCAGCAGGTTTTTTGGCTTCAGGAGCTGCTTTAGCCACATTTAAAGTCGCTTTGATGCGTTTTTGCAGTTTAGCCTGCACTTTACGTTTGTGAGCGAGTCTCATTGAGTTTTTCTCCATTTCACTGCTATACCGCGCAGTGGTGAAAAATTTGAAGCGCGAGTTATACCAAAAACTGACACTGATTTGTAGCCTAACGGTCACTTTCAACGTAAAAATGGGGGAAGAGCCTTTCAAAGGCTATATTTTATACAGAAACAAGGAATGCACTTTCTCCTCGGAGATGCATAGGAATTGCACCACAATGAATACGATTCACATGACAAACATACCATTCAGTTATCAATCTCCAACAGGAAGATTGGTCATGGGCTTGGCGTGTCTGATTGCCTTCTTTCTTCTTATACTCTCTCCTGGGATCCAACAGGCGCTACTCTCTCTGTTTGGTTTGATTGCCTTTTTTGTGGTCACGCATTTTCTTATCGAGAAGAGTAAGGTGTCATTTACCCTCACAGCCACACACTTTCAGCAGCATATGTTTAAAGGGGGCTGGGTAGTGAGGTGGAATAACATCAGTCATATTGGCGTCTGTACGTACTCTCAGGAAGGATGGCATCAACCCATTCCGTGGATCGGCATTAAGCTTAAAGACTACGAACCTTACCTCGACAATATCTGCCCCAGAATCAGCACACAAATACTTCTGGAGCAACGATCCCTTCTTTATCTGGGTCTAAAGCAGATGGATAAGAAGAACATTCCTTTTGAAGACATCGTGTTGGACTCAAAGCCTTACGAATCGAGTAACGGTGAGCAGTACACAGGTCTGCAAGCCATGCTGGCGAACCGAATGGCTTACCAGAGAGAAAATTTTGGTTACGATATTTTTATTTCGACGTCCGATTTGGACAGAAGCGGAGATGAATTTGTCGGCCTGGCAAGACGATTTCTCGCGGCAGCCGACAAAGAAGATTTAATCAATTAGTTAGCTAAACCTAGGGTCTGTTGACCTAGTAAAGAGGCATTTCGTCAGCCACAAACGGGTTAGAAGCGCGTTCATGCCCGAATGTAGACTCCGGACCGTGACCAGGAATGAAATGCACATCGTTACCAAGCGGCCAGAGTTTTTGCTTGATGGACTGGATAAGTGTATTGAAATCCCCTTGCGGGAAATCGGTTCTTCCGATACCACCATTAAAAAGAACATCGCCCACAAATGCGGTTTTAGATGATTCATTGAACAAGATGACATGGCCTGGGCTATGACCTGGTGTGAAGTAAACGTTCAGTACTTCATTACCAAAAGTGACAACGTCACCTTCATCTAACCACTGTTTTGGTTCAAACGCTTCTGTAAGAGGAAATCCAAACATCTGGCTCTGCCCTTCTAACCCCTGAAGCCAGAAGTTATCGGCTTTATGAGGACCGATAATGTCGACACTGTGTGCATTAGCCAGTTCTTCTGCGCCACCAACATGGTCAAGATGCCCGTGCGTCAGCACGACATTCACAACTTTAACGCCAAGTTCTTTGATTGTGGCTTCCAGTTTAGGTACGTCACCACCCGGATCGACCACAATCGCGTCCATGGTCTCATCACACCAGACAATTGAGCAGTTCTGCTGAAATGAAGTCACCGGCACGACTCTGTATTGAAGGCTCATAAAAACTATCCCGTATTCATTTTAAACTGCGGGAACTATGACATTTGCCCCCTAGTTTTACAAGCCATTAGGTACGGGGAACAGACCCAGACTACCAGTTTCGGACAGGTCCCGTATCTATATGAATAAAATTACTTTTTGGGTAATAGCCTACGCCACCCGCTTTGAGAGATAAGGCTGCCTTTTTCACTTCAGACAGTTTGACGCCATCCAGTCGAAAGTCGATGGCTTTGCCAAGCATGTGGTAGCTCTTTTTCGCCACAGCCTTGGATTTGGCTCGTAACGCCTTATTAGTGGCAGGAGAGCGATAACCAGAGATGATCTGAACTTCTGCATCGCTGCCAATTAAGCCCTGAATGGAATTGATTTGGTCGAATAGTGCCGCGTCCATCGAATACACTTCATTGCGGCGGTGATCCCGGCACAGATGATTAAGACGTGCGAGTTCGCTTCCTACGTATCTCTGACCATCAAAATAACAGGACTCCAGAATCTCTCCGGTGTGCAGATTGTTGAACTGCAACGTTCTCGGCTGGTTTGCATAAGTTGCAAAAACTGAAGGAGAAAAAGGCAATGAGACAAAAGTGCCAAGAACGGCGGTATTACGGAGGAAGTGTCTTCTCGAGATTTCTTTGGTTGTCATCTGAACGGTCTGGCGCGGTTTCCAAAGTCGCGACAGTAACCAGATTCCGTACAAGCGTCAATTAGTCATCAGCTCAAATTATTGACGGAATAGTGCCAAAGGTATGGTTAGTTATTGAGCAGAAAGATTTTTATCCAGATTGATCAAATTTGTAAGTTTCGCGTCAAAATTTGAACTACGACTCAGTTGATCGTATTTGTAGATGTCGCTTCGGTATTGCACCTGCCCTCTTTCTGTCCAAACCGTTTGATAAATAATAGAAACAGGAATGCGTTGTTTCAGTGCCACAGCAACCGTTTCTTCACGGCTGATTCTCTCTTGATGACTTGGACGCAGCTTAGAGTTGCTGGTTAAAAGCAGATTGGCAAAACCCTCGGCAGATTCAATTCGGATACAACCAGAACTGAATGCCCTTCTCGCCTTGGTGAACAGCGACTTCGCCGGTGTATCGTGGAGAAAAATGGCATTCTTATTTGGCGTATTGAACTTGTATTTGCCAAGTGCGTTGTATGGTCCTGAAGTTTGTCGGATTCGGTACGGAAAGCTGTCTGGGTCAATGGTTTGCCAGTCGATATCCTGTGGGTCGACCAGAGTCCGGTTATGCCAGCTTTCAACAATTTCGTAATTGTGTTCCTGAAGGTAAGTTTCTTCCTCAATCGCTTTGGGAAGAATGTCTTTCACCATGATTTTCCTTGGCACATTCCAGCTTGGATTCACAATCACCGAATCCATTCTGGTATCAATGAGCGGTGTTTTCCTTGATGGACGCCCTACAATCACGTCTGAAGAAAACGCTTCTTTACCATCTAGCCAGTAAGACATCGAGTACTGCGGTACATTCACCAGAACAATCTGGTCGCGCTGCAATGGCCAGATACGTAGCCTTTGCGCATTCAAAGCGACAAGTCTTAAACGTTCTTCAATAGAAGCATTGATCCACTTAATGGTTTTCGGACCGATAATGCCATCTGCGTCCAGACCATGCTGAACCTGAAACTGACGAACCAAATCGTCCAGAGGTTTATCGTAGGTTTTGTCATCGGCATTCACCGCCGACACGTCATAACCTAGCACCTGCAGGCGATTAAGCAGCACCCGTTTGTGTGACAGTACATCTCCTTTGCGAGTGAAGCGCTTTTTCTGGCTGTAATCGCTCAAATAGACGTTTAGCCAGGGTTTCAGCTCATAGATGGCGGTTACATAATCAGAATACAGCGGCGATTGAGGTTTCAACCCTTCAATGTATTCAACCAAGGAGTCGGACATTACTGCGTTATAAAAAGTCTCAAAGCTAGAACCTGATGGAGTGGGCAGCATGGCTGGAACTCGTCCACCAAAAAACCAGCCCTTCCCCATAGACTGAGAAAGCTCGGTATAGCTGATGTAACTCAACAAGGTGTCTGTCGCCAGCACATCATATTCTTGCCATCGATTGTGATATCTGGCTTCTTTTAGCGCCATCAAACGTTTATAGAAAAGCTCACTCACGTCAGACAGAGCAAGGTGCTCAAGCTGCGTTTCGAAGGCTTCAATCGCGTCGTACTGAAACCAGATAGGCTGATATTGATACTCGTGATAAAGCGCAGTAATGACAGGTTGGTGAGCCAGAGGTGTATGAGCTGGTGTTGAGCTATTCACCCAGGTTGTGGCGTAGTAACTGTTAGCGTTGGAAACCAGTGGAAGCATAGCTATGATCATGAAATAAAAGTATTTCCTTAACCTCATAGCCCGCTCCCTGGATCATAGTTACTAATAAATGTATTCCTAAAGTATGGCAAAAATTGCAGCAAAAACTTGTATCGTTTATTAGATTATCGCCGACCAGTGGTTATCCCAATGAATACCTGATGAATATTTTTTTTCAACTCCAGCCAAAGAATGGGAAACCACCCTTCCCACACCTGAGCTAATTTTGAAAGAATTATCATTCACAACAACACCTGACGCATCAGGCAGAGATTCAATTTCCAGCAGTTCACCCGTAGATAATTGCCAGATACCATAACTATTTCCCCGTGGAGAAGTAGCAAGCACCCAATCCCCTGTGGCGGCGATGCTAGCAATGTAATGATTGAATCTTGCCCATTGTTCCGGTTCAGCTTTGAACTCGACCATTGGTTTCCCCATTTGGTGAGCAGCTAACAGTGCTGGATAATCGTCTGGCGATCCGCGATATTGCTGACCACAGAAAACCATACCTTGGCCATTATGTGCAAGATGGCGAATACTCAGTTTATTGTCGGAAAGCGACACTTGTTCCAATACTTTTCCGGTAGAGGACAAATATGTCAGAGTTGGAGACATGGTTTCGAGGTTCATCGGTGTTCTTCCATTGGTATGAACACCACCGACTCCTATCGCCAGATCACCACTTGGAAGCATGATGACCTCGTGAGGACCCAGCCCAAACCCGGTGAATTCCTCTATTTTCTGGTAGCCGTTTTGAACGTCGTATACACCGATAATCCCACGGCTTGTTCCTCTTTCCCCCTCTGTCGCATAAAGCAAGCGACCATCCGGAGAATAAACACCGTGACCGTAAAAATGACGATTAGGACCCGATGAAACGATGGGTTTTGCTGCGCCGCTAACGAAATCAAACGGTTGGAAAAATGTCCCCGGTCTGCGGCCGAATGCCACTGCCGCACTTCCAGCGCGGTGAATGGCAACGCCATGTCCACGGGCAGGCAAAGTGAGTTGATGGATGGGGTTACCGTTGATATCGGCAACCGTTGCAAAGAACTTATCCCGACCCAGAATGGAGCAACCAATCAGAGCTGGCGTTTTTTGCTGGCTAGAAGTGGAAGCGCACCCAAAAGGTAAAAAAGGCGCTGAAGCGCCAAATAAGGCTGCTTTAAGCAGCCTTCTTCTTGTTTGATCAGTCACCATCTGTTGCATTAAACCCTACGACGACACCCAATTCGATTGCGACCTCTTCATGGATGAGATATTTCAAATGCTCAAGCTTGTTGAACTGCGCTAATACGTTTCTGTAGCCTTCTTTCGATTTCAGCATGGCAAACATGCTGGACTCTTCTGGCCACGTATCCAACGTTAAATCAAATTGCTCCACAATGCTGTCTGCTAGCTGAATACGTCCTCTGTCTCTCAGCTCTTTATCTAGCCCGTAACCAAGCGCTATATAAAGCGCTTTCATGGCTTCAACATTGGCTTTTAAGTTCGAGAGGGAGGTTTCAGAGCGCCATGATTCGGCAAAGTAAGGACGAGGTTTCCCAACTTTCGCCAGAGGGCGGCTCATTTTCTTCATGCTGTACTCAAGCTGATTAGACAACAGGCTAAGGTACTCGGTGCGCCATTTCTTCTCGTCCAGAGTTTTCCACGGGTTTGCCTGCCAAGCGTCAGCAATGTTATCGGATTTGTCTGCGATATTCTGGCTGATAGCCAACCCGCTATCACAAGCCTTGATCTTGTCTTTATGGATAGGAGACGCCTTGTCATACAGAAGCCATTCCATTGAGCCTAGCCCCTGAACCGTAACGCTCATTTGCGATAACTCATTGGCGGACCATGCTTTATCGGCTTTAACCAGCGTCGACATTTTCCGACCCGTGGTGTTTTTCTTATCTGGCCAGAATTGCATGTTCCAGCTTTCTTTTAACGCATTTTCAGGACCACGTTCTTGCCCCTGAAGCGCCATCCAACGGAGCATGGTGCTGTGCCACGCTGACTTCAGTGAGTCCTCTGTAAGATCTTCCGAACCACAGTATTGCTGCCAAATTAACGCCTGTTGCTGCGCTTCCGCAAGCAATAGAAATGCGGCTTCTTTCTCAACATCATACACCGCTTCACTGATGTGAAGGTTGGCATATTGCTTGTTTTCAGGTAATTCACCACCACTTTGAACGGCAATTTCCTGTGGCATTTGTGCATCGTTCGACTGACAGCCGACCAGAGCCAGGAGGCAAAGGCTTAACGTTTTCTTCATACGTGGCTCCTGTTACAGCGAGTTAAGAAACGCCACCAGCGCCTCTCGCTCTTTTTTGGACATGTTCAATACATTCTCTTGCGCGGGTTTTGCCTCACCACCATGCCAAAGCACGGCTTCCAGAACGTTACGTGCTCTTCCGTCGTGCAGCAAGTTCGTGTGACCATTCACTTCTTTGGTGTAACCCAGCCCCCAAAGTGGCTGAGTACGCCATTCACGACCATTTGCCAGATACTCTGGACGGTTGTCGGCAAGCCCTTCGCCCATATCATGCAATAACATATCCGAATAAGGGTGAATAATCTGCTCTGATAGTGCAGGTAAGCGATCATTTTTCGCTGTTTTAATGTTCACGGCATGACAAGACTGGCAACCCGCTTCAGCAAACTTGGCCTGACCCAGCTGAACCTGAGGGTCTCGGGTATTACGACGAATTGGAACGGCAAGGTGCTGAGAGTAGAATTCAACAAAGTTTAAAATCTTTTCGCTCACTTCCGGTTTGCCACCGTGAGGAAGGTCATTACAGATGGATTGGTTTTCAGTACAGTTCTCGACTGGAAACAGTGCGCTGGTCAGTCCCAAATCGCCGTTGAATGCTGCGGCATTTTGCTGCATCAGGTTAGGTTGACCTGCTTTCCATCCGAATCGACCAAGCGCAAAGCCTTCTGCCTGAACATCCCAGACCCGGTTCACTTTTCCGGAAATGCCATCTTTGTTTTTATCTTCAGGATCTGCCATGGCAAGAATGGTTTCTTCAGGAATGGCTTCCAGCAATCCAAGCCCTATCATGGGTGGCGCCACACGTGCCGAGAATTGAGTGTCCGGGTGCATCTCTCCGTAGTTCAAATTTGTGATCGTCAAGTTAGGCTTACGAAGTGTTACCTGTTCGCCGTCTTTAAAAGTAACCACCACATCAGAATAAGTAATATTCACTTTGCCTTCTGGCTTGGCATCTGGGAGAGCGAAATCCTGAAGCTGACCGCCGTACGTTGGTTCAGGGATAACGCCATTCATAATGAAGGCTTTCTTCTGCTCAGGCGTCATGGCTGGAATGCTTAACCTGACCAGCATGGATACCGCGTGCTCGTCGCCCTCTTCTGGGGGATGCCCTCGCCCATCTTTGATATGACAGTTTTGACAACCGTTGGTATTAAACAGTGGTCCAAGGCCGTCTCTCGCATCGGTTGACGCAGGTGCCTGAACCCAGGGATTACGGAAAAAACTGTTACCGACACTGAAATCTAAACGCGATGTCATGGGCAGGTTGTTGGCAGGTAAAGAAAAGGCATTCGAACCATCTTTCTTCACACTGGTGTTACCACCCGACTTGGTATCGTACGCATAGACGCTCGTTGCGATTAGGCTTGAAACAATGGTAGGTATTAGAAACGGCTTCATTCTTGGCTTCTCAAGTGTAAAAAGGGCTCATAAAGAGCCCTTGGATTTTATTATATTTTTATGCGATTAAAACTCGTGGTCAGCAGTGTCTGGGTTCAGGCTATCAATACCAATGATGCTCGCTGCACGCTCAATTGAGCCAGTTTGTGCGACAAGCGACATAATGGTGTCATTCACCAAAGCATTACCTTGAGAGTTATTCGCAGCAATCAGCTGATCAAAATGCTGATTGTTTTTCTCAGCAGATACAACTAGCTGACCAACCTGCGCACGAGCGCGGTCAAACTGCTTCTGAATTTCTTTAGCTGCTTGTTTGTCTTTCTGCTCTACTAAGTCGTAGATGCTAGGACCAGATAGAAGCTGACCATTCTCACGCTTGTACAGACCAGTAAATACGTTGTAGATACCTTGTTCGTTGTAGTAGTGAGAGTTGTGAGTGTTGTCAGAGAAGCAATCGTGCTCATCTTCCGTAGAGTTGGCTTCAAGTGCTACTTTCATACGCTCACCGGCAAGCTCACCCAGAGAAAGTGAACCCATTCCGAACAGCATTTTACGCAGGCCGTTATTAGCAGATTCAGACAACAGTTCTGTACGGTAGTTGCCCGCCTGACTTGGCGCCCACTGACCTTCCATCCACTCTAGATCTTGGATAAGAAGTTGAGACGCGGCTTTCAGGTATTCACGGCGACGGTCACAGTTGCCATTGGTACAGCCTGAACCATCAATAAAGTCTGTGTATGAACGCTCACCCGCACCCGAGTTTGTGCCATTCAGATCTTGTCCCCACAGGAGGAACTCAATGGCGTGGTAACCGGAAGCAACGTTTGCTTCTGAACCACCAATTTCATTCAGGTCTGCAATCAGTTGAGGGGTAATCTGGCTTGCATCTACAACCTGAGAGCCCACCTGGATTTTGCTGTTTGCTACGATGTTAGCCTGTGCACCTTCGTTACCCAGTTCGTACTGGTAATCAGAAGATACGTAATCAATCAAACCTTCATCAAGTGGCCATGCGTTCAGCTGACCTTCCCAGTCGTCAACGATGGCATTACCAAAACGGAAAACTTCCGTCTGCTGGTAAGGTACACGAGAATCAATCCAAGCTTGACGAACAGATTCCAAAGAGGTTTTAGAAGGGTTAGCGAGGAACTGGTCAATGGATTTGTCAAGTTTCTTAGCCGTATAAGTTGCATCAGAAAATACTGCGTGAGCAAGATCGGCATAGTGGGTTACGACTTGGCTTTTGGTTACTGCTGCGAAAGAGGCTGCGCTAGTCACGAGGAGTGAAGCTGCCACGGCACGAGCAACGAAACGTTTTGAAATCATGGAAATCGTCCTTGTTGAGCGAAATATTATCTGTAGTAATAGTGCTAATTATTATCATTTGCACCTTGATTGCGATCATACAAATTTACAATTTAAATACAAGCAACAAAAACAAAAAAACCCCACAATCGTGGGGTTTTATTCAAATAAATAATAAATCTATCACAAATCTAACAGGTGCTTACCATGGGAGACTTTGGCTTTTAGGTAGCTCTCGTTTCCATTCTTGATATGAGCGTGGGTATTAACCACTTCTTCAATCTCAATGCCGTGTTCCTGAAGCTCTTTGATCTTTTTAGGGTTGTTAGTGATCAGGCGAATCTTAGGCACATTCAATGCTTTAAGCATTTGTGCAGCTTCGGTGAAGTCACGAAGGTCATCACCAAATCCCAGATGATTATTGGCCTCATAGGTGTTCATGCCTTCGCTTTGCAAGCGGTAAGCGTCGATCTTGTTGTACAGGCCAATGCCACGCCCTTCCTGCCGAAGGTAAAGAAGAATTCCGCCGTATTCACCCATCTTCTCAATCGTTTCATCCAATTGCTCACCACAATCACAACGCGAAGAATGGAAAACATCGCCAGTTAGGCACTCAGAGTGCATTCGAACTAGTGGTGTTTCCCCGGTTTTATCTGCTGATTTGAAAATGACTGCGACGTGCTCTTTGTCTGTTTTCAATCCATGAAAAGACAATAATTCTGCATCGATGTGACTTTTGGAACCAACTTTTAGCTCTATTCTGGCTCGTACTTCCGCCATAACCCTTCCCATTTGAATTAAGCGCTTTACTGCACTTTTATATTAGCTCTATACATTGTATGACAGAGGTGCTCTGACTACTAGATGGGGATACGAGATAGGATAATCAAGCGATCACTCGATCCGTCTCTAGTACACAATTGTTATAATGTAACATTTAATTCAAAGAGGGCTCAAGCCCGTTTGCTAGCGCCTGAAAAAAGAAAAGCTCGCTAAATGCGAGCTTTCAAGAGTCGGAGTTGTAACGCCTCGATTCAGTGCTGTTCCTTCTGCCACAAAATAAGCTGAACCCATAGATTTTCGAGTTCAGACAGTTCTTCTTTTGTTAACACTGATAAAGTGGTTGCAGAACCTGAGCACGGAGATTGCGTAACAGCCGCATTGTGAATCTTATTTTGAAAGATTTGCCGTAAATTGGAGATTGTTGGTTCCACAAACATCGTCCCTTGGTGAGAAGCGTTTTTTCTATATAACTACAATAATTTATAAGAATGATAGTAACATTTATTATACAGTACAAGCCACGTTTAGCAGTTTTTCTGGCTTAATGTCACAAAAATCCAAGCGCCACACTGAGCTAATAAAGAAAAAAGCAAAAACTTCATAACCTTACAGCTTTACAACCATCAAAAAAGCGTTGCTATCGATTACATTGACAACAAAAATGTTATGAAAGCAATTATAATTGAGCTAAATAATAAAACATAGAGCTTATCAAGAAGTTATGCATTGGATCCCTCCTGACCCTTCTATATTCATCATTGATATTGTTTTGAAAACTAAACAAAGTTAACACCTTGTTTAACCGGGTAAATATCGAACCTGTTTCATTTTTTTTAAACTTTAATCGATTGCGATTACTGAGAATAAAAATGAAATTCGTCACATACATCCTATCTCTGTTCAGCATATTGGTCTTGAGCTTGCCAATAAATGCCGAACAAACAGAAGAGAAGCGATATTCCTACACCGTTAATATTGGTGTATTGAAAGAAGACTTTGCCCCCTACTCTACAGTGAAGAAGGGTGAAGTAACTGGACTCTTGCCCAGTATCATTAACGAATTTCAGTTCTACGTTAACCGCAACATACATTTTGTCCCGTACGACAACGCCACGGATCTATACGACGCGTTGTTAAAGGAAGAAGTGGATGCCATCACTGCTCACGGGGCAAATTATCGGGACGTGGCACTGTCATTCACCAACCCTATTGTTTCTTCGCGTCAGATTGGATTGTCTCACGAACAAATTGGCTTCTATCATGAGCTAAATGGTCGGGTTCTGTCGTATGTGAGGCAGTTTGGTAATGAATCCTACCTGAAAGATTTGTATCCAGCTTCCCGCCTTTTACCATCCGAATCCGTTAGCGATGCCATCTACAAAGTGGCAATGGAAGTCTCTGACGCGACGGTTGGCGATGGCTTAATGCTTTATCAGCAGTTGCAAACCGGTCCTTACGCCGATTTTCTTTCTATTTCTCTGTTTGATGATTTGCCTGTTCAAAGTCATTTTCTGGCGACTAAATCCACTAACACCCAGTTAGTTGAAGAATTTAACCGAGCCATCAACAGCTTTCGCCGCAGTACCCGCTATAAGGAAATACTTAAAAACTGGCTGGATGAAACACAAGAACGCTTTCTATTAGTACAGAACGATACTTTAGCTCTGACAGAAGCTGAACAGAAATGGCTTGGAACCCACCCCAGTGTGCTGGTAGTCACGAGAGGGAATTCGAAACCTATTGATTTTTATTCAGCCAACCTAGGTCATCAGGGGATATCAGCAGAGATTCTTCAGGAGATTGCCCTGATTACCGGGCTGAAATGGGATTACTTCAATCTGCAAACACTGAATGAAGATGAACTGAACTACCACCATTCCAATACCAAACCTCTGATTCACGCTGCTGCCAGCATCAAACAAGAAAAGTACGCCGATCACCTGTTCTCTCGTCCCTACATGCAGGAGCCTTGGGTGGTCATAGGACGAAGCGAAAATTACACAGCGGGACTGATGTTCTCGGAGCTTGATGGAGCCACGATAGGTACTGTTGACGATACCGTTGGAGTCGATGTCATTCGCGAGTATTGCCCGACCTGTACCATCAAACCATTCAAAACCGACGACGAAGTATTAGATGCGCTGGACAACAAACAGATAGACAATGCTGTGATGTCACTGTTTATTGCTTCCCCTAAGCTGCAAAGCCAGTATGCGGGGCAATTGCGCGTGGTAAGCCTGCTGAATAAAGAGAGTGAAGTACCCGTCTCTTTTTCGGTTGAGCACGACCAGCAGCTTCTTATCAACATCATCAATAAAGCACTCAGTGCTATTCCACCAAGCCGTATTCAGGAAATTCAGAAAAAGTGGCGTAACGCAAACTACGAAAGTGGAGTGAAAACACGTGACGTGTTATACGGATTACTGTCCGTCGCGGGCATCGCTGGCTTTATCATCTTGGTGATAATGGCATGGAACTGGAAACTAAAGAAAGAAGTATTCAACCGTAAAAAAGCCGAAGAAGATCTGAAAAAGCGAGTCAATTACGAACGCTCTCTTCTTGATGCAATCCCCTTCCCTATCGTGGTTCGGGATGCCAACGGCATCATCCAGAGCACAAACAAAGCCGCAAGCGATCTTAAGTACCTGAATTATCTCACGGAATCTCTGGTTAACAACAAGGATGAAGACAACCTCATTCTGAGTGGTTACTCTCTTCCACGCTTAGAGAATGAAGTGATCATTGATGGCGCCGAGAAACATTACGCTTACTGGAAATGCCCTTATGTCACGCCTGATCATCAGATCGACGGCACAGTCACCATTTTGGACGACATTACTGAACTTCATTTAACGCGAAAACGCGCGAAAGATGCCGAGCAAAGGGTTCAGAAACTGGCTGATAATGTTATCGGCGCGGTACTTCAACACACTCAGAGCAAGCAAAACCTCCATTCCATACAATTTACTTTTGTTAGCGCCGGAATCTCAGATCTGATCGGCATTGAATCTGAACAGTTGATGGTATCTCCGCGCACTTTTTTCAGCCCAATGAGGCAGAAGGACAAAAAAGAGCTGATCAAATGTGTGCGTCATGCGCTGGACGAAGGCTTTATGTCGCAAGATGTTGGCTTAGTCATTGATGGCGAAGAAAAGTGGTTACACATTCAGAGCAAAATCACTGAGACAGAAGACAGCTATATCTGGAACACGGTTCTCACCGACATTACCGAGCTAAAACAACAGCAAAAGGAACTAAGAGAAGCCCGTCAGAAAGCCATTTCAGCCACAGAGGCAAAATCGCGATTTCTGGCGAATATGAGCCATGAGATCCGTACTCCAATTGGCGGCATTATCAGCCTGCTGGAACTGTGCGAGCAGTACTCAGTTGTGGATGAAGTAGAGAAGATTCACACCAGCCTTTCGCAATCGGCAAATAACCTGCTGCACATTGTGAATGACATTCTGGACTTTTCAAAAATAGAAGCAGGGAAACTCACGTTGAGCCCACAGCCCTGCGTTTTTGAGTCGCTGATCATTCGTATCACTCAGTTGCAGGCCAGACATGCACAGGCAAAAGGGTTGAAATTCGCACTATGGCTAGACCCTGCCCTTGCTTATCTGATTAGCATCGACGAAGTCCGGCTGGGACAAGTTCTGAATAATCTCCTCAATAATGCGGTGAAATTCACAGAGCATGGAACCGTAAGACTCTCCGTCAGTTTGGTCGAAGAATCCGATCAAAAACAAACCATCATGATGCGCGTGATCGACAGCGGGATCGGGATTGAAAAAGATTCGCTCAAAGGGTTGTTTCAACCTTTTGTTCAGGCGGATGAAGGCACTACTCGCAAATTTGGCGGCTCCGGGCTTGGGTTAACCATCAGTAAGCAGCTCATCAACCAGATGGGTGGAGACATTGCCGTCAGCAGTCAGATCGGGTCTGGTTCGCAGTTTAAGGTCATGCTGCCTGTTGATGTCATCGAACGTGCTGAAGAACTGGATAAATCGCCACTCCAGGGGTTGATTATCAACGACTTCTTCCAGTCAGAAGAGCTGTGTACTTACCTTGAAAACTGGAACATAACCGCCAGCCGTGGAGAAACCCATAGCCGAGATAAGCTGGATTTCTTAATCAGCAAACATCAATGTGATTTGCTGTTTATTTCAGACGTTGATTACAACCAACTCCAGTTAACGGAAGAGTGGTGGAAGGCTCATCACAGTAATGTCCGTTGCTTAGTGCTTTCGGATAAAGGGATGCTCTCCCCTACTCCGCAAGACAACCATTGGTTACTGTCTTCGAACCCGATTATTCCATCTCAGCTTAAGCATTGTATAGATTCTGATCCGGCACGAAACGATGCTGATTTGGTGATCGAGAATATTGAAGACAGCGCCCCTCTTCAAACACGAGACGAAGCAATTCATTCTGGTCGCTTAATTCTGATTGCCGAAGACCACCCGATCAATCGACAGGTCATCGCCAGCCAGCTTAAGCAGCTCGGTTATCACGCAGATATCTTTGTCGACGGTAAAGAAGCTTATGATGCATTCCAAAAGCAAAACTATGGTCTGATCATCACAGATTGCCATATGCCGGAAATGGATGGGTATGCCTTAACCAAAGCCATTAGAAAACTTGAAAGTCAGGAAAGCCTGATCCGCACACCGATCATCGCGTTAACCGCCAACGCCATTCAGGGCGAAAGAGAAAAGTGCCTAGAGCTTGGTATGGATGACTTCCTGTCTAAACCGACCAAGATGCCTGTAATGGATGAAGCCATTGCAAGGCTACTTCCACCAGTGATTGACCCGCCCAATACCGATTTAGAGCAGAGGGGAAATGAAGAAGAACCTGAGCTTGATTTCGGATTCTTAGATTTTTCAGATACGGAACTTCAAGAAAGTACCGAGCCTGAACACACTTTGGCTTTGCAGTCAGATAACGGCCCATCAGAGATGATTGACGTACAGAAAGTATGTGACATTTTCGGGGATATGGAGATCGCCAAGCAGATCATTAAAGAGTTTATTACCAGTCAGAACAAAGATATGGACGAACTGAACTCCGTCTTGTCTCGCAATAGCCACGCCGACATCAAACAGGTAACACACAGAATGAAAGGAGCAGCCAGAATGCTCGAATGCCAGCCGCTTTCTGAAGCTCTTGCTCGATTTGAAGAGGCCGCAGACAAAGAAGATGAACACCTGTACTCAGAACTGTTTTCAGAGGTGAGCTCGCTCACCGATAGGCTCAATGAAAGTGAACTTGCATGATGAACTCAATCTCAAATAAAAAAGTCCTGCTTATCGATGACTGCGAACTGATTCGGGGTACTTCAAGGATCATGATATTGAAATTGGGGTTTCAGGCAGAAAACATCTTCATGTGTGCGACCGCAAAACGAGGATTACAGCTCTGCAAAGCTCACGATTTTGATGTCGTCATCATCGACCAAAATCTTGGTGAAGGTGCAAGTGGTCTAGACTTTCTTAAAGCGCTACACATTCAGCAACTCAGACAATCCCATACCATTATCATCGTGGCAACTGCGGACAATTCTTCGCTTGTGGTTCAGAGGTTTTCACAATATCGCCCCAATTCGTATATTGTTAAACCACTTAGGATGGACTCACTCACCGCCAGCATACAGACTAATCTGGAGATACAGACACTGAGTGCTCGCGCTTGCGAGGAATACCATCGGTCTGGCATCAACGGGTTTATGACGTCACTGCGCTCCACGTCATCACCTAAAAAGGTCGCTCACGTAATAGAGCAATTTGCGAGCAACGAGAAAGCCACCCTGCAGCATCGTTTAATGGTTCTTCAGGCTTTCTACAAATCACACCCCACTCCCAAGTTAGGGCTGGGTTATGCATTTCTTTTGTTGCAAGACCAGCAAGTCAGTCGGGCGAATGATGTTCTCACCGAAATTAAACAAAAGAGTGGCATTCAGGCAGCCGAATATTTCCCGCTGGAACTGGCTATTTTGCTGGCACAGGGAAAAGTTAAGGAAATCAGAACCAAGCTGGTCTCTCTGGCTGAGGAAAAATCTCCTGATTCAAACGCCCTGTCATCTGCGTTGTGGCTGACTCATCAGAAACCGGGTTTATTAGACTCGGCAACCCTTTCCAAGATCAAAGCAGCAATAACTCAGGATCTTTGGTTCGATGAAGAACACAAACTTCTGCTTTGTTCTTTGCTGGCGAAAGGCAATTGGAACAAGGCAAAACTCCTATGGGATTCCACACCTTTAGCTGTCAACAACCGATTTTCCGACGTTTACAAAACCCTGTTTGTCACCTGGAGTAAGCATAAAATGGGAGAGAAAGATGACAAATCTCTCAACAGCTTGTTGAGTTCTCCACTGCTGGAACATTCTCCGTTAGCCAACCTATACCTAGCCGATCTTCTTGCTCATTCACCTAATGACAATGAAACCAACAAAACGCATCAACGCATTAACCATAACAGCAAAAAGGTCTTATGCTTTTTTAAAAGGCTGATGATTATGCAAGCGATCAATAAGCACTCTAAAGAAGAAGCCATCCAGCTTGCATAGTTGTAGGAGTCAGTATGGATAGACACGTATTAATAATCGAAGACCATGATT
This sequence comes from Vibrio nigripulchritudo, assembly GCF_027924785.1. Classification (NCBI taxonomy): domain Bacteria; kingdom Pseudomonadati; phylum Pseudomonadota; class Gammaproteobacteria; order Vibrionales; family Vibrionaceae; genus Vibrio; species Vibrio nigripulchritudo. The sequence continues at coordinate 1,512,017 of NZ_AP027049.1, read as the reverse complement.
TCCAGAGAAAATTCTTACATCTCCAATTGGAAAAAGCTGGTCTTAACCACATCTCGTCCGTTTCCTGCGGTACTGAGGCTTTGGAATACATTGGTAAGCATCATCCAAACTTGCTTATCTGCGACCTCAACATGCCAACTATGGATGGTGTGGAGCTTTTACAAAAACTGGGAGAACAAAACTACCGCGGTGATGTGATCATCTCCAGCGCGCAAAATGAAATGGTGATTAACGCGGCAAACAAAATGTGCATCCAGTATGGTCTCAATTTGATTGGGCAGATGGAAAAGCCAGTAACAACCGAAAAGCTGGCTAACCTTTTGAACCAGACTGCCTCTTTAAGTACGAGTTCAGCTTCTTCTCAGATAGAGGTCACCGAGGCGCAAATCCGTCAGGCGGTGGAAAATCATGAATTTGAGCTTTATTACCAACCACTCGTCAACTTTAAAACGGGTGACTGGCAGGAAAGCGAAACGCTCATCCGCTGGAATCATCCCGATTATGGTGTGCTTTCCCCATTTTTCTTCTTAGATAAGGTTCAGCAATTGGGCTTGCTGCCTACGGTTGCCCTTCAAACTCTGAATCAGGCAATCAGAGACTTGCCTTATACCGAGTTTCGCCGTTTCGCATTCAATATTACCGCCAATGAGTTAATGAATGAACAATTCACGAACCACCTTTTGCAGCTTATAGAAAGCAACACTCTCTCCCCAACTCACGTCCGGTTGGAACTGACCGAGTCCGATGTGGTGCAGAATCTTGGTCGCGCACTGGCTTCCGCCACTCGAATCTGTATGAAAGGGATCACACTGGCAATTGACGATTTTGGGACGGGATATTCTTCTCTTAAGTTACTGGAAGACCTCCCTTTTTCAGAACTGAAGCTAGACGTGGATTTCGTTAAAAACGTGAACCACAACCGTTCCTCCAGAGCCATCGTGGAAGCCAGTCTGTTTCTGGCAGAAAAACTGGGATTTGATACCGTTGCGGAAGGGATTGAGGACCAAAAACTATGGGCCACCATGCAAAGTTTGTCTGAGGTAAATGGGCTCGCACAAGGCTTTTTTGTAGCCAGACCTATGCCTGTAACGGAACTAGAGCAATGGCATAGCAACTGGAAAGAAAGAATAATCACCGAGAATTTAATCTAAGTTAAGATATTTATCTGGTGAATCTAAACAACGTCAGATGATTGTTTAATGTAACCGCTCAGTGTAATGAGCCAGACAAGATAGAATGACTGACAGTCAAAATGGTCCGATGTGATCAACCAATAAGTAAGTCTAAGTCATGCTACTGTCCCGATACATCTCTATCCGAAGCCAGTTTATCTTGCTGCTACTGGTGGTTGCAGCAAGTCTGTTTTCTATCATTTCAGTGAATGTCAGCATTCATTCTGAAAGCAGTGAACGTCTGAACACACTAGAAAAACATTACTACCCAGCTCTTGAAAGCGCCGTCAAGCTGAACTCTCTGTTACCAAGCCTAAAGCAGCAGTTCGATTCTGCTGTAGTGCTGGAAGATGAAAGCGCCCTGAGCACGGCAGAAGAACTGACCCTTACCCTGATTGGGGAAACGCAGAAAGGCGCGTCGGTTCTGCCAGAATACCGTTCTGACTTTACAACACTTCAGGCTAGCCTGAGCCAGTATTCGTCTCAGGCAAGACAGCTAAGCGTCGATTTTATTGAGCTCAATGGAACATTTGAAGAGCTTAGTCGCCGGGCAAAAGCCAACGATGAAACGCTAAAAACGCTGACTCATCAATCCGATAAGCTGCGCGAAAGCATCCGCAACCAAGTTGTTGCAACCATTCAAGAATCAGAATCTTCCGCAAGCCATGCCTCCTCCATATCCTGGTTAATTGGAGGCATCTTAATGGTGGTTCTGTGTATGACGTCTTTCGCCATTCAGCATTCTATTACCCGTTCTATCGCGCTAGTGACCGAAAAAATGAAAGAGATCGCCAGCGGTAATGGTGATTTAACAGCGCGGATTGAGTACGCAGGAAAGGATGAAATTTCGAAACTGGTTGAACGCGTAAATCAGTTTATCGAGAAGCTGCAACTTATCATCAAGAGCACATTAGACAGCAGCCAGATGCTTGAAAAGGTCTCTAACCGAATGGAATTCAGCGCTCAAAACACTCTGGACTTAAACAACCAGCAGCAATCTCAGATAGAAGATGTCACCCATTCGATCAATGACATGCTGAAGTCCATTGAGCGTGTTGTCGAGTTCGCTGCGCAGGCAGACGGGCAAGCTCAGACCGCGAATTTAAAAGCGGAACAAGGGGCTGACATAGTGACCAGGACGTCCAGCCAGATAGAGCAACTGGCAGAGAAGATTCGCGATACCGCATCTAAAATTTCAGACCTGGAAGCAAACACAAACAACGTTGGCTCTATCCTGAGCACCATTCAAAACGTTGCCGAACAAACCAACTTACTCGCTCTCAACGCGGCGATAGAAGCGGCGCGAGCAGGTGAGCACGGACGCGGTTTTGCCGTTGTCGCTGATGAAGTTCGAGTGCTGGCAAGCAACACTCAAAGCTCAGCGACAGAGATCAACACTCTGCTTATAGAACTGCAGAACGAAGCTCATAGTGCAGTTGATGCTATGTCTCAGGGGCTAGAAAGCTCCGCTCTGGGTGTCACCAACGCCAGAGAAGCCGGGCAAAGCCTTTCTGAAATCACGACTCAGGTCGCCAGTATCACTCAGGTGAATAAGCAGATTGCTCAGGCGACGGAATTGCAGCATCAGACATCCAGTAATATTCAGCAGAGATTGGACGATTTCAATGCCTGCTCCCAGCAAGTTTCACAATCAACCAGTGAACTTGAATCGCTCAGTAACGAGCTAAGCCATATTGTCTCTCAATTGAGCCAATCTACTTCTCAATTCAAAGTCTAACCTCTTTCGGAGAATAATAATGACAAGAACTACCTTTCGCATGCTGCCTTTAGCTGCGATTTGTGCTGCTGCTTTTTCAGCCCAGGCGACTGAAGCAAATTCCGACCAGCGCATCGAAGCACTTGAACATCAAGTTAAGCTTCTGGAAGCGCAAAAATCTTCTTCACTGGCAGACAAAATCAGCTTCAATGGTTTTGCCTCGGTGAATATGCAGTTGGCAAACAACAAACATGGTTTTGCATACTCAACCGATCAAATCAAATTTAACGAAGGTTCGTTGGTTGGCTTGCAGAGCGAGTTTTCGATTAACGATTCAACGTCTGCAACCGTTCAGCTGGTTGCTCGTGGTACCAAGAGAGAGAGCTGGAGCCCTGACATTGAATGGGCATTCATCAGCCACCAATTTACGCCAAACTTCAAGATGCGTGGCGGTAAGCTACGTGCTCCACTCTTTATGTATTCAGATTACTTAGAAGTAGGCTATGCACAGGTTGGCGTTCGCGTTCCACAAGAAGTGTACTCCACGGTGGTTCTGACTTCGATTACTGGTGCAGACTTCATCTACGACATGGAGCTGGATGACAGCACTCTGTCGTTCCAAGGTTTTGCCGGCGCTCAAAAGCTGACTGCAAATAAGCACAGCTACAATGCACCAACAGAGTTTAATGATATCTACGGTGGTGTAGTCAATTGGACTGACGATACATGGACTCTACGCGCAGTGTATGGTCAGGCTAAGGTGAATTCGGACGTAGACTGGAATTCAACGAATCCAGCTCTAAAACCACTTGGTGGAAAGCTTTCCAATACGACATTCAACAATGAAGTTGCGAAATTCTATGGTATTGGCGGCCGCTACGACAATGGTAGCCTGATGCTGTCTTCTGAACTGACACGCACAGAAGTTGAAGGTTTCTATGCCGATGTTGATTCGGCTTACGTAACAACAGCATACCGCATTGACAACGTAACACCTTATTTCACCGTTTCGCATATGAGAACGAAAGATAACGATGTGCGCGACAAACACTACGACTCGGTAAAAGGCAGTACCGCTAAACTTGCGGCTGAAGCTGAAGCGCTGCTAACAAGAGCCAAAGCTATTTCAGCAACCAGCCCTGGTATGGCAGCAGTACTTATGGCTCAAGCACAGCAAAAAGCGGCAGCAGCCAAAGCAGCGGGCAGTATCGAAGGTTCAGCAAAAGTCATCCAAGCAGCGCAAAACATCCAACGCACAACCTACAGCATTGGTGCTCGCTGGGATGTTATGACCAACGTGGCGCTTAAGGGTGACATTAGCTATATGACTGGTTTTGGTGAAACATTTGGCGGGCTAAACTCCGAGAGCAAGGACAAAACCAACCTACTCTACACGCTGAAAGTGGACGTTGTATTTTAAGGAAAAGATATGTTTAAGAAGCTAGTTTTAGTATCTGCATTAGCGTTGACTTCCGCAGCCAACGCAGCCGTTGTTGTGGTAGGTAACCCTTCGATGGATGAACTCAATGCATCAACAATCAAGAAGCTGTACCTAGGTAAGGCGAAGTCGCTGAACATTGAAGTACTGGATCTGGAAGACGGTCAGGCACTTAAAGATGAATTCCACCAGAAAGTGACGGGAAAAACCGAAGCGCAATTGCAAGCTTACTGGGCAAAACGTGTATTTACCGGTAAAGGTCAGCCACCGAAAGCTCTACCAAGTGCTGAATTGGTGAAAAATACAGTTAAAAGCGGTCAAAACATCATCGGTTATATTGACGAAAGTCAGGTAGATGATTCAGTTAAAGTACTACTGAAACCTTAACGAAATACAGGGCAATTTGTAGGATTTCTCCGAATTGCCCTACATTCTACACACCATTACAAATATACCTCACCACCTTACAATTCTTACATTATATTCCTTCGCTCTCTAACCATCTGTATTTCATATCTTTTTTAAGTTAACAAAATTTCACAAACATCAACAATTGACAACAATAACAATATTTAACACTAATCCTGTCGTTTGTTCAGGGTTGGGTAAATTGACATCATTCGCTCTATTAATAGAATCAAGCATATCAATAAGGGGGAGCGGTACTGATTATGCCAATGAATGAAAATAGAGAAGCGATTTTAAAAGCTGCTGAAGAACTTTTTTTAACTCATGCATTCAAACGAGTCACATTTAGGCTGATTGCTCAAAAAGCCGGAGTTAGCCCAGCACTGGTTGTTTACTACTTCAAAAATAAAGAACAACTTTTTGATCAGCTAATTGAAGAACACACACCTCGCCTGGCAAAAGAATTTGCTGCATTTAATTCACGCAGCCAGGTCCAGTTGTCAGAAATTATCGTTAAGTATGTCCAATTCTGGCAAGACCACCCAAATATCCCTGTCCTTCTGACACGTGGTGGACTAAGCCAGGATATTGAATCCAGAAGAAAACTGGAAGAATCACGCTTTAACCACGTGACGAAACAAACCCTGTATTCCGCGCTCAGAAAGGTGCCAGGATGTAATGAAATGAACATCGATTATTACTACATGCTCGTTTCTTCACTAAGTACACAGCCTTATTTAAACATTGATACAAAAGAAGACTGTAATAAATTCAATATCAGTGGCTATACAAGAATTCTGGAAGATTTAAAATTTGCTGCACCTGCTCTCTGCTAATAAAGAGCGTGACCTTAATTTAAATCAGAATTATCTAAGTTGATCAAAATATGCCTAAGTGGATATAAGTTCCCCCACTTAGGCATTTTATTATTTAAGTTCTTTTTATTTTAAAGCGATTTCTAGATCTTTCTTCAATAAAAAAGCCGTTTCAAATGAAACGGCTTTCGTTATTTAATTTGCTGGACTTTACTCTTCTGAGTCACCCTGCTCAGCAGCGGGTTGCTCTGCACTGTTTTCTGCTGATTCAGCTTCTTCACCTTCCGGCAAATCAGATTCCTCAACTTCATCAATGCGCTGCAAACCAACAACGTTCTCGTCTTCTGCCGTCCTGATTAGCGTTACACCTTGCGTGTTACGTCCAACCTGGCTCACTTCAGACACACGAGTACGAACTAAGGTACCCGCGTCGGTGATCATCATGAACTCGTCGTTTTCTTCAGTCTGAACCGCACCAACTACGCAGCCGTTACGCTCAGAAACCTTAATAGAAACAACACCCTGAGTTGCACGACCTTTCGTTGGGTATTCTGCTAGTGGTGTACGTTTACCGTAACCATTTTGCGTAACTGTCAAGATGTCACCTTCGTTAGATGGGACGATCAAGGACACTACCTGGTCATTCTCAGCGAGTTTCATACCACGAACACCTGCTGCGGTACGACCCATTGCACGAACTTTATCTTCAGAGAAGCGTACGACTTTACCTTCTTTCGAGAACAGCATGATGTCGCTGTCACCATCAGTAATATCGACGCCAATCAAAGAGTCGTCATCACGAAGGTTAACAGCAATCAGACCGTTTGAACGAACGTTAGCGAATTGATCCAGAGACGTCTTCTTAACTGTACCGTCGCCCGTTGCCATAAAGATGTACTTATCAGCAGAGTACTCAGATACTGGCAGGATAGCCGTAATACGTTCACCTTCCTCCAATGGAAGAATGTTCACAATTGGCTTACCACGAGCATTTCGGCTCGCTTGAGGTAATTGATACACTTTCAGGCGGTACGTCTTACCACGGGTAGAGAAACATAGAATGTTATCGTGAGTGTTCGCAACCAGCAGACGTTCGATGTAATCTTCATCTTTCATCTTCGTTGCACTCTTACCTTTACCACCACGACGCTGTGCTTCGTAATCGCTTAGGATTTGGTACTTCACGTAACCTTCGTGTGACAGAGTCACAACCACATCTTCTTGAGCAATTAGCTCTTCCATGTCGATGTCGTGAACCGCTGCTGTGATTTCTGTGCGACGAGTATCGCCGAAACCGTCACGTACTGCTTCAAGTTCTTCACGAATCACTTCCATCAAGCGCTCTGTGCTTGCCAGAATGTGCATCAGCTCAGCGATTTCTTCTAGAAGTGCTTTGTATTCATCAAGAATCTTTTCGTGTTCCAGACCGGTCAACTTATGTAGACGCAGATCCAGAATAGCCTGTGCTTGCTGCTCAGTCAGGAAGTACTGACCGTCACGAATGCCATATTGCTCTTCTAGCCAGTCTGGACGAGCGGCGTCAGTACCAGCACGTTCAAGCATTGCCGCTACATTGCCTAGATCCCAGCCACGAGCCACAAGACCAGCTTTCGCTTCGGCAGGAGTTGGCGCATTACGGATCAATTCGATGATTTCATCGATGTTCGCCAGTGCAAGAGCCAAACCTTCCAAGATGTGGGCACGGTCGCGAGCTTTACGCAATTCGTAAATAGTACGACGTGTCACAACCTCACGGCGGTGATCGACGAAGCACTTCAGCATGTCTTTCAGGTTAAACAGTTGAGGCTGACCATTGTTCAGCGCAACCATGTTGATACCGAAAGTGGTCTGCAGTTGTGTTTGAGCGTAAAGGTTATTCAGAACCACTTCGCCGACTGCATCACGCTTACATTCAATAACAATGCGCATACCGTCTTTATCAGACTCATCGCGCAGTGCACTGATGCCTTCTACTTTCTTATCTTTAACCAGTTCAGCGACTTTCTCGATCAAACGAGCTTTGTTGACTTGGTATGGGATTTCAGTAACAACGATGGTTTCTTTACCATTCTTGTCGGCTTCGATCTCTGCTTTAGAACGCATGTAGATCTTACCGCGACCTGTCTTATAAGCATCAACGATGCCCTTACGGCCACTGATTAGAGCTGCTGTAGGGAAGTCAGGACCTGGAATGTAATCCATCAGTTCATCAATAGTGATTTCTTCATTATTGATGTACGCCAGACAACCTTCGATCACTTCGGTCAGGTTATGGGGCGGGATATTTGTTGCCATACCTACCGCGATACCAGAGGCACCATTCACCAGTAGGTTAGGAATTTTTGTTGGCAGTACCGCAGGGATTTGCTCAGTACCATCGTAGTTAGGTACGTAATCCACTGTTTCTTTGTCGAGATCAGCCAAAAGCTCGTGGGCAATTTTTGCCATACGAACTTCGGTGTAACGCATTGCCGCAGCAGAGTCACCGTCTATCGAGCCAAAGTTACCTTGGCCATCGACCAACATGTAGCGAAGCGAAAAAGGCTGTGCCATACGCACAATTGTGTCGTATACAGCACTATCACCATGTGGGTGGTATTTACCGATTACATCACCAACCACACGGGCGGATTTTTTATATGGTTTGTTCCAATCATTGCCTAGTACATTCATCGCGAACAATACGCGGCGGTGTACTGGTTTTAGGCCATCACGCACATCAGGAAGAGCACGACCCACGATTACGGACATCGCGTAGTCTAGGTATGAACCTCGAAGCTCATCTTCAATATTTACGGGCGTGATCTCTTTAGCTAGATCGCTCATAGAGCCATTATCCCTCTATAGTTTGATCGTATGTTAGATACGTACAAGGTTCAAAAATATAACACACAAATACCCCATTCGGCATCTCTTTCCCCTTCGTTTTATCAGGTTGTGACCTTGGTTGTGATTCAATCGATGAGAAATTGCACAGTAAAACTTTATCTGTATGAATTATAGCCAGATTATCAAGGTGAATTTCACAAAAATGGAAATCTGCTGTCCTGCGCATTTTCAGCCGCTATAATGCTCCCATCCTAATCTTTAATGTGATTGTTATGACCAAGCAGCAAAACGTCGATCCAGCTGAAATCAAAAAGTTCGAAGATATGGCTTCTCGTTGGTGGGATTTAGAAGGTGAATTCAAACCTCTACACCAGATTAACCCGCTCCGCCTGAACTATGTTCTGGACAAATGTGAAGGGCTATTCGGTAAGAAAGTGCTCGATGTAGGCTGCGGTGGCGGCATACTCGCAGAGAGCATGGCGAAAGAAGGAGCCGTAGTTACAGGGCTGGATATGGGTAAAGAACCGCTGGAAGTAGCGAGGCTTCATGCGCTGGAAACAGGCACTACCCTAACCTATGTACAAAGTACGGTAGAAGACCACGCCGCTGAAAACCCTGGACTGTATGACGTCGTAACTTGTATGGAAATGCTGGAACATGTACCAGACCCACTATCTGTTATCCGTTCCTGTGCCAAGCTGGTAAAACCGGGTGGCAAAGTCTTCTTCTCTACCTTAAACAGAAACGTTAAATCCTATTTGTTCGCCATTGTAGGGGCAGAACACTTACTTAAGCTGGTTCCAAAAGGTACTCACGATCACGATAAGTTTATAAGACCTGCCGAACTTCTAAAGATGATTGACACCACGGACCTTTATGAAGAGTCCATAACAGGTTTGCAGTACAACCCTCTAAACGACCGCTATTCTCTCGGTACTAATGTAGACGTTAACTACATTGTTCATACCACTCGTCAATAACTGGATCTATTGCTTTCCTGACCGCCTATCGAATCGTTAGGTGGTCATTTTCAGCATTCTTCTAGTCTTCCCATTCTATAAAATCCGTTGGTGTTTCGTTGCGCATAAACCTAGTCACAGGGCGCATATTCACGAAGTTATCCTAAGCCCCAAAACTCATCATTTCATAGCCACATTCTGCATAATATAAATGCTCATTATGCAAATCGGATTTTCGCAAATTTGTGAAAAGTGAGACAATAATCAACAAATCTTATTTTTTGTAAAAAAGTAGAGGTTCCTCTCCTTTTTGCGCAATATCACAACGACTTGTGTGACCTTTGTACAGCTTGGTTTTGGAGACCTTTTTTCCTCAAAGATCAAGAAAAATATTTTTTCCTCTGCTCATAATTAAAACAGTCTATGAGTGGATCATTTTTGCAGGTAATCTCTGCCTAAAATGATAGGTTAGTAGATACTTACCTTTTTTTTTCTTCCCCCAACTTATCCACAAGTCGTGCAACTCTTCCAACTTGAAAAATCACCCACCGCGCACTATCTTGTAACTCGTTCAACCGAACAACACCACATATAGTGTTTTGAGTCACTATATGTGGTGGATATAGATCACAAAGCCGACTACAGTTTTACAAGAATTACCAAAGAAATACGGCTTTTAGCAGTTTCGTCAGGGAAATCTACCAGAATGAACCAACAACTAACTGTGACAAAAAGGGACGGTCGCAAAGAAAACATTGATTTGGAAAAGATCCATCGCGTTATCGCATGGGCTGCAGAAGGTCTGGACAATGTTTCCGTTTCTCAAGTTGAATTAAAGTCACACATTCAATTTTACGACGGCATCACAACGTCGGATATTCATGAAACCATTATCAAATCTGCTGCTGACCTCATCTCTGAAGAGTCTCCGGACTATCAGTATCTGGCAGCACGCCTAGCGGTCTTCCACCTGCGTAAAAAAGCGTACGGACAGTTTGAACCGCCTGTGTTGTTTGATCACGTAGCTAAGCTGGTTGACGCTGGCAAATACGACAAGCACCTGATTGAAGACTACACCAAATCTGAATTTGAACAGATGAATGGTTTCATCGATCACTCACGCGATATGAACTTCTCATACGCAGCAGTGAAGCAGCTTGAAGGCAAATACTTTGTTCAGAACCGAGTAACGAAAGAAATCTATGAAAGTGCTCAGTTCCTCTACATTCTAGTAGCCGCTTGCTTATTCGCGAAGTATCCGAAAGATACACGTCTTGATTACATCAAACGTTTTTACGATGCCGCGTCTACGTTCAAGATTTCCCTACCTACACCGATTATGTCTGGTGTACGTACACCTACTCGTCAGTTCAGTTCATGTGTTCTGATTGAGTGTGATGATAGCCTTGATTCTATCAACGCGACTTCCAGCGCTATTGTACGTTACGTTTCTCAACGTGCGGGTATCGGTATTAACGCTGGTCGTATTCGTGCACTGGGTTCTGAAATCCGCAATGGTGAAGCCTTCCACACTGGCTGTATCCCATTTTATAAGTACTTCCAAACAGCGGTTAAGTGCTGTTCTCAAGGTGGAGTTCGTGGCGGTGCTGCGACTGTTTTCTACCCACTTTGGCACCGTGAAGTGCAATCTTTGCTGGTACTGAAGAACAACCGCGGTGTTGAAGAAAACCGTGTACGTCACATGGATTACGGCGTACAAATCAACAAGATGATGTACTCTCGCCTGATTAAAGGCGGCAACATATCTCTATTCTCTCCTTCTGACGTTCCGGGTCTGTATGACGCATTCTTCGAAGATCAGGATGAGTTTGATCGTCTGTACGAGAAATACGAAGCAGACGAATCGATCAAGCGCGAAACAGTTAAAGCGGTAGATATCTTCTCGTTACTGTTGCAAGAGCGTGCTTCAACAGGCCGTATTTACATTCAGAATGTTGACCACTGTAACACTCACAGCCCATTTGATCCGGCTGTAGCACCCGTTCGTCAGTCTAACCTTTGTCTGGAAATTGCTCTTCCAACTAAACCTCTTAACAATGTTGAAGATGACGAAGGTGAAATTGCACTATGTACGCTTTCTGCATTTAACTTGGGTGCAATTCAAAGCCTGGATGACTTTGAAGAGCTGGCTGACCTGGTTGTTCGTGCTCTGGATGCACTTCTGGATTACCAGGACTACCCACTACCGGCTGCGCGTAAGTCTACAATGAACCGTCGAACTCTGGGTGTTGGTGTCATTAACTACGCTTACTACCTGGCGAAGAATGGCGTGAAGTACTCTGACGGCAGTGCAAATGGTCTGACTCACCGCACATTTGAAGCGATTCAGTACTACTTGCTGAAAGCATCAATGAACCTGGCGAAAGAGCAAGGTGCCTGCCCGCTGTTCAACGAAACAAACTACGCGAAAGGCTTACTGCCTATCGACACTTACAAGCAAGATCTTGACAAGATTTGTGATGAACCACTGCACTACGACTGGGAAACACTGCGTAAGGAAATCGTTGAACACGGTCTGCGTAACTCCACTCTGTCGGCACTGATGCCATCAGAGACTTCTTCTCAGATCTCTAACGCAACTAACGGTATTGAGCCACCACGTGGTTTCGTATCTGTTAAAGCATCGAAAGACGGTATCTTGAAGCAGGTTGTACCTGACTACGTAAACCTGAAAGACCAGTATGAATTGCTTTGGACCATTCCATCTAACAATGGTTACCTGCAACTGGTTGGTTTGATGCAGAAGTTTGTGGATCAGGCTATCTCGGCGAACACTAACTATGATCCAAGTGTTCAGCCAAACGGTAAAGTACCTATGAAGCTTCTTATGCAAGACCTGCTTACTGCATACAAATACGGCTTGAAGACGCTTTACTACCATAACACCCGAGATGGTGCGACGGACGAGCAGTCAGAAGCGGCGAAAGCTCAGGATGACGATTGTGCAGGCGGCGCTTGTAAGATTTAAAACTTTGGTTATTGAATCAAGGTAATAGATATAAACAGCCTCTTTGACTCTCAAAGAGGCTTTAAAGGATTTGAGGCATATATGGCTTACAGTACTTTTTCTCAAAAGAAAAACGATCAGCTAAAAGAACCTATGTTCTTTGGTCAGTCAGTAAACGTAGCGCGTTACGACCAGCAAAAATTTGAAATCTTTGAAAAGCTGATTGAAAAACAGCTTTCTTTTTTCTGGCGTCCTGAAGAAGTAGACGTGTCGAGCGACCGTATCGACTACAACAACCTGCCTGATCATGAAAAACACATTTTCATCAGTAACCTAAAGTACCAGACTCTGCTGGATTCTATTCAGGGCAGAAGCCCGAACGTGGCACTACTGCCGTTGGTTTCTCTACCTGAAGTAGAAACTTGGATCGAGACGTGGTCTTTCTCTGAAACCATTCACTCACGCTCTTACACGCACATCATCCGTAATATCGTGAACGATCCTGGTTTGGTATTCGATGACATCGTTGAAAACGAGCACATTCTTAAGCGTGCAAAAGACATTGCACACTACTACGACGATTTGATTCAGCTGACTAACGATTACCACCGCTACGGCGAAGGAACTCACAAAATCGATGGCGAAACTGTTGAGATCAAGCTGCATGATCTTAAGAAGAAGCTTTACGTTTGCCTAATGTCAGTTAACGCACTGGAAGCCATCCGTTTTTACGTAAGCTTCGCATGTTCATTTGCATTCGCTGAGCGTGAGCTAATGGAAGGTAACGCAAAAATCATCAAGCTTATCGCTCGTGATGAGGCGCTTCACCTTACAGGTACTCAGCATATGCTGAACCTGCTTCGTAACGGTCAGGATGATTTCACGTTCATGCAAATCGCTGAAGAGTGTAAGCAAGAGTGTTTTGATCTGTTTAGAGATGCAGCTGAGCAGGAAAAAGAGTGGGCAGAATACCTGTTCAAAGACGGTTCAATGATCGGGCTGAACAAAGACATTCTTTGTCAGTATGTTGAGTACATCACTAACATTCGTATGCAGGCAGTAGGTCTGGATGCGGCATACCCTGAAGCAAACTCTAACCCTATTCCATGGATTAACGCTTGGTTGTCTTCAGACAACGTACAGGTTGCGCCACAGGAAGCGGAAATCAGCTCTTACCTGGTTGGTCAGATTGACAACGAAGTTGATGCAGAAGATTTCGGAGACTTCGAGCTGTAATGCAGAAAATCAAAATCAACGAACTCAACCCAATCACTGGTAGTGGAAGAACGCTGCTAGAAGAAATGGAACTGGCTGGTTTTGAGCCAGAATACAATTGCAGAGACGGTCATTGCGGTGCATGTCGATGTGAATTGAAGTCTGGTGAAGTTGAATATGTTGGTTTTGCTATGGCATTTACACAGCCAAAAGAAATTTTGCCCTGCATATGCAGGGCAAAAACCGATGTAGAATTGGAAAAAGTAAACTATCAGCTAAAGGTCAAAACAGCCTGATTTTTGTGTTTTTGACCTTCATTTCCGTCAATTTGCAGCGTCTTGAATGCACTCAGAATTGCTTAAACCGGCATATTTTTTGAGTAAATATTCAGCCGTCTTGGACGAAATATCTTTCTCACCTATTGGTTTTCCACCATCATCAAACAGAGACATTCTGTAACCACCATTTGGGGTATCATTGTCTGCTCTGGGCGCTTCCAACCAAGTTGATACCAAATCACTGACATGTTGGCTATGTGCTTCTCCCAACAACACTTTTTCACCGGATACACGGTACCAAACTTTGATCATCGTTTGTGTAATCATGGGTCCCTCCAGATCGCAAATGAAGTGAGTAAAGGTGTCAATATGTTGTTCTGACCTTCTTATATTAGCTAATTTTTCGCCAATCCCAAGACTCATTTTAAAGAAAATGTTGAAAAAAACACTTGCATAAAACGTGATTTGTTTTCTTTCGTTTTTTGGCTCTCATTACTCCTTGAGACGCAAAGACAATTTTGTTGTCAATGTTTTTCCTTATAACTTTTACACCGCAGAATTTGGCACATAGAGCTCTTTTTTTCTAACCAGAGAACTATATTGTCCAAAGACAGCTTTTTGCTCTAAATGACGCCTTAACATGTCCAACATCACTGCGGCAATCAGACTGCGTTTATCCTGCTTGGCATAGTTTCTGGCGAATTCCAGCACTTGCCCCCACTCGCCGTTTCCCGTTGATAGTGCGATGGCAAACACGTTGTCTTTCAATTTTCCACAAGACAAGCCAAACGTCGCTTTACCATTTTCACGAGTTGCCGCCGCAAGCGCTAAAGCGGCGGCCAGAGGATCCTGTTCAACCAAATTTTTATCCATTTGAGTGTTCATCACCCAGCTTTGCTTAAGCTGTTGCGCTACTAGCTCATTTTCGTGGACCCAACTCGTTAAAAAGCCGCCACTGGCTTGCTCTGCAATAGAGAGCGTTGTCCCAGTTTCCGCTAACAATGCACCAACATTGTCGATCATAGGCTCATCAACACTCACTACATTGTCTTTCAAGTGTCCGTATACCACTTGAAGTAGCTTGAGCCTGCGCTCCATGTCCGCAGCAGGTCCGAAGATTTTAACTTCAATGAATGGCATGTAAGAGCGATAACCCAACTCGTATTCTTCAGGCAGTTTAATAAGGTCTAACTTGTCTGAAATACCGGACTCAGAAAGCCCCACAGTGTATATCCGGCTGCATTCGGAAGGTAAGATGTCACGATGTTTATCACCAAGGCTTGGCAGGATTTGCTCGCATACCATCTTTTTAAATTCACTAGGAACGCCCGGTGTGAAGTAGAACATGGCTTTGTCGATTTGCATTTCGAACCCACAAGCTGTGCCAATTGGGTTATCTATAATGCTGGCTTTTTCAGGCAACATAGCTTGTTTTAGATTGCTGTCTGGCATTGTTAGCCCGCGACGAGTGAACTTATCTTCAAGAACGGTCAGCCACTCCTGAAACAAAGTCAGCTTTTGGTTCGCTGCTTTTGCCGCTGCTGAAGCCGTCAGGTCATCAGTTGTAGGACCCAAACCTCCATTGACAATCACCACATCAAATGTCTTGCTCAGACGTTCGATTTCGTCCTGAAGCACATCCAACTGATCGCCGACGGTAGAACGGGCAGAGAGCTGAAACCCACTCTGATACAGCGTTTCACCAAGCCATGACGCATTGGTATCCACAATGTCGCCATGAAGCACCTCCTCACCGGTGCTCAACATTGCCACTTTCAACATAAACCTAATCCTTTATCTTTCGAATTGTTGTTATTTTCACAGTTCTGCTACGCAAGCTGACTCAAATTAGTCAATTATTTTCTGTTCAACTATTCTTCTTAGACCGTGTTAAAGGCTGATATTTTTCAATTTTTTAACGATCAAAGTGATTGCATCTATGATTCGTACAGGAAATAATGCTCAGCTCACTGTTATTGGTTATTCTCAACGGAGATCTCTGTGCGACTGAAGTCACTGTCTACCGCATTGCTTGCATTTACAACTTCGACTCAAGCTGCTGATTTTGATATCGACAACTTATCCTATGACTTGAATAGCGGCTATGACCATCAGAGCTACAGTCTTAACATTGATACAAGCATAAATCCATTCTATCTGTCTTTTAATGACAATATTGAGACGAACCCTGAAGTGGAACAGCCGCTCCCGCTCTACCTGCAGGTACAGCCAGAAAAGGATTGGCAGTACCTGAAAGAGCAGACCTATACCATTCTTGGACTGAGTGTCGCGACTGTCGGGTTAATGACTCTGTTGCCAGAAAGCATCACCAAGTGGGATGCCGAAGCACGTGACATGAGTAAGCTCGGTAAGAAGTGGGTCGATAATGTTAGCCAGGGACCTGTCTGGGACCGCGACGAACATTTCCTTAACTACATCATGCACCCTTATTTCGGTGGTGTTTACTACACCGCTTCCCGACACGCTGGATTCAATGAGTTTGAGTCGTACCTCTACTCGTTGACCATGTCTACCCTGTTCTGGGAGTTTGGCGTTGAGGCATTTGCGGAAATCCCTTCGTGGCAGGACATTTTCATTACTCCATTTTTCGGCGCAGTAGTCGGTGAATTGATGTTTGAAGGCGAGCAGAGCATCGTTGCCAATGGTGGAGAGGTGCTAGGCTCTGAGACGCTTGGCGATGTTTCCCTGTTCTTCTTAAACCCAGTTGGTCACATTCATTACTGGGTAACCGATGCTTGGGGCGGAGATGCGAAATTCAATTTCAGAACGACTCCGTGGACTGGTTACCAAACCGATGTCGACTTAGCCGTTAACCCACAAGGACCTCTGGACAAGCAATTCTACGGTATGGAAT
This sequence comes from Vibrio nigripulchritudo, assembly GCF_027924785.1. Lineage (NCBI taxonomy): Bacteria > Pseudomonadati > Pseudomonadota > Gammaproteobacteria > Vibrionales > Vibrionaceae > Vibrio > Vibrio nigripulchritudo. The sequence continues at coordinate 1,495,343 of NZ_AP027049.1, read as the reverse complement.
TGACCATCACGTTTTAAGCTGCAATCGGAAATCATTAAAGCGCCTTCTCAGGCGCTTTTTCAGTTTTTAGAGCTATGCCCGCCCCTCTTTTAATAAACTTGATTACTATCATATTTCCCTACCGGTAAACCTCTAAACTGATATCACAGAGCAAATTTTTGGCTCTGAATCAGGTCAATAGCCTTAAGATAGGAGGATGCGTATGTACACGACCTTCATAGTGAGCTTTGTAGGAACTGCGACCCCAACCACAATCAAAAAACTGGCTTCCATTACTCACGACAACGGAGGCAAGTGGCTACTCAGTAAGGTGAATTTCATCGAACATCAGGTCGCTGCCGTCATCAAAATCGAGTTACCTTCGGAAAACGAAGACACAGTCAAAGACGCGTTTGCTCAAACACCCGACCTTCTGGTTCAATTCAGTAATGCAAACGACCTAAGCAATGAAACAGACACCATCCACCAGCTCAGGTTGGATGCGAATGACCGGGCAGGTATTGTCAATGAAATCAGCCATGTGCTGGATGGTCAGGGCGTCAGTATTCTAGACATGGATTGCCAGCGCGTGTTTATCGCCGGAGGAGGCGGAGTCAGCTCCAGCCTGTTTAGTTCAACAATAGCGGTTAAAATTCCAAAAGAAGCGAACATCAAAGACATCATCAATGAGCTAGAGTCTCTTAGCGAAGATACGAGAGTCGTTCTGGAAAGTTAATAAACTGAGCCCAAGCCGCAGCGAGTTTGGGCTCTCTACTCCCGGGTTTTAAAACAAAACCCGCACATTCCTCTGTATTCCTGTCTTATATTTAATTTCATCAACAAGAATAGTTTCAGCTCACACAATTATTGGTTAACCTTCAGGTTAATGGTTGTCTGAATTACTGAGCCTATGAATAAAATTGCGCTTGCTGCTATCGTCCTTTGCAGTTTGATAAAATCACCCGATTCAAACGCAGATACGTTGGTACTGACATCTCTTGAGTGGCCACCTTACACCAGCCAATACCTCTCTGATCACGGTGCATCTTCCGCAGTTGTTAAAGCAGCTTTACAGGCAATGGGACACGACCTCGAAATTCGTTTTTATCCTTGGTCTAGAGCGGTCCGGCTTGCAAAGAACAACAAGGATTACGCTGGCTATTTCCCGGAGTATCATCTTGAATCCGACGACCTTCTACTTTCTGATTCCATCGGCTCCAGTACTTTGGGCTTCGTGGAGCGCGTTAAGGATCCAATTAAATGGTCAACATTGTCTGATCTCAAACCCTATAGTATTGGTGTGGTTCAGGATTACGTTAATACCAAAGAGCTGGACGAAAAAATAGCAAACGGCACGTTGCGCGCTTCTCCTGTTTTAAATGACGCATCTAACATCCGTAAATTGGGAGCTGAACGCATTTCCATCGCTGTGATAGACGAATACGTCTTTCAATACCTAATGGAAAACGATCCCAAACTCGATTTATTGAATGGTGAGTTGCAGATGAACGCCAAAAGACTAGAAAACAAAGAGCTGTTTATTGCGTTTACTAACGACGATCTGGGTCGAAAATGGCGGGAAATCATTAATCAGGGACTGAAGAAAATCAAAGTCAATCAGATTGCCACCCAGTCGCTTAACCAATAACTTACAAACCGTGCTTTTTGCGGATTTGGTGAATAGAAACCAGCGAATCGACCGTTGTATACCCTTTCAGGCATTCGGCAGCATTGGCATTGGCCAGATGAAGTGTTTTTACAGGGCTAATTTCATTGTAAATTCCCCAGAGACACGCGCTGCAAAATGCATCCCCTGCACCTACGCTGGAAACAATGTCTTCAGAGCTAAGTGCCAGGCTCTCCACCCATATTGAATCCCCATACTTTGAAACCCAAGCCGCCCCCTCCGGCATATGGATAATGACGTTCTTGTTCACACCTTTTTCAAGCAGTGCCTGACCCGCCGCTAAAACATCATCTGAACTGATGCTGCCCTCTTTTCTCAGAGTCTTTTGCAGGCAGTACCCCGCCTCAAGTTCATTGATGATCAGGTGATCAACGTATTTCAGGCAGGGGGTAACCTGAGAATCCACATCTCTTATCTCGGTCGACACCATATCTAAACTGGTCTCTAACCCAAGAATCTTTAACTGTTTTAGTGCTTTTACAGCATAAGGTAGACCGTTGGCATCTAGGGAATCCATGGTTTTAAGCAGTAACAGATAACCAAAATGCGCCATCTTGATGTTGCGCATCCCAATTGCGGTGTAAGGAATATCGACAGGGGAAAACTTCGCTGATACACCGTCTTGGTAAAAAAACGTGCGCTCTCCGGTTTTTGAATCCGTCATGACATGAGTGTGAGCCGTGATGCCGGGAATCGACTTAATCCAGGAGTAATCAAATCCGTACTGATGGCAAACATCAAGAACAAACTGCCCGTACTCATCATCGCCGACAACACCACACCCGTAAACTGGAACGGTGTCATCCAGTACACTCAAGCCTATAGACACATTAAATGCGCATCCGCCCGGCCCCTTAACCTGATTCTCAATTAAGCCTAAGCCAGATTTTTCTGGCCAAGGCGAAACGAAATGCACAAGGTCAACGATCCAGTTGCCAATGCACAAAATCCCCTGCCGCTGATCCATAACCAACCTGCTCCGTAGCCAGCCTACTTGAGTTCATTCCACAATGGGTAGATCGCGGGCTCATCCTCGATAATGTCAGAGAAACGACCAAGTGGCTGATCAAAATAGTTATCTCCGTTGTCATCATTCGCCATCGAGACTTCACCTGTCAGCACCGGACCTTTACCCTTCTCACCATAGAAACGATGCATCAACCCTGTAGGGATTCGGATGCTCTGCCCAGGCGAAAGAATGATTGGTTCAAACGGTTTTACCTGTACCCATTCACCATCAACTGTCACCTTAATGTCTTTGTCCAGATGCTCACCTTTCCCATTCACTTTGACACATTCGACCACCAAATTTCCGCCACCTCGGTTGATGATGTCTTCCACTTTCTTTTTGTGGTAGTGCAGCGGCGTTTCTTGTTCCTCTTTGACCATCATGATCTTCTCGGCGTAAGGCACGCTGTTTTTATCAGACTGATCACCGTTTCGAATGCAGAACAACACCAACCCTCGCTGATCAAATCGGTCTTCATTAAAGTCCGTCACATCCCACCCGAGCTGATATTGGTTGTTGTATGCCGCAAGATCTGAGTTTTTCTGCCAAGCCTCTTTACTCCACTTCCCCCAGCGTGGAAGTTTGAAATGGAATTGTTCCATCAAAGCTTCCGCATCTCGAATCGCTTGGTTGACCTGAGATCGTTTCATTGTATTTCCTCCACGGATTGATTCTGATGAGACAGCAAAGCTGCTGTGAAAATTTGATGCTGAATAAACGCCTCTTGCGGCGTCACACATTGGAAACCCGACACACTTCCCGTTGCAAGTTCATCGACAAAAGACGCCCACATTTGCTGAACCGCGTCGGTAAAGCCAAACTCCATGATCCCACCCGAAATGGTGGAATAAGCAGGCAAGTAGCCAACTGGTACGGTTTGCCAGATTTGCTCACCGCCTGATTCATATTCCATCTTCTGATACTGATTGGGACTGGCAGTGGAAAAGCGATAGCTTCGCTTGGTGCCATGAAGTTCGAAGTACCAGGAATTGTTATGCCCCGGCGCAATTCGGTAGGTTTTTAGGCGAACAGGAAAGCTCTGTTTTTCCCATCTTGCCTGACAATGCAAGTCGGCATTCTCGTAGGTGTCGCAATCCACCCATTCGCCCTGTGTATTCTTACGCTTCTGAACGACATCGCTCAATTGGGCGTACACTGAATCAAACGCCCATCCTAGTTTGAGAGGTACATGCAGAATGTGCATCCCAAGGTCACCCATGCACCCGTATTCGCCACAAAATTGTTGCTGACGCTTCCAGTTAATTGGCTTATCCGGATTGATATCGCTCGAATGCAGGAAACCAATGTCGGCATACAGCAACGTATTATCTGAGCTGGGTTTGAGTTCTCGAATTAACGCCTGCATGGCTGGATAGAACGGGAACTCAGAGGTACAGCGCACGAACACATCCGGGTGAGATTCAATGCACGCTAAGATCTTTTCTGATGCTGATTTGTCTATCCCAAACGGTTTTTCTGCGAAAAGATGTTTGCCCGCTTCGATGATGTCGATATACAGCTGTTCATGAAGATGATGAGGGACAGCGCAATAGATGGCATCAATAGATTCATCATTCAACAAATCGTGATAGTCAGACGTATAGCGTGTGATGCTGGGAAAGTTGTTTTGATACCAGCCATAAATGGATTCATTGGTATCACATAGCGCCACGATTTCTGGTTTACCCGATACCTCGGTCAAATGACACCAGCGCGCGGCAGCGGAGGCAAATTCCTTACCCATCATGCCGCCGCCTATAATGCCAAATCGTATGGTTTTCATTACGCGTCCCCAATCATTGCTTTTGCGTCTTGCGGCGTTGTTCCCTGGTGAACCACCGCCATCAGAGCGCGAGTGATGCCCGCAGGATCGTGGTGTTGTATTACATTACGCCCGTAAACAATCCCTTTTGCGCCCTGCTTCATTAACTGAGCAGTGCGATTCAAGATTTCATCATCACTGACTCTCCCACCCCCTCGAACGAGTACTGGCACTCGCTGGGCAGTTTCTATCACCTTGTGATACTCACTTACGTCATCACAGGGATCGGCTTTAATGATGTCGGCACCTAACTCGCTGGCCTGGCGAACCAATGGCACGATCTTACTCAGATCCCCATCCACCATATATCCACCCGCCTGACTATTGGGCTGCATAACTAATGGCTCAACCATCAACGGCATGGAGTAGATTTCACACTCTTTTCTGAGCGCGTTAATGCGCGTTAAGCACTGGCGATACAAATCCGTTTCATTCGGCAACTGCAATAAATTCACAACAACGCAGGCTGCATCTAGCCTAACCGCTCTCTCCACTGGGTTTTCTATCATTTCCGAGAAAATGGGTGGAACCAATTCCGTCCCATAGCAGTTGGCAATGTCTGTTCTTAATACCAAAGCCGGTTTTTTCGGCTTGTTCATCCCTTGAAGAATACGTGCGCTACCCGGTGGAAGCTGAATCGCATCTGGGTCGGCTTCCACAATGGCAGAAATCGCCTGATCCATATTTTCGATACCCTGGAGAAATGCCCCCTGATTGAACATGCCGTGATCAATCGCGACATCAAAACAGTGCCCGGATTCTCCAAACAGACGGTTCATTCTTGCTTCTAACATGTGATTTTCCTTAACCTGCAACCATTAAATGCACCAGCTCTTCGCTGTTGGTTTCTTTCGCTTCTCGTACACCAACAACCTGCCCTCGGCGAAGAACGGTAATTCTGTCTGACACCGCAAACACATCATTCATGTTGTGAGAGATAAGAATGATGGCGACGCCCTGCTCTTTGAGCTTCAAAATCAGCTCCATCACTTTGCGCTGCTCGGGTACGCCCAGTGCCGCTGTGGGTTCGTCCATAATCAGTACCTTGGCTTGCCAGTACACCGCTCGCCCAATGGCAATCGCCTGTCGCTGTCCACCCGACAAACTGAGCACGGGTTTCTTCAGTGAGGCTTTTGGAATGATGATATCGAGTGGCTTGATGACCTCTTCAGCCACCTTGGTCATGTAGGCTCTGTCCAATACGGGAAACACCCCTAATCGCTTGGTTTTGGGTTCCCGACCAAGAAAGATATTGCTGCCCACATCCAGATTGTCGGCTAATGCCAAATCCTGATAGATGGTTTCAATCCCTGAACTTCGCGCTTGCGACGGGTCTTCGAAGGCGACATCCTCATCTTGGTAAGTCATGGTGCCGCTATCGGGAATGTACACACCAGACAAGGTCTTAATCAGGGTGGACTTACCCGCTCCGTTATCCCCCACCAATGCCATAACTTCGCCAGGTCGAACTTCAAACGACACCTGTTTTAGCGCTTCGACGCCCCCAAAGGTTTTGCAAAGATTAGACGCCGACAGGATGGGCTTTGCTTGTTCAGCGCTATTCATCGTGACCTCCTGTCAGCTTAGATTTCGACTGGTCAATGAACACTGAAACTATGATGACCACACCAACCGCCACAAACTGCCAGAATGGCTCAACATCAATAAACACTAAGCCAAACTGGATAACGGCGATGATCAATGCTCCGATCAATGTGCCAATAACAGTGCCGTAGCCGCCAAACAAACTGGCACCTCCAATCACCACAGCCGCAATGGAATCGAGAAGCATAGGCTCGCCGGCCTGCGCTGCCCCAGCAGAGAAACGGGCTGTGTAAGTGGCGCCTGCTAGACCTGCACATAAAGCAGCAAGAATATATACCCAGGTCAGTTGGCGTTTGACTTTAATGCCTGAGCGAATCGCCGCATTGCGATTACCACCAATCGCGTAAGTGTATTGCCCGAACTTGGTTTGAGATAACAGGTAATGCGCTAGAATAAGCACCGCGATGGCAAGTAAAACCGGATAAGGAATGCCTAATAATTTCCCATTACCAAAAGCATACAGATAGCTATTGTTGACTGGGACCGTAGTGCCGTCAGCAAAAATGAACCCCATCCCCCTTGCAACACCATACATGCCTAATGTTCCTATAAACGGCGGGATAGCAAGCCTCGCAATCAGGGTGCCATTGATGACGCCGGGAATAAAGGATGCCAACAGCGCTGCACCGAACCCTACTATCAGTGCAATAAAGGTATCCGCTGGCATCAAATTCATGGTAGCGGCCATAATGACCGAGGCAAAACCCATGATGAATCCGAGCGACAAATCGATGCCTGCCGCAATGATCACAAAGGTTTGACCAATACCCAGTAACAATGGGGCAGCAGCAAATAAAGCAATACTTTGCAATGTGAAGCTGTTGCCCAGAAATGTAGTGTCAAACATCACTTGAGACCACACTTCAAAAAACAGTAGTAATAAAGTTAAAAATAACCAGGGCCAGGCTTTGCTCAACCACTCCAGCCAGGAAAATCCTGAATTTTGAGCAGACGACTCCTCTGCCTTTGTGGTAGATGGAACACTAGACATAAAAATACCTATCTATGGATTTAGGTTTGTAATTAGAATGCTGACTTAGGGCAGGACGCGCCTGCCCTGCGATTCTTTAGTCGGAGTACACGTATTTACGGATGTCTGGTGAATCGATGTTCGATTTATCCATCACCACAAACCCAGTTCCAATATGAGTAGGTACTGCCTGACCTGTTAACAACGCATGGGCAGTCATGACACCGTAGTAACCCATGGTGGCAGGTTGCTGAGCGACGGCAATGTCGACCAAACCACTTTTAATGTCCTGAACAATTCTTGGCAATGCATCAAATGCCACTACCTTAATCTCGCCCACTTTACCCAGCTTCTTCACACCTTCGGCTGCACCCAACGCAGAAAACGTGTTGGCACCAAACACACCTGCAAGGTCTGGATTACGTGCGTAGACTGCCTGAAGTTGTGAAGCTGACTTGTTGGAATCATCTTCGTTGTACTGAATCTTCAGAACTTCTACATCTGGCCAGCGCTTCATCTCATCCATAAAGCCTTCCGCGCGTTGGTCAGTGGTGGAAATGCCAGGTTTCACACTGGCAACGTACACCTTGCCTTTGTAACCAATGGATTTCGCCAGCGCTCGGGCAGCAATTCGACCACCTAGCACGTTGTCGGATGCGATATAACTGTCGACAAAATCGCCTGGACCACTTCCGTCCTGATAGTTTCCGTCATCAATGAATGTATCTACTGTAATCACGCGGATACCCGCGTCAGCGGCTTGTTTTAACGGTGCAATCAACTGTTGTTTATCGACAGGAGAAATCAAAATCGCATCTGGTTTTTTGGCGATGATGGCGTTCAAAATAGGCACTTGAGCGGTGGTGTTCCACTCGCGCGGAACCTGAAATGCCAGGTCAGCACCAATGGCATCTGCTGCGTGTTGCGCGCCTCTGTGCATGGTGAAATAAAATGGATCAACAACCCCGGGGATTAGGGCAAGCTTGAGTTTCTCAGCAGCATTTGTCATTTGGCTGAACATTGCAGCCAAACCCAGAATCGCTGTCAGGGTGGCAACTTTCACGGTATGTTTCATCGTTTTCCTTCCTTGTATCAGATGGGATGACACGGGCATAACATGGCTGTAAAAAAGAAACGCTTCCTATCTTTTGGATCTTTTTCCAGATGCCCAATTCTCTAACCGATTCGTTAAAGTTAACCCTATGTTATATTTTGACACGTGTACAGAATCAAAAATGAGAAAGGTGATTTAGTGAACAGTTTTGTGAATAAGAGTAGAAGGAGAAAAGCTAACTCATTGTTTTATATTAATTTAAAACTAAAAGAATTAAATTATTGGATAAAAAAAGCTAACAATTTTGGAAGTAAAGTGCTTTTATTTTTAGGAAAAACATTCTGTAGCGTGAGGAAAAATAAGAAGATCTTTGACAAGATCACATCGTTACTTTAAACCTCAACTAAGCAGACAAACGCTTCACTAAACGGGAATGAATGGTGACTTCTCGAATAATCTCCGGCTCCAACACCGCATCAACCACCGCCCTCGCCATTTGACTGCAACTTTGCTTCACAGTGGTCAGGGGTGGAGTCAAAAATGGCGCGAGTTCAATGTCATCGTGTCCTGCCAGCAAAACCTGTTTCCCGACTTTTACCCCAGCGTTGTTTAACGCACTTAATGCGCCTACTGCGATGTTGTCATTCATGCAAATAATGCCGCATTTCTCATTCGCCCAGTCGGTTTCTTGCAGCCACTTAAAGATCATCGTGTGTCCGTACGCAGCGTCTGGCCAGGTGATGTCTGATTCTTCATCCACAATGAATCTAGGCTCCAAACCAGCTTCTTTCATTCGGTCGCTATAACTTTTTCTACGAGTGGTAATAGACGGTTTTTCAAGCTTTTTGGGCACATCCAGGTAGAAAGGATGAATGCCCTTTTCCAGGAAATAATCACAGATGATTTCCAGACTGTGTCGGTTATCGTTGACCACATAACTCGCGTTTTCCAACAAACAGTTATCCAGCCAGACGATATGTATATCGTGACGCAGTGCTTCGAAAAAACGTACCGACGCCTCATCACTTGCCGTCGGCACTAAAATCAATGCTCTGGGTTTCAAGCTGCGAAGCGACTGAATGATTTTGCGCTCTCGTTCTGCATCACCATGGGTGCTCTGCACAATCAGGTTCAGACCTTTCTCGTTAGCGAAATCTTCAATGTGTTTCAGCGTATCGGAATAGAAGCTATCGGTAGTGGAAGGCACTACAGCAGCAATTAGCGAGCTTTGCCCTTTTACCAAGTTTACAGCGTGCTGATTGGGCACGTATTGCAAGGCTTCACAAGCCGCTTGGATGCGCTGAATGGTCGCAGGCTTAAGAGACATGTCTCCATTGAAATACTTGGAAGCAGAAGCACGAGAAACTCCGGCTAATTTAGCAACGTCCGTCATGGTCACAGCGTTAGAGGGTTTACTCGACATGCACTTCCTTATCACGTTAATCATCTTCCTAAGATGAATTTTTCAGTAATCTTTACACGAGTCAATAGAGAAGATAACAAAAGGGCGAATACGCCACGTATTCGCCCTATTTAGGTATTCTTTTTTATCTAGACCTAAGAAACAGACCACTGAGATAAAGAACGTTTGAAATCAGAGTAGTCAAACTCGTTCAGTTTCTGAATGTCACCATTGGAACGCTCACAGTAAATTGAAGGCATCTTAAGCCCATTGAACCAGTTGAGTTTCACCATGGTGTAACCGGCACTGTCCATGATATGCAGTTTCTGCCCAATCTCGAGTGGCTGGTCAAAGTTGGCGACACAGAACTGGTCACCGGCCAGACAAGAGCATGAACCAATGACATATTCATGTTCACCATTTTCAGACGCTTCTAAAACTGACGCAGGCTCGTCGTAGATGAGCGTGTCCAGACGGTGAGCTTCAGTTGCTGAATCAACAATCGCTGTCTTCTTCTGATTTTCAACGACATCCACAACCGTTACTACCAAGTCAGTCGTTTTCGTAATGATCGCTTCACCAGGCTCCAGATACATCTGAACACCGTGTTTTTCAGAAAAGGCCTTCAGTGCCAAGCCAAGTTTTTCAATGTCATAACCTGGCCAGGTGAAGAACACCCCACCACCCATGCTGACCCAATCCAGTTTATTCAGGTATTCACCAAACTGCTCTGAGATGGAATCCAGCAGACCGATAAAGGCATCAACGTCTTTGTTCTCACAGTTCATGTGGAACATTACACCTTCAATGGAATCGAACACTTCAGGGTTGATGTGGTCAACTTGGACACCTAAGCGAGAAAACTGACGCGCCGGGTTTGCTAAATCTTGCCCCGCGTAACTCACCCCTGGGTTTAAACGCAGACCAATTGAAGCTTTGCCTTCAACAATATGACGGTATGCCGCCAGCTGGTTTTGTGAGTTGAAGATCATCTTGTCACTGATGTCGGCGACCTCACGAACATCGTCTTCGCTATAACCCACGCTGTAGGCATGCGTTTCGCCACCAAACGTTTCGTGCCCAAGTTTGACTTCGTATGGACCCGAGCTTGTCGTTCCATCTAAGTAAGGTTTGATGATGTCAAACACACCCCAAGTAGAAAAGCACTTGAGTGCCAGTACCAACTTCACTCCGGAAATCTCTTTCAGTTGTTTGGCTTTCTCTAGGTTTGCAATCAACTTATCTTCATTGATCATGAAGTACGGGGTTTTCAGTTCGCTTTTTTGCATTCTTAGTACCTTGCGTGCCTTATTAACAAATAAAGCACTTTAAAATCGAACAAAGCCGACGCAGTGGCATCGGCTTTAGTAAATTCAAGATTAGCCTGAGCTAGGTTCTTACTTTTTCAGTTCGTGAATATTAGGAAGTCCCTGCCCTGCTTCCAGTTCCTGTACATGCCAGTCAAGACCAATAGAAGGCATGGTTTCAAGGAACGGATCCGGGTCTAGCTGTTCCATGTTGAACACACCTTTGTCTGCCCACTCACCACGGAAGAATTGCAGCGCCGCAGTAATGGCTGGTACACCTGTGGTGTAAGAGATAGCTTGGTGCTCAACGTCTTCGTACGCGACTTCATGATCAGCGTTGTTGTAGATGAATACGCTGCGCTCTTTGCCGTCTTTCTTACCCTGAACCCAAGTACCGATACACGTTAGGCCTGTGTAACCCGGCGCAAGAGACGTTGGGTCTGGCAATAGCGCTTTAAGTACATGCAAAGGCTGGACAACCGTGCCGTCATGCAGAGTCAGTGGTTCTGGGCTCAACAGACCAATATCGCGCATAACATTGAAGTAGTTCAGGTAACGATCACCGAAGCCCATCCAGAATTCAATGCGCTTTGCTGGAATGAACTCTTTCATTGAGCGTACTTCGTCGTGCGCCATCGAGTAAACTTTGTGCGAACCACAGTTCGGGAAATCAAACTCAAGCATACGAGAGTGGCAAGGAACTTGTTTCCACTCGCCGTTTTCCCAGTAGAAAGAATCGCCCTGGATCTCTAGCATGTTAGTTTCTGGATCGAAGTTAGTGGCAAACTTCTTACCGTGGTCACCTGCGTTTACATCCATTACGTCGATGGTGTCAATCTCATCAAACAGGTGCTTCACTGCGTAAGCAGCGAATACAGATACAACACCTGGATCAAAGCCCGCGCCCAGAATACCTGTAATGCCCGCTTCTTCGAACTTCTCGCGGTAACCCCACTGCCAGTCGTACGCTTCTGGTACTTGCTGACCTTCAGAGCAAAGGTCTACGGCAACGGATGTATCAAGGTATGAGACTTTCGCTTGGTAACACGCTTCCATGATGGTCATGTTCACCCAAGGAGGACCTGCGTTAATCACTAGATCGGGTTGTACTTCTTTGATGAGTGCAACTAGAGCGTCGACATCGTCTGCGTTTACTGCACGAGCTTCCAGCTTCTTGGATGGATCTTTCAGGTTGTTTTTCTTCTGAATAGATTCGATGATTTTCTCACATTTGCCTACGGTACGTGAAGCAATGGTGATATCACCCAGCACGTCGTTGTTCTGAGCCGCTTTGTGTGCGACTACCCAACCTACGCCGCCTGCACCAATTTGAAGAATTGCCATTATTCTTGTCCCTTATTATTTCGCTAGTTCAACCGCTAGTTGGTCGATGTCGTTTAATAGTTTTTCGAAGTCTGACAGAGCCAGACACGGATTTAAAATTGTGAATTTCAGCGCTGACTGACCGTTTACCGTGGTCTCACCTAATACTGCAATGCCGCGAACCAAAGCTTCGATTCGCACCTTCTGGTTCAACTTACACAGCTCATCAACCTGGTTATTGGTTACTCGAAATAGCACCGTTGACAATGCAGGTTCTGAGAGCAATTCAAAGCCCTTACGTTGGTGAACCAGATCCGCCACTTGTTGTGTTTGCTCAAGCAGATGATCATACATATCACCTAACGCTTTTGGACCCACGTTTTGCATAGTCATGAAGACTTTCAATGCATCAAAACGCTTGGTTGTTGCGATGGATTTGTCGACCAGATTAGGCAGCTCATCGTGTTCGCGGTTAAGGTAATCCGCATGGTGAAGCAAGAACTTAAAGTTCGCTTTATCCTTCACCAATAGAGAACCACAACTGATTGTTTGATAGAACAATTTGTGGAAGTCCACGCTCACTGAATCTGCACGTTCAATGCCCGACAATCGCGCCTTGTGGCTGCTCAGGATCAATGCGCCACCGTAGGCACCGTCAACGTGCATCCAAAGTTCGTGTTTTGCTGCAGCATCGGCAATGATGTTCAGATCATCTATCGCACCGTGGTCGGTTGTGCCAGCAGTACCCACTACCGCAAATGGAATCAGACCTTCTGCTTTGGCTTGCTCAATGGTTTCCTCTAGCTTGGTCGCATCCATAGTGCCGTTTGGCAATGCATCAACAGGCAGTACGGCTTTTTCACCTAACCCCATCCAAGATGCGGATTTTTGCACGGTGAAGTGTGCTTTAGCTGAGCAAACAATGCGAAGTTTGTCAGCATAGTCTGGCAAACCAAGCTTTTGAATGGAGTGACCACTGAGTTTGTCTGCAATCCAGTCACGTGCCAGCATCAAACCCATTTGGTTGCTTTGTGTACCACCGCTTGTAAAGATACCGTCAGCTTCTTTACCTAGCTCATAGCGTTCACACAACCAGTCCACGACTTTCTGCTCTACATAAGTGGCAGAGGAGGCCTGATCCCAAGAATCCATTGATTGGTTCAGTGCCGCGATCATCGCTTCTGCAGCTACCGCTGACATCAGAGGAGGCGTGTGAAGGTGGGCAATACAATTAGGGTGTTGCGTGAAAATCGCATTCTTAGCAACCAGATCGGTTGCACCAGTGATAACGTCTTTCAGGCTTTCGTTCGACGCATCCAGATTCACCCCATTGATTTGGGCTTCAAGCAGTTTTGGGTCCATGCCTGAGTATGGCTTGTCCACTTGCTCGAACAACTGTTTCATGGCTTTGGTTGTATGATTCATTACTGAAGCAAACTCATCAGCACCGGTTTCACCCGTCTGGATAAAATGCTTTTGCCATTCACTTTCTTCTGGCGTTTCATCTTTCAGACCGCCACCAGCCACTAACATCGCTTCTTCAATCACTCGTAGTGCAAAATCGATTTGCTCAAACGAGATGATAAGAGGTGGTAGGAAACGAATCACCGAACCTTCACGGCCACCTTTCTCAACCATCAAACCGCGCTCAAGCGCTGCTCGTTGAATTGCGAGTGTAAGGTCGCCGTCTGCAACTGGCTCGCCGAATTTGTTTTTCTCGCCATTAGGGTTCTGGATTTCAACACCCAACATCAACCCCTTGCCACGAACTTCTGCAATACACTTCACTCGCTTCTGGATTCTTTCTAATCCAAGACGAAGGTATTGACCCGCAATATTTGCATGTTCAACAAGGTTATCGCGCTCAATGATTTCCAGCGCTTTTGCACCTGAAACCATTGCGAGTTGGTTACCACGGAATGTACCTGTATGTTCACCCGCTTTCCAAGTGTCGATCTCTTTGTTGAAAACAAGCAGAGACATCGGCAAACCGCCACCAATTGCTTTAGACAAGCAGAGAATGTCTGGAGAAATACCGGATTCTTCAAACGCAAATCGGTAACCAGATTTACCGACACCACACTGGATTTCATCAAAAATCAGCAGGATACCGTGCTCATCACAAAGGCGACGCAGTTCGCGCAACCAGAATGCCGGAGCAGGAATTACCCCCCCCTCGCCTTGTACAGGTTCAACGATTATCGCAGCTGGCTTCATGATGCCCGCTTCGTCATCATTCAACAGACGCTCCATGTAGCGAATGCTGGCTTTTGCACCTTCATCACCACCCAAACCGAACGGGCAGCGTAGGTTGTATGGAAACGGCATAAAGTGAACGTCAGACATCAAACCCGTGCGACGCGCTTTGGTGCCAAGGTTACCCATCATGCCCATAGTGCCATTGGTCATTCCGTGGTAAGCACCTCGGAATGCGAACATGGTGTTGCGACCGGTGGTTTGCTTCGCCAGCTTGATCGCCGCTTCTACTGCATCGGCACCAGAGGGACCACAGAACTGAATGGCGGAATTTTTGGCAAACTCTTCGGGCAGAAACGCTTTAACACGTTTGATGAAGGTGTCTTTGGCTTTCGTTGTGATATCAAGAGTCTGGTACGGAAGACCAGAGTCTAGTTGATCTTTTAGTGCTTGATTAATCTCGGGATGGTTATAACCCATCGCAAGTGTGCCTGCACCAGCAAGGCAATCTAGGAAAATTTGTCCACGGGTATCTTCCACCAATGCACCATATGCGCGCTTAATGGCGATTGGTAAACGACGCGGATAAGAACGTACTTCCGACTCATGTTGTTCTTGGTCGAGTAATACTTGGTCTGGAGTCAGGTCATAGACGCCTTCAACCCCAGGAACAACAGATGAGAAAGGTGTATTGGAGCGTGATGCGTCCATTTCAAAAGCTGTGCTCATCGCAAAAAACCTTTAAATAGCGCCATTTCAAATTATTGATTTTGAATAGCAAAGATTCGCTTTCATTAACGCAAAATAGATCTTTGGCGTATTAGAAAAGCAATAGAAAGCAACCTGTGTTTGTCATGCAAACAAAGGCAAGGATTTAGCAAAGTGTGCTAATAGAGAAATGTGCGACGTATCAAGGTTCAGTAATGATACTGCAGTTTGGAAGTACGAAGCTGATTTTAAAAATTGAAGTTAAGTTAGTCATGTTGGGCTTCCTATAACAATACCAGTCCTATGGCATTTTCTTCCCATCTACTGATTGAAGAACCAATCAGTACCTACCCTACACAGTGTCACAATCAGCTTGAATGGTCACTGTGCGTATCCCCCAAAACGCTCTTCGAGATTAGCGCGGAGAATATACTAGATTATTATGGAGCGCAACGGTTTTTACATTTGGTTATTAACAATAATATTACTTATAAAAATCTCATTCTCATGTCGTATATATTCAACCCTTTAGACCGCAAGAGAAATACATAGGTTACAATTTTAAATCAGTACCTTATGCATAATATAACTACTAACAAAACCTTTCTTTTTATGGCGATATGCATCAGGTATGACCCCAATAATATTGAAGCCTAATTTTTCCCATAATTTAACCGCACTCTCGTTGGTAGAAACCACAGAATTAAATTGCATGGCTAAAAAGCCGGACTTTTTTGCATGAGCCTGAGAATGAAGGCACATTTGTGTTGCTAATCCTTTTCCTCGGGCACTGGAAGCCACCATGTACCCACAATTGCAAATATGATTGGACGGCCCAGCTGCATTAGGCTTGAGATAATAACTCCCTAAAACAGTACCGTTCTCTTTAAACACAAACGTGGCGGTGGTGTTCTCTACCCACAATGAGTAAGCATCTTCAAACGTTATGTCGGGGTCAAAAGCGTAGGTTTCTTCTGCACGAACGATTTCCTGAAAAGTATTCCAGAACAGTTCGAAGTCCTGACGGGTCATCAATGAAACATCCATGGTGCTTCCTCAAACTGGGTATGAGACAAAACTATACCCAGATAGAGAAAGTTATCCATTAACGAATGTTAAGAATCTGATTTGAAATGTTGCTTGGCAACCTGATTAAAGACATTGACCCAACGCGCATCAAATTGCTTGTCTTTGTAATTGTTGATCTCGACAATACATCGGACAAGTGGTCGCTTGAGCAAAGTATGGTGGGCTCTTTCATGGGTTCTGGCATCAAACGTATCAGCGATGCTTAAGATTTTTGCACCATCGCATATCTGATCCTGATTTAGGTGATTAGGGTAACCAGAACCATCCATTTGTTCATGATGCTGGAGTATCATTACCGCCGCATCGTGCCAACGAATTGACTCGTTGAGAAGCAGATATCCAGAATATGGATGGTGATGCAAAATTTCACGTTCACTGGAAGTAATCGTGCCTTTCTTGTTAAGCATTTCTAATGGCATGAAGGACATACCGACATCGTGCAGCATAACAGCAACTGCCAACTGGGAAGGGTCAACGGGGTTTCCGGCAACTCTGTTCATTTCCATGCTCAGAAACAGTTGTCTGAGAGTTCGCCCGTGCCAGTATTTACTTCTGTCTTCAAGAGGCTGAACCATACTGGAATAAAACCGAATATCGTCGTCTATTTCAATTCCATGTTGAGTTAACATCCCAAGCAGTTCTTCTTGGTAACTCTCTCTTATTTGCTCAGATTCATTACTTTCACTGGATGTGACTCCATCATCAGGTACTTCTGTAATCTGAGCTGAAGGGTCGAGCAGTAGTAACACATCGTTAATCAGCTTGACTTGTTTCTTGGCAGAAACATCAGCCACTAAACTGATGTCTTCACAAATCTTATCTAAAACATCCGAAGCCAGAGGACTTTCTCGTCCATCAAGCCTTGCTTCGACCATCTGCTTCGTTTTATCCAAGGAGAGCAAAATCACATCACACAAGATGCTGTCATACGACAGATGCCCTTTACGAATATAATCGAGGAGATCTTCCAAGCTTTGCATCAATGGAGTGATTGATACCAACCCGACATACACCAGATTGCCTTTTATGGTGTGCACTACACGAAACAAGCCATTCAATAAATCGACATCGTCTGGTCTGTGTTCCAGATCGATCAGAATAACCTCGCATTTTTCATGCGCTTCACGGAAATCTTGGAAGAAGTCACCCAATGATTCGTATTGGATCTCTTCTTCCGTTATCTCGTTAGGAATTGCCATGGTGTGTGCCTGCTCTATAAACGTCTAATAGCAGTATAGAACACTGAAACCATTAATATACCCAAGTGACCTCAAGATACAGGATTCAGAGCCTCATATTCTGTTTCAGTTCAAGAAAAAGAACGCAGTGGAATGACGAGTCATTTCCAAGTTCTTTGCCGAGGAAATGGGACAGAATATGGGCTCCCAAGGGCGAGTTTAACTGGCTTTCATACTGCTTTACCGATTCTTGATTTAGAACCACTAGATCATCAAATCGGTGCCTTGTCTGAAAGCCAATTAATTCTCGCTGAACCTAGTATCTTGAGGTTACTTGGGTATAAGATTTATTGTGAAATATGAGCGGGATTGAAATATGCCGCTAGTAGCCCCCAGTCATAAAGATCACCCATAGCCAGGTCAGACCCAGAACGGCAGACCAGATAGCCGCTCTGGCTAAACCTGAGAAGAAGGTTTTCTTTCTCTTGTGAGTTTTAGCTTTGGGTTGGGGTTGCTTATGTGAAGCGGCACTACTACCGACTGCGTTTTTTTGAGCACGTCGCTCCGCAGCCCTGTTCGCTATTTCAGTAAAACGGTGTCTTTGATCGTTACTGAAATCCTGATCAGGATTGTAGTGTTTGCCAATGTCATTGTGTTTTGGGGAAACAGCCATGTTCACCTCCGAATCAACAAAGATAAACTCCTCCTTAAACTACTTTAGACGTAATTTCGCCATTTCCCCATCAGACTTCAACAACCGTCTCATTAGTGAAACAAAGTCTTGGGATAAGCAAATATGAGAATGGACAGGTAAGCAGATAGAATTGATGTGTGCTAAGGGAATGGTGTTCTGAGATTGCTCTTATAAGGTACAAACGTTAGTCTATGCCTATTCAAAAGGTTACAGAAAATCACAATGCAGAAAACAATTGCAGATGAGTTAGTTGATGACTTTTCAGATGGCTTAACACTGGTTTTAAAAACGGTGCTGAAAGCAAAACAGTCGGAATACATCACATCCACACGAAAGCTTTATACCTTTAAAGATGGTTCCAAGATTTTGCTGGACAGGGATGACCCAAAATTTCATGAGGTAGTGGTCTAGGTCTACCAGGTCTCAATCTGACCATTGGACACCACACAGCCCGATTCAATGACATTGACTGTTATTAATAGCTCTGTCTCAGATACCCCCGCTTTTACTGACAAAGCTTGAGACAACCCAAGTGCTAAGGCATCTCGACTGGTTTGATTCCATAGCGAAGGTAACGTCAAATCAACAAGTATTTTGTACGGATTCCCTTTTTGATACTCACACTTTATGAAATTAACCGTCATATGTTCGGCATCTTTTTGCGAGCATTGAGCCCACATTTCTATAAGCGGTGATGCTTTTAATGCTTCCAGAACCTCTTGTCGTGCATAGCAAATAGCTATTGGCATATTGCCTCCATGATTTCCGGTGATCATAAAAAAATAGCCCAGATTGCTCTGAGCTATTTTCTATCATATTTGATTACACGGACAAGAAGTAGCTGTAGTAATGCTCGTCACGCTGATAACCCAGAGATTCATAAAGTTTCTGCGCATTCTGGTTATCGTGAGCTGTCTCTAATGCCAACCCTTTGGCTCCCGTTTCAATCGCGAAATCTTTAGCTGCGTTCATTAATGCTTTTCCATACCCCTGACCGCGGACATCAGCCGAGACATATAGGTCATTTAAAATCCAGCTTCTCTGGGCAGATACCGAAGAAAACGTGGGGTAAAGCTGGGTAAAACCGACTGCGTTCCCTGAGTCATCCTTGGCTAGAAAAACAACCGATTCGGCATTGGCAATACGCTCACCGATAAATGTTCGGGCTAATGCCAGGTCAGATTCATTGCCATAAAACACACGATACTGGTCGAAAAGACTTGCAGCCAATTCGACTTCTGACGTTGTTACTTTAATTATTTCCATTTACATTTTTCCATTCTTTTATCTGTGTGTAATTTTGAAGGTGTTTTCCAAGCCAATCATTATCCATTACTTAAGAGTTTTGACCATGTAAAAGCGCTGTGCATTCTCGGGGAAATCTTCCAGTTGCATTTGAACCTGGTAACCTTGCTTTTCGTAAAATGGCTTTGCCTGAAAACTGAACGTGTCGAGCAAACAGGAGTGACATCCGTTCTTTTTGGCAAAGTCTTCAGCACGCTTTAACAATTGTTTTCCCAAGCCTTGCGACTTCTGGCTTTCATCTACCCAAAGGAAATTAACTTGAAGCCAGTTCCCCCATATCTCTCCAATTAAGCCAGCGATCTTTTTGCCATTATCGTCGTTCAGGTAACAGAGAAAATCCTCATGTCTTACATCTTTAAGAAATGGGGTATTGTGTTTACGAAGACCAGCTTTAATTTCATCAATATCTGATTGCTCAGGAGATGTGTAAATTTGAATATCCAATTTAAACCTCTATTCTGGCTGGTGAACCAGTTGCTTTACAACCGATCAGTGGTAGTCACTCTCATTTAAAAAGATTTGCGTCGCAAATTCCTCACCCCAATCTGCCAATTAAAGTAATAAACAGGAGCTAAGTATTTCTTACATTACGCACTCTTGCGCCGCTTTTGCCTTTTCAACACCCTGCTCTATTAAATTTAAAGCATCTTCGTTACTGATAGAATTCATTACCTTTTCAATAAGCTTATCTGCAGTAGTGTCCGAGGAAGCTTCGACTAGGCAACTGTAAGCATTAGAAATGTGCTCTGTAGCTTGGACAAGTGATTCTGGGTTGCTCAAGTCCATATTCATAACTTCTTCAACAGCCGACGCAAGCTCCTGAGCAGAATCCGCCGCACTACCTAACTGGTCCAGATTGAAATCGCTGAGATCTACCACATTCAGTTGTTCTTGGAAGTTGTCGACGGCACTGTTTGCTGCCTCTTGTGCTTGATCAATAGCTTTGGTTGCATCTTCACACCCTGCCAGAGAAGCCATAACAAACAATGCGATGAGTGACTTTTTCATATTACCTCTACAAAAACGGATAGTTAGACATTGATGTTAATGCATAGCTACCCGTTCAGAAACTGAAGTAACGTAACAGAGTGTTGAGTTACCTTTGTGTACAGCCATAACCTGACTGTTAAGTCGATCTTAGCCTAAGCCCATTCTGATGGCTTTCTGGTTTTTTCGAATGTACTCAATGTCTTTCATGTAAGCATGATGGTGCCCGTCTCTGATGTTAGAGACAAAGCTCTCGTTATCTAGCGAGGCTTCTTTGTGCATAAAGGCAACCAGAGTTTCTAGTCTTGAAATCATAACGCTTGGTAGCTGCTCACGCTCCTCAACGCTAATGCTATATCCTTCACAGAAAAGCCGTGCTCTATCTATTTGATCTTGCAAATTTCCCAAACGATCGGATGGATGCGTTTTAAAGGGAGACCAACAATACACTGCATATGCTAAATCCCAAATTCTTGGGGCGGGGTGAGCTGTATCAAAATCGAAAACACCAACGGTTTCGTTGCCAACAAGAGCCACGTTGTAAGGAGCGAAATCATTGTGGCATATCACCTCATAGGGCTTTCTTGGTGTTTGCATCCAACAAAGCTCCTCGACTGAATGTTCGTGAACAAAAGACTCACTTGCATCATGCATTTTTCTGAGGAGCTGAGCAGCAGAGACCAGCGCTTCTTCCGATGCGATAGCCCCTCTAAGTGGATAATTGAACGTGTCGCCTTCAACAAAAGTTAAGTGTTCATTGCTTTCATCTTTGCCAACTAATTTTGGAATGCCACTCATTCCCTTCTGTGACAAGTGGGTTAGGAGCTGATGTATCGTTGACGACCACGGATTCAATGGACGAATAACAGTATCACCACATTGAAAGATCGAATTTTCCCGACCTCCATTGAGTTCCTTCATGGGTCTCCTTGCTGATTAATATAGTTAGAGGTTACTACTCGCGATAGGCTGCTGAAAATGGTTTGGCGTTATTCAACGTATCAATTAACTTACTCCCCAAACGTTCAACGAGTTGGTTAACCTGCCCGTCTTCAGCCAGCACACTCTTAGATATTTTCAGTGCCAGTTGAAGGTCTTGTTCATACTCTGGGTAATACGGCATTGCAGCACGCATGCAGTGTTCTAGCTCTGTATGCCAACTGCCATCTTTCTCCGCAATGAGTGTGTAGGCTGTGCGTAAAATCTTCTTCGCTAGAATTTGTCTTCGCTTCACCTTAGAAACGTGAGAAAACTCAACGTCCAGAGTTTCAATAAAAGCTTCGAGGTCGCTGTTCAATTCATACGCTATCTGAACGCCAGGTTTCAAGCGACTAAACCTTTTTGACAAGTCTTCACCCGCAATACAACAGCAGCAATGCTTAAGCCAAAAATGCCACCGATACTTCTCCCTTTTATGTATCACTTCTTCTAGATAACCGGGGTCGATATCGAGCTTGCTAACTACGGCGTGTTTCCGAGCTATTTCGTTTGATATTTCTTTAAGGCGATTGCTTTCAAGCGCGCTTAGTGGTTCGTTAAACACTACCGAAACATCGAGATCAGATATCTCCGGTAGGGCTTTTCCCTGAGCCACACTACCGTACAGATATAGGCTGTGAACTTTATTTTTAAAGTCGGAATAGAGCATGTCAGACACGGCGTTCACCACGGGCTGGAAATCGGGGTGGATTCGGTCAATCGAACAAGGATTTGTAATATATCCATCTTGGTCAAGCCCAAGAGAAACATGTACATCGGACATGGCTAAACCCCGATTAAGTGGCAGAGAAAAAGTCACTCTGACAAAGTAAACGACGGCATGCAATGAAATAGCACTGATCGAAACTAATTTTTAGGCGCTGTTTTGATTTCTTATGAGGTTCTATAAGAGAAAGTAAATAGGAAGGGAGATGGGAGAATTCAACAAAAAGAAAAAAGGAGAGCAAATGCTCTCCTTCTCTTAAACCTTACACTGCTTATTAAAGAGCAGCTTTCGCTTTTTCAACTAGAACTGCAAATGCAGCTTTGTCGAATACCGCGATGTCAGCAAGGATCTTACGGTCGATCTCGATAGATGCTTTCTTAAGACCGTTGATGAAACGGCTGTAAGATAGACCATTTTGACGAGATGCAGCGTTGATACGTGCAATCCACAGTTGACGGAATTGACGCTTCTTGTTGCGACGGTCACGGTAAGCGTATTGACCAGCTTTAGTAACTGCTTGGAAAGCTACGCGGTATACGCGAGAGCGAGCACCGTAGTAACCTTTAGCTTGTTTTAGAACTTTCTTATGACGTGCACGAGCTTGTACACCACGTTTTACGCGAGGCATTATGCTTCTCCTAAACTAAACGATTGATAACTAAAAAGAATTAAGCGTATGGCATCATACGAACAACTGCAGCCACTTCACACTTAGGAAGGATTGCATTTGGACGTAGCTGACGCTTGTTCTTAGTAGTACGCTTAGTCAGGATGTGACGTTTTGTAGCGTGCTTGTACTTAATACCACCAGCAGTTTTCTTGAAACGCTTAGCAGCACCTTTGTTGGTTTTCATCTTAGGCATGATGAAGAACTCCGCATTGTTGAGTTATTTAACACTAGTAATCAGGGCGAATAAAACCCCGCCGTTTAAGCCTTTATTCAAAGGAATTGCGGCAGGGTTGAATTACTTGTAAGCCGTTAATTACTTCTTCTTAGGGGCTAGCACCATGATCATCTGGCGACCTTCGATTCGAGTCGGGAAAGATTCCACAACAGCTAAATCTACTGTGTCTTCTTTCAAACGATTCAAAACGTCAACACCGATGTCTTGGTGAGCCATTTCACGACCACGGAAGCGAATTGTTACCTTCACTTTGTTGCCGTCTTCAAGGAAACGCGTCAGGTTGCGTAGTTTTACCTGATAGTCTCCAATGTCAGTTCCAGGACGGAATTTAACTTCCTTAATCTGAATCTGCTTTTGCTTTTTCTTCTGCTCTTTAGCAGCTTTGCTCTTCTCGAAGAGGAACTTGCCATAGTCCATCACACGACAAACTGGTGGCTCGGCGTTAGGGCTGATCTCTACGAGATCCATACCAGCTTCTGCAGCTGCATCTAGTGCTTCGTTGATTGATACAACACCAACTGACTCACCGTCAGCGCCTGTTAAACGAACTTCACGAACGCCACGAATTTCACCGTTCAAACGGTGCTGGTTTTGTTTGGCCGGCTGTTGGCCACGTCTTCCGCCTTTAATAGCTTATTCCTCCAGATTGAGCTTACGGCTCGACACTTCGGCTTGGATGTATGAAATAAAGTCATCCACTTTAAATTTGCCTAGGTCTTTACCTTTACGAGTACGTACTGCGATTTCTCCGGCTTCCATCTCTTGGTCGCCACAAACCAGCATGTACGGAACACGCTTCAATGTATGTTCGCGGATTTTAAAGCCAATCTTCTCATTTCTCAAGTCTGCTTTGGCTCTAATTCCACTTTTTTGCAGTTTTTGTGCTACTTCCTGAACATATTCAGACTGTTTGTCCGTAATATTCATAATAACTGCTTGTTCTGGTGCCAACCAAGTTGGGAAGAAACCCGCGTATTCTTCGATAAGAATACCGATAAAGCGCTCCAGAGAGCCCAAAATCGCACGGTGAATCATCACAGGCACCAAACGTTCGTTGTTTTCACCAACGTAAGTTGCACCTAAACGGCTTGGTAGGTTGAAGTCTAGCTGAACCGTACCACACTGCCATGCACGATCCAGACAGTCGTATAGCGTGAATTCAATCTTAGGACCATAGAACGCACCCTCGCCTTCTTGAATCTCGTATGGAATATCCATATTTTCAAGAGACTGTTTCAGCGCTTCTTCTGATTCATCCCAAATTTCATCACTACCCACACGCTTTTCAGGACGAGTAGACAATTTCACGACGATGTTATCAAAACCAAAGGTTTGATATGTGTCGTACACCATCTTAATACAGCTAGTAACTTCTTCCTGGATTTGGCTTTCTGTACAGAAGATATGAGCATCATCCTGAGTAAAGCCACGTACACGCATGATACCGTGTAGCGCACCAGATGGTTCGTTACGATGACAGGAACCAAATTCTGCCATACGTAGCGGAAGATCACGGTAAGACTTCAGACCTTGGTTAAAGATCTGAACGTGACCCGGACAGTTCATTGGCTTGATTGCGTATTCACGGTTCTCTGACGAGGTTGTGAACATTGCGTCTGCGTATTTGTCCCAGTGACCAGAGCGTTCCCAAAGTACGCGATCCATCATCAATGGACCTTTTACTTCTTGGTAACCGTATTCCGTCAATTTCTGACGAATAAATACTTCAAGATCACGGAAGATAGACCAGCCATTATGATGCCAGAACACCATACCCGGAGCTTCTTGTTGCATGTGGAACAGGTCTAGATGTTTACCGATTTTACGGTGGTCACGCTTTGCTGCTTCTTCAAGACGAGTCAGGTGCGCCTTCAGGGCTTTCTTATCATGGAAAGCCGTGCCGTAGATACGCTGCAACATTTTGTTGTCGCTATTACCACGCCAGTATGCACCCGCTACGTTTAGAAGCGTAAAGTGCTGACAAAAACCCATGTGTGGTACGTGAGGACCGCGACACATGTCAATGTATTCTTCGTGGTGGTAAAGCCCCGGACGATCATCACGAGAAACATTTTCGTCCAGAATTTCAATTTTGTATGGTTCGCCACGTGATTCAAACGTGTCGCGTGCTTCCTGCCAGCTTACTTTTTTCTTAACCACTTGGTACTTGGTTTTCGCCAGCTCTTTCATGCGCTTTTCAATCTTTTCCAGATCTTCTTGCGTGAGTGACTCGTCCAAGTCGATGTCGTAGTAGAAACCGTTGTCGATGGTTGGACCGATAGCCATTTTAGCTTGTGGGTAAAGCTGTTTCAGTGCGTGACCTAATAGGTGAGCACAAGAGTGACGAACGATTTCAAGACCGTCTACTTCATCTTTTGCGGTGATGATTTCTAGGCTTGCATCTTGTTCAATTGGGTCACAGGCATCAACACGGTTACCGTCTACGCGACCAGCAATGGTGGCTTTCGCAAGACCCGGACCGATGGATTGTGCAACTTCAAGTGTAGAAACTGGGTTGTCAAATTGACGCTGACTGCCGTCAGGAAGAGTAATAATAGGCATGTTTTGTCCTTTACAGTGGTGTTGCACACCAAGCAACACATGTTTAGTTCGTTCAAACGCTTCATGCATTCAAAGCGTAAGAGAAAATAATTGTCTTAAAGACATGAATTCGTCAGTCAGGCTCAAAACAAATACGGATGCTCTTTGCCTGACGAACGCGCAATTCTAACGAATTATTAAGCAAGAAGAAAATGAAATCTCAGTTAATTCAGCTTGTAAGGAAAATACCCGATTCTACAAGTGCTTAATCTTATATTGGCGGATAGCTAACCTTGCAAAATACAACTCCAGCTTAGCCAAGTTATTACCTTTAACATATTGAAAACGCCCCCCTGTCATTTTAGTACACCGTTTATATACGTTTTTTTCTTGCTCAGTGATACCTCGGTCAAACAAAACCGCATGCATTTTAATGCCTTTGTCAGCAAAATTTTTGCATACATTTGTTAAGAAAATATCGAACTCCTGATCCTGAAGCCCTTCGTTGTTCTCTCCATCAGTGAAAAAAATGATTTGCTGTATTGGATCTGTGAGCACTTCTCTTTCATACCCTGGTTTTTCCCAAATCCCTTCCCATTCAGGTGAAAGCAATCGCCAAGCCCATGCGATACCCGCATCTCCACCAGTGTTGTGGGTTGCGTAATACATACTAATTCGGTCTTCCAATCGAGCGCTGTCACTTGTTAAAGGCGTCAGAGGCATAGATGCACAGTCACCAGCAGTACCAATTGCCTTACCCTTGTATTCCTGTTTGAACGGTAAAAGTGGTTTTGGAACCAATCCAAGGTTGGCGTCATTGATTTCTTTGGGATCAACATATTCGACACCATTGCTCGACGTGTGCACTCGTAAATCAAACGCATTAGCAGCACTTGAGGGCACTCGGAGCAATGTTTCAGGGCGATGAATATTATATCTCTGCCTGTTTACGCAAGCCCCCTTGCGCTTACCTTCAACCCCTGCTTTATGAAGAAAATCATGGTCATAGCCAAACTCCTGCGCCACTTCCCGTAGTTCTTCCGGGATTTTTCGAGACGTCGCGGTAATCAGCAAATCTTGATAGTCTCTTCCCAGATTCACATAGCCTGAATAAGGCACAAACCCCAAATTATAATCATGGGAGAATTCTTGTTCAGCCATAACAGTCCGAACAAAGTCTTCCAGAATTGATTTCATCTTGATGGAAGCTTTCTCTCCTCCTTTCCCTTCACCTGACATGGATCTGGATGCATCCAAGGTAATCACAGTTTCATGGGGACTAAACCGACGTTCAATTCGACTCTCTACCGTCGCTTTCAATTCTGGTAGAAAACTAAGAAACGGCTGCGTCGTTTGAGATAATTTAATCCAAAGGTGGGAATCGAAACTGATTTCAGAAAATTGTAAATTTACCTGACTGACTCGTTTGAGAGATTCATTACGGATTCCGTAAGGTAGATTGTAAGCAACAAAGGTTTTTGTTAAATACTGTGCTTCATTTTGTTTTAAAGCGGGTCCTTCCCGTGCGATAAGGGTGAGCGCCCCATCACTAGCATGCTGCATTCGCGTTTTGAGCGTTGTATAACGAATGGTACTAATAGCGACAAAAAACATAATCAATATAAGTGTCAGGCTACCTAGCATAACAATTGTGACATTTCCTGACTCGTGTTTAGGAGCAAGCCTTTCACTGATTTTAATTTTCAATGGTGTCTCCTTGATACCAGTAACGCCTGATACTGAATGAGTCAGAAAAGTGCTGAACACCAAGAAGTTTTGACGTAAACCAATTTGACGACAAGTCTACGTAACATGCTGATACGTAGACATATTGGTTGTGAGCTCTATTTTTTACTTCTGCTGGAGAGTTAACGTAGTTTCGTGTCAGGTAGTTGTGGATACGGATACCTCCAGGTACAGTTTGAATCAGTTTGCAATTCCCCCTCCCAAGAACAGGTGAACGTGCATATTCTTCGCTTTGAGAAATATTGGGGCGACTGATGTATTCGATTCTCATCGCGAAATTACTGTCATCGGCTAAGCCCATCACTTCTCGTGCAGCTTTTTTGAGTCCTCTTAACGCTAGGCTATCCGGACATAAGTCGTAACGCTTGTTTGCATCATTGACGTTACACAACAACGACTCAAACGTTCGATTCTGATCATTTTTTGGGACCAAATCCGCTGCGAGATTGCCAACTACCACGACTGCTGTATTTATGCGGTCCTGCATATACACGTACCTAGCAATGTCCGAAGACATCCAGATGATGAAGAACAAAACTACCACATACAACAAAACTTCTATTGACGCAAAACCAGACTGTTTTTTGACGTTTAGTGCTTGATTCATCACCAGTTCCCTCCATCAAATTGAGGTTCATTTCGAACAATCAGTACACTGACATGCTCCCAGTCTGGAAGTATTTTTCCAGAGATTACAGGAAGGTAATGGTTGAAATCATATATCAACTTATAATGAACAATATCCTGAGGCTTTCCCAAACCACTAGAACAGATATCTGACAAATAATTTTCGATACCGATACAAGATCTTACGGATATCTCAACTTTGTCGAAATCATAGAAATAATTTCCTTTAAAGTGCTTGGGAATAAGACTCGACAAAGCATTGTTATTCGTAGTTTTTGCCTCATTTACCAAAGATCGTAAACTGGCATCTAAGGCGGTTTTTGTCAGATAGAACCGACTTATCTCCAAAGCTATGAAAACAACAAAAAGGAAAACAATGAAAACCAGTGGAAATTCTACAGCATACACGCCCTGACATTTCTTGCGTAAGCAACTAGTCATTCAGTTTTTCCTGCTTGAGTTGCTCTAGCGTTTCAATAAAATGTGCCACTTCCATTGGAGAAGCGTATTCTTCCAAAGTACTCACCGCATTTTTGTCTGGACTGTTTAATAACGAAACCACAGCCGCTAGAATCTCTTGTTGCCTGTCACGGACTCCATGTCCATGCAGAACTTTGAGTTCTTCTTCCGCCAGACGGAAGTTTCCTGACAGAATGTATGAGTAAACAAGGTTTTTTCGTACGTCTGTTTTAAGCGGATGTAGTTCCAGCAAAGAAACATAAATCTTCTGCGCGTCAGAATGTCTTTGAAGATAATCGAGGGAAACCGCCTTTACGTTTAACTCTTCTGAGTTGGATGCCGAGTTCTCTAACAAAGCAAAGCTTTTTCCTGGCTGAGACAGCTTCAGATAAGTTTTTGCCAACCACAATCGTGCTTCTGGATAGAACTCATCTTCGTACTCAACGCTTATCAGGTGGGCCTGAGCAAGAGACCACTCACCAGCACGATAGTAAAGTCGCCCCAGAGATAAGCTAACTTCATCGCTTTGTTTCATGTCATTCAGCCGGTTATAAATCACCAGAGCAGCATCATATTGCTGATTTTGTTCTGCTAACTGGGCGATATTGAGCTGGTTTTCATAATCAGCCGCCGATTTATTTTCTTCTGGAACGGTTGAACACCCAGCGAGAGCAAACAGAAAAATTCCAAATATAAGACGCATAGCCAATCCTTAAGAAAGTGTAGAAATAAGTTTCAGCATTGCTGGTGCTGCAATTAAAACTAAGGTAGGGAAAAGAACGAGGATGATTAGCGGGAGTCCCATTTTCGCCGGAATTTTCGCCGCTCTCTCTTCCATACCAAGTAACCTCTTGTCCCGAGTATCAGATGCGACAATCCTCAGTGTTTTCGCTATGGAAGAACCATAATTCATCGCTTGCAAAAGCGTGGTTGCGAGCATTTTAAGCTCTTCAACCTGAGAGCGTTCTGCCAAGTTTTTAAAAGCCTGACCACGGTTAGGAAGTACCCTGAGTTCATCAACCACCAGTCGGAATTCATGTGCGATTTCAGGACAGATTGGCGAGATCTTCTGACTGACCTTGATCAATGCCTGATCAATGCTGGTACCAGCTTCCGCGCAAATCACCAGCATATCCATGGCGTCGGGGCAGAAACGACTGATTTTCTCCTGACGAGACGTTGCCTGACTTTGGACCACCCTTTCGCCGATCACACCCGCACCAAAACCCAGAAATACGAGTACCAGAATCGATTTGGCGTTTGACTCTATAACACCCAAATGGAAAAAGCTGGCTCCGATAAGCAATACAATCGCCATTGAACCAAACTTGATTAAAAGAAACCAAGCCAGAGCTCTAGAATGAAAGTAACCCGCAGACAACAATAGATTTCTTAGCTGCGATTTGTCTTTTTCAGAAACTAAATGCTTTTCCATCCAGTTTGCCAGACGCTGACTACCAAGACGAAGTTTCTGGATCAATACAGACTCTTGTTTCGGCAGGTGCAGGGTAGCATGGACACGAGTATTTAACTGGCGTCGTTTTTTTCTGCTTTGAACACACTATATAAAAACAAACCAATAAATATGGTAAGAATAATCATTTCAATCATGGTGTTATATCCGAGCCAAACGCTTAATCCAGAGCAAGCCTGCAATGATGCTCACCACCGCATAAATCAGTATTTTTTGACCCGAGGGATCTTTAAACAGGAATTCAACCTGATCAGGTTGTTTTGCGAATTGCAGCGACAGGAGTACAACCGGAATACCCGTTACGATTCGTGCCGATATTCTTGGCTCTGCTGTTAATGCCAACATTTTCCTGTCGGCTTTGGTTTTTTCTCGAAGCCCCTGACTTAGGTTATTTAACGCTTCTACAAGAGGACCGCCAGTTTCTGAGTTCAGGCAAAGAATGGCGGTAAAATAACCAAAGGAATCAGAATCAACGCGTTTAGAAGAATCCTCAAAAGCTTGTTGAAACGGAACACCAAGTATTAAAGCATCATAGATACGACGAAATTCTTGACCTAAAAGACCTTCAAATGCATGCCCGACACTCAACACAGCCCGATTAATAGGAACACCTGCAGACACGGCCCGAGCGAATACTTCAATGGCATCTGGTAGCCTGTCTTCCAACTCCAATATTTGCTTTCTAGCTTCTTGTCTGGAAAGGACAGTACTCACGATATATATCCCAAGAACTGACGCTATGAAAGTGAGCGGTGCATATCCATATAGCTTGTGCGCAAAAAATCCCACTAATCCACTAGGAATCAGAACGCGGGCTGTCAGTCTTGCTTGAAAATCCTGATAGACTCTACCGAGCAAAGTGACTTTGTTCCCTTCGCTTGCGCGTACTGATCTTGAATAAATGTCAAGATGTGAGGCAACACGTTTCTTGAATATGCTTAAACGCTTTTGCCTGTGCTCCAAGGTAATAACTACCCCAAGAAAGGCAATGGTGACAAAAAGGAAAACCTGTATTTCCTTTATGAATTCAATCAGACTAACCAGCATTCTGAGCTGCCTCATAGGATTGCGATAGCAGAGCTTGCACCTGACGTAACTGACCACCATTAGTCAGCTTATCTGCTTTGCACGTATTATTGCTCCTACAGATAAACTCACCCACTAGCCTGTCGTCAGATATTTCACCGCTATTCACAAACTTAAACTGAGTCTGTATATCAAATTCACCCTCGCGATAACCCGAGATTTCAGTGATCTCAGTAATACGCCTCACACCATCCCGACAACGTTCCACTTGTACAATCACATCAATAGACGAAGCAATTTGCTTGCGAACAAAGTCTGAACTCAACTTCGACTGACTCATGCTCATCATGTTTTCTAGTCGGACAAGTGCATCGGCTGGCGTGTTTGCGTGGACGGTAGAAAGCGAACCGTCATGACCAGTGTTCATTGCCTGAAGCATATCAAACACCTCTTCACCACGAACCTCACCAAGAAGAATTCTATCGGGACGCATACGCAGGGCGTTTTTAACCAAGTCAGTCTGGTTGACCTGACCCGAACCTTCAACACTCGCTGATCGTGTTTCTAAACTAATCACGTGTGGTTGCTGCAGTTGAATCTCTGCCGCATCTTCAATAGTGATGAGTCGCTCGTCGTCTCCAATGTGCTTTGATAAGGCATTCAAGAGCGTGGTTTTACCTGCACCTGTACCGCCAGATACCAAAACATTCAGCTTACAGGACACGTAGCTGGCTAGCAGTTTTGCCATATCATCAGACAGGTTTTTTTGCTGAGCCATGATGTCTAAAGAAAGCGTTTTCTTGGAGAATTTACGAATCGAAATCACGGTACCGCGAAGAGACAAAGGCGGAGCGATAACGTTTACCCGGCTGCCATCTTCCAGACGCGCATCTACCATAGGAGACGCTTCATCAATTCGTCGTCCCACTGCACTTGCAATCCTCTGGGCGACATTGTGCACGTGCTCCTGATCGCGGAACTTTACATCCGTAATCTGGATCTTCCCGAATTTCTCGACATACACCTGATCAGGACCATTAACCATAATGTCCGACACATTAGCATCTCTAATCAAGGGCTCCAGTGGACCTAATCCCAGAATGTCATCCATCAACTCCTTTGTGAGCAGTTGCTGGTCGCGCATCGAAATGGTTACTTTAGATTCCTGAGCCAGACGGCTCAGGTTCTGATAGATAGAGAATTCAAGCTCTTTTGCTGACATACCTACCGCTTCAGTGGGATCAAGAGATTCCAAAACGGCTTTTCTCAGCTCGTAAACTTGTGCGAGGCGCTGCTGCTCAAATGTTTGGTTTGGTTGCTCTTCCGACTTCATTTATTACCTCTTTCCAAACCATTTCTTGATGCCTGTACTTTGCTCAGCTACCCCGACAGCATTACCCGCAAGTTTTTTAATTTCGCGAGAAACTTTCCCTGAACCATTAATCAACAACGAACCGTCTTCGTCACATGCGATAAAGGATTTGCCGCTGTATTCAATAATGTGGTCAACTTTTTTACCAACGGTCTTCTCCACATAATCTATTTTCAGTAGGCGGCCTGAATCCGGTCGAACTTTATTAATGACGATAATGGGTCGTACATTTGGATAGCTTTCAAGTAGCTCCAGAGAACGAGACAAACCTTTCACGCCAGCAATTGTGAGTTCAGTGACCAAAACACAAGTCTTTGAACGGGACAATATTTCAGGCAAAGCAGTCAATGCAGAACCACTTACATCCCATACATGAGCGTTAAACTCGCTGTTCGCTGACTCAACCAGAGAACGGTAACTGGATGATGTAAGCACGACGTTTTGCGTCAACTCCAGTTGATCGTTAAGTAATGAAAGATGATCGCTAATCTTTGATACGCTTCTTCCAAGTAACAGCGAGTCTACATCATCACCGTAGTTCATTAGGCTTGCGAGTTGTCCTGGCTCATGATGATTGAGTAAGGTGCCACAAGTCCCGGAATGAAGATTCATATCAATAAGTAAGGCGTGTCGGTGGAGTTCATTGGCTGCATAAGATGCAATATTAGAACTGATCGTCGATGCGCCTATTCCACCTACTAGCCCCCAAACAACAACGCCACCATTGGTATGAGTTCTTTCGATACTGTTTTCGCGCTCGACCACTGAAGCAAGCTCGTCGTGGTTAAGCGGTGTAATCATGTACTCAAAAGCACCAGCCTGAAGTGCTTGTTTGTACACACTGATACCACGGTCTTCCGAGACTACGACTAATTTGGTCGCCGGATGCTTATGCTGACTAAGCCGCTTTACGGTATGAGTAACCTCCTCTTCGTGGGTTATCTCCAATACAAGCACATCGGGTTTTGTGTTGGTCTTCAGGTAACTTATCGCTTCAGATACGTCGCCCACCTTTGCACTCACCTTAAAACCTTTTAGCGTTAGTGCTGCTTCTGCCATTTCCGTTTCTTCTTTTCTCGAAAAGAATAAAGCGGCATTTTTTACGCTTTGAAAGTCTGCGGTTGAAATCATGTTCATTCGCTTGAGCCTCCGACAACAACACTTGGGCTTTCAGGCTTGATTACGTCTCCTTTGTTAAATCGCAAAATCGCATTAACAGGGATCACATCTATTCCGGGTAAGTACTGGTTTTCTTCAAGGAAGGTCAACGGATTTGGTGTCATAGCGACTAAGTTTTTCACATCTGAACACCCAAATTGACTGGAATAACCCGTTTTTGAATCAGCAACACGCGGTGACGCTGAAGAATCACAACCTAGTACCGATGCTTTCGCGGAGTACAGGGTGATTAACACGTCATTACGCTTCTGAGCCTCAGATCTCACCTTTGATTTTGAAAGACCTTTGTTTTCGATAACCTTAAACCATTTTGATAGGGATTCGTTTTGCCAATGCTTTGGATATTCAAGCTCAAGACCAATCAGTTCATTTTTTGAAAAATCGACAGAAGACGTCCATTCACGAAAATCAGCGTAACTTTCAAACGACGCCATCTTAGGTATGGCACGCACGATAATTTGAGGTGTCTCGTAAGGTTCAGATAGACGATTATCCATCATCAACATACCTTGTCGACTCAGCTCTGCGCATCCTCCAACGGCAAACAATGCAGTCAAAAGGCTTACGCTTTTAGCGTATCCTATGTATTTAATATTCATGCTTTACCCTAAAATTTGAAATCTTGAAATACTTGATCAGCGATCACTTGAGGAGGTTTTTGATAGCCTTCTATAGGCTTTAAGCTTCGTCCAAAAATCAATCGTTCTAACGGGCTAGACAGGTGCACATTATCTGTAGGTAAAGTAAGTGGAGTATTGGTAGGTTCAACTAGATACGCGCTGGCAATAATGACTAGTTCAGTCTCATTGTTTTTAAACTGCGAAGACTCAAATAGCCTTCCAATTATCGGTATTTCATTTAACCAAGGCAGATTTTGTAATTCGTCCTCGGTTTTTCTGCGGATTAAGCCTGCCAGTGCAAAGCTTTGACCCGAAGCAAGCTCGACAGAGGTTTCTGCTCGTCGAATATCAAAACCTTTTTGCTCGAATTGCCCGTCTGACACACTGTTGGTGCTCGATACATCACTAATTTCCGTTTTCACTTTTAATCCGATACGGTTACCAGACAAGATTGTCGGTGTCACAGCAAGTAAAACACCAAACTGTTTGTACTCAACGGTCGGAGCTTCGGTTGCTGAACCACCTACAATCTGCGGCACTTCACCACCCGCAAGAAATGAGGCTGTTTCGCCTGACGTAGCCGTCAGGTTTGGTTCTGCCAACACGCTGATCATGTCTTCCTGTGCAAGAATATCGATCATCCCAATCACATCGCCATTTGAGCTGGACAAATTTGAGACTAATGAATTGGGTTTAAAAGCGACTTTCTCGGCAACGCTACTTAATCCGCTGTACATGTAGTTCCAGTTAAAGCCAAAATTCTCCTGGACCGTTTTACTCACTTCTGCAATTCGAATACGAATATTGACCTGTGTAGGAGAGTTGATTTTTAGATGGTTTATTACAGTGCCGTATTTGATTGCAGCCATACCTGCACCAACAGATTTATCTGAAGCATTGCTAGCGAGTACCCCATTTCTCAATTCTACTGGAATCGCTTGCTTTATTAGCTCATCAGTGAGTGCTAAAGCTCGAGCAGCGGTATCTGCATCGGGCACTGTTCCGGTTAGCATAACTCCCATACCATATGGGCGGATATCAATGCTTGAGTTTGGAAACTCACGCTTTAGTGCTGGTCTTAGCTTAGAAATATTAAACCCAACATTAATATTTGTTGAATAGATTTGTTTCCCGTTTTTATCTAATACAAATAAGCTAGTAGAACCGGGCATTCGACCAAAAAGAATTAATGATCTTGCACTTGGCGCCTGAAAACTAGCAATTTCCGGGTCTGCAACAAAAATAGTATGAGCTTGATTCTTGATGCTAAGAATTTTTGCTTCACCGATATATAAATTAACATTCCTTTCAGCTGACTCAACTTTGGCAGCATAAGAATTTGAAGCAAAAAAATCGAAAAAAATAATAAAACAAATACCCTGAAGTAATCTCTTAGGATATTTTTAATAAGGTAATTCATCTGTTATACCTAAAATAATACATAGTTATGATGACTTATTAATCTTTAAAATTAGTCAGCTATATGCTCAGGAGCCGAATCTAAAACGCTAGTATTTCTACGCTTAATTCCGTGCATTAGTATAAGATCAGGAGAGTCAATTGGAGTGTCCAGACCGCTTGCCACATCTCCCGCGAGTGTTTCACCACCAGAGACTTCGCTTGTGACTTCTTCAAATGCGCTTCGCACACTCAAAGAAAGTCTTCCCAATCTTCTTGCTACGGTAAGGATCTCCGCCTGCTTTGCTGACGTTTCCAAGGTCGCCGTACCATAGTCTTCTTCACTTGGTTTAAACTGGGTTAGATTTTCAGTGCTTTGATTGATCGCCAGAACTCTCACACCGCCTAAAATGGTTTTAGACATCAGGCTAGAAAGCTCTCGACCAGTAAGCCCCTCCCCTTCGATGTTTGTTGTCAGGATCACATCAACAACGTTACCCGGCTTAATCAATCCAGAATTTCCGGTCACCGGATCAATAGGAACACTTACGGCACGCATACCTGGTGTAAGTACTGATGCCAGGTACTGACTGTCTCCGGGCTTAATGACACTGGCTTTTAGAATGGGTTGCCCGGCTTGGATACTTTTTCGTACAACGAAATTATCTAAGTCGTTCTCGCTTGCAATTTTTTTCAAGTAATACTTATCTAGTTCTGTTGACTTTATTCCACTTTCAATTGGCACCCATATCAAATCTTCTCCTTCAATTAGAGTACCCGTAGGCAGATCTATACTTGTAGATAATACATGTACAGTTTTTACTTTTATTTTATCATCTACGGATGTGTTTGTAGGATGCAGTAACGGCTTTTCAGATGAATTTTTATTGACCCAATAAAAATACCCACCACTCATCATACCAATGGTAATTAATACATATAAAACTAGCCTAATAGGCATAAAATCCAACCAATTTTATTTAACAAATAAAATAGGTTTCAGAAAATACTGAAACCCATACTAATAAAACAAGTTTGATAGGTAATTTAGGATAAATTAATTACCCTCAGCACCACCACTTGAATTACCATCAATCGATTCTGTAACTTTACCGAATGCACTTTCTAACGCATCAGTAAAAGCGCCATCTTCACCAAGAATAACACTTACTACAAGAGCAAGACCTGCAGCCAGTACACCATACTCGATAGTGGTTACTCCACGAACATCAAGCCATAAAACAATTAACTTTCTGTAAAGCTCATACAGCATTCTATAAACCTTTTAAAATTTTTTATTGCATTTGATAATAGTTATCATTTAGCATTCGTCGCCAGAAATTATTTACAAGTTTAATATTTTGGTCAAGACATATTTGACAAAACATAATTCTGTAAAGTTTACGAAATGAAGTACCAGACACTTCAATACATACTTAAAGCATCACTATTATCTTTATTAAAAATAATTTCTAATTATATAAAAACATTACATTTTTCTAAGTTTGGAGCTTATCAATGAGTCTTAAAAAAGCGCTGCTTTCAGCCGCTATAATTTCTGCTTTGGCGGGATGTGGAGGAGGAGGATCTTCATCAGATGGAGCCGTTTCCCCAGGAAATGGATTGAACAATAATAAACCTACAATTCCGGACACTGGTGAAAATCAAAATAAACCTTTAATTGGCAAGTTCACTGACTCAGCGGTCTCAAACATTGCATACGTTGTTCATGACCAGAATGACAAGCAATTGATTGAAGGGCTAACAAACGAGAAAGGTGAATTTGAGTATTTCCCTTCAAGTACCATCACATTCAAAGTTGGTAGTATAACTCTTGGGACAACTGCTGCTAAAAGTGACGTTACACCAGTTGATCTACCAAGCCCTATTAAGATTGCACAGCTTCTTCAATCCATCGATCAGGATGGCAACCCTGACATTGATGGAATTCAGATTCCTGACTCACTTCATGGGATCGAAAACAATGACGTAATCAAACAGTTAAAAGATTTAGATGAACTTAGTGATGCAGATTTTGAAACTAATCTGCAAAGTGTTCTAGATAGACTCAATGAAACAGCTGACGGCGTAACCTACACATTTGTCTCGGTTGATCAAGCTAAGCAACACCTAGAGAAAAACCCTGTTATCGTTGAGGAAGGTGGTTTTCAAAATATGATGCAAAAGCGTCTGATTGAAACTCCAGAGGAACTTTCTGATGGCGCTGTATTCCGTGCACTTTCTCAAGTAGAAGGAATTGAAAATCTTCTGGCTGATAAGCCTTATCAGTTCGCAATCACCAAAAGTAAAGGTGAAGGTGAAGTCGAAATTGATATTGCTGAAACCAACCAAAAAATACTGCTTATCAACCAATTCGAAGATCAGGCACTGGATTTTGCGACACTCAGAACACCTGAAGGTCAACAGGAATTTTACGACACCCTAGCGTCACTTACTGGTTTAGACTCGTCTCTCTTTGTAAAACGAACCTACTTTTACATTAAGTATGACTTTGATTTTGACACTTACAAACGTACTGTAAATATTTCAAAAACTCTATACCGAGCCAGAGCCATGGCAAAAGTCGAGTCTACATTAACAACGGATAACAAATATACCTACGAAAACATTGCCTTAGACTCAGAACACGCTGAATACTCGGTTGAGAATATCTTAAATCTATATGTTGAAAACAGAGTAGCTGCGCAAGACTACATGCTTACCAATGTTTTAAATCTTGAGAATCCATCAATCAGTGCAATGCAATCCGTTGTAGATTCAACGAATACGCTGGCTTCTTATGCTAGAAGCTACGTTAAATGGCCACTACAAAGCCGGTTCCCGGACTCTGTCGTGTTAGATACAGCCCCTACAAGCCAAGAGCTACAAGAGCTCGTGTTAAACGCTGGTTTCGTGCTTCCTAAAAATGTGCAAAATAACAACACAGTTGATCACAAACCAGATTTGATTTTGAATGCCAATGACAACATGCTAGATATACATGCCACTCAACGAAGCATCAATAATTTAACTGTTGCAGGTGCTGCATCTGTGAGTGTGCAAAGTAATAAGCTCAATGGTCATAAATACCGACACGCAATCATAAAGAATGATGGAAGCGTTTTAAGTTGGCGTATTGATGGAAAATTGAAACGATGGCCCGAAACTGGCGTTGTACAGAATCCAATAATCAAGTCATTTAACGCTGACAATCAAGACAATCCTGTTACGCAAGTATTTGTCAACTCATCTTACTTCGCTGCAATAAGAAAAGATGGGTCTGTAATCACTTGGGATACTCGCTTAGAAGATCAAGTTATTAAGACATATCAAGAGCTTGATGGCACAACAAAAGCCCTCGACATTGCTGCAACCACTAACGCATTTGCTGTTTTGAGAGAGAATGGCTCTATCGTGGTAATTGGGCACGGTAACGCCACGGACCTTACAGAAGTCAGAGAAGACTTAATGCTTTCTGACGGTCAAAGATTTGTGTCAATTTCATCTACCAAAGATTCTTTTGCGGCACTTAGAAACGACGGCGTAATCGTCAGTTGGGGGAACATAAGTGCAGAAGATCTACGTAAACTCAAGCTTGAGTTCCCTGGTGAGGATCCGCAACGTCCTCAAGACAGTGCAAACCAGGCAGCACTGCAAATAGTATCTAACCAAGGTGCATTTGCCGCTATCAAAAAAGACCGTTCAGTATTCACATGGGGTTCGGTTGGCTTTGGTGCTGATTCGAGAAAAGTTGAGCAAGATCTAAATGGGTCTTCAGATATTGTTCGCTTAGTTGCAAGCCAAGGGGCTTTTGCAGCTCTTCGCAAAGATGGAAAAGTAGTTGCGTGGGGAAGTAAAACCCAAGGCGGCGTACTTCAGGCATCTGTAGCAGACTATCCTGACTGGCTATACGAAGACAAAGAGAACAACATTTTCGCAAGCTGGTTGTACACGGACTATGGCGATGGAAATGGGGGGATCGACTTCGATAAGGTACATAGCGAACTGATATACATCGGTGCAACTATGCCAGAAGATCCTGCTGAACTTGAAACAGGAGTGGTTGCGCTATATGCAAACGATGACGGGTTTACCGCGCTAAAGGAAAATGGCAAGCATCAGACTTGGGGCTATGAGGCTGAACTTACAACAGAGCAAAAGCAGTTGATTGTGGCTTCTGATATTACTCGTGTATGGGCAGAAGAGAAGATATATGTAGCAAAAAAATCTGATGGTTCTCTTGTTACCTGGGGTCGCTCATTCTCTCCTGAAAGAGAAGAGATACCATTCCCATCAGAGAAACTGGATGGCACGGTAAAAGTTAAAAACGTGAAGATTGCATTGGGTTCTGTGGCAGTTCTTATGGAGGATGGATCCATTATTCAATGGGGAACCATAGGTTTTGAAATCACACCTAACTACCAAGTTGGAAACACACCGACACCTAGGATCCAATTAGACAACTCAAGATTTGATGGTAGTAACCCGATTGTAGAGTTATCAGCTACTGAAAATTCATTTATCACTCTACATGAAGATGGCTCTGTAACTACCTGGGGAAGAAGTTGGGAAGGCGGTAATTCTGAATTCCTACGACGTGAATTAGGCGCTCAAAATACAAATGTCGCTTACCCAATCACAGATGCAGATAATGATGGACTTGATCGTCAGGAAGAACGAGTATTAGGCACCTCTCCTAATGTTCGCGACAGTGACAATGATGGTGTTCCTGATGGTGTTGAAGTGAACACAATGGGTACTCAACCACTGAATGATTACAGTAAACCATTTGAATCAGTCAATGGTGCATTACAACCTTTGCCAGAAGACAGACTGATGATTAACTCTCAGACAGGGGTTCCGGCAAGCTGGAATTAATATAACTGTTTGATAGATAAAGGTGGCTAATTACAGCCACCTTTTTTTGTTTAAAAAAACAAAAAAATGTTGTATAGCGCACACATTTTAGGCATTATTTCGCCGATTTTACTTTAAACTGAAATTGAGTTACAAAAATGTTATCAAAATTACGTTTTGCAGCAGGTTTCTTGCTGATGATGGCAGTAATGTTTGGAATCACATTATCTAATGCCCTGTTTTGGGCTGGCGCGCTATAAGCCGCACTGCAAAATCAACGGAATTGAGAAAGCCACCCGAAATGGGTGGCTTTTGCGTATATATGGCAACTTATACTCGAGTTACCTCAAGGCTTAGGACAAAATTCAAACCCGCCCTCAACCACCATGATGCAATCCATTCCTGCTGCGTGCGCAGCTTGCTTTCCCAATAAGGTATCTTCAAAAACCACACAGTTTTCAGCAGGAACGCCTAGCTTTTCAGCGGCAAGCAAAAACGTATCAGGGTTAGGTTTATGGTTGTCTACATCCGAAGCAGTAACTACAGCATCAAAGTAGCGAATAACATCCTTTGCTTTGAGCATTCTGTCTGCATTTTGCCTTACGCTCCCCGTACCAATCGCCATTTTTTTATTGCCAAAGTGCTTTTGTACTAAAGCGAATGTTTGTGGGATAAGGTCTCCAAAATCTTCCATTGCCTCAAAGTGCGCCATCTTTGAAGAAGACACTGCAACTGGATCAAGAGACAGATCGTAGCGCTTGTTGACTTCTAACGTAATCTTAGCTGATGGCATCCCCCCCATTGAACCTATCCACTCCCGATCAAACGGAACAGAAAAGTCTTTAGCCGCTTTTTCCCAGGCATCAAGATGCGCGGGCATAGAATCAATAAGCGTACCATCCATATCGAAAATCAGCCCCTGGTACTGGTCTAGGTCAAACGCCATTCGTTACTCCAAAATTACATCTTTATTAATTACTCCGGGTAATCATAACCCTTGAACTCATGTAGACACACTAAAAACGGATAAAATTTCCATGAACTTTACCTATATACCTTCCAATGAAAAAAGAGGAACAGACGAAGGTAATTAAGACCTGAGCCAAGTTGAAAATACCCAGACACCGACCATACTCAAAGTATAGCGTCAAGGTAAGTTGGGCAATGATACAAATAACAAAAATGTGGTGGGCATGTTTAGCCATATCACTCTTATTCGCTGGCTACTTCTTTTTTCAAGGGTCTAAATGGTCCGGAGAGCCTTTGCGCCTTCCAGAAAAGAAAGCGTACAGTACTGACGTTGTCAAACCGATCCCTTCCTCCCGAATCGATAACCAAGAGAAAGTTTTATTGGGCTTTACTCTTTTTAACGATCCAAATTTTTCATCAAATCAGCAAGTCAGTTGTGCCAGTTGTCATCACCTTGAAACCAACGGAGCAGAAAAACTCAGAGTCTCTCATGGCGTCAACGGTTTTGGCTTAAGAAACTCCCCCACCGTTTTCAATGTAAGCTTGAACACACGTTTTTTCTGGGATGGTCGTGCATCCAGTTTAGAACACCAAATTGACGGACCTATTCATAATCCCCTTGAAATGAACACTAACTGGGCAACTGTTGTTGAAGAAGTTAAACGCTCCAAAGATTACAAAGCACTCTTTTCCTCAACCTATGATGGTGAAATCACTGAACAGACAATTAAGGATGCGCTGGTCATCTTTATGAGTTCTCTGAACACACCGGATGCGCCTTTCGATAAATTCCTGATGGGTGACGACTCTGCCCTGTCAGCGGCTGCCAAACGAGGCTGGTTCAATTTTCAAAAACTGGGATGCATTGCCTGTCATCAAGGACAAAATCTTGGCGGAAACCTGTTCCAGAGATTTGGGAACTTGCAAAGTATATTGCCTGACGAACAGGTCACAGATCTCGGTCGCTATAATCTGACGGGTAACAATGAAGATAAATACGTTTTCCGAGTCCCGGGGCTGCGCAACGTAGCAACCACTCCCCCTTACTTTCACGATGGTCATGCAGCAACGTTGGAAGAAGCAATAGCGATAATGACCCGAGTCCAACTGGGAATGGAATTGGATGCAGTGACCACATTGGAGCTAAGTGCATTTTTGAATAGCCTGACCGCTCCTAAGCCCCCAATACTCAGGGATTTGATCAATGAAAATCAGTAAGACGTTCAAGGAAGCAACGCTCATTACCCTGATTACGGTAGTGATTGCCGTACTGAGCTTTAATCTCTACAAACACTATATTCATACCAAGCTGCAAGCTAATTATCACTCGCTTCTTCAGAACGTTACCGCGCTGCAAGAGAATCTGTTCAGTTTTCAGTTCAGGAACTTCAATCGCTATGATGAGTTGTCTGAGTTGCTGGTTCACACCGAAATTTATGCGGAGTCTTTAAACCACTCCATCCAGAAACATTTTTCTGAAACGCCCTATCTGGTTCAACCTTTCGATGCCGCTGCACTAGAAAAAAGCAAAACCACCGAACTCAAGCTGGCAGCCTTCGTGAGAGAGATGGAATCTCTGTTAAGTGCCAACGTATCGCTTAACTATTCTGGCAAAACCATTGATTTGCTGCAGAATGAGCTTTACCAACAATACACCTCCGTAGACGAAAGACTAGTGATATCAACCGCAACACAAGGCGGAATATCGGATAGCCTGTACCTTAAAGATTCCGCTCTGTATCAAGACCCGACATACCAGTCGCTATTGAGCTATGTTCAGTTGCAAGAACGTGTGAAGCACCAGTTGGAAAGAAAACAGGTTTCACTAGCCAATCTGGGGGTTACTGAACATTTAAAACAGATTGATCTTTATTGGGAACAAAAAGTATCCGATACCACTAAGAACATTGGTGTTCTGATTCTTTTACTCATTATATTTGTCTGCACCTATGCACTGCACCGACAAAAACTTGCTTTCACCGAACTACTGAAAATGAAGCAAGCCATGCTTGAATCTGAACGTCAGCGCGCCAGTCATGCACTCATAGCAGAGCATGCAAAAGACGCTATTATCGTGACGGATCCAAAAGGATTAGTGACCTGGGTAAACAAGGGATTTGAGAAGCTTTCGGGCTACTCACTGACCGAAATGATGGGCAAAAAAC
Organism: Vibrio nigripulchritudo; assembly: GCF_027924785.1. Taxonomy (NCBI): domain Bacteria; kingdom Pseudomonadati; phylum Pseudomonadota; class Gammaproteobacteria; order Vibrionales; family Vibrionaceae; genus Vibrio; species Vibrio nigripulchritudo. Next base: position 1,451,985 of record NZ_AP027049.1, on the reverse strand, counting down.
CCGGGGCTGTCCTTCAGGGAAAGGATACCGATGGCACGCAGATTAAGCTTCTTTCAGAAGCCATAAAATGCAAACAGACCATCGAACTGACTCTACTTAACTACCGAAAAAATGGCACTGCTTATTGGGTAGATATCATCATCACTCCTATTTTTGATGACGACGGAGAGTTAAGTTGCTTTATCGCTGTTGAAAGAGACACCACTAAAAAAGTCCAGCTCGAAAAGGAACTCGAACTGTCCGCAAAACGTGCAACGGTTGCTAATGAAGCGAAATCAACTTTTCTTGCAACCATGAGCCATGAACTCCGGACTCCCCTCAACGGGATATTAGGTATGGCGCAAATCATGCGCGGTGAAACCACCAACAGCGAACACAAAGAACAACTGAAGGTACTACTTGAATCCGGGGAACACCTGACATCTTTGCTAAACGACATTCTGGATTTTTCCAAAATCGAACAAAACAAGCTTGAGCTGGATGCGGTTCCTTTTCACTTTAATCAGATACTTACTCCTATCGCCTCTACCTACCAGCTTTTGTGTGATGAAAAAGGCATAGATTTGATCATTGATAACCAGATTCCTGATGAACTGGTCTTTCTTGCCGACATATCCCGAATTCGCCAGGTCATTTTTAACCTGATGAGCAACGCAGTTAAGTTCACTGCCCATGGAAATGTTCAACTGAGATGCAACTGCAAACTGGCTGAACACAACATCTATAACCTTTGGGTTGAGATTGAAGATTCTGGAATTGGTATTGCCGAGGACAGACTCGAGCATATCTTCGACCCGTTCATTCAAGCAGAGTCCTCCACGACCCGAAACTTTGGCGGGACGGGTCTGGGGCTGGCAATCGTCAAACAACTGGTTGAGTTAATGGGAGGGCAGGTCAAAGTAAGCAGCGAGATAGACAGAGGAACCTGTTTTACCATCAACATCAGTCTCGAACAGACACAAGATCGCCCTATAGAGCTAGATCAGGACGAGACGTTGACGAGTACTCTCCCTGTTGGATTAAACATTTTGATTGTGGAAGATAACCCGGTGAATGCACTGGTCACCAAGAAATTCTGTCACACGTTAGATCACCAGGTAACGGTCGCTAAAGACGGCATAGAGGCGATCGAATGTCTCCAAGACCAGACATTTGATGTCATCATCATGGACAACCACATGCCAAGGCTTGATGGGATTGAAACGACAAAACACATTCGCAATGAACTAAAACTCAATACTGTCATCTTCGGTTGTACGGCTGATGTTTTTCAGGAAGCACATGACCGTTTCATCAACGCCGGAGCAAATTACGTCCTCACCAAGCCGTTGCAAAAGAACAGTTTTAATGATGCTTTGGTCGAACATAAATCACTGATTGAAAAGCATCGGTCCCACAGCAGTAAGGTGGTTGAAATGGAGCACTTCACCAATTCAAACGAATCGAATTCCACATCAGAATCTGAGATAGACCTCAGTTTTTACATTGATGAAGTTTGCGCAGGCGATACTGAGCAATTAGTGGAAATCATCTCGACTCTCAAAGAATCAATGCTGGAAAGTATTGATGCGCTTATGGTTGCAACTGAGTCAGACGATATTGAATCCGTGACACTTCACACACACACGATGAAAGGCATCGCCAGCAGCCTGAACGCCAACAAAATGCTGGCAAAGTCGGAGCAAGTCTTTCAGATAGCTTCTAAAGGAAACATGCCTGAACTTCCAAGACTTCAGGAACTCGTGAATCTTTTGAAAGTCAACGCAGACCAGACATCGCGTCTTCTGGAAGAATACGTCGCCGAACACCCAATAGAACAAACCTTACCTAAATAACCAGAGGCTCTGATACCAACAAAACCGGTTGAGATATGTTAGCCTTAAGCGGCTTATGAACTGGTGGAGAAAAACGGCGTGATTACAATTTCAAATTCGGTGGTGATTTCACCGTGGGAAGTTCAGATTGACGCAATCCGTGCTCAAGGTGCTGGTGGGCAAAATGTAAACAAAGTATCCAGCGCCATTCATTTGAGGTTTGATATTCAGCGCTCTGCCTTACCAGATTTTTACAAACAACGTTTGTTAAACCTTAAAGACAGCCGTATTACCAAAGATGGCGTGATCATTATTAAAGCTCAGCAGTTCAGAACACAAGAACAAAACAAAGAAGATGCGCTGAATCGGTTAGCTGAAATTGTTCGTTCCGTTGCGGTTGTCCAGAAGAAAAGGCGTGAAACTAAACCGACCTTTTCATCAAAAATGAAGAGAATGGACAAGAAATCTCAGCGAGGGCAGACCAAAAAGCTGCGCAGTAAAGTTACCTATTAGAAATGCGGTCAGACAGGATTAAAGAGTACTGCCTCGATTTTATTACCATCTGGGTCATGCACATACGCAGCATAATACCCTTCCCCATACTCTGGCCGATATCCAGGTTCTCCGGCACAAAGACCGCCAAACTTTAGAGCGGTCTGGTGAAATGCATTGACCGCTTCTATGTCTGGCGCGTTAAAGGCGATATGAGAGCCTATTCCAGAACTGGAATGACCACAACAAGCACTGCCTACCCAAAACTCGAAGCTTTTCCCATAACTGACAGCGACACCATCAATGGTATGAGAACGTTCGACTCCTAACTTACCTAGTACTGCGTCATAAAACTGAGTGGAGCGCTCAACATTATTTGTTCCAACCGACACATGATTTATGATCATTTTTAACCTCAAAATGAATTTGACTGCATATGATATTAATGAAGAGCCAATAAATATCAATGATGCAAATGTGACGAATTAATTCATTCATCACACTGTTCTAAATCATGTTTTTGACGATCTTCCCACCCGCTTTAAACAAGCGTCTGCTTTGCCCCATAAGACCAGCTGCGCCTTTCGCCTCATTTCTTTGGCGATTAAGCTGAACATTTTTAGCATGATCACACTGGTTTTGTATCTCAGTTTCCAACTGTTCGATTCCAAACATTTGTCGTTCTTCTGGCATTCCCAACGGGTAAATGGCATCTATCGATAATTGAGAAAGGTTAAACTCCATCGCAGCTTTTATGGTTTGTACTTTTGGATTGGTTTCATCATCAAGAGAATAAGGGGGAGCCCAGTCACTTGCTGGTTTGAGCTTATCTACCTGATTAAGCACGCCCACAATTTTAGGCTTCTTAAGAGAGATATTTTCCTTACGGGAATAAAACTCCTCTATCTGGGTTTGCAAATCCACATCAAGCTGACGAGAAGACTGGTTTGCTTTAAGCACCCACAGTACTAAATCAGATTGGGTGACTTGTTCAAGCACGTTATCGGTCACTTTTTTATTGCCATCTAATCCTGGCATATCAATAAGATTCAGTTGCTCTTCGTCATCAATGCTACAGCGATAAACACGAATATCATTGGTTGCAGGTAAAGCATCGACCTCTGCATTGATCTCTTTTGTCAGGGCATTGACCAGTGAAGATTTACCGGAGCTAAGCTGACCAATAATAGTGACCCGGACAGGCTCAAGAGGCTTAGCTTTTCGGGTCTCATCATCTTCACTGATACGACTTACATGAACGGCTTGCTCTTCGATTGTGTATCGCCCGCTGTACAGGTCAATACATACTTTAGCGACTTCCTGAAGCAGAGCACGCTTGGCATTTTGCTGAAGGTTTTCGGCTGCCTTTTCTGTGAGAGTGCCCAACACCTTTCCCCGAATTTCATTCGCAACGGCAGCAACGGGATTAGCAGCACGAAAGATTCTCCAAGCCAGTAAGCCGCGTTTTCCTACTTTGACAGCCTGCTCACCATATTTGTCATTGACATCATAAGCCCACTTAATCTGCGACACTTTGATCATGTCGACAGCGGGAACATGCTCGTTTAACACCTGTCGATAACGTCGGCTTATTTCTTCTAAAAGTTGCAGCCCTTCAGGCACGGTGAAATCAAGGTCTTTCTTTCCAAATGCTTGAGCGACTTCCGTTGCGATCTCAAAGCCGTGCGCTTTGAGCACACCCCAGTCACTGGCACGACTCAACTTTGTTTCGATCGATTGATTTACTTCTTCCCAAATTGAAAGCTCTCTATCTGACCAGTCGGTTGATGCCGCAACAAAGATTTCAGAACCTTCTTCAATTACCTGCTCGGCAGATGAACGCTTGCTCCATAACCAACGGGGAACAAACACCATTAACACTGAAATCAGCAGAGCTATTGCAAAATGAATAACATAGCCATGTTGAACAATGGCGTATAAACCAAAGCCACTCAGCACTAGAAGAGGCAAGATAACCCCGATGAAAGACACCAGCATCAGCCCACCAGCGTAGTGGTTTAAGCTTTTCAAACCCTGTTTAACTCTCGTCATCGCCTGCTACCTTTTTGCCTTTCTTAAATGCATCTTTGTACAACTGCTGCATCGCTTCACTGTTTACGCTTTCACCTTTGCTTTTGTGGTAGAAGTAGTAGCATGCAGCACGCCCCAACCCGTAAGTGGTTCCAAAACTCACCGCAGCAGCAGCGACAGCTCCAACAGTCTGACCATAGCCAGGAATCAGTTTGACTAACTGCCTTGCCCCCAGCTTGACGCCATATTGAATGCCAAAGCTCGTACCCAAGGTTCCGATGAGTTCACTGAACGTCCGCTTGCTCCACTCCACACCATATTGATTCGCAAGGCTATGGAGCATCTTAGCCTGAATAGCAGGTACTGAAACTAACCCTACCGCTGGAACTAAGTCAGAAGCACTCGCGCTGCCAGAGTACCAAAGCACTTCATTTTCCAGCTTATCGAAATTCTGTTCTTCCAAATTGGCGTATTCTTTTTCTTCCACCATCAAGCCAACAATTGGAAGCATTTCTGAAAGCATCTCGATCAATTCTTCACGGTGGTAGAAGTCTTCTGATTCACACTCAAAATCGACATGTACTGACTTAACGGGCTTGCCCCACGCACTCTCAAACTGTTGTTGATTATGCTCCACCATCCGTTTTCTATCGGTTTCACTGACTGACTTAATCGCTGTATGCACAACCAACAAATGTTTGATGTCCGACTGCTTTCGGATTTGTTTTAAGGCGTTGATAACGGAGCTTTGTTCGGGTTCATCAACCTTCGCGACGATGATAAGAGCATGCCCTTGATCCGCACATATCCTAATGTCATCGGTGGGATCATAATTCGCTTCTCCAAGCCCGCGGGTATCGAGAAAACGCAGAACTGGTGTGTCTTGGGGAAAGTCATAAGCCGATGACGTCATAGTGCAAGGTGCAAAGCCATTACCCACTTCAACCTCAGACAACCCGGTTAACGCTTGAATGAATGAGGATTTTCCAGCACCTGTTTTTCCTAACAACCACAAAGTAGGAAGGTGTGAATTTTGATAGTCATGCGCTGATGAGAGGTCGGGATTTTTCCCCGGATTGATAAAGTCTTTAATGGCGTCAAACATCGCTATACCGAGTTACAGATAAAGAAGTGGGATGAGAATATCACAAAAGATGGAATAAACAGAATGCAATTCCGTTTATTCCATCTTTTAAGAATGTAGCGAAGTAGAAATGAATGGAAGCTTAACGCTCTGCGGAGTACGGATCTTCCGCTGACAGATAAGCCTGCAGTTCATGCTTGTTTGGTTGCTCCGCTAGCCAGTTACGGATCTCTTTCAATTTGCTGTAAGTCTCGTCACCAAATTTTTCGTTATACAGTGCGACAAAGTTCTCCGTTGAGTTATTGGTGCGGATATTCTTTTGCCATTGTGAAGTAACAACCGCATTCAGAGAGTTAGCTAACCCTCCATTTTTGATTAAATCCCACTCACCTTTGTCTAGCCAGATTCCACCCACCGCCACGCTGTAATCCAGGCGATGAGAAATACTGCTGGAAATTCTGAGTTTGCGCATAATGGTGCCTGTCTGAGGACAAAGCAGCGCTTTTTCTGTATCGGTAATTTCGCAGGTCGCATCTTCTGAGATCGGGTAAGCAGGGTTTTTCTCTTTCCAAGCTACGTAGTCTTCAACCAGTATCCAATTTCCCTCACATCCATTGCAGATGTGAGCTGGAAACATACCATCGATAAATTGAGGTTCTAAAACGCCTGTATTACAACTTGTGCAGTTCATTTTTGTATCCTTAGCCATACAGTGACAAGTGCTATATTCAGTCTGTGACTGGCACTTATATCTCTAACCTAACGTCAGGTTTTCCATATAATTCAAGGATTTTACACAAGCTAGACAATTAAATGCACATCGATTTAATGATATGAACCACATAAATTACAAAAAGCCCAAATAAGGGCTTTTTAATAAAATGATGGAATTGGCTTTTAACTCGGAAAAGCAAACTGAGCCTTTTCACGTAGCTCCGCTGAAAGCCATCTTTGAGTGATGGTTTTTCTCTTGGTGTAAAAACGAATACCATCGGGACCATACGCCGACAAATCACCAAATAGCGAGCGCTTCCATCCACCAAAACTGTGGTAGGAAACGGGAACTGGTAAGGGAACATTAATTCCCACCATTCCAACTTCAATTCGATCTGAGAAATATCGAGCGGCTTCCCCATCGCGAGTGAAAATACAGGTGCCATTCCCATACTCATGGTCATTGATGAGTGACATAGCGTCTTCCATAGACTCCACTCGCATCACCTGAAGGACTGGTCCAAATATTTCCTCTTGGTAACTGGTCATTTCCGCTGTGACATTATCGATGAGTGTCCCGCCAATAAAGTAACCAGATTCATACCCAGCCACTTCGATATTTCGACCATCGACCAATATATCTGCACCTTGCTCTTGTGCACTATCAATGTAGCCAGATACTTTTTGTTGATGCTGATACGTGATTAACGGGCCAAAATCACTTTCGCTTTGCTCGCAGCTTCCCACTTGCAGCTGACTCATTTCTTGTTGAAGCTTTTCAACCAGTTGTTCTGCAATCTCATCACCGACCGCGACAACAACAGATAACGCCATGCATCGTTCTCCGGACGATCCAAATGCTGCGCCGAGTAACTGATTTACCGTACTATCAATATCGGCATCAGGCATCACAATGGCGTGATTTTTCGCCCCACCTAATGCTTGGCAACGCTTGCCATTTTCCGACGCTTTCTTATAAATCGTCTCCGCGATGGCTGTTGAACCAACAAAACTGACGGCTTTGATTCGGTCATCTGAAAGCAGTACATCCACGGCTTCTTTGTCGCCATTGACGATATTGAACACACCATTTGGCAACCCTGCTTGTGACAGCAACTCACCTAACAACAAAGTAGAGCTCGGCACACGTTCAGATGGCTTCAAGACAAAGGTATTGCCACATGCAATCGCCAGAGGGAACATCCACATCGGCACCATAACAGGAAAATTGAACGGTGTGATTCCGGCAACCACGCCTAGCGGTTGAAATTCACTCCAGGAATCGATGCCCGTTCCTACATTTTTACTGTGTTCGCCTTTTAAGGCATCTGCAATGCCACATGCAAATTCAATATTTTCCAGCCCGCGCTGAAGTTCCCCCCATCGCATCACTGACGGTTTTACCATGCTCCTCTCCAATTAAATGAGTCAATCGCTCTAAATTTTCTTCCACCAGCTGCTTAAAGCGGAACATGACTCTTGCTCTTTTGGTTGCTGGGGTGTCTCGCCAGCTTTGGAACGCCGCTTGTGCCGCGAGAATCGCATCTTCGACCGTGCCTCGTTCGGCCAACTGCACATTTCTTCGTATTTCTCCGTGTGCGGGGTTATATACCCCCAGCTCTCGCCCCTGTGATTGTACATATCTTCCATTTATCCAATGCCCTATCGTTTCCATGTTTTAATCCTTTGCTTCTTCTATCGCTTCACCCAACGCATTAATTAATGCGTCGAGTTCTTTTTCAGTTGTTTGAAATGGCACACCAAGCTGAACTGTGTCGCCGCCATAACGTATGTAAAAACCCTTTTGCCAACAGGACATGGCTATCTGGTATGGTCGTAGCAGTGGTTGTGCTTCTTTGGCTAAGAACGTGAGACCGGCTGCCAGACCAAAATTTCGAATATCGAGTACGGAGTCATGAGAGTGAAGGCTGTGGACTTTCTGCTCGAAGAGTGGCGATAGATCACGCACTTGAGATATCACACCCTCTTGCTCAATCAGGTCTAATGCCGCCAATGCGGCAGCACACGCAATTGGGTGTGCTGAATAGGTGTAGCCATGGGGTAATTCCAGTAAATACTCCGACCCACCCGTTTCCATGAATGTGTCGTAAATAGGCTGAGATGCGACCACTGCTCCCATTGGAATAGCACCATTCGTGAGCTGCTTGGCGATCGTCATTAAATCGGGTTTGACTCCAAAGAGCTCCGCGGCGCTGTTTGCTCCCATTCGTCCAAAACCGGTAATTACTTCATCAAAAATCAGTAAGATGTCGTGCTTGGTGCATAAGTCTCTTAAGCGAGACAAATACCCTTTTGGGGGCGGTAGTACACCAGCACTCCCAGCAATGGGCTCTACTATCACAGCAGCTATGTTATCTGCGCCATGCAACAGTACTTTTTCTTCAAGTTCATCCGCCAATGAAGCTCCAGCTTCTGGTAGCCCTTTGGAAAATAAGTTCTTCTCCAACAAGGTATGAGAAAGGTGATCACTCGCCAGCCCTTCTCCATAGAGGCTTCGGTTAGCGCCAATACCACCAACACTGATTCCACCATAATTCACGCCGTGGTAACCCTTGGCACGTCCAATCAACTTTGTCTTACTGGCTTTACCGCGTTTCTTCCAATACGCTCGCGCTATCTTCAGCGCAGTATCAACCGATTCTGACCCGGATCCTGTAAAGAAAACTCGGTTTAAATCTTGTGGCATCAGCGAGGCGATACGTTCTGCCAGCTCAAAGGCTTTTGGATGACCAAATTGAAAGGCCGGAGAATAATCAAGCGTAGCTGCCTGCTTTGATATCGCTTCTGCAATGCGTGGATGACAATGCCCCAATCCGCAGGTCCATAAACCCGATAGACCATCAAAGATCTTGCGTCCTTTATCATCGGTATAATATCGACCGTTTGCAGACTGGATGATTCTGGGCGCACTTTTGAACTCTCGGTTCCCTGTAAATGCCATCCAGTGCGCGTCCAACTGTGTCTTGGTTAACCTGCTGGTATAAGAGGTTAAGGAGTTGCTGTGAGAAGACTGAACTTCCATATTCTGATCGCCTTATTAGTTACACAATTCCTCCAATGTAATGTTCAAATTAGGCAACTTAAATACAGAGTTAGTTACGCTAAGTTAACCTTTTAATTACGCAAAAAACCTCCTTCACCCTATAAAAAAGCACCCTAACGTCTTTTGAATAAAACGTCAGGGTGCCCAGATTTTCATTACACCAGATTTTTCAATATCTGAGTTGAAGCGATGGTTATCTCTATGATGTTTGGAGCCCTTAGCTCACTGTTTCTGCTTTAAAAGCCTCTGAATTACGTATCAATGGCAGTACCGCAATCGCGCTCAATACAAGAGCGACAATTGCTATAGTATTGACGATAGATAAACCGAAGCTTGGTAGCAGTACCCCCACAACTAAAGGACCCGCTGTTAACCCTGCACCTAATGCAGGGATGCTAAGTGCCACCGCTCGACCTGATGAGTCTGAATCTGCAACTACAGCAAACAAATACGGAGCACAATAATTCCAAAGAAAGTTAAATATTGAAGCGAGGTACAAGAAGGGCATGGTCTCCAGGCTGCCTTGTAAAAGTAAGACAACAACAACTTGAATGCCGATGGTCAGCACAATGGGAAACAATCGACCTAATTTTTCAGCTTGAACCACGGCGCAAGCAGCACCTGCAAGACCAGCTAAGCCTATCGTCCCAAGCAATGCTCCAATCTCACTGTTTGCAATGCCACCTTCTTCGGCAATGATCTCTAAAAACGCCCACACCGCATTTTCGCCAGCGTAGAAGAAGAACATGGTGCAAACAGAGAGCAGAATCACGATATTGCGCGTCGACGACGTATCAGAAGATGACGTAACAGACGAGATTGAAATAGACAGCTTCCGAGTCCATATCGGTGACGTAGCAAACACCAACACACATAATCCTGCGAGCACATAAAATATGACATTGACGCTTCCAACGGAGGAAATGACATTAGGGAAAAAGTATATGCCAAGCGCACTAAAAGAGAGTTGTGCAAACAACAGATACGCAAATGCTCGATCGCTATTCTGAGCCTTACTCAGCGCAATGTTAATAATGGCAGCCAAACTTCCGCTCCCTAATCCACACATCACTCGCACCCACATCAGCACCTCATAGCTGCTTTCATGACTGTCGGACAAATACGCACTGGCAAGATTCCCAGAAATCATTATCCATAACGCAACAAATACGATTCTTGTCCATTGGATATTTTTCAAACACAGCGTCGCTATTAGCCCACCTACGGCAAAGCCTCCTAGCTCTGCTGACAGTAAAAAACCGGCTTGTTCAACCGCCATTCCCGTTTCAACCAACCCACCGACGAAGACAGGGGCGACGAGAAACACAAAAGCAGGCAATACTCCCGCACATGCAAGCATCATGATGGACAGTAAATTGGGGTGTTGTATCGAATTATTCATTGCACTTCTCTCTTCAGTCCTTTGACAGATAAATGTGTATTGGTTTTAGGGTCTATCAACTAAACGGTTATGCTTCTTGAGAAGCGAACGTAACTTTTGATGGTCAATTTCATCAAACACCAATCCTTTGGGTTTCACGCTTAATGTCGTTTTTGCTGCCACCATGGCATTCAAAATCGCTTCTTCCACGGCTTGAACCGTTGCCATGTAGAATTCATCTAAATAATGTTCATTCACATGCTCTAAGGGCAGAACTGCATTAGAAACCGTACCGCAACTGAACGACATGCCATTGTCGTTTGCTGTAGAAAATGCAAGAAAGATATCGCCAGAGTAGTGACCACCAGATGTACCCGTTCTGCCTAACCCTATCGCTGCCCGCTTCGCCAGGCTCTGGAGTTGCAAAGGCAGTAACGGGGCGTCTGTTGCTATGGTTACAACGATGGAGCCTGTGTCTCTTGCATCGCTGTCCATCGCTTGAAGAATCGGACAATTTTCATTTAAATATTGCCCTACGGGTACACCAGCCACGTTAAACTCGTGCCTTAAACCAAAATTGGACTGAACGAAAACACCCACGACAAATTCATGCCCGGGTATACGAACCAAGCGAGATGACGTTCCCGAACCGCCTTTAAATTCGTAAGTTTGCATACCCGTTCCACCACCCACATTGCCTTCTTCTATTGAACCAGACTGGGCTCGGCTGATTGCTTCAAGCACATCCGATTCAGTGACAAACTGAGCCGTAATATCATTCATAAAGCCATCGTAAGTCTCTGCCACAACGGGCATTGCCCAGGCGTGACCATCTTTGAAGTGCGTATCGTACGTGTCCATCATCCATCGGGTCGCGCCATGGTGCACCATACCGACAGAGTGCGTATTCGTAATACAGACAGGACCGAGAAAATAGCCGGCTTCGTTGATCCAGTGGGTGCCTGTCATTTCTCCGTTCCCATTCAGGTCATACTGACCAGCCCAGACAGGGCTTGGGGATTTACTTTTCCCTCTAGGAAGAATGGCGGTCACACCCGTACACATTTTTTTCAACGGGTCGATCAAGGTGGTGTACCCAACTTCCACCCCTTTTACATCGGTAATGGCATTAAAGGTGGCGGTTTCGCCTTCGAATGGAATGCCCAAGTCTCGAGCACGAGGGGCTGAAGAATGATGTGGGGTTTTGGAATTGGAACGAGTTACTGCCATGAAACCTTCTCTTAATTTGAATATCCAAGAACAATTGTGAAATTCACAACTTGTTAACAACTCAAATTAAGATAAAAGGGTAAGAAGCCGCTGTATTGACTTGAAGTGACAACTTAGTGGCACGTGGGAAATTTACGGCGATTCAAGAGTAAACGTTCTGCGTATGAGGCCAAAAGAGAGAAGAACAACTTAATGAAAGCCGCTACTTCGGAAAAAATAACTCGCGATATTGCGTAGGGGTAATTCCATGCCAGCGTTTGAACGCTCTGTTGAACGCAGCAAGCTCCGAATACCCTAAAGTTAAGGCGATATCGATCATTGAAATGCTGGCTTCATGTAACAACTGACACGCAAAATGACGACGCACATTGTCCACTAGATAGGAAAAGCTCACATCGTGATCCGCTAACCTGCGCTGAAGTGTACGACGGCTCATGCACATGTGCTCAGCGGCTTTATCAATTCCGCACTCTTCGTCGGATAGCAGTTGAAAGATGACATCTTCCAGTTCCTGGAAAAAAGACAGTGTTTCAGACTGCTGGTCAATTTTTTCATTCAAATTGCTACACATAATGTCATACAAACGCTGATCCGATGCGGCAATCTGCGCTTCCAGAATGTGGTTTTCTATCGTGACAAAATTGAATGGCTGCTCTGCCAGAAGCAAAGACTGAGTCTTCTCGCTGATGTTTTGTTTTCGCTCACTGTGTGTTAAGCCAATGAGTACTGGACTCCAATCTGGATTACATAAGTATTGTATGAGGCGGATAAAAAAGCCTAAAGACATATGGGTATCATGCGTCGACGCTAAGCCTTCAGAATTCACGCGGTAACACAAATCCATGCAGTCAGGGTGATGGAGGCTAGGCCTTAGAAAAACCTCTGTGTGGCTTTGCACCAATTGTACGTAGTCACAAGTGACTGATATGGCGTCTTTGAGACGAGTCGAATTGACAATCGCATACCCCATAATGCCCATGTTACGAAAATCGAAATCTTTATAGATATCCCAGCCAAAATCTGGATTTCCCGTCAAAGTTTCCACCCGATTCAGAAACTGATAGAAGTCACTCAGATAAAGATAGCTACCGTCTTCTAAGTATTGAACAGCTTCTCCTGGTTCTGGTAATAGGTCATCAGAAACCTCTTCATCTAGGGTGCGAAGATAAGCCAAAACCTGATCGGAAAAAATTCTCGAAATCGTACCTGAAACCATGAAATTCAACTATTGCTCAAACAGCCTTTATTTCTAACACAAGCAAACCATCATATAAATGGAAAGCGTTAACCAAATAAGCCACTTCGGAAAATACGCTAGGGTTTGTTGACCTGGTTAAGGGCAGACAAAAACGTTTCCAACACTAAGTTTGCTCGACGCTCTTTACGTGTAATGGAGGCGAAAGGCTGAGAGTAACCATATTGCTTAGGTAAGATGGCTTTCATCACGCCATCATCGACCCACCTTTGAGCAAAGTGATCAGGCAGATAGCCCAAGTATTGTCCAGTAAGTAAAAGAAACGCGATGCCTTCCCTGTCTGTCGCCGTGGCTGCACTTTTCATTGTGTTATACAACGACTGAATTTTTGGCGTTTGCGCATAAGCTGGGACTATCGCGTCCCATTCAGTGAGATCAACCGATTGAACAGTCTCGGAAAATAACGGGTGTCCTGAACCGCAATAAAGCAGTGACGTCTCGTCATACAAAGGCTCATATTGAAGCCCAGATAATGTGCGGATATGTGGGATCATTCCAACGTGTAAAGTGCCGTCCAAAACTCCTTTTTCGACGTCATTCGGTGGGATCATTCGAATGTTAATGGTGACGTCTGGTCCCGCTTTCTTTAGCTCCGCAAGAGCGTTGGTTATACGCATTTCCGTCATCGATACCATGTTATCCGTGATACCAATGTTTAGTTCACCAACGAGACTCGAATGCAAAGTATTGATCTGAGTTTTGAATTCTTCCAACGATGCCAGTAATTGAAGGGTGTACTGGTAAACCTGCTGCCCTTCATCTGTCATCGAAAAACCCGACCTCCCACGGTGGCAAAGCTTAAAGCCTAATCGTATCTCTAGATCTGCCATTGCTGCACTGATCGCAGCGCGGCTGATGTTTAACGCAACTTCTGCTGCCGAAAACCCGCCTGATTCCACGACACAACGAAAAATACGCAGTAGGCGTAGATCGATATCACTGAGTTGACCCGTTAGCGATTTCCTTTTCATAAAACTGTCCGATATTGAGATGCGCTTATAACTATGCCCAAGTAACCTGAAGATAGAGTTTTGAATCCTACATCCTGACTTTGTTTGAGTACAGAGCAAAAAAACGCCCCCTGAATGGAGGCGTTATTAAGCGGAATTAACCTTGGTTGCGACAGCTTGGAAGCTAGTCGACTAAATCTGCTTCTTCTAGCGCTTCCTGTGCTACATCACTGTTTTTTGGCGTATTGCCAAAGCCACGTAAACCAACCACATGCACGTGCTCATGGTCTTTGAACACCTTACGCACCAGTTTATAGGTTGTGCCTTTTTCTGGGCTGATGTTCTCAGGTGCCGCGATCAGCAATTGCATGTCTAATCGGTCACACAGTTCAAAGAGCGTTGAAATAGACTTAGCATCCAGTCGTGCCGCTTCATCCAGGAACAACAAGCGACAAGGAACAATGTCTTTGCTGCGCAAGCGGCGTGACTCCTCTTCCCAGCTTTGAACCACCATAAGAAGAATCGACTGACCCGTACCAATCGCCTCACCAGTAGACAACGCACCGGACTCTGCCTGCAACCAACCGTCTGAGCCTCGGTTGACTTCCACACTCAACTCTAAGTAGTTACGGTAATCGAGTAACTCTTCACCGAGCACTTGAGGAGAACGCTGACCCATATCGATATGTGGGTTCACGCGCTGGAACAATTTCGCCATCGCTTCGGAGAAGGTAAAGCGGTTGCTCTCAAACAGATCTTTGTGCTGTTCTTGCTGAGTGGCTAACCCGTTTAGAAGTACCTCATGGCTCTCGCGCACGTTGACATTCAAGCGAACCCCTTTCACCTGACCAAACGAGATATTGGACAAGCCTTGGTTCAACATTCGAATGCGGTTTTGCTCTCGCTGAATGGTCTTCTTGATGATTGCCGCAACAGACTCAGAACTGATTGCCAGACGGTTTTCACGTTGAGTGAGCTCTTCCGTTAAGCGAGCCAGTTCCACTTCCATCTCTTCGATTGCTTCAACCGGGTCATCAGTACGAATGATGTCCTGACGGATACGTTCACGCAGGTGCTGATACACCGCGATGTAGAAAAGAACCTTCTTCTCTGGGCGAGCATTGTCTTCCGACGCTCGAAGTGCATCACGCAGATCTTCGTTGTCTGCTACCGCTAAACGCAGCGCACCCAATGACTTATCCGACATAGAGCGTAGTTCATCAGCCGTCATGTAAGCCAGTTCACGACGATGTAAACGACGCTCAACATCATTTTCACGCGCCAGACGAAGTACTGAACACCAGCCAGCTTTCGCAGCCACCACAAAGGTACGAAGTTCAATATATTCCTTTTGAACCTTCTTCAGTCGTTTCGCCAGAGCTTTCATTTCCAGCTCAGTAGAGGTAATAGTACGCTCAAACTCGCTCTTACGGTTGCGAGAAGCGTGCAAACGCTCTTGCAATTCATCGCGGCGGTTGCGAGCACGCTCTTCGGCACCCACATCGGCATTCACACCAAACTCTTGAAGTTCAGCGCGGAATTCTTGCATGGTTTCTGTTTTCGCCTGATGCGAACTCTTGAGTGACGCCAGCACCTGGTTGTATTGGCTAAGTTGCTGCTGAGCTTGCTTAGACGATTCACGATGACGAGTACGCGCGCGTTCGGCTTCCACCAACTTAGATTTCAGCTGTTCACTCAGTTCACTGCTCTTGTTCAGCAATTCAACTGAATCGGAGTAGCCGAAGTGATGACGGCGTTCGACCAGATCAGCCAGTGCAAAGATCGTGGTTTTCAGCGCTTGTAGCTCTGCATCTGCTGCATCGTATTCGGCTTTCAGAGCATCAAACTGCTCTGGATCTGCCTCCAGCGCGTTCGCTACTTTTTCAAGCTGCTCGGCTGCTTTGCCATGCATGCTTTGGAAGTGTTTCGCTTCACTTAAGTGTGACAGCTTTTCTTCCAGTTCCTGATGGCGATCCGCCAGTGTTTCGTCTTCAACAACGCCCATCATTGGCGCGAGTTTATCCAGTAACGACAACGCCTGCTTGGAAGCACTCAATTGACTGCGTTGCTGCTGTTCACGGCTTTCTAGGTCAGACAACTGACGCGCAATCTGATTGCGCTGATCTCGAGCCACTTGCAGTGCTTGCTCTGGGTCGGATTCAAACGCGACAGAGATGTGCTTCGCGACGAATTCGTTGAAACCTTGGTATAGGCGCTGAAGCTTTTGCGAATCGAACGCAGCTTTGGCGTGATTCTCTACCACTTCATCGCGCTCTTCACGGAGCAACGACAGACGTTGTTCGCGCGCAGCACGACCAAACAAAGGGATCTCTGGGAATCGGGAATAACGCAACTGACGATCATTCAGTTGCACGCATACCGCACCTTCAAGTTCATCGGCATTGATGGAGCTGTCATCAAACGCATCCACATCACCTTCTATGATGTAAAGATCTTCAGGGCAATCATCCAATTCCACCAGTTTTTCTTTAATGCCCGACAAGTCAGACACGACAATTGCGTGACGAGCAGGACCGTACATCGCACTGAAATAAGGCGCATCATCAATGGTAATGTCGTCATAAATCTCAGAAAGCAGTACACCACCTAAGGTGTCCGCCAGACCTTTGAGACGAGGGTCGTTGGAACCACCCGGTGATGCCAAGCGTTCAATCTCTTGATCCAATTGGGTACGGCGCTCATTCAGCTTGTCTTTTGCCATTGACTGCGCTTTTTCACGCTCAAGGACTTGCTGCATTTCCGACATAACCGCCTGGCTGTCGTATAAATCAGCTTCTGATTGCTCTTTCAGTTTCTCAAGCGCATCATTTGCAGCAATCCATGTAGGTGCAATGGCTTCGTACTTCTTGATTTCCGCATCAGCGTCTTGCTCTTTACGGCGTAATTCACTGCGTTGCTCGCGAAGCACTTCTTGGTCGTGTTCAACCGATTCTACCGTTGCGCTATGACGTTCACGCTCTTGTTCCAGAGTGACTTCGCCATCCAAAGCAACATTGTGCTGCTTGTGATATTCGTCAACACTCAGTTTTGCTACACGCTGCTGGTTAAGGCTGCGTTCTAAATCGCGATACTGTGCTTGCCATTGCGCTTCGTTTTGAAGCAGATGCTGATTGTCGCGCGCTTTTTGCAAACTCGCTTTTGCCACGTCTGCGGCTTGCGTACGTTCAACATCACCCGCAATGCTTTTCACCAATTTGTATGCCAAATCAAACTGTTCTGCCGCCGCAGATGACATATCCAATTTGTGCTTAACAGAAAGAAGTGCTGTGGTTTTGTCTTGTTCAGACTGCTTCAACTCGCTCAACAGTGTTGCCGCGTTGTCAGCAGTTAACCCTTCAAAGCTTGCGAGCTCACGCGCTTTGTCTAACGCTTTTACCGCCTGCTGGTATTGCAGAGCGCGGGTTTGTTGAACGTCCAGCGCTTGTTGGTAATCCGCTAACTGCGTTTTCAAGCTATCCACTTCTTCTTCAGAAATGTGTGCCTGCTCTTCCGCTTCGCTCAAACGCTCCTGCGCTTCTTCCACGACCATGATTTGCTCTTCAAGGCGCTCGCTGAGCTCCTCCAAGTCTTCTTGGTAGCGTTCAATCTTTTCTTGCTGGCGCAGTGCATTCTGCACGAGTTGAAGATGGTCAGACGCCGCTTGGTGATCTTGTTCCAGACCGCTTTCTTGCTCGACGAGCATTTCCAGCTCTTCTTGCACGCGGTTAAGAAGATTATTGTGTTCAATCAGCTTCTCGCGAGAGCCAAACAACTCCGCACGAAATGACATGGTGGACTCAAGCTTATTGCGGCGGTCGTTAGCGTGGCGCATGTAGTCTGCGGCAACGTAGTTAGTCGATTCGGTGATCAAGTGCTTGAACAAGTCACGATCGGCTTGAGTTGTTTTGATCGCTTCTAGCGTCATGCGGTTTTCGCGAAGTGCCGACTCCATGTCTTGGAAGGCTTTTTTCACCCCACCATTTTGCGGCAATAGGTAGTCACGCAATGAGCGAGTGATGGCACTGGAAATACCGCCATACAACGATGCTTCGATCAAACGGTAGAATTTAGAGCGGTCGCCACTGTTACGCAATTTCTTCGGCAACACACCGAATTCAAACATTTGTGAATGGTATTCAACCACAGAAGAAAACGCTTTGAACTGGACACCTTCGTGTGCCAGAGCGGTTTCTTTCACTTCATTAATTTGGCGAACGCGAGCGTGCTTGTCGGAAACCGACTCAATGAGAATGTCGGTAGGTTTGACATAACTTGGTAAGCCTTGAATCACGAATGGCTTGATGTCGACTTTTTTATCGCGACCCGCTACTTGCTGTAGCTTAACGGCGAACAACAAACGTTGATTACGTGAGTTCACCACGTCAAGCACGGAGTAACAGGCACCTGGCTGAAGCTTACCGTATAACCCTTTGTCACGAGAGGCTTGCGAACTGCCGGCTTCGGTTGTATTTCGGAAGTGAAGCAAGCTTTGGTCTGGAATAAGTGCAGTGATGAATGCCGCCATGGTGGTCGACTTACCGGCACCGTTACCCCCAGATAAGGTTGTAACAAGCTCATCAATATCAAAGGTACGGGCAAAGAAACCGTTCCAGTTGATCATGCTTAGTGATTGATATTTACCTCTTTCAATCATGCTTCACCTTCTAATTCTTGTTGTTCTTCTTCAGGTTCTTCTAGCAAGCTGACCTGGCTAGGCTCTTGTTGGTGCACTACGGCTTCACCATCACGGATCAAACGCAGTTGTGCTTCGCGAATGTCGTCGCCAACTCGCACATCTGCACCGAAGCGGAATACGGCTTCACTGATTCGGAATTTACCGTTTTCTCCAATTGGGATAATCATCCCTAGGCGGCGCAACCGACGCAGTGATGTACGAACTTTTTCAAACAGTTTTTCTTTGTCCAGGTCCGAACCCGTCGCACGGTTGGTAACCAGCTTCATCAGCTTTTTCTCATCAGCGAGGGAAATCAGCTCGTCATAAAGCTCTTGATTGGTGAAGATGCCTTCGTGTGCCAAACGCTCTGGGCTGAGATAAAGGAAGCACAACACTTTCCCCACCAGCATGTCGAGTTCAGACAAGACGCTTCGACCGATCAAAGATGTGGAACGTGGGCGAAGGTAGAAAAAGCCTTCCGGCGCTTTCACCAGTTCGGTGTTGTAACGTTGGTAAAACAACGCCAACTCGGTTTCAAAATCGCTTAGTAAAGCGTGGTTATCCAAGTCCTCAGAGGAGATATGGCGCCCAGCACGCAGTGCGCTGTCTAAAGCAGGAAATAGCGGGTTAGAAATCGCTTTTGCCAGTTTCTCTGGCATATATTCTTCAGTATTTATCGATGACATTTGCTTGTACCTTCGCACCAAAATCGTTAATTGCCTGCCAGTCTGGCTGAATCGCTTGATAATCGGATTCGGAATAACCTAAGCGCACGGCTTGGTCGACAACGATTCTGGCTAAATCAAAGTGATGAGTCTGCGGGTGAGTAGACAGGTAGTCTTTCAGTACGATACCGAGATCAATCGGTGCCCCCTGCTCTTTGTGAACTCGAAGCATGTCACTGATGCGCTCCGATAACTCATCGTTCACTTGTTCAAATTCTTCGTATTCCACGTCCAATGGCACTTGCCCCATGACTTCATCGTCACGCAGCACAAGCGCTTCATCACGCATGTCTCGAAGCCTTTCGGCATCGGCGTAAGTCAGCATCCATGGTGCATCAAAGTACTCATTGACGGATTGACGCAGCCTTTGGCTAAAGGCGCGATTTTTATCCATATCAATGGCTGTACGGATGAATTTGTGCACGTGGCGGTCATAACCAATCCACAGGTCGATGGCTTGCTGACCCCAACTGATGATGCGGTCTAATTTCATCTGAAGACCGAAAAGCGCTTCCTCGACGAATTCCAGTTCGTCTTGCCCGTACACCAGTTCCTGAATATCAAGAAGCTGAGTCTGCATCTCGTCACCTGCCGCTTGCAGGGTGTCTTGCAGCTCTTTCAGGGTGTCGGACGTTTCACTCAACAAGGCTTCACAACTGTTGATGGCATCGCGCCAGTCTTGGTTTAGCAGTTCAGCAATCTGGTCTTTCACCGATTGCTGTTGTTCGTCCATTACGCGCTGGTTTAGGTCAATTTGGTCAAAGATCTCCCCTACGGAGTACTTAAGCACTCCGTATACGTTTTTCTTCCAGTGACCCGGCGTTCCGCCTTCTTTGGCAGCGGCAATGGCTTTTTCCATTTCATCCGCCACCATAGACAGCTGAATGGACAGCCGAAGCTTAGAAAATTCACGATGGCGTACGTAGTAGTCCGTAATTCCCACCGCTAAAGGTGACAAGCGATAAATACTCGCTCCCTCAGTCATTTCACTTGTAAAACGGCTTAGCAACTTTTGTTTAACCATTTCATTAATGGCGTTGTTCGCTCGAAATGCTGAGGCTTCCCCCGTGTCTTCAAATAAGCGGGTGACAATCGAGAACGCGTCGTGCAATTCTCCTTCACCCAGCTCTTCATCAAATCTCTCGTTACTTAAAACGGCTAACGCAATTAGAAAAGCCAGACGTTCAGTAGACAAGTTCAATGAGAAATCGTGTTGTTTTACCCAGCCAACCAATTCATCGATTGGTTGCTCTACAACATCTAGAGTTACATTACTCATTGTTCATCCTGTTATTGTGCCTTTCTTTTCGCCCATACGTGGATGTAGCGTCCTAAAGAAAGGTAAGGCTCCTGACGACACAGTTGTCTTTCAAGTGCCAGTACATCTTCAAATTGATAATCGCCCATGTACTCCATATTACCTATGTAGTCGTGGAAGGAGCGAATACCCGATTTACCACATATTTCAAATCCGGCGTCTTCTATCCACTGATAGACCTCTTCCGGCTTCAAACCTTTTTGAGGCTGAAGTTTAAAGCGTTTTCTGTGCGGCATTCCTTCTAAAATGTGAGGAATATTGCCGCAAATCACGTTTTTTAACACCAAACCATGGTGGTTGTAGAACATGATAGAGCCAATTCCACCCGGTTTGATTTGTTCAAGCACTTTTTCAAGCGCTGTTTTTGGGTCTCCTAACCACTCCATGACCGCATGGAAAAGCACCATATCAACTTTCTCTGTGAGGTGCTGTTCAATTTCTTGAACTGGAGAGTGAACTAGCTGATATTGGGAAAGCAAACCGTGTTTTTCAATGTCTGCCCTAGCCAGTTTTAGCATTTCAGAAGATAGATCACAGAGTGTGACATCGTGTCCGCGTTGGGCAATTTTTTGCGACATTTGCCCAAGACCACCGCCTGCATCAAGGATTTTTAATCGGCGGCTTTCATCATTGAGCTCACTTAATGCTACAATTAAATCTTCCCAAACAATGGTTTGACGTATATCACCTTTCTCGGATCCGTAGATATTTTTTGCGAATTTGTGGGCAATATCGTCGAAATTACGATCTTCTGTCACTGTGGCTTAGGTTATTATGGCTATTCGTGCCGCTTATTCTGTCACAGGATAAGAAGTAATAAAGGCTTCATCGCCTTTTTCATAATCAAGTGATGATTTTTCGGGCTATTTAAGTATGTTTGAGCTGAAAAAAGTGTTTTCTGCGCTGCTGATGCCGCTCCCAGGCTTTTTGATAATTGGGGTGGTAGGGTTATTGTTGGTCATGTTCACGTTGAAACGCGGTACAGGCTGTTTTCTTATTTTCTTATCTTTTGCTGGTATTTTTCTCTCCTCTTTCCAACCTGTTGCCAGCAGTTTACTGATGCCCATGGAGCGCCAACACAAAGGATTTTTACCCGTTGAAGGAACCATTGATTATGTCATGGTATTGGGAAGCGGACATGTTGTTGATGATGATATTCCTCCAACTTCAGAATTGAGCCGTACGGCATTAATGAGGCTTTCAGAGGGTATTCGTATTTTACGCATGTACCCCGGAGCGAAGCTCATTTTATCTGGCTATGCTGGTGGGTCTGAAATCAGCAATGCACGTATGATGGCTAAGGTCGCACTCGCTCTTGGCGTTGCCAAGCCCGATATTATCTTACTGGAAACAGCAAAAGACACTTGGGAAGAAGCCAGACAAGCCTCGGTATTCGTTAATAATAAGAAGCTCGTTCTGGTGACATCTGCCAGCCATATGACGCGAGCATTGCGTGAATTTCATGATGCAGGTATGGACCCCACCCCTGCCCCAACCAATTTCCTAGCTTCCAACGGTGCGATGTTGCCTTGGAACAAATACCGACCACAAGCTAAGTACCTAGAATGGACCGAAACCTATTGGCATGAGCGTTTAGGGCTTTGGTGGCAAACCCTTCGTGATTTTGCAACCAACTCAAATGCTCAGTTAAACGAAGCATCCTAAGTGCTTTGAAATTATGAAATTAAAAAACCGAGGCTTTAACCTCGGTTTTTTTGTTTATCATATTGAACGTTCGAACTTAGTCCCCAGCAAACATGTAACCTTCTCCGTGAACCGTCACAAAGATTTGTGGGTTCTTCGGGTCGAATTCCATTTTGGCTCTCATTCTTCTGATCAGAACATCTATCGTACGATCATTTGGTGCATCAACTCGATGACTGATCATATTCAAAATACGTTCACGACTTAACACCTTGTTAGGATGAGAAGACAAAGCAACCAGTAATTCATACTCTGCTTTAGTGAGTTTTACAGGCTCACCATTTTTGCTCAACGCCCGACGTTGAATGTCGAATGTCCATTCACCAAATCGAATGAGCTGACCAGATTCTTCTTTCTGATCGGCTCGTGCTGGTACATGTCGCGCTGCAGAAATTCTCCACAATAGGTTCTTCACTCGAACCAACAGCTCGCGTAATTCAAAAGGTTTTGTCACATAATCATCAGCACCCATTTCGAGCCCAACGATTTTATCAATGCTATCCGTGCGTCCTGTGACGAGAATGATCCCTATATCAGATTGGCTACGTAGTTCACGAGTTAGCATCAGCCCGTCTTCACCTGGTAGGTTGATGTCCAGCATGACCAAATCAACCGAGTTTTCTGTCAGTGCAGAACGCATTTGTTCTCCACTTTCAGCTTCACTCACCTGATAGCCTTCATTCTGGAAATATCCCACCAATTTACTTCGGGTAACCACATCGTCTTCTACGACTAATACGTGATAGCTCATTTACACCACTTTCTTTTGTATTTATAAGGTTTAATTTGTTCGTCGTTATAATTGAAAAAAAGACAAACTCGCCACAGTTTATTTGCGACTCTTTATATTCTATTCACAAATCGTTACATTTCTAGCGAATTCACTAAAATCGAGTTAATTTCCTAACTTTTATTGATTCAAAACAACCTATCCGTTCCTGTTAACAATCCTCTATTTCCTTTCATTTTTCGCCATTCTTTGGAATAGTTCTGTTCATTTTTATCCGTTAAAATTGCGTCATCTATTTCGTCCGGAGTGTTAACGCCATGCAAGAAACCAAATTATTCAATGAGAAGCGAGCGGAAATATATTGGTGGCTATCGAGTTTATTTGCTCGTGAGATGAGTGATGAAGAACTTGCGAAATATCAAACTGCTGAAATTCGGGGTTTTATTGGTGGCTTGGCAGAAAACAGTGCGCTCAACTCAGCAGCTACACGCTTGATCGAAGCGTTGAATAAACTGCAAGACCGCGAAGATGCAAGGCTGGAGCTTGCGGCTGATTTTTGTGGGTTGTTCCTGACCACCGATAAGCACGCGGCACTGCCCTACGCATCCATTTACCACTCAGGTCTGTTAAATGGCGAACCAACCAGACAGATGGAAGCGCTATTGCTTGAAAAAAACATCGCGATGATGGAAGGGTTCAAAGAGCCTGCCGATCACCTTGCAATTCAATTAGATTTCCTAGGTAATTTGATTGTTAAATCAAACGAAATTCTCAATGAAGAAGCGCTTGAAAAAGCACTGTTGGAACAGAAAGATTTTATTGAAACACATCTTATGACATGGCTGCCACAGTTTAATGAAAACTGTCAAAAGTATGATGACTTTGGTTTCTATGCCTCTGTTTCTCAGCTTTTAATAGACTTCATCCGATTGGACTGCGATTACATAGCTGGAGAATAGGTATACCAAAGCCACTGCGAGATATTTGGTGATAATACATGAGATATAAACCTAGTTGCTTAATTCGAATTCGTTATCTTCATAAATGTGACACTTGGTATAAATTTTTACGAATCCGTCCATTGTCTAATGCCGAATTAAAGACTAAGATCGTGATCGCAAACGATAAAATATGAAATCGCTGAAATGTTTAACCTAAGCCGCTGTTTTAATAGCGGTTTTTGTGTTTTTAGCCGAATTTAAATAATACAATTAAAATCCGCCCGCTGAATTTTGATTTTACCTCTCAGCCAGGCTCTACAGGATATTTGTTTTATGGCCACAATTAAAGATGTCGCACGACTAGCCGGAGTATCGACTACAACGGTATCCCACGTTATTAACAAAACTCGCTTTGTCGCTGAAGCCACACAAGAAAAAGTAAAAAAAGCAGTCGATGAACTGAACTACGCACCAAGTGCAGTAGCGCGAAGCCTAAAATGCAATACCACACGAACGATAGGAATGTTGGTTACACAATCAAGCAACCCGTTTTTTGCCGAGGTTGTTGATGGTGTAGAAAGCTACTGTTACCGACAAGGCTACACACTCATTTTATGTAACACTGGTGGTATCTACGAAAAGCAACGCGACTACATCCGTATGCTGGCAGAAAAACGCGTCGATGGCATCTTAGTCATGTGTTCTGATCTGACTGAAGATCTTCGCGAAATGCTGGATGCACATGCCTCTATTCCTAAGGTCATCATGGACTGGGGTCCTGAAAGTTCTCAGGCTGATAAGATTATTGATAACTCCGAAGAAGGGGGCTATCTGGCAACCAAGTATTTGCTCGAAAATGGTCACACTGACATTGCTTGTTTAACTGGTCACGAAGAAAAGGTGGCGTGTATCGAGCGTGTTGAAGGTTACAAACGCGCACTGAATGAATTTGGCGTGGAGTTCAACCAAGAACGAATTCTTGTGGGTAACTTTGAGTGTGACACAGCCGTTATCGCAGCAGACAAGATCCTAGCAATGGACAAACGCCCAACTGCTGTGTTCTGTTTTAACGACCTTATGGCACTAGGTGTGATTAGCCGTTTGCAGGAGAATGGTTTGCGTGTTCCTGATGACATATCAATCATCGGTTACGACAACATTGAACTGTCTGGGTATTTCTCCCCTCCCCTGACTACCGTTCACCAGCCAAAACGTCGTGTCGGGAAAACCGCATTTGAAATCTTACTTCAGCGAATCAAAGACAAAGAGCATGATAAGAGAATCTTCGAAATGCATCCGGAGATCATAGAGCGAAGTTCTGTTAAAAAGTTAAATTGATTTAGTTAATTCTAATAAAGCCTGGTTATAATCCAGGCTTTTTGCGTTTTTGGTCAAATAAGAAACAATATTTATATCTATGCATTTATTTTTTGGATTAAGATCACACTAGAGGCATCTCGATGTGATTCTTGTTCAATTTTTTCTCTATGATTTTACTGTCACGCACAGGGCAAACCATTTGAAAAAGTGGGACGCAAAGCTTCCGGCCTAAATGGATGTATAAAAAATCCAAATGGTAGCGGGGTTGCCGATGGCAAATATGCATACTTCTTTTCCAGAGTTAACCGAACTCTGACATCTGGCTGCATCACTTTGCTATTTTTTCTCGGACCTGAACTTAGTAGTGGCATAACTTCTTTAGCCGAGACAGTACAGCATGGATAAACCAATACTTAAAAACTCATTGAAGCTATTTGAACCATTAGGGACGATTAAATCACGTTCAATGTTTGGTGGTTTTGGCATTTTTGCCGACGACACTATGTTCGCCTTAGTAGTTCAAAACACGTTACATATCAGAGCTGACTCAAAAAGTGCTCAAAAGTTCGAGCAACAAGGTCTAAAGCCTTACGTTTACAAAAAGCGTGGATTCCCGGTCGTCACCAAGTATTTTGCCCTCCCAGAAATCAGCTGGGAAAATACTGACGACATCATCGAAAAAGCATCGCAAGCACTCAAAGTTGCGAGAACTGAAAAGCAGAAGCAAGCCGAGACTAAACCCACTCGCCTTAAAGATCTGCCAAACCTGCGTTTGGGCACTGAACGAATGCTTAAAAAAGCAGGTATATCCTCTGTTCAAGAATTGCAGGATTATGGTTCAGTAGAAGCTTATAAAGCCATCAAGCAAACACATTCTAGTGATGTGGGGCTTGAGCTTCTATGGGCACTTGAAGGTGCTATCAAAGGAACTCATTGGTCTGTCATTCCTCAAGACAGGCGAGATGAATTGATGAAGCGTCTGAGCTAAGTAACCTTTGTAAAAAAGCCTCCTCTCGGAGGCTTTTTTATTGCTGCAATTCACAGTTTGGTGCAGAGCAACAAACCACACTCTCTAGACTCCTGTCATACTTAATATAACTCCAGGTCATTCGACCAAACCAAATAGGAATCATTATGAAGTTGTACTCTGCCTCGCTGCCTACAGAAGCCCACATTGTTTGCGAATTGCTAAAAGCGCAAGGGGTAGATGTGGAAGTACGAGGAGAAGGTTTGTTTGGTCTACAGGGTGAGTTGCCTTTTGGTTCCGATACAGAACCCTATATCTGGTTATTAAACGAATACCAGTACGACAAGGCAAAAACCATAGTCGATGCTTATCTAAACCAATCGGAGAACAGAGAGCAGCCCAACTGGTGCTGCCCTGAGTGTGATGAGTGGATTGAAGCGCAGTTTGGTGCCTGCTGGAAGTGCGGCTATCAGGTCAGCGAGAATGTTGACGAATAAACTCTATCGACTCTTCGTTAAAAATGTCCGGCTTTTCTACGTTACACACATGCCCACAATCTGGGATTTCAATCAGTGCGCTCTGCTTATGTACTTTGACCATCTCTTTGACCGGTCTTAAGAACATATAGTCTTTGTCACCCATCAGATAAAGAGTCGGAATAGGAAGCTCCTTCTCACGGAAATACTTCATCAGTGGGTTAACGTCTGCCGACAAGGTATACCAACGCTTAAATTCTTTCTGGCACAACTTCTTAGCTTCGCGGACAAACAGGTGCCGAGATTCTTTCTGGTTTCGTTGAGGCATTACGATATAGGCAAACAAGCTGTATAACCACATATACGGGATGATATGCTTGCTCCAGTCCCCTACCTTCACCAACACCTGAGAACGGATGTCAAAACGCGTTACAGCGCCTCCCATCACCATGGTAGACACTCTTTCTGATGCCATTTCAGCAAGATTTCGGACAATGATGGTGCCCAATGACATTCCGACAAAATGCGCGGACTGAATCTTAAGATGATCCAATACCTGAAGAATATCCTGACAGATATCTTTGAAGGTATAGCTCTTTTTCATCAACCCCTGAAACAGGTTATTGGACTTGCCATGACCTCTCAAGTCGATGAGTAATAGGTTGAAATGCTGCTTGTATGCCTTGATTTGCTTGAACCAAATCGAAGAACTGCCACCAGCACCATGAACAAAAACCACCCATTCAGAGCTGGTTGGGTGGGTATATACCTTATGAAATAACAATGAGTTAGACATCGCTTAACAATATTTTTGAAACTTTCTTATTTTATTATCTAAAAGCTTACCACACTCTGAACAAATATGTGGTTTAAGCAGTATTCATCAAGCTTCATCAATCATGATTTGTTATGTGAACAAATGAAAGTATAGTAATTTTATAGACTTAAGATAAGAAAAAGCCTCCCGTAAGGAGGCTTAACGTTATTTTGACTTTTTTAATGAAGTAAGGCTGCCTGATACATATTGACGTATTCTTTGGCGGATGCGTCCCAACTAAACTCGGTATTCATTGCATTGAGCTGTACTCTGAGCATCTCTTCAGGTTGCTGAAGATAGAATATGAGTGCCCGCTGCATTGCTATGAGTAAGGCTTCCGGTGTAGGCTCCAAAAAACCAAACCCGGTTGCGCTGACCCTATCGGTATCATAGTCCGTTACCGTGTCTTTCAGTCCCCCGACCTCTCGAACGATTGGCAACGTACCATAAGCCATACTGTAGATCTGATTCAGACCACAAGCTTCAAATTCAGAAGGCATAAGGAAGAAATCTGCCCCAGCCTCCACCAAGTGCGCCAGGCGATTATTGTATGCTTCAATAAACGCGAGTTTGTTGGGGAAGCGACGAGCTATCTCATGCAACTTGGCTGCAACCTGTGGCTCTCCCGTTCCAACAATCACTACTTGAGCATCATTCAGCAGAAACTGTTCAAGTATTGGCAGCAGATAGTGAAAACCTTTCTGATGTGTCAAACGGCAAACCATTCCAAAAACAGGAAGATTCTGATTTACAGGAAGCCCCACTTCATTTTGAAGCTGGCGTTTGTTGAGCTGTTTTCCTTCAGCAATGCTAGAGGCACTAGCCTCGTAGTGATACTCCAGATATCTGTCAGTTCTTGGATCCCATTCACTGTAATCACAGCCATTCAGTATTCCGTATAGGTCGGCACTGCGATGAACAAAGTCATCCACCATCCCATGAGAACCCAGGGCAGTCATGAGCTCCGCTGCATAATTAGGGCTAACCGCATTCACCTTATCGGCATATGCCACACCGGCTCTAAGCATGCTGATGTGATCTTGTCCGTACTGGATGTTTTCCAAACCAGACAGGTTAAGTTCCGGAATAATTTCCAAGTCGTGGTAGGAGTAAATCCCTTTAAAAATCGCGTTATGAACCGTTAAAACGCTTCGAATAGATTGAAAGCGTTCATCGTGTTCGTAACGGGTTTTTAGAAGAAAAGGCACAAGCCCTGTATGCCAGTCATTGGCATGGACAATATCTGGTTTTATGCCTAGCTTGGGCAGCATATCAAGGCACGCAGAAGCAAAGAATCCAAAACGCTCACCGTTATCAGGGTATGCCTGATTCGACTCAGCGTACAGTTCACTTCTATCAAAATACTGATGACATTCAACCGCAAAAACGGGAACCCCATCCAGATCTAACTTCTTAACCTGATATTTAACATGAGGCCAGAAATCAAGCTCTGTAGTCAGTACCACCTCTGCCTCTTCCCGCCCTGGCAACGTCCGATACCCTGGAATGGCGATAGATACATCGTGTCCCAATGTTTGCAGAGCTTTAGGCAGCGCTTTTGCTACATCGGCTAAACCGCCGCTTTTTACCAAACCTTCCGCTTCAGAAACCGTAAACCAGATATTCATGTGATCCATCTTAGAACCCAACTTTTGTTCCTTTCTTGATGACGACAATGCCTTCCGGTGAGACATGAAAACGTTGAGAATCCAATTCTAAGTCTTCACCAATGACGGTTCCCGGTGCAATCTCGACATCTTTATCAATAATGGTTCGGCGTATTTTACAGCCCGCACCAATTTTTACATCACCTAACAGAATCGATTCGCTGATAACGGAGCCGCTGGCAACGTTGCTTCGATATCCTAACACCGATTTATGGATAGATGACCCCTGAATGTAGCTGCCCCCCGACACTAAGCTGTCATTCACCCGAACTCGGCAGTCGTCGTTACTATCGACAAAAGTTGCGGGTGGTAATGGCGGGTAGTAGGTATGAAGCGGCCAACTACGGTTGTAGAGAGAGAACTCCGGATCTTTGTCCAGCAAATCCATATGTGCCGCCCAGTAAGAATCAATAGTTCCGACATCACGCCAATAAGCGGTGGCACGCTCACCGTTAATTTTGTTGGTTGAGAAATCATAAACGTAAACCTCACCCGCCGGGAACATTTTTGGAATGATGTCTTTGCCAAAATCATGGCTTGAAGAACCATTATCGGCATCTTCGCGTAGTTCTTTTCCTAGAGCATCGGCTTCAAAAATGTAATTCCCCATAGAGACCAGCGCTTCATCTGGGCTACCCGGGATAGGTTTAGGGTTTTCCGGCTTTTCTTGGAAACCAATCATCTTCCCGTTTTTATCCACTTCAATCACGCCAAATTGCGATGCTTCTTTAAGTGGCATACGAAGAGCAGAAACCGTAAGCTTCGCTTCCATTCGCTTGTGGAAATCCAACATTTGTCGGATGTCCATTTTGTAGATGTGATCCGAGCCAAAGATGCACACCTGATCTGGCTGCGCAAGCTCTATAAAGCGAATGTTCTGATAGATGGCGTCTGCTGTTCCTTCGTACCAGCGTTTTCCGTCGCGCATTTGCGCAGGAATCGGGTCGATAAACCTGTCAGTAATCCCCGACAAGTTCCAGCCTTTTTTCATGTGAAGGTAAAGGGATTGCGACTTAAACTGCGTGAGAACGTAAATTCTCATTAAGTCTGCATTTACGAAATTATTCAGAGCGAAGTCTATCAGACGATAACTTCCTCCAAATGGCACCGAGGGTTTACTGCGTGATTCTGTCAGAGGTCTTAATCTGGAGCCCTCTCCCCCCGCCAAAATCATTCCTAATACACCAGCCATTATATATCTCCATATCTTATAGTTTTCAATCCGAACAATCAGAGAGAACCTCAAATCGTCGCGGCATACGTCCATGTGCTGAGACAGCATGCAGCCATATGCCAAGACGACATTGCATCGCTAGCTTGAAAGCACAAAACAACATTTTGGGTGATCTCCGAAGAGATAACTGTCGCTCACATGGTGAGCCTGATCTGATAAAGCTAAGAGAATGGAATTTTGTTGATAAATTTCTCATCCCACCAAGCAAATCAAGCGAAAATACTGATATTGTTCATTTTTTTATAATTGCGCACATCTATACTTATACTTTATGGAATGCGCTTTATGAGCTCATTTTTAACTGATTGCATATGCAATTACAATCATTATTTTGCGATCCGTAACAACAAATGTGCAATCAACAGCAAACGTTTGCGCGTTGTAACCTAATCGTTAACTAATTGTTTTTAGCTGGTGCATCCTTGCACAACTTTTGTGCAAGCAATTCTCGAAAAGATATGGCATCTATGGGTGGACTGAAATAATAACCCTGGCTAAATTCGCACCTTTTCGCTTCAAGATATTCATATTGACTTAAGGTTTCGATACCTTCTGCAACCACGCTTAAACCCATGTTATGTGCGATAGAAATGATCGCATCCAGCAAGACAGTGGGTTCTCTAGGTTCATCAATTCTTGCTACAAAAGATCGATCGATCTTCAACTTAGTTAATGGCAATTCATTCAGGTAGCTGAGGCTTGAATATCCTGTTCCAAAATCATCTAGTGCAATTTTTATTCCCAGAGCTTTCAGTTCTCCTATTTTTGCAATGACGTCAGTATAACTTGCTAATAATGACGTTTCGGTGACTTCCAATGTGAGGTATTGGGGAGGTAGGTCGTAACGCTGAAGAATGTTCTTAATATTGGCGACAAAATTTACATCATTAATCTGTAGAGCCGACAGGTTGACGGCGATATCTCGAATCTCTAGCCCTTCGTCAACCCAGGCTTTGAGCTGTGATACTGCCTGATCCAGTACCCAGTTTCCGATCTGAAGGATTAGCCCTGAATCTTCAGCCACAGGAATAAAATGTGAAGGTGGAATCAGTCCTTTCTGCGGATGGTTCCACCTTACCAAGGCTTCTGCGGATTCGATGGTCTGTGTTTCAGTATTCAGGATAGGCTGAAATACCAAAGCAAATTCATTGTTTGAAATCGCACGTCTTAGTTCACTCTCAGTTTCAAACTGAGCGCTGCCAATTTCAGACATCGAAGGTTGATAAAAATTAATGGTGCGATTTTTCTCTTTCTTACCAAAGAAGATGGCAAGGTCGGCAAAACGAATCAGTTCCGAAGGGGATTCGAGCGGGCGGTCTGACAGCGCAACACCACAATTTAACTGAGTGGAGTAACTGCTGGTACCAAGCAATATGGGCTGCGCGATATCGGT
Organism: Vibrio nigripulchritudo; assembly: GCF_027924785.1. Classification (NCBI taxonomy): domain Bacteria; kingdom Pseudomonadati; phylum Pseudomonadota; class Gammaproteobacteria; order Vibrionales; family Vibrionaceae; genus Vibrio; species Vibrio nigripulchritudo. The sequence continues at coordinate 1,420,003 of NZ_AP027049.1, read as the reverse complement.
GATCACTTCCTCTAGCCTTTTTGCGACCCGCTCTTCATCGATATAAGGAAGCACATAAATGAACTCATTCCCTCCCCACCTCGCGAAGCTTTCGTCTCGCTGTATTTTGCCACTGACGCGTTCTGAGAGCTCGACCAGCAGCATGTCGCCATATTCGTGCCCATAGTGATCATTAACAAGCTTAAAGCCTTTGATGTCTAACAGAGCTACGGCAAATTCCACCTTTTTAGACTGCCGATCGGAAATCAGCTGAAGCGCGGAATATCGGTTGGGTAAGCCAGTCAGGCTGTCGTAGCGAGCGTGATATTCAATCTCTCGCTGGTATTCTGCCTGCTGAGTTACATTCTCAAACAAGCCTAAAATACTCGATAGATCACCTGAGTCGTCGTATATGGCTGAAAAACACCAACGAAGCACTTTTTCGCTTCCCATTTCATCCCGATACCCAACCTCTATCCGTTTACTGCTGTCTTTGCCGTTTTGGTACAGCTTAAGAAACGGCTCTATCGACCATAAGTGACGCTTAAGCTGAACCGGTAGCTGAGCGATCTGTCGCCCCTCCACCTCATTTTGGTTCATCTGAAAAATTTGTTCGCACAGCGTAGACCAGCGCTGGATTCGTAAATGAGTATCCCACTCCACCACTCCAAATGGCGAGTTATCCAATAAGCTATTGATGCGGTTGTATGCCTGACTGAGGTTGGATTCCTGCTCCATTAAGCGGTTTTTGAGTGCATCCTGCTCTTTCAGAACGTTATCAAATTGCTCACAGAATCCCGACAGTTCATCGAGTGTTGCAGAGCTGCCAGATGTGCAGTCATTCACGTACTGGCGGCTTCGACGTAGCAATTCAAAGGTTGGCTTAAGCACTGTGTTGGAGAACCCCCACCAGATAATGGCGATAGCCAGCAGATAGCCAAAGAGCAAAAATAGAATATTGCCTGCTAAGTTTTCGATCACAATAGTGAAATAGCTTCGGGTCGAAAGTGAGATAACAATTTGAGGAGATGTGGTCACATTTGGCAGTAACGAACGTTGTTTCTCAATTCGTAGCGAGTCGTCGCTAACCACTTGTGAAGGGAGTAGTCCATTAGTTGCCAATACTACCTGACGGCTATCCAGTAAGTTAATGGACGCCTTATAAGGGATATTCATTTGCGAAAGCTTGGTTTGCCACCAGTCAAAAGACAACTCTCCTGCTATTGCCGAACGGCTGCCTTTGTGAAACAACCCAAGCGGATAAGCAACTTGCAGAAAAGGTTTATGAGTTTTTTGATCAGTTAACACTTCGCCTACAGACAGCTTCTGATTCATTATGGCTTGCTGAACATAAATCTGATTGACTATCACTTGCGCATTTTCATGTAACTCAGTCGCCTGACAAATTTGTCCTGAAGTTGGAGAAGTAATGATCAGGTTGGAAAAGTAAGGGCTGAGCTGTAACCAGTGGCGCAGTGCATCCTGACAGTCCACTTGGTTTGTCATTAACGTTTCGTATGAGTAGCTGATGGTATTTAAGAAACGTTCCGACTCCGCGAGCGTCAGAGCCTGTTCGCGCACCAGTTGCTCTGCCACACCCGATGCCCAGCGAGCAGCTGCAGATTTTTCCTGCAGGAACTGCCACCATGAATTCGCGGCAATCAGCACGACAGCAGGAAACAGACCTATTGCTGTGATCAGCAATAATCTCGCTTTAAGCCTCAACCGCTCCCTCCTATCCAACTGACGTTTAACACCGGCAAATGGAATTACATCTCGGGATTATTTTAAGTTTTGAAAATGAGAGTTTTTCGCATATGCCATGCTATTAATAAGTGTTAGCGAGGATAATACTTTCGTCAAACATGATAAGAAAAAGGCAGCCTATTGGCTGCCTTATCACTATTAGTATCAGTAAATTACGATTTTGGTTTCTTACGCTTATCTGTAATTTCCCACTTTCCATCGATGTAAAGACCTGTCCAGCCGGAAGGTTTGCCATCAATTTCTGAGCGAACATAGTTTTCTTTAGACTTACGGCTAAAGCGCACTACTGTTGGTCGACCATCTGGATCGTGAGTCGGAGCTTCCGTCAGGTACTGGAACTTTGGAGAGATACGATCTTTAAATCGAACCAGCTCTTCCACCAAAGGTGCTCTGGTTTCACGAGATTTCGGGAAGTTACTGGCAGCCATAAACAGACCAGATGCACCGTCGCGCAACACGAAGTAAGCATCTGAGTTCTCACATGGCAGCTCTGGGAAGTGAACCGGATCTTCTTTAGGTGGCGCAACCTCACCATTTTTCAGAATCTTACGCGTGTTCTTACAGTCTTCCTGAGTGCAGTCCATGTATTTACCGAAGCGACCATTCTTCAGCACCATATCGGCACCACACTTGTCACATTCAACGACGGGACCGTCGTAACCTTTCACTTTGAATTCACCGTGTTCAACGATGTATCCGTCACAGTTCGGGTTATTACCACAAACATGCATTTTACGCTTGTCATCGATCAGATACGCATCCATTGCTGTTCCACAGCTAGGACAACGTTTCTTGGCACGCAGGGCTGCTGTTTCAACGTCTTCTTCCAGAACATTGATGATGCCTTCTTCATCGCCCAAGTTGATTGTGGTTTTACAACGCTCTTTCGGCGGCAGTGCATAACCAGAACAGCCAAGGAACACACCAGTGGAAGCAGTACGGATTCCCATCGGGCGAGAACACGTTGGGCATTCAATGTCGGTCAGAACGATGTGATTTGGCTTCATACCACCCAAATCTTCTTCCAACTCTGCTTTTTCCAGATCACCGGTAAAATCGCTAAAGAAGTTGTCCAGAACACCTTTCCAGTTCGCATCGCCTTCTGCAATCTGGTCAAGCTTCTCTTCCATGCGAGCGGTGAAGTCGTAGTTCATCAGATCGTTGAAACTGTCGTCTAAACGGTCTGTAACGATTTCACCCATTTTTTCGGCATAGAAACGACGCTGATCGACTTTCACATAGCCACGATCTTGAATGGTCGAAATGATAGAAGCGTAAGTCGAAGGACGACCAATGCCACGCTTTTCAAGTTCTTTAACCAATGCCGCTTCAGTAAAGCGCGCTGGCGGCTTAGTGAAGTGCTGCTTTGGATCAAGAGCAACCAGATCAAGTACGTCACCAATCTGAACCGCAGGAAGAATCTGATCTTCATTCTTACCCATTGGGCGTTGAACACGAGTCCAACCGTCAAACTTAAGGATTCGACCTTTGGCTTTCAGTGTGTATTCAGCTGCTTTCACGCTTAACGTTGTGGAGTCATACTGAGCTGGCGTCATCTGACAGGCAACAAACTGATTCCAGATTAACTGGTAAAGCTTGTGTGCGTCCTTCTCCATGCCCTGAAGATCGGCTTCGGTGACTTCAACACTAGAAGGACGAATCGCTTCGTGCGCTTCCTGAGCCCCTTCTTTGCTGCCATACACAACTGGCTTAGCAGGTAGGTACTTGTCGCCGAATTCAGACGTGATAAAGCCACGAACGGCATCAACAGCTTCCGCACTCAAGTTGGTTGAGTCGGTACGCATATAAGTGATGTAACCCGCCTCATACAAGCGCTGAGCAAGCATCATGGTCTTCTTAACACCATACCCTAGACGTGTACTTGCAGCCTGTTGAAGGGTAGAAGTGATGTAAGGTGCAGACGGCTTACTCTTGGTTGGGCGGTCTTCGCGCTTACAAACTTCGTATTTCGCTTTTTCCAAATCCGAAACCGCTGACAGTGCCTGAGTTTCGTTAACCGGTTTAAAGGCTTCGCCATCTTTTTGCGCTACCTGCAAACGGAAATCGGTTTTATCTGCCGTTTTGGTATCAGCGTGGATGTCCCAAAACTCTTCTGGGATAAATGCGTTAATTTCGCGTTCGCGTTCTACCAGCAGTTTTACCGCAACAGACTGAACTCGACCCGCAGATAAGCCACGAGCAACTTTCTTCCACAACAGTGGAGAAACCATAAAGCCCACAACACGGTCCATAAAACGGCGTGCTTGCTGAGCATTGACTCCATCCAGATTCAATTCACCCGGAGTTTCGAATGCCTGCTGAATGGCGTTTTTGGTAATTTCGTTGAAAACAACACGTTTATAGCGTTCTTCATCGCCACCGATGATCTCACGAAGGTGCCACGCAATGGCTTCTCCCTCGCGGTCCAAATCGGTTGCGAGATAAACGTGGTCTGCGTCTTTCGCTAATTTTTGCAGTTCAGAGACCACTTTTTCTTTACCAGGAAGAATTTGATAGTTCGCTTCCCAATCTTGATATGGGTTGATCCCCATTTTCTTGATCAGTGCTTTACGATCTTTTTCTTTCTTGATACGAGCTTTCTCTTCGGCGCTCATACCTTTTGTCGACACTGCTGCTGCTTTTTTAGTGCCAGTACTTTGGCCAGCGGTAGGAAGATCACGTACGTGTCCTACACTCGACTTAACTATATAGTCTTTACCAAGGTATTTATTAATGGTCTTTGCCTTGGCAGGTGACTCCACTATTACGAGAGATTTACCCATATCTGACTCAAACGTCCTCAAATTCGATTGCATGCATTTAGCGCACACCATTCTGATTCATTGCTTCTTTTTTTACTATTGTGCGAGTTTATAAGAAGGTCAACCAGTTTTTTACATTTCAATTCTGAGTGGTCGACAAGTGGTCGATCTGTAAAATGGCGTTGAATACGGCCACATCTCTCTTAAGATACGTAGCTCAGGCTAAATTTGCGCACATAGTAATCATGCACGTTGCCATACACTAGAGAAAATGACGGATTTCTGTATTGGCTCACAAAAAAGAGACGATTTCATATTGGATTATTGTTGGGAATCTGGCTGCCTGTCTTAATTAATCCTGTATTGAGGCAGCTCAATATTGGCGGAACTTGAGGGCTTGCTATTTGTTGCTTAGGAATTACACTTCCCTCTTCTATATAAGAGGTGTTTTATGAGTTCTAAAAAGCCGATTTCTCAATTCGATTTGCTGCTTATCGCCAATTCCATTATTCAGGAACATGACAACTATATTGAAGGCATGCGTGCGGATAATGTAGAAGAAAAAGACGACGTTCTGATTTTCAAAGGACAGTACTTCTTAAACGATCAGGGATTACCGACAGAAAATACCCCTGCTGCTTTCAATATGTTCAAATATCTGGCTCATCAGCTTTCTAAAGAATTCACGTTAGAGAAATAGAGCTCGTTGACCGAATAAAGAACCCCAGCGATATGCTGGGGTTCTTTAAAATTCCTAAGGCTACTGACTAAGCGATGATAGCTTGTCGAAGTAATCAGGAAATGTTTTCGAAGTACATTTCGGGTCATTGATGGTAACGGGCGTATCACTCAACGCCACCAGAGAAAAACACATTGCCATACGGTGATCATCATAAGTATCAATGGCTGCATGTTTTAGCTCAGAAGTTGGTGTGATGATAATGTAATCCTCACCCTCTTCTACTTCCGCTCCCACTTTGCGCAACTCTGTCGCCATAGCCGATAAGCGATCGGTTTCTTTCACGCGCCAGTTGTAAACGTTGCGAATCGCTGTTGTCCCTTCAGCAAACAGAGCGGCAGTGGCAATAGTCATTGCCGCATCCGGAATGTGGTTGAAATCCAAATCCACGGCTTTCAATTCGCCTCGGCGAGAAATCACATAGTCATCTCCCCATTCGATTTCTGCACCCATTTTCTCAAGTGCATCTGCAAATTGAATGTCGCCCTGAATACTGTTTTTACCGATACCAGTAACCTTGATTTCGCCACCTTTTATCGCCGCAGCTGCAAGGAAATAAGAAGCCGATGAGGCATCTCCTTCCACTAAGAAGTCTCCAGGAGAGCGATAGCTTTGACCAGCCGGAATCACGAAAGACTGGTAGTTGTTGTTTTCAACCTTAACACCAAATTGCGCCATGATGTGTAGGGTGATATCGATGTAAGGCTTAGAGACAAGATCGCCAATAATATCAATCTGAATCTGATCTTGTGCCAGTGGAGCAGACATCAAAAATGCAGTTAAAAACTGGCTTGAAATTGACCCGTCAATTTCTACTTTGCCGCCTTTCAGACCAGTACCTTTGATTTTCAGTGGTGGATAATTTTCATTCTCCAGATACTCAATGTCTGCACCCGCAGTTTTAAGTGCATCCACCAAGTGACCAATCGGTCTCTCCTTCATTCTTGGTTCGCCAGTAAGTACATACTCGCCGCTTCCCAGACACAACGCCGCAGCCAATGGGCGCATCGCCGTTCCCGCGTTTCCAAGGAAAAGTTCCTGCGCTTCTTCAGTGCGAAAACTGCCACCCAGACCTTCTACTTCACATACCGTCTTATCTTCGGACAATTGATATGTAACGCCTAACTTAGTCAATGCATTCAACATATGTCGAATGTCATCACTATCGAGGAGGTTAGTTAGACGGGTTTTGCCAGATGCCAGAGCAGCAAGCAAAAGGGCGCGGTTTGAAACACTTTTTGAGCCAGGTAAGTTGACCTCACCAGAAACGAGAGAAATGGGTTGTAACGTAAGGCTTTCCATTGATGTTGATTATTCCTGCATAGTCTCGCACGTCCGAATGCGAGTTTTTATTTTTCGTGCTAGCAGACTAACCAAAAACACTGGGCTTGGCTAGGGGCTCGTACCCAGAAGTAACGGGGATTTTCACCTACTGAAAAAATCAGTAGGTTTTGTCCACCCGAACGCCATTATCAAAGTAAAGAATTCTGACGGAATCACCCCGGGTAAAAAGCATATTGGGGTCTACGTCCTGAATAACGTTAATTAACTCGCCTTTTTCCGTATCGATCAAAATCTCCACCAATTTGTGCTCGATTCGATAGACTTCGTTCGCTTTGTTGTGAGCGATACTGCCTCCCGCGACCGCACCAACAACGGTGGCAACTTGTTTGCCTGTACCACCACCAAATTGATTGCCGATTAAACCGCCAATAGTTGCACCAGCTAAAGTCTCCCACCCCGAAGATTTAGATTTAATGATTTGTTGTTTAGTAATATAGCGAACGCTGTCTACTTGACCGAACACAACTTCATTTACCGTTCTGGCTTGATTTCTCTGGTACCCTGCCTGCACAAAAACAGGAATTATTAATAACAATAGCAATATCTTTCTCATTATAATTCTCCCAAATTCTGCCAAAATAGTTGATATGAAGATTTTTCTACCTGAGCTGAGCACCGACCGACAAAGCTTCCCGCCTACACATCAGGCGCTGGACAACCCAGATGGGTTGATCGCTATGGGGGGCGACTTACATCCAGACAGATTGATGTCAGCTTATCGACAAGGCATTTTCCCTTGGTATAGCCACAATGAACCTATTTTATGGTGGAGTCCAAGTATTCGCGCCATCTTCGATCCTAAGACATTCAAACCTGCGAAAAGTCTCAAAAAATATTTTCGTAAATCCGGTTACACAGTCACTATCAATCGCGCAACAGAAAGAGTGATCACTCTTTGTGCTGAGACCCGTTCACCTGAAGAAACTTGGCTAGTTGAAGAAATGAGAGACGCATATAAGCGGCTTGCGTCACTGGGTCATGTTCATTCTGTGGAAGTTTGGCTCAAAGACCAGATTGTGGGTGGATTATATGGTGTAGAAATTGGACAAGTCTTTTGTGGAGAGTCTATGTTTAGCATACAGCCGAATGCTTCAAAAATAGCTCTGTGGCACTTTTGCCACCACTTTCAGCAAAATGGAGGAGTGCTGATCGATTGCCAGCTTATGAATGCGCATTTGCAATCTTTGGGTGCGATGGAATGCAACCGGGCAAACTTTTTAGATAAGCTGAAAAATTTAAATTCCAGACGCGTTTCTCAGCAGTGTTATCGCCCCCAGATACTTGAAAGTCCGATTTCAGGGGAGTTGTTGTGAATCAGAAAGATCAAACGCTTATCCGTATAGGAATGACGGAATCGCACGACTGCAGTTACCTTTCCGAACAACAGGAAAGGGTTGCTGTCGTTCTGGATGATGTATTACACACGTGCTCAGGATACGAACTTCTGATGGCAAATGGATTCCGTCGCAGCGGAAATGCCATCTACAAGCCTCAATGTGATCAATGTAATGCCTGCCAGTCGCTTCGTGTCGCTGTGGCGGATTTTGTGCCCTCCAAAAGCCAGAAAAGGCTTAAAAACAAAGCCAAAGGCATACATTGGGAAATGAAAAACACGCTCGACGAAAACTGGTTTGACGTTTATGCCGAATACATCAATCACCGGCACAAGAGCGGGACCATGTACCCTCCAAGAAAAAAGGACTTTTTTGACTTTGCTCAGAACGAGTGGCTCAACACTCAGTTTTTGCATGTTTACCAAGATGAAACACTTATTGGTGTTGCCGTCACCGACGTAATGTCCAATAGTGCATCCGCATTTTATACTTTCTACAATCCACATTCGGAGCTCTCTTTAGGGACACTTTGCGTATTATTCCAACTGGAATACTGCAAAAAGAGCGGAAAGCAGTGGTTATATCTCGGTTATCAGATCGATGAATGTCAGGCCATGAATTACAAAGTACGCTTTCATCCTCATCAAAGGCTAGTAAATCATCGGTGGCAGGGTTAGAATACGCCGCAACTTTACTTTTTATTGTTTTAGCGGCAAAATTCGGTCGTTAAAAATTTCAGCCAAATTTCTAAAGAGGATTAAATGGCCAAAGAAGACGTAATTGAGATGCAAGGCACTGTTCTTGATACTCTGCCAAACACTATGTTCCGTGTTGAGCTAGAAAACGGTCACGTAGTAACTGCACACATCTCCGGTAAAATGCGTAAGAACTACATCCGTATTCTTACTGGTGACAAAGTAACTGTAGAGATGACTCCATACGATCTATCAAAAGGTCGTATCGTCTTCCGCGCTCGTTAATTCTCGAGTCTTTACAAAAAACGGAGCTATTTAGCTCCGTTTTTTGCGTTTACTGTTAGTCACATTTATTCACAGCAACTGATAAACCTGATGCGCTAATTCGAGCACTGGGTTGGATTGTGTTACCTGACTGTAGTTACCTGCGGTTGTAACAATAACCGCATTCTTATTCGGAATAACAATCACATACTGTTCTCCATGCCCAAGTGCAGCGAAAGCAGAGGAAAACTGCGGCAATTGCCAGAAATGCATCCCGTAGCCCATCATGCCTCTTGTAAACTCACTCACCTTTATCTTTTCAACCCAATGAGGCTGGATAATCTGTTTCCCCTCCCAGGCTCCGTCATTAAGTAACATCAGACCAAACTTGCCCATGGATTCGCTATCTGTCATCAAACCCCAATCGGCTCCAGGCTCTCCAGAACCCAACTGATTTATCCATCTGTAATTGTCGATTCCCAACGGCTCAAATAGCTTTTCTCGCATTACTGTCGCGAACGGTTTCTCGTAAATGCGTTCTATTACCTTGGACAAGCCAATAGTGGAAAGACCGCTGTAACAGAAGCGGCTTCCCGGTTCAAACTTGAGAGGAGTCCCCAGGAACATGGCTTTGAGATCTTTAGCTGAGTAATGACGGTGGAATGGATTTGCAAGACCATAAGGCATCGCGTGCTCGTTGAGGGCGTATCCAGTCGACATATTCAAAATGTGCCGGACTGTAATAGCCATCTTATCCTGGGCATCCTCCTCCTGATATTCGGGGAACAAGCTGAAAACGGGCACATCCAGGCTTTCTAGTCGTCCCTCATCAATTGCCATAAAAATCAGTGTCGCTACAAACGATTTTGTGACTGAGTGGACATTATGAAGGGCATCACGCCCGATAGGCACCTTTGACATCTGAATATGACCATGTTGCCCACCACCCTCCCGGAATACTTCGAGAAGCTTCTTATTGTCTTGCCAAACCACTAAAGCGTGTAAGTTATTCGCTTGGTTGTTTTCAATTCTTTCGATGATGCCAGAGAACTTTTCAGGGGCTAAAACCACTTCCGTTTTGTCTTCACCACAAGCAGCCAAAAAGAAAACCAACAGTAAACAAAACCACCTGCGCATACTTAAATTTCCACTTAATTTCATAGAGTTTTTAGCCTTACACAGTAAACTTAAAGGTTAGATTAAGACAGAATGAAGATTTATCACTGCGAGACAAACAACAGAAAGTGTATTTTGCGGGCATAAAAAAATGCGCCTTAAAGGCGCATTTTTGTTAGAACGATTTAATTAATGGGGAACGGCTTCTTTTTTGTTTTCGTAGTCGAAAACAAGTTCGTCGTCTTTGAGTGTGACTCTAACAGTGCCACCATCAACCAACGAGCCAAACAGAAGTTCGTTCGCCAGAGGCTTCTTAAGGTTTTCCTGAATGACACGAGCCATTGGTCGCGCACCCATTGTCTTGTCGTAGCCTTTGTGAGCCAGCCAATGGCGAGCATCTTCTGATACTTCCATTGACACGCCACGTGAGTCCAGCTGAGCCTGAAGTTCGACAATAAACTTGTCGACAACCTGGTGAATAACACTTTCATCCAAGCTGTTGAACCAGATGATGTTATCCAGGCGGTTTCGGAATTCAGGAGTGAAGACTTTCTTAATTTCACCCATCGCATCATGGCTGTGATCTTGCTGAATCAGACCAATCGACTTCTTAACCGTTTCTGCAACACCAGCGTTCGTTGTCATAACCAGAATCACATTGCGGAAATCCGCTTTACGACCATTGTTATCTGTCAACGTACCGTTATCCATAACTTGCAACAGCAAGTTGAAGATATCTGGGTGCGCTTTCTCGATCTCATCCAGAAGCACTACCGAGTGCGGATGTTTGATAACTGCATCCGTCAGCAGACCACCCTGATCGTATCCAACGTAACCAGGAGGAGCACCAATCAAGCGGCTCACGGAGTGACGCTCACCGTATTCAGACATGTCAAAGCGCAGTAGCTCAACACCAAGTAGGTTGGACAGCTGAACGGTAACCTCGGTCTTACCTACCCCAGTAGGACCTGCAAATAGGAAAGAACCGACAGGTTTATTGTCTGCCCCCAAGCCCGCACGGCTCAGTTTAATAGCTTCGCTCAACACCTCGATGGCAGGATCCTGACCAAATACCAGCATCTTCATCTTCTCATCCAGATTCAGAAGGATATCTTTGTCAGAAGAAGAAACCGATTTTTCCGGAATGCGAGCCATTTTGGCAACCATATTCTCAATATCGGAAACACCCACCGTCTTCTTACGACGACTTGCCGGAGCCAGACGACTGCGTGCACCAGCTTCATCAATCACGTCGATGGCTTTGTCAGGCAAATGACGCTCATTGATATATTTAGCCGAAAGTTCAACCGCTGCACGTAGCGCTTGCTTGGTGTAGCGAACTTCATGGTGTGCTTCGTATTTTGGTTTGAGACCCATCAAGATCTTAGTTGTGTCATCTAGCGATGGTTCGACGATATCGATCTTCTGGAAGCGGCGTGATAGCGCGCGCTCTTTCTCAAAAATGTTGCTGTATTCCTGATAAGTGGTAGAACCAATGCAACGAAGCTTGCCGCTACTTAGTAATGGTTTAATCAGGTTGGCGGCATCAACTTGCCCGCCAGATGCCGCACCTGCACCGATGATTGTATGGATTTCATCGATAAACAGAATCGCGTCATCTTCTTTTTCTAGCTGTTTCAAGATGGCTTTAAAGCGTTTCTCGAAATCACCACGGTACTTAGTACCCGCCAGCAACGAACCGATATCCAGCGAATAAATAACGCTGTCTTTAATCACTTCAGGCACTTGCCCTTCAACGATTCGCCATGCCAGACCTTCCGCGATAGCGGTTTTACCAACCCCTGCTTCACCGACAAGCAATGGATTGTTTTTACGACGGCGGCAAAGCACCTGAATGGTGCGTTCAAGCTCTTTATCGCGACCAATCAGCGGGTCGATGTGACCTTGTTTTGCAATTTGGTTTAGATTCGTAGCAAAGTTTTCCAAACGCTCTTCTGAATTGCCTTCATCGGATGAAGACTCTTCACCAAACACGTTTGAAGAGGAATCTTCTTCATTGTTTTGAGGTGATTTACTGATTCCATGCGAAATGTAATTAACGATATCCAAGCGGCTGATGTCGTTTTTCTTAAGTAGATACGCCGCGTGAGACTCTTGTTCACTGAAAATAGCAACTAAAACATTTGCACCAGTGACTTCACTGCGTCCAGATGACTGAACGTGGAAGACCGCGCGTTGGAGTACACGTTGAAAACTTAATGTAGGCTGAGTTTCTCTTGTCTCATCGTTTTCTGGAATGAGAGGTGTGGTTTGATCGATAAATGTGTCAAGTTCCTGACGAAGAACTTCCAGGTCAGCTTGGCACGCTTTTAGTGCTTCTTGTGCAGCGTCGTTGTCGAGTAGCGCGAGGAGCAGATGTTCAACGGTCATGAATTCATGGCGTTTGTCTCTCGCACGAGCAAAAGCACTATTAAGGCTCGACTCTAGTTCTTTATTTAGCATAAGTACCTCCCCAAAGAACAACCTATGTTGCTCAAGCAAGCTTTATGCCTGCTCCATTGTACATAACAGCGGATGCTCATTCTCTTTTGAGTACATAGTGACTTGCGCCACCTTTGTCTCCGCAACTTCGGCAGTAAAAGTACCGCAGATTGCTTTCCCTTCGTAATGCACTTTGAGCATCACTTGTGTTGCCTTTTCCAAATCCATTGAAAAGAAACGTTCGAGTATTTCAATCACAAAATCCATTGGCGTGTAGTCGTCATTGTTGAGTATGACATTGTACATAGCCGGCGGTTTTACCTGTGTTTTTTCCTTCTCCAGTAAATCTGAGTCTGGAGTGACCCATTGGTATTGTTTGCTCATTATTTCGTCGGTTTTCAGGAGGTTTGAGATTCAAGGATGTTGCCCGAATATCACCCTCTACTTAAGACTAATGCACCAATTGTATCCCTGCAAATAAAACATTGCCATTGGTGACCTTCAAAGTTTAGGTAGATTTTTAACTGAGAAAAATATCACCGGAAATGTCCACAACAACATTATTGTCAATATGCACCTTAGTTATAATTTTGTTAATCTCAAAAATGAAATCTTTGTCAAATTGTTAGATTTTATTACTGCAAACTATTGACTGGGCTTATCCATTGACTAAATTGTGTTCTTGGTGGCTAAAAATTTAGCAATTGCTGAATTGATAGTCATAGCAATATGATGCATCAATATTGATAGATACAGCTGCGTCGACGTAAACAACATCAGTTACTAAAAATGCATGAGGGATGTATAGCATGGCTACAGGTACAGTGAAGTGGTTTAATAACGCCAAAGGATTTGGGTTTATCTGTCCGGAAGGAGAAGAAGGCGATATTTTCGCACACTACTCAACAATAAAAATGGACGGATACCGTACCCTAAAAGCTGGTCAACCAGTCAACTACGAAGTTGAACAAGGTCCAAAAGGCTTCCATGCAAGCTCTGTTGTTCCAATTGAAGGCGATCAAGCCAAATAATTGGAATTCAGAGTATAAGAAACCCGCGTTAAGCGGGTTTCTTTGTTTTTGTCTCTTACTAATTACAAAAGACTTATTCTCTAAATAGAACGGCTACTTCAGTACGCTAAGTAGCCGGATTCTATTAAACAGCGTCAACAATGCCGTTTAGTAGGTCACTTGGACGCATAAGAGGAGCTGCTTTCGCATCTTCTGGCGCGTAGTAACCGCCTAGCTCACCGACAACACCTTGAGCGTCATTCAATTGCTTCACAATAGCGTCTTCATTTTCAGCCATTTGCTTAGCAATTGGACCAAACTGAGTAGACAGCTCTGCGTCATCAGATTGCTCTGCCAGTGCTTTCGCCCAGTAAGAAGCTAAGTAGAAGTGGCTACCACGGTTATCCAACTCACCCACTTTACGTGATGGTGACTTGTTGTTGTCCAGGAATTCACCCGTCGCTTTGTCTAGCGCATCAGCAAGAACCTGTGCTTTCTTGTTACCTGTCACGTTGCTCAGGTGCTCAAGTGAAGCCGCCAGTGCAAGGAATTCACCCAGAGAATCCCAACGCAGGTGGTTTTCTTTTTCAACTTGCTGAACGTGCTTAGGCGCTGAACCACCAGCACCCGTTTCAAACAGACCACCACCATTCATAAGTGGAACGATAGACAGCATCTTCGCAGATGTACCCAGCTCCAGAATTGGGAACAAGTCTGTCAGGTAGTCACGCAGTACGTTACCTGTTACTGAAATGGTATCCAGACCGTCTTTAATACGAACCAAAGAGAATTTCGTTGCTTCAAGAGGAGAAAGGATCTTGATTTCCAAACCAGAAGTATCGTGTTCAGGCAGGTACGCATTCACTTTCTTGATAAGCTCTGCATCGTGTGCACGGCTTTCATCCAGCCAGAATACCGCTGGTGCGCCAGTTGCACGAGCACGGTTCACAGCCAGTTTCACCCAGTCCTGAATTGGTGCGTCTTTAACCTGACACATACGGAAGATGTCGCCTTCCTCTACATCCTGCTCGATCAGAACAGTACCAGCAGAATCTACTACACGAACTTTACCTGCCGCCTGTTGAATGAATGTCTTGTCGTGCGAACCGTATTCTTCCGCTTTCTGAGCCATCAGACCCACGTTTGGAACGCTACCCATAGTAGTTGGATCGAACGCACCATTTTCTTTACAGAATTCGATAACAGCCTGATAAACACTTGCGTAGCTGCGATCCGGGATCATTGCTTTAGTGTCTTTCAGCTTGCCATCAGGTCCCCACATTTGACCAGAAGAACGAAGCATCGCAGGCATAGAAGCATCAACAATCACATCACTTGGAACGTGTAGGTTTGTGATACCACGATCTGAATCAACCATAGCCAATGCCGGGCGAGTTTCGTATACCGCCTGAAGTGCAGCTTTGATTTCTTCTTGCTGTGCTTCTGGTAGAGAAGTGATTTTCGCGTAAACGTCACCGATACCGTTGTTTACGTCAACGCCAAGCTGTTCAAAAACATCCTGGTACTTATCGAATACTTCTTTGTAGTAAACGCGTACAGCGTGACCGAAGATAACTGGATCAGACACCTTCATCATGGTTGCTTTCATGTGAAGGGAAAGCAATACGTCTTGTTCTTTGGCTTCTTCAATTTCTTTCTCAAAGAATGAAACCAGAGCCGCTTTGTTCATTACTGAGGCATCGATGATTTCCTGGTCTTGCAGAGCAAACTCGCTCTTAAGCACTTTGACTTCACCGTCTGTGCCTACAAATTCAATACGAACGCTTGTTGCACCATTAATGGTGACTGATTTTTCGCTGCCAAAGAAATCGTTGCCAGACATGCTTGCAACATGCGACTTAGATTCAGCACTCCAAGCACCCATTGAATGAGGGTTTTTCTTTGCATAGTTCTTGACAGAAGTAGGAGCACGACGATCTGAGTTACCTTCACGAAGAACTGGGTTTACCGCACTACCTTTGATTTTGTCGTATACCGCTTTAACTTTGGCTTCTTCGTCTGTTTTTGGTTCTTCAGGGTAATTAGGAAGCGCGTAGCCTTTTGTTTGAAGTTCTTTAATCGCTGCTTGCAGCTGAGGTACAGATGCAGAAATGTTAGGAAGTTTAATGATGTTTGCTTCAGGTGTTTTTGCCAGTTCGCCCAGCTCAGACAGAGCATCACCAATACGTTGCTCTTCAGTTAAGTAGTCAGGGAAGTTTGCAATAATACGCCCTGCTAGTGAAATGTCCCTTGTTTCGACGTTGATATCAGATGATGAAGTAAACGCGCGGATAATAGGCAGTAGCGAATATGTTGCCAAAGCGGGTGCTTCATCAGTGATGGTATAAATAATAGTAGGCTTAGTTGTTGGCATGAAATTTCCCTATATATCTGACAGTCTCTATTGGATGAGAAATAGGTCTGCATTAATGAATCGTCAGTCAGTCCGTACTACATCCTCCTATGGCTGACCGCGATTGGTTATCCAAACTCCTTCTAAGGTCTTCGACCCTAATAGTGCTTCTTATTGTAGTCTACCTGCTTACCTGTTCCGGTAATTTGACCAACAGGAAGCACTGCCTCAGTTTGGTAACACGTACACATCCTCTTTATCATAATTAATGGCAAGGGTGTCGTGCTTGTATCCAGTGCCGGATACCGTACTCACGTAAAACTAAACAAACAAAAGTGTTTAGTCTATCATTCAGTTCGTGATTCCTGTTTTTTGGCGCGCAAATCATAGCCCAATCACAAATGAAGTTAAACTTTCACCCACAGTTCGTTTACATTTTTGCAAGGTAGTTAACATGTCTTTTCGCTCTCGCAGCGTAAAATCAAAGAGTTCCGGCTCTTCTCGCACCCAATCTTTTAAAACAAATTCTAAAAATCGCTCAAAAAAATCGCGAAAACCCACGCAAAGAATCGCTGCTGTGTCGGCTGAAGACAGAAAGATCCTCATCTTCAATAAACCTTTCGATATTCTGAGTCAGTTTACCGATGGCGAGGGCAGAAAAACGCTTGCCGATTATATTTCGGTTAAAGAGGTATATGCCGCAGGTCGCCTGGACAGAGACAGCGAAGGCTTGATGGTGCTGACCAATGACGGGACTCTTCAGGCCAAACTCACTCAGCCTAAATCCAAATCGCCAAAAACTTACTGGGTTCAGGTTGAAGGAGCACCAACAGAAGCGGATTTGGATAAATTACGAAAAGGCGTTGAATTAAAAGACGGCATGACACTTCCTGCTCAAATCGAGATTATGGAAGAGCCTAAGGTTTGGGAACGCCACCCTCCGGTTCGCTTTAGAGCATCCATTCCCACCACCTGGCTTGCCATCACCATTGTTGAAGGACGAAACCGACAGGTGCGCCGTATGACAGCCAACATTGGCTTCCCTACTCTTCGGCTCATTCGTTACTCGATGGGTAACTGGACGGTGAGTGATCTTCAGCCAGGCGAATGGAAATTCGTCACTTTATAGTTCGACGAAGTCTTTTTGTAAGTCACTGATGCCTTTATTGATGGTTAAGTCGACAGGCTTTTTGTGATTTAACTCTCGGATCTGTATCCAGCAAATTCTTTCTGTTAGAATCTGCCCCCAAGCAATTTAAGTGGTATAACCAATGTCAGATAACAGCCAAAAGAAAGTGATCGTCGGTATGTCCGGCGGCGTTGATTCCTCTGTGTCCGCCTATCTTCTAAAACAACAAGGCTACCAAGTCGAAGGTTTGTTTATGAAGAACTGGGAAGAAGACGACAACGAGGAATACTGCACGGCAGCGGAAGACCTCGCCGATGCACAGGCTGTATGTGACAAACTGGGTATCCACCTGCACACCATTAACTTTGCTGCCGAATACTGGGACAACGTATTTGAGTACTTCCTAGCAGAATACAAAGCGGGTCGTACACCAAACCCAGATATTCTGT
The DNA here is from genome assembly GCF_027924785.1 of Vibrio nigripulchritudo. Classification (NCBI taxonomy): domain Bacteria; kingdom Pseudomonadati; phylum Pseudomonadota; class Gammaproteobacteria; order Vibrionales; family Vibrionaceae; genus Vibrio; species Vibrio nigripulchritudo. The sequence goes on along the minus strand of NZ_AP027049.1, from coordinate 1,402,620 downwards.
GTAACAAAGAAATCAAATTCAAAGCGTTTCTGGAATTTGCCGATGAAGTCCTAGACGCGGACTACATTGCCATGGGTCACTATGTTCGTCGTACCTTCCCAACAGCAAAAGGCGAACAGCCTCAGATGCTTCGTGGTCTGGATGGCAACAAAGACCAGAGCTACTTCCTTTATACGTTAAGCTCCGATCAAATCGCGCGCAGCCTGTTCCCTGTTGGTGAACTGGAGAAACCTGAAGTTCGTCGTATTGCCGAAGAACAAGACCTGATCACCGCGAAGAAGAAAGATTCTACGGGTATCTGTTTCATTGGCGAGCGTAAGTTTACTGATTTCCTTTCTCGTTACTTGCCAGCACAACCGGGCAAAATCGAAACGCCTGAAGGCAAAGAGATTGGCGAACATCAAGGCTTGATGTATCACACGCTTGGTCAGCGCAAAGGTCTGCATATTGGTGGACAAAAAGGCGGTGGCGGCAATGAAGCTGCCTGGTATGTCGCCGACAAAGACTTAAAACGTAATGTGCTTATTGCGGTTCAGGGAAGCGATCATCCATTATTAAAATCAAATGGGTTAATCGCATCTCAGCTTCACTGGGTAGATCGCTTAGCGATCAAGCAACCGATGTCCTGTACGGTGAAAACGCGCTATCGTCAGCAAGACATTCCTTGTACTATCATCCCCGTCGACGATGAAACCATTAAAGTCATCTTTGATGAACCGCAAGTCGCTGTCACTCCAGGTCAATCTGCTGTCTTCTATAAAGATGACGTCTGCCTGGGCGGCGGCATTATTGAAGAACGAATTTGATAATTAAGGAGCACTTACGTGGCTAATACACTTTATGACCGTACCATTGCTTTTGCTGGCATGTGCCAAGCGGTAGCGCTGATGCAAGATATCGCAAAAGAGGGTCACTGTGATAAAGACGCGTTTGAGACTTCTATAAAAGCTATTCTGAACACCAATCCTTCCAATACGTTGGCAGTATTTGGCGATGAGTCCAACTTAAAAACAGGGTTAGAGTGCCTGGAAAAAGGCATCGACAGCACACCTGCAGGCAGTGAAGTCACTCGATACCTTATCTCTCTTATGGCGCTGGAACGCAAACTCAGCGCCCGCCGCGACTCGTTGTCACAGCTTGGTGACCGCATTCAAATGGCTCAACGCCAAACCGAACATTTTGATCTGTTTGATGACAACATGATCAGCAACCTCGCCAGCATTTACCTTGACGTGATCAGCCCAATTGGTCCACGAATTCAGGTCACTGGTACCCCTTCAGTTTTACAGCAAACCGCTAACCAGCATAAAGTCCGCGCACTATTACTTTCGGGTATTCGATGTGCCGTACTTTGGCGCCAGACCGGCGGTAAGCGTCGCCACTTAATATTTGGTCGCAAGAGCATGCTCGAGCAGGCCCAAATTCTGCTGGCACGAATTTAACTTAACAAATCACTCAGATATTCAGGAGATAAACATGGAACTGTCAGCATTGACTGCTGTTTCACCGGTAGACGGCCGCTACGGAAGTAAAACGATTGCGTTACGCAGTATCTTTAGTGAGTATGGCCTCCTAAAGTATCGTTCAATCGTTGAAATCCGTTGGCTACAGAAGCTTGCAGCGACAGATGCAATCGCAGAAGTCCCTGCATTCAGCGCAGAAGCGAACAAGTTCTTGGACGAGCTAGCGGCAAACTTCAGTGAAGAAGATGCAGCACGCATTAAGGAAATCGAGCGCACTACCAACCACGACGTTAAAGCGGTTGAATACTTCCTGAAAGAAAAAGTAGCAGGTGTTCCTGAACTGCACGCAGTGAACGAGTTCATTCACTTCGCCTGTACTTCAGAAGACATCAACAACACGTCACACGCTTTGATGCTTAAAGAAGCACGTGAAACGGTTATCCTTCCTGAAATCAAAAACATCATTGATGCGATCAAAGCGTTGGCAGAAGAATACCGCGATATTCCTCTTCTTTCCCGTACGCACGGTCAGCCAGCTTCCCCAACGACTATGGGTAAAGAAATGGCGAACGTTGCTTACCGCATGGAGCGTCAGTACAAGCAAATCGCAGACGTTGAAATTCTGGCGAAAATCAACGGTGCAGTAGGTAACTACAACGCACATCTATCAGCTTACCCAGAGCTAGACTGGCACAAGTTCAGCGAAGAGTTCATCACTGAATCTCTTGGCGTAACCTGGAACCCTTACACCACTCAAATCGAGCCACACGACTACATTGCAGAGCTGTTTGACGCGATCGCTCGCTTCAACACCATTCTGATCGACTTCGATCGTGACGTATGGGGTTACATCGCTCTGGGTCACTTCAAGCAGAAGACCATCGCTGGCGAAATCGGTTCTTCAACAATGCCTCACAAAGTTAACCCTATCGACTTTGAAAACTCCGAAGGTAACCTTGGCCTGGCAAACGCCGTATTCAGCCACCTTGCTCAAAAGCTGCCTATCTCTCGCTGGCAGCGTGACCTGACAGACTCAACGGTTCTTCGTAACCTTGGTGTTGGTGCTGGTTACGCAATCATTGCGTACACTTCAACACTAAAAGGCATCAGTAAGCTGGAAGTGAACCGCGAAGCACTATTGGCAGAACTTGACCAAAACTGGGAAGTACTGGCAGAACCTGTACAAACAGTGATGCGTCGTTACGGTATCGAGAAGCCATACGAGAAGCTTAAAGAGCTGACTCGTGGTAAGCGTGTCGATGGCGAAGCAATGCGCAACTTCATTGATGGCTTAGAACTGCCTGAAGATGAAAAAGCACGCCTGAAAGAAATGACACCAGCAAACTACATTGGTCAGGCAATCGAGCTAACTGACAAGCTGTAATTCTTCAGTAATCCTTTGTTTTCACAAAAACCAGTTGGTTATCCAACTGGTTTTTTATTGCCCGTAATCCCACTAATCTTCCAGATATTCTGCCAATTGGCGAATTTAACTCTCCCCCTTAAATCTCACCAATGAGCCAAATAGTAAACAAAATTAAAAATGTTTCCGTTTTTAGCTCACCATTTCACCAATTAGCTCTAATTTCATACAAATACAATTACATATCAATATAACTCATTGATATTAAAGAATTCTCATTTTCAATAATGTAACCAAATATATAAATGAGGTTCTTTTAATCACTTATTGTGATATAAATCACGCCAACTCAGGGACGAACCTAAAAATCCATAAAGATACACAACACCAATCTGAGCCATATAATAAAGAGGAATATATGTTTCTTAAGAATCTGGCAATCAGCAGAAAACTAGCACTTTCGTTTTCATTGATTGCGATCATAAACGTTATTTTTGCTGTCTTCTTCCTGAATGGTTTAAAACACATTCGCAATGAACTACTTAACTACGCAGATGACACATTGCCAGCCGTAATGACAGTGGAATCTCTGCAACAAGACTTTTTAGAGCTGCGTCTTTCTCAGTACAAACTATTGAAGGCACACTCAAACCAATCAGAATTGCTGAGCGATATTCAGAGCAACGAAATACTAAAAAAAGAGCTGACTGAAAATCTGAAGGCTTACGGGAAGACTGTCTGGCCGGGGGAAGAGCAGACCACTTTCGATCAGTTGATGACCGACTGGAAACTTTACGTGACTCAAAGTGATCAATACCACAAGCTGCTTGCAAGCGCGCAAGGCTTAAAAGCTCAGGAATTGGTATTGAATAATCAGGCAACGGCTGAGTCTATGTCGCGCGCTTTCACTACTTTGAAACGCATTTTGAATGACGCGATGCTGAGCAACCGTTCTACCATCCTTGATGAAATCAATGGTCTTGAGAACAAGAACCTGATCAGCAATGGTCTTGCCCTGCTCGCAATGCTTATCATCACCATCGTTCTTACCAAGGCTATTTGTGGTCCACTTAAGAAGGTTGTCGATCTGGCAAACGATATCGCAAGTGGTGACTTATCCAAGAATCTGGATACCAATGCCATCGGTAAAGACGAACTTGGTCAGCTGGCTACAGCTGTACAGTCGATGCAGAACAACCTGAAATCCCTGATTGAGCAAGTGGCTTCTGCTGTGTCTCAGGTCAACCATTCTGCTGGTGAAGTGAATACCATCTCCAGACAGTCTGCAACTGGTATGCAACATCAGCAGGAAGAGACAAGTCAGGTTTCTTCAGCGATGACGGAAATGGAATCTGTAATCCACGACATCTCTAACAACACCGAAACGTCAGCACAAGAAACCCAAGATGCCATGAACCTGACTCAGGACGGCAACAATCAGGTGAAGCTGATGATCGATGCGATGATGGAAGTCGCGGAATCGATTCGTCTTTCAAGTGAAACCGTGGCTGAGCTGGAAAAACGTTCTCAACAGATCCACGTGTTTGTTGATGTTATTCAGGACATTGCCGAGCAAACGAACCTACTTGCTCTGAATGCCGCGATTGAAGCTGCTCGTGCAGGTGAAAGTGGTCGTGGTTTTGCGGTAGTCGCAGCTGAAGTTCGTTCACTTGCAGGAAGAACGCAAGATTCAACAGGCGAGATCAGCACCATCATCGAACAGTTCAAAGCCAGCACTCAAAAAGTGAAGACCGTTTCAGATGACAGCCAGGAAAGCACCGAGCGATGCCTGAGCATGGGCGATCAGGTACAAAACATAATGGCTGACATTCAAAACGCGGTAACCCAAATCTCGGATATGGGTGCACAAATCGCAAGTGCATGTAGCCAGCAATCCGCTGTAGTTGGCGACCTGACCGTTCGCGTCGAGAACATGCAAAGCTCGTCAGAACAGGTAGCGCAAGGGTCGCTCCAGACCGCTCAATCCTGTGAAGAGTTAGAGCAGCTTTCTCAGTCTCTGCAACAATCAATGGCGAAATTCCGACTGGTATAACCCATCGAAATCCGTTCCATACGCACCATCTGATCCATTTATTTTCAGCCCCCATTTCACACCCGTTAAATCGGGAGGGGGTTTTATTGGAGTTAAAAAATGAAAACCAAACTTACGCTTCTTGCCCTTTCTCTTGCTGCTACAACGGCGATTTCGACGCCAGCAGTGAGTGCTCCCCTGCTTTCTGGTATCGAAGGTGAATACAACCGCGAACACAGAACCAGCAACGCATGGCTGGAAGTCAGCTTGTCTCAGTTCAACGACAACATTGACCAGTTCCGCACGCACGTTGGTTCCGGTACAAGCATCTGTGCAGTAATGAAGGCTGATGCTTACGGCAATGGTATTCAGGGTCTGATGCCTACTGTTATGGCTCAGGGTATCCCATGTGTAGCTATTGCAAGCAACGAAGAAGCGCGTATTGTTCGTGAATCAGGCTTCAACGGTCAGCTAATTCGCGTGCGCTCGGCAAGCAACAAAGAAATTGCCGATGCAATTCAGTACGAAGTAGAAGAGCTTGTGGGTTCTCTGTCTAAAGCGCGCCAGATCGAGCGTATCGCAGAGCGCTTCGACGCTGAGATCAACGTTCACCTTGCTCTGAACTCCGGTGGTATGGGTCGTAATGGTCTGGACATGTCGACAGAGCGTGGTCAGCGTGACGCACTTAAGATGACAGATTTCGACAACGTTGAAATTGTTGGCATCATGACTCACTTCCCTAACTACGAAGTGGACTACATTCGCGAAAAAGCAGCGGATTTTGAGAAAAGCGCACTTTGGATAATTGAAAACTCTGATCTGGACCGTGAAGACGTTACTCTGCATGCTGCAAACTCGTTCACGTCTCTAAACGTTCCAGAAGCACAGTTCGACATGGTTCGCCCTGGTGGCGTACTTTACGGTGACCTGCCTGGACACGCAGAGTACCCATCAATCGTAAGCTACAAAACCAAGGTAGCATCTCTGCACCGCCTGCCAGCAGGCAGCACGGTTGGTTACGATAGCTCTTTCGTTACGCAACGTGACAGCGTTCTGGCTAACCTGCCTCTTGGATACTCAGACGGTTACAACCGTAGCCTGGGCAACAAAGGGGAAGTGATCATCCAAGGCAAGCGCGTACCAGTGGTAGGAAAAATCTCAATGAACACCACCATGGTAGATGTAACAGACATCGACGGCATCCGCCAAAATGCTGAGGTAGTTCTGTTTGGTGAACAAGGTAAAGAAGCGGTGACTATCAGTGAGATAGAAACGCACACCGACATGATTTTCCCAGAGATCTACACCATTTGGGGTAACTCAAACCCTCGCCGCTACGTGCGTTAATTTGCACTGAGCCATTAATGAAAACCAAGCCGCCAATCTGGCGGCTTTTTTTGTACTCAAACATTCTGATCTTTCTAATTGAATTGAACGTAAATAATAATCAATTCATCCATTTGTAAATAAATGAAAAGCAGATTGATGAAGGTAGACGATATATGAGAATAATATCAATTCGATGAAAGTCGAATCCTAGTTTATTATTAAATAATGACCAGATTTATAATTACTTAAGAAACATTCAGCGAGTTAACATTTTTATGAGACATCGTTCAACTAAACACTCTTACTTACAGAAAACCAGTGTACACAAGGCTTACTACACAAGATGATGTACTCACTTCAATAATCGCTAAATTATAATTATATTCTATGGGTGACAGATGAAAGATAATATAAAAATATCATTAATTGTTCCCGTCTTTAATGAAGAAGAGGCAATTCCTCTTTTCTATAAAACTGTAAAAGAAAATAAAGAACTAAATAAATACGACATTGAGATCTTGTTTATTAATGATGGCAGTACCGACCTGACCGAAAGTATTATAGAGGCGCTTGCCGTTTCTGATAATAGTGTTATCCCACTGAGCTTTACTCGAAATTTTGGCAAGGAACCCGCCTTAATGGCAGGGTTAGAACACGCAACCGGTGACGCTGTCATCCCCATCGATGTCGATCTTCAGGACCCCATTGACGTCATTCCTGAAATGGTAGAAAAATGGCGCAATGGAGCAGATGTTGTCCTTGCCAAACGAGTCGATCGCACCACAGACAGCGTCCTGAAACGCAATACCGCGGAATGGTTTTATAAGGTGCACAACAGAATCAGCGAATTGCAGATACAGGAAAACGTTGGGGACTTCCGTTTGCTTTCCCGAGACACCGTTGAGCACATCAAACTCCTTCCTGAACGCAACTTGTTTATGAAAGGTATCCTCTCTTGGGTGGGCGGTAATGTAGAAATCGTGGAATATACACGACAAGAACGTTCGGCGGGTGATTCCAAGTTCAACGGGTGGAAACTGTGGAACTTCGCGATTGAAGGTATTACCAGCTTTTCTACCTTGCCGCTTCGGGTCTGGAGCTACATCGGTTTTGTCATCTCCTTTATGTCACTGCTTTATGGCGGCTGGATCATTCTGGATAAGTTCATCAATGAAAACCCTGTACCGGGCTTTCCGACTCTTATTGTGGCCATAGTGTTCCTTGGCGGCATACAGTTGATAGGAATTGGCATCATTGGGGAATACGTGGGTCGCGTTTACATCGAGTCCAAACAACGCCCAAGATACCTTCTGAAAACTCAGCAAACACTGGCAACGCCTACTCAACAAGCCCCTGTTAATGTTAAAGAAGTGGATTTTTCTTCTGATAAAAAGAACAAGGCGTCGTCGAGTTAGCCGATACTCGAAAATCGAAAGGCGAGCATTGCTCGCCTTTTTTCTTGAACGATTGTTAAATTCAAATCTTAATAGAGTTAGAATGTCGCCAAATTCATATTTGCGAAGTTCACATGTACCAGCTCTCATTTTCACTTGAAGAATTCCTAACCCAATACTGGCAAAAAAAACCAACCATTATAAAAGGTGGATTTGCTGACTTTTCTGACCCTCTTTCTCCTGACGAGCTGGCTGGCTTAACCATGGAAGAGGAGATCGACTCGCGCTTCGTTTCAAACCTCGATGACAACTGGGTGGCTGAACACGGACCTTTTCCTGAAGAGAAATTCGCAGAACTGGGAGAAACTAACTGGTCTTTTATTGTTCAGGCAGCAAACCACTGGCACCCTGAAGCCGCAGAACTGGTTAAAGCGTTTGACGCCATGCCAAACTGGCTGTTCGATGACCTGATGATCAGCTACTCGGTAAACGGTGGTGGCGTTGGTCCTCACATTGACCAGTACGATGTGTTCATCATCCAGGGCCTAGGAAAAAGGCACTGGCGCGTAGGTGCAAAAGACGAAGGTCAATACACTGAAACCTGCCGCCACTCGGTATTGCGTCAAATTGAGGGTTTTGACCCAATTATCGATGATGTATTAGAACCGGGGGACATTCTTTACATTCCACCGGGTTTTCCACACGATGGCTATGCACAGGAGCCTTCCATGAGTTACTCCGTGGGATACCGTTCGCCAAAGCAGCAAGAATTGCTGAGTAATTTTGCCGATTATGTTCTTGTGCAGGATATGGGCGATCACCACCTCCACAATCCACAACAGGAAACACAGGAATCGACGGGCGTTATCCAGTCAAAAGATCTGGATCAGCTAAAGAGCATGCTTAAGAACTCGCTCGAAGATGAAGATGTACTGGACAAATTCATCGGCTGCTTGGTCAGCCAGTCTCGCCATCAGTTAGACATTGTCGCGATGGAAGAAAAGTGGTCTTCCGACGAGCTGAAAGAGTACTTAGAAGATGGTGGTGCTATCGAACGAGTATCGGGGCTTCGCGCCTACTATCACCAAGAGAAGCCACTCACCGCTTACGTCAATGGTGATGTCGTTACCGTAGAAGCTTCGCAACAGGGTCTTGTTATCGCAATGTGCGACAACCAAGTCATGATTTGGGAAGACATTGTGGAGGCGGGTGACACAGAAACCGCTTTGGACATCATGACCGACTTTGTTAACCGCGGTTACTGGTTCCCACAGGATTAAGAGAGTCTGTTTACCATCATTAAAAAAGGGAGCACCTGCTCCCTTTTCAAATCACAGACTAATCATCACACCTTAAACTGACTGACTAAGTCTTTCTGTCTAGAAGAAATAGCAGATATTTCCTGACTTACACGCTCAGAGGATTCAGCCTGATTCAGAATTTGAGCACTCAATTCCCTTATGTTGGACACGTTCTGATTGACCTCACCGGATACCGATTGCTGCTCTTCCGCTGCTTTCACAATCTGTGAATTCATATCAACGATCGCCGCAATGGACTGGTCAATTGTATTCAGTTCATTCACGGCTTTATCAACCTGCTCATTGGTGTGCGCGGCTAACTCGTTACCTTCCTGAATGGCGCTGACCACGTTTTTCGTTCCTACCTGAACTTTCTCAATCACTTCACGAATTTCACCCACAGAGTCCTGTGTCCGGCTTGCTAAGTTACGAACTTCATCCGCTACTACTGCAAAGCCTCGACCTTGCTCCCCTGCCCTTGCGGCTTCGATAGCAGCGTTAAGTGCAAGTAGGTTGGTTTGCTCAGAGATGCCTTCGATAACGGTCAGAATTTCTGTGATAGCCGCATTGTTCTTCGCTAGGTCTTCCACTACTGGAACAGCGCTGGTCATTTTGTCCACCAGCTTTGTCATTTCATCAGACGAGTCTGCGATAACATCTTTGCCCTGCGCGACAGATTGATTGGCTTCATTAGCCGCCTGAACCGCAATTTCTGCATTCTGAACCACCAAGCCGGCGGTCTGAGTCATCTCTTCTGACGCAGTGGCAACCAAATCCACCTCTTTAAACTGAGCATCACTGCTCTGCCTTGTGACGGATGCAGCTTTTCCAGACTGGTCGGAAGTCGACGCAATATCGTGCGTTGTGGCGACCACTTCTTTAATAGTCACTTGCAGCTTGTCGAGAAACTTGTTGAATCCTGAAGCCAACTGACCAATCTCATCCTGAGTCTGAACCTCCAGACGCTGAGTCAGATCCCCTTCTCCAGATGCAATATCATCAAGCCTCGTTACCACTTCTCGAATCGGTTTCACCAGACGAATAGAAAGCCCAGTAATCAAACCCAAACCAATCAAGACCAATAGCACACCAACAAGTAATTCTGTCGAAACCGAGCCATTCACTAGGTCAGTAATCACTGAATCGAGCACGATAGCATCAGAAAGTACGCTGTCACGGGGAACTTCAAGCAATACACCCCAAGTCTGATTCGCGACAGAAACGGGGGAAAACACGGTTAGCCATTGCTTGTCGTCACTCCATTCAGACTGAACCTCACTGGAAAACAGGAATTCTTCCAGCTTAGCGGCGCTAATTCGGCTGCTCTGATATTTTTGCCCCACACCAGCATTTACATCATCAGACGCTATTAAGCTGCCATCCAAGCTAAGAATGGCAATATGCCCTTTCCCTTCGAAGAGCGCCTGATCTGACTCCATCACAGTTTCAATCAACGCATTCAATGATAAGTCGATACCTAAAAAGCCGACGATCTCTTCATCAGTAACAAGAGGGACAGAAAGAGAGGTTTGAAGCACATCGCCATTTTGACTTTTCACCACACGTGGCGAGGTGACACAGGCTTGACCTGAATTGGTCGGACAGAGAAAACGTTCCGCCTGAGAGGGATCGGCCAGAGTGCTTTCTTCAAGTGGCTGACCAAAAACCAGAGACTCGTCTTCACTCGACACCGACCAGTAGCTGGCAAAGCGTCCTTTTTCGTTAGATCCAACGTAATCCGCACCGTGGTAGTTGCTATCTTCTCCATCCAAGGCTTCTGGATTAAACACCAGATAAGCGCCCCGAACGGTTGGAAAGCGTTCCACCGTATTGTTGATCATTTCATTGAGCGCGGTTCGCAACTCTTCACTCGGCGTAAAGTTCTCTAATGCGTTACGACGCAAGAATAAAGCACTTTCGCCCAGCATCTCTGCACGATACGTCGCCTCGTCGAGATACGTTTGAACTTCCGCAGCATTGAGTTTCGCCAACCCAGCCAGGATTTGCTGAGACTTATTGATAACGGATTGGGAACTGTGGTCAATGATGATCTTCTGGTTGCCTGTCGCATTGTAGATTGAAAATCCGATCAAGCTTATTGAAGTGAACAGCAGGCACAACCCTGCCAATAATGTGATCTTCCAGTGGACTGATAGTGTTCGCATATACCCAACCTCCTTGTGCAAACGCCAGTTTGTTACCGCCACAAGCGAGCATTAACAAATTTTTTACAGCTCAATCTATCAACACAAAATGCAAAATACTAGCGCGATTACAACAAGTTTTTTCTGCTGACTCGTCAATCTAATGACGAATTTTATCCAAGTGACCAACAGCAATGGTTCACATGCTGAAGTCAACTTTTTGACGATGGTGATAAAAATATTAATTTCTTACTTATCGAACACTTGAGTCAAATCTTTAGTCATATTTTTGAGACAAATCCTAGTGCCAAAAAACCGTTTCTTAAGTAGCTCAAACTTGTTCTTTTAAAGTGCCAAATGAATCGATTCAAGCTCAGAAACCTTCTGTTTAAGCGCTCAAAAAGCGAACAAATCTCTTGCGAATTAATAATTCCACATATAGATTAAATGAAACATTTATTTCATTTAATCTATTCTCGACAAGTTTCAGGAGCGAAAAATGGCAAATGTGGAGAAGGAACTTGATGTCATCTGCATGGGGCGTGTGGCCGTCGATCTGTACGGAGATCAGATTGGCTCGCGGCTGGAAGACATGACAACTTTTGCAAAATATCTGGGTGGTTCTTCAGGCAATGTTGCGTATGGAACCGCGATTCAAGGATTGAAATCCGGAATGCTGGCTAGAGTTGGCGACGAACATATGGGCCGCTTTGTGCGGGAGGAACTGATTCGCGCTGGTGTCGATGTCAGTCTCCTCATCACAGATAAAGATCGTCTGACTGCATTGGTGCTTTTAGGGATAAAGGATGAAGAAACCTTCCCCCTTATTTTCTACCGAGACAACTGTGCCGACATGGCAATTACACCAGAGGACGTTGATGAGCAGTACATCGCTTCTTCTCGCTGTCTGGCGATAACGGGCACCCATTTGTCGAATCCAAGATCGAGAGAAGCGGTTCTAACAGCTTTGAGATATGCGCGACGGCATGGTGTTAAAATCGCACTCGACATTGATTATCGCCCGGTGCTTTGGGGCTTAACCTCTTTGGGTGATGGAGAAACTCGCTTCATCGAATCGGAAAAAGTGACAGAGTCACTCCAAGAAGTCATTCATTATTTCGATTTGATCGTTGGCACCGAAGAAGAATTCCACATCGCGGGAGGATCAACAGACACCATCGGCGCTTTAAAAGCTGTTCGCCTGCATTCTAAAGCAGAGCTGGTGTGTAAACGTGGTCCTATGGGATGTAGCGTATTTACGGCAGAGATCCCTGAAACACTGGATGAAGGCATTACCGTAAAAGGTGTTCGGGTTGATGTGTTAAACGTATTAGGTGCAGGCGATGCATTCATGTCAGGATTGCTAAGGGGCTACCTTAGCGGCGAATCCTGGGAGCAAAGCTGTCACTATGCCAATGCGTGTGGTGCATTGGTGGTGTCTCGCCATGGTTGTGCCCCGGCAATGCCAACAAAAGACGAGCTAGACTATTACCTCGAACATGCTCAAGCCATACCCAGACCAGACATCAGCCCAGAGCTTAACCATTTACATCGGGTGACTAAGCGTGCCCGAAAATGGGAAGACGTGTGCATACTCGCCTTTGACCACCGTTCTCAGTTTGTGGATATGGTGCAGGAAGCCGAGCGTGATTGGGATTGCATTCCATATCTTAAATCTCTGATCTGGCAGGCTTATCGTGAAGCATCCGAGGAACTTGGTCTGACAGGTCGTTCAGGCATTCTCTGCGACAGCACTTTCGGGCAACACGTGTTAAATGCAGCAACTGGAATCAAAGCGGGAAATGACCCGGCAGTCTGGATTGCTCGTCCTATTGAGCTACCGTCTTCAAGACCGCTCGAACTGGAACACGGAAACATTGGAAGTCAGTTAGTAAGTTGGCCACGAGAGCACATTGTAAAATGTCTGGTGTTCTACCATCCCGATGATGAAGAGCAAATCAAAGTTCATCAGCAGAAAACCATTAGCGAAATCTATCAGGCGTGTTGCCAAAGCGGGCATGAACTCTTGCTGGAAATCATTCTTCCTAAAAGCGATGAGGTCTATTCAGAGAATGAAGAGGCACACCACTATTTCGCCGCCCTTTCTCAGCTCTATCAACTGGGCATTAAGCCAGACTGGTGGAAGCTGCCCGCCATGACATCTGATGGCTGGCGCAACCTGGACAGCCTTATTGACGAACACGACCCACATTGCAGAGGTATTGTTCTGCTAGGGTTGGACGCCCCCATCGAACAGCTAGATAAGGGATTTAAACAAGCATCGGATAGCAAGCATGTTCAGGGATTTGCCGTTGGTCGATCCATATTCGGGCAACCTACCAGACGATGGCTCGCCCATAAAATTGACGATGAAACGTTTATTTCAAACGTTAAAGAAAACTACCGAGCACTGGTATCGGTTTGGCAACAAAGAAATCACTGATTGCCTGCACAATGAACTGGAGAATTCACTATGGAAACCATCAATAATTTCATTAACGGGCAGCGTGCAGAAAGCCAGACATCCCGTTTCGGAAAAGTATACAACCCAGCAACCGGACAACAGACCAAACAGGTCGTACTCAGCCAGGTCAGCGAAGTGGAAGACGCCATTGAAGCAGCAGCGAGTGCTTTTCCTGAATGGTCGAAAACTCCACCTCTGCGCCGCGCCAGAGTTATGTTCAAATTCAAATCCCTGCTTGAGGCTCATAGCAAAGAGCTGGCAGAAATGATCTCCAGCGAACACGGTAAAGTGTTTTCAGATGCGATGGGCGAGCTGACCCGAGGGCTGGAAGTGGTTGAGTTTGCCTGTGGCATACCACACCTTCAAAAAGGTGAAAGTTCAGCCAATGTCGGCTGCGGCGTAGACAGCCATTCCATCATGCAGCCACTTGGTGTCTGTGTGGGTATTACTCCGTTTAATTTCCCGGCTATGGTGCCTATGTGGATGTTCCCTATAGCCATTGCAACGGGAAATACCTTTGTTCTGAAACCTTCTGAGAAAGATCCGTCACTCTCTCTAATGATGGCAGATCTTATAAAGCAGGCAGGTTTACCCGATGGAGTCTTCAACGTCGTCAATGGCGATAAAGAAGCTGTGGATGTCCTTCTTACTCACCCTAAAGTGCAGGCAGTCAGTTTTGTGGGTTCCACCCCAATTGCGGAATACATCTACTCGACAGCATCTGCTCATGGCAAACGTTGCCAGGCGTTAGGTGGTGCAAAGAACCACTGCATACTCATGCCCGACGCTGACATGGAAATGGCGACTGGAGCCATTCTTGGTGCGGGTTTTGGAGCTGCTGGTGAACGCTGCATGGCGCTCTCGGTGGTGGTAGCCGTAGGTGATGAGACAGCAGATCAGCTAGTAGAAAGCTTGAAACAAAAAATCGAAATAATGAAAGTGGGACCGGGTCTGGTTGAAGGCGAAGAAAATGACATGGGCCCCGTTATTTCAGCCGAGCACAGGCAAAAAATTCTTGGCTATATCGAATCCGGTGAGCAGCAAGGTGCAAGCTTGGTAGTCGATGGTCGAAACTGCAAAGTTCAAGGGCATGAAGATGGTTTCTTCGTCGGTCCAACCCTGTTCGATCAAGTGAGCCCCGATATGACCATCTATCAGGATGAAATATTTGGTCCGGTTCTGTCTGTTGTTCGTGTGCCTGACTATCAAACGGCACTGGAACTCATAAACAACCACGAATATGGAAACGGCACAGCGATATTCACCCGAGACGGTGAAACAGCCAGACAGTTCAGTGAAGACGTTCTGGCAGGAATGGTCGGAGTAAATGTCCCCATCCCGGTACCTATGGCATTTCACAGTTTTGGTGGCTGGAAACGATCTATTTTCGGTCCGCTAAACGTTCATGGAAATGATGGTGTGCGTTTTTATACCCGAATGAAAACAGTGACCACTCGCTGGCCAACCAGTGTCCGACTAGAAACACACAAAAGTGACTTTGTTATGCCCACTATGGACTAGCCGTATTTAAGCTCTACCCATCTTGGTTAAACGGCTCTCTGCTCAACTCCCCCTTTTCTCAGAGCAGAGAGCTTTCTGTTCTTAAAAAAGGAAGAATCGTCATGTTGAAAGCGGTAAATCATGTTCAAATCACCATTCCTTCGGGTGCTCAATCTGAAGCAAAAGCATTTTATTGTGATGTTCTCGGGCTTACTGAGCTCGCAAAGCCCGATTCATTAAAAGGAAATGGCAGCTTCTGGCTTCTGCTCGGGGAAGTGTCCATTCATTTTGCTGTGGAAGACGCAGACTACCGTTCCCAAACCTCTTCCCACATCGCCTATGAGGTCACAGATATTCAAATTTGGCGAGACAAATTGACATCACTTGGTATAGAGGTTTTTGAGGACACACCGATTCCAGGTGTCGAGCGTTTCAATTTTCGGGATCCTTTCGGTAATCGGGTTGAGATGATGGAAATCCGCACAGCAAGTTAGCAGCTCAAAGGTAAAATCTTAAAAGTACACCAGAGGCTGTTTTTCTGAATTAAGCGCTTGAAATCAGGCAGTAAGGTGGATAAGTTTCAACCAGCTACTTTCCGCTTCTACTCGCTGTAACAGTGGAAGCTCCTGTCTTTCGCATAGACAATTAATCCCTGTTTCAGGAGCTGATATGGAAATCGAAGAAAAAACGGATTGCTTCTCTTGCCAGTTAACCTTCCCCAACCGAAACGAGCCTTATCAGGTATCTGAACTGGCTGACCTGCTCAATGACCTTTCCAGAATGTACGCTATTGCTGTTGAATACACTTGTGACAAAGAAGCGAGAAATATCGAAGAGTCTTTTTCTTCCCCATACGATCAGGTAGAAAGCACCCTTGCATTTAAAGAATACGTGAGAGAAAGAAGCCTGCAAGCAAGAGCACAGGTACTTAGCCAGATTGCGGATAAGAAAATCACCCTTAGCGGTCAGGAAATTGATGTTGAAATGTACCGATATTTCCCCACAAAAGCTGAAATTAAAGGCTTTCTTTTAGTTGATGATGACCCGACACTGCGAGTCCTGTCTATTAACTACAACAGCCCTCTGCAAGTCACTTTTGCTGGTCTGGCTCGCCCTCTTATTCTTGCGGTGATTCTGTGTGGTGGGGAAATCGATATCATGGGTGCCAGAGTGATCATGCCCGGCGTGGTCGACGCGCTGATCAAAATTAATGAAGCCTTTGTTCCTAAGAACTTTTTCACTGATGCGCCTGAACCCCCAAGTCAATCCAAGGAGTAAGCGCTAGATCGTAAAGTTCGCAACGTCTGATAGCGTTACTGTGGTTCTTTTCAATAAGGTGGCGCTACACTCAACATTTCTTCTGCTTCATGAAAAGAAAGGATACTTCAAATAATGCGTAAGCTGTTTTTCATTGCACTAGCACTGTTGCTAACTGCATGTGCTTCAAATGACTGGAAAGACTATGAGCCACCCGCTTATAAAAACGACAGCCACGGGGCATTGGTGGCGTATTATCAATGCTCTGAACGAGGAGTCGTTGGTGCGGGAGTTAACGTCTACGTAGACGGAGAATTTAAAGCACACCTGAATCAGGGAACGTATTACGCAGCGAGCCTACCAGCAGGTAGCTATACCCTTTCGTTCAAAAAAGAATTTCAGTCAATTGACTTCAACGTGGAAGTTAAGCCAACGACCAATACGTATTATCGAGTCAAACTGCCTTTGCTTTCCGACGGTGAAATGATCATACCAATCAATAAAGTAGACGAATCCATCGCACAGAAGATCTTACCTGCTTGCAAATGGGCGAAAAACGGCGAGTTCAGCAATATCGATGCGAAGTAATTTGTATTCATCAGAAAGAACTTTTTAAGTGGCACGCATGTTTTTCACGTGCCACTCAAACCTGATTATTTTAGAGAAGTGGGCATAAACGTTTTCATCGCTTCCAGGCTAATACGTGGACTCACCTGTCTCGCTGAGTACGAATCTAAACACGCGGAAGTCTGTGCCCAGCGAACTGGTAAATTCCACCCTCCATGCAAACACTCAATATACATGTTGGTTTGCGGATTTAGCGTTAGTACGCTCGGTCCGTAGTACAGGTCGATATCCGCTCTTGGCTGATTCCCAACACCTTTGTTAATTGCAAATCTCAGTTCCGGTTTTTCAACAACATCGGCTGGAATAAAGAAGGTAATTCCCCCATTAGCGATCGGTATCATACGGCGCTCACTTCGTGTAGCACTGGAAGGAACATTCACTTTTATCGGGTCTTGGGTAAACACCCACTGTGGTACAAACAATCGTCGGTTGTTTAATACCTTGTAAATGGCTTCTGTAATTAAATTAACGTCGTTGTTGGCACTGAATGTTTGCAAATAAAACGGTGCGTTTTGCGCAGCCAAGGCGGCTCTCACCCACGAATTTATTTGACGTTTAATGTCCGAAACACTTAACAAAGCGGGGTGTGCTTTTTGAAAAATCATAAAGCGATGAACCAAGTCGGACCAATTAATATTGATTCGACCTCGTGGGCGATTGTAGTGTGTGTCCAAGTCCCAAACCGTAACCACTTGAATTTTGTCATCCCAGTTTTGACCTACAAACGGGTCGTCTGCAGGTAAACCATACCCCATCAAGTCTTTTAGTGTGTCTTTCCAAAAAGGTACAGTTATCCCCCTGAAACCAACATAATCACTCATTGTGTTTTCAGGTAGAGTCGATTCGAGCTTCGCCACAAATTCTGCAGGATGTTTGCGACCTAGTTGGTCGAAAACATAACAAATTGGGAAGTCACCATAAGGCGTGCTGATGCTTTCTGAGCAATCCAAATTCAGAGTTTGGACATCCACCCCATCCACCACAAAATAAGTTTCAGCGGCTTTGGGCTGCGCAGCAAGAATGCGATAACCTTTTTGAGATGCGACCTGAGAAAGGTGTTCAATGTCCCGCTCGAATCCTCGGGTATCAAAAGCACCACTGAACCAAACCAATTCCTCTCCATAGAAGTAGTTCGGGTGCTCACTGTAAGCGCTACCAATATCGAATTCGGGCTGATTAAACCCAGTATTGTCTTTTGCAATCGAGCCAAATTTTGGTACGAACCAAATCAAATTTGAATCTACTGTATCTCCATATAAGTAGAACTTACTGAGAATATCGACCGGAAATTCCGCTTCGACATTTTTCAGTGATGGATCAATCGGAGCTGCAGATGCAGAATTAAGCGAGGCAGCCACCAGTAAAAAACACGTGATAGCGATACTTACGATTTTATTGCGCATGGTGATTCCATTATTCCTTGCAAATCATGTCGTTTTCTTCATTTGGGCATCCAGATTTAATCCATATACCCAGTAACTTTATGAGTTGTTCAGGCAGAGGCTGCCCAGTTGCAGGCATACCTGCTGGGGTTGCTCCCATACCAAACTCCTTTTCTTTTTCCCTAATTGCCAAACGCTGATACAAAATGCTTGGGTCACTTTCTCTAAGCCATTCTTCAATGTCGGTACGAGTTGCCATATTGAACTCTTCTTTAGCGCGTCCTTCGATGCCGTGGCAATGAACACAACCAGTATCTCGCCACAGTCGATTCCATATAAAGTTCAGAGCATTAGGCGGAATTTTGCCTTTTGGTAACGATGCAAATTCCTTTTTTATCTGGGATACCGAAGTGGCGAGCGCTTTCTCATTCTCTTCTCGCGAGGATTGAAAGTAAGCATAAAGATCATGCGCTTGCTCTTTAGAAACTGGCATTTTGGGCATTACGCGTCCTTCCACTTCCTTGCCATTCGCGTATTCATAGATCCAATCTGCAGAAAAAAGACTCATTGCGTTGGCGTTATAACCTGACAGTTGGCTGGAGCCGTGGCACATGCTGCAAGTCTTCTCAAACAGAGCCCTGCCTCTGGTTGGCGAACCCTGTACCTCCTTTTCAGATTCAACAGGAATCACCTTTAAGTGTTCACTGATTGCCACCACTTCATCTTCTGAGATTTGGGTGTAGGCCATCATCTTTGGGGCATCACACTCATCGTGTGTACATTTGCCATGTGGCGCATTCAGAAACTGGGCGAGTGTTTTTCTATTAACCCTGACTGACTGCTTTTTAAAAATCGGCCAAATGGGGGCATGCAGATAAGAAAGTGGGTACTTTTCCATAGACTCAAGACGCTTATCTTTGACAGGCAGTGCAACGTACCTCGCATCTTTGATGTTGTTTCTATAGTTGTATGCAATATCATCAATTTCGGTATGGCAAGCCACGCACTTTTGGTCAGTCCATTTTCTAGAACCATTAGGTAACTTACCAACTGGCTTCATGCGGTTATCAAAATGGCATCCGTGACATTCTTGTTCAATTGCGGTCTTATATTCGCGTTCATCAATCTCCAATGCCAACGCATCGAAAGGCAGTAAAAACGTTGCGCCCCGTAAGAAAAACAGAGCGCAACGAACCCACAAACAACTAAAGTAGGTCATAACAATCGGCATAGAAAATCAGTACATAACCTCAATAAATGGTGTTGAGGGTATGGGTTCTGAAATCACTATTGGTGTCGTTGCCAAAGCATCGGGAATAACCCAATAACCCGGCTGACCTTCTACCGACTGGAACAGGTCAATGAACTGTGTCCAACGTTGAAACAATTGTGACTGCTCAATAGGTAAACCTGCTTCAAAGCCAAACAACGTCTCGTCGGCATGAGCAGAGTAAAAAATAATACCCTGTGCCTGACCATAAAATCCGATATCAACATGAGGAATACTTGGCTCTACCGGATCAGCCAAAGGTGGCAGATCAAGCTCCAGCACTTTTTGCTCGACCAATTGACTCACAATAGTTGGCACTTCAATGTAAACACCCGGTGCTGGTTGGTTAGCAGGATCCGATAGAGAGAATTGAGCATGCATCAACTGTTTAGTGTCGATAAGCTCTAGCAACTTGGCTTCTTTTTCAGCACTGGTGTTGTATCGAATAACCAAACTACACAGCTTCGGATAACCCGGTGGACGTGTAGAAACCGATGAATACTCGAAAGTGCTCAAAACATCTGTTAGAGCTTGGGTCGGCTGGCAAAGTACTGCATCATCAGGAACAATTGTCTTTCTGTTAGGACGAATATTGTGTTCCTGTGCAAACGCGGTGAACTCACCCGTCAATATACTTCTTGGCGTAAAACTGACCGTCAGAGTTTTGTTTCTGTACTCTCCCGGAACAGGTTGACGGTACTCGTAATCATAATCACGAAACCAAACGTACCCTGTTCCACGAGTCGTATTTTTAAATGGCGCGAAGACGATATCACCGTTATCAATTGTGGAATTAAAGTCCAGTAATGACAGCGTATAATCACTGGCATGTGCCGACACCGCAGATAACAATGCAACACTTGCCATTAAATGACTAATTTTTATCATGAGCTAATCCTTGAGCTAGCCCACATATTGCGTGGGCTAGATACTGCGTTAGAATCCGTATAAATCCTTGTGTACCAAACGTCGATGCACAAGGTAACGCTTACTTACGGTGTAGTGGCATCATCAACAATGGCGTGACAACCTACGTCGGTGCTCCATTCAACAGGCTGACCGAAACCTCCAACTACACAGTCCACACTCATCTCAGTTTGAACGGCTTCCATTGACATACCAGGGTTCCAGTTAATGGTTCTGGTTTCGTGACGCTTCAAGATTTGCTTCTCGTAGTTAGCACGCAGTGTCCACATAGCGTTAGTGCTAGTATCCACTTGCCCTAATTGAGATTGGCTATACTCTTGAATCTGGTCGAACAGTTCTGCTTGCAGCTCCGCCTGAATCGCTTCTACCGCTTTGATAAATGCTGCTTGGTTAGGCGCTTGCTCTTGGTACTGACCAGTTTTCGGGTTGTAGTACTCGACATATACCCCTTTCCCTTCCTGAACCAACTTCTTGAAGAAGGTTTGGATTTCGATGTCGACACACGCATAGTTATGGTAAGCCGCAAAAGTATGCGCTTGTTCAAAGGTTTGGTTCCAATCTACCGTAATGCGAGCAGCACGAGTTGCGCGCTCGGTTTCAAGTTCCCAATCTACAACTAAGCTGAAATATGGCGCGAGGCTGTTTCCAACCGCGAGGTCATCTTGAATGGCATAAGTCATGTCATTGTCTGGCAATGTGACGATTTGGAACGGCACGTTTACCGATGAGCTTGTTCTGCCACTCGGCACTTTTGCGTACGCTTTTTCAACGATAGAGGTTTCTTGCTGAGTACCGTCGATAGCCGTAACCGAACACTTGTTGATGGTCACGTTAACCGTTTGACCCAGCGCATCTGTAATGGTGAGAGGCTCATCAATACATTGAACATCGATTCGACCATCCGCATCTGCATCAATACCGTCAACCACAAAGAGCGCGGTTCCACGATTGACCACTGCTGGAGACACTCTGAAACCGACTTTTTCAGCTTCCGTTTTCAAAAAGTTTACGTCTTCAACACGTCCCATCGTGTTAAAAGCACCACCCATTCGAATTTGTGCTTCACCTGGGCGTAGTGCAGCCCAAGTACCGAATCGCGGCACATAGCTGCTAGCATTGAAGTTTGGACGAGTATTGTTTCCTCTTCCGCGGTAGGAAACGTAACCCGATTTAGGCACATACCAGATAAGGTCGTCAGCGTGAGAGTCTTTATAAAGGTAGTACTTACTCTCGATTTCAGCTGAAACGCTTGCAGGGAAATGACGGTATGCGTTGTCATCGTTTGGATCCATTGGTGTAGCTGTAGCAACGCAACTTAACAAAGCCGACGCAATCGCGCTCAGCTTAAGAATATGAGTCCTTTTCATTTTTTCCTCGAATTGACAAATGTATTTATAATTCAACGCGTTGAATATAAATTATGCCTAGAGGTGTAATGACAGAAGAAGTATCTAGCACTCAATATGTAGATATGCTCTGAAATTCAATATGCAATAAGAATCATTATCAAGAGATTTATGTGAGTAATTGCATGTTTTGTGGGGTTATTTAACAAGTTGATTTATAGTTTAACTAGTTAATAAGTATAGGTTTTTATGAATTCTCTACTTATAAGTTTGACAATTATTAAAATAAACAAATACTTAGTAACACGAAGAATACCCACTCTGAGCTTTGGGAAAATTCAACTAAATTAGAAGTACGAACACCAACTGAAAAAAGTTAAAGCATCATGAAGTTCTATCTCTTAGTCGAACCACGGATAATCGGCTCACAGCGTAGGGTGATGGATTGAGGAGCGAGACTCGAATCTGCGATATGATCGAATAGTGTATCTATCGTTGCGCTGATCATCTCTTCGTAAGGCTGGCGAATGGTTGAAAGATCATAGGCTCTGCTTTTTGCCAGCCGAATATCATCAACGCCGACAATGCCTATGTCTTCAGGCACTCTTAAGCCGAACTCGTAGCGAACGGCATCCATACCGCCACAGGCCATGATGTCGTCTGCAAAAAACAGAGAGTCTGGCTTTTCATTTGAATTGAAAATGCGAAGAGTGGCGTCGTAACCGGCGTCGTAACTGAACTCCCCACCTTCAACGATTTGCCATTTGTCACAGCCACGCTTTATCAGATTACTTAAAAAGCCGCGTTGACGTTCAACGGTGGCAGATGTGCCAACGGGACCAGTGACAAATGCAGGTCTTTCATAACCGGCATCCAGAATGATGTCTGCGGCTAATTCACCCGCTGCTAAGTTGTCACAACTGACGACGGTAACACTGTTTTCATCGGAGTTTCGACCAAAGATCACCACAGGTGTATTCTGCGCTTTGCAGGCGTCAGACAAAGCTTCAGGAAGAGATGCAGAGGTAATGATCAAACCGTCTACGTTGTATTCCATCACCAGTTCAACCGCTTCTTCAATGTCCAGTTCGTCGGTGACTTTGATGAGTAAGCTATGGCAATTACGCTTTTGAATTTCTTCGGTAAATTTGGAAAGAACAGGGAGGTAGAAAGGGTTATCAAAATCGGTTACCAAGATACCGATAAGGCTTGAACGGGATTTAATGCCACGAGCCAGACGGTTTGGTTTGTAATTCAGTTCGCTTGCCGCCGCCAAGACTTTGTCTCGGAGCTTGGAAGAGATGCTTGCCTCCGGGTTAAAAGCACGCGACACAGCAGACAACGAAACCCCTGCCCGCTCTGCAACGTCAACGACGGTCACCTTGCGCACTTTGAGTTCTGATTTCTTCGTACTGTCGTTTGTATCCATTCGCTTTCCCGTTATTTACATCTTTCGTCCCTGATAGCGCAGTCTAACTGAAAATGTTTTCAAAATCCTAATCACGCTATTTCTTTGCTGGTTTATTTAAAACGGCTCACAAAGCTGGTGTCATGGTGAATGTTGGTTGCTCCCTACCACAGCCAACATTCGTTACGTCGTTCGCCCCTACCGGCTAACGCAACCTGTGAGCCTAAACTTAAGGCTTTACCCACTATAGGTATCGGCTTTGATTAACGATATTCACCAGCCAGTTTTTCTACCAGTGCCAGGTTGTCCAGTGTGACAAAACCAGGACCAGAGTTAATGTGGTTTGATGGCATAACGCCGTAACGGTTAAATAGTGTCAACACCATAACTGGCAGATACCCTTGCAGGTATGGCTGCTGGTCAATTGCCCATTTGATGTTGCCATCTTTAATACCTTGGGCAATTTCATTACTTAGGTCGAATGAGCCGAAGTAGATTTTGCCTAGCTGACGGTTTTTCTCCAATGCACGAAGTGTTGGGTGTGCAGATGTAGGTCCCAGAGTAAGAATCGCTTCTGTGTTTGGATTTTTACGTAGGAAAGCCAGCACTTTTTTCTCGATGCCTGTTGGATCCTGCCCTGAATCAATCATCTGACCGCCCAGATCGACACCTAGCGCATCAGCGAAACCCTGACAACGCTCTACAGACGCTGGGTTCGTGATGTAGTGATTCACACAAAGGAAGTTTTTGATGCCATCTGCCTTGGCGCGTTTACCCGCTCCAAAACCTGCATCGTATTCTGGCTGACCAACGTGCAGCAATGCCCCGACCTTTTCGCTCTGCTCTTTAGTACCAGAGTTGATGGTGACAACTGGGATGCCTTTTTTCTTCGCTTTTTCAAGCGGGCCTTTTAGCACATCATAATCGGCTAAGGTGGTAATGATGCCCTGCGGATTCGACGCAACAGCCTGCTCGATGATACGAGCCATATCGGCTAAATCACCAGTAGGCGGGTTACGATATTCAACCGATACGTCCATGTTCTGACCCGCTTCTTTGATCGCGGTTTTGATTGTATTCCACCACGAATCAGCATCAGGTGCGTGGCTCACCAGCACGAAACGTTCTTCCGCTGAAGCCGTTGAAGGCAAAAATGCAATTGCAGTACTGCAAAGTGCTAATGCCAACACAGATGCCTTTTTCGCGATATTGCTCAGTAGGTTGTTCATCCGGATATCTCCATGTGTTGTGAATGAGGTGAAAGTCATCCAATTCCTTCACCTCTGTTTTCGTTTGAATGACAGAGCTTTAGTAGTTCGAGATTTGCTGATCTCGGTTATCAAGCCGATGCTGCGGCATCTGCTCTGGCAAACTCTGCCAGTTCTGCTTCAAGGGTTTCTAATTCCTCTCCACCTGACATCATTTCCAATATCTCCTCACGGGAGATGTCATCTTTTTTCCATGAGCCCAAGCTGCGCCCACGGTTCAATAAGGTAAATCGGTCTGCAACGGGGTAAGCATGGTGGACGTTATGGGTAATCAAAATCACCGCCAGCCCTTTCCCTCTGGCTCTCGCGACCACTTTTAGAACATTGGCCGACTGTTTCACCCCAAGCGCAGCAGTGGGCTCATCCAGAATCAGCACTTTTGCACCAAAGTGGATGGCTCTGGCTATTGCCAGACATTGTCTTTCACCGCCCGACATAGTGCCGATTGGGTGCTCTGGGTCTCGTACGTCTATCCCCATATCTGCCAGTCCATCGCGAGCGATTTCATTCGCGCGTTTTGTGTCGAAGACTTCAAAAGGTCCTATTTTCTTGGTTAGCTCTCGCCCCATAAAGAAGTTGCGCGTTACGCTCATTAAAGGGACTAAAGCCAGATCCTGATAAACCGTTGCAATCCCGGCATCCAGCGCATCTCTTGGTGATTCAAATTTCAC
This sequence comes from Vibrio nigripulchritudo, assembly GCF_027924785.1. Classification (NCBI taxonomy): domain Bacteria; kingdom Pseudomonadati; phylum Pseudomonadota; class Gammaproteobacteria; order Vibrionales; family Vibrionaceae; genus Vibrio; species Vibrio nigripulchritudo. The sequence goes on along the minus strand of NZ_AP027049.1, from coordinate 1,377,474 downwards.
CGGGCTGCCGTTCATTAAAAACTGACCTTCGGAAGGTTTATGCACGCCTGCCAGAGTCTTAATAAGCGTTGACTTACCTGCTCCGTTATCGCCAAGCAGACAGTGCACTTCACCCATTTTGACTTTCATGTCGATGTCTTTTAGCGCAATCACTGATCCGAAATAGCGGCTGACGTTTTTTAATTCGAGAATGTACTTATCCATATTTCACTCCTTGAAACGTCTTAGCGTGCGTTGGTCACTTTCTTGCGAATGAAGTTATTGAACAGAACGGCAATAAGCAGCATCACCCCTAGGAATACCCGGAACCAGTCTGAATCCACTCCGGTAAAGAAAATGCCCATCTGCACCACACCAAATATCAGAGCACCGAAGAATGCGCCGATAACCGAACCGTATCCTCCGGTAAGCAGTGCTCCTCCGATAACGGCAGCAATGATGGCTTCAAACTCTTTCAACAGCCCTCGGTCTGCAGCAGCCGAACCAAATTCAAGCACCTGACACGCCGCAAATACCGTGGCGCAAAATGCGGTAAACATGAAAAGGGAAATTTTGACTTTCTCGGTAGGTACACCCACGTTTTTTGCTGCATTGGCATCGCCGCCTGCGGCAAAAATCCAGTTACCAAATCGGGTTCTCAAGAGGACGAATGAACAAACTGCAGTAATAAGGAACCACCAGACAACCACCATAGGAATACCCGACACGATAGGAGAGCCGTCGGAGTAGGTTTCGATCAGCCCTATATTGGCGAGCCATTGGAAGAAACCCGTCCCTATCTGCCCGCCAAATGCCGCGGCCAGAATGTCGCCTTCCGCCACTTCAGACACACCAGAAAGAATGGTCTTATTAGTCAACATAATTGAAAGTGCAATGGTCAGACCGCGCAGAATGAACAAGAAAGCCAATGACACGATAAAGGACGGCAATCCGGTTTTCACCACGATATACCCGTTGACAAAGCCAATAGCCATTGCGCCCACAAACGCAAAGATGATGGCTAGCCAGACTGGCCATCCCCAATACACAGAGGGGATCGCAATCATCATGCCCGCAAAACCAATCATGGAACCGATGGACAAATCGAACTCACCGGCGATCATCAACAGGCAGGCTCCGACAGCAATAATGCCGAGCTGCGCCGAAACCGTTGTCCAGTTCATTATGCCGTCGGCGTTAAACATGCCTGAATCCCAGGCAACGATTGCAAAAAATAGGAAGACCAATATCGTACCCGATACTGCCCCCAGTTCAGGTCGTGACAGCAATCGATTCAAGGTTGAAACCTTGCGAACCCTTTCATCACCTTTCGAAGTCATGGGTACTGCCTCCGCTTCTACTTTCCCTGTCATACAATTTCTCCAAATCTTAATTCGCGCTATCCTCGAACTGCTTTGTCATCGCAGATCAGGCTAAGATGGTTTGTTCTATAAACGTTCGGCTTCTTTCCGCATCCGTTTTGGCGTCGCTCTTGGCTTTAGGGTCGGTGTCCTGCTCTACCGTCACCCACCCTTTGAAATCAATTTCAATCAATGTGTGTTTAACGGCGTCAAAATCGACACACCCTTCGCCAAGCGGACAGAATATGTTGTTACCAATGGCTGAATAAAAGTCGACACCATTTGCTACCGACTCTTTATGAACGGCGGCATTAATGTCTTTAAAGTGTAGATACTTCACGCGGTCTCGATAGGTGGACAGTACCTCACAAGGGTCCATACCAGCGTAGATGCAGTGCCCGGTATCCACACACAGAGACATTAACTCTGGTGGCAAATCGTTCATGGCACGATCAAGCTCATCGCGATACTCAATGTAAGTCCCGGCATGGGGATGAAGAGTTGGCGTAATGCCGTAGTCAGCGCAAATACGTCCGACTTCTTTCAGCGTGTCCATCATGAAGGACCAGCTTTCAGGAGAGAGGCGCGTGGCTGTGTCTACCTGCCCTGCCTGATCGGTTCTGGGTGAAGATACATGGTCTATAACCACCAGATATTTTGCGTTTTGCTGTTGCAGTATCTGGCAAACTTTTCGGGTTTGAGTGTAAATGGCTTCGCGATTGTCCTGACGATGCAGATGCACAAATAACGTACCTGCAATCAAGTCCAGCTCCCTTTGTGACAGCTCTTTCTCCAGTACCTGTTGATCCTGAGGAAGGTATCCCAAAGGTCCCAATTCCGTCGCTTTGTAACCAGACAGGCTGATTTCATTCAGCACTCTCTCCCACGTTGGGTTGTCTGGGTTATCCGGAAATTCTATTCCCCAAGAGCATGGGGCATTTGCAAGCTTTAGTTCCACTGTCGTTTCTCCGTGTGAAAAAAACACAAACAAAATTCACATTTAATTAACAATAAGCAAACAATAGTGGAAATGTTTTCAATGTGTCAACTTAAAAAGTCTATTTATTGACCAATTTTGTGCTCATGGATCTCATATTGATATAAATAAAGCTCATTTTTTAATTAACAAGCAATAAACATATTGAAAACATTTTCAGAGTGTGGCTATTATTTGATCAATACAAATCGTGAGTAGACAAGGAGCATAAAGATGACAACGGTTAGGCTCACAACAGCACAAGCACTGGTAAAGTACTTAGCAGCGCAATACATAGAGATTGATGGAAAGGAAGAGTCTTTATTTGGCTGCGCCTTTGCCATTTTCGGGCACGGCAACGTAACCTGCCTTGGTCAGCAATTGCTGGAAAATCAGGATGTATTTCCAACCTGGCGCGGGCAGAACGAACAGTCGATGGCTATGGCTGCTATTGCATACGCCCGAGCGAATCAACGCAAACGCATAGGAATTGCGACCTCATCTGTCGGTCCGGGGGCAACCAATATGGTGACTGCCGCTGGCGTCGCACATACCAACCGACTGCCTTTGCTTCTTCTTTCAGGAGACACTTTTAACTCTCGCCTTCCTGATCCGGTTTTGCAGCAGACGGAACATTTCAGTAACCCGACACTGACGGTAAACGATGCTTTCAAAACCGTAACGCGTTACTGGGATCGCATTACCAGCCCTGCGCAGCTAGTGGCTTCCTTGCCTCAGGCTCTCGCTACTTTGTTAGATCCTGGTGATTGTGGTCCTGTTTTTCTGGCGTTACCGCAAGATGTTCAGGGTGATGCCTGGGATTTCCCAGAAATCTTTTTCGAAAAGAAAGTCCATCGAATTCGAAGACCGCAGCCAGAATTTGAAGATCTAGAAGCCGCAGCCAACCTGATCAAGCAAAGTAAGCAACCAGTGATCGTGGCAGGTGGTGGCGTGTTTTACAGCGGTGCTCAGGCTGAGTTGCAAAGCTTCGCTGAAAAATACGACATTCCGGTGCTAGAAACTATTGCGGGCAGAACTCTGTTACCTGCGAACCACCCGCTTAACTGTGGTCCCATCGGTGCTACAGGCTCAGACAGCGCCAACAATATCGCTGAGCGCGCCGATTTAGTGATTGCTATCGGTACACGACTACAGGATTTCACTACAGGTTCTTGGACGGTTTTCCGCCGTGAAGACATGAAACTCGTGAGCATTAATACCTGTCGCTTCGATGCCATCAAGCACTGGTCGTGCCCGATACAGGCAGATGCCAAAGCAGCGATTGACCAGCTATCTCCCATGCTGACCAATTGGAAGATCGACAAAACCTGGTCGATCTATACAAGACAGGAACGTCAGAAATGGCTGGATATTGTCGCAAGTCGCACCGAGCCAACTGACACTGCCGCGCCGTCTTACGCACAAGTCGTAGGTCAGGTAAACCAGCTCGCTTCCCCCGATGACAGAATCATTACTGCCGCGGGTGGGCTTCCAGCAGAGCTGAATATGAACTGGCTCGCCAGTAAGCCGGGGCAACTCGACATTGAATTTGGTTTCTCTTGTATGGGCTACGAAGTGGCTGCCGGCTGGGGAGCCAAAATGGCTCGCCCTGATCATGATGCCATTGTGCTGGTCGGTGACGGTTCTTACCTGATGCTTAACTCCGACATTTATAGCTCCGTGCTCACTGGTCACAAGATGATAGTGGTGGTTTGCGACAACGCTGGCTTTGCCGTTATCAACAAACTGCAAAACAACACAGGTAACGAGAGTTTCAATAACCTGCTTAAAGACTGCACCACGGTACGCGAAGACGCAGAGCTGCCAAGAGTGGACTTTGTGAAACACGCACAAGGGCTTGGTGCTTTGTCTGAAAAAGTCGGCTCCCTGTCGGAATTTGAAGACGCCTTTAACCGAGCAAAAGAAGCGGATCGCACTTATGTGTTGGTCGTTGATATTGACCCGACAGTCTGGTCATCGGTGGATGCGTGGTGGGAAGTTGGCTTGCCAGAAGTAACCGACCGTCAGGAAGTGGTTAAAGCCAAAGCGACCTGGGATGAAGGTCGACGTCATCAACGCCGTGGGGTATAGGAGCCAGTGAATGTTTAATGAAGAAACACGATTAACATCCCCAATTCGCTGGGGACTGATAGGCGGTGGTCGTGGCAGCGAAATCGGCTATTCACACCGAGCCGCGGCTGCGCGTGACCGATTATTTCATTTTGTCGCCGGTGCACTGGACATCGACCACCAGCGTTGCATTGATTTCGGCACCAACCTTGGTCTGGAAGAGAGTCGCTGCTACGCGAATTACAAAGTGATGTTCGAGCAGGAAGCCAGACGTGAAGATGGTATTCAGGCGGTGTCGATTGCCACCCCTAATGCCACGCACTACGAAATTGCCAAAGCTGCGTTGGAAGCGGGTCTGCATGTAATTTGCGAAAAACCCGTAACTTTCCAGTCAAATGAGGCACTTGAACTCAAAAATATCGCCAGTGAAAACAATCTCATGCTTGCCGTGATGTACGGCTACACAGGGCATGTGATGGTGCAACAGGCACGTGAAATGGTTCAACGCGGCGACATAGGCAGTGTGCGAGTAATCCAGATGCAGTTTGCTCACGGTTATCACAATGTTGAAGTAGAGAAGCATTCCCCCGGAGCAAAATGGCGCATGAACCCTGAAGTCTCTGGTCCCAGCTTTATCATTGGAGACTGCGGTACACATGCCTTTTACCTTGCAGAATTGATCACCGGGTTGGAAGTCACGTCTTTACTGTGCAGCAAACAGTCTTTCATTGAGTCTCGCGCGCCACTTGAAGACAACGCACACGTGATCATGAACTTCAATAACGGCGCAGTGGGCACCATGTGGGCAAGCGCCATTAACTCCGGTTCCATGCATCAGCAAAAAATTCGGGTAGTAGGAGAAAAGGCCAGCATTGAGTGGTGGGATGAATACCCTAACCAGCTTCGTTATGAGGTTCAGGGCGAACCTGCTCAGGTGCTGGAACGCGGTATGCCTTACCTCTACAACGATGTGGCAGGCGTCAACAGTTCCCGAATCGGTGGCGGTCATGGTGAAGGGTTCTTTGAATCCTGGGCAAACCTGTATCACAGATTTGCATTAGCCATCGATGCATTTGAACGTAACGATAAGGCGTTTCTTGATAACCACTGGTATCCAGACATAAACGCCGGGATCAGCGGCGTTAAGTTTGTCGAGTCGTGCGTTAAATCCGCCGATAACGGTGCAATATGGGTGAACTGCAATGAGTAGCGAACTGGTATTGCATGACTGGTCTGCCAGCCACAACCGTCCTATCGAGGCAATCTGCCTGGGGCGGGCGGGCATGGATCTGTACGCCAGTGATTTTGGTGCAACGCTGGCGACCACTTCCACTTATCACAAGGCTGTTGGCGGCTCGCCCGCCAACATCGCATTTGCCCTTTCGAAGCTGGGTGCCAACGCTGCAATTTTAAGTTGCGTCTCGAAAGACGGCGTCGGTGAATTTGTTCGCAAGGCAATGGAGAAGCAAGGAATCAACACCGATTTCCTGTTCACTGTAGGCGGCGAACATCGAACCAGCCTTGCGTTGGCAGAGTACGATCCTAAGCCTGAAGTGGTGATCTATCGGAACCTTGCCGCCGATCTGGCACTGAGTGAATCACACATCTCTGCGATCGATTTTAGTCAGATACGTGCGCTTGTGGTATCTGGTACGGCATTGTCTCGGTCGCCATCAAGAGAATCCTGTTATCTAGCAATGAAAAAAGCCGCTGCTGAACACTGCAAAGTAGTACTGGATCTGGATTATCGAGCGTATAGCTGGCAAAGCGCGGAAGAGGCAGCGTCTTGCTACCAGAAAGCCGCGGAGCTGAGCGACGTCATTATCGGAAATGAAGAAGAATTTCAGGTGATGATGGCATCCGATCTTCATTCAAAAGACAGCGACGCTATGGCAGACATCGCAAACCAGTTACTTGCAAAAAAGCCAGAGATGATTGTGGCTAAAGCGGGCGAACATGGCTGCAAAGTATTTGGGCTGGACGCGAATCAGTCACTCACTTCGTTCTCTCAGGGCATTTTTCAGGTAGAAGCCAGAAAACCTTATGGAGCCGGGGATGCGTTTGCCGGAGCACTTCTATTTGGTTTGCTACGTGGGCAGCCACTTGAAGACAGCATAGCGTTAGGTTCCGCGAACGCCGCCATAAACGTGATGGGCAACACTTGTTCTGAAGCCATGGCAGAACTGCCTGAGCTGCTGGCATTTATGAAAACGCATCGTTATGACTTTTCACCTCAGTTTTCCCTCTTATCTCACAAGGAGTCGTGTCATGGGTAAGCATATTCCACCATTCGATAATCAGAATCAGCCAGTCATCGACGTCAATGACGACACTACTCCACTGTGCTATTTCAACCCCGTATCTCTTAAACAAGGAGAGAGCCACACTTATCGTTTAGAAAGCTACGAGAGTGTTGTGGTTCTGGCTGGCGGAACCTGCGATATCACGGTAAATGGCGAAAACTTCCCTGAGATTGGTCAGCGCGAATCGGTCTGGGATGGCGATCCTTCTGGCGTCTATGTGCCTGTTGGATCCGAAGCAGTCATTACCTGTGTTTCTAATGCCGCCGACGTGCTTATCGCTGGTGGTCGATACGATGATAAAGACAAACCCGAGCTTCAGCCTTTTGCCGTCACCCCAGATGAGGTCGACAAGGTGCAGTACGGCAGCGACGACACCAAAACTCACCGCAAGATCAAGCACATTCTGGGGCAGAAAAACGCGGATCAACGCGGTCGCTTACTGGTTAGCGAGCTGTTCACCGTCGGTGCAGGTGGCTGGTCTGGGTTCCCGTCGCACAAACACGACGAAGAACGACCACCAACAGAAACGCGTTATGAAGAAGTCTACCAGTTCCGCTTTAATCCCGGACAGGGGTTTGGTGCACAGTTTCTGTATGAGCACGAAGACGATCAGGGTCCGGTCTATCACGTGAAAACAGGCAGCGTGATCGCCATCGACAAAGGCTACCACCCCAGCGTTGCTGCTCCGGGATACGAAATGTATTACTTCACCATCATTGTGGGTGAAAGCAGCAAGTCCCTGATCCAGTACTTCGACCCTCACCATGAATATCAGGTGCACACCATTCCCGGCATCAAAGATATGGTCGCGAAATTCAAATAAGGTAGAAAACACATGCTTGTATCACTCAACGAGATACTGCCACAAGCCTCGGCAAGTTCTGGCGCGGTTGCCTGTTGCAATGTGTTCGGTATCGAAGAAGCCATCGCCATTGTAAAGGGTGCAGAAGCCGTGGATCGCCCTGTGATTCTCGCCGTGAATAAAGACATGGTCGACCTTGCAGGCGTGGACGTTATGGCAGGGATTCTTGTCCCCTTAGCTAAGCAGAGCTCGGTGCCTGTGGTGGTTCACCTGGATCATTGCTACGAAGAAACCGTCGTCTTTAAAGCGATGAAAGCGGGATTTACATCGGTCATGTTTGACGGTTCTCAGCTTCCTTTCGAAGAAAATCTGTCGCGAACGTATCAGGTGAGTCGGGTTGCCCGCTCTATGGGCGTATCGCTAGAAGGCGAGCTTGGATCGGTTCCTTATGAGGAAGGACGAGATCATATTCGTTCAGAACTCACATCACCGCAAGAAGCCTGGCGCTATGCTAAAGAGAGCGGCGCAGACGTGCTCGCAGTTTCCGTCGGCAACGTTCACCGAAAAACTGAAGCCGATTGCCCCATTCACTTTGAATTGTTACAGGAAATTGAGCAAGACATGCCGATTCCCTTGGTGATTCACGGCACAACTGGTATTCACCCTGACGACTTAATGAAGCTTAAGCGCACTGGCGTTGCTAAATTCAATGTCGGTACCACGCTACGCATGGCTATGGGTAAACGTATTCGAGATTTGATGGAACAGGATAGGCACTTCGACCGCAGCCGGTTTGCTCTGGCCGCCATGCCTGCTTTGCAACAGGAAGTGGAACGCGTATTAACCCTTCTCGCCCCGGATTAAGGAAAACCTGATGAGCGTATCTATTCAAAAATTAGGACGAAGACTAAGGCTGGCAGTGATCGGAGGCGGCCCCGATTCTTTTATCGGTTCGATTCACCGAAGTGCCGCCACCATGCATGAAGAGTTTGAAGTGGTCGCGGGAGTAGTATCCTCCAATCCGGAACGCTCTATACAGGCGGCGGAGTCTATGGGGCTAAGAGGTTATGGTTCGCCCGAAGCGCTCTTTTCTTCTGAAAACAAGCGCGAAGACGGTGCCGATGTGATTGCCATTATGACGCCAAACAATTCGCACTATGACTTATCCGTTCAGGCTCTGGAGCATGGCTTTCACGTGATGTGCGAAAAGCCATTAACCATGAACGTGGAGGAAGCCGATGCGTTGGTGAGCAAAGCCAAAGAAGCCGGAAAATGTTATTGCGTGGCATACGGATACACTGGCTACCCTATGGTTCGGCAAGCCAGAGCAATGATAGAACACGGCATACTTGGCGAAATTAAAATGCTTCAGAGCCAATACATTCAGGGACATTTGGCGGAACTGACACCCAGCGAAAAAGACGGCACAAACTGGCACATGAAGCCTGAACTTGCTGGTCCGTCACTGATTCTGGGGGATATTGCCACTCACAGTTACCACCTTCTGAGCTACGTATCCGGCATGGTGCCACAAGCTTTAAGTGCGGATGTGACGGCTTTGGTCGATGGTCGGGAAGCCCATGATTACTGTGGCATTCAGCTTCGCTACGCTAATCAGGCTCGCGGGCAACTGTTTGTCACTCAGGCAGCCGCTGGTGGTGTGCACGGATTAAGCTTTACCATTTATGGCACCAAAGGTGGGCTGGAGTGGAATCAAGAACAACCCAACGAGCTACTGGTTCGCCCAATTAATGCCCCTGCCTACGTCTTAACAAAAGGCGGTAAAGGGTTACTTCCTGAAGCGGAGCGAGTTTCTCACGTCGCCATTGGTCACCCCGAAGGGTATCGCGAAGCGTTCGCCAACCTCTATTTCGATTTGGCACATCATATCGTGGCTCTAGAGCAAGGCGAATCACCCGACCCTCTTTGCCTTTCCTACCCTAGTGTTGAAGAAGGCGCAGAAGGCATGGCATTTGTCTATTCTTCACTGGATTCACGGGACTCTGACAGCCAGTGGACTTCTGTTAGAAAGTTTTGATGAATTGATTTTGAGAAAGCCCGCAAGCTAGAGTTTGCGGGCTTTTTGTTTGAAATCCGTACAGCTGAATAAGTTTGTTGCCACCTACAACGCAACAACTCCACCATATATAAATTAGTAGTTTTGCTGTTTAATAACTGATTGTTAGGGTCTGTTGACCTTTCGAGCTGATTTTTGCAGCCTTTTGTGGGTTCTTTATACAAGGCAGCGCTTAATCGGTGTAGTCGCTCTACATCAATAAGCGGTAACGCAGTAGAAAGGAGCCACAAAGGCTGCCCGAAGGGTTCGTTTCTATGTGCTTTACTCTTTGTTGCAAGGTATTTGCTTAGAATGACTAGGCTAAAGACCTTGCGCCGCGATTAAAACACATAGAAATCGAACAAAATTTAACCGCGAAAGGTCAACAGACCCTAGATAACTAATTGTGAAGATCGGAGGCATTTTGGCAAAAGTATTCTTAATAGAAGGACCTGTTGGCGCAGGAAAGTCGACGTTTTCCAAAGATCTGAGCAAACGAATGAGTGCGCCACATATAAACCTCGATTCTTGGATGAGCAGACTCTTTAGCCCCGATCGCCCCTCGACAAATATCTTTGAGTGGTATGTTGCAAGGAAGAAGCGCTGCAATGAACAAATATGGGAAGTCGCTCTTAGCATTCTCAACTCCGGTAGCGATGTCATTCTTGAACTGGGACTGATTCAATCAGATAGTAGAAAGTCGATGTACGATCTTATCAACGAATCTGGACACAAGGTTTCTGTTTACGTGTTGGATGCCCCGAAAGAGCAGAGAAGAAAAAGAGTGCAGTACAGGAATATTTCAGAAGGGAGTACTTTTTCAATGGAAGTCTCTGATGAAGTATTCGAACTTGCCAGCAATATGTGGGAAGAGCCAAATGAAATCGAGTGTACGAAGCAAGAGGTGATTTTTGTGCCTCAGTCAGATGTTGACCAAGCATTCCAGCGAACAAGACGTTAAACGGACTAACTGGCGTGATCTGTTCTCTATAACAACAATCAGGCGATCTTAGGCTCGCCTGATTTTATTACACCTTATAAATATCAATAAGACGTTATTTCACTATGGCTGGCATGGGTCAATCAGTTTCCAGTCGCCATCTACTTTTGATGCGTCAGGCTGTTGCCCTTTTGTCCACCATCTCGCTTCAAAGGTCTTGTTTCCATAGGAAACTTGATCACCTGTAACATATACCTGACTGGCGCTCCAAGGTTCAGCGGTGCCACAAGTCTGTGTTGCGCTACCTGTAACCGTAATCTGGAAGGTCTGGCTGGTGACGATCTGGCTGTCTGATACTTGCAGTACCACTTGATGGCTACCAATATCTGCATCTGTTGGTGTACCGCTAAGTACCAATGTGCTCGCATCAAAAGATAGCCATGCAGGTTTGGTTTTGGCTCTGAATCGTATTTCAGGGCTGTCCACATCCTTAGCGCTAACTTGATAGTGATATGCCATACCACTGGTCGCATTCACCGGAGCGACTGAGGTGAACTCCGGAGCCTGATTCAAACCTATCCCTTCAGAGATTGAGAAATCTACGTTTGAAATATCAAAGAAGATGTTATCAACCGCTTCAACTTTGATTCGGGCAGTGTTACTTATCGAATTCGGTAGAACAACCTCCGCTTTACCTGTGTTAGGGGCGTTTGTGGCTAGGGTGTGTGGGTAAGTTTTACCGCCATCCAGAGAAAGCAGGATGTTTACCAAACTTACACTCACTGGTGGTAAATGGGTTCCTGCAACTTGCCAGCGTACCGTCTGCGTTGAACCGGGAAGCCAGTTTACTTTTGTATTTGGTTCGCTGACCACAAACGGACCCGCAGTTCCATCGACTGTAATCACACGCTCATCCCATGAAACCTGAGGCGATTCTGCATTGTTATCCCGAGCCACTAACCGAAATTTGTAGCTGCGTGCCACAGAAGAAAGTACCTCCCAGGTAGGCGTCTGGTTGTTGATAATTGCGTCTAGGTTGGGCAGGTAACGAGTTGGAGATACGGCTGGTAGTTTTGCTCTGAATGTGGGGCCTGTCACTTGACTCGCGGTTGGACGTGCGACCAAATCACCCCGGTCAATTTGTTCCCAACTGTAGGTTAAGCTGGCTTGGTCTTCTGTATCAGCTGCCGACCCTGTCAAAACAAATGGCGTTTCTTTTGGAATTGTCACGTCTGGTCCTGCACGGACGACTGGAGGTGTGTTTAATGACATCTCAGACGTACCGCATCCACTGCCATACCCGCGATCCATAAAATGACGAACATTCCCGATGCTATAGCTATGGAACATGGCATCGGAGTTCACTTGAACATTTGGTCCGCAAACGCCCGCATAACCCATGATTGTTGACCCACTTCCCGGCTCCACCGCATTGTAAGAGACGCGATTACACCCTGTATTGTGGGTATGTTCGGCACCAAATTGGTGACCAATCTCATGCGCGACAATGTCGATATCAAATGCATCACCCATTGGCATACCTAACCCTGAAACACCGCTTCCTTTGCCTCGGGTACAAACAGAACCGATGAGCGCGCTTCCGCCGCCCGTTGCACTGAACAGATGACCAACATCGTAACCTTGCTGACCAATCACCTTATCAATGACGACCTGACTTTCTCCTTGCATTAAATCTGAGCGATTATTTGTGTAGTAATCGTTTACATCGAGGGAAAATAGCTGATCAGTGGTAGGGATCAATTGCAAGCGTATGGCCAAATCACGCTCATAGATCTCATTCACTCGGTTGATTGTGGTTGCAACGGCTGACATCACGCTCTGTTTTGTCCCACCATGAAAGCGAGAGTATTCATAAGTCGTTGCTATTGCTAAACGATATGTTCTTAACGGATACATATCTGAAGTTCCAAAACCTGAGCGCCCAGATCGGAATGAAGGAGCATTGTTAAGCTGAGAATCACTGTGAGTCAGTGTTTCTTCGATAAGGCGCAAATCCTTGGTTTTGTGATAATCCTTTTTGAAATAACTGATGTATGTTCTAGTATTTCCTGATTCATAAGGGTCGATATAGAACGTACCGTATTTCTCTGATGTCACCATCGCATGAAACCCTTGCAACGTGTAGTCCAGTACAATTCGAGTATTCTTAGTCTCCGCACTGGTTCCGCTAAACGTTTTAATCCCGGGATAGCGCGCAGCCAGTTCAACTGGCAGCACTTGATTTGGCGCAACAACAAAGGTTTCGTAACCCCCATTCGGCAATGGGATAGAAAGATCGACGCTTGCTGCCCTTTCATTTACCAAATCTGTAGAAGCAGTTACGGTCTGATTTAGGTGATGTTTAAGTTGGTCAAGTTCTAACTGAATTAAGCGGAATTTAGCTGGCTTGATATAACGTTGGCGGTCAGCTTCGGAAGTGGAAGAGTGTTCCACCGTTTCTTGCCAAAACTGGGCACTTGATGGCTGGTTTATGTATTCTTTTTCTAACGCAGCTGAGTGGACGTCATTAGCAGCAATCGCCTGACTCACACCGAGGGCTGTAGCAGATAAAGCAAAACAGACATTAATCCATCGATTCATATTTTTTTTCATGTAGGGCTCCAAGAGTGATATGCCCTTTCAGGCATATATAAACACAGTGTTATTTGGATAAATGCAGCTCGCTGAATTTCACAATAGAAAGTTTGCGTACAGTAAAAAGCAGCATGTCTGTTACTCCCAAGACATGAAGAATCACTCTATTGAGAAAACCATAAGTTGCCTATTATCAATGACATACAAGATTAACAACACCAACCGCATGGATTCTCTTTTTCGTGTCATTTCAATGAATTGAAATGACGTTGAGCTCAAAATGAGAGATCATTCATATGATTAATAATTTCCACTTTATTTTATAAAAACAAAGTGAAATCATACGCATATGTAAATTCTTTCACCTCGATTTAAAAGGATATTTTTGTTTTTCTGGCGAACCCCCTAGTCGTTTTATTACTTTCCAGCCAAATCCCCACACAAATACAAAACATTCCAATACCACAGCTTTTTGGTGGTTTACCCTACTAAACCAACTTGTTAGTATTCGCTCGCGGTGAAGCTGTTCTTTTGCCATGGGCTTCATAGGAGCATCACAGCTTTCTGGCTACCGTCACCATCTTTAATTTGACTGTTTTTACAACTGTATTTGGAACTACATGAGCACGTTGCACACACCTGAACAAGAGAAACTGTCTAAAATCAGTGAGATAAGGCTGGAAAACGTGAGCTTACAAATACAGGGAAAAACGGTGTTGAATAACCTGTCGTTTGACGTTCAGGTTAGGCGTCTCGGGGTAATTGGACGCAACGGTTCAGGCAAGTCTACTTTGTCCCGAGTTTTATCTGGATTGATTGAAGTGAATTCCGGCGAGGTAAGGGTCGCTCAAATCGATCCTTTTAAAAATCGTAAGGGAGCACTGACTGAAATCGGGATTTTGTTCCAGAACCCAGATCACCAGATCATTTTCCCGACGGTCATTGAAGAGATTTCTTTTGGTCTCCGCCAGTTAGGTCAGTCCAAAAATGAAGCAGATGACAATGCCCGCTCTGTGCTGGCTGAATTTGGTAAAACTCATTGGGCGAATGTTCACACCTCTGCCCTTTCTCAGGGTCAGAAACACCTGGTGTGCCTTATGGCTGTGGTCGCGATGCAGCCAAACCTAATTATCTTGGATGAGCCTTTTGCCGGTTTAGATATTCCGACCAAAAAACAGCTACAAAGATACTTAGATTCGTTTTCCGGTAGCTTGATACATATTAGCCACGACCCGGCAGATATTGAGCACTACGACCAGGTCCTCTGGATTGAATCCGGTAAGTTATCGGAACTGGATGCACCAGAAGTTGTGCTGCCAAAATATCTGACCGAGATGGAAAGATTGGGGGAAAGTGATGATATCTCTAACCTCTCCCATTGAGACCAGAGCGCATAGCTGGTCGGCAGGATACAAACTCTCTGCTCTGGCTGTAACGACTATTGCTCTGTTTTTTGTTCAGCATCTTCTTTTACACCTCGCTTTCCTTATCAGTGTTTTGATTTTGTATGTACTCCCTGGGAAAGCATTCTTCATTCAGGGAATGAAACACCTAAAAATCTTGTGGCCAGTGGTGTTGATCATGGCTATTTGGCATGGCTTCACGCAAGAGTATCAATTAGGGGCAATGGTTATAATTCGAATGATATCCGCCGTTGCCCTTGCCAACCTTGTTACTATGACCACTCGCCTAGCCGATATGATGGATGTCGCCCATTTTGTGGCACGCCCTCTAAGGCGATTTGGACTGAGTAGCAGAGCGCTGGAACTTTCAATCGCTTTGGTCATTAGAATGACACCCGTTTTAATGTCTAAAGGACAAACACTTTCTCTCGCATGGCGAGCACGAACAACAAAACGTGCCGGCTGGCGAATTATTATCCCTTTTACTGTTATTGCACTGGACGATGCTGACCACGTAGCCGAGGCGCTAAAAGCGCGCGGCGGTACACACATTTTGGAGAAAAAATAAATGGAAAAGAACATTGCATACATTGCCTTGTTTGCAGCACTGATTGTCGGACTTGGCATAATCCCTCCCTTTACTTTAGGTTTCGGCGTGCCAATCACGGCGCAGAGCCTTGGCATTATGCTTTGTGGCGCGATTTTAGGCGCTAAGCGAGGCACTCTGGCGGTGCTGCTGTTGCTTCTGCTGGTTGCTATCGGGCTCCCTGTATTGTCTGGTGGACGCGGCGGAATTGCGCTATTTGTAGGTGCTACAGGTGGGTTCCTTATTGGCTGGCCAGTTGCTGCCTTTGTTACCGGTCTTATTGTCGAAAAATGGCGCAGCGCAAACCTGACTTTGGTTGCGACAGTTGCAGCCATCGTCGGTGGTATTATCGTGATGTATATCTTCGGGATCGTTGGAATGTCTATCGTACTAAACAAGACATTGCTTGAAGCAAGTGCTCTGGTCACTGCCTTCATTCCTGGCGATATCGCCAAAGCAGTAGTGACGGGGTTGATTACCTCAGCGATTGCGAAAGCCCGACCAGCAAGCTTGCTGTCCCGTGCAGCCTAGTTAATCTGATTCGAGATAATTTACTTTTTGCCGCGGGATCAAAACGACTGTGACAACTCTAATTTATAGCGACAACGTTTCTAACAACCATATCCTTTATTATGCGTTGGGAAGATTGCGCGGCAAAAGTAACGTCTTTTTTGTTAATGCCAATGAAATACTGGCTGGAGCTCTCGACCAAAACGTTGATCTATTGGTGATGCCAGGTGGAGCCAGCCGCTACAAATCTGACAAACTCAATGGTGAAGGCTACCAACGCATTTCTGAATATGTCGCTAATGGAGGCAAATATTTAGGGATTTGCGGCGGTGCCTATCTGGCTTGTAAACGCACAGAATGGGCAAAAGGCACACCATTTGAAATCATTACTCCCAATGAACTGGCTTTTTTCAGCGGAACTGCCAGAGGACCTATCGAACAATTTGCACTGGCGGACAATTACAATGCCACCGAAGCTCGAATTGTTCAGCTCGAAACCGAGAAGCAGGTATTTGAGTCTATGTATCTTGGGGGCTGCTTTTTTGAAGCGAACAATGAAACCAAAGGCAACTATGAAGTCGTCGCTCGTTTTTCAGAACTGCCAGATAAACCTGCAGCAATAGTTAAGGGCGAGTTTGGCGATGGGGAATACGTTTTGTGTTCTACGCATCCAGAATACGATGCTGAGGCCACACAACTGATGCAGTTTGATGTTATTGGTAACGACTACCAAGACTTTAACACTCTGAAAAACACAGATACCTTAACGCTGGAACTACTCGATATCTTACTTTCTGATGGATAACCATTATCAATGCAATATGTTCACATTGATTTTCGAAAGACATGACCGAGATATGGAATAGTTATCGAGTTCATTAGTGAATATTTGGCTCACGAAAAACTACGCAACATTTGAAATGTTTATTCCAAATAAAGTAACCTCGAAACAATTGAGGGATGATCCTCTTTATTTATGGGACAAGCATGAAACCAGCAACGACACTTTCTGAGCTTCAAGAAGACATTCGAAAAGAATACGGCAACCTGAGTAAGCGGCTTCAGCAGGTGGGTCAGTACCTGTTAGATAACCCAGAAAATGTGGCATTTGATACGGTTGCGGTTATTGCCAGTAATGCTGATGTTCCCCCTTCTACCCTAATTCGTTTCGCTAATGCGTTGGGTTTTAGTGGCTTCAACGACATGAAACAGCTGTATCGTCAGAACATGGTTGAAGAAACGAGCAACTACTCAGAGCGAGTTAAGCTGTTTAAAGCCATGTCCCCTGATGACGCGCAAGCGAGCACGCCGATTTCTCAGCTCCACAATTTCGCCAACGCCAACGCACACGCGCTTGAACAACTGGCAAATAAGATTGAAGAGAGCGACCTGAATAATGCTATCACCCTGCTTAAAAACGCTGAATGTCTTTATGTGATTGGTCTCCGCCGATCTTTTAGTATTGCATCTTACATGGTGTATGCGTTGCGCCATTTGGGTAAACGAGTGGTACTGATCGACGGTTTGGGCGGAATGTATGATGAACAGCTTTCGATGGTAACAGGCAAAGATGCCGTTGTTTCCATTAGCTTCTCTCCTTATGCGGAAGAAACTCATAACTGGGTGAAAGCAGCGAGAGATAAAGGAGCAAAGCAGGTAACCCTGACCGACAGCCAGGTTAGCCCCATTGCGGAGCTGTCTGATGTGAATTTTGTGGTCAACGAAGCCAACGTTGGCGGGTTTAGAGGGCAGTCTGCTTCGCTTTGTCTGGCTCAGACCCTCGCCGTTTCACTGGCCAGTGAGTGACAATTTAGATTTGATACTAAGCTTCACTTCAAAGCTAAAATAGGGTCATTGTGTCATCCGTAATCTGATTCATTCATATTTCCTGCGACAAAAAAGAAAATAACAGTCACGATCAGTGGGAAGCCGTACCACCAATAGGTAAACCCAGACCATCCTTTTAGGTATCCAAAGATCACGATCAATGCGCTTACAAGGCATGTTAAAGGCGTTATGTACATTGCCAATGTGAGCACTTTGGGGTGTCCTGCACCAGTACCAAAAATAAAAAACATAATAGAGAATGGAGCCAACCCAAACTGAAATATGGATCCTAAAATCACCCATAAAAGAGACACTTAAACTCCTACATACTGTAGCCAATAGATTGCGTAAGAGGATAATCTTCATAGAAGAAAATCTCAGTGAATCGGCAGAACAATGCGACGCAGAACTATTTATTTCTCATGCTAATAAAGCAAAAAATGCTGGCAATCTGTCAGCATTTCAAATCTTTAGAATGAGAATTAGCCAATTTTAACTGGCAGACCTGTTCTTAGGGATTCCGTTGCAGCTTCAGCGATAACCAGCGCCATTTCACCATCGTACCCACCGCATAACGGAGCGGACTTTCTTTCGAGAACGTCAACAAAGTGTTGCCATTCAACCTGATAGGCTTTTTCGTACCTTTCAAGGAAAAAGAGCTGTGGTTTGGCTGCCTGAAAACCGGATTCATCCCATTGCTGAACCTGATTTTCCCGAACATTTTCTGCGGCCAATACACCTTCGCTGCCATGCAGCTCGACGCGTTGGTCGTAGCTGTAGCCTGAACGTCGACTATTAATGATGGTTGCCGTAGTGCCAGACGGAAAAGTTAATACGGTAACGGCGGTGTCAATGTCGCCCGCTTTACCTATGTTTTCGTCAACCAGACAATGACCGTGTGCCATAACGGAAACCGGATCTTCCCCCAGAATAAAACGTGCCATATCGAAATCATGAATGGTCATATCTCGGAACATTCCTCCGGATACTTTCACGTATTCCACAGGCGGTGGCGCTGGGTCACGTGAGGTGATCACCAAGGTTTCTGCTTTGCCTATCGACCCCATGGCGTATCGCTGCTGTACTGCGGAGAAATTGGGATCGTAACGTCGGTTGAATCCGACAAGAAACGGAACCTGATGTTCAGCGACGGTCGCCAGACACTCTCTTACACGCTCCAAACTCAGGTCAATCGGCTTTTCACAGAATATGGCTTTGTTGGCTTTTGCAGCCAGCTCAATCAAGTTGGCATGGGTATCAGTAGCAGAGCCGATGCATACACCGTGAATCCCCGGGTTGTTCATAGCTTCTTCAATCGACATGACTTCGCCGCCGTACTTTTCTGCTAACATTTTCGCCCCCTCCAGATAGGGGTCAACCACAGCAGCGAGTTGCGTTTTTGGATTAGCAGCTATATTTGCGGCGTGAACCTGACCGATACGACCAGCGCCAAATAAAGCGATATTAAACATGTTCTTATTCCCTTTAGAATCGCTAACGATAAGATTCGGTATTTACCCATTGGTGATCTTCTTCCCAGCTAAACAACCACTTCCGTACTGGTCCAGCCATCACATTTAAGTAATAGCTGTTATAACCAGCAACCGTTGCCACTGGGTGATATCCTCTGGGTACCTGAACTACATCACCGTCATACACGGCCATGGATTCATCTAATGTTCTGTCATCGGTATATACCCTTTGAAAACAGAAACCTTGGGGCGGATTCAGTCGATGGTAGTAGGTCTCTTCCAGTTGGGTTTCATTGGGTGGATCATTCTGATCGTGCTTGTGGCTTGGATAGGAGCTGGTACATCCCTCATCGGTATACACTTCTACCACCAGCAGACTGTCTGCGGGCTCATCGTCCGGCAGAATATTATGTACCTGTCTCTGGTTTCTGCCTTTTCCGCGATGCTCTGCCCCTATCTCTTGTGGTGTGATCAATCGAGATGGATAGCTCCGTTTTCCCGGCGCCCGGCATACCGCCAGCTCAACGTCTGTTGTCGCGGTTAGAGAGCACTTATCATTCAGCGTTAGGTAGACAGCGTAAGGTTTTGTCTTCTCAAAAGGCGACATCCTTTGCCCAATTTCACCCTGCAAGCCTCCATTCAGGTCTAGCGATGCTTTTCCTGAAACCAGAACAATACATAGCTCTTGCCCGTTGTCTGCAATCCATTCTAGATCTTCGCCTTCTTTCAGCTTGACCACATCAAACCCAATATAAGTCCAGCCTGCGGATTCAGGCGTAATGTGCTGAGTCCGTTTCGCTTCGTCTCTAGGTTGCATTTTTGACAGCAAATCCGACATTTTCTGCCCCACACGATCTTTAGATGATTAACTACTAGAAATGAATATTTCACATGAAACTATAATGAAACAGTTAATTCAAAAAGCAAAATTAAAAAGTGTGATGACTGGCTAGAAAAGCATCAACTCACAGTCAGGTGCTCCTGACAAAATCTAAGGTAAGTTAAAAGGCGTCACGATATTAATTCGACTGGTGGTATACGAGAAAGTCGGCATAAGACCATAGGGTGACAGCAGGTTTGAAAATGCCACTCTGGCGTCGTCATCGAGATTGTGATCGATAACCGCGTGCAGCTGTCTGGATCGCAGTAAATGCCGATTGTCATCATCCAGATCGTGACCAATAAAGGCTTGAATAGGTCGGTTTATTTCCTGAAAAACATCCAGAATGGCTCGGTTTCCCCCACCAATGCTGTATACCGCGCTAATGTTCTCTTTCTTGCCGAGTACATCTTTCACTTGCTTTTTGGTACTGAGATTTAACCCATGCCCTTCACTAACTGTAGTGACTTCTATGTGAGGATGATGGCTAAGAAATTGTGAAAAGCCTTCTGCGCGTGCTTCTTCGCCATGAAACAAATGACTGCTCTGAACGAGAAGAATGCCGTTTGGATCGGAACCCAACCATTGAGTCATCAGAAACGCGGCGGTTTCTCCAGCCGAAATATTATCAATCCCTATGTAGTTCAGCCTTTTAGAACTGGGTAGATCGGTTACAAGTGTGACAGTAGGAATGCCATTATGATGAAGCCTATTCACTGCCTGATTGATCTCGGGGTGATCAGGGGCTTTTAGCAATACCCCATGGCTACCACGATCTTCCGCTTCGTGAATCACCTCCGACAGGGACTCAATATCGATATCCTGATAAAGAAAATACCGCAGCCGAATTCGAAACGGAGCCATTTGCACAGAGATGCGGTTCAGGCTTTCACGGACAAGATGACTGAACCGGGCAGGTGTGTACATGATGACGTCGATATAAAAAGTCCGACCTTGCAGGGCGTCTAGCTTATATTGCTCGCGAAGCTCAGAGATGGCTTGCTCCACGCGTTGCCGTGTCTGGTCATGCACACCATTTCTTCCATGTAATGCTCTGTCCACCGTCGCGGTACTGAACCCAGCCTGAGCCGCTATCTGCTTCACTGTGAATTTGCTCATCAGGGAGTTCTCCGCTTCTTGATGGACTTTTGATGGACATTTGCCTCACCCAAAAGATTACAAATGATTAACATTTTTGTCACCAATTAAGGAGATTTCTATGGACAGACCAATTCCAACATTTGCTGGCAAAGCGCATTTGGACATCGACTCGTTTATTGACAGTTGCAAGCCTAGAGACAATCAAAATTACCCCAACGCCATGCAGTGCTACAAAAGCATTATGATTTATGATACGAAAACAATAACACCTGAGAAATGGCAGATACTTAGAAGCGAATTTGCCGATATTTTTTTGAACGGCAGCGGCATTGTTGTGTTTAAGAGTTTTTTCGCCAATACAGACATCATTGACCGAATGAACCGCATTTTCGACGATATTCTCGACTCAGAGCTTGGGTTTGGCGAAGGGGATCATTTCGCCCAAGCGGGGGCTATGTCAAATGGTCGAATTTGGAATGCGTTTCAGAAAAGTGCGGTTCTCGATCCTCAAAGCTTCATCGACTACTACAAAAACCCGCTACTCAAATTGGTCTCCGAAGCCTGGCTGGGATCGAATTATCAGGTAACGTCTCAGGTCAACATAGTGCGACCGGGTGGTCGCGCGCAGCAATCGCACCGAGACTATCATCTGGGTTTTCAGCATGCCGACACACTCAAGGACTATCCCGTTCACGCGCAGAAGATGTCTGCCATGCTGACTTTGCAAGGTGCGGTCGCGCATTCAGACATGCCACTGGAATCAGGACCAACAAAGCTGCTTCCCTACTCCCAGCATTATTCGCTCGGATACGTTTCCTGCCGCGAAGAGAAGTTTCAGCAGTACTTTGAAGAAAACTACGTTCAGCTACCCTTGCAAAAAGGGGATGCTGTATTTTTTAACCCAGCCATCATTCATGCCGCAGGGCAAAACGACACTGATGATGTGCACAGAAGCGCGAATCTACTTCAGATCTCTTCAGCGTTTGGAAAGCCGATGGAAACCGTCGATCTGGCAAAAATCTCAACCACACTCTTCGAATACTTAGCACAACATTGGTCAGGTAACTCTCTGACCAAAGAGGAAAAGGACGCAATACTCACGGCATCCGCTGATGGGTATTCGTTTCCGACAAACCTTGATACCGACTCGCCAATTGGAGAACTTGCCCCGCAAACCATGAAACAACTTCTTCAAGAAGCGTTAGATCAAGGTTGGACAAAGGCAAGGTATCAGGAAGCGATGAATAATCAGATAGAGAGGCGTCAGGCAGAAGCGGCTCCGTAACGTATCAAAACCCCAGAAATAATAGCGTTGGCTTCATAGTGAATAAAACGTATGATTTGCAAACACAATTTTTATTCACCACTTTTATGAACGCTCAACACCACAACCCACTGCAGGGAGCGTCCTGGATGCTCACTGCGGGCTTGGCTTTCGCTATTGTGAACAGCCTTGCTCAAGTCGCCAGTATCAATTTTGGCGTACCTTCGACCACTGTCGCTCTAATTCAGTACGGCATCGCACTGATTGTGATACTGCCTTACCTGCGAACACTAGGTATTCGCCAGTCACTCAGGACTGAGCATTTTGGCTGGCATGCCACCCGTGTTTTTCTGTCTGTTATCGGCATTCAACTCTGGCTTTGGGCGTTAGCCTACCCCGTACCAATTTGGCAGGGCATTGCACTGCTGATGACCTCACCGCTGTTTGCCACTGTCGGTTCAGGTTTATTCCTGAAAGAAAAAGTCGGCGTTGCCCGTTGGTTTGCCACTCTCACTGGCTTTGCAGGTGCGATGATCATTCTTGAACCGTGGGCAGATGATTTCAGTTGGGCAACCTTACTGCCTGTGGGTGCGGCCTTCTTCTGGGCATGTTATTCACTTATGGTCAAAAAATTATCAGTAAACGATCCGCCATCTACCATGGTGGTTTATCTGCTGCTTCTGATTACTCCTTTCAATATTCTGTTAGCACTGCCAGATTTCACCATGCCTGAGAGTTTCAATATCTGGGGTGTGTTGTTTGCTGCGGGTCTGTTTACAGCACTTGCACAATGGGCAATCGTAAAGGCCTATGCGGTGGCTGATGCTTCATTTGTACAGCCTTTCGATCACGCCAAACTGCCGTTAAACGTTCTGGCGGGTTGGATGGTATTTGGTTGGGTGCCTCCGGGCAGATTGTGGCTGGGTGCCGCTATCATCATTGCTTCCGTCGCTTTCATCACCCATTGGGAAAGCAAAAAATCCAAATAACCTGACTTTGGTTTAATTCCCCTCAGGACAAAAGAAATGCTAGCAAAAGCATCAATTGTGATGCTTTTGTGAGTTTTCTGTGAGCCATTCTCATCATACACCTGCGTATAGTCGTACTGACCTGTTCCACTCGCGAATTGCAATCAATAACGACCTGCGAGGTTTTCGTATGAAAAACGCAACTAAAACGCTCATTTCTTTCGCTTTGTTAAGCCTGTCTCCTTCGCTGCTGGCAAGCTCTTATTACTATCATGAACGCGTGTATGAGGTAACGGTGACCAACCTGACCAAAGGTATCGCCTTTACTCCTGTTCTTGGCACTACCCATTTACCCAGAAACCAACTTTTCCGCTTGGGAGAACCTGTCACAGACAACGTAGAACGTGTCGCTGAAGGGGGTGATATTGGACCTCTGAGAGCGGAGCTTGATGCGTCAAGCCAATACTCCGCAACGGCGGCATCCGAAGGCTTACTGACTAACGGGCAAAGTGTCACCTTTGAAATCACATCTCAGCGCCCGCATAGCCGTATCAGTTTGATTTCTATGCTATTGCCGACCAACGACACCATGGTTTCACTGCGAGGAAAACGCCTGCCAAGATACATTGGCACATCAGTAACCTACCAAATGCACGCCTACGATGCAGGTACGGAAGCCAATGATGAATTGTGCGCCAATATCCCAGGTCCGCTTTGTGGTGGTCAGCCTTTCTCGGCAGATGCTGCAACGGATGAAGGTTACGTTTACCCAAGCCCGGGAATACATGGAGAAGGCGATCTTGCTCAGTCTGCTTACGACTGGCAGGGAGCTGTCGCCAAAGTAAGAATCAAACGTATTCAATAAGTTGAAGCTTGGCGGGGTATTTGCCCTGCCGTATTCTGATTCATGATTGTTCGCTCTGAGTGGGGAATTGGAGGAACCGTCAATCAACCCATAACAGAGGAACAACCCAATGAAAAAAACCATCGCAACGGGCGTGATTTCATGCCTGCTTTCTTATTCAGCTTTTGCTGCTGACAATGGTCTTATCACAGTAAAAAGTCATCACAGTGTCGAGCAAACTGTTGAGAAATTAATCAACGTGCTTGAAAGCAAAGGCATGACCGTTTTCACTCAGATCAAGCACGACGAAGGAGCGAAAAAGGTCGGAATGGAATTGCTCCCTACCCGACTTGTTATCTTCGGGAACCCCAAGGTAGGCACACCACTAATGAAGTGCAGTCAGACCACTGCTATCGACTTACCACAAAAAATGCTGATTTGGCAGGATGCCTCTGGTGAAAACTGGCTTTCTTACAACAGCCCGGATTATCTCAATGACCGACACGGTTTAGAAGGCTGCGCCAAAGTCATCGGAAAAGTGAAACAAGCACTGGGTAACTTTGCCAAGGCAGCCACACAGTGAAGCCACTAATCGACAGATAGCAACATAAGTCCGGAAACGTAGAATTTTATTGGCAGGCGTTTCCGGAATTACACAACGAATATCGGGCTATTTCCCTTCCCTATTCTCTTCAAACTTCTTAATTTGAGAGCTAAATCCTTCAAAAACTCTCTAATATGACTTTCAAAAAGAAAATTAGTCAATGCTAATATTTTATATTTCTTATTTTTCAATAAGTTAAAAACGGCATATTGTTTGCTTAGTGACTTCAGATCTCACTGGATAGAGTCATTATAATGAAACCAATATTCCGATACTTTCTGTACTCATTTGTTCCATTTTCCCTACTCGCATGTGGTGGTGGCAGTAGTGATAGTCCTTCATCCTCCCCTTCTTCTGATTCAGGGTCTTCATACACGTTTAAAGACATTACGATCCCGAGTGGATTCACCTGGAAGAGCAGCGAAAGCAAAGAAATTACCTTTCGTGTTGTCAGTAACTTTTCTACGCAAAACGGTGTGGGCGTGAATGTAAACGGACGCCATATTCTCAAAATGTACAGCGTCTCGTCCTCAGGAGTAGACAGCCAACCCTTCTACACAGGTCGTACAGACCAGACTGGAAAGCTGACCAGAGAACTCCAGCTTTCTTCTAATTGGGAACAGATAAAAATTGTGGCTTCTGTCGATGGCACTACCTGCACCCAACAAGCTTCTATCAGCACCATGACGTCCGAGATGCTAATTGGGTGCGACGTTACAATTGGTTCCGACTAAGGAGAGCAAGATGAACTTACTATCAAAGATGATAAAGCTGCCACTTGCTCTGTATTTCATACTTAGCTTTCATGCATTAGCGGCCCCAACAGAAGAGCAGTATGTCGACAATGGAGATGGTTCTACTACATTTACTCAGAAAATTGATGCCTCTAGTACATCGCCACACTATGTCGCGCCAAACGGTTACGGTTTTAATCTTTACAGTGGTAAAAATAGCGACTTTTCCTGGCAACACAGTATTACGCTTCCAGCAGGCGCTCAGGTCACTTCAGCGACTCTGATGATCCGCGCATACGACGTCGACTCAGAGCCATTTCATGGGGCAAATGGCGAATATGACGGAGTATCTGTCGACGGAGCTCAGCTTAACCCCGGTTTTCTTCAGGGAACCAATGGCACATGGTCAAATACAGAGTTTGATTTACCTCTTTCATCCCTAGATGACGGGGTTGTGGACGTAGATCTAGATATTGACATGGCAAACCTGTCTTGGCTTACCACCGTAAGCTATAGCCAGATGACTGTTACCTACATCATCATACCCAACGACCCTCCATACACACCGACACTTAGCCGGAGTTCAGGTATTGCCGAAGGAGACGATTTGGTCGTTACGATTACCGGACCATCTCCTGCAGATCCAGATGGTGATTCTGTTACCTACAGCTACCGATGGTTTGTGGATGTCGGGCAAGGCTTCTATGTGGATGATGAGTTCGCCAGCAAATCTAATACAACGGGCGCAACCGTGCCATCCAGTCAAACAGCCATTGGAGAACGATGGAAAGTTCAGGTTTTCGCCACCGATTCCAATGGCTTGATCAGTGAGATCGCAGAGATCAGCTGGCCAGAAATAGGAGATGCAGACGGAGACGGAGTGGGTGACGC
Source organism: Vibrio nigripulchritudo (assembly GCF_027924785.1). NCBI lineage: Bacteria > Pseudomonadati > Pseudomonadota > Gammaproteobacteria > Vibrionales > Vibrionaceae > Vibrio > Vibrio nigripulchritudo. The sequence goes on along the minus strand of NZ_AP027049.1, from coordinate 1,351,308 downwards.
TTCAGACTACGCCCCAAATGATCCTAACATCGCCTTTTATAGCCGAACGCCCACCAGCGGTTGGTACACTCTGGCGTTTGAGGATCGTTGGCCAGCCGAGGGTGATTATGACTTAAATGACTTTGTGACGCGCTATGCCTATGAGATCTACACGAATGCGGATAACGAAATGACGCGCTTTGATTTCATCGGTCAGGCGGTGGCGAGAGGGGCAACCCGAGCAAACGGATTTGGCATTTCACTCAATGGTGTGGAACCCGGTCACGCAACGTCTATCACCAAAACTTACGAAGGGTCGGATTCTCTTGTCAGCGCGGAAAGCGGGCATTCAGGTGAATTGGTTTTTGTGGTCTTCAGTAATCTGAGCGATACACTACCAGCAAATGGCACGTATTCCTTCTATAACACCAATGCAGGTGACGACAGAGACGCTAAAGATTACCGCGTTTCGGTAGTACTAAACACGCCATTGGTAAGCTTTACCAGTCAGACTCTTAACCCATTCATTTACAACACCTACAACCGGAACAAAGAAGTCCATCTGGTCAATTACCCAAATACCGATTTGGCAGACACCAGCTTGTTTGGTACCGATTCTGATGATTCGGATATTAGCGCATCTCGGTATTACCAGACTTCGACAGGGCTTCCATGGGCGTTAGATGTTCAGTCACAGTGGTCTCACCCGCACGAAACGGTTGACGTTACCGAAGCTTATCCAGACATCCGCTCTTGGGCAGAATCCGGTGGCGTAGATAAAATGGATTGGTATGACAATAAGTCTTCAGGCAAGTGCTGGAAGTGTCAGTAGCAAGCTAAAGGTGCTTTAGCCTGCTACACCTCCCCCTACGGAAACTACTTGAGCCGTAGGGGGTATTTTGTAGTGTTCTCGCTTATTTCAGGCAATCGCTGCCAGAAGTCATCAGGCGTTTTAGCTCTCGATAATTGGTGAACTTCACGTCGTTTTCTTTAATGGCATCATTAAGCGAACCATCGGTCCAGACTCGAAATTCATCAAAGCGGAACTCCGCATCTCTGAACTGTTGTTTTGCACTCTCCGTTCGGTAAGCCGGGTGAATGGCGACATGGTGCAATGCAGGTTTCGCATCTTTGAACATGTTCTGATATTGGGAACGACTTAAGTTTTCATCCATCAATCTATCTGTTGGGTTGTAATACATCCAGAAAACGTCGGCAGTGAAAAAGTCTTTCCATTGGAGCGTGGACGTTCGGCTACGCTGTTCTCTTTGAGTCATCCAGTGATGCTGAATCACAATCGGCATTTTGTAATGTTTAGCAATGCTTAAGGTGACGTCCCAGAAATCTTCTCGATACGCCCAGTAAAGCATGTGAAAATCCAGATGCGTAACCTCAAGCCCCATCTCTAGCGCTTTATTTATCTGCGCTTCGAGCTCTTTGCGCACCTCTTTAATATCAGCATACTCGGCAAGCTCCTCTCCAGTTGGCCACATATAACCTTTTTCGTTATACAGGGAAGGAACTTCTTCCTTACTTAGTAGAGGTGTCCAGCTATTGGCTTCCTGCCATTCGTTGGTGAGGGTGAGATGCAGCCCGACGGGCACTTTGTTGTTGATCGCATAGCGCGCAGAAAAGTTAAAATTTGGTGTAGGCACCATAAGTGAGAAGGTCTGGACTATCTCTTTTTCATACATCTCGAACACCGCATTATCCATATCGGGATGCATACCTATATCATCGGCATTAATAACAAAGACGGTGTCATCTTTACCAAAACCAATACATTGGCTGACTTTACTTGAGTCTGTACAGCCAACAACAAAGATCAGAGCCAATACACACATCCATACCCTAGCCATTTATGCACCTGTTCGTTTTAACAACAGGGCGTAATATGACATATATGGAATAAGCAGAACTTGACTTATGTTTTGATTTTGCTGGTTTTTCAGTTGGCTCGAACAGAAAGTCCGAGCAGTAAAACATTACCAGTTGGAGTACTTAGAGAATTATTGCGAGGAAGTTTGATTCACGAAGATCAGCTCGTCGGTGTTGAAACCACGTTCTTTAGACATAGCAACGAACTTGTCCTTGATGGACTGGTCTACCTCTGGAGTACGGGAAAGTAGCCATAGATAGGTATTGTCCGGTCCGGAAACAAACGCATAGTCGTAGTTATTTTGTTCCAGTTCAAACACCACGTAAGAACCATAGAAAGGACCAAAGAAAGACACTTTCAGATAACCTTGATTATCGCCTTCAACAAAATACGCTTTACCTTCGGCTTGATCCCACTCCTGTTCCTCAATGGAGTAACCACGGTTGATGACTCGTATGCCACCATCATCTCGCCAAGAATATTCGGCCGTTACCTGCTCTAAACCTCGCTCAAACGAGTGGTCCAGCCGCGCTATTTCGTACCATTTCCCAAGATATCTTTCGCCATCAAACCCTTGTACTGGCTTAACCTGATCTGGCATACCCAAACAACCTGACAACACAATTGAAGCAAGCAGCGCAGTTAACATTCGCATATCGGATCCTCAATAATTCTTTTGATTTTGCACGCTTTTACGTATGCAAGTACCCGTTGGTTCTGTCGGTTCTAAATTATTTCAGGAAGATCACTTCCCTCTTCGGACAGAGAACTCTATATCGAATTCCAGGTTAGCCTTTGCAGGAAGAGTAACAACCTGAATGCATATTGCTATGAAGCGCTTGAGATTTCTATTACGGTTTTAACAGAGTTTGCGATAAAGCAATTTTTATGGGCTAGCTTGTGCAGTTTTTGAACTTGTTCTGGTGAAGGGATTTTGCCACCCGAAAACTGAACGTCTGGACAAAGGCAAACTTTGCTTACCCAGAATTTTCCATATTCGTTTTTGCTGAGAACACCTTGTGCTGTGTCCCGATATTGCTCGACGACGTACTTTCGCTTCGCAGCTATTGCCAGAAACGCCATCATATGACAACTCGAAAGCGTTGCTATGTAGGCTTCTTCAGGATCTACCGCGGATTCATCAGAAAGAGGAGGAGGCAGGACCTCGGGTGAAGGAGAAGCAGGAATACAGACTCCCCCATCAAATTCCCAAGTGTGTACCCGACTGAACTGGCTGTCGGTAAAAGGTTGTTCAGGCAGCTTTTGCCAGTGAACTGTTGCGCGATGGGTCGTCATCCGTTTACATCACATTGGAAATTGGTGACGAGTATTCTAATCGTTTTCGTAAATAATGCATTCACCGTAGCTGCGGTTTGCGCATTCATTTCGCTTTTCGTTTTGAACCTTGTCTTCGATGTTCATGATTTCCCACTCATTATCATCAGGAGATCGACCCCGGTCAACGAAAGTAATAAGGGACGCATCGGAATCATCGCTTTCCCATATGGAGCCTTCATATTCAAAGTCGTTATTTACTTTGGATTCGTCTTCGCAGTTCACACTGGTCGATGCATGAGAATTACGCTCACAGGAATCGTAAAGAATAGAATTGGCTTGGGCGGTTGAAATAATAGAGATGGTGGCAGCAAGCAAAGATGTGCCTAAAAGAATTCGGTTCATTAATGTTTTGTTTATTGGTACAACTCAGGTCATTTATTTTATAAATAACCATTTTTTTATCAAAGTTTTTTGAGCTTCTTGTCAGTTCGGTTCCAAACTTAACCTTAAGACAAAAGAAATGCTGGGATTTAAGGAACTATTGAGCGAGGTGATTTTAAAAGCGCGATGGTGTTTCGCGCTATCAATACGGCAATAAAGTTAACTTTGAGGCTGGTAATCTAGCACCACAATGTCTTCTAGAATCGGATGGAACTTGGCTTTTAGATCCTCATGCTCAGGATGTTCCAGATAGTTTTGACGACCCGCTTCATCAGCGAAGGTCATAAAAATACAATGCGTATATTGTTTGTTCTTTCCTTCCGGGCTGTCATTTTCTCCCCATTCAACCGCAGACACTCCGTCCACTTTTTGAGGTATTTCCACAAACAGCCCCAGCAAAGTCTGAATGTCGGATTCCTGTGCTGACGCTTTAAACTGAACCAGTAATAAATGCCTTATCATTTCCCTCTCCTTTATTTTATAAAATAAACATCATCATACGGGACGAATTAGAAACATGGTGTTTTCGCTAAGCTTTCTGCGATGTGTATTCCAGCCAGCCATTTTGCTATCTGGCAAGGTATCCCTTTGACTCTCATTACTTTTAGGTGTCTATTTCTTAGCCTGAGACACAGAACAACGTCTGCTTATGCCTTTTGCACTAGAGTAAAATATAACCATAAAGGAGAGTAAACATGGAAAAAGTTGCGTTGGTCACAGGTGGTGCCAGTGGTATTGGGTTCGCCATTGCGAAATCACTGCGAGATAACGGAATACAGGTCGCGATAGCCGATCTCAATCAAGAGGATGGTGAAGCCGCTGCACAGCAGCTAAACGCTGAATTTTTTCAGTGCGACTTATCGGTTCAGGAAAACAATCTTTCACTTGTCAAAGCGGTCGCCAATCACTTTGGACATATCGATATTCTGGTAAACAACGCTGGCTTTCAATACATATCACCCATCGAGTCCTTTCCAGAAAACACGTTCAATACCATGCTTTCGGTTATGCTCACTTCCCCTTTTCTTCTCACCAAATACTGCTGGCCGTATATGAAGAAAAACAATTGGGGCAGAGTCATCAACATTGCATCCATTCACGGGAAAATTGCTTCTCCTTATAAATCCGCTTATGTCACGGCAAAGCATGGGCTAATGGGTTTGACGAAGTCTTCTGCTTTAGAGGGGGGCGAGTTCGGCATTACCGCCAATACGATCTGCCCTGCTTACGTTAAAACACCTCTGGTTGAAAAACAGATTGCTGATCAGGCGAGCAATCACAACATCGATCGTGATCAAGTGATTAAGGAAATCATGCTAAAAAAAGCGGCAATCAAGAAGATGATCGAACCTGAGGAAATTGGTGCCATGGTGAACTATCTGATCAGCGATGCCGGACGTTCTATTACTGGCACAAGCTTATCGATAGATTTAGGCTGGACAGCGCAGTAAATCAGAGCGATTTTCCTAAACAGATAGAGATTTCTCTGCCAACGTATTTCCCATAGGGTGGGATTTCCACGTATCCGTTTTTCAGATAAAAATTGACCGCCTGAGTATTGACGCGCCGAGTAGAAAGTATGGCGCGTTGATACCCTTTACTTCGGGCAAAATTTTCCAGAGCAACCAGCAGCGCGCTTCCGCTGCCCGGCTTAGCAGAGAACATGCGCTTTACTTCGCAAATACCTTGCTGATGGAAACGAAAACTTCCACAGGCGACAGGCTCATCTTGGTCATACCCGACCAATGCCCCATCCCGCTGCGGAGAAAATTCCTCAGCCTGAAACGAGCTTTCCCCGCTATCCTGAGTTATCTGAGTAAGAGAACGGTTGAGCTGACTGATAAGCGCCTGAAAATCTGAAGAGTCAGGAGAAGATGCTTTGAATTGAAGTGAACTCATAGGCTTTCTTTTTGAGCAGAAGCGCGAGCCTCAGCAAGAGCAACGCGATAGTGATATGCCAGACGCGCCCAATAAAGTGTGGCGAGGGGACCGGCAATCATAATGGTGTTGGTCATTACCCTTGCAAAATAATCCGCACCAGTAGACTGAAAGTACAGAATGAGAGCTGTTGCACTCACAAAGATAATGGCAGGAGCCAACAAAAAGGTGGAAATTGCCAACCACTTACTGCCATTGCATCGGAGCAATCCCAGCTTCTCAACTAAAACAATGACGGCAATATAATAGAAACCAACAATAACGTTGGCGTACGCTGCATCCATGACTATTCAATCCTTTGACTCACATGGTTTAATCCAATATACCCAAGTAACCTCAAGATGCTTGGTTCAGCGAGAATTAACTGGCTTTTAGACAAGACACCGATTTGAAGATCTAGTGGTTCTAAATCAAGAATCGGTAACGCGGTATAAAAGCCAGTTAAACTCGCCCTTGGGAGCTCATATTCTATTCCATTTCATCGCCAAAGAACTTGGAAAGGACTTGTCATTCCACTGCGTTCCTGATTTTGAAATAGAGAAGCTTGAACTGAAACAGAATATGAAGCTCTGAATCCTGCATCTTGAAGTCACTTGGGTATAGAAATCATAACAAAAGCGGCGCACTACATCCAATTTCGCACGCCGCCTCCTAACACTGTTCACACTATTTTATAAAAACACCAAATTGTAGAGAATACCCGCACTTATTGCCATGGTCAGAATGACCGCGACAAATGACACTATCATGGTGTTTTTGAACATGGATTTAAGCAGGATAACCTCTGTCAGGCTGGCACCAGCACTCCCGATAATGAGTGCCATGACTGCACCTAACCCCATGCCTTTTGCTGCCAGCGCTGCGCTGAGGGGAATAACCGCCTCAGCGCGAACGTAGAGCGGGATGCCAATTACAGCCGCGACAGGTATCGCCAACGGATTATTTTCACTCGCAACAGAAGCGATGAACTCAGTCGGCATAAACCCGTAAATCACCGACCCCAATGCAATTCCCCCAATGAGGTAAGGCAACACCTTTTTAAAGTCACTCCAGGTACTGTTCCAGACTTTTAGCCACTTGTTCTCGGGTTTCGATTCCGCACCACAAGAAGATGCCGAGCAGCCAGAGGATGCAGGAGCCTCATACACTTCTGGTTTAATGTATTTCTCAAACCCAAGCTTCTCAAGCAGATACCCTGCGACAATCGATACGCTCATTGCCACAGTGAAATAGAGCATCGTCACTTTTAGCCCAAAAGTCACTGCAAATAGCCCGATGATAATCGGGTTAAGTAGCGGGCTTGCGAATAAAAAGACCATCATGGTCCCAAACCCTGCCTTTGCTCTTAGCAATCCTTTTAAGAATGGAATGGTTGAACAAGAACAAAATGGCGTAATTGCCCCCAAAAATGCAGCGATGATGTAACCACTGCCATTTTTGCTGCTCAAAATTCGCTGAATTTTTGAAGGTGGGATGTACATTTGTACTACCCCAACCAGATAGCTAATCAGCAAAAAAAGCAACGTCAGTTCGACTGCTAAGAAGGCAAACATATTCAGCGTTTCTTGTAAGGCGAGAGAATCAATAGTCATCATTTTACACATCTATATTTCTAGAATATTCGAAATATAAGATCATCTATTGTATCGATCAAGATATTTCTATTATTATCGAAATAAATTTTTTACAGGATCTGAAATGGACATTGATATTGTTGCGAAATCACTAAAAGAACTTGGGCACCCGACGCGGCTGACGATTTACAAATCTGTGGTCAAAGCAGGGTTTAAAGGTATTGCCGTGGGTGGCTTACAAGAAAAACTGAACATTCCCGGATCAACGCTCTCACACCATATCTCTGGATTGGTTTCAGCTGGTCTGCTAACGCAGCGAAGAGAAGGACGTACACTGTTTTGCGTTGCTGAATACGAAAAACTGCAGTATGTGATCAGTTTCCTTTTAGATGAATGTTGCGCCGACGAAGAAGAATCATAAAGCCCTCCACATATGCAACTCTCCCCGCCAATAGGAGATACATATTCTCTTCTGCGAGAATATTGCGCATTCCTCAACCATGAGACTTTAATCTAATCTATCCTTTTAAACTTAAGACCACACAAAAATTATGGTGATAACATGCATCATTTCGTTTTGTTTTCCTTGTTTACATTACTAGTAAACTTGTTCGTGGTTCTTTCTGTTCACGCCAGTATTACTGAACCGCCTATTCGGGTTTGCGGCAAACCCTGGGCGCCCTACTTTTATCTGGACCCTAATCCCTCGGTTGGTGAACGCCCCAAAGTTCAAGGGATAAATATCGAGCTTTTTAAAGCCATCAGCCAAGACACTGATCTGGAATTCTTGCCGGAAGTGATCCCTTGGAAACGTTGCCTGCACAATACAGAAAAGTTCAGTTCACTCAAAAAACATGAAGTTGCCACTGACGCCACCTATAACGCCAGTCGGGGCGAGAAATATCACTTCGTCGGTCCGATTTATTCGGCACCTATTGCTATCTTCTACTCGCGAAGAGCATTCCCAAACGGAGTGATCAACCCTGAAACCAAGAAAGCAGTGACCAAAGTGAGAGAACTAAAACACTTTGAGATTTGTGGAATGGCAGGCTGGAACTATGAGATTTACACCAGTAAATATGGTATTCCTCAGGACAACATTATCACCACCGTTCATGGCGGGCTGACAAGCGTAATGAAGATGCTGCAACAAGAGCGATGCCAGATTTTGGAAACTCAGGTATCCATAGTGGCAGGCAGTATCTCGACGGGGAAACTGTCACTTCCCAAAGACATCAGATGCCAACGCCTGATTGAAAAGCCTGTCGATTTTTATCTGATGATCTCGCGCCAGTCTCCTCGTGCTGAAGAGCTGGTTACGAAGCTCAATGCGTCTCTAGTGAAGTTAAAAACTAATGGCGTACATCAGACGATTTTTGATACTTATATGAAATCCGTGATCGGTGATGATCCAAATTCTCTACTCGACTGCCTGTGATATAACCTCTTTAGTTAGATAGCCTGCAAGCTGTCAGCTTGCAGGCTTTTTCCACACTAAGTACAAAACAAACACACCACCTAACGCTGCAGTTACGATGCCCACCGGGAGTTCCTGTGGCGAAAGAATAGTCCGGCTAACGATATCACCCAGCGTCAGCATCACGGCTCCCCACAAGGCTACCAGTGGCAGCGCAAGCTTGTGAGTCATCCCTGAAAATGGGCGTACAAGATGAGGAACCATCAGCCCGATAAAACCGACCACTCCAGTCAGGGCAACAATGGATGCGGTGCAAAACGCACAACATAAGAAGACTTCACTTCGAAGTCGATGCACATTAACACCAAGGGAATGCGTAGTTTGTTCACTAACCAGTAAAGTATCGAGCTCGCGATAGCGGAATAAGATCAGCACCACCACACACAATACGCCAATCGCAGCAAAAATCAGGTTCTCCCAACGAGCCAGTCCCAAACCTCCCATGGTCCAGAACAAAATAGAAGTGGCGGCGCGCTGATCACCCGAGTAGATCAGAAAACTGGTCACCGCTCCGAATAGAAACGAGATCGCCAGACCACACAGCACCAGGTTGTTGTTGCCTCGCTTTTTCTGCATCGAGAATAAGATCAGCACTGCGGAGGCAGACACAATCCCTCCGGCAAAAGCTGCCAAAGGAAGCGACCACACCCCTAACGCATCGCCCAGTTGAGTTATGACCATTACAGCGCCAGCAGAAGCGCCGGAAGACAAACCAAACAAGAACGGATCTGCCAGATCATTTCGCGTCGTTGTCTGAAGCAGAGCACCAACCATTGCGAGCCCTGCCCCAGCAATGATGGCTAGAAGAGCTCTTGGAAGCCGTAAATCAATGAGGATCCGGCTGGTCATGCTCATCTCTTCGTCATTGAAAGCACGTAGCCCTGCCAGTACTTCATCAAGTGACAGTGACACCGAACCAAATTTTAAGCTGAACACAAACGAAACAAGCATGGCGCTTCCTCCAAGCCACCATGCCATCTGGTATTTAGACAATTTCATTAAGCGTTACTTTGCCTTCACTTATTGAGAAAAGAACGCATTGGAGAGTTTTTCTATCGCTTCAATGTTGGCAGGACCAGGAGTGAGTTGTTCATATCGTAACTTCACATAGCGCTCAGATTTAACAGCGTTGGTATGTTTCATTAGAGGGTGTTGCTCCAGAAAGTCCTTAAGAGCATCGGCTCCGTTGGCGGTCTGGTAGTCAAGTAAGATGATGACATCTGGGTTTTCTCTCGCCACATTTTCCCACGATGTTCTTGCCCAGCTTGTTTCCATATTTTCGGTAATGTTGTGCCCACCGGCCTCATGGATCATTGCATTCGGCATGGCAAATTTGCCAGCGGTGAAAGGTTTGTCCTCGCCGGAGTCAAACAGGAAAACTTTTGGCGCGGGCTGACCCGAGCTATTTTTCTTTTCTGCAACTGCTTTGACTCTTGCCTTCCACTCTTTAACCAGAGCATTGGCTTTGTCTTGTCGGTCGAATATCACACCCAGTTTTTTAACGTCTCCGTAAAGCAGTTCCATGCTGGCGCCGTCTTTAAGTTTATGCGTGTGAATGCAACTTTCAGACAAAACCAAGGTATCAACGCCATAAGGCTTTAAGCTTTGAGGCGTCACTTCACCGCCCACTTTCATTCCGTAGTTCCAACCCGCAAAGAAGAAGTCGGGTTTTGCTGAAATCAGTGTTTCTAGCGACGGATATTTAGGCGCAAGCTCGGGCGTTTCGCCTAAGGTCTTTTTGAACGATGGCGACATCTTGTACCAACCAGTAATACCTGTTACGCCAACCATGCTTGTCTGAAGATCAAGTGCAAACGCCATTTCAGTCATGTTGATGTCATGAAACACTGCGCGTGTAGGACGTTTATCAATGGTAAGCGGGCTACCACAGTTATCGACAGTTACGGGGTATTGGGTATCTGCTGCATTGGCAACGGCAATGGGGAATAAAAGAGTCAGTATTGCAGACCACTTCATTAGGCGGCTCCTATTGATGGAATATTGTAATTTGACGATGCGGCTTCAAAATGATGCACCGCACCTGCGATTTGAGGATGACTGAGCGTGACAACGCGCAGCCCAAAAACGGGGGTGATGTATTCGTTTTGCATCACTTGCTCTGGCGAGGCGTACGCCACCATTTTTTGTTCTGACATTAAAAGGACTTTGTCGGCAAAAGGGGCGACTAAAGGCAAGTCATGTAACACAGCGATGGACGCAACGCCTTTCAGTTTGATGAGCTCTAGCAGTTCAAGGCGAGCAAGTGGGTCTAAATGGTTAGTCGGCTCATCGAGTAGCAACAGTCTGGGTTCTTGAGCGAATGCTCGCGCAATATTTGCCCGTTGTTGTTCGCCTCCTGAAAGCGAACCAATCGGGCGGTTGCCTTTCATTGATAAGCCTACGTCTTCCAAAGCCTGTTCAACCGCTCGCTCGTGTTCTTTATTGCTACAACAGAAAGTATGGGGAACACGTCCCAGCCATACATATTCACGAACAGTTAAACGAGGATCAGCGTGTTCATGTTGCGCCACAACCGCAACCATTTTCGCCTTTTGGTTTGGATCCAGCTGATTGGCATCTGTCCCATTAATTAACAGCCTGCCATTCACTGTTTTAAATTCTCCAGTAATGGCTTTGAGCAAACTGGATTTACCGCTTCCATTTGGGCCGATCACAGCCACACATTCGCCCTGAGCTACAGAAAACGTCGCATCAGTGACAGCTCTCCAACCTTGTGAACTGTTCGAACAGAGCTGCTGAGCGGAAACTATTGACGTAGGCAATCCCTTCATAAGAAATCCATTGAACCAAAAAGATACGTTATAACATAACATTTATAGAAATATAATTGTCAATAGTATTTTTAGCTCAGCCTGGGAAATACCATTTTTGATACGGGTCTTTTACGTCCTACCTTCAGGGCGCGACGAAACCAAATTTAATAGGTAAGAAACATGTAGATTATGGTTCAGAGCACGAATAAAAAACAGTGTACAAAATTTGTGATAAGCGTCCTGATTTCAAGAATTGGCAATATTGTTAATAACACTAAATTGCTAATGTGCTGTGGCTGTGTTTTAGGGGGTTCAGCTCCAATAACGAGCACAGTTTAGTCACAGAACAACTACAGAAATAGCTTCTAACAGAATCAGCACTAAGTTAAACCTAGAGTTGTACGGTGGGGAAATCTGTTGTTAGCGGAAAGGATGTAACATGAAGAAATTATTACTTTTACTCACACTGGTACTTTCGCCAGTAACGCTTGCCTCGCAAAATCACCTGGGTTTAAAAATTGGCGCATCATCTATCGAAAACTCAAAAGACGAAGATGCTGGGCTTTCTTTTTTAGTCGACTATGCGTACCAGTTTCACCCCAATTTTTCGGCAGAAATCGGCTATACAACTGCGAGTGGTATCTCTAGCTCAATCATAACTGGTGTTCTTGGGGATACAACAGAATCACTTAGCTATAGCGCAACATTTGTCGGGCTTAAAGCACACTTAATCCCCGTAGATTTTTTCAATTTGTATGCAGTGGGCGGAGCCAGTTACTCCAACGTTGAAAAGATACTCACTCCAAAATCCGGCGGTGTAGAAACCGTAGATTCGTACAAAGGTGTAAACCCTTATTTTGGAGGGGGTGCAGAGCTGATATTTGTCGATACTCTTAGCTTAAGTTTGGAATATCGTCGGTTTATACTTGAAAACAGTTATGAGTCTAACGCCCTGTTTGCTGGCGTAAACTTTAAGTTCTGATTCTGAAAAGCTGCGCGGGCAACTCTGTTCGCGCAGTTCTATAGACGAGTCAGAAGTCGCGCCGCTTCATTTTCTGTGTGTGTTTCTTTTTTCGCTTTGCTCCACCTGTGACTCAGTGCGTGCGGAGCATCCGATGCTATCTCATCTTCTTTTTGTCGTATCGCATCAATTTGCGTACCCAGATCTTTAATCGGTGATCGAAAGTCGACGACATATTCAATCCGTTTTTTCAGAGCACCGTATCGGCGCGCAACCTGTCGGTGAGTGTCTGCTTTTTCCGACAGCCTAAGAAACGTCTGCAGGTAAGCAAATAGTGCCGCGGAAGTACCGACAACTGGTGACAGCCACACAGGCTGAACATGGCTGGCAAAAATCAGTACGGAAGAAGCCGTAGTCAGCACGATCAGAACAACCCCTAACAATAAGTGATAGCGACCATAAGAAATCGCTGTATAGCTATGCGCCAACTGCGCACGCTTACAGCGAGCCCGCCATTTAACTAGCGTCGCTACCTGACCTTCATTCAGACTCTTTGCCATAAACACAACCTGAACATCTCATGTCCAGCATTCCCTGCCCAGTCACAGCATATTCAAGGCACTTTTCGCCCCCCGCGAAAGTTATCGTGCCTCTCCTTTTGCATATCAATTCATATCAACCTTTTAAAATATACTGTATGTATATACAGTTTTCTACCGATATTTTTTTGCACTGTTGCTTGCTTGTGAACACATTCGAATTGCGGCAGGTCAGCCCGAAACATCGTCGCAGTTTTGGATAAAAGTGATAGGAATTGAGACAGGTAGGATAAAGCACTAATCCATCTAGAAGCACGTTACCCCAATGATTTAGGATGTGGCAAAACGATGCAGTTCGTCGCCTTCAAATCGATAATATTCTTTTTCTTTAATCAGAGAGGCACCGATAGAGCGATAGTACTCTCCGGCAGTAGGGTTCGTGGTTTCAGCAGTCCAGTCCAGACGAACACACCCATTGTCAGAAGCAATTTTTGCTAGATGCTTCATGATACTAAGACCAACACCGCTTCCTCTTGACTGGGAAGAAACGAACAGATCTTTCATGTACATCTGACCTGCCAAAGTCGGTGCTGGGTACATCACGGTAAAAGTAGCAAAACCCAGAACTTGCGAACCTTTATATGCAGCGACGACTCTTACACCCGAGAAATCTGAAAACACCTGATTAACGAGATAGTTTTCAAGCTCATCGCAAGACGCAGCATTATCTGAAAAGTAGTAACGTTCCAGCTCGGCAAATATTGGCACAAGTTCAGAACATTCAGCTTTGCCTACTAGCTTAATTTCCATGTTTCCCCCCCCCTTTCCATAGTCTCGGTCGGTTCACCTATAAACCATCACTTGGTGTAACTACAAACTAATTCGCTAATAAACCTGACTAACAATTAAAATGATTTGCCATTTAACACTTGAGTATAACCAGCAATTGGTCGCGCCAGTAGCTAACTAAATAAAGGAGTGATGAGAATGATAAGAAGAGCAAGATAGGCTTACTTTCGTATTTCAGGATAGAAGAAGCAAAAAAAGATCACCTACGTACCGCAACGTAGGTGAGGATGTGCTAAGTACCACAAATTAAGGTTGCATATACCATCCATCGGACGGATAAGGCATTTTCAGAGCGAATACTAGTAGACAAAAAAGTGATACTCAACCCCATGTACAGTCAATCATCCCATAAAAAATCAAAATACCGTACACTATCAAATTTACAGAATTCCAACATTGACATTCATTTGTAACCAATAACTAACTTGTTGAAAATATATCCGTTATTTACCTGATAGTTTGAAATGAAAGCATTTCAGACGCTGATAAGTGAACATCAAGCTCCTCAACGCTAAACTGCCTGTCGATACATCAAGACTACAAACAACAATATTTCTATTCCTGTAACCTGGCAGTATAGCCGTTCCCATTCAAAAGTGTTTAAATTGGCGTAGAGATAGGTAGTCACTCCAATGAATACCTTTACAAACAGAAACCTAGAACTGCAAAGGATTGCAAGGTCTCATCAGAGGATATTAATAAAATGAAAGTAATAAGTTTCAATATCAATGGTTTGCGTGCTCGCCTTCATCAACTACAAGCACTTATTGATAAGCACCAGCCAGATGTGATTGGTTTGCAGGAAATCAAAGTTCACGACGATGCTTTCCCGTTAGAAGATGTGGAAGCGATGGGCTACAAAGTTTACTTCCATGGACAGAAAGCCCACTACGGCGTGGCCATGTTATGTAAACAAGAGCCAATTGAAGTTAAAAAAGGCTTCCCAACCGATAACGAAGATCATCAAAAGCGTATGATTATGGCGACTTTCGAAGACGCCAATGGTGAGAAAGTCACGGTATTAAATGGTTATTTCCCTCAGGGTGACAATATCGCCCATGAAACAAAGTTTCCATACAAAGAGCAGTTCTACAAAGACTTAATGACCTACCTTAACGATCATCACACCAACGATGAGCAAATCATTGTGATGGGTGATATCAACATTAGCCCGGTCGATCTTGATATTGGCATTGGTGAACCAAACCGCAAGCGTTGGTTGAAAACGGGCAAATGTTCATTCCAGCCTATTGAACGTGAATGGTTGCAAACACTTTTAGATTGGGGATTCGAAGACACGTTCCGTAATCTGCACCCAGAGGTGGATGATAAATTCTCATGGTTCGATTACCGCTCAAGAGGGTTCGATGACAACCGTGGACTCCGTATTGACGTAGTTTTGGCAACACCTACTCTCGCAAGCAAATGTATTGAAGCGGATATCGACTACGAACTGCGTGGGATTGAAAAGCCGTCTGACCACGCACCTATCTGGTCTGTATTTAAATAATCATTCTCTACAACGAAAAAACCCCGCTATCTCTAGCGGGGTTTTGTTTTTTCTAACGCTTAGTGTTGTACTTCTTCTACAACCACTGGCTCTTTAGGCAGTGAGAAGTGAAGCAGCAGGTATCCGAGAATCGCAGAGGTTGTCGATCCCATCAAAATACCCAGTCTTGAATAAGTATCGAACTCGGCACTTACATCGACAAACGCTAACCCGGAGATGAATATCGACATCGTAAATCCGATACCACACAGAACCGACACCGCAAAGATGTGCACCATGTTGATTCCCTCTGGTAGCCTTGCTACACCAAGTTTTACAGCAGCCCAGCTAAAGCTGAAGATACCCAGAGGTTTACCAACCAACAGACCTAGCGCAATACCTAGCGGAAGCATGTCCGTCAGACCTGAAAGTGAAACACCTTCCAGCGAAATACCCGCATTCGCAAACGCAAAGATAGGCAGAATCAGGAACGCTACGTAAGAGTGTAATGAATGTTCCAGATGTTTCAGTGGAGATCTTTCACCCTCGTTGCCTTTGAGTGGGATAGCAAAACCAATCACCACACCAGCAAGTGTTGCGTGAACACCAGATTTAAGTACCGCTACCCACAAGATGAATCCGACAATCAGATACCAGCGAAGTTTGGTGATGTGCCTGCTGTTCATAAAGAACAGTACAGCGGTGGCGACAAAGCCTATCAGCAGTGCGGTTGTAGAAAGTTCACCTGTGTAGAACAGAGCGATGATAACAACAACACCCAAGTCGTCGATGATAGCCAGCGCAAGCAGGAAAACCTTCAGGCTAACTGGTACACGTTTACCTAGCAGCGCCATGATACCCAGTGCAAACGCAATATCGGTTGCCGCAGGAATCGCCCAACCTTGCATTGCTGTTGGGTCACCGCTATTGAAAGCAATGTAAACAAGTGCTGGTGCTAGCATACCGCCGACAGCGGCAATGGCTGGAAAGATAGCTGTTTCTTTCGATTTTAAAGCACCTTCGAGAAGTTCGCGTTTTACTTCTAGACCAATGAGAAGGAAGAACACAGCCATTAAGCCGTCATTGATCCAGTGAGAGACGGACATGCCCAAGATGTAGGTATGAAGACCAGCTTGGTACATTTCATTAAGTGGAGAGTTTGCTACAAACATTGCAATTGCTGCTGCAATTACCAAGATTATGCCACCCGCTGATTCCATCTTAAAAAAGTGTTTTATGACATCATTCATGATATCGCCCTTTTTTTATCTACTTTTGTTAATAGAATGCTAACAAACAATACGCCAAAGTTTATAATGTGACTTGGTCTTAGAAAAATCGCTTGTTCAGAGTCAAAACATCGGTATTTCCGAAGATAACCATGTTTTAACCAGAGTATTCCTTACTGTTATTCTTAAGCTGCCTGTTACGTCTTACCTAAGTGTAAACCTCTTCACAGTTTATAAGGCTAATCGTTGCAACTTATTCGCTATTTATAGCTACAAAAAAACCGCGCTACAAGAACACGGTTTTTTCTGAATCGAATTATGAGAGTGAATGCTTATTTTGAATCGTTAGGCACTGTAAATCCTATTCATTCAATAGCCAGTTAACTGCATCAGACCAATGGCGTCATGGCTTCCCGTTGCCACTATTGGTCCTTCCCAGTATGGAATCGCAAAGGGTAGCCACTGCTCTGCTTTCATCACTCGTGTCGTCAGATTGATATTGTGCTCCGGTACATTAATAATCCACTGAAGGGGTAAAGTACGACCGTTGCGAAGGGTAGAATTACTTATTGGGATAATTTCTAATTCGTCACCTTGCAACACTACAACATCACCTTTGCGGTTTGCTAATGTACCAAAAGTATAGGACGGCTGACGGATATGGCGATATTGGTTAACCATCAACGTTCTTCCGTCTTCCAGACGCAACGCAAATTGATCCCAGCCTTGCTGACCTTCCGCCAGCAGACCACTGCCCCATTCTTTGTTGAACCAGGCTTCGCCTTGTACCCGATAGGTCTTGCCTCCAAGAGTTAGTTCACCTTTCGTCCTGATAAAAGGTGCGCTAATGCTATAGGATGCAACAGGCAATAAATCGTGTTTGATCTGGTAACCCAGCTCGCCGTTGACCACATAGGGACCGATGGCAGTGCTATCCAGATTCAATTCAAACTCATCCGTCGAGATATGTAAGCTACCCGGAAATGGTGAGCTACCTGTGGTTTTCCAACGCCAGTTGTCTATCCACATACCAAAAGGTAGTTCCTGAATACCCGCCTGCCCAATGCCCCCTCGAGCAACGCGCTGTTCTTTAATACTGGTTTGATTCGAGGTGATAACAGCGTGAGACAGGTACATCTGAGGGCTTTGCCAACCACTCATTTCACGTTCGTCATTGGCTATTCGGAAAAAGCTCCACTGTATCCCGTAGTGCTCACCTTGTTCGTCTTGTACGTTGGCAAAAAAGTGCCACCATTCGTGTTGAAATTCTGGGTGTTCTTTAAAATCCTCGGGAATAGCGACAGGATCATCAGGTAAGACAGGTTCAAATACTGCGTCTTTGCTGCCTATCAGCACCGCATTCACTTCGTTGTGATGTTCCCCAGTTACGCCACCGTAAAATGAGTCATAAAAGATCCAGCCAATACCGCTCAGGGCAATGATAGAAAACAGAATAGGAAATATTTTAAGTTTGGTGGGGCGTGCCATTCTACAGAGCGTCCCTTAGAGATTTCATCGGTGTTTTGCGAACCATATTAAATACAGGCCAAGCTCCGGCAATCATCAGCGCACTGAACGACCAGGCAAATGTTGCCCCGTATTCCCAAGGAATAACCTCCAGCTGCATCGTCCAGCCAAAAGATTGCTTCAGAACAACGTCAATCATCAGATCTGCCAAAACTAACCCGAGAGGAATAGCGATTAGCGCAGAAAAAGCCCCCAACACAAGCAGCTGTAAGCCACCTAAAAGCACCAGCTCTTTCGCAGACAACCCAAAGCACCGGAGAAGCGCAAAGTGACGTTGTCGTGATATCTCACCTGCAAGAGTTGCGAAGAACAGCCCAAACACAGCGATGACTAAGGTGATATTCCCCAGAGTTCCTGCGATACCAAAGGTACGGTCAAACACTTTCAGAGCCTGATCGTGCACCTTATTGTTGTCGTAAACTCGTTCAGGAGAAAGCTTGAATTCTTGATTCAACTTTCTGAGTAAAATGCTGGTTTCTGCCCCGTCTTCCATGATGATGCCCAACCCCACTTCACCCTGATTGGCAAAATGAGTCAGCCAGTTTCGATGCGACAACATTACCTGATTGTATGGGTTTCCGTAATCATAATAGACGCCCACTACCTGCCAATTACTTTCCAGAGGTGCAGGAAGTTGAATGTAATCACCTGCGCGAATGCCCAGTTTAATCGCCATCGATTCACTGACCATCACACCTTGGGAATGGTGAAGGTGGAACCAGTAATCTGGAATAGCTACTTTGATCGTCAGAGCGCCTTTCTCACCTGTAGAATTTCCGGTACTGACGGCTTGAAGTGTCCCATCAATGTTATTGATGTCTTTCTCCCAGCGCCACCAGACCTCTTTGACCTCATCTTGGTCATCTAGCCAAGAACTCATTCGCTTGGCAATACTGTTAGTTGGCATCACATAAACGTCGGCAGCCAAACGTTGAGTCAGCCATTTGTCGGTTGTCTCACGAAAACTACCAACCATGGTCTCAACACCAATGTTGGTGGCAAGCGCCAGCATAAACGCCATTGCCGCAACGCCTCGGTAACTCATACTGGCAGCACAATCAGCAAAGAACCAGCGAGCTTTCACCCAGGTTAGAGAGAAAGAAAGAATGTTAAAGATTTTCCACACCACCCATGGCATGAATAAGCCAACACTGATCAGAAGCAGTGCTATCAAGGCAAAGCCCGATTCCTGAGTTTGGTTAGCCTGATGAACGGCAACTGCTGCAATCAAAAACACGCACGCAAGCATCGCCTGAAACGTAAACTCTTTACCTGCAAAGCGAACAATCGACAATTTGGCACTCAGACGTGCAGGCTGAGTGCGAAGAAGGCGGAATAATGGGAAACTACAGGCCAGAAGAGTCCCCATAATGGCGACAAGAAGGCTCTTCTTGCTCCATTCCCAGCTCCACTGAATATCTAGCCCCACATTGGCGTTGTAAAGGTCTTCTAAACTTGCGGAAACCGTTGGCATTAGCTGGTTAGCCAGGAACAAGCCAAACACATTTCCGCAGAGCCATGCTATCAAGATCCAGAAAATCAGCTCGTATACCAAAGCCAAGGTAAGTTGCCACATCGAAACCCCGGTTTGGCGCAATACACCAACGAGGGGCTGACGCTGAACAAAAGAAAGCGTCATTGCCTGATAGAAAATGAACAACCCTACAAAGAAGGAAAGCATTCCCAACGCTGTTAAGTTGGTATGGAACGCCAGTGTAAGAGAGTCCAGTTCGGCTCTGGTATTCTGCGAGAACTTCATACCATTAGGAAGCAGCTCTTTGAGCTTCTCCACTTTTTCTGGTGGCATTTTTCCGCACGCGATAAGATCAAACCCTGTACGGCGACTGAGCATTCGAATCAAAGCGATATCTGCAACAACTCGGGTACCAGAAAGCAAGTTCTGCTCATCAACCAGAAGTGGTCCCAGTAAGCTTCCGTCTTCCAAAGGAATGTAGTCACCATCTCGCCAGTTTAGGTGAGATGCTAGATCAGAGCTGACCATGATCGGATACGGTGGCTCTTTGAGCTTAAGGGTGTTGATGTCGCGAAGAGATGCGCCCTGCTGCAATTCCAGCATGGCGACAGGGTCTAAACCAGTAATGGTCAGTTCTAAACCAGTTTGGGTAGAAATTCGGTAAGCATCAAACGGCATGCATTGGTGAAACCCTTCACGCCGCAGTTGAACATAAAAACCCTGAGGGATCTTGCTGGCAGTTTGGACAGGTCGAATACGATAAGGTAAAGGGTTTGAAAACAGCTTTTCGCCTGCGCTGTAACTTTGTTTAGCATGGTGGTTAATGGCGAGAACGCCAACCAGAAGAGAAACCCCGAGGGTCAGACCAAGCCAGACTAAAACAATCTGAAGCGGGTGACGCTTGTAGTGACCGAGTAGTGCTTTAACTACGGGCCATAACATGCAGTTGTCCTCCCTGAAGACGAATGCAGCCTTCCATATGCTGCGCCACTTTTTCACTGTGAGTGACCAGTAGTAAGGTGCAATCCAGCTGTTTGGTCAGGGTGGTAAGCAATCGCATCACAGCTTCAGCATTACGTTCGTCCAGGCTGCCCGTTGGTTCATCCGCAAGGAGCAGTTTCGGTTCCATATACAGAGCACGTGCAATGGCGGCACGTTGCTGCTGTCCACCGGATACTTCTTCAGGGTAGCGACCCAATAAAGGCATTAGGTCAAGAGCAGACAAAATCTGACGCCACAGTCCTCTGTCTTCAGGAAGACCTTTGAGCTGACGACAAAAGCGGATATTGTCTGCGACATTCAGGGTAGGAAGTAAGTTGAACTGCTGAAAGATGTGTCCGATGTTATTTCTACGATACGCTGTGCGCTTATATTCTGGCTGGGTATGCATACCAAATTTGGCGAACCAAATCTCGCCAGAGTCGACTTGATCGATACCTGCAATAAGATTGAGTAAAGTGCTTTTTCCGGAGCCGCTTTCCCCCATTAGGGCTAGCTGTTCACCTTGCTCCAACGTTAATTCAGCCCCTTGCAGTACGGGATGAAATTCACCACCATCTACGTACCCTTTACATAGGTCTGAAAGATTTAACATTCACTTACTCAACAGGCTTAGTTAGAAATTAGGTAAGAGAATCTACACTAAAACCCTGTGACTAGGAAGCATTTTGACGCAGGGATCACACTATATGCACTTCGTTACATTATCATAGCGATATTCGTTCAATTTCCGACCAAATTACGTATCCACTTCTTGCTTTTTATACGGTATGAAGATCCGAACCATTTGATGAGCTCTTCAAGCAAAAATAAAGCAAATATGAACTCGGGTTTCCAGCCCAATATGATCGCACAAAATGCCGCTACCGGAATACCTATGACCCATTGAGCTATCAAGTCCTGATAAAGACAAAAGTTCACATCCCCACCCGCCCGCAAGATACCGACAATGGCCATCATTGGGAAAGATCGCAGGACAATGCCCACGCATAAAATCAAGATGAATTTCTCGCTTAACGCCCGAGTTTCTTCGGTTAACGCGGTAAATGCATCCAAGATATACATTTGAGCGACAAAAAGCACCGTCGCAGTGATTATGCCGAGAACAATATTGATGGCTACCAAACCAATCGCCCGGTAGTAAACCGACTCGTAATCTTTGGCACCCAATTGGTTGCCAATGAGCACTGCGGATGCATTTGATACTCCAATCAACAAGCAGAGTGACATAGATTCTACTGGTGTCATAACGGACAACGCCGCCAACCCCTGTACTCCGGCTTGCCCTAATATTGCATGGTAAGCAAATAAACCTCCCGCCCATGCAAGAAAGTTAAAGGTCGTTGGCAATGACAGTTTTAAAAACCGGGTAACGGTATCCATATTCCAAACCTTTGCCATCTCTTTAAAACCAAACGACAAAAGGTGTTTTTTCCAATACAGGTAACCAAACAGGCAGGTGACTTCAATACAGCTACTGATAAGCGTTGCAATTGCTGCCCCTTTAATTCCGAGCGCCGGAGCGCCGAGGTTACCGAAGATCAAAACCCAATTAAAAAAGACATTCGAAAGAATTCCGATACCGCTAAAAAATGTACTTAACCCGGGTTTTTGAATCGACCTTAACCCCACCGCCATACTGGCAACGCAGGCAACACCAAACATGCTGAATGCGGTAAGAATGATGTAGTCTTTTCCAAGATCAACGACCTCTGGGGAATCGGTCGCAATTGCCATTATCTCGGATGGAAAGAAGACAAACCCAAACACCGTTAACGCAGCCACCAGCATCGAAATCATCCAGGTTAATGCCGTACTTTCTTTTACCCCCTGATGATTAGCCGCTCCCCAATATTGGGCGATAAGCATAGCCCCACCGGTAGTGATGCCCACTAGCATGATGGTAGTGACGAACATGGCACGAGAGGCGATTCCAACTGCGGCAATTTCAGCTTCACCGAGTTGTCCCAACATCAAAACATCCACCATACCCCGGCTAGAAAACATCATGCTTTGCAATGTGATCGGTAAGGCAATCGCGAACAGTTTGCGAACAAAGTCTCCTCGAGTATGCTGAAATGCAAGATGTGCGGTTGATGTCATACGTCCCTCTGAGCATCCGGTAAGAAATATGGAGTGAGCGCGGAGAAATGGCGATAATTTCATCCGAACTATCAATCTATATGAATAACATTAATAAGTATATGGATTATATGGAAAAAACTCGTGTGTTAGTGCTAGGTGCTTCTGGGTATGTCGGATCGCAATTGATTCCACAGCTTTTAGAGCAAGGATATGAAGTCATTGCGACCGCGCGCCAGATCGACTATCTGAGGCAGAGAGTCGCACCTCATCCCGACCTGACCATAGAATTTCTCGATCTATCGGATAAGCAAGCGACGCTGAACGCCGTAAAAAATGTCGATATAGCTTTTTTCTTAGTACACGGAATGGCTCAAGGCTACGATTTCCTGGATTATGAACTGTCTCTGGCGATTAATTTTCGTGAAGCTTTGGATAACAGCGATATAAAGCATGTGATTTACCTGAGTTCGCTGCAACCGCAAACAGGAGATTCCAGACATTTAAAAGCCAGAAGAGAAACAGGAGAAACGCTGAGGCTTTCGAAGGTTCCCGTAACAGAGTTGCGAGCTGGCGTTATCATAGGTGCCGGAAGCGCAGCTTTCGAAATAATGCGTGATTTCATCTACAACTTACCCGTCATTATTGCCCCTAAGTGGATAGACTCTAAAGCAAACCCTATCGCTCTGGAGAACTTAAATCACTACTTACTGGAACTCGCAAAGACCTCTCCTACGCAGCATCAAATGTACGAAGCTGGCGGTCCTGATATCGTCAGTTACCGCCAGCAATTCGAAATCATCAGCGCAATTACCGGGGAAAAGCGCCAGATCTACTCTACTGCTCTGCTCACACCTGCCATTGCCGGATATTGGCTAGGGTTAGTCACTTCAGTGCCTTCCAGCGTTGGTCGGGCGTTATTGGCAGGGCTCACCCACGATTTTATTGCTGACAATCGCGAGATACGAAGCCAGATCCCTCAGTCGTTAATTTCTTTTGAAGATGCAGTAGCAAATGCCATCGCCAGCGAAGGGAAATACTTACGAAGTAATGTCTGGGGTTTTGACCCCGCCGCCCTAAAGCGGTGGCAGCCCGGTTTTGGTTACTACCCTAAGCAGACAGGCGCTAAAATCCGATCAAATGCTCAGGCAAATGAAATATGGACATATGTAAAACAAATTGGAAGTGCTGAGCATGGCTATTTTTTCGCAACAGGTTTGTGGCGATTAAGAGAGTGACTGGATGTACTTTTTGGCGGCGGTCTGCCAGTCAGACAACATCCAAGTGACGGCACATTGAAGGAAGGCGATTTCATTGATTCCTGGAAAGTTATTAAGCATCGGGAAAATGAATTTGTTTCTCTACTGTTTGGAATGAAAGGTCCCGGGCTTGGGCGATTGGAATTCACTTTGAGAGATCATGGAGAGCACAGAGAACTTGAAGTAAAAGCCTGGTGGCATCCAAAAGGCTTCTTGGGATTACTCTACTGGTTTGCCATGATGCCCGCCCATCTTTTTGTATTCAAAGGGATGGTGAAAGCCATTGCAAAACTGGCTGAAAAGAACTCAAACTAAAAGAGAGCCGCTTGGCTCTCTTTCCAGTTTTGATAGATTTAACTATCCACCGCATAACCAATTGGTATTTCCGCCAGCTGCGGTCCGTGGTTATTTGGGAAAATCAGGTACTCACCGTGGTATTTCACTTTGGATTTGTAATCCGTCACCTTGTGGACCAAAAAACCTTTCTCTGTCGCCAGCTTAACAAACTCGGCGTGATTTCCACGAACATACCAGCTCATAGGCTTGACGAGGTTTTCTCCATCAAAGCAGTCATCACATTGATGCGAACAAAGCAGGAATGAACTGTCACCTTCGGTAAACACCTGAATCTTTTCGCGTGCATCGTATTCTGTACACACTGCCCAGCCTTTCTCTTCCATAAAATCGATAAATGCTTCGATTTCACTATCTAGAATGGCTTTTGGTTCTTGGTCAACAGGTGCAAGTTCACTGTAAAGCGTCGATATCTGACGAAACAAAGTAGGCAGATCTAATTGGGTCCCTTTACTTCTTCCCGATTTTTGCCACTTTATAAGGTCGCCACTCGCCAAGCGGTGAAATCTTTGCCCTTTGATGGATTTGGTTATCCAGCGCAATAAAAAGTTAGTGTTGCTGACAGGCGCATTGGTTAATCGCCCCTTTACATGCTCCTGATCCATTTCATCAAGTGCAGCATTTACCAGTTTTTGAATTTCAATATGATACGCAGACATTACGCTTTTCTTCCTAACGTCCAATAGAACAGCGCGGATAATACCGCACACAAGAACATCATCATAATCATTGGGATTTCACTGTCGGATGGCATCATTGCAACAGCAGCACCCATAATGGAAGCAATGCCGAACCTTAGCGTACCTGCCAATGAAGAAGCAGTCCCGGCCATAGTGGGGTAACCGCTGAGTAATAACGCCATGCTATTACTACCAATGGTGGAGATGGTGCCAACAAACAGCATGACAAAAGGCACGATGCCCCAAAGCCCGAAATCAAATAGCCAGCCGACAAACAAGCCAATACCCGCAATGAGCTGAATGGCTAACCCAAACTTAAGCATCCAGTGAGAGCCCATTTTCCTAACAATCCGACCATTTAGTGCGGTCATAGCTATCATGCAGATAATGTTCAGACCAAATAAGTAACCGAATTGATCAGGCGATACATGATAAAGGTCGATGTATACGAAAGAGCCTGCTGTTAAAAAAACAAACATGCCAGAAAAAGAAAAAGCGCTAGAAAAATTAAGCCCAAGCGCAACCGGGTTCTTAAATAGCTTGGCGTAATTTCGCAGGCTCGTTCTGAAGTTTAAAGGTTGCCTGTTTTCAGGTGCCAGAGTCTCTGGGATTTTCCAAAGTACAGCCGCAATGACAATCGCCGAAAATATAGCCAGTGTCCAGAAAATGGAGCGCCAACCAAACCACACGGCTAAGTGCCCGCCAATCATTGGAGCAACCAGAGGAGCCAAGGTGACAACCAGGGTGATAAACGACATGGTGCGCGCAAAATCTTCGCGGTCAAACATGTCACGAACCACTGCCTGAATGACGGCTGCGGCTCCCGCCCCTGCAAAACCTTGAGCTACGCGCACTGTCATCAGCGCATCAATTCCATTGGTCGAAGCCGATACAATGGCAGCGAGACCAAACAGAGTCACACCAATTAATAAAACCGGTCTACGACCATAACTGTCGGCTAATGGACCATGTAGCAACTGGCCTGAGGCAAAGCCAAGGGTATAGGCGGTTAAAGTCATTTGTACTTCGCCAGCAGTCACGCCCAGATCTTTTGCGATCGTAGGCATTGCTGGCAAATACATATCAATGGCTAGAGGTGTCAGTGCACCAATAGCGCCTAAAATAATAAACAGCAACAGTCCGAGTTGCGGTGTCGTTTGAGACGGCATAATTCTCCTAATTAGAGAAAGTAGAGTAGGCTAAAAACAGTTTTATCAGCCCAAAGCTGGACGCGTCAGTACTCAGAGGCAGCGATGCATAAAGACTGCTTTTCTACCAAACGGAATCTATTTCTTCTTGAGTCAGATAGCGGTATTCACCGGGCTCCAGATCTTCATCCAGGTAAATGTCACCGATGCGCTCACGATGTAAGGCTTCCACTTTGTTTCCCAGTGCGGCAAACATGCGTTTCACCTGATGGTATTTTCCTTCATGAATGGTTAACAACACTTCATTGTCGTCAATAATCTCAAGGTGAGCAGGAAGTGTGGGTTCTTTTTCATTTCTCAGTTCAATACCCTGTTTGAATTGCTCAACATACTCCTGTTTAACTGGATCGGCAAGCAAGACGCGGTAGGTTTTCTCACACTTGTGTTTAGGAGATGTAATGCGATGAGACCACTTTCCATCGTCGGTTATCAAAACCAATCCTGTAGTGTCTACATCCAGGCGACCTGCGAAATGAAGGTTTTCCATTTTTACTTCGTCTAGAAGAACAAAGGCAGTGTGGTTAAAACCGTCTTCATGTGAGCAAACAAAACCATCAGGCTTAAAAAGCATGATGTAACGTGGACCTTGCATCGCAATAGGTCGATCCTGCCATTCTACATCGCAATCTTTGGTCACTTTAAATGCGCCACTCTTTTGCATTACACCGTTAACGGTCACGTCACCGCTTTTGATTATTTTGGTGGCTTCTTTACGTGTTGCTCCCAGAGCATCACAGAGAAATTTGTCTAAACGCATGGATACCTCAATTTTACTAAGTCGGGTATTATACCCAGCAAACAAAAATAAGTGACGATTTTCATTATTACATGTACACCCTTCGCCCCTATCAAGCAGACTCCGTAAAAGCGGTAGTTCATTACTTTCGCAAAAACAGCTCCCCTGCCGTTATTGTGTTGCCCACCGGCGCTGGTAAAAGTTTGGTTATCGCCGAACTCGCCAGGCTAGCGAAGGGGCGAGTATTAGTCCTTGCGCATGTAAAAGAGCTGGTAGAGCAAAACCACGCCAAATATGAAGGATACGGCTTGCAAGGTTCAGTTTACTCGGCAGGTCTTGGGCGAAAAGAAACCGATCAACAGGTAGTATTCGCTTCTGTTCAGTCCGTCGTTCGTAATCTGGATGCTTTTGCCAATCAGTTTTCTCTTCTGGTGATTGACGAGTGCCACCGCGTACCAGATAACACCAACAGCAGTTACCGCAAAGTGATCAGCCATGTTCAGTCCATCAACCCGGGGATCAAAGTACTTGGGCTTACCGCAACACCTTATCGCTTGGGTATGGGCTGGATTTACCAATACCACACTCGCGGCTTAGTCCGAAGTGAGGAGCCCAGATTTTTCCGCGACTGTATATTCGAGCTTCCTATTCGTTACCTGTTAGATGAAGGCTTTCTCACCCCAGCAAAAATGGTTGATGCCCCAGTTTTAAGCTACGACTTCTCTCAGTTAAAACCTGCATCCACCGGGCGCTACAAAGAGTCCGAAATGGACATGGTGATAGAACAATCTAAACGAGCCACTCCTCAAATTGTTCAGCAGATCATTCATCACGCCGAGCAAAGGCATGGAGTGATGATATTTGCCGCTACCGTTCGACACGCTCAGGAAATTTTAAATTTACTCCCAAAAAACCAATCTTCGATTGTGATTGGCGATACGGAAACCAAAGAGCGCGACAGCATCATTCAGGCATTTAAAAACCGCGACATAAAGTTTCTGGTTAATGTATCAGTTCTGACGACGGGTTTTGATGCACCTCACGTCGATTTAATTGCAATTTTGCGCCCAACTGAATCCGTCAGCCTTTATCAGCAAATTGTCGGTCGAGGGCTTCGTCTTTCAGAGGGCAAGACTGAGTGTCTGGTATTGGATTACGCAGGGAACAGTTACGATCTCTATCAGCCAGAAATTGGTAATCCTAAACCAGATTCAGAAAGTGAGATCATCACTATCCCGTGTCCGTCATGCGGCTTCAATAATAGTTTTTGGGGCAAACTCGACTCTGCGGGTTTCCTTATTGAACACTACGGCAGAAAGTGCCAAGGCTACTTTGAGGATGAAGACGGAACTCGCGAACATTGCGACTACCGTTTTCGCGCAAAATACTGCCCCGAGTGTGGCGCTGACAATGACATTGCAGCACGCATTTGCCATGAATGCGACGCCACACTCGTTGATCCAGATAAAAAGCTAAAAGAGGCGCTAAACCTTAAAGATGCTTTAGTCTTTGAGTGTACGGATATGCAGTTATCCGTCCATAAGGATGACAAAGGCAAGTCGCAGCTAAAAGTAACTTATTTCGGCGACAACAATGCGCAAGTCCATCAGTTTTGGTCATTAACGACGAAAAAGCAGAAAGAAACTTTCCACAAAGCCTTTGTCAGACCCCATCTTGCCGACAAGCATCGCCCGTTTGAAGAAAGCTCTCCCACAAAGGTGGTCAATCACCAACATCGGTTTCGCCTACCTCAGTTTGTGATTGCCCGTAAATCCGGGCGATTCTGGAAAATGCGAGATAAGATCTTTGCCGACGAGCTGACTCAATAATCGTTAACTCTTTTCATGTGAGCACTTACCGCTCACCGAGTACTTCAAACTCATCGTAAACTAGGCGAGCGTCGCCATCGCTTTGGATTTTCCAATGCTCGCGATGAACCAGCCCATATGCCTTGTTCATCTGCCATTTGGAAGTCAGAATATAACCATCTTCTCCCTCCGGTTGCCACTTAACATCTGAATACTCCACCAGAGAAAACCCTTGCTGAATCAGGTTCGTCCAAAACGCTTCTATCTCTTGGGTCCCTTTGAAAGTACCAAATGGTTTTGCAACCATCTCTGTTCCCTCTGCATACTGAGCAGCACAGCCTTTCGCATTGCCATCATTAAACGCCTGCTGCCAGGCCGCTATACCTGCTTTACACGCTTCAAGTACATTTTGAGACATATTTTTATTCCATTTTTCGAATGAGTGAATAACAAGAAATTTACCGATATGATTAGTAAAGAAAAACAAACTAACAAGAAATCACTGTTTAACTAAATGGAACAATTATGGACAGATTTCGTCAAATGACCCTTTTCAAGACTATCGTGAATCCGGATCAATAACCAAAGCGGCGGAAAGGCTTGATTTATCTAAATCTGTTCTGAGTCAGCACCTCAAACAACTTGAGTCCGAACTCAAAACAATTTTATTAAAGCGAACCACTAGAAAACAATCACTCACTCAGGCGGGAGAAAATTTCTATCAGCACTGTTGTCAGATGGATACCATCGCCAACCTAGCTTGGGAAGAAGTACATAAGCAGCAAACCGAACCAAGTGGGAAAGTAACGATTACGGCACCTCATGCCTTAATGGATAGCATTGTGATACCTGCACTCTCAAACGCGTTCAGTGGCTATCCCGCAGTATCGCTCAACTTGATAGGTAGCGATGAGCAACTCGATCTAATGACCCATAACATCGATTTGGCAATACGTGTTGGGCAGTCTCGGGACAGTAGTTATCGACAAAAAAAGATTGGGAAAATTCGTGACGTGCTTTGCAAGGGATTAGTCAAAAACGTTTCGCTAAAAAATGCCCCTTATGTGGCGAATCACTGGCAGGGTAAGAACATATCACACGTACTAACCAGTGACTCTGATGGTGAAAAAATCAAATTGGCATTCACTGCATCACATCATACAAATAACCTACATCAGACAGCTTCTTTAATTGCCAGTGGGATGGGAGTTGGTCTGGTTCCAGACGTAATAATGAAAAGCCGCACAGATTTAATTCCTGCCATGAAAGGCTATACATTGAAATCCAGCCCGGTGTTCGCACTGCATCCTTTTCAAACCTCTGTACCTTTATCTGTATCCATGGCAATTGATGCTGTTACTACACAGTTGGTCCAAACCAATTGATGCAAACCCATTGCTACACTCAAGTATAATTTTGTAATAAATGGTTAATTTTATAAAAAATTGAGCTAATCCGTAAGGACGGATTCATATTGCGTATGTAGAATGTGCGCCTTTCTTCTAACCAGTTTCAGCATTCTGAATTGATTGCCTTTCTTGTTTAACTGGTTTGATTGAACGGCAACGAAATACTATGCAAACTTACCGCAGGTTCGCTTTTTCATAGGCGTCCTGCGATTATGATTGAAGTATCTTTTTTGCCCGCATAACTTGCGGGCTTTTTTTATGATGATGGTTTCTAACCTAGAGGATACCTTGAGCACATTCTTACAGCTATTCAGAAAACTCTCGAGTATCGCTGCCATTGCAATAGCATTTGCCTATGTTTACGGAAAAATACCCGAGGAGCAGGAAATGCTCGCCTTGAATGCTTTTATCGTACTGGCTGTGATTGCTTACAAACGCAAACGCGTTGTCTCTTCATAAACTCCTGGCAGTAGCAACTTTTATGCTACTGCTTCCCATTTTTCCTCAAATCCTCTGCTGACTTTCGCATTTCAGAGACCTTAAGAACAAGTTCACTTTCCATTCATTTTGACATGTTTATACTCGATGGAAGTTAATGCTTTTAAGGTAAGTCTATGTTTCGACATCCTATCGCTGTCTTTACCGCAACTTTTCTCACTGCTGGGATAGGTTATGTGTATGCTTTTCAAGATGTCTCTCCTCAATCTGTAGTGATTGATGTTCCCCACGAGGGAACTCGTATCGAAATCGATGAAGATCAAGACGATGTCTATGAGGCCGTTCAGGAAGGACGAATTCAGCCTTTTTCTGCACTCTATAAAGCAGTAGCGGAGCAGCTCAATGGTCGCGTAATTCGCGTAGAACTGGATGAAGATGACGATCAATGGATTTATGAGCTAAGGTTGGTTCATGACGAAAATGTCATCAAAGTAGAATACGATGCGAGCACGCTTGAATTGATGCAAATTAAAGGCAGAAACCTAAATCAAGTTATTAAAAAACACTCACAATAAGAAGAACACATGAAAGTATTAGTTGTGGAAGACGAGCCTCGCCTGGGCGAGCAAATCATTGAAACTTTAGAACAGGCTGAATGGGTTCCTGAACTTTCGGTGGAGGGCATTGATGCTCTTTATCGTGCTACTTCTGAAGAGTGGGACATGATCGTTTTGGATCTTGGTCTGCCGAAGCTTGACGGTCTGACAGTGTTAAAAGGCATTCGCGATGAGAACATCAATACTCCCGTGATTATTCTGAGTGCACGAGATACACTTTCCCAACGTGTGGAAGGGTTAAACGCTGGCGCAGACGACTACCTCACTAAACCTTTCGAAATGGTCGAGCTCATTGCCCGAATTCGCGCTCAATTGCGCAGAGCCTCCGGCAACGCATCTCCTGTTATGCAGGTCGGTGACCTTAGCTTAGATACGAGAACATCGAAGGTTCTGTGGCAAGGGCAAGTCGTCAGCCTGACTGCTCTTGAATACAAAGTCGTCGCGTATTTCATGCACAACGCGGACAAAGTTATCTCTCGCACTGAGCTCGTTGAGCATATCTACAAACAAGATTTTGATCGAGATTCAAACACGATCGAAGTCTTTATCGGACGTATTCGCAAAAAAATTGCTCCTGACGTCATCAAGACTGTTCGAGGTCTTGGATATCAACTGAATGCTAATTAAGCCCTCCTTTATTCGCAGCCTAAGCCTGAGAAACCGCTTGCTATCCGCTGCGGTAATCTGGCTTGGTCTGATGATATTCGCTGCTGGTCTTTTGATCCCAAACTTAATCAAAGATTACCTGAGAGAAGACATTCGCCAACAATTGAGTTTGTCTTTGGATGAACTCACCGCAAATATTGATGTGGATGGTCACGGCAGAATGGTGATGCCATTTCGGTTATCGGACCCCAGATTTAACCGCCCTTACAGTGGGTTGTATTGGATGGCGGCGACTGAGAGTCAAGTCATGCGCTCACGATCTCTTTGGGATCAGCTTATTACGTTTAAGCGCTTTAAAGGGGCGAGAGGAGCTAACGGTGAAAAGCTTATTTATATTCAGAGAAATATATATCTTCCCGACTTTTCTTCTCCAATCACTATCACCGTCGGACTAGACGAACAGCCACTTGAAGACACGTTACACGCATTGATGGGTCAGGTATGGTTGGTACTTACTATGCTGTTTGTTGGTATTCTGGTGTTAATTGGACTGCAGGTTTCGTGGTCGCTCAGACCTCTTGGGAAAATGCAGAAGGAGCTCCATAAGCTCCGTTCTGGTGAGCAAAGCGCTCTTGAAAACCATTACCCTAAGGAAATTCAGCCTCTCACCTCAGACCTGAACGCCCTGCTCTTCCATTATCAAGAGCTATTGCAGCGAGCGAGAAACCACGCAGGAAACCTTTCCCATGCGCTGAAAACCCCAATTTCCGTTCTTAAAAATGAAGCGGCACTGCTTGATCCAGAAACGCGCGCCAAACTGGAACCGTCGGTACAAAACCTGCAGCAACAAATTGATTACCACTTAGGTCGGGCTCGCATGGCAGGATCTATGCACATTCTCGCGGTTAGCTGTCAACCAAGCGAACAAGTCGATGCCATATCTATCGCGTTTGATAAAGTGTTTGCAGACAGAGATATCCTGCTTATCAATGAACTTGAGGCTGACCTAAAAGTCGCGGTTGAATCGACAGACATGGACGAAATGCTCGGCAATTTGCTAGAAAATGGCTACAAGTGGGCAAACTCACAAATCCGAGTCTTTAGCGAAACCATCTCTGACAAACAAGTCGCTTTGGTAGTTGAAGATGATGGTCCTGGTATTCCTAACGAAATGAAAGAGCACGTTTTAAAGCGTGGAGTAAGGCTAGATGAGGAAACACCGGGGTCAGGTCTTGGTCTTAATATTGTGAAAGAAATGGCGCACAGCTACCGAGGGGAACTTGTTCTTGAAGATAACTCTTCAGGTGGTACCAAAGCCAAGCTGATTATTAATCTATGTAATAGCCAAAACAAACGTTAGTAAACGGTGCCCTTAACTGCATTGTTTGATTTTTGCCATACGCGCCAAAGTAGTCAGCCTATTGAAGTAACTAAATCCCCCTATTTTTCTTAACATATTGAAAAACATAAAGTTGACTAGATAAGAATGGGTCTTTGCAAGCAATGGCTGATACTTTTAATCAATCAAAAGTTGGGATTTCCATTCCAAATACTGATTCTTACAATTTTGATCACGCAACTTAGGTCATCTAGTTGCTTAGTCGCATTAGATATTTTAGCTTCTCTTCGAATGATATAAATATAACAAGCCTTTACTATTTCGCAGCACTACATCGTTTTAACACACGACCTTATAGGCTGTTTCATTTGCTGAGTATCTGGATCGAAACTCAATTATATAATTTGGCTAGGTGCAAATTTTGATTTGCATGAAAAGGAAATTTCATGTCACAAAAACTTCGAAACGTTGTGGAGTCTTCGTCAGTGATTCCGCAACGATCTAAGATTGCTCTTGCAGTGACCTTAACACTGTCTGCATACCAAAATCCGGCTTTTTCCGCAGAAGTTGTTTCACTTAATATTAATGAACTGAACAGTGAAATTACCCGTAATTCCTCGGGATTGAGTACAGCTTCTTCCCAGACTTTGTACTCCAGCGACGATGTCATTAACCAGCTAAAAAGTATTTATAAACTTTCAGTAAATGAAGACTTCGTTTTATTAAAAAGCAAACACTCGTCGTCCGGTAAATTACATCAGCGCTTTGTTCAGACGGTTAATAACAAACCAGTCTATGGAAAACAAATAACTGTCCATATCGACGATAATGGCGTCTATTGGCTTGGCGGGCAGATATTGGTCGGAGCTGGTCAGGACATTCAATCTGGCATGTTGTACCGAAACCTGAGTACTGATTCTGCAAAAGACATAGCCAAAACCCACTTCAATAGCTTTTATGCAAAAGGAAATCTCTGGTCATTCGATAGAGAAGATGTGAATCCGGTTGTTATCCAAATTCAAGGCGATGCTATTGAAGCTAAGCACGTCAGCTTTATTGCTACACCTTATGGTCATGTCGGCACCCCCATTCGATTTAATGCGATAGTAGACAGTTCGGGAAAAGTGGTCAAACACTGGAACTCTATGGCACACGCTCAGGGTCGTGGACCAGGTGGTAACCTCAAAACAGGACGTTATGAATTTGGTACTGATTATGGGTACCTGGACGTAACTCAAAATGGCAGTACGTGTACTCTAGAGAATGAAAAAGTTTCAACCATCAATATGGAGCACTCTCAGTATGGAGGCTCTGTCCATTCGTTCACCTGTGACACAAATAACGACAAAGAAATAAACGGCGCTTATTCTCCTCTAAACGACGCGCATTACTTTGGCGGAGTCGTCTTCGACTTATACAGAGATTGGTTCCAGCTATCTCCTTTGAGTCAAAAGCTTGAAATGCGCGTTCACTACGGCAATAACTATGAAAATGCATTCTGGGATGGTCGCAGAATGACTTTTGGAGATGGAGCTAACCGTTTCTACCCTCTGGTTAGCTTAGATGTTGTTGCTCACGAAGTTTCCCACGGTTTTACCGAGCAAAACAGTGGTTTGATTTACTCTAATCAATCAGGTGGTATCAACGAGTCATTTTCTGATGTAGCTGGTGAGGCTGCTGAATACTTTATGACTGGAACGAACGACTGGCTGGTGGGAGAAAGCATCTTTAAAACGCCTGGGGCAGCCCTAAGGTATTTTGAGGACCCAACCAGAGACGGCAGTTCCATAGGGCATGCTGATAATTACTATGATGGCTTGGGTGTTCACTACAGCAGTGGTGTCTTCAACCGCGCCTTCTATTTGCTCTCCAACACTGCTGGATGGGACATACAAAAAGCATTTACCAGCTACGTAGACGCCAACCGTTTTTATTGGACCGCAAGCTCAACCTATGATGACGGAGCGTGTGGCGTCATATTGGCAGCCAAGGACAGAGGTTACAACTGGCAGGACGTGCTTTACGCCTTTGACCAGGTTGGTGTGACATGCTCAAATATCCCAGTTGACACTGATAACGATGGACTTCCAGATGCTTGGGAAGCTCAGTATGGTCTTAATGTAAACGACGCCAGCGATGCCTTGCTGGATGGCGATGGAGATCAGCTTAACAACTTGGCTGAATTTTCTAATAAGACAAATCCGAACGTTTCAGACACAGATAGTGATCAACTTTTTGACGGCGAAGAGGTTAATACACACGGTACGGATCCAACCAAAAATGATTCAGATCTGGATACAATGCCTGACGGGTGGGAAGTGACTTACTCTTTGAATCCACTAGACTCTTCTGATTCAGATATTGATAGTGACGAAGATGGCTATGTCAACAATATCGAATATAAGCTTGGTTCGGACCCAAAGAATGCTGATTCCACTCCTGAATTTGTTTCAAATTACTCAGCTTCGTTTGAATCAGGTTTACCGATTAGCTGGACAATTCCATCAAGTTCAAATGGACCTTGGAAAATATCGTCAGACTACAGTACCGATGGATTACACAGCCTCAAGGCAGAGACAATCACCCATTCACGTATAGCTCAGACTAAGTATGTCAATAATTTCGAGGGGGGAGTATTAGCATTCGACTATAAAGTTTCGTCAGAATCAAGTTATGACTTCTTTATAGTTACTCTCAACTCAATCGAAGTTTTAAAAGTATCCGGAGAAGACTCAGGTAGATTTGAAACACAATTAACCCGTGGATTCAATGAAATAGTTTTCAGCTACGAAAAAGATGGTAGCGTCAATGAAGGCTTAGACTCAGCTTGGATCGATAATTTTACTGTCACTACAGCAGATGCAGATAATGATGGTATGAACGACAGATGGGAAACCGCGAACGGTTTGGATCCAACCAATCCGGAAGACGCCTCGACAGACCTCGACGGAGACGGAATCAGTAATCTCGAGGAATATATAAACCAAACCAATCCTCAAAATACAGATACAGATAGCGATGGCTTGTCTGATATGGACGAAATGGTTTCTGGTACTAACCCGAACAATTCTGACTCCGACTCTGACGGATTGCCAGATGGATGGGAATCCCAAAACAACCTAGATCCACTTGATTCAAGTGATGCGCACTTAGACAAAGACTCTGACGGTTTTACGAATACAGAAGAGTTCCGAATGGGAACAAATCCTGACAATGCAGAGTCTTATCCTAATTTCATCTTTACCTTACATCAGTCGTTTGAAACTGGAGTTCCCGCTAATTGGACACAACCTGATAGTGTCGATAAAGGTTGGGGTATCTCAGATGAAAACACTACTGATGGTATAAAAAGCATCTCGTCAGAAAGCATAATTGATGGTCAGTCAGCAGGTATTCAATTTGAAGAGTATTTTGCTGAGGGAACACTTTCTTTAGATTATTTTATTGACTCAGAGCCTTCATACGACTTCTTGTCAGTGATTATCGATGGAAATGTTATAGAACAGATCTCTGGTTACAATTCAGGCACTTTTGAAATAACAATTTCTGAAGGTTTACGTCAAGTACAATTCAAATACCATAAGGACTATTCCATCTCGAATGGCAAAGACATGGCATGGATCGATAACGTTAGATTCGCGGCCAAAGACACTGACAATGATGGCATGGCTGATTCATGGGAAAATCGTTATGGTCTAGATATAAACAATGCTTCAGACGCATCTTTGGATAATGATGGAGATAAGCTCACCAATCTCGAAGAGCATGATGCCAATACTCTTCCAGATTTGAGCGATAGTGACGGAGATAGCCTTTCAGACCATACCGAGGTTAAAGTTTCAAGCAGTAACCCTCGTTCTAGCGATAGTGACAGCGACACGCTACCAGATGCTTGGGAATTTAATCACGGGCTGGATCCAAATAATGTATTAGATAAAGAGCTGGACTCTGACTTGGATGGTTTAACAAACATCCAGGAATATTTAACCCAGACGCACCCAATGAATGCTGACAGCGATGAAGATGGAATGTCTGATGGATGGGAAGTATCTCACAACCTTGATCCTAACGTTAACGATTCGAACTTAGACCAAGACGGCGACAACTTAACAGCATTGCAAGAATTCAACATCAAAACCGATCCAAATTCTCGAGACTCAGATGGCGATACCCTGCCCGATGACTGGGAGCATACACATAAACTTGATCCAACGGACCCAACAGACGCAGCAAAAGATTCAGACGGCGATTCACTAAGTAATCTTAGAGAGTACCAGACAAAGACTGACCCGTTAAATTCCGACTCTGATGGAGACGGGCTTTCAGACGGTAAAGAGGTATTGGAAGCAAACTCCAATCCACTTGACCCGGATACTGATAAAGACGGCTTGCCTGATGGTACTGACCCTGCACCTACTCAAAAAAATGAAAATGAAGGTAGTGGATCTAGTGGTGGTTCTTCTTCTGTCTTCTGGTTGCTTGGCTTGTTAACACTAGCGATGGTACGAAGAAAGAAACAAATTTAGATATGATTCAGCCCTTGGAAGTATCCAAGGGCTTTTTACTTTAACGGGTTATGAGACTGGCGGTATTAAATTGTATGGTTCTAGGCTGGATGACAAGAGCATAACCGTCTGAGTAATAATCTTGCTGGTCATTGAGAATACTTGGATCAGCGACTTTTAATGGCGTAGATTCCCACGGCTGGCTGGTTGCGATAGCATCACCAAGCCGGTCTCGCTCTTCATCAACATTGGGATCAACTTTATGAAGTACGGTTACGATGCCTTTGTAGTGAGAGACTTTTAGACCTGCGTCATAGCTTATCGCTCCTACCCAAACCGGTTGTCCTGCCTGTGATGAATGCCCTGCATACCACCAACGGACATGGCTCCGATTGAGCAAATCTCCTTTTTGTTGGTATGCAAACCACTGAGGTTCATTATTCCAATACAAATCGGACATGGGAGGTGTTTGATTCTTCAACAAATCAACATATTCTGTTAGGCGGAATTTGTCTCGGCTGAATGTTTGATTCTCAATCCAACCAAGTTCTTTCATGAGATCATTGGGGGATTCGCCAACGTAAATTAAGTTCACTGCCTGAGCACTGTAGACTTTAGAAAGCCCAGGAAATGCCTGAAAATTCTTACCCAACCAGTTTTTTTGATCGTATGTCGATACCTGAGCGGACTTCGCTGGCAAGTTTTGAATGAAGAAATGATGATAGTTAATCGACAACATGCCTATCACGCCAACGAAAGCCATACGAATTGCGGTTTTCTTCAATCCAGCGTTTTTAAGCCAATATATCCCAAGCACACTGAAAACGAATAAGAATCCAAGCAATACCTTATGTTCAACCACAAATACTTTAGCATCGTTCAGCCAGTTGAATGTCTCTAGCCCTGCTGCAATCAGATAGCCCCAAGCAACAAATTGACCAACGCCAAGTAAGATGCCAATTGAGTCGTAGATGGCGAACTTTCTCCACTTGTAACCGTGGCTGCCTGCGATAAAAGGAACGACCCAAGATATTGGTCCTAGTAAACGGGCAAGAGTGATAACCCACACTCCCCTCTTTCTCATAAGAATCCGGGCACGGGCGAACACCCTCCGTAATTTAGGGAATTTTCTGATAAGTTTTTTCTGAATAGGGTTCCCCCAATACCTTCCCAATCCAAAGCTAAGATGATCGCCGACGATTGCACCTGCAATTACAGCTATAACCCCTAATGTAGTGCCCTGCTGTAACAAATAGCCAGCGGCGAGAAGAAAGGGCTCCCCCATGACAATTAGGTTTGGTCCGATCAGCGCATCCAAGAATGCGCCACCGAACAGCATTAAAATATCCATTAGCTAGTGTAATGTCCGAATTTGTATTCCATTTCCTGATTTCGCATCTCTCCGAAGAAGAAACGGCGAAGATTCGCTTTCAGATACAGCGCCCCTGTCGAAACAAAGCCATCTTGATCCAGTCGGCGGGGATCGAATTCGAATGTCATTGGTAAGAATCGAAAACGCCAGGTCTGGCTAGCGCGTTTTACGTAGTCACAGTCTTCGCATAAGGTGATCTCCTCGTCGAAGCCTTTCAGATCGTCGTGGGCGCGCTTGGTGGAGAAGATGCAAGCACCGACTGCGGTTGGAAAGAAAAACTGTGTGGTGAATAATCCAGCATTAAATAATGCGTATCCTGCTTTGTGTGCCACTGGTAAACCTTTGGAGCCCATGTAGACACCTGCGACTTCAAGCTTGGTCTCTTCCAGTTTCTCCATCGCATTTTGCAGGAATGAAGGTCTCAGGCGAACATCGGCATCTAAAAACAACAAGCGATTGTGAGTTGCCAGCGATGCTCCGGTATTTCGTCCCAAACTGACGCCACGCTCCCCCATATTGTGAGTCTTCAGAGCCGGCAAAGAGTCTTTGAATGTCTCGGCGATTTCCAAAGTCGCGTCGTCACTGTTTGAGTCAACGACCACCACTTCAAAATTGCGATAAGTTTGTGCACTTAGATCTTTTAGTAAGTTTGAAATTCGTTTTTCTTCATTCAATGTAATGACAATAACGCTGATTGGTTTCATAAGATTTCCCTCTGTCTTTTAGATTGCAGAGTGAAATTAACAAGGCTGTCATTAACTATTTGTGATAGTAAAGTTCACATTCAGTTCATTGTTCTGTAAACGTGAAATCAATGATTCTCTGAAGTACCTTGTTTATGAATGAATTATCTTGCTCAAGAATGGGGAGAATGTTAGTATCCGCGCTCGCTGTTCGTTGTCATTGTTTTGACAACTGAGCAAAGCATCATCAACTAGGTCGCTATGTTGATGGTGAAGTTTTAATTTTACTATTTGAGAGTAAATAATATGAAATTCGAAGCAGTAGTACGTACTGAACAAGGTAAGGGTGCGAGCCGCCGCCTACGTCACGCTGGTCAATTCCCAGCAATCGTTTACGGTGGTGAAGCAGCACCTGTTTCTATCGCTCTAAACCACGACGATGTTATCAACCAAATGGACAAGCCTGAGTTCTACGAGACAATCACTCTAGTGATTGACGGTGCAGAAGTTAAGGTTAAGCCGCAAGACGTACAACGTCACGCGTTCAAGCCAAAAGTTGAGCACATGGACTTCATCCGCATCTAATTCCTTACCAGGGAATTAATTGGATAGATCCTACCTTTTGCATATATAAGACTCTCGGACTTACCAACCGAAAGCTCTAAAAATTAGAAACCCCAGTTGCTACCAACAACTGGGGTTTCACCTTTTTATAGGTTTATCTTATTTTGCCGGGCAAGCAACTTCTTCCCAGAACCAGTTAGTTTGAGTTGGTGTTTCCCAAACGCCTGGGTCATTTTTCGCAACAAAGCATTTGCCGTTGTGAGTCACTTTTGCGCCAGCACCGACATCTGTTTTACCTGCTTCCCAAACGATGAAGCCGTTGGGATCTGGGTTTGGACCCGGACCAGGACCTGGATCAGGTGTTGGAACCGGATCTAATTTGTCTACTACTCTCACCTCAGGCCAAGTTTGATGAGATAGGTAGAAGTTAGTCACACACTTCTCGTAATCACCTGGAACCAATGCAGAGTATGCCGTTTGGTAGCCTACCAGCTTACACTCGTAAGATACGCCTTCTGGGC
This sequence comes from Vibrio nigripulchritudo, assembly GCF_027924785.1. Lineage (NCBI taxonomy): Bacteria > Pseudomonadati > Pseudomonadota > Gammaproteobacteria > Vibrionales > Vibrionaceae > Vibrio > Vibrio nigripulchritudo. The sequence continues at coordinate 1,310,720 of NZ_AP027049.1, read as the reverse complement.
GGTCAGCGTGGTATGAGAAATCCGCTTCCCAATTAGTGTAAAGTACATCAGTTGCACCATTCAGGTTCAGACTGCCGTACGGTGTTTGCTGCCAACAAGTATTTTTCTCGTCCGCTTCAACAGGGATGTTGTAGTGAGCAGCAAGCCCTTCCCAGTATTTGATTCGGTTAACTGGCTGACCTTTGTTTTTGTTCTGTTCGCCACACTCAATACCGCCATTGATGATGTTGATTGTGGTACCGAATCCATAGCCAATACCTGCGTCAATTTCGCGTTGAGAAGGCTTCCAGGTGCGGTCAATAACATGCAGCATTGCTGGCTTAGGTGCTTGTGGTGTTAGGTAGAACCAGATTGCAGACGCCAGATTTAGCCAGGTATCAGCAACTAATGCTGGGTTGTTCAAAAGTACGGTAGCGTCGCCGTCGTACATCACTTCAGAGAATGGACCATAGTTGAAGTGGTAAGACAATTGTTTAGCACCACGACCGAAGTACCCCTGGTTAGGCGCACAAGGCCAGCGACGGTTTTGCCAGTCGTTCTGACCACAACCTGTCGTGTACCCAGGTTGACCTTCAGACCAACCCATTTCACGTACGTGAACTAGAGCTTGTTGCCACTCTTCAAGAGCTAGCGGGTTATCCCAAATATTGTCTTTTGCGATATGTCCGCCCGTTTCCTGGGCGAAGTGTGCAAAGGCTGTGATGATAGATTTCTTACAGATCGCGTCTGCATCACGACCATCCGTGTAATCGCCACAGAACGCTGGGAACTTACCGATTGCACGCAAGAATTTGGTGTAGCTGTATTCTGGTGCCGCCATTTGAGTGAGGAAATCCCACTCAGCTCTTGGGAAAACTTTTTCCACACGTTTAACGTTGGCAGGGTTGCTTGCTAACCCTTCGTCAATGGCTTCAACCACTGTATTTGGTCGAGTTTCCAATGCCTTTGCCCAGATTGCGTACATAGGATCCGCTGTTTTAGCTTGCTCCGCAGCCTGCAAATCCGCTCTGGATACAATGTACCCATTTGGATTCTGAGGATCTGGTTGTACATTCATAGCAAACGCACTGGTTGCCATTGTGCAGCCAATTAACGTTGATATAAGTGTTCTCTTCAACATTTCATCAATTCCTTGTTCTTGTAAATCAGATGCTTAAATCTCGCATCTGTAAAAACATCTGTTCTCGCTCCAACCAGCAAGAAACAGAATCAAGTGACAAGATCGCCAGAACAACCTGCAACCCAGCAGATAAAACTGTTCTGAGAAATCCAATCGCAGAAACTATAGTTAATGCAACTAGTATTACTGTGCTAAGAAGAACAATTTTCTACAGGTAAATGTTATTTATGAAGTATTTGCGAGTGACTGCTAGAAAACGTATGTTCCTAGCAACTAGAATTGCTTTTTTTCTGGATTAAAATCGGTAGAGAAGTGCTTATTTGAGGGCTTGTCGTACTGTAAAAAATTGGCGCGAGGTCAGCTATATAAAGGGAAAGGCTATTTAAAACAGATCTTGCTGGGGGCTATTTTCTTCTGCTTCTGACTGAAGTTCTTCCTTCCTCTGCTTCAACATTTTCCGACGATAACGTTGTCGACACAGTTTAATAACATGAAGTTGCTGTGCCGGGGTCATGGTTAACCATTCAAAGCGCTCTTGACGGTTGCGCATGCACCCGTGGCAATATCCACGTTCATCTGTGGTACACACCCGCACACAAGGACTGGGCACGGAAAAAAATTCGAGCTGTTCCATTCTCCCTCCTGTTAGATACGGTAAAGCGGTTATAGATTAAGCATAACACTTTACTAACAATACAGCATACTTAGCCAGAATCGACTATTTCTGACTGCTTAACCAGATTGAGAATATGAACCTATTCGCCTGTTCTATTAATGCTGATTATCTCATTCGTTTTATTCAGATTTTATGACTTCGTACTGACAAGTTGGCTCACTTGTTGTTTATACTGCATCGGTTAAACAAACATTTCTTGGAGCTTAGAATGAAAAAGCAACTCGCTCTTATCGCTTTACCTGTTCTTTTGGCAGCTTGTACCAGCAATGGAGATGCAACAGTGGTTACCAATGAAGATTTACAACATCATCACTGGATTCTGGCTCAGGTCGATGGAAAGGAATACGTGAAACCTGAACACGGCAAACACCCAAGCATTGAAGTGGGTGAAAACATGACAGTAAATGGCTTTGCTGGCTGTAACGGTTACTTTGGTCAGGGTGAATTAAAAGACGGTAAGTTCCGTGTTGTGGATATGGGAATGACCATGATGATGTGCCCGGACGATATGATGAATACAGAGCAAGTTATCTCTAGCACGCTGAATGACTGGAGTGACATAACGCTAACCAAAGACACACTTGTTTTAGTAGGTAATGATCACCAGGTGACCTTCAAACTTCGTGACTGGGTAAACTGATTCCTTATTGATATTAAAGATCTAAATACCGTTAAAGCCCCGACTCAAAAAGTCGGGGCTTTTAAATTACACGCTGTATTCAAATATTACTGCCATTGTGCGCGTAGTGTTTTGGCTGCTGATACCATATTTTTCAGAGATGCTTCGGTTTCTGCCCAGTTTCGGGTTTTCAGTCCGCAGTCTGGGTTCACCCACAAACGTTTAGCTGGGATCTTAGCTGCGGCTTTTTCTAGCAAACTGACAATCCACTCTTCCGACGGAATGTTTGGCGAGTGAATGTCGTAAACACCCGGACCAATTTCATTCGGGTAGTTGAATTCTTCAAACGCTTTCAGTAACTCCATATTCGAACGAGATGTTTCGATGGTGATCACGTCGGCATCCAACGCTGCGACAGACTCAATGATTTCATTGAACTCGCTATAACACATGTGAGTGTGAATCTGAGTTTCTGGTTTCGCACTCGCCGCTGAGATTTTAAACGCATCAACCGCCCAGTTTAAGTACTCTTCATGATCGCGTTTCTTAAGAGGCAGACCTTCTCGAATCGCTGGCTCATCGATTTGAATGATGTTGATACCTGCGTCTTGGAGATCACTCACTTCATCACGAAGCGCAAATGCCAGTTGTTGTGCAATTTCCTTACGAGTGATGTCTTCACGTGGGAACGTCCAGCAAAGAATGGTCACTGGTCCTGTAAGCATGCCTTTCATCTGCCTTGAAGTCAGAGACTGCGCATACGTTGACCAACCTACTGTCATAGGTTCTTCTCGCTCAATATCGGCAACCACAACAGCTGGCTTCACACATCGAGAACCGTAGCTCTGAACCCAGCCAAATTTGGTCGTTTGGAAACCAGCCAAATGTTCAGCAAAGTATTCAACCATGTCGTTACGCTCTGCTTCACCGTGAACCAACACGTCCAGATCCAGCGCTTCCTGACGCTCTACCGCATCTTGGATATGACCTTTCAGTGCTACGTTGTAATCCGACTCCGATAGCTTACCAGTACGGAAGGCACTACGAATTGTACGAATTTCGCTGGTTTGCGGGAAAGAACCAATGGTTGTTGTTGGTAACAAAGGTAAGCCCAATACTTCATCTTGGTGGTGAGCCCGCTCTTCGTACGGCGCACTACGCTCTGCAAGCGAAGCTGTAATTGAGTTCACTCGCGCTTTGACCGCAGGCTTGTTCACATGTGTCGCTGTTTTACGCGCCACAATAGGTTTACTGTACTCTTCGCACTCTGAAATCGCTTCTTTGTCGCCATTTAGCGCTGCACCCAGAAGGCTGACTTCATCCAGCTTTTGTTTTGCAAAAGCAAACCAGCTCTTCACTTCTTCTGAAAGCTCAGTTTCTAATTCCAAATCGATTGGGCTGTGAAGCAGTGAACAGGACGAACCAATCCATAAGTTTTCACCCAGCTTCTCTTTCACTGGTTTTAGCTTCTCTAGCCATGCGTTTACATCAGCACGCCAGACGTTGCGACCATTGACGACACCCGCCGACAAAACCCACCCTTCAGGCAGTTTGTTTACAATCGTTTCCAACTGTTCTGGAGCCGCAGAAAGATCCACATGAAGACCATTAACAGGCAGTGCAGTGACATAGTCTAAGTGTTCGTCTACCGAGTCGAAGTAGGTTGTCAGAAGCAGTTTTACATCGCTTTGAATGACCTGATAAGCCAGTTTGAAGGAGTCCAACCAAGCTTTGTCCAGCTCCAGCCCGAGAATAGGTTCATCTATCTGCACCCATTCGACGCCAAGTTTAGACAGCTTAGCCAAAATTGCCTGATAAGCAGTAAGAAGACGTGGAAGAAGAGTAAGGCGGTCAAACCCTTCTTCCACTTCTTTACCCAGGTATAGGTAACTAACAGGGCCAAGGAGCACTGGTTTCACATCATGTCCCGCTTGAAGCGCTTCGTTCACTTCTTCGAAAAGCTGAGGCCAGCTCAATTCAAATGAATCGTTACTGCTGAATTCAGGCACAATGTAGTGGTAGTTTGTATTGAACCACTTTGTCATGTCTGATGCCGCTGCACCGCATCCACAACTCGACTGAGACTGACCACGACCTACACGGAATAACGTATCCAGATCGGGAAAACCTTTGTTGTGACGTTCAGGCACATGACCCAATAGCAGGCTAGTGGTCAGCACATGATCATACCAAGCAAAGTCACCCGCTGTTACATAGCTTAGCCCACTGTTTGACTGATCGTTCCAATGACGTTGTCTTAATTCACTACCGACTTCTTTCAGTTCTTCCTGAGAAATCTCACCTCGCCAGTACTTTTCCTGTGCAAATTTTAGTTCTCGTTTTTTACCAACACGTGGGTAGCCGAGGATATGAGTCTTTGTAATAGCCATAGTTGTTATTCCTTATACATAAACTTTAAGAAGTCTGGATGGCTAAAATATCTCTCGAAACACTTAGTTGAGCAAATTCCATTTATTCAACTTGTTTATTATTTTTTTTCATGTTTGAATCAGATTTAGACGTCTAGACGTTTACATAACTCAGAAAAACTCGTATTTTTATGAGTAAATGTCATAGCGAACATGGATTGGTGAGAAAAGCTCATGATAGAACTCAAACATTTAAGAACATTAACGTCGTTGCGAGATACAGGCTCTTTGACCGCAACTGCGACCGCGCTCCACCTGACTCAATCGGCTTTATCACATCAGATAAAAGATCTGGAATCCCGCATTGGTGGTCAGCTTTTCTTACGCAAAACCCGTCCGGTGAAATTCACTTCAGAAGGCGAGATTCTGTTGAAAGTGGCAGACGAAATATTGCCAAGGCTGGCAATGGCGGAAAGTGAACTGGCAAGCTTGAAAGAAGATGTGAATGGAAGATTGCACATGGCAATCGAGTGCCATTCGTGCTTCCAATGGCTAATGCCAGCACTAAAAGAATATCAACTGGCATGGCCAAGCGTGACTTTAGATTTTTCGTCCGGCTTCGGTTTTGAACCTTTACCTGCCCTGCTTAGTGGCGAGCTTGATTTGGTTATCACCTCAGACATTCAACCTAAGTCTGAAGTCCATTACGAACCTCTGTTTGATTTTGAGATGAGATTAGTTACTTCGACCACCCACCCCTTAGCCGAGTTAGAAAGTATTGAGCCTCACCATTTAGAGGATCAAACCATCATCACTTATCCGGTACAAAAGCAGCGGCTGGATATTGTTAAGCACTTCCTGCAACCCGCAGGTGTCGAACCCGCCAAATGGAAGCAGTGCGACAACACGTTAATGCTGGTGCAAATGGTCTCTGCCGGGCTGGGCGTTGCTGCATTGCCTAATTGGGCGGTAATTGAATTCTCTCGTCAGGGGTTAATTACCAGTAAGCCTCTTTCGAACGGGCTTTGGCGTCGGCTGTTTGCGGCAACCCGCAGCAATGAAAGCAAAAAAAGATACCTACAAGCTTTCTTCAACACCGCACGTCAGCAATGCAGAAGCCATCTTGAGGGAATTAAGCTGGCGTAAACAAAGGGATTTAAACCCTATTTACCTTTCGTAAGACTTAAACTGATTGGTAAGAGGATCGTATTGGTAACCCTCTACATCCAGCTTGCCAATCAAACTTTCTACGTCCATTTCGTAAGTTGTGACTAACTCTTCAAATGAGTCGCACTCCAAGCGGAGCTTTTCGTTCACAATACCCAGCAAAATGATGCTATCTAAATTGGTAATGTTACTTAAGTCCATGGCACTTTCTCCATTTCGCTTTTCTATAATTAAGATTAGCGCTTAGTGAGAATTGTGCCATTAGGAGCGGATTGTAATTGACAGGAAACTGTCTTAAATCAAAGACTGGAATCCATATTGTGACGCAATCAAACAGCAGATAGTGACGCCCAACTGCACCTTAGTCGGAGACTGGGCAAAGATGATATGCCAGCACCACACCAGTATCGCAGTTATCAGCATGGCAAAGCCCGCTAAAATATGAGTAGTAAAATGCTCTATGGCTTCAGGTGATAACTGATAAGCCTGCAGTAGAGACACTAAGGCAAACAGCATTCCACTTGTTACACCAACTACAGGTAAAATGCGATGGAAAGCCTGCAACCTTGAACGAGAAATCACTAGCAGAAGTTGTGCGAAGGCTGCTCCAAGTAAAATACTAGATATTGCAACGCTAACGCCTCCCCACACGGTGAAGCTTTTCAAGATGAGATGTACAAGTGCTCCCAAACCTGCGATTCCAGCAACATTCAGCACCAGAAATGACCCTGTGTTACGCGTTTTACCCGTCTGAACTTTTGAATAGAAGGCAACCAGCAATCCAGCGGTAACGAGACCTAACAGGCTTAACGTCGAGGTGGCGATCCATAAGGCGATAAAAGCGGGAAGAAGCTTATGTAAACGACCTCTTTGACCGGGGCATATATCCCCTTTCTGCAAAACAAGGGTGATAACAAGTTGTGCTCCAAGAGTCATTGGGAGCAGTTGAGCAAGAAGGTAATCCAACATTTCTTCAGTGATTCTGTTCTATTTTTGTGGCACGGATAATAGCAGATTCAAATCGCTAGATCGCCGTTTTCTAACAGGGAATACTTTTCAAGTATTCAGAGCTAAGGTTATTTTGCCAAGAACTTAAGAACTTTGGCTTTAGAAACCACACCCAGGCATTCCCCTTTATCTCCGGCGATTACCCATGGAAGCGGCACACCTTTATTGACCAGACCGGGAACATCTTTTAGCAAAGTGGCATGGCTCAGAACGGTAAATTGCGTCTTCATAACCTGACTTAGCTTGCGTTTCAGAATTTGGGAATCTCGTTGAGTTTCTAGCTTAGTGCCGAATGTTGGGGTCATATGCAGGTTGTACACCTCTCGGTCAACAACTCCGACACAGTGCTGGCTGTCTGTCACAACCAAAACATCCAGATCGGTTCTCATGAAAATCTCGTGGACTTCCTTCATCGCTGTACTGGGTTCCAGAAACGGTGACATCTGTTCATGCAGACTGAGTATCCCCGCCCCTTGCTTGGGTAATGTGTAAGCCCTTAGCTCATTTCTCTTATTCAAATAGTGACGTGCACGTTCAATCTCAGCAATCGGGACAGGTTTAGAGAAGTAATATCCTTGAATGTAATCGACCCCTAACCCGGTTAGCACTTCGATTTCCTGAATTGTCTCAACGCCCTCTGCAATCACAGTTACCCCAAGTGTATGAGACAAATCCACCAGCATCTTCACAATAAAATATTTGTGGCTACCGATTTCAATATTAAAAATAAACTCTCGGTCAATTTTCAGGTAATCAAAGTGTCCATTACTCAAGTAAGTAAACGAAGAATATCCCGTACCAAAGTCATCAATCGCAACCTGTACCCCTTTCTGGCGTAACGCTTTTAATGCCTCAATCTGGCTGTCTTCGCTATCGAAATAGGCGCTCTCAGTCAGCTCTATCGTCACCAGTTTGGGATTCACGCCTGACTCTTCAACCATATTCAGCGCATTCGTTAAAACCTGTTGGGCGCTCATTCTGGTGTTCAGAGAACGATTGATGGTAATGCCAACGTGTTTACCAAAATGCTGATGGATTTTACTTAAATATTTTAATGACTTAGATCCTATGATCTTGTCTAACGCCGCAACCAGATTCAAATCTTCGGCAATATTGATCATTTCCTGTGGTGTGTAGCGAAGCCCTTCGGAGCTGGGAAAACGGCACAAAGCTTCAAACTTCACGACCTGCCATGTCTCGGTGGAAACAATTGGCTGAAAGTGAACGTCGATGTTTTCGTCTTTAATGAAGTTGGTCAGAATTTCTTCCAGCTTCTTACGCCTGACCGTTTCTTCATGCATGGTGCGATCAAAGAAACTGATATTGTTGCCTTTCTTGCTGGAGTGCTGCTCCAACATGGCTTGTGTTGCGTGGGTGACCAGCATTTTGGGATTTGACGTATCGTAGCCCAATACTGATACCCCTACTTTGCCTCTGGCGACAAGCTGGAACAGATGTTCATTACCGAACTGGCGAATAGCCGCCATAAAGCGGCGAATTTCGGTGTGAATGGCTCGAACTCGATTACCAGAATTCGGGCACTTAAGTGCGCAAACAAAAAGATTGTCGCCCTTGTATCCACAAAGGTAGTGGTCATCGACCTGTGCAACAGCATTAGAAAAGGCAACACGTTGATCGAGAGTGGAAGCTTCATCAAAGTCCGGAGCGACAGCCAGTACAATAATGGTGTGAGAAGATGAATAGTGACGAACCAGATTTGCAAGTTTAATCCCAAACTCGTTCTCGTTGGGCAACTGAGTGAGTAACTCTATCCCGCCGTATTCCGTATCTGCAATCCGGTACAAATGATTAGACAGGTCCACGGTGAAGCCGACAAAATAAGTTTTCCCGTTTGCCATTTCGATTTTTTGAATGGTCAGGTCTTGTGGCTCGGTGTCTCCGTTCGCTCGCTTAGAAAGTATGGTGCCACTCCAGTGCCCTTCCCGATAAACCTGTCGCCAGATTTCCTCAAAAAATGTATCACTGTGTTTTCCTGCATTAAACAGATTCGTCTTTCTACCCAGCAGTTCACTCAGTTCGTATCCGGAGCGATCGATAAAGTAAGGGTTGCAAGCCAGAATTCGGGTATCGCTGTCGGTGATAACAATGCCATGATGTCGATTTTCAAAAACAGCCTGAAAAATCTGCCCCATTTCGTACATTGAAGAAAGATAAAACAGGGGTCGAATATGCCCGTAAAGTTCGTCTCCTTTCGCGTGACTGACTTCGATCTCGCAATAAATGATGAAACCTTTAGAAGGAGTGAGCACGCTGAAAAGAGAACGTTTGGAGTTGCATTCGTGAGTGGACTGAAGTGCGTTTACTAATTTTTTCCTGTCCTTAGCCGACATGATATCCAACAGACCAGAAATGGTTCTCACATTTAGCCTGGAGTTGATCATTTCGACCAAATAGGTGTCGATAAACTGAAATTCATCGCTCTTTGCATTCCACTGCCACTGAGCAGGTTTATACCCCGGTTTACCTTCCTCTTCACCGTAAGAGATGCTCATGGCTTTCAACATTGAAATCAGCGATGTATCCATTTGGCGCAACTCCTTACATTGCAACTATACGAATCATAAATACATTCAAGCAAACCGTATGAATATGTCGCGTGACTGGATCAGCATTTGTTTGAAAAAGCAGGTTTTAACCCAAAAAAAGTCCCGAGGTGTGAAGCTGGTCGCTTTTCCCTAGAGCGCACCAATTCGACGAAATTTTGAAAGGAATCTTTTCTCTCTCAAACTTGAAACAACTTCAATCTCTCCTAGCCTTATCTTTAGAACTAAAAATAAGTAGTTAACGCCTCTGAACCGTAATTCAATCAAATTAGATACAAAGAGACACTGGAAATGGAACGTTTCGCTTTAGCTCAGTTCGCTTTTCTTCATGAATCGATTTGGAAACCAAGATTCCGAATGCATCTGCCCATGACTGTTTTATTTTCACTCATCCTTTCTTTTTACTGTCAGGCGTCAGATAAGAACCAGCAATTCACAATCGGGTTAGCCACCTGGGGAGGTTATGAAAGCAGCGTCGCAGGATTTAAAGACGGCATCGCAGAATTTGGTCTGTTAGAAGGTAAAAACCTTACGCTGATCACTGGCGATCCGGGAACGCGAGAAGAACAAAAACAAAACAGTACTCTCAAGCTAAAAGAAGCTCGCCCCGATCTGGTTTTTTCCGTCACCACAACAGGGACTACACTGGTAAAAAAACTGTTGCCTGCCAGTACCCCTATCGTTTTTTCAGTGGTCACCTACCCTGCCGATTCCGGCTTGATTGAATCCTTTGAATATTCAGGAAACAACCTGGTTGGAACCAGCAATTATGTCTCCAACAAACACTATGTGACGCTGCTGAAAAAGCTTCTGCCCAATACCCGGAGAATCGCCATATTTCACCGAGATGGCGAGCCTAACTCTAAGATTCAGGCAGCGAACATGCTCCGCCTTCTTAAGCGAGAAAACATAGAAGCCAATATCATTTCTGTAGAAAGTATCCCCCAGCTTACTGGGCTTGCGCAGCAATACGCCGGGCGAGTCGATGCGTTTATGACAACCACAGACACTCTGATGCAGTCTGGTGGTGAAGAAGCACTCATTAAGGTGTCACACGAATTTAAGGTGCCGATATTAAGCTCCAACAAATCCGGGATTCTGAAAGGTTCGACTTTTGGACCTGTCGCCGACTTCTATACCCTTGGCAAAATTGCGGGGCGTAAAGCCGGGCAAATATTAATCAATAACACTCCTCCAACTCAATTGTCCTCTGAGTTACAGGAACCCCCGCAGTTTCTGGTGAACCGAAAAGCCATGCAACTTCTGAACATCCGCATTCCTGATGATATTGGTGACATGGTCACCTGGGTTTCAGAATGAAGCTGACCACCAAAGTTGTTCTCACCGTTATCTCTACCCTGAGTATGCTTATGGCTGCTATGGGTTATCTGCTCGTATCCAGTACCAAGCAAGACATGTCGGAGCGGTTGTTCAATGAGATGACCATTGACTCCAAATATGCGCTGAATGCGCTCAACAATAGCATTGAGAATAACGTTGCCATTGCACAAGTCATTGCCCGAAACCGAGATATCGCCAAAGCGCTGGATTTGCTGGAAAACCGGGGAATCAATCAGATTCTTAACGATCAGCTCGAAATCTATCCCTTCATTAACTACATTCTGGTGCTGGATGAAGAAAACACGGTGTTTGCCACGACAACTCGGGATCATCAGGGCAAGAAGATTAACGGAGAAAAACTGCTGCTAGAGAGTGTTCATTCTCATCCGATGTACAAAGAGTCTGACGGCACAAAAACTGTGATTGGCGAGGTAATACTGGATCCCTATCTTCCCGAGCTTGGAATGGATCAGCATTTATCCCAATGGTTTATTGCGCACATACAAGTCAGAGGAAAAACCTTTGGCAAGGTTGTCATTTCAGCTAACTGGACTGAAATTGCTTACAACCTGTTAAGTGAAGTAACCCGTTCTATAACCAGTGCAGGACGACCTTTGGAGCTGCTTTTGCTTACAGACATCCAAGACAAAATTTACGCTTCATATTCGCAAATGGGTGCGCTTCCACCCAGGTATCAGACTGGGCAGATTTATCAGCCAGAAGAACAGCATTTAATAACCAGCCAGCCCCTCGCCAGAACCAATGCGGTGATCAAAGCCATCGTGGTTTACAACAAAGATTCAGCGTTTCAGCCCATTTACGAATCTAACCATTTTGTACTGTTCTCTTTTTTTGTAGGCAGCGTGGTGATTGCCATTGTTATCGTCATCCTGTTGCGAAATCTGGTTCTGCACCGGCTTGCCGTTTTACATCAAGCTGCTAATCAGATTGGTCAGGGTGATTTGAACGTCAATATCCCCAATTTAGGCACCGATGAACTCGCACAACTAGGGAATGCCATCAATGGCATGGTCAATGGATTACAGGCGAAAACAACCTCTATAGAACGTCTGAATGAAGAAATATTCGCCCGAAAAGCTGCATTAAAAGAAAAAGAAATCAAAGACATTCAACTGGCAGAAGCCAACAAGTACATTCGCGGCATCAGTGACAACGCTCCCCAGCTTTTTTCTTATGTCGATAAAGATCTGCACTACCGATTTGTGAACAAAGCCTATCAGGACTGGTTTGGCATACCAGAATCAGAAATCCTCAATCAGCACGTTAAGATCGTACTCGGGGAAACGATTTTCAACGAGGTTTACCCTTTCGTACAACAAGCGCTGGAAGGAAACAAAAATCAGTTTGAAAGCCACATGTCGGTTGGCATCGGGCAGGAAAAACACATTCGGGCAACGTACATTCCCGATATTGTTGATGATGAAGTCGCAGGGATCTTTGTTTCGGTTGAAGACATTACCAACATCAAAGAGTCGGAAATCAAACTTAAAGCGACACTCTCCCTGATGGAGACCATTCTGCACTCAGCAGACAACGGCCTGCTGGTCACCGACAGGCATGGCAATTACCTGAAAATGAATCAGCAGTTCTGCGCAATGTGGCAGTTACCTAATCAATACTTAGATGAAGGTGGCTCGCTGAGTTTCATTTCTCATGTTCGTGACCAGCTTGTTGATCCCGCCTCTTTCACACTGTCGCCGGAGCAATTGTCGTCTGGCAGCCTGGAGCGTTCGTTTGACACTCTCGACTTAAGAAACGGGCGGGTGATAGAACGCATTTCTCACCCAATGTTGCAAGAAGGTGCGCTGGTTGGGCGGGTTTGGAGCTTCAGGGACATAACCGACCAAATTGAGCATGAAAAAACCATTGTTGATGCCAAAAACAAAGCGGAAGAAGCCGCCGTTGCTAAGAGCGAGTTCCTTGCCAATATGAGCCATGAAATCCGTACGCCAATGAATGGCGTTTTAGGCATGCTGGAACTCCTGAGCCAAACCGCATTAGAAGAAGAGCAAGTACGGCAATTGGGTCTCGCGATGTCCAGTGCAAAATCATTGCTCACCATCATTAACGACATATTGGATTTCTCCAAGATAGATGCAGGCAAGCTTGATCTGGAAGAAGTGAATTTTGACCTGTTAGAACTGTTTGAACACATAAAAGAAATCCACCAGCTCAAAGCCACTCAGAAAGCACTGCTTTTCGACATCGACACCCAAGGCATAAGCACTCAAAAAGTAAAAGGCGATCCAACACGCCTCAGCCAGATACTGAACAACCTGACCAGCAACGCGTTTAAATTTACCTCGGAAGGCAGTGTGCAAGTCAAAGCCTGGGTTGACACCCAAAACGAGGAAACGTTACAGCTTCACTGTTCAATCAAGGACACAGGTATTGGCATAAAACAGCAGCAGCTTGCAGGATTGTTCGATGCTTTCACTCAGGCAGACACATCAACCACCAGAAAGTTTGGTGGCACTGGGCTGGGGCTTTCCATCACTCGGCAATTGTGCAGATTGATGGATGGAGAGATCCGAGTAGAAAGTCAATGGGGCAAAGGTTCGACTTTCCATTTCTCTGTCGTGCTTCGACACGGTGAAATCACAGAAGAGACAACGGACACACACAATAATAACGAGGTTCCAGATGAGAACCTGCATGCAACGTCAAAGGAATCCAGAATGCAGAATTTATCAGAAAATCGAATTTTGTTGGTTGAAGATAATGACATCAACCAGATCGTTGCACAGGGCATGTTGGAAAACATCGGAATTCACTCGGATATTGCTGGCAATGGAATTGAGGCTTTGGAGGCGTTGAACCAACCAGCCAGCGCTTACCAGCTCATCTTAATGGATTGTCAGATGCCAGAGATGGATGGCTATGAAGCAACAATGGCAATTCGCGATGGAGAGGGCGGAAAGCAGTACAGAGGTATCCCCATTATTGCAATGACTGCCAATGCCATGAAAGGCGACATGGAAAAATGCCTCGCCGCCGGAATGAGTGACTACATCAGTAAACCGGTAAACCCTGATAGTCTGGAAGAAGTATTGTCTAAATGGCTTAGCCATGCGTCTTCACTTACATACACTGAAGAATCCAGTGAACCGGATATGGACGAGAAAGACACAGAGCTGGGGCGAGTATGGGATAAAAGCGATGCGATGGAGCGGGTTTACCATGACGACATGGCATTGAACGTGGTCATCAGCGCGTTTGTGGAAGAAGCACCCGATCAAATTGAGCAATTGATTGAAGCGATCAGCGCGGATAACGTTGAAGACATAAAAATTCACTCGCACACTCTGAAAGGAACCAGCAGCTTGATTGGGGCTCAGAGGTTCAGTTCGGTGATGGATGAAATCGAACAGCACGTAAAAACTGAAAACAGTGCCCCTGATGCGGCAATCATATCTCGTATTTCAAGCCAGCAGGAGTTGCTGTTTACCAAGCTAAACCAGTACCTAAACTGACCTATTTCCTACCTGTAACTAATTTCCCTGAAGCCTTTCTGAACAAGGCTTTACGGCGAAGTTAATGCGAATAATTCTCATGTAAAATGATAACCTAGTCAGAAGGGTTTTGTGCCGTTATAATTCCCGCCTCCTAACGCTGAGGTTAAAAAATGCACAACACACCAACTCCTATCAACCAATATCCAAAATACTGGGCAGAGTGCTACGGCGTCGCCCCATTTCTTCCCACCAGCAGGAAAGAAATGGACGCACTTGGATGGGACAGTTGCGACATCATCATTGTGACGGGCGACGCGTATGTCGATCACCCAAGTTTTGGTATGGCAATCATCGGTCGCCTGCTTGAATCACAAGGTTTCCGTGTTGGCATTTTGGCACAGCCAGAGTGGAAGGATAAATCCGCTTTTATGGAGTTAGGAAAACCTAACCTGTTTTTCGGTGTTACTGCGGGCAACATGGACTCCATGATCAACCGTTACACCGCCGACAAAAAACTTCGCCACGACGACGCATATACTCCTAATAACGAAGGCGGAAAACGCCCCGACCGCGCAACACTGGTGTATTCACAACGCTGCCGCGAAGCTTATAAAGACGCTCCAATTGTTCTGGGTGGTATTGAAGCCAGCCTTAGACGCATCGCACACTACGATTATTGGTCTGACAAAGTTCGTCGCTCGGTTTTGTTTGATGCCAAAGCCGATATTCTGCTGTTCGGTAACGCAGAGCGTGCGCTGGTGGAAGTCGCGCACCGCATTGCAAATGGCGAGGACATCACCACATTAACCAACATTCGGGGCACCGCGGTGAACCTACCGACAGCGCCTGAACATTTCAAAGTCATCGATTCTTCCCGAATCGAAAAGCCCGGCAAAGCATTTGTACCAACCAATCCGTATCAGGTTGAAACTCAGTGCGAGACGAAACCAAAAGAAGAAGAGAAAGCCAAGGTTGTCGCCGTTCAGCCATCAAGACACGATGCCAAAACCACCGCAGTTCGCATACCACCGTTTGAGAAGCTAAAAAACGATCGCATTCTGTACGCCCATGCTAGCCGAATCATGCATCTGGAAACCAACCCGTACTCGGGTCGCGCACTCATCCAAAAGCATGGTGACCGCGAGCTTTGGGTGAACCAGGCGCCGATTCCTCTTACCACCGAGGAGATGGATTTTGTGTTCGGGCTGCCTTATGCACGTGTCCCGCACCCGATGTATGGCAAAGCAAAAATCCCGGCTTATGACATGATCAAGACATCGGTCAATATCATGCGTGGCTGTTTTGGTGGCTGCTCCTTCTGTTCTATCACTGAGCACGAAGGTCGAATCATTCAAAACCGTTCTAAAGAATCGATCATCAATGAGCTGGAAGAGATTCGCGATAAAGTACCGGGCTTTACTGGCACTATCTCTGATCTTGGTGGCCCGACAGCGAACATGTACAGACTAGGCTGTTCCGATCCTAAGGCAGAAATTAACTGTCGTCGCCCATCGTGTGTGTTCCCGGGAATATGCCACAAACTGGATACCGACCACAAACACACCATTGATCTGTATCGCGAGGCAAGACAGGTAAAAGGCATCAAGAAAGTGATGATCGCTTCTGGTGTACGTTACGATCTGGCTATTGAGTCTCCTGAATATGTGAAAGAGCTGGTGACTCACCATGTAGGGGGTTATCTGAAGATTGCTCCTGAACATACCGAAAAAGGACCTCTGGACAAAATGATGAAACCGGGCATGGGCACCTATGACCGATTCAAAGAGATGTTTGAAAAATACAGCAAAGAAGCAGGTAAAAAGCAGTACCTGATCCCCTATTTCATTGCTGCCCACCCGGGTACAGAAGAGGAAGACATGGTCAACCTGGCGTTGTGGTTAAAAGCCAACAACTTCGAGTGCGATCAGGTTCAGAACTTCTACCCTTCTCCGATGTGTAATGCCACGTCTATGTACTATTCGGAAACCAACCCGCTTAAGCGAGTGAAGTACAAACAGCGTGAGGATGTTCCCGTTGCCAAGGGTGAAAAGCAACGTCGCCTTCACAAAGCCCTGTTGCGCTATCACGATCCAGCAAACTGGCCAATGATTCGGGAGGCTCTGATATCTATGGGTAAGAAACATCTTATCGGTGACAAACCGGGTTGCCTGATCCCTGCTGAAGACGTGGATTCGAAAACACCAGCACAGCGCAGACGCTCTGGTCGCCACGGTGCGAATCGCTTTGCAACAAAACACACGAAAAACCAGCCAGATATTCGTAAAGACCAAGCTCGCAAAGAACAGGCACGTAAAGGAAAAGCGCAGAAAGAGGATTCCAGAGAGCAAGGGAAACCTAAACCAAAAGGGAACAACAAACCTAAACACAAGCAGAGAAGCCGAGCTTAGAGTCTGTTGACCTTAAATTTACTCCAATAAAAATGCGACCAAGTGGTCGCATTTTTAATATCCAATTCTGTTAAGTTCTAAGCTTGTTTGTCGGCAAACACCCACTTGGAACTCAGGAAGTAGTTGCTGAACATTCCCACCAGAATACCTGCCACAAGGGCAACAAATGGCATGTAGCCCTGCTCGCCAAATATCGCAATCACCAGTTTGAAAACACCTAGATTAGGGATGGCAGAAAAAGCGGCCGCAACCATGTGTTTTTGCCACTGTTTTGCCTTGTCGGTTTTCTCGCGATCACCAAATGTGAGCGTACGGTTGCCCAGCCAGGTTGCCGTCGCAGCCACAATAAAGGCTATCACCCTGGCTGCAAAAATCGGAGTTTCAATGACATACAGAAACAGCGCAAACACAGCGGTATCGACAACAAAGCCGATACCGCCGACAAGCGCAAATTTAAACAGACGATGCTGAAAAATTACTGGCATAGGTAACGAGAACGCTTAGGTGACGCCACTTCAAACGTACAGCTTAGGTTGTGTCTTTCGACAAACCCTTCAATACGTTCGTTAGGACCAATAATGTAGTAGCCGTTTTCATGCCCCTTTAGCTGGTCCATATTGTGAAGGCGCTTGGCTTGACCAAAGCTGTAGTACTGACCAGAGAACGGACGACCACCTTCCACATAGAAAGTCGGCTTAGAATGATCCACATCGACAAACAACATCTTGTCGCTTCGCTCATTACCTGTCTTAAACATCACCACGCAGATCGCAATGATCAGGATGATAGGCGAAATGTAAGACGTAAACGTAAACCAGTTGAAGTTGAACGTTTTATCTTTAAACAGGAACGCGATCCCAGCAACCAGAATGGCAGCACCCGCAACATAGTAGATGATTGCATCGTTCTTAAGCTCTGTTGCGACGTAAACAGAAACCGCGGTAATCACGAGACCAGTAATCGCTAAGAACTTAAAGAAAGTGACTTTGTAGCTGACTTTACTTTCCGTCAGATACGCGACCAATAGAGCGAACGCTGGCATACCCGGCAGAACGTAAGTCGCCAGAATGTTTCCTGAGAAAGTAAACAGAATGAGTGGCGATAGCACCCAGAACAGCAGGAAGACAAACACACCCGGAAGTTCAGACAGCTTCTCTTTCAATCGGGTAAAGCGGAACACCGCAAGCAAAGGCAAAACCACAGACCAAGGCAATGCTGCCAGCATCAGGAACAGCCAGATCATGCCGCGTGGTTCGTCGTGAGCGTTACCGTAACGGTCCCCTTCCCAACCACTTACTAAGAACCGGTTAAAGTGCTCACCAACAATGAAGTATTCAAGGAACCCTGGGTTCGCCTGTTCCGCCATGATGTACCAAGGGAACGAAATCACGCACATCAGAACCAGACCACCCACAATTGGGATGCGTTTCCAAAGTTGAACGAAAGCACCAACGAAACCGTGTTGAATCGCTAGGAATGGCAGTATAGAAAGCCCCATCAGAACAATCGCCATCGGACCTTTAGAAAGCAGTGCCAGCCCTAAACCAATGAAGCCAATGTAGCCCCAGATTCGTTCGCCCTGCCAACTAAAGAAGAAGCCGATCATGGCAAGGGTTAAAGAGAACGTAAGCGCCATATCGGTCATAACAGCGCCGGAGGAGATAGAGAAAACTGGAATGGTAGCCATTACTACCGCAGTTTTAAGTGGGTCGATGCCTACTCGTTTAGCGAAGAAGCAACCTAATGCGATAGTCATTACGCCAACAACCCAGTGAGGGAATCGCACTGCAAACTCTGACACACCGAAAACTTCAATACCCACGGCACTTAGCCATGTAAACATAGGCGGCTTGCCTAAAAATGGCTCGTCGTAATCGAACATAGGTGTTAACCAGTTTCCTGTTTCCACCATAATTCGAGCCTGTTCGCCGTATCTCGCTTCAGTTGTATCCATTAATGGCATGATGCCAAGAGACACAAGCCTGATTAGCAAGGCTGCTCCTAGCAAAAACCATAAATGTTTGGAAGTTAGCTTCACTTCTCTACCTCTATTAATTCAAATGCCCTACCCTGAGATATACAAAACTTGAGTAAGTTCATTCTTTTATATGATTGAATTCGAATCCCTAGACCTGCTCAATGACACACAAAAACACTATCGCCTGACTCAAACAAAAAAGAGTAAGGCTTGTAGAAACTCAGTTTTACTGCAGATGTAGGTCTAAACCGTGCGCTCGATATCGCACGAAGGCAGCATTATATACCCAAGTCACTTTAAGATGCAGTATTCAGAAAGAAAATGTTACGCCTAAGAAGCGATGACCTGAATTTGCCGAATCTTCCCTAAAAATTGGTAAGATTGCTTTTTTATCTAACTGCTTACCTCAATGAAACTCTCTGCCAGTCCGGTCACATATCACCAGTTCGAACACATTCCCTTTTACCTAAAAAGAGACGAGCTTCTGCACCCTCAATTTAGTGGCAACAAAGCACGAAAATTCATGAAGTTGTTAGAAGAAGGGCGACAAGGCATTAGCATGCTCATCGGATACGGTTCTGTTCAGGCAAACTCACTGTATTCACTAGCAGCACTAGCCAAACTAAAAGGGTGGAAGCTGGAATACTATGTTGACCATATTCCAAGTTATGTGACGGAAAACCCAAAGGGAAACTATCGCGCCGCTCTTGAGCTTGGTGCCTCTATCATTGACCTGAGTAAGCAAACTACCCCGAACGGGCTTAGCTGCGAGCGCTACATTCACGAAATAAGAAAGCCCGATGAAAAGTGCTTATTTATACCAGAAGGCGGAAGATGTGATTTAGCCGAGTTTGGTGTAAAGCAACTAGCAAAAGAAATAGTCACATTGCAGCAAGAGGAAAATATCAACAAGCTCACCGTCGCACTGCCATCCGGAACTGGCACAACATCGCTTTACCTTCAAAAGCACTTAAAGCCATACAACATCCAAGTTTTAACCTGTGCCTGCGTGGGCGGAAACGATTATTTAAAACAGCAATGGCAATCGCTTCAAGAACCCAGCTTTCCCACCATTCTCGATTCAGGAAAAAAGCACCATTTCGGCAAACTCTACCAAGTCGATTTTGAAATTTGGAACAAGCTAAAAACACAAACCGATGTGGAGTTTGACCTACTCTACGACCCGCTGATGTGGCGATGCGTAATACAAGAGTACGAAAAGGAAAAGCATGGGGCGCTACTCTACGTACACCAAGGTGGGTTGCTAGGTAACGAAACTATGTTGCCCAGGTATTTGAGGAAGTTTGGGGAGTGACGATGGAAAGTAGAAAAGACGTCCAAAGGCGTCTTTTCTG
The DNA here is from genome assembly GCF_027924785.1 of Vibrio nigripulchritudo. Classification (NCBI taxonomy): domain Bacteria; kingdom Pseudomonadati; phylum Pseudomonadota; class Gammaproteobacteria; order Vibrionales; family Vibrionaceae; genus Vibrio; species Vibrio nigripulchritudo. Next base: position 1,290,639 of record NZ_AP027049.1, on the reverse strand, counting down.
GATGTAGCGGACAGTGAGCAAGTCGACTTTCGGAACTACGCACTCTTTCACATATGACATTTTTGTGTCAAACATCACAAATATAGTACTAGTTGCTATTGTCGACTCTAACATTTAATGTGGGAATCAGAGCATTGCCGTTTCTAAACTCTTCAACAAGATGAACGTTGCTCATCTTTTCAAAAATTCGTCTAGGTATATGCTCCAAGACAATGAACTGAAAACTTCCATTGTTCTGTATCCTATCTGCAATAAATTTGTCTAACAGAGCAATTGCTTTTGTGATCTTTGCTTCATCACTCTGGTCTTTAAATTTTTCATCATTGTTTTCCTCACCATAGTAAGGACGACTAGGTTGATCTATTATCAAGAATGGAGCAATGAATGGAGACCGATTGTTAAACGCTATCTCATGCATAGCTAAGCTAAAAAATAAATGCAAAAACATATGGTTAGAACTACTCCCGATGTTTTCGGTATGAGTTGACTTTGGTCTACGAAGATGCAACGACTTGTTGGAATAATTAAACGCGGGAAGATAGCCCCGATAGTTCTCCAACGCACTGCCAACAAACTCAATATAGTCTTCTATTATCTCTTCAATGGTACGAATGGTTAGTGATTTACGTTCTGTCGTATCTTCTACCTCTATCTCAGAGCGTTGTTTTTCTAAGAAATCAATTTTGTCACTATAATCAACACTCTCATTATTTTCCTCGAATAATCCTAATTTTTCATGTAACTTGCCAAGGAAGAAATACTTGTCCTTCATGTTTTGAAAAGATGACGAATCTTTGGGATATGCTAGCAGCTCTAAACCTAACTCTTCTACTTTACTTTCTAGTGATTTTATTTCGTCACTAACCTGAATAGATATGGGAGTTTTGCCCACTCGCTGCTTCTTAATTTGACCAATATCATATTTAAATGAATCTAAAATCTCAGAGAATATGGATGTCTTAACTAAGTCTTTATCGCTATTAAGTAAATATGTTACCGGTTTAAGCTCATCAGAGAGATCTTTTAAAGAGTTTTTATAACGATCGTACTCTAAATCAAATTCTCTTAATTTTTTTAGTTTCCTAACACTATCAAAATAATCCCTTTCCAATTTTTCTCTGACTGTTCCAGATTCTGAACTAAGTTCTGCTTCAAAGTCGTAGTGCTTTATTTTTCCCCAAGCATCCTCTTCATTCAAATCCTGAGGGATTAGAAGAAACCCCTTAGCCTCACCAATTAATTCAAGGCGCTCTTTCCTGAAGGAGTCTTCTCCATCATTTAACTTTTCTTTCTTTTTAACTAATCGAGATATTTTTCTTTCGATATCTTCGATCTTTTCCTTCTTAAGGATATTTTCTATTGTTTCAATACCAACAGCTAAATCAAATATTCTAGGTAAGGCGTTACGATATCTATCCTGTGTCATTTTATCAAAAAATACATCTTCGTCGTTTTCAATTATGTTTCCAGACAACGTATTAAATAGAAGAAAATATCGTAGAGAAATTTTTGAATTTGACTTAATGAAACGATTTCCATAACTAATCTTTGCACTTCCATCTATAGAGAACTCAGATTCAAATATTTTTTTTACCCAAGCACCAGGTACTGTCTCAGTGACTTCTTCTGGGATATAGCCTTTCGGAGAGTAATAATACTCATTAGATACTTTATTTCTATTCGGTGCCTTACGAGCTAAGGTAAAGTCCTTGTCATTTATTCCTACTTTAACTCCATACCATACTGAACTTTCATTTATAACACTCTCTGAAATATTACTTTCAGAAGCAAAAAAACAATAATCAAGAATATCTAATATCGCAGTTTTACCAGTGTTACTAGAGCCAGTAATAATATTTACTTTATTGTTTTTGAACTCGACTTCACGTTTACTACCATTTTTCAACCAAATTACAATTTTGTGTATATAAAAGTTCACAGTTCAATCCTTAAGTTCAAAAAAACATCACTTATATTATCAGACAAAATATTTGATATATTTTTAGAAGATTTGAAGTATTTATCTGCAGATTTTCCTATCTCGGATGGTTTCGGTATTTCTTTCTTTTTCTTTAGAACTAAGTTCTCTTCCTTTAGATCTATGTAATCCATATCATTCAAATATTGGATCGCGTTAAATACAACTGGGATATAACTTATATACTTACTACTAAAGTTCGATATGCTATCAGGATTGTCTATTACCAGCTGCTCTACATTCCTAACTATTCTTCCTTTCTTTGATAAGTAAGAAAGTAGTTTTTTATCTGAAACAAGCGCATAAACGATAGTTGCCTGAGTCATAGTCATTACTTCAGTTTCCCTTAATACTGAATAAATAGCTAAAACGCAAGATGGAAAGTTCTTATACGGCAATATCATTTCTTATATACCTCCCACTTTTTTATCCAACCTACTTCTGGAATATCTGACAAATGATAATAATATCCATTTGATAGAGAAGTTTTTAGGTTACTACCTAACAATTCAAGTTCATAGTCTCTCATTACATCCAATACTTTCAGAGCATTATTTTTATCAGAATCACTATCTTTCGTATCACGATGAGACGAGCGATGTGTATTTCTCCATTTTAATTTTGCATCTGAGAATAGTTCATCTAAATCAATGCTGGTAATCTCACCATTGTTTAACCATCTATTTATATTTGAGAGTGCCTTTAGTTTTTGTTTTGTATATTCATATATCAATTCACTGTCAGTACTAACTACATCTCCAACATCAATCAACTGCTTAATAAAAATCTGCTCTTCAACAGTATCTTTAAGTTCTGATTGATATGGTTCAATCACTAAGTTCTTACTACTCATACGGTCAAATAATGAACGATATTTTAAACGAAACTCATCAAAAGAAAGTGAATAATGCCCATTATTCTTTATGACAAAGAATTTATCATTATTAATGGCACCACAAAGAAAATTAAGAGTCAGATCTAGATCATTATCTCCTACCATCTTTTCTTTTATAGCTTCTTTGCAACTATCAACGATATTGTCAATCTCTAGCTCCATGCTGATTGAATATATGAACTTTGAAAGTAAATAATCATCTAACATGAGAAAATTAGACATGTAGTTAGCAATTAACTCATCGGATGTGTCTAATTTTATTGCTTCTATTTCCTCTCTCACTTCCCCTATATCAATTAGTCCAGACTTATGTTGAGAAATAATTTTTGTCAACTTATTATTACGTGACTCACTTTTATTTGAAGCCAATACAAAATATGTCTTTTCTAAGAAATGTAACTGGCTTTCTTTGGTTTTTCTCAGTTCAACATCACAAATAATACTTGTCCAATTAGATAAGGTTTTCCACAGATCTGAGTCTAATGTCCTAAGGTTAATAGGATCACCATTATCTTTAGTTTGCACAGTATGCTTCAACTGATAGAGTACTTGAACATCATTTTCTAATTCGGTATGAACATCATCTTTACATTCGTACCCTACAGTTTGACCAGATTTTAAATTTAGTAGTTTTAATAAGAAAAAGTACTCTTGAAAGTTAAAACCAATAGCACTAGCACCAGCTGCATATTCGCTGGAAACATCAAGTGAATAGCTCAAATTTCCTCCAAACTAAAATGGCGCATCACTATGATGCGTTAGATGTTAAACCAAGAAGCCTTTTGAGTAAGAGCCGCTTTCTGCTTACTTATCTCGAACGAGTTCGAAATCAATGCCCGATACAACACCCACCAACTTCACTATATCCATCTTCTCTTTTGCATTTTGGGAGTCAATAAAATGACCACTTCTATCATGAGATAAGTATCATTGTCATATCCGGCTTTTGAGTTCTACTTAAGCACCAAGTCCAAGATATTAGCAACGAACCACTCTAGAGAGCCGCTAAGCGGATTGTTTTATGTCCTGACTACTATTGACTTAGCGCAACACCTGACAATTCAACATATTCGTTTATCCGCTCCGGTAAATTCTCAGTACTAAACAAAACGAGTCGTTGCCCTGCACGAGTCATTGATACATATAGTTTTCTAAGGGATTCTTGTTGAGCGAGTTCTCTTTCAGCATCATCTAAATCAATATTCTTAGCTTGATTCATCAGCTCACCAGCCCCAAGAACGAACGTCACTCCTGATTCCATCCCTGTGCAACTGTTAATATTCATTAGGCGGATTTTCCCACCAATATTATCTTTAATGTCTTTCCAATCATTACAGTTAACCACAGATCCTTTACCTAGCGTGTTCTCAATATCGCGTTTAAGGCTCCAAGGACTATAGCTACCACTGCAAAGCACCATGATTTGTTGAAGAGGTATATCGTCGGATCTACAACATTCATTTAACTCATTTAAAAAACGAGTCTTTTCATCTTGAAGAGTATGACTATAGATTATCTGAGGTTTTACTCCTCTCACCATTCTTTCTAAATCCGGCTTTACGAAATCATCAGCGTCATTTTCAATACCTTCGATCAATGCATTCGCAGCAACCATAATTTCATAAGTAGTACGGTATGAATAATTTAGCCTTTTTGTTCGCCCTCGAACATTGAAACCAACACTTTTCCAACTCAATCGGCTCTTTAGAAAGCCTTGGTTAGGGTCTGCACACAGAAATATTGCACCGTTTGAAATTAACGACATCTTGACTAACTGGAGCCACGAAGGCGCAAAGAACTGAGCCTCATCGACCAAAATATGATCAAACTTTTCCAACCCAGTGGTATCTTCGAGTAAAGCTAAGTTCTTAACATAAAGGCTTGGTAAATAACCTTTAGGACTAGACATTGTCTGAACTACCATTTCGTAGAGCTTCCAAATATGCATACGCTGCGATTTTTGAAGAGCAAAGCCTCTGCCTTGACGTTCATATTCTAAATATTCATCCTCATCTTTTATTAGATATTCGTTGATATACTCTAACTCGGACCAGATCTGCCCATCAGTTAACTTCAATTGAGTGTAGCTCTCATTGGTATCGCAAAAGATTTGAGCGCGAAGGGGCTCTACAGCTTTGTCTCCAAATAACGGGGTGAGCCTCCAATTATTAGAAACTTTCTTTTGCTGATTTAGAGCAAATTGATGAAATGTCTCGATCTTCAGGTTCGAAGGGGCTCCACCTAGCCACTCTTCAAATCTATGCTTAATATCTGAAGTGACTGGTTTGTTATGAATAACGAGTAATACTTTCTTATCAGGGTGCTTTTTACAAAATGCCATAGCACGATTTATCAAGATCAGTGTTTTCCCACTACCAGCAACCCCATTAATGAGCCTTACAGAGAAATCATCTTGACTTTCTTCGCTAGAGTCAGCTTGTTCAAGCATGTCAAAACGAGTTGCCAACTCTTGGTCATAATCTAAGAAAAACTGTTGCAGACTTGCTGTATTATCCACTCTTGAAACGCTCCTCCTCGTCGTACATCGAGAATGGATTGCTGACTCAGGGAAAAGTGTCTTTTTTACCCAGTAGTACTTTTCAAGTGGAGACTCAGTCAAAAGGTCAACAATTTGCTTCTCGCCATCTATATAAAAGCCCTTTTGGTCAAGGATATGGATGAATCTATAAGCCTGATCTTCACATGTTGCCTTTTGTTGTAATTCCTCTTCAACTACAGCAAGATACTTGATTGGTTGATATCCCATAGATTGTAAAGCTGAATTGAACCGCCCCCATTTTGCAAGCTCAGTTTCACCTGGCTGCTTTTCGTGCCAACCAATCATCAACCAACTTTTACAAGGTCCTTCCAATACGATTGGTGCAACTTTTGATTCATCCAGTAATGGTTCTCGGATAATGAATTCGTCTGACAATCTACTGAGTACTTTTTTAAAATGCCTTCTAACCTTACGATCTAAGCCCGTGATTGATTCCATCTGTGCCATAACATTTCCTAATTATTATATTTATGTCCTGAGTTAATCAAAGAGCGATATTCTTCAACTCTTTTAAGTAAGCTCTCGTCATTTGACTCTTGGAGAAAAGAACTGGAGATCTCAGGACCAACTAATACGAGTTTTGTTTGTGGACGAGTGATTGCTACATTTAAGCGTTCAGCTTGAAAAAAGAATCCAGCGATAGCACTTATGTACTGAGGATCGGTGGAACAAAGAGAAATAATGATCATTTCTCTTTCTTGCCCCTGCATTCTTTCAACTGTATCAGTAATAATAGTCTCGGACGAAAAAATACCTTTCCTATCTGCTAGTCGAGATTTCAAAGCTTTAGCATGGCTCCTAAAAGGCGTTACTACACCTATCTCACCAGCACTCAACCCTGATTCAATTGCAGTTTCAATTAGCTCAACTACAAGTTCAGCTTCAGACCTATTAACATTTCGTGCATTTATCGCGGGAGACTTAATAAACACAAAGGGGGATTCAGCAGATAAGACTTCAGCATACTTTTGAGGCTGATTAGGCAGATTGAAAGTGCGCTTAGCATTGGGGCCAGCCGAGACTAAACGCCCAGAATAATAGATCTGACTAGGCCAACTAGATAGAGCGTGACACATACGATATGTTTGGCTAAGCATCACTGAAACATCAGGGTTACCAGATATCATCCGCGAAAAGATAGAGCAGTCATCCAGAACAGAGACCGAAAGTACTACTGGAGGTAATTGCTTGTGGTCACCAACAAATATAAATCGCTTTGCCTTTCTCATTGCCATAATTGCTAGTGGAAGAGTGATTTGACTTGCTTCATCGAAAATGACTGTATCGAAGTCATATTGCTCTAACCTTGAACTGCACGTTGCAAAAGGAGTTGCACCAATCACGTACCCAGAATCAGGTTTGTGCTCCCAATCATCACCATATTCAAAATGCTTAACACTCTTATCAAGGCCCTTAGTACAACCTTTTGCTCCAACCTTGATCACTGGAACGTTTTCACCAGCGATCTTATTAAGGGCATTGTTTATTGCCATGTGAGTATGTGAAGTCATCAATACTCGTTGGCCTTGCTCTACTAATAGCTTTGTAATCAGACTGATTACTTTCGTTTTTCCGGTCCCAGGAGGTCCTTGTATACAAGCCAAGTACTTAGCAGCAACAGCTTTACCAACAGCATCCGCTTGGTGCTCATTTAAACCACACTCTTCGGCAAAGTCAGCTGCTTCATCGTAATCATCTTCAAAGATAAAACCTGTATCCAACTTATTTGCCAGCAACGGTAGTACTATTTCTCTACCTCGTTTGGACTCGGCTATTTCATCCAATGCCTTATCATAAAATGGTTTTAGATCCATCGTGTCTGGATCAGCATAACAACCGGAAATAACCTCCTGCAGCTCTTGGTCATCTATTTGGTGGACTCGAACCAACCACTCATCTTCATTTTCTGCTTCGATGGTACCTTGCTGAACATGCCTCTTTTTGCTCGGCTCACCTAAATGAAGGCATATCATGTCCCCTTCACGAAATCTCGACTCATTTTCGCCCAAGGTAACAAGCAGATGATTTTTACCTTCTTTTCGGACATAACGAATTTGTTGAGACTCACCTTTTGTAAGTTTTTGGGTGAGCGGTTTCTCCCAGACTTCATACAGTTTTTCATAGTTTGCTCTATGTTCATCTTCGACAAACTTTCTCAAATCAGTTAGAACACTTCGTAATTCCATTTGTTTAACTCAAAAGTGATTTAAACCAAACCTTTCATCCGAAAGGCAAATAAAATCAATAGCAACAATAAGTTAAACACAACATTACATATGGAACTTTCATAACGTCAAATAGAGTGGTACGAAAGTGTTATGTGCAACAGGTTTATACTAGTCAGCCATGGTATAACCTAATTTAGAAATCATGCCTAATGCAGCTATTAGCTTACTCTAGGTACCTACCGATCAACTTGACGGATTAATAAGCGTTGATCTTCCTGCGTATAACCCCACTCCTTCATTTGTTTGCAAGACTAAACGAATGCCTAAACAATGTGCGATAACAAATTACATCACTTGCATACCACATTGTTTCAAGTATTCGAACGTTTCCTGGTCATCACACTTAATCACTAGTCCACTACACCCGCGGCTGAGTAATACCCTTTAACTACCCTCGGTGTTATGCTCGTACTGACGTCGTTCAGCAACCACCAGCTTTCCATTACGATATGCTATGTCTTGCGCCCAGTTGAACAGTGCTCATGACAACTCCAGACCCCGGCAACTAAACTCGGTGCAAGCCGCATCAAACTGGCAGCATGAATTTTCGGATCTTGGTGGTTCAACATACTAAGGTTCATTATGCTTTCCTGGTTTATGTTTACTCTTCTGCACTTCTTCAATGAACTTGCTGTCCTGGCTAGACATCAACCACCCTGTTCTAAATGTATCTTTTAGCTTGTTTCCTTCGTGCATGGTATTTTGCAGCGCACGTGCGTAGTCTTCGGCAGCTTGTTTATCCCGGGTAACTCGTAGTGGATAATCAGATTGAATAGTCAATGCAACCTCTTCGCTGTCTCTGGGTCATTTGACAAAACCGCTTCAATCCATTTATCTAGGTACGCTGTGTAAGACCGCCTTATCGGTGTTTTAAGATTAAAGACATCCTTTTGAATTGCATTGATGCGCTTCATCTTGTCTGCCAAAAGCTTGTTCGACTGCTTACCACTGTAATCTAACGTATGTTGTAAGACCTGAACGAGAGGTCAATTGCCAGAAAGAAAAATAGGTTCACTCTGCTTTGCGCTCTCTGTGAGTGCGATTTCCACAACAGAACTAATGCCCAGTAACGTCTTGCCGGCACCAGGGTGCCCATGAACAACGACAACATACCTTTGCTGCTTATCCCTAGCATGCTGACTTCGCATAGGACTGTGTTGTTGAGTTTTGTGCCAGTTCTGAGGGAGTTAAGTTTGTACATGGTCTATCTTACTTTACTTTCGTCGTGATTTTGCTCTAACAGATATTTCCTTAGCTCAATTGCTTTCTTTGCAGAATCAGGTTGACCGAAGAGAAATCCACCTTGTTCAAGCCAATCCCAAAACACCAGCAACTTACCTAGCCTAATTTTATCGACCCTCGCATAAGACCTTTCAAAAGCTGCTGAGTAGAACTCATTTACCTGGATAGCCAGCCTCCCTACAAAGTTATTCAAAGCATCTTCAACCCAATCTTGCTCATGTCCCTGAAGTTCTGATGCATCCATATTGCATAAGAGGTCTCCCGCTTGAAGAAAAGTATCAAGATAGCTATATCCCGGGTCCCAGTTCCCCATTAACGCCTTCCAGTTTTTGTTTAAGAACTGCACTTTTGTTCTGCGTTTAATCTCATCTAGTTTATCTTCTAACTCTTGAGTCTCTTGAGGTGATTTGTTGACAGAATATGCTGATAGCTGATGTGACATCTCGATATTCAATGGGCTATGAGTCTCAAACAGCTGCAATCGCTTTTCAAGTGGATAGCTAAGAAGCTCATTGGTGATTCTCCATAGCGCGATTGGTTTGGGTAAATCTTTGGCGAGCAAAGCTGTTTGTTTTCCGATATTTCCTAAAAGGAAATTCAAATAACGCTCCCAAACGCTAGAAGAAAGATCACTAGATATAATACTCCAGTAGTTACTAGCTACATCTGACAAATGATATCTGAGCTTTATTAGCTCTTGGATTGTAATACTTTGTTTGAGCGCTCTTCGGACGTAAACCAATTGATGCCGTAACCCTCTAAGCTCCTTAGCATACTCTGTACGCTTAGCTTTCCTTTGTCGGTCTTCAAGCCTCTCCTTTTCTCGAATGATTGTTTGATGGACTACTTCAAGTAACGAATCTCGTTCATAATATTCTGGTAGTACATATTCAAGACATTCGGTAATTTCATCTGATAGCTGTGTAAGTGTTGGCAGCGCAAGTTCACCTTGCTCACCACGAAAAGCAATTTGGTCAACAACTTGATAGATTCGTTTTACTGCTTGTTGAGACTCTCGTTGAGCCTTTTCCTCTTTAGCGACGGACAACTCTTGTTGCTTTCCATGCAAAGCAGCTCTTGTATTTATTGCATACGGCAGCCTTTCTGGAGACAACATTAAGCCATTCAATGTCACCATTTGATGTCCATAGCTCATCTCTAAAAAAAGCTCTGTTGATTTAAAATCAAACTCGGGGAAGTGTGCTTCGAAGCAGAACTCTCCACTTTCTTGGCTTTTATCTAACGCTTCTTGAGAGAAAACAAAGGCATTGCATTGGATGTCTTTCACTTTGCTCTCAAACTCAGCAAAACTCTTGGGGTGGGTCTCTAAGGCAGAACCGTACATGATGTAATAGAAGATAGAATCGCTTCGCCCCTCACTAAACAACCAAATCAAATTGATTTCTTCCCCTAAGAAGAACTGTTCTCGAGCATGGATTATTTCTGGGTCTAACCAACCCTGAATCAACTCTATAGCAAATCGATTACCACTGGCGTCTTCAAAGTAAATATCAGGTTTGCGCCATTTGTTAGAAGTGCCTTTTTCTGCAAACACAAACTTTTCTACTTGGATAGAGTCACGCTTTATCTTATCTGACTCCCTCAATGTGCCTGCTATAAAGTGTTTTGTGCGAAAGTGCCATTGAGTTTCGTACATTTCAGTTTCAGAAAATACAAAGTCACCTTTGTAATCACTGTGAAATGGACAATCTACCTCTTCTAACTCCGGAATATGCTTGTGATAGAAAGCTGCCCTACTAGTCGCGCCTCGCGCCCGATACCTTACTGGGAGACCACAATAACCACATTGAATAAAGTCTTCACCTTCCGCGTTATAAACTACAATTTTCCTCTTTATTGATGCCGTGCGAGCTTCATCAGGAGTAGAACCATAAAGCTTTAGATACTCACTGGCTAATATTGGACCTTCAATGCCTTTAATTTCAAGTTCCCACAATCCATTTTTGTTTTCGCTATTAACGTAATTCATAAAGACCACCCGCTAGTGCGCTGTGCTGTTCTAGTTACTTTCTTGACGATTCTCAGTTCGAACAATAATATGACGCCACTAACGACAGGTAAATACTGATTACATATACACGTAGCATAAATAGACAGGAGTTACATTATGAGTAAATGGCCAATACGCTGGGATCTACTGTTCCGCTACAGAATGATAGAAATCATTGCATTATGGGAAGGGCGACTCACTACCAACCATTTAATTCAAAGCTTCGGCATTGGCAGACAACAAGCATCTAAAGACATCAACACCTATCTAGCCGATATCGCTCCAGGAAACCTTATTTATGATAAACAGCTAAAAGGCTACAAGCCTAGCGATAGCTTTATCCCAAAGCTTACGAGTGGTCATGCTGATGAGTACCTGCATATCCTATCACGCAGCGAAGATATGACCGTGACTTTCGATGAGCTCGATATGGGTTTTGAGAATGTTGCTATGGTTCGTCCAGCAACACGCAACATTGCACCTCAAGTTTTACGTCCGCTGGTTCAAGCAATTCGCGAAAAAAAACGTGTCGATATATGCTACACACCACTTAAAGACGGTGAACAAGTTGAGAGAATTATTTCACCTCACACTCTCGTTTGCACACCGTTGCGCTGGCATGTCCGAGCATACTGTGAACATGCTAAGGGTTATCGAGACTTTGTATTGAGCCGAATTCATGGGGAACCTGTGCTTGAAAATAAAGCCGCTTATGCTCTATCAGATGACTCGCTTTGGAATACAGATGTAGAAATTGAACTGATCCCAGATCAGCGCTTAAATGATAAACAGCAAGCAGTTATTGAGCGCGACTACGCAATGACAAATGGTGTGTTGAAAATTCCAACAAATGCATCATTGGTGGGTTATATGCTGAGCGCATACAAGATTGATGTGAACATTCAACAATACAACCCGCAAGGTCAACAAATTGTCGTGAAGAATCTAGTTGAGTTAAAACAGTACTTGCCCCTCTAAATATTACGTACTGATCTAAATGGTACTTAGCAGTCTAATAGATGTTTTCTCAGACCAATTGCAAGTCTCAATTGTATTCACTCACCTCACTGATCAAAAAACTGGTTTAGAGCACATAACGAAAAAGCCCCAGCATTTCTGCTGGGGCTTCGAATGTGGCGGTGAGTGAGAGATTCGAACTCTCGATACGTTGCCGTATACACACTTTCCAGGCGTGCTCCTTCAGCCACTCGGACAACTCACCGAATTGTTGTTGAACTTTGCGTCTCAACGGGGCGCTAATTTAATGATTATGCGGTTGAGGGTCAAGTGCTTATCGGAAAAAAAATGTATTTTTATGTCTGTTCGCTCAGAAATTAACTAAAACACTCATTTTCCATACAGTTTGTATGATTTTAAACTCGTTGAGCATAACCCGGTACACGGAACCATTTACGGCAATTATCTAAGAAGTAGCCATACAGAACGCCCAAGCCACAAGATACTATGGCGTTACTTGCAACTGCTGTCAGGATTTGATCGGTCGAGGCACCAACAAACCAAAGAATGGCGGCATAAACTGGTGATTGGAATAAAACGTACGCAACGACATCTGAAATGCGCTTCATTAGCTCTCCGGTATGGATACGACCACCTTGGTTCAATACCCAATCACGGAATACGCCATATGGCCAGGCTATGGCAATGTTTACCGGTATCGAAAGCGTTCTGGATTGCAAAGACTGCTCAAAAGTCATTCCAGATACAAAAATCTCAATCAGCATGCCGACGACAAAACTGAACACCACCATTGCAAATGTATCCGCTACTGCGTGGCGAATGCAAAAAGGCGCTTTCGAACTCATTACCTTACCTTTAAAGAACTAATAACTAGAATATTATTAAAAATACAAACAAGAAATCTAGACAAATGCATAATGACTAGATAATAAGACCATTAAATCACGAATTATTTAGTTTTATATTTCAAATTTTTATTTTTGTTGTAATTTTACAACCAAGTTATGTTCGAAAGTTAGAGATTTTCACTGGCATGAAAGCTTTTAGGGTTAAACCATACCAACATGAAGGGTTAAGATGTAAAAAAGCCAAGCTTTTGCTTGGCTTAGGATGTTGATTTGTAGTTAATTTACAAAATTACTCAGCCAAACTGAGTGTCAGCACGTTTATGTCGTCTTCTGAAGGGACATTGTTCCCTTCAAGTGCTGCCGAGATCTTATCTATGGCTTCGCGCTCTTCGTTGTTAAATTTATTTCTATCCTGACTAACAATGACTCTGAGTATGCTTTTTGCTTTTTCAAAGTCCTGGTTATCCAGCGACACATAAAGGTCAACCAGAAGCTTCTCATTATTCGAGGGTTGAGGCTCTTGAGTGGATGAGTGGCTAGCGTGTGGCAACGAACGCGTTAATCGATCAGAGAACTTTATTAATACGTCATCCAGTTCTCTTTCATCTATTGGCTTGGCAAGGATGTGGTCTGCACCGGCTTTTAGCATCTTTTCTCTGGTTTCTTTAAATACATCTGCTGTACAGCCAAGAATCAAACCTTTTGAAGAGGGATGACTTAAATTTCGTATCCGTTCCGTCGCTTCGATTCCATCCATCACTGGCATGTGGTTATCCATCAGAACCAAATCAAATGTACATTGCGAAAGAATATCGACGGCTTTGGCTCCATCTACCACACTGGTTGTCTCAAAGCCTTTACTGCGCAGGAACGCATCCATGATCATGGTATTGGTTCTGTTATCTTCAACGATAAGGGCGGTTAAGCCATTACAATCGAACTTCTGATGTACCGTATCCTGAGTGCTTTCAGGCTCGCATACGTCTGCTTGCAGGCTCACAAAAAAGCTCGAGCCTATGCCCTCTTCACTTTTCACCGTAATATTGCCGCCCATTCCCTGAACGATCTTCTGTGTAATAGCCAGCCCTAACCCAGTACCACCAAATCGGCGAGTAGTGCTGGATTCAGCCTGTTCAAAAGGTTTGAAGATTTTCTCTTGAGCCGACTTGGAGATACCTATTCCGGTATCTCTGACCTGAATGGACAGGTACACTTTGCCATCCCTCTCGTACTCATTGAGATATACCTCCACAAAGCCACGGGAGGTAAATTTGATTGCATTGTTCAGTAGGTTGAAGAGTATTTGCCTCATTCTTGCTTTGTCGGCGTTATACCAACGCTCGGTTGGCACTTCACTGTACACTTTGAAGCTCAATCCTTTTTCTGTTGCCAAGGTGTAGTAAACACTGTTGATACTGCCGATGATACTGGAGAGTGGGAATGGTGAAGAATCGAGTTCCAGTTTGCCCTGCTCTATTTTGGAGAAATCCAGGATCTCGTTAAGCAAAGTCATCATGTGTTCGCCTGAGTCATACAAGCTGTGCAGAAGCTTTTTCTGATGATCGTTCAGATCGGTTTTCGCCAGAATTTGTGCCGTGCCTAACACACCATTCATTGGGGTACGGATTTCATGAGATAAGGTTGCCAGGAATGCGGATTTTGCTTTGGTGGAAGCCTGTGCTTTGACCTTTTCTTCCTGAAGGTAAATGGTGTTGTGGTTGAAGCTGTCTATCAGGTGGCGGATTTCATCGTTACTTCTGTAATCCATCTCGATGATACCGCTGGTGGTTGAATCTGAAACCTTATCTGCAATCACCACAATAGGGCGAATCAGGTAGCGGTTGATCATGTAATAACCGATCATCACGCAGGCTAATAAGAACGGAGCAATGATGAATTCTAAACTCATCACCAGCTCGAACGTCTCTTCCGCTACCAGGCGTTTCGAATTCACAACGTCTATTTCCCAGTTGTAGGTACCAAATTTCAACTGAGATATATAAATATTTTTAGAAAGGAGAAAGTTGTGTTCGGTGATGGATGTTCCGTTCTGATCTCTTATCAAGACACCGATGTCGTATTGATTGGCGTGGTTCTGAACGTACTTGATCAGCTCTGAGAGAGAAATATCAATGGTCGCTACCCCCTGCACTTTGCCATTTTTAAAGTAAGGGGTTGACGCGGTAATCATCTGGACATGGGTGTAGGGATCAATGTAAACGTCAGACCAAGAGACCTGTTGGGGCTGGATATTAATAGCAGACGTATACCAGGGCTCGATATTGTATCCACCGGATTCAGGGTTGTTCCAGGAATGGATAAGGTCAACACCGCCTTCTATGTTCTTGTTATAGAAAAGGCTATTTAGCCTTATACTTCGGTCGATCAGATACGGTTCCGGCCATATCCCTCCACTGACGATCATATTGGTGCTCTGAGCGATCATGGTTGGCAGCAGAGTTTTGAGCTCTTCATACTCACCCGTTGCCTCACCTATGGCCGCAATACTATGCAGTAAACCCAGAGAGCCGTTAAGCGATTCGTCCAAACTTGTAGCCAGAAGCTCGGTTCTCAAATCGAGGTTTCTCTCAAGCTTGCTTTTAATCGGGTATTCCACCACAACATAGGTAATACTGCCTACTGTCGCGATGAAGAAACAGAGGTACAAACCCAAAGCGATGATACTTTTCTTTTTTAGTGAAGATTTGATCGCCATAATCTTAGCCAACAATGCACATATTAAAAAACCTAGATCTTAGTATGGTATTCATCAAGTCTTTTTCCACTTACTTGAGCTTGTTACAATAGCGGGATAACACTTTACAGGAACTTGCTTTGACTTTAACAGAATTGCTCGCTTTACCTGAAATGGAAGGCAAAATTTTAAATGAATACCAGATCCGTGGATTTGTTACTTCCATGGCTGCAGCACCGAACGTTATCGATCCTGCTGAATGGCTGGCATTTTTATGGGGCGGTGAAGAAACTGCGCCTTTTTCAGCGCATGAGCAACTTGAAGCGTTTGCAAACCAAGTCATCAACATCTGGAATGATGCTCGCCCTCAACTTCTGGAAGGTAGCTGGCAGTGGCCAGAAGGCTGCGCTCTGGATGAAGAGGAGATCGTAAACCAACAAGCACGCGACTTCACAGAAGGTCTGCTTCAGGGTTGGGGAGTATCACGTGATGACTGGGAAACATTGATGCCGGAAGACAGCGAAGATAACGCGCTTTTAGGTGGCGTTATTTTGTCTATGAGCATGCTTTACGATCCGGAAACCGCGATCACGACTCTTGCTCAACAAGGTATTGAAGGTCTTGAACAATTTGAAGAAATCTTCAACGCCCTTCCAGTCATGCTTTGTGGTTTAACTCAGCGCGGCGTAACTCTGGCAGAAAGCCAATAAGATAACCTCAAAACAAAAATGCCGCGATATTTTCGCGGCATTTCTATTTGAATTGGCTTCAGTTATTAAGCGTTACCTTTCACCTGCATATTGAGCTGCTCGGCAAAATCCAGCATTCTGTTCAGAGGAATCAAAGACTTCACACGCACTTCTTCGTCCACAAATATTTCATGCTCTTCCCCACCTTCAATCAGGGCTTTCTCAATAGCCGCTAATCCGTTCATTGCCATCCAAGGACAGTGAGCACAGCTACGGCATGTAGCCCCCGCACCTGCGGTTGGAGCTTCAATCAGTTCTTTTTCAGGAACCAATTGCTGCATTTTGAAGAAGATACCTTTGTCTGTTGCCACAATCATTTGCTGATGAGGTAGCTCTTTGGCAGACTTAATTAACTGACTGGTAGACCCGACGGCATCCGCTAGCTCTACTACGCTGGCTGGCGACTCCGGATGAACCAGAATGGCCGCGTCAGGATAAAGGTTCTTCATTTTTCTGAGCGCATCGGCAGAGAATTCATCATGAACAATACACTCACCTTGCCATAACAGCATGTCTGCTCCGGTCTTATTGGCAATGTAAGAACCCAGGTGACGATCTGGTCCCCAAATTATAGGCTTGTCTTCTGCGTCTAGGTGCTCAACGATTTCAAGGGCGATACTGGATGTCACTACCCAGTCAGCACGTGCCTTTACTGCCGCCGACGTATTCGCGTACACCACAACAGTATGGTCAGGGTGAGCGTCGCAGAATTCAGTAAATTTGTCCGAAGGGCACCCTAAATCAAGTGAACATTCCGCTTCCATATTCGGCATAAGAATGCGCTTTTCTGGTGTCAGGATCTTAGCGGATTCACCCATAAAGCGAACGCCACCAATAATGAGAGTACTTGCTGGGTGGCGGTTACCAAACTTTGCCATCTCCAGTGAATCACCTACGAAACCGCCCGTATCTTCCGCGAGGGCCTGAA
This sequence comes from Vibrio nigripulchritudo, assembly GCF_027924785.1. Lineage (NCBI taxonomy): Bacteria > Pseudomonadati > Pseudomonadota > Gammaproteobacteria > Vibrionales > Vibrionaceae > Vibrio > Vibrio nigripulchritudo. Next base: position 1,273,527 of record NZ_AP027049.1, on the reverse strand, counting down.
TTTCAGGGTCGGTGTAATAATGTGCAATCAATACCGCGTCTTTTTCCTTCAACAACTTTTTAATATTGTTTATGTGCTGTTGTTTTTGGTCACCAGTAAGTGGAACAGGCTTTGGAGGAAAAGGGTAAACGGTCTCGATAGTGTCTAAAATGTGGCTCATTGCTCTTGCTCTACGCAACTTCCAAGTAATCCGGGTATTGTATACCCAAACGACTTCACGCTTCTAGAGGATGTATAGCTCAGAGATGAATTTGTTATTTCAAATTGAAAGATATTGTCGGAAGGGCTTTAAGAATACACAAAATCTAGGCTTGAAAAGCAATTCAGGGTCGAAATGACCCTGAATTTTTCATGCTTATTGCATCTGTTTTTTCGCCATATCCGCTGAGGCGCTTTGCGGATATTCACTGATGACCTGCTGGTAATATTTTACAGCGGCATCTGGCTTTTTGTTTCGCTTGGCAATGTCGCCAAGTTTAAGCAATGCGTCTGCTCTCTTATTGGACTCATTGTATGCCACTACAGAGGCAAAGCTTTTAGCTGCATCGACATCTTGCTTCTTCGCAAAGTAAAGCTGACCCAGCCAGTAATGCGTATTGGGAGCAAATTTCGAGTCTGGGAAATCTACCTGGAACTGCTTGAAAGCGGTTATGGCACCCGCGTAATCGCGTTGCTTAAGAATGAGGTCGACCGCATCTTGATAAGCCGTTTGCTCATCTTTATTGGTTGAAAACGTGCCTGTTGAGTCGTTTCCGGAATCTGTACTCGCAGCGACAACAGGAGCCTGTTGAAGTTGCTGTCTCATGCTATCCAGCTCAACGAATAATTCACGCTGGCGCTGAAGCATTTGATTCATTTCGTAGGAGTTGCGTTCTACAATCCCGCGTAATTCACCAACCTCTGCACTGAGTTCATCGATTTGTCCCTGCATTTGAATCTGAATCTTAGCGCGGTTTTGAAGCAATCGCTCGAGACGCTGAACTTCGGTTTCATTTGCGGATGAAGGTCGGGCAGAAGTGGAAGCGGTAGTCGTTGATACAGTGGAGCTATTGAGATCGGTTACTGGAGCTGGTGCGGCGAACGCAAGATTCGCCGCACTTGCCAGCAACGTAAGCGAGATGAATCGCTTAGAGTTACTGAACATAGGAAAATTCCTATTAGTAAACTAGAACAGCGCGACGGTTTTTAGCGTAAACCTCTTCGCTTTGACCTAGTAGTAGAGGACGTTCTTCACCGAAGCTGATTACTTCGATTTGGTCTGCCTGAACACCCAGAGCTTGCAGGTACTTAGCAACAGCTTCAGCACGACGCTCGCCTAGCGCGATGTTGTACTCTGGAGTACCACGCTCATCAGCGTGACCTTCGATGCGTACTTTAAGAGCTGGGTCTTTGCTGATGAATGCAGCATGTGCAGCTAGCATGTCTTCGTAGTCAGACGAAATGGTCGCGTTGTCAAACGCAAAGTAAATTGTCTGAGTTTCACGAAGTTGCGCTTCTTTGATCTCTTGCTCAGTCAGCTGAGAACCTTGCTCAAGTGGCGTCACCTGAGTTGTTTTGTCTTCTACAACTTGCTCAGTATTATTTGTTTGAGAAGTCGTAGAGGCCTCTGCTGCTTTGTCGCTTGAGCTACATGCCGTAACAGCTAGTACTGGTAGCGCAATCATAAGCCCTTTAAGAACTTTATTAAGTTGCATCTTATTCTTCCTTATTTGTCCGAAACTTTGTTTTAACCGATTTGCCGAACTACACACAAACGGTTATTTCTACAAAAATGGTGACCAGGCGGGAGCTCTAACACGCCCATTTGTTGCCGGTAATCTAGCTTTAAAGCGACCATCTATAGAGACCATAGAAAGTACATTCTTCTTCCTATACATGGAGCTGTAAATGACCATACCACCGTTTGGCGCAATACTTGGAGACTCGTCCAGTTGTGTTTTAGTCAACACTTGTACGGCTCCTGTTTCCAAATCTTGCTTGGCCAAATTAAACCCGGAATCGTTCCGATTAACCATAATCATGAACTTTCCATCTGGTGTGATTTGTCCACCCAAGTTCTGGCTGCCTTGCCAAGTTAGACGGTTGGTCGCACCATCTAACAAATTTACTCGATATATCTGAGGTTTACCACCCCGATCCGAGGTAAATATTAGCGATTGTCCATCAGGATGCCAAAATGGTTCTGTATTATTTGCTCTACCTCTCGTTATTTGTTCCAGTTTTCTGGTTTGTAGATCGAGAATGTAGACCTGAAGACTGCCAGTTTTCGACAGCACTAATGCCAATTTCTTCCCATCAGGGGAGAATCTTGGCGCACCATTATGACGAGGGAATGACGTGAGCTTTTCACGCTTCCCGGTATAGATGTCCATCAGATAAATTTCTGCACGTCCATTTTGAAAGCTTACATAAGCAAGTTTTCTCGCATCTGGAGACCATGCAGGTGACATAAGAGGTTGCTTAGATCGCAAAACCAAACGCTCGTTATAGCCATCATAATCAGCGATTCTGAGCTGGTAAGGGAACTTCTCTTTGTCGTTAATAACAACATACGCAATACGAGTCAGGAATGCACCTTTTTCACCCGTTAGCTTTTCATAAACAAGATCTGAAATACGGTGAGCGTATTCACGTAGCCTTGGACCCGGGACAGTAGCACGCTTATTAAATAAAACGTGATCTTTCGAAAGCACCAGTTCGCCAGTGTCACTTAATGCTTTGCTTTGTCCACTGGTTAGCTGACCGCGAACTACGTCCACGAGCTGGTATTCTATCAGGTAACTGCCTTCAGCATTTTTGGTGACCGTACCCGTCAAAAGTGCATCTACACCCAATGCCGTCCATGAAGAAAATTCGACATCTTCATCAGAATAAGGGGTCTGAGGCATTTTATTCGGTGCAACAGGGCTAAATTTTCCGCTTCGTTGTAAGTCTGACGCGATAACAGCACTAATATCGTGCGGTAATTTCCCTTCACCTTCCCACTTAAATGGAATAATGGCGATGGGGCGAGCGGAGTCGATACCATCGGTAATCACCAGCTCTAAGGCCGCATTTGCAGTATTTGCCAAACTGGCGCATATGACCAGTATTCCTAATAAAAGGCGTTTAATCACTTCTTAGTCCTTTTAATCCAATTCAACGGTTAGATTGATATTTTTAAGCTGATCAGCCACATCTTTTTCTTTTGGAACTGGAAAAGATGCTACCTGAGCAATCGCACTTTTCGTTGCAGCGCAAACGCGCGAATCGCCGCCTAATACTTTAACGCCATTTACAATGGCACTGTTACCTGTATGTATCAGGCGCATATTCACTCTACACGACTTTCCCAAAAATGAGTCATCCTTCAGCAGGCGGCTCTGGATCAGTTGCTTATAAATAGCTCCATATCTCTGAACTTCGCTGGTTACATGCTGCTGTTTCGCAGCAGAGTTTTGAGAAGATTCACTCTCCAAACCTGCAAAGATGTCATTTAGAGCAGCTTCTTGTTCTTTTCGTTCCCTTTCAAGACGTTCTAAGCGCTCTTTTTCTTTTCTTGCTTTTTCAGCAGCCTCTTTCGCCGCTTTTTCTTTGGCTATTCGTTCAGCTTCGGCTTTTTCAGCGGCTTCGCGTTCGCGTCGAGCTTTTTCTTCCGCTTCTTTAGCGGCTTTTTCACGAGCGACACGCTCTTCTTCTGCTTTAGCAATTGCCGCCTCTTTCTTCAGACGTTCTTGCTCTGCTTTCTTAACCGCTTCTTCTTTCGCTTTTCGCTCGGCTTCGGCTTTAGCAACGCGTTCACGTTCTTTCTTCGCACGTTCTTCTGCTGCATTGCGCTCCTGCTCTTTTTTCTGGCGCGCTTTTTCGGCTTCACGAGCCTCTTTTTCAGCTTTAACTTTCTGTTCTTTCAGCTTGCGAATACGCTCTTCTTCCGCTTTGCGGTCTTTTTCGAGCTGATCACTCTGTTTTCTGAGTTTGTCGAGCCTTTCTTGCTCTGCTCTCTGAGCGGCTTCACGCTGTTGGCGAATCTCTCTCGCCTGTTGTTGAACCATTTGAGGGTCGATCACTACAGCTTGCACCATGTTGCCTGTCTGGTCTTGTTCAGGCATGGAAAAATCCGTTCCAAACAACAAACCGACTATCAGCACACCGTGTAAAACAGCTGATATCGTAATCGCGCTAGTGTAGTTATTCTTGTTTTTCATCGATTAACCGATGGTTCCCTATTTCAAATCCGTTAGCAGCCCAACTTTTGGAATGCCTGCTCGATTTAGTTCATCCAACACCAGTACTACTTCAGCATATGGTGTAGCAGCATCACCACCCACCGCAACTGGAGAATCTGGAGCCAGAGAAATCTCCGCTTTTACACGAACAATGATGTCTTCAATACTGAGACCGCGAATCACATCTTCATCGTTCACGCTTAAACCTAAATTGCCCTCTTTATCTATCTCGACAATGATAAAGCTGGCTTCACTGTCTCCTGCTAAATCAGACGCTGGCTTCGCTGTCGACGTTTTTGGCAGCTCTACTTCTACCCCCTGCGTAACAAAGGGAGAGGTCACCATAAAGATGATCAGAAGCACCAGCATAACGTCGATATAAGGTACAACGTTAATCTCCGCCGTCAGTTTTCTCTTTTTACGCTGGTAACCTGCCATTACTGGTCCTTACCTGCAATGGCTTGACGATGAAGAATACTGTGAAACTCTTCAGAAAACGTCGCATAGGTATGTTCCAGCTTAGATACCTGATTGCTAAATCGGTTGTAAGCCATTACCGCAGGAATCGCAGCAAATAGCCCCATTGCTGTCGCAATCAAGGCTTCAGCGATACCAGGTGCAACCATAGCAAGTGTCGCTTGTTTAACTTCGCCGAGTGCAATAAAAGCATGCATGATGCCCCAAACGGTACCGAACAAGCCAATGTATGGGCTGATAGAACCAACTGTCGCCAGAAATGGCAGGCTGTGTTCCAGATCGTCCACTTCACGGGCAACAGCAACACGCATGGTTCGCCCTGTTCCTTCCATAACGAATTCAGGTGAAGTACCTGGAGAACGGCGAAGCTTCGCGAACTCGGTAAAGCCTAGATAGAAAATTTGCTGGCTGCCATAAATGTTGTCTTTTCGAGCTTTGACTTCTTGGTACAGCTGAGAAAGGTCAACACCAGACCAGAATTTGTCTTCAAAGCGATCAGCATCTTTCATCGCTTCTTTTAATATTTTGCTGCGTTTGATAATCATTGCCCAAGAGATAACTGACATACCAAGAAGGGTCAGCATTACGAGCTTTACGAGTAAACTGGCTTGTAGGAAAAGATCTAAAATTGAAATATCAGCTGTCACTGTCTATTAACTCCGCAGTCATTGAGCTTGGGATTGCCTGAGGTTTCATGGTTGCTGTGTTAATGCATGCTACCTTAACTTTTGCTTGGCACAATGCTTTGCCGTCAGGATTAACTAACTCCTGACAAAATACCAAAGAAGCACGCTTTAATTCAGAAATTGATGTTCTTACTGTCAGGGAGTCGTCTAATCTTGCGCCCTGTAGAAAATCCATATCAACATGACGAACAACAAAGCCGAGGTTTTCAGTAAGAAGCTTTTGTTGACAGACTCCGAGAGATCTCAGAAGTTCCGTTCTAGCACGTTCAAAGTAGTTAAGATAATTGGAGTGGTATACGACCCCACCAGCATCTGTATCTTCATAGTAAACTCGAATCGACCACTCAAAGATGCTCGTTTGTTCCCCTTTCACCAAGACACCAATCACAAAATAAATAAAACGTAACTATACCTTATGTTGCCGCTGCGTCAGGAAAAATAAAGAAGTTTTTTGTGGCTAACTACAAAAAAATGAGAGCAGTTGGCTGAGAACTGCTCTTAGAGGTGAAGGTTTATACACTTACTAAGCAACAAAGCGCATTACAGTAAAGAAGATAAGCGCTGGCATTGAAATGTATGGGCTGAAGACTACCTGCCACAACCAGAATCTTGGCTTAAATCCGATACCGTAAACCATACTCGAACAGACAGAAAACACGAAAAGTGGTCCAAGGAATACATCAAAACCACCAATGTCTTCTGCGTATTGTGTTGGCTCCCACATAAACAGAGCCACATGACCAAACCCCAACAATAAGGAAAGAGCCCGTAAAAGGGCTCTGTCCATAGGTTCGTGGAGTTTAGCAATAGAGATCGCTAAATTATTCTTCACTATCCTTATCCATCATTTCTGTGTGCTCTAGCCAAAGAGCATTGATGATGCCGAACGCACATGCCAGCAATACACCCAAAATCCATGCAAAATACCACATAGTAATGCTCCTTAGTAAAGCGAGTTTTTGTTTTCTTCGATGAACTTAGAATCAAGACGACCAAACATCTTGTAGTAAGTCCACGCTGTGTAGCTCAGGATGATTGGAACCATCACAAATGCCACACCTGTCATCAGGTTCAGTGTCAGCTCACTCGATGTGGAATCCCACATTGTTAAGCTGTGGTTCGGTGATTCGCTTGAAGGCATGATGAATGGGAACATTGCAAAACCTGCCGTCAAAATAACACCTGCGTTAGTCAGGCTTGAAGCCAGAAACGCCAGACCACCTTTCTCAAAGCGAGAAGCGACGATAGCAAGCAGCGGCATTACCACACCCAGAACTGGTGCAGCCCACATTAGAGGATACTTTTCAAAGTTCAGCATCCAGGCACCTTCTTGCACCTCTACCACTTTTTTCAGTGGGTTTGACTCACCTGCGATATCCAACCCGCTAACAACCACGTAACCATCAATGTGTTGAACCCAAAAACCGGCACCAACAAATGTCACGACAACTAGCGCACCCGTTATCTGAGCAACCAGACGAGCTCGGTTGTGGATTTCATCTGTTGTTTTCATTTGAAGCCAGGTTGCACCCTGCATGATGATCATGAACAAGCTCACCAGCCCACACAGCAATGCAAACGGGTTAAGCAGACCAAAGAACGAACCGTTGTATGTTGGCATTAGGAAGTCGCTCAATTCAAACGGAACACCCTGAAGCAAGTTACCAAATGCAACACCAAAGATAAGTGGTGGAACAAAACCACTGATAGAGATAGCAATATCCCATGACTGACGCCATTTTGGATCTTCTATCTTAGAACGGTAATCCAAACCAACCGGACGAAGCCACAAGGCTGCCAGAGTTACGATCATCGCTAAGTAGAAGCCAGAGAATGATGTGGCGTAAACCAATGGCCAGGCTGCAAACAGTGCACCACCCGCAGTGATTAGCCATACCTGGTTACCGTCCCAGTGTGGGGCGATAGAGTTAATCATCACACGGCGCTCGGTGTCGTTTTTACCGATAACAGGTACTAAAGCACCTACGCCCATGTCGAAACCATCTGTAATTGCGAAGCCAATAAATAGGACACCAATCAGCACCCACCAGATGAATTTTAAGATTTCGTAATCAAACATCTTTATTCTCCTTGCTTATGCTTCTACTTGGCGACCAACTTTGTCTTCGACAGAGTCAGCGTTTTGTTCGAAGTGGTAGCGACCTGTTTTCAGGCTGCTTGGTCCTTTACGTGCAAACTTCACCATCAGGTAAACTTCAGCAATTAAGAACACAGTGTATAGCGCAAGAATCGCAAATAAGGATGTCCAGATTTCTGCTGCGGTAAGAGCAGAGGCAGCAACGTGTACTGGCAGGATTTCACCTACAGCCCACGGTTGACGACCGTATTCAGCCACAAACCAGCCTGCTTCGATAGCAATCCAAGGTAATGGGATACTCCAAAGAGCAGCTTTAAGGATCCAAGGTTTCTGTTCGATCTTCTGACGACACGTTTGGACAAACGCAGCACCAAATACGAATAGCATGATAAAGCCACACGCCACCATGATACGGAACGACCAGAATAGCGGCCATACTGTCGGGATAGAATCGTCGGCTGCTGCCTGAATCTGTTCTTCCGTCGCGTCTGTAACCGTTTCTGTGTAGCGCTTCAACAGAAGTCCGTAACCCAGGTCACCTTTGACTTCGTCAAATGCCGCCATGTTAGCTTCAGATTTGTCGCCCGCTCTAAGCTTTTCAAGAAGCTCGTACGCGTACATACCAGTACGAATGCGTTCAACGTGGTCATCACGCAAATCACGAAGACCCGTCACTTGCTCATCGAAAGAACGAGTCGCAATAATGCCCATTACATAAGGAATCTTAATGGCGTAGTCAGTTTCCATGGTTTCCTGATTAGGAAGACCAAATACCGTAAATGCCGCAGGAGCTGGTTCTGTGTGCCACTCAGCTTCAACCGCTGCAAGCTTCACTTTTTGAACTTCACCAAGCTCATAACCAGATTCGTCACCAAGAACAATAGTAGAAAGAATGGCTGCCATGCCGAAAGAAGCTGCGATTGCAAACGAGCGACGAGCAAACGCAATGTCACGCCCTTTCAATAGGTAGTAAGCACTGATGCCAAGAACAAACATGGCGCCACAGGTATAGCCAGACGCAACCGTGTGTACGAATTTAACCTGTGCAACCGGGTTTAGAACAACCTCGGAGAAGCTAACCATCTCCATACGCATGGTTTCAAAGTTGAACTCTGCACCAACAGGGTTCTGCATCCATCCGTTTGCAATAAGAATCCAAAGCGCTGAGAAGTTCGAACCTAATGCAACCAGCCACGTCACTACAAGGTGCTGGCGTTTACTTAACCTATCCCAGCCAAAGAAGAATAGACCGACAAAAGTGGACTCTAAGAAGAAAGCGACGAGAGCTTCAATGGCGAGAGGTGCACCAAATATGTCACCTACGTAGTGGGAATAATATGACCAGTTAGTACCAAACTGGAATTCCATGGTTAAACCGGTGGCAACACCGAGCGCGAAGTTAATACCGAATAGCTTACCCCAGAACTTAGTCATGTCCTTGTAGATTTGCTTGTCGGTCATTACATAGAGAGACTCCATAATGGCAAGTAGGAAAGCCATGCCTAAAGTCAATGGAACGAATAGGAAGTGATACATCGCAGTAAGCGCAAATTGCAACCGCGACAGATCAACTACGTCAATCATGGTAACTCCTTTCGTGTCGGCTGAATGACACCGATTCACATTGCAGCGTATGTTGGGTTACACCATTGAAACAGTGGCTAACAAACAACTCTAAATGTTGTGAATTAGCTGCGTATTGTTGCAATTATGTGCCCAAATGGTTAGTTTAATGTTAAGTATCAGCTAATATAGCTTGGTCTAATATTAACGATAAAATCAGTATGTTTCAAAAAATTTATACCAGAGATCTGCTTTGATTTAGGTCAAAAATCGACGGTAATCGGCGGCTAAAAATCAACCAAATTGATCCATATCAATCAAGGTAGAATTTCTTGAACTGTTTATATTGATATAGATCACATTAATAAAATTTGGAGGGAAATTACGTGCTAGATTCTTATTCCAAAATGTTCTGAGAAAATTTGCAAAAAATTTGTAGCACGTCGAAAAATGAAGTTTTTGAAGCCAGTTGGCAATAACGCCAACTGGATAACATGTGAAACAGATGGGGAAATTGTTGTTATTTTGTTGGATTATCCAACCCGAAGTGTAAATAAGCGCGATCGGTCGCTATTCTTCCGCGTGGGGTGCGTTGCAGGTAGCCTTGTTGTATCAAATAGGGCTCAATAACATCTTCTATGGTGTCTTTCTCTTCACCAATCGCTGCTGCTAAGTTATCTAAGCCGACAGGACCGCCAGAGAACTTTTCCATAATCGCCAGCAACAGCTTACGATCCATGTAATCAAAGCCCTGGTTGTCGACATCCAGCATGTTTAGAGCCTTGTCTGCTATGTCACTGCAGATATGTCCGTTACCTTTCACTTCTGCGTAGTCGCGTACACGCCTGAGCAAGCGGTTTGCGATACGTGGTGTGCCACGTGCTCGTCTTGCTACTTCTAACGCGCCTTCCGCATCCATAGAAAGATTTAAGCAGTTCGCACTGCGCTGCACGATGTGCTGAAGGTCTTTAACGTTGTAGTACTCTAGCCGCTGAACGATGCCAAAACGGTCTCGCAGAGGCGATGTTAGAGAGCCTGCACGAGTGGTTGCACCAATTAAGGTAAACGGTGGTAAGTCAATCTTGATGGAGCGAGCAGCCGGCCCTTCACCAATCATGATATCAAGCTGGTAATCTTCCATTGCAGGGTAGAGAACCTCTTCGACCACGGGGCTAAGCCGATGAATCTCATCGATAAAAAGCACATCGTTTTCTTCAAGATTGGTAAGAAGCGCCGCCAAATCTCCAGCCTTCTCCAACACTGGACCAGAAGTGGTCCGAATGTTCACTTCCATCTCGTTGGCTACGATGTTAGCCAATGTGGTTTTACCCAAGCCAGGAGGGCCGAATATCAGCAGGTGATCGAGTGCTTCGTTTCTTAGCTGTGCAGCTTTAATGAAGATTTCCATTTGATCACGAACATGGTCCTGACCTTGATAATCTTCGAGCTTTTTGGGGCGAATCGCCCTGTCTATCACATCTTCATCTTTGAAGCTTGGATTTTCAGGAGCAATAAGTCGGTCTGCTTCGATCATATATTTACTATTCTAAGGTTCGTTCAATCCGCGGTTTAAACCATGGATTTTAATGCTTCACGGATAATTTCTTCACTCGTCATGCCGGACTTAGCAATTTGAGACACCACTTTCGATGCGATTTGTGGCTTATAACCCAGTGCCAATAGTGCGCTCACGGCTTCATCATCGGCATTTTGATTGTCTGCCTCTGGCGCTGAGTCAATTGGAGCAGCATCTGTAGCAGGTGTAAACAGGTCGCCCGCTCCCCACCCTTTCAGACGATCTTTCATTTCAACCACAAGGCGCTCGGCAGTTTTCTTACCTACACCCGGCAGCTTGACCAGAGTCGAAATGTCTTCACGTTCAACACAAGACACAAACTGCCCTGCCGTCATGCCGGAAAGGATACCTAAACCAAGCTTAGGACCAACACCATTGGCTTTAATTACTTCACGGAACAACGCGCGTTCTTTAACGGTATTAAAGCCATAAAGAAGCTGAGCATCTTCGCGCACCACAAAATGAGTGTAGATGATGGCTTCTTCGCCCACATTGGGCAGTTCATAAAAACAGCTCATTGGCATTTGCACTTCATAACCCACACCTGAGACTTCAATAAGCAGTTCTGGTGGCTGTTTTTCTATCAAAATACCGCGAAGGCGTCCGATCACAATCTTGTCCTTAGGAATAAAAATTCAATGAAAAATGATGATAATAGATTACTGGATGGATAGCCAGTTCAATAAAGAAAAGTGGGAACGCTTAGGGTCTGTTGCCCCTTGGCTCCCGCTTAAATGATTTATGATGAATTAGCGGTAGCGCCCTTTCTTCGCGCTGGTTGCCTGCCCAGCAAGTGCTACCAAGGTTTTATTGGTGTTTGCATGACAAATCGCTACACCTAGCGCATCAGCCGCGTCAGCTTGTGGTTTAGCAGGCAACTTCAACATGCTTGTCACCATGTGCTGAACTTGCGCTTTGTCTGCACCACCAGTGCCTACAACGGCTTGTTTGATTAACCTGGCTGCGTACTCAAATACAGGTAAATCCGCATTAACAGCAGCTACTATCGCGCTACCTCTCGCCTGCCCTAGCTTAAGCGCGGAGTCGGCGTTTTTCGCCATAAAGACCTGTTCAATGGCAAACACATCCGGTTGAAACTGGGTGATGATTTCCGTTACGCCCGCATAAATCTGCTTCAGGCGACTTGGTAAGTCATCATGGGAGGTACGAATACAACCACTGCCCAAATAGTGTAAGTGTCTGCCTTGCTGACGAATCACGCCGTAGCCAGTGATTCTTGAACCGGGATCAATACCCAGAATTATCGACATACAAGGTTTCCTATTTTTAAAGGACCGCCACAAAATGCATCGCTACACTTTGTGCCTTTCATAGGATTAAAGGGCAGCTGCCACTTCATCCGAAATATCACCGTTGTGGTAGACCTCTTGTACGTCATCCAAATCTTCTAGCGCGTCAATCAAACGTAGTAGTTTAGGAGCGGTATCCGAATCCAAATCCGCTTTCGTCGAAGGTATTAACGAAACTTCTGCATTTGCGGCTTCAAAACCAGCGGCATCTAACGCATCTTTCACCGAACCGAAGTCCGCCGGTGCGGTATATACGTCTATCGCGCCGTCTTCGCCCGTTTCGATGTCGTCAGCACCACTTTCTAGCGCGACTTCCATCACTTCATCTTCGTCCAAACCCGGCGCATACGAAATCACCCCTTTTTTCTCGAAGAGGTAGTTTACGCTGCCGTCCGTACCCAGATTGCCGCCAGCTTTGGAAAAGGCATGACGAACACCAGAAACGGTACGGTTGCGGTTGTCGGTTAAGCATTCAACCATAACAGCCGTACCACCCGGACCATAACCTTCGTAGATGACGGTTTCCATGTTGTCATCACCTTCCCCACCAGCACCACGGCTGACGGCTCGGTTGACTGTGTCTCGGGTCATGTTATTCGACAGTGCTTTGTCGATAGCGGCACGCAAACGAGGGTTGTTTTCAGGCTCTGCGCCCCCCTCTTTTGCTGCCACCACAATTTCGCGGATTAACTTTGTGAAAATCTTGCCGCGTTTTGCATCTTGCGCGGCTTTACGGTGACGAATGTTCGCCCATTTACTGTGACCAGCCATAATTCACCTTTTCTATGATTGAAGCACTCAGGTGGAGCGACATTGAATGCTGCCTTTGAATCACCTGAGAGCGATATATCTTCATTAAAACAAAAACTCCCGCAAATGCGGGAGTTTTCATTCATTTATTTGCGCTTACTCTGCGTCTTTTTCTTTTGCTGCCGTTACTGCAATCGCAAGCTCGTCCAACGCTGCTGGGTTCGCCAAACTTGGTGCATCCGTCAGCAAGCACGCTGCCGCAGTCGTTTTAGGGAATGCGATAACATCACGGATGTTCTCAGTGCCACAAAGCAGCATAACCAGACGATCCAGACCAAACGCAAGACCAGCGTGCGGTGGCGTACCATACTTAAGTGCATCCAGAAGGAAGCCAAACTTAAGCTGCTGCTCTTCTGCTTCAATACCTAGGATATCGAACACTGCTGCTTGCATTTCTGCATTGTGGATACGAACAGAACCGCCGCCCACTTCGTAGCCATTCAGAACCATATCGTAAGCGTTAGAGTTCGCCGCAGCAGGGTTTGCTTTTAGCTCTTCTGCCGTCACACCTAATGGAGAAGTGAACGGGTGGTGCATCGCGTGCAGGTTACCTTCGTCATCTTCTTCAAACATTGGGAAATCAACAACCCAAAGTGGCGCCCATGCGCTGGTATCGGTCAGTTCAAGATCGGTACCCAGCTTCAGGCGAAGTGCACCCATGGCTTCAGCGACAGTGTTTGCTTTGTCTGCGCCAAATAGGATGATGTCGCCAGTTTGAGCACCAGTACGTTCAAGAATGCCGTTGATTACTTCTTCATTCAGGAACTTAGCAACCGGAGACTGAATGCCTTCCAAGCCAGCTTCGCGATCGTTCACTTTCATCCACGCCAAGCCTTTCGCACCGTAGATGCCTACAAACTCGCCGTAACCATCGATTTGCTTACGCGTCAGTTTTGCACCACCTGGTACGCGAATCACGGCTACACGACCTTTTTCATCGTTTGCAGGACCAGAAAAGACTTTGAATTCGACATCTTTCACTAGGTCTGCAACATCAACCAGCTCTAGTGGGTTACGCAGATCGGGTTTGTCCGAACCGAAACGACGAATGGCTTCGCTAAATGGCATTACCGGGAAATCGCCCAGATCAACGTCTAGTAGCTCTTGCCACATATCGCGAACCATTTTTTCCGTGGTTGCACGAACTTCGTCTGCCGTCATGAAAGAGGTTTCGATATCGATTTGAGTGAATTCTGGCTGACGGTCTGCACGCAAGTCTTCGTCTCGGAAACACTTAACAATTTGGTAGTAACGGTCAAAACCAGACATCATAAGAAGCTGTTTGAACAACTGAGGAGACTGAGGAAGCGCGTAGAAGCTGCCTTTATGTACACGGCTAGGTACCAGGTAGTCACGTGCACCTTCTGGCGTCGCTTTCGTCAGTACAGGCGTTTCAATGTCTAGGAAGCCATTATCATCAAGGAAACGACGAACAAAACTGGATGCTTTTGCGCGAAGCTTAATACGGTCGCTCATTTCAGGGCGACGAAGATCCAGATAACGGAACTTCAAACGCTGCTCTTCAGAGTTATTCTGGTTAAAATCCAGAGGAAGAACGTCACTGCGGTTGATGATTTCCAGGCTTTTCGCCAGGATTTCAACTTCACCCGTCGCCATGTCTTTGTTTACCTGGCTGTCTGGACGAGCGCGAACTTCACCTGTCAATTTGATGCAAAATTCATTACGAAGTTGGTTTGCCACTTCGTATGCGTCCGCCATATCCGGGTCTACCACTACCTGAACAACGCCTTCGCGATCTCGCATATCAATGAAGATAAGACCGCCTAAATCACGGCGACGGTTAACCCAGCCGCACAGTTCTACAGTTTGTCCTGCAAGGGACTTGTTCAGGTGACCACAATAATGGGTACGCATAATGAATTTCCCAATCTCTAATTAGTTATCAATTTCTAAGCTGCCGATGCTTGAGATTATCGACAGAGCAAAGTGCCATTTATACGCGTAATGTTCACATAAATCGACCATTACACGCACAATTCATTGTGTTTTATCTTGCCTTGCTACTTTTTTAGGCAGAACCCGCCTAAAAACGACAAAACAGTAAAAAATTTGGGGCAGATTATAGCGTGAAAACTTCTTTAAACCCAATCCAAATAGCATAGATTCAAGAACACGAAGCCTACCTTCTGCACGGCTCAAACTTTAAATAACAAGAATCAGCACTAAATCTTCGAATTGTCGAATAAGCTAGAAGACCAGTTAGAAATAAGCAGTTATAGAAAATTACATTTCAAACAGTTACATGTTTAATTGACGTAGCTTCTAAATTCTTAATTTACATGAAGAAGTTAAATTTGATTTTTTGTAGATTTTCAATTCTTGCCATAAGTGGATGATAAAAATGCAAATTTCAAGTTCTGTTGGTTTAAAGGGAATCAATAAGAAAGCCGATGTAGAAAAAGTCCAAGAAGCATTGAATCGTGCATCTCTAGGACCACTCAGCTTACTCAGTATTGATGGAAAATGCGGTCCCAATACTAGACACCGAATTCATTGGTTTCAAAAGGAAATACTGAAATTTCGTAAGCCAGATTCATTGATAGACACAAAAGGAAAAACTTGGAAGGCGCTTTCTCTATTCCTAGCTAAACCTAAAGAACAAGCTAAAGGCTTTGCTTCTTTATTTAATACAAAACATTATGAAAAGGTGGAACCTAAGATATCACTTAGCCCACTTAGGCGGAGTATTGCTTGGGGAGCGAAAGTTTCACCTGATTTTAAGAATAAGGTTGTTCTAGTTTGTAAAGAGCTGGGAATAAATCCCGACTTTTTAATGGCTTGTATGGCATTTGAAACTGGGGAAACTTTCAGCCCAAAAATCAAAAACGCTGCTGGCAGCGGGGCTACCGGACTAATCCAATTTATGCCGTCAACCGCTAAGGGACTGGGTACCACTACAGAAAAACTAGCCAAAATGACGCCAGTAAAACAACTGGACTATGTTAAAAAGTATTTTTGGCCATACCGGAATCGAATAAAGAAACTGGAAGATGTTTACATGGCGATCTTATACCCAGCAGCTATAGGTAAACCCACGTCACATGCTTTATTTAAGAAAGGTACCATTGCCTACAAGCAAAACTCGGGATTTGACAAAAATAAAGACGGAAATATAACTCTGAGTGAGATTTCTATAAAAGTATCTCAAAAGTATCACAAAGGGCTAAAATCGGGTTACATAGGCTAAAAATGAATTGGATTCTAGGTATATTACTCTCAGCGAGTTTCGCTTCATCTGCTTCAGTTTCTAATGAGTGGGATGGGACTTATGGTTGCGAGCTTGATATGGGGAAAAGTAATTCAGGTCTGAACACATGGTCAGAATATGAACTTAAAATTGAAAACAACAGTTGTTCACTTACAATTTTAGGCTTTCAAACGAATGAAAACATCATGTGTCAGAGTCAACTAGTCGACGGCACGCTAAATATTCTATTTGCCTCATATGCTGATGGGAGTTTCAAAAATCTCTATGGTGTTCAAGTATATAAGGTTAATGAAAATCTAGTACAGTTGACCAAAGAAAATAATGAAATCCTAACTGAATGGAAGTCTCTGTGGCCAGGGGAGCCTGTAAGTCGTCGTCATAAGTGCTTCGATAAATCTTAAAAGGGCAGCTACCAATTATCGGTAGCTGTTATTGTACCTATGTTTATTACGCTCAAATGATATAGTTATCACACAAACTGAGAGGAAAACTTTTCACCTTACTGATTGGGTACGGGCATTCGTTTTAAGGAACATCCATGCTCCGATTACAGTTAGGGTTTAATGAGCTTAAGCATAGGACATCACTGGATATGAACACCTTGCCATTAAGATTAGGATTAACCATGTGGTCACACAGTGCATGGCAAGCTGGATTTTATGGCAGTGGAACGCAAAATTCAGAGCGACTGGAAAAGTACGCACGCGTATTTCATACCGTAGAGGGGAACACCACGTTTTACGCCACGCCCTCGGCTTCAACGGTACAAAACTGGCGGGCAGCGACACACGATGACTTTCGATTTACTTTCAAACTCCCTAAAAGTATCACCCATGACCAAAAGCTTCGCGGTTGCGAAGGCTTGCTAAAGGATTTTATGGCTGTGATGCAACCTATTCATGATCGAGTTGGTATGTGGACAATTCAGTTGCCTGCACAGTTTAGCCCCAAAGATCTCCCTGCTCTGCGCTCTTTTTGTCGTCTGTTTCCCAAAGAATTTCCTTTAGGGGTCGAAGTGCGCCATCTGGATTTCTTCAACAAAGGACAAGAAGAACAGGAGCTTAACCGATGGCTGCATGAAGAAGGCATCGACCGAATCATTATGGACAGCCGACCTGTTCACTCCGCAGAACCTATCTCTGATGCCGTTATTGATGCCCACAAGAAAAAACCTAAAGTTCCCGCGCACGCCGTGTCTACCAGTAATCGCCCTATGATTCGCTTTATTGGGCACCCTGAATTCGAAGCCAACCTGCCATTTTTTCAACCTTGGATAAAAAAGCTGCCTGACTGGATTGCGGAAGGGAAACAGCCGTATTTGATGATCCATACGCCGGATAATAATGAGTCACCTGAATTTGCTCGCCGCCTGTATGGTGAACTTCAAAAAGCTGTGGATCTGCCAGAGCTAGCGCACCCACCAGCCCTTTCAGACAATAAACAAATCAGTATGTTTTAATGGCTTAAAAGCGCATCCATTTATTCCTAGGGTCTGTTGACCTTTCGTGGTTAAATTTTGTTCGAGATAAAAGCGTTTTAATCGCGGCGAGGGGTTTTTCGCCTAGTCGTTCTAAGCAAAGACCTCTCAACAAAGAGTAAAACGCTTTTAGCCGAACCCTTTGGGCAGCGTTTGTGGCTCCTTTCTACTGTGTTACCGCTTATTGATGTAGAGCGACTACACCGAATAAGCGTCGCCTTGTATAAAGAACCCACAAATCGCTGCAAAAATCATCTCGAAAGGTCAACAGACCCTGATGACACGGGGGCAAAATTTTCTTAGAATACGCCCCTTTTCGAGCTGTGTATCTAACCTGAGCTAAGGATTAGAGACTGGCTTACCCTTACTGTGAATGTTTATCACGGGTAAAGTTAATGTTCCTGAGTTTGCAATTGCGAGTTTGCTATGAGCCACAAAGACACCATCTTTTCTGCACCTATTGAAAAGATTGGAGATTTTACTTTCGATGCCAATGTTGCCGAAGTATTCCCGGATATGATCCAACGTTCAGTTCCAGGGTACAGCAACATCATTTCTGCCATTGGAATGCTGGCAGAGCGCTTTGTCGAACCGCAATCTAATATCTACGATCTGGGCTGCTCTCTTGGTGCTGCAACGCTTTCCATGCGCCGCCATATCAGCAAAGAAGGTTGTAAGATCATTGCGGTCGACAATTCTGAAGCAATGGTCGAGCGCTGTAAGTTACACGTCAACGCTTACCGCTCTGATACCCCTGTTGAGGTAATAGAAGCAGATATCCGGGATATTGATATTGAGAACGCTTCTGTGGTGGTTCTGAACTTTACACTGCAGTTTCTCTCACCAGAAGACCGCCAAAATTTGCTAGAGAAAATCTATCGTGGATTAAGAAAAGGCGGAATTTTGATTCTTTCAGAGAAGTACGTATTTGAAAACGAAACCGCAAACGAACTTCTTATCGACCTTCACCATGACTTCAAACGTGCAAACGGTTATAGCGAACTGGAAATCAGTCAGAAACGCAGCGCCATCGAAAATGTGATGCGTCCTGATTCCATTCAAATGCATAAAGATCGCTTTGAGAGCATTGGATTTTCAAGCAACGAAGTGTGGTTTCAATGCTTTAACTTTGGCTCTATGTTCGCCATCAAATAACATCGCTTACCTGCACTGACTTTAAATTAACGACGATTACGACTTAAACCATGTTCAACTTTGCTAATTTCTACCAACTTATCGCTCAAGATACTCGCCTTCAGCCTTGGCTGAACATTCTTCCTCAGCAGCTGACGGATTGGCAAAATGCAGAACATGGCGACTTTGAACGCTGGCTGCGTGCGCTGAATAAAATTCAGGAAGGCACACCAGACAACATTGATTTGAAAGACTCCGTCTCTTTATCAAATAACGAACCTTTGCATACTGGTGAGCTGAAAAAGTTAGAAAACCTGCTTAAGACTTTCCACCCTTGGCGTAAAGGTCCATACAACCTGCATGGCATTCATATTGATACTGAATGGCGAAGCGACTGGAAATGGGATCGCGTTCTTCCACATATTTCACCGCTGAAAAATCGCAGTGTGCTGGATGTAGGTTGTGGTAATGGCTACCACATGTGGCGAATGCTGGGTGAAGGCGCGCGTTTGTGTGTAGGTATCGACCCGTCTCATCTATTTTTGGTTCAGTTTGAAGCAGTCAGAAAGTTGATGGGCGGCGATCAACGTGCGCATTTATTGCCACTTGGTATCGAGCAACTTCCTGAATTACAGGCTTTTGACACCGTGTTCAGCATGGGCGTGTTGTATCACCGTCGTTCTCCACTGGATCATTTGATTCAGCTTAAAAATCAACTGGTATCTGGAGGGGAATTGATTCTTGAAACTCTGGTTATCGAGGGTGATGAGAATGCAGTGCTGGTTCCTGTTGATAGGTATGCTCAGATGCGCAACGTGTATTTCTTCCCATCTGCGAAGGCGTTAAAAGTGTGGCTGGAAAAATGCGGATTTGAAGATGTTCGTATTGTAGATGAGAACGTCACTTCCGTCGGAGAACAACGCACAACAGAATGGATGACACATAACTCGTTACCAGACTATTTAGACCCGAACGATCCTAGCAAAACCGTTGAAGGTTACCCGGCACCAAGGCGCGCAGTTTTAGTGGCAAGGAATCCATAGGTCTAATTATTGTCCGGCTCAGGCAGCTCTGACATCAGATTAACATAAGGGTGCTTCACGCATCCTTTTTTATAATATACACTTTGTGTCACTTCCTGCTTTAACCCGCTAAAAATAAGGTCATTATGCTTAAAAAGGTTGCCGCCTTAGCTGCCGTGACAGTGTTGTCTGGATGCACGCTGATCGACGGAGAGAAATACACTCAATCTACCCAAGCTGCCATTCAACAATCAGAGTCAAACCTGACCAACCAGCTTCAAACTTACGCTGACCAAATTGATAAGCAAAACGATCACATTAACTACTTAAGTATTGAGCTGACCAATCTAAATAACGAAGTCGCCAAGCTTCGACAAGAACAGGCTAAGCAGTTCAAGAAGCTGAAAACCCCAAAAGCCGCGCCTATACAGCCTAAGCAAACCCAGCCAGCACCAGAACCAACTCAGACCGTTGTGCTTGGCGCGATAGAAAAAGTGAAAATCGATACGATTAAGCAGCAGTTTGATGCCCGAGTAGATACAGGTGCCGCAACGTCTTCAATCAATGCTGTTGATATTCAGGAATTCGAGCGAAACGGCAAAACCTGGGTGAAGTTTCACATCAGTGACGAAAAGACCAAGAAAGAAGATCAGCTCTGGATTGAATCGCCTGTACTCAGATACGCGAAAATTCGTCAGTCTACCAGTGAAGAAGCTCAACGCAGACCGGTTGTCGAACTGTGGGTTCAAGTTGGCATGATCCACGAAAAAGCACAGTTCACGCTGGCTGACCGATCTCAAATGAGCCACCCAATTCTGCTTGGTCGTGAATTTATTAAAGACATCGCTCTCGTCGATGTCAGCAAAACTTACCTGCAATCTAACACTCAGTAAACGTTAAGGAATTCAAAGCCATGACATCCAAAGTGCCCTTTTATCTTGCGGTCGCACTTCTTATCGTTGCAGGGATTGCACTCAGTATTCTTCGCCATACCGATTATGGCGTGCCATGGACGCCAGGTGAAACCAGACAAGTCTGGGATGTAGAAGCACGTGTTGAGTTCTCTGCAAATGGCGATGCTGTGAAAGCGTCGTTAGCCGCTCCTGCAACACAGTCTGGTTTTACATTGATTAACGAGAGTACTTCATCTCCGGGTTATGGTGTTGCCTACGTCAGTACTGAAAGCGGGCGACGCGCAGAGTGGAGTATCCGAAGCGCAACTGGTCCTCAGATTATTTATTACAAAGCGCAATTCTTGGTGGATGAGCAAGCGAACGTAGCGGTTATTCCACCGTCTGATGATCCCATTGAGAAGCCGATTTTTGATGGTCCTCAAGATGCTGCAGCACAGTCGCTATTGCAACAAGCTACGGACAGAAGCGCAGACAATGTAACTCTGGCAAGAGAGCTGATTAAGCAGTTGAATGATGGTGATAACCAAAATGCAGCATTGCTTTTAAACACAGAGGATAAGGTAAACACCACGTCTAAATTGCTGAGTTACGCTGCCATTCCAAACAAAGTCGTAGGCGTGATTCAGTTGGAAGACGGACGTCGTCGCCAGAACATTGTTCCAATGGTCGAAGTGTGGGATGGCGAAAACTGGGAACTGTTCGACACCCATTCTGGTGTACAAGGTAAACAGAAAAACTGGCTTGTATGGGACGATTCGAATATATCCCTACTTGACGTGATTGGCGGTAAGAACAGTCAGGTGCTGTTCTCAATGATTGCTCAGGAAGTCACTCCACAACAGGCAACCTCCAAAAAAGTAGAAGCAGACAGCCTGCTCAACTTCTCAATTCACAGCCTGCCAATTGCCGAACAGTCGATGTTTAAAACCATTATGCTGATCCCTATTGGCGCGCTTATTGTGGTCTTCCTGCGTGTGATTGTCGGGTTGAAAACTTCTGGCACCTTTATGCCAGTCCTGATTGCAGTGGCATTCGTTCAAACCCAGCTACTGACTGGTATTGTTGGTTTCTTGCTGATTGTAGGAACGGGGCTGGTTATTCGCGGCTATTTGTCTAAGTTGAATTTGCTGCTAGTTGCCCGAATCTCAGCCGTCATCATCACGGTTATTCTGATCATCTCAATCTTCACGATTGTCTCTTTCAATATTGGATTGAATGAAGGTCTGACTATCACTTTCTTCCCAATGATCATTCTCTCTTGGACCATTGAACGTATGTCTATCTTGTGGGAAGAAGAAGGCGGAAAAGAAGTCTTTATTCAAGGTGGTGGTTCCCTACTTACTGCAGTCTTAGTGTATTTGGCGATGACCAATCCGTTTGTTCAGCATCTGACCTTTAACTTCATTGGCTTGCAACTGATCGTTCTTGCTCTGATTTTGCTTCTGGGTACCTACACGGGCTATCGTCTGACAGAACTGCGTCGCTTTAAGCCGCTGGCGGAGGATTAAGTATGTGGAGTCAGTTCACCTCCCCTTTCAAGCTGAAAAGCAAAGGGATCATGGGAATGAATCAGCGTAACCACAGCTATATCGGGCGATACAATGATCGTTCAAAATATCCATTGGTCGATGACAAATTGAAAACCAAACTCATTGCAGAGCAAGCTGGCGCAACCGTACCAAAGCTGATTGGTGTCATCAGCCATCAGGCAGAGGTGAAATCGATTCATAAGATGGTCAAAGACTGGCCGGGATTTGTGATTAAACCTGCTCAGGGCAGCGGTGGAAAAGGCATTCTTGTGGTGACCTCCCACAAAGATGGCGAATACATGAAGCCTTCTGGATCGGTGATCAACAAAGAAGACGTTGAAAGGCACATCAGTAACGCTCTTGCGGGTCTGTTCTCTTTGGGTGGAAAGAACGATGTGGCGGTAGTTGAAAACCTGATTAAATTCGACGATTGCTTTGAAGGCTTCAGTTATGAAGGCGTGCCTGATGTAAGGATCATCGTGTTTAAGGGCTATCCTGTAATGGCAATGATGCGTTTATCGACTTCAGATTCGGACGGCAAAGCTAACTTACACCAAGGTGCAGTAGGCGTAGGCATCGACATCGCAACAGGCAAGGCCGTTCGCGCCGTGCAGTTTGATCAGCCGATTAAACATCACCCAGACACGGGGAAAGAACTGGCGACTTTGCAAGTCCCACATTGGGAACGATTGCTGACTTTGGCTTCAAGCGCATGGGAGATGACAGGGCTGGGCTATATGGGAACCGATATGGTACTCGACAAAGAAGAAGGTCCTATGGTGTTGGAGCTGAATGCTCGCCCGGGGCTGGCGATTCAAATTGCTAATGGCAGTGGTCTGTTGCCTCGGCTTCGTCATATCGAAAGCCTGGGAGAACCCGCAGAATATCCAAAACCAGCTGAGCGTGTTGCCTATGCAGCCAAAACCTTTGGTTCACAAAGCTGATTACTCTTCCCTCCAAACGAAAAAAGAGCACCACTCAGGTGCTCTTTTGCTATTCATGCTTTAAGCCTGCTCTTATCCCGGGCTCAGGTTACTTACCTAACGCTTCTTTGTAATGCTTGCGGCAGACAGATACGTAACGGTCGTTTCCGCCTATTGCTACTTGGTCGCCTTCTGCAATGGCATTACCATGCTCATCCGTTCGAATCACCATGTTCGCTTTACGCCCGCAATGGCAGATGGTTTTCAGCTCTACCAACTTGTCAGCCCATGAAAGCAGGTATTTACTGCCTTCAAATAGCTCCCCAAGAAAGTCTGTTCTCAAGCCGTAACACAGTACAGGAATACCCAATTTATCAACGACTTCTGTTAGCTGATAAACTTGATCTTTTGACAGGAACTGACACTCATCCACAAGGATGCAATGGCGTTTTTGTTCTTCATTGTGTTTCTTTATTTCTTCAAACAAATCCGTTTCATGATGAAATAACTGGGCTTCAGACTGCAAACCGATTCGAGAGCTTACTTTTCCTATTCCGTAGCGGTTGTCCAGTGCTGCGGTATAAATCATCGGATTCATCCCACGCTCTTGATAGTTAAAAGAGGACTGTAAAAGTGTTGTAGATTTACCCGCGTTCATCGCTGAGTAATAAAAATACATTTGTGCCACAGATTGTTTCCAAGAAAATAAAATCAGAAAAAAGGGCTGAAACTTCAGCCCTTTATAAAATGTGAATTACGTTACTTACGACGCCAAGTGGTTCCTTCCGGACCATCTTCGAGTTCAATGCCCATCTCGTTCAGCTTATCGCGCGCCATATCAGCATTCGCCCAGTCTTTTGCTGCACGAGAATCATTACGAAGTTTAATCAGCGCTTCAATTTCTGCCACTTCGTCGTCGTTATCGGCCGCACCACCTTTCAAGAAGGCTTCTGGATCCTGATGAAGAATACCGATCACGTCCGCCAATTCACGCAGTAAAGCGCCAAGTGCTGAGGCTTGTTCTAAGTTTTCACCTTTGATTCGGTTCACTTCGCGAGCCATGTCAAACAGTACCGAATACGCTTCTGGTGTATTGAAGTCGTCATTCATCGCTTCGGTAAAGCGAGTAACGTATTCTTCGCCACCAGCAGGAGAAGCAGAAAGGTCAAGGCCACGTAATGAAGTGTAGAGACGCTCAAGAGAAGCACGTGCCTGATTCAGGTTTTCTTCACTGTAATTTAGCTGGCTGCGGTAGTGACCTGACATCAGGAAGTAGCGCACGGTTTCCGCATCGTAGTGACCCAAAACGTCACGGATAGTGAAGAAGTTACCCAGAGATTTTGACATCTTCTCACGGTCTACCATCACCATGCCACTGTGCATCCACGTATTCACGTATTGCGTGTCGTGCGCACAGCAAGACTGAGCAATCTCATTTTCATGGTGAGGGAATTGAAGATCAGAGCCACCGCCGTGTATATCAAAGTGATCGCCAAGAATCGATGAGTTCATCGCTGAACATTCAATGTGCCAGCCAGGACGACCTGGACCCCATGGTGATTCCCATGTCGGTTCACCTGGCTTAGACATTTTCCAAAGAACGAAATCCAGCGGGCTGCGTTTTGCAAGCTCAACATCAACACGGGCACCTGCCTGAAGCTGATCCAAATCCTGACGAGACAGTTTTCCGTACTCGTCGTATTTCTTCACTTCAAACATGACGTCGCCATTGTCTGCAACGTAGGCAAAACCGCGTTCGATCAGTGTTTCAACAAGATCAATGATTTCCTGAATGAATTGTGTTGCGCGAGGTTCAACGTCTGGGCGCTTCATATTTAACGCATCGAAATCAGCGTGCATTTCACCGATCAAACGTTCTGTCAGAGAGTCACAGCTTTCGCCGTTTTCCGCCGCACGCTTGATGATCTTATCGTCAATGTCTGTGATGTTACGAACAAATGTCAGATCGTAGCCTAAGTAACGCAGGTAACGAGAAACCACATCAAACGAAACGAAGGTACGACCGTGTCCGATATGACAGAGATCATAGATAGTTACTCCACAGACGTACATGCCAACTTTGCCAGCATGGATGGGTTTGAATTCCTCTTTCTGTCGGGTGAGTGAGTTAAATATCTTAAGCATGATCTCTTTAAATTCGGTTAGTGGTTTTAAGAACGCCCGAGTATATCAATTCAACTGACGTTAAGTAATAGCTCAATTTCAGAAATCGCTTCGGAAAATGTTATTTCGTTCTAATTGAACAGGTTTTGTTCTTAGGGGTCGTTAACCTAAGCACGCAGAGGGCGTATGACTTGTGTAAATTTGAGGTTACGCTAGAATTCTGTTTCCATTCCCATTAAATATTTAAAGGAAGTAATCATGATCACCCTTCACACGAACTTTGGTGACATCAAGATCCAATTGAATGATGAAAAAGCACCAGAAACCAGTGCTAACTTTTTACAGTACTGCCGTGATGGTTTTTATGACAACACTCTTTTCCACCGTGTCATTGATGGCTTCATGATCCAGGGTGGTGGCATGACTTCTGGTCTGCAAGAAAAAGACTCTCGTGCACCAATCAAAAACGAAGCAAACAACGGTTTGAGCAACAAAGTGGGTACTCTTGCTATGGCTCGTACTATGGAACCGCATTCTGCTAGCTCTCAGTTCTTCATCAACGTAAACGACAACACATTCCTGGACTTCAAATCTGAAAGTCTGGACGGTTGGGGTTACTGTGTATTTGGTGAAGTGGTAGAAGGCATGGAGATCGTTAACAAGATCAAAGGCGTTGCTACTGGTTCTATGGGAATGCACCAAGACGTTCCGCTAGAGGAAGTCGTTATCACTGGCACGACAATCGAAGAATAATTGCGTTGGGGAGCATCACGCTCCCCTTTGTTTAGGGCTTATGACCACACTTTTTATTTCCGACCTGCACTTATCCCCTACCCACCCTGAAATCACTGAAGGCTTCTTCCATTTCCTTGAAAAATACGCCTATCAAGCCGAGAAAGTCTATGTGCTCGGGGATTTATTCGATTTCTGGATAGGTGATGATGATAATTCTCCTTTCAGCCGTTCCATTATCGATGCATTCAAAGACCTGACTGATTCTGGCGTGAAGTGCTATTTCACCCATGGCAATCGTGACTTTCTGGTCAATAAGCGGTTCAGTAAAGAAACAGGTATTGAGCTTCTTCCTGAAGTGACAAAAATTGACCTCTATGGCACCCCTGCTATTCTTTTACATGGGGACACCTTGTGTCTCGAAGATGTGAAGTATCAGGAATTTAGGCGAAAAGTGCATCAGCCGTGGCTGCAGAAACTGTTTCTATGTGTGCCTCTTTTCCTCAGAAAAAAAATAGTAAAAAACGTTCAGAACAAGACCCGTAGTGATAAGCAGAAAAAGTCGCTCAACATCATGGATGTAACACAAAGCGAGGTGACTCGTGTGATGGAGAGCTACGATGCACCACTGATGATTCATGGACACACACATCGCCCCGCTCAGCATGATGTTCAGCTAAGCAACGCCGTTGGGAAAAGGGTTGTGCTAGGAGACTGGTATACCCATGGTTACATTTTGTCTTACAGCGAATCAGGTCAGGAAATCATTACTTTTCCACTGTCAGGTGGCTAAAAACAAGCTCGAATGTAACACAGCGTAACGCGCTATTGAGCTAAATATAGATTAATTGTTCCGTATGTTTATTATGCATTCCATTATTGATGTTTAGACGTGGACAATACCATTGAAATACTCTTACGTAGCACGACAACCTATTTTTGACTCTGACCGCCAAACCATGGGTTACGAACTGCTGTTTCGCGATGGTCCTAAAAACACATTTCCTGACGTCGAACCTGAGCTGGCAACTAAAAGACTGCTTTCCGACCAGTTCCTGAGCCCAAATCAAAATAATCTGGGTACAAAAAAGGGCTTTGTTAATTTCCCGTATCAAAGCCTGATCAACCAGATCCCAGCTCTGTTTCCGCGCAGTTCTATCATCATAGAAGTTCTGGAAGACTGTGAACCTACAGATGAATTGTATGACGCGCTAAAAGATCTCTACCGTCTGGGCTATAAAATCGCACTAGACGATTTCATTCCAAATCCAGATTGGAAGCGTTTTCTGCCGCTGATTTCTATCATCAAGTTTGACATTCGCACTGTTCCTATCGGCAAGGCGTCTTTTTTTATCGCCAAACTGAAAAGTACAAAGATTCAGTTCCTTGCTGAAAAAGTAGAAACTTACGAAGAGTTCCAACAAGCTAAAGAAGTGGGCTTCACTCTGTTTCAAGGCTACTTTTTTGCCAAACCTGAAATGATCCAGCATCGTGCCATTGAGCCTTCATTGCTTAATGTCATTCAACTGTGTAAAGAAATTTCGAATGATGAGCTGAATTACGATGTGATTGAGCGTTTGGTTTCGTCTGACGTTTCGCTTTCTTATAAGCTGCTGAGGTATGTAAATTCGACCTCCAGTGTTGCCAATGAAATTAAATCATTCAAACAGGCATTGGTTTATCTTGGTGAAGATAAATTGCGTAAGTTTGTCTCTCTGGTTGCCGTATCAAACGCCAATGAAGGCAAGCCAAATTCCCTATATACCCTATCCATTACTCGTGCGCGTTTCTGCGAGCTTGTCGCTGATCTTTATAAGGGGCAAGTAGACAAGAGTCTTGCCTTTTTAACTGGCATGCTTTCTTTATTAGATTCCTTACTTGATCAGCCAATGGAAGACATATTGCACTCGATTCCTGTCGATCCATCGGTGAAAGAAGCGCTTCTTAACCAAACGGGTGTATTGGGAAACATCATTACATTGGTGAAAGCATTTGAGCAGGCTGACTGGGATACGACTATCGCGAAAAGAACAGAACTCAAACTTGAAGAGAATTGCATTGCAGAGTGCTATCGCGGGGCGATCAACTGGTCTCAGGAGCTGATGGAAGTCGACTGATTTCCTTCCTCTACCTTTACCGATAAAAGCGTGGTAGCCTTTGCTCCAACTTTAAGTGACGTTAGCTCTGATCCTGTCACGCTTATTCGGTAAAATCATCATGTCTCATTGTCCTTGTGGAAATACACTGTCTTACCAAGACTGCTGCCAAAAAGTTCATCTCAATCATTCTGCGGCTGAAAAGCCTGAGCAACTGATGCGTGCTCGTTACAGTGCTCACGTAAAGAAGCTTGTGGACTTTGTTGTTGATACCTACCACCCTTCAAAAAACGCGGAAGAGCAACGTCAAGGTATCGCTGAATCTATAAATAGTGACTGGTGCAAACTGGACGTTATTAACACCGAAAATGGCAGTCATGATGATGAAGGTTACGTTGAGTTTAAAGCCTACTTCAATGAAGATGGACACCAATATTGCTTGGGTGAACGTTCAAGGTTTTTGAGAGAAGATGGGCTTTGGTATTACGTTGATGGAACGTTTCCTAAAGAAGAGCAGCCAGAACCAGAAGACCCACGCTTAACGCAACCTATCAAGAATTTAAAAGTAGGACGTAACGATCCCTGTGTTTGTGGCAGTGGTAAAAAGTTTAAGAAATGCTGCGGGTAGCAATTTAGATATCTGACATAAAAAAGCCTCTGATTTCAGAGGCTTTTTAATAGGATTTCTAGACTCTAAAAGAACTGCGATTAGTTATGGCGTTCTTTGAGCTTATTAATGACATCGCTCATTGATAACCCCTGATCTTGTAGCAGCACAAGCAAGTGGTAAATCAAATCCGCAGATTCGCATACTAACTCCGCCTTGTCGCCCGACGTCGCCGCAAGCGCAACTTCAACCCCTTCTTCGCCCACTTTTTGCGAAATACGCTTGGTGCCACGGGCATATAGGCTGGCGGTGTAGGAAGAATCCGGGTCGGCACTCTTGCGGGCAGCCAGTAGCTGCTCAAGTTGATGAAGCCACACCATTTGCGACTCCTCTTGAGGATCGACATCCCAGCATGTGGTATTTCCTAAGTGACAAGTAGGACCGATTGGCTCAACTTTCACAAGTAGAGTGTCGTTATCGCAGTCCAGCGCCATGTTTTTCAGTTGAAGTACGTTGCCAGAGGTTTCCCCTTTGGTCCAAAGACGTGCTTTGGTACGGGAGAAAAACGTAACCTGCCCCGTTTCTCCTGTTTTCGCCAACGCGTCTTGGTTCATGTAACCCATCATCAGCACCTGGCTAGATTGGAAATCTTGCACAATAGCAGGTACCAGACCGTCCACCTTGTCCCAGTTAATTTTCTCGGACAACGCACTTACTTCGGCGGTTCCATAACTCATAGTCGTACCTCAATGCCTTCGTTTTTCAGATATTGTTTTAATTCACCGATATTGATGACTTGCTTATGAAAGACTGAAGCAGCCAGTGCCCCATCTACATTCGCAGCTTGATAAGCTTCTGCAAAGTGCTCCATCGCGCCCGCTCCACCAGAAGCAATCAAAGGCACATTACACACTTCACGTACCATGTTGAGCTGCTCAATATCGTAGCCATTGCGAACACCATCTTGGTTCATCATATTCAGTACAATTTCACCCGCTCCGCGCTTTTGCACTTCCTGAACCCAGTCGCGCGTCTCCCATTGAGTGGCTTTGGTACGCGCTTCATCACCAGTGAACTGGTAAACCTGATATTTACCCGTATCTTTGTCGTAGTAGGAATCGATACCGACCACGATGCACTGAACACCAAATTTATCCGCCAGATTAGTGATGAGCTCCGGGTTAGCGAGTGCAGGCGAGTTGATGGATACTTTATCCGCACCAAACTCCAGAATACGTGCCGCGTCTTCAGCGGACTTGATTCCACCAGCGACACAGAAAGGAATATCAATCACCTCAGCAACTCGTGCAACCCAGCTTTTATCAACTACACGTCCATCGCTTGACGCTGTGATATCGTAAAAAACCAGTTCATCAGCCCCTTCTTCTGCATAGCGCTGAGCCAGAGGCACAATGTCACCAATGATCTCGTGGTTACGAAACTGAACGCCTTTTACCACTTGTCCATCACGAACATCGAGACATGGAATTATTCGCTTTGCCAGCATGCAAATGCCTCCTCTGCGGTGAACTTACCATCAAGCAGTGCACGACCGACAATTACACCGGAAACACCGCTTCCTTTCAGAGCTTCAATATCCGCCAGTGAGCCAATTCCACCTGAAGACTGAAATTGAACTTGTGGGTATTGCTTACACAAATCGATATACAGCTCGACGTTGGAACCTTCTAACGTACCGTCGCGTGAAATATCGGTACAAAGAACATGCTTTAGACCAACGGTCAAGTAGTCGTTGATCAATGCTTCAATCGTGACACCGGAATCTTCCTGCCAGCCTGAAATCGCCACTTTACGAGTGCCGCTTTCATCAATGTTGATGTCCAGAGCCAGCACAATTTTCTCAGCGCCGTATTTCTCCATCCAACTTTTTACAAGCTCCGGTTGTTTAACCGCGGTAGAACCGACCACGACACGCTGAGCACCTGCTTCTAACAAATCCACAACGTCTTGTTCATTACGCACGCCACCACCAATTTGAATGTTGGCTGGCGTGCTGGCTAACAGTTTGGCAATAAGGTCCAACTGGCGTGCAGAGGTGTCTTTCGCGCCAGTTAAATCTACAAGGTGCAGCCAATTCGCACCGGCTTGGTGGTACAGGTTAAATTGCTCAGCAGGGTCAACTTTATATTCAGTTACCTGACCGTAGTCTCCTTGATAAAGGCGAACAACCTGACCTTCTATTAAATCGAGAGCTGGAATAATCACTTTAATTCCCTTTATAAATTCAGAAAGTTTTCAATCAGCTTTGAGCCGGCTTTTGATGAGCGTTCAGGGTGAAACTGTACGCCATAGTAGTTGCCACTTTGTACTGCCGCCGTAAATGGCTTGCCATAATCACACTGGGCAATGGTGTACTCACCAACAGGCATAGCAAAGCTATGAACGAAGTAGAAATACTCTCCCTCTTCAATCCCTTTAAAAAGCGGATGGTCAGGGGCAGAAGTAACGGTATTCCAGCCCATATGTGGAAGAGGTAAGTCTCCTGTTTCCATCAATTTGACTTCACCTTCACACAAACCCAGGCAATCCACTCGTTCGTCGGCTTTCTGACCTTTTTCTTCAGAAAACTTGCCCAGCAGTTGCATACCTAGACAAATCCCCAGCAGAGGCTTTTCGACCTTTTTCACAAGATCAATCAGGTCACGCTCTTGCAGGTTTTTCATGGCTTCGCTAGCAGTGCCAACTCCGGGTAAGAAGAGTTTATCGGCAGCCAGAACAACATCTGGGTCTTTTGAAATAGTGACTGATTGCCCCAAGCGTTCGATAGCAAATTTAACTGAGGATACGTTGGCGCATCCGGTGTCAATAATGACGACTTTTTGTTTTGCCACGTGATTCTTCCTTTTTAAAGCATGCCCTTGCTACTTGGTAATTCGTTGCCTTCTACCTTAATAGCTTGGCGAAGCGTGCGACCAAATGACTTAAACAGGCTCTCTACAATGTGGTGGTCATTGTCACCTGTAGAAGACAGGTGCAATGTACACGCCATAGAGTCAGCTAATGAGCGGAAGAAGTGCACCGTCATTTCCGTTGAGAAATCTCCCACCATTTCACGGCTGAACTTAGCATCAAAAACTAGGTAAGCTCTGCCTGACAAATCGAGTGCGCATTGTGCTAGACACTCATCCATTGGCAAGCTGAAGCCAAAGCGACCAATGCCACGCTTATCACCCAAAGCTTCTTTCAGTGCTTGCCCTAAAGCCAGAGCGGTATCTTCAATAGTGTGGTGGTCGTCAATGTGTAAATCACCGTCTACACTGCATTTGATTTGGAATCCGCCGTGCGTTGCAATCTGATCCAGCATGTGGTCGAAGAAGCCCAAACCAGTTTTGATTTCGTTGCCACCTTGCTCATCAAGGTTCACAGATACTTTAATATCGGTTTCTTTGGTTGTGCGTACTACTTCCGCAACACGTGCTTTTACGGTCAAATCTTTGACAATTTGCTTCCAACCCATGGTTTCTGGGTTGTACTGAATGCCACGAATCGCCATATTCTGGGCCATTTGCACATCCGTAATACGATCACCAATCACAGCTGAGTGTTGAAAATCGATCTTTCCACCTTGAAGGTACTCTCTTACCAGGCCTAACCTAGGTTTGCGGCAATCGCTGTTGTCTTCTTCGAAGTATGGGCTAATAAGTACTTCGTCAAAAATGACCCCCTGTGAAGAGAAAATGTCCATCATCATGTTATGTGGACCATCAAAGTCTTCTTGTGGGAAGCTGTCTGTGCCCAAGCCATCCTGGTTAGTCACCATCACCAAACGGTAACCGGCGTCTTGAAGAGCCAATAAACTTGGAATGACAAACGGCTCCAGCTTGAGCTTGTCTAAGCGGTCTACCTGAAAGTCTTCTGGCGGCTCTACAATTAAGGTGCCATCACGGTCAATAAATAGAATTTTTTGTTGCTTGCTCACTACGATTTCCTTTCTTAAGCGACACTTTTAGCTAATTGATTGCGGATAAACGCGACGATTTTTTCACACTCTTCACGGTTACCAACGCTAATTCGAACACAGTTTTCAATTGGGGAGTTTCTGAGAATGATGCCGCTTTCCCATGCCGATTTAAAAATAGCATCGCCATCAGGGAATTTAACCAACAGGTAGTTACCCCACCCTTCGAACACTTCGACCCCTTGCAGCATACTCAACCCAACTTGCATGTAAGCGCGGTTGGCGTTGAGATCCAGCGTCTGGAACTTCATTCTTGCCAGACCTGCTTCAGACAATGCCTGCACGGCAATTTCAGAAACCGGAATTGGCACTGGGTAAGGTGCGATCACTTTTAGCAGTACGTTGATGATCTCTTCATTTGCCAAAGTAAAGCCGCAACGAAGCCCTGCCAAAGCAAACGCCTTCGACATGGTTCTTAAAATGGCGAGGTTTGGATACTGTCCAAGAAGGTCAGCAGTCGTCGCTTCTGGGCAGAAGTCGATATAGGCTTCGTCCATCACCACAATGGCTCGGTCTTTGGTCATCTCGAGTAAAGAGACAATATCTTCACGGTTAACCAAATTGCCTGTCGGGTTGTTCGGGCTACACACAAACACCAGTTTTACATTCTCAAGATTGGTTTGAATATTTTCGAGATCCAATTGCCAATCTTGCGTTAATGGGACTTTCTTTTGCTCAACACCAATGGTTTCTGCACTGATGGCGTACATGCCATAAGTCGGTGGGCAGAACAGAATGGCATCTTCACCCGGCTCACAAAACGCACGGATGAGGAGCTCAATCCCTTCATCGGCCCCACGAGAAGTCAGTGTCTGTTCTGGTTTAACGCCGGCATAAGCAGCGTATGCTTCAATCAGCTCTTTTGGCTGACATTCGCTGTAACGGTTCAGACGAGCGAAATCCGTCTTGTATTCGTTGTTGAATGGCGATTCATTAGCATTCAACCAAACATCACCATCGCCACCAATTCTCCGGGCAGAAAGATATGGCGTCAGTTCTTGTACTTTTTTACGAGCCAACTTTTCCATTATTTCTCTCCTGCTTGCAGCTTTTCAACACGAATGGTGACGGCGCGGCGGTGCGCATCTAACCCTTCTGCATCAGCCATGGTTACTACCGTTGGGGCAAGTGTTTTTAAACCTTCAGCAGTCAGCTCTTGTACTGTCATTCGTTTAGAGAAATCAGCCAAGCCCAGGCTGGAATATGTGCGCGTATAACCGTAAGTTGGCAAAACGTGGTTGGTTCCCGATGCATAGTCACCGGCTGACTCTGGCGACCAATCCCCCAGGAAGATAGAGCCTGCATTATCGAGTAGAGGAAGCAACTCACGAGGATTTTTGGTTTGAACAATCAGGTGTTCAGGTCCATAGAAGTTTGAGATAGACACACATTGCGTCAATGACTCGGCAATAATGATGAGGCTTGAACCCAGTGCCTTTTCAGCAATCTCAGCTCGTGACAGCTCTTTCAACTGAGCCTGAACGGCATCGGTCACTTTGTCTGCAATCACTGGAGATGGCGTCACCAAAACCACCTGAGAATCCGGACCGTGTTCCGCCTGACTAAGTAGATCCGCTGCAATGAAATCTGGGTCGGCAGTATCATCAGCGATAACCAACACTTCTGAAGGACCTGCTGGCATATCAATCGCAGCACCGCGGAAATCATTGCTCACCTGACGCTTTGCTTCCGTCACGTAGGCATTACCCGGACCAAATATTTTATCGACTTTGCTGACACTTTCCGTTCCGTAAGCCATTGCTGCAACAGCCTGACCGCCACCAACGTTGTAAACCTCATCGATATTACACAGCTGAGCGACATAAAGAATTTCATCGGCGATAGGCGGTGGTGAACACAATACGACTTTACGACAACCTGCAATTTGTGCAGGAACGCCCAGCATTAATACGGTAGAAGGAAGTGGTGCACTGCCCCCAGGGATATAAAGACCAACTGTATTAATCGGACGAGTAACCTGTTCACACACCACACCCGGCTGTGTTTCAACTTTTATCGGCTGAGATTTTTGAGCTTTGTGAAACTTAGAAATATTGGAGTAAGCCTGCTCTAGAGCTTTTTTCATATCGTCGGTCAAACGATCTGAGGCTGCTTGAATTTCTTCTTTTGAAACCCGAATAGACTCTGGTGTCACTCCGTCAAACTTTGCGGTAAGTTCAGTTAGCGCTTTGTCGCCTTCACCACGTACTTTTTGAATCACTTCCGCAACAGCCGCCGTTATATTTGCTCCTTCAGTAATCGCAGGGCGTTCTAGTACGGCATCTTGCTGTTCTTCACTCAATGATTGCCAAACAACGGTTCTCATGGTGTTACTCCATCATTTTTTCAATTGGTAGCACTAGGATTGAGCTCGCACCCAACTCTTTTAGTTGTTCCATGGTTTCCCAAAACAGATTTTCAGTACTCACAAGATGGACGGCTACGCGATTCTGCTCTGCAGACAGAGGCAATACTGTTGGGTCTTCAGCCCCTGGAAGAAGTGCTTTCACTTGCTCAAGCTTATCTGTTGGAGCGTGTAGCATGATGTATTTGGATTCTTTTGCCTGTAGGACGCCTTGCATACGAGTCAGAAGTTTCTCTATAAGAGCTTGTCTTTCTGCGTCAAATTCACCAGCACGTTGAATCAATGTCGCTTTTGACTTGAAAATCACTTCTGCTTCTTTAAGACCATTGGCTTCCAGAGTTGCGCCTGTAGAAACCAAATCTGCAATTGCGTCTGCCAGACCTGCACGAGGAGCAACTTCAACCGAGCCCGTCAATACACAAGTGCTGAATTCGACACCTTGTTCATCCATATAGCTTTTTAGTAGCTGAGGGTATGTAGTCGCAATACGTTTACCCGCCAGGTCTTGTGGTCCGTTGTATTCTTCATCTTTATCGATAGCGATGGACAAACGGCAGCCACCAAAATCTAGTCGACGAAGAGAGACAAATTCACATGGTTCACCTAATGCTTTACGGTCTAGGCGCACTTCTTCAAGCTCGTTTTCACCGATAAAGCCAAGGTCAACAACACCATCCATGATCAAACCTGGGATGTCGTCATCACGAACAAGCAGTAGGTCAATAGGCATATTTTCAGAGTGCACAACTAAGCGCTCTCCCATGATGTTGAATTTAGCACCACACTTTTTCAGTAGATTCAGACACTCTTTACTCAAGCGTCCTTTTTTCTGGATGGCAATTCTTAGGCGTTGTGTTTGCATTGCAATGTCCCTATGCGAAATTTAGTGAATATTTAATGTTTTATAAGTCGTTAAAAATGAAAAAACCCTCGGGAGTTTTGCTCTCCCGAGGGTCTAAATCTGATATTTTTGATTCAACCACCGAGAGTTCTGAGCCTCTCGGGTATGCGTAAACCTCCCGAAAGACTAGTCAGGATGATGATGGTGATGAATGTTCATTACACTTTTACGCATATTTAGTTTTCTCCTTGAGTTAACTTCACACTAACCCAAGCCGTTGGTGATTTGCAAGACCTAAGTCCAAAAAATTTTCTGAGTGAAAAATTGCTTTGAGTTAGAAATTCAGAAATGAAAAAGGCAGGTCGTATGACCTGCCTTATATAGCTAAACGGGATTATGCTGAAACAGGAGTCTGTCGACGTTTAGAAATCACACTCAAAACACCACAAACGATGACAAATGCCACGCTTGCTGACGCGAATGAGAACAACACCGACGATGTCATACCTAAAACAATGAATCCTACGCACGAAACAACAGCAACAGAAACGGCATATGGAAGCTGTGTAGCGACGTGGTCAATATGATTACAACGAGCACCAGTAGAAGACAGAATCGTTGTGTCTGAGATTGGTGAACAGTGATCGCCAAATACAGAACCTGCCAATACAGCACTTAGCATAGGAAGCATCAGTGCCAAATCTGTTGCGCCAGCCATATCACCTGCGATTGGCAGCATAATACCAAACGTTCCCCATGATGTACCTGTGGAGAATGCCATCAAACCAGAAAGCAAGAATAAAATAACAGGTAACCAGTGTGGGTTAATATTTCCCTGAACAAGTGAAGATAGATAAGTACCTGTTTTTAAATCACCAATTACAGAACCGATAGTCCAGGCAAAGAATAGAATTAATATTGCGCCAAACATAGAACCTGCGCCAATCCATAAAGTGCGAATAATTTGCACAAATTCTATTTTTTGACGTAGTACGGTAATTAAAGCGACAATTAAACCAATCAGTCCACCGTAACAAAGAGAAGTACCAACATCGGTATTTTCAAAAGCACCTAGCAGATCAAAATCTTTTCCTGAATCCGCTAATGATTGTGCACCTGTATATAACATGAAGAATACTGTCGCGAATATTAGCGCAACAATAGGCATAACTAAGTCTGAAACTCGACCCGTTTCACTTTCGTTGATATCAAGATCTTCACTTAATTCATTATTCGCAGAATCTTTTTCTGCGTCATCGAAACCGACCCCCTGAGAGGCTTCAATTTCTTTTTTACGCATTAAGCCAACATCAAGTTGGAACCAAGCAACGGCAAATACCATCAATAGTGCGAATACCGCATAAAAATTCATCGGTATCATATTTACATAAGCACTTAAGGCTGATGAATATTCCGTTAATCCATGTGTAACCAGAATGCCACCTACAATGGTCATAATATACGCACCCCAGCTTGAGGCAGGCATCAATACGCACATTGGTGCAGCGGTTGAATCTAGAATATAAGCAAGTTTTGAACGTGAAACATAAAAGCGATCAGTAACTGGTCTGGAGATAGCACCGACAGCCAGGCTATTAAAGTAGTCATCAACAAAAATGAAAACGCCTAAAAACGCTGCCAGTAATTTCGAACCACGCTTACTTTTTACTCGGCTTTGAGCCCATTCGGCGAATGCTCGAGTACCACCAGATAATGTCAGTAAAGCTGTCATCATTCCCAGCAGTAATAAAAATGCAATAATACTCATATTCCAGCTATTTAAGCTGGCTTCTTCTACTTTAACGCCATCGATAACAGTTTCATTGGTCTCAATAACGACGCCATATACTTTATCCCAGATATATTTAAACGATTCATACAGTGAATAATCTGTGATAAGTAAGCCGCCAAGCAAAATTCCCATACCCAAGGAAATAAGAACTCGACGTGTAATAATGGCTAGACCCAGAGCAACCAGTGGGGGAAGCAGCGAAAGCGGAGATGACGCAAAATCTAATAAATTCATGATCTTCAGAAACCAATATTTGGTTAGAGATCTACTGCAGACGGTATTAGTTATACCTTAAGTTGAACAAGCGAAAGGGAAGTGAACACTTCACCCAACCCTACAGTAGCGCTCCATAGTTTAACAACAACATAGACTATGGCAGTGTTATATCTATTCGAATATAACCCCAGCATTGAAAGGCGATAACTTCCAATACTTCGGCAATAACTCCTTTCAGCTCTCATCTTAGACATCACTCTCTTAGAGCTTACTGATAGTTATTGCGCCTCTACCTTGGGCGAAAACCTGGTTAAAAAGTCGCCACCCAAATCAGGTGCGAGCCATTCTACGGATGCCAAACCTTTTTGCAACATATAATTTCAAGTTTTAACCAGAATGATGAAACTTTCATCTAGATGAATGGTCTACAAGCTCCGTACTTACACTTTTTTGACACTTAGCGTAATAAATATTGACGTATTCTATTCGGCTAATAAGAAATTAAATATATTTCTAGAAATGTATATTTGAAATTCGATATATTTGAAATAAAATTATATTGTATTCTCGTCTTACACTGTTATTATTGTGTACGTTTACTAAAATAAGAATGGGACTGAACATGTCAGATATTGCAAAAACTCTGCTAAATATTCGCAGTCTGCGAGCTTTTGCTCGTGATCTACCGCTAGAGCAATTGGAAGAAGCGCTAGATAAAATAACTACCGTTGTAGAAGAGCGCCGTGAAGCTGAAGCTGCAGAATTAGCAGAAAAAGCCGAACGTGAAGCTAAATTAGCTGAATACGCAAGTATGATTGCTAAAGATGGCATCGATGTCGATGACCTAATTGCTGCACTATCTGGTGAAACTAAATCTAAAGCGAAGAAAAAACGCGATCCTCGCCCAGCAAAATATAAATATGTTGTTGATGGTGTAGAAAAGACTTGGACAGGTCAAGGTCGTACTCCTTCTGCTATTCAAGCTGAATTGGATTCCGGCAAATCTTTGGATGATTTCCTAATCTAATTTTCAGTTTGTTACAAAAATTAATGCAACGCTGAGCATGTCCCTCGATTCTATACTTCAGCGTTCAGTATAAATTGAGCCGAAACTTATATAAGTTTCGGCTTTTTTAATGCCACTATTTGCATTACGACTATTCTCAATTCCCATAATAAATATTTATAGAATCGATATCTATTAAGATTAAATTAACCTGTCTATATTCATTCAGGCTCATTATTACTCTCTTGCTTCCTTTTTTCTAATCTACTTACTACGTTTTTGATTTTTTTGCCATTTCTTACTCATGTAGCTCACTAGCCCAGAAAAATGCTTGCAGATCTTTTCTGAAGTCATATACTTCAAAGTACTGTATATCTATACAGGACTATTGAGCAATGCATGAAATAATACAAACACTACATCACAAGAACCTCCTCTGGAAAGGAACTGAAACCTCTACCAGTGTCAACACTACCTCCTCAGGTTACCCTGAGCTAGATAGTAAGCTGGGTGGTGGCTTCCCCAGAAAAGGGGTCATAGAAATTAATACCTGTATTGGGATTGGAGAGCTGCGACTTTTGCAAAACTTCATGAGCAATACCAAAGAAGACAGGCTAAGAGTCTTTATTCAGCCACCAGGAAAACTATGCAGCGAGTTTTTTTTAGCCCAAGCACTACCTCTGGATAAAATCCTGATTGTCTCTACCAAGAGCACAAAAGAGGCATTGTGGGCTGCAGAGCAATGCCTGAAGAGTGGTGCATGTTCACATGTTGTCTTATGGCAAGAGAAATTAGAAATACACCAAGTCAAACGCTTACAGGTTGCTAGTGAGACTGGGAAATGTTCTCAGATTATCTTTAAGCCACAA
The DNA here is from genome assembly GCF_027924785.1 of Vibrio nigripulchritudo. Taxonomy (NCBI): domain Bacteria; kingdom Pseudomonadati; phylum Pseudomonadota; class Gammaproteobacteria; order Vibrionales; family Vibrionaceae; genus Vibrio; species Vibrio nigripulchritudo. The sequence continues at coordinate 1,233,947 of NZ_AP027049.1, read as the reverse complement.
AAACAAGCTTTTCCACTACCCGTCTCCCTTAGCATGACATTAAAAGCTCATTCTAAAGGGTTAGATATCACTATTAACAAACGAAAAGGTGGGCTGGGTATATCTAAGTTACAGTTGGACATGTCATCTCAATGGGCAGATCTTACTCATACAAAAGTGCCAGACACAGTTGTCGCTTTTCCTTTACTCAAAAGGGGTTAGTATGCTGTGGCTTTATCTTCACTTTCCATCGCTTCAACTGGATTCTTGTTTTTTCGATTCCGACTTGGAAAACAACATTGCTATCGTCGATGAACATCACCAGATAATTCAGCTTTCCAAAAGCGGATTTGACGCAGGGCTCAAACTCAATATGGGTTTAGGGACTGCCGCATCACTTTGTCAGGATTTGCAAGTCTATCCATATGATATTGATATCGAGCATAAGAAATTAAAAGAAATTGCACAGTGGTTATATTTAATTACATCGGATATCACACTTTGTGAACCAAATGGAATTCTATTAAAGATCAGTAATATGCTGTGCCTTTATTCCAACCTTGAACATTATTGGCTTACCGTTCAACAACACCTTAAGAAATTTAACGTACGCTATCAATTTTCTACTGGATTTTCCCCTTATTCAGCCCAAATACTGGCTCAGCAAAAAAAACAGTTTATTACGGATGACTCTGACTTAATGAAAAAGCACCTCTACACGCTTCCTCTTGGTGTGAGTGATCTGTCTGAAAAAGTGGTAGATAAGTTATCAAGAGTTGGCATAGAAACTTTTGACGCTTTGTTTACTATTCCCATGGCTGATATTGCCAAGCGCTTTGATATAGATCTCATTAACTATATTGGCAAACTTACTGGGCGATTTAAGCACCCTGTCGACTTTTACCATCCTCCTCAAACTTTTAAATATTCTCTCGATTTATTATATGAAATTGAGAATATTCAGTTTCTTGAGAGGCCTCTTGATAACCTTCTGAAAAAGCTGGAACATTTTCTAAAATTACGAGACCAGTTGGCTAATGAAATACAAATCATCTTACAACTGAGAAATAAACAAAATACCAAATTTAAAGTCTGCTCCGCACAGGGAGAATATCTTGCATCAAAATGGTTATCACTATCTCAATTAACTTTCGAGTCACTCTCTATTGACTCCCCTGTTGTTGCCATCACACTGAATGTTGCGCGGATTACTCAGCAAGAAGGAAGTTACACAGATTTATTTGAGGGGAAACAAGGTACAACCAACGCATTAGAATTGATGTCTTTACTCCATGCCAAACTTGGTGAAAGAGCACTGCACAACCCTGGTCTTTTAGAAGACCCACGACCAGAGATCGCTTATCAGTACACGTCTCCAAATACTACACTGTCCCCTACCCTCAGTATTCCACCAAAGCTCAGACCTGCCATCTTATTACTACACCCAAAACCTCTTGAAGAGAAAGTGACGCTGTCTTTGGGACCAGAGAGAGTAGCAACAGGCTGGTGGGATAATCAGCCTATGGTTCGTGACTACTTTATCGCACATACCAATGAGGGTCGCTGGCTTTGGGTTTTTCGAACGCCTAAACAACAGTGGTTTCTTCACGGCGTGTTCAGTTAGATCGAATCATGAAGTACGCCGAATTATTTTGTCAGACTAATTTCTCTTTTCTTGAAGGTGCTTCTAGCCCCGAAGAGTTAGTCACTCAAGCCGACTTTTTACAATATTCAGCCATTGCTATCACCGATGAATGTTCAGTTGCGGGGGTAGTCAGAGCACATACGGCAGCCAGAGATCAGGGACTCAATGTGAAACTGATTGTGGGTTCACTATTTCGGATGAATGAAGAAGTTGAACTCATCCTACTTGCGCCTGATCGCCAAGCCTATGGCGAACTTTGCCGAATCATCACGAATGCTCGCCGGCGAAGTGCAAAAGGTGAGTACAGCCTGTCGGAGTGGGACATCATGTCTGCCAGAAATTGTTTAGTTATTTGGCTTCCAAAACACCAAAGGAGTGATTTTGAGTGGGCAAAATGGTTAATTAAACATCACAACAACCGGTTATGGATCGGGCTTCAGCGTCATCTGCAACATAACGACCATCGTTTTATTGAGCACTGCGAATGCTTAAGTCGACTTTATCAACTCCCCATCACAGCTTGTGGAGGAGTACTTATGCATACAGCGGAGCGCTTACCTCTACAACATACTCTGACCGCAATAAAACACGGGACAACAGTTGCCAAAGCGGGAAAGCTTTTACAAAGCAATTGTGAGCATTCACTTCGTTCCAAAGAGAAACTACTCCGAGTATTCAAATCAGAATGGCTAGAAGAATCTCATCGCATCCAGCTTCGCTGTTGCTTTGATATGGGGAGCTTACGCTATGAATACCCAAGTGAGCTTGTGCCTAATGGCTACACGCCAATGTCATACCTACGCGATCAAGTGCGAGCAGGAAGTCTTCGCCGATTCCCGTCGGGAGTCCCAGAGCACGTACAAAACTTGATAAACAAAGAGCTGAGCCTCATCGAAGAGTTGGAGTACCCCTATTACTTTCTGACCATCTACGACATTGTCATGTTTGCTAAGCGCAATCATATCCTTTATCAAGGACGCGGCTCTGCAGCAAATTCTGTTGTCTGCTACTGCTTAGAGATAACAGCAGTAGACCCAAGGCAAATCTCCGTACTTTTCGAGCGCTTCATCAGCAAAGAGCGCAATGAACCACCTGATATTGATGTGGATTTTGAGCACGAGAGGCGTGAAGAAGTAATCCAATACATCTATCAAAAATATGGCAGACAGAGAGCCGCTCTTTCTGCCACAGTGATTACTTACCGCTTTAAAAGTGCTGTGCGTGAAGTAGGAAAAGCTTTGGGGATCTCTGAAACCCAGTTGGATTTCTTCATCAAAAACGTCAATCGACGAGATCGAAGTTTAGGCTGGCAGGCACAGATTGTTGAACTGGGTCTAGAGCCTGAATCCCACCAAGGACAGCTATTTATCAAACTCGTCAGTGAAATTATGGGGTTCCCACGCCATTTGTCTCAACATGTAGGCGGCTTTGTTATTTCTTCTGGTCCTCTTCATGAACTGGTACCTGTCGAAAATGCAGCCATGGACGATCGTACTGTCATTCAGTGGGATAAAGACGATCTGGAAAGCCTAGGCTTGATGAAAGTCGATGTCTTGGCTTTAGGCATGCTGACCGCCATTCGTAAATGTTTTGACACCATCAAAACCTTCCACAATATCGAATTAAGCATTGCCGATATTACACGTAAACAGGATGATCCAAACGTATACGGTATGATACAAAAAGCCGACACTATTGGTGTTTTTCAGATCGAATCCCGGGCTCAAATGAGCATGTTACCGAGATTAAAGCCCAAGAATTACTACGATTTGGTCATTCAAATTGCGATTGTAAGACCAGGTCCCATTCAGGGGGACATGGTGCATCCATTTCTAAAAAGACGAAATGGTATTGAAGAGATCACTTACCCTTCAGAAGAAGTCAAAGATGTCCTTTCAAGAACCATGGGAGTACCGATCTTTCAGGAACAGGTGATAAAGCTGGCTATGGTTGCAGCAGGGTTCAGCGGCGGCGAAGCGGATCAATTACGACGTGCAATGGCTTCCTGGAAGAAAAACGGTCAATTAATGAAATTCAAATCGAAGCTCATTAATGGCATGTTAGAGCGGGGATACGAAGAGGGATTCGCAATCAGGATATTTGATCAGATCTGTGGATTTGGCGAATATGGGTTTCCTGAAAGTCATTCAGCTTCCTTTGCTGTACTTGCGTACGTTTCCGCCTGGCTAAAACATTATTATCCAGAAGCTTTCTTTACCGCATTGATGAACAGTCACCCAATGGGTTTTTACAGTATTTCTCAGCTCGTTCAGGATGCTCGACGTCACGGAATATCCGTTCAGCCTATCTGTGTGAATCAATCTGATTATGACCATTTAGTCGTTAAGCGTGACAAACGATTCCATATAAGACTAGGCATGCGCATAATTAAAGGATTAAAGAAAGGAACCGCTGAAAAGATAGCAGCAAGTCGTTCTCAATCTGGGTATCGTCACATTTCGGATTTAAAAAGCGTCGGTATTGAACGGAAAGACTTAGAAACTCTTGCTTCTGCTGATGCATTGAAGGCATTTGTCGGTAATCGATTCTCGGCTCGCTGGAATATCATGGATGATGACAATGATCTTCCCCTATTACAAAGTCTGGATACTTCCTCGCAACCCTATCACTATCAACCAGATGACTTCAGCAATCTTACAGAAGATTATGCAGCAACAGGGCTGTCTTTAAACAAACACCCTATCACCTTACTCAATGAGGCTGGCTTATTACCTCGTTTCTCCAGAATGAGTCAACTCCCAGACAAACAACACAAGTCTCTTATTACCGTTATAGGAGTAGTTACAGGGAGGCAATCACCAGGAACAGCAGGTGGTGTTACCTTTTTTACTCTGGAAGATGACACAGGCAATATCAATGTCGTTGTTTGGGGGGCGACTGCCCGAGCTCAAAAGCAAGCCTATCTTACCGCCAAGGTACTTAAGGTAAAGGGAGTTTTGGAACGTGAGGGGGAAGTGATCCATGTTATTGCAGGAAAGCTAACTGACATGACTGACAGCTTAGCGGATCTAAGGACACACTCCCGAGACTTCCATTAAGAGGAAACAGGATAGAGCGGCTAACACCCCTCTATTCCGTTAAATTCTTATTCTTGATCGATCATCCATTTGCGAAATGCTTTACGCTCTTCTTTGGATGCTTTTAAGTACCATGCTTGAAGCTGTGATAGTGCTTGAGATGCATCTACTTTCTCAGGCGTTACAGCTTTAGATTTAGTAGCACTTTTAACTTCAGCAACGGCTACTGTACCTGCACTCACTGCAGCAAAGGTAATACCGTTTTTCTCGTTATAATCTCTAACCAGAGCCTTAACATCCCAATAAGGAACAAAGCCCCCTTTGCCTTCTAAAAATACAGTCTCGCTATCAATTAGATCGCCGTCTTCATAGACTAACCACTGAGGGTTCTTGTTGAACAAATTTCGAGCATGCTGAACACTATAAACTTTAGGATGAGCAATCGTAATGTCTTTACCACTAGCTTGGAAAGACACAATATAAGGGCTGGAGGTAAATATATCCTTACTACCACCAGACCCGAAAGATTTGGACATTTTAACTACAGCCTGATTGGTTCCTTCAGATAGTTTGAAACCTTCTTCAAACTCTGAACTCTCCATACCATTCAATACCAAAAGATCGACACCAGGTTTTAGCTCTAACTGTGCTGCACTTAAAAAAGTAGAAAAGCACATTGCCAACGGAATGATAAACGTATTTCTAAACTTCATGAATTCTCCATAATAAAAAAGCCACCCTAAGGTGGCTTTTATACAATACTTTAAAGCGAATTAGAATGACGCTTTAACACCGAAGCCGTAGCCAGTTTCAGTGTTGTCTGCAGAAGTGTGACCAACTTCCGCGTATGCTGTTACGTTAGAAGTAAGAGCGTAACCAGCGTTTACGAAGCCATCGTTGATAGCATCAGCATCTTCTGTCTTAGAGTTAGAGAAGCCAGCACCGAATGTCCAAGCATCCATAGTGTAAGTAGCCGCTAGACCGAATACGTTTGTCTTAGATGAAGAACCAGACTTGTCAAGCTTACCTTGAGAAGCCAAAGCTTCTAGTTTAAGAGCATCGATTGTGTATGCTACTTCTAGAGCTAGAACAGTTTGGTCGTTACCAGCTGCAGTGCCTTTAGTTTTACCGTAGAAACCTTGAACGTCTAGGTCACCAAAACGTGCACCAAGCTTAGCATCGATGTGGTTGCTGTCAGTGTCTTTCAGCTTATCGTTGTTCTTAGCTTTGTCTTGAAGGAATGCGATACCACCGTAGAATTGACCTTTGTCGATAGTGTACTTAACAACTTCGTCGCCAGAGAAATCGAACTCGTCAACTTTAGACTTGATACCGAATAGGTAGTCGTTACCGATACCTAGATCGTCAAGGATAGTTGCTGTACGACCAAATACTAGATCACCAGCGGAAGCAGAGTAGAAACCGATGTAAGCATCACCAGTTTTAGTACCAGTGTCTTGAACTTCGAAGAAGCCGCCTACTTTAAGGTCATCGTTTAGAGCGTAACGTAGGTCGAAAGCGAAATCCGCGTCATCAACTTCTTGAGTCAGCTCAGCGCCGTCAGCCGTACCTTTCTTGTAACGAACTTCGATGTCGCCTTTCAGGTTAGCTGTAACGCCATCTTTGTTGTAAAGTTCGATAGCTGCGTTTGCAGAACCTGCAACCGCCATAACTGCTAGAGCTACTAGAGTCTTTTTCATAATAATCCACTGCCTTTTCTTAGCTGGGAATTCCTTTTCGGTTCCCTTATTTAGTTTTTATCAAAGTTGAATCTTAAACCGAAGTTCAAGGCACAACTCCTCTAAATTTCGATGTTAAGATTGCAGAAGAATCCGCTACATGTCAAATGACTAAAAAAATAAAAATAAAAATTCATAAAACAAAAAATATCAACAACTTACATTGATAACATAAACTTTTAGAACAAAATCACACCAATTAACCATCAAAAATCTTAACCTGTAGTTTTTATTTTTTTAGTACAAAAAATTAATAAATGAAAAATAAAACACAAAAAACAGAACAATAAACCAATCCAACGTCTTTCTTGATATAAATGTCTATATCATTTCCACACTTTACCTAACCCCATGATCGTTCAATTTTTTTTTGTGATTGAGATCTAGATTTGCCTAAAAAGCACGCCATTCTGACGAAAACACATGCAACAGCAGGATTGTGCTACAATCTCGCGCGTTCAAATTAGAGGCAGAAAATGCTTAATACAACTATTCAAAAGTCCATTCGTAGCAGCTATAGCAACCTGCAAAATCATTTAGAAAACTTTATACCGAGACGGGCGCAAAACTACCTTGTCTCGGAAATTGCGCGTACCTTGTCAGGGCAATACCACAAAGCCAACAGAATGATAGTTGCTGAAGCTGGAACAGGAATTGGTAAATCTCTCGCCTATCTAATGAGCGTTATCCCATACGCCACCTTTAACAAGAAGAAAGTCGTCATATCAACTGCAACCGTTGCACTGCAGGAACAGTTGATGAATAAGGACCTTCCTTTATTTAGACGTATAAGCGACTCGCCCTTTTCATTTGCTTTAGCTAAGGGTCGTCAACGATACTGCTGTGCAGAGAAACTAGCCATTGCCAGTGGCGGCTCTGAACAACAGATTGCGATGTTTGAAAGTAAGCCATCCAGCAAAGATATTGAATCCCTTAAAGAGATGTACCAGTCGCTTTGTGAAAACAAATGGGATGGTGAACGCGATTCCTGGCCTTCACCGATTTCAAACGAGATTTGGTCCAAGATTGTCAGCGACAAACACAGTTGCAACGCCACGCTACCAGTCCATAGAGACTGCCCATTTCAAAAAGCACGCTCAAAGCTGGATAAAGTAGATGTCATCATCGCGAACCATAGCCTAGTCATGGCCGACGCCGAGCTAGGTGGTGGTGTTATCTTGCCAGAGCCTGAGCAAACCATATTCGTATTTGATGAAGCGCATCATTTACCCACGGTCGCTCGCGATCATTCTTCAGCTTCGGCCTCGTTGAAGGGTGCTGCTTCCTGGCTGGAAAAATTGAACACTCAATCCGCGAAGCTCTGCAGTATGGCAGATGAGAAGCGAGTGAATCGCTTCAGAAATGAACTCCAGGATGCCATTCAATTGTTGGTGCCAAGTTTAAATCAGCTCGCTAAGCAGTTCTCCCCGACAGCCTTTGTCGAAAAAGCCTATCGATTTGAGCATGGAGAATTACCTGACTGGTTAGAAACTGAAGCGCAAGGTCTAAAACAATCCAGTAAAAAAGGGGCGCAGTCTCTGGGAAAAATCGCGGATCTCATATCAGAGCGAGTAAAAGAAGGAGAGCTATCCAATAAACTGGCAGAGCCAGCGTTGGCGGAAATAGGCTTTTTTCTCCAGCGTTTTGAAAACCTCGCCAAAGTCTGGAGCTTAATGGCAGAACCTACTAGGGAAAAAGGTGCACCGTTGGCTCGATGGGTTGAACTTTCAGAGGAGAGAGAAGGTGACTTTATTGTGTCTGTGTCGCCACTGGAAGTCGGCTGGCAACTCGACCAATTGTTATGGAGCCGATGTGCAGGTGCAGTGCTGGTTTCTGCAACCATTCGGGCATTAAACTCTTTTTCGTTCTTCTGTCGACAAGCAGGAATCAGCGATAAACCAGATGAAGGCACTCAATTTCTTGCCTTGGCATCACCTTTTGATTACCAGAATCAAGGGGAGCTATATATTCCTAAACTGACTTACGAACCTCAAGCTAACGAATTTACCGATTATTTAATCGAAGTTCTCCCCTCTTATATAGAAGAAGGAAAAGCTAACCTTGTTCTGTTTGCTTCCTACTGGCAAATGAATAAAGTTGCTCAAGGAATATCGAAGAAAGCCAAATCTGAAAAATGGATGCTACAAGTTCAGGGGGAATCTTCGAGAAATGAAATTCTGAAGAAGCATAAGTTTTATTGCGAAAAACAAAAGACCAGCATTCTATTTGGAACAGGCAGCTTTTCTGAAGGCTTAGATTTGCCGGGAGAACTACTTGAAAACCTCATCATCACAAAAATTCCGTTTGCCGTTCCGACATCTCCAGTAGAGGAAGCACACGCAGAATATATAGAAAGAAAAGGAGGTAATCCTTTCCTGCAAATTTCTGTGCCTGAAGCCAGTAAAAAGCTGATTCAATCTGTCGGTCGATTGCTGCGTAAAGAAAGAGATTCTGGTAGAGTCATCATCTTAGACAGAAGACTTGTCACCAAGCGATATGGCAAGTCTTTGATTGACTCATTGCCCCCATTCAAACGACGTATCGAATACTAATAACGACGTGTCGATTATAAATAAAGAAAAACTAATACATGGAATTCATTGAGCCAACAATGTTGGTGGTGCTCGCTTTAGTGGCATTCTTAGCCGGATTTATCGATGCTGTAGCTGGTGGAGGCGGTATGCTTACTGTCCCTGCCCTGCTTTCGCTGGGTCTGCCGCCACATATTGCACTAGGTACCAATAAACTCGCTGCAACTTTTGCTTCTTCGACTGCAGCCGTCACTTACTATAAAAAACGTCTATTCAGACCTGAATGCTGGAAGAAAGCATTTATAGGAACGTTAATAGGCGCGACACTGGGAACACTTGTTGTTGATGCGATCAGCACAGAGTGGCTGGAAAAAGTTCTTCCATTAGTCATTTTGCTCTCAGCGCTTTACACCATTTGGCACAAACCCGTAAATGCATCCAATAATGCCGTTCCTGAACCTTGCCCAAGCCTGACTCGAAAGCAGTGGCTACAAAGCCTCACTTTAGGTTTTTATGATGGGGTTGCTGGTCCGGGAACCGGGGCATTTTGGACCGTCAGTAGTATGGCTTTGTACAAAATGAACATTCTGCTGGCATCTGGACTGGCAAAGGCCATGAACTTTACCAGTAATTTCACCTCTCTGATTACTTTCGCAATCTTAGGTCACATTAACTGGGTACTAGGGCTCACTATGGGTGTATGCTTAATGGCAGGTGCCTATGTAGGCGCTCACTCAGCCATCAGGTTCGGAGCAAAGTTCATACGACCAGTATTCATTACCGTTGTCGTAGTTCTGGCTGGAAAATTAGCGTTTGATGCATGGTTTGTAAGCCTATGAGCAATTTCAGATCGTTAAAACAGAAAATCGAGCAGCTTAGTGAACAAGCTGCACAACTCGACAGGCGGAGAGGCGAACACCATCAGCCGTTGTTTGATGAAAGGCTTTTTCACAGTCGGTCTCGTCTTCTTGTACCATGCGTAAAAGAACTCCAAGCGACTTATGATTCTATCGTCCGAGAGCAAGAAAGCGGGCGATTAACAGCTCTTAGAGCAGAGCATTTAACCTCTCAGATGGTTGCTCAGATGGAAGCCATTCAAAGAGAGCTGTCAACTCAAACCATACGTAAAAGTGAAATTAAGCATTCCAGCCACTTTCAAAAACCGATTAACCAGCTATATCAGGAAATGGCTCAGCACCAAGAATGGGAACGTCGCCTCAAGGAGCTGGTTTTAGAAAAACAACGAGAACTGGATGCCTCGCCAGCCTATATGCAGGGTCAGGCGCAACAAGCATTAGTAGCCACAGAACAGAGGCTAAAGCGCTGTCAGGAATCCAAGCTAAAACTCGAAAATCAAATTACTTATAGAGAACGTAATCAGCCATGAGCAACCCTACTCCACTAGATTCAGCACCTGACGAAATCAAGTTGGCTGTCGACCTTATTTATCTTCTTGAATCGAATGAAATTGAAGCCAAGACAGCATTGGCTGCACTGGAGATCGTAAAAGCAGATTTAGAAAGGAAGCTGGACTCAGAATAGATCTGAACCACATAGATCACTTTTGAAAAAATATCGTCACTTCAGCGACTTCGATTCCGAACTTTCGAATTGAAGTTCGGTTGAACACGTGTTTCTCATCCTGACGGTATAGCCAGTCATCGAAATGAACTTCAACTGTCGAACCATCAAATTCGAGCAAAAAGTCGTAGCGCCAATGAAGAGCATTACCTGATTCGACACCCATCGCCTCTCCAACAATATCATCGGCTCTTCCAATATAACTGCCATCGTCTTCTCGAGTGATAACCCATATCCTTTGGTCTTTTTCTCCGTCATCGAATACAAAGTCCTCGACCAAAGTGAGCGTATTTTCTTCTACAGTACCAAACAGATCAACCGTGAAGCGGCGTGTCTGCTTGTCTGTATAATCCTGAATCATTCCCCAGGCCTGAGACTCTCCTTCAAAATAGCCAAATAAATCGAAATTCGGCGTCGCCGCCTGATAATCATCGATGTCGGCTGAACAAGCGGCTAAAAGAGTAATCAGCCAGAGAATCAGGATTTTTTTCATCTACGTTTTCCTAAGGTCTGTTGACCTATCAATTGTTGTCTGTGTTTCGGGTATTCGGTATTGGGTGAAAACCAAATAGAAAGAAATGCGTCGTTTAACTGCTCGCTGGTTATATCACCAAGGTGGTTCGCTTTGTTCTGAGAATCGTAGAAAATGAATTGACCATTCTCGCCATCAGACACGTACACCAACCTTTCACCTTTGTTGATGTCTGGATATATACCTGACAAAGTCGCGATCCAATCGTCTCTTTGTTCCTTGCTATAACCCAAATGCTCCCATTGCTCCTGAGTTACATCCAGCAATTGTTGCTTAGGAATATCCCGAAGGTAGTTAATAAGCAACGCCATAGGATGAGGCGACACATCACCACTCTCTTTGTATATGCCATCAGGGGTTTTTAGCTCAGACTTATAAATATCGAAAAACAACCAGCTTAAGCTGGACTTACCAACGGTTTTCCATCCGTCCCAGTCTTGGTTATCTTGTGAGCTTGGTGTCGAGCTTTGAGCATTAGCAGCCATCAAAATCCCGAACATCAAAATACCTACGTACTTTTTCATAACATCCCCCAGCGAGAGCTTAGTAATTTGGTCACAAAATAACCGAGCAAAAACCATTCCAAGAACAAAATGGAGAGGGTGAGTAAGACGCCAAGCTCCCAGTCTACCGCCCCTAAGCGAAAGCCAGCGAAGTAGCTTAATGCTCCAGAAACCCCTACTAATAGCGATACGAAATTTCTTGGATATCGGTTCACCAGACTTCTCATTTGCACCGCATACCAACCAAACAGCCCCCAGAGCAACGTAAGCCAGACAGGGAAGGACACAGAAGGAAAAGTGAAAAGCCCTGTTTGCCAGTTAATGTGGTCGACTAAAATACCGAGCGCACTAACGGCAAAAATTAGCCTCAGCTTTTTCACTTCATCAACAAAGCAGAACAACAGAGTCAATACACTAGCTACAACTAACCATATCTGAGTGTTTTCTCTACCGATAACAGCAAGGAACCAAAGCCCCTGAAACCATAAGCTGCTGGCGATAACAGGTACATTGCTCTTGCTGATCATAATCAGCTCACCTTGTGGAATGTCAGGTGAACGGTGCTTATCGTATTCGCCAGAAAACCACCTTCACAGTAGCTCAGGTAATAGCGCCACATACGCACGAACCTTTCGTCGTATCCAAGCTGAATCACTTGAGGATAAGCTTGATTAAAGGCATGATGCCAGTCGGAGAGCGTACGGGCATAATCTTGCCCTATGTCATATAAGTCCCTGACAACAAAACCACTATGACGTGTCGTTTGTTCCAAAAGGTGAGTAACGGACGGCAAAAAACCGCCTGGGAAGATGTACTTCTGAATAAAGTCGACTTGTTTGCTGTATTGTTCGAACCTTTGATCCGCAATGGTGATCGCCTGAATGGCTAACAGCCCTCCCGGTTTAAGCAGGGAGTAACATTTCTCAACATAAGAAGGCAGATACTGTTTGCCTACCGCTTCAATCATTTCAATCGACACGACCTTGTCGTATTGACCATCAAGCATACGATAGTCTTCTTTGAGCAGTGTGATCTTATCTTCTAGCCCAGCCTGTATTATCTGATCTCTGGCGTATGCATGCTGCTCTTCTGAGATCGTAGTGGTGGTAACCTGACATCCGTATCGGGATGCCATGTAAATCGCCATCCCTCCCCACCCAGTACCGATTTCGAGAACGTGATCGTCTTTATTCAGTCGGAGCTGCTGGCAAAGACGTTCCATCTTGTTGATTTGTGCCGAAGCTAACGAATCATTTTCTGAATTATAGATACCCGACGAGTACAACATGTTCTCATCAAGAAACAATGTATATAGATCGTTGCCTAAGTCGTAGTGCGCTTCTATGTTCTGTTTTGACTGAGTAAGTGAATTTCGATTCAGCCAATGTGCAACCCGTAATCCGGCTTTCTGGATCCAGCCAACGTTTTTATCCACCGCATCCAGAGTATCCAGATTCTCCGCCATTACACGAGTTACCTGAGTTAAATTCGGGCTATCCCATAAACCGTCCATGTAAGCTTCTGCTCCACCAATGCTTCCTCCTTTTACTACCCGCTCGTAAAAATCGGCATCCAGAATGTCTATGATTGCTCTTTGTTCAGCAGATGGGTCTCCAAACTCCATTTGCTCACCAAATCTTTCGGTAATCGTGACCTGCCCTTTGGACAAATTACCTAACAACTTTAAAACCAGAGATCGGTAAGCCTGCTGACGAACAGACAGGACACCTTCAGAGGCAAAGGAACGGCTATTTAGCATGAGGTGTTTCCTTATTTTTATTATCAGGGTGAGAGTAATAATTCGCGCCTTTGACCCAGAGCTTGAGTGCGTGCCAGTAAATGCCCACAACCACTTTCACAGCCATGATTGGAGTTTTTACCAGGTATCGAATCAGCGTCCATCGGTTCAAAGGTTTCGCATCCATCGCCATGGAAGCATCAAACACTTTTTCTTCCTGATGGCACTCAAGATGTACCATCAGTTTGTTATTCAAGGGTTTTAACGACCAAACATATTGTTGTTCGATTGGATTAAAAGGAGATACGTGAAATTCTTTATCGTGTTTCCAGTTTTCGCGTTGCTCTCCGGGATCGGCTTTCACAGCATAGTAATGTCGCTCATTCCAGGGGGTATTGCTGACTTCTGCCAGAAGATAGCGCCATTCATCTTGTTCATCGTATAGGTAGTAAAAATTGACCGGGCTAAAGTAGATGCCGAAATACCTCAAATGGCAGACAGCTTTCACCTTTCCTTTTAGCTTTACACCCGTCAGGTCTCGAACTTTTTGCTGAACTGCTCCTTTCAAATCACCAGAACCCACGTAATCTTCTCGGCGAAAACGAGCCCAGTGCCAACGTTTGTCACCAAATCCAATCAGTTTTTCTTTCAGATGTTCTACTTCATCCAGATCCAAACAAGGCATAAACAGCGGATATCTCAGGCTGTGCTTCACAGGGGAAAACCGCCTGTGCGTCACTTCGCCTTCTAGCATGCAGCTTGAGAAAGTCATGCGACCCCCTTCTTGAGTGCCGCTGCTTGCATTCTGATGCCTTCAACCACTTCTATCGCACTTCGAACACCATCTTCATGAAACCCGTTGTACCAGTATGCCCCGCAGTACCAGGTCGAATTCAAGCCATCGATTGAGGTCTTCTGCTTTTGTGCTTCGTGTGATTCTTTAGTAAATACAGGATGGTGGTAAGTGAATTGTCGGATAACCTTTGACGCATCAATCTTGTCACTCGAATTCAAGGAAACACAGAAGGTTTCATCGCTTTCTATATGCTGGAGAATGTTCATGTTGTAGGTCAAAGAAGGTAAGGATTGCTCCTCGCCATCTTCCCCAGAGAGAAGATAGTTCCAAGATGCCCAAGCCGCGCGTTTTTCAGGAAGCAGTCGGGTATCGGTGTGAAGAACAACTTCATTGGCTTGGTATTGCATATCTGACAGTAAAGACTGCTCTTTCTCAGACGGGTCACTCAGCAGCCTGAGAGCCTGATCACTATGACAGGCAAATACGACAGCATCAAAATGCTCCATTCCGTGTCGTGACTTTATCAGTACTCCACTATGCTTTCTTTCTACGCTTTCCACCGGGCTGTTAAGACGAATATTGTCTTTAAAGCCTTTGGTAAGTGGATCAATATAGGCTTTAGATCCTCCATTGATCACGTACCATTGAGGTCGGTCAGTAATATCAAGCAGACCGTGATTCAAAAAGAAATTAAGGAAAAACTGCAGAGGAAACGCTCGCATATCAGCCAGTGTAGAAGACCATATCGCCGCTCCCATTGGCAGAATATAGTTATCGGCGAAGTAATGACTGAAACGGTTCTGCTGAAGAAAGTCTCCAAGGGTCTGTTCTACCCAATCATTTTCATCTACTGCCTTTTTTGCGAGCTTATTGAAACGAAGAATTTCGTAAATGAAATGATAGAACTTGGGATTGAGAAAATTACGTTTTTGAGCAAATAGTGTAGAAAGCGTGTGACCGTTATATTCCAACCCGTTGCTTTGATTGCTCACGCTAAAGCTCATCTGAGTTGGAGTACCTGTCACCCCTATCTCATTCATCATTGATATAAAGTTAGGGTATGTGCGATCGTTGTAAACGATAAAGCCGGTATCTACAGCATAAGTTCTGCCTTTTCGCTCTACATCAATTGTGGCTGTATGCCCGCCAATGTAATCGTTGGCTTCAAAAATCGTGATATCGTGTTCTTGATGCAAATAGTATCCACACGTCAGCCCTGATATACCCGATCCAATAATAGCAATCTTCATTTGTCCTCCAACCCTATCCCGTTGTCACCCACTTCGAGACAATTCTTCGTTGCCACGAGTAAGGTAAAAGCCCAATCGTCCTTAGAATCCAAGTGAACGCTTTGGGAAAATAAATACTTTCTCGTCTCTCATGAACACCAAGACGAATCTTTTCAGATGCTTCTTCCACACTGACCATCAATGGCATTGGGAAGTCGTTTTTATCGGTAAGCGGTGTCTCAACAAACCCTGGATAAACCATGGAAACGTCGACACCTTCTTTCTTCTTCGGTAAAGCCAGACTTCTGGCTAGGTAACTGAGCGCGGCTTTGGATGCGCCGTAAGCTTCTGCTCTAGGAAGCGCAATTTCACTGGCAATAGAACCTATAATGACCAGATGATCACCTTTCATAACCTGTGTCTGGCTGGCTTCTAAGCAGTTAACAACACCAAGGAAGTTGACGTTTACAATACGCTGAAAGACTTGAGTGCTAACCTCGCCGTTATCGATGTATTCGCAATCGCCAGCATTAAATATCCAGAGCTCTGGGCGCGGTGATAGTTCATTGATGGCTTTCGCGGTCTGTTCACTGTCGGTGACGTCAAACTGCAACGTTTTGATATTGCTTGAGTGTTGTTCCAGTTCCTGCAATCGGTTGTGGTTTCGACCACATGCCCATACCTGATGCCCGGACTGTGCATAATCCTTAGCAAGCTGAAGCCCGATGCCTGAAGTCGCTCCGGTAATCAATACCACCTGCTTGCTCATTGCCCTAACCCCGACTTAATCTTCTTAATAAGTAAGCCGAGCACCGGAATTTGCTCGTAAATCATTGATCCCAAATCAAAGTAGTCTCTATGGTGTTTAACCTTGTTATCTTCAAAGGAGATCTGGCTAACGCCATCCACTTTTACTTCTTTAGCTCGGTTTAGTTTGGGGTGCTTCAGTGACATGGTCCAAACGATAAACCCTGTGTTGCCAAACTGGTGGCTCTCGTGAATGTGAAAATCACACTGCTGAACATTCTGGTACAGGCTTTCGAAGTAGGCATAAAGAACGCCATTTCCTTCTAAACGATGAGCAGGGTCTTCAAACACCACGTTTGGATGATAAAGTTCTTTCACCGTGCCTAAATTATGCTTCCCAAGTGAACGGTAAAAATCTGCTACATGCTCAATATCCATCTTTACCCCGCTACTGACTTCCTAGTAGTTATACAATTATTTTTTTTGTACACATATTTAATATAGCTGTAAAAGTTGTACAAATATATTTTTGTATAACTTTTGCTGTCAGTTTTGTTTACGAGGGGAAAATCAAAACGGATCACAAACAAAAAAGGCCCGATAAAAATCGGACCTTTTCTTTTATTATTCAGTATGTTTTAGCTGTTTCTAAGAGCAGCGATACGATTATCTAGAGGTGGATGACTAGACATAAGTGCCGAAAGTGCACTCTTACCATTGATACCAAATGCCATCATCGAACCTTCCAGTTTCGGCTCGTGGCTGACTTTCAATCGCTCCAGCGCAGCAATCATTTTATGCTTACCAACCAGATCCGCAGCTCCGGCATCAGCATAAAACTCACGACGACGGCTGTACCACATAGTAATGAAGCTAGCTAGGAAACCAAATACAAGCTCCAACACAATAGATACCGCGAAATACGTCATCATGTTAGTACCGCCCTCTTCATCGTCATTAGAGGAGACAATGTTAGCGATAAAGCGAGACAAGAAGATAACGAAGGTATTCACAACACCTTGCATCAAAGTCATGGTAACCATATCGCCGTTAGCAATGTGGCTAATTTCGTGAGCCACTACCGCTTCAGCTTCATCTCGGGTCATATTGTGCAGAAGACCTGTCGATACCGCGACCAAAGAATCATTGCGCTTTGCACCTGTTGCAAAGGCATTGATATCAGGTGAATCATAGATAGCAACTTGTGGCACACCGATACCTGCCTGCTGAGACTGACGCTGAACGGTTTCAAGCAACCAGTGTTCTGTCTCATTACGTGGGCTTTCGATGACCTGACCGCCCACAGAGCGCAATGCCATCTTCTTAGACATCAGCAGTGAGATAAACGCGCCACCAAAACCAAATACCGCTGCCATGACAAGTAAACCAGACAGGCTACCTGGTGACATTCCAGTTACAGCATAAACAATGTTTAATACGATACTTAGCACCAATATAACGGCTAAATTGGTTGCCAAGAATAACATCACACGCTTCATTAATTTTTCTCCAAATAGGAAGCTTACTTTATCTAACTCTTCGGCTAGTCATACTTTAGGATCTGTTGACCCTAGGATGAAGAGCTTTCTTATACCTTATAAGCGCTCGACAAAACACCCAAGAATGTAACATATACATATAGTCTTAAATTTTAAAAACAAGGTTAAGAGCAAAATTGCAACATTTGATGTCTGAGATGCTCAAATTGTGAATATTCATTCAATCTTAAGAACTTCAGGAAGTTATCGCACAAACAAGCGGTCTGATACTCGGGTATTAGACCATAGTCTTATTGCCGTCGAATGACACTAGATCTAGAGTTGGGGCGTCGGAAAGCGATTCCCAAATAGAATATCCACGGAGAATGGAAACATGAATGACAACGGAAATTTTCAGATGGCTATTGATATGCTTTGCTGCCACTTGGGTTTAACCGAAGATGAGGCACGTGAGCAGCTAGGGTTGAAGTCAGACGTTCAACGCCAGCAGCAGATCACTGACACTCAGCAAGCATTGATGGGTCTAACTGCAGAAAAATAAGAAATTCCAAAACAAAAAACGGCTGCTTTTGAGCAGCCGTTTTTTGTTGTTCAAAGCAGTGGTCAATTAAGCCAATATGGCTTCTTCAACCAAAGCCGACACATCAATATACTTACCAATATTTTTGCTCTTGGCACTTGGTACGTATGGGATCTCTCCCAGCTTAGGTGCAGGGATTTTGTCTTCAAGCATCTTGATGATTTCAGCATAATGCTCAGTACCTGGATTAATTCGGTTACCCACCCAGCCTACAAGCTCCAAACCATCATTTTTGATAACTTCAGCCGTCAACATCGCGTGGCTCAGGCAACCAAGCTTAATCCCAACCACCAGCACTACAGGCAGTTTTTCTTTCTTAACCCAAGTCGACAGGCAATCAGAATCTGAGACTGGAACTCTCCAGCCTCCCGCTCCTTCAACCAGAACCACGTCCGCTTTCTGTTTGTGTTGAGAAAGCTTCTCGCTTAGCACGTCATAATCAATTTCCATACCGTCGCGCTTAGCCGCAATGTGTGGAGAAGCAGGGATCATCATTGGGAATGGATTTACATCATCGTAGCTTACATCAAGACTGCAAGCTTCTTGCAGGTGAAGAGCGTCTGAATTTCTCTTCCCTTGTTCTGTCAGCTCACACCCCGAGGCAATCGGTTTGTAGCCAATGGTTGAAAATCCTTTGTCATTAAGGGCTTGGAGAATTGCTTTTGAAGCAACCGTTTTTCCCACTTCGGTGTCCGTACCGGCAATAAAAAATGCATTTAGCATGCTGATATCTCTCCTAAACAAACTTGGTAAGTTGCAGGTAATAGACCTTGATGGGCATACAAGCGTCGGTAGGCTTTATCTACGTCTTTCAGCTTGGATTTTGTAACCAGACCAACTGAGCGACCTTCGACATAGTTAGCACCGATGCCCTTTAAGTCTCGCATCAACTCCAGAGCAGAGTTGTATCTCAAAGTGATGGGAAACGAGTCTATGTGATGAGTACTGCATCCTGCTTGCGCTAACGCAAGTTTTACCTGTTTACTGGATAAAAATGCATTCACATGTTGATATGCATCAACTTTGCTCCATGCGTTCTTTAGCTCTATCAATGAGCCATCCAGAAGAGTAGAAAACCATGCTTTCCCACCCGGTTTTACTACTCGTTGAATCTCCCTTAGCGGCACGGATAAATCATCACACCACTGCAATGCCAAGCTGGAGAAAACAAAATCAAAGCTGTTGTCAGAAAATGGTAGAGAGTCTGCATCGACATTTTCGCAGTGCACGTTCAGTCCCTCACATCGGTGTTCTGTCGCGGACAACATTGCCTCCGATAAATCTGCCGCCACCACCTTAGCACCTCTGATAGCCAGAATTTCAGAGAAGTAACCCGTACCGCAGCCTAAATCCAGTATGACTTTTCCTGTCAGATCCTCAGGCATTTTATCAAGAAGAAGATGGCCAACCTGGCGCTGGAACGCAGCATGCTGATCATACGTTGCTGCAGCACGCCCAAAAGATTCGGAAATGGCTCGTTTATCGGATGTGTGATGAGAGATTAAAACCGCTTGTTCTAACATACGCGACTCGCTACTACTTGTTTAATCTTGTTTGCCATCTTTGCTACGTCTGCTATCGAGTGATTCGCTGTCAATGTAATGCGCAGCCTCGCCTGACCTTTAGGCACTGTGGGAGGACGAATGGCCGTCACCCAAATCCCCTGCTCTCTCAGGTTATGAGCGACATCTACCGCTACTTCTGCTTCCCCAAAAAGAAAAGGTTTAATCGGAGCATCTGTGTGTATGAATCCAGGTAAATCGGCAAGCGCTTCATCATAAGTACCTGACAACTCAGCTAGTTTGTCCCTTCTCCATTGCTGTGTACGCATCAATGAAACAGAGTGAGTCAGAGCGTGCGCCTGAGAAGGCGGCATTGCGGTCGAATAAACATGATGACGAGCGAATTGCGTAAAGTAATCACCCAAATTGGCGTTACACATAACTGCCGCACCAGATAAGCCTGGGGCTTTACCAAATGTCACCACCAGAATGTCTGGTTTAATACCAGCGTGTTCACAACTACCCCGACCTTCTTCGCCCAGTACGCCAATTCCATGGGCATCGTCCACCATCAAAGCAGCATTATTCTGTTCTGCTTTTTCTGCCAGACAAGACAATGGAGACAGGTCTCCATCCATACTGAACACTCCTTCGGTCACCACTAATGTAGATTTCGAAGGGTCAACAAGTGAATTAAGGTGGTCGATGTCATTGTGCCTGAAACGCTTCATGGAAGCCGGACAAAGCATCCCCGCTTCCACTAACGACGCGTGGTTTAGTTTATCTTGGATCAGAAGATCATCTTTTTCCAAAAGGGAAAAAAGCACAGCCTGATTCGCACTAAAACCTGAACTGAACAAGATGGCTCGTTCAAAACCCAGCCATTCGCACAAGGTCTCCTCTAGCTTGCAGTGAGCATCCGAGAAGCCAGTAATAAGCGGAGAAGCCGCACTTCCCGCACCGTATAAACTCAGCCCTTCCTGCCATGCAGACACTAAGCTTGGCTCTGTTGCCAAACCAAGATAATCGTTGCTGGAAAAATTTAGGTATTGCTTACCATCTCGTTGAAAACCTGAGCTATTTGCCCCACTCAAAGCCGTGAGGCGGCGGGATAGCCCTTTCTCCTCACGCTCTTTTAGCCGGGACTGGATTCGGTCTTTAAACGCTTGCATCGTAGAACAAATCGTCTTTTGCTGGGCGTGCTGCTACACGTTCCACTACCCTATCAAGCAATTCATTCTCTTCAATTTCGTCTGGCTTCTGACTAACAGCCTGGCTGTTGATTCCAAGCTTTTTGAACAGAAGCATATCTTTGTCTTCGGAAGGGTTTGGTGTGGTCAGTAGCTTACAGCCATAGAAGATAGAGTTAGCACCAGCCATAAAACATAACGTCTGCATCTGCTCGTTCATGTTTTCACGACCTGCTGATAAGCGAACTGCCGACATCGGCATCATGATACGCGCAATAGCGATCAGACGGATAAAATCAAAGGGTTCAACGTCATCCACACTCTCAAGTGGCGTACCTTTCACTTTAACCAACATGTTGATAGGAACACTCTCAGGGTGAACTGGTAAGTTCGCCAGTTCAACCAAAAGACCAGCACGGTCATTTACACTTTCACCCATACCGATAATACCGCCAGAACAGATCTTCATACCTGCATCACGAACATGCGAAAGCGTATCCAGACGATCTTGATAAGTACGAGTGGTGATAATGCTGCCGTAGAATTCAGGTGAAGTATCTAGGTTGTGGTTGTAGTAGTCCAGACCAGCATCTGCCAGTTCACTAGCTTGATCCGGCGTTAACATACCCAAAGTCATACAGGTTTCTAAACCCATACCCTTTACCCCTTTGATCATCTGGGTTAGGTGTGGCATGTCTCTTTCTTTTGGGTTTTTCCAGGCCGCTCCCATACAAAAACGAGTTGAACCAGCATTTTTGGCTTTCTGAGCCGCATCGAGAACTCGTTCCACTTCCATCAAACGCTCTTTTTCGACGTCAGTTGTGTAACGGGCACTCTGAGGGCAGTACTTACAGTCCTCGGGACACGCACCGGTTTTGATTGAAAGCAGGGTACTTACCTGAACATGGTTGTGCTGCTGATGTTGTCTGTGAATCAATTGTGCTTCAAACAACAGATCCATAAACGGCTTGTCCATAAGGGCTCTGACTTCAGCATGAGTCCAGTTATGACGTACTTCCACGTGCGTATCCTTAATTTTGATTATTGTTAATTGCTACTTGGCTAGTGTACTGACAACCGATAGACTGTCAACATTGCAAACCCAAACAAGGTTTACAATTGTTCATTTTTTAAACAATTAAAATTAAAGAGAGCACCATGGATTTAGCCTTCGACCGAGAGCACATCTGGCATCCCTACACTTCTACCCTCACACCTCTGACCTGCTATCCAGCCGTATCAGCCAATGGAGTTAAGATCCACTTGGAAGATGGTAAAGACCTTATTGATGGGATGTCGTCTTGGTGGTCGGCTATTCATGGGTATAACCACCCAGTTCTGAATCAAGCAGCAAAAACTCAAATCGATAAAATGTCTCACGTGATGTTTGGTGGGCTGACTCATGAACCCGCCATTGAGCTCTGTAAGAAGCTATTAAACGTTGCGCCAAGTAGAATGGAACACGTATTCCTCGCCGATTCTGGGTCAGTCGCTGTCGAAGTCAGTTTGAAGATGGCATTACAATACTGGCATGCCAAAGGAGAAAAGCGTCCGAAGTTTTTAACTTTGAGAAATGGATACCATGGCGACACGTTTGCGGCGATGTCCGTCACCGATCCTGATAACTCCATGCACAGCCTGTATAAAGGCTTTCTGCCAGAACACATTTTTGCTGAAAACCCAAAGTCTGGGTATTTCGATGAATGGAATCCAGATGACATCGCAGATTTTGAGCAGAAACTCAAAACTCATCAAAGCGATATTGCTGCGGTCATTTTAGAACCCATTGTTCAGGGTGCTGGAGGCATGCATATATATCATCCCCAGTTTTTGAAAGAGGTTCGTCGCTTGTGCGATGAATACAAGGTTCTGCTGATTCTCGACGAAATTGCCACTGGGTTTGGTCGTACGGGTAAAATGTTTGCATCTGAACACGCTGGAATTGAACCAGACATTCTATGCGTTGGAAAAGCCATTACCGGGGGATACATGACCCTCTCTGCCACTATGGCATCAAAAGAAGTCGCGAATACCGTTTGCGGAGGCGAAGCAGGCTGCTTTATGCATGGTCCCACGTTTATGGGCAACCCTTTAGCCTGTGCCGTTGCCAGTGCGAGTTTAGCGCTGCTTGAAACCAATGAATGGAAACAACAAACACAGGACATAGAAAGCTGGTTCGCGGAAAAGCTTCCAAAACTAGCATCTCATAAACGCGTTAATAACGTGCGCTGGCTGGGAGCAATTGGCGTTGTAGAAACCCATCAGAACGTCAATATGGAAGTGATTCAGGAGCATTTTGTTCAGCAGGGTGTCTGGATTCGCCCGTTTATGAATCGAATTTATATGATGCCTCCGTACATAAGTGAAGAGCAGCATGTCGATAAACTGATTTCTGCTATATCAAGTGCTTTAGAAAAAGACATTTGCTTCCAGTAAGGAAGGGCATTCAAAACGCAAAAAGCTGGCATAAGCCAGCTTTTTTTTTACGTTTTTACTCAGTTAATTAACCGATGTGCGTTGCACCATTCATGTACTTCTGAAGTGCGGTTGGAATGGCGATACGACCATCCGCTTCCTGGTTGTTTTCCAAGATAGCTACCATGGTACGACCTACTGCCAGACCAGAGCCATTCAATGTATGTACAAGCTCTGGTTTCTTTTCACCTTTACGGCGGAAACGAGCTTGCATACGACGTGCCTGGAAGTCCCACATGTTTGAACAAGACGAAATCTCGCGGTATGTCTCCTGAGCCGGAACCCAGACTTCCAAATCGTAAGTTTTACGAGCACCGAAGCCCATATCACCTGTACAAAGTACGACTTTACGGTAAGGAAGATCCAGAAGCTGAAGTACTTTTTCAGCGTGACCAGTCAACTCTTCAAGTGCATCCATTGAATCTTCTGGTTTAGTGATTTGAACCAGCTCTACTTTGTCGAACTGGTGCATGCGGATAAGACCACGTGTATCACGACCATAAGACCCCGCTTCAGAACGGAAACAAGGTGTGTGTGCTGTCATCTTAAGCGGTAAATCAGCTTCTTCAGAGATAGTGTCACGAACCATATTCGTTACTGGCACTTCCGCGGTTGGAATCAGCGATAGTTTACGAGGTTCTTCATCGCTGACTTTTTCAGTCAGTGGCTCAGTGTGGAACAGATCTTCACCAAATTTAGGAAGCTGACCTGTACCGTAGAGGCTATCTGCATTCACGAGGTACGGCACGTACATTTCAGTGTAACCATGCTCATCGGTGTGAAGATCCAGCATAAACTGTGCAATTGCACGATGCAGACGAGCAAATTGACCTTTCATTACGATGAAACGTGCACCCGTAATTTTGGTCGCGCTTGCGAAGTCCAAGCCGCCGCTAAGCTCACCAAGGTCGACATGATCTTTCACTTCAAAGTCGTAAGATTTCGGTTCACCCCAGCGAGAGATCTCAACATTTTCGCTTTCGTCTTTACCGTCTGGCACAGAGTCATCTGGCAAGTTTGGTACAGACAGGGTTACGTCTTCTAGCTGAGACTGAATTTCAGCCAGCTGCACTTTCTTCGCATCCAGCTCACTGCCAAGGTTGCCGATTTGTTTTTTAATCTTTTCCGCGCCTTCTTTGTCGCCAGCAGCCATTTTCTGACCAATTTGCTTGGAGATGGAGTTGCGTGAGGATTGTAAATTTTCAACTTCTACTTGAATGGACTTACGTTGTTCTTCAAGTTGACGAATTGTCTCTACGTCTAGCTTAAAGCCGCGACGTGCTAATTTTGCAGCTGTTTCATCCAGCTCAGTTCGAAGTAATTTAGAATCCAGCATTGCTAATCCTATGCCTTTTGGTTTGTTTTGAAGACGTAGCAGGCTCCCCTGCTACTAAGAAATTTATCTAGGTAAAGATATCCAAAAAGCGCTACTTTTCATAGCGCTTTTGTGGGCTTTTTGTGTCCAAAGAGGCGAGATAATCTAACTTTTCGCCGATTTTGGTTTCTAAGCCCCGATTTGTGGGGAAATAGTAGCGGGTTTCTGCCATTTCAGGAGGAAAATAAACTTCCCCAGCAGCGTAGGCTCCGGGTTCGTTATGCGCGTATCGGTACTCTTCACCGTAGCCCAAATCTTTCATCAAACTGGTCGGCGCGTTCCTAAGAT
Source organism: Vibrio nigripulchritudo (assembly GCF_027924785.1). Lineage (NCBI taxonomy): Bacteria > Pseudomonadati > Pseudomonadota > Gammaproteobacteria > Vibrionales > Vibrionaceae > Vibrio > Vibrio nigripulchritudo. The sequence continues at coordinate 1,208,980 of NZ_AP027049.1, read as the reverse complement.
GAGGTGGTACCTCGTATTCGGGATGATTCTGGGCATCTCTCAGCGCTTGTTTCCAAGCGTTATATACAGCATTACTTTTTGGAGCACATGCTAAGTAAACTATCGCCTGAGCAATAGCTCGCTCTCCTTCCGCCGGACCAACGCGAGCGAAACAGTCCCAAGCAGACAGGGCAACTTGCATTGCGCGAGGATCAGCATTACCAATATCTTCGGAGGCAATGGCAAGCAGTCGGCGAGCAATATAAAGCGGATCACATCCGGCAGAAATCATTCTGGCAGACCAGTACAGGGCTGCGTCCGGATCTGAACCTCGAATTGATTTGTGTACAGCGGAAATAAGGTCGTACCAAACGTCCCCTTTATTATCGAAGCGTGCGACTTTCTCACCAGCAACTTCGGCTAATAGCGTTAAAGGAATGTATTTCGCGCCCTCTTCTTCGATCGCCATATCGAACAGCAACTCAAGGTAATTGAGTGACATTCTGGCATCACCATTAACAAGTTCAGCTAAACGATCCAACACTCCTTCTTCAAAGTTGGCTTTTTCGTTACCTAATCCGCGCTCTTTGTCATTCAAAGCCTGATTGAGTACCTGAAGAATGTCTTCGTTATTCAAAGAAGAAAGTTTGTATACCCGAGCCCGGGAAAGTAGAGCGTTATTTAGCTCGAAAGAAGGGTTTTCTGTGGTAGCACCAATGAAAGTGACCGTGCCATCTTCGATGTGTGGAAGAAAGGCATCTTGCTGGCTTTTGTTGAAACGATGCACCTCGTCAACAAACAAAATAGTTTTACGACCTGTCGACTTATTGTCTCTGGCCTTCTCAATGGCTACTCGAATGTCTTTCACGCCAGATGTGACTGCTGATACTCGCTCAACCTCGGCATTGGCATAGTTCGCAGCAACCTCTGCCAACGTTGTCTTTCCCGTACCCGGCGGTCCCCATAGAATCATGGAATGCAAATGCCCTGCTTCTAGGGCACGTCTCAGAGGTTTACCTTCACCAAGGACATGTTGCTGACCAATGTATTGTTCAACAGTCTCTGGACGCATTCTCGCGGCTAGAGGTCGAAAATCATCGCCACCAGCAAAATCCAGCGTGTAATTACTCATGGTTAAGGTTACTCATTACTTAACCCATCGCGTTCATCGTACACTTCAACTCCTTCTGGCGGAGTAAAGGTGAAGGTATCCTCAGATGGCGCTGATAAGTTCATTGAGGTAAATGTAAACTCACTTGTCTGACCGTCCTGCTCAATAACGGAAAAGCTTTCTATCTTCCCTTTACCCGTCACTTCGATGACAAACTGACCTTGCGTAGTATTTTTATCTACTGGCTTAAGCACAAAGCGGTTGTCTTTCTGCTCCACTTCATAATTATCCCAGTCGCTTTTTCGGTCACGAGTTAAAAGTACGAATGGAGTCTGCCCAGTCGCTTGCTCCTGGCTGTAAATGCTAACTTGATCCATGAAGGGCTCGTAAAACCATACGCTACTGCCATCAGAGACTAACTCGCTTTCATCTGGAAAATCAGTAGACCAGCGAAACATGTTCGGACGAGCGATTTCTGCTGTTCCTTTGGCTTCTTGAATAACCTCACCATCGGGCGCTGTAACAGTTTGGGAGAATTCAGCGCTAAAGCCTTCGTTCTTGCTCAGCCTTCCGCTCAATTCTGACTTGGGGGACGCAAATACGGCACTCGAGATGCCTAAGGCACAGATTATTAACCATCTACTCATTTTAATTCTCTATTACTACTCGGTTTTCTCTTGATACCGATTGGACAACGAATACTTTCCTCTGTTTCATTGCCTTAACTAATCTTTGATTGGCGGTGGAGCCAGTACCTCTCGGTTACCATTGTGACCAGGAGCACTCACAATTCCCTGAGCTTCTAACTGCTCGACAATACGAGCGGCGCGGTTATAACCAATCTTAAATCGACGCTGCACACCAGACACAGAACCACGGCGACTTTCCACTACGTGCTCTACCACTTGATCAAACAGTGGATCTACATCCTCATCGGCTTCCATTGATTCACCCGGAAGCAGAGTATCTGCGGTCTGCTCACCATTGGTAATTTCGTCAATGTAGGTTGGTTTACCACGTGCTTTCCAGTCGTTTACCACGGAGTGAACATCATCGTCTGAAGCAAAAGCACCATGAACACGTACTGTGTGGCTTGAACCTGGAGGTAGATAAAGCATATCGCCCATACCCAGCAAGGATTCCGCACCGCCCTGATCCAGAATAGTTCGGGAGTCCGTTTTGGTTGATACAGTAAAGGCAACACGGGTTGGTATATTCGCTTTAATCAGACCGGTAATTACGTCTACCGATGGACGCTGCGTGGCAAGAATTAAGTGAATACCTGCTGCACGAGCTTTTTGGGCCAAGCGGGCGATCAGCTCTTCCACTTTCTTACCCACTACCATCATCAAATCGGCGAACTCATCGACAATAACAACGATGTAAGGCAGTTTTTCAAGTAAAGGTGGCATTTCATCCATGCTGTCGCCAGGTTGCCACAGCGGGTCGTGGATTGGATGCCCCGCATCGGCTGCCATTTTCAGCTTTTCATTGAAACCTTTGATGTTACGTACACCAAGTGCCGACATAAGCTTGTATCGACGTTCCATCTCACCCACACACCAGCGAAGCGCATTCGACGCATCTTTCATGTCGGTCACAACTTCAGAAAGCAGGTGTGGGATACCTTCGTAAACCGAAAGCTCCAGCATTTTCGGGTCAATCATGATAAAGCGAACATCTTCAGGTTTCGCTTTGTAAAGCATACTGAGGATCATGACGTTCACACCGACCGACTTACCAGAACCTGTGGTACCGGCCACCAGTACGTGAGGCATTTTTGCCAGATCGGCGACGACTGCCTCACCCGCAATATCCTGACCCAACACAACGGTTGTTGGTGATGTTGCACTCTCAAACTGAGGGCTATTTATCACATCAGATAAGAAAACGGTTTGACGGCTCATGTTCGGTAGTTCAAGCCCGACGTACGGTTTACCTGGAATCACTTCAACTACTCGAACTGCCATGGCAGAAAGTGAACGCGCCAAGTCCATAGATAAACCTGAGATTCGGCTAACTTTAACACCTGGAGCCAAGTCCAGCTCAAAACGGGTAATGACGGGACCTGGGAAAATATCGACAACTTTCGCTGTTATCTTATAGTCTGCCAGCTTCGCTTCTACCAGTCGTGCAATATCTTCTAGAGCAGCTCGATCAATATGGTTTTCACGTTTCTCTGGGTGATAAAGCAGCTCTAGTGTTGGCATGGGTGACGTAGGAACAGGCAGCGTTTGATCCTTTTGAATCAAGAAAGGATTCTGGCTGGCTGCCATATTTTTCTGAGCATCAGCCACCATAGACTGAAATGCAGCCACGTCTTCATCTTTCTCTTCAGCAGGCTGTTCTGGCTGCTGTGCTTCGACAGGCTCTGACGCCATCTCTTCTGATTGAGAAACTTCAATAGGCTCAGGTTCAATCTCACTCTCTACTGGTTGTGACTCAAACTCAGAAATAGTTGGGTGAGTTTCTTCCACATCCACCGCATCAAAGTTAATAGTTTCATGAGCGATTTCTCGAGATAATTCTTCTACCTCTTCTTCTGGATTAGCATCAGAAGGCAAACTCTCCCATGGTAGGTCACCAGAGCTGTGCTCAGAAACCTGTTCACTAGCTGCTACTTTTCCGGCATTTTCCGCGTAGTCGTTCGCCTGTTCAGCTTGCTGCGTCAATTCTTCTATTGTCGCATCAGGTGAAAGTTGTCTTTCTTCAGCATCCCAGTCAGATTGAACCGACGGTTGAGAGTCAGGGGTATCTGTGTCATGTACCAAAGGTTCTGGCTCAGGTTGTTGAGCCGAATGAGGAATATGGATATTGAATCTGGACTCGGGTTCTTCTTTTGATTCATCAAGAGCCGAGAAATGAGGTTCTGACTCTTCCGCTTCACCTTTTAGATCTGAAACTGGTTCGTGAAGTTCTGGTTTGATGTGCTCTTCTTTTGAGCCACGTAAAAGATTAATAAACCATGCAACAGCAGCTATAGCAGACTGACCTAACCACTCAACAATAGAAAGCCAGGAAATTCCTGTCAGTAAGGTAAATCCTGCTCCCCATAGGAAAAGCAATACCAATGTGGTACCAAGCAGGTTAAACATCGGCAGAGCAAGATTTGTGATCACATCACCAATCACTCCTCCTGACGAGAAATACCAAATATCATCAAAATTAATGTCTGCAAGACCACAGCTAGTGATCGTAACAATCACTAGACCAAGCAGGCGAGTTCCCCACAGTACGAAATCGATCGGCTCTTCTTCCGTGCGTTTACGGAAAAAGACCCAGGTCATAACGGAAATAGCGATAGGGAGAGGATAGGCAATAGAGCCAAAAACAAAGAAAAGACTGTCTGCAACCCAGGCACCAAATTGACCGCCAAGATTTTTAACATCCCCATCCCATGCCGTCTGCGACCAGGAAGGGTCTGCTGGGTCAAAAGAAAGCAGAGCAATAGAGATAAGAATTGCTGTTAAGCAACCGAGAATGAAGCAGCAATCACGTAGCCTTTGAATCCCATTTAAGCGAGGCGAAGATACCTCTTCCTGGGATTTAATGATGGTTTCAACCTTTTCTTTGTTCTCTCTGAACATATACCAACTTTATATTTATCATTTTCCAAAACGCACCGAGCGGCAATAGCCGCTCGGTTTGTCTGATGATTTAACCACATCAAGCAGTAAAACCCAATCATTGTTCTGTATACAAACCTGAGAAAAAGGCTAGCGACTGAACAAAATAAGGGCAATGAAACAAACGAATCTTCTGAAGCTGAATCCAGATCTCAAAGGAGTTCAGAATACATACTCATCTGTATTCGTTTTCGATTGCTTTATCGGGTTTTAATAACCAGCTGGTTGGTTTGTTTGACTTCTTCCATCACAACGTATGTGCGGGTATCGTTCACACCTGGTAGACGCAGAAGTGTGTCACCCAGCAGCTTACGGTATGCACTCATATCAGATACACGTGTTTTAAGAAGATAGTCGAAGTCGCCTGATACCAGGTGACATTCTTGAATGTCATCCAGTTTCTGCACGGCATGGTTAAACTGTTCGAATACGTCTGGCGCGCCTCGATTCAATGTAATCTCAACAAACACCAATAGCGACGCATCCAGGTACTGAGGATTCAGCAACGCTGTGTATCCCGTAATGTACCCTTGTCTCTCTAAACGACGCACACGTTCTAGACATGGCGTAGGAGACAACCCCACTCTCTTAGATAACTCTACATTCGAAATACGACCATCTTTCTGAAGCTCGTTAAGAATGTTTCTATCAATACGATCAAGTTCCTTGGACGGCTTCTTATAGTTATCCACCATTTTTTATCCCACCTTATTACTTCCTTGCAAAAAAATATACTACAACTTTTTAATATTCAGTATCAAATTTTTCAAACACAACTCTATACTAGATATTAATTCGACAGAATTACCCTACACATAGATAATACAACCAGAAATATTGAGGAGTCAGGATGATTATTGGCGTACCGAAGGAAATCAAAAACCACGAATACCGAGTGGGGATGATTCCATCCAGTGTGAGAGAACTTGTCTCTCACGGTCACCAAGTCATTGTCGAAACGAACGCCGGTAGTGGCATCGGCTTTTCCGATCAAGACTATATTGCCGTAGGTGCATCCATTCTTCCTACTGCTGCTGACGTTTTCGCGAAAGCAGACATGATTGTTAAGGTTAAAGAACCTCAAGCTGTCGAGCGCGCTATGCTGCGCGAAGGGCAAATATTGTTCACATATTTACACCTAGCACCAGATTTTCCACAAACTGAAGAGCTTATCAAGAGTAAAGCTGTCTGCATAGCATATGAGACTGTAACAGATAATATGGGTCGTCTGCCACTATTAGCACCAATGTCTGAGGTTGCGGGTCGCATGTCTATCCAAGCTGGCGCACAAACTTTGGAAAAATCTCATGGTGGTCGCGGTCTTCTTCTGGGCGGTGTTCCGGGTGTTGAACCTGCAAAAGTTGTCGTTGTCGGCGGCGGTGTTGTTGGTTCAAATGCAGCTCGTATGGCGGTTGGTTTACGTGCAGACGTGACTATCTTAGACCGTAATATCGACACACTAAGAGCCCTTGATGAAGAGTTCCAAGGTCGTGCAAAAGTGGTTTACTCCACTGAAGACGCGCTTGAAAAACATGTACTTGAAGCTGACCTAGTGATTGGTGCGGTACTAATCCCAGGTGCGGCCGCGCCTAAGCTAATTACAAAAGAACACATCAAGCGCATGAAGCCAGGCGCTGCTGTTGTAGACGTAGCTATCGACCAGGGCGGTTGCTTTGAAACATCAAAAGCAACAACACACGCAGAGCCAACATACATCGTAGATGATGTGGTTCACTACTGTGTTGCTAACATGCCGGGTGCGGTTGCTCGTACTTCAACGTTTGCACTTAACAATGCAACATTGCCTTACATTATCAAGCTGGCAAACAACGGTTACGAGAAAGCACTTCTTGCGGATGAAGGTCTACTTGAAGGTCTTAACGTAATTCACGGTAAAGTAACCTGTAAAGAAGTTGCAGAGAGCTTTGACCTTGAATACGTTGACGCGAAACAAGCTATCGCGATGTTCAACTAAATTCAGTTTTGGTTTTAAAAGACCTGTTCTATGCAGGTCTTTTTTTCGCCTGAATTAAAATATTCCTTGGAGTATCATTCCGTTCGCAAAATTCGCAAAGCGTCACTTCATAACCTTTTTCTTGCAGATAAAGGGCTCTATCCAAGATCAACCAGAGCTCTAATGGTCTTTGAAAAATCTGCTGAACCAGGCTCAAACGCTCCATGATCCAAAAACGCTGTTCGCCAATTTCTTGCCAGTATTCGAAATCCATATCACCGAGATTCAGCTCTTTTTTCTCTGCTGCCCAATGACAAAAATGCTCAAAACCTTCCGAAAGCATGGACTTTTTAATACTTGGTATTGGCGTATAGTCACTTTGCTGTTTTTGTCTCAAATAGCTATCGAGACCGAGGCGAAATATCATCTCTTCCCTTCGATGCCTATGAACTCTTTCTCCACCAGTTACCGTTGCCTGTAGTGGAATACGAAGCTCTGCTCTGGAAAGTGAGAGATCCAAGCGCTTACCTTCACTCGAAAGCGGAGTGTAATGTTCAGCTTGGATTAGGTGATAACAGCAAGGGGCTATTGAAAAAGCCGACAAATTTGCGTCGCTACCGTGTCGAATCAGGCTAATGTGTAAATCGCCACATGCGTGTAGCGCGACAGCATGCATTTCGGGCTTGAATATGACTTTGGAGCTATCTGAAAGAGCATCTCCCTGAATAAAGGTCATCGGCAGCTTCTTTTTATCAGCAAGCGTTTGCCCGCTCTCACACAAGCTGTGTTGCCACTCAAAACTGGTTACATGCTCTTGAGACTTTGATGACAATACCTGACCTAAAAAACCCTTTCCGGAGCACCACTCTAACCACTCAGAACCATGATGAGATTCAATACACGCTTCTCCCATGGAAAGAATCTGGCTCAGCTTCTTGCCGGGTATACCTGTTTCAGCGCCTTTTGACAAAGCAATATTACTTAAGCCTCTGCTTGGCAAAGAGGTTAATTCTTTTAGCCTTAAAGCGTCAGGGAGAATCTCTGAGATTCTACGAATTAATCCATCAGGATCTGATTTTAGCTCGATTATTTCGCCCTCAGTCAGATCCAATAACCAGGTGTTAAGTTCGGGATGACTTGAATCCCAAGGGCACTCAGACTGAAGACTCAAATGAAATGGCTGAATACGCCATAAAGAGTCGTATCGTTTAAGAATGGATGTTATGTCTAAAAAGGTATGGTTCATGATTCCCCCGAATGCGGCGATTGTAGGGGGAATCAAAGGTAAGGGGAAGTGCTTTATCGGACAGGTAATTCGATGTCTTTAAACATCTCTTCAATTTCTGCGTTACTTTTTAAAGAGATCGCCTGTTCAACTACCGGTCGAGTCAGGTGAGGCGCGAAACGCTCCATAAAATCGTACATATAAGAACGCAAGAAGGTACCTCGTCGGAAGCCGATACTTGTCGTACTCGCACCGAAGATATGACTGGCATCTATCGCCACCAAATCAGAATCCAGCTCTTTGTCGACAGCCATAGAAGCAATCACTCCAACGCCAATTCCCATGCGAACGTAAGTTTTAATCACATCGGCATCGGTTGCAGTAAATACGATACGTGGTGTCAACCCAGCATTGTTAAATGCGGTGTCCAACTCAGAACGACCAGTAAAACCAAAGACGTATGTCACCAGTGAATAAGTCGACAAATCTTCGATTGTCACGTGGTCTTTCTTAGCCAATGGGTGGTCTTTGGTCACTACAATAGAGCGGTTCCAGTGGTAACAAGGCAGCATGATCGCATCCTGGTATAGGTGCAAAGCCTCTGTCGCAATAGCAAAGTTTGCCGTACCTTTCGCTACAGCTTCAGACATTTGCGAAGGCGTGCCCTGATGCATGTGAAGTGACACCTTCGGGTAACGTGCAGTAAACCCTTTAATGACATCTGGTAATGCATAGCGAGCCTGTGTGTGCGTTGTAGAGATATTCAACGTTCCCATTTCTGGATGGGTATGCTCCCCTGCAACGGCTTTAATGCTTTCCACTCTCGCCAGAATTTCACTCGAGATACGAACAATATCTTCACCTGCACTGGTGACCTGAGTAAGGTGCTTTCCGCTGCGCTCGAAGATTTGTATACCGAGCTCATCTTCCAGTAATCGCACCTGTTTACTGATGCCTGGCTGAGAGGTAAACAGGCTTTCCGCTGTTGCCGACACGTTCAAGTTATGATTCACAACTTCAACAATGTACTTCAATTGCTGTAATTTCATCGCGACCCCGTATTCCGTTACTCTCAATTTATATACCGAAGTAGCCTCGACGACTTTTTCATATTGAAGTTACTTGGGTATATAAGTATTAGTTATAACGCCTTCAGCTAAAAAAAGACAGTAAAAACGCAGATACTTATGTGAGGAGTTTGACTATCAACTATAGTATTAGGTAGGTTTTGCTATAGACCCCGCATAAATCGGGGCAAATTTAATTTTTTCATTAATTTTTCCTCTAAGTAAGGATAATAATGAACTTTGTTCTTATCTTGGGTACAGAAACAATACATTATCGTGTATCCTCGGGGGTTAGCTTTTTTGTACGGAATGCAGACTTAAGTTTATGAATATTGGTTTAATAATTGCGCTTGTTGCCATTTTGTTGGTTCTCGTTATCGGTTACAACATAATGCTCCAGTACCGCGTGAAAGTAGAGACTGCAAAGAAACAAGAATCCACTCGTCATTTAGCCGTTATCGACGCAACAGAAGACCTCATCGGTAACGCACACCACTTGCCTTACAGTAAAGAGTTGTTGGTGTGTCTGAATACACGAATTCTTGATGCATTAGAATCTATGTTCGAGCTTGATCCTAAAAATAAACAACTCAAAGCTCGCATTGCAAACATGCAATCGCAGATTCAGCAACTAAAAGACAACTATCAAGGCGGTGAAACAGCGTCTTTTAAAGTCCCAAGTAGCGACAAGCAAGCTATTATTATGCTTAAGCTGGTAAAAAGACTTAGAGAAACCATTCGAAGCGAGCACAACAAAGGGCGCTTCGATACACAAAGCTATGTTGCTGAAAATGCTCGCTTGGAGCAGATTCAAGTTCGAATCAACATAGAAAACGTAATCAAGCGTGCCAATGATTCTGTGCTTCGTGGTCAAGCAGGTACAGCAAAACAGCTTCTGAAGAAGGGCTTAGATGCTCTGGCTTCAAAAAATGATTCCTACTCAAATAAAGCAAAAGAGAAGCTTCAGGCGATGCTTGATGACCTGAATCAGAAGAGACAGGACAAAGAAGCCGAGCATGCAAAAGATCGTGACGAAAAAGAACGTAACGACGATATGGATGCACTCTTCGGCGAAAAGAAAAAGTGGTAAACTACCACCAGACTCAAATCAACCAAAGGTCGCTTTCAGCGACCTTTTTTATGTTAGCTATTTACCATGATTGATAACGAAACTATTCAAGAACTGCTCCAGCCAATCAAATCTTTCCTTCAATGCGATACTCCCGAAGAATGGATTGAAGAAGCCAAAAAACCCGAAAACCTGCCAGTCGTTTTGCTGGATCATTTGTTATGTGAGCTTAAAGCAGGTCAATCAGCCATGTACCTCATCCGCAAATACGCGGTCGATAAAGACAGCGCGCATACCTTACTCGATTGGTTTAAACCCTACGAAGATTTTGCCTATAGAAAAATCGGCACCATCGAGAAATTAAAAGGGAAGAGTAATATTTCCAAGTCCATCATGGCGAGAGGCGACTCTCCCTATAGCCAGGATCTTATCGATAAAATGGTCCTCTTGATCAAAGAAGAACTGCATCATTTCTATCAAGTACTCGAGATAATGGAGTCGCGAGGCATTCCATATGAAAACATTTCAGCCAGCCGATATGCGAAAGGCTTACTCTCAGAAATGAAAACTCACGAGCCACAAACACTGATCGACAAACTCATCATCGGTGCTTATATCGAAGCTCGATCTTGCGAACGATTTGCAAAGCTTGCTCCTCATATGGAAGAGGACATCTGCAAATTCTATATCTCTCTTCTGCGCTCGGAAGCTAGACATTATCAAGACTACCTGACCTTAGCTGAACAAATTGCAGGAGAAGACATTTCTGAAAGAGTGGCATTTTTCGGCCAGCTAGAAGCGGATTTAATTTCATCCCCAGATAGAGATTTCAAATTCCACAGCGGTAAACCCGCCTAAAAAAACGCCCACTTTTGAAGTGGGCGTTTTTGTATTTATTCCAAAATGTTTATGCGAGAGTCGCATTGATCTCAGCGAGAACTTTAGCAGGATCGGCAGCTTGCGTGATTGGACGACCAATCACCAAGTAGTCTGAACCCGCTTTAATGGCATCAACTGGAGTCATGATACGCTTCTGGTCGCCCACAGCAGCACCTGCTGGTCGTATTCCCGGCGTGACCAGCTTAAACTCGCGACCTAGCTCAGACTTAAGCAGAGAAGCTTCCTGAGCAGAGCACACGACCCCGTCAAGACCTGAATGCTTAGTCAGATTGGCTAGACGCATCACTTGCTCTTGAGGAGCGACATCCAAACCGATACCCGCAAGGTCATTCTGCTCCATGCTGGTCAATACGGTCACACCAATAAGCAGTGGGCGGTCTTTACCGTAAGGCTCCAGGATTTCGCGAGAAGCACTCATCATTCGTTCACCGCCACCAGCATGTACGTTAACCATCCATACTCCTAGTTCTGCTGCCGCTCTTACTGCTTTTGAACAGGTGTTAGGAATATCGTGGAACTTCAGGTCAAGGAACACTGAGAAGCCTCGTTTATGCAGCTCACGTACAAATTCAGGACCAAACAGAGTAAACATCTCTTTGCCCACCTTCAGGCGGCAAGTACTTGGGTCAATTCTATCGACAAACGCTAGTGCATCTTCTTGCTTGTCGTAATCAAGTGCCACGATGACTTTCTGATCGATCACTTTTATCTCCTACTTTAAATGAGCCTATTATCTAAGCAAAAGATCACGGTTAAACCATGATCTGCAAATTCTATTCACCATCAAGCCCGCGAATCGGCTTAATGGTACCCCACCCTTTACAAGACGGGCAATGCCAATACAGAGAGCGAGTTGAAAAGCCGCATTTTCGGCAACGGTGATGGGGTTTCACCTTGAGTTGTTCACCTACCATGCCCTGAAGTGTAGTCAGACTTTCTTTAGCACGACCTTCTTCTGCTTCTTCAAGATGGTAATCCATAAGGCGATAGAAGCCTTTCATGGTCGGGTTCTTAACCAGCTGCCTTGTGAGTAACGTCTGTGCTGCCGCAACGCCCTCATGCTCTGCAACTAACTGAGCTAACATAAGCTCTGCAGATACACCTGCTTTTTTCTCGATACACCGATGCAGAAACTCAAGTAGCTCCCCTTCTTTGCTCAGTTTTTGATAGCACTCAGCAATAGTCGGCAAAACCTGCCCCAAAAAGTCTACGTCTTGATCCAGCACTTGCTCAAGGTAGCGGACGGTGTTGCTGTAATCGTCTTGAGCCTGATAAATCTTCCCTAATGCAATGCTGGCACGAACACAATTTGGGTCTTCGGTGAGCGCCTTTTTCAGTAGCGCTACTGATTTCTTAATGTTCCCGTCACCTTGCTCCTGCATTGCAAGTTCGCAGTAGTAGTGTGCGATATCTTTCTTAATTCGGATTTTACCTAACTTCACCAGCGCGGAAGCGTACTCGATGGCTTTACTCCATTCCCGAGTTTGCTGAAAAATGATGACTAACTGTGTCAGCGCAGCTTCCCGGTGATCTGGTTCATCCAGTAGCTGAAGGAATATTTTCTCTGCGCGGTCTAACAGACCAGATACCATAAAATCTTTAGCAAGCTGCTGAAGCGCAATGTTCTTTTGCTCAATGGTAAGCCCTGAACGGGAAATGAGGTTTTGGTGAATTCGGATCGCACGGTCTACTTCACCGCGAGATCGAAATAAGTTACCTAGGGCTAAATGAGTATCGATGGTTTCATCATCGACTTGAAGCAACTCGATAAAGTGGTCGACCGCTTTATCTGACTGATCGGAAAGAAGTAGGTTTAGACCAGTAACGTACTGGCGGGATATCTGATTTGATTGTTTCTGCTTGTCGAAGTTTGCACTGCGGTTACCCATGTACCATCCATAGGCTGCAGCAATTGGTAACAACAAGAAGAGAAGTTCAAGCATTCAATTTGCCTTAGGCGTTACTCTGTTGCTTCTCTATTGCTGGCTGGTTATTGAGTTGTTTTCTGAGCTTACGGATGGTGAGCTTTTGCTTGAACTGAACACTACCAAATACAAGAGCCGCTATCCCAAAGCCAACAACAAACACCAAACCCAACAGTAATGACAAGTGGAAATCACCTTTTGCTAACAGATAGTTGAATGAAACCACCTGCTGATTTTGCGCGCCTAAAGCCAGGGCGATCAGCACAAGAGCAATTACCAAGATTATTTTTATAATTTTCATAAATCACTACTCCGGAATAAGCTTAGGGATTAGATTATGCAGGAATTTATACGATCAAACCATCAAGAATCTGATGAATCTAAGTATTTTAGTTATAAAAAAGCGGCATACGAGATGCATGCCGCTTTTCTATAACACCAATTGGTGATTAGCCGTGGATGTTAACGCGTTCGCGCAACTCCTTACCCGGCTTGAAGTGAGGTACGTACTTGCCGTCTAGCTCAACTTTTTCACCAGTTTTTGGGTTACGACCCATTCTTGGCTCACGATAGTGCAATGAGAAACTACCGAAACCACGGATCTCAATACGATCACCGCTTTCCAGGGTTGACGCCATATGTTCAAGAATATCCTTGACGGCATCTTCTACTTCTTTTGCAGAAAGGTGTGTTTGCTGCGCGCAGAGTCTTTCTATTAGTTCAGACTTAGTCATAGTTCCCCTCATTTCAATGGAATCAAAAAGGCACTTATCGAAAAAAAGGGAGCCTAATGGCTCCCCTTTAGCGATTTATTATTCGCCTTTAGCAGCCTTGAATGCATCAGCCATAGCATTACCGAACGCGCCTTCTTCAGACTTGTTCAGTGAAGCCATTGCTTCTTGCTCTTCAGCTTCATCTTTAGCTTTGATAGATAGGTTGATTACGCGGTTCTTACGGTCAACACCTGTGAACTTCGCTTCAACGCTGTCACCAACGCTTAGGATTAGAGACGCATCTTCAACACGGTCACGAGATACTTCAGAAGCACGGATGTAACCTTCAACGCCCTCTACAAGTTCAATTGTAGCACCTTTTGCGTCAACTGCAGTTACAGTACCGTTTACTAGAGCACCTTTCTTGTTGTCAGCAACGTATGCGTTGAACGGGTCGTTCTCCATTTGCTTAACGCCTAGAGAGATACGCTCGCGCTCTGCGTCTACTGCAAGTACAACTGCAGAGATTTCGTCGCCTTTCTTGTACTCACGTACTGCTTCTTCACCTGGAACGTTCCAAGAGATGTCAGATAGGTGTACAAGACCGTCGATGCCGCCTTCAAGACCGATGAAGATACCAAAGTCAGTGATAGACTTGATCTTACCAGTTACTTTATCGCCTTTAGCTTGAGCTTCAGCGAATGACTGCCATGGGTTAGCTTTACACTGCTTAAGACCTAGAGAAATACGACGACGCTCTTCGTCGATCTCAAGAACCATAACCTCAACTTCGTCGCCTACGTTCACAACTTTAGATGGGTGGATGTTCTTGTTAGTCCAGTCCATTTCAGATACGTGTACCAGACCTTCAACGCCTTCTTCGATTTCAACGAAGCAACCGTAGTCAGTTAGGTTAGTAACACGACCAGAAAGCTTGTGACCTTCTGGGTAACGCTTAGCGATTGCTACCCATGGATCTTCGCCTAGCTGCTTAAGACCTAGAGATACGCGAGTGCGGTCACGGTCGAACTTAAGAACTTTAACTAGGATCTCGTCACCAACGTTAACGATCTCAGATGGGTGCTTAACACGCTTCCAAGCCATGTCAGTGATGTGTAGAAGACCGTCTACACCGCCAAGGTCAACAAACGCACCGTAGTCAGTAAGGTTCTTAACGATACCTTTAACTTCAGTACCTTCTTGTAGAGTTTCAAGAAGCTCGTCACGCTCAACGCTGTTTTCAGATTCGATAACAGCACGACGAGAAACAACAACGTTGTTACGCTTCTGGTCTAGCTTGATTACTTTGAACTCTAGCTCTTTGTTTTCTAGGTGAGCAGTGTCGCGGATTGGACGCACGTCTACTAGAGAACCTGGAAGGAAAGCACGGATACCGTTTAGTTCAACAGTGAAACCGCCTTTAACTTTACCGTTGATAACACCAACAACAGTTTCAGCTTCTTCGTAAGCTTTCTCAAGTACGATCCAAGCTTCGTGACGCTTCGCTTTCTCACGAGAAAGTTGAGTTTCACCGAAACCGTCTTCAACAGCGTCTAGCGCTACGTCTACTTCAGTACCTACTTCAACTTCAAGTTCGCCAGCAGCGTTCTTGAATTGTTCAGCTGGGATAGCAGACTCAGACTTAAGACCAGCGTCAACAAGAACGAAACCGTTCTCGATAGCTACTACAGTACCTTTAACGATAGTACCTTGTTGGAATTCAGTCTCGTTTAGAAACTCTTCAAAGAGTTGAGCAAAAGATTCAGTCATTATTTGATCTTCAATATTTAAACGTCCACGGGTGTCCTACCTCGTGGGGTTGATAAAATTGCCAGTCATCTTCCTTGCGACCAACAGTCCGACTGCCCCAATAGACACTATTGAGACAGTTTAGATTCAATAAATTCAAGCGCTTGCTGTACCACTTCATCAATAGAAAGTGATGTAGAATCAAGCACTAACGCGTCTTCCGCTGGACGTAAAGGCGCTACCGTTCTGTTTCGGTCACGGTCGTCTCTGTCCTGGATCTCGCGCAAAAGGTCATCAAATTTAACATCATGCCCCTTTTCTTGCAACTGCTTGTAGCGTCTATTCGCTCTTTCTTCCGCGCTGGCGTCCAAGAAGATTTTCGCTACAGCGGATGGAAAAACTACCGTGCCCAAATCACGACCATCACCTACTAAGCCAGGTTCGGAAGCAAATGAGCGCTGACGACGTAAAAGTGCTTCGCGAACACGCGGCAACGCTGCAATTTTTGACGCTGCTTCGCCAGTGGTTTCTTTGCGAAGTTCTTTAGATACATCTTCGCCTTCCAGAATAACCTTCACCAGGTCACCTTCAGCGATAAACTGAACATCCAGGTGCGTGGCAATCGGAACCAAAGCATCTTCAGATTCCGTGTCTATTCCATGATGGATCGCAGCAAGTGCAAGAACACGATAAATCGCGCCCGAATCGAGCAAATGAAAGCCAAGTTTTTCCGCCAACAACATACAAAGGGTACCTTTCCCTGCACCGCTAGGACCGTCTACAGTAATAACTGGAGGTTGAAGGGACATGTTTTTCTCCGTTTTCGTTTGTAGTGAGCGTTCTTATGCCACCCACTTTTATCGGCGCGCTATTATACCGAAAGCTATGATGAATAAAAAACAAAAAAGTCCGTTATATTTTGTATACATGTGATACAAGTTTCTGTTTATACAAGAAAATGTAACACCACTTACACAAAACGGACTTTTGTTTGAAATATCAGACCTTACTAAATAATAGTCTATAGAATCGGTCTTTGACCTTTAGACACCCACTTCATGATCACATTATCAATAATGTTTGCACCTACACCTGTAAGCTTGTCAGACAATTTTTTCTTTTGAACATAATGAATAGACAGAACCGTCTTGTCTTGGCAGGCTTTCATCACCAAATCGTCTGAGGTTGAGATCTCATCAACCAGCCCCAGATCTTTTGCCTGAGTACCGAACCAGTGTTCACCAGTCGCTACCTTATCCAGATCAAGTGTCGGTCTGCGCTCATTGATAAAGTTTTTAAACAGACCATGTGTTTCTTCTAGCTCTTCTTTGAATTTATCACGTGCTTTGTCGGTGTTTTCACCAAACATAGTCAGGGTACGCTTGTACTCACCCGCAGTGAGTTGCTCGTACTCGATATCGTGTTTTTTCAGAAGTTTATTGAAGTTTGGCAACTGAGCAATAACACCAATAGAACCTACTACTGCAAAAGGTGCAGAGACAATTTTATCGGCAACACACGCCATCATGTAACCACCACTGGCAGCGACTTTGTCGACAGAAATGGTAAGGGGCAGATTAGCCGCTTTGATACGATCTAACTGAGAAGACGCTAAACCATAAGCGTGAACCATTCCACCACCGGACTCGAGTTTTACAAGAACCTCATCTCCTTCTTTCGCAACAGCTACAATAGCACTGACTTCTTCGCGTAGTGCTGTCACTTCTTTTGCATCAATGGATCCATTGAAGTCCAATACGAAAAGATGTGGCTTTCTATTCGCTTCTAACTCGCCATCCTTTGCCGCTTTCTTCACTTCTTTTTCACGTTCTTTGTCTTTTTCTTTCTGCGCTTTTTTATCAGCCTTGTGTTTGGCTTTTAAAAACGCCTCATCGTGAAGGTGATTCTCAAGCTGCTCTACGCTGTGTTCGTATCGCTCAGTAAGATTGGTTACTTCCAACTCACCTTTTGCACCGCCTTGCTTTCCACCCACAGACTTTACCACCACGAGTAGCACTACAACGGCTGCCAGTATTGTGACGATCTTGGCTAAAAATAATCCGTAATCTAATAAAAATTCCAATGTGATATCCCCAAGAGAATGAATTGGTGTATTGTAACCATCTTGTCACGATTACCAATAGTAAATGCCGATTTTCGATAGTGATGTATCAATCACTTATAGGACATTAATGGTGGTCGCCAATTCATATTACAAGGTGAGAAAAGTGGATTATTCAGTCTCAGATAAAGCCTTAGCAGGCAGAGTCATATTGGTCACGGGTGCAGGAGCAGGTATTGGTAAGCAGGCGGCTATCAGTTATGCCGAACACGGAGCTACCGTAATACTCTTGGGAAGAACCGTTGCCAAACTTGAAGAAACCTACGACGAAATTGAAGCAATCGGCGCACCACAGCCTGCGATAATTCCACTTGATATGAAAGGAGCAACCAAACAACATTACCAAGATATGGTAGAGACCATCGAAGGTCAGTTTGGTCGTTTAGACGGTGTACTTCATAACGCCAGTATTCTTGGTGTGATCAGTCCTTTTGACCAAATTGGTGAAGACACCTACGACGATGTCATGCAAATCAACGTAAAAGCGCAGTTTCTGATGACTCAGGCTGTGTTACCGCTTCTGAAAAAATCTGAAGACGGTCGTCTGGTATTTACCTCTTCAACCGTTGGGCACGATGGGCGAGCATTCTGGGGAACTTATGCCATGTCTAAGTTTGCAACTGAAGGCATGATGCAGGTACTGGCAGATGAACTGGAAGACACAAGCGTTAGAGTTAGCGCGATCAACCCTGGTGGCACAAGAACGGGAATGCGTGCAAAAGCCTACCCGGCAGAAGATGCAGAATTATTGAAGACTCCATTGGATATCATGCCACTTTATCTTTACCTAATGGCTCCAGAGGGTAAAAGCGTACATGGAGAGTGTATCGACGCTCAACCCAAAAAGTAGATGAGTTTCGCACGAAAGAAAAACGCCCGGCTCAGTGCCGGGCGTTTTGTTAGATAATGTCTCTTAACCGATCCTGAGTCACTTTTACCAACAAATCAGGTTGGAACTTAGATATAAACTTGTTACAGCCTACCTTTTCAACCATCGCCTCGTTAAAGCTACCGCTGAGAGATGTATTCAATGTAATGTAGAGATCTTTCATACGAGGATCGCTGCGCACTTCGTGCGTCAGTTTGTAGCCGTCCATTTCAGGCATCTCTGCATCGGTGATCATGAGGAGCAGTTCATTAGCCACATCTTTCCCTTCATCACACCATGACTTGAGAAGATTAAGAGCCTCAAGACCATCATTACATTCCATGATTTCAAGCCCTAACTGGCTCAACGTGCCTCGAACCTGATTTCGAGCCGTTGAAGAATCATCGACAATCAGGATCTTACGACCTGCCATCTCGTGACTTAAATCTTCATCTAAAACGCCGTCAGAAATTGAAACGTCATAATCGACTATTTCTGCCAAAACTTTCTCAACATCAATTATTTCAACGATGCGCTTTTGCTCGTTTTCCATGATGTTGGTAATGGCGGTCAGATAGTTAGCACGACCAGCTGTTTTTGGCGGTGGCTGGATTTCTGTCCATGCGGTATTGATGATGTTGCGAACCTGACCGACCAAGAAGCCCTGAATAGTACGGTTGTATTCAGTAATAATGAGATTCTGTTCTTCGCTATCCTGCATAGGTCGAAAGCCAATTGCAGCGCGAAGATCAATAACAGGGACAGATTCACCACGAAGCGATGCAACACCAGTAATATAATGATGCGCACCTGGTAGTTTAGTGAGTTGCGGAAGTTTTAAGACTTCCCGAACCTTAAATACGTTTACGGCAAAAATTTGCGAGCTATTGAGCTGGAACAATAACAACTCTAAACGGTTTTCACCGACTAGCTTTGTTCTTTGGTCAACGCTGCTTAATACTCCAGACATACGGTTTCTCACTAATTAATCAATAATTACAGAGTACAGCATCAATTGCATCTGCGCCATATTACGAACCAACTAATCCGGCTCAATCTGTACAGGAATGGATTAACCTTCAACCACTTTCATGAGTAGCTGACCATCGTACATCGCTTGTTTTATCAAAGCAGCTCCCGGCATCGTTGCTTCAGTATAGAAACGACTCTCCTCCAATTGTAGATCTTGATGGTAAACTGGCAAGGTCTGTGTTTCGATACATTCTTGAATCGACGGGTATAAAATAGACTTAGCCTGATTTATCACACCACCGATCAGCACTTTTTCCGGGTTAAATAAGTTAATCACAATGGCAATTGCCGCCCCGAGGTATCTGCCGAGTCTTTGAATTTCTTCTATGGCTAATGCATCCCCTGCTTCCGCAGCTGCACAAATAGACTCAATAGTAATGTCGTCGTGAGGAATCGAAGTTTCTTCACCGTCAGCTATGCGGGCAGTGATCACTTCCCTTAATGCCTTTGAGCTCGCTAAGGTTTCCAGACATCCTGTATTGCCACAGTGGCATTGCTTCCCTTCAGGTGTAATCTGAATATGCCCTAACTCACCAATATTGCCGTGTCGACCTTGCAATACGCGACCATCAAGAATGATACCGGCACCTAAGCCATGATGAATTGAAATCAGAACAGAATTTTCTACACCCTGAGAATTCCCGAATAACTTCTCTGCAAGTGCCCAGGCTCGGGTATCGTTCGCAATGAAAACAGGCAGACCAGTCGCTTTGTAAATTTCTGGTCCTAACGGCAGGTTATTCACATTGTAATGAGGCATTTGCAAAACAATGCCTTTGTCGGAATCCACCAGCCCGGGAAGAGTAAGAGCGATACTGGTTACGCGATCCAGTTTGTCTGAATACACCTGAAAAAACTCTTCAATCTCATGAAGTAGCCTTTCCAGCACTTCGTCCTGTTCGATTTCATCAATGGTGATTTTCGTATCTACCAATACGGAACCGCCATGTTCATGCAGAGCAATAGTCAGGTAGCCTCGACCAAGACGCATCGACAGAAATTGCCAACCTTCGTTATCTGTTTGAAGACCAACCGCAGGACGTCCACGGCTCGTCGCTTCCTGAACCGTCGTTTCATGAATTAAGTGAGCATCGATGAGCTCTCGGGTAATTTTGGTAATACTGGCGGGTGCCAGCTCGCTGGTTTTCGATAAGTCTATACGAGAAATAGGACCTTTTAAGTCTATCAACTTATATACACGGCCAGCGTTGACCTGCTTGATATGATCAATATGGCCTGGTTGAGCCATGTACATAGGAAACTCCGAAGATTGTAAACCTACTAATTTTTTTACTTTGAAAACTAATTGTGAAGCAGCTTAATCCATCGTCGTGACTCCCATCACGTATCTCTCAATTCTTTTTATACAAGTTTGAATTTAGACATTTTTTAAACCTGAGAATAGTGATCCACTCGATGTTTTTTTGCGAACGAAAATATCTCCTACTCGCTACACTTGTTTATACAAAAGCAAGAATACATGGAATTAAGGCGATCTAACGGAGATTCATATGTCTAAACTCATCAGACGAACAAAAATTGTTGCTACTCTGGGTCCTTCGACTGACAAAGACAACAATCTGGAAGGGATCATAGAAGCTGGAGCAAACGTGGTGCGAATGAACTTCTCGCATGGTAGCGCAGAAGACCACATTCAACGAGCTCAGAAAGTAAGACAAATTGCTGCAAGATTAGGTACTCACGTGGCGATTTTGGGCGACTTGCAAGGACCAAAGATCCGCGTGTCTACGTTCAAAGAGGGAAAAGTAGAGCTCAATGTCGGCGCTAAGTTTGTTTTAGATGCAGAACTTCCTGCAGGTGAAGGAACAGAGACGGCTGTTGGCGTAGACTACAAAGAACTGCCTCGGGATGTGAGTAATGGAGATATCTTGCTGCTCGATGACGGACGTGTACAGTTGAAAGTCCTGTCGGTAGAAAACGCTAAAGTGCATACCTCAGTCCTCATTGGTGGCGACCTTTCTAACAACAAAGGGATCAACAAAAAAGGCGGTGGACTTTCTGCTGAAGCACTCACTGAAAAAGACAAAGCCGACATCCTGACGGCTGCAAAAATCAAAGTCGATTACCTCGCCGTCTCTTTCCCTAGAAACGGGGAAGATATGAAATACGCCCGTCGCCTTGCAACAGACGCAGGACTAGAGGCTCGAATGGTGGCGAAGGTTGAGCGTGCGGAAACGGTTATTGATGACGACAGCATGGACGACATCATTCTGGCTTCAGATGCTGTCATGGTGGCACGTGGTGACTTGGGGGTTGAAATCGGTGACCCTGAGCTGGTTGGCGTACAGAAGCAACTGATTCGACGTGCTCGCAAGCACAACAGAACCGTGATTACAGCAACACAGATGATGGAATCCATGATCGAAAACCCAATGCCAACACGTGCAGAAGTGATGGATGTAGCGAATGCCGTGTTAGATGGTACGGATGCCGTCATGCTTTCTGGAGAAACTGCAGCGGGTAATTACCCTGTAGAGACCGTCAGATCAATGGCAGAAGTTTGTATAGGGGCAGAGAAAATGCCGTCTGTAAATGTATCTGGTCACCGCCTGACAAGGCAATTTGAGTCAGCTTCAGAAACTATTTCCATGGCAACCATGTACGCAGCTAACCACTTAGAAGGCGTAAAAGCGATGGTCAGCCTGACGGAATCAGGAAAAACCGTACTGACTATGTCGCGTTTGAGCTCTGGTCTGCCTATTTTTGCTCTATCGAGAAATGAAGCGACACTTAATCGTTGTACCCTATATCGCGGCGTTACGCCTGTGTACTTTGGAACTGAAGGTGGTTCAGGTTTAGATACTACTTATTCAGCACTGGAGACACTGAAAGAACAAGGTTTTCTCGATGCCGGAGACGTCGTCATTATTACTCAAGGTGATGTGATGGATGTTATTGGTTCGACCAACTGCATGCGAATTATCGAAGTAAGATAGGTTTGAACCTGTTTGGGAATCAGGCAGAGCGAGGGTTTTGACTCGCTTCTGCCTCCAAGTAGGTTTCAATAAACCTGCTTCCGGCTTTCAAACCCAATTCGTAATCGGACAGAAGCGCTTCCCTATCACTCAGAAGAGAAGTGGATTCCAGAGGAGCTTCCGGATGAATTTGTACAACAAAACAATCATCAGGAGGTGACGTCAGAAATTGCTGGGTCAGAGAATAAGTCTGGTAATGCACCATCAACATATCCGCTAAACCAGAATCAAACGTTTCTCCTAGCATATGACTGAGGCGGTATACATCCCCTGCACCAAATAACCAACGCCCACCGTTAAGTAACCTTGGTTGAGCTTTATGAGTGCGATTCAGACCAGACTGATTAAATTTTTCCAATAGAAAATCTGCCCAGTCACTTTTCCACTCCAATACTTTTGTGTCCCACTGATTTTGCAGCGCATCTACCGATTGCCTTAACCAAACTGGCATGGCGTTTTCTGAGTCAGGTACATCTTCTACCGCAGATTGTTGTTCAAACGGTTCAGTACGAATCACAACAATCATTCGCCCACCCATTCGCCAGGCTTGTTGGACAGGCACAGAAGCAGATACACCCCCATCAAGGTAGCGCACACCATCAATAACCACTTCTCCCTTATACAGCCTCGGAATGGCGCAAGTCGCTTTCAACACATCCACCCAGTTATCTCTCAACATAGGTAAATAGTGATCTTGCAGATGAACGGCATCGGTTACTGAAGCAAAGGCTTGCTTACCCTGTAGTTGCTGTCTGCCCAAATCAACGTCGAGTTTATAGGGATACTGGCAAACTTTGTCCAGAGCCCAGTCGATATCAAGCGTTTGCTGATTGCGTATATAGCCAAACAGGCTGAAAAATTCAGGTTGAGTGGTAAGGTCAAGAAGAAAAGAACGCCCCAACCCAGCCTGACGGCACAGATAAGCGCAAAGGTTTAATGCACCAGCAGAGGTGCCATAGTAGGTATCGAAGGGGTCAAAATCAGAATAAAGAAAAGCGTCTAAAACACCGGCCGTAAAAATGCCTCTTTGACCGCCACCTTGTGCGACCAAAGACGTGTTGCCACCAAAATAACTGTGTAAACGAGCGGTATCAATTGCGGTGGCAGACTCCGTGACTATTCCGGCATTTGTCATATCCGGCTTCTAACAACAGCCGCTTCTTAAGCGGTTGTAATCGCGATTACAGCAAATGCCACCAATACAGAAAATACGATGACGGTTGTGCCGACTGCAAATTTCAAATCAAAGTCCATACTTCACCTCCGGTTATTAACAAATTAATAACAGCAGAAAGATTTTCATTCAAGACTTCTTATCAACTTACAAACAAGTATGCTGCCAGTATCACATTTGCAAAAATGTTCACTGATCGTGTTAAGTGCAGTACACAAATATCCACATTTGATGTTTTTTCCGTCAAATGAACTTTTTTTCCATTAAGTCATTCATATCTGCGATCAAAACCACAAACAGACCTTTACTGAACATAAGTTGCAAATTAGCAGAATATTATTCTTAATTATTATGATTTAAAGATATCGAAACCCATTTCACCAAAACAAATTACACAATAGAAACTATTGCCATACAGAATCTTAATGGGTAGTCTCAACTCTACGCATAGCGGAAAGTTCCAGAATATGCATACACACATCGTAACAAATAGAACTAATCACTGAGTTTCACACTTAAAACCAAAATAATTCCCTAATAAATTGCCTTAGCATTGATTGTTAATTTCAAATTCATGCATTGTGAGCAAAAAACAAATTCAAATATGGGAAGCGTAAGTGTGAATAGACAGGCTCAGTAAGTCGTAAAGGAGTTAATTAATGAAGCGAGAACAATGGGGATCCCGCGCCGGTTTTATATTGGCAGCAGTAGGATCAGCAATCGGGCTTGGAAACATATGGCGTTTCCCTTATATGGCCTACGAGAATGGTGGCGGCGCATTTTTTATTCCATACCTTTTCGCCATGATTACCGCAGGTATTCCATTTATGATCCTCGAATTCAGTATGGGTCAGAAATACCGTGGTTCAGCACCAAAAACGTTATCTAAGATCCATCCTAAATTTGAGTGGCTTGGCTGGTTCCAGGTAGGCGTTGCCGCCGTTATCGCTGTTTACTATGTAGCAGTTATCGGCTGGGC
This sequence comes from Vibrio nigripulchritudo, assembly GCF_027924785.1. Classification (NCBI taxonomy): domain Bacteria; kingdom Pseudomonadati; phylum Pseudomonadota; class Gammaproteobacteria; order Vibrionales; family Vibrionaceae; genus Vibrio; species Vibrio nigripulchritudo. The sequence continues at coordinate 1,184,491 of NZ_AP027049.1, read as the reverse complement.
AATTTCTTACTTTGGCATGTCCTTTACTCAAGGATGGGGCGAAGATACAAACGCATTCTTCTTCAGCGAATACCTGCAACTGGGTAATAACTCACCAACAAACCTTGGTAGCATTCAGTGGAAAATTGCCATTGCTATGCTGATAGCTTGGGGGATTACCTACGCAGCAATCGTTGGTGGCGTGAAATCTGGTATTGAACGTGCGTCTAAGATCATGATGCCTGTTCTGTTCATCATGGTTATTGTTCTGATTGGTCGAATGATCTTCCTGCCAGGCGCACTTGACGGTGTTAACTACATGTTCGAGCCTGATTTCAGCAAGATATGGGATGTTAAGGTGTGGGCAGCTGCTTACGGTCAGATTTTCTTCTCCTTAAGTATCGGCTTCGCAATCATGCTAGCTTACTCAAGCTACCTACCTGAGAAATCAGACATCACGAACAACGCGTTCATGACAGTATTGATTAACTGTGGTTTCTCGATTCTGGCGGGTATCATGATCTTCTCTGTATTGGGTTACATGGCTCAGGAACAGGGTAAACCTCTGACAGAAGTTGTGTCTGCGGGCGTAGGGCTGGCATTTGTTACTCTGCCAGCAGCAATCAACTTGCTTCCTGCACCATATATCCTTGGTCCACTGCTGTTCTTTGCACTTGTCGTAGCAGGTCTTAGTTCGCATATTTCCATCATGGAAGCGGTAACGTCTGCCATCATGGACAAGCTGAAGTGGAGCCGTAAGAAAGCCGCAAACATTGTGGTAGGTATCGGGCTTGTGGTTTCTATGGCGTTTGCAACTAACGGTGGTTTGTTACTGCTGGATCTTGTAGACCACTTCGCAAACAACGTGGGCATCATGCTAGGCGGTCTGATCGAAATCGTATTGATGGCTTGGATTGTGAGTAAAGTAGGCGAAGTTCGTGAATACGTTAACGGTTCTTCAGATTTCGCTATCGGTCAGTGGTTTGATATCTGTCTGCGCTTTATTACCCCAGCGATTCTGATTTACATTTTAATCAACAAGCTTAGCGCTTTGTTCACCGATGGCTACGGTGGTTACGATCTGACTCTTGGTTGGGTTCTGATTGCTGCCCTGTTTGCATTCGGTCTTATCATTAACGCAACTAGCCGTAAGGAGATCAACGCATGACAACAGGTGCAATCATCATGATGGTTTTAGGTTTGGGTATCACTTGGGGCGGCGCAGCATTCTGCATCAAGCGAGCGATGGACAAACAAGACTAATCAGTCGCTTAATTAAAAAATGCCGGCAGTTGCCGGCATTTTTTTAGAATGAATATCGGACACCAACCGAAGCATCCAATCCCAAGTTAATACCTTTATGGATGTTCAGACCCGGAGCAACTTGCGCATATGCATCCCAGCCTTTGGCGAAATCCCAATCCAGCCCCAATGGCATTCTTGGTCCAAAGCTTTCCTCCCAGCCAATCCAGGCACCAGCTCCAAAGTACCAAGTAAAAGGCACTTCTGAAGATTCGAACTGGCCTTTTTTGAGTAGATAATCAGCCGAAATGCCGTGATTACCTATCGCAAAGTTGTAGGTATCTTTGTATTGAGCCACAACACTCAAACCTTGGTCTAAGCCCATACCCAACTTCCATTCACCTTTCTGATTAGACTCTGCGAATACAGGCTGAGCAACCACTGTTAGCAGCATTGCTACACCAGCTACTGAACGAGAAACAGCTTTCATTTTTAACCCTTACACAATTTCGTTGTGCGGATTTTCCGTAAACCTATGGTTGGGGTAAATAGAAAAGAAGTTAAAGTTGTGTCAATTTATTGATGAATACGTGTGGCTTGTACTGCTAAAGAAGGTTAGAGATAGAAAAAAGGTCAGCACTGCTGACCTTTAATGATGTATACGGTGTGATGGTTTTAGTCTTGTTCGATCTTCTTATGACCTTCATCAAGATGTACAACATCAACCAAATCATCGCCAGACACCTGGAATGCCTGTCCAAAACCTTTTACAAACAACCCTTTGATAGGCGTAAGCTTAAACAGTTTGAAATCCTGAAGCTGGCTAAGACCATCAATGATATCGCCAAAGCGGTCACGCATCTGGTCAATAACTTCACCCCATTGTGCCGCTTCACGATCAATCACTGAAGCCGTTGCATCAAACGTTAGACGCTTACGTGCAAATAACTGCTTTGATGTGTCCTCATCTTCGATCATCATGATCGAAACTTGAGGGTTTGTTGCAAGGTTTCTTGCGTGACGAGCAATTTCAGAGATCAGTACAAAGTAACCATTTTCGTTTTGAACAAACGGTGCGTAGCTCACGTTTGGACGGTTTTCTTCGTCTACTGTTGCCAGTTGTAATGTCTTACGCTCTTCACGGAACTCTTTGATTTCAGGTCCTAAACGAGTCTGCAAGCGCTCTTGTTTTGCAGCTTGATCCATATTGTTCTCTCCTAACACTTATATTTAATCTAACATGCAGCCATGAGTCGATCTCATTTTTCTTTCGCTGCACGTCAGTTGAACTACGCGTATTGCTTCTTTAGCGCGTTAAACTTTTCTACCTGCTCTGGAATGAGCACTCTCTTCTCATCTCGACCCAGGTAAATTTTGAAAATGCTGTCTCCCTGCTCTGTAAAGAAACCGAAGTAATGGCTTTCTTTACCACGGAAAGGCTTACTGACCAGAGCAACGGCTTTAACCAGATCCAGCTTAAGGTGACCGTGCATTTCGCCCTGTTTACCCATCAGGTTGTAATAACCGTGTGCTACCTTGCCTTTAGGGAATGGGGCTTTCACTTCAAAAATTGAGCCCATTGAGTGAACAATCGTTGTTACCGGTCCCCAATCGACTAAACCTTCCAGAATTTCCTGAGCAGATTCACCCGCAATCATCGTCGCCATGCCACCTGGAAGTGAACGAACCACTTCCAGTTCTGATACATTTAATTGCTCTGCGATGGTCGAAGGAAGTAACGTTTCATCTTGCTCTAGCAGTTCAGCAACATTTTGTTTTAATTGTTCTTTATCCATAATATTTCCAGTTAACAGCTACGCAACACTCGCAGCATTTTCGTAAGTTTGAAGTGCTTGAATCACGCCTTGTGCAAGGGTGACAGACCAGAATGCTCCAGCAAGTGTCAATTGCAGATAACGCCCATCCCGCTCAACTAAACCGTTTGATTCCCAGTGTTTGAATAGCGGTTCAAGCCACTCAAACACTCCTGAGTAACCCAGTTTTTCCAGGTTTCTCGCGGCGAGAACTCCGGCATCAAAGCCTGCTTTAATCTCGTCATGTAAATCGGCGTCTTTGCTTCTGGGCATCATCATTGCCGCAGTTGGCTCACCAGATTTCACTCGCTTCAAATACTGATCCAGCATTCGGACATTCATCAGGGAGTAACCTGATAAATGACCACCAGCCCCACAGCCAACGGGCAGTACTTCTGCCGACGTTTTCGCGATGCTGTTGTACAAGCTGCGTTCGCGGTTATCGAGCGCCCAGTGATTCACACTTAAGCGACGCATGTGGTGCTTATCCATAAAACTCACCCCAGCAGCAAACAACTCCGCTTTTTCAGGTGTTGTTGCTGGCGGAGGCATTTTTCCTTTCTCGACCAGATTGATCATCGGCGCTGAACCACCAACCATAAGCTGGTACAAATCAATACCGTGAGCGCCTGTTTCAAGATAGTCATTCAAATCTTGTTCAAAGACTTGCCTGTCTTGGTGTGGCAACCCGTAAAGCAGATCGATCACAATCGGCGCTTCATCTTGTCGACTCAGTTCAGAAAGGCGATTAAGCACCACTTCTCTGTCGTCCAAACGTTTTGCGGTTCGACGAACGAGCGTGTTAAAGCTTTGCACACCAAAGGAGAATCGGTTAAATCCTCCTTCCAACGCATTTTCAAACATTTCATCGCTAAAGCGATTAATTCGACCTTCAAGTGTAATTTCACAATCCGTGGTCAATGGAAACAGAGTCCTTATTCTTGTTCCCAGGATCCTAATTTGTTCTGATGACAGGTCCGTAGGAGTACCGCCACCAATATACACAGCGTGAAACGCACCGGACTGAGTCCAGGGTTGTTTCGCTTTATGTTCCAGTTCTACAAGCAATGCAGAAAAATATTCATCTACCAGCTTGCGACTTGCTGCATTCTGAAAGAAATTGCAAAACGTACAACGAACCCGACAGAAGGGAATATGAACATAAAGGCATCTTTTCTTGTTTGGGTTTAACTCCGACCCAGACAATGCGAGTTTTAGCTGTTCAGATAATTGCTCTTGAGAAAGTGGAGGCTGTGAACGACCTCCAGCATGCGCTGAGCGCTTTTTTTCGAAGGCAAATCTCAACGGATCCGGGGTGGATGTTCCCAATACAGATTCGTCCAGCACTTGAAGGTTTATAGTCATCTTAGTTTACACACAATGTGCCTCATAACGCTTATACCGAAGTAATCTCTTGGTATTCAGCTGTGCTCGGTCTCTGCGATTACCATCAAAATAAACGACGAATCCCAGCCAATTACTCTTATAGCATCAGACAGAATATGAAACTCTGAGCGCCGAATCCTAAGGTCACTTGGGTATATATAACTAAGCTCGCAATATAGTAATTTTCAGATTATGATAATGCAATTGATAATTAGTGTCATTCGTATCAGTCTGTCACAATAGTATTTTTATTTCTAAATGCGCCAATATGCAATGTGATTAACTGAAACCTCATCCAAATTAAGAACATTTCAATCATGGAAAAGATCCTATCTACTTTTAAGTCCATTACCATTGCAATGGCAACTTTGCTCATTAGTACGTCCCTTTTTGCTCAAGAACGCGTGATCAGCGCCGGAGCAGCAGTCACAGAATTGGTCGACGCTCTGGGGGCTTCCTCTCAGCTTGTCGCGATCGACGTAACAAGCAACCAGCCTGAGGGCAAAGAGCTTCCTGTGATCGGTTATCACAGAAGAATTTCGGCAGAAGGGCTTCTGGCTCTGGCGCCTAACACTTTGATCGGTTCTGAGGAAATGGGACCAGCAACGGCACTAAGCCAGCTAAAAAACGCTGGAGTAAAGGTAGAAGTGGTGAACACGTCTCCTACTGTTGAAGGTCTGCTGTCTCGAATTGACGAAGTGGCTTCAATTACGGGTTCTCAGCAGCAAGCACCTGCTTTAAAAGATAAAGTTCAGACTCAAATCGACACCATCACAAAAAACCATCCTGATAAAGCCAAGCAGAAGCGCGTCCTTTTCTTGCTGATTCATGAAGGTCGCCCAGCCAATGTTGCCGGTAGCGAAACAACACCAGATGCACTGATTTCTCTTGCTGGTGCATTTAATCCGGTAGCGGCTTCGGTAAAATCCTATAAGCCTCTTTCGACTGAATCTCTTGTAGAGATGCAACCAGACGTCATTCTGGTAAGTGGTCGCAGTTGGGAAAAACTGGGTGGTGCCGATGCCATTCTGAAAACCATGCCTTTGCTTGCCGCCACTCCTGCAGGCAAAAACAAAGCGTTTGTCACTATTGATGGAAAAGCACTAGTTGGCGGTCTTGGGTTGAGAACCCTAGAAGAAGCTCAACGAGTTAACCAAATCCTTTACCCATAAGAAAACGCTATCTATGCTCAGAAAAATTCCAATTTCAGCGTTAGTAATGCTGTTTGTCGCGTTATTGGTGTTTACCTCTGCAAGCTCTATCGCTGTCGGTCCAATAAACATCACCATTGCCGACAGCTTCAAAAGCTTGTTTCCATCGGCTTTTACGCTGCCGGATCACATCAAAATTGTTATCAACGAAATCCGCCTACCTCGCACACTTATGTGCATAATTATTGGTGCGATTCTCGCGCTTTGTGGTGCGGTAATGCAGGGGTTGTTCCGCAACCCACTGGCTGAACCAGGCATTATTGGCGTCTCTGCAGGGGCAATGCTCGGAGCAGCTATTGCAATGGTGCTTTTTGCCAGTTGGCTCGAAGAAGCAGCAACCATAATTAGCCTGTTTGCTGTTCCGATTTTTGCGTTTATCGGTGGCTTAATCGCAACCATGATTGTTTATCGTCTGGGCACCAGCAAATTTGGGACATCTGTAACCATCATGCTGCTGGCAGGTATTGCCATTAGTGCACTTAGCGGTGCTGGAATCGGATATCTGAATTTCGCAGCAGACGATCAGGCACTACGTGACCTGTCTTTGTGGTCTATGGGTTCATTAGCGGGTGCTACGTGGTCAGGAATTGGCTTAGGCAGCATCACCTTACTTTTGCTGTACATCACTTTCCGTCGTGAGGCGATGCCTTTAAACGCCATGTTGCTCGGAGAATCTGAAGCCGCGCATATGGGTGTCAACGTTCAGTCCTTTAAGCGTCGTTTGATTGTGTTGTCTGCCATAGGTGTGGGCGTTGCGGTCAGCCTGACTGGAGTGATTGGATTCATCGGTCTTATCGTCCCTCACCTGATAAGAATGCTGGTTGGTCCGGATCATAGAGGTTTACTTCCTCTCTCCGCTTTATTTGGCGCGCTGATATTAACTGGCTCAGATATGATTGCTCGAGTAGCAGTGGCACCTGCCGAACTCCCGGTGGGTATTGTGACGGCTCTGATTGGTACACCTTTCTTCCTTCTTATTTTGATCCAACAGAGAGGGAAAATGATATGACCACTCCAGTTATCTCGGCTAAAAACCTTAATTTGAGCTTTGGCAATCGAAAAATCATCGATGATCTTTCTATCGACATTTACGCAGGTCAAGTGACTGCGCTGATGGGGTCAAATGGCGCAGGTAAAAGCAGCCTGCTGAAAATTTTAAATGGCGAAATCCCAAGTGAAAGCGACGTTTACTATCTGAATAAGTCACGTACTGAATGGGATAAAACCGAATTAGCGAAGTACGTAGGCATGCTTCCTCAGCAAAGTACTTTGAGTTTCCCATTTCTTGCTCAGGAAGTGGTTGAACTTGGTGCCATGCCATTGGCTCTTCCTAACTCAGAAATAAAACCACTGGCATCAGAGATGATGCGTAAAGTGGACGTTTCAGACTTGGCTAACCGCCTGTACCCTTCTCTTTCTGGCGGAGAAAAGCAGCGGGTTCACTTAGCGCGAGTATTGCTGCAGATTTCCAGTAGTGATAATAAAATCCTGATGCTGGATGAGCCTACTTCGGCTCTGGATCTTGCTCACCAACACAGCACGTTAGCATTGGCAAGAGAGTTGGCAGCAGAAGGAGCGGCAGTTATCGTTGTATTGCACGACCTAAATTTGGCGGCACAATATTCAGACAGAATGATTTTCCTGAATAACGGAAAGATTGTTGAAGATGACTCACCTTGGGAAGCTCTGAACTCCCAGTTGATCGAAGATGTGTACGGATTCAAAACCTTCATCGAAAAACATCCTAAACATCAATATCCCGTCGTCTACCCAGATTAATAAAACAAAAAAACCAGCCGAAGTTCGGCTGGTTTTTTTAATGATTACTAAGTATTACGCGTTATTGCGAATCCACTCATCCATATCCGTTTTCAGGTTGTCTGAGCGAGTACCAAAGATTGCCTGAACACCACCAGAAACCACAACAACACCTGCTGCACCAAGCTTCTTCAGCTGATCCTGGTCAACCTGTTCAGTGTCTGCGACTGAAACACGCAAGCGAGTGATACACGCATCCAAACCAGTAATGTTTCCTTTACCGCCAAACGCAGAAACAAGGTCACCAGCCAGTTCAGTACCTGTTGACACTGTCGCTTCTTCCTCTGATTCCTCTTCACGACCTGGTGTTTTCAGATCCAGTGCAGTGATCACTGCGCGGAAAACAAAGTAGTAAATTGCTGCATAACCAAGACCTACAGCGATCATCAGTACTTGTTTCTGAGCATTGCCAGACAGAACAATAAAGTCGATCAGACCGTGTGAGAAAGACGTGCCGTGTACAAAACCTAGCATGTTAGACACAACATACGCAGAACCTGCTAGCAATGCGTGGATTCCGTATAGTACAGGCGCCACAAACAGGAATGAGAACTCAATTGGTTCCGTAATACCGGTCAGGAATGAAGTCAGAGCAGCAGATGCCATGATACCCATTACTTTTGCGCGATTTTCTGGCTTCGCACAGTGAGCAATAGCGATTGCTGCTGCTGGCAGACCAAACATCTTGAACATGTAGCCGCCCGCAAGCTGACCAAAACCGTTACCCGCAGCACGAGACGCTTCATCTGCAACAAGGTAGCAAGTAAGTACGCCGTTTTGAGCTTCACCCGCTGCATTCAGACATGAACCCGCTTCGAAGAAGAAAGGCACGTTCCAAACGTGGTGCAAACCAAATGGGATTAGTGAACGTTCAATAATACCGTAGATACCGAAAGCAACGGTTGGGTTCTGATGAGCAGCCCAATCGGAGAACGTCTGCATAACCACTGCGACTGGAGGCCATACGATTGAAAGAACAAGTGCCAATGCGATGGCTAAGAAGCCAGTAATAATTGGAACTGCACGCTTGCCCGCAAAGAAGCCAAGGTATTCAGGCAACTGAATCTTGAAGAAACGGTTAAATGACCAAGCCGCAATACCACCGACCAAAATGCCACCTAGTACACCGGTCTCGTATTGCTTGGTGATCAAATCGATAGATCTGTCATCCAGAACCTGACCTGCCGCCTGTGCAGCAGCCTGAGCAGATTCAACATCCATTTGAGCAAGCACACCCAAAGTTGCCGCCATAATGCCGTAGCCGACAATAGCAGCAAGACCGGATACACCGTCATTATTTGTGAAGCCTAAAGCAACACCTACAGCAAAAAGTAGTGGCATCTGACCAAAGACAGAGCCCCCTGCTTTTTCCATTAAACTTGATACGACTTCTGGGATAAAACTGAGATCGGCGGCACCGACACCTAATAGAATACCCGCGACTGGCAGCACAGAGACGGGAAGCATCAGCGCCTTACCTACTTTTTGCAGGTTAGCGAAAAGATTTTTAAACATGTTTATGCTCCTGATTGATTATTATATTTTGAACACTGACGGCACACCCCCGTAGCCTTGTACCATCCACGATCAGTACCTGTATCTCGATACCAATCACACTAGTAAACATGTCAGGTTTCAAAGGAACGAATTCCTGTTGAGAATTATATTTTTAGCCTCTAAATATTTCGTGACCTATCTCACCCTTTAAATTGGATTGTGAAATTTAGTTCCAAAACAGTACCGGGATCACAGTTCAAATTTTACGATGTAATGCTTTTCAAATATCTAATTCATTGTTTTTAATAAAGATAAATATCACACCCACACTTGACATAAGGTAAACAAAAAATAAACACTTGTTATTTTACGTAACAAATTTACAAGTTCTTATTTTTGCTACTTTATTCGCCAACACATATAGTGAACGTCTCACAAAGTTTGATTTGGAATAAAAAAAGGGAGCTTTCGCTCCCTTTTTATCGAATTTGAACTTTTTATCTCAAAAAAAGATTTTGGAAATTTCTGGTGGTTGTTTGAGCAACCTCCCCTAAAGACACTTCTTTTAGCTGCGCAATATACTGAGCGACTTCTACAACGTAAGCTGGTTGATTCTCTTTTCCACGATGAGGAACCGGTGCCAGATAAGGTGAATCGGTTTCAATCAGAAGCCTGTCCATCGGCAGCGCTTTCACCACTTCTTTAAGCTCTGTTGCCGCCCTGAATGTCACGATGCCGGAAACAGAGATATAGAAACCCAGTTCCATTGCCGCCTCTGCGAAGGGTAAATCCTCTGTGAAACAGTGGATGACACCACCACATTTCTGAGCCTGACCATTTCTTAATATACTAAGAGTATCTTCTCTGGCTTCTCGCGTGTGAATGATCAGCGGCTTATTGATTTCAACAGCAAGCTCGACTTGTTGCTCGAATCGCTCGATTTGAAGGGCTTTAGTTTCCGGTTTGTAATGGTAGTCAAGACCCGTTTCACCAACCGCAACAACACGAGGGTGCTTAGCATATTCATGCAACGTTTCGAGTGTAAAATCGCTTTCTACATCTAAAGGATGAATGCCGCACGATGCGAACACGTTTTCAAATGGTCGAATCATATCTATCATTTTCGGAAAGCTGTTTAACGTCACGCCCACCGATAATAAGTGCTCAACTTTAGCTTGTTCTGCTTTCTCTACAACATCTGCCACATCGGTGTGCAAATCTTCATAATTCAACTTATCTAAGTGGCAATGTGAATCAACAAACATTTTTCTTCTCGTGTAAATCTAAAAACCACTCTGCAGTCAGTAATTCCGCGTTTAAGCCGGGAAATGTTTTTAACTGGTGAATAAGCTGGTTTAATTCTCGTGTTTTTTTATAAGCAAGATCATAACTCACCAGTTTGGCTAGTGGCTCCACCTGCTTTTCTTTATTTTGAACGAAGTGACTTTTCTGGATATCGGTCAGGAGAATACTGAGCCAGCCCAAACGTTCAACAGGCGCATCTTTTAAGCTCTTCCAGACTTGACCGAATGACGGTATCGGTTCAGAGAGCTGCTCCACCAGAACGTGGTTCATCTCTAAAAATACCTTTTCCGAACCACTTTCAACAAACGCCTGAGCTGATAGCGGAGCACCGTGAGTAAGCTTTAGCGCTAGTTCACTGACTGGTTTATCGCTATTTTGGTTTAGCCAGCTCATCGCCTGCTGCTGGTCTGGCTGAACAATGTCCCATTGCTGACAGCGGCTCACTATTGTTGGCAACAGTTGATGCTTATCACCTGTCAGTAACAGGAAGACACAGTTTTCAGCTGGAGACTCCAGCGTTTTTAGTAACGCATTAGAGGCAGATTCGTTCATGGCTTCAGCAGGTGCTATAACAATTAGGCGCTTCCCACCCAGCTGAGACGATTCCAGCGCCCAACGATTTGCCTGTCGAATCTGGTCAACCGAGATGGTTTTGCCTTCTTTCTCAGGGGAAATCTGATGGATGTCGGGATGGCTGCCTGACTTAGATAAATCGCAACTATGGCAAAACCCACACGCATCATCATCTGAGTTTACGCAGACCAACGCTTCTCCAAATTTTGACGCTAACTGCTCTGCACCAAGACCTGAATGGGCATGACAAAGCAAAGCACCTGTTACTCGATCATTGCGTAGCAAAGCTTGCCAGTGTTCCCAAGTTGTCTGTAGCCAGGGGTATAACGCGTCCATTAGTGCTCCAGGTTTTCAAACCAGGTTTGTAATGCGTTTCGAATGCTGTCTGCCACCTGATCGATGGATTGTTGTGCGTCAACAATAACAACGCTTGAATCTGCATGGGCCATTTCCAGGTAACGATCACGAGTTCGTTCGAAGAAGCTGATGTCCATCTTTTCAATACGATCAAGTTCACCACGACCACGCGCGCGTTCCAATCCGACTTTCGGGTCGATATCGAGGTAAATCGTCAGATCTGGCTTGAATTCACCAAGCGAGACTCGCTTTAATGCGCTCATGGTGTCGCGTTCGATTTGGCGACCACCACCCTGATAAGCTTGAGACGACATGTCGTGCCTGTCTCCTACTACCCAAGAACCACTTTCCAGAGCAGGTTTAATCACCGTCTCGACCAGCTGAACGCGAGCGGCATACATGAGCAGAAGCTCAGAAATGTCCTGTAACGCTTCACCCTCGTGCTCTTCTTTTACCAGAGCGCGCATTTTTTCGGCTAACGCTGTTCCGCCAGGTTCCCGCGTATTCACGATGTTTTCAACACCGATCTGTTCAAGCTTTTCTTTTACCGCTTGAATAGCAGTACTTTTACCTGCCCCTTCAAGCCCTTCAATGACGATAAATTTCGCTGGGATCATTTCTTACTTCTTAATACTTTTAAATATTCGCGAACCGCTCGGTTATGAGCAGCAAGGTTTTTACTGAATACGTGACCACCGTGACCACTGGCCACAAAATACAAGTAACTACTTTCTTCCGGATTGACCGCCGCATAGATGGACGCGGGTCCCGCCATGGCAATTGGAGTCGGTGGCAGCCCTTTAATCACATAAGTATTATACGGGGTCGGCGTTCTTAAATCTTTCTTACGTATGTTGCCATCGTAACTGTCACCCATGCCATAGATTACGGTAGGATCTGTTTGTAGCCTCATCCCTTTATTTAGTCGATTAATAAAAACCGAAGACACACGCTCACGCTCTTCATCTATGGCCGTCTCTTTCTCTATGATAGAAGCCAGAATCAGCGCTTCATAACTGGATTTAAGCGGAAGCTTTTCTTGCTTCCCATCCCAGGCACTGCTCAATACGCGATTTAAATCTCTGTTCGCACGCTTAAGAATATCCAGATCAGAGGTGCCAGCTGTATAGTGGTATGTCTCCGCGAGGAAAAGACCTTCTAGCTTTTCACCACCAATCTTGAGCGCTTGTGCAATTTCTGCTTCCGTTTTGTCTTTCGTTAAATGACGAAGATGTTCAGAACCGTCCAAGACCGCTCGCCACTCTTTAAACGTCGTTCCTTCAACAAAGGTGATGGAAAACTGGTGCTCTTTTCCTTCACCTAAAAATTTCAGCGCATCACTTAATGAAAGCGACGCAGGTAACATAAACGTTCCCGCTTTAACACTAACTAATTCTGGGTACAAATGGCGGATTAACTTAGAAAATGGGCTTGGAGCAATCAATTCTGTCTGTTCCAGTTGAGTCAATACGCCCTGAAAGCTGGTGCCAGATTTAATGGTGATGAGTGTAGGCTGAGCATTTTCTAAAGTTTGACCAACATAGTTTTTAGCCTGTTGACTGACGTAAAGCCCACCAGCGATCAGTACTGCGATGCCGAGAGCCAAAACAACCGCAATCTTTTTAATCACGTTAAAAATATCTCCTGAAATGTTTTGGTAATTGGACCGATTTCAAACTCAGTCTCGTTTATTTTTGTCACGGGGCAAATTTGTAGAAGAGCATTGGTGATGAAGACTTCTTTTGCATCCAAGACCTCTTCCATAGAAAACGAGCGCTCAACGAGCGTCATACGCCTACTCATGGCTTCTTCAATCACCTGTTTTCGCATGATGCCTGCAACACCAGCCAGGTGAAGCTTAGGTGTGCAGAGCCTGAATCCATCATCTAGCCAAAACAGATTCGCAACGCTAGTTTCTACGACATTGCCATCAATATCGCAGACGATCGCATCTTTCCAGCCATTTTTCTCGACTTCAGACTTAGCCAGAACCTGTTCCAGTCGATTATTATGCTTCAGCCCAGCGAGTAAAGGCTGATGTCCAAGCTGAGTTTTGCACTCACCTAGCTCAATGCCTTCACGAACCCATTTGTTGTAATGCGCAGGAAACGCAAAAGCCGTTACTGTAACGGCTGGTGCAGAAGTACCTTCGGTTCCGTAGCCTCTGCCCCCTGTCCCGCGACTGATATGAATTTTTAAGCCTGCTTTTTCATCGTCTAAAGCGACTTTGTTGCACCATTCATAAACTTGTTGCCAATTCGGAGCCGGGATTTTTAACACCGTCAGGCATTCTGCCAAACGTTCTTTGTGGTAATTCCAGGATTGAATCTGCTTTTTACAGGTCAATAGTGTCGAAAAGCATCCATCTCCATATTGGAAGCTTCGATCGGTAACAGAAAAGAGTTCTTGTGGTCGTCCGTTGACGAGAATCATAGCTACTCCATATAAACAAAAGCGGCTCAATGCTAAGCATCAAGCCGCTTTAAAACAAGCTTAACTATACTATTCTATCGATTCTTTTAGAATCGCATCAGATCTTTTTGAAGATCAGACAGCCGTTTGTTCCACCGAAACCAAACGAGTTACACAAAGCGTATTCGATATTCACATCGCGCGCCGTATGTGGAACCAGGTCGATACCTTCAGTACCTTCGTCTGGGTTGTCCAGGTTGATTGTTGGTGGTACTTTCTGATCGACCAGAGCCAAAGCAGTGATGATGGCTTCTACAGAGCCAGCTGCACCCAACAGGTGACCAATCATAGACTTGGTAGAAGACACAAGCACTTTTTCAGAACCAGCTTCACCTAGAGCACGCTTGATGCCTTTGATTTCTGCAATGTCACCCGCTGGTGTTGAAGTGCCGTGTGCATTCACGTAACCGATTTGTTCGCCAGTTACGCCTGCGTCACGCATTGCTGCTTCCATTGCCAATGCACCACCAGACCCGTCTTCACTTGGAGAAGTCATGTGGAAAGCGTCACCGCTCATACCAAAGCCGACAAGCTCACAGTATATTTTCGCACCGCGCGCTTTAGCATGTTCATACTCTTCGAGTACCATCATGCCAGCACCGTCACCAAGAACGAAACCATCGCGATCTTTGTCCCACGGACGTGATGCTTTCTGAGGTTCATCGTTACGCGTGGACAAGGCTTTTGCAGCACCGAAACCGCCAATACCAAGCCTGGTAGATGCTTTCTCTGCACCACCCGCTACCATGGCATCTGCATCTCCGTATGCAATCATACGTGCCGCATGTCCGATATTGTGCAAACCTGTTGTACAAGCGGTTGAAATAGCAATGTTAGGACCACGAAGACCTTTCATAATAGAAAGGTGACCCGCAATCATGTTAACGATGGTTGAAGGTACAAAGAATGGGCTGATTTTACGTGGACCCTTTTCGTATAGCGCAGTGTGACCAGCTTCGATTAAGCCTAGACCGCCGATACCCGAACCAATGGCAACACCTACTCGGGGACCATTTTCTTCGGTAACCGCCAGACCTGAGTCATCAAGCGCTTGAATACCCGCAGCAATGCCATACTGGATGAACAAATCCATCTTACGGGCGTCTTTTTTAGACATGTACTCTTCGCAGTTGAAGTCTTTGACCAAACCTGCAAAACGAGTTGAAAATTCGGAAGTATCAAAGTGATCGATATCGACGATACCACTCTGACCTGCTAGCAGGGCTTTCCACGATGATTCTACAGTGTTGCCTACCGGTGACAACATACCCATGCCAGTGACAACTACACGACGCTTGGACACGATATAACTCTCCGGAGTTGAAATTGATAAAGTGAAAGGATAGAAGATAGACGATAAAAACTCAGGCGGTCAAGGATGACCGCCTGGGAGTGCAAATTACTGAGCGCTGTTCACGTAGTCAATTGCAGCTTGAACAGTAGTGATTTTCTCAGCTTCTTCGTCTGGAATCTCAGTGTCGAACTCTTCCTCTAGAGCCATAACTAGCTCTACAGTGTCCAGAGAATCAGCACCTAGATCGTCAACGAAAGAAGCTTCATTCTTAACTTCTGCTTCGTCTACACCTAGCTGTTCAACAATGATTTTCTTTACGCGTTCTTCGATGTTGCTCATTTTTCTTTTCCTTTACAGACTTCGCTTTATGCGATGTTTTCCGTAGTTTATTCAAACTTTTAAAAGTTGCAAGGGTGTCCTTGCTGGTCAAACCACAATTTGCGCGATTTTTCCCGAAATTCGGTACATTTTTGACCTAAATCATGCATAAATCAATTACGCAAGACTTAAACCATGTACATACCGCCGTTTACATGCAGGGTTTCACCTGTAATATAAGCCGCTTCTGGTGATGCTAAAAACGCCACTGCAGATGCGATCTCACGCGGGTCACCAAGACGACCGGCTGGTACCGCTGATAGTGTAGCAGCACGTTGCTCATCATTCAGCGCTTTTGTCATATCAGTTTCAATAAAACCTGGTGCAACTGTGTTCACTGTCACACCACGAGACGCAACTTCACGTGCCATCGACTTAGTAAAGCCGATTACACCCGCTTTAGCAGCCGCGTAGTTTGTCTGACCAGCGTTGCCCATAGTACCAACAACCGAACCAACATTGATGATACGTCCGTTACGTTTTTTCATCATACCGCGAAGTACCGCTTTAGATAAGCGGAAGATCGAAGTTAAGTTAGTATCCATGATGTCTGTCCACTCATCATCTTTCATACGCATCAGCAGGTTATCACGTGTGATACCCGCGTTGTTTACTAAGATGTCCAGCGCACCAAACTCATCATTGATGGTTTTAAGAACAGATTCAATAGATTCCGCATCAGTCACGTTCAGAGCAAGACCTTTACCGTTCTCGCCAAGATACTCACTGATCGCTGCCGCACCGTTCTCGCTTGTTGCAGTACCAATTACTGTGGCACCACGTTCTACCAAAAGTTCAGCGATTGCACGACCAATACCACGGCTTGCACCTGTAACCAGAGCAATTTTGCCTTCTAGATTCATCATGTTGATTATTCCTTAAATTTAAAACTACTTAGCCGCTTCTAACGTTGCTGCGTCATTTACAGCTGCACCGCTAAGCGTTTTCACGATTCGTTTTGTAAGACCAGTCAGTACTTTACCTGGACCCAATTCGTATAATTTTTCAATGCCTTGCTCGCTCATCTTCTCAACGCCTTCAGTCCAGCGAACCGGGCTGTGAAGCTGACGAACCAGTGCATCTTTAATTTTTGAAGGATCAGTTTCAGTCGCCACGTCAACATTATTGATGACAGGAATGCTTGGCGCGCTGAATTCGATCGCTTCCAATGCTTCAGCCAGTTTATCAGCGGCTGGCTGCATTAGCGCACAGTGAGAAGGAACGGAAACAGGAAGCGGCAAGGCACGCTTAGCGCCAGCTTCTTTACACAATGCACCTGCACGTTCAACTGCGTCTTTGTTACCTGCAATAACAACCTGACCAGGAGAGTTAAAGTTTACAGGTGAAACAACTTCACCTTGAGCAGCCTCTTCACACGCTTTCGCAATCGCATCATCCGCTAAGCCGATGATAGCGTACATTGCACCCGTACCTGCTGGTACCGCTTCTTGCATAAGGCGACCGCGTAGCTCAACCAGTTTAATGGCTTCTTTGAAATCGATAACGCCCGCACAAGCCAGTGCAGAGTATTCGCCCAAGCTGTGACCCGCTAGCACTTCTGGTGCTGCTAAGCCTTGCTCTTGCCACACACGCCAGATGGCAACAGAAGATGCCAGTAATGCTGGTTGAGTGCGGAATGTTTGATTCAGATCTTCAGCCGGACCATTTTGTACCAGAGCCCAAAGATCGTAGCCTAGAGCATCAGAAGCTTCTGCAAATGTATTTTTTACTACTTCATGTTGCTCGCCTAGTTCAGCCAGCATGCCAACAGCTTGTGAGCCTTGACCTGGGAATACAACAGCAAACTTGCTCATCGTAAAGTTCCTTTAAAGCAATGCAATAAAATTGAAAATGCCAGACAGCACGTAACTGGCTGCCTGGCAGAAATGATTAGAATCGAACGAGCGCCGATCCCCATGTAAAGCCACCGCCAAATGCTTCAAGAAGAAGCGTCTGACCACGTTGAATTCGTCCATCTCGTACCGCTTCGTCAAGGGCGGTTGGGATGGTTGCCGCAGAGGTATTACCATGGCGATCGAGTGTAACCACCACTTGCTCCATAGGCATAGACAGTTTTTTCGCTGTAGCCGAAATGATTCTTAGGTTAGCCTGATGAGGTACCAGCCAATCCAATTCGGCTTTTTCCATTTGGTTCGCTTCTAACGTGTCTTTTACCAGACGTGAAAGCTGAGTAACGGCCACTTTAAAGACTTCGTTACCTGCCATATGCAGCCACTTATCCGCTTCTGCATCTTCACGGCTTGCCAAAGGTAAGTTCAGTAGATCACCAAAACGACCATCGGAATGCAGGTGGGTCGATAGAATGCCAGGTTCTTCGCTCTGACCGACCACAACGGCGCCCGCACCGTCACCAAACAAAATAATGGTGGAGCGGTCAGTCGGGTCACAGGTTTTGGATAGAGTATCCGAACCGACAACCAAAACATTCTTACACATGCCTGTTTTGATGTGTTGATCAGCAACCGATAAAGCATAAACGAAACCCGAACAAGCCGCCGCTAAGTCGAATGCCGGGCAGCCGCTGATGTCGAGTTGAGCTTGTAATTGGCAGGCTGCAGATGGGAAGGCATGACTACCGCTCGTTGTGGCAACGATAATCAGGTCGATGTCTCTGCGATCAATACCCGCCATTTCTATGGCATTTACCGAAGCATGGTAAGCCATGTCCGCTACCGTTTCGTTTTCTGCTGCGATACGGCGCTCTTTAATGCCTGTACGAGTTACGATCCACTCATCACTTGTATCTACCATTTTTTCAAGATCGGCGTTAGTACGCACTTGAGACGGCAGGTAGCTGCCTGTTCCTAAAATTTTGCTATACATGAAGACTAATAATGCCTCTCGAGTAAAACCGCTTCCAAACGATCGCTAATCCGGCTGGGAACCTGTCGTTTGACCTCGTGTACTGCTTCGCCAATCGCGTTGACGACTGCAGATACGTCAGCACTTCCATGACTTTTAATGACAATGCCGCGCAATCCTAACAAACTTGCGCCGTTATACTGGTCGGGGTTCAGTTTTTTTAGCTCATCCATTAGCCCACCGAACAATTTTCTTGCAATCCAGGCTTTTATACCCGAACTTCCAAGCTGGCTTTTCAACTTATCTATAAAAAGATGAGCAACCCCTTCCGTTGTTTTGAGACAAACATTGCCGACAAATCCATCGCATACGACCACATCGGCTGAATCATGCAATAACTGATCCCCTTCTACGTAACCTACGTAGTCCACTGCTTCGGTCTCTGAAAGTAATTCGGAGCAGCGTTTTACCAGATCATTGCCTTTGATGTCTTCTTCACCGATGTTCAAAATCGCGACTTTGGGTGTACGAGCCAAGTGCTGTTCAGCGAGTGCACTGCCCATAACTGCAAACTGGAATAAAGTATCGGCATCGCACGATACATTCGCCCCCAAATCCAGCATCCAGGTTTTGTTGCCATTGGCTGTGGGTAATGCGGAGACCAGCGCAGGCCTTTCTATTCCAGGTAACAGTTTTAAGCGAAAACGCGACAACGCCATCAACGCTCCCGTATTTCCGCCACTTACACATGCATCCGCAGATTCATCGGCAACAGAATCTATCGCCAGTTTCATCGAACTGCCATTACTGTTACGCAAAGCCTGAGACGGACGCTCGGTATTGGAGATGGTACGATCGCTGTGTTTGATACTTAAGCGTGAATTTGGGATATACCCAATTCGGGAAAGTTGAGATGTGATCAGATCGCGATCACCAATTAAGATCACTTTTAGCTCTGGGAAATGCGACAATGCCTGCACGGCGGCAGGCACTGTTACGCGGGGACCGAAATCCCCGCCCATTGCATCAAGTGCAACGGTAATAGTTTGCAAAGGTCAACCTTACTTGTTGATAACCTTTTTGCCACGGTAGTAACCGTCAGCAGTCACGTTGTGACGTAGGTGAGTTTCACCTGAAGTTGCGTCTACAGATAGTGCACTAGAAGTTAGCGCATCGTGTGAACGACGCATGCCACGCATTGAACGTGATTTCTTGCTCTTTTGTACGGCCATTGACCCTACTCCTATGTTATTACTTAAAAATTAACGTTTTAAGTCTTTTAAAACATCAAATGGGTTCGGTTTCTCTTCCACCACTTCTTCGGGGATTTCGCCAAACACCAAATTGTCTGAATTAACGCTACAATCCGCTTCATCGTGCATTGGAACTTGAGGCAAAGATAAGATGAACTCGTCTTCAACCAGTTGTATGAGGTCGACTTCACCGTACTCGTTCAGATCTACCAAATCGTACTCTTCCGGTGCATCCTCTTCACTTTTCTCACTGTAATAAGGAGTATAAGTAAATTGGACTTCGCACTCATGTGCGAAAACTTCATTACAACGTTGACACTCTAAATCGATTTCGACGTTAGCTTTACCAGAGATAACGACTAATCGCTGTTCATCATGCCCAAAGGACAATGAGACTTCTGCGTCACGTTTTACGCCTTCGGCTGTATCAGTTAAGCGTTTGAAAAGGCTAGTTTGGATGATGCCATCGTAATCTAATCTTTTCTGAGCCGCTTTCGCCGGGTCAACCGTTCGCGGTATTTTTACCTTTTGCATAGGGCGCGAATATTATCGTTCAAATCCTCTTGAGTCAAAGAAAAAGGTAAAAAACTTGAGTTTTTTTCCTTACGATTAGGATAAGCAATAAAACTTGGTTTATTCTGCCACAAACCCGTAATTATTCTGACGAAAACCATGACTTCACGCACTTTGATTTTGGCATCCACCTCCCCTTTCAGGCGCACTATTTTAGACAAGCTTTGTGTACCCTTTGAAGTCGCATCACCCAAATGCGATGAAACGCCTTTAGAGAACGAATCGCCTGAAGATCTTGTTCTACGGTTAGCCGAACTGAAAGCACGCTCTTGTTCAGTAGAATCGGACGCTCTGGTCATTGGTTCGGATCAGATCTGTGTGATCGACGGAAAGATCGTCGGTAAACCTCACTCCCGGGAAAATGCGATAAAGCAGCTGACTTCACAAAGCGGCAAAGCCATCACTTTTTACACCGGAGTTGCTCTTTATAATTCTCAAACGGATCAGTGTGATGTGGAGATAGATACCTTTAAAGTTCACTTTCGCGAACTTTCTGCATCAATGATAGAAAATTATGTAGATAAGGAAGCGCCATTATATTGTGCAGGCAGCTTTAAAAGTGAAGGTTTGGGAATTGCACTGTTTGAACGCCTGGAAGGAAAAGACCCAAACACATTAGTTGGTCTTCCGCTCATCACGCTTATTTCAATGCTAGAGAAACAAGGCTTTAAAGTCATCTAGCCGTCAAACTAAAAAAGACCGCGATTCATGCGGTCTTCTTTATATCTGTTTTATGTCTGTGCGATTGGACAGTTAGCTTTTGAGCTTTCGAAGCCCAGTTAACACTTTTTCGAGCTTATCTCCCATCGGGGCAGAGATATCGACCTTATCTCCACTCCCAGGGTGCTCAAACTTAATGTTTGCTGCATGCAAAAACAGACGGTTTAAACCTACCTTTGCTGTATAAGCATCGAAACGAGGATCGCCATACCTGTCATCCCAGCCAATCGGATGCCCTGTGTATTGCGTATGCACTCGAATTTGGTGGGTTCGCCCCGTAATCGGGCTTGCCTGAATCAGGGTTGCTTGCTCAAACTTTTCCAGCACTTTGAAGCGTGTTTCCGAAGGTTTGCCTTTCGGGTTTACCCGAACAATGCTGTTGACTTCATTTTTCAGAAGCGGAGCATTCACGACTCGGCAACTGCTTTTCCACTGCCCCATCACTAGCGCAAAGTAATACTTCTGAACCGTCTTCTCTCTAAACTGAGCCTGCAGATGACGCAGCGCCGAACGCTTCTTCGCCACCAGTAGAATGCCCGATGTATCGCGGTCAATTCGGTGAACCAACTCCAGAAAACGAGCATCAGGTCTCAAAGCCCGAAGAGCTTCAATCGCTCCAAATTTCAAACCGCTGCCACCATGCACAGCAATACCAGACGGCTTATTCAGGATCAGCATATGATCATCTTCGAAAATGATGTGCTGCTCTAGCTCCGCAACTTTGTTCAGCTTAGTGCTCACAGGGGCTGCTTCTGGTTCTGCTGATGTTTTAACAGGTGGAATTCGAACAGTATCACCAGCCTGGAGCTTATATTCTGCTTTGATTCTTTTTTTATTCACGCGCACTTCGCCTTTACGCAAAATGCGATAAATCATGCTTTTAGGGATATTTTTAAGCTGATTGCGCAAAAAGTTATCAATTCTTTGCCCAGCCATGTCGTCGTCGATATCGACGAACTGTACGGAAGTTTTGATTTCGTTCATGACGCGCATTCTAACATTTTCAATCTTTGAAGCTAGATAAAATGAGTGCTAGCGGAGAAGCGAACGACCATTTGGGCAAAAAGCAAAAACTTAGAAAATTGTGCAGTGAAAAAAGTTGTGAATAACTGGTGGGCGAATAAATATACAATTCATTGATTTTTACTAATTTAACCATTAATAACAGTGAATTACTGAACAGTTAAACTATTCATCTCTCATTTTTTTGATGCTTTCTATGAATCCTGATTGCCCACTTTTCTTTGCACTGCTATAGTTCAGTGCTGCAATGGTCGAATTGATTACATTTTGTACTCAAACCGATAAACAGAGCTGTGTTAGGTCAGTTGCGCAGATAACTTTTCCAAGAAACAAGCGTGAATTACATTTTACCGGCAATTCCGGGATCAACTTTTCCGCTATTGGATCTTTTCAAACCGCAACCTTTACCCATTCTCTGTTTCCTTGGTAGCAGAATCCATGAGCAATCAGCAATAAAGAGTAGATCGCTTCTCAGCTTCTATGCAGCAGTCGGCGTCAGACATAGAAATGGAAGTGTCACTTGTCGTTCTACTCTCTTTATTTGTGTTGAGTTATGACTGCCAAATTCGGCAGGTCACACTTTTTAATTAGGTGTGGCAACTGAAGTGTCCGAGAGCATCCCTTCCAGCCGTGAGGTTGCATCGTAAAACCATGGGATCAGACACCACAAGCAAAGTGCTAAACGACAAGCTGAAAAATGAAAACAAAGAAAAAGACAACGAGATTTTTTTACAATGAAAAGAATGTTAATCAACGCAACTCAAAAAGAAGAGTTGCGTGTCGCTTTGGTCGACGGACAGCGACTTTTTGATCTAGATATCGAGAGTCCTGGTCACGAATCCAAAAAAGCGAATATCTACAAAGGACGTATCACTCGAATCGAACCTAGCCTTGAAGCTGCATTTGTAGACTACGGTGCCGAGAGACACGGTTTCCTCCCTCTTAAAGAAATTGCCAAAGATTACTTTCCTGAAGGTTATACCTACCAAGGTCGTCCTAGCATCAAAGAAGTGCTACAAGAAGGCCAAGAAGTTATTGTTCAAGTAGAAAAAGAAGAACGCGGTAGCAAAGGCGCTGCGCTGACTACTTTCATTTCTCTTGCTGGTAGTTACCTGGTTCTTATGCCTAACAACCCTCGTGCTGGCGGTATTTCACGCCGTATCGAAGGTGATGAGCGTACACAACTGAAAGCGGCGTTAAGCACTCTTGAATTGCCTCAGGGCATGGGCTTGATCGTACGTACAGCTGGTGTAGGCAAAAGTGCTGAAGAGCTAGAGTGGGACTTAAATGTTCTGCTTAATCACTGGAGCGCAATTAAAGAAGCGTCTGATGCCAATGCAGCCCCTTTCCTGATTCATCAGGAAAGTAACGTCATCGTACGTGCAATTCGTGACTACTTGCGTCGCGACATTGGTGAAATCCTGATTGATAGCAACACCATTTATGAGCGTGCTAAACAGCACATCCAATTGGTTCGCCCGGATTTCATTAATCGAGTTAAGAAGTACGACGGTGAAGTGCCGCTATTTAGTCACTACCAAATCGAAAGCCAAATCGAATCAGCATTCCAGCGTGAAGTTCGCCTTCCGTCTGGTGGTTCTATTGTAATCGACCCGACAGAAGCACTGACGTCTATCGACATCAACTCAGCGCGTGCTACTAAGGGTGGTGACATCGAAGAGACCGCGCTAAACACCAACCTGGAAGCAGCTGATGAAATTGCCCGTCAACTTCGTCTACGCGACCTGGGTGGTCTGGTTGTTATCGACTTTATCGATATGACGCCTGTTCGCCACCAGCGTGAAGTTGAGAACCGTCTGCGTGAAGCCGTTCGTTTAGACCGTGCCCGCGTTCAGATTGGTCGTATCTCTCGCTTTGGTCTTCTGGAAATGTCTCGTCAGCGCTTGAGCCCTTCTCTGGCAGAAGCAAGCCATCACATTTGTCCTCGCTGTTCTGGTACAGGTGTGGTTCGTGATAATGAATCACTGGCTCTGTCCGTTCTTCGTCTGATTGAAGAAGAAGCACTAAAAGACAACACATCCCAAGTACTGGCTGTTGTTCCTGTTGCTATTGCTTCCTACCTTCTGAACGAAAAACGTCGCTCGGTGAACCACATCGAGAAACACCAGGAAGTGAAGATCACGGTTGTTCCTAACTCAGATATGGAAACGCCGCACTTCGAAGTAATTCGTGTTCGTGATGGTGAAGAGCAAGATCTGCTTTCCTACCTGGTTCCAAAGAAACTGGAAGCAATGAAAGAAGCAGAAGCGAAAGAATCTGAAGAGCCTTCTCTTAAGCCTAAGAAGATTGAAGAGCCTGCTCTGAAAGGGTTTGCTGCACCGGCGCAATCTGCTCCGGCACCAAAACCAGCACCTGCTAAAAAGCCTGAAGTGAAGAAAGAAGAAGATGCTCAACCAGGATTGTTTGGTCGCATTTTCAAAGCTCTGGGTAGCTTCCTGTTTGGCTCTGATGAAGAAGAGCAGAAACAAGAAGAGAAGAAAGAAGAAAGAACGGATAATCGCCGTGGCAACCGCCAGCGTCGTGATCGCAAAGACCAGCGTGAAAACCGCCGTCGTAACTCTCGTGATAACAAAAACCGTAATCGTCGCCGCGATCGAGATCAGGAAGCTGAGGTATCTGAAAACGATACTAAGAAAGCTGCAGATTCTCGTAAGCAAAACCGCAAACCTCGTAATGAGAAACGCACCAAAGACGAGAACAAGAATTCTAAACTAGCGAAAGAAGGTCAGCAGCTAGCCGCTGATGCTCAAGCAACCGCTAAACCAGAGAGAAAAGAGAAGAAAGCGGAACAGGTTAAAGAACGTCGTCAGCGTCGTAACCTTAAGAAACAAGTTCGCGTTAAAGACCAGAAAGCGGCAGAAGAAGCTAACACCGAACAGCAACTAAAACAGGCTGCTGAAGTGGAAGCGAAGAAGCCGGAAACAGCAGGTGAAGAAGAGGAAACCAAGCAACGTCGTAACCGTCGTTCACCTCGTCATTTACGTGCGAGTGGTCAGCGTCGTCGCCGTGGTCGTGATCGCAAGCCGAACCCGTTCCGTCTACGTAAAGGTGGTGTAGCGTCACCTGAGATGGCGATGGGTAAAGTCATGCCTAGATACGATCTTGCTAAGCCAAAACGTCGTAAAGACGACAAGGTTGGGAAGAAAGTTGAACTGGCAGCACCAGTACATGGTGGTTACGCATTCCCAGAAATGGCAATGGGCAAAGTGATCATTCGTCGTGAAGAGGTTGCAGTTGAAGAAAAACCAGTAGCAGCTGTTCAAGCACCTGTGGTTGAAGCAGCTCCTGTTCAGAATGATGTTGTTGTAGCGGCAGATAAACCTGAACAAGAAGCAGTATCAGCGACTGAAACTGTAGCACCAGCAGTTGAAACAAAAGCGGAGCCAGAAGCACTGATAGATGCGCCTGTGGAAACGAATACTGTTGCGGAAACTGAATCAGCGCCAGTAACTGAAGTTAAAGAACCAGTACAAGCTTCTTTAGCCGAAGAATCTGCAGAGCCGATTAAGGTGAAAGTCGCTCATCAGGTGAAATCTCACGTTTCAGCGCCAATGGCAAGTGCGCCGGGTAGCACTGAGATGCGCGAGATTCAGGTCGTTGCCGCGCCTTTCCGTACAGAACGCTTCCAGCCAATTGGAGCCGGAGCCGTTTCTGCGAAAAACCGCGCTTCTGCTGAAATGGCAAAGCCTGATTTCAGCTAATCTGAACCAGAAACGAAAACGGGTCGCAAACGCGACCCGTTTTTTTCTTTGCAATATTTAATGGCTATTCTAGGATTCTGGTGTCTGTTCACCTAAACCAGTAAATAAGGTGTCTCGATAGAGAGTGTTATTCACGAAGTCTATTGATTAGTTTGGTATCAATATTGAACTTCATCACGCTTTTCTGTAGGATTCGCCGACTCAAGTGTCGATTATTGAGCTGCTCTTTTAAACAACCTGTTACTCAGCCCCAATAGTCGGAAGTATGTATTTTTAAGCTAATTGACTGAGCTAACATGTTCGAATTTCCACAATTTTCCAAGCACTCCGTAAAAAATGACGTGCTTTCTGGCTTGACCGTAGCGCTAGCACTGGTACCAGAAGCGGTTGCATTTGCTTTTGTCGCTGGTGTCGACCCTATGGTCGGTCTTTACGCCGCATTCATTGTTGGTCTGATTACCTCTGTGTTCGGCGGTCGTCCAGGCATGATCTCTGGTGCAACTGGTGCAATGGCCGTTGTTATGACCAGCCTGGTTATTTCTCACGGAATCCAGTATTTATTTGCCGCTATCTTGTTAGCGGGTATCCTGCAGATCGCAGCGGGTATCTTCAAGTTAGGTAAGTTCATCCGCATGGTGCCACATCCGGTAATGATTGGCTTTGTAAACGGTTTGGCGATTGTCATTTTTCTGGCACAGTTAGGTCAGTTCAAAGCACCAGACATCGACGGAATGCTAACCTGGCTGCCATCAGACCAGATGTTCCTCATGCTTGGTCTTGTTGCTCTTACTATGGCTATCATCCACTTCTTGCCAAAATTCACCACGGCAGTGCCTTCTTCTCTGGTCGCTATCGTCACGGTGACTGGTTTGGTTGTTGGCTTGGATCTGGAAACACGCACCGTTGTCGATTTCCTTCGTACTATGTCTGGCGATGAAGCGGCAACGCTGGCTGGCTCACTGCCAACCTTCTCCGTGCCTAGCGTGCCTCTTTCTCTGGAAACACTTCAGGTTATCTTGCCTTACGCCATTATTCTTGCAGCAATTGGCTTGATCGAATCACTACTGACTCTGACCGTTCTGGATGAGATGACGAACACTCGTGGTCAGTCAAACCGTGAATGTGTCGGTCAGGGCATGGCTAACGTTACTTGTTCTATGTTTGGTGCTATGGGTGGCTGTGCGATGATTGGTCAGTCTATGATCAACGTAAACTCAGGCGGTCGTGGTCGTCTGTCGGGTATCGTCGCTGCACTGGCACTTCTGTTCTTCATCCTGTTTGCATCTGACCTTATCGAAATGATTCCGCTGGCAGCACTGGTTGGTGTAATGTTCATGGTGGTTATTGGTACATTCGAATGGGCAACGTTCAAGCTTGCGCGCCGTGTTCCTAAACAGGACTTCTTTGTCATTGTGTTGGTGACCGTAGTAACGGTTCTTACTGACCTCGCAGTTGCGGTTGCGGTAGGTGTGATTGCTTCGGCGCTGATGTTTGCATGGGAACACGCAAAACACATTTACGCGACAAGCAAAATCAACGAAGAAGGTTCAAAGGAATATCACATCAACGGTCCTATCTTCTTTGGCTCAGCAGCGAATTTCCTTGAGCTTTTCGATGCTAAAAATGATCCCGAAGATGTCATTGTAGACTTCGCTGACTCTCGCGTTGCAGACCATTCCGCCATCGAAGCGATCGAAACACTGGCAGAGCGTTATGCGGCAGCAGGTAAAACTCTGCACCTTCGTCACTTGAGTCAGGATTGTAGAGCACTACTGGACAAAGCAGGAAGCCTGGTTGAGATCAACGTGAAAGAAGATCCAAGCTATAAAGTTGCCACAGACGTGTTAGCTGGCTAATCCAAGCCCAGAACAAAAAAACCGACGTCATTGCGTCGGTTTTTTTATTTCTGAGGGAAGTATCGGTAGTGACCCGTTATTTGATAATCAAACAACATGTCATCCATCTTGGGACCAAAGCCAATGTTATGAACGATTAACGGTCTCTCCCCATCTTCAGAACGCTGATCAACCACAATGCCGATATGAGGCAAGTTACCGGGAAGCATCCAGGTTACAATGTCGCCAGGTTTGTAATTGGTGCCCTTCCGAGACACTCTTAAACTCTCTCCATGACGCTTAAAGTAAGCCTGCAAATTAGGCACACGGCGATGGTCTATGTTTTTGTCTGGACGACTTAAACCCCAGATTCGTTTAGACGGGTACTGATCAAAATGGGCTTTGATATCTTCATGCACCCTTTTTTGCAAATCGATATCTAAAGTTCGATAGCTGCGAATAATGACATCTGTGCACACCCCTTTGTTAGGAGCCACATCCCCATTGGGATATGGAATACTCACGTAGCTGCCGTCGTAGATAACAAAATGTTCTGTACGCTCCATAGCAGCGTCAACCAGTTCATCTGGGGAAGCACTGTATGCTCCGCTACTTAACGCCGCGCAGCACGCCAATAGGCCCGCCTTAAATATTCTTGTCATTGCCAGTCCGTCGTTGTGATTTCATGCACAAGCATAACCCGAGCACCTCAGGCTGTGTGCCAGCGAGAAGTAAAATGAGAGTGACCGCAAATCAAAGTGACGTCATCTTGATAGGTCTAGGATGCAATCTCTTCCAACAGTACGTCACTGGCTTCTTCAATCAAATCGATAACAAGTTCAAACCCTTGTTCACCACCGTAGTAAGGATCGGGTATTTCATCATAGCCACTCTGCCCATAGCTTAAGAACAGCTTGAGCTTATGGCGGTATTGTTGAGGACAGATGTCTTCCAAATCCGATAAGTTGGAATGATCCGCTGCGAGAATAAGGTCGAATTCCTCAAAATCGCTTTGTTCGACTTTCCTTGAGCGGATCCCCTGAAAAGAATAGCCTCTTCTTTTTCCAGCTTGCATGGAACGACTGTCTGGATTTTCACCAATGTGGTATCCAGCTGTACCCGCGGAGTCTACCTGTACATCAACCCCTGATTGCTTCGCTTTCGCTCTTAGAATCGCTTCTCCGGTTGGTGATCGGCAGATGTTACCTAGACACACCACCAGAACTTTAGAAATCTTTGCTTTCACCTGTTTTCCTTATGGTTTTTCCACCGACTTTGTTAGGCTATTATACTCAGGTCGCTTCAACCAGAACCAGTAAGAAAGGGATGCTCCATGTCGGCAGAAGAAAGAAAAGATGAAAGATACAAAGCACGTCAACAAAGAGTTAAAGAACAAGTTGATGAACGCATTGCCGCCGCCCAAGATGTAAAAGGAATATTGCTGGTTATTACCGGAAACGGTAAAGGAAAATCAACATCGGGCTTTGGTACCATTTGCCGAGCAGTCGGACATGGCTTGAACTGCTCAGTGGCTCAGTTTATCAAGGGAACATGGGACAACGGTGAGCGTAACCTGCTTGAAAAGCTTGGAGTAGAGTTCCAGGTAATGGGCACTGGATTCACATGGGAAACGCAGAATCGCCAAAAAGACACCGATGCTGCACAGAAGATTTGGCAGGAATGCAAACGCATGCTGCAAGATGAATCTATCGACGTTGTCTTATTCGACGAAATTACCTACATGGTAAACTACGGCTACATCGAGTTAGAAGAAGTTCTTGAAGCACTCAAGAATCGTCCGTTCATGCAGTCGGTCGTTATTACTGGACGTGGCGCACACCGTGAACTGACTGAGCTTGCCGATACAGTTTCTGAAGTCCGTAATGTCAAACACGCATTTGAAAACGGTGTAAAAGCACTGAAAGGCGTGGACTGGTAATTACTCGCATTCATCTCTGAGTACTAAACTTCAAAGGGCTGAATAGAAGAATCAGCCCTTTTCTCTTCTTACAAATCCTGCGATTACGAAAATCTCTTACTGTAAGTGATAATGTTGTCTCTGTAGTCATTGAGTAAAGCTTCTGTATTCACTCTGACTGCCACTTTCTGCTGCACTTTTCCTATCGCAGCGTCTCCTGTCACTAAAGTCGTCATGCCTTGCTTTTCTCCTTCAGTCGTTACTTCAATTGCCCCGACTTCAAATTCAAACAGGTCAGGTTTGACTACACAGGCAATGGCAGAAGGATCGTGAACATGGCAACCGTTGTACCCAATGATCGATGAGTAAAATTTAAGGTAGAAACGACTCACGTCCCAGATAAAATCACCTACAGAACCAGCATTTTCCCTTAAATTCGCAAAGTACGGATCGTCAAATACGCTGGATTCAGTCACATCCAGACCAATCACCGAAATCGGCCAGGGTGCAGAAAACACCTGCTGAGCGGCATGCGGGTCATCATGAACGTTTGCTTCTGCATAAGGCGTGACATTTCCACGACGGTTGTTTAAACCAAACGCGCCCCCCATGATGATTACCTCTTTCACCAAAGAAGTGATGCTTTCGTCTTTCTCCAGCGCTAACGCTAAATTGGTAAGAGGTCCCACTGCCACCAGCGTAATCTCTCCTGGGTGCGCCTTTAGAGTATCAATGATGTACTGGTGGGCAGGCTTGTCGCTTATGCCATTCACTTCAACACCCGATACATCGACATCACCTAATCCACTCTCTCCGTGTACCGCAGACGATGCTCCAACGGGTTCACGGACTAAAGGATTGTCAGTACCCTGCGCAATATCACAGGTGAGTTGGAATTTGTCTTTAAGATAGATGGCATTGCGTGTGCTGTTTTCGATTGTCGCATTACCAAAAATGGTGGTAATACCAATAAGGTCAATATCTTCAAGAGCTTCGGCATACAGTAACGCCATGGAATCGTCTATGCCTGGGTCGGTATCTAATATGATTTTTGTTGCCATGTAATACACATCCTTATCTCAATTACATTGGGATAATAAACATTTCATTTCATATTTCTTGTGACTCAATTCACGACATAAAGGATATAAAGACCACCTTAATAAAAAGCGCACTGCCTTGCGAGACAGCGCGCTTTTTGTATCTGCAATAATATGTAAAAACTCAGTAACCGTATGCTAGCCTACCGTGTTTAGAGGCTATTTTTTAGTTAAACAAGCCTTTCAACAACTTATCTGCAATGTCTTTAGTCTGATCCGGTTTCACTTTATCACCGAGCAGTTTTTGTAAACCTTTCTCAGCCTCTTTCTTGGCTTTTTGCTTTAATACATCATCAAAGACTAGCTTGTATTTAGGATCGGTCCATTTACCCGAAACCTGAACAGGAATGGTCACGTCTTTCAGGTCATCGATACTTTCGCCACCCTGACCTTTCAAAGAGCCGACAATCGAAGTACGGATAACCATATCCACATCTTGTTTGATGTAGTTTGCATTACCCTTACCCGTAATACGAAGCAATGGTGACTGCATATTCAGATTGTCTGTAGTTACAACACCCCTATTCAGTTTAAGTGTGGCTGTCATTGCAGAGAAATCGGTTTTCTCTACCGTATCTGCAGCCGAAACATCCTGCCCTTTAAACCTTGCGTAGTGAGTGCGGATAAGGTGAGGTAAGTTCACTCCATATACAGCACCGTCAGCAAAGTTGATTTTAACCGTACCTTTCAAGTTTTCCTGAAGTGCAGTCGGTTTTAGGCTTTTACCCGTCAGAGCCAAATCGATGTTACCCGTACCTTCCAGCAGGTCGATTTCTGCAACATCGACCAACAATGGCTGAACTTTCACACCTTTGATCAAACCATTGACGCTGTATGTCGGTGTTGCTTTTCGAGCATCTAACTTAGCTTTGGTAGAGATACTGCCCTGATACAGGTTTGCGCTAAAACGAGTAAGGTCAAAGACCCCATTTTTCAAAGTAAATTGAGTCGTGACTTTTTGCAGTTTGGCATTGTTGGCTTTGAACTTGTCAATCACCACCTTACCTTTAGCATTCACCAATTTCAGTGCACTTAAATCAGGCTCGACCTCAGGGGCTTTTGGTGCTTCTCCTGTCGGCACACTTCCCCTACCAGTACTTTGGCTGGTTTCTGCTTCTGCTTTCTGGTTTAGCCCCAAAAATGCATCCAAATCGATATTTGGGCTGTGTAAGTCAAAGTTCACTTGAGGCACTGCGGCAAGCACTACGCTGGCTTTCCCGTCCAGTGCAATGTCATTGGCTGTCAGCTTATTCAGAACCAGCGACAACGCGCTTTTCTTCACATCAAATGTAAGCCCGGCATCAAGGTTAACTGCCATTGGAGACTGAGGAAGTGCCTCACCTTTCAGGTTGTTCGCGAGCTTAATGCTTGCCACTTTAATTTTGCTGATGGCTTTATCGACCGTAATATTCAGTGAACCTTTCGAGTCAACAGCCAATCCAGCTAAGTCACCAAGCAACTCGTAAGACAGAGCATTTTGTTTATCAAAAGCAAAGGAGGCAAGGTCAAGACGTAGCTTCTCTACCTTGTTTCCAGGGTCGTTGAAAGAGGCATCCAACCCGAGTTTGCGGAGTTGGTAATCTTGAAAATCTTCAGAAAGGAAAAACTCTGTTCCACCTTTCGCCGCGAAGTTTTGTTGTTGATTCTTACCGCTCACGTCAAATTCGATGCTGTTCCACGCACCAAGCGCAAAGGCAGGCAGTGACAGTTTTGCCTTTGCACTCAGCCCTAATGATTTGTCATCGACACTGGCATCAAGCGCAACTTCACGAAGTTCGTACTGCTTGAGGTCTTGAGACAGTTTGAACTCGACCTGCCCTTCTGCTGCGAAGTTTTGCTGATTCTGGGCACCAGTGACATCAAAAGTCAGCTTGCTCCACTGACCGAATTCAAATTCGGTTAGCGATGCATTCGCGTCGCTTAGAGTCAAAAGCGTACCCGCCTGTTTATCCGATACCGTCACTTTCGCGTTTGATATGGTGATACCAGCAACCAAAACTTCCCATTGCTCCAGAGCCGACGGCTGTTCACCCGTTTCAGCAGGCGCTTCTTCGGCTGGAGCCTGAGTTGTGTCTGTTGTTTCAGCCTGGTCTTTTGCTGAGTTGGCTTTGGTCAAGCTATCCAGGTTTGAGGTGCCATCCTTGAGTGTTTCGAGCGAGACTTCAGCACCATCGAGCAGGATATTGCCAATTACCAACTGGTTGCTAAGTAGAGGAGTCACCTCTATGGCAAGCCCTACTTGCTGTACTTTCAATAGATTGGGGCTGGAGAAGCCTTCTGGGTTTTTCAGTTCTGTTTTACCAACACTGAACCCTAAACTTGGGAAAAATTGCCAGCTAATATCACCTTCAATCGCGAGCGTCATACCGGTGTTTTTCTGTACCTGCTCGACAATCAAAGGTTTAAACTGGTTGGGATTTACGAATAGAATCAGAGCTAACAAAGCAACGATCACCAGAGCGATGAGCGCGGCAATAGATAGAAGCAACTTCTTCATCATGGATTCCTTGAATCTGCGACTGTAGATATTCCTTCAAACATACAAAAGTGGCGCATAATGCGCCACTTTTTGTTATGAATTTTTGTCGATTTATCAGAACTTTGACAAATCTGGTGCTTAGCTCTTCAGAAGCTTAGCGATGTGCGCCTTAAGTACATCAATCGCAATTCGGTTTTTGCCACCGCGAGGAACAATGATGTCGGCGTATTGCTTAGAAGGCTCAATGAATTGCATGAACATTGGACGAACCGTATCCTGATACTGCTTAAGTACCGATTCCATCGTACGACCACGCTCTTCCACATCACGCTTCACACGGCGCAGCAGACAAATATCAAGTGGCGTATCCATAAACACTGTTGCGTGCATTAAGTCACGCAGACGTGGATCGGTAAGAAGCAGGATACCTTCAAGAATGATCACTTTCTTCGGTGTCATTGTAGCTGTGTTGTCAGTGCGGGTGTGTACAGAATAGCTGTACTCAGGAACTTCAACAGAGTTGCCTTGAACTAACTGCTCCAGGTGCTGACAAAGCAGGTCGTGATCAAGTGCGTTAGGGTGGTCGTAGTTGGTTTTCTCGCGCTCTTCCATGCTCAACTGGCTTTGATCTTTGTAGTAGCAATCTTCAGTGATCACGCCGATATGGTCGTCTCCGACTTTCGCACGAAGCTCATTGTAGATAGTACTTGCGATTAAGCTCTTTCCAGAAGCAGAAGCGCCAGCAATTCCCACGATGACGCATTGATTATTATTAGACATGTAAAAGCACCTGATACTAATTTGGTAGCTGTGGTTGGGTTAAACCGCCTGATTATAGGGAGATAAAATACTTAATACCAGTATAGTGTGTCGAAATTATCATTAGTAGATGAGTAATTACTCAATATCTGTATGAAAAGCAGGGGATATATACCATTTCCTGCTATTAACCTTGGCTCTTATACTGCGTGATTCAGACGAAATTCTTTGCTACAGCGCCACAAAACTGATCGCGTCAGGTTTGGCTTTTCCTTGCCAGAACATCTTGCTGATTACTGTCTCAGCCAGTTCTCGGTAGATGTGGGCGTGGTCGGAGTTAGGGCGAGCAACTGTGGTGGGTTTCCCGGCATCCAGATCTTCGCGTACCGAAATGTGCAGTGGAATTTGTGCGAGTAGTGCAAGCCCGAAATCTTGTGCCATCTGGACAGCACCACCCTGACCGAAGATATGCTCTTTCTCGCCACAGTGACTGCAAATGTGATAGCTCATGTTCTCTACAAGCCCAAGCACAGGCACGTTAACCTTTTCAAACATGGCAGCGCCTTTTCGTGCATCTGCCAGCGCCAGATCTTGAGGAGTGGTGACAATTAAAGCACCTGTTACCGGAATCTGCTGTGACAACGTCAGTTGAATGTCTCCCGTACCCGGTGGCATATCAATCACCAAATAATCTAAATCCGGCCATTCCGTTTCATTCAATAACTGGGATAACGCTTTGGATGCCATTGGTCCACGCCAGATTGCCGCGTCAGCATCTTCAATCAGATAGCCAATGGAATTTGTGTAGAGACCATGTGAAGGTATCGGCTGCATCCATTTGTTGTCTCTGACGTCAGGTTTTTGCCCTTGGGTTCCCAACATAATAGGCACGGAAGGGCCATAAATATCCGCATCCAGCATACCCACTTTTGCTCCGGCTTCGCTCAGTGCCAGTGCAAAGTTCACCGCTGTGGTTGATTTGCCCACCCCGCCCTTGGCGGAAGTCACCGCAATGATGTTTTTAACACCTTTAACTTCGGCGACTACTGTTGTCTGTAGAGCTTTGGTTTTGCTTACGATGTCATATTTAAAATCGGGAACAACCCCGTCAGAAATCTGATTTTTAACCCAGGCTGACAGCCCTTCGTGGAGAGATTGGTTGATAAACGGAAGTTCAATCTTGACTACACCGCTTGCCAAAACAGACACAATACCCGGAGTCTGACTCCAGCCAGAAATCAGCATCGGATGCTGATATTGACCCAGCCACTGACAAAGTGCATCTTTTGATTGAAATTGTTCCATATTACCTCCCACTATTTGAGCTCATCCTAACACTTCAATCATTGCTAAAGAACCCTGAAAAAACTAGGTAATACACCCAGTCTGTGACTTGGAGTACGCTGCTGCTTAAGGTACTATTAGCGGCTGTCTCATTAATACCTATCTAAAGCGAATAACAAGTATGGCAACCGATCCAAGAAACCTTTCTACAAGGAAAATTCTGGTAACTTGTGCCCTACCGTATGCAAACGGTTCTATTCACCTTGGTCATATGCTTGAGCATATCCAGGCGGATATCTGGGTTCGTTATCAGCGCCTTCGTGGCAACACTGTTAATTTCATCTGTGCGGACGATGCTCACGGCACGCCAATCATGCTTAAAGCACAACAGATGGGTATTACGCCAGAAGAGATGATCGCTGCTGTAAGTGAAGAGCACCAAAAAGATTTCGCTGGATTCGATATCAGTTTTGATAACTACCATAGCACGCACTCGGAAGAGAACCGCGAGCTGGCTTCTCACATCTACCTGCAGCTCAAGAAAAACGGTTTTATCTCCAGTCGCACGATTTCACAACTTTACGATCCAGAGAAGGAAATGTTCCTTCCAGACCGTTTCGTAAAAGGTACCTGCCCTAAGTGTAAGTCCGACGATCAGTACGGCGACAACTGTGATAACTGTGGTGAAACTTACAGCCCGACAGAGCTGATTGAGCCTAAGTCTGCTGTTTCTGGCGCGACACCAGTAATGAAAGACTCAGAGCACTTCTTCTTCGATCTGCCTCAGTTTGAAAGCATGCTGAAAGAGTGGACTCGTTCAGGCTCACTGCAGTCAGAAACGGCCAACAAGATGCAGGAATGGTTCGAGTCTGGTCTTCAGCAATGGGACATCTCCCGTGATGCGCCATACTTCGGCTTCGAAATCCCGGGCGAGAAAGACAAATTCTTCTACGTTTGGCTGGACGCGCCTGTTGGCTACATGGCTTCATTCAAGAATCTGTGTAACAAACGTGATGATCTAGATTTCGACGAGTACTGGAAAAAAGACAGCGAAGCCGAGCTATACCACTTCATCGGCAAAGATATTGTTTACTTCCACTCTCTGTTCTGGCCAGCAATGCTGGACGGCAGCGGGTTCCGTAAGCCAAACAACGTATTTGTTCACGGCTATGTAACGGTAAACGGCGCGAAGATGTCTAAATCGAAAGGTACTTTCATTAAGGCAGCGACCTACCTGAATCATCTGGATCCTGAGTGCCTGCGTTATTACTACGCTGCGAAACTCAACAGCCGTATTGACGACCTGGATCTTAACCTTGAAGACTTCACTCAGCGTGTAAACGCCGATGTAGTAAACAAGATTGTTAACCTTGCTTCTCGTAACGCAGGTTTCATCACTAAGCGTTTTGAAGGCAAACTGTCTGAAAACTTTGCTGAGCCTGAACTGTACAACGAATTCGTTGCAGCAGCTGACCGCATCGCAGAGCTATACGAATCTCGTGAGTTTGGTCGTGCTATTCGTGAAATTACAGCTCTGGCAGACAAAGCAAACCAGTATGTTGATGAAAAAGCACCTTGGGTAGTCGCGAAGGAAGAAGGGAAAGATCAAGAACTGCAGGACATCTGTTCTGTTGGGATCAACCTATTCCGTGTTCTGATGACTTACCTGAAACCAGTGATGCCAGCTCTGGCGGCTCGTACTGAAGCGTTCCTCAACGAAACACTGACTTGGGAAGGCATTGAAGCGCCACTGACTGGTCACGAAATCACTAAGTTCAAAGCTCTGTTTAACCGTATCGATCCTAAGAAGATTGAAGCTATGGTTGAAGCATCAAAAGAAGATGCAGCAGCAGAAATGGCAGCAAAAGAGAAGGCTGAAGCAGAGAAGAACAAGGCAAGCCAGACAGAGCTTGATAAAGAGCCAATTGCAGACGAAATTGAGTTCGACGCCTTTGCAGCCGTCGACATGCGTATTGCTCGTATCATCTCCTGTGAAGAAGTACCTAAAGCAAACAAGCTGCTTAAATTCCAATTGGACATCGGCGGCGAAACAAGACAGGTCTTTTCTGGCATTAAGTCAGCTTACAAGCCAGAGGAACTAGAAGGTAAACTGACTGTAATGGTAGCGAACCTTAAACCTCGTAAGATGAAATTTGGCATGTCTGAAGGCATGATTCTAGCGGCAGGTCCAGGCGGAAGTGATTTGTGGTTGCTTGAGCCACATGAAGGCGCTCAGCCAGGCATGCGTGTGATGTAATCATCCTTTGCAAATACTAAAAACCGCCAGCTTTGCTGGCGGTTTTTTTATTATTAATTTTTCAATATTGGTGCAACTGCACCAACCTATCGCATAATTACCATAGCCAACCTGGCTAACCTACTGATTCTAAATTACTAAAATACTGGCACTGACTATGCACTCTATTGAATTGAGAGATACATAGGAGGTGTATATGTTCGTGCTCATCAGCTTAACCATTATATTGATCTGCATACTGCTCTTATTTATGCATAGCCAGACGCGCGCCGTGAATGACCAGCGTCACCTTGATAACCTCCACCTGCTCAGGCAGCTCATAGAACTGTGCAGAACGCATCGAACGCTTACACATCAGGTATTGGTAGAGGGCAACCATGCATCACATTCAACGCTAAAAGCTCTGTTCAAACTGAAAGAACAAATTAAAGCCATCTCGGCTCAGGCAAGAAAAATCAGCACCACATCAGATAAAGCTAAGTATCGTGTTCTGCAGATTAACCTGACGCTTTTATGCAAAGAGTGGCGCACGCATTCAATCAACCGCAACCAAATTTCGCACGGAAAGGTGATTCGCCATTGTTTGTATTTGATGGATGAGCAGATAGTAACCTGGATGATCGAAGCATACAGAGAGGATCTGACCGAACAATACCATCAGGACTGGCAGTTAATCTGCGAAGCCATGGAGTGTTTAACTCAATTAAGGATGTGCATTCAGGATACAGAAACAGAGACCGGTAGAAAACGCTACCTTCACTATGGTCACCTGATACTTCGACGGTTAAATCAGATAAGCGTCAATTGCTCGGTTCCCATTTCTTCAGACGTTTTGTTCAGTCTGAATGATGTGCTAAACCGACTTTCAAATGAATCCTATAAGGAAAACCCGATCGATATTGCTGCTTTGTACAAGCTAACGAATGGTATCTCTGCATTTCTGTTTGGTTCTTACGACAAAGTCATCAGTGCCATTTGCGAGGAGCTTTATGAGCCGTTACCTGAAATTTTAGAGTATATGCCAACTGATAAAACCAGAAATTATGAAATAAAAAAACCCGCCAATAGCGGGTTTTAAAATGATTTCTGTGCTGAATCAACTGTCGTCTTCGGTAAAGCTTGTTGGAAGAGAAACTTTCATCTTGTTCCAGATTTGCGCACTTTCCAGACCATAGTGGCGGATAACTAGCGGAAGCTGATCACGAGAGCCCGATTCACATACTTCACCAAGCTGTTTATAGAAGCTCAGAGCCAATGCACGTGCTTCTGGGCTGGAGAAGTAGTAGCTGCCTACTCGATCGTAAAGCTTTTTCAGACCGTTGAAGATCAATCCATAAATTTGGTTACCAGAATGGAAAGCCAAACGCTGGAATAACATGTAGTCATAGAAGTTGAAGGTTTTTGCAACCAGAATTGCCTGGCGCTTCTCTTCATCCTTCTCGTTTTCGTCTTTTACGTTCGCCCGGATTTTTTCTGCATACGGAGACGCTTCAACAAATGTATCCCAGTTATCTGCGGCAAGAAGCTGCTCACAAGAATCAATCACACCTTGAATGGTCTTAAGGGAGTTGTCTTTGTTTGCTTTGAATGCGTAACGCATAAAGATAGGGCTGATATTGGTGCGTGCTGCCAGCAGGTCTTCCACTATGCTGGTCGCGTTATCCGCATCAAGCGTCATTAAGGTATCCAGAATGTGTAAACCCGATGTTTCCATAAACTGGTTAACTTTGGTGGGTTTGCCGTGCTGTATCGTCAGCCAGCCGTCACGTGCAAGGCGCTGAAGCACTTCTCGCAACGTAGTTCGTGTCACACCAATCAGTTCCGATAGCTCGCGCTCTGCAGGAAGGATAGAACCAGGAGGGAAACGCCCCTTCCAAATACTTTCGATAATGTACTTCTCAGCAAAACCTGCTGGGCTTTTTGCCTTTATAACCATGAATTCGGGTTTCCGGTACTTTTATAACGTAAAATTGCACTCATCATACCACTACTTGCTCAATTCAGAAAACTGACATGCACTTTCCTGACTTGATTGTGAGATCTGCCGTTAGAATTTTTTATTCTGAAATAGATTAGACCCCTCATTGTGAGTCAACTCCCATTTTTCAACAATTTTAACAATCAGCTAACGAAATAAATTTGTCATCTCATGCATTTTTACGACTTAATTTTGACCGGAAAATTAGGCTAATTTCGGCAAAAACACCTGCATATTCATAAAAAACAGCAATAATTTGTTGAGTTGTACAGGCAAGATCAAAAGTGTAAGTAAAAGTAAAATTTCGTGGTATTCTATGCCACGCTGACCTCGAATCTCAATAAAAAGGCCTGCCATTATTACGTTTTTAAACATTTTTAGGTTGACTAAATATTAGGTAGGAGTAGAGTTGCGGGCGAAAGTAAAGGAGTGCTTGTCTTTCTCAAGGAGTGACTTGGCAAGGCTACAGAGATTCTCATCGAAGTTGTTTTTCTAAGTCGCTGTTTAAGATGTAATTTTTATGAAATTTAACATTTCATAATCAGGGATCGAGACACACTCTCAGTGTCGAATTTACTATAAAAAGAGTCTTATCATGCCGATGTCACTCGGAAATGCGTTTATTAAGAATTTTCTAGGCAAAGCCCCAGATTGGTACAAACTTGCCATTATTGCCTTTCTTATTATTAACCCGATTGTCTTCTATTTTGTTGACCCGTTCATTGCAGGTTGGATGCTCATCATTGAGTTCATCTTTACTTTGGCAATGGCGCTAAAATGTTACCCACTTCAGCCCGGTGGTTTGTTAGCGATTCAGGCGGTCGCGATCGGGATGACGAGCCCAAATCAGGTTTACCATGAAATCGAAGCCAACCTGCCAGTGCTTCTTCTATTAGTATTTATGGTTGCTGGTATCTACTTCATGAAAGAGCTGCTGCTGTTTATCTTTACTAAGATACTTCTTGGCGTTCGCTCTAAAATGATGCTTTCAGTAGCTTTCTGTTTTGTGGCGGCTTTCTTATCTGCTTTCCTTGATGCACTAACCGTAATTGCCGTTGTAATTTCGGTCGCTGTTGGTTTCTATTCGATTTATCACAAAGTCGCCTCAGGAAAAGGCTCACAAGCAAGCCACGACCATACGAGCGATGACCACTTGTGTGAAGTAACTCGTGATGACCTTGAAAACTACCGTGCATTCCTACGTTCACTGCTGATGCATGCCGGTGTTGGTACTGCACTAGGTGGTGTAATGACCATGGTAGGTGAACCACAAAACCTAATTATTGCGGATCAGGCGAGCTGGAACTTCGGTGAGTTTATGGTTCGTATGCTTCCTGTAACTTTACCTGTGTTTTTCTGTGGTCTGATTACCTGTGCTCTGGTTGAGAAGCTTAAGATTTGTGGCTATGGCACCGACCTGCCAGCAAGCGTGCGCAAAATCCTTGTAGATTTTGATAACGAGCAGCGTAAGCGTCGCAATAAACAAGATGTGGCTAAGCTCATCATTCAAGGTTTAATTGCCGTTTGGTTGATCATCGGTTTGATGTTCCATCTGGCAGAAGTAGGCTTGATTGGTTTGAGCGTTATCATCCTTGCCACCGCGTTCACCGGTGTTATTGAAGAGCATTCTCTGGGTAAAGCGTTTGAAGAAGCCCTACCGTTTACTGCTCTACTTGCTGTTTTCTTCGCAGTTGTTGCTGTAATCATCGATCAGGAGCTGTTTAAGCCAGTTATCGATGCTGTACTTGCGCTGGAAGGTGGTCAGCAAATGATCATGTTCTACATCGCGAATGGCTTGCTATCCATGGTATCGGATAACGTATTCGTAGGTACGGTGTACATCAACGAAGTAAAATCTGCGCTGGTAGATGGTGTGATTACCCGTGACCAGTTCGACTTGCTGGCGGTTGCAATCAACACAGGTACTAACCTACCTTCTGTTGCAACACCAAACGGTCAGGCTGCCTTCCTGTTCCTGCTGACTTCTGCACTGGCACCACTGATTCGTCTGTCATACGGACGCATGGTTATCATGGCATTGCCATACACTGTTGTACTGGCAATCGTAGGTCTGTTTGGTATCGCATTCCTGCTGGAACCAATGACAGCAAGTTTCTACGAGATGGGGTGGATATCGCATCACACAGCGGAAGCGGTAAGTTCATCACACGGTCACTAATTTTTTTATTGAATAGAGAACTTATTCAGGATAAAAAGCTCTGAGTTATCAGAGCTTTTTTTATAAGGATTCTTCACTTGAACGCTTTATATGCCATTAAACAGTTTTCTGAAAGCCGTTTGTCCTGGCTCATCTTACTGATTTCCATCGTTGCGCTTGAAGCAACTGCCTTGTACTTCCAACATGTCATGATGTTGGCGCCTTGTGTAATGTGTATCTATGAACGTGTCGCCATGATGGGTGTGGGTTTTGCAGCCATATTGG
Source organism: Vibrio nigripulchritudo (assembly GCF_027924785.1). Classification (NCBI taxonomy): domain Bacteria; kingdom Pseudomonadati; phylum Pseudomonadota; class Gammaproteobacteria; order Vibrionales; family Vibrionaceae; genus Vibrio; species Vibrio nigripulchritudo. The sequence continues at coordinate 1,142,998 of NZ_AP027049.1, read as the reverse complement.
GAATGCTGAATCCAAAAAATGCCATCATACGCTGGCTGGGGTTTGCAGGCTGGGGCGCAAGCGCATACAAAGGCTTGATGCTTTCTTTACAGCACGTCGACTATCAATTCAATCCATCCCCTTTCGCGACATGCGATATTTTCGTTACCTTCCCTGAATGGGCACCTCTGCATGAATGGATGCCTTCCGTATTCAATGCATACGGTGACTGTAGCAAAGTGGTCTGGCAGTTCCTGACGCTTTCTATGCCTCAATGGCTGGTGGTGATCTTTGCAGGCATGCTTGTCGCTCTGGGTGTGGTTATCATTTCTCAGTTTGCAAAGAAGCCTGAGTTCTGAAAAACTTTCAGATAGATAGCTTACCGATACGATGAAAACAATAGGCTATCTTTGTCAAGGGTTGCATAGCGAGAGATTGAAATGAGGGAGGTAGCTCAACAAATAGACCTCCCTAAACTAATAAATCAGAACTGTACCTACGTCGTTCGTTTCAGTTGTGAAAACACCATTACGTATTAGTTCTATGGCTTATTTAATGTAACCTGTATTGGAGCCTGCTTATAAGAATTTTGAAGGCAAATACCAAAACCATACTTATATTCATCCGCCCATGACCGTAAGTCTTCGGAATCACTCTCAAATAAGGTAAACCTTGACTTTGAAGTGGCTAAGATATTGTCTTCATTATCTTTTGCAACTACCTGGATGTTATACTCACCTTCAGTCCACTTAAAGTTCTGGTCAAACATACTCATCAATTCATCGATGTCTTCAGAGCTCGCTGTGAATAATTCTGTTTCATCTCTTTGCGGATTACTTCTTACTTGCTCGCTTATGGCATCTCTAACTTTGGATTGAATCTTCCTATATTTTTTTTCTTTAGATCTTTCCCAAGGAAGATAAAACTGAACCGTGTGAGACCATTCTTGACCTACTTCAATGCGCATTGGTGTTAATAAAGTTGACTGAGTATCGTGTGGATTGACGTAATACAAGTCACCGTTAAGTACGAAACTTCCTTCATCAGCTTTTTCAACGATCATTTCAAGCTTTTGAATACTAATGCTTTTACCACCGACATTTCTTAAAATAAGAAACACATTCAAGTTAGGTGTTCCAACCCCATGGAAAACGCTCACTTTTCCATGTTTGTCTATTGTCAGCTTCCCTTTTATAAGCAACATTTTAATTTTTGGAAACAGTGTCAAGGCTAAAGCAATATAAGCAGCCACAGCAGACCAAAACTGCCAATCTAAATAAAACTCTGGAACCGGAACTCCTGTACTCATCTAGTTACCCACTATTAGATTAAACCTCAGATAATAAATCATTTGCATAATCTCTTACAGGCGTAGACCGCCATCTTTAGAAGGAATTTTTACTAATTTGGCTAAGGCTATTTATTTACCACAACACTGCTTAAACTTTTTACCACTTTCACATAGGCACTGGTCGTTTCTGCCAATGTCTTTGTATGGATTTACGTTCTGCGATTTTGAACCAATCATCATTTCATCGGCTGCCATTGCCACTTCGGAAATCATAATGTCCAACTGGGGCAATAAGTCTTCCAATCGCAGGGGTTGTTCAATACCTGCCGCTTTCATCTGCTCGTGGGTTTGTGCTTCATCGATCCCAAGCATAAAAGTGGTTAGCAGAGCCTGAAGCATTCTAAGCGTGCCATCAGACGGGTTTGCTTCATGCCACTGCTCCTCAACCACTGGCCATACGGACATGAATCCTTCAGAAAAGTCTGCGAAGCCCTCTTCATCCATTGTCAGATTTAACGCTTCATACGCTGAGGATTTAAGCGCGGCATATTGCTTATGAATCTGTTCCGTTATTGTAGGTTCAAGTTCCAATGCATTCAGACCAGACAACCAGGTTTTAGGGTCTAAAGGCTGAGTGGCAAAATTCGCAGCCAGCACGGCGCCCTCGTAAAAAAGCGGTGTTTCACCTTCGAAACTCTCTGGTAAGGTCATCAATTGGTACATGTTTAGCGTCTTCATTGTGCATTGGGGGCTGGATTATACCCAAGCCGAGATGCCCGCACCACTTTTGCATCACCAAAAGTTCTCGCGTACAATCGCGCATCCCTCGGGTCTCTGACCTAATGCAAGGTAACCAATATGCGTGTAATACTCGGACCAATGGAAGGCGTGTTAGATCACCTAATGCGTGAAATACTGACCAACATTAACGACTACGATCTGTGTGTCACAGAGTTCGTGCGTGTGGTTGATCAAGTATTGCCAGACCATGTCTTTACACGCATCTGCCCGGAAATACTCACCGGAAGCAAAACCAAAGCTGGCACTCCTGTTCGTACTCAGTTACTCGGTCAGGAGCCAAACTGGATGGCTGAAAATGCTGTTAAGGCAGTTACGCTAGGCTCTGATGGCATTGATCTTAACTTTGGCTGCCCAGCCAAAATGGTCAACAAAAGTAAGGGCGGTGCTGCCTTGCTTCAGCACCCAGAGCTCATCTATCACGTTGTTAAAGCCTGCCGAGATGCAGTAGACCCTTCTGTTCCCGTAACAGCAAAAATCCGCCTAGGCTGGGAAGATCCGAATGACTGCTTTGAGATTGCGGATGCAATTGAACAAGCAGGTGCAAACGAACTCACTGTTCATGCTCGCACCAAAGCTGGTGGATACAAGGCAGAAGAAATTAAGTGGGAATACCTGACCAAGCTGAAGCAAAAAGTGGGGATTCCGATGATCGCCAATGGCGAAATTTGGAACTATGAGGATGGTCAACGCTGCATCGACATGACTGGTATTGATTCGCTCATGGTCTGCCGCGGTGCGTTCAACGTGCCTAACTTAGGTAATGTAGTTAAACATAACCATTCTGCGATGCCATGGCATGAAGTGGTCGATTTGCTCTTGAAGTATTCTGAATACGAAATCAAAGGCGACAAAGGCTTGTACTACCCCAACCGCGTTAAACAGTGGTTCTCTTACCTAAGGCAAGAGTACCCAGAAGCCGCAGCGTTATTCAGAGACATTCGCACCTTTAACAAAGCAGCTCCAATCGTCGAGCATATCTCTCGTTACAGAGACAGTCTGCTGGAAGCGGTATAACTCCCCGCTTCCTTAAAACGTGACCTGATTCTTGCCAGATTCTTTAGCATGGTAGAGTTTCTTGTCGGCTGACTTCACCAGCTCTTTTAACCCTTTGTGGTCATGATGATCTTCCACACACACGCCACCCGATAACGTAAACCCTTCTGCCAGTATTTTGGTAGATTCTCTCGCGACTTGATTGTGTATCCGATGCGCAATTTCGACAATCAACTGTGGGCTGTTGGCACGTATGTACACCACAAACTCTTCCCCTCCAAAGCGTGAAACCACATCCATTTCACGTAAAACACTCCGCATTTGGTCAGCCACAAAGCAAATCACCTGATCGCCCATCTCGTGACCATAGGTGTCGTTGATCTTCTTGAAATTATCGATGTCAAACACTGCGATCCCTTCAAACTGGAATCGACACGGCTTCTTAAATTCAATCTCTAGTCCGCGTCGATTGAGCAGACCCGTCATTGGATCTCTCTCCGCGAGGTTTTGGAAGTATCGCCTTTCAAAATTGAGGTTAAGGTAAAACAAGCTGATAACTGTGAGTATGTATATGATCGCAATAATAAAGACGGCGTTACGTTCTTCATTAAGCAATGAGATCAATTCATCCATCAAGTCAGACTGATAAAAAAGAACGTGCTCAAATGCCACCCCCTGAATGGATAGTGGGTAAACGTATTTGCGGTTTTGGTAATCAGCGAGATTTTCGTGTTGTACCAACATCAAACGCTGGCTGGCAGACGTATTGGATGTCAGCAGCAGATTGGTATTTATTTCAAGAGAGACGACACCTTTAAAATCCTCTCCATGGCTAACAGGTAAAGACAAGGTCAGCACTCTGTCCAGATCGTTCGGGCTTTCTATTGGTCCGGTCACCGTAATGGAATCCGAGTTTTGGCTTGTCAGATACCAGAACGGAAGAGATTTAAAGTGCTCTATTGACGAACGTTCAATATTGTTTGCAAGATTATCTGGAGATGAGATAACCAACCCCTCTTCCGCCACATAGTGAACGCCAAGTATGTGCTCATCCAGATCATGCAGAAAAGACAACATAGGCGCGAGGTCCATCATTTCGACTGCATGAAGGTTCAGCGCAGAACCTCGGACGCACATGCTGTCGTCGCCGGAAATCATATAGCTGATGTCTACAGCAGGTATGTTCAGGTTTTTGTCTTCAGCAAGAATTAGAGCTTCGATCGGCCAAATCCGACACACTCCGTTTTGCACCTGAGAATTATGCTGAAAATGCGGAAAGTTCTCGTTCTGATAATGAGTAGAAAGTGTGTAATCAAGAGAGGTCAGTATCTTAACGGAACGGTGGATGGCGTGTTCAACACGCTGATATTCGTGAGCTACCCGTTTTTCGGTTCGCTCGAAGTAATTCATTGCTACCATCAGCAACATGCCAATGGCAAATATGGCAGGGACAAGAAATACGTATCTTAAACTCATGTGTTGGGAAGACATCATATGACCCCCAAACACAACAACAGCGCCTTAAAACACATTCAGAGAGACACTCCATCTCAAAACGAAAGCGCAATATTAACAGTATCTTAATCAAAGAAAAAACCCTCTTTATGATAAAGAGGGTTTATAAAGTGTGTTGCTTTGCCGAGCTGATTTTTATAAAAGTTCTAGTTCAAGAGCAAACTATCATCCGCCAGCTCTTCACCTCGAACTTTAGAGAACATTTCAAGCAAATCTGGCACCGACATATTTGCCCTTTCTTCACCAGCGACATCCAGCACAACTTCTCCCTGGTGCAGCATCACAGTCCGGTCTCCGCAAGCAAGTGCGTCTTTCATGGAGTGAGTCACCATCATGACGGTTAAGTTGAACTCTTTCACGATGCGCTTGGTTAAGTCGATGATAAACGCAGCCATTCTAGGGTCGAGTGCCGCAGTGTGTTCATCAAGAAGCAAAAGCTTACTGTCCGACAGCGTCGCCATCACAAGGCTTACCGCCTGGCGCTGTCCACCTGAAAGCAAACCAATGTTGTCCCCTAACCTGTCTTCTAAACCAAGACCCAGAATGCTGATTCGCTCCTGAAACAGCTTTCTTCGCTTGGAAGATAGCGAAAGCTTCCAGCCACGGCGCTTGCCACGCATGTACGCCAGCGCCATGTTTTCTTCAATGGTCAAATCGCCACAGGTTCCGGCGAGTGGATCCTGAAATACACGAGCACATTGGTTTGCACGTTGATCAACCGTTTGTCTTGTTACGTCTACGTTATCGATAACAACACTGCCACCCGCCATTGGGGTTTCGCCCGTTACCGCTCCAAGTAGCGTGGATTTACCCGCCCCGTTTGAACCAATCACAGTGAGAAATTCATGTTCTGGAACTGTCAGAGAGACACCGCGAAGCGCACGGTTTTCTAGAATAGTGCCTGCATTGAAAGTAACTTGAATATTGTCGAGCTGGATCATGCTACCTCCTTAGATTCAGACTTCGCAGGCTTACCGCCCTTTTTTGCGTTTAGGTTTCCTTTTAGTTTTGGTGCGATCAGTGCGAGTGCAACCAATACCGCTGTCACTAAGTTCAGATCAGACGCCTGCAAACCAAACATTCCTGTACTCAGTGCAAACGCGACCGCTAATCGATAGAGAACCGAACCCACGATAACAGCCACTACAGCAACCCAAATCTTTCTACCCGGAATCAGGGTTTGCCCCAGAATAACTGCTGCAAGCCCTACCACGATAGTACCGACACCAGAGGTCACATCCGCGAAGCTGTTCGTCTGGGCAAACAAAGCACCAGAAAAACCGACAAATCCGTTAGACAGAGCTAAACCAAAGTAGGTATAGAAAGCAGTACTCGCTCCCTGAGATGCGACCATGCGAGCATTCACACCTGTAGCGCGAAGCCCAAGTCCAAAATCGCTGTTAAGAAGTCGAACGACAAAGATGGCAGAAAGCACAACAAGTACGCCGACCACAATTGGTCTTACGTACATCGAATCGCCCAACGCTTCAAACGGCGTTAAGATGGTATCTTCGCCGATCAGAGCCATATTAGGACGACCCATAATTCGAATATTGATTGAGAATGCGGCGATCATGGTTAAGATCGAAGCCAATAGATGCAAGATCCCACACTTTACAGCTAAAAAAGCCGTAACCCAGCCAGTTATTGCGCCTGCAATGATTGCCATTCCTGTAGCAATCCAAGGGTCGATACCTGCCACAATCGCTGTTGCAGCCACTGCAGCTCCCATAGGGAAACTCCCGTCAACGCTCAAGTCGGGGAAATCCAGTACCCTAAAGGTTAAGTAAACACCCAGTGCGACCAATCCATAAATGAGCCCAATTTCGAGGGCTCCAAAAAATGCAAAAGCAGACATAACGACTCCCTTTCTGCTTGATATAAAAAACCCGAATAGCAGGCGCTATTCGGGCTAATAGTTATTATTTTACGCTTGTTGCACGATCCAGAATGGATTGAGGAATGGTGATACCAATTTTTTCAGCCGCTGATTTGTTCACAACTAGGTCAGAACCTTTTGCAACTTTTACATCCAGGCTACCAGGATCAGCACCTTCTAGAATTGCTGCAACGTAATCTGCTGTCTGAACACCCACCTGATAGTAATCAAAACCAAGGCTCGCCACCGCGCCTTTTTCAACATAAGACGTAGCACCACCTAAAACTGGAGTTTTCGCCTGATTCGCTGCCACAATCATACCTTCGATGGCACTTGCGACTGTGTTATCAGTTGGTGCGTAAATAACGTCAGATTTTGCTGAAATAGCCTGAGTCGCCGACTGAACATCAGCACTTTTCAGCGCTGTCGCTTCAACAACTTTGAACCCTTTAGATTCAGCTGCTTCTTTTAGCAGTTCAACCAAAGTTACAGCATTCGCTTCACCTGGGTTGTATACCACGCCGATAGATTTAGCATTGGGAAGAATTTCTTTAATAAGGTCAACATGCTGTGCAACCGGAGACAGATCAGATAAACCCGTTACGTTTTTGCCCGGCTTTTCGTGCTGGCTAACCAATTTTGCCCCTACCGGATCCGTTACCGCTGTAAACACAACAGGAATTGAACGTGTAGAAGATACCAGAGCCTGTGCAGTAGGCGTTGCGATACCTACGAGCACGTCAGGGTTTTCACCTACGAACTGACGCGCAATTTGTACAGCGATAGCAGGGTTACCTTGAGCGGTGCGGTATTCAAAATCTAAGTTTTTGCCTTCTTCATACCCTTTCTCTTTCAGACCGTCGAGCAGACCTTGGCGGGTAGCATCCAATGCTGGGTGCTCAACGATTTGAGACACTGCCACTTTTGCAGTTTTTGCGATAACACCTGTGGAGGAAAGTAACGCTGTTCCTGCAATGCACGCAGCAACAATGATTTGACTTGCTTTCATCTTGACTCCTTGATTCAGCAGTAAAGTAGTTGTGATGTTGTGACCACCCACTCCGGGTGGAAAGCTGTTTGACTCCAGTAAGCTAAGTGGCTGAAATTCTCTAAAAACTAGAAGAAAAACTTTTCAGTCGCTCGCGCTTAAGTTTAGGAAATTTGAAATAAACAGCTACTATTTTTTATTTATTTGTTTTGTACGCGCTTATTTACGCATATGTACACATTTTTACCAGCAAGACCGGACAAATGGAAGCAAGTATTAACAACGAAGTAACAAAATGTAGATCTAAGGTTATTTAGCACACAAAACCACCGCTTTTTGTTCTAACAACTTTATCTTCTCGTTAATCCCGAGCAAGTCGGATGATGATTTTATGCACAAATCTAGCTTTGGTAATTTCTCGTTAAGGGTTGACTTTCATATAAAAGCAAATATTTGGAGAGATAATGAATGGCACAATGAATTTACTAGGCAGTAAAAAAGGAGGCAAATGCCTCCTTTCATGTATCTCTGTGGTTTTCGCAGTTAGAACCAACGTTCCAGTGCAGATTTGTCGAGCTGCCTAAAAGCGCGATTTAATGTAACCGCCAGCTCTTTGTATCTCGGTTTGCTTTTGATGGGCTCTAACGCACCACCAGCTTCTATGATCTTTTGATGGATTTCTCGATACCAAGAGGCAAGAGCAGGAGGAAGTTGAGTGTTAGAGCGATTTCCCAACCACCACATTCCCTGAAGCGGAAGGCTTATGGCAAACAGCGCCATTACGATTGCCTGTGGCATAGCCTGCTGGTTCTGAAACACCATTTGCATCAGCACGCTGATCGCAGCTACAGCTGGCATCACTTTAATACCAAACTTCGTCGCTTTGATGATGCGTTGCTCTGGAAAAAGAGGGGTCAGCTCTTTTCTCATAGGCCAAATATCCATGTATTTTTGACCATCTTTCAAACTATGGATAAGCCCGACTTTATTATTCATACCGACCTCTCACTAAAATAAAATGACAACCTTTAAAAAAAAGCTGCAAAAAAATTGATTCTAGTTAAAATGCACTCAAATTTTTTTGTTATCTTGGGTCATTATCGCTATCCTTAGCAAACCCTCAATCTCATTGTTGCTGTTATTTACAATTTAGGCAACCGTGAGTGTTATTTTGCAAGGATGCGTATTTCGTATTGATACTGAATCAATACGCTCAACGATACGGAATTTCAAGTATTTTTTGACCAAGCGTAATTGGCTTTTAACGAAAGGCGATTACGCTTGCGATTGATTTTCATCCTTAACTGATTCTTTTATCAGACGAATAACAGGTAGTCACTCATGTCTAAGCTAGTTTTAGTTTTAAACTGCGGTAGTTCTTCACTTAAGTTCGCCATTGTTGATGCAGCAAATGGCGACGAGCACCTAACCGGTCTTGCAGAATGTCTTCATCTTCCAGAAGCACGTATCAAGTGGAAACTTGATGGCAAGCACGAAGCACAACTAGGTGATGGAGCTGCACACGATGAAGCACTTTCTTTCATCGTTGAAACTATTCTTGCTTCTAAGCCTGAGCTTGCTGAGCAACTGAAAGCTATCGGTCACCGTGTTGTACACGGCGGCGAGAAGTTCACTCAGTCTGCATTGATTGACGAAGCTGTACTTAAAGGTATCGAAGACTGTGCAACTCTGGCACCGCTTCACAACCCTGCTGCAATCATCGGTATTAAAGCGGCTCAGAAAGCTTTCCCAAGCCTGCCAATGTCTGCAGTTTTCGACACAGCTTTCCACCAGACTATGCCTGAAGAAGCGTACCTGTACGCGCTTCCTTACAACCTGTACAAAGAGCACGGTGTTCGTCGCTACGGCATGCACGGTACTTCTCACCTGTTTATCGCTCGTGAAGCGGCAGAGCGTCTTGGCAAACCAGCAAATGAACTGAACATCATTAACTGCCACCTAGGCAACGGTGCTTCTGTTTGTGCAATCAAGAACGGTCAATCTGTAGACACATCTATGGGTCTGACTCCTCTTGAAGGTCTGGTTATGGGCACACGCTGTGGTGATATCGACCCTGCGATCATCTTCCACCTACACGACGCGCTTGGTTACTCTGTTGAACAAATCAACACTATGCTAACCAAAGAATCTGGTCTGCAAGGTCTGACTGAAGTGACATCTGACTGTCGTTTCGTTGAAGACAACTACGGCGAGAAAGAAGAAGCAACTCGTGCAATGGACGTGTTCTGCCACCGTTTGGCTAAATACGTTGCAGGTTACACAGCAACACTAGAAGGCCGTCTGGACGCTATCGTATTCACTGGTGGTATCGGTGAAAACTCTGGTCCAATCCGTGAGATGGTTCTTAACCGTCTGGGTGTATTCGGTATCGAAGTTGATGGCGAAGCGAACCTGAAAGCGCGTTTCGGTGGTGAAGGTACTATCACTACTGCTGACAGCCGCATCCCAGCGATGGTTATCTCTACAAACGAAGAGCTTGTAATCGCTGAAGACACTGCTCGTCTGGCAGGTCTATAATAAACTGACTTTACTGGGTGACGCATATTGCATGCGTTAACCCAGTTCTTATTTTCAGCTCTGCCAAAACAGAGCATTTACCTGATAGTGATAGGAACTCCCCTATGTCCCGTACTATTATGCTTATCCCAACTAGCGCCGGTGTTGGTCTTACCAGTGTTAGCATGGGCGTTCTTCGCGCAATGGAGCGCAAGGGCGTTAAAGTTTCTTTCTACAAACCTATTGCCCAGCCTCGTAGCGGCGGTGATCAACCCGATCTAACGTCTACCATCGTATCTTTCAACAGCGACATGAAAATTGGCCGACCAACGCCAATGACAGAAGCTGAAGCACTGATCGGTGCTGAAAAGATGGACGAGCTGCTGGAAACCGTGGTCGAGCGTTACAATCAAATCAATAAAGATTCTGACGTGACCCTGATTGAAGGTTTGGTTCCTACTCGCAAACATCCATTTGCTAACCAGGTAAACGCAGAAATCGCGAAAACGCTGGGTGCAGAGATTGTATTTGTTGCGACTCCTGGTACAGACAACCCTACTCAGCTTAAAGAGCGTATTGAAGTTGCCTGTTCTAACTTCGGTGGCACCAAAAACAAGAGCATTTCCGGCGTAATCATCAACAAGCTAAATGCACCTGTTGATGATGCTGGCCGTACCCGCCCTGACCTTTCTGAAATCTTCGATGATGCAGACAGCGCTCAGCAGGCGAACCTTGAAGTAATGCAAATCTTCAACTCTAGCCCAATCCGTGTTCTGGGTTGCGTGCCTTGGAGCATCGACCTGATTGCAACTCGTGCTATTGACATGGCGAAACACCTGAAAGCGGAAATCGTGAATGAAGGTGACATCGCAACTCGTCGTATCAAGAGCATCACGTTCTGTGCGCGTTCTCTGCCACACATGATTGAGCACTTCCGTCCGGGTTCTCTGCTGGTGACTTCCGCAGACCGTCCTGACGTTATTGTTGCCGCAGCACTGGCAGCTATGAATGGTGTTGAAATCGGTGCAATCCTGCTAACAGGCGGTTACGACATTCCTGACGAGATCGTAGACTTGTGTAAGCCAGCATTCGATACTGGTCTTCCTATCTTCAAAGCGCAAGGTAACACATGGCAGACGTCTCTGAACCTTCAAAGCTTTAGCCTTGAAGTACCAGCAGACGACCGTGAGCGTATCGAATTTGTTAACGATCACGTTGCAAGCCACATCGACGGTCCTTGGATCGACACGCTAACTGAAGGCTCTGCAGCCGTACGTCGTCTGAGCCCACCAGCATTCCGTTACCAGTTAACTGAGTTTGCTCGTCGTGCAGCGAAACGCATCGTACTTCCTGAAGGTGATGAGCCACGTACGGTTAAAGCGGCGTCTATCTGTGCTGAGCGCGGTATTGCAGAATGTATCCTTCTTGGTAACCCAGAAGAGATCAAGCGTGTTGCTGAGCAGCAAGGTGTCACTCTTGGTACTGGCGTTGAAATTATCGACCCAGAAGCCGTTCGTGAGAAATACGTAGAGCGTCTGGTTGAGCTTCGTAAGAACAAAGGCATGACTGAAGTTGTGGCTCGCGAGCAACTCGAAGACACCGTAGTACTGGGTACTATGATGCTTGAGCGCGCAGAAGTTGATGGACTGGTTTCAGGTGCTGTTCACACAACAGCAAACACGATTCGTCCACCACTACAGTTGATCAAGACGGCGCCAAACGCGTCTCTGGTTTCATCTGTATTCTTCATGCTTCTGCCAGATCAGGTTCTGGTATACGGTGACTGTGCGATCAACCCAGATCCAAACGCAGAGCAACTGGCTGAAATCGCAATTCAGTCTGCCGATTCTGCAGCCGCATTTGGTATCGACCCTCGCGTTGCAATGATCTCTTACTCTACTGGTACATCCGGTCAGGGTGCTGACGTTGAGAAAGTACGTGAAGCAACTAAGATTGCTCAGGAAAAACGTCCTGATCTCGTTATCGACGGTCCGCTTCAGTACGATGCAGCTATCATGGAGAATGTTGCAGCCTCTAAAGCGCCAAACTCTCCAGTTGCAGGTAAAGCGACAGTATTCGTATTCCCTGACCTAAACACAGGTAACACGACATACAAAGCCGTTCAGCGTTCTGCTGACCTTGTTTCAATCGGTCCTATGCTTCAGGGCATGCGCAAGCCAGTTAATGACCTGTCTCGTGGCGCACTGGTTGACGACATTGTTTACACAGTGGCACTTACCGCCATTCAGGCGAAGCAAGCAGAAGACGCTGACGCGTAATTTTGTTCGCAAAAATATAAAAAACCCGCCAAATGGCGGGTTTTGTTTTTTGTATTACTGTTTGGTCCAGATTCGGGTATTCAGGTCCAAATCCTCTACCACTCCGATAAAGAAATCCAGGTCTCGAAATATCTCTTCGACCATATCAAATGCCACTGCTGACTTATTCAGCTTCGGCTCAAAAAAGTCTTTTCTGTTTGGTATCGCAATGTAGATATTGCCGCCAACAAAAGACAGGCTAATCCCGACATTGCCAGCACTTTTTCGAAATTCCACCAGTCTCCGCATCAATGCAGGACTAAGCAAATAACGGGCTTCAACCTGATCGTCACTGTACACTTCAAAGTATTGTTCGAAGTCCACGTCTTCAAGCGCAACTCTGTCTCCAATGCCACCAAACTTATCCGTCAGGGCTTTACCAATTGACGAAAAGAACCCCTGACTGTCGGCAAGAACGTATGTCTTGCTATTAAAGTGTTTATTAGCATCCGCAATAAAGAAAATGCCTTTAAAAATGGTATGCCAATTGGTCGTGGTTCGACCTTTAGAGTCACGCGATGTGGTTTTGTACTCCGTATGAAGCTCAGAGAACTCAATTGCCGTTTTGCCTATTTTGCCCGTGATATGGTCTTCGCCGCTGTATCTGTCATAGCTCCTGCGGTAAAGCCCACTGGTTTTGTACTTTGTAGAATCCACATAACCATTAGGTCGACAAGTCAGTGAAGGATCTATGAACTCAAGTAATGCGGTAACAACTTCATTTTTGTAGGCTTTTCGATAAACACTCCACTTGGCATTAAAGAAAGCCCCCAAAATCAGCCCCCCAATGACAATAGGAAACATTGCCACTTCAATTTCCTGATTGGTTGCTAACACCCAGAAAATCGATGCGGCAATCAAAATAGCCCCTAGAACAAGGCATATGTTCTTTCGTTTCACCGCTTCCAGGCGCGTTTGCTCCAGCGGCTCTAATTTTGGCTTTAACTCATTTTCGAACAGAGTCTGCAGTTCAGTTGCGTTCATTTGTTTCCCTATCAATTACCAAACAGGCTACCAACATTTGGATTGGCTTTTTCCGCTTCAGGGATCTCAAACAACGTTCGTGTTGTCAGCCCCATAAAGTTGGCAAAGATATTTGAAGGGAACATTTCAACGGCATTATTCAGATTGGTTACAGCCGCATTGAAGGAACGACGAGCGGCAGAAATCTGCTCTTCTACTTCGTTTAGTGTGCGTTGAAGGTGAGAAAAGTTTTCGCTGGCTTTCAGCTCTGGGTAAGCTTCCACCGTCACATTGAACTGAGATAAAGCCTGATTCATTCGCTTATCCAGCTCTACTTTATCTTCACTGCTTAGATTACCGCTCATGGCTTTTGAACGGATGTCGGTCAGTTCTGTCAGTACTGAGGACTCATGCTTAGTGTATGCCTTAACAGACTCGACTAGGTTTGGAATCAGGTCAAAACGCTTTTTCAGCATCACATCAATGCTGGATTCGGCATTCTCAACCTGATTCTTTTTTGCGATCAGCCCGTTGTAGGTCATGATGCAGAACAAGAGAAATACGACAACTAGCCCAATAATTACCCAATCCACTGGCAACTCCTTGAATTAAAATAAAGAAACCAGAAGACGCTAACAAATCTCAGGAAATAATGAAATCATTGCATATGGATCTTGCGATTTACGTTTAACGAATTCCATATCAAATACAACTATTGATAATTCAGGCAATTTCTTGCTCGCATCAGAATCTAGATTTGGCTTGGCTTGGCTTGGCTTGGCTGTTGAATCTTCAGACAGATAGAAAGTGGTGTGTATGAGGAGCAAAAAGAAACCCCTTCCTCAATGAGGAAGGGGTTTACCTATAGGGTGACTAAATTGAGCTTAAGCTTGAATTCCAACAATCAACCATGGCGCATTCGGTTGAGTCAGGTCGCGCTCCAAGTGCCATACGTCTGTGATGTCTTCTTCAACACCTTCGACTGAATCGCGGTAACGGCCACTAAACTGTAGGCTAAGCTGCGCACTGGATGAGTCGTAATCCGCACGTACAATTTCTGCATCGACGTACATAACTTCAGTATGCTGATCGCCTTCTAGCTTAGCGCGCTCTGCAGACAAATCTTCGAAAAGGCCCGGAGAAACATACTCACGAATTGTCTCAAGCTGGTTGTGGTTCCATGCGCCCTGAAGCGTACGGTAGTGCTCGCGAGAGCCATTGATAAACGCAGCCTGATCAAAACCCGGTGGGTAATTATGTGGAACATCGCTTGTCCCTGTCGCACCAAAACCACCAGATAGAGGCTGGCTCTGCTCGAAGTTATGGCCGTTTGGCTGCTGTTGAGGCTCAAACGAATTGCGATTCATGCCCGGGTAAGCGGGTTGTTGCTGGTTCATACTGCCCTGTTTAGCTGCAAGCATGCCTTTCATCAATTTGAAAATAACAAATGCAATCAGACCGATAATCAGAATATCCATGAACTGGATACCTTCAAATGCACCGCCAAAGAATGCAGCAAGAAGTCCACCAGCAAGCAGACCACCCAGTAAACCGCCCATCAGACCTTTCTTACCGCTGGTCTGTTTACCTTGGTCTTTACTGATGGTATTTGTGTTTTGTTGTTGCTGTTTTGGAGCAGGCGCAGTTTTGTGGCTCTTGCCAAATGACTTACCACCGCCAAACTTTTTCGCTTCCGCGATTGGGGCAGTGGTAACCGAAATCATTAACAAAGCGACAAACGCAAATAATCGTTTCATCGTTATTTTTCTCTTAATTCTGGTATTAACATTATGTAGCTATGGGCATGTAAAGCCGATATCAAGTCCCATAACGACTTTTAGAATCATAGCCCCTCGTTGTTAACATTTAAATACGTGCAACAAAAATCTGTGTTTCAGAATATTGCCATGATAAAAAAGAGTGATACCTTGGTTCCAAATAAATTAAAATATTTGTTTAACAGTAAACTAACCTATACAGCTCTAATTTCAGTAAATTGGGCTCGTGGGCATGTTTATCACCTTGACCCTTATATAAGCGACACTTAAAATAATGAACATTGTTCATTTTTAACCAATCAACCAAACATCACCCCATCATGGCCAGACGTAACGATCATACTCGCGAAGAACTGATTGCACTGACTCTAGAGAAAGTTAAATCGTTTCTTGAAGAAAAACCCCACCACGAGCTTAGCCTCAGAAAGATAGCCAATATGATTGGTTACGTCCCAAGTACACTTGTTAATGTGTTTGGCAACTACAACCTGCTTTTGCTTAAAGCCGTTGCCCAGACTCTGGACGAACTTTCTCTGCAAGCAGAAAAAGCCGTAGAAGACGCGCAGCACCCTATAGACGCGTTACACAAACTCGCGTACTGCTATCACGATTTTGCGTTAGCTCATCCACATCGCTGGCAACTGATTTTCCAGCACACCATGAACGGTGAAGAGCTGCCGACCTGGCAAGCTGAGCGAATTGACAAAATGACGGGAATGCTTGAAGGCTTAATTGAGATGATTACACCTGAAGGCGCAGATCGTAACGTTGTTGAAGCAAGCCGAGTGTTGTGGGCAGGCGTACATGGCATTACACTGCTCAGTGTTGATGATAAGTTCTTTTCAGCTTCTCCAGTCGATGGCAAAATCTTGATCGATAATCTACTTTCCAACTATTTGGCTAACTGGCAAGCATAAGGATTTTGAATGCCTAATCAGCACCCGTCTCTCATGAGGCAGAAGCGCTTCCTCCCGTATTTTATTACTCAGTTTTTTGGCGCATTCAACGACAACATTTTTAAAAATGTTCTGTTGTTGTTTGTTGCGTTTGCCGGAGCCGAAGCCCTTCCTATTTCCAGTAACCTGTTCATTAACCTGGCGGCTGGTCTGTTTATTCTTCCGTTTTTCCTTTTCTCTGCATCCGCCGGGGTGCTGGCAGACAAATACGAGAAAAGCGCTTACATCCGAAAAGTAAAGCTGGCTGAAATTGGCATTATGACCTTAGGGGCAATTGGTTTTGTCACTCAAAGTTATCTGATTTTGCTGATTCTGCTGTTTCTGATGGGAACACAATCGGCTTTCTTCGGACCTGTAAAATACGCACTTCTGCCACAACACCTGAAACGCGATGAACTGGTTTCGGGTAACGCATTGGTAGAAACGGGCACATTTTTAGCGATTCTGCTGGGTACTTTAGGGGCAGGGGTAATCGCATCTGCGGATAATGCCACGATTGTGGCCGCCATTTGTGTGGTCAGTTTTGCCCTATGTGGTTACGTGGCGAGCCGTTCTATTCCTGAAGCAGCACCGACTGCGCCAGAAGTCGAATTTAAGTGGCGACCAGTTTCCCAAACCAAGCATACCTTAGCCATTGCTAAACGTGACCGAGTGGTCTTTCAGGCGATAATGGCAATCAGCTGGTTCTGGTTCCTGGGCGCAAGTTATCTGACTCAGTTCCCGAACTACACCAAATTACACCTGAACGGCAACGAAAGCGCGGTTTCCTTCCTTCTGGCGTTGTTCTCTGTCGGTATCGCCATCGGTTCTATGGCGTGTGATCGCATTTCCAAGCATAAGCTGGAACCCGGCATTGTTCCAGTCGGTAGCCTTGGCATCAGTGTCTTTGGCATTATGATGGCGAGCTTCACTCCAGATTCTCTGCCTGAGTTTGCCGATTTCACCAGTTTCCTGACCTACCCTGCTCTCTGGCCAGTATTTTTCAGCTTGCTGATGTTGGGAGCGTCCGGTGGTTTGTTCATCGTACCGCTCTATACCTTGATGCAAACTCAGGCGCGTGAAGATGAACGCGCACAAATCATTGCAGCGAATAACATCTATAACTCAATCTACATGGTAGGCAGCGCGGTTCTAGGTATTGTTTGTTTGAGTGTACTGGAGCTTTCCATTCCTACGCTTTTCTTGCTTCTGGCAATTGTGAACATTTTTGTTGCGATTTACGTGTACTGGCAAGCGCCTATGTTCTTCTCTCGCATCGTACTGTGGATGTTTACCCACACCATGTATCGAGTAAAACATAAGAACTTAGACAACATTCCTAAAGAAGGCGGCGCACTGATTGTTTGTAACCATGTGAGCTACATGGATGCGTTATTGATGATTGGTGCCTGTAAGCGTCAGATTCGCTTCGTGATGGAAGAAGAATACGCGCACTTTAAACCGATTAAAACACTGCTCGAAAATGGAGGAGTGATTGCCATTGATGGCACCAATAGCCGCTCAGTTCGTCAGGCTTTCACGCAGGTAAAAGAAGCACTTTCTAAGGGAGAAGTGGTTTGCATATTCCCAGAAGGTCGCTTAACAAACGATGGAGACATGAATCCGTTTATGCGTGGTATGGATCTAATTCTGCGCCGCTCCCCCGTTCCTGTTATCCCAATGGCATTAAAAGGGTTATGGGGAAGTTACTTCAGCCGTTCCAAAGACGGGCGAGCCTGTCACGGCTTCCCAAGACGCTTCTGGTCAAGGGTTGAGATTGAGGCAGGTACACCCGTTCAACCGGACAACGCTTCAACCGAGTATATGTTTGAGCAAGTTTCCACACTGCGCGGCGATTGGAAGTAAGCTCGCCTGAACTATAGATCTTAGGGTCTGTTGACCTTAGCAAAAGGAGCGAATCATTCGCTCCTTTTCATTTTCGACCTTTCTAAACTCAGCCAGTCTTTCAGCCACTTTCTTGAAATCTTAATGCCGCCCTGCTCTTTCGCTTCACGGGGCATCAGATGGTATTCAACAGGCCACTTAAACTTTTCCAGACGGTTAGCTAGCTGGGCATCATAATCAGGCTTATTAGCCAACACTTGAGTCTCCAGAACGGCGACGGGTCGCTGCCCGTAAATATCATCATCCACAGGTATTACGATTGCATTGGAAATACTGTTGAGACTCATCAAGGCTGACTCAATCTCTTCGCATGAGATATTTTCGCCCCCTGAGATAAAACGATTGTCAGCTCTGCCCAATACAACGAGCTCACCTTCATGCCATTGCCCTAAATCACCCGTCGCATACCAACCATCCTCCAATTCCAGTGGAATCACAGAACCATTTTGGTAATAACTTTGAGCTAAGGTTTCACCTTTTATCCAGATCTCGTCATCAGATAATTTAAGTGCTCGGTTCGGGAGCGCCATTCCCGCACTGTGAACGCCTCCAGCGCGCTTTGCTGTCACCGTAGACGCCGCCTCTGTCAGTCCGTATCCCATCCAGACTTCAATTCCCGCTCGAATCGCTGTGGAAATGAGCTTAGAGGGAATATCGCTACCTCCTAATAACACCCGTTTCAGCTCGGTCTTCTCGCCGCTGTCTAACAATGCTTTCAATTGAGTCGATACCAGAGAGGCGTGAGTCACCGCTTTCAAATCCTTTATTAGCCCTTGAGTAGAAGGCATCACCAGTGTCGAGCCAGTAGCAAGCCAGCGCCAGATAATGGCGAGACCAGAAACATGGTACAACGGCAGACTTAATAACCAAGAGTCTCCTTTGGAAAACTCAAACACTTCCAAAAGCCCTTTTGCAGAAGCGAGATGGTGACAAGTTTGATGCGCCACCGCTTTTGGGTCACCTGTAGTACCAGAAGTAAAAATTAGGCTCGATACCAAATTTTCATCAAAAAAGTTTTCACCAAATAAGGTCTCATCAGATGAAGAAGGGGGGTTAGATGGTGAGGTATCTGACAGCGTCAGGCTTGGATATAAGTGAGTCTGAGGTTCTTGATTTTGCCAGTACACCAAGCTTGGTGCGATGGAATTCAGTTTCTTATTAATGACTTTTGTTGGAGCCGGTGCGATAGGGGCAAAGATCGCCCCCAAGTCAGCACAGGTAAGTGCCAGGTCCAACATCGTTAATGAGTTTTTCCCTACACATGCAACCACGCCTTGCTTCGAAATACCCTGCCCTTCGAGCAACGCACGCATAGATTCCACTCTGATTTTAAGTTCCGCCCAACTAAAGGTTTTATCTTCGAAAACAAGCGCAATGTCATTCGGAGAACGTTCTGCCCAGTAGCGAAGCGGAAATCGGTCTAGCACTGAAACACAAGCTCCTGTGATTCGAGAGATTCAATCGGTAACGGTGAGCCAGGCCATGGCACTTCCAGTTGAGAAGCAAACATACTCAGGGTATCTAATCCGGGGACACTTTTGGGAGTGAGCCAGTGTGCTAAACGAGCAAGTTGGTTTAAACCTAAGCTGGACTCTAGTGAAGAGCTGATTACGCTGGTGATGCCCAATTTTTCTGCTTGCTTAACCAACGCGGCGCAGCGCTCTATTGATCCTATCAGGCTGGGTTTAATGACCAGACTTTTCACGCCCGTTAGCTCAGACAGCGCAAAACCTTCTTGCTTTACTGCGTGCTGCAATGTCTCATCCCAGGCAATGGCAATACCCGTATCAATAGCAAATGCGAGGCTTTCTCCCGGTTGCTTGCACGGTTCTTCTAAAAATGCGATTCGCTGGCGGTATGAAGGGTTAATGTAGCTAGCAAATTTTCGCGCTTCATCCGGCGACCATGCGCGATTGGCGTCTAATCGGAGGGACAGATCCGGTATGGATTCCAAAAACAGATTAACCAGCATGCCATCGCGAATCGGCTCGTAAAGCCCTACTTTTATCTTCGCGACTTTCTCATCGTTTAACTGGCTCAATACGGGAAGAAGATCATCAGGATCCCCTGTACAAAGTGGCGCAACGGAGTAATTACCATTTTCTGGTAAGCCACCCACCAGCTCCATTTGCGCAATGGATAACCCAAACGACACCGATGGGTGCAAGGTATCAAGATGTAATTCTTCTCCCGCAGCCCATTTAGCGAGTTGTTCCTGAAGCTGTTCACCCGCATCTTCGAAGCTTTCTTTACTAAATCCGGGTAAAGGGGCGACCTCACCAAACCCAGTGTTTTCTCCCTCTTTCAGTTCGATGATCCAGCCATCGCGCTGAGGAAGTTTCTGATCTCGCAATATTACGCCGCTGTCCATCGCCAGTTGGTAGCGGTAAAGCTTTACGTTTCGCATATGTCCTGTCCTTTTACCCGGTACGCTTTCATCCTTAAGGTCTAACAACCTGATACCGGGTCTGTGTGCGTTTTGCCTAAGGGTTACGAGGGAATTTGTCGAAGTCTGGTCTGCGCTTTTCATTGAACGCATTTCGACCTTCCTGCCCTTCTTCTGTCATGTAAAACATCATTGTCGCGTTACCTGCCAGCTCTTGCAGACCTGCCTGACCGTCGCAGTCAGCATTCAGTGCCGCCTTCAAACAGCGTAGTGCCATTGGGCTATGCTGCAAAGTTTCTCTGCACCAGCGAACCGTTTCGCGCTCTAGCTGTTCAACTGGGACAACCGTATTCACCAGCCCCATATCCAACGCTTCCAGCGCATCGTAAAAGCGACACAGGAACCAAATTTCTCGCGCTTTTTTCTGCCCAACGATTCGTGCCATGTAAGAGGCACCCCAACCACCATCAAACGACCCCACTTTAGGTCCCGTCTGACCAAATTGTGCATTTTCCGCGGCGATGGTTAAGTCACACATCATATGAAGAACATGACCACCACCAACCGCATAGCCAGCCACCGAGGCAATCACTGGTTTTGGGCAGGTACGAATCTGACGTTGGAAGTCTAGTACATTTAAATGATGTG
The DNA here is from genome assembly GCF_027924785.1 of Vibrio nigripulchritudo. Lineage (NCBI taxonomy): Bacteria > Pseudomonadati > Pseudomonadota > Gammaproteobacteria > Vibrionales > Vibrionaceae > Vibrio > Vibrio nigripulchritudo. The sequence goes on along the minus strand of NZ_AP027049.1, from coordinate 1,122,102 downwards.
TCCCTTCTTCATCACGATAACCACCGTAATCACCACGAATTTTCTGATCGCCGCCACTGCAGAAGGCATCTTCACCTAACCCCGTCAATATGATCACACCAACATCACTGTCGTAGCGAGCGTCTGATAATGCATGAATCATTTCGTTAACCGTCTGAGGACGAAATGCATTTCGAACCTGTGGTCGGGCGATGGTAATTTTCGCTATGCCTTCTTTGGATTTATGGTAATGAATATCCTGATAATCTGGGTTGGCACAGCGCCATTCCACAGGTGCGTAAAGCTCTTCTTCAGTGATACCGACAGTTCTTGCCATAATTTTCTCCAGAAGTTACGACTGATATTGATGTTCAGCCATACATTGATTGACGATTCGGGCAAACGCAGCAGGCTGTTCCTGATGCACGTTGTGACCCGCATCTTTCACTTCGCTGAAGGGTAAACCGCTTGATTCAGCGAGCGCTTTAAACTTTTGATCTCTTTCCCCGCAGACATAATGAATCGAGGTTCGGTTTTGTAAACGAGCGAGCAGATAAGGCTGCTTTGATAGCGATGTCGCACGTAGCATTTGAGCGACCCCTTTAGCATCATTATCCCGTCGCTTAGCGATAAAATATTGTCTTTGCTCATGATTTAGCGAACTAAACACAGGCTGCGTGTACCAATCGAGTAAGACTTGTTCAATGATTTCCGATGAAAAACGATGCGACCAGTTTTTGTCGTTTACCCAGCGTTTTTTCCTGTCAGATTCATTTTGTAAACCAAAATGCCCTCCTTCCAGAATCACTTTTACAATATTTATCTTGCTCCAGATCGAATTTGCGACCCCATACATGGCAACTCTGGCACCCAGCGAATAGCCGACAAGAACAACAGGTCTGTTTTTGGAAATACGGGTTTCTAAAGTTTCCGCCACCTGATGGCAAACTGTAATGAAGTCTTTTGGTTCAACCTTCGAACTCTGCCCATGACCGGCCAAATCAATCGCCAGACAGTCTACCCCTTCGAGGTACTCTATAATCGGCTGCCAGTCGACGGCACTTCCAAGAAACCCGTGCAGAAACACAATGACAGGGCTGTTCTGAGTGTTGAGTCCTGAGTGATTCAACCAGGTGCTAGATAAGATCATGCATCACCTTATCGACAATAGGCTTGAGCTCCTGAGAGGTTTGCTCCGGCGGTGTGACCAGCTCGACTAGCAGTGTGCCTTCACCTTGGCTCAAGTGACTCTGAATTTCCTGAATACAGGTTTGTGTGCTTTCGGGCGCTGTATAACTCAGCCCAAATTGCATCGCAGCGTGTTTGAACAAAAACCCATGAGGCATTTGGTAAAGTGCACGCTTCTTGTTTGCCGGAACGGGCAGGAAATCGAATATTGCACCACCATCGTTATTGGAAACAAAGATTACCGAAGGCTGCGCTTTTTGATGAGTCCACAGCGCTAAAGAGTTGATGTCATGCAGCAGTGAAGTGTCTCCTAGCATCACTAACGACTTCTTACCACTGGCAGCATGTATGCCTACCGCCGTAGCAATCAATCCGTCAATGCCAGAGGCACCACGATTGGAATACACCTCTGTGTCTGGAAGTGAGGTGAGCATATCAACTAACCTGACAATCAGACTATTTCCTAAAAACAGATTGGTGCTTTCTGTTTGCTCCTCAAACAGGTCGATGGTCAGTCTGGTTTCAGAGCATAGTGCGTGTTCACTTCGTTGTATCAGCTCTGAAGTTTTCTGCGAGATATCCTTCAGGCTTTCCGCCCAGCCTCGAAATCGGACTTCCGCAGGGTGCAGACTGTCCAACATCTCTGAACACCATTGCGTTATATGAGTCGCAATACGGTTCTGTGCTCTCAACCCTGGATTCAGTCGTTGGTTGTACGGTTGCACCATCCAGTATTCACATGTTTCTGAGCGGTCATCTATCCACTTCAACAAGCGCTTGGACACCACTCGTCCACCGAACTGGAGGACAAAATCACAGCCCTGAAGAACTCTGGCGGCTTCTTCGTTTCTCAGCCAGAGATCAAAATGAGCGTACTCGCTGCTCACTCCGGATTGAGGGTCGCAAAATATCGGCCAGCCGAGGCGCTCAGCGAGCTTTTTCGCAATCTGAGCTTCTTCTAACGACAGCGAACCCAGTATGACTACCCCTTTCTTAGTCGCAAAATCGTTTGGATTGATGCTGTTTGCTACAACTTGACTGTGTTTAGTCGTAAATGGCTTCTTATGGGTAAACCATCCCCGAACACCATTGAAGTAGTGGGAGTCTAAAGATACGGGTTCACCACCGTACAAAGGTTCTGGATATGGGCAGTTGATATGGATGACACCACCCTGCTCTACCTGTAGGTGTAAGCATTCATCCAGACTGGAGAGTAACCAGTTAGGTGAAACCCTGGTATTGGGGCTAGGAAGATTGAGTGCTTTTACAACGTGAGATGAGAATATCCCGACCTGCTCAATCGCCTGATTCGCTCCACAATCAATCAGCTCAACCGGGCGATCCGCCGTAAGCAATACCAGTTTTTCTCCGGTTAGATTCGCTTCACAGACTGCTGGAAGAAGATTGGCAACCGCAGTCCCTGATGTCACGACGATAGCAACGGGCTTTTGAGTAGATTTAGCGATGCCCAATGCATAAAAGCCCAGCCCGCGCTCATCAAAATGACAATGTAATTTCAAATTGGGGTGGTCGTCCGCTTCTAGCGTCAGTGGTGTTGAACGGGATCCCGGAGCGATACAGATATGTTCTGCGCCAAATCGGGTTAGCTCTTCTAAAATCAGCTTAGCCCACGTTCTGTTCAAACTGGCTTGTTCAATCATGATGCCACCTCCACTTCTGGTAGCTCTGTCAACAAGTCAAGCAACGTCGACATTTTCTTGTTTAGCTCCTGCCATTCTGCATTGGGGGCTGATCCCGGCACTATGCCTGCCCCGGCGTAAAATTTGATGCTTTTTTTATTGATAAGTGCGCTGCGAATAGACACGCAAAACTCGGAACGGTCCTGACTGATGTAGCCTATCGCTCCGCTATAGAGCCCGCGTTCAAACGACTCATTCTGCTGGATAAACTCCATCGCCTGATCTTTTGGTAGTCCGGCAATCGCCGCAGTCGGATGGAGCACATCAACCAAAGAACTTTCGGCTTTCTTCGGATTTAGGTATCCCACAATCTTACGTTTTAGGTGCTGCACTTTTGCCAGGCGGATCAAAGACGAAGCTTCACTTATTTCTAAAGAGCTGCAGTAAGGGTGCAATCTCGACTCGATGTCTTCGACAACCAACTGGTTTTCGTAACGGTTTTTTTTGTCATTCCACAACCAGTGACCTTTTCCATAGTCATCTCGCGCGTCGCAACCACGCTCGATTGTGCCTGCCAAGGCTTCCGTTTCTAGCTCGTATCCATTTTGTCGGAACAAGCACTCCGGAGACGATCCGAAGAATAACGAATCTCTGTTTTTGGTGAAGGCGAAATGGTAGCTGTTTTGGTTAGATGTCTGACTCTCTCTTAACAAAGTAAATCCAGAAGCAGGCTCAGAGAGTAGGAACTCAGATTCTCGCGCCAACACCACTTTTTTCAGATCCGAATGTTCGAATGTTGATAACGCGAGATTTATGGAGTGGGTCCAGTCTTTCAGATCTGGAATATGTCGAACAAATTTAACCTGAGTATTGTTGGGTGATGAGAAATGAGTCGGACTTATTAATTTCACTCGTTCCAGCGCGTTAATCGCCACCTCTTTACTCTGGTTCACATTGACACTCAACGTCCAATTTGAGCCTAGTCTTTGAATTTCAATATTAGGTAAGAATACATCGGGGTACTGGGCATCAAATGGCATGACCACCCAGAGATTTTGATTTGACTTGATGTACTTTTCGCCAAGTTCAGGGGTGTCAAATGTCCTGGCAACACCTAATGCAATAACTTCGCGGTTCTTGTCGCGTGATTGCCAATAGAGTTTGGTGGAATGTGGCTGCGCTTCCAGCCAGTCCAGAGGGGAAAACGGATTGTCTGGCTCGAATGGAATACTGATTCGCTCATCGAGATCCACAACGGTCTGAATTTGTTCAATTAGCGCTTCGATTTTGGCTCTGAATGGCGACAAGACAATCTCACTCTTCTGAAATCTGAGATCATCTTATCTATCTCGACTAGTCTATTTGTTGATATCAGACAAATCTGAGCCGATTTAGGGAGAAATTCGGGCTACACAAAAAATTAGTGACAAGCCCTCACTCTCTCCTGTGGTCAGAATGTCAGAACAATATAAAAACCTGCGATTTCAAACAGATTTTTATTCTATTAACACCTTAAATAGTGTACTTTTAAAAATTAAAATAAAATAAATCGGGATTTACTCAATGCAAAATATCGGGATGTCATCAAAACTCGACAATGTCTGCTACGACATTCGGGGTCCTGTACTCAAACATGCTAAACGCATGGAAGAAGAGGGGCATAAAATACTAAAGCTGAATATTGGTAATCCCGCCCCGTTTGGCTTTGATGCCCCTGATGAAATCCTGGTTGACGTAATCCGCAATCTTCCCACCTCGCAGGGCTACTGCGACTCCAAAGGTATTTACTCGGCGAGAAAAGCCGTGGTTCAACACTATCAGCGTAAGGGCTTGCTGAATTTAGACGTTGAAGACGTGTACATTGGTAACGGAGTTTCTGAGCTGATTGTGATGGCAATGCAGGCTCTTCTGGATAACGGTGACGAAATGTTGGTGCCTGCGCCAGATTACCCGCTGTGGACAGCGGCTGTTTCTCTGTCTGGAGGTAATGCTGTTCACTACCTTTGTGATGAAGAATCAGACTGGTACCCAGATCTAGAAGATATCAAAGCCAAAATCACGCCTAAAACTCGTGGGTTGGTACTGATCAACCCGAATAACCCAACCGGTGCCGTTTACAGCCGAGACTTTCTTTTGGAGATGGTTGAAATAGCTCGCCAGCATAAACTGATCATCTTTGCTGACGAGATCTACGATAAAGTCCTTTATGACGGCGCAACTCACACATCCATTTCCACGCTTGCTGACGATGTTTTGATGGTGACATTCAACGGTCTTTCTAAAGCGTATCGCGTGTGTGGTTTCCGCGGTGGCTGGATGTTTCTGACAGGACCTAAGGCGCAAGCGAAAGGTTATGTCGATGGGTTAGACATGCTGTCGTCAATGCGCCTATGTGCCAATGTACCAATGCAACACGCGATCCAAACGGCTTTAGGCGGCTACCAGAGTATTAACGAACTGATTTTGCCAGGTGGACGCCTGTTGGAGCAGCGAGACAAAGCCTACGAGATGATCACCCAAATTCCTGGGATCAGCTGCGTTAAACCTAAGGGCGCTATGTATCTGTTCCCTAAAATTGATGTAAAAAAATTCAATATCAGTAACGATTTGAAATTCGTACAGGATTTTCTGATTCAGGAAAAAGTACTGCTGGTTCAGGGGAGTGGGTTTAACTGGCCAAAACCGGACCACTTCCGAATTGTGACTTTGCCTCACATCGAAGACTTAGAGACAGCCATTGGAAGGCTGGATCGCTTCCTGACTACATATCGTCAGTAACCTTTACATGTTCTTTCAAGCGCACCTATTGGGTGCGCTTTTTGTTTGTAATCTGTTATCTCAAGTCCCGGATTTCCTAGTTAAGTTGTGCCTTTAAACTCAATCTCTTAAGCTATAGGGAACCGTGTGAAAAACAAGGAGCACCACATGGCACGCAGTCACTTTTTTGCCCATCTGGCCAGAATGAAGCTTATTCAACGTTGGCCACTCATGCGCTCTATTTCCACTGAAAACATTTCAGAACATAGCCTTCAGGTCGCGTTTGTGGCACACGCTCTGGCAATCATCAAAAACCAAAAGTTTGGCGGCAACGTAAACCCCGAACGCATTGCACTTCTTGGTATGTATCACGACACCAGTGAAGTCCTGACTGGCGATTTACCTACCCCAGTCAAATACTATAATCCTGATATTGCTAAAGAATATAAAAAGATAGAAGCGGCGGCAGAAGCTAAACTGTTATCGATGCTGCCTGAAGAATTTCAGGAGGACTTCGCGCCGTTTCTTATTTCAAAAGATGCCAATCAGGAAGACCAAGGGATCGTAAAACAGGCAGATTGCCTTTGCGCATATTTAAAATGCCTTGAAGAGCTTTCAGCCGGCAACCACGAATATGCACAGGCGAAGAAGAGGTTAGATAAAACGCTCAAAGACCGAGAGTCGCCCGAGATGCTTTACTTTCTAGAGACCTTCGCCGAAAGTTTTGAAATGTCGCTAGATGAGATCAGCTAGAGCATCAACCATCAACGTTCCAATATAACGATAATAATGAGGACAATATGACCAAACTCGACCATTTCGCCTGGCAAGAGCGCATGAATGAAGAGCAGAAACTGCGCCGCGACGATCACCGTGACCCGTTCCAGCGAGACCGAGCAAGAATCCTGCATTCTGCAGCATTCCGCAGGTTACAGGCGAAAACTCAGGTGCATGGCACTGGCGTCAATGATTTTCACCGTACTCGCCTCACCCACTCTCTTGAAGCCGCACAGCTGGGATCGGGTATTCGAGCCCAAGTAAAGCGTAAACAACCTGAATTGTCTGAATTGCTACCGACTTCCAGCCTGATGGAAGCACTGTGCCTTGCTCATGATATCGGTCACCCTCCCTTTGGTCATGGCGGCGAAATCGCACTGAATTACATGATGCGTGAACATGGCGGCTTTGAAGGCAATGCTCAGACATTCCGCATTGTTACCCAGTTGGAACCCTATACTGAAAGCCATGGTATGAACTTAACCCGTCGCGCTCTGCTTGGGTTGATTAAGTACCCGGCTTTAATCAGTGAGACTCGCTCCGCTTCGATCCCTGAATCGGTCAGCAATCAACGAAAACTGAAAGCCAGCGACTGGCATCCAGCCAAAGGGATATACGATGACGATAAATCCTTGTTTGACTGGGTGCTGGAGCCTTTGAGCGACAATGACAAACTTGCTTTCTCTGCCATGCGCGAGAAGGACTATGGTTCCTTCGAACATAAGAAAACTCGTTTCAAATCGCTGGATTGTTCGATCATGGAACTGGCCGACGATATTGCTTACGGCATTCATGATTTGGAAGATGCCATCGTACTTGGGCTGGTTCACCGAAACCAATGGCAGGAGGTAGCAGCGAGCCAGCTGGCAGAATGTGGTGACAAATGGTTCGAGGAGAATATCCAAACCATCAGCGACAAACTGTTTTCCGGTATCCATTACCAGCGTAAGGATGCAATTGGAGGCATCGTTAACGCATTACTGACCAGCATCAGCGTCGCTGAGTTACCAGAGAGAAAATTTGATGAGCCTCTTCTTCAATGGAATGCGACGTTAGAGCCGTCCTCAGAGCGAGCACTCGAGATCTTCAAACAGTTTGTAAGCCGATATGTGATTCAGATTCCTGAAGTTCAGGTTGTCGAATACAAAGGGCAACAAGTGATTATGGATATCTTCGAGGCAATAAGTGGGGATCCAGAAAGGTTGCTGCCAGATTCAACTCGCCTTGAATGGTTAAAAGCCGCAGAAAGCCATGACGGCGGAATGCGAGTGATTACTGACTTCATATCTTCGCTCACGGATGGCTCTGCGCAAAGACTCCATCAGCAGCTTTTTTGCTCTTAATTAAGGTATGCTGACCCAAGCAGCTCAGACAATCAGTAGTTTTTAGAACGGACATGCGGTGGGATATGAGAAAACTGCATGTCCACCATCCGTTCAAAACTATCCAGAAGTGGGGAAAAATCCCGGCTGCTATCCAAAAGACGAAGTACATGAAACCCTGCTTCAACTGTCGATAAGCTATTACTGGAAGGCGCTTTTCGAATTCGATAGTTCCCTTCTAGGTTTTCTGGCAAAGCGAGGCAAGGCAAGTCATGCAACATGGTGTTCAGCCTCCACATCTTGTAGGCTTTTTTCCAGGTTCCATCCAGTAGTATCACCCTTAGCTTTTTACCCCTATGCTTAGCTATCTCGGACACAGAGAGGCTGCTTTCCTGCGGGAACAGAACACAGTGATAATAGGCGTCATCCTCCAGCAATTGAGCTAGTCTTTCATCGTTTGTGAAGTCTTCTCCGATCAATACATGCGTATTCGCTAACGAGAGCTTTAGTATCCGAGCCGTCCCCATTGCACGATTCACTTCATCCGGATGTTGAAGAATCAGCAGTTCTACCTCAGAATGAAGGCTTTGAATGGTGTGGCAAATACACATTTTTTTCGCCTTCCCACAATCTTGGCAATATCGAGAGTGCGTTTCAGATTGATGATCAGACATAAAGCAGAATTGGTTCCCGTTGTAGTAATTTATGTAATCGTTATGGTCGTTGCACAGCTTCCGACATTCAGCGATATACTGCCCTGGAACGCAGATGACATTCTAGACGGGCAATGGTGGCGAATCGTAACAGGAAATTTTACCCATACCAATCTTAATCATCTCGCTCTCAATGCGGCCAGCCTGGCGGTGATTGCATTCTTTTTCCGTTTCACCGCATCCTGGTTGTCCATGGCTGTTCTGGTTCTTCTTCTTTCTGCATTAATTGGAGTCGGTTTACTGGCTTCAGATACTTATCAATACGTTGGCTTTTCAGGCGTACTGCATGGAATATTTGCTTTTTACGCTCTCACAGAAGCAATACAGGGCAGAAAATCGAGTTTGCTGTTAGTCGGGGCTGTACTGGTTAAGATTGGATGGGAAACCTGGGTTGGACCTTCGGCAGACACCGCCGCATTGATAGAAGCAAAAGTGGCAACAGAGGCACATGTAGTTGGTACTTTGTTTGGTCTGATTCTTAGTGCTTTGCAACCCAAAAAATGGGTAAAAAAATGAGCGCGACCAAACGCTCATTCACATCCATATATTCGGGTCTGTTGATCGAGAGTTTTCTACAGCAGAATTCGGTCACGATTCTTGTCAACTGTAGCGTTGCCAATACCCTTCACTTTACTCAAATCGTCTGCAGACTGAAATAACCCGTTCTTTTCACGAAACTCTACGATGGTTTTCGCCTTCTTAGCACCTATGCCGATTAAAAGCGTTTGTAGCTCCTCAGCGGTTGCTGTATTGATGTTTACGGTAATTTCTATTCCAGCATGCTTATCACTGCTTGAAGCCGCTTTAGATGGCGAATTTGACTCCCACGCGTTTGCAGAAACGGCAGAGCAAAGAGAAAGAGCGGCTATCAAAGCCAGTTTTATGATTTTCATATTTCCTTCCTTGGTTATAAAAAAACGTATTTTGTACGGTCACCAAAGGTTAGAAAATCATCAATACTAAAAATACAACAGGCCGCATATAGCGACCTGTTTGATAGACAAATTAGTTACACACTTTTACGGGTGAGTACTAGCATTATCAATCACATAGAACTCAACATCCGCTTTATCACGAAGCGCTTTGCTCAATGCAATCATGTCTTGCTCACCATTGCTGCGAACCAGTTGCATGCCAATTTGTGCTGCAAATGCAGGCTGTTCTTCAAAAGAAACACCCTCCAATTCAACAACCACAATGTTGCCTGTGAAGTCTTTAGACTGGCTGTAAACCTTTTTACCTTCTTCAGGTTTGGTCATTGCAAATACCGTGTTAGCCAGAGGGTTACCACGATTAATGGTTTCCTGCTCGCCAAACGCCAAGCCTTCTTGTTCTAATACGCTGCTATCGCCATTAGATAGCGCTTCAATCAACTGGTCAGCCAATTCAACCGCTTTTTGCTCACCTTTCACAACAGACAGTTGCTGAACGACTTGTTCTTTCACTTCTTCGAAAGGCAATACCGTTTCTTCACGAACCTCGTCGACACGAACCACAACAACGTGTTCTGGCGCAATTTCCACAGGTACAGAGTTTTCACCGTCTTCTTTCACTTCAGGGCTGTAGATAGCTTCCTGGACTTCTGGGCTGCTCAGAATCTCTGGCGCGTTGAAACGAGAGATAAACTCTGTAGTTTGTACAGTGCCTTCGAACAACTCTGCTGACGGCGCTAGAGAATTTGGAGACTCAAACGCTACACGCTCAAGATCGGTGTAAATGTCATGGAAGCTTTCCGCAGCACGTTGGTTTACCAAGTCTGCTTTGATTTCTTCCTTCACTTCAGAAAGTGGCTTAGTTTCTGAAGCTTTCAGCTCATCAAGCTTGATGATGTGGTAACCGAAGTCAGACTTAACCAAACCCGTTACGTCGCCTACATTCGCCAGAGCAAATGCCGCTTCTTCGAAAGCTGGGTCCATAACGTCGCGCTCAATCCAACCTAATGAACCACCTTCGTCGGAACTGCCAGGGTCTTCCGAACGAGTTTTCGCAAGTTCAGCAAAGTCAGTCCCTGCGTTCAGGTCATCCAGAATCGCTTGAGCTTTTGCCTCGTCGTCACCTTCAACCAGAATGTGGCTTACGCTGCGTTGTTCCGCAGAGGAGTACTGGCTAAGGTTTTCCTGGTAGTAAGCATCTACGTCTTCGTCAGTCACTTCTACGCTTGCTTTAAGCGCTTCACCAGACAGTTCAAGGTATGAAACCTTAACTTGCTCTGGACGAGTGAACTGAGCCGAATTTGATTCGTAGTACTCTTGAAGTTCTTCGTCTGATAACTCAGCTTTTTTCGCAAACTCTTCAACACTCAGTTCCAAAGTACGAATGTCACGAGTTTGAGTAATCAGTTTAGATTGGTCGGCAACTTCACCCGGTAAGCTGAACTCGCTCGCGCTCACCGCTTGTAAAAGTTGATTACGAATTTCACTACGACGCATAACTTCGCCGAAGGATTCTGGCGTGTAACCAGCACGGCGCAATGATGTTTCGTAGATGTCCTGATTGAACTTTCCATCTAACTGGAATTCAGGCATCTGAAGAATAAGGTTCAGCACTTGTTCGTCACTGATGCGCATACCTAGTGAACGAGCGTGGTTCTCTAGCAAGATTTCATTGACCATCTTGTCTAATACAGACTGACGAAGTCTTTGAACGAAATCTGGGTCTGCTAGCAACGCTGCGTATTGTTCACCATATTGCGCTTGAAGCATGTTGCGCTCATTCTGATACGCTTGCTCAAAAGCACCGCGGCTAATTTCAATGCCATCAACTTTTGCGGCAACGTTGTTGCCACCGCCAATGTAGCCACTCACACCTGTGAAGACAAAGGACAGAATGATCAGTCCTAAAATAATTTTAATTGCGATGCTGTTTACGCCTTCGCGCAATCGTTCCATCATAATGTAACAACTCTCCAAAATTGAGCCCGAGCTCTGACTAAGCCATTAAATCTACACATTAGCGAATACTACAAGCCAGCTCACTGATAAATATGTGTGATTTAGATCTGTAGCCCACAAAAAAGTTCACCTCAAAACTGAGGACATTTTCATTTTTTCGGACATTAGCTTGTTCAGAAGAATTCAGGCAAATCGCCTTATAGCGCTGAATGGTGAAGATGATATCAGAAAAAGAAATGCGCACCACATTGATGCGCATATTTCAGGATTTTTTGGCGTTTTTGAGCGCCATTCCCAGTAATTGACCTTTTGCAGGTCAATCCAAAATTAGTTGCACGCGTCTTTAAGCGCTTTACCTGCTTTGAAAGCTGGTACTTTAGCTTCTGCGATTTGGATTTCTTCACCAGTCTTAGGGTTACGACCTGTGCGAGCTGCACGAGTACGTACGCTGAAAGTACCGAAGCCAACCAATGCTACTTGGTCGCCAGATTGTAGAGTGTCACTCACTGCTTCAATGAATGCGTCTAGGGCACGACCCGCTGATGCTTTAGAAATGTCAGCGTTCTCTGCGATTTTTTCTACTAGTTGTGTTTTATTCACGTGATGTTCCCCTTTAGTACCACCGATTCCAAAATTGGCAGTATTCGTTCCGTTAAAAAATTTAGTTATTTTTAAACCGCGCCTTATGGGAAAAGGCGTTGTCCTTGGTGGATAAACTTAGCCTCCAAAAAAAACGCTGACAAGCCTTTTCAAGCATGTCAGCGTATTTTGTTTAGTTATTTTTGCTGCACGTCACTATTTTACAGACTCTAGAGTGACTCCAGACGGGTCTTTCTCCAATGCAATCGTTAACACATCGTCAATCCACTGAACCGGTTTAACCACCAGATCTGCAATAACATTGTCTGGAATTTCTTCCAAATCACGTTCATTTTCTTTCGGAATGACCACTGTTTTGATTCCACCGCGATGTGCTGCGAGCAACTTCTCTTTCAGACCGCCGATCGGTAAAACTTCACCACGAAGGGTAATTTCACCTGTCATCGCGACATCTGCTTTAACCGGGTTACCTGTCAGGCTAGAAACCAATGCCGTACACATTGCGATACCCGCACTTGGTCCGTCTTTAGGCGTAGCCCCTTCAGGAACGTGTACGTGAATGTCGCGCTTCTCATAGAAATCTGAGTTGATACCCAGTTTTTCCGCACGAGAACGAACAACCGTCATTGCAGCCTGAATCGACTCCTGCATCACGTCGCCAAGAGAACCGGTTTGAGTCAGCTTGCCTTTACCCGGCATAGACTCAGTCTCAATGGTTAACAGGTCGCCACCTACTTCCGTCCAAGCCAGACCGACTACCTGACCAATGCGGTTGCTTTCGTCTGCTTTACCAAAGTCATGACGCTGCACACCAAGGTAGTCTTTCAGGTTTTCGATAGAAACAGACACTTTCTTCAGATCTGAATCCAACAGAATGTTCTTCACCGCTTTACGGCAGATCTTAGAGATCTCGCGCTCAAGGCTACGTACACCAGCTTCACGCGTGTAGTAACGGATGATGCCAATAATGGCAGAGTCATCGATTTCGATCTCGTGATCTTTCAGACCGTTACGCTTAACTTGCTTACCCACTAGGTGGCGCTTAGCGATGTTCAGTTTTTCATCTTCTGTGTAACCAGAAAGACGAATCACTTCCATACGGTCAAGAAGAGGACCAGGAATATTCATTGAGTTCGACGTCGCAACAAACATTACGTCAGACAAGTCATAATCCACTTCAAGGTAGTGGTCGTTGAATGAATTGTTTTGCTCTGGATCCAGTACTTCTAGCAACGCTGAAGCTGGGTCGCCACGCATGTCAGAAGACATTTTGTCGATCTCATCCAGAAGGAACAGCGGGTTTTTCACTTCCACTTTTGACATTTTCTGGATAAGTTTACCCGGCATAGAACCGATGTAAGTACGACGGTGGCCACGGATTTCCGCTTCATCACGTACGCCGCCCAGAGCCATACGAACGTATTTACGTCCTGTTGCCGCTGCAATAGAGCGACCCAGAGAAGTTTTACCCACACCTGGAGGACCAACCAAGCAAAGGATAGGACCTTTCAGCTTGTTGATACGGTTTTGAACCGCTAAATACTCAAGGATGCGTTCTTTTACGCGTTCTAAGCCGTAGTGATCTTCATTAAGAACCTCTTCTGCTTTCGCCAGGTTCTTCTTCACTTTAGAGCGCTTAGTCCACGGAACACCTACCATCCAATCGATGTAGCTGCGAACAACCGTCGCTTCTGCGGACATCGGAGACATCATCTTAAGTTTCTGCAGCTCTTGTTCTGTCTTCTCGCGCGCTTCTTTCGGCATTTTCGACTCTTCGATCTTCTTCTTCAGAGTTTCAAATTCGTCTGGCGCGTCGTCCATTTCACCCAGTTCTTTCTGGATGGCTTTCATTTGCTCGTTCAGGTAGTACTCGCGCTGGGATTTCTCCATCTGCTTTTTCACGCGTCCGCGAATACGTTTCTCTACCTGAAGTAAGTCGATTTCTGATTCCATCTGCCCCATCAGGAATTCAAGACGCTCGTTTACATCCAGAATTTCCAGCACTTGCTGCTTGTCGTTAAGCTTCAGAGGCATATGAGCGGCAATGGTGTCTGCTAAGCGCGCCGCTTCGTCGATTCCGTTTAGAGAGGTCAGAACTTCTGGCGGGATCTTCTTATTCAGTTTGATAAAGCCTTCAAACTGATTGATTGCACTACGAACTACAACCTCTTGCTCACGCTCGTCCAGTTCTGGCGTTGACAGGTATTCAGCATCTGCCAGGAAGAAATCGTTTTCTTTGAACTGATGGATTTGAGCACGTTGCTGACCTTCGACCAGTACTTTTACTGTACCGTCAGGCAGTTTCAACAACTGAAGAATGGTTGCAACAGTACCGATAGAAAACAGGTCATCGATAGATGGCTCGTCAGTATCTGCTTGCTTTTGGGCAACAAGAAGAACTTGCTTGTTGGTGTCCATCGCAGACTCAAGGCAACGGATTGACTTTTCACGACCAACAAACAATGGGATAACCATATGTGGGTAAACTACCACATCTCTCAAGGGTAATACGGGGATCTCGATACGCTCGGAACGTTCCAAGTTCATACTATTCTCTCTTCCGTTTCTGCTTATGTGCAGTATATGGGGGCAAGTTGCTTAGATTCAACGAGATAATAAAAAAAAGGAGGCAAAAGCCTCCTTTAGTGTTTAAAAGTATTTTATTCTGCGCCAGCAGCCTGATTGTCATTCCCTTCGTAAATCAGTAGAGGGTCCGATTCACCTTGGATAACCGCTTCATCAATCACAACTTTGCTGACATTCTCAGAAGATGGCAATTCGTACATAGTTTCCAGAAGTACAGACTCCAGAATAGAACGAAGACCACGAGCTCCCGTTTTACGATCCATAGCTTTCTTGGCAATCGCCTTAAGCGCATCTTCACGGAACTCCAGCTCTACATCTTCCAGGTCGAACAACGCTGCATACTGCTTAGTCAGTGCGTTCTTAGGTTCACACAGAATCTGAATAAGTGCTGCTTCGTCGAGTTCGGTCAATGTAGTGGTTACAGGAAGACGACCAATGAATTCCGGAATCAAACCGTATTTCACGAGATCTTCAGGTTCTACCTGAGTAAACAACTCACCAACGGTACGCGTTTCGTCTTTAGAACGAATATCAGCACCGAAACCAATACCTGTTCCTGTTGCTGTACGCTGCTCAATCACTTTATCCAGACCAGCAAATGCACCACCACAAATAAACAGGATCTTAGATGTGTCTACCTGCAGGAACTCTTGCTGAGGATGTTTTCTGCCACCTTGTGGTGGAACAGATGCAACCGTACCTTCAACCAGCTTCAATAGTGCTTGCTGTACACCTTCACCGGATACATCACGTGTGATGGATGGGTTTTCGGCTTTACGTGAAATCTTATCGATCTCATCAATGTAGACAATACCGCGTTCCGCTTTTGCAACATCGTAATCGCACTTCTGAAGAAGCTTCTGGATGATGTTTTCTACATCTTCACCCACATAACCTGCTTCCGTCAGAGTGGTCGCATCGGCCATGGTGAAAGGTACATCTAGGAAACGAGCCAGGGTTTCAGCCAGCAGCGTTTTACCGCTACCCGTTGGACCGATTAGCAGGATGTTACTCTTGCCCAGTTCAACGCCTTCGCTCGTCGTATCGCCATTACGCAAGCGCTTGTAGTGGTTGTATACCGCTACGGCTAGCACTTTCTTAGCGTAATCTTGACCAATCACATAATCATCAAGGTGTTCGCGAATTTCGCGAGGAGTAGGAAGCGCGCTGGATTCCTTCTTAGGAAGCACATCCTTAATTTCTTCACGAATAATATCGTTACACAAGTCGACGCATTCGTCGCAAATGTACACCGATGGACCTGCGATTAGCTTGCGAACTTCGTGCTGGCTTTTGCCGCAGAAAGAGCAATAAAGTAACTTACCGCTACCGCCCTCTTTGCTTTTATCTGTCATTCGCTAACCTCTTAGCCTTTACTATCTTGTTTTGAGTTTATATCAATTTTCACCAAATTTCGCCTGCATCTTGCAGCAATGACAAATTACTCTTTATGGTGAGTTAAAACTGAATCAACCAAACCGTATTCTACTGCTTGATCTGCCGACATAAAGTTGTCGCGATCAGTATCACGCTCAATAACTTCAAGAGGCTGACCTGTATGCTCTGCAAGCAATTTGTTTAGCTTTTGTTTGATGGTCAGAATTTCCTGAGCGTGAATTTGAATGTCGGACGCCTGTCCTTGGAAACCACCTAGTGGTTGATGGATCATGACACGAGAGTTAGGTAGAACGTGACGTTTACCTTCAGCACCGCCTGCTAACAGGAAAGCACCCATTGAACAAGCCTGACCCATACATACCGTACTTACGTTTGGTTTGATGTACTGCATGGTGTCGTAGATTGACATGCCCGCCGTTACACTTCCGCCCGGAGAGTTAATGTAAAGGAAAATGTCTTTGTCTGGGTTTTCTGATTCAAGGAAAAGTAACTGCGCAACCACAAGGTTGGCCATCTGGTCTTCAACTTGACCAGTCAGGAAAATGATACGTTCCTTGAGCAAGCGTGAGTAGATATCGTAAGAACGTTCACCACGGGAAGTTTGTTCTACCACCATGGGTACTAGTGCATCAATGATTGGTGACATTGCATTTTTTTCTTGGTAGCTCATATTCTTATATCCCTAAATAAAATGGCCCGGATGAATGACTCATACGGACCATTGTTAGCAGAAGAGTTAAAACAAAGTCAACTTTCTACGCACTGAAACCTGATTTTATGCAGGCTGTTGCGTATTCATAAGCTCGTTGAAGCTTACTTCTTTTTCAGAAACTTTTGCTTTAGCGATGATCGCGTCAATCGCTTGCTCTTCTAGCGCAACATTGCGCATGTTGTTCATCATTTGCTCGTTTTGCTCGTAGTAAGCAATAACTTCTGCTGGATCTTCGTAAGCAGTCGCCATCTCTTCAATAATAGCCTTAACTTTCTCGTCGTCAGCTTTTAATTCTTCAGATTTGATCACTTCGCCTAGTAGAAGACCTACAACAACGCGACGTTTAGCTTGCTCTTCGAACAGCTCACGTGGAAGTTGCTCAGCCGCTTCAGGGTTGCCACCGAAACGTTGTGCAGCTTGCTGACGCAGAGTACCGATTTCTTGATCGATAAGTGCAGCAGGAACGTCGATTTCGTTTTCGTTAACCAGACCGTCAATCGCTTGCTCTTTGATGCGGTTCTTAACAGCTTGCTTAAGCTCACGCTCCATGTTCTTGCGAACTTCAGCTTTAAGACCGTCGATGCCGCCTTCAGCGCCAAACTTAGCAACGAATTCTTCGTCAAGTTCTGGAAGCTCACGCTCTTCAACTTTGTTTACTTTGATAGCAAACTTAGCTGCTTTACCTTTTAGGTTTTCAGCGTGGTAATCTTCTGGGAAGTTTACGTCGATTTCGAATTCCATGCCCGCGGTCTTACCTACGATGCCGTCTTCAAAACCTGGGATCATGCGACCAGCGCCCATTTCTAGTGGGAAGTTCTCAGCTTTACCGCCTTCAAACTCTTCACCGTCGATAGAACCAACGAAGTCGATAGTTGCACGAGAGTTCTCTTCAGCAGCGCCTTCAACTTCTTTCCAAGTTGCTTGCTGCTTACGTAGAGTTTCGATCATTTCAGCAACGTCGTCTTCTTTCACTTCTACTGCTGGCTTCTCAACAGTGATGTTATCAAGACCTTTCAGCTCAACTTCTGGGTAAACTTCGAAAGTTGCGTTGAATACAAGATCTTTACCTTCTTCAGTTTCAACTGGAGCGAAAGTAGGAGCGCCCGCTGGGTTGATTTTTTCTTTAACGATCGCTTCAATGAAGTGACGTTGCATAACCTCACCCATCACATCCTGACGTACTGCTTTGCCGTACATTTTCGCAACCATTTTCAAAGGCACTTTACCTTTACGGAAACCATCGAAACGACGGTTTTTAGCGATGTTGCGTAGTTCAGCTGTTACTGCGTCTTCGATGTTAGCGGCAGGAACGGTAATAGTAAGACGGCGCTCTAGGCCTTCTAGAGTTTCAACAGTAGCTTGCATTATAAATAAACCTCAAAACTGGCTCAGATTACCTGAGCGTATGAGCCAGCGCTTCTTGCGGTGGCTTCATCCTTAAGTTGCATTCTGTCTGAATACATAAAAATAAATTCGTAGAGTCACAAACCACCGAATTCTTGGTTTGAACACTATTCGGTGACCCCTTACCTATACTCTTGGTACAGATAGAGCATCTCCAATTAGCTTCAGGACAGAAATTTTAGACGCGACATTCTAGCGATATGCGTAACGACTGTCGAGCCAAGTCCTGATTTCTCGAACATTTGGCAAAAGTTTTCTGAGAAATGGGGACGATACATGGCTTTTCAAGTGAAATAATCAGTTTTTTTCATGAAAAGGCAAAAAAGAGATCCGAGTCTTGTTTTAACAACCCATAAATTTCTCTTTTTTGTTACTTTTACGTTATCAGTTGTTGAAGAAGTTTATCTCTATGATTCTGCGGCGTATTCCAGTCATTTTATTGCTCTCCTACGCTGTCTCTAGCCTGATACTAGGCACATGGGGCTGGCAGGCTGGTTATGAGCAACAACTGGAAGATGCGCAAGTTCAGGCTGAACAGCTCAGCAGCCACCTCACGAGTCAGCTAGAAAAGTACGCCTACATTCCACAACTTATGTCTAAAGACAACGAATTGGTGGATGCCCTACTTTCTCCTGATAACAGCGCTCAGCTAGACATCACCAATCGCTATTTAGAAGAAGTGAATACGGTTGTCGGAGCCGCTGATACCTATCTGCTCAATAATATCGGAACAACCATCGCCGCCAGCAACTGGCAAAACAAGAAGACCTTCGTTGGGCGTAATTTTGCGTTTCGCCCTTATTACCAAGCCGCGATTTCAGGAAACCGGGGCGAATACTTTGCATTAGGCAGCACGTCGGGCAGGCGCGGATATTTTTATTCGTATCCCGTTAAATACGCTGGAAGCCCAATTGGTGTTCTTGTTGTAAAAAAAGACCTTTCCACAATAGAAGAAGACTGGAACAGTCAAAATAGCTTCTTTGTTGTCACGGACAGTGACGATGTTGTGTTTATGTCTAACCGGGTAAATTGGTGGTACAACAGCCTCTATGACCTTGACGAAATTAAGAAAAAAGAAATAAAGGAGAGTCGCAGATATCTGGAACGGGATATTTCTTCTTTGGCATTTTCCGGCAACTTCAACGCCAGACAAACTGAATTAACCCTTACAAGCGATTCTTCATTTTTTAATCAGTATTTAAGTGTCGTCAAAACCCCTTAACAATAGCTCTCTGACAGTGCGGGTTCTCAGCCCCAAATCGAACCTTTTTTGGAAAATCGTTGGGCTGATTGCTTTGAATACACTGGTATTCGCCCTGCTTTATCTCGCCAGCATTATCATTCGTCAGCAAAAGTCTAAGCAAAGGCAAATCGAACGTATTCAGGCGGAATCCAAGCAAAAGCTTGAATATCAAGTTATGGAACGAACCGCAGAGTTAGAAGCGGAAATCAAGGTAAGAGCAGATACCGAATCGGTACTTAGGCAAACTCAGGAAGAGCTGATTCAAGCCGCAAAGCTCGCGGTTTTGGGGCAAATGTCCACCAGCATCAGCCACGAGCTAAATAACCCCCTCGCGGCGATCCGCAGTTACGCAGACAACGCACTCCAGTTTCTGGAAAAAGAACGGCACGACAAAGTCGATCAGAACCTGCACCGAATTTCGGCGCTCACTGAACGCATGGCAAAAATCAGTCAGCAGTTAAAAGCCTTCGCGAAAAAAAGTGACGCGAGCGATAGAGTCGTTACCCAAATTTCGCCTGTCATCATCGCAGCAAAAGAACTGTTAAAACCTCAGCTCAAAGAGAGCCAAACACAATTAAAATGCGAAGGACTGGAACAGCCCCTCGAATCCAGAATCAACCCAATTCAGCTCGAACAGGTATTAGTGAACTTACTCACTAACGCCATTCAGGCTATGGATATGCAGCCACAAAAAAACATTCTACTCAGGCTGTATGCGACCCCAGAACATATCGTGATTGATATAGAAGACACAGGTCCGGGAATCGCAACCGATACGCTCAACCATTTGTTTGAGCCCTTTTTCACGACGAAGCAAAACGGTCTTGGGCTAGGTTTGCCCATTTCCCAACAGATTATGCAAAGCATGGATGGAGAACTGCAGGCGCATAACATGGAACAATCCGGCGCGCGCTTTCGTCTCTTGCTGCCAAAAATTTAGGAATGAGTATGTGTCACATCTATTTTATTGATGATGAAGAAGATCTTCGGATTGCCATGGAGCAGGCATTTGAACTGGCGGATATTGAAGCCACAGGGTTCCCCGATGCCGAATCTGCCCTGCTGGCGTATTCGGAAGACGAGCCGCCCTTTGTGGTCGTCACCGATATTCGCCTGCCCGGCATTAACGGTCAGCAGTTGCTGAACTCTATCAAAGCCAAAGATGAGGATATCCCTGTGATTTTAATTACGGGTCACGGCGATATTTCTATGGCTGTCCAATCGATGCACGATGGCGCTTACGACTTTATCGAAAAGCCTTTTTCTAACGATCGGCTTATTGATACGGTGAAACGGGCCATCGAGAGACGAAAGCTGACCTTAGAAAACCAGAAGCTCAAGCGTGCGCTAAAAGCCAACAAAACACTTGGTCCACGAATCATTGGAGAAACCGACAGTATTCAGTCGCTTCGTGACACCATTAGCCACATAGCCGACACCAACGCAGACATTCTTCTGTTTGGCGAAACGGGCACTGGCAAAGAATTGGTTGCCCGCTCTCTGCATGAGCAAAGCAGCCGGCGCGAGCAAAACTTTGTTGCCGTCAACTGTGGGGCTGTGCCAGAAAACCTGATCGAAAGCGAGTTATACGGGCATGAAAAAGGTGCTTACACAGGTGCAGACAGCCAACGTATCGGTAAATTCGAATACGCTCAGGGAGGAACGCTTTTTCTTGATGAAATTGAATCCATGCCGATGCAGGCGCAGATTCGATTGCTAAGGGTATTGCAGGAAAGACAGATTGAACGAATCGGCTCAAACAAAAGCATTTCTCTCGACATTCGTGTTATCGCGGCTACAAAAGTGGATTTGAAAGACGCCGCCTCAGAAGGCACATTTCGTCAAGATCTCTACTACCGCTTAAATGTTGTAACACTAGATTTGCCTCCTTTGAGACTTCGTAAAGAAGACATACCAGCCCTGTTCCATCATTTTTTGCTGGTCGCAGCAGCACGTTACGGAAAAGCAGCCACTTCTTTACCTTCTGCCGATTTACAGACCCTTATCGCCCATGACTGGCCGGGTAATGTTAGGGAGCTAAGAAACGCCGCAGAGCGCTTTGTCCTGCTCGGTAAACTCAGCCAGTTGGGTGAAACAGAAAAACCGAAATGCCAGTCCGGGCTTGCAGATCAGGTTTCAGAGTTTGAAAAAGCACTGATAGAGCAAGCGCTTGCCGATCACGGCGGTAGTATTAAAGACACCATGTCTGCTCTTCAGCTTCCGCGTAAAACCCTTTACGACAAGATGCAAAAGTTCGGCATCAACAAAGACAGCTACAAAAGTTAAACCTTCCCCACTTCATTACGCGCTTGGTACTCGCCAAGCGCGAATATGCATACCATCACTTATTCTCTATCTGATTTTCGCAGGCAGCTGTCACACTTTGATTATTTGCAAGATGTCGATCGGTTGTTTTTTAACCATACAAAGGATACCGTAAATCCATATATGAAATTTACTTTTGTATATGAATTTAATCAAACTCTATAACTGAGATGAAATCTTGTTCCCTTCTGCGACCTGAGAAGCTGTCCACTCGGAAACAGTGATGTATCGGGGCAAGTCAGCGACACGACCTGCACAACCAGTATTAATTGCGCATTGCTCGTGGCGCTTGAGTATTTACTCATCTATTTCAGTTTCGCGGAAAATCAGGAGCAACACATGGAACGTTTACTCAAGCCGCTTATTGCAATAACGATGCTGTTTTCCAGTGTCGTCTTTGCAGCAGACTATGAACTCAAACTGGCTCATGTCACATCGAACAAAGAGCCTCTCCACCAAGCGCTGGAATACTACGCCGAAAACGTCGAAAAGCGCTCTAACGGCAAAATCAAAATCACGATTCACCCGAATGGCGAGCTCGGCACCAACCTGGAAGTTTACGAGCAAGTGAAACTGGGTCTGCCTGTAATTCAAACGGCTGATCCGGGTTACCTATCCGATTACGCGCCGGACTTTGGCGTATTAAACGGCCCTTACTTACTCAATGATCCAAAAGATTTTAAAAAGTTGCTGGATTCATCCCTTTATCAATCTATGAAAGAGACCGTGAAGAAGAACGGAAACTTCGAAGTTCTGGCGATGAACTGGTTGTTTGGTGAGAGACACATTATTTCGGACAAAGCGATTCTGTCACCTGATGACCTGAAAGGTGTGTCAATGCGCGTGCCGCCAAACGTCATGTGGATTGAAACCGTAAAAGCGATGGGAGCTCGTGCTACCCAACTGGCATGGTCAGAAGTGTATACCGGTTTGTCTTCGGGCGTGGTCGATGCTGCTGAAGCGCCGCTTGGTTCACTTTACGCCGCCAAACTGTATGAAAGCAAAAAGCACGTGTCGCTAACCAGCCACTTTAAAGCATTTATTGGACTGGTCATCAACGCCGATTACTTTGCCAACCTGCCCAAAGACATTCAGACCATTCTGGCTGAAGAAGCGATCAAAGCGGGTGAATTCATGACAGAGCTTTCAGTCAATACAACCGATGCACTACTCGACAAGCTTCGCGCGGAAGGCGTGACTGTTCATAAAAACGTAGACGCCAATGCATTCCAGAAAGCAACGGCTCCGGTTTATCAGAAATTCCCGAAATGGTCAGATGGTCTGCACGCCAAAGTTCGTGAAATTCTGGACAACTGAGACCAACAATAAGGAATCATGATGTCACTAAGAAAAGTGTCGGAGGTGTTGGGCAAGCTGGAAACCGCGCTTGCCCTGATCGCCATGAGCCTGGTTTTGGGTTCCGTTGTGTGGGGGGTGATCACTCGCTACATCACAGAGCAACCCGCAGTCTGGACAACAGAATTGTCAGGCATAGCCTTTACATGGATGGTATTTATGGGAGCAGCCGTGTGTTATCGGAAAAGTCTGCATATTGGCGTCCCCGTATTTGTCGATGCGCTGCCTGACAACATTCGTAGACGGTTGTTCCAGTTAACAACACTGGTCGTACTGATCTTTCTGGCATACAGCTTTTATCTGGCAACGGTTCTGGCTTTTCAGTCATGGAACCGTCCTTCTCCCGTATTAAGGTTACCGTTTTTCTTCGTGTACCTTGCAACCTGCCTGTCTTTTTTATTTATGTTGATTCACAGCGCAAGTCATCTGTTTAACAGACCCACTCAAACAGATGACTCATCAGAACCGGAGGTGCTGTAATGGATTTACTTCCGGTTTTCATTCTGTTTTTGCTTTTTACGGTTAACGTACCTGTTGCGTTTGCCCTTGCGATTGCCGGGTTAACCTTCTTTTTAATGACCAATGGCATTCAGCATCAGATTTTCATTCAGCGATTTGTTTCGGTAACCCACTCATTCCCCTTGCTGGCGATTCCCTTCTTTATTATGACGGGTGTCATCATGAACCACGCGGGCATAACTGAGCGGCTAATGAAGTTGGCCGACAGCTTAACGGGGCATAGAGTTGGTGGTCTGGCTCAGGTCAACATTCTGCTCAGTACCTTAATGGGCGGCATGTCTGGTAGTGCGAATGCCGATACCGCGATGCAGAGTAAAATCATGGTTCCTCAGATGAACCAGCGTGGCTATCACACGGCTTTTTCTGCCGCGGTAACGGCGTGTTCATCCATTATCAGTGTGATCATTCCACCTGGTATTGGTTTGATCCTGTATGGCTACATGGGTGACGTATCCATTGGGCGACTATTTCTGGCTGGTGTGGTTCCGGGAATTGTCCTGTGTATCGCATTGATGCTGGTCGCGCATCGAATTTCCCGAATTCGCGATTACGCTCCGTCACAGCCGAAACCTTCTTCACTAACCGAACGTTTACTGGCATTGAAAAATGCTGCGTGGTCGCTAATGGTTCCCATCGGAATTATCGGTGGTATCCGATTCGGGCTTTTCACTCCGACTGAAGCAGGCGCGATTGCGGTTATCTATGCCATTATTGTTGGCTATATCCATCGACAGTTTTCGGTTAAAGCCTTGCCCTCCATCATGAAAGAAACGGTGATCGCCACCTCTACCGTGATGTTTATTATCTGTGCGGCTTCTACTTTCAGTTTCTACTTATCATGGGAACGATTACCAGTGCAGGTCGCCAATGCCATGTTGTCGCTGACAGATAACCCATACCTGTTACTGCTGATCATCAACTTACTGTTGGTTTTGGTTGGGATGTTTATTGAAGGTGGCGCTGCACTGATCATTCTGACGCCTATTCTGGTGCCTATCATCACCAAAGTGGGGATAGATCCGGTGCACTTCGGGATTGTGATGGTACTTAACTTAACCATCGCCGGGGTTACTCCGCCATTGGGAACCCTAATGTTTACGGCATGTAGTATCAGCAAAGTGGCGGTCAAAGACTTTGTTAAGGAAGTTCTTCCGTTCCTTGGAATGTTGTTGGCGGTATTGCTTCTGTTGACTTTCGTTCCTCAGATATCGCTCTGGTTACCGGGGACGATGGATTAGATAAATCGAAAAAAGCCCTGCTGGGGAAAGCAGGGCAATGTGCTTCAAGTGCATTTATGAACGATCTATTCCTGAGTGTAGGGTGTCTCAGGTTTTCGTTTCTACTTGGTTATGATTTCAGGTCCCATAAGGGTGGTTGGTAGCCAGGTGGATACCCAAGGTACGTAAGTTACGATAACGAGGAAGAGGAACATCACCGCCACCCAAGGAAGCGCTGCCTTCACCACATTCATCATCGACATCTTAGCCACACCCGCAGTCACAAAGAGGTTCAGCCCCACAGGCGGGGTGATCATCCCTATTTCCATATTCACCACCATCATGATGCCTAAATGAATAGGGTCGATACCCAGAGCAATTGCTATTGGGAATACCAGCGGTGCAACAATGATCAATAGGCCAGACGGCTCCATAAACTGACCACCAATCAACAGCAGTAAGTTCACCACGATCAAGAAGGTAATCGGACCTAATCCAGCGGAAAGCATAGATTCGGTGATCATCTGAGGAATGCGTTCTTCGGTTAATACGTGCTTCAGAATCAAAGCATTAGCAATGATGAACAGCAGCATGATAGTCAGCTTGCCTGCCTCAAACAACGTATGCTTGGTGTCTTTGTGCACAAACGTCTGGAACACTTTGACCAGAATCGGCTTGGTGTTTTCCTTGTCGGCAAACGGTCCCATGTCTTTGTAGATAAAGTTAGCGATAAAGAAGGAATACACCGCCGCTACCGCTGCCGCTTCTGTTGGGGTAAATACCCCGCCATAAATACCACCCAAAATGATGACGATCAGCAACAGACCCCAACTGGCGTCTTTTGCAGCCGCAAAGGCTTCGCCCCACCCTACGAAAGGTTGCGCTGGAAGGTTTTTAAATCTTGCCGCAATGTAGATGGCAATCATCAACATCACACCTGCAAGCAAGCCCGGAATCACGCCACCCAAGAACATACGCCCTACCGACACATCTGTTGCAGCGGCGTACACCACCATAACAATCGAAGGTGGAATCAGGATACCGAGTGTCCCGGCATTACAGATAACACCAGCAGCGAACTCTTTGGAGTAACCGTTTTTCACCATACCAGCGATAACGATACTTCCGATCGCAACCACAGTAGCTGGAGAAGAACCAGACAACGCCGCAAACATCATACAGGCGACGACCGATGCCATGGCGAGACCACCACGGAACCAACCCACCATTGCGATTGCAAATCGGATGATTCGCCTTGCCACTCCCCCCGTCGACATAAAACTCGACGCGAGAATAAAGAACGGGATCGCGAGTAAGGTGTAGTGCCCTGCAAACGCGTTAAACAGGGTTTGCGCGACAGAAGCCAGTGACGCATCGGAATGCATCAACAAAAATAAAATACTGGCAAGACCCAGCGATATTGCAATTGGTACACCGATCAGCATGAAACCGATGACCATGACAAACAACAATAAAATGTCCACGGTTTAGCTCTCCTTGCTTTCAGATTTCAATGCTTCCAGATCTTCTTCAGCTTCATGGCTTGAAATCAGGCGATCGGTTTTGCCTGTCATGATCTGCCAGGCTGCCTGAGCAAAGCGAAATGTCAGTAACGCCATTCCAATGGGCAGCGCCGCATAAGGAATAAAGCGAGGCATTTTCTCGTAACGTTCACCTTCATTCATCCAGTCAGATAAAAACTGCAGCATTTCAGGCATTGGGATGTCATCGGTTTCGTACCAGGCACGCTCGGTTACGAACGGATACCAGTAGTTCCAGGAACCAATGAAAAGCAAGACAGAGAAAAGTAAACATAAGCTCACAGCAATGATGGCGTAGATCTTACGCCCACTTTCTGGTGCAAGGTTGATCACCACATCCACACCAATATGAAAATGCTTCTTCACGCCATAAGAAGCACCGACTAACACCATCCAGGCAAAGAGAAAAACGGTCAGTTCCAATGCCCACAGGATGTTGTCGTTAAACACATAACGAAACACCACATTGGCAAAGGTCAGTAACGTCATACCACCGAGAAAAAGAGCAATAAGCGTCTCTTCGATGTTGTCCGTTACTTTACCGACTCGGGAAAAAAACGACTGTTCCATACAGATACTCCGCTGTATTAGGAATGAACCAAGGGATAAGGCGCAGCGGGGGGCTGCGCCATTATTTTTATTGTTTGTTTGAAGCTAGAGCTGCTTCGATAAGATCCGCGCCGATATCTTTCTCGAACTTCTTCCATACAGGTTGCAGAGCGGTTACCCACTCCTGACGCTGTTCAGGAGTCAGTGTACGAACGACACCACCAGCAGCGATGATGTTTTGTTTGTTCAGCTCGTTCACTTCGGAAGACGCCGAGTTACGCGCTGCCGTCACATCTTTCAAAATGGCGTGAAATTCTGTGCGCACATCATCAGGCAGGTCGTTCCACCACTTGTTAGACGTAACAACCAGGTAATCCAGAATACCGTGGTTGGTTTCTGTTATCCCATCCTGAACTTCAAAGAACTTCTTACCGTAAATGTTCGACCAGGTGTTTTCCTGTCCGTCGATAACTTTAGTTTGAAGACCGCCATACACTTCTTTGAACGACATCTTTTGCGGGTTTGCACCCAACTGTTCAAATTGCGCAACCAGAACATCTGAAGCCTGAACACGGAACTTCAGACCTTTTGCGTCCGCAGGAGAAAGCAGTGGCTTACTTGCCGACATCTGCTTCATGCCGTTATGCCAGAAAGACAGACCTTTCAATCCACGACGCTTCATCGCGTTTTTCAGTTTCTCGCCCGACTCCGAGTTCTGGAAACGGTCTACGGCATCCACATCTTCAAACAGGAATGGCAAGTCGAAGATGCGGTATTTTTTGGTGAATTTTTCAAACTTAGACAAAGAAGGTGCCGCTAGCTGAACATCACCATTCAAAAGCGCTTCCAGTACTTTGTTGTCATCGTAAAGGGTTGAGTTTGGGAACACCTGCATACATGCCTTGCCGTTCATCTCTTCATTGACACGTTTTTCAAGAAGAGAAGCTGCAATACCTTTTGGATGTTTGTCGGTATTCGTTACGTGGCTGAACTTGATCACAATTTCGCCAGGGTCACAGTTAGCAGCCGCTTGAAAACTGGTTAGCGCCAGGATGGAGGCAGAAAGTAGGGTAAGAGGCTTTAACATTTTTATTCTCCTTATTTAACACTTGGTCGTCATCAATGAAGACCGTGTAGGTTCTATAAGGCAAAACGCAGACCAACTTAATACATTTTGTTAACAACCCTTTAACCATAAGGGCTGCACGAAAGTCACAAAGTGTGCGAGTCAGAGCGAAGGAATGGAAGTGGGTGGAAATCCACCCATTAAATCAGGGGATATGGGTGGAAAATGAAACATTGGTGCATGGCAAAAGTATATATTCCACCAGTCTCATTAGTATGCGGAACCAATTTCATACTTCTAAAACTCTCTCGTTGTTTTTATAAAATCAAAATATCTAAATGATCATTTATAAAACATATGAAAGGAGAACCGTTATGAGTGTTTTAAGTAAGCCTTCCGTTTATTTCCCAGAGTACACCGTGACTCAGGAAGAGATCATTGAATGCCTTCGTCAGTTACACAGTGACCAACCACACGCCGAAAAAGCGTTTGATATGGTTCGTAATTCTAGCATTGATAAACGCCATCTGATCGTTCCTCTGGACAAAGTAGTCTCGCTGGAAGATTTCGATGAGCGCAGTATGATTTATGATGAGCAGGCGCGTCTGATGTCTGAACAGACAGCACGCCAGGCTATCGAAAACGCCGGGTTGCAACCCAAGGACATTTCCATGGTTATCGTCACATCCTGTACTGGGTTTATGATGCCTTCCCTCACCGCTCATCTGATCAATGCTCTGAATCTGAAAGACTCAACCATTCAGCTACCCATGGCGCAAATGGGCTGTGTTGCTGGCGCTGCTGCCGTCAACCGCGCTTTTGACCACTGCAACCAGTCTGTACAAAACAACGCGTTAATTGTCGCGCTGGAAACGTCATCACTCTGTTTCGATAAGTACGCCAATCGCATTCAGGACTTTGTCACTAACTCGCTGTTTGGAGACGCGTGCGCCGCAGTAGTTATGCGAGGCGATGACCAGACTAGTGGCATGAAACTGACTCACTCTGCCTGTCATTTTCTGCCTGAAAGTGAAGCGTTCATTCGCTATGACATGACGCCACGAGGCTTTAAATTCTCACTCGATAAAGAAGTCATGTATTCAATTGAACGAGTCGCACCGGTCATTGATCAGTTCGTACAGTCGAGCAAAGAAAAAGCATCGAAAGAGTTGGATTTCTATCTGTTCCATACTGGAGGCAGACGAATTCAGGATGAAGTTGAACGAACTCTGGAACTTACGTCAGACGCATTAGACCACTCTCGCGCATGTCTGCGTGAAACGGGTAATACGTCCAGTGCCGCTGTGATTGATGTACTGAGAAGAAGTTTTGCGCACAGAAAGGCTGGAGAACAAGGCGTGATGGCAGCATTCGGTCCGGGATTCACCACCGAAATGGCGTTAGGGACTTGGCAGTAAAACCACAACGGGTGTCTGAACCCAAATTCGGACACCCTTATCCTCAAGTCGGCTAAGCCCTAGGGTTTATCCCAGAAACTAAGGTTTATCCCAGAAAAATTCTTTAATCTTTCCATCAGAACCCGTCACGATGTAAAAGTAGTCATCAAGAACCAGTTCAGAGAAATAACGCTTAAAGTCCTGTTCTTTCGCAGGTTCTGAATAGTACATCATGTAGAATTTATGCCCTTCTTCTACATAGGCATTTTCAACAAGCTCGATATGTATATCTTGGTTTTCCTGCATAAGTGTATTCTGGTCCAGATGACCATCATTCTTGATCGTAATCTGTTTCCACAGTTCCAGATTTCTCGCCACACTCATCACTCTGGATTTTTCAGTCTCAACTTGTTTTGACAAGTGATTAATGTAAAACAGAGACCAAAGCAGATACGCAAGGCAACATGCGCCAATTAGATAGAGTAACCGGCTCTTTCCTGATTTTTTAATTGTTTGCATTTAGCTGTCTCCGACACCAACAAAGGTCGCTTCCACTTCTGACGCTTCATTCTCAAGACGTCTGATAATGAATGAAACCCTTCCATCAACGTACTTTCCTGCACATCGAATACTGGGGCTCTCAGCAATACCTTCGCACTGAAAACCAGCTTTCACCAACTGATGCCTGAAAGAATAAAAGGGAGTACTTTGCATAAATTTGGCTGTGATGATGGTTGGTTTGACACCGTCTGCAACTCGATAGGAAAAAGTCACATCGTCAATTAATTGGTAGTAATCGAACTCCCGAACCTCTTTTGGCAACTTTAAATAATAGGCAGGCGAACCCTTTTTAATATCATCAGGTTCCCAGAAATAAAAAACACCTGAAAGATACAAGAGCGCAATCAGAACAATAAATACAAAAATCAGCCAGCGAATTACCATAGAACCGGATCACAATGAGTATACAACTCATCAAACTATATCTAGTTAGATGAGTTGTATACAAAAAAAGCGCCCACAATGGGGCGCAAATTGACAACAAAAGATCCCTCTATCTTTTGCATTGTCACAGATCCATGAAGTTCAAACTCCCGAACTTCAAACCCTTGTCAGTTTTCTCTCCAGACCCTAATGTTCAATACGAATTTCTGTGTTCGCATCAAAGAACACCGCTTTCGACAAATCAAAGTACAATTCCGTCACTTCTCCGACATTCACATCGAACTCTGGAGACAATCGACACGCGACTTCCTGCTCATTCACTTTCACCATCGCAATCGTGTCTGGTCCGGTTGGTTCAAGCACTTCAATTTTCAGTGGCAGCTTGGTGGCGTGACTGTCGTCATCCACTTGCTCAGTGATGTTTTCAGGACGCAGACCAATCACTACATCTTGCCCGTCTCGCGGACGAAGCGATTCTGGCAAACGGATCGCATGTTCGTGCCCTTCTCCATCTTTCACTTTTGCCACTGGTTGGTCGTTGCTGTTCAGGTCCACTTTGCCACGAATGAAATTCATTGAAGGCGAACCCATGAAACCTGCCACAAACATATTGTTTGGCTTGTTGTAGATTTCTTTTGGCGTACCCAGTTGCTGAAGTTCACCGTCTTTCATCACCGCGATGCGATCCGCCAGTGTCATGGCCTCAATCTGATCGTGCGTCACGTAAACAATGGTGGTATTCAATTGCTGATGCAGACGTTTAATTTGAGTGCGCATCTCAACACGCAACTTGGCATCAAGGTTCGACAGTGGCTCATCAAACAAATAGAGCTTAGGTTTACGAGCCAGAGCGCGACCCATGGCGACACGTTGACGCTGTCCCCCGGAGAGTTGCGACGGTTTGCGATCCAATAGATGGTCAATTTGCAGCATTTCTGCCACTCGCTGAACCTCGGCTTCAATCTGATCCGTCGGCATTTTGCGGATTTTCAGCCCAAAGGCGATGTTGCCTCGCACCGTCATATTTGGGTACAGCGCGTAAGACTGGAACACCATCGCGATGTCGCGATCTTTTGGCTCGACTTGTGCGACGTCTATGCCGTCAATCACAATCTCACCCGAGGTAATGTCCTCCAGCCCCGCAATGGTATTCATCAATGTAGACTTGCCACATCCAGACGGTCCGACGAGAATCAGAAACTCGCCAGAATCGATGCTGATGTTAATCCCTTTCAGGGTTTCCTGGTCCGCATTGCGATAGGTTTTGCGGATCTTATTCAGTTGTAGTGTTGCCATAAGTTTATCCTTTTACTGATCCGGCGGTGAGACCACGCACGAAGTACTTGCCTGCTAATACATACACAATCAAGGTTGGCAGAGCAGCGATGATGGCTGCGGCCATGTCTACGTTGTATTCCTTCACACCTGTACTGGTGTTCACTAAGTTGTTCAGAGCCACGGTAATGGGCTGCGTTTCTGAACCGGAATACACCACGCCAAACAGAAAATCGTTCCAAATTGCGGTGAACTGCCAGATAACGGTAACCATGATGATGGGCAGTGATAACGGCAGTAGAATTTTAAAGAAAATGGTAAAGAACCCAGCGCCATCCAGCTTCGCAGCTTTCACCAGCTCATCGGGGACACCAATGTAAAAATTACGGAAGAACAAGGTGGTAAATGCCAAACCGTAAATTACGTGAACAATCACTAAGCCCGTGGTGGTGTTTGCCAGCCCAAGCTTACCGAGCGTGGCAGCCATCGGCAGTAGAATCACCTGAAACGGAATGAAGCACCCAAACAGCAACAGGCTGAAAAACAGGTTAGAACCTCGGAATTGCCACTTGCTGACTACGTAACCATTGAACGCACCTAATAAGGTCGAAATGGCGACGGCAGGGATCACCATCTGGAATGAGTTCCAGAAATAACCTTTTACCCCTTCACATGCCACGCCAGTACAGGCGGAAGACCAGGCTTTGCCCCATGCGTCAAACACCCATTCTTTTGGCAACGACATGATGTTGCCCGCTTTGATGTCTGGCAGTGTTTTGAATGAAGTAATCACCATTACAAACAGCGGCATCAGATAAACAAGGCAGAAGAAAATCAGTGCGGAATAAATCAACGCTCGACCAAAATTAATAGAGCGAGAGTTAAAAGGGCGAGAGTTAAACGGCTTACTCATGACTTTTTCTCCCTTAATTCAGAGTAAAGGTAAGGCACAAGAATGGCCAGAATACCGCCCAGCATCATCATGGCACTGGCAGCACCTAAACCGATCTGACCTCGGGTAAAGGAATGTGCGTACATGAATAGCGCCGGCAAGTCGGATGAATAACCCGGTCCACCCGCAGTTAATGCGGTGACCAAATCGAAACTCTTGATCGCGATGTGCGATGTGATGATCACTGCGCTGAAAAAGACGGGTCTCAAGCAAGGCAGAATGATTTTCAGATAAATACTTGGCAAGCTTGCCCCATCAATTTGCGCGGCTTTAATAATGGAAGAATCGATACCACGAAGCCCCGCAAGGAACATCGCCATTACAAACCCTGATGACTGCCATACGGCGGCAATAACCAGCGTGTAGACAGAGAAGTCTGAATTAACCAACCAGTCGAATTTGAAGTCGGTGAATCCCCAGTCGTGCACCAGTTTTTCGATGCCCAGACCTGGGTTTAGAATCCACTTCCACGCGGTACCCGTTACGATGAACGAGAGCGCCATTGGGTAAAGGTAAATAGTGCGGATTGCTCCTTCCTGGCGAATGTTCTGGTCAAGCAAGACAGCCAAACCGACACCAAGCACAATGGCAATCAACATAAAGAGTAAACCGAAGAGACCGAGATTGGTGATCGAAGTGATCCAACGATCGTTGTCCATCAGTTTTTCGTATTGAGCAAAACCCACAAATTTGAAGCTGGGTAGAAAGCGGGAGTTGGTCAGCGATAAGGCTGCTGTCCAAAAAATGTAACCGTATATGCACACCACAGTGACGAGCATAGTCGGAGCCATAACAATTTTTGGCAGCCAGTTTTGTAGTTTGTCGGCAAAGCTTCGCTTAGGTGCCGACTTAGTCTTAGGCACTGTCAAAACATGCTCCATAACTTATCCTTGTTAGGGGACCCTCACGACCGCCGCAAGCGGCGGTACTAGAGGAAGAGTGGGCATTATTGCCCTTCCTTCAGGGGGTGTTCTTTAGGAATGTCGATATCAAAGCCAGCAGACCGCTATACAAGCAAACTTGGAAAAACTGCTGGCTTCGAATCGAGTCTTAAATGGCAGCTTTCACTGCTTTGGCTAACTTCTTCACCGTCTCTTCTGCATTGGCAGACGGGTCATTGAAGTAGTTGGTCACCACATCGTAAATCGCACCTTGAACGTAGCTGGTCGTCGACAGACCATGCGCCATACTTGGCACAAGATCGCCGCTCTCAGCACTGGTCTTGAAGGTCGCCATAGAATCCAGAGCACAAGAATCAAACTTCGTCATGTCCATGTCTAAGCGAACTGGGATCGAGCCTTTGTTCAGGTTAAATACTTCTTGGAAGTCTTTGGTCAGGATAGTTTTCGCCAGCGCTTTTTGTGCTTTTTCGTTTTCTGCATTTTTCAGCTTGAAGAAAGCAAAGCTATCGATGTTGAAGGTAAACTGACCATCCGTACCCGGTGCAGGTGCGCAGATGTAGTCTTTGCCCGGCATTTTACCCGCAGCAGCAAATTCACCTTTCGCCCAGTCACCCATGATTTGCATGGCGGCATCACCATTGATGACCATAGAGGTAGCGACGTTCCAGTCACGACCTGGAGAGTTGCTGTCGATGTAATCGCGGATCTTGTGGAATTTCTCGAACACTTCGACCATCTTAGGTCCTTGAAGTACGTCCATATCCAAATCAACAAACGCTTTGTTGTAGTCGGCACTGCCCAACACATCCAGTGCTACCGCTTCAAATACTGTTGCGTCTTGCCATGGCTGACCACCGTGCGCTAGAGGAATGTAGCCCGCCGCTTTGATTTTCTCAGCCGCTGCAAAGAATTCATCCAGTGTTTTCGGTACTGAAACGCCTGCGGCTTTCAATACTTCTGGGTTTGCCCAAAGCCAGTTAACGCGGTGTACGTTAACAGGAACTGCCACAAAGCTGCCTTCGTGCTTCATCACTTTGGTCACAACGCTAGGAAGATTAGTTTCCCATTTTTCCGCTTTTGCTACGTCATCAAGGCTGGTTAGGAAACCGAGGTCACCCCATTCCTGTATGTCGTGTCCTTTGATCTGGGCTGCCGAAGGTGGGTTACCTGAAACAGCGCGGGTTTTCAGTACGGTCATCGCACTTTCACCACCACCACCAGCTACAGCAAAGTCTTTCCAAGAGTGACCTTGCTGCTCTACTTTGCTTTTCAGTACGGCTGCGGATTTCGCTTCACCACCAGATGTCCACCAATGAAGTACTTCAACTTCGCCAGCTTGTGCATAAGAAGTAGCAGCCAGCAATGATAGGGTTATCAGAGTTTTATTCATTTTCATTGTTATCGTCCATGTTATTTGACCTTGCGGTCTTGGATTAGGCAAAAACGGGGAAACGGATACAAACAAGCATTTCCTCATTTGCCTTCAGTCTAAACATGGAAAAAACGGAAGATTGAAACAAAGGGTAAGCCTAATGTAACGAGTATGTTACATTACAGCTCAGGGTCATGTGGGATAAGGACTTTTGCTTCTAAGCCGCCCTTGAGAGAATTGTAAATAATGAGATCTCCACCATGTGCATGAAGGATATTTCGGCTGATCCCAAGCCCCAGACCATGCCCGTCTTTGTCGTTGGCGAGTCGGTAATAAGGCTCAAACACCATGTCTAATTTGCTCTCGGGAATGCCTTTCCCTTCGTCCAGAATGATCAGCTCCAGCCTTTCTTCATTGTCGTAAACGTAGACATGAACCCGGTGACCGTATTTCACGCCGTTGTCGATCAAATTAGTCAGCACTCTTTTCATGGCAAGGGGCTTCGCCCAAATTGGAGGAATCGAGTCTTCAGGCAAAAAGACTTTGGTGGTTTCCTGATTATGACTTTCTGCAATGGATTCCAGCATTTCCCCCAAATCAACATGCGCGTTGTTTTCGTGCAGGTCGGTTTCTCGCACACACTGCAATGCCCCTTTCACCATCATTTCAAGTTCGTCTAAATCTCTGTTGAACTTAAAACGCTTTTGGTCGCTTTCGAGTAACTCGGCTCGAATGCGCAAACGGGTAATCGGGGTTTTAAGATCGTGCGAAATGGCAGAAAAGAGGTGCTCTCTGTCGGTAATATACCGGTTAATGCGAGACTGCATCCGGTTGAACGCCCGAGTTGCGGTGATCAGTTCTTCCGCTCCTTCTTCTGCCAGAGGCGACTGTTCAACGTCGATACTCATGTCGTTGGCTGCTTTCGCCAGTCTTCTTAAAGGGCGAACCTGACGCTTAACCATCAAATAAGTGAGAAGCAGCAACAAGGTTGTCGAGAATACTAAAAACAGTACCTGGTCACTGCCAAGAATGGTGTCATCCAAGCTGATGTAAGGTGCCGGAAGTAGTGCCGCTATGTACAGCCATTGATTGGTATCCAGCTCAATCTGCACCACCAGAATCGGCGGGTTTAAAGGTTCTAACGTTAGGGTGTGATGTGCCCACGAGCGAGGTAAATCACTCAAATAGATGTCGTTCTTCAGTATTCGCAAGGTATCGGGACGCGAGAACTCAACATTGGTTTGCTTGACCTTTCTAAGCTTGGTGCTCAGCACCTGTTCAACCGCATCCATGGATATGCGTTTTAGCTTGGAATCAGGGACAGGGTCTATATCTAACCGTTCTTCGTTAAAAGAGACGAAAAAGCGCGTTCCGCCCATATTCCGTATCTGGTCGAGCACAATATGGCGGTATTCTCTGGGAAGCGACTGAAAAAAGGTGACAGTTGAAGCAAACATGTTCGCCATACTTTCTGACGCCGAACGAATGCCTTCATATTCCCTTTGTTTAGACTGTGAATACCAGATGGATGTCGCTATCCCTTGCGCTACCACCACGGCAAGTAAAGTCAGAAGCAGCGTGCGCGCGACAAGTGAGTTGGGCCAGCGGAATCGCATCTATCAGCGCTCATAGGTAACAGACGCGGTAAACATATAACCATTACCGCGCATGGTTTTGATGTACTTGTTGCCTTTATCACCCAAGCGCTGGCGAAGCCGACTCAACTGCACGTCGATACCTCTTTCAAAAGGCAGCGCTTCCCTGCCCCTTGTGGCAATAGAAATCGTATCACGATCCAGAATTTCATTAGGGTGAGAAAGGAACAGCATCA
Organism: Vibrio nigripulchritudo; assembly: GCF_027924785.1. NCBI lineage: Bacteria > Pseudomonadati > Pseudomonadota > Gammaproteobacteria > Vibrionales > Vibrionaceae > Vibrio > Vibrio nigripulchritudo. The sequence goes on along the minus strand of NZ_AP027049.1, from coordinate 1,085,645 downwards.
ACAGAGCAAAATCACTGCCGGAAAATTCAATTACCTCTTCGGATTCCAGATGCGTAGCCCGATGAGAGAGCGTATCCAGCCGCCAGTCACCAAACACTATGCTTCTTGAGAGCGACGGCGTGGCATTGGCTTCATCCTCCAGGGTGTGCATTCTTCTCAACAGGGCTTTGATGCGAGCCATCAATTGGCGTGGGCTGAAGGGCTTGGCAATATAGTCATCGGCTCCGATTTCCAGACCAATGATCTGATCCGTTTCGTCAGAAACCGCAGTAAGCATAATGATAGGAACGTTGGAATGCTTACGCACTTTCTGACACAGCGTAAATCCATCGTCACCGGGTAACATTACATCCAGCAGAATTAAATCCGGGTAACCTTGCTCAGAAATAAATTCATGTAGGGCGATTCCATCTTCCACACTAGAGACGTCAAACCCAGCTTTAGACAAGTACTCTTCCAGCAATTCTCGGATTTCGCTGTCGTCATCCACTACCAGAATGTGAGTTTTTGCCTGCATACCTGTTGCCTTTTGCTTGTTTTGAGCATAGCTCATTCATTTCAGTAATTTTATTCTAGCCTGTCTGATTTTTTGTTTGGCAACTTTATCAATAAAGTTTGAGCCTGTTATCAGCACATATAATTTTTATATGAACTCATGCTCGCAATAATTCTTCCGAATAACCGATTGATATTGAATAGTTTTCAACCAGAAATACCAAAGCACATTCATCTAAATTATAAGGTAAAAACCAATATTAAATATAAAGAAGGGAAATGCGCTTATTTTATTTCTGGCTCAAATTCAATATTCACTTAAACAAACGCGCTCATTTGTTTAGTCAAATCTTTTCAAATTGAAAGAATGTTTTAAATATCTGTGTTAACTAATTTCCGAATATTCAAAGAGTTTATTAGCAATTTATAATTCTAATCGAATGAAAATAATTTTGTATGACACAGATCTCATTTATATGGCTTATGTTTAATAGATTCTGCGATAAAACACTCAATACATTGAGGTGTTTATAAATTATTTGTTAGAATCTGAGCACATTTTGATTTCAACGCTTATCATTTCAACGACAAATTTCAGTAGAGAAACACTCGTAAATTGTTCTCATATTATGCGTCTAGATTAATTCAGGAAAACAGTCCATTTGAACAAAGCACTTGAAAAATTAAAGCAAGTAATGCGTTGGATATCTGGCGACAGCGAAGATGTATTCAATAGAGTACATCACGTTTTCCTGCTGCTTGTTTCTATTTTCATGGTCATTGTAGGCGTTTTTAATACCGTCGCTGAAATTACACCCATTCACTTTTCTATTATTCTCTATGTCGTTGCCGCTTTAATGGGGGTGATGTGGTATTACTCTCGCTTTAAAGATCGCTATCGACCTGTTGCCGTTTTATTTGCCACTTGCCTGATGGTGTTTGTGATCCCCATGACCTGGTTTTCGAATTCAGGATCATACGGTCCGACTGCCTTGTATTGTCTGGTAACGGCGCTGTACACCCAAAGTGTGTTGCGAGAAATGGCGATGCTGAAATGGCCTTTCATTACCTTCGCGATCTGCCTGCCATCTATTCTGTTTAGTGTGGAAACCTATTACCCTGACTTGGTGACGCATTACACCTCAGATTACGCTCGTTTCCTTGATCATCAGTTTTCTTATTTTGCCGTCATGATAATGCTAATGGTTATGATGTCTGGACACGTTTATCGCTATCGAATGGAAGCGATGAGAGCCCAAAGCTACGCAGAAAAACTGAAACATTTGGCCGAGCGAGACAGTTTGACCAACCTATACAACCACCGCGTTATTCTGGACAAAGCACGCCAAATCAAAGACAACGCCAAACAGGCAAGTTTAATTCTCTGCGACGTAGACCACTTCAAAAAGCTCAATGACTCCTATGGTCACCTAATGGGTGACGCGGTGCTGTCCGAACTTGCCCGAACGCTGGAAGCGGACTTTTTACCAGAAGGTTCTTCAGTTGGTCGATATGGTGGCGAAGAGTTTCTGCTCTCTCTCCCTGTCGGGTTGCATGAAGCGGGAGACATTGCCGAACGCATTCGGGTTGCCGTGCTCTACTGCAGTAGTCAGTCATTAGAAATCACCATCAGCTTGGGTGTTTCTCAGTTTCGTGATTCCGAAACGGTTGCCGACGCGCTGAAACGCGCAGATCAGGCACTTTACAAAGCCAAACAGCTCGGCAGAAATCAGGTCGTCATTGCACCAGCCGACAACGAAGAAGACAACCAGACCTTTAGCCCTCAATACACGCCATAATAGCTATACTCACCATAATAGCTATTCACACCACAATAACTATCCACGCCAAAGCAGCTATGCGTCTGAGCGTCTGTGCACCAGAGTGACTGAGCCGGGCTCACAATTTTTTCCTCTATGTAACGCTTTCCAAAATCTTGGACTACACTTTTTCTAGTCGTGACAGTCCAAGGAAATAACTATGAAAACCAGAGCAATAATGGCTTATGTCTTCGGTGCTATGTCTATCATTGCGGGCATCACCATAGTGTTAGGGTTCACAATTCTAAGCTCTGCAGACAAACTAAAGCAGACTTCGGAAACACGCTACGCCTCGTATCAGGTTGCTGATGAGCTAAGACAGAGCTCCGATGACCTGACCCGTTTAGCAAGAACCTACGCACTGACAGGTAATGACGATTACGAAAGTATGTATATGGACATACTGGCGATTCGTAATGGTGAAAAACCACTGCCGCAAAAGTATCACCAAATATACTGGGATCTGGTGATTAACTACGGCGAAAAACCAAAGCCGGACGGTCAGACCATTTCAATTCAGCAACGAATGAAGGACTTAGGCTTCTCAGACAAAGAGTTCGCGTTACTAAAAGAAGCACAAGGTAACTCAGATGCTCTGGTGAATCTGGAAGTGAAAGCTATGAACGCGGTTAAGGGTATTTTCCAGGATCCGAATTCTGGTCAATATACCTTACGCAAAGAGCCGGATACTGCGATGGCGGCGGAACTGCTTCACAGTAAAACCTACCACGTTGAAAAAGCCAAAATCATGAAACCGATCGATGGTTTCTTCTCTGAGCTTGAGAACCGAACCTTCAGTTATCTGGAGCGAGACTTTTCTTCTCTTGAGAAAGCGGTAATAATCACCTTAGCTCTGATGGCCTTATTACTCATCGCGGCTGTCATCGGTTTTGTCATGGTAAACAGAGTCGTGACCAAGCCAGTGACCAACTTGAGTGTCCAGCTTAAAAACATTGAGAGCAGTGGCAACCTCGGGCTTCGAATTGACAATGTGGGCAATGGTGAAATCGGGGAAATCGCTCAGCAGATTAACAGCTTGCTGGAATCTCTGCACACGACTAAAGAAACCTCGAACCGTGTCTCGGCACACGTTCAGGATCTGGCATCTCAAACGCATGGAGTGGTATCTGAAAGTCGTATGACTTCAGACACACTGACACAGGAAACCAATTCTGTACTGGTTGCGGTAGAAGAGATGGCTACAGCCCTGACACGAGTTACAGACGTCACAGTAAATGCCGAGAATGAAGCCTCACAAAATGACCGCAACGTAAGTGAAGGACAATCGTCCATGCAACTGGCAGTGGAGTCCATGACCACGCTGCAAAGCGAGTTCGGCAACACCCAGCAAGCGATGGAAGGGTTGATTTCTGAAAGTGCTCAGGTATCTGGCGTGCTGGACGTAATCAAGTCGATTGCAGAACAAACTAACTTGCTGGCACTGAATGCCGCTATCGAGGCAGCACGTGCCGGTGAGCAGGGTCGAGGCTTTGCGGTGGTAGCAGATGAAGTTCGCTCTCTGGCTCAACGTACACAGGATTCAACCAACGAAATCGAAGAGATTATTGCCAGCCTGCAAGAAAAAACCAATTCCATGGGTGGTACCATCAATCAGGCAGCTGGGCTAATGTCCACGGCTCATGAGAGCATCGATAAGATTGGTGAAGTCTTCGTTAAAATCAAAGACACCACGGGCACTATTTTCAGCCTCAACTCTGAAATCGCTCAGTCTACCGACGAGCAATCCAAGGTGTCTAATATGATCAACGAAAGCCTGTCTCAGATAAACGAGCTGACTAATCAGGTCGCGCGCTCAATTGAACAGGTAGAAGTGTCAGCTTCCAATCTGGATCAGAGTGCTAAAGAACTCGCTAATATGTAAGCGTCATAGTTATCACATAAACGTATCATTAGGGTGTCATTTGTTATGGCACCCTTTTTTTGTCACATAAAGGTCACAGTTCAACCATTTAGTGCTTTGCTTTGCTTTAAAAACACTCTATCTCTTTCTACGTTTAGATGATGACTGTTCACATTCGGTATGCCAATGATCGTTAAAGCATTTTCAAAAACCATCAAAGGTCAGATTGCCCTATCTATCGTAACCATATTCGCCCTCTTCCTATTGTGGGTGTTTGCTAATGGATACTTTAGTGCGCAACAAAGCAATCTGAATACGATCCGCCATAATCTGGCTAAAGCGCATACCTCGCTGCTGCAATTACGGCGTCACGAAAAGGACTTCCTTGCCAGAAAGGACGAAAAATACGTCAAACGTTTTGACGACGAAATTGTGGTGCTGTCGCAAACCCTGAATACCATCTATCTGCTCAGTAATCAGGGGAAAATTAATGTCCGCGACGATCTAAAAAACACACTCAGTTCGGTCACTCAGTATCAGGATCGTTTTGATGCTCTCGCTGTTACCTTCTTACACATTTATTCCCCTTCTGACGGCATACTCGATAAGTTGTTGCTCAACCTCGCTAAACTGCGTCAGGAACTGCCTAACGACTCTCAAACTGTTGAGCGAGTGATTGCTGAAACCGAACATCTGGTTCTGGAGATGGGAGCAAATCAGACCTTCTTGCTGGAGGTAGAAAACAAACTTCTGAAAAGTTTGTATCGCAAAGATATTTCCGAGAAGAAAAGCATCATAGATAATTTGGTCGCACTGAAATCGGGCTTAAACCCTGACAAAGACACATATGCCATGGTGCTACTGGATCAATCTTCGGAGCAAGTACATGACTTACTTTTCAGCCTTCGAGTGCTTGGTTTAAGTGAGACTCTGGGGCAGCATGGAGCATTGCGCGAAACCGCCCATCAGATCGAAGCCAATTTTTTGAAACTGAGCAAGCATATCGATACCGTTCTTTTAAAGTCTGAAGATACCATCAGTACTTACCAGTTAATCTTGTTCGTTATCATGTTGGTCGCGACAGCATTTTCACTTTTGATATTGGTAATGAATGCCACGAAAATTGAGAAGAAACTGAAAGTCTCGGTGCGCGACGCCGAAAAGGCCAACCGGGCCAAGAGTTCCTTCCTCGCCAATATGTCTCATGAAATCCGTACGCCGCTGAATGGCATTATTGGCATGGCAGAAATCTTAAAAGGCACACGTTTATCAGCCATGCAGAAGGATTATCTGAAAACCATAGATTCCTCTTCTCAAACCCTGTTAATGCTGATTAACGATGTGCTGGATTTATCGAAAATCGAGTCCGGCAAGCTGCAAATCTCCCCTCATACCTCTAATGTAAGAGAAGTGATTTATGACACCGCTGCACTTATTGCACCTAAAGCGCATCAGTCTGGCATTCAGTTAAACGTAGACGTCTCAACCGCAATTCCAGAACACGTAAAAGTCGATGAACACAAGCTGCGTCAGGTCATGATGAATCTGGCGTCCAACGCCATTAAATTCACCAAAGAAGGGTCGGTTTCCTTAATTCTATCAAGCCGAACTTTTGAGCCAGATTCAATCAGCTTGCTTTTCCGGGTGATCGATACCGGAATCGGCATCGATGTTGCCAAGCAACAGAAGATTTTCCAGGCATTTGAGCAAGAGCACAGTGACACCTCCAAGGAATTCGGAGGCACCGGGCTCGGTCTTGCCATTAGTGACAAAATAGTCGAACTGATGGGAGGAAAACTGGAGCTGATTTCTGCCAAAGGAAAAGGCAGTGAATTTAAATTTGAGATTACCTGCCCCATTGAACAAGGGCATCAGGTTCCAATTGGGAATCTTCCGTCGGTGTTGCTCGTCAATATTGCTTCTGACTCACCTATCTGCGATGAACTGGATCATTTCTCCGTCAATTATCTGCCTTACGATATGGACAACAGCGATCAGGAAGTGCCTCATAATTGCGTTGCCGTATGTGCTCAGACGACATCAGAAGAGACCAGCGCGACCTTGTCTCAACTGAGGCTTTCCCACTCAGATTTGCCGCTTGTTGTGGTACGCGACAATCATCAGGAACATTTGAACTTTGAACATTTGGTGGATGGTTATCTGACCGCTCCTTTATTTGGTTTGCGATTGCTTACGGTATTAAAAGAAAGCCAGACTCAGCACGTACCCGATGCCACCAATGAACCCGATTTCAACGAGTCACGCAGCTCTGCCACCAGCCAGATTCTGTTGGTTGAAGACAATGCCGTAAACCAGAAGGTCGCCGAGATTAATTTGGAAAGAATGGGGCTTAGAGTGTTCATTGCCAACAATGGACAGGAAGCGGTAGACGCGTATCAGGCAGACCCTAAAGGCTATGCCGCTGTGCTAATGGACTGCATGATGCCTGTCAAAGATGGTTTTGAGGCAACGGCTGAAATTCGGGCTTACGAAAACAGTAATCAGCTATCCCCAATTCCAATCATTGCGCTTACTGCAAGTGTGCTGGAAGACGATATTCAAAAATGTTTTGATGTGGGTATGGACGACTACTTACCTAAACCTTTCACCAAAGCTGTGTTCATCGCCAAGATGGAGAAATACGTCGAGGGTGTACAGGAAAGCACGGAGTCGTAGCCGACTCCGCTGAATTTCGAAACTATAAGTTTTTCAAAGACGCCGGAACAATCACCTTATGCGCCGGCGTGACAAAGAACATGTAAGCGCGTCCCAGCATGTTGTACACGTGTACTGTGGTTGTAGCATATACCTTGGTGTACCCACCTTTGTCTTCTAAAAACAGTGACACTTTCACATTCAGGTGTTTATCGTCATCTTCCATGATCACTTCACGATCCGAAATGCTATGAAGAGAGAATATTCCGACCATGTCGCCTGCCTGATATTCACTCGCGGTCTTGTTCGGCAATACATCGGTCAGTCTTCCCAAGTTCTTTAATCCAAACAGACCCACAATTCGATTTCGAGCGTCCATCAATTGGTTGACCCATGAAGGAGTGGTACTCACCAATCTTAAATACACCTCCATGGCAGACTCTCCACGGTTCTCAATCAACGTAGTGAACGTATCGCGAAAGTAGGACTCAGAAGTAAACTGATGAATACGGGCATCTGATTGGAATGTCATAAACTTCTCCAAGACTCAATGTTTCGAATTAGCCTACTCCAACAAGCCTTAATGTGTTGTTAGAAAAGTCATGCAGAGGAAAGAGGAATAAACAAGGCAGTATTAAACGACAAAACCCCGGCAACTCATTGAGTTATCGGGGTTTTGTTTGAATAAATGGCACGCCCTGCAGGATTCGAACCTGCGACCACATGCTTAGAAGGCACGTGCTCTATCCAACTGAGCTAAGGGCGCGCTACAGGGACAGGATTATACGAGATGCTTGGTTAAGGTCAACGAATTTATCTAACATTATGATTCGAATGACCAAAAAAAAGTCGGAATGGGGAAAAAGACACCGAAACCTCCTTTAGCAATCGTTTGCTTAATGGATATTGTCATATTTTTTTGCGACAATACGCCAAAAATTCAGCCCCCAAAACTCAAGGAATAACATGTCTGCTCAAAATATTGATGGCAAACTCATTTCTCAAACTGTTCGATCAGAAGTTGCAGCGCGTGTAAAAGCACGTACTGATGCAGGGCTACGCGCGCCAGGTCTTGCTGTGGTTCTGGTTGGTGAAGATCCAGCTTCTCAAGTCTATGTAGGCAGTAAGCGCAAAGCGTGTGAAGAAGTAGGTTTCGTTTCTAAGTCTTTCGATCTACCAGCAAATACAACAGAAGAAGAATTGCTGGCTTTGGTCGACGAGCTCAACAAAGACGGTGAAATTGACGGTATTCTGGTTCAGCTACCGCTGCCAGCAGGTATCGACAGCACTAAAGTTTTAGAACGCATCACGCCTGAAAAAGACGTTGATGGTTTCCACCCTTACAACGTTGGTCGTCTGAGTCAGCGTATTCCTAAACTGCGCTCATGTACGCCAAAAGGCATCATCACCCTGCTTGAACGCTACAACATTGAGCTTCGTGGTAAACATGCTGTTGTTGTTGGTGCTTCCAACATTGTTGGGCGCCCGATGACACTTGAATTGCTGCTGGCAGGTTGCACGACAACAACTTGTCACCGCTTTACGAAAGATTTAGAAAGCCACGTACGCCAGGCGGATGTGGTTGTCGTAGCGGTTGGTAAGCCTAACTTCGTTCCAGGCGCATGGATTAAGAAAGGTGCAATTGTGGTTGATGTCGGTATTAACCGTCTTGATTCCGGAAAGCTGGTCGGTGACGTGGAATACGACGTAGCAAAAGAAAACGCAAGCTTTATCACTCCGGTACCAGGTGGTGTAGGTCCTATGACCGTTGCAAGTCTGATTGAAAATACGATGCTTGCCTGCGAGCAATACAACAGCTAATCACTCATCTGAATATTGCAATAATGCTCTACCCCTTTAGGGGTAGAGCATTATTTTTTAAGCAGAAATCCCCTCTCCTACCCACATACCTTGTTACTAATAACCTCATTTTCTCTGGTATTTTTTTCACACTTTCCAAAGCTTGCTTTTGCACAACTTTTCCTCAAAATATCGAAAGAATTAGAAAATAAAATATGCAGGATGCATTTTGAAATCTTTTGTTATTTTACCGCAGAAACCCGAATTGCGTGATGCTACGTACATCAGGCGATGTACTGTAGAAAGGTACACAGACCATAAGCTTGAGAGTTCTGATGAGCTGTGGTTTGAAATCGAAAATAAAGTGAACCAACTCGATGACTCCGATTGTGACTCCTATGTTCTAGCTGTCATTATGGATGCAATGCAGGAGCAGCGGGAAGTTCACGTAAAGGGTGAGGTTTCGCGCACCTTACTTGGAAACATTGAGGAATTTCAGTCAGCCTGGAACAAGTGGCTGCCAGAGCTTTACCACATCGTTGATATTAAAGTTGATGTGGTCAATAGCGATCCGGTACTGCCACGTAACCAAGCTATCTGTGCGTTTTCTGGTGGTGTCGACGCGACCTTTTCCGTTTGGCGTCATCATAAAAAACTTGCGGGTTACCGCTCTCAAAACATCAGGCTATCTGCCTTGGTGCATGGTTTCGATATCCCTCTGAATGATAACGAAGCATTTGAAAACGCATTCAAGCGCTCTGAGTCTACGTTGAGCGATGTCGATATTCCTCTGGTCGCCATCAAGACTAACTATCGACTCTGGTCAAAAGTGAACTGGGAACATGCATTTTCTACAGCTCTTGTCGCTACACTCAGTAACATGAAAAGAGAAGCTGACATATGCATTGTTGGCAGCAGCGAACCCTACGACAGCTTAGTCATTCCTTGGGGATCGTCTCCAATTACTGACCACTTGCTAAGTTCCAGTAGTTTCGCAGTTATTCATGATGGAGCCAGCCACAGCAGAACAGAAAAAGTGGATGAAATAGCAAATTGGCAGAAAGGAATCGACAACTTACGAGTATGTTGGCAAGGCGATCTTAAAGACCGAAATTGTGGTGTTTGTGAAAAGTGTTTGAGAACCAAGCTCAACTTTTTAGCGACAGGCAATGGCATTCCTAAAAGCCTGCCGGGCTCCGATATTCACAAAGCGCTGCGTGGGATCGTTCTGAAAAACGATGCTGTAAAAGAAGAATGGAAACAAGTTTTAGAGCACGCAAAGAAAAATGACATCAACCAGTCTTGGGTTTCCGAAATTCCCGCCATTCTAAAACGCACAGATAAAACCCTCGCTCAAAGAGTTTTCCCTGAAGGAAGTAAAAGAAAAGCGGTTGCGAAATCTTTCATAAGAAGGCTGAAAGGTCAGCCTCAGTAGCCATATCTAAACTAAAGAACTAGAAAGCTAAAAAATAAAAAGGCTGAACTCTATGGAGGGGTTCAGCCTTTATTGTTAATGCAGAACTGCAAATCAATAAACAATCTTATCTGCTAAGTGACTCACCGCAATACCGAAGTAGTATGAGCGATTCCACTTCATCAACACTTGATAGTTGTTGTAGATAAGGTAGGCACGTCCATCTTCGTCGTCTGGCATGATTAGCCACGCATCAATGTCCTCTTTTGGCTGAGGCAACGGCTTCCCGTTGATGCGTGTCAGCCCTAGTTTGCGCCATTCAGCCAGAGTTTTGGCTTTGTCTTTCTGACGCCCCTCTAGCTTCATATCAAATCCGGCTGGCACAGTAACCTGGCGACCCCAGGTGTACTTATCGTCCCACCCAGACTGACTTAAATAGTTCGCCGTAGAGGCAAAAACATCAGACTTGGTGTTCCAGATGTCTTTCTTGCCATCATTGTTGCCGTCGGCGGCATAAGCAATGAACGAGCTAGGCATAAACTGACACTGCCCCATCGCCCCTGCCCATGAACCTTTCATCTTGTGCGCCTGAATGTGCCCTTCATCAAGAATGGTTAAAGCTGCCATGGTCTCTTTACGAAAAAATGCTTCGCGGCGACCGTCATAAGCCAGCGTGCTCAATGCATCGATAACCCCATAACCGCCTGTCAGCTTGCCAAAGTTACTTTCCACCCCCCATAGGGCAACAATAAACCTTGGCTGCACACCGTATTCATCACCGATGCGTTTCAGCTCAGTGTAGTGCTTGTTATAAAGTGCCTTGGCTTGCTTTACCTTCCAGTTTGGGACTGCACGTGGAATGTACTCATCCAGAGTCAGTCTTTTTTCTGGCTGATTCCTGTCTGCTTTCACCGCGCGCGGCTTATAGCTGACGTTTTTAAATGCACTATCAATGGTTGCCTGGGAAATCCCTTTTTCCAAGGCTTCGCTTTTCAGCCCTTCGATGTAATCTTCAAAACTGGCGGTTTGGGCGAATGCCGCCTGGCTAAGCCCTAAACCCAAAAGCGCTACGAGTAATTTTTTCAAGCCTTTCTCCCTGAGCGGCCAATGTCTTATTTTTGCTTGGCCTTTTGCTCTTTGTATTTTTCTAATAGATTTTCTGGCGGTGGTGGCAGTTGAAGGAAAAAGCCTTCGCTTTCCAAAGATTCTTTCACTTTCTCAATATCCACCTGAGCCAGTTGGCGACCATCTAGCTTAATCACCATCACAAAGATGGGTTTACCAAACATATCCTTCAGCGGCTGAGGCACTTCAGAAAAGTCGTCCTTTTTTGGAACGTACAGGTATGCCCCTTCTTTTTTAGGGCTTTTGTAGATAGAACACAACATATGGGACCTATTTTTGCGTATTTTTCTTCGCTAAAAAGTGAAGTTTTCGTAAAGTTTGAGAGATTTTGAACGTAAAGCGTCTATTTGACAATAAGTTGCTTGATGAGGAATGTGTAGAAATATAACATGCTAGCATTTTAGGGTCCGACCATAACCCAAATTGTTTGAAATTTAACCATGACAACAAACACAGATCTCAAAGGCAGCAGTTTTACCTTATCTGTTCTTCACCTTTCTGGTACAGATGTAAGTGAAAGTGTGCGCTTCCTGCACGACAAAGTCGAACAAGCCCCTGCTTTTTTTCAACATGCACCGGTAGTGCTTAACGTTGAACAAATGTCTGGTGATATTGATTTCCAACATTTGAAATCGGGCGTTATGTCGACGGGAATGATCCCGGTTGGTGTAACGGGCTGCAAAGACAAACGTTCGCAATCTTTGGCAAAGGAAGCAGGCTTCGCCGTAATGTCTTCAAGCAAGACAACCACAGCTCCCGCTCAGATGGCACCCACAAAAGTCATTCGAACCCCTATTCGTTCAGGACAACAGGTTTACGCCAAAGACGGCGACTTGGTGATTCTGAACCATGTAAGTGCAGGGGCAGAAGTGATTGCAGACGGCAGTATTCACATTCATGGCACATTGCGTGGGCGTGCGATTGCCGGAGCAAGCGGACAGAAAGAAGCGAAGATCATTTGTCACGATTTACAGGCAGAGCTGATTTCCATCGCTGGAAACTATTGGCTTAGCGACCAAATTGACAGTGCGTATTGGCAGAAAAAGATCATGTTAACCATGCATGAAGACCAACTGACAATCGATACCCTCACGATTTAAAAAGGATAATTTGATGGCACGCATCATTGTTGTTACATCAGGTAAAGGTGGCGTAGGTAAAACCACCTCAAGTGCAGCGATTGCTTCCGGGCTCGCGCTAAAAGGCAAAAAAACCGCGGTAATCGATTTTGATATTGGTTTGCGTAACCTCGATTTAATCATGGGTTGTGAGCGCCGCGTCGTCTACGATTTTGTTAACGTGATTAATGGCGAAGCCACGCTGAACCAAGCGCTGATCAAAGACAAACGTACAGAAAACCTATTCATTCTTCCGGCTTCGCAAACCCGTGATAAAGATGCACTGACTCGTGATGGCGTACAGCGTGTATTGAATGAAATGGATGAGATGGGTTTCGACTTCATCATCTGTGACTCGCCAGCAGGCATCGAGCAAGGTGCATTGATGGCACTATACTTTGCAGATGAAGCCATTGTGACCACTAACCCTGAAGTTTCATCGGTTCGTGACTCCGACAGAATCCTGGGCATTCTGGATTCGAAGAGCCGCCGTGCAGAAGAAGGCTTGGAGCCAGTAAAACAGCACCTGCTACTGACTCGCTACAACCCGGCACGTGTTACACAGGGTGAAATGCTGAGTGTGGAAGATGTAGAAGAAATTCTGCACATTTCATTGTTAGGTGTGATTCCAGAAAGCCAGGCAGTACTAAACGCATCGAATAAAGGTGTGCCAGTGATTTTTGATGAAGAGTCGGACGCAGGGCTTGCTTACGATGATGCTGTAGAACGCTTACTGGGTAACGAAAAAGAATTTCGTTTCCTGACTGAGCAGAAAAAAGGCATCTTTAAACGACTATTCGGGGGCTAATTATGTCTTTACTGGAGTTTTTCCGACCACAAAAGAAAACATCCGCTAACGTCGCGAAAGAACGCTTGCAAATCATTGTGGCGGAACGTCGTAAAGAAGGTTCCGCTGCGCCGACCTATCTTCCACAATTGAAAGAAGATATTTTGAAGGTCATCAGTAAATACGTCGATATCGATCCAGAAATGGTCAATGTTTCTCTGGAGCAAAATGACGATGACCTGTCGGTACTGGAGCTTAACGTTAAGCTGCCAGACGAAGATAAGTAGTCTACTAGGGTCTGTTGACAATAATGTTTTACAAAAAAACAGCGGCATTTGCCGCTGTTTTCTTATCAAATTCAACTCATTCAAACGCTAGCTTGGCTTAACGAAAAGATGTTCAAAGCTTTCGTTGTCTTCTAGCCAGGTTTCGAATTCTTCACCTTTCAGAGGTGGTGAAACATAGTAGCCCTGAACCAGATCACAGCCATTGCTCATTACGAACTCCAGCTCCTGAAAGGTCTCTACTCCTTCAGCCACGGTCGAGATTTCTAACTTCTTCGCCAATGAGAGACTGGTTTCAATAATGGCCTTACTTACCTTGCTGCTTTCAGCGCCATGAACAAAGGAGCGATCTAATTTTAGCTCTGTGAATGGCACGCGTTGCAGCTGTTCCATAGTGGAAAAGCCCGTCCCGAAATCGTCTATCGAAAGACCAAACCCCTTGAGACGAAAACGCGTCAGAATATCCAGACTGGTCGTGGCATCTTTGCTTAACAAAGATTCCGTAATCTCGATGACGACATGATGTGCCGGAACATTGTGTTCAGTGACCAGTTCTTTTACCTGTCTAGGGATCTCTAGATTGGATAAACAGTAGTGAGAGAAATTCACAGACAGCATCAAATCCCAGCCCCTCTTTTTCCATCGGGCAAGATCTGAAATTCCCTGTTTGAAAATCATTTCAGTCAGATGATTAATCAACCCAAGCTTTTCTGCGATGGGGATAAACACGTTTGGCGGGATAGTGCCTCTTTCTGGGTGGTGCCAGCGAGCCAATGCTTCTACACCCACAACCTTTCGCGTTTGAATGCAAAGCTGAGGCTGGTAATAAGGCACGATGTGACCTTTTACAATGGCTTGTCTTAGTTCTGCTCCAATCGCGGTCAGGTTGACTCGATACCCTTCTCCGTTGCCAATCAAGCCAGATGAACTGAACATTTTTCTCAGCTCTTCGGTATTGATCGGTTTAGAAAGCGCACCTAAGACCGGAATTCCGCGTTCCTGAGCAATCTTGACCGCCGTTTGCAAAATACGGTCGTCTTCACCACTGATAAGAATCAAAGAAGCACTATGGTTCAGTGCTTCCATATGACGAATCAGCTCTACCCCATCTAACGAAGGCATATTGAGATCAGAGATCACCACGTTCACTGGGTTTAACTGGCACGCAATCGCCTCTGCACCTTCTACAGAATTGGTGGTCAGCGTAACTTGTACAATGCCCATCGCAGCGAGGGCTCTTTCGAGCATATTCAAAATGAATGGATCGTCGTCGATCACCAGAACGTGAAGATGCTCAAAGGGTTGCTCAGTCATTACTACTTACCCGCCTCCGGAAATGTCCTTTAACTCTATATTGATATTTAACTTACTTTATCATACAAATTATGTTACAAAAACTTACATTTTGTAATTTTGGTGAACGATTATGAGTTACTTCCTCGCCAAGTGGCAGATGATATCTGGTAAGATCACTATTGCTATGTTGGCAATTGCCGCTATTGTTGTCACTAAAGCGATAGTAAGTTTTCAGCTTTATTCTCAAGTTCAGGAAAATAATGCAACAATTAGCAGCGAAAACATTCCTGGAGAGCTTGCAGCGGTAAAAATGCAAGATGCACTGGGCGATATGAATGCCGATATGCTGCACTATATTCTTGGTGATGCATCACGAGAAGAAACCTTCGAACAACACCGTACTCAGTTCTTCCATCACCTTGATAGAATTGAAAAATCCAACGCCATTGATATCAATACCTCCCAGGAATTAGGCAGCCTTTTCTTCCAGTTTGAAAACCGCGTTAAGCTGGATATTTTCGCTTTTTACAATCCTAATGATGAAACCTGGGCAAAATCGCAGGCTCATTCTCTGGTTAATACCACAGGTCAATCACTCCTTTCCCTTGCCGAGAAAGTACAAACTCTTGAGTCTACAGCTCACACTGCAAACCTTTCTTTGCAAAGTGATGAGCTGTTTGAGTTGATCAATGACCTGAATCAGATGCTCACTGTATATGTGATTGGCTCGCAGGGAGTGAAAGAAGATTTCTCTGCCACCGTCCAGCGGGCAGAGTTTTTGCTGACGTGGCTAAAGTATCTACTTAATGAGCCATCGTCCCACGAACTGATCGAACAGCTTCGTGCCGAGCTGCGTGTGATGAGAAATGGTGGCTTTGAAATATTCAGCCGCTACGACAACAACGATAAACAAGGCGTTTTGCAGGCAGTCGAGGAAATCAGTGGTCGGGAATACAAACAACTGGCTGACACCATAAGCCTGCTTTCGACTCGACTGGACAGTCAGATGACCGAACGCCTGGCCATTCTGGATAACCTGACCAACAACTACAACTACTTCCTGTTCGGGTCCATTTTCGCCGTTTTGGTCTTCTGTTCGGTGGTCATTCTGTACATCTATCGTTCACTCAGCCTGCCGCTTTTGAAAATTAACATGCAAATGAAAAGCCTGATCAAAGGCGATACCAGCATTAAAGTGCCCTATCGTTACCGCAGCGATGAAATTGGTGAAATGGCGAGAATGCTGGAAGCATTCAGACAGAATCAGATAGAACGCAACCAGTACCAGCAAGAAGTGATCATCGCCCGAGACAATGCAGAATCTGCAACCAAAGCTAAAGCCAATTTCCTTGCGACAATGAGCCATGAGATCCGCACTCCAATGAACGGTATCATTGGCATGATTGATTTGCTGAATACCACACGCGTCAATCGCGAGCAGCAACGCATGTTGAAAACCGTGCGCGAGTCCTCTTTCTCCCTGCTCAATATCATCAATGACATTCTGGACTTCTCTAAGATTGAAGCAGGGAAATTGGACGTAGAACAAACGGCTCTCCCACTTCGTGAAACACTAGAGAACGTCGTATCCACTCTGTCGCCCAGTGCGGAAAATGCAGGGATTATCTTCCAGCTTTACATTGCCCCTGAACTTCCAGAAGAGGTACAGGGAGACCCTGTTCGATTACGCCAAATTCTGTTTAACATCATCGGAAATGCCATTAAGTTCTCGTCCAAACTTTCCCGAAGAGGTGAGGTTTACATCGAGGTGCATCCTTATTTCATAAGCAAAGACGAAATCACGGTACAGTTCGATATACGCGATAACGGAATCGGTATCCATCAGGATCATATTGATAATCTCTTCACGCCATTTACTCAGGCGGAATCGGATACCACTCGACGGTTCGGTGGAACTGGCTTGGGCTTATCCATTTCCAAACATCTGACTGAACTAATGGGCGGTGAAATTTCTGTGCGCAGTGAAGTGGGCGAAGGAACAACCTTTAGCCTTCATCTGACATTCCCATATTCATCTCAGCCAGGAAACACTGTCAAACCTGTGCAAATCGCGGATACTCAGGTCTTTATCGACCTTTCTTCTGACTGGTTAAACAGCCATATTCCGAGTTATCTAAAATCGCTGGCGATCCCCTGGAAGAAACTCGATCGCTACCACTTCCCTAGCTTGGAACTGGATTCTCCCGTCTGCATTATCATTACCGATAACATGACAGAGCTGATAGCAATTGAGCCAGCAAATCTAAGGGATTCAATTAAGTATCTGGATTTACTTCCACAGGCTAACATCTCGTCGCAAATCACCGACCGGACTTTCTCAATATCCGCTCAGCCGTTGAAACTTTCTAATTTGAGGTACGGTATCCGCGTAGTGCTAGGGATGGAAAGTCCATTTGATATCGCCCCTGATAAACAACAGATCCAGGAAGTGGAAGCCGAGCATTCTGGCGAAAGTAAAGGTTACATCCTGGTTGCCGAAGATAACCCTGTGAATCAGGAAGTGATTAAGAAGCAACTTAAGGCGCTAGGGTACGATTGCGCACTAGCTGACGACGGATTGCAGGCGCAAGCCATCTACGAGCAGCATGAGTTCGATTTGGTGCTTACTGACTGCCATATGCCAGAGTGTGATGGCTACGAGCTCACTACTGCGTTAAGGCAGAAACAGATAGAAAAAGGTCGCCGTATTCCAATTATTGCAGTGACGGCCAACGCCATGATCGGTGAAGCGAAGAAATGCTTAACCGCAGGTATGGATGATTACCTGCCAAAACCTATTGAGCTGGAAAAGCTGAAGAAGATGCTCAGTGACTGGATCAAGGAAGAGCCTGAAGCCAATCAGAATGACGCCGCTATGATTAACCCTAGCCTTAATTTGGAGGTGGTCGATACGGTCTTTGGGGGCGACTTAAACTCATACAAACAGAGTATTCGCGATTTTATTCAGCTTAGCTTGCCTCAGTATCAGGCGATGGCAGAAATAGAAAGTGAAGAGTTTGAAATGAGTGTGGTGGCAAACATTGCCCATAAACTGAAATCATCAGCATCGACCATAGGGTTAGATTCCCTTTATCACCTCACCCAGACCATTGAGCAACATGCTAAAACAGGCGACAAAAACTCATTGCTTGAATCCATGAGTGAACTGAAAGCACTGTTGCCTAAAATTGAAGCCGTGCTGGACGAAGCTGGCGACGATTAGAATTAAGCCACAAGTTCCGAAATAAAAGGAGCAGCCAACCGGCTGCTCCTTTTTTAACTAAAACTTGATTGCGGTCTGTTGACTCTACTTGAGTGCTGTCTTATCCCAACCACTCGTAAACAAGGTCCGCTTTTTCTTGCGGTTCCAGTTCAACCTCAACAGTTTCTTCAACTGGCTCAACAAAAGATTCTGAAGTTTCAGATCCTGCGACAGGTTCATCCTGCTCTGGCAACACATCTGCTGCATTCGAATCAATGTTTTCTTCAGGAATCGTCTCTTCGGCAACTGTTTCTAGCAGTACTTCTGGCTCCGCCGTCTGAGGATCGTCAGAGGTTACCGGAGTGCTCTCCACCAAAACAGGTTCCGATTCAACTGGAACCTCCAGAGAAAACTCTCTGACCTGTTTAAAGTTATTCAACTCACGCTGGAAATCCACCATCGGTGCAAGCAGATGAACCTTAAAGGTCACTTCACTGCCTTGAATTTTCAGTACTTCAGTAGAAGCCACGGAGTTTAATGATTTGAACAAAGATTCAAGCTGGAAGAAGTCGCGTGAGCTTTTTACTTCCAAAAACTGAACAGTGACGTTTTCTGTAGAAACATCGGATACCTGTACTGCACTCTTTCCTGCAAAGTAATCACTGACCTGATCGACAACCTGCTGCAGAGATGCAGAAAACTCGCCGCGCTCCTGACCAGACATTGGAGACTGCTGAGAGCCAATCATTTGCGAAGGAGTCTGGTCAAACAAAGTCCAGCGAACCGTTGCACGCCCAGAACTTAGGTGTTGAATACGCAGCACCAGTACCGCATCCGCTGGATAACGCTGGCTGGCTTTGCTGATAGGGTCAACAAATGCACCCCATATTTCTGGAGCGGAGATTCCTGTAACATCATCAAAGTCGCCGACTGGAACGGTAACTGGCAAGCCTCGCGAATCAGAAAACTGATTCAGCAATTGGGTTACATTGGAGCCACTTTGCTCCCAGATGATCTGACGCTCATAACGATCTTCTTCCACAATCCAGACCAGAACGGAAGAACGGGATTCAGACCAATAAGGTAACCCTGCCTGAGTCAGTAGCCCCTGAATCTGTTTAGGGTTAAATGCGACTTTAAGGGTTTCCTGACCATCCAGATTCCCAAAGCTGATTTGAGAAAGATATGGGCTGGTCGACTTCATTGCCTTTTCAATAACCGGATTACTGGCTACATCTTTCTGACCTGATGCCTTTATAAGTACTTGCTCTAAACCTTGGGCTTTTGCCAGATCTTCGGCTTTTTCTTCCGCAGACAACACAACTTCTGATTGAAAAATGTCTACTTTGGTCAGCGCAAAACCAGGAAAAGCGAGCAAACTCAACAACAAACAAGCTATCCGATACATAAATACTCTGTCACAACGTGAATGAACTCCAAATGATAAGCAACTCTCGATTTAGGGGCAAGGAAACATCGCGAATACAGTGATATACCCCAGCACCCACCTTAAATTCTCTGTATATGAATAATCAGTCTATGTGACATTCTTTGATCTATTTATCGATGCAATCGATTTCGAGATGATAAAATCCCGCAAATTTTAACTTCGGAAGAGAATCATGACTCAGATCCTTCAAGGCACTCAAATGTTGTTTGTGGCATTCGGTGCACTGGTACTTGTTCCACTGCTTACGGGGTTAGACCCGAGTGTGGCACTATTTGGCGCGGGCGTCGGCACCCTTTTATTCCAGTTTATTACCCGTCGCAGCGTGCCTATTTTCCTTGCTTCGTCTTTCGCGTTTATCGCTCCTATCATGTATGGCGTTCAGACCTGGGGCGTCGCTTCCACCATGGGTGGTTTGATGTGCGCTGGTCTGGTTTACGTCTGCTTAGGTGCGCTGATTAAAGTGCGTGGTGTAGCAATCATTCACAAATTATTGCCACCTGTGGTTGTTGGTCCTGTCATCATGGTGATCGGTCTGGGGCTTGCTCCGGTTGCGGTTAATATGGCACTGGGGAAAACAGGGGATGGCGCAGTACAGCTTGTGGATGGTAATGCGGCACTGATTATTGCCTCTGCTTCACTGGCAACGACTATTGCCATTAGCGTGTTCGCCAAAGGTTTTCTCAAACTGCTTCCAATCTTTGGCGGTATTGCTGTCGGGTACGCGCTGAGCCTTGCTTACGGCATCGTCGATTTCACTCCGGTTGCTCAGGCGTCTTGGTTATCAATGCCAAACTTCACAACGCCTGAATTCAATATCAATGCCATTCTGTTTATGATTCCTGTCGCCATTGCTCCGGCCGTTGAGCACGTTGGAGACATGCTGGCGATTTCAAACGTTACGGGTAAAGATTATCTGAAAAAGCCCGGATTACATCGCACCATTGCTGGTGACGGAGTAGCCACAATGGCAGCCTCTATGGTTGGTGCGCCACCGAATACAACCTACAGTGAAGTCACAGGTGCTGTTATGCTGACTAAAGCATACAACCCTGTCATCATGACCTGGGCGGCGATTACGGCTATCGTATTGGCACTGGTGGGGAAATTGGGCGCATTGCTTCAGACCATTCCTGTACCGGTTATGGGCGGCATTATGATCCTGCTGTTTGGCTCTATTGCGACAGTGGGTCTGAACACCCTAATTAAAAATCACGTAGACCTGCACAAGTCTCGCAACCTGGTGATTGTGGCGGTGACTCTGGTGTTTGGTATTGGAGGTATGGCGTTTGGCGTGGGCGAATTCAGCCTTCAAGGCGTTAGCCTGTGCGGTATTGTCGCTATTTTGCTGAATCTGATTCTGCCAAAAGACATGGGGCAGACTCCGGCGATTGATAGCGAACAGACCAGTCAAAGCTAAAGAAACGATGTAGTTGAAGAAGCAGCAAGCGCTGCTTCTTCAGGTTAACCACCCCTTGTCCATACAGTATTTGACTAACCCAGCCGTCGTTTTAATTTCCAATTTCTTCTTAATCCGTAAACGGTGAGTTTCTACGGTGCGAACACTAATATCGAGCTGATTCGCGATGGATTTGTTACACCGCCCCTCCCCGATCTTAATTAACACGTCCTTTTCTCTTGGCGTAAGGCTGACTCTGCCTGTTTGTTTCTGACTGAATGCCTGAAAAATATGACCGGAAATGCTCTGGCTAAAGAAAGTACCGCCGCTGGCAATCACCTCAAGCGCCTTAACCAGCTCGCTCGATGAAATGTCCTTTGAAATGTAGCCACAAGCGCCAGAGCGAATTGCTGATGTGACGTATTCCTCATCTTTGTGCATGCTGAGGATCACCACTTTTGAGCGCGAGTTTTGTTCTTTTAAAGCCTCTAGCACCTCAATCCCAGACATCTTTTCCATTGATATGTCTGTAAGGAGAATATCGGGTCTCATCTTTTGCGTAAGGTGAACCGCTTCCAACCCGTTTTCTGCCTGTCCAATAATTGAAAACTGGCTTTCTTTACCGAGACATTCGGCGAGTGTGTCCTGAAATAACGTATGATCATCTGCCAGTAAAATCGAGGTCATGCTCTTCCCTTAAATCGCTGTTGCTCAGTGGGAGCATAATTCTGATTTCGGTGCCTTCTTCTGAATCGCTGTTCAATTCAAAATGCCCATCTAACAACGCGATTCTCTCGCGGATATTCTTGAGGCCAATTCCATATTCCGACGCTGAACCTTGGGTATGGGAGGGTTCAAACCCTGCGCCATCATCGGCAATCGTATAGAGTAGGTGCGATTTTTCTTCCTGAAGAACAATGTCTATTGCCTGAGCCTGTGAATACTTTTCTGCATTGCACAGCGCTTCTTGAGTGACCCGATAAAGCGAATGTTCCATGTCGCGAGTAAACAAGGATTCATCGACTTGATATTCAAACACCACCTTGATGCCCGTTCGGCTCTGGAACTCCTTGCACAGGTTATTGATCGCCACGAGCAAACCGAAATCGTCGAGTAAAGAAGGGCGAAGTGCCTTCGATATTCTTCTGACCTCGTCCATTGCAAGCTCTAGGTTTTCCCGCCCCAATTTTACCTGTTCAGCAATCGAGGCTTTTTCGCTGGCATTTTCAATATTGTCGAAGCGAAGTTTTGTCGATACCAGGATTTGATTGATGCCGTCGTGCAGCTCTCTGGACACTCGGGCGCGCTCTTCCTCCTGCATATTGATCAGCCGCTTATTTAACTCCTGAAGCTGCCTGTTTGCCCGTTCACTACGATTGATGTGTATGGCGCTTATCCACCCTGCAACCAGTACACAGATGATGAAAATAAAAATGGACAATTCCACCAGAAATGAACTGATGCCGTCTGGTTTTACAATAATCTGAGGCTCACTAGTCGGACTCTCAAATACCACACCGTGGTAGTCCAGTTCCGCTCTGGTCAGTTCAGATACCCGCTGAGAATACTCCTGAGTAAACAACGGGTCTTTTTCCGCATATACGTGAATCAATATATAAAGGATGATCAGGAGAACTGGAATCTGAGAAAGTACAATCGTCCTTCTCTTAAATCGAACTTCATCACTCGTCATACGCCGCTTCCCTACGTAGTACTGCTTACTTTCCATCCATGAAAGTACGCCATCTAAGTACGCTGTCTTACGAATTTTAAAATATTTACATATTTGTAACATGAAAACTCAGACAGAGCTTACAACATGGCACATTGTTATATTCAAGGAGTGAATAATGAAAAAGTACATCGGAAAATCAACGGTAGCGATCGCAGTGGCTACAGCACTTTTGGCGCTTCCTGCCCACGCAGATAAGGTATTGCTTAAGACACCAGTCGCTATCGGTACCCACCTTCCTGCTTTGGGTACACCGATGAAATGGGTCTCAAAACAGCTGCCTGTCGCTTCTGGTGGTTCAGTAAAAATGAAGGTCTATGAACCCGGTAAGCTGGTGGCAGCAAACGAGATTCTCGATGCCGTATCGACAGGAAAAGTGAATGCTGGATACACCACAGCGGGCTACTGGAAAGGGAAGATCCCGGCGGCTCCGCTATTTTCTGCAGTACCATTCGGACCAGAAGCCCCTGAATACATGGCCTGGCTTTATTTTGGTAACGGAAACAAGCTGTATCAGGAAATGTATGATCAGGCGGGTTACAACGTAAAAGTCCTGCCATGTGCGATTAACTCTCCTGAAACGTCCGGCTGGTTCGCCAAGCCAATCAATAAACCGGAAGATCTAAAAGGTCTCAACATGCGTTTCTTTGGTTTCGGTGCTCAAATCATGGAAAAACTTGGGGTAAGTACGGTTCAGCTTCCGGGTGGAGAGATATTTGGTGCACTCGAAAAAGGGGCAATCGATGCCACAGAGTTCTCTCAGCCAGCTGTTGACCAGCGTTTGGGCTTCCACAAGATTGTGAAATACAACTACTTCCCTGGCTGGCACCAGCAGTCGACCGTTTGGGAACTGCTTATCAACAAAGATACCTGGAACAAAATGGACGCCAATCAACAAGGTGCGGTTGAGACGGTTTGTATGGCTTCCATGACTTATTCGATGGCAGAAGGTGAATCTCTTCAATACGACGCAATGCTTAAGGCAAAAGAGAGTGGCGTCAAGCAGCTCTACTGGAGTCAGGACATGTTGGATCTGTTTGAAAATACCTGGCTAGACGTAGTTGAAGAGCAGAAGAAAGACCCATTCTTCAACAAGGTTTGGGCAGATCTAACGCAATTCCGCGCCAACTACAAAGTGTGGTCTGACAAAGCATTTTTACCAAGAACTGGTGAGTAATCCCCTTTTTGAAGTACACCCAAATCGCATGAACAGCGATTTGGGTGAGATGTATTGGTTTTTGATAAAAAGGCAATTGCAGTGAACCACACTAGAACGTCTCTGCCTGCTCGAACCTCGAACAGGATAGACAAGTTTGTAAAACATTTAAGTTATGGCATCGCCTGGGTATACGTCCTTCTGGTCATCGTCATTCTGGTTCAGGTTGTGATGAGAAAAGGGTTCTCACATGGTCTGATCGCATTGGAAGAGCTACAGTGGCATCTGTATGCTTTGGGCGTCTTATTTGGTCTGGCTTACGCTGAAACCACCAATTCACACGTTCGCGTAGACATCTTGTATCAGCACTTTAGCCCAAGAGCGAAAGCCTGGATTGAGATCATTGGCATTTCGTTGTTTCTTTTCCCTTTTGTATTCGTAGTGTTTATTCATTCACTGGATTTTGTATACGAATCGTGGCGGGTAAGCGAACGCTCTAACGCGCCATCTGGTCTGCCCTTCCGTTGGCTGATTAAATCAGCCATCCCGCTTGCTGTTGTTCTTCTCGCTTTAGCCGGTCTCTCTAAAATTCTGCGCTCTTTTGCACAGCTTCAATCAGGAGGGGCTCATGGAAATTAATGAAATACTTATCCTCGCGATGTTCGGGAGTTTTATTTTATTACTCTTTTTGGGGATTCCAGTGGCCTGGGTACTGGGCGGAATTGGGATCATCTTTGCTGGGATTGCTTATTATTCTGACATCTATCTGGACACAGTCACCGGGCTCGATTTTCAAACTCTGGGACTACTGGTTAATCGCCTCTATAAGATCATGGATAACTGGATTCTGGTCGCGCTCCCAATGTTCATATTCATGGGTAACATGCTCGACAAGTCTGGGGTTGCGGACCGTTTAATGCTTTCCATGCAGGCGATGTTTGGCAAGGTTCATGGCGGTCTTGCGATTACCGTTGTATCCATCGGCATCATCTTGGCTGCTTCTACAGGCATTATTGGCGCTTCGGTTGTTCTGCTTGCCATGATGGCGCTGCCATCTATGTTAAAACAAGGCTACAACAAACCACTGGCGCTCGGAACCATTGCCTCTGCTGGGTGTTTAGGCATTCTGATTCCGCCCTCGATCATGTTGGTGATCATGGCAGATCAACTGGGGTTGTCAGTGGGCGACCTATTTATGGCAGCGGTCTTCCCGGGTCTGGCACTTGGTTCCATGTACATCCTATACCTTCTGGCTTACGGCATGTTCAGACCGAAATCATTGCCACTGCCTGATACCGCAGAAAGAGTCTCCTTTGCGATTGTTTGGCAGGTCATCAAAGCGGTGATCCCTACCCTGCTTCTGATTGTTGCAGTACTGGGCTCTATTTTCGCGGGTATTGCAACCCCTACTGAAGCCTCCGGTGTTGGAGCAGCGGGGGCAACCCTACTGGCAATTTACTATCGCAAATTCTCTCTTGCCATTCTTAAGGAAGTCACACTAGAGAGTTACAAAACAACGGCTTACATCTTCGCCATTTTCATTGGTGCGACTTGTTTCTCTTTGGTGTTAAGGGAATTAGGAGGGGATGAATTCATAGAGAGCCTTTTTCAGCAACTGCCTTTTGGCCCCTACGGCATAGTCGCTTTCATACTTTTGATGGTGTTTCTGCTGGGCTTCTTTCTTGATTGGATCGAAATTACGTTAATCATTCTGCCCCTTCTTGCCCCAGTAGTGACAGGGTTGGATCTCAACATCGGTGAGTTCGCAGGCATTGATGATTCGACTACGGTTTGGTTCGTGATGTTAGTAGCGATGACTCTCCAGACCAGCTTTTTAACACCCCCAGTGGGATTTGCTCTGTTCTACTTAAAAGGAGTGTGTCCCCCTGAAATCAAGCTTTCTGAAATATACAAAGGCGTGGTGCCATTTATCATTCTTCAGCTAATTGCGCTTCTACTGATTCTGTTCTGGCCGAGTGTGGCTCTTTGGTTGCCTTCGGTCGCATACAACTAGGAAGAGAACAGCTTCCAGAGCTTTAACTCCGCTTGCACCCGAGTTGGTGCTCTTTGTAGGCCCCCAACTGATTCATTCAATTGGGGGTATTTTTATGCGGTTTTGGTAGGGTCTGCTGACTCTAAACTGGAAAAGGAGACGAGGTTATTTAGTACCAAAAATCTTGTCACCCGCATCACCCAAGCCTGGGACAATGTAACCTTTGTCGTTCAGCTTCTCGTCGATGGCAGCCGTGTAAAGCTCAACGTCTGGGTGTGCTTTTTTCAGTGCTTCGATACCTTCTGGCGCCGCAACCAGAACCAGAACTTTAATAGCCTTACAGCCTTTTTCTTTCAGAAGGTCGATAGTAGCGATCATCGAGCCACCCGTTGCCAGCATTGGGTCAACAACCAAGGCAATACGCTCATCGATGTTGGATGCAAGCTTGTTGAAGTATGGTACTGGCTCCAGTGTTTCCTCATCTCGGTAAATACCGACGACACTGATACGCGCACTAGGCATGTGCTCTAGTACACCGTCCATCATACCCAGACCTGCACGAAGGATTGGTACCACGGTGACCTTCTTACCTTTAATTTGATCAACTTCTACCGGACCATTCCAACCTTCAATGGTGACGCGCTCCATTTCGAAATCCGCGGTTGCTTCGTAAGTAAGCAGGCTGCCTACCTCAGTAGCGAGCTCACGAAAACGTTTAGTGCTGATGTCACCTTCTCGCATTAAACCCAGTTTGTGTTTAACTAACGGGTGTTTTACTTCAACAACTTTCATTTCCAACTCCGACAATTTTTAAATAAACCTTGGGATTATACCGAACTGGTCGGAATAGTTACAGAGCTGCATCTCTTTTCCCTCCAACCCTAATTGACCGAAAAATCAATCACTATCCAGCCTTTACAGGGCTTGATTTAAGCGACGAAAACGCGAAGAAAAAAAACTGCGCAAACGTTTTCCTTTTCTTTTCAACCCCTGTTAGAATAGCGCCGTTTTTCACATCCAACCTATGACGAGGACATCCCCGTGAGTGGTAACAACTCTTCTCTTAGTTATAAAGACGCTGGTGTAGATATTGATGCTGGTAATGCTCTGGTAGACCGAATTAAAGGTGTGGTTAAGCGCACTCGTCGCCCTGAAGTAATGGGCGGAATCGGTGGCTTTGGCGCACTTTGCGAATTGCCAACAAAATACAACGAACCAGTGCTTGTATCTGGCACAGATGGCGTGGGCACAAAGCTTCGCCTTGCATTGGATATGAAAAAACACGACACCATTGGTATCGACTTGGTTGCTATGTGTGTGAACGACCTTATCGTTCAAGGCGCTGAGCCTCTGTTCTTCCTGGACTACTACGCAACAGGTAAGCTGGACGTAGACACAGCAGCAGATGTTGTTGCTGGTATAGGTGAAGGCTGTGTGCAAGCAGGCTGTGCGTTAATTGGCGGTGAAACGGCTGAAATGCCGGGCATGTACGAAGGCGAAGATTATGATGTTGCTGGCTTCTGTGTTGGTGTCGTAGAAAAATCTGAAGTAATCGACGGTACGAAAGTTGCGGCTGGCGATGCACTGATTGCTGTCGGTTCTAGCGGTCCTCACTCAAACGGTTACTCTCTGATCCGTAAGATTCTTGAAGTTTCAAATGCCGATTTGAACGAAGAGCTGAACGGTCGCACGATCGGCGAGCAATTGCTTGAGCCAACCAAAATTTACATCAAATCAGCACTTAAGATGATTGCAGAGCATGACATCCATGCTATCTCTCACATCACAGGTGGTGGTTTCTGGGAAAACATCCCACGCGTTCTACCTGAAGGCACTAAAGCCGTTGTCGATGGCAACAGCTGGGAATGGCCGGCAATTTTCTCTTGGCTACAAGAAAAAGGTAACGTTGAAACACACGAAATGTACCGCACATTCAACTGTGGTGTTGGTCTGATTGTTGCGCTACCAAAAGACCAGGCTGATGCAGCGGTTGAGCTGTTGAAAGCCGAAGGCGAAAACGCTTGGGTTATCGGTGAAATCGCATCGGCTGAAGCTGGTGAAGAGCAAGTAGAGATTCGCTAAGCAATGAAAAACATCGTTGTCTTAATTTCCGGTAATGGCAGTAATCTTCAGGCAGTGATTGATGCCTGTGAAAACCAGAGCATTGACGGAAAAATTAGCGCGGTTTTTTCCAACAAGGCTGACGCTTACGGGCTGGAAAGAGCGGCACAGAGTGGGATTGATGCTCACTCTGTGAACCCCAAGGAATTTGAATCTCGCGAGCTGTTTGATTTGGCTTTAATGGCTGAAATCGATAAGTATCAACCGGATTTGATCATTCTCGCTGGCTACATGCGTATTTTGAGCGAAGAGTTTGTTCGCCACTACATGGGCAAGATGATTAACATCCACCCATCTCTGTTGCCGAAGTACCCTGGGTTGCATACCCACCAGCGCGCCATAGATGCGGGAGATTCTGAACACGGCACCAGCGTGCACTTTGTGACAGAAGAACTCGACGGCGGTCCTGTTATTCTTCAGGCAAAAGTGCCGGTGTTTGAGCAAGATGACGCATCAGAACTGGCGTCTCGAGTACAAACTCAGGAACATCGAATCTACCCTCTGGTAGCGCAATGGTTTATTTCCGGTCGACTGAAAATGGAATCTGGAAAAGCCGTGCTGGACGGAAACGTTCTGGGTGAATTCGGATACGCTGAAGAGTAGTTTCAGGCGAATGAAAAAAAGGTGACCAGATGGTCACCTTTTTTGTATCTTAGTCTCGGCTGTAATGGCGTTGAGGCACTATTCCAGCGGTTCAGTTGGTGCCTGACATCTTGGTTTTGCTTCGGCATACGGCACATGCTCTAACGCATCGTGATTGCCATCTATCAGCTCACCAAAATGGAAGATGTTGTACTCTCCCGGTTTCATTCGAAACCATTCTTCATTGTCTGTTAAAGGCTGTGTCGCAATCACAGTCACAATGTCATTCGGTGTGGTTTCTTGCTGGAAATCGATGGTGACATCTTCGTCAATCAGACTGGCTTCACCAAATGGCGCACGTCTGGTTATCCAATACAGATGATTGGTGCAGTACGTCATCACATATTCACCATCACTCAATAGCATGTTGAATACTCCGAGTTCTCTCAGTTCATCACAACATTCTGCTATGTATCGGAAAACGCCGACCATGTCTTGCGGCGGTTCTGGGTATCGTTCCTGTAATCGGTTAAGTAACCAGCAAAAAGACAGTTCACTGTCTGTTTCGCCCACTGGACGAGTTGACCCCGAATGCAAACCTTCATAACCAGACAGCTGACCGTTGTGCGCAAAAGTCCAGTAACGCCCCCAAAGCTCTCTGGTAAAAGGATGCGTATTTTCTAGATTCACCCCTCCCCGATTCGCTTGTCGAATGTGGCTGATTACGGCCTTACTTTTGATCGGATAATTCTGCACCAGTTCTGCAATTTTCGATCTGCAGCTGGGTTTCGGATCTTTAAACGTCCGAAACCCTTTTCCTTCGTAAAAGGTGATCCCCCAACCATCGCGGTGAGGACCTGTATTCCCGCCTCTTTGCATCAGCCCCGTGAAGCTGAAACAAATATCCGTTGGCACATTGGCGCTCATTCCGAGCAATTCGCACATAAGTCGTGGTACTCCTATTCCATCTCTTTTTCGATGAGCTGGATAACAATATGAATAATTTTGATGTGTACTTCTTGAATGCGGTCAGCGTAACCAAAATGCGGAACGCGAATTTCAATGTCCGCCAGACCAGCCATTTTTCCGCCATCTTTGCCCGTCAGAGCAATGGTTTTCATGCCTTTGGCTTTTGCCGCATCAATCGCTTTAAGAATATTGCCAGAATTTCCAGAAGTGGAGAGCCCAAACAGAACATCACCTTTCGAACCTACCGCTTCGACATAACGAGAAAACACAGACTCGTAGCCAAAATCATTACTGACACAAGAAAGGTGGCTTGGATCTGAAATCGCAATACCTGGGTAACCCGGACGGTTTTCGCGGTAGCGACCCGTTAGCTCTTCTGCAAAATGCATCGCATCACAATGGGAGCCGCCATTACCGCATGACAAAACTTTACCGCCTTGCTTAAAAGAATCGGCAATCATCTTTGCCGCTTTTTCTATCTGCTCAATATTTTCCTGGTCACTTAAAAATGCGTTCAGGACTTCGGCAGCTTCTTGCAGTTCATTTTTTATAAGGTCTTGGTACATGGTTATCTCTGAATAGTTGTTTTGCTTTCAGCCTTCCATTGTGGAGAGCCAACCTTTTTCTTATACCTGAGGAATCTGTTTTCATACCGCGTCGTAATCAACGTTCGCATGAGTATCTATGAGTTTACTTATTATTGAATTCCTGTCGATAGCCGAGCGCAGAATCCCTTCAATTGATGGCAGAAATTTTAGCTCAAAAACGGATTGAGCAATCCCTCACCAAATCGCGATCAAATCTTGAGCAAGAATCCAATTTACATACTGGTAACAAGTGAGTTACAATCAAAACTAACTGGTATGACCTCTTACCTGAATAAGACAGAAAACTGTCATTAAAAAGGATAATAATTATGGATATCTTGCTCTCTACTATCGCTCTGGCACTGGCCGTCGGGCTAGTGCTCTACCACCGGGCATCGTTGATACAATCTCTCTTACTCGTTGGTGCCACTCTCTTGACAACTACATTGCTTGGTGCTACCGGAGGAACAGCCTGGCTGATCTACATCGTGATTTGTGCAGTCATTGGCGTTCCTGCCATCCGACAGTCACTGTTTAGTGCTAAAGCCTTAACGTTTTTTAGGAAAGTGCTTCCTGCTATGTCTCAAACGGAAAAGGAAGCTTTGGATGCAGGCACGGTATGGTGGGAAGCAGAACTATTCAAAGGCAAACCAGACTGGCGAAAATTGCAATCCATCCCAACTCCGAAATTAACGGCCGAAGAACAGGCATTTCTTGATGGTCCAGTTAACGAAGTCTGTAAGATGACCAGTGACTTTCAGGTTACACACGAACTAGCGGACCTCCCTCCTGAAATCTGGCAGTACCTGAAAGACAACAAATTCTTCGCCATGATCATCAAGAAAAAATACGGTGGTCTGGAATTTTCTGCCTACGCTCAATCCTTAGTACTTCAAAAACTGACCGGCGTATCCGGTGTACTTTCCTCTACAGTAGGCGTTCCGAACTCATTGGGGCCGGGTGAACTGCTACAACACTATGGGACGGAAGAACAAAAGAACCATTATCTGCCTCGCCTTGCTGTAGGTAAGGAGATCCCATGTTTTGCCCTGACGAGCCCAGAAGCGGGTTCAGATGCAGGGTCGATTCCTGATTACGGCATTGTTTGTAAAGGGGAATGGGAAGGCAAAGAAGTATTAGGTATGCGCCTGACCTGGAACAAGCGCTACATTACCCTAGCTCCTGTAGCGACCGTGCTGGGGCTGGCATTTAAACTGCGTGACCCAGAAGGTCTGCTGGGTGATACCGAAGAACTGGGTATTACCTGTGCCCTGATTCCAACCGATATCGACGGAGTGGAAATTGGTCGTCGCCACTTCCCTCTTAATGTGCCGTTCCAGAATGGTCCTACCAAAGGACAAGATGTGTTTGTTCCAATGGACTTCATCATTGGCGGCCCCAAAATGGCAGGACAAGGCTGGCGTATGCTGGTTGAATGTCTGAGCGTTGGTCGCGGAATTACTCTTCCTTCTAACTCAACGGGCGGTATTAAAACGGCTGCCTTGGCGACTGGCGCATACGCTCGTATTCGTCGTCAGTTTAAACAGCCTATTGGTCACATGGAAGGTATCGAAGAGCCATTGGCACGTCTAGGCGGAAATGCGTACGTGATGGATGCTGCAAGCGCCCTGACCGTAGCAGGTATCGATATGGGTGAAAAACCCTCAGTGATTTCTGCCATCGTGAAGTACCACTGTACTCATCGTGGGCAGAAAAGCATCATTGACGCTATGGACATCGTAGGCGGTAAAGGCATTTGCATGGGCCCTTCCAACTTCCTTGCCCGCGGCTATCAAGGGGCACCTATTGCGGTAACCGTAGAAGGGGCGAACATACTGACGCGTTCGATGATCATTTACGGTCAGGGTGCAATCCGTTGTCATCCATTTGTACTTCAGGAAATGAACGCGGCGCACTCTGACAAATCAGATGCTCTGGACCAGTTTGATAAAGCGCTGATGGGGCATATCGGCTTCACGATGAGTAACTTTGCCCGCAGTTTATGGCTTGGCTTAACGGATGGTTGGGGATCTGAAAGTCCAACGAGCGACAAGACACGTCGGTACTACCAGCAGCTCAATCGCTACAGTGCTAACATGGCGCTTCTATCTGATGTGTCCATGGCAGTTTTAGGCGGTTCGCTCAAGCGTAAAGAGCGTTTGAGTGCGAGGCTTGGAGACATTCTGAGTCAGCTTTATCTTGCCAGTGCAACACTAAAGCGATTTGAAACAGAGGGAAGAAAGGTCGAAGATCTTCCGCTACTCGACTGGGGTATGCAAGATGCCTTGATTCAGACGGAAACCGCTATTGACGAGTTCTTGGCGAACTTCCCTAGCCCTTGGGTTGGACGAGTGTTGCGCCTGGTAATTTTGCCATTTGGACGTGTACGAAAATCACCTTCGGACAATCTGGACCACAAGGTTGCTGCATTGTTACAGGAGCCAAGTGAAACTCGCTCACGCATCGGACGCAATCAATACCTGTTACCCACCGAAAACAATCCAGCTGGAAAATTGGAATTCGCATTAGAAACCATTCTTCAAGCTGAGCCTGTTTTTAATAAAATCTGTAAATCCATCGGCCAGAAAAAGCCGTTCATGCAATTAAATAAGGTGGCTGAAATTGGCATTGAGAATAATATTATTTCTCGCGAAGAAGCCGATTTATTAGTACTTGCTGAAAAACTTAGATTAGAAACCATCAATGTGGACGATTTCGACTTTAACGCTTTAGCAGCTCAACACGAAATTCACTCAAAAATGGATGAAGTTGCGTAGCCTTAAACAGGCAAGCTAAGTATTAGGAGCACTACCTGTGTTCCTAATACTTATTTAAACATGCACTTAGGTGACTCCAAAAATTCTCTCAAACTTGAGACATAAACTATCAGTCTCAAAATTAATACAAAAGAGCAATAGAGATCTTCCTCCAAACAATCCACAATCCCCTCGACAAAAATTTACATCACCTACGGCGTATTTGAGTTTAAAGTCAGCCTCAAAATAATGGTGATGAATAACAATTTAATTATTCTGAGCTTATATTCACTTCCTTTTAATATTTAGGATGCGGGACGTTCTTACTCTCAAACAAATAAAAAAGTGAATTCTAAATAAGCGAAGACTTATTTTAAATCAGTAGTTAAAGCGAAAGTTGTTTATTTAATTCATTAGCTCTCAGAGGGAAGAGAATAATGCTAAGAACTCCATTAGTGCTATCTGCCGTTGTACTTGGTTTGGGCGTTCAAGCGCCAGTCCAAGCAACAACATCATCGGCACAAGAGCCTGCAAAAGCATGTATCGTAAGCCGCGATACGGGTGCTAAATACTGCCTGCAAGCCGGGCAACGCTCTGGTTATTCATTGCCATCTTATATTCGTGGTCACGACGTTGACGTTATTGCACCAGAAGGACTGGGTGTAATGCTGAGTGACTGGGATAATCTTTCATACAACCGTTTAGCCGTTTTTGAACGCCATACTCACAATGAAGCGATGGAACACGTTTTAGCCCGTAACGGGCAGTACCTCGACTTCTCAAACCCACGTTCTATGCGAGTAGTGAGCACAGCTAAACCAGACGAAGCATGTATCGTTAGCCGTCAGACTGGTGCAGAGTACTGTCTTAAAGCTGGTCAACGCTCTGGATACTCACTGCCTTACTACATTCGTGGTCATCAGGTTGATGTGATTGCCCCTGAAGGCTTAGCTGTTATGCTGAGCGACTGGGACAATCTGTCTTACAA
Source organism: Vibrio nigripulchritudo (assembly GCF_027924785.1). Classification (NCBI taxonomy): domain Bacteria; kingdom Pseudomonadati; phylum Pseudomonadota; class Gammaproteobacteria; order Vibrionales; family Vibrionaceae; genus Vibrio; species Vibrio nigripulchritudo. The sequence continues at coordinate 1,052,058 of NZ_AP027049.1, read as the reverse complement.
CCGTCTGGCCGTGTTTACAAAAGACACCAATAATGAAGATATGAAGAACGTTCGAGCTTACAACGGACGTTATCTTGATTTCTCACACCCACGCTCTATGCGCGTTTTGTCTCGCGCGACCATTCCTACCAATAAGCAGCTGATTCAAGACTTCAACGACTTCACTGATCAGTATGACCGCGGTTCATGGGGTCTTGTCGAATTCGATAATAATGGTCAGCCTGTTACTGAAGACGACAAGAACACGTTTGTAGAAGGTCGTGAGATCCTGTTCCAGGTGAAATGGACAGAGCGTACTCTGCGCAAACTGTTGAGTGATGAAAGTTTTGAAACGTTGAAAACCAGCATCGGCGTCGACAAAATTCGTGAGCTCGTTGAAGACTACTGCCCGGCAAGACTCGAAGTAGGTACACACCGTACCTATGGCAGACACTTTGCTGCTGGACATACGTCTGAGCTGGATTCAGGTAACTACCACTGTCAGCGTGGCACATCGATTTACGTTGATGGAACCAGCTATCCGTTGAACTTCTCTGGTCGTCAGGCTTCAACTGTGATCATCGAAAGCTTCTTGCCAACCGTTCCTGGTGCAACCTACGAACTGGACGTGGATTACCAAAAACGTAACTACAGCACCAGCATCAATCCAGATCAGGCTTATCGTGAGCTGGTTGCCACAACGGCGGGTGATATTGAGAGCGTGACAGTTTCTGGTATTCCTGAAATCGAGCACGATAGCCACACTTCATATCTGCCGATTCTTCCAACTGTTAACGGACTAGACGATGTTTACACTCTGACTCAGGTGTTCAACATGTCTGATACGGGTATTGGTCAGAACGGCAGCCCAGTGGGTTACACCTTCACACTGCCTTCGGATTCATTCTCGGTTTCAGTAGAAGACGATGACAATCTGCTTGAAGACAACAATGGTTCGAACAACGCTGTAGGTTCACAGTCTCTTGACCCGACCAAACAGCGTTTAGCGGTGCCATTTGGTGCTTTCAACAAAGGCGCTTACATTCACTCCCGCGCTTTCCAAAACGTGTACAACCTGACAACAGGTCAGGCGGGTCGCGTTTATCAAATCCGTGTTTCTAACACTTACGACCCAGCCACTGGTGCAATTGCCAACGGCACAACTCACTGGGCATTCACCAACGATTTTATCGCTCGTAAAGGCGACAGAATCAAACTGACCAGTAACTTTAGTGCTGGCGGTAACGTAAGCTTTGATAAACTTTATGCCTCAAGTGAAGCTCAGAATGAAGGGTTTAAAGCTGCGAAGATCACCTTCACGGCGGATCGTTTCTTTACCCCTATTTCGCTAAAAGATACTGGTCACCCAGACTCTTACGGTATTTTGGTCACTAAAGTGGTGTCAGACGAAACCAAAGCGAACCCGTTTGAAGTGGCGTGTCAGATGTTCCACCCGGATGATCTGGACCTTCAGAAAGAGTGTTTAACATCCACAGGCGCACCTACCCCAGTACCTGAGTCTTGTGACCTGAGCATTGATTCTGCTCTGGGTAACTTTGTGGTAAACAAAGCAGGTTTCCGTTTAGAAAACGAACCTTTCCGTTACGACCCACAAAACATCTTCCACCACAAAAACTACTACTCTGTAGGTAAAAGTGGTTACTCAACTCTGAACCTGGCATACAACGGTGTCTATGCTGGTTGTGACATTCAGGATAAGACTCTGTCTCTTGAAGAATTCACAGGCAATAACTGGGATTACCAGCGCTATGCAGAGCAAGGTTTAATTAAAGTACTACTGGCTTGTGAACAAGATGATGAAACTGTGCTGAACTGGGAAACTCTGGAAACCACATTCCCAGACAACCTGTTGATCACAGCACATAAGATCAACAAGACGTTTAACGATGACAAGTACGACAGCTGTAAGCTACGCGCTATCCGCTTCGTCGATCGCACTCACAAGATCCCGTCTTATCAGTCTGGGTACGATCAAAACAGTGACGGTTTCGAAATTCGTAACCTGAAACTGACCGACTAAGCCAACCCGCTTTATCGGTAATATTGATTTTCGGAAACATTGAAAGTTAAAAGGGTCTGACCATACGGTCAGACCCTTTTTTAATTTGTTGGTTAACTTTTTATTTATGCCGGGAACAAGTTATTTAGATTAACTCTTCGGCGGCATGGAAAGCTGCATCTCTGGAATTTGAGCTCTTTGCATTCGAACCTTGCGAAGCACAAACCAGATAACAATACCCAGAATAATGGCGATCAGGTTACCAATCAGAATGATCATCATCCCTTTAAAACGCTCGTCTTCACGCTCTTTTTCACGCATCGCCTGTTCTTCAAGCATCCGCTTTTCTTCTTGCTCTTTCTTGTAAGCTTCCATAGAAGCCTCAACATCAACTTTTTCCACGACACTGAAAGACTGTTCTGCCAGCGGGAAAATTAACTCTCGTCCAGTGGCAGTTTCCGTTGCGTAAGCAATGCCTGCCCAAGTATGTTTTCCGGGCATGGCATTATTTGGCAGTCCGAAGTTTGCCTTAACGCCATCTTGTTCAGACTGACCCTGAGTGACCATTTCCTTCCCTTCAGGAGATGTCTGATGAATCGTAACGGCAACCGATCCAGGCTCAATTGCCCCTTCTTCACCCGTCACATTGATGGAGTGCTCCAGTTTTTCACTTCGCGCCTGAATAAACTGAGTCGAAATCGGTGTCGGATAGACCAAAATTGTCTGCTCAATAGTTCTTAGGAAAACCCCATTGCCAGATGTGATTCGTGCTCGATATTTTCCGGGTTCAATCTGGATGGGCAGCTCGACTGTGAAAACACCGTCTGCAGGGTATTCATCCAGCCCCTGCCCGTTGTCTTCAAAATCTCCCATTACCTGAGGCTTGGGTTTGGCATCGGCACTTAGCGTTTCTTCGTTTTCGACATATTTAGTGAAAGTAACTTTTAGATTCACCCGATCCAAAAAATCTCTGAGAACCAAGGGTTTCTCATCATGTTGCAATCGGGCGGTAAACTTAAGACTTTCGCCAAGGTAAAGACGCTGAGGAAAACGATCCACACTTAACTGAAGATTAGAAAGAATTTTGATGTTGTTCTGTGGATGCACTTTACCAACCGCCTGCCATGGACCCGGCATCGGGTTGTCGATGGAAATGATGTCCATACCAGACTCTTCGTACCAGCGAACATTTTCCGGATGATTCCAGGCGTAATACTTGCTGCCGTCTGGTCGGATCAAGACAACCGACTGGCTGTTCTTTTTCCGATAAATAACAAAGGAGGCTTGAGAAATGGTGGGGTCTACGCGGAAACGGTTATCTAACAACCGTATGGAGGATTCCGATTCTTCACTGCCTACAGCGGTGGCTGCAAACAACATCAACAATGGAATCAAAATCCGCCACATACACTCTCCTATTGACGCCAGAGGCAAGCGCCTGCTTTTTCAACAATATCCAGTCGCGCACCATGCGCTTCTATTTCATCGGCAGAAGCACGAATAACTTTAAGGGACTTTCTTCCTGAAGCAACACGCTTAATCGCTTCGCCAGTACCGCCGTCGCCCTGCTCATCACTATTAAATTTTAGTGTGGTTTGCCCACCTGTCATTAACAGATAAACATCTGCCAGAATTTCGGCATCGAGCAATGCCCCGTGAAGCGTTCGGTGAGAGTTATCAATACCGTAGCGTTCACACAACACATCAAGGTTATTTCGCTTGCCCGGGAAGATTTTCTTCGCCATGGCAAGGGTATCGGTTACCTTGCAGTACTGCTCCGTTTTGCCAATGGTGGGATCCAGCTTCTCGAATTCATAGTCCATGAAACCGACGTCGAAGGGCGCGTTGTGCGCGACGAGTTCTGCACCGTCGATAAACTCAAGAAACTCTTTGTGGACGTCCCGATACTCTGGTTTGTCGACCAAAAATTCGTCGGTAATACCATGAACCAGAATTGCGTCTGGCTGAATTTCACGGTCAGGTTTCAAGTACACATGGAAATGCTTACCGGTCAGCTTTCGGTTTACGATTTCTACCGCACCGATTTCGATGATACGGTGATCTAAATAGTGAGGACCGCTTTCCCGGTTCATACCTGTGGTTTCGGTATCGAGCACCACGATTCGCTGGTGCGCAGAATTGTTGCTGGTATTCATAAAGATATGTGTCAGACTATGTTCAATTCGCAATAACAACCAATAGTATCAAATCATGGCGAAACAAGTTGAAGTTTTCACGGACGGTTCCTGTCTAGGCAATCCAGGTCCGGGTGGATACGGAATCGTACTCAGGTACAAAGAAAACGAGAAGTACCTGTCTAAAGGCTACCAGCTGACAACCAATAACCGAATGGAAATGATGGCAGCTGTTGTCGCCCTGAGTACACTGAAAGAACCTTGCCACGTCATTTTGACCACCGACAGCCAATACGTAAGACAAGGCATTACTCAGTGGATCCATAACTGGAAAAAACGTGGCTGGAAAACCGCAGATAAAAAGCCGGTGAAAAACGCCGATTTATGGCAAGCGTTGGACAAAGAGACAGAACGCCATGAAATTGAATGGCACTGGGTGAAAGGGCACGCAGGACACAGAGAGAACGAAATCTGCGACGAACTCGCACGGACGGCGGCAGAAGCGCCTACCGAAGAAGATACCGGTTACCAGCCAAGCTAATTCTGGCGATCCGAAGACACTCTATAATTCACTCCAATTGGCGATAGGTTTCTCTTCAGTCGCCAATGGGGTTTGATCGGTTTCAGTGGGTAAGTGCGTTTTCGCGCAACAATGAAGTACAAACTGCCTAACGGGCTAACCCAGTCTCCCATCGAATTTTCCATCCAAGTCCATAATGTGCGGTACTTCCCGAATGGCAGTAGCGCATAACTGTCTGAATGCACGACCTGATAATTCAGTACACCTAACCAGTCACGAATTCGATTCGGCGTGAACATTCTTCCACTCCAGGGAAGGTTATTTTTACGCCAGGGCATAAGGCTTGAAAGCCCGATTGCGCTAATGGGATTAAAGCCTGTGACAATCAAATACCCGTCATCAATCATCACGCGGTCAATTTCCCTTAACAGGCGATGTGGGTCATTACAGTAGTCGAGCTGATGCGCCATCAACACCGCATCGAAACTTTTTTCTAAAAAAGGGAGGTCGTAGGCATCAGCAATCACGTTGTGCAGCGGGTTTTCAATATCCAGCAAGACCTGATGCTGAATATTGCAGTTGGTGCTGCTCAGTTCGCAACTCAGCCCGCCCAATTTGAGCATATGATAGCCAAACAGTTTCGGGCACCATTCATCCAGTCGCATTTGGATAGATTCAGAGACCCACTGACCATTTTTGAGTTGTTCCCAAGAATGTGGCTGTTCAAGTTTGCGTGATGTACGAGCTGGCTTCATAATAATCCGTCTAAATATCTGGGGACTGGAGTTCCAAATATGTTAACCATCAAAAGCATACCTGCATTCAACGACAATTACATCTGGCTCATTCAAAATAGCGATCAGCGTTGTGCCGTTGTCGATCCGGGTGATGCTGCTCCCGTTATGGAGTATATCCAATCACATGGATTGCAGTTGGAAGCGATTCTGATTACCCATCATCATAATGACCATATTGGTGGTGTTTCAGACCTGATCCGTGCCTTCCCAGACTGCAAAGTAGTCGGACCTTCGAGCGAACCCATCCCTACCCTTACCACTCCGGTAGACGATGGTGACCAGATAGAGCTCTTCGGTGAGACCTTTCTTGTTTTGTCGCTGCCTGGTCATACTTTAGGTCATATTGGCTATGTCGGCGATGGCAAAGTGTTTTGTGGTGACGTTCTGTTCGCAGCAGGCTGCGGCAGGGTGTTTGAAGGGACATTCGCTCAAATGTTTGAATCCCTTAACAAACTATCCGCATTGGCTCAGGAAACGGAGGTTTACTGCGCCCATGAATACACGTCATCAAATGTGGCTTTTGCTCTTGCAGTGGAACCAGATAATCCTCAATTGCAAGAGTATCGCGACGAAGTTAATCGCCTTCGTGCCCAAAACCAACCCACTATTCCGACCACATTAAGACAAGAGAAATGGATTAACCCGTTCCTCCGTTGTCAGGAAGAAAGTGTGATCAAAGCCGTCTCTCACCGCACTCAGGATAGGTCACCGCTTGCAGTGTTTTCTGCCCTTCGTGAGTGGAAGAACGAATTTTAACGATTTGATGCTTGTCACCTGGATAGGGAGACAAGTATTATCAGCAGCCATTTAATTAAAAGGCTGCATCAATGAGACTAAAGCACAGTTGGGTGTTGGCGTTATTTCTGACAGGGTGTCAGTTAACGTCGTCGGAAACACCCAATAAAACACAACCGGAAACTAACCAGAAAAACACTCAGGTTACGACCCCTTCAAAACCGTCAAAAACCCAATCAACGGACACAAAAACGGTCAAAGAAATTCCGGAAGTGACGCCTCAAAGTCAGCTTGATGTTTGGCAGCGTATTGCGATGCAGCTTGAGATGCCAATCCCAGATCACAAGAAAGTAGACTACTATCGTACCTGGTATTTAAAACACCCGCGCCATTTACAGACAGTTGCGAAACGTGCCGAGCCTTTCCTCTTCTTAATTACTGAAAAGATTGAAAAACGTGGCTTGCCTCTGGAGCTCGCACTACTTCCTGTCGTCGAAAGTTCATTTGACCCATTTGCCTATTCTCATGGCAGTGCCGCAGGTCTCTGGCAATTCGTTCCTGGCACCGGAAAGATGTTCGGTCTGGAACAGAACTACTGGTACGACGGCAGACGCGATGTTACTGCCTCAACGGATGCCGCTCTCGATTATCTGGAAAGCCTGAACCGACGTTTTGATGGTAACTGGAACCATGCCATCGCAGCCTATAACAGCGGCGGTGGACGCGTTTCCAGTGCGATTCGTAAAAACAAGAAAGCCAACAAGCCTATCGACTTCTTCTCTTTGTCTCTGCCAAAGGAAACCAGTGGTTATGTACCTAAATTGTTAGCTCTGGCGGATATCGTTGCTAACCAGGAGAAATATGGCATTAATATTCCTGCGATTGCTAACCAGCCTGTTCTTGCGCAAGTTAACCCGAAAGAACAGTTAGACTTAGCGATTGCTGCAAAGTACGCAGGTTTAAGCGTTTCAGAGCTGCAGAGCTACAACCCCGCATACAATCAGTGGGCGACAGCCCCAGATGGTCCCCATCACCTTCTGCTTCCTCTGGAAAAGGTGGAACAGTTTAATAAGCGGGTAATGGAAAACCGTGGGAATGGCATGAAGCTGGTTCGTCATCAGGTGAAATCCGGTGACACCTTGAGCGTACTGGCGAAAAAATACAACACCACAACCAAGGTGATTCAGGCTGCCAACGAGCTAAAAAGCACCAGCATTTGGGTTGGTCAAAACCTGATGATCCCTACATCAACCAAAGATGACAGCATTTACGCTCTGAGCGCTGACAACCGCCTGGCTAAAACTCAGTCCCGTACCCGTGGAAAATACAAGCTTAACCATACCGTAGCGTCGGGGGATAGCCTGTGGTCTATTGCCAAGAAGCATAAGGTCTCCCACAAATCGCTCGCAAAATGGAATGGCATGGGACCACGCGATACCTTGCGAATCGGGCAAAAGCTGGTTATTTGGAAAGACTCTTCGGACGGTGCCATCATTCGCCCTGTGTTCTATAAAGTGCGTTCAGGTGACACCATCAGTGGCATCGCTTCTAAGTTCAAAGTGAAAACAGGCGATATTGTTAAGTGGAACGATTTGAATAAATCAAAATACCTACAACCAGGTCAGAAACTAAAGTTGTATGTTGACGTGACTAAGGTAAGTGCATGACCCCTTCTAAAAACTCATTGATCATGTTGGTGGACATTTTCCGTTCTCCAACACAATGTTTTGCTGCTCTGTACCAAAAAGGCATCTGGGGCTGGCAGCCCTTCATCGTATTGTTGATCAGCCCTTTCCTGTTTTGGGGGGCATACTTTGATGTGGTTGATTTTGAGTGGCTTAAATCACAATTGATCGCCACTATGACGATTCCTGAAGACCAGCAGGCACTCATCAACAGTAATACCTTGCTGGCTGGCGAAGTGATTCTGGATGTGGCAGGGCGTATCTTTGCGGTTTTATTGTTGGGGTTCTGGTTTACGCTCGCGACGAAGCAAAGCCAATATAAGATGGGTTACTGGAAATGGGTCGCGGCAAGCTGTGTGATGCTGTTTCCTGCCGTGCTAGGCGATTTAGCCAGCTACATTAGCCTGCTAGTTAATCATGGGCAGATTGTCAGTTACGCAGCGGATCTGAATAGCCTGAACGGGTTAATCAAACTTTCACCCGATCATAGTTGGTATTTCTTTACCAGTTCCTTCCCTTTGCTGCTTCCCTGGTACATTGTGCTTGGCTACGCTGCATTAGGCGCGTGGACTGAGTTCGAAAAAGGACAAGCGCTGGCTATCGCCATCCTGCCCTGGTTACTGTTTTATTCAATGCTTGTGGGTCTCGCACTATTTAACTAGTGAAAACTCCACCCACATAGGACTATGATCAGAGGCACCGGATAGCGGTGCCTTTGCACTTTTGAAATTCAAATCTCGATAAAAAACATGGTCCAGAGGCCATCCGGTCACAAACTCAGTCCTCTGATCTGGGGAGAAACGGGCTTCTTTCAATCCAAGCAATTCCACACGCTTTTTCAATTCCTGAGTTCGTTCTTCACTCCAGGTATTAAAATCCCCAGCAATGATGATTGGTCCCTGATGTGACTCCACGGCAGACTTAAGCGCATCTATTTGTGCCTCAAACTCTTTGGTTCCAATGGTGAAGTTAACTGCGTGAATGTTCACTGTCGCCAATGTCTGACCGTTAGAAAGCGCGTACGTCGCGTAAAGCGCAGACTTGGGTAATCTTAACCAAGGTTCAATCTGAGTGTAAGCACAAGCCTGCAAGGGGAAATGAGGAGCCAGATTAAGAACACCAGCGCTGGTTTCAAAAAGCTTAAAGGCACTGACCTGATTGCTTGCCCACGAATGTTCCGTCAGCCAATCTAGAAAGGTAGGATTCAAGCTAACTTCCTGAAGCATGACCAGCTGAGCACTTTCAGATAAAGCACTGAGTTCTTCAGACCAGCTATCACGGTTTTGCTTATAGATGTTCCAGACTAACAGATTGAGTGAACCGTTCTGGTCTATCGACTCAGACGATTCCGTTTGGTAGCAAACTTCATCTGTTCTCTGAATAGCAGAATCAAGTGAAATCAACACAGGCTTTTCAGGAACAGAAAACAGAGACCAATGGGCAACCATGATGAATGCTGCAACCAATCCAGCGCCTAATACCGTTTTTTTCATCTCTGACTCCAACAAAAATGGAGCCGAGGCTCCATTTCTTTATTCTCAAACTAAAGCGATGACTTTAAATCGCGTCTTCGTCTTCTTCTCCAGTACGAATACGTACTACACGCTCAACATCCGTGATGAAGATTTTTCCGTCGCCGATTTTACCTGTTTGAGCGGTTTCAATAATAGTATCCACGCACTGGTCAGCAACGTCTTCCGAAACAACAATCTCAAGCTTTACCTTCGGTAGGAAATCGACCATGTACTCTGCACCGCGGTACAGTTCTGTATGACCTTTCTGACGACCAAAGCCTTTCACTTCAGATACAGTCATACCTGTAATCCCGACTTCTGCAAGCGCTTCACGTACATCATCCAATTTGAACGGCTTGATGATTGCTTCAATTTTTTTCATTGTCTTCCCTTCACGTATTCGTTTGTAGATATTATTACTGCATCGCTATGTAACATCAAGATACGCCAGCTAAAACTGCGTAATCGAATCAAGCGGCATTCATTTTTTGCATTAATCCCCATGCTGCAAACAGAAATACACCAATGTTCGCCATCATTAGAATGAAGTCTTTGAAAAGTATTCCATTCCCGTCAAAAGACAATACGCCAGAAAACAAAGTAAGCGCCGGAATAAAGAATAGCACGGGCAAATACCCCCAGGTTCTTTGACGCCAAAGACCCGCGACAGCCAGTAAACCACTGATGTAAGTCAGAGCCATAATCGTTGCAGGGATCAGTTTAAGTACAGTTTGAGAAAGAGCTTGAATCAATATCGGTGAGTGGAAAGCTAGGTAGCCGATGAGAATAAGCGCAACAATGCGTTCAGATGAAAAGCGCTTGCGGTGTGACGAATCTAAATTCATGGCAACACTCCTTGTTGTCCGTTATTGTCGTTCGATAGTAACCTTTAATATCCATTTAGTTTGATACCATCCCAATTCAAAGTTTAGACTGAATTGAGCCCCTTACAATAGGATTGCAGAACAATACCTCTGCTTTACTCCTTCTTATCAGTTATACCTTTTCTTTTATTAATAAGAATGAAAATGCCCAGTCCTGAATCCAAGACTGGGCATAAGATCACATTAATAATGTCGAGTTTCACTTCAAGCTCGAATAGTAAGCAGCAAGGTTTTCCATATCCTGATCACTGAGCGCCATTGCCTGAGCTGACATTACGGCAGCCAAACCGCCGGTGCGCTGATTCGCCTTATACGCTTTCAAAGAAGTGACAATGTATTTCTTGTTTTGTCCTTTCAAATTCGGATAACCGTCGATAAGGGCAATGCCATCAGCTCCGTGACACGCTGCACAAACCGCAGCTTTCGCTTTGCCTGCATTTACATCTCCAGCGGCGTAGGCACCACCGCTCAGGATTGCGGCGCTAAGCGCGCAACCTATTGCTACATTTTTCATTGCTTCACCATGTTGTTATTAGGGTTTTATTTTTCTACGATTGTGGCACAAATTTGGATTAGTGAACCCAAACGAGCTCACAATCTGGAGCACAAAACCTTTGTGTAACAAATAGATCGGCAACGGCAGCGATGTGGTCGTCATACATCACAATGGGCATCTGCCTACGCTTCCAGCTGGGCACTCCGTATTCCTGAAACAGCTTCTTAAGCTTACGACTTCCATTCCTTCCAACAGGCTTAGCGCTGAGCCCCTGAGGACAGAAATGCACAGTGACCTTTTCGCTTTGTAATGGCGCCCGTAAAAGTAAGCCTTGAGGATTCAGGTCGGTGTTCTTTAAAGTCAAATGACCAAGCCCATCAGGCAAGATAAGAGGCTGGTTGACGTCGAGAATGTGTGACCAGTCGGAGAGGTCTCTCTGAGGTGACACCAAATACAGTTTGTCATCATGCCTGCGAACTTCACCAGACGACAGCTTCAGATTGGGATTGGCATCTCTCTGACTGCAGGCAACCTCATCCCAGACAAGCTGAAGCTGCTTGCGCGATGGCATCTTTGCGTTCTGTCGCTCAAGCCACATCCGGATAAGTTGAGCCCGCGCAAGGTGGCTTTGCTCAGCCAGATATGGAATGGAAATTCCCGCGTCTTTCGTTATCGCTTCATTCAACTTACTTTCAAGAAGTTCTTCCAGCAAAAGTTGTTGTTCGGCGCACAAGGTCGAGCTCCGCTGGACCGCTTTTTCAAAACCAGACCAGCGTTCAGTGAGTAGTGGAATGACTTTATGGCGGAGAAAATTACGGTCAAATTGAGTGTCTTCGTTACTTTCATCGTGATTCCATTTGAGCTTGTTATCTAGAGCAAAACGCTCGATGGAATGACGGGGCACATTAAACAGAGGTCGCAAAAGTGTTCCGCGCCCAAACGGAGCCGATTGTGCCATACTTGCTAAACCTTTCGGACCGCTGCCTCTTTTCAGGGCTAAGAGAAAGGTTTCGCTTTGGTCGCTCAAGTGCTGCCCTGTTAGTAGGACATCACCTTCATCTATGTGCTTTTCTAGTACCTGATAACGAGCGTCTCGGGCAAGCTCTTCGAGGCTTTCAGAGCTTTGAGTATCTAAGGAAACACGTTCACAGGAAAAGGGCACTTGAGACTGCGCACACCACTCTTTGCAGTTGTTTTCCCATTGGTCGGCATTGGCACTCAAACCATGATGGACATAGACCGCTTTGACATCACTGTTGGGGTGGTCTCTCTTGAACCTTGCCAACAGTTCCAACAGAACTCTAGAGTCCAGCCCACCACTCAAAGCAAGTACGATCTTTCCTGATGGTTGAATATGTTGATGAATTTGGCGGTTAAATTCGGTTTCTAGCACGGGAGTTCCAAAATAAAAAAGCGAGCTAAATGCTCGCTTTATTCTATATCTAAATGACTCGCTTAGCAGTAACCGTAGCTCATCAGGCGCTGGAAACGGCGCTCAAGCAGAGTTTCATGGTCAAGCTGTTCCAGTTCTTCTAACTGACGAACCAGTGTTGCTTTCATGTTTTCTGCCATTTGAATCTTGTCGCGGTGTGCGCCACCCAGAGGCTCATCGATGATTTCATCGATCAACTTCAGTTCTTTAAGACGAGGAGCAATCAAACCCATCGCCTCTGCTGCTTGTGGTGCTTTATCAGAGTCACGCCACAGGATAGACGCACAGCCCTCAGGTGAGATCACCGAGTAAGTTGAGTACTGAAGCATGTTCACGTAGTCACCCACGCCAATTGCCAGTGCACCACCTGAACCGCCTTCGCCGACAACGTTACAGATAACTGGCACTTTAAGACCAGACATCACTTTCAGGTTTTTTGCGATTGCTTCAGACTGACCGCGCTCTTCAGCACCAACACCTGGGTATGCACCTGCTGTGTCGATAAACGTAATGATTGGCATGTTGAAGCGCTCAGCCGTTTCCATTAGGCGAAGCGCCTTGCGGTAACCTTCCGGCTTTGGCATACCAAAGTTACGAATCACTTTTTCTTTCGTCTCGCGACCTTTCTGATGACCGATGATCATCACCGGGCGACCTTCAAGACGCGCAATACCGCCAACAATTGCTTTGTCGTCAGCATAAGTGCGGTCACCGGCCAGTTCATCAAACTCTGTAAATACGTGTTCAACGTAGTCCAACGTGTATGGACGCTGTGGGTGCCTTGCAAGCTGAGCCACCTGCCATGCCCCCAGATCACTGAAGATTTTCTTTTTCAGTTCCAGGCTTTTGTCTTCAAGCTGTTTGATCTCTTTATCCAGATCAACAGAAGCATCCCCGCCGTGACGAGAAACGTCGCGCAATGCTTCAATTTTTGCTTCCAGTTCAGCGATAGGCTTTTCAAATTCAAGAAAATTCAGGCTCATCTATGAATCCTTGTTGGTCAGCTGTCATCTGTTTGACAACTGAATTAGTTAAATTCGAGTTCTACTTGGCCCTGGCCAAGTAGCTGCTTTAAATCGTCAAGTAATGTATCGGTTGGCGTTACTCGCCATTCGGCGCCCAGTGCTATTCGCGCCCGCGCATCGCTGCGCTGATAATATACATTAACTGGCACTGTTCCCGCTCGATGAGGCTCCAATATTTGATTGAAGCGCTCAAAGAAATGTTCATCAATTTGTTGTTCTTGTATAGAAACGGACAAACCACGAGCGTATTTTTCACGCGCATTTCCGAGATCCATGACCTCGCGCGCGGACATTTTAAGGCCACCATTGAAGTCATCAAAGCTGACCTGTCCAGAAACCACCAAAATTTTATCTTTTTCAAGCAGTTCTGCATATCTTTCGAGCGCATCTGAGAACAACATCACTTCCATACGCCCGGAACGGTCATCCAGTGTCATAATACCAATGCGAGTACCACGCTTGGTGGTCATCACCCTGGCAGCAATCACTAAACCCGCTACTGTGACGGATTGATCTCGTCTTGTTGGCTGAGCGTCTTTTAATCGACAACTGGTGTACTTACCAAGTTCCTTGATGTAGGTATTTATTGGGTGCCCAGTCAAATAGAGCCCGAGTGTTTCACGCTCCCCTTCCAGCCATACCTTTTCCGGCCACGCTGGAACTTGGGTGTATTTTGTCTCTACGTCCTCTGGAGCATCGGTGAGAACACCAAACATGTCCACCTGTCCAAATGATTCAGCCTGATGATGCTGACTCGCCGCTTTTACAGCGTCGTCAAGGGATGCCATCATCGCGGCTCGGTGTGGACCCAAGCGATCTAGTGCACCTGCGTAGATGAGTTTTTCGATAACCCTTTTGTTGACTTTCTTAAGGTCGATCCGAGCACAGAAGTCGAAAAGATCTTTGAAGTATCCACCTTCTTCACGTGCTGCGATGATGTTCTCGATTGGACCTTCACCCACACCTTTAATAGCACCGATACCATAAACAATGGCACCGGTATCATCGACATTAAAGCGATACAAACCCGAGTTGATATCTGGTGGCAGCACTTTAAGCTTCATGCGGAAACATTCGTCCACCAGCCCGACTACTTTTTCGGTGTTATCCATATCAGCAGTCATTACTGCCGCCATGAATTCCGCCGGGTAATGAGTTTTAAGCCAAAGTGTTTGGTAGGAAACCAGTGCGTATGCAGCTGAGTGAGATTTGTTGAAGCCGTAACCTGCGAATTTTTCTACCAGGTCAAAGATCTTCATCGCCAATTCGCCATCAACGCCGTTCTTCACGGCACCTTCTTCGAATACGGCACGTTGCTTCGCCATCTCTTCGGGCTTTTTCTTACCCATCGCACGACGAAGCATATCTGCACCACCCAGCGTATAACCGGCTAGGATCTGCGCAATTTGCATTACCTGCTCCTGATACAGGATGATGCCGTAGGTCGGCTCCAACGTATCTTTGAGCGACTCATGCTGCCAGGTTTCATCCGGGTAGGAAATGGCTTCACGCCCGTGCTTACGGTCGATAAAGTTATCTACCATGCCTGATTGAAGTGGACCAGGACGGAACAGGGCTACCAGTGCGATGATGTCTTCAAAACAGTCCGGCTGAAGGCGTTTGATCAGTTCCTTCATCCCTCGGGATTCAAGCTGGAATACCGCAGTTGTTTCAGAGTTTTGCAGCAGATTAAAAGAGGCTTGGTCATCAAGTGGAATGGACTCAATGCGTACCTTCTCTTTGCCAACTTTTTCTAAGCGTGGGTTAATCAGACCCAACGCCCAGTCGATGATGGTTAATGTACGTAAACCCAGGAAGTCAAACTTTACCAAGCCCGCGGTTTCTACATCGTTCTTGTCAAACTGAGTAACCGGGAAATTACCTTCTGCATCACAGTAAATAGGCGCAAAGTCAGTAATGGTTGTGGGTGAGATTACAACACCACCCGCGTGCTTACCGGCGTTTCGTGTACACCCTTCCAGCACACGGCACATATCGATCAGCTCTTTAACTTCTTCATCCGCTTCGTAGATTTCAGGAAGCTGAGGTTCGGCTGCAAACGCTTTCTCTAGCGTCATACCCGGATCAGGCGGTACCAGTTTTGAAATGCGGTCAACAAAGCCATAAGGGTGCCCTAGCACTCGACCTACGTCTCGGATTACCGCTTTTGCCGCCATGGTACCGAAGGTGATGATCTGAGATACCGCATCACGCCCGTACATTTCGGCTACGTGATCGATCACCTGATCTCGCTTATCCATACAGAAATCGATATCGAAATCGGGCATGGAAACACGTTCAGGGTTTAGGAATCGTTCGAATAGTAGATCGTATTCCAATGGATCAAGGTCGGTGATGTCCAGTGCATAAGCCACCAGTGAGCCTGCACCAGAACCACGACCGGGACCTACTGGTACATCGTTATCTTTTGACCACTGGATGAACTCCATTACGATCAGGAAGTAGCCTGGGAATCCCATGTTGTTAACTACTTCCAGTTCAATATCTAAACGTTCATCGTACTCTGGGCGACGTTTCGCTCGCTCTTCTTCATCTGGAAATAAGAACGCAAGTCGACGCTCAAGCCCTTCTTTGGATTTCTTGATCAGGAAATCTTCAATCGCCAGACCTTCGGTTGGGAAGTTAGGAAGGAAGTATTCCCCAAGGCGCACGGTGACATTACAGCGCTTGGCGATCTCGACACTGTTTTCCAATGCTTCTGGAATATCTGAAAACAGCTCACACATTTCATCTTCAGTTCGAAGATATTGCTGCGGGCTGTAGTTTTTTGGTCGACGGGGATCTTCAAGCGTAAAACCATCGTGGATGGCAACCCGGATTTCATGAGCATCGAACTGATCTTCAGTAATAAAGACTACGTCGTTGGTTGCAACGACTGGCAACTCTGCTTTATCTGCCAGCTCCAGTGCGAAGTGCAGATAGCTTTCTTCATCGGCACGACCTGTTCGGGTTAGTTCCAAATAAAAGCGATCTGGAAAATGAGTTTTGTAGAACTCGACACATTCAGACACTAAGGCTTGATTGCCTTTGAGAAGCGCACGCCCTACTTCACCCACACGACCACCGGATAAGATGATCAATCCCTCGCTGTACTGGGCTAACCATGCTTTATCGATAACAGGCTGATGCTGAACATGTCCTCGTTGATAGGCTTCAGAAATGAGCAAGGTAAGGTTTTTATAACCGGTATTGTCCGATGCCAATACGGTGAGCTTAGTCAATTCGTCGCCAAACTCTTCCGACTGCATCGTAAAGTCTGCTCCGATAATGGGTTTTACCCCACAGCCATGCGCCGTATTGTAGAACTTCACCAAACCACATAAGTTGGTGAAATCGGTCAGTGCCATCGCTGGCATGCCGTATTCAGCGACCTTCTTTACGATAGGCGGGACTTTTGACAACCCGTCGACCATGGAAAAGTCACTGTGAACGCGTAGGTGTATAAATTTCGGGTCAGACATCAAAGTGATCCTGAATGTATGGTTAATTCTTCTAGGGTCTCGCGACCTAATGACGTTCTATGATACTTAAATCCAGTGGCAAGAGAAGCTACTCGATCCCAAGAGCGCGTTTTACAGGCTTAAAACTTTTTCGGTGTTCAGATATCACACCATGTTTTTCAATTGCTTCGAAGTGTGCCTTGGTCGGATAACCTTTATGGTTGGCAAAACCAAACTCCGGATGCTTTTTGTCCAGTTCGTCCATTTCCGCATCTCGCACAACTTTGGCAATAATTGAGGCGGCACTGATTTCAGCCACTCTGAGATCACCTTTGACTACCGCTTGCCCTGCCATAGGCAGTTCAGGAACACGGTTACCATCAATCAGAGCAAAATCTGGCTGGATTTTCAGCCCGGCAATCGCACGCTGCATAGCAACCATGGTTGCCTGAAGTATATTCAGTTCATCAATTTCGTCAGGCGAGCAACGCCCTACTGCCCACGCCAGAGCTTTTTCCTGGATCTCTGGAAACAATGCGAGGCGCTTTTTTTCCGACAGTTTTTTTGAATCCGTCAGCCCTTCGATTGGATTAGCGGGGTCCAATATGACTGCTGCTGTCACTACATCTCCAACCAAAGGTCCGCGCCCTACTTCATCCACACCAGCAAACAACTGGTAACCTTCTGGGTATTCAAAAGGAGGGAATTCTATTTGTTCTTTTTTTGCCATAACAGATTCTTATTGTTACTTTCCGATTAAATTCAAAACAGCTTTAGCAGCCTGCTTATCGGCATCTTTCTTAATCCAGTGATGCATTTCGGTAAACTCTTCGATTAGCGCCTGATTGTCTCCAAGTAGCGCTTTTTCAATTTCAGGGTAAAGAAAATCAGGGTGGCATTCGTCCAGGATAAATTCTTTCACCAATTCTTTACCTGCCAGAATGTTTGGGAGAGACACAAACTCGGTAATCGCCAGTTTTTGCACAATCCAGCCTGTCAGACGATTTACCTTATACCCAACGACCATAGGACGCTTTAATAGCATGCACTCCAGAGTCACTGTACCTGACGCCAAAAGCACAGCATCAGACGCGGTAATGACGTTTCTTGCGGTATCCTGAACGATAGTGAAATCGAGCTCAGGTGCTTGTTCCTTCCAGATTTGTTCAAACTGGTCGCGACGCTTTTCGTTTACCGCAGCAACAACAAATCCCACATCTGGGTACTTCTGATTTAGTCGCTTACAGGTCTCGATAAAAGGTTCCGCAATCAAGCCGACTTCACCGCCTCGGCTACCTGGAAGAACGGCAAGCCATTTTTTGTCCTGTTCAAGATTCAGAAGCTCACGAGCTTCTGCTTTATTAGGTTCAAGAGGAATGGAGTCGGCAAGTGTATGACCAACAAACTCACAGGCGACGTTGTACTTGTCGTAGAAAGCTTTCTCAAAGGGTAGGAATGCGAGCACCAAATCCGTCGCTTTGTCGATTTTGAATATTCGCTTAGGGCGCCACGCCCATACTGATGGGCTGACATAATGAACGGTTTTAATACCTGCATTCTTCAAACTCAATTCAAGACGGAGGTTGAAGTCAGGCGCATCAATACCTACAAATACGTCTGGTGGGTTTTGGGTAAAGTGCTTCACCAGTTCAGCTTTGACTTTCAGCAAGCGAGGCAAACGCCCAAGCACTTCCACCAGCCCCATGACAGCCAGCTCTTCCATTTCAAACAAGGATTCGCAGCCCAGTGCATTCATTTTCGGGCCACCAATACCAACAAATTCGGCATTTGGGTATTGTTGTTTGATGGCTTGCATTAGCCCAGCGCCTAAAGTGTCACCTGATAATTCACCTGCAACAATTCCTACTCTCAATGGCGCTTCATTTAAGCTCATCACCAACCTCAATGTTGAATTTCAATGTGTTGAAAATACAAAAAGATCGCTGAAATCAGCGATCTTTTCAATCAATAAACGGAATAACAAGTCTAGCGAATGATGCCACGCTGAGTATTACCTAAGAAGTCTAGGAACTGCTGAACCACCGCGTATTCATCGGCTTCTTTCGCAATCTCTGTTTTGGCTTCTTCGAGAGTGAGACCGTTACGGTATAAGGCTTTATAAGCCCGGCGAATCGCGTGGATTTCTTTCTTTTCAAAACCACGACGTTTCAAACCTTCGATGTTGATGCCAAACGGCTTACAGTGGTTACCTTGTGCCATGACAAATGGCGGCACGTCTTGAACCACAATTGAACCACCACCGACAAAGCAGTGCGCCCCTAACGTACAGAACTGATGTACTGGAGACAACGCAGTAAGAATGACATAGTCTTCAACGGTTACGTGACCTGCTAGCGTCGCGTTGTTGCCAAGAATTACGTTATCACCAACCACACAATCGTGTGCGATGTGGGCATTAACACAGAAAAGGTTGTCACTACCGACTCGGGTTTCCCCTTTGTCCTGTACCGTACCTCGGTGCATTTGAACACTTTCGCGAATGATATTGCGGTCACCGACGATAAGACGCGTGTCTTCACCGCTGTATTTCTTATCCTGGCACTCTTCGCCCACAATGGCGTAAGGGAAAATTCTGTTTTCATTGCCGATAACAGTAGGACCTTTGATCACAACATGAGACATGATCTCGTTGTTTTCTCCGATCTCGATATCGCCAGAAATGTACGTAAAAGGTCCAACCGTTGTACCAGCACCAATGCGAACATTGCCTTCGATTACGGCACTTGGATGGATGGAAACAGATTCATGAATCATATTAAAACTCTCGACGAGCACATTTTAGTTCAGCAGAACACACTACCTTGCCGTCCACTGTTGCTGTACCGTTGAACGCTGCGATACCACGACGTTCTTTCAAAAATTCGACTTCAATAATCAACTGATCGCCTGGCATAACGGGGGCACGGAACTTAGCGCCATCGACACTTGCGAAGTAGTAAAGCTCGTTTTCAGCAGGTGCGCCAAAGGTTTTGAACGCCAATAGACCTGTTGCCTGCGCCATAGCTTCAAGGATCAGTACGCCAGGGAAAACCGGAAGTTGTGGGAAATGACCTGTAAATTGAGGTTCGTTCACTGACACATTTTTCAGACCGACAAGGCGCTTGCCTTCTTCGTAGTCAGTAACACGATCAATCATCAAGAAAGGGTAGCGATGTGGAAGAAGTGTTTGAATCTCCGTGATATCCATCGTTTTCTTTTCAGTAGTCAAAGTCATATTCCTATAATTTTTTAAATTCTATTCGTTAGCAAACGAATGAAAGCCTGCATAGTCGCAGGCTTAAAGTTAAACGCTTCGTGTCAGGATTTGAGTTCTTTTTCAACAGATTTGAGTCTTCTGTCTAGCTCTGCAATCTTGTGTACACGTGGCACCATTTTACGCCATTCTTTGTTTGGTTGCACTGGCACACCGGAGGAGTACACACCTTTTTCTTCGATGTCTCTCATAACCATCGCCATACCAGTAACAAAAACCTGGTCGGTAATTGTGATGTGTCCATTGACTACCGCGCCACCGCCAAACTGACAATATTTGCCAATGTGCGTGCTGCCTGCAACGATGACAGCGCCTGCCATTGCAGTTCCGTAGCCAATGTGAACATTGTGCGCTATCTGAATCTGGTTATCTAGAACAACGTTATCTTCAATAACCGTATCGTCCAGTGTACCACGGTCAATGGTGGTGCATGCTCCGATCTCTACTCGATTGCCAATACAAACACCACCAACCTGAGGGATTTTTACCCACTCGCCTTTTTCGTTCGCATTACCAAAGCCATCTGAACCAATTACGGCATTAGCTTGAATCAGGCAACTTTCACCAATAGTCACACCATGATAAACACTGACGTTAGACCATAGCTTGGTACTTGCTCCAATCTGCGATTGTTTACCAACAAAGCAACCTGCGCCGATAACCACGTTATCACCCAGAATGGCACCGGATTCGATAACAGCATTCGCACCAATTGAAACGTTTTTACCAAGAGTCGCAGAAGCGTCAATCACCGCGGAGCTTGCAATGCCCTCTGCTGGTGCTGGTGTTGTGTCCAGAGCCTGTGCAATACGAGCGTAGGCGACATAAGGGTCATCAACGACAATCGCATTGCCATGACACGCGTCCAGATCAGGTTCTCTGACAAGCACAGCATCCGCCTGGCAAGATTCCAGATTCTTTTTGAATTTAGGGTTAGATAGGAAAGTCAGCTGACCTTTACCAGCCTTTTCCATGGCAGCAAATTCAGAGACGACTACCGCGCCGTCTCCGTGGAGCTCACCACCTGCAATGTTCGCAACTTCTGCAAGGGTTAATGTTGTCATAGTTTATTTAAGTTGTTCGATTACTTTTTTAGACAGGTTTAGCTCAGGTTTCGCGTATTGCAAAGATGTCGCGTCAATAACTACGTCAAAACCTTCTTTCTCAGCTACTTTTGCTACTGTGTCTTGAATAAGCTTAAGCAATTTTTGTCTTTCTTGCGCTTCACGTTTCTGACCAGTCTGCTCTAGTGACTGCGCTTTGATTTTGTACTCAGCCTGAAGCTGACCAATCTCAATCTGAAGCTTGCGCACCCCGTCTTCACCAAGCAGCTCGCCATCACGACGACCTTGTTCAACCTTGGTCTTGATCTTTGCTTCTAAAGCCTGAAGCTCGGCATTTTGGTCTTTAAACTCTGCCTGAAGCTTTTGAAGAACTGCTTCACGTTGCGGGAGAGCCTGGAAAATTTGCGCAGTATTCACATAACCTACTTTTTGTGCTGCCTCTGCTGCATTGGCAAAAAAAGATGTGCCTAGAATGGCAAGGCTAAGTCCTGCTGCTTTTAACATTGTTTTCAAAATTCTCTCCTAAGTTTTAGAAAGTTCGACCAATTGTAAAGGTAAAGACTTCGTCTTTGTCCCCTTCAAACTGTTTGATAGGTTTCGCCAACGAGAAAACCAGAGGTCCCATAGGCGACATCCATTGCAGGGCAACACCTGCAGACATTCGGTAGTTGGTTGGATCAGAGTAATCGTAGTAGTACTGACCACCAGAGCTTACTCCTGATTCAGGATCCAAGTAGTTGAATTCTGTATCCCAGACGCTAGCTGCATCAATGAATGCACTGGTTCGGATTTGGCTGCGCGCTTCATCAGATGCAAATGGAGTCGGGAAAATCAACTCCATGCTGGCCAGGGCAATGGCGTTACCACCGACTGAATCATCGGTCACCGTGTACTGGGAATTGTTCCCGCCTATGTGATTCTCGTTGTACACCGCCTTTGGACCCGCACTGTTGGAGCGGAATCCACGCAAAGTGCTGAAACCACCAGCGTAAAAGTTCTCGTAGAATGGGAACAGGTTGTCGTTGTCACCATTCTTACCATAACCGTTTCCGTAGCCTAAACGTCCACGCAATAGTAAGGTAAATTCATGTTTCTTTGTCAGAGGGATGTACTGTCTTACATCGTATTGCAGTTTGAAATACTGAACATCTGACCCTGGCACTGTCATTTTATAGAAAGCACGCTGGTGATTACCTGCTGTAGGGAAGAAACCACGGTTCAGGTTGTTTCTCGTCCAGGACAGTGACAAATCAAAGTCGTTAACTTTCAAGCTTCGGTCGTTTTTGTCTAGGTTGTCTTCTTGCGCTTGAAGAAATTTCTCAATCTGCACGTACTCATCCAAATTAGAAATTCGGTTGTGCGTATAACCTGCACCAATTTCGAAGAAATTCAACTCATCAAACGGGAAACCCCATGTCAGACGTGTACCGTAACTTTCGTTGGTATAGTCAACAATGCCAGCTTCTGATGCTTCAAACTGGTTGTAGAATACTTTTCCTCCCAGGCTGACACCATCAAGATTCCAGTACGGATCACGATATTCCAGGCTTACATTTTTACGGAATTTGTTTGTTGAAGCGTTGATACCTACGCGGTTACCACTTCCGATAAAGTTATCTTGCTGCAAACCCACCTGGAAGCTCACACCAGATTCCGTACCATACCCCACACCAAAGTTGATACTACCGGAGTTGGCTTCTTTGACGTTATAGACCAGATCCACCTGGTCTTCAGTGCCCGGAACACGAACCGTCTGCACGTCGACTGTTTCGAAAAAGCCAAGTCGGTTTAATCGACTCTTACCTGTGTCAATGGCTTTTGAGTTTAGCCATGAACCTTCCATCTGACGCATTTCACGACGAAGAACTTCATCACGAGTGGAATTATTGCCAGTAAAGCGAATGTCACGCACGTAAATACGCTTACCTGCTTCGACATTGACGACTAGAGAAACTTTTCTATTCTCATCGTCAAATTCTGGAATCGTACGAACCTGAGGGTATGCGTAACCGGATTCACCCAGAACACGCTTTACATTCTCTTCCAAGGATGTCACCGCACTGCCATCGTAAGTATCACCAGAAGCAAACGGCACCATCTTGTTGAATTCTTCTTCCTTGTCGATCAACTCACCACGGAATTTAACCGACTCAACCGAATAGGGTTCACCTTCATCCAGAGTTAGAGTGATGTACACACCTTTCTTGTCCGGAGAGATTGAGACCTGAGTGTCGGATACCTGAAACTTCAAGTAACCTTGGTTGAGATAGTAAGTTCTTAGTGCTTCGAGATCCCCAGCCAGTACTTGCTTCTGATACTTTTCATTCGCCAGGAAATTCCACCAAGGCACGTCTACACGTAAGTTAAAGCGAGAGCGAAGGTCATCATCTGAAAATACAGAGTTACCAATGAAGTTAATTTGCTGAATTTTGGCAGAAACACCTTCAGTAAATACAAACTTTAAATCAGACCGATTACGTGGAAGAGGAGTAACGACCGCTTTGACTTCAGCATTGTACTTCCCCACGCTGTAGTAAAAATCTTCCAGACCTTTTTCAATATTGCTCAGCGTTGTACGATCAAGAGCTTCACCAATTCGGATACCTGAAGCATCGAGGTTTTGAGTAAGCTGCTCTTCTTTAATCGCCTTGTTTCCTGAGAAAGAGATGTTCGCAATGGTTGGACGCTCTTTCACTTCAATGACAAGTACGTTGTTATCTCTAAGCACTCTGACATCTTCATAGTTGCCGGAGTCATATAAGGATTTGATGATCTTTGCCACATCTTGCTGATCAACCGAATCACCAATACGAATAGGCATTTTGAGGAGTGCAGCTCCCAACGCGACACGTTGCAAGCCTTCAATCTTGATGTCTTCTACGACAAATTTTTCTGCACCATTCACCACTGTGCTCGTGAGCAACAGAGAGGTGAGCAATAAATGCTTGATCGCCATATCTATTCTGATTATTCCTTGCTACTTCTTATTCGTTGCCATCTTCTACCAATCAGGTGATATCAAAGGCGAGTAAAATCGTTAAACAATGCGACTATCATAAGGGAGAAGATAATAGCTCCGCCCAATTTATAACCGACTTCTTGAATCTTTTCTGGTACTGGTCTTCTGATCACAGCTTCAACTGCAAAGAACAACAAATGACCGCCATCAAGAATAGGCAGTGGCATTAAGTTGATGATACCCAGGTTAATACTGATCAAAGCCAGGAAACCTAGGAAATACACCAATCCATAGTCAGCAGTGGTGCCCGCACCTTTTGCAATTGAAATCGGGCCGCTAAGGTTTTCTATCCCAACATCACCGACAACCAGCTTCTTCAGCAAGCTAAAGGTCAGAGAAATGACCTGCCCGGTTTTTTCAACTGCTTTACCAACTGACTCAACAACGCCATATTGCAAATCGAACTTGTAATCTTGTGGCCACTCACCAATCTCTGGTGCAATACCAGCAAACCCTTTAGTAATGCCCTGCTTATCTGTTCTTGAGTCAGGAATAAGCTGTAATTCCCTTGTCAGACCTTCACGCTCTACGGAGATTGTAATGGCTTGCTCTGGGTTATCCTGAATGGCTTTAACCATTTGTTGCCATTCATTCACAGGGGCACCATTGATTGCAATAAGCTGGTCACCCACTTCAAAGCCAGCTTTTTCCGCCGCACCACCTTCACCAACATGGGCAATCTTAGTGGTGGTTTCCGGACGGTAAGGTCTGAAACCCAAGGTTGTCATTGGCGATTCTGTCTCTGGGTTAAATTGCCAATCACGTAAATCTAGCTTGAATACTCGTTCAACACCTATGCCGCCTTCAGGTTTTACAGCCATGGTCATCTCATCGTCACCAATGTGAGCGATAAGCTGCATGTTGACAGATTCCCAATCAGCGGTTTTGATTCCAGCAACAGACTTTAGTTCCATTCCCGGTTCAATTCCCGCTTCAGCAACGATGGAATTGGGTGTGACCTCACCGATAACAGGCTTAATTGCCTGAACACCCATGATAAACACAAGCCAGTAGGCAAAAAGCGCAAAGGCGAAGTTAAATACCGGACCTGCTGCCACAATAGCGCTTCGCTGCCAAAGTGATTTACGGTCAAATGCCTGATTTTTTTCTTCTTCTGAAACAGTATCGACACGACTATCCAGCATCTTGACATATCCACCGAGAGGGATCATAGAAATGCTGTATTCGGTGCCGTCTTTACCGACTTTGTTCCAAATAGATTTACCAAAGCCAATTGAAAACTTGTGTACTTTCACACCGCAACGGCGCGCTACCCAAAAGTGACCGTACTCATGTACCGCCACCAGTACACCCAGTGCAACAATAAACGATACTAAGTTCCACAAAATACCTGTCATATTGTTCGCTTACCTACATGTTCATGCGCAAGAATACGCGCCATTCTATCCAGCTCTAATAAGCTTTCCAAGCAATCAACCTCAAGGTTTTGCTGTTGACCACACAGCTTGGACAAAACCTGTTCATTGATGGCTGCAATATCTGTAAACCGGATTTGATTATTTAAAAATGCTTCCACAGCAATTTCATTTGCTGCATTCAGTCCTGTTGTTGCGTGTTGTCCTGTGTAACAAGCTTCAATAGCAAGCTTAAGGCAAGGATAACGATCGAAATCTGGTTCTAAAAACGTCAGTTCACCCACTTTGGTAAAATCCAACGGTTTGACACCTGCCGTTATTCTTTCGGGGTAAGACATGGAATATGCGATGGGTGTCGCCATGTCCGGCTCACCCATTTGTGCCAAAACAGAACCATCACAATACTGCACCATGGAATGGATGACAGATTGCGGATGAATAACCACTTGAAGTTGTTCACGGCGCGTATTGAACAACCAGCGAGCCTCAATGTACTCAAGCCCTTTATTCATCATGGTGGCAGAGTCGACAGAAATCTTAGGTCCCATCGACCAATTAGGGTGTGCGATGGCTTGTTCTGGCGTTACATCTTTGAGTACAGACACATCCGAATAACGAAAAGGACCACCGGAACCGGTAAGAAGAATCGAAGAGACTCCAGCCTCATTCAGGTCGCAGTGCCCGGGTTGGGTTTGAATGGATTCAGGCAAGCATTGGAAAATGGCATTGTGTTCGCTGTCTACAGGTAGAAGCTGTGCACCGTATTTTTTAACCGCATCCACAAAGAGCTGCCCAGACATAACGAGCGCTTCTTTGTTTGCCAGAAGTACACGCTTACCCGCCTGAACCGCAGACATAGTAGGAATAAGCCCTGCTGCTCCGACAATAGCAGCCATTACTGTATCCACTTCATCCATGGAGGTGACAGCACATAAGCCTTCATTTCCCGCTAAAACCGTTACGTTGCTACCTGAATTTCTGAGAGACTCTCTTAGATCAACAGCAGCTTTTTCATCCGCCATTACCGCATAGACCGGATTCCATTGCTCACACAAAGCCTGCATTTTGGCAACGTTACTGCCTGCAGCCAGAGCGAACACATTAAATTTTTCTGGGTTTTGGGTTACCACCTTTAAGGTGCTGGCACCAATAGACCCCGTCGCTCCAAGAATGGTTAAATTTTGCATTGTGAAGACCGTTATACAGAACCTGAAAAGGCAAGTTTCCCTGCCTTTTTACAACATTAAAGCGTGAAATAGAGTAAGGCAAATACAGGAAAAGCGGCAGTCAAACTGTCTATTCTGTCTAGAACACCACCATGCCCGGGAATAATATTTCCGCTGTCCTTTATCCCTGATACGCGCTTAAACATACTTTCTACCAAGTCACCTAACACTGAGATGATAACAGTGGCAAGAGTAATGAATACCATTATGACAGGGCTGGAGAAGGTGAGTTCAAACCAATTTGCCGCGCCCCACCCAATTACCAATGCGGTAATGATGCCACCGACCAGACCTTCTACAGTTTTGTTCGGGCTGACATTAGGAGCCATTTTGCGCTTTCCGAAACTTTTACCGGCAAAATAGGCACCGCTATCGGCCGCCCAGACAAGAAAGCAAACAAACAGGACAAGCTTAGCACCGTAATACGGATCGGCGTCGTAGCCTACGCTTCTTAGAAGAACAACAGAGGTAAAAAAAGGAATCAGTGTCAGTAAACCAAAAAGATGGCGCAGTACGTTTGAATTTTCCCAGAAGCTTGCAGACTTAGGGAAAGACATTGCCATACCACTGGAAGCCAACCACCAGACTCCAGCGACAGTGAGAATAGTGACGTGACCGCTTGATACCTGCTGAAGTGCTGCCACATCAAAAGGCAACAAGAAGAACAAACCAGCCAAAGCGACCAGCGACGGAATCAAAGCAAGCTGTCTATTAGATGATTTGACAAATTGAGTCCACTCCCAGAAGCCCACCACAACAATTGCAGCGATGGCAGCAACAAAGAGAGGGATAGAAAGTTTAAAAATCCCCAGCACAACTAATGGAGCCAGAATCAGCGCGGTTATAATTCTTTGTTTCAAGCTGATGATCCTTTTTTATCCATTCATGATTTCTTGAATCTGTTCGCCTGTACAGCCAAAGCGACGCTCGCGGTTAACAAACCACGCCACAGCATCTGCCAGGCTTTGCTCATCAAAATCCGGCCAGTGTTGGTCGACAAAGTACATTTCAGCGTAAGCCATTTGCCACAGTACAAAGTTGCTGATCCGGCATTCACCACTGGTGCGGATAAGCAGATCAACTTCAGGTAGATCGGACATGGTAAGGTGTGAAGCAACAAGGTCTTCATTGATCTCTAGCGGATCAAGAATGCCCTCTTTGGCTTCTGAGGCGATTTTCTGAATGGCTTGAGTGATGTCCCATTTACCACCGTAGTTAGCGGCGACATTCACCACCATGCCATCATTATCTTTAGTTAGAGTCTCAGCTTCGACAATCTTCTTTTGCAGCCTCTGATTAAAGCGAGAGGTATCACCAATCACACGAAGCCTCAGATTGTTTTTGTGAAGACGTTTCACTTCTTTAGACAGAACTGTAATAAACAGCTCCATAAGAAGGCTCACCTCTTCTTCCGGACGACGCCAGTTTTCACTGCTGAATGCGAAAAGAGTGATAGCTTCTATGCCTAAGCGAGATGCGGCTGAAATGGTTTTTCTTACTGAATCGACTCCTGCTTTGTGTCCAAATACGCGAGGCTTACCTTGCTTTTTTGCCCAACGACCATTGCCGTCCATGATGATAGCGATATGTTTGGGGAATGCGTCTGGAGAGACTTGAGTGTTCAGCATAGAGAATTCATTGAATCTAATGGGGTTGAGATAATAGCATAAAAAAAGCGCTGTGCTGTGGGCACAGCGCTTTGAAAAAGAAAAGTGTAAGTTATATTACACTTCCATCAACTCTTTTTCTTTTGCAGCAAGAACTTCATCAACTTTCTTAACCGCAGCGTCAGTCAGCTTCTGAATTTCGTCTTGTGCTTTACGATCTTCATCTTCAGAAATTTCTTTGTCTTTCAGCAGTGCTTTCAGGTCGTTGTTCGCGTCACGGCGAATGTTACGGATAGCGACACGACCGCCTTCTGCTTCACCACGTACAATTTTAACCAGGTCTTTACGACGCTCTTCTGTTAGCGGTGGAAGTGGGACACGGATAACCGTACCCGCAGACATTGGGTTTAGACCCAGATCTGACTGCATGATTGCTTTTTCAACTTTAGGCGCCAGTTCTTTATCGAAAACCGTAATTGCCAGAGTACGTGAATCTTCTGCGATTACGTTTGCAACCTGGTTTAGAGGCGTCGCTGCACCGTAGTATTCTACGTTGATGTTTGCCAACAGGCTTGGGTGAGCACGACCTGTACGTACTTTAGACAGGTTATTTTTTAGCGCTTCAACGCTTTTTTCCATGCGCTCTTGTGCATCTTGTTTGATTTCGTTAATCACAATTTCACCTTAATAATTTTTTATAAGAGTGTTCTGGTTACCGATTTAGGCTTCGCTGATCAGCGTACCTTCGGCTTCACCCATTACCACGCGACGTAGAGCGCCTGGCTTGTTCATATTGAATACACGGATAGGCATTTTGTGGTCACGAGCCAATGTAAATGCCGCTAAGTCCATTACTTTCAATTCTTTTTCAAGAACTTCACTAAAAGAAAGAGTATCATACAGCTCTGCTTCAGGGTTTGCTACCGGATCAGCAGTAAATACACCATCTACTTTTGTTGCTTTTAGAACTACATCCGCTTCGATTTCAATACCGCGCAAACATGCAGCAGAATCAGTAGTAAAGAATGGATTACCTGTACCTGCAGAGAAGATAACCACACGACCTTGACGCAGTTCGCGAATCGCATCTGCCCAGTTATAGTCGTCACATACACCTTTTAGAGGAATTGCAGACATAACGCGAGCATTCACGTATGCACGGTGAAGCGCATCGCGCATTGCCAGACCGTTCATTACGGTTGCCAACATGCCCATGTGGTCACCCACAACGCGGTTCATACCCGCTTCAGCCAGACCTGCACCACGGAACAAGTTACCACCGCCGATAACCACGCCCACTTGAACACCCAGTTCAACCAGTTCTTTTACTTCTTGAGCCATACGATCCAAGATTGCTGGATCAATACCAAAACCTTCTTCACCTTGAAGTGCTTCACCACTCAGTTTTAACAGGATACGTTGATACGCTGGTTTAGGGTTAGTAGTCATGGAGTTTACCTTCCAAATGAGAGTTGTTGATTAACAGTCATGAATGCATGCTGGAACTATCAGTGTGTATTCATCACGATTAACGCTTCTGTCTTTTTGTCATAAAAAGACCGCAGCCTTGGCTACGGTCTTTTTTTAAGCAATCTACAAAGGATTAACCTTTTTGAGCAGCCGCTACTTCTTCAGCGAAGCTCATTTCTTCAGCTTTCTCGATACCTTCACCAACTTCTAGACGAACGAAGTTAGTTACTGAAGCGCCTTTCTCTTTAAGAATTTCGCCAACAGATTTCTTAGGTTCCATAACGAAAGCTTGACCAGTCAGAGAGATTTCGCCCGTGAATTTCTTCATACGACCAACAACCATTTTCTCTGCGATTTCAGCAGGCTTGCCTTCGTTCATTGCGATTTCAACTTGAACCGCTTTCTCTTTTTCTACTACGTCAGCAGGTACGTCTTCTGGGTTAACGTACTCTGGACGAGAAGCTGCAACGTGCATTGCAACGTGCTTAAGAGTTTCTGCGTCGCCTTCACCAGCAACAACAACACCGATTTTCTCACCGTGACGGTAAGCAGCCAGTGCAGCACCTTCAACGTATTGTACGCGACGGATGTTTACGTTTTCGCCGATTTTAGCAACTAGAGCAACACGAGTTTCCTCGAATTGAGCTTGTAGTTCTTCTGCAGTAGCTTTAGAAGCAAGAGCCGCTTCAGCAACTTCGTTAGCAAAAGCTGTGAAGTTTGCATCTTTAGCAACGAAGTCAGTCTGACAGTTAACTTCAAGAAGAGCAGCAACGCCGTCAGCTTCTTTGATGATAATTGTACCTTCAGCAGCTACGTTACCTGCTTTCTTAGCAGCTTTAGCAGCACCTGATTTACGCATGTTTTCGATTGCTAGTTCGATGTCGCCGTTAGTTTCGTTCAGCGCTTTCTTACAGTCCATCATGCCTGCGCCAGTGCGGTCGCGCAGTTCTTTAACTAGAGCAGCAGTAACAGCCATTCTCTATTCCTCAGTTGATTCTGGATATGGTAAAAATCAGGGGCTCGATGTCGGCCCCTGATAGTAACTATAACTTAGCTTATATTTAACTTTTGTTGCCTATAAAACTAAGTGTGACTCAGAGCCGCTATTACTCAGCTTCTTCTACGAAACCGTCTTTTTCAGCAGCCGCTGCAGCAACGTCTTGGTTGCGACCTTCGCTTACTGCAGTTGCAGCAGCGTTTAGGTAAAGTTGTACAGCACGGATTGCGTCGTCGTTACCAGGGATAACGAAGTCAACACCATCTGGGTCAGAGTTAGTATCAACAACTGCGTATACAGGGATACCCAGGTTGTTTGCTTCGCGAACTGCGATGTGCTCGTGATCAGCGTCGATTACGAATAGAGCGTCTGGTAGACCACCCATGTCTTTGATACCACCAAGAGATTTCTCTAGCTTCTCCATTTCACGAGTACGCATTAGAGCTTCTTTCTTAGTTAGTTTGTCGAAAGTACCGTCTTGAGACTGTGCTTCAAGATCTTTCAGACGCTTGATTGACTGACGAACAGTTTTGTAGTTCGTAAGCATACCACCCAACCAACGGTTGTTAACGTAGAACTGGTTGCTTGCGATAGCAGCTTCTTTTACAGCTTCAGATGCAGCGCGCTTAGTACCTACGAAAAGAACTTTACCTTTCTTCTCGCCAACTTTGCCTAGCTCAGCTAGTGCATCGTTGAACATTGGTACAGTTTTTTCTAGGTTGATGATATGAACTTTGTTACGAGCACCAAAGATGAATGGCTTCATTTTTGGGTTCCAGTAACGAGTCTGGTGACCGAAGTGAACACCAGCTTTCAGCATATCGCGCATTGATACAGTTGCCATTTTAAATTCCTCTATGGGGTTAGGCCTCCACATACCCCATGCGTCCGACTCAACTTCTTATATCTAAGTAAGTGAGCACCCCGGATCATGTGTCGGTACGTGTGTGATTTAAGAAATAGTTTGTTGGAGCCAAAAGCAGCTTCGCCAATGGAGAGAACTGATCTTGATTCCGGCGCGCTTTATACCATAAAAGCGGCGAGTAAAGCTAGTAATAAATTCTCTGACTGAATGATACAAACCGTCTTTGAGACTTGGCTTTACATAACATCTTCCAGAGAAAGATTCTGGTCACACTCCATTAGGGGAAATGAATGCAA
This sequence comes from Vibrio nigripulchritudo, assembly GCF_027924785.1. Classification (NCBI taxonomy): domain Bacteria; kingdom Pseudomonadati; phylum Pseudomonadota; class Gammaproteobacteria; order Vibrionales; family Vibrionaceae; genus Vibrio; species Vibrio nigripulchritudo. The sequence goes on along the minus strand of NZ_AP027049.1, from coordinate 1,020,181 downwards.
TTGCGCTGCTCAATAGTGGCTGAATCTAGCATCTTGAACTAGTTTGGGTATAAAATGCTGCGATTGCATTTATGAGTTTGAGAAAATCAATGTCCATTAAAATTAAAACTGCAGAAGAAATCGAGAAAATGCGCGTTGCAGGCAAGCTTGCCGCTAGTGTTCTTGAAATGATTGAGCCACATGTCAAACCTGGGGTAACAACCGAAGAACTGGATCGCATTTGCCACGATTACATTCTGGAAAACAACGCTTACCCTGCTCCATTGGACTACCACGGTTTTCCGAAATCTATCTGCACATCGATCAATCACATTGTTTGCCATGGCATTCCAGCCTCTGTTGACGAAGTAGGCTCTACTGGTAAAGGAAAGCCTGCGGTATTGAAAGACGGTGACGTCATCAATATCGACATCACTGTTATTGTTCCAGACGACAAAGACACCGACTTAAGTGTTCGTCCAAAAGGCTACCACGGCGACAGCTCTCGCATGTTCTATGTTGGCGAAGTGTCTCCTGCGGATAAGCGCCTTTGTACCGTAACTCAAGAAGCACTATATGTAGCAATGAGAAAAGTTAAACCTGGTGCAACAGTGGGAGATTTAGGAACAGCTATCGATAAATTCATCAAGGATAACAATAAAAAGAATCCTCGAATGAAGTACTCCATTGTTAAAGATTTCTGCGGTCATGGCATTGGCAGCGAGTTCCACGAAGAACCACAAGTTGTTCATTACAAAAACACCGATAACCGTAAGTTGAAAGAAGGCATGTGCTTCACCATCGAACCTATGATCAACGCAGGTAAATTTGGTTGTAGCGTAGACTCTGAAGATGACTGGACAGTTTACACAGGTGATGGCAAAAACTCGGCGCAGTGGGAACATACTATTCTCGTAACCAAAACTGGTTGTGAGGTTCTGACACTACGCAGTGATGACACGATTCCCCGAATTATGAAGAACGTATAATTCAAAAATCCCAGCCTGGCTGGGATTTTTCTTTTCTATACATCGAAAACTTTAAGCTCAGTTGTTACAGTTAAGACAACAGTAGTTTGCACGGACCGCATGGATGACCTTTCAATCCCCTCTTACGCTAAAAAACGAATCAATGAATCTGGAGAGTCTACGTAACGAGCTCGACACTTTCTCTGAATATCAAAAGAACGAATTTCTTGCCCATCACCCGGTAACAGATCTGGTTCTAGGTCGAAGTGAATACATGGACATGTTACTCACACGTTTATGGGAACATTACGCATTCGATAAAGTGCCAGAGATGAGTTTAGTTGCCGTCGGAGGCTACGGTCGTGGCGAACTCCACCCACTGTCAGACATTGATATTCTGGTTCTCAGCCAATCTACTTTAGACGACTCGGTTAAAACCAAAGTCAGTGAGTTCATTACGCTGCTTTGGGATTTGCGTATGGAAGTGGGTCATAGTGTAAGAACTGTCGAAGAATGTAAGGAAGTGGGTAAAGATGATCTCACCGTCGCCACCAACTTACAGGAAGCGCGGCTGATCTGTGGCTGTGAAGACAGCTTTCACAAACTCAAGCTTTTGATTCACTCTGAATCGTTCTGGCCCAGCGAAGTTTTTTACCAAGCCAAACTGCAGGAGCAAAAAGAACGTCATGCTCGCTACCACGACACCACCTACAATCTGGAGCCAGACATCAAATCCAGCCCAGGTGGTCTGCGAGACATTCACACCCTCAGTTGGGTAGCAAGGCGTCACTTTGGTGCCACATCTTTGTTCGAAATGAGCCGATACGGCTTTTTAACCGATGCCGAGTATCGGGAGCTGCTTGAGTGTCAGGATTTTCTATGGCGCGTTAGATTTGCCCTTCATATTGAACTGAAACGCTATGACAACCGCCTGACCTTTGCTCACCAGTTACAGGTAGCCGAACACTTGGGTTTCTCTGGTGAAGGCAATAAACCGATCGAAATGATGATGAAAGAGTTCTATCGAACGCTTAGACGCGTAGCAGAGCTCAATAAGATGCTTCTTAAATTGTTTGATCAGGCGATCATCAATAAGGGGGAGCAACTTCCGGCAGAGATTTTAGACGACGACTTCCAGCGCCGGGGTCCACTCATCGAAGCAAGGAAACCCGCCCTGTTTCAGGCTCGACCAGAAACCATTCTGGATATGTTTCTGCATATCGCTAATGACTCTTCTATTGAAGGAGTCGCACCAGCAACCATGCGCCAGTTGCGCACGGCACGGCGAAGACTGAATAAATTTCTGCATACCATTCCTGAAGCGCGTGAAAAGTTTATGGATTTGGTGCGCCACCCCAACGCCCTACACAAAGCATTCAGCTTAATGCACCGTTTAGGCGTAATGTCAGCGTATCTGCCGCAATGGAGTCAGATTGTCGGGCAAATGCAGTTTGACCTGTTCCACGTGTACACAGTAGACGAGCACAGTATCCGACTGCTAAAACACATCCACACCTTTAGCTTTGCCAAAAACCACGCTAAACACCCTATTTGTTGTGAAGTGTATCCTCGTATCCAGAAGAAAGAGCTGTTGATTCTTGCCGCGATATTCCACGACATTGGCAAAGGCAGAGGCGGCGATCACTCAGAAATTGGCGCTGTTGAAGCCTACGATTTCTGTATTGAACACGGGCTATCTAAACCAGAAGCCAAATTGGTGTCATGGCTGGTTAAACATCACCTATTGATGTCAGTAACGGCACAACGTCGTGATATCTATGATCCTGAAGTGGTCACCGGGTTTGCTAAAAAAGTACGCGACGAAGAGTATCTCGAATTTCTGGTGTGTCTGACAGTTGCAGACATCTGCGCTACCAACCCTGAACTCTGGAACAGTTGGAAACGGACTTTGCTCGCAGAGCTATTCTATTCCACTCAACGTGCGCTAAGACGTGGGTTAGAAAACCCCGTTGATGTGCGAGAACGTATCCGTCACAACCAGCACCTCGCATCAGCAATTCTACGCAAAGAAGGCTTCACCCCTAGGGAAATCGAGGTGCTCTGGCAGCGATTTAAAGCCGATTACTTCCTTCGACACACCCACAAGCAAATTGCCTGGCATGGTGAGCACTTATTAAGACTGGAATCCAAAGAACAGCCATTGGTATTACTCAGTGAGAAGCCAACACGTGGTGGAACCGAAGTGTTCATATACTCTCCAGACCTGCCAAATCTGTTTGCCAATGTCGCAGGTGAGCTAGACAGAAGAAATTTCAGCATCCACGATGCTCAGGTCATGACCAGCAAAGACGGCTACGCACTGGATACCTTTATGGTGCTGGATCAGCACGGTAAACCCATTGAAGAAAATCGCCACGCTACCGTCGTCAAACAATTACAAAGCGTTCTGGATGAGACAAGCTCCGCAACTAAAGTACGGCGTACACCTCGCCAATTGATGCACTTCAATGTGAAGACCAAAGTCGATTTCATACCAACCAAAACCAAAAAGCGCACGCTGATGGAGTTTGTCGCTCTGGATACGCCCGGGCTACTCGCCAATGTGGGAGCGACTTTCGCGGATCTGAACATTAACCTGCACGCAGCAAAAATCACCACCATAGGTGAGCGAGCAGAAGATTTGTTTATCCTCACTTCACCAAATGGTGGTCCTTTGAGCGAAGAAGAACAAGCAGAGCTAAAATCCAAGCTGAAAGAAAGCGTTAGCGAACTTCAGTCTCACTAACCAATCGCATAATGGGCGAGATCCGGTATATCGCGATCTCGTCCACAAACCTCTGAAAATCCCTCTGTCCGACCTATCAATAGCTGCTAAAGTTGAACAGTACTCAACCAACCGACGATGTTCTTTACTCCAATTGAACAAAAGGGTTGGCACTACCATTCAACGGCTATCACGAGGTGCTCTATGTATCCAAACCTCACTGGGTTAGGTATTCAGGACCCAAAACAGATCGAACGTTACTCCTTACGCCAGGAAGCACAAAAAGACGTACTTAAGATTTATTTCAAAAAACAGAAAGGCGAGCTATTTGCCAAAAGCGTTAAGTTTAAATACCCAAGGCAACGCAAGAATGTTCTGGTCGACAGTGGCAGCCACCAGTACAAAGAAGTCACTGAAATCAACCGTAACCTTACTTTGGTGATTGATGAACTGAACACCATTACGAAACCAGAAAAACTGGTCGAAGTGGACGTGAAAGAGAAAATCCTGTCGGATTTACGACACCTAGAAAAAGTCGTATCCAGTAAGATCGCTGAGATCGAAGCGGATCTGGAAAAGCTTAAATAGCAATTCAATTTAGTGAATTAAAAAAGGGAGTCTAGCTCCCTTTTCTGTTTTTATCCCAAGCTAAGGTTTTTATCCCTTTTTCTCAAAAAGCGTTTTCCAGCCAAACTCTGAAAGCAGCCTGTTCCACACTTCATCAAATGGTGCCTTTAACACAAGAGGCTCATTAGTGAATGGATGAACAAATTCCAGTTCAGACGCGTGAAGCAGTAAACGGTGCGAATCATAATGCTCCCGGAATAATCGATTGTGCTTACCATCTCCGTGAGAGGTGTCTCCAACGATTGGGTGCCTTAAGTGTGCCATATGGCGGCGCAACTGATGCTTGCGACCCGTTTTGGGCTTCATTTCCACCAAACCGTATCGCGTCGTCGGAAATCGCCCGGTGGAATGTGGCACTTCCACTTTACCAAGAGGAAGATAATCGGTTATCGCACTCTGCGCTTCCTTGTCTTTGTCGGCAAACTTATCGGCGATTTTATCCAGCTCTTCTTTAAGCGGATAATCCAGTGTATCCCCTTCTTCAATCCAGCCTCGGACGATGGCGTGATAGGTTTTCTGCATATCGTGATTGGCAAACATCGGGGATACTTCAGACGCCACTTCACTTGAAAGCGCGAACACCAGTACTCCGGAAGTCGGCCTGTCCAGGCGATGCAGAGGAAACACATGCTGACCAATCTGATCGCGCAGAGTCTGCATCACGAATTGGGTTTCGTGTTTGTCGAGCCATGAGCGATGCACCAGAATTCCGGCAGGTTTATTGACCGCGACCAGATACTCATCTTGAAATAAAATCTCTAACACGATGAAAACGCCTTATCGATGGCTGAAACAGCTGCTAACACTTTTGCTTTACTCTCATCGTCTTTCCAGACTTCTTCAAAATAGGGAGACAACTCAAACCCGGTTGGTAACGTCTGCCCCGCAAGAATCAACGCTTCAATACGGACAATAAACACCCACTGAAGCCATTGATGCGGCTCTAAAGTGTCATACGCAAAAGGCTGGTCACTAGACAGTGCCTGAGAAGATGGTGGTGTGCTTTCCCATAACGCTTGTTGTTGAAGTGCACTTTTCAGATTCTCGATATGTGTCGAGATTTGAACGGTATTCATGAATTTCGATTCGGTGGACCTTGAAAATTGCCCATAGAGTACCATCTATTGGCTAAAGACATATAGGATAACAAGCTAGTCCATGGATACCATTCATACTCTTACCCAACTCCTGACCAACAGTCATTGTGAATACCAGGTCTTTGACTTGGGACGACGCATCACTCAAATCGACCCTCAGGCTTTCTCAAAGGTCGAGGTAGGTCAGCAAGCTTACCCATATCCAATGCAGAGAAAAGCACACCTTGCCATTGCTTATTGGAACGAGGCGAAACAACCTTGGATCTGGTTTCTAAAATTTGATTTGGATGAACGTGGATTGCTCAAGCAGTCAGACACCGGCAATTTCATTAAATACGTTATTGAAGCCATGGGGACACGTTTGGGTGGAGAGCTAAGTGAAGAGCAACAGGACAAGCTTTCGCAAAACCCATACACCTTCAAACCTTCGGAAGACAAAATGGCGGTATTCCATAGTCAGGTACGTGCTTCTCTGACCATGCCAACCAGCCAATACTACGAGCATGCTCAACACTACTTCACTGGTGGATTGGGTTGGGAAAACTGGCAAACCATTGGTCTTCAGGGGATCGCAGATATTTGCGCGCGCCTGAATGCCGAACAAAATGGTGTGATGCTAAGAAAAGCCATCAGGAATCTGCCTAATGAACCGCTTTATGCACTACTTGGTGTCCTTGAACATTGTGACTTGCCAGAGAAGTTAGGCACCACGCTGGAAGAAAAAGCGCTGGAACAGTGTCATTCGGATAACCCTGACCTTTTCTTACTCTCAGCGCTTGTCCGGGCACTTTCAGGATCCGTTGATTCACTGAACAAAGTGGTCGATGAAGTGTTAAAAAGCCCAAGGCTAAGCCACCAGGAAGTCCTCATTGGAATAGCAGGAAGAAGTTGGGCGGCTTTAGCGGATACCAACCGGGCAGGTCAATTTTTATTGAGACTGGCACAAACCAGCAACCAAGGGCTATTTAACCAGCTTTTTGCTGACTTAGTTATGCTTCCTGAATTAAGAATGGTATTGCTTCCGCTGCTTCACAATGCTCCTTCACCAGAGCTGGCTGACGCTCTCATCAAATTACAGCAAAGCACTCGCACCCAGTAAGTGGCTCAAAGGACTGAATAATGATAGGAAATCTGTTCGCAATTATATTGGTGACTCTGTTCTGCTTACTCTTCTGGCAACAACGAAGGCAGTCAGAGCTGGCCAAGCAAATGGTGGCACATCGCTGTAAACAACTTGAAATCCAAGTACTCTCGGTGTCGTTCAAAGGGCATAGATTTCGCCATAAATCAGGCAAAATTGGCTGGCATACGGTGTATCAGTTTGAATTTTCGTCACTTGGAGACGATTACTACATCGGGGAGCTGACTATGGTGGGGTTCCACGCAAGCCACTTCGACATTCCCCCTTACCGGATGTAAGTAACCTGAACTCAAGATAAGTCACAATTTTCGGACAAAAGAAAAGCCCCGATACTTCGTATCGGGGCTGTAGTCTTACTCGCAGCAATCCGGCTACTATAGGTGCTCCATGCATCAAATCCTTGATAGTATGCTGTGTCCTTCAGCTTAATCCTTTCATCGCCATCCTAGCGGTGTCCATGATCCTATCCTGATCTGCTAACCTTCCTGATTAGCGCACTCACTTGTTCCTTGAGCGGTGTCCCTTACATCATCCTGATGTTTGTTCCCTGCCTCAGTCCTGAGGTGTCCATCGTCTTTCCTTAGTCGTCATCTTCCTGATAACGATTGAGTCCATTCAATGTCCGTTCGCTCCATGCTGATCATTCATCCTGAATAACCAAATCTTCATCCTGAAGATAACCAGTCCGTGGATGTTTCCTGTTCCGTGTCAGAATCCTTCCGACAGGGAACAGATTACGTTTATCTCGAATTCGAACAACTTAACTGGCTCACATTTTTATTTGAGAATAAATCGCATAAATTAAATAATTATTTAAGAACAATAAGATAGAAATTCAACTCAATGATTCCCTAATATTAAAAGCAAACATCTCCTACACAGCTTGTAAGAGATCTCTCACAAGCTAATGAGCAAATAACTAGAGCCACTGACAAAAGACTCAAAGAAAAATACGTGCTGGCGCACACTTCTCGCCATGACCAATTAGATATATCATTAGCTCAGAAATTTTAAGGAATCCGACATGAAAACTCAGGACATCACTGCCGAACTAGAAGCCGTTATTCAGTCTCTCGCTGATCAGGGAAAAGAGCCCACTGTGGCGCTTGTCAAAGCAAGATTAAAATCGACAGTTCCTATGCCAGCCATCATCGCCACAATCAAAAGCTGGAAAGCCTCTGCGCGAGTACCGAAAGTGGAAGTAGGTATAAAAGAGGCGTCCAGTGATGCCCGTATCGCGGCATTAGAAGAACAGGTTGCTGAGTTAACGAAAAGACTAGAAGCACTGGAGAAATCAGCAGAATGAAGATATGGGTAGATGCGGACGCTTGCCCGAAGGTTATCCGCGAAACATTAACACGGGCTGCTGAGCGAACAGGGATAACCACCACTTTTGTGGCTAACCACAGTATTCCTCTTCCTAAACGTAACAACATCCATATGCTACAGGTATCGAGCGGCTTCGATATTGCCGATAATGAAATAGTCCAACGAGTGGAAGAGGGCGATCTGGTGATTACTGCAGATATCCCGTTAGCCGATGAGGTAATACAGAAAAACGGGCAGGCACTCAGCCCAAGAGGGGAACTTTACACTCGGGATACCATTAAAGCGCGGCTTAACATTCGAGATTTTATGGATACCATGCGATCCAGTGGAATTCAGACGGGCGGACCGGCTGCTCTTTCTCAAACTGAAAGGCGTGAATTTGCCAATCACTTAGACAGAATCATCGCTAAAAGTAAGTGATCTGAACATACTGAAGTAAAGCTAAGGAGCGGTGAATCAATTCCCGCTCCCCCAACCTACTCAGTCTTTAAAATCCCACGACAAATTGCTCACCAACATGCACTCATCGCATTTAAAGTCGAAGACGCCGTGTATAGGCTCTTCCAGCTTCCAGTCGCCACCACAAGTCGGGCACTTTCTTGCTAACTCTTCTTCTTTGCTTTTGCCACCGACACGGTAGATGTATAGATAAGTTGGAATTCCACTCACTACTTTGAGTCGTCGGCATAAATCCCACCCACGTCGAAACAGTAAGCTCTTGCTGGATGAAATTTCGTACAAGGAAGGATGCTCTACTACAGAGCCATTCATCTGAAGCTGGTCACACGCGCTCCAGTCTTCCTGCCATTTAATGATCTGCTTCTGGTCACCATTCGCAACCGGGGGTAACCGATACAATGGAACTGGCTGAAACTGCTCACCACATCGAATTGGAGAGCATGTATGTAAATAGCTGGTATACAAAATCTGCCATTCTCTCTCAATGCAATCCGCACTGGGGTCCGAATTCATATCCTCACCCAGTACCCGAACTTTAGGTTGCAGCAATCCAAAATCAGCCAGCTGGCTGATAGCGTGTTTTACCTGCGCACTATGAAAATCTGGGTGTAAGCTGTTTGATTCCGGGCAGACTACACGAGCAGTAAAGACGGCACCATCCATATGTACGGGAAGTTCACGTCCTAGCACCTGCCCGTTATACCTCAAGCAATCCAAAACGTAGTTGATCGCTTTTTCTACCTCTCCCATAGAGGTATCCCGGTACACTTCAAATGAAAGCTCAGTGATGTACATGGTTTATTCTTGCTCCACAACAGGGGTTAGCTGAGACAAGAATTCCTCAACGGACGGAGCTAAAATGTCACGCTGTGATGTTCCAAGCCGTTCAAAGATGACTTCACCAGTAATGTTGCATATGGAGATAACGTCCATTTCTGCTGACGTAGAGCCAATGAAAACGGTGGGTTTCAGTTTAAGGCGACGCTGCATGACCAGATGACCAAGAATGTTTTCCTGCAAACGAACGAAATCTTCTTCGCTCCACACCTGAAGTAACGTAAGAGGCTTTCCATCCCAAAGTGCCTCCATGTCCCCGCAAAACTGACAGCTATAAAACGCTTTAATGTCTTCATGCAATGTGAGCTCGATGCCATTTTCTACATTGGTGAAATCAGCCCAGCTGTCACGATACACAGGTCGCCACTCCACATAGTCTTCACCTTGTTTCTCAATGCATGGTGAAGGAATACCTGCCAGCTCTTCACTTTGAGGGAAACTAGAACGTTCTTCATTCCACTGCGAAAGGTAGCGTTCGCTGAAAGACTTTAAGGCGTGTGCAACATTTTGAGACATTGATTGCTCCTGGATATCTTCTGTCCTGTACCTTGGCGGATGACAGAATAAGAGGGATTAAGTAAACTTCGGGGTATTCTAATCGATCTTTTAAAGTAAGTATGAGCAAATATTCGAACGCCGAAGAGCTGGCTAGTTTGACTCTGGGTCAGAAAACAGAGTACAGCAGCCAATACGACCCTTCCCTGTTGCAAGGCGTTCCCCGAAGCCTGAACCGTGACGACATTCAACTTACCGGTGAGCTACCGTTTGTTGGTGTGGACATCTGGACCCTTTATGAGCTGTCTTGGTTGAATCGTAACGGGCTTCCTCAAGTGGCGGTAGGTGAAGTGATGTTGCCTGCTACCAGCCCTAACCTTGTTGAATCCAAGTCATTCAAGCTTTACTTGAACAGCTACAACCAGACTCAGTTTGATAGCTGGGAGCAGGTACAGGCTTCTTTAGTTAAAGATTTGTCTGAATGTGCAGGTGAACCTGTTGAAGTTGTCATTAATCCCGTTTCACATTATGACAACCAACCTATTGTCAGCTTGCAAGGCGAATGCATCGATGATCAGGACATAAAAATCGAAAGTTACGAATTTGACCCTGAGTTACTACGCAACGCATCGTCAGACGAGATGGTCACAGAAACACTGGTCAGTAACCTGCTTAAGTCCAACTGTTTGATCACAAATCAGCCCGACTGGGGAAGTGTTTCGATCGAGTACACTGGAAGTCGTATCGATCGCGAAGCTTTACTCCGATACCTGGTTTCTTTCCGAGAGCACAATGAATTCCACGAGCAATGTGTAGAACGCATCTTCACGGATATTCAGAAGTATTGCGCCCCAACTTCTCTGACGGTATTTGCCCGATACACGAGACGTGGCGGATTGGACATCAATCCTTACCGCTCAACGGAACAGTCGAAGCCGGACAACAACCTGCGACTCGCAAGACAATAAAATAAGCCAAAGCCTGGAGTACAAAGGAATGAAATTTTTTGGTTGGTCTGCGCTATTTTTTGCTATTTTTCTGCAAAGTCAGACCGCATTGGCAAAAATCTACACATCGCCCATTCTCAGTGATGCCGCCAATTTGGTGGAGATCGACCCGAAAAAATCCAAGCAAATTGCCACCAAGTTTCTCAGTCAGCGTAAGCTGACTGACGCTTCGCCTAAAGGACCTTCCGCGTTACCACGGGAAGACACCGATAACTCTCTGAGAACGCCAAGCAGCAGTATAGATGCCCTGCAAATACTTGCTCATTCCGAATTGCTACTTGGTGACCCCAGAACGGCGTTCCTTCACTTAGAAAACGCAGAACGGCTCGCAGGCAACTATGATCTGCCGCTGATTGCACTTGAAACTCAGCTTATGCGGGCTGAGCTTCTATGGTTACAAACCAATGATTTGAAAAAAGTCTTTCCTATAGTTCAAAGAATTGAGCAGGCATTGCTGCAACCAATGACTTCTTCAAGCTTGGTCACTAGCCTGCAATATCGACTGGCGATGATCAAAGGCGAAATCGCCTCTGTTAATGGCAACCGAGTTGATGCTGAACTGGAATACAAAACAGCGTCTGAAATATTGGCGAAAGTGACCAAAATTGACACTATCATTAATTATCACATTGAAGTGGGAAAACATTACTTACGATATAAATCTTACGACCTTGCTTTAACAGAATTACTTACCGGCTATTGGATGGCCATTGAAAAAGATCAAAGCCAGGAATTAGCCAAAGCAAACTACCAACTTGCACAGCTTTTTAAGCAACGCCAGGTGTTAGACAAAGCGTTAGAGCATTTATCCCGAGCTGCCGATTTCTATCGAAATTTTGAACAATCGCTGGTACTTGGCGACGTTTTAAAGCAGATGGCGGATATTTATTTTCTTCAAGGGAAATACAATCTCGCACTTGTAAGATATTTTAACGTACTCGATCATGAATACTTCGCTCGTGATATTCACGATGTGATTGAATTAAGATTAAGCATTGCTGACACTTATTTACAACTGTTTAACTTCACGTTAGCTGAGCAATATTTAGACAAAGCCAAAAATCTTGTCAATTACACCCAAATAAAACCATTAAAAGCGCGCACATTATTACTTACTGCCAGTTTGGCACTGCAACAGGAACAAACTGCAAAAGCATTATCAAATGCTCGAAATGCACTCGCAATAGGTCAAGATTTATCCGATAACTTTATTTTATTACAATCTTATCGGGTGCTATCCGCTGCATATGAGCAAAATGGAGAATTTATTGAATCATTAAATGCGCTGAAGAAATTTTCGATACTGAACGCCAACCAACAAAAACGTCTGAATGAAATAAACGAAGACGTATTAAAGCAGCAAAAAGACATCATTGAACAATCTTTACACTACAAAGGATTGGAAGGTGAGCTAAAAGTCGCTCAGCAAGAATTTCGAAAATTTCAGAACACAGCATTTGGTTTATTTATAATTACGGTACTGCTGGTTCTATTTGTTTTGCGTCGTGGCTACATTATTGACAAACTAAAAAATGAAGTAAAAAGTCTGCGACAAGATTTATATACACACGCGCGTTCGGGTCTTAGAAACTTGAGACTGCTGAATAAGAAATTGCAAAACTCATTAGCCAGAAGTAGCGCAACTTACGAACAATGGCAATTGGGTGAGCTTATCAATGAACCTTTCAGCGATCGTTTGAGGTTCGTGATGTTTGACCTGCCATTTCTCCGTAACACCTATCTTGAATTAGGCTATCAGTCAGGGCTGGAGCTCGAAAAATCCTTCGGTGATTTTATAAAGTCAAAAATCGAGAAACCCTCTCGTCTCTATCACTTTTCTGACGCCATGTTTCTTTATGTAGAGCCCAATACTAAGACTACCGTCGAACCGCAACATATGTTCGATAAGATTTGCAGCTGGATCTCAGAATTTGAGCCAGAAAGAAAAATATCGCGCAAAGTTCACATAGGTATGGCAGATTATCCATTCTTGCCAAGAGCATATACCGCGATAAATGATCAAGAGCTGATAGATATATTATTACTATCAACAAACTTGGCCCGCGGAATAGAAAAAAATAGCGATGAGAGCCAGTGGGTCTATTTAAGAGCAATTGAAAATGCCCCAGCGGCGAGTTTTGCGACAGATAATATTAGGCTTGCATGTAAGCAAGCATTAAACCAAGGGTTAATAAAAGTCCAATCGTCGTGCCAAAATGAGGATGACATCAAAAAATTGACACTATCCGAGTGATAAGTGAGCACTTAACCACTGATTAAAGTGACCTTATTTTGTTTTTTGTTATTATCGAATAACTGTTTTCGCCATCGCGGTTTTTTGGCACCTGCTTTTTATGAATGATTTGGATGCTCTTGAGCAAGAGTTGAAAGACGAATTGCATGAATTGAAATGCAAGTTAGATCATGCTCGTCTTTCGCATCGAGATTCTCTTTTTAAATTTAAAAGAGAGCAAAACGTTCTTAAGCGTATAGTTGCTAATCTAAGTGATGCATGCCAAGGTAATAACCAAGATCTTGATAGGGGTTTAACAGGTTTAAAGAAAGACCTAGAACAACATCAAGATGTCACTAAGTTAATACCCAAGCTTGTCGTCATAGAGAGAATGCTGAAGCAAAACACGGTGACCATGGAAAAAAAGACAATTCACTTAGACGAGCGAATTAAACATAGCGGAGAAACGTTGCAGCGCATTCCAGGTCTGCCTGCACAATTAAAACGTGATCTGCGAAATCTGCTTCACTTCCCTAGTAAAAAACTCACTCAAGAAATCGATCAGGCTATTCGTCTTCTTGGTATTTACGAGCGCGCCACTAAAATTATGGCGTCAAATTCCCGTAATAATCTGAATCTTGAAAAAGCAGTCGACCAGGAAATTTTTGATCGTCTGTCTGAAGAATTGCAAAACCTGATAACCGAACTGGATTTTGATGGTGAATCGGGCGAATTACTTACCGACATCAGAGCAAAACTTCTCATTGGCGTACCGCCTAATGAATTATTCGAGTTGATTCTTCAAATTCTTAAACTCGTTATTCAAGGTACACATTTCGAGCGAAAAACGTCCGAACAATTCCTTGATCAAGTCAACAGCTCACTGAATACGGCAATAAAGAACACATCTCAGAATATTGAGCAGAGCCTGTCTTACTCTGAACATCGTAAGATGATGCATTTTGAGATCAATGAACTGGTTTCCCAAGGCAAAACCAGCCTCGACTCGGATTTGGATGTAGAACAACTGAAAGGGGCGATTGCTCCTTTGCTTGATCAGATAGGTTCTCTCACAGAAAGATTGCAACATATTGAGAAGCGCGAGCAAGCCTTAACCGAGCGTTTGAGCTACAGCCACAATCAACTTGAAGCACTTCAGGAAGTCACTCAGGACTACCGCAGAAGGCTACAAGATCAGGCTCAGCGCTTACTGCTTGATCCCCTCACGAAGGTTTATAACCGTGCAGCTCTGGCAGACAAACTGGAGCTGGAATATCGCAGATGGATTCGTGCTCAACACTCTTTCCGCATTCTGTTGCTCGATATTGATAACTTCAAAACCCTCAACGACAGCTTCGGATACAGCGCAGGTGACAAGGCACTGAAAATCATTGCCCGAACCATTAAGAAAGCCGTAAAAGACACCGACACCGTTGCCCGTTTCTCTGGTGAGGAGTTCTTAGTGCTGCTTCCAGATCAGGTCGACGCAGAAACCCATGCTGTGACACAAAAGATTCAGGCACAGATTGCCAAACTTCCATTTAAGTTCCGCGATCAAAGTATCACCATCACCGCCTCGGCAGTTTGTGCGATCTTCAGTGATACCGACACCCCTGAAGAAGTACTGGAACGACTGCAGCTCGGTCTGAAAAACGCCAAGCGCACAGGTCCAAACCAACTCGTCTGGCTGTAAACCCCCGCATATTCCTCCTTGTAACAAAGACTTACCCCACAAATTGCTCAATTATTCGCTAAATCCGGGTGGCGAAACCGCCAATTCCTGTGTAAGGTGAAATGACAGGGTAGAGAAATTAACAAAAACAAAGACTTTCTGCCCAAAGGAGGAGCCTATGATTACTCATATCAGCCCTGCAGGCAGCATGGATTTGCTGTCTCAGATCGAAGTAGAACGTCTAAAAAAAACCGCCTCTAGCGAGCTTTATCAACTCTACAGAAATTGCAGCCTCGCAGTTCTCAATTCCGGCAGCCACACTGACAATTCCGAAGAGCTACTTGATAAATACAAGTCATTCGACGTGAGTGTCATGCGCCGCGAGCGCGGCATCAAACTGGAACTCAATAATCCACCTGACCATGCATTCGTCGATGGCACTATTATTACGGGCATTCAAGAACACCTTTTTTCTGTGTTGCGAGACATCGTCTACGTCAATATGCATCTCGCGGACAATCAGCGCCTGAACCTGACTAACGCAACTCACATTACCAACCTAGTCTTTGGTATTTTGCGTAATGCTGGCGCGCTTCATCCGGGCATCGATCCTAACCTAGTGGTGTGCTGGGGTGGTCACTCTATCAATCCAATCGAGTACCAATACACACGTGAAGTGGGTCATGAGCTCGGATTGCGAGAACTCAACATCTGTACTGGGTGTGGTCCCGGTGCAATGGAAGGACCAATGAAAGGTGCCGCCATTGGGCACGCTAAGCAACGTTACGATGCCCAGCGTTATATCGGCTTAACCGAGCCTTCTATTATTGCTGCTGAGCCGCCTAACCCAATAGTGAATGAGCTCATCATCATGCCGGATATCGAAAAACGTTTAGAAGCGTTTGTGCGCATGGCTCATGGAATTGTGATATTCCCAGGTGGTGCTGGAACCGCAGAAGAGCTGCTTTACATATTGGGTATCATGTTGCATCCGGAAAACGTCGATCAGCCGATGCCGATCGTATTAACGGGTCCGAAAGAAAGCGAAGCCTACTTCCGATCCATTGATAAATTCATCGGGGACACACTTGGTGAAGAGGCGCAAAGCCGCTATCAAATCGTCATTGGGGATCCAGAGAAAGCAGCACGAATCATTAAAGAAGCGATGCCGGAAGTTCGTGAACACCGTAAAGAAACAGGCGATGCCTACAGCTACAACTGGTCACTGAAAATTGAACCGGAATTCCAACTGCCATTTGAACCGACACACGACAATATGGCGAATCTGGATTTACATCTCAATCAGAAGCCAGAAGTTCTGGCAGCAAAACTTCGTCAGGCTTTCTCGGGCATCGTTGCAGGTAATGTCAAAGCAGAAGGTATCCGAGAAATAAAACGCAAAGGACCTTTTGTTATCGATGGCGATCCGACATTGATGAAGAAAATGGACCGTTTGCTGGCCGATTTTGTCGAGCAGCAACGAATGAAGCTTCCGGGTTCGGAATACATTCCATGCTACAAAATTGCGCTATCTGACCACTAGCGTCCTTCCTCTATGGTCAACATCCATCGATTCCAATACACTAAGGGGCATACGCCCCTTTTTCTTTAGAATTCAAAAATGTCGATTCATCTTGTCATCATTGATGCGCTTAACTTAATCCGAAGAGTTCATTCTGCGCAGCCCGATCCAAACGATATCGCCCGCACTATCGAAACCACTGGCAAGACCCTGAATCGCATTTTGTCTGAAGCAAAGCCTACCCATATCATCGCCGTATTCGATCACCACTTACAAAACCGAGGGTGGCGAGCGGATATTCTTCCCACATACAAAGAGAATCGCAAACCCATGCCGGAGCCTCTGTTGAATGGGCTGGATGCGATTCAGGAAGCCTGGTGGCAGTTAGGGATCGATTCTTTACTTTCAGACGGTGATGAAGCGGATGATCTTGTCGCAACTTTGGCGTGTAAGGTGGCGAACCACGGTGAAAAAGTCACCATTGTGTCGACGGATAAAGGGTATTGCCAACTGCTTTCCCCTACCCTGCAAATTCGGGATTACTTTCAGCATCGCTGGCTGGATGCGCCTTTTATCGAAAACGAATTCGGTGTAAAGCCGGAACAACTCGCCGATTACTGGGGGCTAGCAGGCGTCAGTTCCAGCCAGGTTCCGGGCATTCCAGGGATTGGTCCTAAAGCAGCGAAAGAAATTCTGAACCTATACCCTGATATCGAAACAGCCAATGCATCGGAAGACCTCCCGGCAAAATACCGGAAGAAGTTTGACGAGCATTTCGAGTCCGCAAAGATTTGCAAGCAGATCTCCGCTCTTAAAACGGATATGGAGCTCGGATTTAACCTGCAAGATATCCGCTTTTCAAAGAATTAAGCTGCATTTCGAGTCAATTAAATACGTTTATAAAACCTGTTGTGTAATCCGTTTCATTCACAAGCTAAACACTTGGATAGCCTTATCTTACAAAGTACTGATTAGTTTAGAACCGGATTCACAGTCTTATTGATAGATTTCGTTATTTTTAATTCTCCTAATAACGGAGATAAAAAATAATGAAAACACTTTTCCTGCTCTCTATCACTGCCATCCTTTCGTTCCCAACATTCGCGCAAACGTGCGCCAAACATCTTGAGAAAGGATTACCGTCAGCTCAAAGCGATCAAATTCTGTGTCGTGACGGCTATGCGGTGGGCTACAACTACAACACCAAAAACGCAGACTGGGTGGCATACCACATCACCGCAGACGGCGTGAATGTGTCCATTAAACGCAAAAACGCATTCAAAGCCGATCAGGAGTTACCGGAATATGCCCGTTCCACTCTGGCTGATTATCGAGGTTCTGGGTACGACAGAGGTCACCTTGCGCCCTCTGCGACGATGGACTTTACTCGACAGTCCATGCTGCAAAGCTTTCTGATGAGTAACATGTCTCCTCAGCTACCCGGGTTTAATCGAAATGGCTGGAGAATACTGGAGGAACATGTCCGCGATTTAGCAAACGAATACCAAGAACTGTACGTGGTCACAGGTCCAATCTACCGAGGTGGAGAGAGCATTATCGGTGATGGCGTCATCATACCTAGTGCGTTTTACAAAGTGATCCTCGATCCGAACCACGATGAAGCGATTGCCTTTATTGTTCCTCATCAAGAGGTGACGGGCGCAGAACTCGAAAGCTTTATTGCGACCATCGATGAAGTTGAAAGTCAGACTGGGTTGGACTTTTTCTCGACCACGCCAGATACTATTGAAGACAGCATGGAATCTCTTGAGTGGACTCAAATGTGGCCAACAAGCCATTAAGAACACTTAAAACATTGCTTCAATAACCAAAAAATCCAATCGGTCATCGATTGGATTTTTTCTATTAATCTGACTTAATTTTGAAGCCTTTGTATCACACAAGCTTATCCAGACGCTCTCCAAAGAGCTCTTTTCTCCACCCTTGCATTACGTCTGGCACGCTGGCTGGATTTCTGTCTTTCTTCCATACCCAGCTGATCAACTGATTGATTTGTTTTTTCGATGCCAGGAACTCCGTCGCTAATCCGCTTTTTTGAGACGCTTTTTTGACTTCGTCTTTCAGCTGTTTGAATAGCTGTTTATAGCCCGGCTTATCCATGAGTCTTTCAATCACATCTGGGTGCTCATCTTGTGGCACCTGTTCACCCTTTTTCACCATGGAAATTACAGTATTGCCATGGCGGCGAATTTCGCGATGATCAAAGCCTTGCTGCTCCATTTGCTTCAAGCCCTTGATACCAAATCGAGCGCATGCCCACAGGTTTTGCTCGCGGAAGACAAAGTTCAGCGCCAAGTCGCGTTTTAACGCTTCTTCTAAACGCCACTGAGCCAGAATTTTAAGGATGGCGAGCTGGTTTGGTCTGAGCTGCCAGGCACCTTTAATGTCCAGATAGGCTTTCTCTGGGTTATGGGTAACCACGCGTTTAGATGCAATCAGATCCGATTCCTGTTGAGCAGCTTCCCACCAGCCCGCGTCTTTTACCGCAGCTTCCAGCTTTTCATACATTGGCAGCAAATAATGCACATCAGCTGCTGCATATTCCAATTGCTTGTCCGTTAAAGGTCTTGCTAACCAGTCGGTTCTGGCTTCGCTTTTATCCAGCTCGACACCTAAGTACTCTTTCACTAATGCAGCAAAACCAGTCGACAAACCGTGGCCTAAAAACGCAGCCATGATTTGTGTGTCCATCATAGGTACTGGAATGGTGCCAAACACGTGAGCAAACACTTCTAAATCTTCTCCGCAGGCATGAAGTACTTTCAGCACTGACGTGTCTTTAAGAAGGCCAACAAACGATGTCATGTCGGAAATGACAGTAGGATCAATGAGGGAAAGCACATCACCATCAAATAGCTGAATTAAGCCAAGCTGAGGGTAAAAAGTGCGGGTTCGGACAAACTCGGTGTCCAGCATCACAGTATCGGCGTCGCGCGCAGCTAAACAAACAGCTTCCAATGCTTCTTTTGTATCGACTATTTGGTAGTTCACTTTATTCTCTTATTCATCATTCTGGATATACCCAAACCATTCATCAGGTCAAAGAGTAGTTGGGTTATCAACAAGCATAAAAAATGCCAGCAATTGCTGACATTTTAACACTCAAAGAGAATTTATGCTGAGCTTTCAACCGACTTAGGCTGAGGCATTCTCCTGATTTTCTTCACGAAGCGCTCTTCTTAGAATTTTACCGACGTTGGTTTTCGGTAAGTCATCGCGGAATTCAACCACTCGTGGAATCTTGTAGCCAGTCAGGTGTTCACGGCAGTGACCAATCAATTCTTCCTTGGTCAGGCTAGGATCGCGCTTCACAACACAAATCTTCACTACTTCACCAGACACTTCATGCGGCTCGCCGATTGCTGCCACTTCAAGCACTTTACCGTGCAAAGAAACCACATCTTCGATTTCGTTCGGGTATACGTTAAAGCCAGAAACCAGAATCATGTCTTTCTTACGGTCCACAATATGCAGGAAGCCGTTTTCATCGAACTTCACAATGTCGCCGGTAGAAAGCCAGCCATCCTGATCAATCACGTCTTTTGTCGCTTCAGGGCGTTGCCAGTAACCCTGCATCACCTGTGGTCCACGAACCTGTAGCTCTCCTACCTGATCATTCGCAAGCACCTTACCTTCATCGTCTACAATTCGAACGTCAGTAGAAGGCACAGGCAAACCAATTGCCCCGCTGTATTCGGTTGAATCATGTGGGTTTGCTGCCACAAGTGGTGCGCATTCGGTCAGACCGTAGCCTTCCAGCAGGAATCCACCAGTTATCTCTTTCCATTTGTCGGCAACGGCACGCTGCACCGCCATACCACCGCCCACAGCAATGCTTAAGCGGCTGAAATCCAGTTCTTTAAAGTCTTCGTTATTCACTAACGCATTGAACAATGTGTTCACGCCCGTAATCGCTGTAAACGGGTATTTTTGCAATTCTTTAATGAAACCTGGAATGTCACGCGGATTGGTGATCATTAAGTTGCGACCGCCAAGTTCGATGAACAGCAGGCAGTTCACTGTCAGCGCGAAGATGTGATAAAGCGGCAACGCGGTAACCACCAGCTCACGACCTTCCGTCAGAACCGGTCCGTATGCGCCTTTGGCCTGCATTACGTTAGCCAACATATTACGGTGCGTTAACACCGCGCCTTTAGCAACGCCGGTTGTACCACCGGTGTACTGCAGAAATGCAATATCATCACCCGACATAAATGGCTTCACGTATTGCTCTCGGCGACCTTTGCGAATCGCCTTACGGAACGAAATCGCGTTAGGCAAATCGTATTTCGGCACCATGCCTTTCACGTATTTGACCACGAAGTCCACCAATGTGCCTTTTGCGCGCGGCAACATCTGACCCAAGCTAGTCAAAATCACATGTTTAATTGGAGTATTGTCGACCACTTGCTCCAGTGTATTGGCAAAGTTTGACACAATTACGATGGCTTTTGCGCCAGAGTCGTTAAGCTGATGCTCTAACTCGCGCGGTGTGTACAGTGGGTTTACGTTTACCGCAATAAGACCCGCACGCAAAATACCGAACAAAGCAATCGGGTATTGGAGTAAGTTCGGCATCATAATAGCGACGCGGTCGCCTTTCTGAAGCTTGAGTTCATTTTGTAAATAAGCAGCAAATGCTCGGCTTCGCTCTTCCAGTTTACGGAAGGTCATCACCGATCCCATATTCATGAAGGCAGGCTGGTCGGCATATTTATGTACCGATTGCTCAAACATCTCTACCAGTGATGGGTAGCTGTCCGGATCAATGGTTTCTGGTACGTCACTCGGGTAACGTGATAGCCAAACTTTATCCACAAATAAACTCCTCAAACTTGACTCGCTGTTATGTACGGTTCCAATGAACCGACCTATTACAGCACAGTCATTCGTATAGTGATACGAATTAATCAAACACTTGTTTAAATTTTGTTAACCAAATCCACAATCAATTGACTGACCTGGTCTGGGCATTCCAAATGGCAATGATGACCGCCCGGAACAGTAAACCAGAATTCGCTTGGTTGACCGCTCTTATCCATACTTTTTAATTTACTGAACCCTTTTTCGCCCAATATCACAAGATGAGGGCAGTTGAGGCTATCCAGTACATTCTGGCGATGCGGCGCTGACATGCGGTACAGAGAGTCGCATTTTAGTTTTTCATCGTGTCGCCAGAACCAACGATCTTCAACCTGCTCAAGAGCCCGATATACCAAAGGTCGAATAAGGTCTTGTGATACTTGTGCCCTCACAGCACGCAATCGGACAGCATCTTCCGGATCGGACAGGCTTTTGATAGGTTTGTCGCGATGCTTTAGACGGCTTTCAATACCAGAACGCAGCCTTTTCACACCATTTTCTGCTTCTTCAGCCAGAGGACCATACCCTTCAATTTCGACCGAAGCTGCTATCTTTTCAGGAAACGCGGCACTATAGCAACTTGTGACTAATGCACCAAGTGAATGCCCTACCAAAACCACTTCATTCGCTGAAAGTTTCAACAAAGTGCGGTGAAGATCGTCTATATAGTCATGAAAAGGATAAAAGTTGTCCTCTCCCTTGGAACTGGAAAGACCGTGCCCGGGCAAATCTATCGCAATCAAATGCCAGTCTGGCTTTGACTGGAGCATCGACGCCATCACTGAGATAAAACTGGCGGCGTTATCCATCCAGCCATGAACAAAAACGACCGTCTTAGCGGCCGTTTTTGCGTTACCCATTTCAATGGCTGCGATGCGCTGATGCTCATCCAGCCAATATTGTGTTTGTTCCATCATTTCACTTCTTGGATGACTTTTGCCTTACTGGAACCCAGTCGGCTTGAGCGGCAGTGAATACCGTAGCAAGGGTACAGATAAGTATCAAAGTCATGAATGATCACAGACTCTTCAACCTTCCACAAATGCATTCCGTAAGCATTCATCACTGGGAATGTATATTCAAACTCCCCTACTTTGCCTTTCTCTGTCGGTTGAGATTTACCTACTACAGTGACCACCCGACCTTCAGCAAAGGTAACGGGATCGACAAACCCTTCAACGTAAGCGACAAAGCGACCATTGGCATCGGTACTGATGTCTGGTTTTCCAGTTTTGCTGATGGGCAAGTTTACCACTTCAATACGAGACTGCTTTTCCAAATTGGTGACACTGGCA
This sequence comes from Vibrio nigripulchritudo, assembly GCF_027924785.1. Taxonomy (NCBI): domain Bacteria; kingdom Pseudomonadati; phylum Pseudomonadota; class Gammaproteobacteria; order Vibrionales; family Vibrionaceae; genus Vibrio; species Vibrio nigripulchritudo. Next base: position 997,911 of record NZ_AP027049.1, on the reverse strand, counting down.
ATCAGACCGCCCAAACGAACGTCCACATTCTGTTCAGAAGATGACGCAAATGTAGGGTAATCGGTAATCACATTTTCAGATTGGGCTGTGAGCTGTTCTGGCAGGCTGGAACAGGCAGAAATAAGAAGGGCGGATAGGATAAGAAGGGATCGGCGAACTGACATAACATGCTCCGACAATTAAGACTGATATCAACTATATCAAACTGATACACCTAAGTAACTTGATGTTACGTTGGTATTCGGTCTGAAATTCAAATATAGATATCGACCCCCAAAAGCTGGGCAAGTTCCTCTTTTTTAGCCTGGTTCATCACATCCATATACTCTTCCATCGCCCGACGAGAGCGCCCTTCAGGTAGGTCATATTGGATTTGTGCTTTATGGATATCCGACTCATTCACATGACGGATAGTTTTGGCAACGGCGTCCGCAACCTTAGTAGGCTGACTTGTAGGTTGCTTCCCATCATTTTTCTTAACCTTAGACTGCTTTTGCGTCTTGTTGGTATTGGGGACAACAACTGGAGGTAAACCGTTAATGGATGCCATAAAAGTCCTTTGGTTTTATACCTGAGCCCGAAAAACAAGCTCAGGTATACTCGTTTTTACTCTTTACCCGGCAGCTTTTTCCAAGCCACGTTATCACGTAAATAAACCGGGCTAGATTCCTCTACTGGAACCGTATTTCCTTTCGCGAATTCGAATTGTGCCAGTACTACCATGTCCTGTGCATCTGGATACAGCACGTCTCCAGCGTCAGTAGAAATGGGTAATCCATTCATTTCTTCTGAGTAAGCGTCCCAACCGGTGCCCGCTTTCGTCCAAATCTGGCCATCGTCCGTCAAGTTTTCTGCCAGTACAGAAGGTGGAACCACACATTCGGCGTCGTGTTCTACCCATTCGCCACTTTCTTGACGCACATAGCGGCTCCAGTACACTTCACTCATTCGCGCATCGATAGCCACTGCCGCTGAGGCTTTGCCATGCACGCGGTAAGTCGCCTGTGCCATAGCCTTCATGGTTGATACACCAATCATAGGCAAATTCGCACCGAATGCTAAACCTTGTGCAATACCAATGCCAATTCGCACACCCGTAAAGCTGCCCGGTCCACGTCCGAACGCCAAAGCGTCCAGGTCCTGAAGCGTCACCCCTGCTTCTTTTAGTACTTCATCTACCATAGGCAGCACTTTTTTGGTGTGGTCACGGGGTGCAACTTCGCTTCTTGCGTACAGTTGACCATCGACTATCAGTGCCACAGAACAGTTTTCCGTTGCGGTGTCTAAAGCTAGAATTTTTGCGCTCACATTACGCCTCAAGTTTTTCATTTGTTTCTTGTTGGGATAAATCAATATCAACCAGGAATTCACTGATGATTCCTAAATCCCGTGTTCTTGGAATCGGCGGCAGGCTTCGTAAGAACACTGCGCCGTAATCACGCGTCACCAGCCGGTTATCGCAGATGATCAATGCCCCCTGATCTTTCTTATCTCGAATCAGACGCCCGACTCCCTGTTTTAAGGTAATCACCGCATCTGGAATCTGTACCTGATTAAAAGGTTCGCCGCCGCTGAGCCGACAATCTTCAATTCGAGCCTTAAGCAAAGGGTCATCTGGTGCCGTAAAAGGAAGTTTGTCGATGATAACACAGCTCAGTGCATCGCCTCTTACATCGATCCCTTCCCAGAATGCCCCAGTCGCCACCAGCAAAGCGTTACCGAGTTCTAAGTACTCTGCTAATAGTTTCTGCTTGGTGGTTTCTCCCTGCATCAACACAGGGATAGAAAGCTGTTCCCGGAACCGCTCTGCCAGCTCGCGCATCATACTGTGGGAGGTGCAAAGAAAAAAGCATCGACCGCCGTTTTTCTCAATAACGGGTCCTAACATTCTGGCGAGCTTATCCGCCATGCCGGGGCTATTTGGCTCAGGTAAGTACCTTGGTACACAGAGCTTGGCTTGCTGCTCATAGTCGAACGGGCTAGGTAAAGAGAATTGCTGAGAAGGCGCGAGTCCTAGCCGTTGCGTGAAATGGCTAAAATCATCCTGAACAGCGAGCGTTGCAGACGTGAATATCCACGCCCCCTGCTTCATCTCAACTTGCTCTCGGAATTTCTCGGCAACAGAGAGCGGCGTAATGTGTAACGAGAAATGTCTTGGCGAGCATTCAAACCAGTAGGAATACCCGGTAATACTCACTTCGCAGACTCGCTCAATGCGCGCTTTGATGGCATTGGCTCTTTCAAACGCCGCGTCCAGAAGCTCACTTCGACCCAAGGCAACTTTTAACACATCGATGGCTAAGTCCAACACATCTATCAGCCTTGTTGTTTCACGCTCAATCGAAGGGGAATTCATGGCTTCACGCCAGTTTCCTCGAAACCCCGGTTCTCCTAATACTAAACGCATGTCCATAGCAGACTGAACAAGCCTGTCTGCTACTTTCTGCAACTGCCTCATATCTTTGGCTTCGGTGCGGTAGCCGATTTCGATGTCTTTGGATAATTCTTGAATTTGACGACTAGAGATCGACGAACCGAAGTACTGGCTGGCGATATCAGGGATCTGATGCGCTTCATCGAAGACAAACACATCCGCCTCGGGGATCAGTTCACCAAACCCGGTTTCCTTGATCGCCAAGTCTGCCAAAAACAGGTGATGGTTCACCACCACTACATCGGAATCCATGGCTTTCTGGCGAGCTTTCACCACAAAGCAATCCTGATAGCTGGGGCATTCTTTGCCTAAGCAGTTATCGTTGGTTGAGGTGATGTCAGGGATAACAGGGCTGTCTTCGGCAATGTCACTGCACTCCCCCAGATCTCCACTTTTGGTCTCCGACGCCCAGCTCCGCACTTTCACCAGTTGAGACAGTAATGTGGAGTCCGCTTCTACTGAGTGACTTTCCACCATCTGGCGGCTTAATCTGTCTAAACACAAATAGTTCGAACGCCCTTTCAGCAACGCGACACTGCCATAGAAGCCAAGAGCATCAGTCATTAAAGGGAGATCGCGGTGAAAAAGCTGTTCCTGAAGGTTTTTGGAACCGGTGCTGATGATCGTTTTTTTCCCGCTAAGTAAAGCAGGAACCAGATAAGCAAACGTCTTGCCTGTTCCTGTTCCGGCTTCAACTACAAGCTGTGACTGCTCTTTGATGGATTTTTCCACAGCGCGCGCCATATCAAGCTGAGCCTGACGCGGCTGAAAGCCTTTGATTGCTTTACCTAATGCGCCATCGGAGGAAAAAGTTTTGTCGATCATAAATGCTGTAGGTTGGGGTCTGTTGATCCTAAAGAGAAAGACCGAATTATGGCAGGTTTAAAGCAAGGGCGCGAACTCAAATTGAGATCCGCGCCCTTCAGTAATCACTTTGGCTTTTATTTACGGTTTAGGTAGCGCTCAAGCCATGCAGGTCCTTGGAAAGAGTCATCGCTCATCAGTGCATTAGCGGCTTCAGAAGGTGTGGCTTTTTCTTCCCAGAGCTGGTTGAGCATATCTTCATCGATATCGTGATTCCCAACAAGAGACGTGACGCGTTCTACATACAATCTACGGGCTAACAGTTCTTTATCCATCAGAATCACCTCTTTGATATGCAGGAGTAAAAACCATTGAGTTTCTAAGCAGACTCCTGAACTTGCTTATTTTGTTGAAACCACCGTCATAATAGATTAATTATAGACAACATATTGAGGCTCACACCGCGAATTCTTTTTTATAAAGCCCACTCTTGTCTCAAAAAAATTTATTCGGAAATCAAAAAAATTATTACAGGAAGTAACCAAAAAAATGCAACGAAAAACGCTACTTACGCATTGTAATGATGCCCCCGGACTCATCTCCAAAATCACCAATATTTGCTATAAGCATCAGCTCAATATTATTCATAATAATGAATATGTTGATAATTCAAGCGGTCATTTTTTCATGCGTACCGAACTTGAAGGCTACTTTAATGATGAGACTTTCTTACTCGACTTAGACCAGGCACTACCAGAAGGTGCAAAAAGAAAACTGGTAGGCTCAGGTCGCAAAAAGGTCGTCATTTTAGTGACGAAAGAAGCGCACTGTCTGGGTGACATTCTGATGAAGAACTACGACGGTAGCCTGGATATAGACATTGCAGCGGTTGTAGGCAACTACGATACCCTTCAGAATCTGACGGAAAAATTCGACATTCCATACCACCATGTATCCCATGTGGACCTGTCTCGTGAAGAGCATGAGCAAAAAATGCTGGAAGTGATTGATAGTTACGATGCAGATTACCTGATTCTGGCAAAATACATGCGCGTGCTTACGCCGTCGTTCGTTGAACAGTACCACCACAAGATCATCAATATTCATCACAGCTTTTTGCCTGCCTTTATTGGCGCAAAACCTTACCAGCAAGCATTTGATCGCGGTGTGAAGATCATTGGTGCAACCGCGCACTTCGTCACCAACGATCTGGATGAAGGTCCAATCATTAAGCAGGACGTGATTCCAGTCGACCATAATTTCAGCGCATCCGATATGGCTCAAGCGGGACGCGATGTTGAGAAAAACGTGCTCAGTAAAGCCATCAATAAAGTGGTAAATGATCACGTGTTTGTTTACGGCAACAAAACTGTGATTCTGTAAAACTCATTGAAAAACAAAAACGGCGAGATAATTTTATCTCGCCGTTTTTGTCGTAACCTAAATTAAAGTTCAGATTGTTCTGATGCCACTACGTCTTTCAAAGAATGCGGATGGAGCTTGATACAGACTCCGTTGTATTTAAAGGCAACAGTAGGATTTGGCAGCCGTTCTCCCTCCCCTTTAGGGCTGGAAAGCTTCATTTTCACGCCCATTTCCGACAATTGCGGTAAAACTTGGCTGAATTGAGGAAATTGCTGCTGCAAAAACAGCAAATAGTCGTCAGCAGACTGCGCGGTTGATGGAATAACGAACTCCACATGCTCCCAGGATTCTTCTGGATAAGTTTTCCCCGACGCCGGATAGGGCAACTCCAGGCACTCAATGTCCCAACGGCTGGCGTTAAGCAAATCATTAAATGCTAACACTATGATCGGGCGACCATTAATCTGTGCTGATGAAATCTCCTTTCCCCAGCCAAGCCAAGCTTGGTGCGCGGCTTTTGCCGTCTCTGAATCATTGATTCGAAGCGCAATATGATCGGCTTGATAATCCGTTAAGTCGATTTGAACTAGCTCCGCCAACGCTTCAATTTTCTTCATAAATTCGGGCAGTTGGCCGACTATATTTTCTGGCATTAAGTCCTTACGAACAGAGAGAGGAGACATGGATTACTCACTAAAATCTGATTTTCCGGCAATTCTATCAATATCGTAGCGAAAAGTAGAAAAAATCATTTTTTTCCGACTACTAGAGCCGAGAGAAAGTTGGTATGATTAACGCCATTTTGTGAACTAGAACAAGTATCCATTCCCTCTCCACCAAATATGTGGGTTAACTCTGCGGGAATGCATCAGAGCAATTCTTAGAATTGAAGGAAACTCGAGTGAATATCCAAGCACTTATTAACGACAAAGTATCTCAGGCTCTCGAAGCCGCTGGCGCACCTGCAGGCAGCCCTGCAGCTGTTCGCCAATCAGCAAAAGCACAGTTTGGTGACTACCAGGCAAACGGCGTAATGGGCGTAGCAAAAAAACTGGGTACGAATCCTCGAGAATTTGCACAAAAAGTACTGGATGTTCTTGACCTGGAAGGCATTGCGAGCAAAACCGAAATCGCAGGTCCGGGTTTCATCAACATTTTCCTAAGCGAAGAGTTCCTGGCAAAACAAGCAGACGCTGCACTGGCAGACGAGCGTTTGGGTGTGGCGAAAGACGAAGAAAAAACCATCGTTGCTGACTACTCTGCGCCAAACGTTGCAAAAGAAATGCACGTAGGTCACCTGCGTTCTACCATTATCGGTGATGCAGTAGTCCGCACACTGGAGTTCTTGGGTCATAAAGTGATTCGCGCCAACCACATCGGCGACTGGGGCACACAGTTCGGTATGCTTATCGCTAACCTTGAACGTGTACAGCAAGAGTCAGGTGAAGTTTCGATGGAGCTTTCTGACCTAGAAGCTTTCTACCGTGAATCAAAGAAACTGTACGACGAAGACGAAGAGTTCGCCGTTAAAGCACGTAACTACGTTGTGAAGCTGCAAAGTGGCGACGAGTTCTGCGCAGAAATGTGGAAGAAGCTGGTCGACATCACCATGATTCAAAACCAGCGTAACTACGACCGTTTGAATGTTTCTCTGACTCGTGATGACGTTATGGGCGAGAGCAAGTACAACGACATGCTTCCTCAAATCGTCGCTGACCTTAAAGAAAAAGGTCTGGCGCAAGAAGATGACGGCGCACAAGTTGTATTCCTGGACGAGTACAAAAACAAAGACGGTGAGCCTATGGGCGTTATCGTTCAGAAGCGTGATGGCGGTTTCCTTTACACTACAACCGACATTGCCTGTGCTAAGTACCGTTACGAGCAGCTAGGCGCTGACCGTGTACTTTACTTTATCGATTCACGTCAGCATCAGCACCTGATGCAAGCGTGGACGATTGTTCGTAAAGCCCAATACATCCCTGAGTCTGTTTCTCTTGAGCACCATGCATTCGGCATGATGCTAGGCAAAGATGGCAAACCATTCAAAACTCGTGCTGGTGGTACAGTTCGTCTGGCTGATCTTCTGGATGAAGCGGAAGAACGCGCAGCAAAACTGATCGAATCTAAGAACCCAGAGCTGGCTGCAGAAGAGAAAGCGAAGATTGCCAACACAGTTGCAATGGCAGCCGTGAAATACGCCGACCTTTCTAAGCATCGTACGACCGATTACGTGTTCGACTGGGACAACATGCTGGCATTTGAAGGCAACACTGCGCCTTACATGCAATACGCCTACACTCGTGTTGCGTCTGTATTTGCAAAAGCTGGCGTTTCTATGGATTCACTTGAAGGTGAAGTAAAAATCACTGAAGAGAAAGAAAAGACACTGATCGCGAAACTGCTTCAGTTTGAAGAAGCGGTGCAGTCTGTAGCTCGCGAAGGTCAGCCTCACATCATGTGTAGCTACCTGTTCGAACTGGCAGGTCAGTTCTCCAGCTTCTACGAAGCTTGCCCAATCCTGATTGCCGAAGACGAAGCCGTGAAGCAAAGTCGTTTGAAACTGGCTGCGCTAACAGCGAAAACCATCAAACAAGGTCTGTCGCTGCTGGGTATCGAAACCCTAGAGCGTATGTAATCTGGCTGACAGCTAAATCTTCAACAAAAATCCCTCGAACAGTTCGAGGGATTTTTTTATTTGAACATCCTAGATCAAGATAAGTTAAGGATTAATCACACACCCAGTTCATACGGGAGAAATCAAAGTAAAAACTCTGCATTGGTATGTAATTCAGCCCTTTCAGACATTTGTGTACACCAAGCTTATCCACTGAATTTTGCAGGAAAATATCGACCTGATTGTCGACCAGATATTGCTGAACCTGCTTGTAGATTTCATTGCGCTTGGCAGGATCGTTTTCCAGTCTTGCCTGTTCAATCCAGCTATCCACTTTTGCATCTTGCAGCCACGACATGGATGCCCAACTACCCGACGCATCTGAGTGGTATTGGTTGAAGAATACCGCGTCTGGTGATGGGTACACTGGCTCATAAAAGATCTGATTCACATGCGGGGTGGTTTCAGGTTTTGACGCAATCTCCGTCACTCGGTTCCATGGGTCTTTTTGCAATGTGGTCTTGAACCCGATGGTTTCCAGAGTCGATTGCAGTAATAGGGCTATTTCCTCCTCAAACGCCGCACCTGCGACATACCCCAGCACCAATGGGATTTTGCCTTTGCCTGCGTATTTCGACTGGTCAACATACTGCTTGGCTTTATCCAGATTAAACTCAGGGAGCTTAAGTGAATCAAGGTAAGCCGATTTAAATGCAGGAGGCAAAGGTCCTGCCAGAGGTTCACCTTCATATATCACTTCATTGATGGTGGCGTAATCCACGGCGTATGCGATCGCTTTTCGAATGTTCACATCGTCGGTAGGCGCTACTTTGTTGTTCAGCTTTATATAGAATCCGGTCGCGGTTTTCTGTTTGTCGATTTCATAGTTTTTCAGCTTCGCCAGTGCCGAATAGGTTTCTTCTGCCTGATAAACACTGGTGAGGTGCAGTTCTTCCTTGTTTGCCAGCGCTTTAACTGTGGCTTCATCATTGGTAACCAACAGACGAACTTTGTCTATTGGTTTATCACCAAAACTACCGTGGTATCCGGTGTAGCGTTCAAGCATCATCCGGCTGCCACGTTGCCAGCTCACTTTCTTATAAGGTCCTGCTCCCAGTACGTTCTCGGCAATGTAGTCTTCAGCCCATTTGTCGCTGCCACCTGCTTCCATGGCTTTGTCACTGTTCACGACAAACAAAAGCGGTGTGGTGGCTAAAAATGCGGATGACGGTTCAGTAAGACCAATCTGAACGGTCTGCCCGTCCACCGCTTTTAACTTATCCAGGTCAATGCTTTTCGAAAAGAAGCCCGCCGGACCTTCATTAAGGGTCAATAGACGTTGAATGGAATACACCACATCTTTGGCTTGCACCGAACTGCCATCGTGGAAAGTTGCGCCTTTTTTCAGGTGAAACAGATAGGTTTTCCCGTCTTCAGACACTTCCCAACGCTCTGCCAGCAAAGGGGCAATATCGCCGGATGTATTTACCGTTGTCAGACCGTCATACAGGTTTACCGCTCCCATGTATTCGGTGTAGTCCGTGATTTTCGCCGGGTCGATGGTTCCGATTATCTGAACCATGCTGACGGTAATCTCCACGGGTTTGTTGTCTGCGGCGACAAATGGTGCAGACAAGACACCAGCAATTGCCAGCGCTTTTGTTGCTTTCTTCATAACCTCTACTCCATGTTCTATTTAGCCCGCCATTCGGCGGACAAACTTCCTTCCGTGTTACCTTTAATCGATAAAAGTTACCCTTGATCGATCAAAGGTCGGTATTCGATTTCTGGATAGCCAAATGCCGCAGGTCCAACAACTTCCAGTGCTCGCGGCGTACAAAGCAATGGATGACAAGGGATTCCGACCACGGCGACCTTCTGCCCATAACGAAGAACGTCGGTGGTAATGGCATGACCGGTATCAATGTTTAACACCACGATCAGATCCGGAACGCTGACCATGGTTTTGCCATTCATTCGAAACACCAGATTTTCATTCTGAATATCGATATTGGCTTCTTCACCTTGGTATTCACTCAAACCTTGCAAAGTGAGCTGACCCACGGTGAAGCCGGAACGCATGCGACGCTCCAAGTCGACTATCTTGCCTTTGAAAAGCATCACGCCGTTTTCTGAATTCATGATGACATCGATAGGATTGCGCTTGGCTTCGTTCGCCTCCATGACCGCTTTACCTAATCTCAATGCCTGGCTAACGGTGCCCGGAATGGCGTATTTTTTAACAAACGACCCTTTCATTGGCGCTTCTGCCATGGCGGCACTACCGCCCATTTCCACAACTGTGGTTCGGGCAAGGTTTTCAAGCCAGTATTCGTCTTTTAGTTTCTGGAATACCACGTTGTTACCGTGGCAGTCAGACATGGCGGCAGGCATGCTGCAATGACCATACATGCTGAACGTTGTCATTTGCATCTCAGGGAAGGCACGTCCCATGCCGTCACCGTCCACTACAGGCAAGTCGAGCTGAGCAGCTGCGGTCATGGGTTTGATTCCATTTGCCCCACCAATTTCAACGGAGATAATGGCGTCTACTTTGCGCCCGGTCTCCCGTTCCAGAATCTCCACAACCCTTTTTAGCTCTTCGCCTTCATTGATTTTTTCAACTGAAACCGCTGGTGCGCCAATTTCGCCAATAGAGACTACCAACGCGTCATCAGGCAACTCTTCCATCGACATCAGGCGAATTCGTCGCCCTTGACGCAACTGTTCTAAAACCTCTAACTTCCCGTAGTAAGGGTTACCTCCCCCACCGGTTCCGAGGATTGCAGCGCCAATTTCGATGGCTTCGATGTCTTGTACTGTCAGTTCTTTCATGATCCCACCTTTAAATCGCCCACAACTTTTAAGCGCACTCTCGTGGCATTACCTGGCAGGTACGCCAATGGCACATCTTCCTTTTCCACCACTTCGATTGATTCCGGCATCGCTCCTGCGTGAATAGCTCGTTCCGTTGCTTCTTGCTCTGCCTGAGAAAACGCTTCTTCACGGCTGATCTCCGCTAAGCTGTAGACTCTGTCTACCTCACCGCTCACCTGAGCAATTGCCGCCCCTACCGCATTGGCAACGTGGAAATGAGGCGGTCGAATCACTTTCAAATCCCCGACCTGCTCTTTCACCAACACACTGCCGCCGCCAACCGCCAATACCGGAATGGGCGTTTTGGATAAGCGGTTGCTTTCTACCGCATCAAAAATCAGTTCGTCGATTTGCTTGCTGCACTCTTCGAGAAGTTCGTCAGACAAATCATCCACCGCGGAGTGATCACCGAGTTCCAGTTGCCCGAGAGCCACCGCAATGTCCGACGTGGTAAGCGTATTACCACCAAACACCAAAGCTTCTTTACTCAGGCGGTAGCCGACACTGTCGGGACCTACACTGATCAGCCCGTTTTCCTGATGAATTCGGGTACCGCCACCCAGACCAATACTCACCATGTCAGGCATACGGAAATTGGTTCTCACACCACAGATGTCGACGTGCGCGTTTGCCTGACGAGGAAAACCATTCTGAAGCAGACCGACATCACTGGTTGTGCCGCCTACATCCACAACGATGGCGTCTTTCAAACCAGAAAGAAAAGCGGCGCCTCGCATGGAATTTGTGGGGCCACTGGCAAACGTCAGCACAGGGAATTTTTTCACGTAAGTTGCGCTCATCAATGTGCCGTCGTTCTGGGTGATATAAAACGGGCAATAAACACCGCACTCATTGAGCGCATGTTCGAACGCCTTAACGGTTTTTTCGCTCAGTTCACGCAGACTTGCATTCAGAATGGCGGCGTTTTCCCGCTCCAGAAAACCGATGCGCCCAACATCCACCGAACAAACGATGTCAAACTCTTCCCAGACTGAACTTAGGATTTCTGCTGCTCTTCGCTCCATATCGTCATTGACCGGACCAAAGACACAATTCACCACCACGTGGCGGATCCCCTTATCTTTCAGCTCATTAGCGATGTCAGTCAGTGCCGATTCGTCAAGAGGGTTGATGGCTCTGCCATCAAAGTTGTAGCCGCCTTCAATTTCGTAGTGGTGGCGTCCAATGGCATCTACCAGCCCTTCTGGCCATTGGGCCATGGGAGGAATTGCTGAAGAGCTAGGCAGTGCCAATCGGATCACCGCTGTCTGGGTTAACCGGGTTTGTTCAACGACCGCATTGGTAAAATGCGTTGTCCCAATCATTACCGCACTGAGGTCTTTCTTATCCACTTTCCCTGTGCTTAGTACCTGATTGAGCGCTTCTTTCACTCCGCTGGTCACGTCCTTGGTGGTGTTCATTTTCACCGACGCAAGCAACTCGCTTCCTTTCATTATCACGGCATCCGTGTTGGTGCCGCCGACGTCGATACCGACTCGTAAATCTAAAGACATGAAAAACTCCGTTTTATCTTCCTTTGCCTCGCTAAAGCGAGGGCTTGCTGTTTTGTTCTTCTTCACTCAACACCGGAATGGCGTTTATCAGGCGTCGGGTATAGGGGTGTCTTGGTGACTCGAATACACTGTCTGGCTCGCCTTCTTCCACCACCTTGCCACGTAGCATTACCGCGATCTGAGTGCAGAAATTCCGCATCAGACTTAAATCGTGAGAGATAAAGATGTAGGTCAGACCAAGTTCGCGATGCAGACGCCTAAGCAGCTCAATCACGCTCTTTTGAACCGAAACATCCAATGCTGACGTGGGTTCATCCAGCACCAGAATTTTTGGGTTTGCGGCTAATGCCCTCGCAATGGCGACCCTTTGCTTCTGACCGCCAGAAAGGTTTCCGGGATAGAGTTCTGCATGGTGCTCTGTGAGCCCCACCATGTTCAGAATCTCCAGAATTCGCTGATTCAAAGCCTCCCCTTTCAGCCCGGCGATAAACTTAAGCGGCACTTCGAGAATTTGCCTTACACTGCGCTTAGGGTTCAGCGAGCCTCCGGGATTCTGATACACCATCTGCACGGCATGAGACCCGTGTTCCGACTGGTATTCACTCAGGCTTTGCTGACCAAAATTCAGAACGCCGGATGTGGGCGATTCGAGCCCCATGACCATTCGGGCTACCGTGGTCTTTCCCGAACCAGACTCGCCTGCCAGCCCGTAAATATCTCCATCACGAACCGTCAGTGACACATCCTGAACCGCATGATTGGTATGAATCGGGCGATATAAGAGGTTCCTTTCCGTGACAAAAGACTTACTCAGAGAAGCAATGTTCAAAAGTGTTTTGCTGTCTGGTCTTGGGGTTGAATGAACATTCGGACCATATAAAGGAGGAACAGCAGCAAACAGGCGCTGAGTGTAAGGGTGGCAAGGCGTTGCAAACAGATCCGTTACGCTGCCATGCTCAACAATTCGACCATGTTGCATCACGTACACATAATCGGATGCCTGACGGACTACCCCTAAATTATGACTAATCAGAAGCAGCGCTAGATTCTCTTCTTCCACCAGTGTGTTGATAAGACGAATAATCTCGGCCTGAGTAGTCACATCCAGCGCCGTCCCTGGTTCATCGGCTATCAGCAATTTGGTTGGATGAAGTAATGCCATGGCGATCAATACTCGCTGACGCATACCACCGGAAAGCTGAAACGGGAAGCTCTTGTACACGCGTTCTACTTCATTGAGCTGCACCTTCTTCAGCGCTTCATAAATGGCTTCCTGACGCTGCGCTTTACTGCGCGATACACCCTCACGCTTATCAACGTATTTAAGAACGTCATCAAGGTGCGTTCCGATACGAAAAACGGGGTTAAATGAAGACAGAGGATCTTGCTGAATCATTGACATAACTGTGCCTTTCAGCCCTTCCCGCTCCTCTTTACCCAGTTCAAAAACGGACCGTCCTTCAACGTCGATTTCTCCACCAAGTACCCGCGCGGTTCTTTCTGGCAGATTGCCAATCAGGGCTTTGCTAGTCACACTTTTTCCTGATCCTGTTTCTCCAACTAATGCCACTCGCTGACCGGGCTGGATCTGGATGGATACGTTATGCAAAACCTGCTTGGATACGCCGTAGTTTTCAAAGCTGACATTAAGGTTGCGGATATCGACCAGAGCACTATTCGCCATCGTTACACCTCCACATCCAGCATGTCCCTAAGACCATCGCCCAGGAGGTTAAAGCCGAAAATGGCATACAATATGGCGGCACCGGGAAGCAGTGCTTCCCACCAGTATTCCGGCAGATATTCTGCTCCTGAAGCCACCATGGTTCCGAGATCCGGTGTAGGAGGCTGAACCCCCAGCCCAAGGAAGCTCAGTGTGGCGCCAAACAGAATGACGAATCCGGCATCAAGGGTCGATTTCACGGTGATCGCCCCCATGCAGTTGGGAAGTAATTCTTTAACCAAGATGTGGTACGGGCTGGCACCCGCCATTTTTGCTGCCTCGATGAATTCCTCTGTCATCAGACTTTTTGCCAGTCGATAAACCAGCCGACAGTGCCAGTTCCACCACAAAAAGGAGATCGCAATCATGGCATTGGTTAAGTTGGGTTCCAGCACGGCAGTAATCGCCAGCGCTAAGGCAAGAGGAGGCACTGCAAGTAACATGTCATTCAACCGCATGATGGCAAATTCAACCCAGCCACCTGCATACGCAGCCAGAAGACCCAAAGTGACACCAATGGGTATGGCAATACCTAGCACACCAAATACGAGTTTCAGGCTGACCTGGTAACCGAAAATCACTCGTGTAAAAATGTCTCGTCCGACGTTGTCAGTACCAAACCAGTACTCAGAGGATGGTTCTAAATGACGAGCTCGAAAATTCACATAGCTGCCTACCTGATCCGCATAGGGAGAAATCCAAGGAGCAAACAGCGCAGACAACACCACACTCAACACAATAAACGCGCCAATGATCGCCATTGGGTTGGCAGAAAATCTGCGCCAGTATTTCTGAAAAGAGGTGGTGGTATGAGCCTGTTCATTTACAGACACTTCTTCGGAGCCATTGGGTAGTGTGGTCAATGAATCGGATTGCTGATCCATATTAGCGGGCTCCTTTGAGTCTGAGTCTTGGGTCGACAATGGAGACGAGGATGTCGATGGTCAGGTTGGCGACGATGAAAATCACACCAGACACCAGAACCACTCCCATTACCGCGTTGAAATCGTTGTGGAGAATGGTGCGCACTCCGTAACTGGCGATCCCTGGCCACGCAAATACCATTTCCACCACAAAAGCATTGCCAATCAGAGACGCAAACTCCAACCCAAGAATGGTAAGTGGCGCAGAGGCACTTAATCGCCATAAGTATTTGAAAGTGATAAGAGGTTTAGGTACACCTGCCGCTCGCAAGGTATCCACATGATCGCGATGAGCAAACTCAATCACACTTGAGCGAGTAATGCGCATCACCTGGGCAATGCCCGCTGCGGACAGTGCAATACTGGGTAGCAGCAGATGCTGAAAGCCATCAAGAAAAACATCTCCGCGACCCGCCAGTATGCTATCGACCAGTATCAGACCCGTGACATCCGCTTCAAACGCCAGATCAGCATCCAACCGCTCCAAAACAGGCAGGTCAATCAGCCCAATACTGGCAAGCAGTTGAAAGATTATCGCCAATAAAAATGCGGGCGTGACCACCCCCATCAACGAAAGCAGTCGAGAGCATTGATCTATCCATGAATTTTGTCGGTAAGCCGCCAGTACTCCCAGAGGGATTGCGATGACGGTCATAAGGAAAACAGTGCAAATCACCAATTCTAGTGTGGCAGGAAGGGCGTTAGTAATATCGCGAGCCACAGGCTGCCCTGTGAGTAGGGAATCTCCCATGTCGCCTTGCAACACACCGGATATATAGTTGAAGTACTGAGCTGCTGCAGGCTGATCCAATCCCATTTCATGGCGCAGAGACTGAACCTGCTCATCTGTGGCAAGCGGCCCAAGCGCAATCCGAGCGGGATCCCCGGGGATTAGCCGGGCGACAGTAAAAATAATGACCGAGAGACCGAACAAAACCAGCGCAAATCCTGCGACTCGCTTTGCCAGCATCCTGAGGACTTCCATGTGCTGACTCCATATAACATCCGGCTTCCTGCCGACTGCTTTTTGTACAATAAATACAAACTAACAGCCGTCCTGAAACAGCAACAAGCACACTTTTGGGTAGTTTTTTAACTAATTCGGGTAGGAGGGCAGTAATGAAACTCAAAGCAGATGCGCATTTGACGTTCAAGATGGAAGTAGTGCTTGGGAAATGAGTCGCTCTGAAGGTTATTTTGGGTAGTAATCAATAAAAAATGGGTAGTGCGATATCATACCCAACTTTGCTCACGAGCAACCTGTAGCAATTGTTGTCGGCTGTGACAGCCCGCTCTCTGATACATCTGTTTAAGATGGTATTTCACTGTGTTTTCACTGATGCCCTGATGACGAGCTATCTGTTTATTGGTCATCCCTTCATTCAGCCTTGATAAGATCAACGTCTCTTTCGTGCTAAAGGGGCCGGTTCGCCGGACAAGGTGTTCTGCTTCGTAGGCGCTGTTAACCAGTGGGAGTAAATTTTGGACTTCGACAGAAATCTGAGAACCTTGCAGCCGCAAGGATTGTAAAGCTTTAAGCGGCTCCAGTATCCACTCAGACTCCATCAGAAACGGCAACTGAATACCTGTCTGAGTCGTCAGGATTACGGCGTCTTTTAATGCCGATTGCGCAAGCCCTTCGTCATGGGTAGCGAAGCGCAAACGACAAACAAACAAGGACATAAATACGCGGCTCAAACCGTCACTTTGGCTCTCCAATGCCAGTTCGATCTCCGCTATTTTTTGTTCCAATTCTTTTACTGAAGATCGATTCTGCCTTGCCAGAGCCGACACCTGATTTCTAAGCTGAAGCAGCCTGAAGAGTTTGTCCCGATTTTGTGGCTTCTCAACATTTTGCATCCGGTATTGCTCAAGTGCCTGTTCCGCCTGAAACCATTGCCCTTGCTGCTGCATAAGATAGGCTTGAATTAAATCAAACTCCCGCGAGTATGACGCCCCCATAACTTGCCAGTAATCGGCTTTTAGTCCATCCAGCTTCTGCAATGTCTGAGTGCTACCCGACGAAAGGCTGTCGATTAAAACGCCACACCAACAGTAATCTTTCATCATGGTAGTCCACATCTCGCGTCCACCTTCCGCTAGCCCGACACTCTTCCAGAGATCAAACGCGTGAGACAATTTGCCCTTCAAGAGCGCTATCCGGGCTTCTTCCAGATACAGCATATCCATCTCGTTGTAGAGCTCATCAACAAAACTGACCGATTTCAGACACTTTCGTCCGATATCAACCTGACGCTGAGCTTCATCCAGTTTTCCCAATTCAATACAAATATTGGACATATGAAGGCACATAAAAAACTGCAGATAGGGTGCGTCAGCATCACCATAAGATCGGTAAGCAATTTCACCCGAAATACTGGCTTTCTCAAACAATTCCAGATCGATGTAATTGGCGCACAATTCGTTATGGAGAATACCTAAGTACATAGGGTCGTTAAGAAAATTGGGATGTAATTTCTCTAGCTGCTGGCAAGAAGTCTCTGAGGGTTTACTGCTCTTGAAAGGATCCAGCATGGACTTCATCAACCTGAGTATGGGCTGTTGACTGGCGTGTTTGGTTTTTATTGCTTCAAACAGGGTAATCGCATCTGCAATATCTCCCGACTTAAGTTTTGAGAGCATGGTTGCCCAGCACAAATAAATGTTCCCTTCGACAATGGGTTTTGGCATCACAGCCAGCACTGCCTTAAGGGCAGCGTACCCATACAGGCAACCAAACATACTATTGCCATTTTCTTCAAACCAACGAATGGCCAAGTCGTAATTGCTGGACTGAGCAGCCTCAGTAATCGCGAGGATTACCTGACCAGAATCGTGATGACTTTTAGCGACAATGCGCATTGCCTGTTGGTGATAGCGACCATTTTTACGGGCGAATTTTCGCAGAGGTTCCTTTAGCATGGGGATACCCAAACGAAGCCTGCCTCCGAGTTCTACTTGGACAATCGGTGATAGAGATGCAATTTCGGATTCTGATAATCCACCTCTTTCCTGAGGAATGCCTTCAGAAAACGCCAGCGCCACCAACGCTCGGACCACTTTAAACGGAAACACGGACAGTAGATTAACGGCAATAAAATGATGCCATTGAGACAAAAATAAAGGTTCATTTAACCGTTCAGCGTAATCGACCAATATTGGCCACCCTGCAGTCTGCTCATAGAGCGTTTCGGCGTCTTCTACGCCTAGAGTCCGAATCTCTTCCACTGAAAAAAACAGATCCTGACTATTGAGAATGGCAACGTGTTTGTAAAGCAAGTGAACACTGAGTGATGGAGGGTGAGCCAGCAAACCGACCCCTAGGTAAATTCTGGCTTTTTTACGTTTGATTTGAGGCAGTTGCTTTAAGATAAGGTCAAGTTGAAAGGTATCTTCATCATGTCCGGCATCAATGACTACCCGTTCCCCTTCTCGTAGTTCGTCCGCACCAAGGAAATGCTCCTGAATATCGACATCCAGAAGTCGGGCAAACATTTCCAGAGTGCGCGTTTTTCCACTTCCCGGAAAACCGCTGATTAACACTATGGGGAGCTCAATGTCCCTGAGCCGATATAACAAAGATTTCCGTTCGTGCATGCTTCAGATAAACAACTCAACCTCTTAATGACTGATTACTTATTAACCTAAAGCAGAGGACATAAAATTACCAGTGTTACCTCAATCCCATAAAGAAAGCCCATTCAAAAAGGATTGAATGGGCTTTAAAAAACAAACAACTTTATCTTTAATAAAGTTCGGTACCATCTGGTCGGGTGCGAAGTAAATTGAGGATCCACATATATTGTTCTGGTCGATCCCGAAGAAGCTCTTCGAGCGCTTGGTTCATCATTCTTGCGTCCTGCTCTTCATCTCCTGTAGGGAAATTTTCTAGTGCAGGCAGAATGAAAAGCTCAAACTTCCCTTTTTCTGCATTGTACGCTGGAATCATTGGAACAACTTTGGCACGGCTGAGTTTTGCGAGCTTACCAAATCCTTTTAATGTCGCTTTCTCAGTACCAAAGAAAGGAACGAAGACAGAATTCTCGGCACCATGATCTTCATCTGGCAGGTAGTAAGCCATGTACCCTTCTTTGATTGAACGAAGGTAGGGTTTTATTCCTGCGTGTCTGGGAACAATTCGACCACCATAGCGCATTCGCTGAACGTTCATCAGCCAGTCACCAATGGGGTTCTTTTGCGGACGGATCATAATCACGACGTCATGACCATAAGAGGAGAAATACATTCCGGTGTAATCGATCGCCCAGCAATGGGGTACTAGGGCTATCACCTTCTCTCCGTTTTCTAGACGCGGGAAAAGATGTTCACCACCGAATACTTCTCCTCGGTTCTGATTGTACTTTTTGCTGCGAACAGTCAGTTCAGCATACCCAAGGAAAAACTGTGCGGCCACTTCATACATCTTTTCCAACAATGCCTGACGCTCTTGTTCTGATTTCTCTGGGTAGCACAACTCTATGTTTTTCTTGGCTCGACGCAATGCTCCCGAGTTTCTTTTGGAGAAAAAGCGTGACAGCCAGGCGGCGAATTTATCGCGCGGTCGATGAGGAACAAATGCAAGGATCAGGGCAAATCCGATACCAATCCAGGTTGGCCAGTATTTGGGGTGTAAAAACGACCATTGAAATTTTGGATCGTACAATTGTTTTTCGATGTTATCGCTCATTCGACCATGAAATCTGTCTTGGGATTAGGCGCGTTATGGTATAACAAAGGTCACTCAAAACAAACTACAGATACTTATGGCTTTTTCCCTGCATCCCCAATTAGAAAAGGACACCTCTCACATCGGTGATTTTCCACTTTGTACGGTACTGCTCCACAAAGATTCCGCAGTACCCTGGGTCATTCTGGTACCAAAAGAAGAAAACCTGAAAGAACTGCACCACTTGCCAATGGATAAACAACAGCAGTATCTGATTGAATCACAGCTTATTTGCCAAACGCTAGAAAAGCTTTTTGAACCTGACAAACTGAATACGGGCGCGCTTGGAAACATGGTTCCACAGCTGCACCTTCACCACATTGCCCGATATAAGAACGATCCTGTTTGGCCAGGTCCGGTTTGGGGGAATACCAGCGGTGAACGTCGCTCTGAAGAAAATCAGCAAAAGATGGTAGGTCAGCTACGCGAAGCCCTAACGCACTCTCCTATTTTTAAATAGCATTAAAAAAGGGATGGCTTTGATGACCATCCCTTTCTGATTACGTCAGATTTAACCCGTCACAACATTCAGTGCAATTTGCTCAGGCTTAATTATCCAGTTATAGGTGACATTCGATTCCGATTTATCACGAGTTCGGGATACTTTGCCTTTCTTCATCCAAATTGCCATCATCGCGTCTACGCCATCTTCGCTCATTCCAAACTGCTTAGCGAGCTTGCTTCGGCTGACTTTTTGCTCTTGAGACAAATAATCGCTTAACTCCGTTAATATCATGCCACGGCTACCTCGCTGAGTTCGGTCTGCTTTTCTCCTTCTCTTTTTAAGAGTAAGTAAGTACCAACGAACAATAGCGATACAACGGCAATACAGAATGCGCTGTAAACTGGATGTTCCGCAAAGTGAGTCACCTGGTAATAAAGTGTGGCGCTTCCATAAGCCAGAAGCATGGTCCATGCCGCGATGAAGCGCGCAAATTTATGCCCAAATTCCCTGACATACGCCCCCATTGCCGCGACGCAAGGCGTGTATAAAAGAATGAAAATGAGATAAGCAAATGCGGCATTCCCTGTCACAAAGAAATGTTGAAGGTTACCAAAGATACTGCTGTCTACTTCCTGATCTTCTGCCACTGCATTCGAATCGGTAAGGTCACCAACTTCTATACCCAGCGGATCGCTGTAGCTAAGCCCAGACAGGTTTTCAGGTATGGTATTGACGGCTTCATTCAAGCTGCCCCATAGATCAAACTCTGATGCTTCTTCGTCAGTTGGTGTTGAGTAAAGGCTGTTTAGTGTGCCGACTACGGCTTCTTTAGCAAAAATACCCGTGATAATACCTACCGTTGCTGGCCAGTTTTCTTCTTTAACCCCAATCGGCTCAAATACAGGAGTAACAATTTGTGCGGCCCGAGAAAGAACAGACTGCTCCGAGTCTTCGTTTCCAAAGGTTCCGTCAGTCCCCAGTGAATTGAAAAAGCTAAGAATAGTGACCACAACAACGATGGTTTTACCTGCCCCTAATACAAATCGATTGAGTTTTTGCCAGGTTTTCAACAACACGTTCTGCACGGTTGGAAATTCATAGCTTGGCATTTCCATAATGAAATGCTCACTGGAACCAGGGTAAAGGGTTTTCTTTAGAAGTAACCCTGTCCCGACGGCTGCAAGAATTCCAAGCAAGTACAACGCAAACACCACATTCTGACCCGCTTCTGGAAAAAACGCGGCTGCAAAAAGTGCATAAACAGGAAGCCTGGCACCACAGGACATGAATGGCGCCATCGCTGCCGCCAGTTTGCGTTCGCGTTCCTGATCAAGTGTGCGCGTCGCCATCACAGAAGGAACGTTACAACCAAATCCAAGCACCAGCGGAACAAAAGCTTTGCCGGGTAGCCCGATTTTTTGCATAACTTTGTCGAGGACAAACGCCGCTCTTGCCATGTAGCCAGAACTTTCCAGCAAAGCCAAAAACAGATACAGGCAGGCAATAACAGGAATAAAGGTCGCCACGGTTTGAATACCGCCGCCAACACCATCTGCCAACAAGGTCACCAGCCAGACAGGTAAGTGGTCATCAAGCAGATAATGTCCACCATCCACCAGCAGCGTACCTACGCCAATGTCGAAGAAATCAATAAATGCGCTGCCTATGTTGATAGAGAACATAAACATTAGGTACATAACAAAGAAGAAGAAAGGAATACCTATCCATTTGTTCAGGACCAGGTTATCAATCATCTGAGTCGTATTTCTACTGAGCTTCCCTTTGTCTTTACGGACACGCTGGCAAACCTGATGTAAGAACGTGTATTTAACGTTGGCAACTTGGAAATCTACGTCAATTTCTAACACAGCATTTTGACGGAGCACAGCTTGTCGCTGGTTCTCATCGAGCGCGTTGGCCACAAGAGGGTCCTGCCCTAATGCCCTTAATGCAAGTGCCCGAGCGTTGTTTTTGTTGTCGAAAGTTTTCACAACTTGATCAAGAGCCTGCTCAAGTTCGTTCCCATAATCCAGAGTAAATTCTTCGACAGGTAAACCCTGAACAAGCCATTTATGAAGTTGTTCACGGAAGGTGCGTGTTTGCTGTTTATTATTCGCTGACAATGCAAACACTGGACAGCCAAGAGTGGATTCCAGTGCTTTGATGTCTAGAGTTTGACGAGCACGAGTCAGAGCATCCATCTTATTGACGACAACAATCATTGGTCTGCCCAGTTCACGAAGCTGAAGTGTCATATATAAGCTGCGTTCCAGACACGTGGCATCCACAACATTGATAATTAAATCTGTTGGATGAGTCAAAGCCGCTCTGGATGCGATAGACTCGTCAATACTGTTGGCATCATCCGCACTGTCTAGTGCATAGATACCCGGAAGATCGGTCAGCGCGAATCGGTCGCCTGCGTGTTCAAAATGACCCGTTTTCTTTTCAACAGTTACACCCGCCCAGTTGCCAACATGTTGTTTTGCGCCAGTAAGCGCATTAAATAAAGTGGTTTTGCCGCTGTTTGGGTTGCCTATTGTTAAAATGTCGTATTGCATTATGCGACCTCCACTTCAACTTGCTGAGCGAGATTTTCTCTCATAGCAATTACCACGCCGCGTACTTCAACTTGCAGTGGGTCACCCATTGGCGCTTTGCGCACCAACTTAATTTGAGTATCCGGCAACATCCCCATGACCATGAGTTTTTTTCTTATTTCTTGGGTTAGGTTACCCAAGCTGGTCACTTTGGCATTGTCGCCTATGCCCATTTCAGAGAGCTTCATCAGTGTATCCTCGACATTATTCGTAATGATAAACATTATTATTTTTATCATTAAATATATCGGAACAGCGTTCTGAAGTGTTGAGCTCAATCAATGTTCCCGTTTTTAATCTTCTCTGAAAAAACAACGTCAAAAACGTCATTTTAACTCTCGTCAAAAACGTTAAAAAAGCGACATAACCGCTTAATAGTTAAACACTAATTCTATCAATATAAAGATTTCACTACTGAGACAAAAAACATAAAGTTAAATTAAACAAAGAGTTAGAGGTGAAAAGTAAAAAGTGTCGGATTTCTTATGCCAATGTGTCGTTAATTCAATAAAGAAAATAAGTCGGCGAGGATATAGTTATCCCATCGAAAGGCAATCGCCTCAGATAAGAATTCCAGAGGTGATATAGCTTAGGCTATATCACTCCGGCAGCAAGCGAAGGTGTCATTGACACCCGTGGTATAGTCCCCCCGGCTATACCACGATATTTTTTTTCTGGTCTTCTTAACTATTCTTTCTAATCCAACAATTCTTTCACTTCTAACTGAATTTCCTTACATCTTAACCGTCTGATGTATCATTTATATTTCAATATATACCCTCAGTTTCATTTCATTCTAAACAGCTCTAACACGCACCTATCGTTGCTAACGGTGTTTTGACCCATAGATGCGGGTAATGTGCGACTTAACCGTACTGTGACGCCTTGTAGTGCGTTTCATCGTCGGTCAGCATCTTAATTGGCAGTCGTATACCGTAGATGGTGAAATAAAGCAGAAAGGTAATTGAGAGGGATAAGAGTTAAAGAATCAGTTGAGCTGCTGATGTGTGAAGGACATTTACGGTGTAGAGAAGCTATATTTCTACGCGCCTATATTAGCTTCAATAAATTTGGACGGTGATATACCGTAGTGATGCTTAAATCGCTGGCTAAAGTAAGATGGATCGTTAAATCCTGTGTCGTAGGCAACGTCAGAGACTTTCTCTCCACTGATCAGACGTTGACAGGCTTTCTCCAAGCGAGTTTCATTCAGATACTCTTTAAATGTCTTGCCAGTTTGCGATTTAAATTTACGTTGAAGGCTACGTTCAGACGTATAAATCATCTTAGCAACCTGTGTTGTTCCAAAGTCCGGGTCATGATAGTGAGCGTCCACTAACTCCAGAATTCGAGTCAACCACAGCTCCTCTTCTGTCGGTAACTCTTCGGAATCCGGCTCAACAATTGCTGGGGCAGGAATAATGAACTCGCGGCTGCTTTCTGGTTCCTCGTTTATCTCAGTAGGAGCATTGGACCAAAGTGCATCAATAATATTGATGTTGCTGTCTTTCTTTCGGAAGTAACACTCACCACCACCGAACTCTACATATCGCCTTAGCCCCTGCAGGCTTGTGTCGGTAAGCGCACTCCATTCTTCACCACTGTATTTCTGGTTAAAGGAGTTATACCCGAGGACTTCCTGCTGAGAGATTGGATTGCCCGTATCCTGAATTCGGAATCCGCACATATCCTCGTGAGTCACGACCATTAACTCAATCTTATCTCCGCGCTTACTGCGCCTCGAGACATTAGCCAGCATCCCATGTAAGACGAAATCGAGATTGAACTGCTCAATGTACACAGAAATGGCAGCGGGAGATTTGTATACGTTTAGCTGAACGCCTTGCCTCGCCAGCTCTTCTTCCCAATGAGTAATCACTGCGTCGCAGACCATGTTTAAATCGTGACTGGCTCTAGACTCACCCCGTTTTTTGAAGCCAAGGTCTACAATTTGCTGGAGAAGATAAAAGGCACCTTTAAACTGACCAGATTCAGCACCGCTCTGACAGATGTCTTCGAACACACCCTTGGTTTTTCCTGCCAGGTTATCAATGTAGGACTGACGAATGTTTATCTGGCGCTTAAGTAATTTATTACTGTTTACCAACATGTCACTCTGGTGCTTCAACTGGCTGGTTCTCAGCTCCACTTTATCCCGGAGTGCTTTGTTAATTCTTCGAATTTGTCGGGAACGCCACAACACAATCAGACCTGCAAATATAATAAGGCAGAGAATCAGATAGGCGATGAACCAGCCAGACATATACCAAGGGGTTTCAACTAAGAAAGAGAAACTTGAACCTTCTGCTTCTACCTCAGATTGCGTAGAAGTCCGCACCTGCAACTCGTAAGAACCCGGAAGCAAATAATCAAAGGTTAGCTGGGAACCCTGAAGTGAAATCCAATCCTCATTGCGACTGCCAAGGAGGCGATATTCCAGGCTCCAGACATCGAAATCGGGAAGAACACCAAGCACGAAAGACAGGTTTTCTCCATGAGGTACTACGTAAGACTTGCTACTGTCCGGGGCAAATTCGAAGGGTTTTCTGTCTAACAGAACCTGCCCGAACTTAACCTTACTCTGCGGAAGCTGTGTTGCCTTGAGCGCGGTTTCAGACGTGAGTATCACACCGAGCTTAGATCCGAAAATCAAACTGTCACCATTAGGACCAACGGAACACACATCAGGCAGGAACTCATTGTTTATCAAACCAAAAGGGGCACCATAGTGGTGTAATAAATGACCTTCATTAGAATAGAAACTGAGCCCTTTCGATGTTGAAAGCCACATACCGCGTTTCGTGGTCACACTACACAGAGGCTTAATATCGGGCTCAAATAACTGAACACCTTTTTGAG
The DNA here is from genome assembly GCF_027924785.1 of Vibrio nigripulchritudo. Classification (NCBI taxonomy): domain Bacteria; kingdom Pseudomonadati; phylum Pseudomonadota; class Gammaproteobacteria; order Vibrionales; family Vibrionaceae; genus Vibrio; species Vibrio nigripulchritudo. Next base: position 973,027 of record NZ_AP027049.1, on the reverse strand, counting down.
AGCGGGTTGTAGGGTCATACAGACTTAAGCCACGACTGCTTATGCGCCATGTTTTACCATCAATCGCTTCCGACATGTCTAAGGTACGAGCTAACAGCGCATCGCCCTGTCTATCTAGCTGAAGACGCCCATTGATGTAATAGTACAACCCATGATCAGTGCCGATCCAAACCGTTCCAGAAGCAGACGTATACAAGTGAGTAATCTGAGTTGGAAAATACTGTCTTGCCACCCAGCCATACCCAAAGTTCTCAATCACTTTCTCTTCGGGCTGATAACGAATCAATCCTTCTTCGGTTGCCACCCAAAGCATGCCACTGCTATCAACGGTTATTCGGTTAATCTCTCTTTGATTGAGCTGACTGGGAAGAAGGTCTGTTTCCAGTTCGAGAGTGCGGATATTGAACCGGCGAAGTCCATCTGTCATGGCTAACCACAAATGGTCACCCTGCTGAACTAAATCGTTTACACAACCTTCCAAAAGCCTTTTCGGATGGTGCATATTTTTCGGGTTTAACTTATAGAAACCCTGATCAGTGCCAATCCAGTGTGTTCCATCAGTCGAGGTAAAGACTTGCTTAATGTTACCAAGCCCAAGGTGCTGCAGGGTATTGCCAAACCTTACACGTTCGAACAGACGACTGTAGAGTGAGAAATAATTGATTCCCTTATTTGTCGCAACCCAAATACCACCCTGCCCGTCGTTATAGAGATCGTAAATATGATCGCCGGGTAAAGCGTAGTCATCCTGATAGTTTGAAGCGATATGTGTCGTCTCACCGGTCAGGAAATGGTAGATATAGATTCCGTTTTCAGTGCCCAGCCAGTAAGACGTGTCGGTCTCTTCAATCGCTAGTACGTGTGAACGCCCAATCACTTTAGATTCGCTGGATTCGTTATCAATACTTATGATTCGCGCCCCCCGCAACGTACCGACCAGCAACTCACGGCGCTTGAGTGAAAAGTGAAGTGCTTCTATATGATGTTTAGCAGAAGAGCGTATGTGGTAGAACTTTTTTCCCTGATTAAAGTAGACACCTTCCGTGGTACCCAGAATCCAGCGTCCATCAACATACTTAGCATCATTGATGATGACCCGGTTCTTAGAGCTACTCCGGTATACAAAATTGAGGGGAAATTCCGTTAAGGATTCATCATCCAAATTTAGGGTGTAGAGGTGTTCTGCGGTTGATGCCCAGATGTACCGACTGCTGACACCAATCCTTAACACTTGTCGATTAGCAGGAAGAGTCGCAATCAGTTCTCGTTCATAATTGGGTTTGAACCGGTATATCTGATTTTTTTCCGCAAACCAGAAGTACTGCCGGCTGTAGGCAACCTGAGCCAATTTGCGTTCAAATACGCTGCCTGAGCGCGGAAGGATGTGCTGACCATCAAAGAAACGTAACTGACCGTGGATATCGTGGATCCATAGACCACCATCAGGTCCTGAAATGAGATTTTTCGCCGTCAGAGACTGCCCTTGCATCTGGAATGGCAAAGGATAAAAGATGGAATTGTCCTCGTGCGCACGCAAGCTTTGGCTTGCCACGAGCAATATCAGTATGAATACGACGCGCGTAATCAAATCTTTTCCCTTTTTTCTAAGCAGCAAATAAACTCTACCGCCATTCTTTAAGCGAGGCGATTTTGAGTAGCTAGATAAGTTATACGAATTATGATGAATAAAAAAGGCGCAGCGAGCTGCACCTTTCATTTATCTAGATTTGATCACGTAAAATCTGCATAACACCATCGGCATTTTCTTTAAATTCCGGCAACTTAGCACTTGGAACATCCGATGCTTTCGGGAGCTGAACCTTCATCGGGTCTACGGGACGGGAGTTTTTGATGAACTCGTAATGCAAGTGTGGACCTGTCGAACGACCTGTATTTCCACTGAGCGCAATTTTCTGACCACGAGATATATTGTCACCTACTTTCACCAGAATTCTGTGTAAATGCAGGTATCGGGTCATGTATTCGCGACCATGTTTGATCACGATATATTTACCAGCCAGAGGATGACTTCTGGCTTTCACCACTTTACCGTCGCCCGTTGCATAAATAGGCGTTCCAATGGGTGTAGCAAAGTCGGTTCCGTTGTGTGGGGATACTCTTCCAGTTACCGGGTGTTTTCTGTGAGGGTTGAATCGCGAACTAACACGGTATCGTTTGTTGGTTGGAAGACGGTTGAATGCCTGTTCAAGGCTCTGACCAGAAGCATCATAGAATCGGTTATCTTCAAACTTAACCGCTGAATACTCTTTGCCGCCATTCACATACAACATGGCTTTCACTTCACCACGACCTACCGCTTTTCCATCGATAAATTCTTGCTCCAATTGAACAGCAAACTTATCGCCCTTTCTGGCCCGTCGACCAAAATCAAACTTCCACTGCATGGATTTTACGATGGTGGCAATCTGACCAGGGGTTAAACCCGCATTGATGGCGGACTGGTAAAAACTTCCTGAAATTTGTCCGTTGATCAGAATAGGTTTGAGTTCACCCGTATTTTCTAATCTTTGATATTCGTAACCAGAGTCAGTCAGGGTGTAAAGATCGTACTGTTTGGCATTGCGCTCAATGCGAAGCTCTTTTAAACGCCCTTCATCGTTAAGAGTCCAGTTAAGCGTCATTCCCGGGCGAAGGCGCTCAGCGGCTTTATCAGTATTTATCAGGGAATACATGTCATTCAGGCGAAGACCATACTGCTCAAACACGGTGCTGAGAAGCTCCCCTTTCGCAACAACATGCGAATGAGTTGGTTCGCTGTCCTGACTAAGGGCTTCTTCTAACTCATCTTTTGGTGCCGAAAACTCTGGTGCGAAAGAATCTATCTGAGCCCCTAAAGGTTCACTGTTTTGATCGGCTAATGATTCGGTTTGTTCGACTTCCAGATCGATCTCTATGCGTTCTGGAGAAACATCTGAGGAAACAACAATTGGAGGGGTGGGACGCCATAGCGATACTGCAACTGTCAGTACCGCCAGACTCATAATAGTAATTTTGTGCTTTTTAGGTAATCGCTGCCATTGTTTGGCAGCGACTTGGATATTTTTCATTCAGATAGACAGCTAGAAAATTGAGTACCTAACGACTTCAAGAAGTCGAAATAAGCTCCAGGCTGTACTTTAATGCTAACCGCAAGTGGATCGAGTTCACCTTTGTTTACGTCCGTTCCACGTGTGACCGAGTTAATAACAGCTGGAGTAAATTGTGGCTCAGAGAATACGCAATGTGCATCTTTAGATTCAAGCTTTTTACGTATTTTGTTTAAGGTTTTTGCACCAGGCTTGCGCTCAGGGCTAACAGTAAAGTGACCTAAGTTATTTAATTTAAAGTAATTCTCATAATATCCGTACGCATCATGGAAAACAAAGTATCCGTTTTGGCGAACAGGCGATAATTTCTTTTCTAGCTCAGCAATTGTTGCACTTAAGTTGCTTTCAAACTTCTTAAGGTTATCTTGATAGCGCTGTGCATTTTTTGCATCAATGGCTGAAAGCTTGTTAGCAATAGCTGTTGCAGCTTGTAATGCTTGCTCAGGTCCCAACCAGATGTGCATATCGTGTGTGCCATGATTGTGACCATCGTGGCTGCCATGTCCGTGGTGATCATCGTGGTCATGGTGATCATGTTTATCATGATCGTGCTTATCGTGGTCGTGACCTTCGTGATGATCGTCATGTTTGTCTTTTTCACAGCCACAGCCGCCGTATTCACGCAAAATCATTTCCGGCTGATCATGCAATGCAAAAGCGCCTGAGTGGCTTTCCATCACACCTGTTAGAAACGTTTCTAATTCTGGACCAACCCAAACAACCAGATCTGCTTTTCTGATTTTTTTTACATCGGATGGTTTAAGTGCGTAGTCGTGAGGTGAAGTATTAGTGGACAGCAGTACCTCTGACGTGGATACTCCCTCCGTGATTTCATTTGTGATTAATTGAATAGGCTTAATTGAGCTTAAAACGTTTGCTGCATTGGCAAAGGCAGGAAAAAGGCTGAGCAGCAAAAACAAACGACCAAAACGTGACATTTCGTCCTCTAGTAATCTTAACTTGGATGGTATTGGGACAAATGTTACATTATAACATAATAACATTGCAATAGCGGTTAATGATGACTCTTCTCGCCTCCCTAAATTCCATTCGGGTGCAATTTGGTGACAAACCAGTTCTCGATAATATCTCCCTCGAATTACACAAAGGCCAGATTACTACGCTGATCGGTCCAAACGGGGCAGGAAAGTCAACCTTGGTTAAGGTTCTGCTTGGACTCAATAAGCGATTTGATGGTGAACTCTCTTTTGTTGGTAAGCCAAAAATTGGCTATGTCCCTCAAAAACTGAGGCTCAACGATACTCTACCACTAAGCGTTGAGCGCTTTCTTAAGCTTGCAGGAAAATACAGCAAACAAGAGCGTTTAGAGGCACTGAAATTAGTGGGTGCTTCTCACCTTCTCAAAAATAACATGCACCGCCTGTCTGGTGGCGAAACCCAGCGCGTATTGCTGGCACGTGCCCTGCTTCACCGTCCTGAACTGTTGGTTCTGGATGAACCCGCACAAGGTGTCGATGTTCAGGGACAAATAGACCTGTACAATCTTATTGACCATCTGAGGCACCGTTTTAACTGTGCGGTGCTGATGGTGTCTCATGATCTGCATCTGGTTATGGCTAAAACCGATCACGTGGTGTGCATTCATCATCACGTCTGTTGTTCAGGCACACCTGCCGCGGTCAGTGAACACCCTTCTTATATCGCGCTCTTTGGACATCGCAATCGCGAATCTCTAGCGTTTTATCAGCACGATCACCTTCATCATCACGATCTTTCTGGAGACGCGGTTTCTGGAAACGCTGAAACTTGTCAACATTCTCAACACGGTCACAAACATGATTGAGTTTCTATTACCCTCTATTATTGCTGGTATTGCCATCGCCCTTATCGCTGGTCCTTTAGGTTCATTCGTGGTCTGGCGAAGAATGGCTTACTTCGGCGACACTCTCGCTCATGCTTCTTTGCTGGGCTTGTCACTTGGCTTTCTTCTCGATATCAACATCTATCTGGCACTGGTGGTGTGCTGCGTTGCGCTGGCGATGATTTTGGTGACGCTCCAAAAGCAAAAAGTCGTCGCTACCGATACGCTCTTGGGCATATTGGCACACAGCTCCCTTTCGCTCGGTTTAGTAGCGATAAGCTTTTTCGACAATGTACGTGTTGATTTAATGGGTTATCTTTTCGGGGACTTACTCGCCGTATCACCGGAAGATCTGACGTTTATTTTTGCTGGTGGCATTTTCATTATTGCAGTACTGGTGTACTTCTGGCAGCCATTGCTGTCCAGCAGCGTCAATGAAGAATTGGCGAATATCGAAGGCATCAATACAGATTTTATGAGGCTGATACTAATGTTGCTGGTGGGCATAGTAATCGCCGTTGGCATGAAGTTCGTAGGTGCTCTGCTTATTACATCATTAATGATTATTCCAGCTGCGGCAGCGCGCCGTTTTTCCAGCACACCAGAGCAAATGGCGGTTCTCTCATCGGTGTTTGGTGTTATTGCCGTGTTGAGCGGGCTAGCCTTCTCGTGGAATCTGGACACACCCGCAGGTCCTTCTGTAGTGATCAGCGCCGCGATGATTTTTATCCTATCTCAGTTTAAACGAGTCACTCACTAAAAGAATAAACAACAGAGGGAAGCGAGCGTTTCCCTTTTTTGTAACTTCGCAGCTTCAAGCTGCTAGAGTATGTCGTTGAATCACTTCCAACGATTGTAATGCCAAATCCATTGTTCCGGATTTTCCCGAATCACCACTTCCATGTATTCCATCGCCATGTTCGCCTCGGCTTCCATTCTTGCTTTGCCAACTAAATCGTCTCTTGGCTTTAATTCGGTAAAACTGAGGGTCTGAGTGCCTTTAGAAGATAAGGTGTGGTGAAGATAAGCAGGGCAGCCTAGCTTCTGAGAAATAAAGAAGGGGGTCGCAGGAATCTGGGTTTCGAAACCAAAGAACTCGGTCGCAACACCTTCTGACCTCAGATCCATGTGGAAGATAATCCAGTTTCCCTTTGAAATCGACTGCACTAGCCCAAGAATACTGTTGTTGCCGCGCTCCACAAAAGGAATGTCCAGCTCATTCGCCACAACTTCGATGATGGTATTTTCCGTTTCGCGTTTGCCATCTTTACCCGCGCCAAAAATCGTCTGCGTAGGCACGCCCTGCTGGTTTAAATACCATGTCACTGCATCATAGATACCGGTATGTGGACACAGGATCACCCCACCCTTTCCTTGTTTTGCCTGCTCGATGATTTGTTGTAAGCCATCATCAGACTGGAAATTTAACGCATTTAAGTGGCAAATCCCCATAAGGTTATCGAGCGTCTGTTTTGCCGCGGCTCTGGAAACCTTTTTCCGCCATTCTGGCTGGCTGTCAGGAAAAACTCGCATCAACCCCTGATTCGCAATCTTATATCGAGTGGAATGCAGAATGGGGGCAATCATGCTGGCTAAACACTTCTTAAAAAGAAAAGGAGTCCGGATAAAAGTGCGGGTGCGTTTAGCAATTTTTTCGAGTTTGTGGTTATCGGTCATGCAGGTTGAACCAGTCCAGAACCTGACGAATGGTGGCATTCAGATCAAAGTCCACGGTCATCAAGTCAACGGCAAAACCAAACTCACTTTCCACGTTAGTAATCAGATCAATGAATGAAAACGAGTCAACGTAATCAAAAAATGCGTCGTTTTCGACAACTTGTGTACCCGGCGCGACTAAATTGGAAATATAAGTGTTGATAAAGTTTTCTACTCTCACGAGGCTAGCTCCTGTAGTTTTTGGTATAGGGCATTCACATCTGTTTTGCCGTTGATGTTTCTTGGCAGTTTTTCTAACGTAAAGATTTGCTTAGGTGAAACTGCCCGCGGTAACAGCTGGGCAAACGCTCGAATGATCTCTGGACTATTTAATGTGCTCTCTGACTGAAAAAACACCACAACACCGTTGGCGTACCCAGCCTTGCTCAAAGGCCATGGAACAGCGGCAACTGATGCCAGCCCCGTGATTTTTCTAGCTGCGGTTTCGATTTCACCTAGCTCTACACGGTGACCCGCAATTTTGACCTGATGATCATTGCGCCCGAGGTGGTGAAGTACGTTAGTGTCCCATTTCACAAGGTCGCCGGTTTTGTACCAGAGAGTGCCGGCACCATCGGTAAAGTAAGCACGTTGAGTATTTTCATCGTCATTCCAGTACTCGCCTGCTAGCTGAACCCCACGGATGTATAGCTCTCCTTGAGTCTCACCTTTCAGTGACTCAATAAGCACGGGCGTTCCCGCTTCATTGGCAATGGCCAAGGTATCTTTACGAAACGCGTTACCAACAGGGACTGAAATCTGATCACTGTCGTGTTCAGGGGAATACGTATGCGCTGTGACCGTGACAGTGCACTCGGTCGGTCCATAAATATTGACCACCTTTTGCCCTGTGGCTTGCTGCCATTTATGAGCCAAATCAGTGGCAAGCGCCTGCCCACAAAAAATGCTTAGTTTTAATGATGGAATTGAACCCGGTTCTAGCGCATCACGCTGCATGGACAAATCAATGACGGACGGGACGGATAACCAAGCGGTAATTTCGTGGTGGCGAATAAATTGAACCGGATTGGTTTTCAGGATCTCTGGTACACAATACAAGCAGGCACCGTGCATCCAGGCAGAAAACATGTCGTGTATTGATAGATCAAAACTAAGATCTGAAAACTGGGCAACGCGGTCAGACGCTTCTAGCGGAAACGCATCACGAATATTCTCTAAGTAACACGAAAGGTTGTGATACGAGATTGGAATTCGCTTGGGTTTCCCCGTTGAACCTGAGGTGTGCATGATGTAAGCCAGCGAATCGTCCTGAACCGGGCGAAGCACCTCTGTTGAGGCTAGTGGTTCATCTAAAACCTGAAAGCTGTGCGCGGGAAATGTTTGTTCCCATTCATCGAGATCAATGTTCGAATCGAAGAGGATTGTCCAGCTTTGTTCTGCTTCTTCAAGCATCAGCTTCAATAGCCTCTGGTGGTTTGCATCACAAACTAATACCTGAGTCGCCGTGTCCTGCATGATCTCGGCGAGCTGAGCAGGTGACTTTTTGTTATTCATCGGTACCCAGGCTAAGCCAGCCAGATAGCATCCTAATACGCTGGCATAAGCATAGAAACTGCGGTGAGCAAGAATCGCCACCTTTTCGGTTTCGAGTGAAACGCAAGCCTCACCAATTCGACTCGCTCGTCCCGTTAGCTCTTGGTAACTGTAATGCTGATTGGCAACCCAAAGCGCAGGCTGATCCGCTGACGCTTTCACGGTTTGGTAGATATGTTCTCTCATAAACTTCAACTATTTATTATGCGGAACGCTTTAACGAGTGCTGGATGTACTGGTTGAGTTTCGTTAAACCTTCACTCTGACTGGCGATGCGGATTTGTTCATCGAGAATGGCAGTCAGGTGGGACATTTGAGTTAGAGGATTCGCCAGTACAACGCGAAACACAACGCGCTTTTGTTCTTCTTTGTTAACTCGAATCTTGGTACGGGACACAAATCCAATACCAGTATCACGCTGGGTTTCCTGAATTTCTTTATTAAGCTCGTCTAACATCTCCAACGCGGCATAACGGGATTCTGCATCCAGCAGATTCAGAGATGACATCAGAGAATCAGGGGCGTATCGATAGGTGAGAATGCAAAGCGTAGGGTCACTGGTCAGCTCAAAGTCAGTCAGGGTCGCTATATGTGTTGCCAGTGCTTTGGCTTTCTCAATACTGTTATCAATCAGTTGAGACATCCCTTTTTTACCCAACAACGCAAGGTTTGCCGCCACCATAGCGGCGACTGCACCACGAGACCCTTCGATAGTATGGGCACCTAAATCATCAGAGCCTTTTCTGATGATGTAGTTAGCATGATGCGAAATTGACTGAACGACATGAGGATCTTTGAACAGCACCATGCCCGCTCCCATTGGGACATAAAGCTGCTTGTGGGCGTCGATAGTGACGGAGTCCGCTTTTTCAATCCCAGAAAACAGTTCACGGTGCTGATCGGACAGCAAGCTCGCTCCGCCCCACGCGGCATCGACATGAAAGTGGCACTGGTATTCACGCGCCAAATCCGCCATCTCATTCAGAGGGTCAATAACCCCTGTTTCAGTGGCGCCCGCAACGCCGACAATGGCAAGTACTCCGATGTTGTCGTCGCGCAGCCTGGATAACGTCTTGCGAAGGTCAGCAATGTCTATCTTGTGGTGAGAGTCGGTTTTCACCGCAATGAGGCTCTCTTTGCCGATACCCAGTAAGTCCGCGGCTTTTTTTAGTGAATAGTGACCACTTTCCGAGACCACGATAGCCAGATCATCGTAAGGGCAATCTTTAAGTGCCTTGAGTAAGCCTACCTCTCCAACATTGGCTCCTAAAGCTCGATTTCGTGCAACCCACAGTGCAGAAAGATTGGCAACTGTGCCGCCAGAGCAAAAGTTTCCCAGGCTAAGTTCTGATGAGATTGAACTCTCAGAATAATCCGATTGATAACAGAGCTTGTGGAAATAGTTAATGATGCTTTTTTCAAGCGCAGTGAACTGATTGGATGTTTCAACCTTAACGACATTCTGATTTGTAGCCGCCAAGATTTTGGACATCATGATGGCATGCTTAGGCAAAGCAGAGGTCATGTGTCCGACGAATTCAGGAGAAAAAACAGGGGCACTGCAAGTGAGCAGGCCCTGCAGGAAATCGCAAAATGCTTCAGTAGTCAGGGGGGATTCTGGCACCTCAAAATCCGTTGATTGACCAGAAACTGCTACGTCAGACAGTTTGCAGAGGAAGTATTCGTAATCGTGTTGCAGTGTTTCTTCAATCGCTGCAAGTGCCGTTAAATCGGCTTTGCCATTAAAGAAGTCTTCGACTTTGGAAGATGGATCAGTCCTGGCAGCAGTCTCAGAGGAAATCTCTTGAGAATTTGAAGTAAAATACACCATAGAAGAGTGACCTATTAATATAAAATTCTGATGTGGTCATGGGATCTACGGGATGCTATAAATTAATAACAGTTGAATCAATATGTTTGGCTAAACGTATTGTCACAGATTGTTCAGATAAGAGAAGAGCAGGCTATGCCTGCTCTTCTTCTTTCGACTTGAGGCTTTGGTAAAGCCTTGAATAGACAGGATTGTTTTGTAATAGCTCTTGATGAGTTCCCTGACCAGAAACTTCACCTTGTTCAATCACTATGATGTTGTCGGCATGCTCAATGGTCGAAAGGCGATGGGCAATTACAACCAGAGTTTTCTCGCGCTGAATATTTGCCAGTGCGCTTTGGATGGCTTTTTCCGATTCCGTATCCAGTGCCGAAGTCGCTTCGTCCAGAATCAGTACTTTAGACTGTTTAAGTAGTGCACGCGCAATGGCAAGCCTCTGGCGTTGACCACCCGACAGAGTGACGCCATTTTGCCCGATTTCTGTATCGTATCCATTCGGCAATTTTTCGATAAACTCATGTGCATTAGCCAGTTTCGCTGCTTTTTCTATTTCAGCGCGATCGGCATTTTCCAAAGCTGGGTAGGCAATATTGTTGGCTATGGAATCACTGAACAAATGAATATCTTGCGATACTGAGCTAATGTGCGTTCTTAGGTTGGACAGTTCGAACTCTTCAACATTCACATCATCCAGGTAAACCGCCCCTTCGTTCACTGAATACAAACGTGGAAGCAGTTGGACCAGGGTACTTTTACCTGAACCTGAGCGCCCGACTATGGCTGTCATTTTGTTTGTAGGAATATCGATAGAGACGTTATTCAGCGCTTTACTGGTATTTTCCTCATAGCTAAAGCTCACACCGTCAAATCGAATGTGCCCTTCTGTATGGGCTTTGGTGACGGTTCCAGTATTGCTTTCCGTTGGTTTATCCAGAATATCAAACAAGGATTCACACGCCGCCATACCGCGCTGGAATTCAGACAGAACATTGGTGAGTCCGCGTAAAGGGCGCAACAAACTGTACATAGCGGCAAATACTACGGTAAAGGTACCAGCTGACAGTGTATTGTGAATGTTATCCATACTCGCGATGTAGAGCACAGCCACCAATGCAAAGGATGCAACCGTCTGTATGACCGGGTTTGAGATTTGCTGAGCCACAATCAGTTTCATGTTCTGCTGGCGAACCTGATTAGAAACGCCTTCAAAACGGCTGACTTCTTTCTTCTGACCACCAAAGCTCAGCACTTCTTTGTGCCCTTTGAGCATTTGTTCGGAGCTGGTCGCCAGATTCCCCATTTCGTCTTGAATGTTCTTACTGACCTTCTTAAGACGCTTAGAAATCACGCTAATCAGAATACCAATGACAGGGCAAACAACGAGAAGCACAGAAGATAGCTGCCAGCTCGTCCAGAACATCAGTCCAAGTAAACCAACAATAGTCACAATCTCGCGCACAAGCGTGATTAGCGTGCTGGATGTCGCGCCAGCCACTTGCTCTGTGTCGTAGGTGATTTTAGAAAGCAGTGTTCCCGTCGATTCTTTACTGAAGTAGGAAACGGGCATTTTCATCAGATGATTAAATAGCTGTCTGCGCAGCTTCATCACAATATTGCTGGACACCCAACTTAAAAGGTATCCATAAACAAAGCCACTACAGCCACGCAGAAGTGCAACACCCAAGATAATAAACGGCAGGATTTTAAGGTAGTTAGACTCTAAGTCGCCAAACCCTTCGTCTAGGATGGGTTTCAGCAGAGAAAGCATGTAGATATCGCTTAATGCGTTAATCGCCAGTGCAACAATAGCAGCACCAATTGCCAGCTTATATACGCTGATATAGGGCCATAACCGCTTAAATTGCTCTAGGTTTTTCTTATCTTTAATGACAGACATAAGTGTTACATAGAAATTTTTTGCGCTAGATTACCATTAATTCGGTCTGTGTATTGTACTTTTGTCATCAAAACTGCCGCTGGATCTGCTCAAAAATGCTTGCTAAAGTCCGTCAATTCTGTGCGTGACTTCAGCTAATCCATCATTTAGAAAGAATTTATGACTTTAAGAAATGCGCTTCGCCGTTTTGACAGCTATCGTCGGGACAAAATGGGCTCTTCTGAAATCTTGCTTTATAAACTATTAAGCAATAATCGATCATTAGAACCTGAGCTTTTGGATAAAGACCAAGTGAAACATATCCTGTTGATTCGTAACAATAAGCGAATCGGAAATATGTTCTTCATGTTGCCTTTTATTCGAGAACTTAAAAAGCAATATCCCGACGCTAAAATCGACTTACTTCTGCGCGAACCATGGCAAGGACAGTTCTTTCAGCATATGGGATTAGGCAGATTCGATTACTCCAGCTTTTCATTTAAACAAATCGCAAGCTGGTTGAAGTGCATTTTTGATCTCAGAAAGAACACTTACGACTTAGTCATCGTGCCTTATTCATCTGTCACGGACAGCATGATGTCTTCGATGCTGGACGCCCGCAACAAAGTTTCTGAATACGCGAAAGACCGACTGCCTGCTGCGCCGCACTCCTCTCCTCTTCCGATTCGCCACCCTCATGCCGCATTAGAAAGTCTGGATGTGCTTAAAGGCATGGGTATCAAGCTGGAAGAGCAATACGACCACACCATGGCGTTTTCAGAAGATGAAACCAGACAAGCAGAAGCTATCGCGTCTGAGCTGAGGAAAGAAAGTACCATTACTCTGGCGTATTTCCGAGGAGCGCGTGGTGAAAAGCAGTTGGATGAGACAACTTGGCAGAATATTTTGTCTAAATTTGATGAAGTCACGGGTAAACAGGTCAACTGGGTCGAGATTCTAAGCCCTGATATTCCCGCACCTTTAAATCCAGAAACACAAACCTATCAATCTAAAGATATGCGCCTTCTGGCCGCGGTTCTTAAACAAATGGATGGGTTTATTTGCTGTGATACAGGTCCGTTGCATCTGGCGGATGCGGCAGGCGCAAACTGTATAGGTTTATACACGCACACTTCAATCGAGCGCTATGGGCTTCTCGGTTCAAACACAGTGAATGTTGATGGGTTAGATAACCTCGACGCCGCCCAAATTTTAAAATCTCTTGAAGTGCCCTTCTAGGCCACTCTTAAAATTGTAAGGCACAAAAAAACCGGAGGCTCAGCTCCGGTTTTTCATTTTCAGCTTTTTGACTTACCAGCCAGTCACTTCGCGAAGTGCTTTGCCGATTTCAGCCAGAGACTTAGTCGTCTTCACGCCTGCCGCTTCAAGAGCTGCAAACTTGTCTTCCGCTGTGCCTTTACCACCAGAGATGATTGCACCTGCGTGACCCATACGCTTACCTGGAGGCGCTGTAACACCTGCAATGTAAGAAACTACTGGCTTAGTGACGTTTTCTTTGATGAACGCTGCTGCTTCTTCTTCAGCTGTACCACCAATCTCACCAATCATAACGATTGCTTCAGTTTCTGGATCTTCCTGGAACAACTTCAGAATATCGATGAAGTTAGAACCTGGGATTGGGTCACCACCGATACCAACACACGTTGATTGACCGAAGCCTTCATCGGTTGTTTGCTTAACTGCTTCGTAAGTTAGCGTACCTGAACGTGATACGATGCCCACTTTACCTTTCTTATGAATGTGACCAGGCATGATACCAATCTTACATTCGTCAGGAGTGATAACACCCGGGCAGTTAGGACCGATCATGCGAACGCCAGTTTCTTCTAGCTTCACTTTCACATCGATCATGTCAGTTGTTGGAATGCCTTCAGTGATGGTTACGATTAGCTCGATACCTGCATCGATAGCTTCAAGAATCGCATCTTTACAGAAAGGTGCTGGGACGTAGATAACCGTTGCTGTTGCGCCAGTCGCTTCGACAGCTTCACGCACCGTGTTAAATACTGGAAGACCAAGGTGAGTTTGACCGCCTTTACCAGGAGAAACACCGCCAACCATTTGCGTGCCATAAGCGATTGCTTGCTCAGAGTGGAACGTACCCTGACCACCAGTGAAACCTTGGCAGATTACTTTGGTGTCTTTATTAATTAGTACAGACATTATTTGCCCTCCACAGCAGCAACAACTTTCTGAGCAGCGTCAGTTAGCGACTCAGCAGCAATGATATCAACATCAGAATTTGCAAGTACTTCACGACCTAGGTCAGCGTTAGTACCTTCAAGACGAACAACTACAGGTACGCTTACACCTACCTCTTTAACCGCACCGATAATACCTTCAGCGATCATGTCACAGCGAACAATACCACCGAAGATGTTAACCAATACCGCTTTTACGTTGTCATCAGACAAGATGATTTTGAATGCTTCTGCCACACGTTCTTTTGTCGCACCGCCACCTACATCCAGGAAGTTAGCTGGCTTACCGCCGTGCAAGTTTACGATGTCCATCGTACCCATTGCCAGACCAGCACCGTTAACCATACAACCAACGTTGCCGTCTAGTGCTACGTAGTTCAGTTCCCACTGAGCTGCATGTGCTTCACGCTCATCTTCTTGTGATGGATCGTGCATTTCACGAAGCTTAGGCTGACGGTACATTGCGTTAGAATCAATGTTGATTTTGCCGTCAAGACACAAAAGGTCGCCTTCGCCAGTCACTACTAGAGGGTTGATTTCCAGAAGCGCTAGGTCGTGCTTAGAGAACATAGAACCAAGACCCATGAAGATCTTAGTGAATTGTTTGATTTGGTTACCTTCAAGACCAAGTTTGAACGCGAGCTCGCGACCTTGGTATGCTTGAGGACCTACAAGTGGATCGATAGCAGCTTTGTGAATCAACTCTGGCGTTTCTTCCGCTACTTTCTCGATTTCAACACCACCTTCAGTGGATGCCATGAATACGATTTTACGAGTCGCACGGTCTACAACCGCACCCAGGTAAAGTTCATTAGCGATGTTAGACGCTTCTTCAACCAAAATCTTAGTAACTGGCTGACCGTTAGCATCTGTTTGGTATGTCACTAGGTTTTTACCTAGCCACTTTTGCGCAAATTCTTTTACGCCATCTTTTGTATCGTGCAGTTCAACACCGCCCGCTTTACCACGTCCACCAGCGTGAACCTGACACTTTACAACTTTCTTCTCAGTACTGATGCGACCCGCAGCTTCGAAAGCTTCCTGAGGTGTGTCACATGCGTAGCCTTCCGGCACAGGCAAACCGAATTCTGCAAACAGCTGTTTGGCTTGGTATTCATGCAAATTCATTGTGTTATTCCGTTTGTTTATCCCTTAGGGGATTTATTATTTCCATAACGCCGTCTATTAAACGGACGTCTGTAGGGTCTTCTCAAATAAATCTCGTTGTGCACGCGAGGCAAACGAGATTCAAGTGAAGGCCAGACAGTTGAGCCAGTCTAGCCTTGAAAACTAATACACGTCTAGCAACCGGAGGTCACTAGACGTTTTAGCGATATTAAACGTCTAACAGCAGACGTGCTGGATCTTCTAGCAACTCTTTAATTGTTACTAGGAAACCAACCGACTCACGACCATCAATCAGACGGTGATCGTAAGACAACGCTAGATACATCATAGGCAAGATTTCAACTTTGCCATCCACTGCCATTGGACGTTCCTGGATTTTGTGCATACCAAGAATAGCAGATTGAGGCGGGTTGATGATTGGCGTAGACATAAGAGAACCAAACACACCACCGTTAGTGATAGTGAAGTTGCCACCCATTAGCTCGTCAACTGTCAGCTTGCCATCACGACCTTTGACTGCCAGTTCTTTGATGCCTTTTTCAATTTCAGCAAAACCTAGCGTGTCACAGTCTTTTAGTACCGGAGTAACCAGACCACGAGGAGTCGATACTGCCATGCTGATATCGAAGTAGTTGTGGTAAACAATATCATCACCGTCGATAGACGCGTTCACTTCTGGGAAACGCTTCAGAGCTTCAGTTACTGCTTTCACATAGAAAGACATAAAGCCTAGGCGAGTACCGTGGCGCTCTTCGAACTGATCTTTGTACTGCTTACGAAGATCCATGATTGGTTTCATGTTGACTTCGTTAAACGTAGTCAGCATTGCTGTGCTGTTCTTCGCTTCAAGCAGACGATTTGCCACCGTTTTACGCAGACGCGTCATAGGGACACGTTTTTGCGTACGAGCTGCTGCAGGCACTTCAACCTCTGGCTGTGCCGCTACTGCCGGAGCAGATTTCGCTGCAGCCAGATGCGCATCAACATCTTCACGAGTGATACGACCACCAACCCCTGTGCCCTTCACTTGGCTAGCTTCAAGGTTGTGCTCAGCCAGAAGGCGACGAACCGCAGGGCTAAGTGCATCGTTAGACTCTTCGGTTAGTGAAGCCTTGTGACGTTTGTCAGGCGACGCTTCCGTACCGTCTGTGCTATCCGCTGTTGGCTCACCGGCAACTGCACCAGGTTTTAGTTTACCGATGATTTGACGACCAAGAACTGTCGCACCTTCTTCTTCAACAATAGCCTCAAGAACACCCGCTTCAGGAGCAGGTACTTCAAGTACTACTTTATCTGTTTCAATATCAACAATGACTTCGTCACGCTCAACAGCTTCACCAGGTTTTTTGTGCCACGTTGCAACCGTCGCATCAGCTACAGATTCAGGTAAGTCTGGAACCAGAATTTCAATTGTCATATCTGTTTCGTCCTTTTTCTTCTAGTTCTTAATCTAGGGTAAGTGCGTCGTTCACCAACGCTTTTTGTTGTTTCATGTGTACGGACATATAGCCTACTGCCGGTGATGCCGACGCCGGGCGACCTGCATATTTCAGATCGGCTCCTGCCGGAATCGCGGCACGGAAGTTGTGCTGGCTTGAATACCAGGCACCCTGGTTTTGAGGCTCTTCCTGACACCACACGAAGTCTTCAACGTACTTGTATTGAGAAATCGCAGCCTGTACTTCTTCCAGCGGGAATGGGTAAAGCTGCTCAATACGAACGATTGCAACATCGTCTTGCTCATTGTTGCGGCGTTGTTCCAGCAAATCGTAGTAAACCTTGCCCGAACAGAATACGACACGTTTCACTCTTGTCGGATTCAGTTTGTCAATTTCACCGATTGCAGCCTGGAATGTGCCTTCTGCCAGCTCTTCGAGCGTAGAAGTACACAGAGGATGACGCAGTAGCGACTTAGGTGACATAACCACCAATGGACGACGCATCGGACGCACAACCTGACGGCGAATCATGTGGTAAACCTGTGCGGGTGTAGATGGAACAACAACCTGCATATTTTGTTCAGCACACAACTGAAGGTAACGCTCTAGACGTGCAGAGGAGTGTTCAGGTCCTTGCCCTTCATAACCGTGTGGCAGAAGCATAGTCAGACCACACAGACGCGCCCATTTCTGCTCACCAGAAGAGATGAACTGGTCGATTACAACCTGAGCACCGTTTGCGAAATCACCGAACTGCGCTTCCCAAAGAGTCAAACCGCCCGGCTCTGCTGTCGCGTAGCCATATTCAAAGGCAAGAACAGCCTCTTCAGATAGTACTGAGTCGAATACCTGGAAAGGACCTTGCTTATCGTGAATGTTCGCAAGAGGCACATAAGTGCTGGCATCGTTTTGGTTGTGCAACACAGAATGACGGTGGAAGAACGTACCACGACCTGAATCCTGACCGGAGATACGAATGCGCTTACCATCATCTACCAAGGTTGCGTATGCCAAGGTTTCTGCCATACCCCAGTCCAAAGCTTTCTCGCCATTGATCATGGAAATACGGTCATTGTATAGCTTGTTAACACGGCTATGCAGCTTGTGGCTTTCCGGGAACTGGCACAAACGCTGACCCAGCTCTGTAAGACGCTTGATATCAAACGTAGAGTCCCAATCTGTATCCCAGTCGTGACCGATATACGGAGACCAGTCCACAGAATGCAACGCCATCGGACGCCACTCTTTCACCACGACTTCACCGTGGTCAAGTGCATCACGGTATTCGTTAATTTGAAGTGTTGCCGTTTCAATGTCTAACTCGCCACGCTCAATCAGCACATCAGCGTAAAGTTTACGCGGTGTTGGGTGCTTCTTGATTTTCTGATACATCAGAGGCTGAGTTGCATTCGGCTCATCTGCTTCGTTGTGACCATGACGGCGATAACAAACCAGATCAATCACAACATCACGTTTGAACGTGTTGCGGTAATCCACTGCAAGACGAGACACGAAAGCGACTGCTTCTGGGTCATCAGCATTCACGTGGAAAATTGGTGCCTGTACCATCTTCGCGATGTCTGTACAGTACATCGTGGATCGCGTATCGCGTGGGTTAGACGTTGTGAAACCAACCTGGTTGTTCACAACGATACGTACCGTACCGCCCACACAGAAACCACGAGCCTGAGACATGTTAAATGTCTCCTGCACCACACCCTGCCCAGCAATCGCTGAGTCACCATGAATGGTGATAGGCAGAACGCTACTGCCGTCTTTGTCGCCCAGACGATCCTGACGAGCACGTACAGAACCGATAACCACAGGGTTAACAATTTCAAGGTGAGATGGGTTGAACGCCAGCGCAAGGTGAACATCACCGCCTGGAGTTGCGAAATCAGCTGAGAAACCTTGGTGATACTTAACATCACCAGTACCCCAAGTTTCATCGTGTTTGCCAGCAAACTCGTCGAACAAATCTTGAGGCTTCTTACCTAGAACGTTAACCAACATGTTCAGACGACCACGGTGGGCCATTCCGATTACCACTTCTCGGATACCTTGAGAGCCCGCTGCACGAATAATTTCTTTCGTCATCGGAATCATGGCGTCACCACCTTCAAGGGAGAAACGCTTCGCACCAGGGAATTTCGCCCCCAGATAACGCTCAAGACCTTCAGCAGCAGTCAGTTCATGTAGGAATGTTTGCTTTTCTTCTGAACTGAAACTCGCTTGACCGGATACAGATTCCAGACGTTGTTGGATCCAACGTTTTTGCTCTGTATTAGTCATGTGCATGTATTCAGCACCGATAGAACCGCAGTAAGTTTGTTGTAGGGCTTTGTGAAGGTCTCTCAGAACCATGGTTTCTTGCCCAATGGCAAAAGAACCTACGTTGAAAGTTTCATCAAAATCATCTTCGGTAAGAGTATGGAAATCAGGATTCAGTTCAGCGACTGTATCTCGCTTCCAAAGACCTAGGGGGTCGAGGTTGGCAGCTTCATGACCGCGGAAGCGGTAAGCATTGATAAGCTGTAGTACTTTTACTTGTTTAGCATCGACATCAGGATCACTAACTTGGACATTGTAATGCTTTGTCTCTTTCGCTAATCGACGGAAGTAATCACGGACACGAGAATGCGGTTGTTCTGCCGCGTCAGATTGCTTGGGCAATCCTTCAAAAACTCGTTTCCACTCCTCACTTACCAGGTCGGGGTCACTAAGATACAGTTCGTAGAGTTCTTCTACATAAGTTGCATTGGCGCCAGCCAAGTGTGAAGACTCGAGCCATGCCTTCATCACGCCGTTGTGCATATTTTCCCTTAACCAGTAGTTTTCACGTTCGCTTCGGTCTTATGCCGAGCTATTAATAAAGCCGACCCTGGTACATTGCGCAACTTGGGTCGGCAATTTTTATTCAATTAAACCGAGCGGTTCAATAGCATGGTCTTAATATGACCGATTGCCTTCGTAGGATTTAATCCCTTAGGACAAACACTTACACAATTCATGATGCCATGGCAACGAAAAACGCTAAAAGCATCGTCAAGATTAGATAAACGTTCATCTGTAGCGGTATCGCGGCTATCAATCAGCCAACGATAAGCTGCAAGCAAGCCTGCCGGTCCAATGAATTTATCCGGATTCCACCAGAATGACGGGCACGAAGTTGTGCAACATGCGCACATAATACATTCATACAGACCGTCCAGATGTGCGCGATCTTCCGGAGCCTGAAGATTTTCTCGCGCTGGCGGTAAGTTGCCGTCTGAAATCAGGAACGGCTTCACTTTCGCGTAGTTGTCGTAGAACTGTGTCATATCTACAATCAAGTCACGAACAACTGGTAACCCTGGAAGCGGTCGGATGACAATCTTGTCTTTGCCAGACAGCGCCGACATCGGTGTAATACACGCCAGACCATTCTTACCGTTCATGTTCAAACCATCAGAACCACATACACCTTCACGGCATGAACGTCTGAAAGCGATTGACGGATCTTGCTCTTTCAGCAGAATAAGAGCATCCAGAACCATCATGTCTGAACCATCTTCCACTTCAAGAACGTAGTCCTTCATGTAAGGCTTTTTATCTGTATCCGGATTGTAGCGGTAAAGAGAGAAATTAAGTTTCATAGTATGTACCTCCCTTTAGTATGTACGTGCTTTCGGCGGAAATGCTTCACGATGAACTGGTGTCATGTTCACATCACGCTTAGTCATTGCTTCAGAATCCGGATTGTAGATAGAGTGGCATAGCCAGTTTTCATCATCACGGTCTGGGAAATCAAAACGAGCGTGTGCACCACGACTCTCCGTACGATAGTTTGCAGCTACCGCTGTCGAGAATGCAGTTTCCATCAAGTTGTCCAGTTCAAGACACTCGATTCGTTCTGTGTTGAATTCTGTTGACTTGTCAGCCAGGTGAGCATCCTTCAAACGCTCACGAATAACTTTAAGCTCTTCAAGCCCTGTTGCCATTGCTTCACCTTCTCGGAATACCGAGAAGCTGTTCTGCATGCATCTTTGCAGGTCTTTACGGATTTGAGCAGGATCTTCACCGCCGGTGCTGTTTTCCCAACGCATAGTACGAGCCAGAGATGCTTCGATATCAGAATCTGTTGCTGGGCGCGCTTCGGCTTGTGCTTCCAGAGTTTCACCAAGGTGAAGACCTGTTGCACGTCCGAATACCACTAAGTCGAGTAGCGAGTTACCACCCAGACGGTTAGCACCGTGTACAGATACAGATGCGATTTCGCCACAAGCAAACAAACCTTGGACTTCAACATCAGTGCCGTCGGTATTTTGTTTAAGCGCTTGACCAGATACCTGAGTTGGAACACCACCCATCATGTAGTGACAGGTTGGGATAACTGGAATTGGTTCTTTCACAGGATCGACGTGAGCAAAGGTACGAGAAAGCTCACAAATACCCGGCAGACGAGATTCCAGAACTTCTTGACCAAGGTGATCCATCTTCAGTTTGATGTGTGGACCCCACGGACCATCACAACCACGACCTTCACGGATTTCGATCATCATCGAACGAGCAACAACGTCACGACCTGCAAGGTCCTTCGCGTTAGGAGCATAACGCTCCATGAAGCGCTCGCCATCTTTATTGAGAAGGTAACCACCTTCACCACGACAACCTTCGGTTACCAGCACACCCGCACCTGCGATACCAGTCGGGTGGAACTGCCACATTTCCATATCTTGCATTGGAACACCAGCGCGCAATGCCATACCAACGCCATCACCCGTGTTGATGTGAGCGTTAGTTGTCGATGCGTAGATTCGACCTGCACCACCTGTCGCAAGCACTGTAGCTTTCGACTTGAAGTAGCACATTTCACCCGTTTCCATACAAATTGCTGTACAGCCAAGAATTGCACCATCTTGGTTTTTCACTAAATCAAGGGCGTACCACTCAGAGAAGATGGTAGTTTTGTGTTTGATATTTTGCTGATAAAGCGTGTGAAGCAGTGCGTGTCCGGTACGGTCAGCTGCAGCAGCAGTACGTGCCGCCTGCTCACCACCGAACTCTTTAGACTGTCCACCAAACGGACGTTGGTAGATGCTGCCGTTTTCAAAGCGAGAAAATGGTAAGCCCATTTTTTCAAGCTCGATAACAGATTCAGGACCGGTTTTACACATGTACTCGATCGCATTCTGGTCACCGATGTAATCAGAGCCTTTAACGGTGTCGTACATGTGCCACTGCCAGTTATCTTTATGGGAGTTGCCAAGTGCTACCGTAATACCGCCTTGAGCTGAAACAGTATGTGAGCGAGTAGGAAATACTTTAGAAAGCAGAGCACAAGACAGCCCCTGCTCAGAAATTTGTAGAGCAGCGCGCATGCCCGCGCCACCTGCGCCGATTACAACGGCATCGAATTCACGAACTGGAATAGTCACTTACGCACCCCACAATACAAACAAACCAGAGAAGAAATAGGCGATTAGAACGGCAATAATTGCGACTTGTAATACACCACGTAACATTATGTGTTTAATGTAGTCTGTTAATACTTGCCACAAGCCAATCCACGCGTGCACAAGCACACAGACTAATGCAAGCATAGTAAAGACTTTGGTAAAGGTGCCGCCAAAAAATGCCGTCCATGACATGTAAGTGATTTCATTGAAGGCACAAAAGCCAACAATGTAGATGGTGTAAAGCGTAAGGATGATCGCACTGGCGCGGATCAGTAGAAAGTCGTGAACGCCATTGCGCCCCAACGAGGAAACATGTTTTACCATACCAAAACCCCTGCTAGTAGAGACAATACTACTGTTACGGCAAATGAGACTTTTGCGCTCACTGCGCCAGTATCTAACTCTTCAAAATACCCCATATCCATGAATAAATGGCGAATACCGCCTACTATGTGATATGCGAGTGCAGTTAGAATGCCCCAAAGGATAAAAGAGACGATAAAGCTGTCTACTATGTCAGCGGCTTTAGCGAATCCTAGTGGGGAAGAGAGGGATATGGATAGTAACCAAATTAAAATTCCAATTGCTACAAACGTAATAACACCTGAAATTCGATGCAGGATGGATGCGATTGCAGAAATCGGAAAGTGGACTGTCTGTAAATCTAGATTAACAGGTCTTGACTTTCTTTCTTTCACGGGCTTGCTCACTCAGCTCCTTAGAGCATTTATAGTTATAAACCAAATTTTAGTAGGAACCCTACAAAAATTAACATTTATTTAACTTATTTCGCCCAATATTGGCGAGATAAATGTAAATGAATTGTTATCTTTTTCTTTTTTATTATATACTAATATTTGTTTCTAGCCTTGAATTTATAAGGATTCCACAAAAATTTTCAGCGCCACTATACGGGCGGTAACATATTAATACAATTGACGTAACAAATAATGCTACACAGAACAGATTTTTAACTTTTTTCATATGAAAAATCAAAACGAGTGCACACAAAAAGGGAGAAAAATTGACTTTACTTTAGATACTCAGTAAAAAAACGGCACACAAAATATCCTGGATGGATTAATAATAAACAAAGGAGAATGTTATGGCAGATAAGAAAGCGACCCTTCACATCGAAGGTAAAGCGCCAATCGAGCTGCCGATTATGGAGGGTACAGTTGGACCTGAAGTAATCGATGTTCGTAAACTCGGAGCCAATGGTTACTTTACTTTTGACCCCGGTTTTCTTGCCACTGCATCTTGTGAATCCCAAATCACTTATATTGACGGTGCGAAAGGCATCCTTCTTCACAGAGGATTCCCTATCGACCAACTTGCCAATAACGCAGATTACCTGGAAGTATGTTACATCCTACTGTATGGCGAAGCCCCAGATCGTAAGCAATATGAACAATTCAAAGAGACCGTAACGCGTCACACCATGGTCCATGAGCAAATCGCAAGTTTCTTCCACGGTTTCCGCCGTGATGCTCACCCAATGGCTGTTATGTGTGGTGTGGTTGGTGCATTAGCTGCCTTCTACCACGACTCTCTAGACATCAACAACGACGAACACCGTGAAATCGCGGCCTACCGTCTGCTTTCTAAAATGCCGACTCTGGCAGCAATGTGTTACAAGTACTCCATCGGCCAACCATTCATCTACCCTCGTAATGAATTGAGCTATGCAGAAAACTTCTTACACATGATGTTCGCAAACCCTTGTGAGGAGTACAACGTTAACCCTGTTGTTGCTCGCGCAATGGACAAGATCTTTACGTTGCACGCAGACCACGAACAAAACGCTTCAACGTCTACGGTTCGTCTGTCTGGTTCTTCTGGTGCTAACCCATTCGCATGTATCGCAGCGGGTATCGCCTCTCTATGGGGTCCTGCACACGGTGGTGCAAACGAAGCTTGTTTACGTATGCTTGAAGAGATCGGCAGCGTTGACAACATCCCTGAATACATCGAACGTGCGAAAGACAAAGAAGACCCATTCCGTCTTATGGGCTTCGGTCACCGCGTTTACAAAAACTACGACCCACGTGCAACAGTAATGCGCGAAGCATGTCACGAAGTACTAGAGGAATTGAACATCCAGGATCCTCTACTCGACGTGGCAATGGAGCTTGAGCGTATTGCGTTGTCTGACGAGTACTTCGTAGAGAAGAAACTGTACCCGAACGTAGACTTCTACTCAGGTATTATCCTGAAAGCGATTGGTATCCCAATCTCAATGTTCACAGTAATCTTCGCGATGTCTCGTACCATTGGTTGGATTGCTCACTGGAATGAAATGCACAGTGATCCAAACAACCGAATTGGTCGTCCACGCCAGCTATACACTGGTCAGAAATCACGCGACTTCCAACCTCTTCACGAAAGAGAGTGATGATCAATATTCCGACTATTGGTTACTGAGTAGTAAAAAGGTCGAAGCATTCGCTTCGACCTTTTTCTATGTATTTAATCTAAAAAATTGTAGCTTTCGACTAAACCGGGTTATCGATATCAATAAAGGTCACGTCAAAGCCATGCTCTACTTCCAGCCATTCGCCAAGTGCCTTAACACCATAACGCTCCGTTGCATGGTGACCTGCTGAAAAGTAATGGATGTCCTGTTCACGAGCCGAATACGTAGTGCGCTCTGAAATTTCCCCGGAAATAAAAGCATCCAAACCTTTTGCCGCTGCAAGCTCGATGAAATCCTGACCGCCACCAGTACACCAACCCACGGTTTCAATCAATTTGTCACTATTTTCCGGAGCAATATGAAGTGGAGTTCGATTCAGAGTCGTTTCGATTCTCTTGGCAAATTCAGCACCCGAAACGGGTTTAATAAGCTTACCATACATAGAAACCGACTGAGGGTGCCCTTCTAAGCCACCATCAATTTCAATATCCAGCAACTCAGCCAGCTTAGCGTTGTTACCAAGTTCCGGGTGAATATCCAGAGGTAAGTGGTAACCATAAAGATTAATGTCGGCTTTAATTAGGCTGCGAATGCGCTTACCTTTCATTCCCTTGATAGGTTCTGGCTCACCTTTCCAAAAGTAACCATGGTGTACCAATAGAGCATCTGCATTAAGCTCGATCGCTTTTTCAATTAGGGCTTGAGATGCCGTAACCCCTGTCACGATACGCTGAACTTCGGGCTTACCCTCTACCTGCATACCATTTGGGCTGTAATCTTTGATCAATTGTGGCGACAGCTTGTCATTGAGGATCGACTCGAGCTGAAAGTTATTCATCATGCGTATCCGTTTTATCTCTTTTAGCGCGTTTATAACAATTTAAAGGTAGAATGTCGAAACCAAATGGAGAATTTCAATGCTATCAAAACAAGAACTAAATAAACTTTTGAAATGGGTCATACAAACCCCCGCTCTGTTTAAGCAGGCTGACCCTATTGTTGAAGTTCCCCCGTTTTCAGCCTCAATCACGAAAAGTATCGAAGAATATGAAGGAAATGCTCGATTAGGCTTTGTTTATCAATACCTTTGCCAGCAGCTTTTTGAAAATAACCCACAATACTTAGTCAAAGACGAAGAAATCCAACTAAACCAAAATGGCAAAACTCTCGGTGCGATAGACTTCATCATTCAAAACCAGCTTAAAGACGAAATCGAACACTGGGAAGTGGCTATCAAGTTCTACCTTTTCCACAACGGGCTGTGGTTTGGTCCTAACGCAAAAGACCGGCTGGATATTAAGTTAGAGCACATGCTCACGCATCAGCTAAAAATGTCATCCTCTGAAGCTTTCAAATGTCAGTTCCCTCAATGGCTGGACCTTCAAGAACGTTTGCTTATGCAGGGCAGGCTGTATATCAATCCATTTTTAGATAATGAAGTACCCACTCACTGTTGTGAGAAAGAGATCAATAAAGAACGTATAAAAGGCTACTGGTGTTATGAGAATCAAAAACACCGCATTGAAGAGCCATTGTATGTATTAGAAAAGAAAAACTGGATAACGGGCAGAACGAGCACTTCTTCATTGCTTGAAGAAGAGACGGATATTGGAAAGTTCATTCATTGCCAATCTGAAAGTGGACAATACTGGTTTATCGTGAATCAAGGTTGGCCAAACTAGTCATTCGGCGGGCGAAAGAGTAAGGACAAAAGGTAAAAAGGCGGCAAGCGCCGCCTTTATCCACTAAAAACCGTTAGGCATTACAAACCGGCATTCTTGAACACCTGGTTAACGATTTCCTGAGCTTCTTCTTCAATAGCTTTCAAATGTTCTTCACCTTTGAAGCTCTCACAGTAAATCTTATAGATGTCTTCTGTACCAGATGGGCGTGCAGCAAACCAACCATTCGCTGTGGTCACTTTAAGGCCGCCGATTGCCGCGCCATTGCCTGGAGCGTGTGTCAGGCGCGCCGTGATTTCGTCACCTGCCAATGTCGTTGCCGACACCATTTCAGGAGAAAGCTTCTTAAGCACGTCTTTCTGTTCACTGTTTGCGACAGCTTGAATACGGTTGTATTTTGATTCGCCGTGTTTCGCTGCTAGCTCTTCGTAATATTCCTGAGGATTTTTACCGGTCACAGCTGTAATTTCTGCAGCCAACAGACACAAAATAATGCCGTCTTTATCCGTTGACCATGGTGTGCCGTCTTTACGAAGGAAGGAGGCACCTGCGCTCTCTTCACCGCCAAAGCCAAACTGACCAGAGTACAAGCCATCTACGAACCATTTGAAACCAACCGGAACTTCACAAAGCTCACGACCTAGATCCGCCACAACACGGTCAATCAGCGCACTGGATACCAGAGTCTTCCCAACCGCTACGTTTTTGTTCCAACCTTCACGGTGACGGTAAAGGTAATCGATACATACCGCCAGGAAATGGTTAGGGTTCATGAGCCCTTTTGGCGTCACAATGCCATGGCGGTCGTAATCTGGGTCGTTACCAAACGCCAGATCATAATCGTCTTTTAGCGCCAATAGGCTTGCCATGGCGTAAGGCGAAGAACAGTCCATTCGAATCACACCGTCTTTGTCCAATGACATAAACTGGAAAGACGGATCAATGGATTCACTGACCAAAGTAAGGTCAAGTTGATATGTTTTAGCGATTTGACGCCAGTAATCGATGCCTGAACCACCCAGTGGATCCACGCCAATGTTCAAGTTGGCTTTTTGAATCGCCTCGATATCAATCACATTCACTAAGTCATCAATGTAAGGTTTTACCAGATCAACTTGCTTGAATAATTCGGACTCTTTTGACTGAGTGATTGGTGTGCGCTTCACATCTTGTAAGCCTTCTGAGATCAGAACATTGGCTCTGTCTTCAATCGCCTGAGTCAACTCAGCTTCAGCCGGGCCACCATGAGGCGGATTGTACTTGATACCACCGTCTTGTGGCGGGTTATGCGAAGGCGTAATTACAATGCCGTCTGCTTTCGCTTCATGCGTTTGATTGTAAGTCAGAATCGCATGGGAGATACCAGGAGTTGGAGTAAAGCCATTATCTTCCTGAACAATCACTTCAACACCATTTGCAATCAGTACTTCTACAACGCTTGTAAAAGCAGGTTCTGACAATGCATGTGTGTCTTTACCTAAAAACAGAGGACCAGTAACGCCCTGCTCTTTACGCA
Source organism: Vibrio nigripulchritudo (assembly GCF_027924785.1). Lineage (NCBI taxonomy): Bacteria > Pseudomonadati > Pseudomonadota > Gammaproteobacteria > Vibrionales > Vibrionaceae > Vibrio > Vibrio nigripulchritudo. Next base: position 945,280 of record NZ_AP027049.1, on the reverse strand, counting down.
CTTCTGCCACAGCCTGAGCAATAGCTAAGATATGGTGCTCATTGAAGGTGTGTTTGTCAGACGTGCCACGATGACCGGACGTTCCAAACTGAACGCGATGTGCATCATTAGAAGATTCTGGTTGAAGTAAGAAGTAATTAGCAACTAACGAAGGGATGTTATGCAAATCTTCTTGCAAGGCTTGTTGCCCCGCTCGAGGATGGATAGCCATTTTTATTTCCTTATTTATTTACTTACCCATAAAAAAACAAACCTCATAATAACGATTCAATATGTCATTATGAGGTTCGAATCAGGTGCTTTTAAATTGCGTTACACACCTTTTCAATTAAATCGCCCTGGAAGCCCATGCGCGTCATTAATTGATCCACCATTTGGCGTTTCCGGTTGGTATTATTGTTGGTGATTACCCAGAAAGGTGTGTTAGGAATCTGACGTGGTTTCGTTGTTTTACCGCTGGCTAACAGAGTGTCTTCATTATCAGCAAAGTAAACACGTGTGCGACCTTTTACTTGAGTCGCCTCTGCAAATTTATCGTTGTGAACACTGTGAAGAGTCGACAATACCAGCATAAAACGATCAATGGCTTTGTCTTTGCCTGCAAACTCGTCAGAAATCAATAAAGAACGAAGCACTTTAACGCCATCAATAGCGGTGTCCTTACCTGCGTCTTTACTTACGACGATACCATTCACTGCTGGAGCGGGAGGCTCAACAACTGGCTTTTGTTCGCCCATTAACAATCGACGAAGAATGTCTGATGCACTCTCTCCGATGTGTTGTGTTTGACTGGCTATGTAACGGTATAGATCCTCATCAACCTCTATTGTTTTCATTCGCTTTTCACAATCTCTATGTTTAAACTCTGTGTGATTATAACCAGTTCTGCCATGATACTCTACGGCAAACCCAACAAGATAAAGAGAAAATGTCATCACTTTTGAATTATAAGTTGCAAGGCGAAGGACAGACGATCGTCTTGCTGCATGGATTGTTTGGCAATCTGGATAACCTAGGATTATTGGCCAGAGATTTGGTTCAGGATCATCAGGTTCTGTCTGTCGATCTTCGCAATCATGGTCTTTCTTTTCACAGTGAAAGCCATACCTATGAAGAAATGGCAGAAGACGTAAAAGCACTCCTTGAACATCTGAACTTAAGTGATGTGATTCTTGTCGGTCATTCCATGGGCGGGAAAGTTGCCATGAAACTCGCATCGCTTATTGAAGACAAAGTGAAAAAGCTTGTTGTTTTGGACATGTCACCAGTCGCGTACACGGAATCACGTCACGACAACGTTTTTGCCGGGCTTCATGCAGTTGAAAATGCAAAACCCTCAAGTCGCTCAGAAGCGATGAAAGTCATGGCAGAACATATCGAAATGGAAGGTGTGCGTCAGTTTCTTGGTAAGTCGCTCTACAAAGAGAGTGATCACCTTGGCTGGCGTTTTAATGTTGAGTCGTTATTCTCTAACTACAGAAACATCATAAGTTGGGATGAAGCGAAAGCCGTTCAAACGCCCGCATTACTTATTAAAGGTGGAAACTCAGATTATCTTACTGAAGCACACCAGCCAGCAGTAATGCGACAGTTCCCAAATGCCAAAGCACATGTAATCGCGAATACGGGTCACTGGTTACATGCGGAAAAGCCGAACGACGTGCTGAGAGTGATGCGCCGATTCATAGCCGCATAGGTAACATTTTGCGCCTATTGGAGAATCCTTCTCATTAACTTTGGGTCGCAACAGTGATATAGTGCGCCCAGCAAATTTGACTACAAGGAACGTCATGCTCTACGACTACATCAATATGCTAGAGTCCATAGGCTTGGACCTTTTGTTTGCATCGATCTTCTTTTTTATCGGAATGGCAATCAAAGACGTATTGAAACAAGGTAATGTCCCACCGTTTGGGCGTCGTATTGTATGGTTAGTTCTTTTCTTAGGTTGCGCCGGATTCATCGCAAAAGGGCTTATCCAGCTGAGCTGGGAAGGCACTGGTTTGGGTTAACCAGGCGACCTCAGATTTAATTTAAAAACCGTCACTATATAGGTACTGATTCTATGGCAAGTGTAGGACTCTTCTTTGGTAGCGACACAGGTAACACTGAAGCCGTTGCTAAGATGATTCAGAAACAACTAGGTAAAAAGTTGGTTCACGTACAAGACATCGCGAAAAGCAGCAAAGAAGACATCGACAACTTTGATCTTCTTCTACTAGGTATTCCAACTTGGTATTACGGTGAAGCACAATGTGACTGGGATGATTTCTTCCCAGAGCTTGAGCAAATCGACTTCTCGACGAAACTCGTGGCTATCTTTGGTTGTGGCGATCAGGAAGACTACGCAGAGTACTTCTGTGATGCTATGGGCATGGTTCGCGATATCGTTGAAGCGAAAGGCGGAACAATTTTGGGTCACACTTCAACTGAAGGCTACGAATTCGAAGCATCAAAAGGATTGGTAGAAGGTGACGACTCTCTGTTTGTAGGTTTGTGTATTGATGAAGATCGCCAACCAGAGCTGACAGACGATCGAGTAAAAAATTGGGTTGAGCAGATACACGAAGAAATGTGTCTTGCTGAACTAGAAGACTAAAAGTAAATACCTCCCAATTGGGAGGTATTTTTTATCCTGAACGATATTCCGGACGCTTTCTCACATACAGTGTTCTCTGTACTTCAGACACTACATCTCCTGCTTCATCTTTAACGTAAACCATAAACTCAGGAAAACACTTTTCACCATTTGCGGTTTTACTGTAAATGTCATCAAGCATGTTTTGAGAAATTTGAAAGTCCGCATAAAGCGCACTTTTCCCGGGAGCAATAAAATTGATGCTGGCTTCCTTATCCCAAACAAAATACTCTTCACCTAAGATACCTATCAACATCAGCGAATACACAGGATCGGTCAGAGAAAAAATCGAACCTCCATATTGAGTTCGGTTTGCGTTCTTATTCCACCACCTCAATTTAAGTTTCACTTTTACTGTGCGGAAATCTTTGCTGATAGATAGTATTCTGATTCCAGCTCCCCAGAATGGCGGCCACAGATTCAGCGCAAATTTAACAACGCCGGGTTTGTACACTCGGCTCAAGCTTTTATGCATAAGTATTGTTATAAAGTTGTAACTGGTCGGATCTCAATATCCGTGATTTGAGGCAGATTTACAAGTTTTCTTTATTAACCGTTTGAACTTCGTGGTTTATTGTTACGTTTTACTATCCTATAATGCTATTAACTACGACTTCTGTATTTTGCTGCAGATCATCTACAGGAAAGAATATGCCAGATAATAACCAAGCTCTAAAAGAAGCTGGACTAAAGGTTACGTTACCGCGATTAAAGATCTTAGAGGTACTTCAACAACCTGACTGCTCTCACATCAGTGCAGAGGAACTGTACAAGAAGCTGATCGATCTCGGTGAAGAGATTGGGCTAGCGACTGTATATCGAGTTCTTAACCAATTCGATGATGCTGGCATTGTAACCCGACACCACTTCGAAGGCGGTAAGTCTGTTTTTGAATTGTCCACTCAACACCACCACGACCACTTGGTCTGTCTTGATTGCGGTGAAGTGATTGAGTTTTCTGACGAAGTGATTGAAGAAAGACAAAGAGAAATAGCAGCCAAGTACAACGTCGAACTGACGAATCATAGCCTGTACCTTTACGGTAAGTGTGGTGACCGCTCTTGCAAAGACGATCCAAACGCGCACAAGCCGAAGAAAAAGTAAGGCAAAAGAACCGAAAAAGCCGAAGGTTTTAACGCCTTCGGCTTTTTTATTGCTCGATTTTATACTCAAGCCTGGTTTGTTACAAAAAGAGGGCGCAAAATGCGCCCTCTTATTTTTTATCATAAATTAAGTTAAGTCTTATTTAGACTCAATCTTAGCCCAAGTATCTCTCAACCCAACCGTTCGGTTGAATACTGGGCTTTCTGGTGTTGAATCTTTTGAATCTGCACAGAAATAACCGGTACGTTCGAACTGGTAGCCCGCTTCTGGCTTGGCATTCGCTAGACTAGGCTCAACCACCCCCTGCATTACCGTGAGTGATTCAGGGTTGATGGTAGAAGCAAAATCATCTGCTGCAGCAGGGTTTGCGACTGAGAATAAGCGATCGTAAAGACGAATTTCTGCTGAAACGCCTTTCTCCGCAGAAACCCAATGAATCACCCCTTTGACTTTACGACCATCAGCTGGGTTCTTACCCAACGTTTCATTGTCGTAAGTACAGAAGATAGTAGTGATATTACCTTGCTCATCCTTTTCAATGCGCTCGGCTTTAATCACATATGCGCCGCGTAAGCGGACCTCTTTACCTAGTACTAAACGCTTGTACTTCTTGTTTGCTTCTTCGCGAAAGTCCTCTTTCTCGATATATATTTCACGAGTAAATGGCACTTCACGTTCACCCATTTCTGGTTTGTTAGGGTGATTAGCCACAGTCAGAGTCTCAACTTCACCTTCAGCGAAGTTTTCAATCACCAGCTTCACTGGATCCAGAACCGCCATAGCACGAGGAGCATTTTCATTAAGATCATCGCGAATACAAGATTCCAAAGAACTAAACTCGATCATGTTCTCTTGCTTAGTTACACCGATGCGTTTGCAGAACTCACGAATAGAAGCAGGAGTAAAGCCTCGGCGACGTAATCCGGAAACCGTTGGCATACGCGGGTCATCCCACCCATTCACTAGGTTTTCGGAAACCAGCTGGCTCAGCTTACGCTTGGACATAACCGTGTATTCAAGGTTCAGACGGCTGAACTCGTACTGGCGTGGCTGACATTCGATTGAAATGTTATCTAACACCCAGTCGTACAAACGTCGGTTATCTTGGAATTCCAGTGTACAAAGTGAGTGCGTAATACCTTCCAACGCATCCGAGATACAATGCGTAAAATCATACATCGGGTAGATGCACCACTTGTCACCAGTTTGATGGTGTGTGGCAAAGCGCACGCGGTATAGCACTGGATCACGCATAACCATGAAGGAGGAAGACATGTCGATTTTCGCACGTAGACATGCTTTCCCTTCTTCAAAACCACCATCGCGCATTTTTTCAAACAGCGCTAAGTTTTCCTCAACGCTGCGATCGCGATAAGGGCTAGGCTTACCCGGATCTTTCAGTGTACCTCGGTACTCGCGGATCTGCTCAGGACTTAGCTCTTCGACATACGCTAAGCCTTTGTTAATTAATTCAACTGCATAACCGTAAAGTTTGTCGAAGTAGTTTGAGGAGTAACAGATATCCCCATTCCACTCAAAGCCTAACCAGTTAACATCATTCTTAATCGACTCGACGTATTCGATATCTTCTTTTTCAGGGTTAGTGTCATCAAAACGAAGATTACACTGTCCCTGATAGTCCTGAGCAATACCAAAGTTAAGGCAGATAGATTTAGCGTGACCGATGTGCAGATAACCGTTAGGTTCTGGCGGGAAACGGGTGTGCACGCTGTTATGTTTGCCTTCCGCTAAATCCTTATCAATGATTTGACGGATAAAGTTCGATGGACGAGCCTCAGCTTCACTCATCTATAACACCTCTATGTATTTAAGTATTGTCAGAATGGTTAATCGCTAATGATCCACCATTCTCACGAGATACACAACTGCCTCAAACACTTTATTGCCAAATTTCGTTTTGAATGGTTAAAAAAAATGCCTCCCATTGGGAGGCATTTCTTAAACTTGATTTCTTAATCTGAGATTAAGGAAGTTTTACATCAGATAGGTCTTCACCTGGACCGATGTTTTTCATTTCACCAGCAACGATTTCTGCTAGAGGACCTAGGATAACCTGAAGGTTGTTTTCACCTAATTTAACCACACCTTTCGCACCAAGCTTCTTAAGAACAGCTTCATCAGCTAGAGAGCGGTCTTTAAGAGTTAGACGTAGACGAGTGATACAAGCGTCGATAGTTGTTAGGTTTTCGTGACCGCCTAGAGCTTTCAGGTATTGACGAGCTAGGTCACCTTTAGGTGCTTCACCACCTGCAGCAACTGCTTCTTCTTCGTCTTCACGACCTGGAGTCTTCAGGTTGAATGCGCGGATTGCGAACGAGAAGGTTACGAAGTATAGAGCGAACCATGCTAGACCAAGAGCTAGTAGAACTAGAGGCTTAGTTGCGATACCGAAGTTCAGCATGAAGTCGATAGCACCACCAGAGAATGTGAAGCCGTGTAGAGTACCGAACATGTTCGCTACTACTAGAGCTAGACCAGTGAATGCTGCGTGTACTGCGTATAGTGCAGGAGCTAGGAATACGAACATGAATTCCATTGGCTCGGTAACACCTGTTAGGAATGCACAGAAACCTACAGAGAACAGAGCACCAGAAACTTGAGCACGTTTCTCAGCAGGAGCTGCTAGGTACATTGCTAGTGCTGCACCTGGAAGACCGAACATCATTACCATGAAGAAGCCGTTCATGAATACGCCAGCGCCTTTATCGCCTGCGAAGAAGCGGAACAGGTCACCAGACGCTACTGTTTCAGTTACTTCTTTAACAGTTGCAACGATTTCTGGAGTTACAGAGTTAGCGAATTCAAACGTGTGCTGTTGACCAACTACTAGTGTTTTAGCAACTTCAGGAGTTACACACACTTTAGTTAGGTCTAGAGCTTGACCAGCAGCCTGAGCACCAGTGATTAGGATTTCCTGACAAGAACCTAGGTTGAACCAGAAAATGTTGTTCACAATGTGGTGTAGACCGATTGGAATCAGAAGACGGTTCAGGAAACCGTAAGCAAACTGACCAAAGCCACCAGAAGAAGATACACCTTGTGCTAGTGCGTCAAGACCACCCTGGATTGCAGGCCATACGTAACCTAGAACCGCACCTAGTACTAGAGCGAAAAGACCAGCCATGATTGGAACTAAACGTTTGCCAGAGAAGAAAGCCAACCATTCTGGTAGACGCGTTGCATTGAATGCGTTGTATGCGTGACCAGCTACGATACCCGCTAGGATACCACCGAATGCCTGAGTGTTGATGTCGGCATTGATTGTTGTTGCAGTTGCGTTAGAAACGAAGTAAGCCACTGCACCAGCTAGACCAGCTGCACCGTGACCGTCTTTTGAAAGACCGATTGCGATACCAATTGCAAAGATAACTGGTAGGTTACCGAAAACCGCACCACCTGCTTGCGCCATGAAAGCGATATCAAGCACGTCACCTTGTCCCAAACGCAGTAAAAGACCTGCTATTGGAAGCACTGCAATAGGAAGCATCAAAGCTTTACCTAATCTCTGCGCATATCCAAGTATATTCACCTTAAGTTCCCCCTATAGGATTTTTTGTATTAGATTTGAGACACTTTTTTTAGTGGCTCAATTTAGTCGTAGTCAGTTTATGACATTAATTTTGCTCCGCAAATTAAAACCTTTTCATTTGTGATCCTAATCACCCGTTTCGGGTAAGGGCAAAGGATTTTGCTAGCGAGATCATAAAACTTATTTTATCATTCAAAACAAATGCCCCAGGGCGCCAAGTTTTAATCATTTACTGTATAAATTTGAGGTATCACCGTGAGATTAATTCCACTAAATACAGCTACTGATGTTGGCCTATGGTCTGCACGTCATATTGTTAACCGAATCAATGCCTTCCAGCCAACTGCGGACCGTCCATTTGTACTAGGATTGCCTACCGGTGGTACTCCTCTGAACACTTACAAGCGTCTAATTGAACTTCATAAAGCTGGCGAAGTAAGCTTCAAACACGTCGTTACTTTCAACATGGATGAGTATGTTGGTCTTCCATCTGACCACCCTGAATCTTACCGCTCTTTCATGTACAGCAACTTCTTCAATCACATTGATATTCAAGAAGAAAACATCAATCTTCTTAACGGCAATGCTGAAGACCAGGAAGCTGAGTGCCAACGTTACGAAGATAAGATTAAATCGTACGGCAGAATTAACCTGTTCATGGGTGGTGTTGGTAACGATGGTCACATCGCTTTTAACGAGCCAGCATCCTCACTTTCTTCGCGTACTCGTATTAAAACTCTGACTGAAGATACGCGTATTGCGAACTCTCGTTTCTTCGATGGCGACATCAGCCAGGTACCAAAATACTCACTGACCATTGGTGTAGGTACTCTGCTTGACGCTGAAGAAATCATGATCCTAATTACAGGTCATAACAAAGCACTAGCACTAGAAGCAGCAGTAGAGGGTTCTGTTAACCATCTGTGGACTGTATCTGCACTTCAACTTCACCCTAAGTCAGTGATCGTTTGTGACGAGCCTGCAACTCAAGAATTAAAAGTGAAGACGGTGAAATACTTCCAAGAGCTTGAAGCAGAAAATACTAAAGATCTTAAATAAGGGTTATTACACTATGTATGCGCTAACCAACTGTAAAATTTATACTGGTAGCGATGTGCTGGACAATCATGCCGTTGTTGTTAACGGAGCAAACATTGAATCTGTTTGTCCAGTAGCTGAGCTTCCTGCAGACATTAAAACCATTGATCTGGACGGTGCAAACGTCAGCCCTGGTTTTATCGACCTACAGCTAAATGGCTGTGGTGGTGTGATGTTAAACGATGAGATCACTGCTGAAACCATGCAAATCATGCATGAAGCAAACCTGAAATCAGGCTGCACAAGCTTTCTGCCAACTCTGATCACTTCTTCAGACGAAAACATGCGTCAAGCTGTTGCGGCAGCTCGTGACTACCACGCGAAGTATGAAAACCAGTCTTTGGGTCTTCACCTTGAAGGTCCTTACCTGAATGTCATGAAGAAAGGCATTCACAGTGTTGACTACATTCGTCGCTCCGACAGTGACATGATTGACTTCATCTGTGAAAACGCAGATGTAGTGACTAAAGTGACACTGGCTCCTGAGCAAAATGATCCTGCACACATTGAAAAGCTAAGCGAAGCGGGTGTTGTTGTGGCTATCGGTCACAGTAACGGTACGTATGCAGAAGCTCGTCATGGTTTTGAAGCTGGTATCACATTCGCTACTCACCTATTCAACGCAATGACGCCAATGGCGGGTCGTGAACCAGGTGTTGTTGGCGCAATTTACGATACGCCAGAAGTATACGCGGGCATCATCGCTGATGGTTTCCACGTAGACTACGCCAACATCCGAATTGCTCACAAAATTAAGGGCGAAAAGCTCGTATTAGTGACCGATGCCACAGCTCCGGCAGGCGCAGATATGGATCACTTTATTTTTGTAGGCAAGAAAGTATATTACCGAGATGGCAAGTGTGTTGATGAAAATGGCACACTCGGCGGCTCAGCACTAACAATGATAGAAGCAGTACAAAATACAGTTGAGCACGTTGGGATCGCTTTGGATGAAGCTCTACGTATGGCCACTCTGTATGCTGCACGCGCTATCGGTGTAGAAGACAAACTTGGCCGAGTTAAAAAAGGTATGGTTGCTAACCTTGCTGTATTTGACCGTGACTTCAATGTCAAAGCGACAGTAGTTAACGGACAATACGAGCAAAATTAAGCATGAATGGCGGACAAATAGGTAACGTAGACTTAGTCAAACAACTCAACAGTGCAGCGGTTTACCGCTTGATTGATCAGCAAGGTCCTATTTCACGGATTCAAGTCGCTGATGTAAGTCAGCTTGCTCCGGCAAGTGTTACTAAAATAACCCGCCAGCTATTGGAGCGCGGCCTGATTAAAGAGGTCGCGCAACAAGCCTCCACAGGTGGTCGAAGAGCCATCTCCCTCACGACAGAAGTCGAACCTTTTCACTCTATTGCGATCCGTGTTGGTCGTGATTACATCCATTTCAGTTTGTATAATCTTGGTGGCAAGGAACTGGTGAATCATTATGCACCGTTCATCTACCACAACCAGACCGAGTTAATGGAAGGTCTGCTGGAGCAGATTCGAAATTTTATTGAAGAACACAAAGAACGTATCGAACAGCTGATCGCTATTGGCATTTCATTACCGGGGTTGGTCAACCCTGAAACTGGTGTGATCGAATACATGCCGAATACCGACATCGATAACCTAGCTCTGGGTGATGTTGTCCGCGATACGTTCAATGTTGAATGCTTCGTTGGAAATGATGTTCGTGGTATGGCACTCGCTGAGCATTACTTTGGCGCAAGCCGAGATTGCCAGGACTCCATTCTGGTCAGTGTCCATCGCGGTACTGGCTCTGGAATTATTGTCAACGGACAAGTGTTTCTGGGTTTTAACCGAAATGTCGGAGAAATCGGTCACATTCAGATCGATCCATTAGGCGAGCAATGCCAGTGCGGAAATTTTGGTTGCCTTGAAACTGTCGCTTCTAACCCTGCTATTTTAGAGCGAGTTAGAACCCTATTAAGCAAAGGTTACCAGTCTAGCTTGAGCAATATATCGAATCCAACCATGGACGATGTATGTCAGCACGCCCTAAAGGGTGATGAGCTCGCTAGCCAAAGCCTGATAAAGGTAGGTAACCAGTTGGGTAAAGCGATTGCGATTACCATCAACTTGTTTAACCCGCAGAAAATCATCATTGCGGGCGACATTACGAAAGCACAAGACATTGTCTTCCCGGCTATCCGTAAAAACGTGGAAACACAATCGCTTAAAACCTTCCACACCGATTTGCCAATTGTTGCTTCGGAACTTGACCACCAACCAGCCATGGGTGCTTTTGCAATGATTAAGCGTGCTATGCTGAATGGTGTTTTGTTACAAAAATTACTTGAAGAATAAAAGTTTGATGGAAAAATAGCGTTCAGGCGCTAAACAAATGGGTCGTCTAGTGCGACCCTTTTTTGTATCTGCTCTATATTAATAATCGTAGCAAGTAATTACTCATTCTAGATTGTTAAAACACTCGATAACTACGTTAAGAAATTTGATTGTAGAATGGCTACTTATCGAAATTTTTTGCTTTGTTCTCAAGCGTTTTTCCTACGCTATTTCTGAACACCTACTTACTGTGATTGGTATAACAACAACTCAAATTAGCTGGCTTTTCAATGGAACTCATTTTTATTTCGGTTGCGTTCATTGCAGGTTTCGCCGCTCTGAAGTGTAACCTTCCACCTTTGGTTGGTTTTTTGCTCGCGGGGTTTGCTCTTAATGCTTATGGCTTTGAAAGCAACGACACCATCACCACTTTGGCAGACCTGGGTGTCACTCTTTTACTGTTCACTATCGGGCTGAAACTCGATGTTAAAACCTTACTCGCCAAAGAGATATGGCTAGGGGCGACGGTTCACAATCTTATCTCGACCGCATTTTTCACCGTCGCGCTGATTTTATTGAAGACTCTTGGCGTGGGCACGCTTGCCAGCATCGGTATCGAACAGCTTGTTCTGCTTGGCTTTGCCCTATCGTTCTCCAGTACCGTATTTGCGGTGAAGAGCCTTCAGGAGAAAGGTGAAATGAATGCCACTTATGGCACGCTTGCCATTGGTATTCTGGTTATGCAGGACATTTTTGCGGTGGTTTTCTTAACCGCTTCTACAGGAAAGATTCCTGAATGGTATGCCATTTCTCTCTTTATTCTGCCGTTCCTAAGACCGCTATTCTATAAGTTGCTCGACTGGGTAGGTCATGGTGAGATGCTGGTGTTATTTGGCATCTTCTTCGCTCTGGTCGTTGGCGCAGGACTATTCCATATAGTTGGAATGAAAGCTGACCTGGGTGCACTGATTCTTGGAATGATTCTGGCTGGGCACAAGAAAGCTTCTGAACTGTCCAAATCCCTTCTTAATCTGAAAGAGCTCTTTCTCGTCTGCTTCTTCCTGAACATTGGTTTAGCAGAAGAACCGACGTTGACCGGCCTGTCTTTAGCTGTGCTCTTTATGCTGCTTCTTCCGGTGAAAGGGATTCTTTATTTCTTCACTATCAACTTCTTCAAATTCCGAGTCCGTACCTCTTTGCTGGCATCGCTGACGTTATTCAACTACTCAGAATTCGGGCTTATTGTCGGAGGTCTGGCATACAAGATGGGCTGGCTTCCTGGTGACATTCTTGTCTCAATTGCCATTGCTGTGTCCATTTCATTCGTTCTGGCTGCGCCACTAACCCGTGCTGGTCATGAAATTTATCAGCGTAGTGCTAAATGGCTAAAAGAAGCCGCCGCAGAAAAACTTCATGCAAGAGACCAACTGATAAACCCAGGGCATGCACAAGTACTGATATTAGGCATGGGTCGTATCGGCACTGGTGCTTATGATGAAATAAGAACACGCTATGGAAAGGTGAGCCTTGGCGTCGAAGTTCGCGCTGATGCAGCTGCCACCCATCGTAGTCATGGCAGAAACGTGATTGAGGGCGATGCAACCGACCCGGATTTTTGGGAACGCATTTTAGATACAGCAAATGTTAAGTTGGTCTTGTTAGCCATGCCTCACCATTTGGGTAATCAGCTCGCGTTAGAGCAATTACAACGCAAAGACTTCAAGGGGCAGATTGCAGCGATCGCAGAATATTCTGATCAGCTCAATGAGTTGACTGAATTGGGTGTCGACGCCGCTTTCAACATCTATAGCGAAGCAGGTAGTGGTTTTGCACGCCATGTGTGCGACCAGCTCAAACCTGAATTTAAGCTTTAAAAAAACGGGTGCCCAAGTGATGAACTTGGGCACTCGGTTTACTCGTTTCTTAAAGACGTGGGCTTAATACCATACAGGCGGGACTCTTCTAATATTTGATCATACGCACTATCAAGAGCATCAGTACCAGCAAGTCTGAATGTCAGTCCCGTTACCGCATGCTTGTTCAGCAATTCCTCAACCAAAGGCGTTACGCTCCCGGAGGGATCGCTTTCGTTCAGACGGGCAAATTTAATCGCCATTAAGTGCTGATACAAAGTTTCACCTTTGTTTTCCTTGCATGCCTGACAAGCTTTTATCAATGCTTGCTCCTCTGGTATTGGAACCGTTTTTCCCCAAGAGTAGGCTATGTACCTGGCTTGCTGTTCTAACACGGGAAAGTAAGGTCCTATTTGCCCCCAATGCCCCATAAATGCCATTCCGGGAAGCTTGGGTGAGAAAGTATGATCAGCCAGAGTGATATGCATTCCGTCGACTTCTAGGTCTCTTTTCAACTCGTCAGAGAAAAATTCCAGATCCAGGCTGTACCCAGTACCAAAAATAACACCGTCTATTTCTTCGTGGCTGCCATCCAGAAAATGCACCTGATTATCACTGAATTTCTCAATCCAGGGCTTACAGGTGATTCTCCCTTCAGCGACTAAGTTCAAGTAATTCTGACTCCCCGTTGTACCTGCAATTCTGACGTCTTGGTCTGGCTCGGGTGCGCCATACCAAGCAGGGTTTCCTGAGTACGTTAAGATGAATTCTCTGGTTGTCTGTGCCCATTCTTCTGAGCTCGCCTGCTCTTGAAAAAGTGCACCACCTCTCGTAAATGCATAGCTTTCTACAGGAACGCCTGCAACAAGCTTTGGCATAATATAGCGCTGTCTTCTCATCGTAGTAATGACTTTGCTGGCGCCCAGCATGGCAAGATCAGACGCAATCTCAAGAGAGGAGATATTGCCACCAGCAATTAAGACACGCTTCCCCCGATAGAATTCAGGATCCTTGTAGTGAAAAGCATGAACTGAACCACACTCTCCACTGAATGTGTCCAGCCCCTTAATTACTGGAATATTTGGTCGGTTAAACGCTCCGGTAGCGATTACGACTTTATCGAATTGTTTGGAAAATATTCCCTGATCTCCTTCGAAAGTGAGCTTCCACCGGTTATCCAAACGATCTACAGACCGCAAGCTGGTATTCAGTGAAACGAAGCGAGCAAGCCCAAAGTGTTCGAGATAGCGGGTCAGGTATTGTTTGATCTGATCGTTTCTGGGGAAAATGGGCACATCCGCGTCATGATCCAAGTCGGAAAAGCGGGTTACCATGCGAGCCGTATTCGTGCGCATTGTCGGCCAGACCCCAGATTTGGGGTTATCTGCCGCCCACTGACCACCGATGCAGCTGTGGCTTTCATAAATTTCTGGCTTAACGCCCTGAGACTGTATATAACGGGCGGCGACAATCCCACTTGGACCGCCTCCAATGATTGCAACAGCTTCCATCTGTCTATCTCCTAAAACACAGGCTCTGTTGCCCTAGTGGAAGTAAATACCACCACAAACGTTTAACGCTTGTCCGGTTACAAAACTGCTGAGTTCTGAAGCGAAAAACACAGCGGGACCAACCACATCTTCAGGCGCACCAAGCCGTTTAAGTGCTGCCACCTCTTGCCAGTGTCTTATGGCTTCATCGGAGCCCAGATTGTTTTTCCCCATCTCTGTCAGGATGATTCCAGGGCAAATTGCATTGACTGTAATGCCAAATTCCCCCACTTCCTGCGCATAGACCCGAGTTAAGGTAATGACCGTTGATTTGGTGGCGGCGTAATGCCCCTGAGTCGCTACCCCCTGACGACCCGCAATGGACGCAATATTGATTATTCGCCCGAAGTTACGCTGCTTCATATGAGGAAGAATGGCATTGGTCATCAACAATACCCCTTTACCATTCACATCAAAGTGGGCATCCCAATCAGCCTCATCGAGGTCTTCTAGCTTTGAAGGTTTTAGGATCCCTGCGTTGTTAACAAGAATGTCGATTTTTCCAAATTCTTGTAGGGCTTCACCAGTAACTTCTTCCACCTGCTTTTTATTCGTCACATCCAGACTGTAGGCAACGCACTTACGCCCCGTTTCTAGAATTTGTTTCTGAGTCTGCTCTAACTCAACCTGTTGAGATGGAAGATCCGCGATGACGATATCCGCTCCGCTCTTTGCCATCCCAACGGCCAGTGCCCGTCCAATCCCTCTGCTGGCACCTGTTATCAATGCGACTTTGTTTGTTAACTCTGACATTCTGTTCATCCTTGCCTGTAGAGCTGAACGCTCTAATGGTTTTTCAGTGACCACTGGTTCATGGCATTCAACGTATCGTCAAACGAAACTAGCTTGCCGTCTGACCCCAACCCCATTGCCACTTTGGCAGCCACTGCATTGGCGAAACGCGCACATTCTTTAATGCCCCACCCCTTGGACAAACCAACTATGATGCCCGCCGTGAAGCTGTCGCCACACCCTGTGGTATCCACTACCTTAATATCGTGGGCAGGCAGTGAAAAAGGGGCTCCCTGTTCAGGTAATACATAAACCCCATCGCCCCCCATGGTTAAGATGACGTTTTTAACCCCTTTTTCTTTAAACCACTTTGCAACCAAAATGTGATCATCCATCTTCGCCATTTCTGACGCTTCTTCTATTGAAGGCACAAAGTAGTCAATGTAGGGCAAAAGTGGCTCCACCAAAGCTGTTGTTTCAGGAGTCGCCTGAATCAAATCAAAAGTAGTGATTCGACCAAGCTCTTTGGCTTTTTTGATAAAATTCAGCGTCTTCTCGCCATCAAAGTTTTTTAGTAGACCAGTTCCGCCAATATGAATAATCTGCGCATCGAGAGCAGCGTCCAGATCTTGCTCATGGACATCAAACCTTGTTGCGCTACCGGGCACATGCAATGCCGGGCGTTCTCCATTCGGTCGGACTGGCAGAATAGTGGCAGAGGTCTGGGTACTGTTATCGACCCTGACCAGTTCCGTATCTAATCCAAACCCTTTCATTTTGTTTATCAGAAAGTCACCCAGATCGTCGTTCCCTACAGTGGTCACCATACGAGTTTTTAATCCCAATATGGCGCAATCAACCGCTGTCGCTGCCGCCGTACCTGCGACTGTCATGCGGATCTCCTCAATAAAGTCAGCTCTTCCCCCCTCTGGGATGTGAGTAACCGGACGCCCCAAAATATCGAGGACCGCAAACCCTACCGCACTTACATCAAACTTCGTCATGCTTTATTTCCTTATTCAGCTTGTTTTCGAAGCCCAAACGACATGCCTAAAACCACAAATACCAGCACACCGATTCCGACCTGTTGCCAGAAAAAATTCCATCCCATCAGAAGCAATCCATTGCGAAGTACTGCCAGAAGCAACACGCCCAGAATCGTGCCGAGAACAGTCGGCTTTCGCTCGGCACTGATAGCCGTTCCTATAAAGGTGGCTCCTATGGCATCCAGTAGAAACGCATCACCGGCTAACGGAACGTAAGAACGCACCGTCGACGACAGTAAGATTCCGGCAATTCCGCATAGAACAGCACTGGAAACAAACACCATGGTGAGTTGAAAAGGCACTCGAATCCCAGAATATTTCGCCACGCCAGGCTGAGCGCCTAGTGCACTTAAATAACGTCCAAACTTCGAACGGTGAAGGGCGATGTAAACGGCTACAACACAGACAATCAGAACGATAACAGGCGTTGGCACTCCCAAAAGTGAAGTGCGGGAGATGGCTTCAAAAGGGGCGGAGTATTCTTCTCTGGTCAGATAGATGGGCACTCCGCCCTGTGTTGCCAGCTGTTGAATGGATTTACCAATAAAAAGTACGCCCAAAGTGGCCAGAAACGGGTCAATTTTCAATCTGTTAATGAGAACTGCGTTTAGCAAACCTACCGCTATCGCCGCGCAAATCGCCACTAAAACGCCATTTATTCCAGAGAAGCCTGCGGCAATCATCATAATGAATGCCATGGAAGAAAGGTCGATTGAAACCCCTACTGATAAATCAATCCCTCCGGATGCGATCACTATCGTCATGCCAAGAGAAACGATAGCCAGTAGAACAACTTTATTGACCACCAGATTGGTCAGATTTTCGAAATTTAAAAAACCCTCGGCAAACACCGAAAAGCCGACTATTACCAGACCAAACGCCACAATGACAAAGTAGTTGGAAAGCCTTTCTAGCGTAAATGGTCGGTCCGCGTGGTTAGATTGAGCTGTCATTTTCATCTCCTCAAGACTTTTTGGCGAATGATGTAAAGGCAACCACGATTAGAATCAACGCGCCCTGCACACCGCTTACCCAGTAGGAGGAAATACCCAACAACTGGAACCCATTTGAAAGTGACCCAATAAACAGAACGGCAATTAACGTTCCACCAATGGTAGGTACAAATCGCCTTGAAAATACAGCGCCTAACAGTGCAGCTGCCAATACGGGAAGAAGTAGAAGGCTGGTCCCCGGAGTTGACGCACTGAGGCGAGCCACAATCAGAATGGAAGTCACGCCCGCAGCAAAACCAGAGAACAGATAGCTGCCATAGATGTACCGCCCAGTGTTAATACCCGCGGCTTTTGCTGCTTCAATGTTGCCTCCAACGGCATACATTCGAAGCCCCAAAGGACTAAAGTGCATGACAGCAGAAATCAGCACAGCCCCGACAATAAGGCACCATGACAAGCTGCTGATACCAAGAAAGCTGCCAAAAGTGAGAAGATCCAGCAGTGGAGACTCTGCGCCAACGACGCTATTTTGAGTAACCACCAGCTCCAGACCAGCGGCTATATTCATGACTGCCAACGTACTGAGCAAAGGCAAAATTTTTAGAGTAACCACCGCAAAACCATTAAGCAGCCCGACAAGTAAACCCGTCGTTATAGTCAGAGGGATCGCCTGAATATCGGTATAACCATTTTTCAGCATAACGGCGTAAACGGCAGAGCAAAGACCCGCATTAGCAGCAACAGAAAGGTCGATCCCCCCTTTTTGTACGTCGGTGCCCGTCGCGACAAATACGACCGTCATGGCAAAGGCAAGAAAGCCGAGAATGGCAGACTGCTCAACAATGTTTTGTAGGTTATATGCAGACGTGAACCCCCGAGCAGAAAGAGCGAAGTAGATCATAATCCCTAGCAATGCGACGAAGGCACCCAGGCGTATTGCGAGCTTCTGAACTGAGAATACTTTTTGTGGTGTGGTCTGAGCCTTAATTTGAGAAACGGTGGTACTGCTGCTCATGCATGACTCCTTTCACTGTTGGTGAGCTGCCCTGATGCCGCAGCGAGCAATTCTTCGGCGTTGATTTCTCCCTTGCGGTATTCAGCGATCATCTCTCCTTTGTAGATAACCAAAATTCGGTCGCACATCTGTGTGACTTCCTCAAAGTCAGAGGAAACAAACAGGATTGATTTCCCCTCTCCTGCCAGTCGGTTAATCAAATTGTATATTTCGACTTTTGAGCCAACATCAACCGCCACAGTAGGTTCATCAAGCAGATAAACCCGGCTGTCTCTCGAAAGCCATTTGGCTACCACCACTTTCTGTTGGTTGCCTCCTGATAAATCCCTCACCGGGGTCTGGCAGCTCGGAGTTTTGATATCCAGTTCAGAAATCAACTGGTTAACAGCATTCAGCTCAGCGGCTCGATTGACCAATCCTTTTGTACTGAAATTACTGACCGATGCCAGAGAGATGTTTTCACTAAGAGGCAAACTGACGGCAACCCCATGGGCACGCCGATCTTCTGGAAGCATCGCTATGCCTTTCTCCACGGCGTTAACCGGGCTGGAAAAATGCTGTTTTTGACCGTCTAACCGAATTTCCCCACTGTGGGGAGACTGCAAACCAAAGAGTGTTTGAAGCAGTTCTTTATCACCAGAACCAAGGAGACCGGCAATTGCGACTACCTCCCCGGCGTGCACGTTAAAAGAGATGTCATAATAGTGATCTTTGAGAGACAGGTTTTCGACTTCCAATACTGACTGCCCCAAAGTTACATCCCGGGGAGGATACATTTCGGAGGTATCGCGATTGGTCATCATTTCAACTATTTTTTCAATCCCTACCTCTTTAGGTGTTACTTCCCCAACATTCTCACCATTACGCAATATGGTAACTGAGTCGCAAATCTCCATGATTTCAGACATATAGTGAGAAATGAAAATAATGGTAATTCCATCATTTTTCAGGCGGCGAAGTACCTTGAACAGGCTGTCGACTTCTTTAGTGACCAAAGCCGCAGTAGGCTCGTCCAATACCAGAATCTTGGCTTTCTGAGCCAGCGAACGCGTGATTTGAACAATTTTTTGCTGCGCTGTAGAGAGGTCTGAAATTAAAGTGGATGGTTCAAGATTCAGATCGAAATATTGTTTGAGCAATAAGCCAGCATCAGCATTCATCTTTCTATGATTGATAAAAGGACCAAATCTGGGTTCATTTCGAAGAAAGATGGCTTCTGCGACTGTCGCAGTGTTAACCAGCAAACGATCCTGATGAATAAAGTGAACACCCACTTCTTCAATCAGCTTTGGAGTTATGGCTGCTAACCTTTGACCTTCAACGATGATGTCTCCTTCATCTCGTTTGTACATACCTGCCAGAATCTTTATTACGGTGGACTTCCCTGCTCCATTTTGCCCCACTAAGCCATGAATTGTGCCCTTGGCTATTTTCATAGACACATCACTGAGCGCCTTGACTGGACCGAATGTCTTAGAAACCCCATTCATTTCTATTGCGATAGAGCTCATATTGTTCTCCCGAATCACCAATCAGAAACATACTGCTGCCTCAGGAGCAGCCAGTATGTTTCTGAACAGTCTGGCTTACTGCGCAGATTCCTGTTCCTTTTTCGCCTTCAAGAATTTTTCTGCCGTGACGTCAGCATTAAGTTTGTTGATTAATACTGCTGGCACCATAGTGAAGGATGGCACTTCCTTACCATTCAAATAAGCAGCCACTGTACGAGCAGCCTGACGACCAATTTCATAAGGTTGCTGAGCGACCACTGCTCCAGCTGCAGAATCTGGGTTTGCAACCATCTCAATAAACTCAGGACTGCCATCGACACCATAGGTACGAATGCCTTTACGTTTTGCCGCTTCAATTGCCTGAGTCGCGCCTATCATTGGCACATCCCAACACGCGACGACAGATTTAAGTCCAGAGTCAGGACCATATTTAGTCAGCATGTCTGTCATATCAGAATAGGCTTGCTGAACCGTGTTAGGGATAACATCGCGGAGCTCAGGAGAAATGATCTCGATGTCGGGGAAAGATTGGAAAACATATTTGATCTGATCGATACGGATTTTACAGACCGGAACCGAGGCAAACCCATTAAAAATGATCACTTTGCCTTTGGCTTTCATATCGGTAACCATCTGCAAAGCCAGATCTGCACCGATATTGTAGTTGTTAGATGAAGTGTTGTTGATTGAGTGCGCGCTAACAGTATCCACCGTGAACAAAGGGATACCAGCTTTGCGTACTCGTTTCAGCCAGGGGTCAAGAACATCAATATTCCCTAGCTGTTCTATAATCGCATCTGGTCGCTGTGCAATTAAGGTTTGAATCTGACTGACCTGAGTCTGATCATTTCGACCTGCATCCAGAGCAATGACTTCCGCTCCAAGAGCTTCTAATTCATCGATCTGCCCCTGATAGGCTTTCAGATCCCAATCGTGGTCAGTCCCAATTACTGTGACACCTACCGTTTTCCCCTTAAGGGGAAGCGCTTCCTTGGCCACACCCAGTGTACTGGCAGACATTGCTGCAACTAGGATAGTGGCGCTTATCATAGTGCTGATTTTATCTGTTAGCATTTTAATCATCCTAATCAATGCTCATGTATGCTGAAAACCGTTTTGGTTTCAGCCCGTTAAACCATCCTCAATCGCCATGCCCATAATTGGTCATTCGATTGATGACGTTTTGAATTTCTTCCTTTGAAAGTAGCGGCGGCTCACCCATAGGTAAGCAACCTAAGTACTGTTTCGCCAGCGCTTCCACTTCAATCGCCAGCCACATCGCTTTATCCAGAGATTGCGCAGTAGCAATCATTCCGTGGTGAGCCAACAGGCAGGCTTTACGCCCTTCCAGAGCTTTAAGTGCATTGTTTGAAAGCGCTTTTACACCGAATGTTGCGTACTCTGCGCAGCGGATATCGTATCCACCCGCTACCGCTACCATGTAATGAATGGGTGGAATATCCCGATTCATAATCGACAGAGTTGTACAAGCTGTCGGATGAGCGTGGACTATCGCGTTCACATCCTTCTTTTGTCTCATAATATCGATGTGAAAACGCCACTCTGTGGAAGGGACACGATCCCCTTCTATCACGCCATCAAACCCCATCCATACGATGTCCTCGGCGCTCATTTCGTCGTAGGGCAACGACGTTGGAGTGATCAGAATTCCATCCTGATACCGGACTGAGATATTGCCTGATGTCCCTTGATTCAGCCCATTTGAATTCATGGAAATACACGCATCGATAATCGACTGGCGCAATGCCCGCTCATTTTTCGCAATCATATTGGTCATTTTCTACTTATAAACATGTGTACCCACCATCGATAGCAACGATGGCTCCCGTCATGTAACTCGATACATCGGACGCGAGAAATAAAATCAGAGCCGCCACCTCAGACGGTGTCCCACACCGCCCCATGGGCGTCATTTCTATCCATTTATTGAAAAGCTCTGGGCGCGAACGCATCTCAAGGGTCATTTCCGTTGCGATGTATCCGGGTGCCAGCGCGTTCACTCGGATCCCTTTCTGAGCCCATTCCACGGCAAGTGCTTTGGTTAGCTGGTGAACCCCTCCTTTAGAAGCCATATAGCTGGACGCAAACTGAGGGGTATTGATGATGTTGCCGGACATAGAGCCCATATTGACAATCGCACCGCTTTGGCGCTTTAACATGTGTGTGGCAAAAGCGCGGCAAGCCCAGAATGTCCCGTTCATGTTGACGTCCATTACCCGCTTCCAATTGCGCTCAGCAATCTCGTCAGCTTCATGAAGCTCAGCAATACCAGCGGAATTCACCAAAACGTCCACCTGACCAAACTCATCTGCCACTGCCTCAGCAGCAGACACCACCGCTTGTTCATCAGTAACATCTAGTGCCTGAATAAAAACGCTCCGTTCTGATGAGATGTAGCCCATAGAGGTCAAAGCAGATCGCGCACGTTTCAGAGCCTCGGCATTTAAATCGAGCAGTGCTAAATCTGCGCCGCATGAAGCAAAAGCTTTTGCGGCTTCAAGCCCAATGCCACTCCCTGCTCCGACAATGGCAACGACCTTTCCTGAAAAATCAAATGCTCTTTGGTAGTCCATCCGTGACCTCAAATGTAAATATTGAGTTAACCAAAAGATCTTTTCTGGTTAATTTTTAACCACTATAAGTGAGAGATTAAAAACTTGTCAATCTGGTAAGTACCAGAAATAGAAAAAATCTGAGTATGATCAGAAATAAGATATTTTTGTGATCTTGATCGTTTGGATAAATACAGAAATGGTGAATTGGATATCACATGAACAGTGTTGCGTTAGAGCAGGCTACTTATGAAAGAGATTAAGTTATAAAATAAAATCAATAAGATAGGTAAGAAATTGGATTTAAAAGCTACACAAGGTGTTGAAAGCAAAAGATCAGGTCTATCGAATTGGCTCAGATCTACCCATCATTAAGCAGAGGTAGATCAAAGGTGTACATTGCTGGTCGCAACGTGAATTCTGGCGATAGCAGAATTGTAGTAGGCGCGGTAAAACTCCAAAGGCATGTCACTGGAATCATAAGCTATCGATTCGATGGCAATGACAGGTTGTCCATTCTCAACCCTTAGTTTTTTGCAGATGTCTTCACTTGGTATGACAGCGTTAAGCCAGCGCTCTGCCCGACGTGATACCAACCCATACCTTTCTTTAAGCAATTGGAAAATGGACTGGTCTTCAATATCGATATTTTCAAAGCCTGGCACTTTGTGAGACGGCAGAGAAATAATGGTATGGGTAATCGGTGTATCTTCGAAACTGTATATGCGCTCGATTCTCACGACCTTGCCATCTTTAGGAAGGTTAAACACTTTCGATTCAGCTTCATCAGCATTCACTTTTCTGAACTCAAAAGTTTGTGACGTGACCTTATAGCCTCTGGCTTCCAAATCGGAATGCACTGACATGTTCGAAGTAAGAAAATCCGTTTCCATTTTAGGCGGAGCGACAAAAATCCCCGTCCGGGCAACTTTATTCAATAGCCCCTCTGAAGACAGGCTACCCAAAGCAGAGCGTATAACGGAGCGGGATACTCCGAGTATTTCACACATTGTCTGTTCTGATGGAAGACGGGTATTTACGGGAAGTTCCTGACGGTGAATGCTGTCTGCCAGAGCATTTTTAACAGCAAGCCACAAAGGTACGGAAGATTTGCGGTTTGGAAGTAATCCCGCAGCAATCTGATTTAACACTGTAATTGCCTGACTGTTGTTAGCGTCGTTCTTTGGTCTTCCCCGACCACGGCTGCCAACGGAAGCAGATTTGTCCTGTTTGTTTACATAACTCATTGACGGCAGTAACTCTCTTGTTTGCGCTCACTTCCTTAAAATTACCCTATCACGCTTTTTCAAGATCCAAAAATACCAACCACTCGGTTCTTAAACTTACAAAGAGTTATCTCCCTACTTTTCAAAATCTGTCCAAAAAACCATCGAATATAAAACCTCATTCACTTTTATAGGCATTAAAATAGAAAATATTTAATAAGACCACGCAAGAGTAAATTATTTTATTCCTAAGAGTTGCAATTTGTAATGATAGTGGCAGATTAAATGTAAAAGATTAAAACGGATTTACTTGAGGAATTGGTATGTGTTCAGTATTCGGCATCCTAGACATAAAAAGTGATGCAGCAGCGTTAAGACCAGTCGCACTGGAAATGTCAAAGAAACTGCGTCACCGCGGACCTGATTGGTCTGGTATTTATTCATCAGATCGAGCGATTTTAGCGCACGAACGTCTTGCTATTGTTGGTCTGAACAGTGGTGCCCAACCTCTGTACAGTCAGGACAAGAAACACATACTCGCGGTTAATGGTGAAATCTATAACCACAAAGAACTCCGTGCTCGCTACTCCGATAAGTTTGATTTCCAGACAGATTCTGACTGTGAAGTTATCTTAGCGCTTTATCAGGAAATGGGCGCAGACCTGCTTGAAGAACTGAACGGTATCTTTGCATTCGTACTATATGATGAAGAGAAAGACACCTACCTGGTTGGTCGCGACCACATCGGTATCATTCCTCTTTACCAAGGTTACGACGAACACGGAAACTACTATGTGGCTTCAGAAATGAAAGCTCTGGTTCCTGTTTGTAAAACCATCAGTGAATTCCCTCCGGGTTGTTACTACGGCAGCGGTGATGCTGAACCTCAGCGCTACTACGTTCGTGACTGGAACGAGTACGCCGCTGTACAAGGTAACTCCACAAGCAAAGAAGAACTGACTCAAGCACTGGAAGATGCAGTTAAACGTCAGTTGATGACGGATGTTCCTTACGGTGTACTTCTGTCTGGTGGTCTGGACTCTTCAATTACTTCTGCGGTTGCTAAGCGGTTTGCAGCAATGCGAATTGAAGACGATGAAAAATCGGAAGCATGGTGGCCTCAACTTCACTCATTTGCAGTGGGTCTTGAGGGTGCACCAGACTTAAAAGCTGCGCGTGAAGTAGCGGACAAGATCGGGACTGTTCACCACGAGATGACTTATACCGTTCAGGAAGGTCTGGACGCTATCCGTGATGTGATTTATCACATTGAAACTTACGATGTCACAACCATTCGCGCATCGACTCCAATGTTCCTAATGGGTCGTAAGATCAAAGCCATGGGCATCAAGATGGTACTTTCTGGAGAAGGTGCGGATGAAATCTTTGGCGGCTACTTGTATTTCCACAAAGCACCTAACGCGAAAGAATTCCACGAAGAGACCGTTCGCAAGCTGCTGGCTCTGAACATGTTTGACTGTGCTCGGGCCAACAAATCTCTGGCGGCATGGGGTGTAGAAGGTCGAGTACCGTTCCTGGATAAAGAGTTTATTGACGTGGCTATGCGCCTTAACCCTGAAGACAAAATGTGTGGCAACGGCAAGATGGAGAAACACATTCTGCGCGAGTGTTTTGAACACTACCTGCCAGATTCCATCGCATGGCGCCAGAAAGAACAGTTCTCTGATGGCGTAGGCTACAGCTGGATTGATTCGTTGAAAGAAGTCGCGGAAGCTAAGGTCACCGATCAGCAAATGGAAACTGCCGCTTACCGTTTCCCTTACAACACCCCAAGTACCAAAGAAGGTTACGTTTACCGTGAAATCTTTGAAGAGCTATTCCCGCTAGAGTCTGCAGCGAAATGTGTACCGGGTGGTCCTTCGGTTGCCTGTTCTTCTGCTAAAGCCATTGAGTGGGATGAGTCGTTCCAAAACTGCATTGACCCATCTGGTCGCGCAGTGCAAACCGTTCACAACGACGCATACTAAACCAAAAGAGAAAGGCGCTTATTAAGCGCCTTTCGTTTATTCCCAGGAGAGAGAAGAGTTGTCAACGCTGACCTTGACGGGTTTGTTTATCATTTCAACCAGCAAGAACGAGCGCTTATCGCCATCGGGTTCCTGATAAATCGCCGTAATACCTGCAAACTGCCCTTCTTCAATTTGTACCGCCTGACCTTTTTCTGGTTCAGACATCTTAATGACGGCTTCATCTTCTTTTTCAAGAAGTTTTAGCTCGTATATCAAGTCCCCTTGCAGCTCATGTGGGTGTGCCCCACATCGGATAAAGTCCACAACCCCACGAGTAGAGCGCACGGTTGTAAAGCTCGGTCCGGCTTCGTAGTCGAAGCGAATAAACACATAACACGGAAACAACGGCTCTTTTACTGTCTGTTTCTTGTTGCGAAGCACTTTTTCGACTTCCACCTCGGGGTAATAACATTCCACACCCTGATTCTCGAGATTCAACTTTGCCCGAGCCTGTTCACCACGCTTGCAATATAAAAGATACCAACGTTTCATTGCTCAATATCGGTCTTAATTTTTAGCCCATAATACCATCTTCATTAACTAGTCTAAATGCAATAATGCAAACAAAGATTACAGCAAACCGTGGCTTTCATTCAGGCGTATATTGGTGAAGATTTTGGTAACAAGACAAGCCTGATAACGCTTATCGTCATGGACGATCAATGATAACCGTCGCTCATCCGTTTCTTTCCTTCTATTAGGTCAGGATGTCAGCAGCAAGATCGCAGGATCATCTTGCCTTTCATTTTTGTTCTTTCGATTCCAACAGACTTCAAATAAGAACAGACAATGCAAAAACAACATTCCGAATTTATGGGGCACCCAAAAGGGTTGTTCCTTCTTTTCAGTACCGAATTGTGGGAACGCTTCTCCTACTATGCGATGCGCGCCATTCTGGTACTTTTTCTCACCGATACCACTATAAATGGCGGGCTTGGCTGGACGAATCAGCAAGCCTTGCAACTCTACGGCGCATATACGGGGTTGGTTTACATTACCCCTCTTATTGGAGGATGGCTTGCAGACAACTATCTGGGCCAACGCCGTTCACTGTTAATGGGCGGCGTTTTGATGGCGCTGGGGCAATTTGCATTAGCGCTTCCTGACAATGCCCTGCTGCTTTCTGAAACTCATGCTTTATATCTGGGTCTCGCTTTAATCATCGCAGGTAATGGGCTATTCAAACCCAATATCTCAACCATGGTTGGTGACCTGTATCAGGAAGGTGATAACCGACGTGACGGCGCTTTCACAATTTTCTATATGGGCATCAATATCGGCGGTCTTCTGGCAGGTTTAGTTTCTGGTTCAGTTACAGGTACATACGGTTGGAAAGCAGGCTTTTTAGCTGCCGGTATCGGCATGGTTATTAGCCTGTTACTGCAGATGGGGTTTGCTCACCGCTGGCTCGGAAACATTGGCATAGAACCTGCTGCAAAGAAACACGCCGTGACAACTCAGTCCAGACAACCATTAACCAAAGAAGAAAAAGATCGCATGAAAGTGATTATGGTGATGGGGCTGTTTGTGGTGGTATTTTGGGCAGGATTTGAACAGGCTGGTGGTTTGATGAATGTCTATTCCCAGCAATACACCGACAGAATGGTCGGCGGATTTGAAGTTCCTGCCGCCTGGTTCCAGTCGCTCAATCCTTTCTTCATCATCACGCTTGCCCCTATTCTGGCGGCACTGTGGATCAGAATGGGAAAGAACGAGCCCAACTCACCGATTAAGTTTGCGCTGGCACTTTTCTTTCTGGCACTTGGTTTTCTCTGCATGGTAGGAGCGGCGCTCGAGCAGGGTGGAGACCCGTCAGCCAAGACTTCGATGCTTTGGCTTATCGGTGCGTTTTTCTTCCATACACTGGGAGAGCTTTGTCTCTCGCCAATCGGGTTATCGATGGTAACTAAGCTCGCTCCTCTACGATTAGCGTCTTTGATGATGGGAGTCTGGTTCGGATTTAACGCCATTGCTAACTATGTTGCGGGCTACATAGGCTCTCACGTCGGCGACTTTGGTGCTTTAGCCATTTTCGGAGGCATCGCGGTAACTGCAACTCTTTCTGGTTTGCTGCTGATTTTATGTTCCAATCAGTTGATAATCTGGATGCATGGTGCGGAAGACAAACCCGAGCTTGAAGACGAAGATGAACACGCCGCTCTGGCATTGAACGAAACATAAAAACTGAAGGCTGCCATTTGGCAGCCTTCTTTCGATCTATAGTCAATCTCTAGCGTAGATACGGGTTTATCACCGCTTTCATCATCTCGATATGACTAGGATCCGCATTAAGACAAGGAATGTACTGGTAATCTTCTCCACCAGCCTCCATAAATATTTCCTTGTTTTCCTCTGCTATTTCTTCAAGCGTTTCTAAGCAATCGACAGAAAATGCAGGCGTAATCACTTGAAGCTTTTTGGTTCCACGAGAAGGCAGCGCTTCCATGGTTTCGTCGGTATAGGGTTGCAGCCATTCTTCTCTGCCGAATCGTGACTGATAAGTCATGCCAATCTGCTTCTCATCAAGTTCTAGCTCTTGGGCAAGTAATCGAGTTGTAGCCTCACAGTGCCGAGGATAAATGTCTCCGTTATCGGCATAACGTTTAGGTATACCATGGTAAGAGCACAACAAATACTCGGATTGCCCGTGCTTTTCCCAATGAGCACGAACACTGTCTGCCAGTGCTTTGATGTACATCGGGTGGTCATGGTAGTCGCGGATAACGGTGTAACCCGGTATCTCTGGCATTTTTTTGAAGGCATCGGTTAAGCCATCAGACACAGCTGCAGTTGTTGTTGACGAATATTGAGGGAATAGAGGCAAGACAATGATTTCTTTACAGCCCTGCTCCATTAAACGTTCAATCCCGGATTGTAGGCTCGGGTTACCATAGGTCATCCCCAACTCAACAGGCACATCCAGTGACTCTTTTAATGCCAGAGCCTGAAGTTTGGAATAGACCATCAAAGGGGAGCCGTCATCCATCCATACTGTCTTGTAGAGCTTGGCGACTCTTGGGGAACGGGTCGGTAAAATGATGCCGTGCAATAACGGGCACCATAACCAACGAGTCAAATCGACGACACGTTTATCCATCAGGAACTGAGCGAGAAATCTTTTGACAGCAGGCGCGGTTGGCTCGTCAGGGGTACCCAGGTTAGCCAACAAAATGCCTTGTTTTGGCATATTATCCATATTTATCCAATTTCAGATTGAAACGTATATCCAAGTAACCTTCTCTGAGGAGAAACGCACTAAGGACACTTGGGTATACCCTTTCTATCTCAATGGGTTATTTATTTCCACAGTTTAGATATTTACGAACTCTTTTACCATTTGGATTCATTTCAATTTGGAAAAGTTTGTTCAAATATCTGTGTTCCCAAAAAGTCTTCAAAAACGAAAAAAGCGGTCTTTAAGACCGCTTTAACTATATCAAATCATTAAAAAGATTGTCTGATTAAGACAACGCTTTTTCGATGTCTGCACTCACATCAGCAACTTGCTTAGTACCATCAAACTTAAGGTACTTCGTGTTGCCAGCTTCTGCTTCTTTACCGTAGTACTGAATCAATGGTGCAGTTTGCTCATGGTATACACCCAGACGAGCACGCACTGTCTCTTCTTTGTCGTCATCACGAACAACCAGATCTTCACCAGTCACGTCGTCTTTGCCTTCTACTTTAGGCGGGTTGTACACAACGTGGTAAGTGCGACCGGATGCCAGGTGAGCACGACGACCCGCCATACGCTCAACAATCACATCATCAGCAACATCAAACTCGATCACGTAATCAACGTCTACACCCATTTCTTTCAGACCATCAGCCTGAGGAATTGTGCGAGGGAAACCATCTAGTAGGAAACCTTTTTCACAATCGTTTTCAGCGATACGCTCTTTGATCAAACCAAGAATGATGTCGTCAGAAACAAGTTGACCTGCATCGATCACTGCTTTCGCTTGTTTACCAAGCTCAGTGCCCGCTTTGATAGCTGCACGTAGCATGTCACCAGTAGAAATTTGTGGAATACCATATTTTTCCATGATGAATTGAGCTTGCGTGCCTTTACCTGCACCTGGAGCACCTAGAAGAATGATGCGCATGTTGGATCCTCTTAATATTTTGAATTTATACCGAAGCTCACAGCGTGAACGGTAAGTTTCGGTATAACTGCTTTACGAGGCGCTGAGCCCCAATGAAATCGGGCGTGAATATACCATATATAAATGACTATTTTCGACCCTTGCCAGTTTGGCTACTCAAAAAGTGACCATTATCTCCAAGTAACCTAACACCTACTCCGCATGAGATACGTCGCTAAGGTAATAAAGCCCCACTCAAAAAGTGGGGCTTGATACAGTGTTACCTAGGGAATTTGATTCGCCTATTACACCTTAGTCAAAAGCTGGTTGACCGCACCAACGTACTGCGTTGGATCTTCCAGCGCACCGCGTTCTGCCAACATTGCCTGACCAAGTAATACTTCAACCCAGCGACCAAAGATTTCTTCGTCGGCTTCATCCGCCATACGCTTCACCATGTCGTGTTCTGGGTTCAGTTCAAAAATGTACTTCACTTCAGGAACAGCCTGACCAGCCGCTTCCAGAAGCTTCGCCATTTGCGTACCCATTTCAAAGTCATCAGTCACAACAACTGCAGGGGTAGACGCCAGTTTGAAGGTTGTACGAACCTCTTTCACTCGGTCACCCAAGTAAGTTTGCGTGCGCTCAACCACCGACTTGAACTCTTCTTCGGTTTCTTTCTGCTTCTCTTTTTCTGCTTCGTCTTCAAACTTGCTCAGATCCAGACCCGCTTTAGTGATTGACTGGAACTGCTTGCCATCGAACTCGGTCAGGTAGTTCATTAGCCACTCATCAATGCGGTCAAACATCAGAACAACTTCGATGCCTTTCGACTTGAACTGCTCCAGATGCGGGCTGTTCTTCGCTGCTGCGTAGCTGTCGGCTGTCAGGTAATAAATCTTGTCCTGACCTTCTTTCATGCGCTCTACGTAAGACGCAAGAGAAACAGTTTGCTCAGAGTTATCAACTTCAGAAGAAGCAAAACGCATCAGCCCTGCAATTTTCTCTTTGTTTGAGAAGTCTTCTGCCGGACCTTCTTTCAGAACCAGACCAAACTCTTTCCAGAAAGACAGGTATTGTTCTTCATCTTTCTTCGCCATTTTCTCAAGCATACCAAGCACACGCTTAGTACAGGCACTACGAAGTGACTGAGTCACCTTGTTATCCTGAAGAATTTCACGAGAAACGTTCAAAGGCAGGTCGTTGGAATCTATCAAACCGCGAACAAAACGCAGGTAGCTTGGCATAAACTGTTCAGCGTCATCCATGATGAATACGCGCTGCACATACAGCTTCAGACCACTCTTGTGATCGCGGTTCATCATATCCCAAGGTGCTTTCGCAGGGATGTACAACAAGCTGGTGTAGTCGTTTTTACCTTCGACTTTGTTGTGGCTCCACGTGAGTGGATCTGCAAAATCGTTTGCTACGTGCTTGTAGAATTCTTTGTATTCGTCTTCAGAAATGTCTGACTTACCACGAGTCCAAAGCGCCTGAGCCTTGTTGATTTGCTCCCACTTGGTTTCTTCTGTTTCTTTGCCTTCTTCATCCTTCACTTTGGTCAGAATGGAAACAGGAATACCAATGTGGTCAGAATACTTGCTGATTACATCACGCAGACGGTACTCAGACAGGAACTCTTTACCTTCGTCACGCATGTGAAGGATGATGTCTGTACCACGCGATTCTTTGGTGATGCTCTCAATGGTGTATTCACCTTCACCTACCGAATGCCACTGCACTGCTTCATCGCTTGCCAGACCAGCTGCACGCGTACGCACTGTTACTGCGTCAGCAACAATGAATGCAGAGTAGAAACCTACACCAAACTGACCGATAAGCTGCGAGTCTTTGCTTTGATCTTCAGAAAGCTTCGCGAAGAAATCCGCTGTACCGGACTTTGCGATGGTACCCAGATGCTCGATCACGTCATCACGGCTCATGCCGATACCGTTATCAGAAATCGTTAGGGTATTTGCCTCTGCATCAAACGACAGCTTAACACCTAGGTCGGCGTCACCTTGATACAGGTCTGCGTTTGATAGCGCTTGAAAACGGAGCTTGTCTGATGCGTCAGACGCGTTAGAAATAAGCTCGCGTAGGAAAATTTCTTTATTCGAGTATAGAGAATGAATCATCAAATGAAGTAACTGTTTTACTTCTGATTGAAAGCCTCGAGTTTCTTTGTTGTTTGTGATTGTCTCGCTCATCTTCACTCCAAAACTAGACATTTAGATGCACAAATTTGAAAACCTGGAACTTTCTTGAGAGTTGGTTTTCAAACTAAATTCCAAGATGCTAGTTAGATGTGGCTGGCAAATGTAAATTCAAGGTCAAAAGAGATAAAAACAATGTTTTTTTGATCGTTTTTGATTATTCTATGGTGCGTAAAAATTCTCAAAGAAGATAAAGTGTGAATAAAATCACACTCACACACCTTCGGTTTCACAGAACTCTAATCAAGACTAAGTGCTTCAATAATGACTAATATCGGTACTAAATTCATTCTCGCGCAACGGTTTATTTTTGATCCTAACAGCAACTCGTTAGTAGACCAGCACAGCGACAATGAAGTTATTCGTCTGGGAAGTAATGAAAGCCGTATTTTGCTTATGTTGTCGGAACGCCCAAATGAGGTGATCACCCGTCAGCAGCTGCACGAATTCGTTTGGCGCGACCAAGGATTTCAGGTCGATGACTCCAGTCTGACTCAGGCTATTTCTACCCTCAGAAAGATGCTGAAAGACTCCACAAAATCTCCACAGTTTGTAAAAACCGTTCCTAAGCGTGGGTACCAACTCATCTCTTCGGTTGAACGCAATACACCTAACTCTAATGAAGAAGTTGCCGACCTTCCTGAAGTAACAGAACCCGCTGTAGACACTAAAGAGTTGGTAGAAAAAGAGCCGTCTACTTCAGCCGTTACCACGCCAGTTCAAGATGATGCTGTCATCATCCCATCTGAACCGGTACAACCTGCATCAAAAGACAGCAAATGGGTCTGGCTTGCCGTCATTCTGGCATTTGCTCTGCCATTCTTAACCTACTTAGGCTCTCAGCAAAAACCAGCCAAATTCACAACCATTGCAGAAGTCGCTGGAATTCCGGTTCGCATGCCTGAAAACCACCCTAGTATGCAGCAGTCTCTGCCGAATATAGAGAAGTGTATCGAGCACTACGCGTCGCAACATGAAGGCGATCTCGCGCCTGTTCAAGTGATAGCAACGGGTGGTCAAAATGGACAGATCATTTTGAATTACATCCACTCTATTCACTACTCAAGTGAAAACGTGACTTTGCGGCTCTTCTCAACTCAACCAGACTTTGCACAGGTATGTAACTAATGACTATGACGAAAAACTTGAAAAGAGCGTTAATTTTTCTGGTTGTGTCAGCGCTCGCCAGTGCATGGCTCTATACACAAACAAGCGCAAAAGTTGAGAATGTTCTGACCTCACGCGAATGGCAGTCGCGCATGGTGACTCGTCTTTTCATTGAGTCCGATTCTGAGCAGGATGAGGTTATTGGTCCTTTGAGAAAAGCGACCATAGATTCGAATGTAAAGTACCTGCCAAACGGCACTTATCTGCGGGTATCACGGATTAACCTTTACACCGGAACACACGAGAAAAACACCTCGTCGACCATTAATGTATCGGAAAACGGTGCCTGGGAATTGAGTGATAACTACCTTTTGATTGAGCCTAAAGAGTTTAAAGATATCTCGTCCAATCAGGGGGCAGACTTCACCGACAAGCAACTCAAAGTCATTACCCAGATTTTCAAAATGGATGCTCAGCAAAGCCGTCGGGTTGAAATCATCAATGCAAAAGCGCTGTTGATGACCAGCTTGGATCACGGTTCCACCGTTTTGTATTCTCACTAACAACACAAGGGGAGGCAGGGTTGCCTCCCTCTTTTCAGAAAGACTATGGACTGGCTTCAAAGCACTTATCTCTTTATTGGTTCCTTAACCGCGAGCACCCTATCTTCTATAGCAGGAGGAGGAGCAGGGTTACTCCAGTTCCCTTTACTTATTTTTCTTGGGCTGAGTTTTCAGACAGCGCTCGCGACACACAAGATCGCCACGGTCGCTATGGGGCTGGGAGCGGCAATTTCACACCTTCGTGCCAAACAGTTTGATCTTAAGCTTGCCGTCTACCTTATTGTCACAGGTTGCTTGGGAGTGGTTGCAGGGGCTTATGTCGTATTGATCTTACCGGGAAAAATTGGTGAGTTATTACTTGGTTTTATTATCTTGTCTCTGGGTATCTATTCCCGATTCAAAAAAGAGCTAGGACAGCAGGAACGCCCCAGCCACCGAGATCCTCTAGGATGGCTAATTGGTGGTGTTGTACTGTTTCTGCTTGGTATCTTCAATGGTTCACTGACCGCCGGTTCTGGCTTAGTTGTTACTCTGTTCTTAGTTCGCTGGTTTGGTTTCAGTTACAAACAGGCGGTTGCACTTACTCTGGTTTGCGTAGGGCTGTTCTGGAACGGCATGGGAGCGATAGCCATAGTGAATGTCGGCATCGACCCTCACTGGACCTGGGTGCCCATTCTACTCGTCAGCTCCTTTCTTGGTGGCTGGCTTGGCGCAATTGCAACCCACCGTTTACCAAATTCTGTTATAAAAATTGCTTTTGAAGTGCTGACCATTATGGTGAGCATTAAACTTATCTATTCCGCCTGGTAAGAGGGTTCTATGGAAAAAGCCATTATTGATATTTACTATTGCCGCCAATGCAATTGGATGCTCCGCTCTGCCTGGCTAAGCCAAGAGTTGCTTCACACGTTCAGCGAAGAAATTGAAACCGTGTCTTTGCACCCTGATACTGGAGGGCGCTTCGAAATACACTGTAATGGTGTATTAATCTGGGAGAGAAAACGCGATGGTGGGTTCCCGGAAGCAAAAGTGCTCAAGCAGAAGGTTCGTGATGTGATTGACCCAGAGCGAGATCTGGGTCATTCGGATTCTAAGTAACCTAAAGTCTGTTGAATGGATAAAGCCTAGTTCTCATTTTATATGAGTGCTGGGCTTACATCTCCCCCGCGACAATGACCTCTCCGGAAAAACTCTGAACGACAAACCGCCCATTTTCATAAAGCCCATAGCTGGCTTGATACCCGTCTCTAGGGAATGTAGTGCTTCCAGGATTAAAGATGAACACGCCGTCCACTTCACCTGCGACAGGAATATGAGTGTGTCCGTGACAAATAACATCCCCCGCCTTTAGGTTAGGGCGCTTGTTTGAATTGTAGATGTGACCATGAGTTAAAAAGAGACGCCTGCCATTTTCTAACAATACCCATGTGTAATCAGACAGTGTTGGAAAGTTGAGAAGCATTTGATCCACTTCACTGTCACAATTGCCACGGACAGCAATGATTCTATCGGATAACTCGTTCAACATTGCAGCCACTTCTGGCGGGTTATAGCCATCAGGAACCGGATTTCGCGGTCCGTGATTTAGGGTGTCACCAAGCAATAGAAAGTGTTCGCAACCCGATTGGTGGAAAGCCTCAATCACTTTCTTCGTCGCATGCGCGCAGCCATGTAAGTCTGAAGCAAAAAACAGTCTCATAAGATCCTCATCAGATGAAAAGTCGAGCAAGATTCGGACTCTACACCAATCTTATCCGCTTGTGCTTTGATTTCACACCAATGAGGAACGAGTCCTGAGAAATTTCAAACGTCTTTTGCCATGCCATTGATGACTATGTTGTTGTAACTCACCATGCCGATGACTTTACCGTCCTCAACCACTGGGGCACGGCTGATGCCGAAACGCTCAAACAGTCGGGCACAATATTTAACGTTCATATTGGGCTGCACAGAGAGCGCGGGCTTGGTCATGATTTCATAGATATTGGTTCGCTCTGGAGAACGGTTCTGCGCCAGTACTCTTTTGGCAATATCATTCATAAGCACAATGCCGTATTCGTCGTCTTCGTAACGTTTGTCCACCAGCAATGCTTTCACCTGATGCTCTTTTGCCAAATGAATGGCTTCCTGAACGGTTGTCAGACCATCGACAATTACGTAGGAGTCTGACATGACATTTCTGACCTGTATCATCATCTGCATACTCATAATTTTTCTTCTACTACTCTGGTTAAAGTTTCAACTTGATGGGCTACGCCCACGGCGTCTTCTACATCAATTTGCACCGCAATGCCCTGCCCTGATGCTTCATCAAATTCGCCTACCTCACCAATTTTTTCGAGAATATGGCGAGACAGATGCTCTTCTACCACAAACAGCAATACGTCTTTCTGAACTTCTAACGTCAGCCCTAAGAAGGTTGTTTTCTTATTGAGACCTTCTCCACGAGCGTGGTTGATTACTGTCGCTCCGGTTGCCCCTGCACTGCGTGCGGCATCCAGAACCAAATCCGTTTTACTTTCTTCAACAAAAGCAATGATGAGTTTAAAGCGCATTTTCTTTCTCCTTTGACGAAGATCGCTGGTTCAGCCATTGAGTTAGCTGCGCGTAACCCATGACGGAAATCATTGGAAATAAACTGGCGAACGCGATCAGTCCAAAGCCATCGATAACCGGGTTCCTCCCCGGCACTGTGGAAGCTAATCCCAACCCCAGAGCTGTAACTAACGGAACGGTAACGGTTGAGGTCGTTACACCACCGGAATCGTACGCCAGAGGCACAATGAGTTTGGGAGCAAAAAAGGTTTGAATCACCACCACGATGTAACCGCTGATGATGTAATAATGGATAGGGTCTCCGACCACGATGCGATAACTACCAAGTGAGATGCCCACGGCAACACCAAGTGCGACTGCAAATCGCAATCCATTGACGCTGATTGAACCACCAGACACCTGGTTCGCTTTAATCGCAACGGCAATCAGTGACGGTTCCGCCACTGTGGTACTGAAGCCGATAAAGAAGGCAAACAAATACACCCAGTAGTAATCTATCCAGTCTAGGGACTGACCGAGCGATATTTTAAATTCTTGCAGAAATTCAGGCTCTGTCAGCTGCGTTGCCATGGTTTCACCAAGTGGAAACAGTGCCAGTTCCAGACCTATAAGGAAAAGCGATAAACCGAGCAGAACATACACAAACCCAAGAACCACTTTCCCCAGATTAACAATCGGCTTGCGCAGCACCGCAAACTGAAAACCAAAGATAATCGACGCTATTGGAATCACGTCACGAACCGTTCCAACAAAGGTATCAATAAAAAGAGACGGGCTAATCATGACAGCACCATCCCGTAGATCATCACAAACATCATTGGCAACAACGAGGCAAATGCGATCAGACCGAAACCATCAATCATTGGGTTTCGTCCTTTAATCGCTGAAGCCAGACCTACGCCCAGAGCCGTAACCAGAGGCACCGTAATGGTCGAGGTTGTAACGCCGCCCGAATCATAAGCAATACCGATAATGGTATCTGGGGCGAACCCAGTCAGTATCACGATCCCCAGATAGCCACCAATAATCATGATGTGAATCGGCCACCCTTTTAAAATTCGGATCACACCAATCACAATCGCCACTCCAACAGACAGAGCAACGGTTAATCTCAAGCCATCGGCGTAGCTTTCCATTGCTTCTTCGGTATGGTCGATGACTCCCCCTTCCGCTGCTACCTCTGAGGCTTCCTGTGCGACTGCCGTTAACGCAGGCTCTGCGATAGTGGTACCAAACCCTAGACTAAAAGCAAAAATAATGAGCCAGACGACACTCCCCTTTCTGGCAAAGGCTTGTGCCATGGATTCGCCGATAGGAAACAAACCCATTTCAAGTCCAAAAATGAAAAAAGTAAGACCCAGAACAACAAGGAGTAAGCCAAAAAGAATGGAGAGTAAGTTAGGAAGAGGTTCTTGTAGAACAACAAGCTGAAAGAATCCGATAACCAGTATTATCGGCATAAGATCTCTAAAGCTGGAAAGCATAGACTTAGCTAGCGCAAGAATGGCTGACATTCCACCCCCTGTGATTTCTGGTCAGCAATGAGTCGCTCTATGGAACTCGCTATTAAGCGCTTTTATTGTTTTTCCTGTTCAATGAACGACATACCCAAGCGACGCTTCATGTTCATCAATCGCTTATATATACAGCATGGCACATAAAGTTGTAAGAAAATGTGACAATAACGCTATCGTTCAATTCTTGGGGGGAATTATTTTACAAATTTGTTGTCAACGTATTGCTCGATAATCCGAATTGCCCAGGTCGTGACCACTCAGTCTTTCACTCTGATCTAACTCGACCTCCAACGTCTATAATGAACAACGGTAAAAGACAATGAGGAATAATATGAAAGTGTTGCTAACCGGAGGAACCGGTTTTATTGGAAAGGAACTCGTTAAACACTTAGCAGGTAATCAACTTGTTATTCTCACTCGTTGTGAAAATTCCGCCAGAAACACATTGACCCATGCCGATTTCGGTAACATCGAGTACATCACCTCACTGGATTCTTTTTCTGATCTCAATGATTTCGATGCAGTGATTAATCTCGCCGGTGAACCTATTGCCGACAAACGCTGGACAAATGATCAGAAACGAATTATCTGCGACAGCCGCTGGAACGTAACCGAGCAGATCGTTTCCCTTATTCACGCCAGTACTCAACCACCAACCGTGTTTATTAGTGGCTCTGCCGTGGGTTATTACGGCGATCAGCAAGCCCATCCTTTTGATGAAAACCTTCACGTCCACCAAGAGCAATTCGCTCATCAAGTTTGCGCTCAGTGGGAAGCCATCGCTAAAAGAGCCGATTCTGACCTTACCCGAGTCTGTATTCTTCGAACGGGGATCGTTCTGGGTTCGCACGGCGGTGCCCTTGGAAAAATGCTGCCTCCTTACAAGCTGGGGTTAGGCGGCCCAATAGGCAGTGGTAAACAATACATGCCCTGGATACATCTTCAGGACATGGTAAGAGCCATTATGTACCTGTTGGAGACTGAGCATGCCCGAGGGGCGTTCAATCTATGTGCTCCTCATCCAGTTCAAAATCAGATGTTCAGCAAAACACTCGCCAAGGTGCTTAACCGCCCGCACGTATTGTTCACACCCAAATGGGTAATGCAAGCGGCACTTGGTGAAGCGTCTACCCTCTTGTTCGATAGCATTCGAGCCAAACCCAAGCACCTGACCGAGCTTGGATTCAATTTCACTTTTTCCCGGCTGGAACCTGCGCTTAAAAACATTCTTCAGCATCAGGATTAGGGTCTGTTACACTGCCTGAAGTTTAGGTTTTTACAGGGAAAATTCATGACAAAGTCCATTCTGATTACGGGCTGCTCAACAGGTATTGGCTACGTATGTGCTCACGAACTAAATAAGAAAGGCTATCTGGTCGTCGCCTCTTGCCGACGCGAAGAAGATGTAGCTCGACTTCGTTCAGAAGGACTGAATTGTGTATTGCTGGATGTCAGTGACACCGACAGCATCACGAGCGGATTGAAGGAAGCATTAGCCATTACCGATGGAAAACTGGATGCCCTGTTTAATAACGGCGCTTACGGACAAGCTGGTGCGCTGGAAGACTTGCCTACCGACGCTCTGAGAGAACAGTTTGAGACCAATGTATTTGGCTGGCATGAACTGGTGAAGCAGGTCCTTCCTATGATGAGAGCGCAAGGCTATGGTCGCATCATTCAAAACAGTTCTGTATTGGGTTTTGCAGCGATGAAATACCGCGGTGCCTACAATGCTTCGAAGTTTGCACTTGAAGGGTGGACGGACACGATCAGACTTGAACTGGCAAACAGCGGAATACATATTTCTTTGATTGAACCGGGACCTATCGAAACCCAGTTCAGAGCCAACGCACTCAAACATTTTCAAAAATGGATCAACGTAGAGTCCAGTGTTCATCGTTCGGAATACGAGCTGCAGCTTCAGCGGTTGGGCAACGATAAGTCAGGTAACGCTTTCACTCTTCCTCCTGAATCTATGGTTTCCCCGCTTATCCATGCGATAGAAGCCAACAAACCCAAGATTCGCTATCGAGTCACTACACCAACCAAAGTTTTTGCTGTATTCAAACGCATATTACCGACAACATGGCTAGACAAGATCTTATCCAAAGCGGCATAGACTAGAAAGTCTCAAGCTATTGCTATGAGTCGAACTTCATAAATAAGCCGTATGAGTGTCATAAAAAGTTAACAAACCTCCAATACACTTGAGGCTGGAAAACATTCCTATTTTTACTTGCCCTTGCGTTACCTGTTGAGGAAACAATGACACTAAACCAGCTAAACTGGCTGAGCTTAGGCGTAGCGCTTATTATTCTAATTCTGTGACTTTACACCTTTGCTTGCTTTCACACGAATGCCACCTTGTGTGGCATTTCCCCTTGATTTCTCTCTCGTTTACCCTTACCTAATAGACAGTGCTCATTTATAAGGAAAGACCATGTCGTCTGAATTTACCGTTGAAATCAATGAACAGAACTTTCGTCAAGTGCTTGAGGGCTCTGCGCAGACTCCAGTACTGATCCATTTTTGGGCTCCAATGAGCCAGGAAAGTGTGCAAATCATTCCGGAATTGAGGACACTCGCTTCACAGTATCAAGGCGCATTCACTCTGGCGACCATCAACTGTGAAGAGCAGCAAATGATTGCGAGTCAGTTTGGTGTACAGGCGCTACCAACGATTGCATTGTTCGTGAATGGTCAGCCTACCGACGGTTTGGGTGGTCCTCAACCTATTGAAGCCATCAAGTCTATGCTTGAAAAGCACCTTCCAAGTCAGGATGAACTGGCGCTCAAATCCATTCAGGAAAAACTTCAAGCTCAACAATTCACCGAAGCGCTTGCAGAAATTTCGACACTGTCTGAGGAGTTCAAACAACGCGGTGACGTTAAACTAGTAACCGTAGACTGTTTGCTTGAAACCAATCAATTTGAAACTGCTGAGCAACTCCTTTCCGCTATTCCTTTGGAATATCAGGATAACTACTACAAGAGTCTGGTAGCCAAACTTGACCTTCAAAAGCAGGCAGCCGATAGCCCGGAAATTCAAGCTTTGGAAGCTCAGTTTCAAAACGAGCCAGAGAACATTCAGTTCGCCAGTGATTTGGCTCTTCAATATCACCAGGTGGGGAGAGATGAAGAAGCACTTGAACTCATGTGGCAATTCTTATCAAAAGATTTGAATGCACTTGATGGCGATTTAAAGAAATCCTTCATGGATATTCTTTCTGCTCTTGGGCAAGGTCATGCACTTGCGGGTCAGTACCGCCGTAAACTTTACTCTCTTCTTTACTAAACCTTTTCTCATCAAAGGCAGCCCAAACGGGCTGCTTTTTATATGTGCAAAGCGTAACGCAAAAACTCTCACGTTTTCATAAATTAAGTACCCTGTTAACGAAGTTCCTTGTATCCTGAAGTCTCCAATATGCATTAAGGATACAGTCATGGAACTCGACATGCTCATCACCATTGGCGTACTGCTTTTTGTCGCCATCATATTTATCGTTGCAGGCGTTAAAACCGTTCCTCAGGGCAACAATTGGACAGTAGAGCGTTTTGGACGCTATACCCAAACGCTTAAGCCAGGCTTAAACCTCATTATCCCTTTCATTGATTCCATCGGTCACAGAGTGAATATGATGGAACGCGTTCTGGATATTCCAGCACAGGAAGTCATTTCTAAGGACAACGCCAACGTCACTATAGACGCAGTCTGTTTTGTTCAGGTTGTCGATGCGGCAAAAGCCGCGTATGAAGTGAACGATCTGGAACACGCAATCCGAAACCTTACCCTGACAAATATTCGTACCGTTTTGGGCTCTCTTGAACTTGATGAAATGCTCAGCCAACGTGACATGATCAATACGCGCTTATTGTCTATCGTTGATGAAGCAACCAACCCATGGGGAGTTAAAGTCACCCGTATCGAAATTAAAGATGTGCAGCCTCCTTCAGATCTTACCGCGGCAATGAATGCCCAAATGAAAGCAGAGCGTAATAAGCGAGCTGAAGTGCTAGAGGCAGAAGGTGTTCGTCAAGCAGAGATCCTACGAGCAGAAGGTCAGAAACAAGCTGAAATCTTAAAAGCGGAAGGTGACAAACAAGCGGCCATTCTTCAGGCAGAAGCAAGGGAACGCGCGGCGGAAGCGGAAGCTCGAGCAACAGAGATGGTATCTAATGCCATTGCTCAAGGTGACATGCAAGCCGTTAACTACTTTATTGCGCAGGGTTATACCGAAGCGATCAAGTCGATTGGACAGGCAGAAAACGGTAAGATCATCATGCTGCCACTTGAAGCAACGGGTCTAATGGGCTCAGTCGCTGGCATTGCCGAAATGTTTAAAGAATCGAAAGAGAAGTAATATGTTTGAACTGCTTGACCAAATGAATCACTGGCACTGGATAGCCCTTGGGCTGGTGCTTTTATGCGGCGAGCTATTAGGCACCGCAGGGTATCTGCTGTGGATTGGTATTTCCGCCATTTTAGTGGGTATCGTAAAACTCCTTCTGCCAATGAGCTGGGAGTTACAATGGGTCTGCTTTGCGGTTTTCTCTCTGGTCACTACCTGGCTTTGGTGGCGGTATCAGCACAAAAAAGACGTGCTTGACGACAAAGCTACCGACCTAAACCAGAAAGACAAACAGCTTGTCGGTCAAATTACTCGACTCGAAGAGGATATTCAGGCAGGGAGATGTCGAATTCGAGTTGGTGATACAACCTGGTCTGCCGTCAGCGAAAAAGCACTCACCGCAGGAACCATGGTAAAAGTCACTTCAGTAAACGGCATAATCCTCACCATCGAAGCTGTGGATTAAGATGGATTCAAACTAAAAATAGGCTCTTAATGAGCCTATTTTTTATGTCCGCACAAATTATCGATAATGGGACATTCTTGTCCTTCATCCCCTGGGCATTCTTCAATCCACGCTTCTAACTGAGATTTCATTAAAGTCAGCTCT
Organism: Vibrio nigripulchritudo; assembly: GCF_027924785.1. Lineage (NCBI taxonomy): Bacteria > Pseudomonadati > Pseudomonadota > Gammaproteobacteria > Vibrionales > Vibrionaceae > Vibrio > Vibrio nigripulchritudo. The sequence continues at coordinate 903,091 of NZ_AP027049.1, read as the reverse complement.
GAAATTTTGGCTTCAACTTCCGCCAGTTTCTCGCGTGTTTTTTGCTTCACCTCGGCACTGGTACGAGAAGGATTGAAGGCAAGTTCCAGTAGAGACTTACACTCATCTAGGTTAAATCCAGCAGCTCTCGCTCGCGCCACAAGCTGCAACTCTTCAATATGCTTTTCTGAATAAGTCCGATATCCATTGGCACTACGAAGTGCTGGAGAGGTAATCTCCTTTGATTCATAAAATCGAATCGATTTGGTGGTGAGACCGGTCAACTCTGCAACTTTAGAAATGTTCATTATCAGTCAGTCCAACATTATGTTCGCTATTAATATAACGTCAAATTACTACGAGCGTAAGATCGCAAAGCAGAGATTATTTAATACTTTCTTTGCAGAACAAATAATAAAATGAATAGTAGACTTGTTTCTCATTTTGCAGGGAGAGAACTATGAAATTAAGTCATAAGCTATTGCTCACTTCAGCACTGGTTCCATTTGCATCACTAGCTGATGTTGAGATTTCTATACCTAAAGATGTTCAGCTTATGATCGTCAACGGAGAGGATATTGGTTACTCAAGTTTTGGCTTTGATTATAAAGAAACATTAACTATTCCTAACGGGACTAATCAGATTGTGTTTCGAGTAGCAAAAGTGGTAACTGAAGCTGGTAGTAAAAACACTAAATTTAAGTCTCAGCCTTTAGTGGCAACTTTTACCAGTTCTGATAGTGAGATTGCTCTGACTATCCCAAGAATAAACACATTAAGCCAGGGGGAACGGTTTAATAAAGATCCTAAATTCTACCTGAAAGATTCAAATGGTGACCTTAAGTCTTTAAAAACAGGACAAATCAAAGTTGGTTTTACTTTCATGCCAGACATGGTTCAGGAAGTAAAAAACTTTAATGAAAGTTCGGAGCCAGCTAGTATTGCTGCCTATACAGGTAAAGCGATCGAAGTTGATACAGTAAAAATAGAAAAGAAAAATGTCTCTGCTAAAAAAGCGACGACTACCGACTTGGAAACGCTACAGCAATTGTTTAATCAAGCGTCTCAAGATGATAGAAAAGCTTTTCTAACTTGGGCTATTTCAAATATGAATTAATATATTAATTCCAGATAAAACAAAAGCCACTTATCGTGGCTTTTGTTTTATATTCAACTTTTATTCTCACCAAAAACTTGGCAAAAAAGCCGACGTGTCATGCACGTCGGCAAATTGAAAAAGGCAGTGTAACTGGGTCTTAGAAGTAGTATTCCATACCTAGACGCCAGCCTAAGTCGCTGTTGCTTTCGCCTGCAACTTTATCTGTGTGGTGAACTAGACGAGCGTATACCACTGCATTTGAGTCAATGCTGTACATAGCCTGACCAGTGATAGTTTGGTCTTTGTCTTTCTTAGTCTCACCATCAACTTTTGCATCTGTAGAAGCTGCAAAGTTTAGGTTAAATGTCCAGTGCTCAACACCAGTGTAGTAAGCACCAAACTTGTATGCGCTTTGCGTACCTTTGTCGTAGCCAGCAGCACCAGTCTTACCACCTGTTGGCTTAACTTCACCAGTTAGGTATGCAGCGTGAACACCGAAACCTTCAAGGTCAACGTTGATACCTGCAATCATTGCATTCGCATCACCACGGTTTTTCGCTGAATCAACTGATTCACGGTCAGTATTGTTTTCGTAAGCTAGTTTTGCAGTGAATACGCCCGTTGCGAATTGACCACTTGCTGAGTAAACATTTGAACCAGCTGTAGCTTCATCACCACGACCCGCACCAAGAGCAAAGCTGAAACCACCTAGGTTTGCAGAATCGTAACGAACCATGTTTGATTGGCGATCGTAGTTAGTGTTACCTGTGTTACCTACGTTGAAACCGCCACCTGAGCTTTGACCTGTGTATCCATCAACAACTTCAAATAGTGGAGTAAGAACACGACCGAAGCGAACTTTACCAGAATCACCAAAGTCGAAGCCGCCGTATGTATCACGTACACCTAGACCGCTGTTTTTACCGTCATCTTCAACGTTACCACCTTCCAATTGCCAGATGATTGTTGGACCACGTTCCCAATCTGCAGAACCACGAACACCGATACGTGATTCGTTGTCCATAACGATCGGCTTGTCTGCGCCATCAGTTGTTTGTGCGTTTTGCGCAACAGAGATAGCGATTTGACCGTACAGATCAACTGTTTCAGTTGCTGGTTTAGCCAGTGCAGAGCCAGATAGTGCAATTGAAGCCACTGCTGCACCCAGAAGAGTGCGCTTAAAGATCTTTTCCATGGAAAACTCCTAAAATGGATATAGCTGTTTTGTCCGCTATCCACCTCAATTTGGCCGCTAAGGTAGAAAGCATCTTTCCTGTGTGTGATATTCAAAAACTAATGAGTTCACACTTTTTATTCCTGCATACACAGTGTGTATCCACATGACAAAGACTATCTTCGCGAAGAAAAACATCAACGAGAACTTATTTTTTAACTAAAAAAATATGAACGAGAGCAAAGTTTTCTCAACTTAAATGATATGAATCACAGTTATTAATTTTGAGCTAAAAAATAAAGATAGAACTAATAAAAATCAATAAGTTAAGAAGATCTGCGATTATGAAACAGTGAAGTGACTCGAAAATGATAAATATCAATAGCTTTAAAAATCAAATTTGTAATATTGATCACTGACAATTGATATCTTTATTTTTGACAAGAATTATTATGAAAGCCTCTACCTATGAGGAGTTAAAAACCTTTTAATCAAACTCTGTGTAGATGGCGTGCAACATATTTTTATAGACAAATAATATGATAATTAGTTGCACTTCTTTCGATTTTTTTATGAATTATTATAAAAATATCTTGGTGTTAAAAAGAAACTTCCTAAAAATCATTCCATGAAAAAATAACGCCAAGATAAAACATAACTATTTAAAATAACTAAGATAAATTGATGACACATTCTTTGTTTCAAAGTGCAATAAAAAAGCGAGCTATCAAACTCGCTTTTAAACAAAGTAACTTTAAATAAATTACAAACCTAATATCTCTATCAGAGCCTCTTCATCTTTGACTTCGACTCCGAGATCCTGAGCTTTAGCTAACTTAGAACCGGCTGCTTCGCCAGCGAATAGTATATCCGTTTTCTTAGACACACTTCCTGTTACCTTCGCTCCCAATTCTTGCAGCATAGCTTTAGCTTCATTTCGATTTAGCTTGGAGAAGCTACCAGTAATAACAACGGTTTTTCCTTCAAGTAGCTGAGGCTTATCACTCGATTGTTGCGTGATATCTTCCCAATGGACACCAAACTCCCGAAGTTTTGCAACAACCTCAAGATTACTCTCTGCCTCGAAGAAGCGTTTGATGTGATTTGCGACTATTTCACCAACATCATTAACTTCAATTAATTGCTCTTTGCTTGCTTCTTGGATGGCTTCCAGTGTTTTAAAGTGGTTTGCTAAATTTGCTGCCGTTGCTTCACCAACTTCTCTAATTCCAAGAGAATATAGAAATCTAGGAAGCGTTGTCTGTTTTGATTTATTTAGCGCATCAATCACATTCTGTGCCGATTTAGGACCCATTCTATCCAAAACGGTAATGACTCCAGCCGAAAGTTTGAAAAGATCTGCTGGGGTTTCCACCATTTCACGGTCGACTAGCTGCTCTATGACTTTTTCGCCGAGCCCATCTACATCGAGCGCTTTTCGGGACACAAAATGCTTGAGTGCTTCTTTACGCTGAGCCTGACAAATTAGCCCTCCCGTACAGCGAGTAACGGCTTCACCTTCTAAACGCTCTACGTCTGACTCGCAGACTGGGCAAGCCGTTGGGTATACAATCTCGCCAGCGTTATCTGGGCGTCTCTCCAAAATCACCGCAGTCACCTGGGGAATCACATCCCCTGCACGTCGAATAATAACGCTGTCACCAATTTTTACACCTAGTCGCTCGATTTCATCGGCATTGTGAAGAGAAGCATTACTGACGGTAACGCCACCAACAAATACTGGTTCAAGTTTAGCAACAGGCGTGATGGCTCCGGTACGACCAACCTGGAATTCAACGTCATTCAGAACGGTAATTTCTTCTTGCGCAGGGAATTTGTATGCAATCGCCCAACGTGGTGCTCTCGCAACGAAGCCAAGCTGTTCCTGAATAGCGATATCATCAATTTTTATGACTACACCGTCTATTTCATACGGCAGGCTATCTCGTTTCTCAAGAATGTCCTTGTAGTACTCAAAGACGTCTTTTAGTCCTTGGACCTGTTTCGTCTCTGGGCACATAGGCAAACCCCACGACTTCAGTTGCAGAAATCGCTCGTAGTGACTATCAGACAGTTCACCACCTTCTACAACACCCACGCTGTACGCATAAAAGCTCAATGGTCTTGTAGCGGTGATTTTTGAATCCAGCTGACGCAGGCTTCCCGCTGCTGCATTTCGCGGGTTTACAAAAGGCTTCAGACCTTTCTTAAGCGCTTCTTCATTCATCTTGTCGAAGCCCGCCTTAGGCATAAAGACCTCACCACGCACCTCAATGCGAGTTGGCCAGCCTTCTCCCTGCAGAATCAGAGGAATAGCGTTTATCGTCCTAACATTCTCGGTAATGTTTTCGCCAGTGGCACCATCTCCGCGGGTTGCCGCCTGAACTAACACACCGTTTTCATAAAGAAGGCTAACTGCAAGCCCATCAAGTTTAGGTTCACAACTGAACGTTTGAATATCTGTTCCTGGCGCTCTATCTGTTGCTCGGCGATAGAACCCTTCTATTTCTTCATCGTTGAATGCATTATCCAGAGAGAGCATGGGAATCTCATGAGCGACTGACGTAAAGCTATCAAGTGCAGGTCCTCCAACGCGCTGGCTTGGGGAGTCGACCGTCACCCAATCAGGGTTTTGCTCTTCGATTTCCAAAAGCTGACGCATTAACCTGTCGTATTCGGCATCCGGAATCACTGGGCTGTCTTCGACGTAGTATTTTACGGCATGATGATGGAGGGTCTGCTTCAACTCAGCGTATTGCTGCTCAATGTTCTTACTCATAACGTGCTCTATCGTGCTTAGAAAAAAGGGCTCGAAGCGAGCCCTAATCATTTTATTCTATATTGGATTTGCTTGTATTAACCAGCGTTGAAATCGCGGATCTGTTGTCGGTATGCGTCAAGCCTGTCTGGCGTCATAAGGTTGCGTTGATCATCAAGCACATTTCCACCTAAGTCATCGGCAATCTGCTGCGCGGTTTTCAACATCAATTTGAAATTCTGGTCCGCTTCGCCAAAACATGGCAACGTCATGAAGAAGGAAATACCCTGAGTTGTAAAGGTGTCCGGATCATCATGCTGAAGTGTTCCTGGTTGCATCATATTTGCAACACTAAACAGTACTTTACCTGTGCCAGACAAATCTGCATGGCGATGGAAGATGTCCATTTCACCGTACAGCAAGCCGTTTTGCTTCATGCTATCAAACAAAGAAGTGCCCACAAACGGATCATCGCCAGCGCAGTGAACATTTAGGACTAGCACTTCCATTTCTTTTTCAGCTTCGGGCTCTGGCTCATTGATAACAGGTTCTTCAATGCGCTCTTCGTTTTCGAAGTCGGTAGTTTGGTCTACTGCGATTTGTTCTGTCTTTTGAGGCTCTGCAACAAATGCTTCTGGTTCCCGAATACTTTCAACGGGTTCATTTTCTTTTGACTTGGAAGAATCATCATCTATCGATGAAAAGGAAGGTAATGGTTCTTCACTGTCTACAAGTGGATCGTAAGCAGGTACTTCTTTTTCAGTATTGTCAGCAAACTCAGGTTCTTTTCGGGTTTTGCGGATAATTTCGAAATCATCTTCAGGAGCAAACGCGCGAGTAGCGGTGTAATCTTGTTCTTCTTCCTCAGAGCTTTCCAGCTTACGGTGAGGTTTGTTACCAAATTTGGCTTTTCCTTCTTTTTTACTGGTCCACAACCCGTGGAATAGCAAGGCGGCAATAGCAAGTAAGCCTACGATGATAAGTACTAGTCGCAATTCCTGCATTTTTTACTCTCTGTTCACTGCATCGCTGAAAAAACATTCAAGTGGCAGTCTATTTATCGTATATGTGTGTTACTTTACCAAAAGTCTCTGAGAAATTTGAATAAATATATGGAGACGTCGTTGAACATCGCGTGACCTTCTGCACGCTTTTTCTTTAATTTTACCTTTAAGAGATGAAATGCCTTTCGATTCAGGAAGCGTTCATATCTTGGGTATACTGTTATGTCTACGTTAGAATCGCGAATAGAGCAATCTAGGAAGAACATTTTTATGACAACACACCACCGCAGTGGCATAGGATACTTTTTTCATGGCATTGAGCTGGCATTTCAGCCCGGCATCAGACGATTTGTTATCCTGCCATTACTCGTCAATATTCTGCTGATTGGCGGAGCCATCTATTTTCTTTTCTCTAATCTCAATCAATGGATAGACGCGTGGCTTAGCTACCTGCCCGATATGCTGTCATGGCTTTCTTATCTTCTTTGGCCCTTAGTAGCACTCGCTATACTGGCTACGTTTACTTATCTGTTCAGCACTATTGCCAATTTTGTTGCGGCCCCATTTAACGGGCTTCTGGCTGAGCAGCTCGAAGCCAAGCTTACAGGCAAGACGCTTAGCGACCAGTCTGTGATGTCTTTACTGAAAGATGTGCCAAGAATTCTAGGTCGCGAATGGCGCAAGCTAATGTACTATCTTCCAAAAGCACTTGGGCTCTTTATTTTATTGCTGATTCCAGCACTGGGTCAGACAGTAGGTCCGATACTCTGGTTCCTGTTTTCAGCCTGGATGCTTGCCATTCAGTACTGCGACTACCCTTTTGACAATCACAAAGTCACATTTCAGGACATGAGAAATGATTTGAAACAAAATCAGTCCACCTCTTATGGATTTGGGTTTATGGTTTCGTTGTTTACCATGATCCCAATATTGAATTTGTTTGTGATGCCCGTGGCCGTGTGTGGCGCAACCGCCATGTGGGTGGACAAATATCGATTACAATATGTGAGATAAGGATTAGGCGAGTCATTACTCATGTAAGACTCGCCTTTTTGTACAATACTGGTTGCTTATAACAATAGAAAAACCACTCAGTTCACACTATTAAAACTCTTCATTACACCCTATAAGTTATAACCATTTATTCTTTTTCGGTTGTTTATTAGCACTTTATGCTTAATCAGTAATAACACAGAGTGCATTGTGCACCCTCTACCGTGTAATGAAGGAACATCAACATGAGCAAAATCTACGAAGATAACTCGCAAGCTATTGGTAACACTCCACTTGTTCGTCTGAACCGCGTAAGTAAAGGTAACGTACTGGCTAAAGTAGAAGCACGTAACCCTAGCTTCAGCGTTAAATGTCGTATCGGTGCGAACATGATCTGGGAAGCCGAGAAAGCAGGTACACTTAAGCCAGGCGTTGAGCTTGTTGAACCAACAAGTGGTAACACTGGTGTTGCACTTGCATTCGTAGCCGCAGCTCGTGGTTACAAGCTGACTCTTACTATGCCTGAGTCAATGAGCCTTGAGCGTCGTAAACTTCTTAAAGCTCTGGGTGCAAACCTAGAATTGACTGAAGCAGCAAAAGGCATGAAAGGTGCTATCGCTAAAGCAGAAGAGATTGTTGCAAGCAACCCAGAAAAATACCTGCTTCTACAACAATTCAACAACCCAGCTAACCCAGCGATCCACGAGAAAACGACAGGTCCTGAAATTTGGGATGCGACAGACGGTGAAGTTGACGTGTTCGTTTCAGGTGTAGGTACAGGTGGTACGCTAACAGGTACAAGCCGCTACATTAAAGGCGAAAAAGGCAAAGCAATCACAACCGTTGCTGTTGAGCCAACAGAATCGCCTGTTATCGCTCAAGCTCTGGCAGGTGAAGAAATTCAACCGTCTCCACACAAGATTCAGGGTATCGGTGCAGGTTTCATTCCTGGTAACCTTGATTTAGAACTTATTGACCGTGTTGAGTCTGTTTCCTCTGAAGATGCGATCGAAATGGCTCGTCGTCTGATGGAAGAAGAAGGTATCCTGGCCGGTATCTCATCTGGTGCTGCAGTAGTTGCTGCAAACCGCATTGCGGAACTGCCTGAATTTGCTGGTAAAACAATTGTAACGGTTCTACCAAGCTCTGGTGAACGTTACCTAAGTACAGCACTATTTGCAGGTCTGTTTACTGAGAAAGAAAACCAGCAATAAACACGTAATAAAACTGTGTTGAAATCAATTTTTAGTCTAAAAAAGCCCCATATAGGGGCTTTTTTGTTGATCCCTGCCTCACCTTTGGTAATATCACCTCAGTTTTATTTTTCGCTTCAAAATAAAAAGCGCATTAGTAAAGAATCACTCTGATTTTGCAGCAGTCAAGAACTGCGAGCAGAATGAGTTGAAAACACTGACATCGGGTCAGCGTTTCATTAACTTTGGACTAGCACTGTTAATGATAGATTGTACGCTGCCGACTACAGACACAAAAATAAATCAATTGGGGTATATCACATGTATCAGAAGCAAGTAGAAATCACTGCAGAAAACGGTCTACACACTCGTCCAGCTGCTCAGTTTGTTAAAGAAGCTAAAGGCTTTGACGCTGACATCACAGTGACTTCTAACGGTAAAAGTGCAAGTGCTAAGAGCTTGTTCAAGCTACAAACTCTAGGCCTAGTTAAAGGTACAGTTGTTACTATCTCTGCAGAAGGCCCACAGGCTCAAGCAGCAGTTGACCACCTAGTTGCTCTTATGGACCAACTTCACTAATTAGAACGCTCTTCTCAAAGCCATTTTGCAAACGCAAAATGGCTTTGTTTAAATAAGACGTCTTTAAGCTACAACTACTCGTTAGCATTTTTAGTCAAACACTTTCCGTTTATTGTTGACCATATTAAGGTAAGGCTATGATTTCAGGCATCCTAGCATCTCCTGGTATTGCTTTTGGTAAAGCACTACTCCTTCAAGAAGATGAAATTGTCCTAAACACAAACACTATCTCCGACGATCAAGTAGAAGCTGAAGTTCAGCGCTTCTTTGATGCACGTAACAAATCCTCGGCGCAGCTTGAAACCATCAAGCAAAAAGCACTTGAAACGTTCGGTGAAGAGAAAGAAGCGATCTTTGAAGGTCACATCATGCTTCTTGAAGACGAAGAGCTAGAAGAAGAAATTTTAGCACTGATCAAAAACGATAAGCTTTCTGCAGATAACGCTATCCACACTGTGATTGAAGAGCAGGCGACTGCACTTGAGTCTCTGGATGACGAATACCTAAAAGAGCGTGCAACAGACATCCGTGACATCGGTTCTCGTTTCGTTAAAAACGCACTTGGCATCAACATCGTTTCTCTAAGCGACATTGATGAAGAAGTTATCTTGGTTGCTTACGACCTTACACCATCTGAAACAGCGCAAATCAACCTGGACTACGTTCTGGGCTTTGCTTGTGACATCGGTGGTCGTACTTCGCACACTTCTATTATGGCACGTTCTCTTGAACTTCCTGCGATCGTTGGTACTAACGACATCACTAAGCAAGTGAAGAACGGCGACATGCTTATCCTGGATGCGATGAACAACAAAATCATCGTTAACCCAACAGACGCAGAAATGTCTGAAGCACAGTCTATCCGTGACGCTTTCATCGCAGAAAAAGAAGAGCTGGCTAAACTGAAAGATCTTCCTGCTACAACACTTGACGACCATAACGTCGAAGTATGTGGCAACATCGGTACAGTAAAAGACTGTGACGGCATCATCCGCAACGGCGGTGAAGGTGTTGGTCTGTACCGCACAGAATTCCTATTCATGGATCGCGATGCACTTCCTACTGAAGAAGAGCAGTACCAAGCCTACAAAGAAGTAGCGGAAGCGATGCATGGTGAGCCAGTGATTATCCGTACTATGGATATCGGTGGTGACAAAGATCTTCCTTACATGGATCTGCCAAAAGAAATGAACCCATTCTTGGGTTGGCGTGCAGTACGTATTAGCTTGGATCGTCGTGAAATTCTACGTGACCAGCTACGTGGTATCCTACGTGCATCTGCACACGGTAAGCTTCGCATCATGTTCCCAATGATCATTTCTGTTGAAGAAATTCGCGAACTAAAAGCAGCTATCGAAGAGTACAAAGCGGAACTGCGCAATGAAGGTCATGCTTTCGACGAAAACGTCGAAATCGGTGTTATGGTTGAAACACCTGCGGCAGCAGCAATTGCTCATCACTTAGCGAAAGAAGTATCATTCTTTAGTATTGGTACTAACGACTTAACTCAGTATACTCTAGCAGTTGACCGTGGTAACGAGTTAATCTCTCACCTATACAACCCACTTTCACCTGCTGTTCTGACAGTAATCAAGCAAGTGATCGATGCTTCTCACGCTGAAGGTAAGTGGACAGGTATGTGTGGTGAGCTTGCTGGTGACGAGCGTGCAACGCTTCTTCTACTAGGTATGGGTCTGGATGAGTTCAGCATGAGCGGAATCTCCATCCCTAAAGTGAAGAAAGTTATCCGTAACTCGAACTTTGCAGAAGTAAAAGCGATGGCGGAAGAAGCCCTTCAAATGCCAACAGCGGCTGAGATTGAAGCGCACGTAGAAAAATTTATCGCAGAAAAAACAAACTGCTAATATAATTCAACAGAATAAAATTAACGTTTAGGAGCATGACATGGGTCTGTTTGACAAACTGAAGAAGCTGGTTTCTGACGACAGTGCTGACGCTGGTGCAATTGAAATCATCGCACCTCTATCTGGCGAAATCGTAAACATCGAAGATGTGCCAGATGTAGTATTCGCTGAAAAAATCGTTGGTGACGGTATCGCTATCAAACCATCTGGTGACAAGATGGTCGCTCCAGTAAACGGTACTATCGGTAAAATCTTTGAAACTAACCACGCATTCTCTATCGAATCTGACGACGGCGTTGAGCTTTTCGTTCACTTCGGTATTGATACTGTTGAACTAAAAGGCGAAGGCTTCACTCGCATCGCTGAAGAAGGTCAAACAGTTAAAGCTGGTGACACTATCATCGAATTCGATCTAGCTCTTCTAGAAGAGAAAGCGAAATCAACTCTAACTCCAGTTGTTATTTCTAACATGGACGAAATCAAAGAGTTGAACAAGCTCACTGGCGCGGTATCTGTTGGTGAAACAACGGTTCTACGCGTAACTAAGTAATTTTTACTTAGAGCATTTAAAAACGCTGCCTGATGGCAGCGTTTTTTTGTTTCAATTCACAGTAACTTCTGCCTATATCAATCCATATCATCACTTCCTCCCGTAATAGCCATCAGTGCTAACTGAGAAAACCCCAAACAATATCAATTAACACCATTCAAGCGAACAGCACATTCACCTTCTATACCCATTCTGCGTAAAAATACTCTCACACGACAGATCATGTAGTACAGCAAGCTTGAAGTTGAGAAAGGAGCTAAGCGTTAAGATTCAGGAAAACTCTTAAATTAAAGTATGGAGAAGGATATTTTCTTTAGGCAAGAAAAAAGCCCCTTTCCTTTGAGAGAACCGGGGCTGTTACTAGTCAGAGTCATGCGGAGATCAGAGAAATGAAACATATCCCCGACTAGCCAGGTGCTTCCGATACAAACACTAAAACATTCCGCAGGTGAGAGATGAGAGAGCGTCCTGTTTTTTTGTACCTTCCGCGCTTGCTAACTAAGCGGCATCATACGCCAGTTCACGTCTGCCCTGGCGAAGATGTGCATTACTATTGAAGTAATTGCATCGCTGAGTTTGGCAACTGTTTCGCTTGAGCAAGTATTGAAGTACCTGCCTGCTGCAAAATCTGGTTTTTCGTAAGCTCTGTGGTTTCCACTGCCCAATCGGTATCTTTGATTCGGCTGTTGGAAGCATCCACATTCTCACGAACATTCGCTAAGTTATTGATACTGTGGCTGAGTCGGTTTTGTTTTGCACCTAAATCAGCACGTTGACTATCAATGTACTTGAGTGCGGCGTCCACAACGCTGATTGCGTTCTGAGAGCCTGCTACCGTTCTTAGATCAAGATCCTGAACCGTAGTTTGTACACCCGGACCACCCGTTAACCCGACTTCCCCGGCAAGTGTCCCAGAGATAGTAAGATCACCTTCCAAATGTGGTTCGGCTACGAATACCTGCATCTGTCCATTTTCACTGACAGAAGCGTGAATCATGTCTGACTGACCATTGATGTAGGTCGCCAGCTCTTCGATGTCATCACCAGCTTTGGCAATAATATCGACCACCTGTGGCTCACCGTTTTTCGTGGTGAACTCAAACTTGATGTCGAGTTTATCGGCTGGTACCCCCCAGTCTTTAGACTTCGCGTTTTCCGGTGGAGCGACAAAGGTGCGCCCACCCATTTGTACATCGTCGGCACGGATACTGGTTAATGCCATTACCATGGCTTCACCAGAGTTAGCACCAATCTGGAATGCCGCATCACCAAATGAACCGTTAAGCAATCGACGTCCACCAAATGATGTGGTTTCAGCAATACGGTTAATCTCATCCTGAAGCGCTACCGCTTCTTCATTGATGGCTCTTCGATCCGCCGGAGTGTTCGCGCCGTTGGCAGACTGAATTGCCAGGTCACGTAGACGTTGCAGAACGTTTGTTGCTTCGTTCATCGCACCTTCTGCCGTTTGAGCAATCGAAATACCATCGTTGGCGTTTCGCATTGCCACATCCAGACCACGAGACTGAGCGGTCAATCGGTTAGAGATTTGCAAACCCGCTGCATCATCTTTTGCACTGTTGATCTTGTGCCCTGACGATAGACGCTCCATCGATGTGTTTAAGTCATTAGTTGACTTATTTAGGTAACGTTGTGCCGTCATTGCGGAAACGTTAGTGCTCACTGTTACAGCCATAGTTTGCTCTCCTGTTGAGTTCGCTCTCTCTGCGAACCGGTCAGTTCAATCTTATTGGTTAAGCCCTGACCGAAAGTTACTTGTAGAAGTCCAACTTATTAAATGGTGAACTTCTAACTGCACCTAAGTTGTTTCGTTACATTAATACATTCAACTTGTGTGCCAACTTTTCCAACATTTTTACTAAAGAGCCAAACTTATCCTTAATTTAATGTTTTTAAAGAGATTATTATCTTTAAAAACTTTTTCTCGCTTCATTTCTTTATATTTCTATCATCAAAGAAACGACCAGCTCACTTTCTACCTACCCCTTTACCGCATAAAGTTTATTGAGCGGCAATGTTTTACCTTTCTCCTCTTGGGGGGCAAACCGGGCACTTAAGGCAAAGCACATAAGGCATAGGTTTGCAGACAAGAGTTAGATGTAATTGAACAGGGTTAAGTCCTTCACTTTTCCGAAAGCTTGTTGGGACGCTTTAAGCGCCAGAGAGTTTTCATTGAACTCGATTACTGCCTGAGCGTAATCCAGATCTTCGAAATTACTTTTTGACTTCGCCATAGAAAGCTTGAAGTCTTCGTGCTGGGATTCCTGAATATCCAACGTATTCAGTCTGGAACCCAAATCGGTACGCACCGTATTAATGTGTACGAATGCCGCATGAAACTCTTCAGTGACCTGATGCAATTCAGCCGTACCATTTGAATCCGCTACCGAACGTTCAGAATATTTCATCGCTTTCTGAAAGGTTTCAAAAATGCTGTAGCTTTTCTTAGGCTCAAATGTAATGGCATCACCTGGTGTGATTCTTCCTTTGAACTGAAGGTGTAAATCTTCAAACTTGATGCCTTCTTTTGGATCATAGTTATCCGATTTGACTACTGAACCATCTTTTTCTAACTGATAGCCAAAGCTGCCGTCGCCCATATCAACAAAGGTTGCTCTGTATTCAGACTGATCGTCGTAATTCAGATTAGTGGCTTTCTCGACCAAAAGTTCTGACGCCACCTGAAGTTCATATTGAGGATCATAATCACCAAGCGGGTTGTCTATTTCCATAAACACTTTATTGCCCGGATCGCTGACAGGAATTTCTAACCCATTGGCGATTTTCATGTTGCGATGATAGGTATCCCCAAGGTAAGAAACGTCTCCGGCGTAATCACGGAAAAACGGCTGCGATTTAGGTTTGGTACCCGCAAAAATATAGTTACCAGATTCATCCTGGCTGTTCACCAAATTCAGCATGTTCACAACCATCTCTTCCAGCTCACGAGATTTTGCCGCCCGATCTTCTGGTGATAATGCACCGTTGATCATTTCCATCACAGAACGCTTAGCTTCATCTGCGTATTGTTCTGCACTGGCAATCATGACTTCCTGATGCTCTAAACGGTTACGAATCAGAACAATGGAATCCATATATTGACGAAGTTCTTCTGTCTGCTGTTTGATCCCCTGCACATAGTGTGCAGCCAATGGATCGTCTGCCGCGGTCATCAGCTTCTTGCCTGAAGCTAGCTGAGCGTGGTTGTGATGAATTTTGTTTTCCTGGCGCTGAAGATCATTCTGCACGGTTTGATAGTTATGGAAACTGGCGATTCGATTCATCATTTACCCGTCCTCCCCTATCTCAGTGCCAAAATGGTGTTGAAGGTATCATTCGCGCTTTGCATGATTCGAGAAGATGCCATGTAAGCTTGCTGAAACTTCATCATGTTTGCCGCTTCTTCATCCAGGTTTACACCCGAGATCGAAGCGATACGTTCTTTTGCAGCTTCATTTTCTAACTTGGCAACATCGGCTAATCGAGTTGCCGTTGCCGTTCTCAAACCAATTTCTGTATTCAGATCTTTATACACTTCCAGAACCGTGGAGTTGCCATCATTCATGACTTTTTCGGTCTGGATGTTCTGCATCTTAAGCAAGTTGCCGTTATCACCTTCAGACGGGACAAGGTTTGCCGCAAATTTATCGTTCTCTTTTGCCCCTGCCGTCAGTTCAAAAACGGTTCCGTTCACGGTAACAGGACCAGATGGCGGGTAAGCCTGAGGCTGCATCACGACCTGACCTTTCATATCCAGAACGGCAAACTGATCTCCGGTAGGGGAAATCACTACCTGAAATTCACGTAGGCTACCAGCTTGAAGAATGTTGAACTTGGCGGTGCCGCGCGCCTCTGTGTAAGAACTCTCATAACTTTGAGCAGCCAGTTGAGCGGCATCTTTCATCTCTACCTTCATCAAAGCTGCTGCACTTTCAGTGGGTCGAATAAGAAAACGTTCGCCATCTTTAGGTGGAGTCTGAATAGAAACTCTCATTCCATCTAAAATGAAGTTGTTGGAAAAATCGCTGCCAGATACAGTGATGACGTCGCCGTTTGGCTTAACAATTCGGTAATCCGAACCGTCGTACTTCACTTCGTATTCGCCGCTGCTGAGCTGCGAAATGTCTTCAATGTACACGCTGACTTCTGCTGTGGATTCCGACATTTGGATCACACGAGATTTTGCCATGTCTTTTGAGTTCACATCGGTAAACAGGCTAGAACCAATATCGCCACGAAGGTCCAAACCCTGCGACTGCAACTTATTCACTTGATAAGACATAGCTGTAGCCAGTCTTCCTAACTCATCCATAACGTAAGGAATGGATTCGTCACGCGCTTTAAGGTACGACGCTAACTTGCCATCCAAACCGGCATGTTTGATGGCTTTGATGCCTTTACCTTCAACCATACCAATCCGAAGCTGTTGAGCATCCGGCTGCCCCGGTAGAAGTGTCAGTTCGCTGGCTTCCGTACCGGAGACGATAGTGTGACCGTTCCCGATATGGACGTTAAATCCTTCGTTGTTTTTTCTCGGTGTCACTGTGACTTTGGTGTACTGCGCAAGCTCTTTGATCAAACGCTCGTGTTCATCACGAAAGTCGTTATGTGGTCCTGGTGTACGCATCATCAGACGGTGTACATCACGAATCTCTTTCGCTAGTGAGTTGATTCGTTCTACCGCCTGTTCCAGCTTTTTATTGATGTTTTCTTTTTCCAATCGCACCACAGAGTGAAAGTGGTTCATGTTCTGAGCCACAATCTGGGATTTTTCGAGCAGCACTTTTCGCGCCCCCATGTCATTTGGGGAATCGGAAAGTGTCTTGAGAGAATCAAACCATTCGTTGATGTTTTCCGGGATTTTCTTAGACGCCACAGAAGACAACATGGTAGTGATTTGATCCAGGTTTTCTTCGGTATCGAGCTTGTTCGAAAAGTTAGTCGTCGTCAGGTTTAACTCATTAACGGCAAATTGGTCCCATGAGCGGCGAACATTTTCCACATGGACACCCATGCCAAATGTTTGCCCCCCATATTGCCGGGGGTCATTGGTTGCCTGCAGAACAGACTGGCGGTTGTAACCCTCGGTATTCGCATTAGAAATGTTATGACCGGTGGTAGTCAGTTGCCGCTGAGCTGTTAAGACACTTTGTCTACCTACGTTGAGTAGATCGGATGCCATGTTGCCCCCAAAAAAGAGTTACTTACGATTGGTTTACACCATTACTGATGTAAAAAATTGCAATATCTATGCCACAGTTTTAAATCAGGGGAATTTTAGAGAAGGGAGAAGAAAAAGACCGCATAACGTCATGCGGCCTTTTATATTAGTTGGAAATGAGTTCGTCGACTTGCGCTTTCACTTTCAGCACTTTGTCTGCGTAATCTGGATCCGTTGCGTACCCTGCTTTATGGATGCCATGAATAAAGGCTTTAGAGTCGCCTTGATGTTGAAGCGCGGTCTTGTACCTTGGGTTTTCATTCAAGAAACGTACATAGTCGTTAAAGCTGTCCTGATAATTGGAGTAAGAACGGAAAGACGCTTTCTCTTTGACTGGCACACCATCATAAACTTCCAGAGTCTGGGTAGCGACCTTACCGCCATCCCACCGTTTATCCGCTTTGATATTAAACAGGTTATTACTCGAACCCAGAGAGTTCTTAACCACTTTTTGTCCCCAACCTGTTTCAAGCGCTGCCTGTGCAATGATCACTGAAGCATCAACACCAAGTGCCCTTGCCGCTCTTTCAGCATAAGGTTTTAGTTTATCAACGAACTGCTGAGGATTATCGAATTTAGATTCACCAGCGCCACGGCTGGCAGAAGCTTCATGCACTCGACTCTGGTCGGCAGGCAATCTTAGTGAAGTATCTAACGCTGCGTTTCTCATCGCGATCTCAGACTGGCTTTCACCTGCACCAGCCGACAACTGGGCAACGATCATATCCGCCAACCCGAGTGACCCGGAATCACTCAGTTCACTTGCCATTTGTTCATCCAGCATCTGGCGGTAGAAGTCCTGATTCTGGCTTTTCATCAGATCAGACTCAAAAGCAGTATTCGCGTCACGCATCGATTTAAACAGCATGGTGGTGAAAATCGATTCAAACTGCTTTGCCGCCGTTCTGAGTGCCGCTTGCTTTTCTTCTTCCGTTCCCGCTTCTACTGCTCCCTGACGAAGCTTGTCCAAAGAGGAAATGTCATGAATAAAACCAATGTCATTAGGATTCTTAACCATCATAAACTCCCTAGATGATAATCAGCTGACCTTCAATGGCGCCCGCTTGTTTAAGCGCTTGTAAAATCGCCATTAAATCTGAAGGAGCTGCACCTACTTCGTTCACTGCGCGCACGAGATCATCCAATGTTAATCCCGGCTCAAACTTGAACATTTTGCCTGACTGCTCCGATACCTCAATGTCTGTGTCTGGAACAACCGCGGTATTTCCACCACCTAACGCATTTGGCTGGCTGACGTTCAGGTTCTCTTTGATTGCCACTGTCATGCCACCATGAGTCACCGCAGCAGGTTTCAGACGAACATGCTTACCTACCACGATGGTGCCTGTGCGTGAATTAACGATGATTTTGGCAGAGCCGTCAGCGGGGTTGAACTCTATGTTCTCTAATGCAGATAGGAAAGCGACTCGCTGACTGACTTCTCGTGGGGCACGTACTTTAACAGATGTCGCATCAATTGCCTGAGCCATTTGAGGACCTAAGAAGTTGTTGACTGCATCCGCCATGCGTTGTGCAGTTGTGAAATCCGACTCCAGAAGGTTAAAGGTGATGTAATCACCACGACCAAACGGATTAGGGATCTCACGTTCCACTGTCGCGCCACTTGAAATGATACCTACTGTTGGGTTGTTACCGACAATTTTAGAGCCGTCAGCCCCCGTTGCACTGAATCCACTCACCACCAGATTACCTTGAGCAACTGCGTAGACTTCACCATCCAGACCTTTCAGGAAGGTTTGCAATAATGTACCGCCGCGAAGACTTTTCGCACTACCAATGGAAGAGACGGTAATATCGACCTGCTGACCTTGCTTAGAGAAAGCGGGTAGCTCTGCCGTCACAATTACGGCGGCGACGTTTTTGGTCTTTGGTTTGGTGCCCGGTGGCAATTGGATGCCGAAGTTTTGAAGCATGGCATTGAAGCTTTGGTCAGTAAATGGTGTGGACTCCCCCGTGCCTGGTAAACCCGTTACCAGACCGTAGCCAACCAATTGGTTACTACGAACCCCTGCAACTTTCGCTACATCCTTAATTCGTGCCGCTTGCGCTGAACTCACTGTCAACATCATCAAACCGGCGACCATTACTGCCCATCTCTTCAACATGTCAAAACTCCGACAATTCTCTCACTTACAGAGCTACATTAAAGAATCGTGCCAAGAATCCAGGCTCTTGCATATCTTGTTGATTTCCGGTGCCAGAATACTGAATTCGTGCATTAGAAATTCTTGTAGACTCGATAGTGTTGTCAAAAGAAATGTCATCCGGACGAATTGTGCCGCTTAGGCGGATATATTCATCCCCTGTATTCAACGTCAGCCATTTTTCACCACGGATAATCAGATTCCCGTTGGCTAGCACCTCAATCACTTCAACCGTAATTGAACCACTTATGCTGTTTGACTGGTTCGCCGATGCATTCCCTTTGAATTTGTTCTCGTTACTTAACTCATAAGAAAAGTTGTAATCTTGAATCGTCAGTTCTTGTCCACCAACACTCAAAGGGTCCATGGATGCGTCGTTAGACTTGCTTAAATCCGCGTCGGCACTTTTTGCCGCTTTGGTGTTTTCCGACAGCATGACGGTCACGATGTCACCAATACCGTGTGGCTTGCTGTCATCATAAAGATTCTGTGCAAAGTGCGTATTAAACAGCGACCCAGTAGCCGTAGCGTAGTGCGCTGGCTTTTCTTTAGGGTGAATAGGCGCCCAGGCAGGGTCGCCTGCGACTGGATCGGTTCGACCACGAAGTGTGTCTACGATTCCATTACCGCCTTCGTTAGACTTGTCGCCTTCAATGGCATCGACCACCGTTGTGCCAGCATTAGGATCCGTCGTTTCAGGCGGCTGCAGCGAAGAACAGCCCGCCATCACTAAAGTCATAAATACAAATAGTATACGCATCATGGTCAAGCCCTCATTACAACTGCTGATTCACGAAGCTCATCATCTTATCTACTGATGAAATCACTTTTGAATTCATCTCGTAGACACGCTGCGCTTCAATCATGTTCACCAGTTCTTCTGTCACGTTAACGTTGGACGTTTCCAGCATAGACTGACGAATGGAGCCTAAACCTTCCAGGCCAGGAACCCCTTCCTGTGGATCGCCACTGGCACCTGTTGGTAGGTACATGTTCTGACCGATTGGTTCCAGACCACCTGGGTTGATGAAGTCAACAGTGGTAATTTGCCCCAGAACCTGGTTATTTTGTTGACCACGAACTCGGACCGACACTTCACCATCGTTACCGACCGAAATAGAGATCGCATTATCAGGAATGACAATTTCAGGCTCTAATCGGTAGCCAGAGCCAGACGTAACAATTGCGCCTTCGCCATCCAGCGTAAACTGACCGTTGCGGCTGTAGCCAATGTTGCCGTCAGGCAGCAGTACCTGGAAGAAGCCATCGCCTTCAATCATCAAATCGAGTGCGTTACTGGTGGTTTGCGCATTACCATTGGTGTGGACTTTTTGCGTCGCGACCACTTTGGAACCTGCGCCCAACATCAGACCGGAAGGCAGTTCTGTGTTTTGCGAAGACTGACCACCAGGCTGGTTAATGTTTTGATAGAAAAGATCTTCAAATACCGCTCGACTCTTCTTATAACCAACCGTTGAGGCGTTCGCCAGGTTGTTCGAGATGGTTGAGATATTCGTTTGCTGAGCATCTAAACCCGTTTTACTTACCCATAATGCTGGATGCATAACTCAATCCTCACTTAAATGCTAGCTAGAACGAAGAAGAGATTCGGACGCTTTGTCCATATCTTCTGCGGTACTCATCAATTTGACCTGCATTTCAAACTGGCGCTGAAGGTCAATCAAACTGGTCATTTCACCGACGGCATTCACGTTACTGCCTTCCACCGCGCCCGTCATAATCTTGATGTTGGCGTCAGCTTCGTATTCGTTGTTGTCATTCTTTCCGCGAAAAAGACCATTGGTATCTTTGTACAAAGAACGGTTATCGGTTGCCGTTAACTTAATTCGGTCAACCACTTCGATGGCATCGGCAGGAGCACCCTGCGGGATAACCGAAATAGTACCGTCACGACCGATTTCGACTTTGCTGATAGGAATTGGCAAGGTTATCGGTGCACCGGTTTCACCTAACACTAGGTGACCAGAGCTGTTGGTAAGCAGACCGGTTTGATCGATGTGCAGGTTACCGTTTCGGGTTAACCCTTCCTTACCTGTTTTATCCATAACCGCAATCCAACCATTGCCTTCTATGGTCACATCCAGATCACGGCCTGTTGTAATCACGCTGCCCTGAGCAAAGCTTTGCCCCGGACGCTCAGTCATGCTGAATACGCGAGATGGCAAACCATCGCCATACGCCTGCATAGAGCGAGCCTGCGCAAGATCAGCACGGAAACCCGTAGTGCTGACGTTAGCCAGGTTGTTGGCTCTTAGCTGCATTGCCTGCATGTTTTGTTTTGCCCCGCTCATCGCGAGAAACAGTGAACGATCCATGGTGTGCTCCCATAAAAGTCTATGAAAGCTAAAAAGCAATTAGTATGCCAAAAAATACAACCAATTGATATATAAGGAAATTAATGAATTTCTTGGAGAGAGTTTGAGCGATAAGATCAGACAAGATCTTGCCAGAAGAACAAGCATTGCCGCACAAAGCGGCAATGACAGATGATTGAAGATACTATCGGATTTGCAGGATGTTCTGTTGCAGACCGTTGTGAACTTCTAGAGAACGGGAGTTCGCCTGGAAGTTACGCTGTGCAGAAATCAAGTCCACCAGCTCCTGAGTCATATCAATGTTCGATTGCTCGAGCGTACCGCTTGATACCGAACCGAATGAACCTTTGTTAGATTCACCCCAGATCTTGTCACCAGAAAGCTGAGTTGAGTTCCACTGAGTACCGCCTTTCTTATCCAGACCTTGCTCATTCGGTACACGTACAAGCGCAACACGCCCTAACGTTACCGCTTCACCGTTTGAATAAGTGCCCATGATACTGCCGTACTCATCAAAATCTAACTTAGTAAGGAAACCCGTTGTAGCACCGTCTTCGTTGAATTTAGTCAATTCAAACGGGGCAGCAAACTGAGTGGCTCCTAACTGGTTGATCTCAATCTGTTGGTTGACGTCTGCACCATTTAGCTCAATAGGAACCGCACCAGTACCAAGAGGTTCAGTTACGATTTTCTGACCGTTGTTAATACTCGACAACGTACCATCGTTATTAAAGCGAATGGTATGCCCGACATGCCCGTTAGGTGCTGTCACGTCTCCTCCAGTTACATTCACTGGCTTTTCACCAGCTTTGTCAGTCACTGTGTAGTAAGAGTGCCAAGTATTCGGTTGAGTCGAATCTTTCAAGTAGTACGTTGTCATCTTGTAAGACTGACCCATTGAGTCATAAATGGTCGAAGATGTTGAACGGTTATAAGTGGTCGGGTCCGTGGTATCAAACAAAGCCGGATCTTTTAATTCACCGTTTGCTGGCACGTTCACGCCCAGTTCAACATTTTCTGTTGGTTTTGGTCTGCCGAATTCTGCTGGAATGTTTATAGGCGAAGGCTCATAGGACGCGACTTCCCCTGTATCAGGGTTCACCTGATAACCGAGTAGGTATTCTTCATTCGAAGTTACCATGTAGTTATCTTTGTTTAGGTGAAACGCACCATTACGAGTTAACTCGTTTGATAGTGGCTCCAGACGTTCTTTTGCTACTGCAAAGAAGCCCGTACCTGAGATACGCAAATCCATTGGGTTATTGGTATAAATACTGGAACCTTCATGGAACTGTTGCGCCACTTTGTGAGCCTGCGCACCATTACCTGTCGCGGTTTTCGCGTTGGTAAAGATTGAGTTCGAGTAAACATCACCAAACTCGGCACGCGACTCTTTAAAGCCAAATGAGTTGGCGTTCGCAATGTTGTTACTGGTTGTATTCAAGTCCAGTTGAGCAGCGGATAACCCGCTAAGAGCAATATAAGACATTCCAAATTCTCCTATCTAGCTAGCGCTTTTACGCTTTTCCAACTTCTAGTACTTCAGCTAGTCGAACTGGCGATTCAAAGCCAGCCAGATTGAGCAGTACATTCCCATCACCTTTGCCAAGGAGTACGCTGTTCACGTTAGCGTAAGTAGATACTTCAAACTCACGCGTTTCTCCATCCAGCAAACCACCCGCTTTCACGGCGTATTTACCACCCGGCAATGGGTTACCGTTTTCATCTAATCCGTCCCACTCCACCTTGGCATCACCAGCAGGTTTTGCGCCTACGTCAAGGGTACGAACAAGTTGACCTTGTGCGTTCTCAATGCGGACAAACAAGTTATCCAGCGCTTGAGGAACCTTGACCATGGCAGACATGCCAGCGTTGTCAGGTTTCATGCCTGCGGCGCCTGGTACCAGAACATCACGACCAACCAAAGACGAAGCTTGAAGCGCTTGGTTAGACGTCATTGAAGAGTTAAGACTTTCAAATTGATTGTTCATTTTCCCGATGCCGTCGACGGTCGCAAATGAAGCCATTTGCGCAATCATCTGGTCATTGCTGACCGGCTTAAAAGGATCCTGTTGAGCTAACTGCTTGGTCAGCAACGAGAGAAAATCTTCTTGTTTAAGATCATTTTGCCCCGTTGTTTTCTCAGGCTTGTTCTGCTCTTGCAGGGTTTTAAGCTGATCAACATAGGACAAGCCGCTCTGACCAACATTGTTGATTCCGGCCATTACGTTACCTCCTTATCCCTATTGACCCATCTGCAGCGTACGCAGCAGCATTTGTTTGCTTGCATCTGCTACTTGCACATTCGTTTGGTATGCACGAGAAGCAGAAATCATGTTCGCCATTTCTTCCATCACATTAACGTTTGATTTGAAGATATAACCTTCATCATTCGCCATCGGATGTTCTGGGTTGTACTCCGCATCGAGTGGTTTATCACTCTCGATGATACCCATTACTTTCACTGGAACATTGTGGTCGCGGTTATACTTAGCCTTGCTTAACTCCGCCCCAAACACAGCGTGGCGAGCTTTGTAAGTTTCCTCCGCAGAGCTACTTACACTGTTCGCGTTTGCCAGGTTGCTAGAGGTGGTATTTAGACGAACCGACTCAGCGCTCATGGCAGACCCAGTCACATTGAATACATTAAATAAGCTCATCTACTTACTCCCCTTTTAAGGCTTTAGTTAGGTTCTTAAACTTACTGCCTAAGAAATCCAGCGAAGCTTGATGGCGAATTTGGTTTTGCATAAACAGGTTACGCTCCAAATCGACATCAACAGTATTACCGTCACCCGTGTCCGGCTGTGTTGGTAATCGGTATAAAGTGTCCCCAGCAATATTGGTAGTGGCATTAATATGCCGATCGTCCGTACGAGAAAGACCAAAGCTTGCCCCCGACTTTGCCGCTTTAAGCGCCTTGTCGAAATCCATGCCCTTCGCTTTAAAGCCCGGTGTATTCGCTTGTGCAATGTTAGTGGAAATCACTTCAGCATTGCGCTCACGTAGCCCGACCGTGTGTTGGTGGATACCCAAAGCTTTATCAAACGAAATAGTCATATCTTGCCTCTACCAAAAGAACTGACTTACCTGTGAATCAATTTGCAATCTGCATGCCAAGTTTTTTCTGGAAGCCTAAAGAAAATGAAATCACAGCTGTAATACAAGCAAATATTAAGCCAAAGGATGTGCAAACAGTGGATGTACACTACGTATTTCTTTGGAAGATCCCGTCTGATCTTGCGATCTCAGGGTTCAAAATATTTGGAATGTCATTAGTGAGTGTATACCTATCGCCCGATTTAGTCAGCTATGGCGAGTTGAAGAAGAGATGTGGCAATAAAAAGCCCGGCAAAAATTGCCGGGCTAGATAAAGCATAAAATGCGGTTACTTGAGCTTGTAAATAATACCAGGGTTGCAACGAACCATATCGAATCGATCAGTAAGACCGGTCAGCGATTCCGAAGCCCCCAATAGTAGGTAACCGCCTGGGTTTAGGCACCCTGCCATCTGGTTAAGCACTTTTGATTTCATATCTGGTGAGAAGTAAATCAAAACGTTACGGCAGAAAATGATGTCGAACTTACCCAGAAGTGAGTAGCTATCCATTAGGTTCTGAGGGCGGAAGTTAACCATGCGCTTAACATTGTCCTTCACCTTCATTTTGCTGTCGCCCGCGTCTTCAAAGAACATTTTGCGACGCTCAGGAGATAAACCACGACCCAGTGCCAGGTTGTCGTACACACCAGCTTTACACATGTCTAGCATGCTAGAAGAAATGTCTGTTGCTGTAATAGAGACATTAGGCAACATGCCTGGTTTTTTGGATTGCGTTTCCAAAATGGTCATCGCAATGGAGTAAGGCTCCTGTCCAGAAGAACTTGCGGCAGACCAAATCTTAATTGGGCGCTTGTTTGCCGCCACTTCCGGCAACAGCTTTTCAGACAATACCGAAAACGGGTAATTGTCGCGAAACCAAAGCGTTTCGTTGGTTGTCATCGCATCTACCGCAGCAACTCGAAGCTCACGGTTTCGCCCTGTAATGACATCTTTTAACAAGTCAGATAGCGATGAAACATTGAATTTGCTAACCAGAGGACTCAATCGACTTCTGACCAAATACTGCTTACTGTCTCCCAGAACGATCCCACACTGGGATTCTAGAAAACGGCTGAAATCGCGATACTCTTGATCGCTTATAGTTATAGCTGTCATTCAGTTCTCTTTAACCAGATACCGCTGCTTTAACCGCTGAGCCTAACTCATCTGGGTTAAACTTCGCAATGAATTCGTTTGCTCCAACACGCTCAACCATTGCCTGGTTGAACACACCACTCAAGGAGGTATGAAGAATCACGTGAAGATCTTTAAGATCATTATGACGACGGATTTCCGCGGTAAGCGTGTAGCCGTCCATTTCTGGCATTTCGATATCAGAGATAACCAGTGAAATTTGTTCGTAGATGCTGCCTTCTGACGCCATCTCAACCAATTTCTCATAAGCTTCTTTACCGTCTTTCACGGCAATAGCTTCAAAGCCAAGCCCTTCAATCGCACGTTGAACCTGCTTACGTGCAACCGTTGAGTCATCCGCAATAAGAATACGACGAACGATTTCTTTCTCTTCTTGTATGTTAGCGATTTCCTCTTTGATGTCCTCACTCATGGTTTCATCAATAGGAGAAATTTCAGCCAAAATCTTTTCTACATCGAGAATTTCAACCAACTCGTTGTCTATGTTAGTAACAGCGGTCAGATAGTTAGCTTTACCCGCACCATCTGGCGGTGGAAGGATCGATTCCCAGTGCATGTTAATGATCCTTTCAACAGAACTGACCAGGAACGCCTGAATGGTTCGGTTGAATTCAGAGATCACCACGAAGCACTTGTCGAGATCTGTAGTTGGACGCCCCCCGGTAGCCAAGCTTAGATCAATAACAGACACGGTTTGTCCGCGAATATGCGCGACACCTTTCACCAAAGGGTGTAAGTTAGGCATCGACGTCAGCTTGGGACACTGGAGAACTTCTTTTACTTTGAATACATTTATGCCGTAACGTTGACGTCCCATTAGACGAAACGTTAAAAGCTCTAATCGGTTTTGACCGACGAGTTGTGTGCGTTGATTCACCGAATCAAGAATACCCGTCATAAGCGCATCTCCATCTCAAGCATTTTCTAGTAAAGTATAATGAAAATCTGACAACCAAGATCATTACATACAAAATAGCGTATTATAAGGTAATTCTCAGTATGCAATCTATATCTAAGTGTAGAGCTTTCTGCAAAAAGTTTGGGAAAAGTATCGGCTTTTGTTTAACTTTCTTTAGCCTATATTGTTCCGCTGCTACTGAGCAACAGATCAAGGATATCCAAAACGCCGCCGAAGCACACGTAAAAGCGACATTAAAGACCGCCTCATCGGACAAGTTGGAGCTGCACGCAGCTAACCTGGACTCCCGTATTAAAGCGACGACCTGTCCATCACCTTTGGTGACCTCTTCCCCCTCCAACTCACGCTCAACCACCAACATAACTGTATTAGTTGAATGTGCAGAAGACAACTGGCGAGTCTACGTTCCGGTGCGCATTTCGTTGATGCGACCATTGGTCACTGCCCTTCGTCCACTAGCCAGAGGTGAACTTGTTAATAAATCAGATATTAGCATAAGTTTTGTCGAACAACGTGCTTATCGTCGATTCGGTTTCAATCAACTGGATCAAGTCGCCGGTGCAAAACTCAAGAAAAATATACGCCAGGGAGAAGTAATAGAAAGAGGCGACATTTGTGTAGTGTGCAGAAATGAAACCGTTGTAATTAAAGCGGTTAAAGACGGACTGGTGATCACAACCAAAGGCAAATCCCTTTCCGACGGAGCACAAGGCGAGGAAGTGAGGGTGAAAAATACCAAATCAAATCGTATAATTAGTGCTATAGTAACTGGAATTGCAGAAGTAACCGTTACGTTTTGATCTGTACAAAGCGGAAAATGAAAAAAGTCGATCTTTTGAGAAAAAATTAGTTAAAGTTTTCCAAACGGGTGTCGATACCATTTGTACAGGTTCTCTTTCATTTGCGAATAAGGCTCAAACTATGGCAAGCATTGATCAATTAAGGTCCGGGCAGAATGTGGCAACTAGCCGCACTCAAACCCGTACAGATTCAAGCGCTACGTCGCGTTCTGATTCTGTCGCCGAACCTAAAGGCGGCAAAGATGCCGTCTCGCTAAGCCAAGAAGGCAAAGCGATCGGTCAACTTCACCAGTCTATGGCTGCCGAGCCGAGCTTTGATAGCGCGAAAGTTGCTGCTATTAAAGAGGCAATAGCAAACGGATCCTACACTGTAGATCCTGAGAAGCTGGCAGAAAACATGGTGAAGTTTGAAGATGAACTAGCTGGACTGTAATAGCTGCAGTCCAGCTTTTTTTCACTCCGAAATCTATGGCAACATTAAAAAGTCTACTCGAATACCAAATCCAGAATGCTCAATCCCTTTCGGACTTGTTAGAGCAGGAAAAAGTCGCTATCGCCAACCGTGTCTCCAAAGACATTGAATCTCTGGCGAAGAACAAACTCGATCTTATCAACCAACTTCAGCAGACAGATCAAAGGATCGGAGAGCATTCCGACGTCGATCAACTCAAAACCAATAATGATTTTGAAGACAAAGTCAGTCAGATCCAATCTTTGGTGGCAGAGTGCCAGCAAATGAACGAGATCAACGGTGAAGCACTGCAGCGCGCTCAATTAAGCTTTAATAAACTTCACAACCTGATGCAGCAAAGTCGCAGCAAAATTGGTATGACCTATAACGCGGGCGGGCAAACACAAACCGTTTCGACCTTAGGCACAAATATCAAAGCCTAAAGAAACTCAATCTAGATCGAATCCGTTTTTAAGAATCAAAAAGCGGCAACCACTTGGTTGCCGCTTTCGATTTATTGAGCACTTTAACTTTATAAAGAAACCGTTGAAGAGAATACCGGATAGGTTCAATTAGAACAGTGTCGATTTCTTCTTAACAGGTACTTGCTGGACATCACCATACTCGCGCAGCTTATCCATCTTATCGATGTCTAGCTTAAGCTCGGTCACATAGTTATCGCCGACGGCATAGGTTCTCACCACTTCAGCACCACGGATCACACCATCAACTGCACCTGACGCATACTCAGTACCTAAGCGTTGATCCTCTAGATCCGAACGGGCACTGACTCGTAAACCATAAACTTGCTCCGCCAATTCACGGTAAGCATCCACTTTTGAGGCGCGAAGTGCACGAACTTGTTTTTCCTCAGCGGTACGCCCTCTTTGTTCACTGATGCTGGCGTATCCGACCGCAACTAAAACATTCTCGCCACGGTTGTTAATTGGCTGGCAACCTACTGCCACCAGCGCGGTAATCAATAAAAGTAACTTTTTCATCTCTCTCACCTTAATCCCTGCTTCGGACTACTCTATGGACGTAGGATAATTGTGTTCTGCGTTTTCATCTCTGGATCAGAGCGAATGATCACACCGTCCTGAGTTCGAATGCTTCGCAGAGTTTCAAGGTCTCGACCAATTCGGTCTGCCGGCAAGAAGCCTTGTGCTGTTGCGACTACAATACGTGTTTGCATCCCTACCACTCGGGCATTGACCAATACACCGCCTTCCTGACGCAGCATCGTTCCCGTCAGAACGTATTTCACGTCTTGCTCGCGAGCCAGCTCTTTCCAGTCGCGGCTGAAAGCAAAGTCGCCTTCCTGCGTTACACGAATCGAGCCGGTAGTTTTAAAGTCAACCACCTTAAATCCACGGCGCTGGAACTGATGGATAAACCCTTCAGATACTGAGTTACCCAGCCAGTTAGTGGTATCCATATTCTGCAAATCAACAAAAGACGTGATTGCAATGGGTGAGCGCGCTGAAACACTCGTGTTAGAAAGGATCAACTCTTCAGTCAAACTTTCTACAAAGAAATCCATTGTATGACGTGGTGTATCCATCAGCATAAAGCGGCTGCCTGGGTACGTGTCTTTACCGTCATAAATGGGTGAAAATGCGCATGACGCTAACAGCGATGTCATTGCGACGACAAACCATTTTTTCATTCTCTTCATCTCCGGATATACTTGGCTTCATTACTCCAACGTGTTTACCAGTTGTTGGAACAATACTTGCTTTTCCTTAGTTGCTCGCTAAGAAAAAACTCACCGAAACCTGCTAACCAAGTATTTAGCAAAAAACATACCCAAATGGTAAAACACCGATGAAAAAATACGATTTCCGAACCATCTTGTTGATATTCAGTTTGATATTTTCTGCTGGTATTCGTGCGGCGTGGTATGAAGTCAACGGCGATGCCACCATAGTGTCAACAAAAGAGATAGCAAGAATTCACGCCATTGAAGATGCCCTCTATAAAGCCATGAGTTTTTCTGGCGCCGATATCGGCACTTTGAGTTTTATTCAGCCTTTTTTAGAAGATCCTCGTGAAGAATATCAGTTTACTAACCATGAAGTTCGCTACGTAAGAGTGGTTAGTGAAGAGGAATCAGGCGGCAAAGTACGTTTAAAAGTACGGGTAGACATTTACCCTTCGGCAAAGGGTTGCCATGTTGATCAATATAAGAAGACATTTGCGGTTGGCTTGATCGACATCGTTGAACCTACCCAGGCAGTTATGGGCAGTATGTATTATCTCGGTCGAGATTACGGCACCATTATTAGCCGCCAGCTAAATGAAGAGTCCCTGAGTTTCTACTCTGTTGGCACCACACAATACGAGATCCGCAAAGATCAGCCTGAAGTCGTCAAAATGCTGGCTCAGGATACGGGTGCACAATACTTAATGACGGCATCTATTACCGATCTCACTGCGACTATTGAATCTTCACTCTTGGGAAGAGAAACCATCAACCGCCAGTTTGCTATGGAAGTCAGCGTGTTTGACGGTAAAACCGGCAACGAGATGTACACCAAAAATTATCGCGAGGTCGCACTCTGGCCATTCCCTAAGACCAGTAAAGTCGACACCAAAGGCGCACGATTCTGGTCTTCTACTTATGGCACCATGATGATGCGGGTAAGCCGCAACGTGATGCTGGACTTAGAATCTGAGCTGTCCTGTAAGATCACCCTGCCTGAGATTGTGGCAATAAAAGACGGTGTAGTGACTATCGACCTAGGTCGTCGACATGGCGTAAAGAAAGGCGACACTTTGCAACTATGGCATACCGGAGCTTTTGTTGACCAACACGGCATAGCACGTAACCGTGTATCCAAAAGTGATATAACTTTAACTGTCACTCGTGTATACGACAAAGGTGCAGAACTTGTTATCAACCAACCTAATCTGGCTAGAAGTGTGCAAATAGGCGATGTAATGCACAAACAAATTTTCGATTAAAACCAAACGCTTAACTTCGTGAGAATTTTAGGTATGATGAAAATACGCCGCTCCCGTGGCACAGCTGGATAGCGCGGCCCCCTCCTAAGGGGCAGGTCACAGGTTCGAATCCTGTCGGGAGCGCCATATAAAACAAAGCCTTAGCTTATTTTTTAAGCTAAGGCTTTTTTGTTTTATCTTCATAAAATCCCAGAAAATAATGATTACTCACTCTAAACTTTTGAAAGTATTGAAAGAATCTTTTCAATAACCAATTGAAAATGAGAAGCACTATCATTAGGATTACTTTGGTTTTATTAATATTTTTTATGAATTGTTATGCTTTGTTGCAAAAAACTGAATTGCCGATACAAAAAAAGCAGCGATCCTGTGCTGGTAGATATCTCACTCGATATAAAGGAGCATGCGTTTACCGCTCTGATTGGACCGAATGGGTGTGGTAAATCCACCTTAGTTAAAGCTTTTTTGGGTCAGGTACCGTATGTGGATGGAAGCCTGCACTTGAACGGGCAGGACATCAGTAAACTCAATGCCAAAGCCCTCGCAAAACGAATAGCCTACTTGCCGCAAGAAAGTTTTTGCCCGGACTACTTAACTGTCGCCGAACTTGTGAGCCTGGGAAATTACAACCGACAAAGTATTTTCGGTCGCCAGAACACAATCCAAAGAGAGCTGGTAAAAGCGGCTTTAGAACAGACCGGACTGCAAGACATGGCTGGCAAGCAGGTGAATCAACTGTCGGGTGGTCAGCGTCAGAGAGCATGGATTGCCATGGTTTTAGCACAAGATGCAGACATCATCATATTAGATGAGCCCGTCAATCACTTAGATATTAAGTATCAATACAGCACTCTGGATTTAGTTTCTTCTTTGAAAGATAGAGGAAAAACGGTAATCAGTGTTCTCCATGATCTTAATCAGGCGGCACTTTACGCTGACGAGGTCATTTTACTTGATCAGGGGCACTTGGTCGCGCACGGACCTACCAAGCAGGTTATCACTGAGAAAAATATCAAGCAAAGCTTTGATTTTGATGTAGATGTTATACAGCTTGATGATCGCCTCACCTGTTTACCTAAACGAATCAAAAACCACGGTGAATCTAATACGATAGAGCCCTTCAAAAAAGTTGCAGTAGGTATATGAAATTAAGATTTTTTTCCTACGCCATCGTTCTAACGATTTTCTTCGTAACATTGATGCTCAACCTGTCATTTGGTGCAAAATCCGTCGAGTGGTTAGAGATTCTAAAGTCCTATTTCGCTTTTAATGATCAAAGCTATGACCACTTTATTATCAGGCATCAACGTGAACCCAGAGCTCTCATCGCTATATTTGTCGGTGCCACCATGGCGATATCTGGCGCAGTGCTGCAGGGTTTAACTCGAAACCCATTAGCTTCCCCTTCTCTTCTGGGAATTAGCTCTGGCGCTAGTCTTTTTGTTGTATTTTTTGGTTTTTACTTCGTTGTACCGCTTGAGTTTCATGGTTACATCGCCCTAGGAGGCGGTTTCTTTGGCTTTATCAGTGTGGTTTTGTTATCCAAAATTGCTGGTATTAAAAACGATCCACGTAATCTCTCACTGATTTTGGCCGGTGCCATTGTTTCCATGCTTTACGGCGCTATCGCCAACTCACTCATACTTGCGGACCAAAACCTGAGAAACAGTTTAATGAACTGGCTGAGCGGTAATATCAACCACGTCTATTTTGAACGTCTCACCGAGTTTTGGTGGTTGGGTCTGTTGGCATTTATATTACTGTGGAGCCAAAGTCACGCGTTGACATTGATGACTCTGGGTGTAGAAAAAGCGGAATCAGCAGGAGTCTCTGTAAAGCGAACTCAGCTAATTGCCATACTCTGCTGTGTCACCGCTTCCAGCGCAGCCGTCGCTATTTGCGGTCCTATCGGCTTTATTGGGTTGGTCGTTCCCCATATTGTCAGACCTTTTGCTGGTGCGCATTTTGCTCATCAACTGCCCATGAATGCATTCGTTGGAGCCACAATCGGATTGTTAGCCGATATGGTTGCCAGACTCGGTTTTGCACCTTTTGTCCTTAACACGTCCGTTGTTATGGAGTTGCTGGGTGGAATCGTATTTATATTCATTGTCAGACATTTTTATTTGAGCAATGGAGCCAAAACCGCATGATAACGGACACGTTAAGTGGTCAACGCGCCTTCAACGTCTTTGGATTTGAAGTCAAACTTCACAACTTTGCCGCCATGCTGACATTAGCAATCCTGACCTTGTGTGCAATGGCTTGGTCCATTTCCTTGGGTTCCATTGATACCTCTTTCTGGAATGTGTTTGAGGCATTGTTGGGCATTAATAATAGTGTGGATCAGCAATGGGCAATTTACGACGTTAGGTTACCAAGGCTTATTTTGGCAATAATGGCGGGGGCAGCCATTGCCCTAACTGGTGCGATGCTCCAGTCATTAACTCAAAACCCACTCGCCGACCCAGGGCTACTCGGACTTAGCCAGGGCTCGATGATCATCATAATGATCCTGATGGTTTTCTTCCCCGGCATAGACCGAGCTTATTATCCGTTCGCCGCTATGCTGGGCGGTCTTGCCGTAGGCTTTTTCATTCTGTCATTAACTGGTCGACACTTCTCGGGTGGCATTGCCATTTTATTGATGGGAATCGCTGTTGAATCAGCGCTCTCTTCAATCACCTTAATCATACTCCTCTATACCCCTAGTGAAGTTTCATACAGCCTGGGTATTTGGCTCAATGGCTCTTTATTTTTAAGCAACTGGCAGGCTATTTTAGATTTTCTTCCCTGGATAATATTAGGGCTGCTAATCATGATATTTGCGGCGAAACCACTATCGATATTGGAGTTGGGTAGCCTTCGGGCTCGCACACTAGGCAGCGCAACTGAAGTAAGTAAGCCGTTGATCCTCATTGGATCTGTACTCATCAGTGCCGCCTCGGTTACCGCTGTTGGACCATTAGCTTTCCTAGGAGTTTTAGCACCACAATTAGCCGCTATTGTTTCACGAGCAACAGGATTTACTCGTCTGGTACTGGCGGCCCAGATGGGCGGGTTAATTTTAATCCTGGCAGATACACTCACTCGAGTACTTATCTCGACTGCGTATATGCCCGTTGGTTTGACCATTATCATTATTGGCGCACCAATTTTTATTATCTGCCTGCGAATACGTTTATTAAATCAAACACGGTGAAAAGTATGAAAAAAATAGCGTCAGTCTTTGCATTAGCGGCATCAATGAATCTTCACGCAGGGACGATAGAGGATGATGCTGGTCGAAAAGTAGAAATGCCAGACGAAGTTCAAAAGGTAGTTGGGGGGCACGATGCTCTGATCACCTTGTCACTTTATGAATTGGGTTTTGATGTTGTCGGGACGTTTGGTCGAAAAGATCCGGTCTCTGGCGATTGGTCGGTATTTGGGTTGAAAGAGATATTCAACGTTACTGCAAAAGAAGCCGGGATGAGCCCAATAGGTAGCTATGATGGTCCAGACATGGAAGGGATGAAAAAACTCTCTCCAGATCTAATCGTGTTACCCGAAGGAACCGAAGCTCAGGCTGATATGCTAGAAGATATTGCCCCGGTATTTATTCAAAACACTTTCTCAAATGGCGTATACGGTTTGTCTGCACAGCGTGAAATGGCTGAGCGTTTTGGCGCACACGACAAACATGACAAACTTCAATCAGAATACGAAGCTCGTGTGGCAGACATTCGCTCGCGCCTGCCATTTAATCCTGAAGAGAAAGAATTCGTCGCCGTTATCGTACTTGATCAAATTAACGTAGCCAATGGATTATCGGGCATGATGCAAACCATGACTGATCTGGGCTTTAAGCAACCGAAGTGGCTAAAAGACGCCGGATTTTTAGTGCCTCTGTCACCTGAAAGAATCGCTGATATCGACACTGACCTGTTGCTCATGATGCCTGCTTATGTACTTCCTGATCGTTCAGAAAAAATAACTCGTGGGCTATTAGACAAACTCGCTCCAGGGTGGGAACTGGCAATTGAAGCGGATAATAAGGGCAACATGATTATGGCAGACAGTTTGCACTTGGTAACTCCAACCTATGCTGCCGCACATAACACGTTGGATTTGATTGAAAAACACTATGGGTTAAATAAAAAATAGCGACCCGCTCTATCTTGAATTCGCGGACGGACAGCGAAACATCAGAAAGCTAGAAGAAGCATTTGGTGACAGCATAAATTGCTGTCACCTAGCTTTCTCTTACTCTACCTTCAATGAACCTTTCATAATTGCCCAGTGTCCAGGGAAAGAACAGAAGTACGTAAGATCTTTGCCTTTCAGATCTGCCGTCGGGAAAGTCACCGATGTAGTGTCTCCACCACCAATGATCTTAGTAAAGGCAATAACACGTTTGTCACCAGGTGGCACGTAGTTGTTCGCAAGACCTGCCTTCGCGGCATCCAAGGCAACTGGTTGGAAGTTTGCCGTCTCTGCCAGTACCCAGTTGTGACCCATTGCATTTGCAGGTAATGATCCAACGTGTTTTAGTTCGACAGTAAAGTTTTCACAACTTGCAGGTACTGTGATGGCTTTAGTATTGAATTGCATCGCATCTGTCGCTTCAACCGTTATTTTACAAGGGTTTGCAAGCGCAGAGAATGAAAACAATCCAAACACCGCTATCAGTAACTTCTTCATTTTGGGCTCCTTTAACTTTTCTTTTTAGTGATGATTCATTGATAAATATACTCATTATCAATAGTAGATTATTTAACCATAGTGAAATATAAGGAAATAGAGGTCTAGATCATTAAAAACGCTACTAAAGAAGAAAAAGCTCAATACAAAGGTCTGCTCCAGTGAGAGATATTGTAATTTTGAATCAAAATCGCATTGTTAGAGCCCATCTGTTGAATGCGCTGGATGCCGCAGATTGCCAGTAAAACCTAAGATAAAGACAATAAGAAAAATGAGGGAATTAAAGCTCGATTTATGTCATAAGGTGCTGTTCTTAACAAATTTATTTGCTTGAGTGCTTCGAACCTAAGAAGCATGAAAAAGATCTATTGTAAAAATGTGACTGGCGTGCCGTGAGAGTTGCGGCGCTCTTCAAACTTTATATAAATTCTTCTATGCTTTTTTATAAGTAACAAACATATCAATTTCGTTCTTTATGAAAAAAAGCAGCCTAACAACAAGTACCGGGCACAGGTTTATTTCTAAAAGCAAGACCGCATTTAAGATTCATATTCATACACCTGACGACACTGTACTTCACCGCTCAGTCGGCTTCGTGCGTATTGGAGAGAAGAAAGGACTTCAGAAAGCCATCAAACTGCGCAATGAACTGGGTAGGGAGATGTGGGGAAAGTTTTGGCGTCGCTTGCTTAAAGATCCTTATCTGATGACCCGACTGCCTCACAGTGTAGAACCTGTGATTGTGTATAAGCCAAACCCGACTAAAACTGACCCTGAACATAGGGATGCGTGTTACTTGGCAAAGTGGCGCGAGTTTGATGAAAACGGGGAATACAAATACAAGACCAAGGTCTGTTCCATTAACAAACATGGAAAGCTGGCGGCATACACTCAAACTAAAAAGGCCTTGTTAGAAGCGCATAAACACAATATTGAGATTCTGACTTATATGGGTCGGCTTAACAGCATTGATCTCAAATAAATATGATTCAATACGATCAAAAAAGGCTGCATACGCAGCCTTTTACTTTCTGTTTTCGCCGATTATGCGTTGGCTTCACGCTCAGCGATGAACTCTAGTGCCATTTTGATGCGAGCGATGACGCGTTCTTTGCCAATCAACGCCATAACTGCATCAACAGATGGAGACTGACCGCCGCCCGTTACCGCAACACGCAGTGGCATGCCAATCTTGCCCATGCCAATTTCAAGCTCTTCACAAACAGCCGCGATAACACCTTCTTTGATGTTCGCTGTTGCCCAGTCTTCAAGCGCTTCAACTTTTGCCAGTGCCAGCTCTAGTGGACCTTTCGCTACACCGCGTAGGTGTTTCTTCGCCGCACCCGCTTCAAACTCAGAAAAGTCTTCGTAGAAGTAACGAATTTGCTCTGCCAGTTCTACTAGCGTGTTGCAACGCTCGCCTACCAAAGTGATCACTTCAGTTACGGCAGGACCGTTTTCTGTGTTCAGGTTCTGGTTGTCCAAGTGCCATTGCAGATGCTCTGCTACGTAGCCTGGGTCAGACGTTTTGATGTAGTGGTTGTTCAGCCAGTGCAGCTTTTCTGTATTGAAAGCTGAAGCCGACTTAGAAATTGCATCTAGGCTAAACAGCTTGATCATCTCTTCTTCAGAGAAGATTTCCTGATCGCCATGAGACCAACCCAAGCGAACCAAGTAGTTGTTTAATGCGTTTGGCAAGTAACCTTCATCACGATACTGCATTACAGATACTGCGCCGTGGCGTTTAGACAGCTTGGCACCGTCGTCACCCAGAATCATTGCGCAGTGTGCAAAAGTCGGAACTGGTGCACCCAGTGCTTCATAAATGTTGATTTGACGAGGTGTATTGTTAATGTGGTCTTCACCACGTACTACGTGAGTGATTCCCATATCCCAGTCATCCACAACAACTACAAAGTTGTAAGTTGGTGAACCGTCAGTACGACGAATGATCAAATCGTCCATCTGATCGTTAGCAATCTCAATGCGACCACGGATTTGGTCATCAAATACTACGCTGCCCTCTTTTGGGTTGCGAAAGCGCACAACACAAGGGTCACCGTCTTTTGCCGCTTCGTTTGCCGCAACAATTTTTGGATGATTTGCGTCGTAGCGAGGCATTTCTTTGTTCGCTTCTTGCTCTTCACGGATCTCGTCAAGAAGTTCTTTTGACGCATAACATTTGTAGGCTTTGTCTTCTTCAAGAAGCTTTTCTACAAACTCGTTGTAGCGGTCGAAACGCTTAGATTGGAAGTAAGGACCTTCATTCCACTCAAGGCCTAGCCACTTCATCCCTTCCAGAATCGCATCCACGGCTTCCTGAGAGTTACGCTCCAAATCAGTGTCTTCGATACGCAGAACGAATTCACCGCCCTGATTTTGCGCGTATAACCAAGAGTAAAGTGCGGTACGTGCACCACCAACATGAAGATAGCCTGTTGGGCTAGGAGCAAAACGAGTTTTAACCGTCATGGGATTTCCTTTGGGTGTTTAAAAGCGGCACCCATTGGGGTACCGCGCAGATAAGGACGAGAAATTGGCGACATTTTACCACCCAATTGCAATTGTACAATGGGCAAAAACAGAGCGTGATGAAGCCTTAAGAAGTGCTTTGCAACGCTATCTGAGTTTCCTGATGCATTTCACGTAACAACAGGTAAAGCGGCAAGCCAAGAGAAACACCGACCAAGCATGTACCCAGTATCGGTTTCCATGCCTGAGTAAAGCCTATTTTCTTACTGTCGTAGAGAATAAAGCCAATTAAAACAACCGCAGAAATCAGAACATCTAACCAGGCAAACAACCCGATTTTAGTACTATTTATGTGTTCAAATATCAAAGGAATGGAGAATCCAAATTCACCAAACCAGGACAAAAGCGCCGCGTACGGCACCACCGTTCCCACAATACAGCCAACTAAGTAAAATCCTTTCATCCTGCCTCCTAAATCCTAAACATCCAAAAAAGTTGTAACGCTTGTTGACCTTCCCCTTGAGGGAAGGTTTATTCTCATCCCTAATCGAGATTCTTATGAGACGGCTTATGACCAGTTATACGCTTCCTCTCCATGGTTTAAATTGCATGGGATGCGCCAGAAAAGTTGAAAAGGCATTAACCGAACTGCCAGACACTTCCGTGACCGCCATTGATAAACACCAGGTCAATCTGGAGACTAACGCACCTCTCAAAATCCTATTTAATGCTATTCAAAGTTTAGGCTATCAAGCTGGCCATAAACAGGAGCTTAGCTTATCCGGCTTAAGTTGTGGAAAATGCGTAAAAAAACTGCAGGATAAATTTGCACAACATTCGCAAATTTTCAGTTTTGATGTAACCAAAACGGACGCATCAGTCTATTCGCTTCTTGAACCTGAGGAGCTGATATCTATTGTTGAATCGGCGGGATATCAGGCTTCTCTACCAAGTGAAGAGCTATCTGAGGTAACAGAAGAAGTAACCGAGCCAGCCCTTCAATCAGTCTCGCCCGTTCAGGTCAGTGAAACAGAAACTATTCAGCTCACCCTCACCGGAATGACCTGTGCCAGTTGTGTTTCCTCAGTCGAAAAGTCGCTACTCAAAGTAGACTCGGCAAAGAAAGTTCAGGTAAACCTGGCAGAGCAATCGGCACTGGTGTTTGTTGATGACGCATCTGACAAGGTCAAAGCGGAACTAATCCATTCCGTAGACAGCGCAGGCTATGGTGCCGAAGTTGTCACCAGCGAACAGGAACGCAGAGCACAACAAGCCGCCCAGTCTCAAGCAGCAATGAGTCACCATAAGAAGGCATCTTTCCTTGCGCTTTCTATCGGAGCGCCTTTGATGCTTTGGGGGGTATTGGGTGGCAACATGATGATCCGTCACACCCAAGATCAATGGATTTGGGGTTTCATCGGTGTCATCTGCCTGTGGCTGCTTGCCGTGCCTGGCAAACACTTTTTCGTGAATGCCTGGAAATCACTGACTCACAAGCGAGCCACCATGGATACCTTAGTGGCACTCGGAACGGGGGCAGCATGGCTTTATTCCATGATAGTGGTGTTATTCCCAGAATGGCTTCCAGCTCAATCCCGCCACGTGTATTTTGAAGCCAGTGCTATGATCATTGGCTTGATCTCACTTGGTCATTTCATCGAGGCTAAAGCCAAAGCCAAAACCACCCAATCCTTAGAAGCATTAATGGATCTTCAGCCCGAAACCGCCATTGTTATCAATGAACATGGTCAGGAATCAGAAGTCTCACTCAGCCAGGTCACGATAGGAATGAAACTACGCATTCATCCGGGGGCAAAAATTCCGGTCGATGGCGAAGTCATTCAGGGTGAGAGCTACGTCGATGAGTCCATGCTCACAGGTGAACCCATCCCCAAAGCGCGTTCAGTAGGGGAACAGGTTTCAGCTGGAACCATTAACCAGGACGGTGCTTTGATCATTCAGGCAACAACCGTTGGTGCGAACACCATGCTTGCTCGGATAATCACTATGGTGAGACAAGCCCAAAGCAGCAAACCACAAATAGCTAAATTGGCAGACTCCATTTCTGCGGTCTTCGTACCTGTGGTCGTTGCTATTGCCATTGTCTCAGCACTGATCTGGTACACCGTTGGTCCTGCTCCACAAGCCAGCTATATGTTGATTGTGGCAACGACAGTTCTGATCATCGCTTGCCCATGTGCACTGGGGCTGGCGACGCCCCTCTCGGTGACGGTTGGTGTCGGTAAGGCAGCAGAGTTAGGTGTACTTATCAAAGATGCAGACGTTATCCAGCAAGCGAGCAAAGTCGACATGGTCGTGTTCGACAAAACGGGCACATTAACCGAAGGTAAACCCAGCGTCTCTCACGTTCAGTACTTTGGTGAATGGTCTGAATCCAATTTGCTTTCTTTGGTGTACGCCGCTGAAAGCAGCTCTGAGCATCCTCTTGCTAAAGCTCTGTGTGCGTTCTCCGACAAAGCAAAAAACACATCTTTGGTCGTAGATCAGTTTGAAAACCACCGAGGAAAAGGGTTAGCCGCCACAATTAATGGTCAGCAGATCCATATTGGTAACGCCAAATTTGTTGGTGGAGAGAAAGTCTTCAACTCAGAATCGAAACCTCAAGGGGGATTCACCGAGGTCTACGTTACAGTAGACAGCACCCCGGCAGCCGTTTTCTACATTTCCGACAGCGTGAAACCCGAGGCAAAAGAAGCGATTACGCTGCTTCATGATATGGGCATCAAGGTTGCAATGCTTTCAGGCGACAACCAGAGAGTCGCCCGATCTGTTGCTAATGCATTAGGCATCGATGAAGTGATTGCGGATGTGCTTCCGGATCAAAAAGCGTCACACATTGAGCAGTTGCAACAACAAGGGTACACCGTTGCTATGGTTGGCGATGGCATCAATGATGCACCGGCTCTTGCCCTTGCCAATGTAAGTATGGCGATGGGTGGTGGCTCAGATCTTGCGATAGAAAGCGCTCAGATGACCCTTCTCAATACGTCTCCGGTTACGGTTGCCAAAGCCATTGAGCTTTCAAAAGCCACCGTGAAGAACATGAAACAAAACCTGTTCGGGGCATTTATTTACAACACATTAGGAATACCAGTAGCCGCTGGCGTTTTGTACCCCGCTTTTGGATTCCTGCTCAGCCCAGTTGTAGCTGGTGCTGCCATGGCGCTTTCTTCCATCACGGTAGTCAGCAATGCCAATCGCTTGCGATTATTCAAAATAAAATAGAGGTGAATGATGAAAATCTCACACGTTGTTTTTACACTGGGAATGTTAGGGTCTGCGACTGCCATGGCGGCGCAGGTTGTGACTCATAAGTCTCCCTACTGCGGCTGTTGCAGTGAGTGGGTGAAGCATATGGAAGAAGCGGGGTTTGACGTGGAAGTCAAAGACCACAAAAACCTCAATCCTATCAAGCAGAAACTTGGAGTTTCACCAGAACTTGCCTCCTGCCACACGGCGGAAATTGAAGGGTATGTCTTTGAGGGTCATATTCCTGCGTCAGATATCAAAGCCTTCCTAGACAACCCACCCAAACAGGCAGTAGGTCTGGCTGTACCGGGAATGCCACTAGGCTCACCAGGCATGGAATATGGCGACAAGAAAGACCAATACGATGTGTACGCGTTTAATAAAAAAGGTCACACCTTTGTTTACGCAACACACAACGAGAAGTAACAACGCTACTTAAAACATACATAGAAAAAGAGCCAGCATGATGCTGGCTCTTTTGATTGGACTTAGAACTCTGACGGCGGACTTAGAAACCGTAAGAAGCACCAAATACGAATGCGTTGTTCTTGTTGTCTGCCTGATTGCGGTACTCAAAGTATGGCTGAACACCTTTACGAGTCCAGGTAGCACGAAGCTCGTGATCCATTGAGTTGTCTGCACCTTCTGCAGAGTTCACTACGTAAACGTTGTTGTAAGACAGAGCAACATCTTCATTCAACGTGTAACCGATACGGTTGTCAAAGCGAGTTTGGTTGTCGCCATCTTTTACTGAGTGGTAACGAGTACGGTTGCTCAAAGACAGACCGTTATCGAAGTTGTAACCGATTTTCACTAGAGGACGGTATTGAACAGTCTCACCGTTGTTAACAAGGTGGTGATAACCAGCGGCAACCCATAGGTTTTCGTTGATGTTGAACATCTGTTCTGCACCCAGAGTAATGTAAGGCGTTGGTGCCGCATCACCCGTTAGCTTGCCAACAGGAATGCCATCGTACTCAACAAGAAGTGTGGTGCCAGAATCGAAAGTGTGACCCGCTTCCAGAGTAGACGTCGCTTTAGAGCCGTGGATATCGTCGCTATGGAACTGAGCGTTACCTGTTACATAAGAAGAACCTGCGAAAGCACTGGTAGACATAACCGCTGCTAGAGCTGTAAGAGCAAATACTTTTTTCATTTTAATTACCTATCTTGTTAATCTGCACTGAATCCGTTTTGGTCGAAGAATACGCAATCCAGTTGAATTCTTTTGTCTGCCTCCCTGGCTTGACTCAAATAATTGCAGATATTTTTCGGGCTGCAAAACAAAACCATTTAAACAGTGATCACCTTCAAAATCAAAGGTTGTAAAAACCTAAAAAACCCATATATTCAACATGTTATTGGGTAAAAATAAAAATATATCAAACCTATTTTTACCAAGCATTCTGCATGAGCTCACACTTATCCGACCATTCTATCGACCAATCAAGAGACTGATCACATAACGAAGACCAATACTTCAACATAATCAGGATTTTTTAGGTAGGCATAGCGATCTTGATCACGTTATATCGACTTATTTTTTCGAGAGGTAATGTAACCAATTGAACATAAAAGAGCGGTTAACACCGCTCTTTTATATACGAATTTACTGGGAGGAAGAGACGCAGCTGATGTAGTTGCCATCAGTATTCAAGGGGAAATCATGAAGAGCATTCAACATAAGCTCCAACGCGTGATGACGTTCACCGGGTTCATCCCCAGTATATTTTGATCCCGTCCAGTAATAGGAGGATGTTGGCCAGCCAAAGCGTTTATGCATATCGCCATCCTTTCTCAACTCCGATAACTCACTTAACGTAGCCAGCCTCCAGTAACGACGACCATTAAAATTCATATGACCCAGTTTACTGCAAAAGCTCCAAGCTTCACCTACGCCAGTCAGAGATGGGTTATTCCTAAATTTGACGAAATCGCCCTTAGGTCCCCATCGACCACTTTCAGAATATACGGAGTGATAATGTCTCCCAAACGGCTCTGCCGCATCAGCACCTAGACTGTATCCACCCATATAATCCATCAGAGCCTTACTGGGTGTTCCTGTAAATTGCTTACCATTGAAGTTCACTACCTTCAGGCAGGCTGTCGCTGCATTGCCGACGTGAGTGTCATTCACCTTACCCCCACAAATCCGCATCGGCTTTACATTTACATTGACGCTGTTACTTGAAATGGTTTTTCCGCTAACCTTCGATTTAAATTCCCCATGAATGGTCGTAGAGCCGACGTTTTTAGCAGAAAAAATCACATACACCAGAGAGGCAACATCAGAATCAGAGATTTTCCAAACATTGTTAGCAAAAAAGTTTGCAGATGTTGATACGTCTACTTTTTTTCCATCTTCTAAAGTCACCTCTGCAACCAGCCTTCTCCAATCACCCTGAACTACAGAAAGGTCACTTGGTGTCACTTGAATTTGGCGAACATCCGCGTCGTTCACCTTTATACCGGCTGGTAAACTATTAATATGTCCAAGGCTCGCCGTCACTTGAGCATTACCAGCAGATACTGGCCACACAGTACCACTCACCGTAACCATGATATTGGACGACGGCGTACTCCAGTTTGTCGATTGGGTTACATCAGCAGAGCTACCATCGCTGTAATACCCGATAGCATTAAGATGAACGGTCTGACTAATCGACCGATACAATTCGGTGTTTTTCTGTTTAATCTCAATACGCTCTAATACTGCGGAAGTGACGTCCACGGCATATTTGACCGAAAGCGATTTGAACAATGCGTTGATGCTTACGCGCCCTTCTTTGAGAGCAGTAAGCAACCCCGAAGAAGTTATCGTCGCGAAATCGGTACTGCCTAAGCTCCAACTTGTTTGGTTTGTCACATCAACCTTAGAGTTGTCGCTGTACAAAGCTTCAGCTTTTAACCGTAACCGGTTCCCTTTTGGGACTGAGTTATTCTTTGCACTTATGAGCAGTTTCTGAAGTGACGCTGGTGTCACTTCAACGTTAACTGACTCACTGCTGATAAGGCTCATTGCTGCGGTTACCTTGACGGAACCGGGTTTAAGTGCAGAAAGCGATGCGCCTTTAAATGATGCTATAGACGGATTGTCGGTTTGCCATACCACCTTATTAGTGACATCGATATTCTGACCATCAGAGTAATGACCTAACGCTTTAAAATTGAGCTTTAGTCCCGCAGGTATCTGACTTTGGTTTGGCGTGACAGAAATAGACTGCAGAACAGCCGAGGTCACCGTAACCTCTGTGGATACTTCCTTACCCTGCATCGAAGCCGTAACCTTTGCTTTTCCTTGCTTATTTGCCTTAACGATTCCTTGAGAAACACTGGCAATTGCCGTGTTATCAGAGTGCCAGCGAACGCTATTAGTCAAATCTTTCTTCGAAAAATCGCTAAAGACTCCCTCAACACTTAGCGAACGGGATGTTCCTAGCGGTACACCTTGGTTGAATGGAATCAGCTCTAATCTCGACAGAGTTGCAGCAGTCACTTCGATCTCAATAGAATTACTGTCGAAACCAGAATACGCCGCCGATATTTGTGTTTTCCCTATTTTCTTGGATTTAACTGAACCATTGGGATAGAACTCGACTGCTTCCAGAACGGTGGAATGCCACTTAACCTTGGAGGTGATGTCTTCGACCTTCCCATCCTCGTAAACGCTGACCACTGAAAATCTTTCTTGAGTCCCCAGCGGGAAAGAAATTCCTGCTCCCTTCCCTGAGCGAGCAGATACTTTTGATAGCTGGATATGGGTAATCTGAGGCGCTTTGACTTCGACTGTTATCGAATTACTTTTCAGCCCTTTATACCAAGCATTGACAGTTGCTCTCCCAAGAGACTTGGCTTTTAACGCCATCTTTGTGCCAAACACAATATCCATCACCAATGGGTCGGACACTACCCAAGTCACTTCGGATGTGACCATTTGCCTGGATTGATCATTAAAGTGAGCAACCACGCTGATGTCAGAAGATTCATTCAGTAATAAAGAAGTCTGATGGCTCGAATTCGTTCCACTTCCTACATAAACCTCTAGTTTAACAATGCGTTTTGATACCGGAGTGACTGAATTATCTGCCGACCCGCCGCCACAGGCAGATACCCCAAACACCACCAGCACACAGAACATCCATTTCCCAACCAATCCTGCAAATTTACTCAACATATATTTATTCGCCGTCAGAAATTACGGACGAAATTTTAAGCTTCCTGATAAAGGCAATACATTCTTTTTGC
Organism: Vibrio nigripulchritudo; assembly: GCF_027924785.1. Taxonomy (NCBI): domain Bacteria; kingdom Pseudomonadati; phylum Pseudomonadota; class Gammaproteobacteria; order Vibrionales; family Vibrionaceae; genus Vibrio; species Vibrio nigripulchritudo. Next base: position 858,092 of record NZ_AP027049.1, on the reverse strand, counting down.
TGAATAAAAAACACTGTTCGTTTAACGGGTTTATTAGCAGAATAAACCTACTGAAATTAAGCTTACTCGCAACTGAAAACACACTAGTTACTAATACATAAGAGTTACTGAGGAAAACTATGAAGAAGATTGCGATTTCTCTGCTATTGACGACCGTTTCAACTATGGCGATGGCAGAAGGCAGCTTTTACGTTGGCGCAGATTTAGCTAAAGATAAGTACACTGGATTAGAAGGCAATGATGTAAAGTCTGATGGTATGGGGTTTGCTTTTCAGGGTGGTTATGAATCTAGGACGAGTGACATTTTTGCGCTCGCTACAGAAGTGGAATATACAAAATACTCCGATGCGACGTTAGAGTTTAGTATCCCAAATTTCGCAAAATCTAAATCTACCGTAAAATCCTCTACCATATCTTTGAATATTAAACCGAAGCTCTATATTGGCAATTTCTATGTCGGTGCACCACTGGGGCTTGGCTATGCTATGGTTTCTGGTGAGTCCAAAATGAACATCTTAGGAACAAATATTTCAGCTGGTACAGGTCCTCAAAGCGGATTGAGCTTTAACTACGGCGCTGAGATCGGTTTCGACATCATGGATCAATTCGTTGTGAAAGGTGGTGCTAAGTTTACCACTCTTCAATACTCTTCTTTCTACGCAGGTATCGGCTACAAATTCTAAGCGATTGCTAATTTAGTGATTTCGTAGTCTGTAAACTCTCGCTCTGTTGGAATATGATGTTTCAACAGAGCGTTTCGCTTTCTGGAAAGATGTTAATAAGAAACGCAGAATAACAATTACAGACGATCAGGAGAGCTCCATGTCTCTTTCATTGGCTAAACGACTCGCCATCGCATTATTTCTATTCTTCCCGCTGACTCTCAAAGCTCAGGAGCCTCTATTCTGGAAGGTTCAAAAAGATGGGTATGAACTGCTTGTTATTGGCTCAATTCACGTGGGTGATAAGAGTATGTACCCACTGCCTAAATCTGTTTCAGAGTTTTTGAAACAGAGCGAAGGTTTGATAGTTGAAATCGACCTCAATAAGCCACCGAGTGGCTCCAGCTTCCCAGTTTCAAAATTAAAAACATCCGATGTTCTGGATGCCAAACAATCAGAAAAGGTAGCCGAGATAGCTTCAAGTTTAGGGCTTCCAGACGCTCAAATCCTGAGTTCTCCTCCTTGGTTGTCTGCACTTTCACTACAAATGGCAAACTTTCAGCGTCTTGGTTACAACCCGGCTGACGGGGTAGATTATGTGTTAACCAATGAGGCGATAAAACAAGAAAAGCCGATACTGCCACTTGAAACCGCAAGCCAGCAATTGGGCTTTCTTAATGCACTGCCAAATAACGGCGAACATTTATTGAAGGAAACTCTACTGCATTGGGACACGTCTAATGACGAATTTCATTGCCAGATTGATGCCTGGAAAACGGGTGACAAAAACAGACTGATGCAGCTTCTTCAGGATGGCGAATATGACGAGAGTATTCTGGATATTTTGCTTTACGATCGTAACCGCGACTGGGTAACACAAATTAACAGTGGCAAGTTGCTATCAAAAGAAGGGCAGTACACCGTTGTGGTAGGTACTCTTCACCTTTTAGGCAAAGAGAATGTACTGGATTTACTGAGTCAAAGCGGCTGGAAAGTATCACAGCTTTCTACTTCCACTCCCGTAAGATGTTAAAAAGGAAGGCTTGCGCCTTCCTTCATCTGTACTAATTCAGACTTCATCTAACCCAGAGTTTTTCCTGTTGGCTTTCGCACTTTAAAGGATCTGCTCTTTCCACCCGAATTGTTCTTGTTGTTCTCTGTTCGGTTTTTTGGTTTACCTGTACGTTCGTGCTTGTTCTGAGCTGAACCTTCACCATTCCCTTTTGATGGTCGACGTTTGAAGTCAGTGCCCTTTCCTTTAAACGTCTTAAACTTTTTAGGTTCGGATTTTTCTTTCTGACGGTGGTCGAATAGCTTAGCATCCGTCGCTTTATCGATCTTTTGACCTTTACCGTCTGTTCGGGAAGCCTCTTCTGTGCCTACCGAACCTTCACACAAACGGTGAATATCCGCTACCTCATCGTCTGTTAGGTAACGCCACTTTCCGTTAGGAATGCCATCAAGCGAGATATTCATGATGCGAACGCGTCTGAGTTTAAATACCTCATAACCCAAAGCTTCACACATACGGCGGATTTGTCGGTTCAACCCCTGAGTCAAAACAATACGGAAAGAAAACTTGGTTTCTTTGGTAATTTTGCATGGCAGAGTCACCGTATCAAGGATTTCAACGCCACTCGCCATCTTGTCCAAAAACTCTTGGGTGATGGGTTTGTCGACACGTACCACGTACTCTTTTTCATGAGAGTTACCCGCGCGCAGAATCTTATTTACGATGTCGCCATCGTTTGTCAGAAAGATAAGCCCGTCAGACGGTTTATCCAGGCGACCAATCGGGAAAATACGCTTCCGGTGCCCGACAAAATCCACAATATTGCCTTCAATGTGGCGCTCCGTTGTACAGGTGATCCCTGTTGGTTTATTCAAAGCGATATAGATCGATTTCTCTTTCTGACGCAGGGGATTACCGTCGATCAATACGTCATCGGTAGGCAGAACTTTTACCCCCATCTCAGGCAAACTGCCGTTGATGGTCACTCTTCCCTGCTCGATCAGTTTGTCCGCTTCACGTCGGGAACAATACCCGGTTTCACTAATAAATTTATTCAGCCTTTTAGCTTCAGGTGTCTGCGACATAGTCTGTTTTTTCTCTTTGTTAACGTTTCACAACGGATGACAATCGGTGTGAAGAAATACTCAATGGTTTTAGCTCATGCGCTTTTGATGGCGTTCGCGATTTTCCAGCTTCTTATCTGCACTTTTCTTCAGCATCACATAGAGGGCACCCGTGCCACCATGAAAACGCTGAGCACTATGAAAGCACATCACCTCTTTGATTTGAGAAAGCCAGTTCACCACGTAACTTTTCATCAGTGCTGGAGGGTTAGAGCGCTCTCCTTTCCCATGAACAATCACGACAGTGCGGATATCCATTCTCTGGCATTGCCTTAAAAACTTAACCACTTCATCACGCGCTTCTTTTAGCGACTTTTTGTGTAAGTCGAGTCTTGCCTGAATCGGGTACTTGCCTAATCTCAATTTGCGGTAAACGCCATCCTGAACACCCGGTTTCTGGTATTCAACCAAGTCATCAGGTTTAAGCATGGGAGCATGGTCTATTGAAAGATATTCTGGGTCATCTTCCGACAGAGACATTGCCGCTTCGCGTTTAGCAAGTTGGGCGTCTGTTACCTGGTGTTTCTTCTCATGGATTGCGGTGTCATGTTTGATTGGCGTGACATCACTCATCATTTGCTGGAAGAGATCTAAATCGTCATCTTGAGACATGGGGTCATCTCGAATGCATCATGAAATACATAGCCGGATTATAACCTCAAGATTCGTTTTTATGCAGTGTTTAGAGAAAAGAAAAACCGAAGAAAGCATGGAACTTTCTTCGGTGCAATTTAGTTAATTGCTAAGCGATCTAGTGAGGAGATTTGTCATTCAATACTTTGTAGACGAAGAAGGTGCCGAAAAACAGCATCAGACCAATTGCGCCGAATATTACTATCATTGAAGACAGCCCTACAGCATTACCAAATAGGAGATCTAGCCAAAAGTCCATGTTTCCTCCGTCAGTGTTGAAAGACAAGGTTAACGTTAATACTCGATTACTCTTTAAGCACTGATCTAGATCAACTGTAATTCCGACGTAATAATTTTGTTTATAGCGATGTGTTTTTAGTCACAGATTACCAATATTTGCGCATCATCTAACCAAACAATCAATAAGTTGGGATTTATTAGGAAAATCACTTGCGTCTGCCGCCAGAAACCGTATTATACGCATCCGTCTTGAGGCAAAGCCTTGAGACGAGATATAAAAAATCGGTGAATAGCGCAGCTTGGTAGCGCATCTGGTTTGGGACCAGAGGGTCGGGGGTTCGAATCCCTCTTCACCGACCATATTATAAAGCCTTGTCTTTGGACGAGGCTTTTTTCGTTTTGGGGAAGTCTGTATTCGCGACGCATTTGAGTCGGGGGCTGGAAGCCCAGTCGCATCGAATCCCTCTTCACCGACCACATTTTAAAGCCTTGTCTTCGGACGAGGCTTTTTTCGTTTTAGAGAAGTCTGTATTCGCGACGCATTTGGGTCGGGGGCTGGAAGCCCAGTCGCATCGGATCCCTCTCACCGACCACATTTTAAAGCCTTGTCTTCGGACGAGGCTTTTTTCGTTTTGGAGAAGTGTGTATTCGCGACGAATTTGGGTCGGGGGCTGGGAGCCCAGTCGCATCGAGTCCCTCTTCACCGACCATATTTTAAAGTCTTATCTTCGGACGAGGCTTTTTTCGTTTTGGAGAAGTCTGTATTCGCGACGCATTCGGATCGGGGGCTGGAAGCCCAGTCGCATCGAATTCCTCTTCACCGACCATATTTTAAAGCCTTGTCTTCGGACGAGGCTTTTTTCGTTTTGGAGAAGTCTGTATTCGCGACGCATTCGGGTCGGGGGCTGGAAGCCCAGCCGCATCGGATCCCTCTTCACCGACCACATTTTAGAGCCTTACCTTCAGGCTCGTCTTTTCGTTTCAGGTAACGAAGTTAATACGTTATTCAGCTGATAAACACAGGTCGACAAATTGAGCTCGGCACAATGCGGCAAGATCGTTTGGAGCGAGCTCGATTTCTAAACCTCGCTTGCCTGCACTGACGCACATGGTTTCTAGTGTGAGAGCAGAAGAGTGAATGAAGGTTGGCAGGACTTTCTTTTGTCCGAGCGGGCTGATACCCCCTACGATGTATCCCGTGGTTTTCTGGGCGATGTTGGGATCTGCCATTTCCGCTTTTTTCCCTTTTGCTGCTTTGGCTGCCAGTTTCAGGTTCAGTTTTTCATTCACAGGAATAACCGCAACAGCAAGATTTTTGTCTTGCCCATCCAGACAAAACAATAAAGTTTTAAATACGCAGTTCGGATCCTGCCCCAGAGCTTCAACCGCTTCTAGCCCGAAATTCTGGTTATTAGGATCGTGTTTGTATTGGTGAACCTTGTGAGGGGTTTTCTTCTTTTTGGCAAGGTTGATGGCTGGTGTCATGACGATGGATTTCCAGTAGAGACAAAAAAGCGGAGCATCTGCTCCGCCTTTATCAAATCGTAATTACCTCAGCAGGTCAATTACTTGTATACCATTTCACCTTTCGGCTGGTATGCATTCACGTCGATTGGGCTGTTGTTTTCTAGGTAGTCCTTCAGAACTTCTGCATCAACAAAACCGGTGTTCACGTGACCTGAATGACCCGACAGTTTAGGGTATCCATCACCACCAGCCGCGTTGTAGCTCGGTACTGTGAAGCGGTAAGTTTTCGTTTTATCGAGCGGCTGACCACCAATCTTAACATTGCTTACTTTGCCATTTTCTACGGTCATAGAAATACCAGCAAACTGAGCGTACGCACCTGAATCAACTGGCTTAGTTGCTACAACATTTAGGTAATCCAGAACCTCTGCACCACTCATGTCGGTGTAAGTCAGAATGTTTGCAAATGGTTGAACCGTCAGTACATCTTTGTATGTAACCGCACCTTCTTCAATCGAGTCACGAACACCACCAGAGTTCATCACAGCAAAGTCAGCTTTCGCACGCTTCATATGTGCCGTTGCAATCAGACGGCCAAGATTCGTTTGCTGGAAACGAACTACGTTACGGTCACCTTCCAGTTTGCCATTGGTTTGGGCGATCTTAACGTTCAGCTCTGCCTGACCTTTTTCTTGATAAGGCTGCAGGAATGCCAATACTTCTGGATCCTGTGGGATTTCTTTCTCGATCAGCACGCGTTTCTTCTTACCATCAACCTTCACTTTCTTTTTCAGGTTAACTGGAATCAGATCGTAGCTGACCATTTCTAGCTCACCGTTACGGAATTCAAAATCAGCACGACCAACGTATTTACCCCACTCGTGAGCTTGCACGATCCAGGTACCGTTTTGCTGGTCTGGCTTACACTCGTCAGAAGGTTTGAATTTCTTCTTCGCAACGTTTGGACCTTCCATGCACACAGGCTCCTGAGAGTGACCGCCTACGATCATATCCAGCGAGCCTTCATCAAGATAGCGTGCCAAAGCAACATCGCCCGGCGCATTGATACCACGGTTGCCATTTTCGTAGTGACCCATGTGCGTAACCGCAAAAATAAGATCAGGTTTTTCAGACTTTTCCAGTTCGGCAATCAGCTTTTTCGCTTCCACCTTAGGATCGCGGAAATCCAAACCGCTGATGTACTCAGGGTTACCGATTTTCGCAGTGTCTTCTGTTGTCAGGTCAATAACCGCAATTTTGATGCCCTGCTTTTCAAACATGTGGTATGCCTGATACTTGCGCTCGCCAGTTTCTTTATCGTAAATGTTGGCAGACAGCATTGGGAACCCGCCCCATTTGATTTGCTTTTCAAGCACTTCTAACGGGTTGTCGAATTCATGGTTACCAAGCGCCATTGCATCGTAACCCAGCATTTTCATGCCTTTAAAATCAGGTTCTGCATCTTGTAGGTCAGATTCAGGAACACCAGTGTTGATGTCACCACCAGAAAGCAGCAGTACGCTTCCTCCTTCTGCACGAATCTCGGAGCGAAGCTCATCGATCAACGTCTTACGAGCAGCCATACCATACTCACCGTATTTGTTCTGCCAGAAACGACCGTGGTGGTCATTGGTGTGCAAAACCGTAAGCTTGTAAGTTGTGTCCTCTTCCCATGTTGATGCAGTTGCACAAACAGAAAAAGTCGCAAGTAATGCTGCGCCAATTGCAGCCTTCAAACTCAGGCGTTCCTTCATTGTTATAACCTTTTTAAATTAGTAGGAGTCCAGCGGCATCGAAATTGATGCAAAATCAAGCGAACTTGTCGCTTAAATCATAAAAACTTGAAGGAGTTTAAATTAAGCAAGGAAAACAAACATCTGCATTTCATATTTATGATGGATAGATCACCCAAATCAGGTTCTATATGTGTAACAAAACTCCACGCTTACACAGCATTACTTTTCTGATCACAAGCAAACGTTTACCTGTGAGATAATAAAATAGTGTGTAATTTTTACTCTTAATCTTGTATTCACCGAGCAATTAGGATACTTTTCGCACAACATACCATAAAGTAAATCTTATGTTCAAAACTAGGCAGTTATGATTACTTCAGCAAGAAACTTATCTCTTAAAGTCAAGATCACTATTTCCGTACTCGTTTGTATTTCGATAATCACTTCAATACTGACTTGGCGGGCTTCATCTATTCTTTTTGAGCAAACGCGTCACGGTGTTTACAACCGCGCGATAAGCTTATCGAATACCGCTGTTGAATCTCTGGAATACTGGCTGGTGTCTCACATGGATGTGGTGGATGCCACCGCAACCGTCACTTCTCTGGAACAAGCAATCGTTGCAATGCCTCAAGCAAAACAAGCGGGCAAATTTGACGAGGTGTTCTTTGCGAGAATGAATGGCGATGTATATCTAGCAGGTTCTTCTAGCCCTTACCCAGATTTCGACGCTCGAGGTCGAGACTGGTTTAAACAGGCGTCCAGCCAAAGAAAAACCATCGTATCCAAGCCTTACGTAGGTGCTCAGCAAGGTCATACGATGCTGACCATCTCTACTCCGGTTTACGCCAGCGGGCAGATGATTGGTGTTCTGGGGGCAGACCTGAAGCTTGAGTCCATTCAAAAGAACATCAATAGCTATCAGGTTGGTGACAATGCGTTTGCAATGATGCTGAATGAAGAAGGCACCATCTTGTCACACCCTACCAAGTCACTCTTGATGACCCCTTTCAGTCGCTATGTTCCGACATTGTCGAACAGCGATATCGCGGCAGCTTCAAACAATCAGCGTATTGAAATCTCTGTCCGCAATGGTGCTGAAAAGCTGCTTTACTTTGCGTCGGTTCCTAACAGCGACTGGATTTTCGCACTAGAGATGGATCGCGCAACTGAAGAAGCCAACCACGACGCGCTGCTGCAACAGCTTATCCTTACAGGTGTTGCCGTCGCACTGGCTGTGCTGTTTATTATCTGGTGGATGGTTTCTTTCCAGTTGAAAGGGCTTACCCAAGTCAGCAAAGCACTGGAAGAGATCTCGGAAGGTGATGGCGACCTGACTCAGCGCATTGCCATTCAGTCGAATGACGAAGTGGGTCAACTGGCATCGAACTTCAACAAGTTCACTGAAAAAATGCACCAGTTGGTGTCTAACATTCACAACTACTCGACGCAATTATCCAGTCAGGCGGATATGACCTCTCGTCATGCAGACGACAACGCGCAGCGTATTGATCACCAGCAACAGGAGATCAATATGGTGGCGACAGCCGTTACAGAGATGTCGAGCGCGACTCAAGAAATCGCAAACAATGCAGAAAATACCGCACGCGAGGGTGCGGCGACGGTTGAGATTTCTAATCAGGGTGAACGCGAGGTTCTGAATAGCCAGGAATCGATTCTGTCTCTGGCTTCCGACATCAGTGACGCGACAAACGTAATTGAAGAACTTGAGCAGCACGCGCAGGAAATCAGCAGTATCCTGTCGACCATTCAGGAAATCGCAGAGCAAACTAACCTGCTGGCACTGAACGCAGCAATTGAAGCGGCACGTGCAGGCGAGCAAGGTCGCGGCTTCGCAGTAGTTGCCGATGAAGTTCGCGTATTGAGCCAGAGAACACACGATGCAACTGGAGAAATCAACCGCAACATCGAAACTCTGCAAAGCACTACGCAACGTGCGGTGTCATCCATGCAGACCAGTCAGGGGAATGCCGAAAAAGCAGTTAATGATGCCCGTATCGCTTCAGAAAGTTTGCAGCGCATTACCCAATCTGCCAACTTGATTAATGACATGGCAAGCCAGATTGCGGCAGCGGCAGAAGAGCAATCACTTGTGACTGCAGAAATTACTCGTAACACCAATGAAGTGAAAGACGTTTCGCAAGCGCTGGCGAATCAGGCGCAGGATGCAAGCGCTCAGGCTTCTGAGCTGAACAGCATTTCTGGTGAACTCTACCAAGAAGTGTCACGCTTTAAGCTCTAACTGCTTTAAACCTTTCGTAAAAAACGGGCTAATCAGCCCGTTTTTCTTTCTGGTTGAAACTTCATTGTCTGGATTCGCTTACCTGAGAGCGACCAAAGCAAAGCAGGTAGAGACAAGGCACCACGAACAGCACAACGGGTAAGGAGAACAACAATCCATATCCAAGAGTCAGGGACATGGGTCCCATGTACACGTCGGTTCCCCCCAGACCGTACGCCAGAGGAATCAAGCCTACTACCGTTGTAATGGATGTGAGAAGTATTGGTCTTAGCCGGCTGCTTGCAGCTTCAATCACTGCGTCATAGCTTGCGTAGCCCTGCTCTCTTAACACGTTGATTTGATTGATGAGCACCAAGGTGTTGTTGACCACTACCCCCATCATCCCCAGCGCTCCGATAAGTGCGAACAGAGAGATATCCTGAAGATGAACCAGCAGCGCCATTAACGATGCCACCAGCGCAAATGGAATGACTGACATCACCAGTAGCGGCTGCAACATGGAATTAAACATGATCACCAGAACAAAATAGATCCCAAGTAAAGCCGCAGGGAAGGCAATCAAGATGCCACCGAATGTCTCATTGGTAGATTCAGCTTCACCACCAATATCAAGAATCACAGAGTCGCCAACTTTGTTGGCTAAATCTCGGGCAATATTCGACGAAATTTCGTCTGGTGTCAGGTTCTCATCAATAATCTGCGCAGTAACCATAATTTGTCTGTCGCCATTGTAATGCAGTATTTCTCTTGGAGAATCATACTGCTCAACAGTTGCAAGGCGACTCAATGGCACTTGCTCACCATTTGCGGTGTAAATCTTAGTGGTGCTGAGTTTTTGCAGATTTCGATACTCCTTCGTCAGAATGACTCTGAGATTCACCTCTTCATCCGCCAGCCAAGTTGATGTGACCTGTTCTCCATCGAAAGCAATACGTAACGTGCTCGCCAGATCCTGGACAGTCAGGTTATAACGGGCTAGCCACTCATGCTGAGGAATAATTTTTAGCTGTGTGTCTTTCAAACTTTCGCTATTCGTCACCGTATCCAGCCCTTGGTGCTCCTGCATCCAGGACTGAACCAGTGAAACCGCGTGCTCCCGTTCAACCTGCTCATTTCCTATCACTCGTATCTCGACAGGTTCGCCCGGTGGCGGGCCTCCTGCATCCACACTGAATTTCACAAACTCCAGCTTTTTGTCCGAGCTCAACTCATCCAAAAGTGCATCGCTGATTTCATCTGCTGTTCGGCTTCTCTGATCAAAGTCCGTCAGGTTAATCTGACCACGGCTTACCGGCGAACCGTAGGTCATTTGGTAACTACTGAGTTCCGACTCCGGCAGGTTTTGAATCGCTTTTTCGAGCGCTTCATGTTGCTGACGAAGCTGGTCATTTGGCGTTCCTGGCGCAACTTCGGTATACACTTCAATGTACTTAGCCGCCTGAGCAGGAAAGAAATCCAGCTTCATGAAAGTCACCAGAAAACTTCCAATGCCAAGTACAACAACAGACAAACCCAGTACTTTCTTTTTGTGATTTAAACTGCAACTGAGTAGCTTTTGGTATTGCTCCGTTAAGGCGTTAAATTTGTCTGGTTTGCTGTTTTTCAGCCCCTCTTTTTCGAGTGAAGAAGCCAAATGGGCAGGCAAAGTAAAAGTGCATTCTGCCAGTGAGAAAAGCAGAGCGGTTATCACGGTAATAGGAATCACCACCACGGCTTTACCTAACACACCGGGAATAAAGAACATGGGAATGAATACCAGCGCAGTGGTGGTCAGGCTGGCAACAATGGGTTTAATGACCTTCTGCGTGCCAGCAATTGCCGCTTCCAAGCCGCTCTTCCCTCGTTGGTATTCGCGATACACGCTTTCAGCCACAATCACGGAGTCGTCTACGATAATACCAATCACTAATAGCATGGCGGCGAGCGTGATACTGTCTAGGTTCATCCCATAAGCGGGCAACAAAATAACTACCCCAAGCACGCTAAACGGAATAGACACCGATACCCAAAACGCCACCTGACGCTTTAAAATCAGGCTGAGTACCAGCAGAACCAGAACCAATCCCACTCCACCATTGACAGACACAATGGAAAATTTGGATGACATGTCATCCGCCAGATTCAAGGCAACAGGAAAGCGAAACTCTCCGTTGGTCTGTTGTGACTGTCTATCCAGAAATGCCAATACGCCCGCAATGGTAGCTTTGATGTCTGCATGAGCACTTTTCGATAGCGTAAACAGCACCCCCTGTTCACCGTTGATAACACTGACCTGAGTACTGCGCTCAAAATCGTCTTTGACCGACCCAATGTCTTTTACCCTGATAATCTCTCCACTGGGAAGTGATGCGATTATGGTGTTTTCAAGCTCCTTAACCGACTGGATTTGAGTGAGCGTCACAATTCGCTGATCGCTGTTCCAGGATTCGACAACACCACCAGACTGCGACAAGTTTCGACTCTTCACCGCATTGATGATCTGATCGAGCGATAAGCGGTATCGGTTGGCTTTTACCGGATCGACTTCAATCCAGAATTCCCGTTCACGAAACCCATTCATGCTGACAGAGCCAATACCCGGCAAGGTACGAAGCTGCTTTTCCAAATCCCGAACGTAGGGTTGGAGTTCTGAATAGCTTTTGTCTGTCACAACACCAAAGCGAAGAACTTCAAAGGAAGAGGTGCTGACTTGTTCCACCAATGGGGGCGCTGAAATGTCCTTTGGCAGCCCGCTAGTTCGGTCAACGGCTTGCTGAATATCACTCACTACTTTCGTCAGATTGCTGCTTTCATCCAACTCCAGCGTTATCTCCGACATGCCTTCAACCGAAGACGAAGTAAACTTTCTCAGCCCCTGAACACTTCTGAGTTCTTTTTCTATTCGATTGGTAATATTGAGCTCGACATCCTGAGCTGACGCGCCAGGGTACTGAGTAGTGATGGTTACCTCAGCAAACGCCACATCCGGCAATTCCTGCAGTTTTACAATACTGGCAGAGCCGATTCCCACCAGTAGAACCATCATAGTGATCACTCTTGCCACCATAGGGCGGGAAGCAAAATAACGAATGAAACCTTTCATCTACTCCCCCTTTACACTTGAGCTTTGAGTGGATGCGTACACCGTCATACCGGGTCTGTAGACATGATCTATGTTGTCAATGCTGACAAAAACCGGATAAGACTTGGATTGGTCATCAGGCTGAATGCCGATGCGCTCAATGCGAGCTGTCACTTTTTCATCTCTGCTCCCTTCCAACCAAAGCTCGACTGGCATACCAATACGCAGCTCATCCAGATCATACTGACTGGCAAAGAAACGAATGCGAACAGTATCGATGTTCGCCACTTGAAATAGCGGTGTCCCGCGATCAACCCAGGCTCCACTCTCGACATGTCGCTGAGTGATAATGCCGTCTATCGTCGAAACGACCACCGTGTCTTCTAAATTGTTTTTGGCTTCAGCAAGTTGAATGCGGGCTAGCTCCACCGTTGCTCTCGCTGAATCCATATCCGCTTTTGCCACATCCAGCTCATTCTGCGACAGACTCTTCTTTTTCTTTAAAGTCTGATAACGATGATAAATGGATTGTTTGATGGTCATATCCGCTTTGGCTAACGCCAAGTTAGCAGCTTGTTTCTTTACGGCTAACTCATAATCGAATACCTGTATCGTCGTCAGTTTTCTCCCAGACTTAACGCTTTCACCTACCTGACCGTCTACCTTTTCCAGCACACCACTGACCTGCGACACTAAATGAACGGGATTAATAAGCTGAACCTGCCCTAACAATTCCAACGCACTAATTTGAATCGATACACCACTCAACGCTGTGGCAACGAGTAGGGATTTGCCAATTTTCATAACTTGTCTCTCCTAATTGATGAGGAAAGTCTGCAGGCAGCTATGTCGAAGTTTTGTGAAAGTCAGATTTCGACATAAATTCGACACGAAGTTGCTACACTGTGCATAGATGAAAAAAAGAGCGACAGAAGATGCTGAAAGATAAGAAGATATTGATCGTTGAAGACAACATTGAACTCCAAGGCATTCTGGCAGATTTTCTTGAAGTCAAAGGAGCAGATGTCGATTTTGCATCCGACGGCGAACAAGGAATTCAGCTCGCCACTGAATGCCGTTTCGACGCAGTAATCCTCGATGTCATGATGCCTAAAAAAGACGGTATTCAGGTCATTAAGGAATTGCGTAACGCAGGCAATGACCTTCCCGTTTTAATGTTAACGGCACTCAACAGCAAAGAAGATCTGCTCAATGGTTATCAAAATGGGGTCGACGATTTCATCACCAAACCTTTTGATTTTGATGAACTCGAAGTACGCCTGGCGGCATTAATAAAACGCTATCGCGGTGAAGTTGCCAGTAATCAGCTTTCGTTCGGTGAAATCACTATCGATCAGTCTACTCATCAGGTTTACCGTTCTGGCACTCTGCTTTCTCTTACCCCAGTCATGTACCAAATTTTGGTTAAACTGGTGAAAGCAGCCCCGGAGATTGTCACTCGCGAAAGTCTGATTCATGAAATATGGAAAGAGGATATTCCAGACAATGACGTGCTCAGAAGCCATCTTTATCTTCTGAGGAATGTGGTAGACAAACCCTTTGAACGCCCGCTTCTGACAACCGTTCCCAAAGTTGGGCTAAGGTTGGAAAAGTGATGCAAGCTCTTTCCATCAGTGACATAAAACGCAAGCTTATACGCTCATACAGCTTCATTGCTTTTGGTTTGACCGCGCTGATTTACCTCTCTTTAGCGGCGTATCTGATTTTAAGTGAAGACAGACACACCGCCGTTCACTTAGAGTCGTTTAAAGAACTGGCGATAGAGAGATATCAGGACCAACCCAAAAAATTTGAGAAAGTCAGCCCGTTTATCAAAGCCTATTTCAGTGAGACAGCTCTTCCCAAAGAGATCCGCTCCCTCATGCCCTTCCCGGTAGATGAAATATCCTCCAATCGAAACATTTTTAATGAGGGCTATTTTATTTTTCATACCCGATTCCTTGGTCCCGACGGAAAAGAGGTTCCGCTGTTTATGACCATTGCGGTCAACGCCAAAGACTTTGGCGATGAGTCCTGGGATTTCATCTTTATCATTTCTATGGTGTTTACTGGCATTCTGGTGCTGGTTCTCCAACTCTCATTGAAAAAGATGTTTAGGGTGATTATGCGCCCAATATCTGAATTGAGTAATCAACTCAGTGTCGAAGGAAAACAGCGATTTACCCTGTCAAACGACTCAATTCTGGAATTGGAACAACTTACCGAGAAGCTGAATCAGTTTTCAGAAATGAAGGAGCGAGTAGCCAAGCAGGAGCTGATGTTTGCCAAATACGCCAGCCATGAGCTGAAAACCCCTATAGCCATCATCCTTGGAGCCGCTAACCTGCAAGGTATGAAAGAGGATCATGATTTTCGAGAGAAACAGCGTGTTCGCATCATAAAATCTGCAAAAGAGATGCAAGCCACCGTTGAAGTGTTGCTGAGTATTGTTAAGCAAGAAAATGCCGGGGATACAGGCAAGGAATACGGTGTTTCAGAAGCAAGTTTTGTTTTGGAAGACTACCAAAACGCCAATCCGAACCTTGATATTCAAATCCACGCGCCAAAAGGCGCATCGACTAATCTGCCCCCTGCTGTGTTGTCCATGATTCTTAAAAATCTTGTGGATAATGCGGTCCGGCATACCGAATCTGGTGAAATTAACATAGCGATTAATCACAGTGAAATCTCAGTTCAGGATTCCGGAACCGGATTGACGGGAAATACGACGACAGAGCATGGGCTCGGACTTCTTATCGTAAGGCGGCTTTGCGAAAGCTACGGTTGGGCGTTTTCAATTCAAAACCACCCTAATGGCGGCTGCATTGCCAGAATGAACAAAAATTGTGAATAGAAAACAGGCATAAAAAACGGGCTAATTATTTAGCCCGTTTTTTGTTCTTAGAAACAATTAATCGATTTGAATGTGCTCGAAACCTTTAATCAGGTCATCCAGCGCTTTCATTTGCGCCAGGAAAGGTTCCAGCTTATCTAGTGGCAATGCTGATGGACCATCACACAATGCTTTTTCTGGGTTCGGGTGCGCCTCAATAAACAAACCTGCAATGCCTGTCGCTAAGCCCGCTTTTGCCAGCTCAACGGTTTGCTCACGACGACCACCAGAAGCCGCACCAGAAGGATCACGCATTTGCAATGCATGAGTCACGTCGAAGATGATTGGGCTGCCTTTCGACGCCTTTTTCATAACACCAAAGCCCAGCATGTCCACTACTAGGTTATCGTAACCATGGCAAGAACCACGCTCACACAAAATGATCTGATCGTTACCGCATTCTTCAAACTTGTCGACAATATTGCCTACCTGACCCGGACTCATGAACTGAGGTTTCTTCACGTTGATCACGGCACCCGTTTTCGCCATAGCGTGAACCAGGTCTGTCTGACGAGCTAAGAAAGCCGGAAGCTGAATCACGTCCACCACTTCTGATACAGGTTGCGCCTGCTCTTCAGTATGAATATCCGTGATGATTTTCACGCCAAAAGTGTCTTTCAGTTCTTGGAAAATCTTCATGCCTTCTTCCATACCCGGACCACGGTACGAATTGATGGAAGAACGGTTGGCTTTATCAAAAGACGCTTTAAATACGTAAGGAATACCCAGTTTCTGAGTTACTTCCACGTAATGTTCACAGATTTGCATCGCTAGATCGCGAGATTCAAGGACATTCATGCCCGCAAAAAGTGTAAACGGCTTATCGTTAGCGACCTCAAGATCGCCAATTCTGACGGTTTTATGTTCCATTTGAATGTCTCGTCTAGTGAATCGTAATTCGGGTTTCGCTCATGCTGTTAACCTGAGCCTTGAGCAGTTCAGCGCCTGGGTCATCTGGGCACTGATCGATGAAAAACTGGTAGTCAGTCACAGCGACCTGATGACAATCTAGCTGTTGGTAGATAAACCCGCGATCTCGGATTTCATAAGGGTCATCAGGTACGAAAGTCAAAGCCAGGTCGGTACAATTTAGCGCTAACGTGTAGCGCTCTTCGCGCAACATAGCAGACTTGATCAGGGCTAGCCAGCGACCAATAACGGTTGGGTGATCAGCTGTCGCAAGGTGTTCAGGTGTAATTTTGGCAAGCGGTCCATCATGACCAATCAACCACGCGCTAAGCGTTTGTTCACTGACGTACTCACCATTGAAGGGGTTGATGTATTTTGCCGTTTCACCATGCCAGCTCACTTTCACTAAGAACTGGGTCGGAAAGGTTACCCCATCAATCGGAAACCCAAGCTTCTGCCCAAAAAACAAAAGCAGTGCTCCCAAACTCACAGGAATGCCCTTTCGGCGTTCTAACACTTTATCGATGAACGCATTTTCACTCGCAAAATACGCTTCGCTATCGCCTTCAAACTGCCACTGGCAATAAAAAAGACGCAAAAACGCATCGAACTTCGCTTGCTCATTGACTTCATGGCTAAGCTCCAGTTCGGCTTCTTTCAACAGGCGATCCAATTCCAGATTCGCCCATTGCACGTTGGTTTCCGGGTCTACAGCGACGTTTAGCGCCAATGCCCCTTCAACCAACGTCATATTGTCTAAGTCTTCGTCGAACAGATTAAACATGATTTAACCTAAAAATAACGGCACTTTTGTCACAGCAAGTTTCCCTGCCATAGCCAACCAGCCTAGCGCGCCAAAAAAAGCAAACGCTCTCAGCAGTTGGTTCTTACCTAATTTTAATGCAAAAAAACCAAGGGCGATGTACGCCAACACACAAGTTATTTTTTCTGTGAGCCACAATCCCGCAGGGGTGAATGGCACAAACCCTGTGATAGCAACCAATCCGATGCCAGAAAGCAACAGCAAGGTGTCGTTAACATGCGGTGAAATCTTCAGAAACTTGTTTTCCAGCACTGGCGACTTCGCCACCATCAGCGCATACCGAATCACGAATAGCAAAGCACTGATCGCTATGGTAAGCATATGAAAATGTTTTAGCGCTACGTACATAATGGTTTTCTATAAGTTTGGTGAGCGGATCATTCCGCATTAAGATTGATAGCGACCGAGTGTGACCCGATCATTACCTGCATAATCTTTTTCAGTGGCAACGTCTGAATACCCCAGTGATTCCAGCACATCCCGCACAGCTTTCCCTTGTTCATAACCATGCTCCATAAGAAGCCAGCCATCTTGCTCAAGATAGCTTTTAGCATGTGTTGCGATATAGCTGAGATCCGCCATTCCCTTCTCGTCTGCAACCAACGCACTCAGCGGTTCAAACCGAACATCGCCTTGCTTAAGGCGTGGATCGCAAGCGTCAATATAGGGAGGGTTACTCACTATACAAGCAAATTTCGTTCCTTCGGAGACAGGCGAAAACCAACTTCCCTGAAGAAATGAGGCATTTCTGAGGTTTAACTGCTGAGCATTTTCCGTTGCCAGTGTTTTTGCTTCTTCACGAATGTCGACACCGACAATGTTATGGCTGGGCAGCTCGCTCGCTATCGCCAATGCAATGGCACCCGTTCCGGTACCAAGATCTAGTACAGAACCTGATGTGGACGTTATCTTTTCTAACGCCAGCTCTACCAGCCTTTCGGTGTCTGGACGAGGGATCAGCGTTGAAGGAGACACTTTAAGCGGCAATGACCAAAACTCTCGCTCACCGACAATGTATGCTACGGGTTCTCCGTTCTGACGTCTTTCCAATAGCGATACAAAGTCTTTGTCCTGTTCAGGGGTGAGTAATTTTTCTGGCCAGGTTAAAAGGTAGCTTCGAGGCTTATCCAAAGCATGGCAAAGCAGAACAGCCGCGTCCAAAGACGGCGATTCGCTGCCGCTTTCTATCAGCTTTTCCGTTGCCGCCTTTAGGGTGTCTTCAATACTTAATGGCATAGAAAAAATTTAGTTTTGCTCAGCCAATGCTGCTAACTGATCCGCCTGATGTTCCTGAATCACAGGATCAACCAGAGACTGCATGTCCCCTTCCATCACTTCGTTTAAGCGGTAGATAGTCAGGTTGATACGGTGATCAGATACGCGACCCTGAGGGTAGTTGTAAGTACGAATACGGTCGCTGCGGTCACCAGAACCTAAAAGGTTACGACGCGTTGTGGATTCTTCTTCAGCACGCTTGGCTTCTTCCGCCTGAATGATACGTGCAGCCAGTACCGACATCGCTTTCGCTTTGTTCTTGTGCTGAGAACGCTCATCCTGACACTCTACCACTGTACCCGTTGGCAAGTGCGTAATACGGATTGCTGAATCAGTGGTGTTAACGTGCTGACCACCCGCACCAGATGCGCGGAAGGTATCGATTTTCAGATCAGCCGCTTTGATTTCAGGAATCTCCGCTTCTGGGATTTCTGCCATGATGGCAACTGTACACGCAGACGTGTGAACACGACCTTGAGACTCGGTTTCTGGTACACGTTGAACACGGTGACCACCAGATTCAAATTTCAATACACCGTATGCACCATCACCAACCACTTTGGCTATCATCTCTTTGTAGCCGCCGTGTTCTGACTCGTTAGAGTTCACGACTTCTACACGCCAGCCGCGCTTTTCCGCGTATTTGCTGTACATGCGGAATAAGTCGCCAGCAAAGATACCCGCTTCATCACCACCCGCACCGGCGCGGATTTCAAGGAAGCAGTTACGGTCATCGTTTGGATCTTTTGGAAGAAGCAGAATCTGAAGTTCATCCGCCAGACGCTCAATTGATGCTTTCGCTTCTTTGATTTCTTCCTGCGCCATTTCGCGCATTTCTGCATCGTCTTCTTTCGCCATCTCTTCTGCGGCTTCAAGATCGTCTTGCGCTTGCTGGTACGACTGGAAGCACTTAGTCACTTCTTCCAGTTGAGAATACTCTTTAGAAAGGGCACGGAATTTGTCCTGATCACCAATGATTTCAGGATCGCCAAGCAAATGCTGGACTTCTTCGTAACGCTCTACCAGCGTTTGAAGCTTGGTCAAAATTGAAGATTTCATAATATTCTTTAAATAATGTTAGGAGTCATCGAGACCGAGACTCTCTCTTATCACTGTTAGTTTCGCTGGCTCACCTTGTTCAGCGGCACTTTGCAGAGCACGAGTGGGAGCGTGAATTAACTTGTTTGTCAGTTTGTTGCTCAATTCAACAAGAATTTTTTCTGGGTCACCACCAGATGCGAGCGATTGCAGGCTTCTTGTTAACAACTCCTCTCGGATGGAGTTGGCTGAATCACGGTAATCACGAATACTGTCTACCGCTTGCAATGAACGCAGCCATGTCATGAATGACGCGCTCTCTTCTGCGACTATCGCTTCCGCCTGAATGGCTTCGACTTTGCGCTGCTCTATATTCTTATCAACAATAGATTGAAGATCATCCACTGTATATAAGTAGGCATCGTCCAATTCAGAAACTTGAGCTTCTACATCTCTGGGCACCGCGATATCTACAATCAGCATAGGCTGATGCCTGCGGGCTTTTAAAGCCGTTTCTACCATTCCTTTCCCTATGATCGGCAGGGGGCTTGCTGTGGAGCTGATAACAATATCAGCTTTCGGCAAATGATCCGGTATTTCCGGCAGACTGATCACCGACGCGCCGAAATCATCCGCTAACGTCTGAGCACGTTCTCGCGTTCGGTTGGCCACTATCATGTTGCGACAGCCATGCCCGTCCAGGTGTTTTGCGACGAGCTCAATGGTCTCACCTGCACCTACAAGCAAGGCAGTCGTATCTTCAATCGATTCGAAGATATGCTTGGCTAACGTACATGCGGCATAAGCAACGGAAACGGCATTTCCACCGATTTCCGTTTCGGTACGCACTCGCTTAGCAACAGAAAAAGCTTTTTGGAACAGCTTCTCCATCGTTGCATCGACGGCTTTACCATCTCTGGCATCCGAAAACGCCTGCTTTACCTGCCCCAGAATCTGCGGTTCACCTAAAACAAGGGAATCCAAACCACAAGCCACCCTCATCAAGTGCTTGATGGCAGACTGTTCTTCGTGGATATAAAGGCTAGGCATCAGATCGGCAGATCCAACACCATGGAAGTCAGTTAACCAGTCGATTATCTGACCTTTCCCCGCGTTTTTAACATCGCAGTAAATTTCAGTGCGGTTACAGGTTGATAGGATCACGCCGCCGTTGATGCTCGCTCGGTTAGCAATCTCAGATAGTGCCTGAGTCAGTTTGTCGGGAGAAAAAGCGATCTTTTCTCGCAATTCGACTGAGGCCGTATTGTGATTGATACCAATGGCAAGCAAAGACATGTAGTGAGAGATCTCTGTCCGAAAATACTGTAAGAGTTGGAATTTTACTTTATGGAAGCACCTATTTAAAGGGGGGATTTAAACACTCTGTTAATAAAATGGTATAGTGAGCGCCGAATCAGTGTTACGTGGAGCAAAGTTTGACTAATTCATTCCATTCACCTACTGCTATGCGCCTTTTATCTTTTACTAAGGCACGTGCCTTCCTGACCTTACTTTTTACCTTGTTTTTAAGCGCCTGTACCACATTACCCGAGGTATCAGACCAACCGGTCGACTGGGTTAACCATCAGGAAAAACTGGAAACCCTGCAAAACTATGCACTCACAGGGAAAATGGCTTACATCGGAAAAGATAGACGTCAAAGCCTGAATTTCTATTGGAAAAAAAGTCCAGACTCCGAAGAACTCCGCCTGACAACCTTGCTTGGGCAAACCGCTCTACTCCTCACCGTTGACGAAACAGGTGCTACCGTTGTAAACCACGAAGGTGAAACATTTCGTCATGTTAGCAGCAATATCCTAGTATACAGGCTTACGGGGTTGAGTATTCCTGTTGACCAGTTAAGTGAATGGGTTAAAGGTTCACCTTTTGGCGCAGATTACTATGAACTGAACGAGTCCAATACGCTTAGTGTCCTCTCTAAGCAGATTAACGGACAACCGTGGGACATGACTTTCAACCGCTATACCGAAGAGAGCGGATATGTACTGCCCTCTAGCCTGACCCTTAAACAAGACCAGACAAAAATAAAAATCGCCGTTTCGAAATGGATTGTTTCTCAATGATTTCTCGCAAAACTACTTGGCCTTCTCCCGCCAAACTGAACCTTTTCCTCTATATCACTGGTCAGCGCCCGAATGGATACCATGAGCTACAGACGCTATTTCAGTTTATCGATCATGGTGACGAGCTGGTTATCCACGCAAATCAGACAGGCGAAATCACGCTAACTCCAGAGATTGAAGGGGTTTCTCTTGAAGACAATCTCATCTGGAAAGCAGCGACTGCATTGCAAAACAAAGCAGGGTGCCAGCTTGGTGCACATATAGAACTGGATAAAGTATTGCCAATGGGTGGTGGTATTGGTGGCGGGTCTTCTAACGCTGCAACCACTCTGGTGGCTCTGAACTATCTGTGGCAAACCAATTTAGGCGATGATGAACTTGCCGATATCGGTTTAGCGTTGGGGGCTGATGTCCCGGTATTTGTTCGCGGTCATGCGGCATTTGCTGAAGGCGTCGGAGAAGAGTTGTATTCTGCTGAGCCAGAAGAAAAAGTGTATCTGGTTATCAGACCGAATGTGTCGATTGCCACAGCCGACATTTTCACTCACCCACAATTGACAAGAAACACACCAAAACGAGATCTGGCAACGCTTCTTGACACACCATACGAAAACGATTGCGAAAAAATCGTTCGAATACTCTATCCTGAGGTTGATAAGCAACTTTCATGGCTGCTACAATACGCGCCGTCAAGATTGACGGGCACCGGATCATGCATTTTTGGCGAATTTTCGAGCAAAAAAGAAGCAAATTCAGTGCTCTCTCAGCTACCAAATGATGTACATGCATTTGTGGCTGCAGGCGTAAATCTTTCGCCTCTAAAAGAAAGATTGGCCGGGTACCAATCGGCCGACTCACAATCTATCTAAAACTGGACGCAAACCTGAGGTTTCTACCGTGCCTGATATGAAGCTATTTGCTGGTAACGCTACACCTGAACTAGCCCAACGTATTGCTGATCGTCTATACATCTCACTAGGTGACGCAACTGTTTCACGTTTTTCAGATGGCGAAGTCGCTGTCCAAATTAACGAAAACGTTCGTGGTAGTGATGTATTCATCATCCAATCGACTTGTGCACCAACCAACGACAACCTAATGGAGTTGGTGGTAATGATTGATGCGATGCGCCGTGCTTCAGCGGGCCGTATTACAGCAGTTATCCCTTACTTCGGTTACGCTCGCCAAGACCGTCGTGTGCGTTCTGCTCGTGTGCCAATCACTGCTAAAGTTGTTGCAGACTTCCTTTCTAACGTTGGTGTTGACCGCGTTCTTACTATCGACCTTCACGCAGAACAGATTCAGGGCTTCTTCGATGTTCCTGTAGACAACATCTTCGGTACGCCAGTACTGCTAGAAGACATGCGTGCTCGTGGTCTGGAAGATCCGGTTGTCGTTTCTCCTGACCTTGGCGGTGTTGTACGTGCTCGTGCAACGGCAAAAGCTCTGGACGATACAGACATCGCTATCGTTGATAAGCGTCGTCCTCGCGCCAACGTTTCTGAAGTAATGAACCTAATTGGTGATGTGGAAGGTCGTGACTGCGTCATCGTTGACGACATGATCGACACTGGTGGTACATTGTGTAAAGCGGCTGAAGCTTTGAAACAACGTGGTGCTAAGCGAGTATTTGCTTACGCGACTCACGCTGTATTCTCTGGCAACGCTGCGGAAAACATTGCGAATTCAGTGCTGGACCAAGTGATCATCACTGACTCCATCGAATTGCCTCAAGAAATGGCGGCAACAGGCAAAGTAACTCAGCTTACTCTGTCTAGCATGCTGGCTGAAGCGATTCGTCGTATTAGCAATGAAGAGTCTATCTCTGCAATGTTCAACTAAGAACAGTCTTTTTAAAATGCCCCGCTCAAATGCGGGGCATTTTTTTATCTATCGATCGCCCTCAAACCTTTGCACATACAGGGAATCGACATCCTGTCGCCTAACAAGTTTGAAGTGTGCTATCATAGCGCGCTTTTTGATTATGCAGAGAGACCATTACCTTGAGTCAGACCATAAAACTTCTGGTTGGATTAGCGAATCCGGGTCCAGAATACGCAAGAACCCGACATAATGCAGGGGCTTGGGCAGTAGAAGAATTAGCGCGGGTACACAACGTAACCCTAAAAAATGAAGCAAAATTTTTCGGACTCACTGGTCGAATCATGGTTGATGGACAAGATCTCCGTTTACTGATCCCCACGACCTTTATGAACTTGTCTGGCAAAGCTGTTGCGGCACTTGCCAAGTTTTACCAAATTAAGCCAGAAGAGATCATGGTGGCACACGATGAACTCGACATGCCTCCCGGTGTGGCTAAATTCAAAAAAGGTGGCGGTCATGGCGGGCATAACGGTCTGAGAGACATCATCAGTAAACAAGGCAATAACAAAGATTTCTATCGTCTTCGGATTGGCATTGGTCATCCGGGGCACAAAGATAAAGTGGCGGGCTATGTATTAGGCAAAGCCCCATCCAAAGAGCAAGAATGCATAGATGCAGCGGTGGACGAATCGGTTCGCAGCTTAGATATCTTGCTCAAAGACGGACTCACTAAAGCACAAAATCGCTTACACACGTTCAAAGCTGAATAAGGTTACTATCATGGGTTTTAAATGTGGCATCGTTGGTTTGCCAAACGTTGGTAAATCGACTCTGTTTAACGCACTGACTAAAGCAGGCATCGAAGCAGCAAACTTTCCGTTCTGTACAATCGAGCCAAACACAGGCGTAGTACCTGTTCCTGATCTGCGCCTAGACGCGCTGGCAAAAATCGTTAACCCTCAGAAAATTCTTCCAACCACGATGGAATTTGTCGACATCGCGGGCTTGGTTGCAGGTGCATCCAAAGGTGAAGGTCTGGGTAACAAATTCCTGGCAAACATCCGTGAAACTGATGCGATTGGTCACGTAGTTCGTTGTTTTGAGAATGAAAACATCGTTCACGTTGCAGGTAAAGTATCCCCAATCGAAGACATCGAAGTGATCAACCTTGAACTGGCAATGGCTGACCTGGATTCTTGTGAGCGTGCTATTCAACGTAACGCGAAGAAAGCGAAAGGTGGCGACAAAGACGCGAAGTTCGAACTTACTGTTCTTGAAAAACTGCTGCCAGTTCTGACTGAAGGTGGTATGGCTCGTACTGTTGAATTAGCAAAAGAAGAGCTGGCTGCGATCGGTTACCTGAACTTCCTGACGCTAAAACCAACCATGTACATCGCAAACGTAAACGAAGACGGCTTTGAAAATAACCCATATCTTGATGCGGTTCGCGAATTTGCAGAAAAAGAAAACAACGTGGTTGTGCCTGTGTGTGCGGCTATCGAATCTGAACTTTCAGAGCTGGACGATGAAGATCGCGAAGAGTTCCTTGCCGACATGGGTATCGAAGAACCAGGTCTGAACCGAGTGATCCGTTCAGGTTACGAGCTTCTGACTCTACAAACTTACTTCACTGCTGGTGTTAAAGAAGTACGTGCATGGACCATTCCTGTTGGTGCAACCGCGCCTCAGGCAGCTGGTAAGATTCATACTGACTTCGAAAAAGGCTTCATTCGTGCGGAAGTGGTTGGATACGACGATTACATCCAGTACAACGGTGAAAGTGGTGCAAAAGAAGCAGGTAAATGGCGCTTAGAAGGTAAAGAATACATTGTAAAAGATGGTGACGTAGTTCACTTCCGCTTCAATGTTTAAGCGTTTACTTCAATAATCCAACGCAAAAGTGTTCAAAAAGCCAACAATCTTGTTGGCTTTTTTTAGTTAGCGATACCTATAATCCCGATTTCTTACCTTTATAAACCTCAGTCTGTGCTTAAATCACGGCACTTTTAGATCAGAAATACGTCTCTTTGCTTAAAAAAAGCCCGAACAATTCTAAAATTGCAATTTATTAAAAAAAACTGTTGACGGTTTTCGGTCATATCCGCATAATGCGCTCCGTTCTCGACGATAAGGCGACTTAGAAACGAGAGCAAAAATTTGGAAAATGGCTACGTAGCTCAGTTGGTTAGAGCACATCACTCATAATGATGGGGTCACAGGTTCGAATCCCGTCGTAGCCACCATTTCCTAAGCGCTTTTTACAGAGCTTTTAGGAAATAATGCGGAAGTGGCGGAATTGGTAGACGCACCAGATTTAGGTTCTGGCGCCGCAAGGTGTGAGAGTTCAAGTCTCTCCTTCCGCACCATTATTTAGAGTGAACATCACACTCGCAGTTGGGCTATCGCCAAGCGGTAAGGCAGCGGCTTTTGATGCCGCCATTCCCTGGTTCGAATCCAGGTAGCCCAGCCATTATTTCTTCTGTCGAAATCTTTTTAAATTTTCGGTAGAAGTGGAGTTGAGATTGTATTATATTGTCTCGCTCGAAAAACATGGCTACGTAGCTCAGTTGGTTAGAGCACATCACTCATAATGATGGGGTCACAGGTTCGAATCCCGTCGTAGCCACCATACAATTGTTATTGGCTTTTACCAATTAGCGGATAACAAGATAGAAAATTTGAGACGCGGAAGTGGCGGAATTGGTAGACGCACCAGATTTAGGTTCTGGCGCCGCAAGGTGTGAGAGTTCAAGTCTCTCCTTCCGCACCATCTCAAACTATTCTATCAAAACAAATTCATGCGGAAGTGGCGGAATTGGTAGACGCACCAGATTTAGGTTCTGGCGCCGCAAGGTGTGAGAGTTCAAGTCTCTCCTTCCGCACCATGAATTGTTCTCTTTAGAAATAAAGAGCGTGAGATTGACACGCTAAACAATCAGTTGGGCTATCGCCAAGCGGTAAGGCAGCGGCTTTTGATGCCGCCATTCCCTGGTTCGAATCCAGGTAGCCCAGCCATTATTCAACGTTATTGAGACTTTACCAATTGTCTTGATGACTACAGATTAAGTTGCGGAAGTGGCGGAATTGGTAGACGCACCAGATTTAGGTTCTGGCGCCGCAAGGTGTGAGAGTTCAAGTCTCTCCTTCCGCACCATTATTCAGAGTGAACATCACACTCGCAGTTGGGCTATCGCCAAGCGGTAAGGCAGCGGCTTTTGATGCCGCCATTCCCTGGTTCGAATCCAGGTAGCCCAGCCATTACAACGTCTGATTGACTCACCAATTATCAATCAAGACTACAAACTTGTTGCGGAAGTGGCGGAATTGGTAGACGCACCAGATTTAGGTTCTGGCGCCGCAAGGTGTGAGAGTTCAAGTCTCTCCTTCCGCACCATTATTTAGAGTGAATATCACACTCGCAGTTGGGCTATCGCCAAGCGGTAAGGCAGCGGCTTTTGATGCCGCCATTCCCTGGTTCGAATCCAGGTAGCCCAGCCATTATTAAGAATTGAAGTTCAAAACATTGAGTTTCAAGTCAAAACAGTATATAAACTAATCCGTTGCGGTGGTGGCGGAATTGGTAGACGCGCTAGCTTCAGGTGCTAGTGTCCGAAAGGACGTGAGGGTTCAAGTCCCTCCCTCCGCACCAACAGTTTATTTAGTAGGGCTATCGCCAAGCGGTAAGGCAGCGGCTTTTGATGCCGCCATTCCCTGGTTCGAATCCAGGTAGCCCTGCCACTAATTACAACGTTGTTGAGATTTTACCAATTATCTTGATAACTACAGATTTTGTTGCGGAAGTGGCGGAATTGGTAGACGCACCAGATTTAGGTTCTGGCGCCGCAAGGTGTGAGAGTTCAAGTCTCTCCTTCCGCACCATTATTCAGAGAGTGGCTACGTAGCTCAGTTGGTTAGAGCACATCACTCATAATGATGGGGTCACAGGTTCGAATCCCGTCGTAGCCACCATTTACAACGTCTGACTAATTCACCAATTATTGGTCAAGACTACAAAATTTGTTGCGGAAGTGGCGGAATTGGTAGACGCACCAGATTTAGGTTCTGGCGCCGCAAGGTGTGAGAGTTCAAGTCTCTCCTTCCGCACCATTATCTGAAACCCACCTTTTGGTGGGTTTTCTCTTTTCTGACGAATCACTTCTCATTCATTTATCTGTTTCTTTGGTCTGATTCTCATTCTTTACTCGTCAAGAAAGCTTTCTATTGCGCTTCACCATTAACCCTTAGGATCATGGTTGCCATAAAACTTATGAAGGCAACATAGCATGGCAAATACTCAATCCATTTTAATTGGCAGTTACACCCAGTCTATTGGCGCAATGACTGGAGAAGGAAAAGGCATCTCTGTTGTAGAGCTGAATACCGAGACAGGTGAACTTCTTAACCTTGAGTTGCTTTCTGACTCCCCCAACCCCGCCTATTTAACTTTGGCTGATGAACGTCTTTTCTCCATCAACGAATTTGCTTCTGGTGAAGGCGCAGGTATTACGGTTTTTGAAAGAATTGATGAGCATTTAACACTAACCGACCATTTAGCCATTCAGGGTGATTATCCTTGCCATGTTGCAATGAATAGCGATGGTTCTCGCGTCATTGCATCTAACTATGGCAGCGGAAACTTTTCTCTGTTTTCTCATAGCGAAGGGAAGATAGAGCTGATTCATACCATCCAACACCACGGCACGGGTTCTAATGCTGACAGGCAGGAAGGTCCACACGCCCACTTTGCCTGTTTTCTTAACCATACGGCGGAGCTTGTAACCGTTGATCTGGGTATTGACCGTGTGAGCTTTTATCCGCTGACACCTTCAGGTATCGACGAGTCAAACGCACAGCATGTTTCAACTCCTCCGGGTAGTGGACCAAGGCACCTTATTCTTACGAAAGATGAGAAAACCGCTTATGTACTTTGTGAGTTGTCTGAGGAAGTGCTGGTACTGAAAAAAGAAGAATCTGAGCAGTGGGCCTTGGTTTCTAAAATCACCCCTTTTCCCCCTCATGACGAAGGCGGAGCCGCCGCCGCAATCCGTTTATCACCTGACGAGAAATTTGTTTATGTTTCCGGAAGGCAGCAATCCGTGATTGTTTGCTTAAAAGTGGAATCCGATGGAAGTTTAACAGCAGTACAAACCATCTCTTCTGGTGGTTTAAATCCGAGAGATTTCAATATTACGGCAGACGGAAAGTGGCTCATTTCAGCCAATCAGGACACCAACAATGTGCTTTCTTATCGTCGAAATGCGGAATCTGGTGAGCTAGAGGCGACGGGGTATAGTATCTCGACTGGCAACCCCGTCTGTATTGCATTTTAAAGACCTAATGCATAGCGCAGCACCTGCTGCTTAACTGGACCGGAGCGCTCTGCCAGTTTCAGGGCTGCGTTTCGTGCAAAGGCAAGGGGTGGAAACGTCTCTTTGAACACTTTGTAAAACACGTCCATCCCAGTTTGCATCAGCAGATTGTCGCGCTTTCTTTCTGACTGGTAGCCCGATAACGCTTGCTCTGTCATTCCGAGATCCGCTGTAAAGTCGAGAAGGGCCTTTACGTCCTTAAATCCTAAATTCACCCCCTGCCCCGCCAGTGGGTTAATGGTATGAGCTGCGTCACCCACCAATACGCATCCTTTCTGGAAATAAGACTGCGCATGACGACGGGTCAAAGGAAACGCTCCTGCCTGCTCGACTTCTATCTTACCCAGCTCTGCAGGAAACGACGTCATAATCGCTTCGGCGAGTTGCTGGTGGTTCATAGCCAACAAAGCGCGAATTTTTTCAGGAGAGTCGTACCATACGACAGAACCCTGATGCCCGGTTAAAGGCAAAAATGAACGTGGACCGGATGAAGTGAACTGCTGCCAGGTAATATCCTGCTGAGGTTTAGCGGTTTTAACATTGACCAGCATGCAGTGCTGGCGGTAATCCCACGCTGTTACACCGATTTTAGCAAGATCTCTGACTTTAGAGTTTGCCCCATCGGCACCGACCACCCAGTTCGCCTGAATCGATTCACCACTGGACAGTTTGACAATACGATGGTCAGAGTGGTCTTCAACCGACTCCAACCCTTCTGGACACATCAGTGTGATGTTCTCCATGCCTGCCATCACCTTCCAAATACCTAGCTGCACCAGTCTGTTTTCGACGATGAAGCCCAGCTGATCCATGTTTAAGCTATCTGAATGAAAACGGGTTCGGCAATCTGGCATATCCCAGGTTTCGAGCCGCTTGTATGGGCAAGCACGCATGGATTCGATGAACTTCCAGGCACCAAGACCTTCAAGAAAATTCACCGATGCCTGAGAGATCGCAGACACTCGCAAGTCCATTGGCTGGTTTGCATCAAACTCTTTAGGTTGCTGATATTCCACAACGGCGACTCGTTTACCTTGCCTGGCAAATCCAACCGCAACGGCAGCACCCACCATGCCACCACCAATAACCGCGATGTCGAACTGTTTCATAGTTAATCCAGATAGCGCTAATTGCTTCAATTTCACTATTTTACTTCCGTAACCAGTAAACCGTCCACGACCAGTTCAGGAATCACGTCACTCTTTCCGATCAATACTGAGCACAAATGATCATTTGTGATAATTTTGTAATTTAAAGGTGAATAAATTGATCATTTAAAGCGCTTGCCATAGATAATAGTGGTCATTGTTTCACCAACCAATACACCAATCATGAATCAGCGACTTCGCGAACAGGCAATTTTACACGTACTGGAAAACCGTCGAAATGTGACGATTTCTCAGCTCGTGCAGGAATTTCCTCAAGTTGCGAACGTCACTATCCGTCGAGATGTCGCCAGACTGGCGAAACGAGGAAAGCTAGAACGTTCACATGGCGCCGTTCATGCTGTAAAAACGCCAACCCTCCCCAAAGCAGAGCAAAACGAAGTCGGGCTTCGTGAAGTCGATGCCTTGATTCTTCCCCCTATTCACGAACCCTGGGGGGAACTCATTAAACAGCGCGCTTTGGCAGAAGGGCTTCCAATCCTGTCGGAGTCTGCGCCCGACTCTCAATGCACCTACATTGGACCTGACAATCTGGAAGTGGGTTATCAGCTTGGTACTTTTGCGGCAAGAGAGCTTAATGATGCTGGGGTACATGAAGCCAACCTGTTGCTGATTAATCATACTCAATTATCGAACACCCAGCAGAGAACCAAAGGTTTCCTACGTGGATTCCACCAGCAGTATTTGGGTGAGGCAACCACTCTGTCAGTCGATGGGTTTGGTCACTACCGCACAGCGTTGCGACAGGTTCAGGATGCCATTGCAACTCACCCTGAAATCAATGTGCTGTTTGGTGTAAATGATCATTCGATACTGGCAGGGCTGGAAGCGACAAAAGGTCATAGTGACATCTACGCCTATTCCGTAGGACTGGAAGGCGACGATTTACTTGATGAGCTGACCTATGGAAATCGCCTCCACGCCTGCGTTGCCCTGTATCCTGAATTGGTTGGCTATATGGCAGCTCATACCACAGCAAAACTGGTTGCCGGGCAACCCTCTCAGCCTGTGCTAACCCCCTTTGATATTCTGACCGGGAAAGACGTGCATACTCGCTTTACCCGGCAGAATGATCACTGGGTATTGAAAAAAACGCTTCATGAAATGGCAGGAAAGGAATTCACGCCACACTCAGGAGCAGGAAAGAAAGCTAGGGTCATGTTCGTCCCACACTACATTGACCACAGCTGGTATCGGAAATTAGCCAAGAGTCTTGAAGCGGAGTGTGAGCAGCTAGAGCTGCATTGTGAGATCCAACCGCCAGAAATTCAGTTTCACAAAGAAGTTCAGCACGCTCGCGAACGCATTGCGCAGATGGCTATTCAAGTCCTCACTCGTGAAAGCAAAGTTTTTATCAACCACGGTGCTTTTGCGCTTCCTCTTGCGAATGCTTTGCGAGAAGCAGGCGGA
The DNA here is from genome assembly GCF_027924785.1 of Vibrio nigripulchritudo. Classification (NCBI taxonomy): domain Bacteria; kingdom Pseudomonadati; phylum Pseudomonadota; class Gammaproteobacteria; order Vibrionales; family Vibrionaceae; genus Vibrio; species Vibrio nigripulchritudo. The sequence goes on along the minus strand of NZ_AP027049.1, from coordinate 827,103 downwards.
AATCACACAGTTGTGACGAATTCTCTTGCTGTTTTCCAACTTCTAAAAAACAACGCCAATGATTTTCGCGTCATCTTGACTGGCGGAGAAACTCAGACCGACCATAGCGCACTTGTCGGTTCCGCATGCATCGCAGTACTTGAGCAGATGCGTGTCGACAAAGTCTTCCTGTCGGTTGATGGCATTTCTGCCAAATTTGGTATCAGCATGAACGATGAAGCCAGCTCTCAAGTGGCGAAATCTGCCATGCTTCGAGCTCACCAGACCATTGTTCTGGGTGAAGCCAGCCAAATGGGAGCGGAAGAAAATTATCTGATTGCTCCATTAGACACCATTACCGACGTGATGACGGATTTAGGCACTATTCCTGCTCAGCGATTAGAACTGGCGGCGAATGGTGTACGCGTTCACCTTGCCGAGGACTACCTTAAGTCCGACGACAAGACACATGCAGTGATGCAACATAAAAAACAAGGAGATAGTTTATGAAGCGTCTCACCACTCATCTGCACACCTTGTGTGCCGCTGTCAGCTTTGGGCTGATGGTGTCTGCTCCCGCAGCTATGGCAGAAGATATTACCATTCGCTTCTGGGATAACCAGCAAACCGAATCCGGTCTGAGCGAATACCAGAAAGCCTCTGTGGCGTTGTTTGAAAAGGAAAACCCGGGTATCAAAGTAGAAGTCACTACAGTGCCTTACCCTGAATACCAGCAAAGACTCCTCACGGCAGTCCGAAGCGGTAATGCACCAGACATTTCCACAGTCGACCAGATCTGGTTGGCAGCATTTGCCGAAGCTGGCGCCATTATCCCACTCGACAATAAGATGCAGTCCGCCTCAATGAACGCAGATCAGTTCTTTCCCGGAGCATGGTCATCCGTTCGCTACAAAGATAAAACTTGGGGCGTCCCATTTAATGTGGATGTGTGGCAGTTCAGCTACGTCAATAACGCGCTATTCAAGTCAGCAGGTATTGCGCCGGAATCCATCGTGACCTGGGACGGTCTGAAAAACGCCGCCAAAGCCCTGACCGATAAATCCAAAGGACAATATGGTGTTGGCTTATTTGGTCACAAAGGCGAAGACACGGTCGTCGTCGTAAACTCCTTTATCTTCTCTAATGGTGGTCAGGTTCTCGGCAAATCAGGGCAGTGCAAGCTAAACGAACAACCCGCTGTTGAAGCACTGGCGTATTTGCAAGATCTTGCGCAATACGCACCAAAAGGAATTTTGAATGCCTCAAGCGGAGACATGCGAGAGCTTTTCCTGAACGGTTCGCTTGCCATTGAGTTCTGGCCTGCGCTAGAGCAACCCACTCTGCAAAAATCCAATATTGACTGGGACTTCTTTAATGGTCATGCCCCGAAAGGCAAGAAAGCCGTGGGCACCTATGGCGGTTGGAATCTCGTGGTCTACCGTGGTTCTAAGCATCAGGAAGCGGCATGGAAGTTCGCTCAGTTCCTGACAAGGCAAGACATCAACGGCAAAGTGGTCGATCTGCTTCCTGCTAACGTTCAGGCTGCACAAGCTTTTGTCGGTGAGAATCGCAGCAAGCCAAACGACATCATTGAACATCTGAATAACGCGTCTCCTCGCCCGCTTTCTGCGCGCTACCTGGAAGTAGCGGACATTCAAATGGCAATGATTCAGGACTTGTTTGATGGAACGCCCGCTCAAAAAGCCGCGGATGCCGCATGCATCAAGATCAATCAGTTGTAACGAAAACGCTGGCGACGCCTCGTCGCCAGCCTGATGACACGGATGTTGTAATGAAGTACCAACGGAAGTTTGTATTCCCGGTCGCTATGATTGCACCAGCGGTCGCACTGATCGGAATACTGATGTACTACCCCATGTTTGGCACGTTTATCGAGAGCTTGTACACCACCTCTTTCATAAACCCCGAACCTGAGTTTGTTGGTTTTGAGCTTTATACCAAGCTCCTTTCACAAGATCAGTTCTGGCAAATCATTCAGAACTCTCTGGCATGGACGTTTGGGGTCATCCTGTTGCAAAACCTGTTTGGTTTCCTTGCAGCCTTGTTGCTGAACGAAAAGCTACCCGGGCAGGGGCTGATGCGCTCGCTGGTGCTTTTACCCTGGGTATTACCGGGAATTGTCGCGGCCATCCTGTGGCGCTTTATGTACGACCCTCAACTGGGTCTGATTAACTCGATGTTCCTTTCAACTAGCTTAATCGACGAAGCCGTAGCCTGGCTGGCCACACCTGAAACTGCGATGTTTGCCGTAGTGATTGCCGCAGTATGGAAAGGGTTCCCTTTCTCGACCGTCGTTTACCTTGCGGCATTGCAAAGCGTCGATAAGGAACAGATAGAAGCCTCCGTGGTGGATGGCGCAGGTCCGATTCGCCGCTTATTTGAAATCATCATTCCTGCGGTCAAACACGTCGTGGCGATTAATCTGCTTCTCACCGCCATTCTGACTTTTAACTACTTTGATATGGTCTGGGTGCTGACTCGTGGCGGTCCCAAAGACACCACCCACATTTTCCCAACCAAGATATTCGAACTGGGCTTCGGTCAATTCCGGTTCGGTGAAGCCGCCACTTACGGTGTGATGTCGATTCTGATTCTCGTGGTCTTACTGACTCTCTACTTCTGGTTGCAAAGGAGGGAGAGCCGATGAATACGAAGCGAATCGCCTTACTCGGATGCCAGTTAACCTTGGCGCTGGTCATTCTGCTTCCTATATTCTGGATGGTGTCGGTTTCCCTTAAGCCCTCCACAGAGGCATTTGCTATTCCCGCCAAGCTCTGGCCAGACAGCCCGACACTGGAAAACTACAGCAACGCTTTTCGCCCTGAATTTCGCCAGTACTTTCTAAACAGTGTGATCATTTCCCTAAGCACACTTCTTATCTCTACCAGTCTGGCCTTAATGGCAGCCTATGCCTTCACACGTTTTCAGCTTCGAATCATGGCGGCGTTTTTGGGGTTAATTCTGGTGTCACAGATGTTCCCATCCAGTGCCATCATCATTCCCATTTACAAAATGATGGACGACGCCGGATTATTGAACACTCGGCTTTCACTCGTTATCGCTTACATCACCATCACCCTTCCGGTTGCCACCTGGATGTTAAAAGGGTTTATGGAAAATATCCCATCCGTTCTGGATGAAGCTGCCGCAATGGACGGAGCCAAACCGCTGCGCACTTTCTTAGAAATCGTGCTGCCTTTATGCCGACCCGGCGTGATTGCCACCAGCGTTTACATCCTGATCGTCACCTGGCAGGAGTTTCTGTTTGCCCTGTCGTTCACCACCACTCAGGAGATGCGGACATTGCCCGTAGGAATGAACGATTTCATTGGTCAGTACGGCATTCGATACGGGGAGCTCATGGCAAGCTCCGTGATGATTTCATTACCAGTTGTGGTGGTGTTCTTCTTTCTTCAAAAGCATTTCGTCGCAGGTCTCACTGCTGGCTCTGTCAAAGGATGACCCTATGGAAAAGACCTTTCAATATCTGACTCTCACCTCTCCTGCTAAGCACGTGGCTTTGATTACCTTCAATCGCCCCGAGAAACTCAATGCACTTTCTGAAACCATGCAGCTAGAGCTCTTTGAAGCGCTCGATATCGTCGAACAAGACAGTGCCACACGGGTTGTGATGTTTACCGGAAGCGGCAATAAAGCCTTTGTTGCCGGAGCAGATATCAATGAGTACCGAGGTTTGCAGATCAAAAAGTTTAACGACTACCAGCTCAAAGGCAGAGAAGCCTTCGAGAAAATTGAACAGTTGCCTAAGCCCACCATCGCCTTGGTGAATGGTTTCGCAATGGGTGGCGGATTCGAAATCGCCCTCTCCTGCGACCTGCTAATAGCCTCTGATAATGCTCAGATGGGATTGCCTGAAGGGTTACTGGGGCTCTGCCCTGGTGGTGGAGGTACGCAGCGCTTGCTACGTGCAGTAGGCAAAGCCGTCACGATGGACGTCCTGCTTTCGGGTAAACGAATCAAAGCAGATGAAGCACTGCGTCTTGGTCTCGCCTCTCAAATCTGCTCTCAAGATGCCTTGCTTGAAGAGGGGCTGAAAAAAGCCAGTTACCTGTTAAAAGTGTCGCCTGTCTCTCAAGCCACAATGAAGAAGCTAGTGCGCAATGGTTTCGATACCCCTTTGGAGTCTGGGCTCAGTTGGGAGCAGGCATCGTTACTTCAACTTTATTGCTCTGAGGATGGGCAGGAAGGGGTTGCGGCGTTTCTGGATAAACGTACGCCAGCGTTTGATGTGAGCTCTGAGATAACTGACTCCTCAGGAGGGAAAAATGGACAATAACACGCTCAAAGGTGAGGTGGCGGTGGTAACAGGTGGCGCGGAAGGCATCGGATTTGCCTGTGCCCAGAACCTGGCAGAGCAAGGGGCAACCGTTATTCTGGCGGACATCAATTCAGAAAAAGGGAAAGCATCAGCCAGGGAACTTCAAAGCAAAAGGCTGGATGCGTATTTTGTCGAGACTGATGTATCCAGTTCTGACTCGATGGAGTCTTTGTTTGACTGGATTCACGCTCAGGGCTGGCTGGTCAGCATCATGGTCAACAACGCCGCGGTCGCCTTGTCCGGGGACGCGGTGGATATTCCAGAAGAAACGTGGAACCGGGTACTGAACACCAACCTTTCTGGTGTCTGGCGTGGTATTCGACTCTCAGTGCCCGACATGAAGAAACGCGGTGGAGGCAATGTCGTAAACATCAGCTCGGCTCAGTCGTTTGCTGGTTTTCACGGCTGGAGTGCGTATGCAGCAGCCAAAGGCGGAATCAATGCGCTCACTCGACAGGCAGCCATTGATTTTGCACCTAATAACATTCGTATTAATGCGGTCGCCCCCGGCACCATCATGACGCCAATGAATGAAAAGATTTTTGAAGAGGTGGACGACGCCGATGCGTTGCGTCAACGCTGGAATGATATTCACCCCATCGGGCGGTTCGGTCAGCCGGAAGAAGTAGCACAGGCGGTGAGTTTTCTGGCGACCAAACAATCGAGTTTCATCACAGGGCAGATCATCATCGCGGATGGTGGATTGCTGGTTAAGGGGGACTGATGGCTAAAGTACTGAAAAATGATCATGTTGAGCTGACTTTCAAAGAAGAAGGTGGGCATCTCGATCACCTGACTTTCTCCGATGATGGCGAAAAATTCTCCCCCATGCACCGAGCACCTTGGATGGGCAAATTAACGAGTGAACATCCTGTTATTTTGCAGCAGCTCTCTGGTGATTTTTTCTGTGCGCCGTTTGGAGAAAGTGACTTTGAGTCGGCTCCACCTCATGGCTGGAGCAGCAATGGAGACTGGCGCGTCAAGTCGCACAACGACACTTACTTAAGCGCAAAGCTAGAGCAAACCATTTACGGTGCCACCCTGACCAAACGCATTGTGCTGCAGGAAGACTCACCATTTGTGTATCACCTGCATGAATTTGAAGGGGGCAAAGGAGCTATTCCTGTCAGCTACCACGCGATGCTCAAATGCGCTTCGCCTGTCACACTCTCCTTTTCTCCCTTTACTTTGGGTTTCACCATTGATGAAACCTTAGAGCCAGACCCGACGCTAGGGCGCTCGCTGCTTAAATACCCGCAAACCTTTAAACAGCTAGAACGTGTAGAACTTGCAGAGGGGCAATTTGCCGATTTAAGCGTCTACCCGTGGAACCAAAGCCATGAAGACATTCTCCATTTGATGACTTCCAGACATCAGAACTGGAGCTGGTCTGCGGCACTTTGTAGGGATGAAGGCTGGCTGTATCTGGCAATAAAACCCAGTGCTTCATTGCCACAAACGACTTTATGGCAAAGCCATGGCGGGCGTGACTACCCACCGTTTAGCAGTACCCATACCCACGTATTGGGGATTGAGGAAGGCAATGCTTATTCCCACTTAGGGCATAAAGCCTCAGTGTCTTCGAACCCCATCAACCAACAAGGCTATTCAACCGCTCTGCCACTTTTACCGGGCACCAAGACTCGCGTTGGATATGCATTTGGCGTGCTCAAAGCCAATACCGACTGGCACCGCGTTCAGACTGTAGAAGTAACCGATGACCGAGTGGTCATTACTGGCGATACAGGCACGCAAAGAGAAGTGATGTTTCATTCATCGCTTCTGACTTTTTCCGACACCAGCGATATATGAAGGATGAACTATGGCTTCTGTCGAATTGAAACACTTATCGAAATCCTGGTCTTCCGTTGTAAGCGTCGATCAGTTAAATCTCAGCATTGAAGACAGGGAGTTCTTGGTGCTGCTCGGTCCGTCAGGTTGCGGGAAAAGCACCACCATGCGAATGATCGCCGGGCTGGAAACGCCATCAGAGGGCGACATTATTATTGATGGGAAGCGCGTCAACGATCTGCCCCCCAATGAGCGGGACTTAGCCATGGTGTTTCAAAGTTACGCCCTTTATCCACACAAAACCGTTCGCAACAACATCGACTTTCCTCTCAAAGTTCAGGGCTTGGAGAAATCCAAACGTCAGGTATTGATTCAACAAGTCGCCGAAAGAGTGGAACTGGAACATCTTTTAGAACGTAAGCCCGCTCAGCTTTCTGGCGGACAAAGGCAGCGCGTGGCCCTTGCCCGGGCGATTGTTCGTCAACCCAAACTGTTCCTGCTCGACGAGCCCCTTTCTAATCTGGATGCAAAATTGCGCTCCAGTATGCGCGCAGAGCTTAAAAAGCTGCAGGAAGAACTGGCGGTCACCACCATTTATGTCACCCATGATCAGGTGGAAGCCATGACCCTTGCCGATCGCATTGTGGTCATCAATCAAGGGCGAATTCAGCAGGTTGGCACACCAGAAGCCATTTACGACAAACCTAAGAACACCTTTGTTGCGACCTTTTTGGGCAACCCTCCGATGAACTTAATCCATCTTGATGAGACCATGCATCTGCACGCTCCGCAAGGTGCAGCGACGCTGGGTGTCCGCCCTGAAAATATTCAGTTGGTGCCAACGGAAAATGCCATGTTGAATGCCAGTGTTTCTTTGGTGGAGTTGCTTGGCGACAGCTATCTGTACACCTTAAAAACCGATAACCAAACCTTACTGGTGAAAACCACCAGAGACATGCACGCCAAAACGGGTGACACCATTGGCTTGCACTTTTCTCAGGAACATACCCATTGGTTTGATGCAGATGGTGAACGGATTGAACCTCAGTCTGAGAGGCTGCAATGAGCTTCAAAGGATTAACCTGGGATCATCCGCGAGGCTATCAGGCACTTCAAGCCAGCCTCGACTGGCAAGGCTGCCCTGTTGTTCAGTGGGATATTCAGCCTCTCTCTGGGTTTGAAGAAACCCCATTAGAGGAATTAGCCGATCAGTATGACTTGCTGGTCATAGACCACCCTCACCTTGGTCAGGCTGTTGAATCACAATGTCTGCAACCTCTGGATATGCTGTTTTCTCCAATGTGGCTGGAGGAGCTCAAAGCCTTGTGTATTGGTCAGTCGGCTCAAAGTTACTGGTACGACAGCCACTGCTGGGCGCTGCCACTGGATGCGTCCTCACAAATCATGGCATATCAGAAACAGGCAGAAGAGGCTGCGCTCAGTTTGGGTGGCTGGCAAGACTTGATCAAAGGGAATCTTAAGTATCAGCTTTGCCTTGCTGGTCCCCACCCGACACTTCAACTCTTAGCGATGACGTTAAGCTTAGATCCAAGCTTAAAGAGTGATGCGCTTTTTATTCCGGAAGATGAAGGGGTTGAGGCCCTTGGCCTGCTCAAGTCCGTATTCAAAAACAGCATCGAACCTAGCCGGGTTCTCAACCCGATAGAGCTGCTCGATACGCTCTCGTGTAGTGATTCTTTGGATCTATGCCCTTTTGTGTACGGCTACGTCAACTACAGCACTGAGTCATCAAATCTTTGTGTCACATCGCCACTCGGCGGCAAATCGATTTTAGGTGGAACGGGTATTGCCATCACAAAGCGTTGCACCGTCAATAACGACTTGCTGATTTACCTTAAAATGCTGCTGAGCCCAGATGTGCAGAGTGCTTTTATTCCGAATAATGGTGGTCAGCCCAGCTTTCAGTCTGCATGGTCTGAAGTGAATGTGAATCAGAATTCAAACCACTTCTATCAGAACGCATTTTCTACCGTCAACGGAGCACATTTGCGCCCTCGACATCCGGGATACACCCATTTTCAGGATGAAGCGGCGCATTTGATTCGACACTCACTGTTTAATGGTGAGCCTTCCAGATACACCATCAAAAAAATCAATCAACTCTATTCAAAAACTAAGGAACCCAACCATGGAACAGGCACTGAGTGATGTCACGATTCTGGATTTTTCCCAGTTACTGCAAGGTCCCTTTGCCACTCAGATGCTGGGTGATATGGGTGCAAACGTCATTAAAGTCGAAAGACCCGTCAGCGGTGATCTCTTTCGCTCAATGACGTTCAACAACCAGTGGGTAGGAGGCAAGGAAAGCCCTAACTTTCTGGCATGGAACCGTAACAAGCGCTCCATCGCGGTGAACTTAAAGTCGGAAGAGTCCAAAGCCATTTTGTATCGACTGGTGGAACAGGCAGACATTGTGGTGGAGAACTTTCGCCCCGGCGTTATGGACAGGCTAGGTTATGGATATGACGACCTCAAAGCCATCAACCCTAAACTCATCTACTGCTCAGGAACAGGTTATGGGGATTCCGGACCTTATGTTGAACGTCCGGGTCAGGATATGCTGGTTCAGGGTCTCACCGGACTGATGGCTGCAACAGGACAAGCCAGCCAGCCCCCTACTCCGGCAGGTTCTGGTTTTTCCGACCAAGTTGGGGCGATGAACATCGTCTATTCGGTTTTGTCGGCACTTTACTGGCGCGAGCGTTCAGGTAAGGGGCAGAAAATTGTCGTCAACCTTCTGGCAGGTATGCTGGCACATCAGGGACAGGAAATGCTGATGGCCATGAATTTCAATCAGGATTTTCAGCGACCCAATTCTGGTATTGGTCATCCTGGGATGGATGCCCCTTTTGGTACTTACCCCACCTCCGATGGCTGGGTCACCATTGCCATGAGCCCATTCAAAACGTTGGTCAAAGTACTTGGTGATGATAGCTTGCTGAAATACGATGATCCGGCAATTTTGTTTTATCAACGCGACACCATTTGGAACGAGATCGCCAAACGGACTCAGGCTTTTGATACTCAAACCTTAATGTCGATGATGCTGGCGGAAGATATCTGGTGCGGCGAAGTCAAATCTCATCTCGAGGCAGCAGACGATCCACAAGTAAAACATCTCGGATTGATTCAGGAATACCAACATTCGGTTGCCGGCTCAGTTAAATGCGTAGGTCCAGCCGTATCCATGTCGGAAACCCAACCCACCATTCAGCGTTCCGCTCCCACTGTTGGTGAACACACCAAAGAGGTATTGGCTGAATTTGGCTTTACAGATCAAGAAATTACAGATGCGTTGGCTTCTGGCTCCATTGCTTAACCAAGTCAAAATACAACAAACAGGCGTGCTCGTTCTGTAGCACGCCACTTCATCCACTTCTAAACAACTCCGTTGCTCTCAGCGTTAATACAACAAACGGTAAAATCGCAACCTTTAGATCCTGTTCCAATCTTCAACAATTTCCGTATTTTTTCTATGGTGAAGCCTCGATATTTAGAGCAAATTACCTTAAAAGGATCTCTGGTCAGTTGGTTTTTAAAGCAGTACAATACGCCGCTTACTACGAGAGTAGTGTATATAATTTGAACAGAACTTAATAAATAACGAGCGAAGTGAGATGAGTAAGAAACTGCTAATTAAAACCTGGGGCTGCCAGATGAACGAATACGATTCATCAAAAATGGCCGACCTGCTTAATGCCGCTAATGGATATGAGCTAACCGAAGAGCCAGAGGAAGCAGACGTATTATTACTTAACACCTGTTCAATCCGTGAAAAGGCGCAAGAAAAAGTATTCCACCAACTTGGTCGTTGGAAAACACTGAAAGACCAAAAGCCAGGTGTGGTGATTGGTGTGGGTGGTTGTGTGGCGACACAAGAAGGTGATCACATCCGTGAACGTGCACCTTTTGTTGACGTTATTTTTGGTCCACAGACCTTACACCGCCTGCCAGAAATGATCCGCTCTTCTCGCGATAACGAAAAGCCTGTGATGGACATTTCATTCCCAGAGATTGAAAAGTTCGACCGTCTGCCAGAACCACGTGCTGAAGGCGCAACGGCATTCGTTTCTATCATGGAAGGCTGTTCAAAGTACTGCACCTACTGTGTAGTTCCTTATACTCGTGGTGAAGAAGTCAGCCGTCCAATGGATGATGTGCTATTTGAAATTGCACAACTTGCTGAGCAAGGCGTACGTGAAGTGAACCTTCTGGGTCAGAACGTAAACGCTTACCGTGGTCCAATGCACGACGGTGATATCTGTTCATTTGCAGAGCTTCTTCGTCTTGTGGCTTCTATTGATGGTATCGACCGTATTCGATTCACCACCAGCCACCCACTGGAATTTACCGATGACATCATCGCTGTGTACGAAGACACACCAGAACTGGTGAGCTTCCTGCACTTGCCTGTTCAAAGTGGCTCAGACCGTATTCTTACTATGATGAAGCGCCCACACACAGGTATCGAATACAAATCTATCATCCGTAAACTGCGCAAAGCGCGCCCTGATATTCAAATCAGTTCTGACTTTATCGTTGGTTTCCCGGGTGAGTCCGACAAAGATTTCCAAGATACAATGAAGCTTATCAAGCAGGTCGATTTTGATATGAGCTTCAGCTTTATCTTCTCTGCACGTCCAGGTACGCCAGCAGCAGATTACCCGTGTGATCTGTCAGAACAAACAAAGAAAGAACGCCTGTACGAATTGCAGCAAACCATTAACGCCCAGGCTATGCGTTACTCACGTCTGATGCTAGATACAGAGCAGCGCGTACTGGTTGAAGGTCCGTCGAAGAAAAACTTGATGGAGCTTCGTGCTCGTACTGAGAACAACCGTGTTGTAAACTTTGAAGGCAGCGCTGATCTCATCGGTCAGTTTGTCGATGTGAAAATCGTCGACGTATTTGCCAACTCACTGCGCGGTGAGCTGGTACGTACAGAAAAAGACATGGACCTTCGTACCGTCATTTCGCCAACACAAATGATGGCAAGAACGCGTCGCGAAGACGAACTGGGTGTAGCGACTTTCACGCCTTAAGTTCGTATAAATCGCCATCGAGAGCCTGGTCGTCATCAGGCTCTCTGAAAATGGCATAAAATGTGAGGCAACATTGAGTAATAAAATCGTCACTCTAGAAATCGATCTAGAACCTTCAGACAACCGCCGGTTGTCCAGCCTTTGTGGTCCTTTCGACGACAATATCAAACACTTAGAACGCCGTCTTGGTGTCGAAATCAATCATCGCAGCAACTTTTTTTCTGTGGTTGGTAAACCGCACACTGCTTCTGCTGCGCTCGATATCATCAAATCTTTGTATGTAGAGACTGCACCTGTTAAAGGTCAGGTCAACGATATCGAACCTGAGCTGATTCACCTGGCGATCAAAGAATCTGGTGTACTGGAACAAAACACAGAGTCCAGTATCGAACACGGCAAAGAAGTCTTCATCAAAACCAAAAAAGGCGTTATCAAGCCACGTACTCCTAATCAGGCTCAGTACTTGATGAACATGGTAACGCACGACATCAGCTTTGGTATTGGTCCTGCAGGTACAGGTAAAACCTACCTCGCGGTTGCGGCTGCGGTCGATGCACTTGAGCGTCAGGAAATTCGCCGAATTCTGTTGACTCGTCCAGCGGTTGAAGCGGGTGAGAAATTGGGCTTCCTTCCTGGTGACCTGAGTCAGAAAGTCGATCCGTACTTACGCCCGTTATACGATGCATTATTCGAGATGCTGGGCTTCGAACGAGTAGAAAAACTCATCGAACGTAACGTGATTGAAGTCGCTCCACTGGCCTACATGCGCGGACGTACACTGAACGACGCTTTCATCATTCTGGACGAAAGCCAGAACACCACCGTGGAACAAATGAAAATGTTCCTGACGCGTATCGGTTTCAATTCGCGAGCGGTGATCACGGGAGACGTCACCCAGATCGATTTGCCACGCGGTGCAAAATCAGGTCTTCGTCACGCAATTGAAGTCTTAAGTGAAGTGGATGAAATCAGTTTCAACTTCTTCCTGTCTGATGATGTAGTGCGTCACCCAGTAGTGGCTCGTATCGTCAACGCCTATGAGAAATGGGAAGCCAAAGATCAGAAAGAGCGCAAAGAGTACGAGAAACGCAAGCGTGAAGAGCGCGAAGCGAAATTGCTTGAAGCGCAAAAATCAGAACTGGTTCAGCAGACGGTAAGTAAGTAATGAGTATCGAACTGGATCTGCAACTGGCGGTTGAAAACGAAAATGGGCTTCCTAGTGAAGCCCAACTTAACGAATGGCTAACCAAAACTGTGTCGCAATTCCAAAAAGACGCAGAAGTCACTATCCGCATCGTAGATGAGGAAGAAAGTCACCAGTTGAACCACGAATATCGCGGTAAAGATAAACCGACCAATGTTCTGTCTTTCCCATTTGAAGCCCCTCCGGGTATCGAAATGGATCTGCTTGGTGATTTAATCATTTGTAAGCAAGTGGTTGAACTGGAAGCAAAAGAACAGGAAAAAACCGTGCTAGCGCACTGGGCGCATATGGTTGTACATGGCAGCTTGCATCTGTTAGGTTATGATCATATCGAAGACGAGGAAGCCGAAGAAATGGAAAGCCTCGAAACCGAAATTATGCAATCTATGGGCTTTGAAGACCCGTATTTAGCAGAAAAGCAGTAACGTTAGAAACCCAGAGACGGTCGCGTTACCTACGTGTGCTATCACACATCTGATAGCGTTAACGATTGAGAAATCATGAACGAAGACAATTCGACCCCTTCACCCGAAGGGAAGAAAGAAAAAGCAGAAGGTCCGAGTAGAAAGTCCTTCTTTGAACGCCTTGGTCAGCTGTTTCAGGGTGAACCGAAAGACCGCCAGGAATTGGTAGACGTCATTCGGGATTCCGAAGTAAATGACCTGATAGACCACGACACCAGAGATATGCTTGAAGGTGTTATGGAAATCGCAGAAATGCGGGTAAGAGACATCATGCTCCCACGCTCGCAAATGGTCACAGTTGAAAGAACACACGTTCTGGACGATTTAGTCGCACTGATTACCGACGCTCAGCACTCTCGCTACCCAGTCATCAGTGAAGATAAAGACCATGTAGAAGGCATTCTGTTAGCGAAGGACTTACTAAAATATTTAGGTTCGGATAGTGCTCCTTTTGATATTGAGCAGGTAATACGCCCTGCCGTCGTAGTTCCGGAAAGTAAACGCGTTGATCGTCTGTTAAAAGAGTTCCGAGAGGAACGTTATCACATGGCGATTGTCGTAGATGAGTTCGGTGGTGTTTCTGGTCTCGTGACCATTGAAGATATCCTGGAAGAAATCGTAGGCGAAATCGAAGACGAATTCGACGACGAAGAAGAAACCGATATCCGCAAGCTCAGCAAACACACCTTTGCCGTTAAAGCTTTAACCACCATCGAAGACTTTAATGAAACCTTCGGTACCACCTTCAGCGATGAAGAAGTGGATACCGTAGGTGGCATGGTGATGACCAGCTTCGGTCATTTACCGACTCGTGGAGAAGTGGTTGAAATTGAACATTACCTGTTTAAGGTGACAGCAGCGGATAACCGCCGCGTGGTTCAGCTTCAGGTCACGGTTCCCGATGAAGAGCCTCTTCCAGCCGAAGAGGAATGATGAACAGGTAGCGAAAGCTACAACAATAAAAAGACGAAGATGATAATAAAAACAAATCATCGCCTCGTGCGGCCGCTTGCGGCCGCTTTTGTTGGGGCTTTAACCACGCTTGCCTTTGCTCCTTATCAAATCTGGATTGTGGCGATTCTCAGCCCACTTTTCTTACTTCTTTTACTCAGTAACCAGTCAACCAAACGTGCACTCTCAATTGGCTTCTCCTGGGGCTTTGGACAGTTTGCCGTAGGCATCAGTTGGGTACATATCAGTATTGATACCTTTGGCGGACTACCGAAAGCGGCCAGCCTGATGCTGATGCTGCTTTTGGTCAGTTATCTCGCCCTCTACCCCGCACTTTTTGCTGGCATACTTAATCGTTGGTTTCCCAAAGAAAATGCAGCTCGATTCCTTCTGGCAGTACCTTCATTGTGGCTGATTGCAGAATGGTTGCGCGGATGGGTGATGACAGGCTTCCCCTGGCTGTTGCTAGGCTACAGTCAAATCGATTCCCCGCTCAGTGTTTACGCCCCTATCGGCGGTGTCGACACCATTACTTACTTGCTTTTTTTGATGGCTGGAGCGCTAGCGCTCGCTATTACACAGAAGCAATGGCATTTTATTGGTCTTCCTCTGGGTATTTTTGCTCTGGCAGGTGCTCTTGGCATGGTGCAGTGGGTGAAGGAAGAGACAGAAAATCCAACGAAGTTCGCTTTAATTCAGGGAAATATTTCCCAAGAACTGAAATGGCTCCCAAGCCAACGCTGGCCAACCATCATGAAATACATGGATCTGACCCGCGAAAACTGGGATGCCGATGTGATCATTTGGCCAGAAGCCGCAATTCCCGCTTTTGAAAATGAACTGCCTTCATTTCTGAGCAACTTGGATAGTGCTGGTCGATTGAATAATACCGGAATTATTACTGGCATTGTGACCTCGACAAGTCGCGAACACTTCTACAACAGTGTGATTGCTGTCGGGGAAAATGAGCAAACAGAATACAACCGCAAAACGCAGCCAAAATATCACAAACATCACCTACTTCCATTTGGTGAATTTGTGCCCTTTGGCGAGATTCTTCGACCCATAGCACCATTCTTTAATCTTCCTATGTCCTCGTTCAGCCGAGGAGGTTTTGTACAGGATAATATCGAATCCAATGGGCGCTATTTTGCTCCAGCTCTGTGCTACGAAATCATCTTTAACGAACAGGTTCGCCAGAATGTAACCGAAGATACGGATTTCATTTTGACCCTTTCCAACGACGCTTGGTTTGGGGATTCCATTGGCCCCCATCAGCACATGGAAATTGCCAGAATGCGTGCATTGGAGTTAGGCAGACCTCTAGTCCGAACCACTAACAATGGCGTGACTGCAATTACAGATTACAAAGGAAAGATCATTCATCAGGTACCGCAATTCAAAACCGAAGTGCTTGTCGCCGAGGTAAATACCGCGACGGGTATGACGCCTTATCGGATTTTGGGTCTTTGGCCGCTGTATTTAATTGTGTTGTTTTCTTTGTCAATATCATACCTTTACGTGAAGCAAGTCGAAAAATCCGTGTAATCACTTGATGATAAATTTATTTTTAGGATTATGAGCATCTAAAAAAAGTAAAACAGGATTTTATAGTGAATAAACTCACTTCTTGTGCAGCCCTAGTGTCGTCCATTGCATTAGTTTCAGGCTGTCAAACAACAAAGCTCGCAGATCCAGTTGGCAACGGTGCAGCATTGGTTCCCGTTATTGTCTACATGAGTAATACAGTCAAGTATCCATGTCATGCAATCTCTTTTGCATTTGGCGACGACAGCAAACGCTTCTATACCAATTTGGAGAAACTAAAAGAGTTAGAAGACGAAGATTACTCTCAATACGGTGGTTATGGTTTACTTACCGATATCCCCCCTGGTAACTACTCCATCACAGAAGCTCGATGTCATATGCAGCCTGGGTACTTGATTAACGGCACTTCGACTTATATGGCATTTCCAATAACATTAGATGTCACTATTTCTCCGAATACTGTTCAATTGGTAAATGGGGGAATATTGGGACACGGAGCTACCGACACAACATCAAGATTTGACGTCAAGTGGTATGATTGGGGAGATGAAGGCGGTCAGTTTGCCCTGAACATGTTCCTACAACAAGCAGACCTTCCTGACGGCTGGACACTAGCGAAATAGAATAGTCAGTTTTATGGCTTCAACGCCTGGCGTGTGAAGCCTGTGTAGCCACACTTCTGGCAGGGCGGAATAACTGTCGCATGGTTAAAGTAAGTCTTGTGTCCGCATTTGTCACACACCAAATACCCTAAACCAATTACTTCACCGGTCTGGTACAAGCCTTTGTGTTCCAGATCCATGAAAAGCTCTTGCCATTCCACTTTGGTGCGGTCTGTAATATCAAGTAACCCTTCCCAAACTGAATCGGCAATTAATCGATAAAAAGGGCTGTCAGGAAAAGTTTCTTTACTGTGTTGGTAATTCTGGGCGAATTCATTCAAATCTGAACGAACATAGGCAGAGACGAGAGAGAGCTCATCCTTAGTCATATCGCTGGCTGCCGACATAACTTCCGTCGACGTTTCCAGCACGCGTTCGAGTTCTTCCGGCGTGTGTTTCAACGTATCAACCACCTCTTCGAAGAAGGCTTCGTAACGGGCTTTATGCTCTGGCATAAACCACCTCCGTGCATTGACTATTGTTGACTGTCTTTCCTTTATGTATTCTATGCGGATCTATCACAGTCTGATCTAACCGATCTCACAAATTCCAAGATAACCGGATATCATCGATGCAAGACCAATATAACCCTCAAGATATTGAGCAGAAAGTTCAAAAGCACTGGGACGACAACAAGACATTTGTCGTTAGCGAAGACCCAAACAAGGAAAAGTTTTACTGTCTTTCCATGTTCCCATACCCAAGTGGTCGTCTCCACATGGGTCACGTGCGTAACTACACCATCGGTGATGTGGTATCTCGCTTCCATCGTCTGCAAGGCAAAAATGTGATGCAGCCAATGGGCTGGGATGCATTCGGTCTTCCTGCTGAAAACGCAGCCATCAAAAACAACACAGCTCCAGCGAAGTGGACTTACGAAAACATTGACTACATGCGCAATCAGTTAAAGCTGTTGGGCTTTGGTTACGACTGGGATCGTGAAATTGCCACTTGCCACCCGGAATACTACAAGTGGGAACAATGGTTCTTCACTAAGCTTTATGAAAAAGGCTTGGTTTACAAGAAAATGTCGACGGTAAACTGGGATCCGGTAGACCAGACGGTACTGGCGAACGAGCAAGTTATCGACGGACGCGGCTGGCGTTCCGGTGCAGTGGTTGAGCAAAAAGAAATTCCTCAGTGGTTCATCAAAATTACTGACTACGCTCAAGAGCTGCTAGACGATCTGGATAAACTGGATCACTGGCCTGAGCAAGTAAAAACCATGCAGCGCAACTGGATTGGTCGCTCTGAAGGTTTAGAGATCGATTTCAAACGTGCCGACAAAGACGAAAACTTCACGGTTTACACCACTCGTCCAGATACGTTTATGGGTGTGACGTACGTAGCCGTTGCTGCTGGTCACCCTATCGCACTGGAAGCGGCAGAAAACAACGAAGCGGTTGCTGCGTTTGTTGAAGAGTGCAAGAACACCAAAGTTGCCGAAGCTGATATGGCAACCATGGAAAAGAAAGGTATCGCTACTGGCTTTACCGCAGTTCACCCACTAACGGGTCAAGAAGTGCCAATCTGGATCGCCAACTTCGTATTGATGGATTACGGTTCAGGTGCGGTTATGGCGGTTCCGGGTCACGACCAGCGTGACTACGAGTTCGCAACGGCATATGGGCTAGAAATCAAGCAGGTTATCCAGCCAGTTGAAGGCAGTGAGCTAGTCGCTGACCTTGAAAAAGAAGCGTTTGTAGAAAAGGGCACACTGGTTAATTCCGGTGAGTTTGATGGTCTTGAGTTTAAAGACGCATTCAACGCTATTGCCGACAAACTGGAATCACAAGGCGCAGCGAAGCGTAAAGTGAACTTCCGCCTGCGTGACTGGGGTGTAAGCCGCCAGCGCTACTGGGGTTCTCCAATCCCAATGCTAAACAAAGAAGACGGCTCAGAGCTTGCTGCTACGGCTGAAATGCTACCTGTACGTCTGCCAGAAGATGTGGTGATGGATGGCGTAACTTCACCAATCAAAGCCGACCCTGAGTGGGCAAAAGCTGAGGTGAATGGCGAAACTGTTTTCCACGAGACCGACACGTTCGATACCTTCATGGAATCCTCTTGGTACTACGCACGTTACTGTAGCCCTCGCTACGATGAAGGCATGCTAGAGCCAGGTGCGGCTAACTACTGGCTACCAGTGAACCAGTACATCGGTGGTATTGAGCACGCTATCCTTCACCTGCTGTACGCCCGCTTCTTCCACAAATTGCTTCGCGACTTCGGTCTGGTGAACTCTGATGAGCCGTTTGAGCGCCTGCTGTGTCAGGGGATGGTTCTGGCAGACACCTACTACCGTAAAGACGAGAAAGGTGGCGACATCTGGATTGCTCCTACAGACGTTCAGACAGAAACCGATGACAAAGGTCGCATCATTAAGGCCTGGCATAAAGAAGATGGCGAACCTGTTTTCTCTGCGGGCATGAGCAAAATGTCTAAGTCTAAGAACAACGGCATCGACCCACAAACTGTTATCCAGCAGTATGGTGCGGATACAGTTCGTCTGTTCATGATGTTTACAGCGCCACCAGAGCAAACTCTGGAATGGTCTGACGCTGGTGTAGAAGGCGCAAACCGCTTCCTAAAGCGTGTTTGGAAGCTTGTAAACGAGCACACATCAAAAGGTGCAGCTGAAGCCGTTGATGTAAGCGCGTTCAACGCTGACCAAAAAGCACTTCGCCGTGACGTTCATAAAGCGATTCAGAAAGTGACGGATGACGTATCTCGTCGTCAGACGTTCAACACAGCCATCGCAGCCGTAATGGAACTGATGAACAAGCTTGCAAAAGCACCGCAGGAAACCGCGCAAGATCGTGCGATTCTTGATGAAGCATTGAAAGCAGTTGTGACTATGCTTTACCCAATCACTCCACACATCAGCTTCGAAATGTGGGAAGCACTGGGTGAATCCAACATCGATGAAGCTTCTTGGCCAACGTTTGATGAAAAAGCTCTGGTTGAAGATGAGAAGCTGATTGTGGTTCAGGTGAACGGCAAACTGCGTGCAAAACTGACTGTGGCGGCGGATGCATCGAAAGAGCAGGTGGAAGAGCTTGGTCTGAACGATGAAAACGTTACTAAGTTCACAGAAGGGAAAACTGTTCGTAAAGTGATTTACGTACCAGGTAAACTTCTGAACATTGTGGCAAACTGATTGTCATAATTTTCGCACCATATTGAAATCAAACAGGGTGAGCGATCACCCTGTTTATTTTTATTGGTCAGCTTTGTTAACCGAACTTATACCAATTAATAATGTATGAGCTCCGTTACCAAAGTTAACCAACATTCAGGAAACGATTTGTGAAACGTGTTTCTTTCTTTCGCCCTGTGCGCGCTTCTGTATTGATTCTACTCACCACACTGTTAAGTGCCTGTGGATTCCATTTCCGCGATACCTATTTTCTTCCTGAAGAGTTATCTGAAATATCCTTCACCAGTTTCGATTCATATGGACCTCTGACTCGATATGTCCGTGCTGAGCTCGATCTCAACGGTGTAAAAGCTGTCCCTCCAAGAGAGGATATTCCAAACCTGCACCTGACAGGCGAATCTAACGGCGAACGCACGCTTTCTCTATACCAGAACAGCCGTGCAGCAGAATATGAGCTGACTTATGCAGCGACTTATCGCGTGACAGTTCCCGGGATTGGTAGCCAGTCCTTTACAACCACGGTTAACCGAAGCTTTCTAGATAACCCGCTCACCGCGCTGGCGAAGTCGACGGAAAAAGAAATGATCATTGATGAAATGCGCAAGCAGGCATCAAGACAGATCCTAAGGCAAATGGCGCGATTGAAAGCGAAATTAGACGACGCAAAGAACGTGGAAGACACTCAAGAAGAGAGCGTAACGTTAGACCTTGGTGTAACCCAGACAACGACAACTGAAAACACTACTGCAGAGAGTCAGTAATGCGTTTATTTGCCGACAAACTTGCCGATCATCTACCACACGCTCAACATGGTATCTACCTGATATTCGGTAACGAACCACTGCTTCTTCAGGAAAGTCGAGAAGCAATTCAGGCACACGCGAAAATTCAGGGGTTTGAAGAGCGACACCGCTTTGCTATGGATGCTCAGTTGGATTGGAATCTGGTCTTCGACTGCTGTCAGGCATTGAGCCTGTTCTCGGCAAGGCAAATCATCGAGCTGGAAGTGCCAGAAACTGGCGTAAATGCCGCAGCCGGCAAAGAGCTGATCAACCTTTCTGAGATGTTACACCCGGACATTTTGCTTGTACTCATCGGGCACAAACTAACGAAGCAGCAAGAGAACGCTAAGTGGTTCAAAACCTTAGCCGCTAGCGGTTGTGTCGTAAACTGTTTAACGCCTGACACACAAAGGCTACCGCAATTTGTTCAGCAACGCTGTCGCAAGCTCAACCTGATGCCAGATACTCAGGCAGTCCAACTTCTCGCTCAATGGCACGAGGGCAACTTACTGGCACTGTCGCAGAGCCTGGAAAAGCTCACTCTGCTTTACCCAGATGGTCAACTCACTCTACCCCGTGTAGAAGAGGCTCTGAGCCGCCATAACCATTTCACGCCATTTCAATGGATGGATGCTCTCTTAGCAGGTAAAGGCAAACGAGCCCAAAGAATTCTCCGTCAGTTAGAAGCAGAAGGCACTGAAGCCATCATCTTGCTAAGAACGGTTCAAAAAGAGTTGTTACTGCTTCTGGAAATGCAAAAAGAGTGTGTCACCCAACCTGTAGGAAGAGTCTTCGATACCCGCCGTGTGTGGCAAAACAAGCGCCCGCTATACTCTGCTGCACTTCAAAGGCTTCAGGCACAAGACATAAACAAGCTTCTGTCTTTGACTGCCCAGACAGAGCGCGATGCAAAAACCAGTTATGACAAACCTGTCTGGCTTTCAATGGCACAAATTTCGCTGCAATTTTGTGAGCCAAAAGCGGCGTTTGGAAGCGCCTAATACTCACTCTTTCAGACCAGATGCTCCTTTACTAGCCAAAGCGTCACAAGGTGACGAACTAATTCGTGCAGAAGCGAGCATCTTGAATTAACTTGGGTATAATACTTTTTAAATTTTTTCGAGGTAAATAACATTGCAAGTTCAAGATCTACGTGATTTTTTAGCCGATAAGGCAGACGACATGAAAGCAGAAGACATCGTGACTCTCGATGTTCAAGGCAAATCCAGCGTTACCGATTACATGGTCATCTGCACGGGTAATTCCAAGCGTCACGTAGCGTCCATCGCTGACCACGTTGCCAGCGAAGCCAAGAAAGCAGGACTGGAGCCTTTAGGAGTGGATGGCGAACAGGAAGGCGAATGGGTTGTCGTTGATATGGGTTCTACCATGGTTCATGTCATGCAGGAAGAGCAGCGTGAACTCTATCAACTTGAAAAACTCTGGAGCTAACTGTTGAAGATTCAGCTGATCGCCGTAGGCACTAAAATGCCGAAATGGGTTGAAGAAGGCTTCCAAGAGTACAAGCGTCGTTTCCCTCATGATATGCCACTGGAACTGGTGGAAATTCCGGCAGGTAAACGCGGTAAAAATGCGGACATTGCAAGAATTCTGCAAAAAGAAGGCGAAGCCATGCTGGCTGCCGTGCCAAAAGGTAATCGAATTGTTACCCTCGATATTCCGGGTAAGCGTTGGGACACCGAACAATTGGCCGGTCAGCTTGAAGCGTGGAAGCTAGATGCGCGTGATGTATCCATACTGATTGGAGGTCCTGAAGGCTTAGCTCCTGCCTGTAAAGCGGCGGCTGACCAAAGCTGGTCTCTTTCGCCACTTACGCTTCCTCATCCATTGGTTCGGGTTGTTATGGCTGAAAGCCTATACCGAGCCTGGAGTATTACGGCAAATCACCCTTATCATCGAGAATAACGCTAGATGAGACGTCAGCGCACCCAAATCAGAGATTACACCGCCGAGTCCGCCTTATTTTCCCGTCGCGCACTGGTTGCATTTGCAGGCATCGTGATTTTAATGGGTGTGCTACTGGCTAACCTCTACAATATTCAGGTTAACCAGTTTCAGGATTATAAAACCCGCTCCAATGACAATCGCATCAAGGTAGTCCCTATCGCCCCAAACCGTGGGCTTATATACGATAGGAACGGAATTTTGCTGGCTGAGAACCGCCCGATTTTTAGCTTGGAAATCACGCCTGAAAAGATCAAAAACATTGATGAAACAATCGTCCAGCTGCGCACCTTTCTGGATATAAGCGATGAGCGTGTAGAACGCTTCCACAAGGAGCGAAAGCGCACCCGACGCTTTAAGTCCGTCCCCTTACTGAACCAGCTAACCGAAGAACAGGTCGCACTCTTCTCAGTGAACCAGCATCGTTTTCCAGGCGTTGAAGTAAATGCCACTCTGAAGCGGTTCTACCCATATGGAAAAGTATTAACTCATGTGCTTGGCTACGTTTCTCGAATTAACGATCGAGATTTACAGCGCTTAGAACGTGAGGATAAAGCCGCTAACTACCAGGCGACTCGTGATATTGGCAAGCTTGGTATTGAACGCTTTTACGAAGATGTTCTGCACGGGACTGCCGGCTATCAGGAAGTCGAAGTAAACAGCCGTGGACGCATAATCCGAACGCTAAAATACGTGCCGCCCATCCCAGGTAAAGATATCGTTTTAAACCTGGATATCAGACTTCAGCAATATCTGTACAAGCTGCTTGATGGTCGTCGTGGCTCTGCGATTTTGCTCGATCCTAGTGACAATGGGGTTCTGGCAATGTTATCCAGCCCAAGCTACGATCCGAACGCATTTGTGCACGGTATTTCTGGCAAAGATTATCGGGCGCTGCTTAACGACAAAGACCGCCCATTGGTCAACCGCGCCACTTTGGGGATCTACCCTCCAGCCTCAACGGTTAAGCCTTTTATTTCTGTTGCCGCGCTGCAAGAGAAAGTCATTACCACCAAAACCACGCGTAATGACCCGGGTTACTGGCGTATCCCTAATTCCAAAACTCGTCCGTTTCGTGACTGGCTGAGATGGGGGCACGGCCGGGTAGACATTCTCAAATCCATTGAAGAATCGGTAGATACCTTCTTCTACCAAATTGCTTATGACATGGGCATCGACCGCATTTCCACCTGGATGATGCTGTTTGGTTTTGGTGACTTCACTGGTATTGATATCCACGAAGAAAGTAAAGCCAACATGCCAACCCGGGAATGGAAAATGGCAAGACACCGCCAACCTTGGTATCAGGGTGACACCATCCCAGTAGGTATTGGTCAGGGCTACTGGACCGCAACGCCAATGCAGATTGCTAAAGCCACATCCGTATTAATTAACCGAGGTGAGGTAATTGCCCCTCATTTGCTACGAGCGACCATTGATAAGTCACAAGAACCTCACGTGACAACAGCAGCGCCTATTGAGACGTACCCTCCTATTCAAGGGGTATCTAAACGCTACTGGGATGTAGCACTTGAAGGAATGAGACTCGCGAACCATGGTAAAAAAGGCACCGCAAGGCGTGCATTCACCACAGCGAAATACGTGACGGGTGGCAAGTCAGGGACAGCGCAGGTATTCGGTCTGAAAGAAGACGAAGAATACAACGCAGAGGAACTGGCAGAGCATTTGCGAGATCACGCTCTATATACCGGCTTCGCTCCATTTGAAAATCCAGAAGTGATATTAACTATTGTGCTAGAAAATGCAGGTGGTGGTTCTACACACGGTGCGCCTGTTGCGCGACGCATTTTCGATCACGTTTTAATTAAAAGTAAAGAGGGGAACTAAGACCGATGCGATTTGACCCTTCTACTGGTAGGAACCGCTCTTTTTTCGATAAGTTGCACATCGACCTGCCAATGCTTCTTGGTTTGTTGCTGTTGATGTGTTTTGGCTTAGTGGTCATGTACAGCGCCAGCGGTCAAAGCATGGCGATGATGGACAGGCAGGCAATGCGTATGGGCTTGTCTTTGGTGGTTATGCTATTGCTCGCTCAGATCCCGCCAAGAACATACGAGACCGCCGCACCACTGCTGTTCGTCGTCGGAATATTTTTGCTTTTAGGCGTACTCTTTTTTGGGGAAGCCTCTAAAGGCGCGCAACGCTGGCTAAACTTAGGTTTTGTACGCTTTCAGCCCTCTGAACTGCTCAAGCTCGCAGTACCTTTGATGGTTGCAAGATACATAGGTAAGCGCTCACTTCCTCCAACATTTAAAACCCTGATTGTCTCGCTTCTGATGGTGTTCATCCCCACCATTCTGATCGCCAAACAGCCTGATTTAGGCACCTCTATTCTTATCGCAGCATCTGGGATATTTGTTATTTTCCTTGCTGGAATCAGCTGGAAAATCATCACGGGTGCAGCGGTCGCACTAGGCGCCTTTATTCCCGTATTGTGGTTCTTCCTGATGCGCGAATACCAGAAGGTTCGTGTGAGAACTCTATTCGATCCTGAATCCGATCCACTAGGCGCGGGCTACCACATTATCCAAAGTAAGATTGCGATTGGCTCTGGAGGCTTATCAGGAAAAGGCTGGCTTCAGGGGACCCAATCTCAGTTGGAATTCTTACCTGAGCGTCATACCGACTTTATCTTTGCCGTCGTTGCCGAAGAATGGGGCATGCTGGGTGTTATTGCCCTACTCAGTATTTACTTATTTATTATCGGTAGAGGCTTGTACCTTGCCAGTCAGGCACAAACGGCGTTTGGTCGTATGATGGCAGGCAGTGTTGTTTTAAGCTTCTTCGTTTACGTATTTGTGAACATCGGAATGGTGAGTGGTATCTTGCCAGTAGTTGGCGTACCTTTGCCTCTGATTAGCTATGGTGGGACGTCCATGGTGACACTTATGGCAGGTTTTGGCATCTTAATGTCTATTCACACACACCGGAAAATGCTTTCTAAGGCGACCTAATGGCAGTTCGAATTTACGCACTTATACTAGTACTCATGCTTGGTCTGACAGGGTGTACCACACCAGATCAAGGTCGCTACAGTATTGATGATGACATCGCACCAGAAAAACCACTTTCAGTCGAACATATTGAAGATGCTCACCCTGTTTATGAGCCCATAAGCCTGGGTGGAAATCGTGATTATGAGCTGCGAGGAGGCTCCTACAAAATCATCAAAGAGCCCGATGGTTTTACGCAAGAAGGCATTGCATCCTGGTATGGCAAGAAATTTCACGGACACCTCACGTCCAATGGTGAAATTTATGACATGTACTCCATGTCGGCGGCTCATAAAACCCTTCCACTTCCAAGTTACGTTCGGGTCTTGAACAAAGACAACGGAAGAACGGCAGTGGTTCGTGTGAATGACCGTGGACCTTTCCATGAAGGGCGCATTATTGACCTGAGCTACGCCGCAGCCTACAAACTCGGCGTGGTGAATACCGGAACCGCGAACGTTAAGATTGAATACATCACGGTCGACCGAGATACCACCTCTCCGGTAGCCAATAAAAAGCTACCCAAGTTTGTGATTCAGGTTGCCGCATCAAAAGACGAAGATAAAGCGAGAACTTTGGCGCAATCTTTAGGTCAAAGCTTATCAGTGCGCAGTTACACTGAAGGTACTAAAAAGATTCATCGCATCTTCTTAGGTCCGTTTACTGACCAGGAATTAACGCAAAAAACACTGGCTCAAGTACACTCGCAAGGTTATCCCACAGCATTCATTAAACAAGTGAAACAGAATCCTTAAGGACAAATGGGTTAATTTGTGCAACAGTAAGCTTCTGACTTATCAGATTGATTCTGCTAAGATACGAACGTTTAAGCATTAAAACATTCAGACTAACAACTAATACCAATGAAAAAATCAGTGAAATCTATAAAATCTTTGTTTGTCACTTCTGCTATCGTGTCAGCATCATTCGCTTCTCCAGCATTCTCTGCTCCAATTGTTGTTCCTGACGCTCCTGAAATCGCCGCTAAAGGTTTTGTGCTGATGGATTACCATTCAGGTAAGGTTCTGGCAGAAAAAGAGATGCACACTCAGTTATCACCAGCCAGTCTGACAAAAATGATGACCAGCTATGTCATCGGTCAAGAGCTTGAGCGCGGTAACATTTCGTTGTCTGACAAAGTTGTTATCAGTAAAAATGCCTGGGCGAAAAACTTCCCTGATTCATCAAAAATGTTCATTGAAGTGGGCACCACAGTAACCGTTGATGACCTAAACCGAGGCATCATCATCCAGTCAGGTAATGATGCTTGTGTTGCTATGGCAGAGCATGTTGCTGGTTCTGAAGACGCATTTGTAGACCTTATGAATGCATGGGCGAAGTCGATTGGTATGGACAATACCAACTTTGCCAACGTACACGGTCTGGACAATCCGAACCTTTACTCAACGCCTTACGATATGGCTCTATTGGGTCAGGCTCTTATTCGTGACGTACCAGACGAATACCGCATCTACGCGGAAAAGCAATTTACTTATAACGGCATTACCCAGTACAACCGTAACGGTCTGTTGTGGGACAAGAGCATGAACGTGGACGGCATCAAAACCGGGCACACCAGCAAAGCGGGCTACAGCCTGGTGAGTTCTGCGACCGAAGGTAAGATGCGTTTGGTGGCAGTGGTCATGGGTACCAAGAATGCCAACACTCGTAAAGCAGAAAGCAAAAAGCTGCTGAACTACGGATTCCGCTTCTTTGAGACAGTTTCTCCACACAAAGCAGGTGAAACATTCGTAAGTGAAAAGATCTGGATGGGCGACAAAGATGCAGTTGCTCTCGGTGTTGCCGAAGACACCTACGTTACCCTTCCTCGTGGTCAGGCGAAAAACATGACAGCCAACTTTGTTCTGGAAAAAGAACTGCAGGCTCCTATTCGCAAAGGTGATGTCGTAGGTCGTTTGTTCTACCAGATCGAAAACGAAGACATTGCGGAATACCCACTTCTGGCATTAGAAGATGTTGAAGAAGGTAGTCTGTTCAGCCGTCTAATTGATTACATTGTGTTACTGTTCAAAAGCTGGTTCAGCTAAACCGTTACACATCACTTGATATCTAAAATGCCGCTGTATTCAGCGGCATTTTTTGTTTCGCCGCCAGACATAAGTTCATACAATTAAAGTACGCTTCTATGTGACTTGAGTTCCATCACATTTATCAGTACTATTTCGCACCGCTATATCGAATATAAAAACGGAGTCCTAGCAATGTTGACTATCAACTCAGATGCAAAACTAAAAGACCTGCTGGAGTTCCCTTGTCAGTTCACTTACAAGGTAATGGGCTACGCAAAGCCAGAACTGCCAGAGCTTGTGCTAGAGGTGATTCAGCGTCACGCTCCAGGCGACTACAGCCCATCAGTTAAACCAAGTGGTAAAGGCACCTATAACTCTGTATCGGTTACTATTACCGCCACTTCTATCGAGCAGGTTGAAACCCTGTACAAAGAGCTGGGCGAAATCGACATCGTACGCATGGTACTTTGATCCACGCGATACCCGATAAAACAAGCAGCGACGTCATGTCGCTGTTTTTGTTAATGACAATGCCTCACCTCGAATCTCAGCACATTATTCTGGCTCAGATGTAAAATCCATGTCGCTTATGTGTAGTTAGATTGGTTAAAGACGTTTATAATCCGTTTACTAAATCGCTCGTACTCCAAAGGAATTCTCACATTGCTCGATGTCCAGGACCAGTTAGTTGTTAAAAAACTAGGTCGACAAGATTACCTACCCGTTTGGCAATCCATGCATGATTTCACCGACAACCGTGATGAAGATACGGTTGACGAAGTCTGGCTGGTTGAGCACAACCCGGTATTCACTCAAGGACAAGCAGGTAAAACCGAACACCTTTTGAATACAGGCGATATTCCAGTCGTTCAAAGCGATCGCGGAGGGCAAGTGACCTATCATGGTCCGGGTCAAATCGTGGCGTATTTCCTTTTGAACCTGAGAAGGCGTAAGCTGGGTGTACGAGATCTGGTCACTCATATTGAAAATTTAGTTATCAATACGCTTTCCCGTTATGGAATCGACTCCTCAGCCAAGCCGGATGCTCCGGGCGTTTACGTAGAAGACAGGAAAATTTGCTCGTTAGGGCTTAGGATCCGCAAAGGGTGCTCTTTTCATGGGCTAGCCTTAAACGTAAACATGGACCTTACCCCATTTCTTCGTATTAACCCATGTGGTTACCAGGGAATGGAGATGGTGCAGTTAAACGATTTTAATAGAAACACTGAAGTAAGCAGCGTCGAAGATACGCTGGTCGAAGAGCTTGTCACGCTTCTGGGCTACAAGCACGTAGAAATAATTACAGAAAGCAAATCATCATGAGCAAACCAATCCAGATGGAAAAAGGCGTTAAGTATCGCGACGCCGACAAAATGGCACTAATTCCGGTCAAGAATATGCCCGTGGAACAGAAGGAAGTGTTGCGCAAGCCGGAATGGATGAAAATCAAACTGCCTGCTGATAGCCAACGTATTCAGGACATCAAGGCAGCAATGCGTAAGAACAATCTTCACTCGGTATGTGAAGAAGCGTCTTGCCCAAACCTGGCAGAGTGTTTTAACCACGGTACGGCAACCTTCATGATTCTGGGTGCTATCTGTACTCGCCGTTGTCCTTTCTGTGACGTAGCCCATGGTCGTCCTGTTACTCCGGATGCGAATGAACCTCAGCATCTTGCGCAAACGATTAAGGACATGAAACTGAAATACGTGGTTATCACGTCAGTAGACCGAGACGATCTTCGTGATGGTGGTGCTCAGCACTTTGCAGACTGTAACCGCGAGATTCGCGCAATGAATCCGCACATCCGAATTGAGACGCTGGTTCCAGACTTCCGTGGTCGTATGGATACCGCTCTAGAACTGCTAAAAGACAATCCACCAGATGTGTTCAACCACAACCTGGAAACTGCACCTCGCCTGTATCGTAAGGTACGTCCGGGGGCGAACTACAAGTGGTCTTTGGATCTGCTTCGCAAATTTAAAGAACAGCATCCTGATGTGCCAACCAAATCCGGTTTAATGATGGGTCTTGGCGAAACCAAAGAAGAGATTGTCGAAGTATTGAAAGACCTTCGCGCTCATGGCGTCACCATGCTGACACTTGGTCAGTACCTAGCTCCAAGCCGTCACCACCTGGCGGTAGAGCGTTACGTTCCGCCTTCTGAATTTGATGAACTGAAAGACATCGCTCTGGACCTTGGCTTTACACATGCCGCTTGCGGACCGTTTGTTCGTTCTTCCTACCATGCAGATCTTCAGGCAAAAGGTGTGGAAGTAAAATAGAGCTTAAGCTTCTATTATTACTACTGTTTTTATAATGTGCCCCGGTTTAATAAAACCGGGGCGTTTTTTATACCAGAATTTTACTCACCTTAGGCTTTGCGCTAAGATGCGTACATACTTAATTTCTGCTGAGTATTGACGAAACACGTAAAGGGATCTTTTTACATTACAATGCTTTCGACTTATAGTTCAGCATCAAACTTACATCAACCAGTTGGAAACTACAGATGAAATTATTTGCAGCAGCAGGTCTAATGGCACTTACGCTGGTAGGTTGTGGTTCAGCACCTACTCAACAAGATAACTACATGGACGCGTCTTTCGAACTATGTAATACCGAAGTTAAAGTCTACTCAGTGAGTGACGACGGTCGTGTTCGTATCGTATGTGCTGATGGTTCTAAATTCGCTCTTCGTTCAGAAGCCACATTAGAGACCATGCGTAACATCAATGCTGACTACTGTAGTGGTGAAGGTCTGTCGAAATTTAACGAAAGCCAGCGTTACTACCAATTCCGTTGTAAGTCTGGTGAAACCATCAGCATCAACAAATAAGTCACTGGCTTATTTCAGATACAAAAAAACGACAGCCAAGGCTGTCGTTTTTTCATTCTATTAATTCTTAACTGGTCAGGTCATCAAAGAACTTCTTAACACCGTTGAAGAAACCTTCAGATTTCGGCTTATGCTTATTTGCCGCTTCTCCACCACAGGTTTCTTCAAATTCACGCAATAGCTCTTTCTGGCGAGAACTTAGCTTAACCGGTGTTTCTACAACCAGCTTAACAATCAAGTCACCGATACCGCCGCCGCGAACCCCTTTCACACCTTTGCCACGCATACGGAACATACGACCCGTTTGTGTTTCTTCTGGCACTTTCAGGTTTACACGACCATCAAGAGTTGGAACTTCAACTTCACCACCTAATGCAGCCATTGCAAAGCTAACTGGTACTTCACAGTATAGGTTGTTGCCATCACGCTCAAAGATGTTGTGCTCACGAACGTGTACCTGAACGTACAAGTCACCGGCTGGAGCCCCCATTTCACCCGCTTCACCTTCACCTGAAAGACGAATGCGATCACCAGTATCTACACCAGCAGGGATCTTAACATTGAGTGTTTTCGTTTTTTGCTTGCGACCTTGTCCATGACATTCAACACAAGGATCTTTAATGATTTTGCCTGTTCCATGACAGGTTGGACACGTTTGCTGAACCGCAAAGAAACCCTGACGCATCTGAACTTGACCGTGACCATGACAGGTTCCACATGTCTGAGGCTTAGTTCCTCGTTTAGCACCAGAGCCATCACACGTATCACATTCAACCAATGTCGGAACTTCAATCTCTTTCTCAACACCGCGAACCGCTTCTTCTAGCGACAGCTCCATGTTGTAACGTAAATCCGCACCACGCTGTGCACGTGCCTGACCGCCACCACGGCGACCGCCGCCAAAGATATCACCAAATACATCACCGAAAATGTCACCAAAATCAGCGCCGCCTCCACCGAAGCCACCGCCTCCGCCCATACCACCTTGTTCAAAGGCTGCATGACCGTACTGGTCGTATGCGGCTTTCTTTTGAGGGTCGAGCAGAATTTCGTACGCTTCTTTTACTTCTTTAAACTTTTCGGCAGCAGATTCATCACCCTGGTTACGGTCTGGGTGAAACTTCATTGCAAGGCGCTTATACGCCTTCTTAATATCACGTTCTGATGCATCACGGCCGACGCCTAATACTTCGTAAAAATCACGTTTTGACATGTTCTTCGTCACCAATTTATTACTGCAAACGGAGAGTTCCGCTTGGTGTTTGTATCAATCTAGATAAGAAGGCTGAACCAAAGGTTATGAGAAAAGCATATGTATGAATAGCACAACTGGCTAGTCTTGCGGGACACCTAGGTTTACAGTCTCTTTATCTGGATTGATTCCTCGTTTACAAATTTGCGGGCGTAAGAGATACCTCGAACGCCCGCAGCATAGAAGATTTTCAATACTGAGTCACTGATTATCTGTTGAGCTCAGCGACTCAGGCAGAGAAATTATTTCTTCTCGTCTTTAACTTCTTCGAACTCAGCGTCTACCACATCGTCATCTTGCTGAGGTTGTTCGCCTGCTTCAGCACCGCCTTGTGCAGCTTGTGCTTTCTGCTGTGCAATTTCCATCAGCTTTTGAGATGCTGCCATCAGAGCCTGAACTTTCGCGTCGATGGCTTCTTTGTCTTCGCCTTTCTTCGCTTCTTCCAGCTCTTTGATTGCTGCTTCGATTTTCTCTTTCTCGTCAGCTGGTAGTGCATCACCTGCTTCTTCTACCTGCTTCTGAGTACCGTGAATCATTTGGTCAGCTTGGTTACGTGCAGATGCTAACTCTTCGAACTTCTTGTCCGCTTCTTTGTTTGCTTCTGCTTCTTGTACCATTTTCTCGATTTCGTCGTCGCTCAGACCGCCAGATGCCTGGATAGTGATCTTCTGCTCTTTACCCGTCGACTTGTCTTTCGCAGATACGTGAAGAATACCATCCGCATCAAGGTCGAAAGTTACTTCGATTTGTGGCATGCCACGTGGTGCAGGCTGGATGCCTTCTAGGTTGAATTGACCTAGAGATTTGTTATGCATCGCTTGCTTACGCTCACCTTGAAGAACGTGGATAGTTACTGCGTTCTGGTTGTCTTCTGCTGTAGAGAATACTTGGTTCGCTTTTGTTGGAACCGTTGTGTTCTTCTCAACTAGAGCAGTCATTACACCGCCCATTGTTTCGATACCCAGAGACAGAGGTGTAACGTCCAGAAGCAGTACGTCTTTCACGTCACCCGCTAGTACACCACCTTGAACCGCAGCACCCATTGCTACTGCTTCATCAGGGTTTACGTCTTTACGAGCTTCTTTACCGAAGAATTCAGCCACTTTAGCCTGAACCATTGGCATACGAGTCTGACCACCAACAAGAATTACGTCTGTAATTTCGCTTACTGATAGATCTGAGTCTGCAAGAGCAACTTTTAGAGGCTCTAGAGAACGTTGTACCAGGTCTTCAACCAGTGCTTCCAGCTTCGCACGCGTTACTTTAACGTTCATGTGCTTAGGACCAGTTGCGTCAGCTGTTACGTAAGGTAGGTTTACGTCAGTTTGCTGTGCAGAAGACAGTTCGATTTTCGCTTTCTCTGCAGCTTCTTTAACACGCTGCATTGCTAGAGGGTCAGTCTTAAGATCGATGCCCTGCTCTTTCTTGAACTCGTCAACCAAGTAGTTGATTAGACGGTTATCAAAGTCTTCACCACCGAGGTGAGTATCACCGTTAGTTGCTAGTACTTCGAAAGTCTGCTCGCCATCAACATTGTCGATTTCGATGATAGAGATATCGAATGTACCACCACCAAGGTCGTATACAGCGATTGTGCGGTCACCTTCTTGCTTGTCCAGACCGTAAGCCAGAGCAGCAGCAGTTGGTTCGTTGATGATACGCTTAACATCAAGACCAGCGATACGACCAGCATCTTTAGTTGCCTGGCGCTGTGCGTCGTTGAAGTATGCAGGAACAGTAACAACAGCACCTGTTACTTCTTCACCCAGGAAGTCTTCTGCAGTCTTCTTCATCTTTTTAAGAACTTCAGCAGAAACCTGAGGAGCTGCCATTTTTTGACCTTTCGCTTCTACCCAAGCATCGCCGTTGTCAGCCTTAATGATTTTGTAAGGCATGATTTCGATGTCGCGCTGAACTTCTTCGTCTTCAAAACGACGACCGATCAAACGCTTGATTGCAAATAGCGTATTTTCAGGGTTTGTAACTGCTTGACGTTTTGCAGGTTGACCTACCAGCGTTTCACCGTCTGTGTATGCGATTACCGATGCTGTTGTACGCTCACCTTCAGCATTTTCAATAACACGTGGCTTGTCGCCGTCCAGTACAGAAACACAAGAGTTAGTAGTACCTAAGTCAATACCAATGATTTTACCCATCAGGCTATCTCCGATTAAATCAATTATCTTTTTGCTATATCCCCTTTAAGTGGGGATGAGGAATGGGGATTCAACCCCTACTCACAAAATATGTGTGCAAATCACTTTGCTTCGTCTATGCCCAATAGATAAGGGCATGGAATACCTTTTCAAGGGGACTCGATAAAAAAAGTTACGTTTTTTTTCGATTCAAGCTGAACCCTTGTTATTGCTAACAAAAACGGAGCCCTGAGGCTCCGCTAATTCTATGAGATTTACGTCGTATTTAGCTCACCTGAGCGGGTTCCGATTTCTCTTCTACACCAATTTCATTTTCTGACTTAGCAACAATCGTATTTACAGCGGTATCGCCCACTACGTTTGAAGACGTACAGAACATATCATTGATACGGTCAACAGCAGCAATAATAGCCAAACCTTCAGGTGGAAGACCCAGTTGGTGAAGCAACACGCCTACCATTACCACGCCGCCACCAGGAACACCACCCGCGCCAATAGAAAGAAGAAGGATTGTCAGACCGAGAGTAAAGATATCGGCTGAATTGATTGGCTGACCGAAAGCGTTCGCCACAAAGATAGTAGCCAGCGCAATGTAAATAGACACACCAGACATGTTCATGGTTGCGCCCAGCGGAACTCCAAAGCCTGCAACCGACTTGGATACATCCAGTTTTTCAGTCAGAGTACGCATGGTGACAGGAATCGTCGCGTTCGAGCTTGCTGTCGATAGTGAGAACAAAACCTGCTCACGTGTCGCACGCATGAACTGTTTCGGAGAAATGCCTGTCGCCAGACCCACCACGGTTGGGTAGAAGAAGAAGATCCAAAACACCAGCATTGCGACAACCAGCGCAACATAACCCGCCACAGAGGCAAGAGTATTGGCATCCAGTGTCGCACCAAGCTGAATCATAAGTGCAAATACACCATATGGCGCCAGGCTCATCACCAGCCCTACCAGCTTCATCATGATTTCATTCGCCATCTTGAAGGTACGAATCGCAGGACCACCACGTGAATCCAGAGCCTGAATCGCCAGACCAGTCAAAATCGCCATAAAGATGATTTGTAGCATGTCGCCATTCGCAAACGCCTGAACAGGGTTACTTGGGACAATATTTACGACCAGAGAGAAAATGTCTGGGGTATCGGTTGTGGTCAGAGCGATGGTTTCTGACACTGTACCCGCGAGGTTTGCACCAGCACCAGGCTGAACAATCATACCAATGGTAAGCGCCGCAGTAATCGCGATGATGGTATTGAAAATGTAAAGGGCAAAAGTTTTACCACCAAGACGACCAAATGCGGTGATGTCTTTCAGTTCTACGATACCGCAAACAATCGATACGTATACCAATGGCACAACCAATAACTTGATCAGTGAAACGAACATTCCACCAGCGCCTTCTGCGGCACCGAGAACGTAGGTATCCATGATGGCAATGCCATTAAACAGGTACTGAATTGCAGTACCAATCATCAGACCAGCAAAGAGGCCTATAAAAATTTTTGTTGAAAGCGATTTATTCATCGTTTCACTCCAGTTGTTTATGCTTGCATATAATGTTTTGATAGTTATTTACTGCATCAATTGAGGCAGAGGGCAGGAATAATACACACTGAATTTACAAATAAAAGGCACTATTAACAAAAATATCACAATGAACTTCACAAAATTTAATCCAATATTTTCCACCTTCCTTGAAACAAAAATCTAAAAACAAACAGGGTCAGTAAGTTAAGTCATTTACTGCTCAGGAAACAAACATCCTAGTTTTCATTAAAAATAAAGTCATTTAACCTTACGGATAGCATGCTTAAAAGATGAAATTCTAAAAAGCGAAAAACTAGGAATCTGCTTCAGTCGGCACAAAAAAACGCAGCCATCAAAGCTGCGTTTTTATATTCCACTGTTACCACATGAGGAAGCGCTAAAGGTGCGCTTCAACAAGCATACAGTCTAGTGAGTAGTGAAGAAATTAAGCGTAAACAGGTAGACGCTTACAGATCTCAAGCACTTTTGCTTTCGTTGCTTCGATCACTGCTTCATCACCCATGTTGTCAAGGATGTCACACATCCAGCCAGCCAGGTTCTTCGCATCTTCTTCAGTGAAGCCACGACGAGTGATAGAAGGCGTACCTACACGGATACCAGATGTAACAAACGGGCTGCGAGGATCGTTTGGTACAGAGTTCTTGTTTACCGTGATGTTAGCGGCACCCAGTGCTGCATCTGCGTCTTTACCTGTGATGTCTTTGTCGATGAGATCAACTAGGAACAGGTGGTTTTCTGTAGAGCCAGAAACGATGTTGTAACCACGCTCCAGGAATTCCGCAACCATTGCTTTTGCGTTAGCAACAACACGTTGTTGGTATTCTTTGAACTCAGGTTCCAGAGCTTCTTTGAATGCTACCGCTTTACCAGCGATAACGTGCATCAGAGGACCACCCTGACCGCCTGGGAATACTGCTGAGTTTAGCTTCTTGTAGAAATCTTCGCCCGCACTAGACAGGATCAGACCGCCACGTGGACCAGCCAGAGTTTTGTGCGTTGTTGTCGTTACGATGTGTGCGTGTGGCACTGGGTTCGGGTATACGCCAGCCGCAATAAGACCCGCAACGTGCGCCATATCTACGAAGAAGTAAGCACCTACTTTGTCCGCGATTTCACGCATGCGCGCCCAATCACAAACCTGAGAGTAAGCAGAGAAACCACCGATGATCATCTTAGGCTTGTGCTCTACAGCCAAAGCTTCCATTTCGTCGTAGTTGATCTGACCCGCTTCGTCGATACCGTAAGGAATAACGTTGTAGTGCTTACCAGAGAAGTTTACAGGAGAACCGTGAGTCAGGTGACCACCGTGTGCAAGGCTCATACCCAGAACTGTGTCGCCTGGATTTAGAAGCGCCATATATACTGCGCTGTTTGCCTGAGAACCAGAGTGTGGCTGAACGTTCGCGTATTCTGCGCCGAACAACTCACAAGCGCGGTCAATGGCCAAAGCTTCTACCTTGTCTACGTACTCACAACCGCCGTAGTAACGCTTGCCTGGGTAGCCTTCAGCGTACTTGTTTGTAAGCTGAGAACCTTGAGCTTCCATTACACGTGGGCTGGTGTAGTTTTCTGAAGCGATAAGCTCAATGTGCTCTTCCTGGCGAAGAGTTTCTTCTTGGATAGCTGCGAACAAGTCCGCATCGTAATCAGCGATATTCATATCACGCTTTAGCATCTGTATCTCCTGACTCAGATTGACTGAAAGTTTCAAAAAAACCACACAACGACCAAAAGCAAACGTTTTCGTCACCGTATTTGATGGGGTGCATTCTACATAATTTGATCTGCGTCATAAAGTGACTTTTGCAACTTTCTTTATGTAGATTCTTCATGATCCATGTGAGCCCGCATCATAGTGGTGGCACATATGATTGAGCTTTACGATATTACTGTCAACTTAAAGGTTTACACCATGTAAATCTAAGGTTACATAAGTTACATACCAAATTAGTAACCAAGCTATCGAAAACAACAGTTTTTCACTAGTATTCGCATCAATTTCGGTAAGTTAACATTCAAATTGATGGAAAAACACACACGCAAAGAAGATTGGATAGCCATTCTCACGGGCACATTTTTGGTCGCTCAGGGCGTATTCTTCTTACAAAACGCAGCCTTACTGACAGGTGGAACCACTGGCCTGGCATTGTTAGTCAGCCAATTAGTGCCTGTTAGCTTCGGTATGCTGTATTTTGGTTCAAATATTCCATTCTATATACTGGCCTGGAAGCGTTTTGGATTATCTTTCGCGATAACCAGTACCATTTCGGGTGCACTTGTCGCCATTTTTGCCGACAACCTACAGTGGCTGATTCAGATTGACCACATTAATCCCATCTACTGCGCTATCTCGGGTGGACTGTTAATGGGGTTAGGAATGCTGATTTTGTTCAGACATCACACCAGTCTGGGGGGCTTCAATGTGCTTTGCCTGTTCATTCAGGACAAAACAGGTTTTTCCGTGGGTAAAAGCCAGATGATCATCGACTGCGCTATCCTTATCGCTTCTTTCTTCTTTGTTTCTCTGGAAGTCATTGGCTTGTCTATTTTAGGTGCAGTCGCACTGAACTTAGTGCTTGCCATGA
Organism: Vibrio nigripulchritudo; assembly: GCF_027924785.1. Taxonomy (NCBI): domain Bacteria; kingdom Pseudomonadati; phylum Pseudomonadota; class Gammaproteobacteria; order Vibrionales; family Vibrionaceae; genus Vibrio; species Vibrio nigripulchritudo. The sequence continues at coordinate 789,743 of NZ_AP027049.1, read as the reverse complement.
ATCACAAGCCGACTCGATACAGCGTGAGCAAACGTTCAATGCAATCTTAAAACGAGAAGCCAGGCATAACGACCCGGCTTCTTATTACTTGTATCTGCTGCGCTAGTGCTCAACCAAAATTGTCCTTGTCTCATAAGGTCTAAGCGGCTGAGATAAAGGCTGTTCTACGTGCCCCTCATAGTTACCAAGAATAACTCTGGCGTTATCTATGTTTACTTCGAATGGCAAATCAAATTCAACGTTTTCACCATAGTAGTTATTAAGGCTAATCAAAGTCTGACTCGCGTTACTTCTAGAATAGGCAAATATCGACGGGTGAGTTGGTATCAGGTCTTTGTAATCCCCATCCGTTATCACCGGTATCGCTTTTCTTAGTTTTATCAAAGACTGATAGAAGTAAAAAACTGAGTTCTTGTCTTCAAAAGCCGCGACAGCGTTAATCTCGGTATAGTTGCTGGCAACATCTATCCACGGGGTCCCCTGAGTAAATCCAGCGTGTGAAGTGGCATCCCATTGCATTGGCGTTCGCGAATTATCTCGGGATTTACTCGCCAGAATCTTCATCATTTTATCGTGCTCTACACCCTGCTGATTCACCATAATGTCGTACATATTGGTACTTTCGACATCGCGATATTGCCCAAGCGAATCAAAATGAGGATTGGTCATGCCAATCTCTTCCCCTTGATAGATGTATGGCGTGCCCTGCATAAAATGAACAGAGGCAGCCAGCATTTTGGCTGACTCAACTCGAAACTCAGAGTCGTTCCCCAACCGGCTCACTATACGCGGCTGATCGTGGTTACACCAAAACAGAGCTCCCCACCCTTTTCCATTTAGCCCTTGTTGCCAGTGATTAAAAATGGATTTGAGTTGCAGAAAGTCGAGTGGCGCCAGGCTCCATTTCTCACCATTGGGGTAATCCACTTTAAGATGATGAAAGTTGAAGACCATGGAGAGCTCTTTGCCATCTAAAGACGAGTACTGCTGACAATGATCCAGCGTTGTGGACGACATTTCCCCCACGGTTACGCTGTCGTATTTCTGAAATACCGATTCACTGATTTCCTGTAAATACTCATGCACGCGAGGTCCATCAGTATAAAAGCGGCGACCATCTCCCTCCTCATCCGACGGAAAATCCTGCTGCTTCGAAATCAGGTTAATCACGTCAAGTCGGAACCCATCGACCCCTTTTTCAGCCCAAAAGCTGATCACCGACTTCACTTCTTCCCTTACTTTCGGATTCTCCCAATTCAAATCTGCCTGCTCTTTGGCAAACAGGTGAAGATAATACTGTCCTGTAGCTTCGTCCATCTCCCAGGCTGAACCACCAAACTTGGATTGCCAGTTGTTTGGCACACTTTCATTTACCGGATCACGCCAGATGTAGTAATCACGGTATGGGCTATTTTTGTCGCCTAGCGCGGACTGAAACCAGTGATGCTCAGTTGAGGTATGGTTGACCACAATATCCATAATAATCCGGATACCTTTGTCATGCGCTTCTTCCAAAAGCTGGTCAAAGTCCGCCATAGTGCCGAAATCAGGATTGATCGCATAGTAGTCCGAAATGTCGTAACCATTGTCTACCATGGGAGAAGCATAAACAGGCGTCAGCCAAATGGCATCAATACCCAGCGCTTTCAAATACCCTAACTTTGAAATGATTCCCTGAATATCACCCGTGCCAGAACTTCCGCTGTCACAAAAACTTTTTGGATAGATTTGGTAAACCGACGCTTTGCGCCACCAATCTTTATGAATTGTCATTGCTTTGATCTCAGAGTAAAGCGCAGGCAGCCGACAAGGGGGAGAAAGCAGGCTGCCTGCATAATGTTAAGCGGCTGCAGCAACCAGCTCGCCTTTTTGTTGGGCACGCTTGTAGAAGAACAGCGTCAGCATGGCTGGAACGAAGATAGCCACCAGCATAGCCACACCAAAAATGGTCCAGTATTGAGGTTGAATAGAAAGAATGCCCGGCAGACCACCGACACCAATTCCGTTTGCCATCACCCCTGCGCTGCCACAGATAGCCGCGGCAATTGCAGACCCAGCCATTGCACTGAGCATTGGGAACTTATACTTCAGGTTGATACCGTACATTGCAGGTTCAGTCACACCCAGATAAGCAGAGATTGCCGCAGGTACGGAGATGTCTCGCTCACCTTCTTTTCGGCTAATAAGAATGATACCTACAACCGCCGATGCCTGAGCAATGTTAGAAAGCGCAATCAAAGGCCAGATAGGCGTACCACCTAATTCCTGCATCAGTTGAAGATCTACTGCGTTGGTCGTGTGGTGCACACCAGTAATCACCAATGGAGCGTAAAGGAAACCGAAGATGGTTGCGCCAACAATGGCGAAGTCACCTGTCATCGCAGCTTTAGCAGCAAATGCCACACCATCGCCCAGCATACGACCAAACGGTCCGATCAACGAGTGAGCCAAAATCACAGAAAGCAGGATGGATACAAATGGCACCACCACCAGATATAAGTATCCTGGTACGATGCGTTTCAGGTTCGTTTCAATAAAGGCGAGCGCCATACCCGCTAACATCGCAGGAATCACCTGAGCCTGATAGCCTACCTTCTCAATCACAAACAAACCGAAATCCCACACTTCCGGCACTTCTTTACCAATCAGATAAGCGTTCATTAACTGAGGAGATACCAACGTGACACCCAAGGTGATACCCAGAATAGGTGTACCACCGAGCTTTCGAACTGTTGACCAGCAGACCCCTACTGGCAGGAAGAAGAAGATCGCCTCGCCAATAAGCCATAGGAAAGAGTGTACCGTTGCCCAGAACTGGCTGATTTGGGTTAATGTCTGGCCGTCGAACATTTTGATGTCGCCGATGACATTGCGGAAACCAAGAATCAAACCACCTGTAATAATGGCAGGCAAAAGAGGAACAAAAATTTCTGCCAGGTGGGAAATTCCGCGCTCAAGAATATTCATATTCTGGCGCGCAGCCAGTTTAGCTTCGTCTTTACTTGCACTGCTCTTGCCAGACAGCTCAAGTAGGATCTTGTAAACCTCGTCGACTTCGTTACCAATCACGACCTGAAATTGCCCGGCATTGGTAAAACAGCCTCGGACGATAGAGATCGACTCTAAACCTTTAACATCCGCTGCCTCAGTATCATTTAGTACAAAGCGTAAGCGCGTCAGACAATGACTTACACTGGCAATATTGTCGCTTCCTCCTACGAGTTCGAGGATTTTAGCGACGTCTTGCTTCGCTACTTTACTCATAACTGTTCATCCTATTTGTATTCACGTTCTGTTATATTTTTGGGACCGTTCCCATTTATTATTATTTATATTGCCATCAGTAATGTTAGATAAAAATGGGAACAGTCCCACAAATTGAACATGATCACATTTAAAATGTAGTGGAATCCATAAAGACCTTCACTACACATTTAAATACTACATAAGATTCAATAGGTTAACCTGGCAGGCTTGGAGAGAGCGTAATGTGATTTACATCCGGCTCATTCTGAAGTTGATCAATGAGTAAGCTGGCAGCTTGGTTGCCCGCTTCCACATATCCGGGATCAATGCTCAATGTATTGGGGAACAGGAAAGAAAGGAGTGGATTGCCACCAACACCAAATACCGTCACATCACCTCGCCCCAGTTCCTGAAGTCGTTTATTGACGCCCAGAGCAATGGAATCGCTGGCGCAAACAATGGCGTCCGTTTCTGGTTTTAGGACATCATCCACCAGCCGGTATCCACTTTCATGGTTGAGTTCACCAGAGCGGTAATTCGGCTTAATGGCATGTGATTCGCACCAGGACAGGTAAGCCTGAGTACGCATTAAACCCGTTGTAACATCGCTGTCGTCTACACCGATGAATGCAATATTGGAATTGTTGGATTCTCTCAGCTGGTTTAACGCCATTTCAATCACGGCTTGATTATCGTAGTTTACCGAAGAGATTTCCGTTGAATCTGCCGCAATCACAACCGCGCGGTGTCCCCAGTTTTCCAGTGCATACATGTCACAGCCGGAGAAACCAAACACAATCACCCCATCCACATTTCGACGTTTAAGCACCGACAGATGTTCATTCGTTTTGTCGCAGTCAAACTGACTTTCCATGATCACCACATCGTAGCCTTCTGCATACAAAGCTTTTAATAGTGCGCTAACCACGAGATTTTCAGAAGGTGAATCCAGACGAGAAATAATCACACCAATCACTTTCTGGCTTCCACCCCGCATAGACTGGGCAGATTTAGAAGGAACGTAACCAGAGTCCGCTATGATCTGCTCTACTTTCTTCCGGGTATCGGGTTTAACTTTCGGATCTTTAGTCAAGACACGTGATACGGTCGATTTGCCAACACCTGCAAGGCGGGCAATATCCAGAATAGTGAGCTTCTTACTCATAGACGTTCATTTATGTTGAGGAGTTAGTGAAAGAATAGTGCCGAAAACTGTGGGTAAATTGCAACTTTCCCACATCAAAGGGTGATGAGAGAATTAAAACAACGTCTTCTGTGAAGACAGAGAAGTCTTATTCGGGTTCATCTGAGTGCACATCTGCAATGGGGAATCGGGCATCGACAAGCTGGCTTCACTTCCTTTGGTCCAGAACACCAGACCGAGATAGCGATTTTCGTACTTCTCACCAGATGCGCTAGGAACACGAGTCATCAGGAAACGTTCGTTATCCAACTCGATCTGCAATTCATACTCATTTATTGGATGCGACCAAAGCTCTAACTGATCACCGCAAACATAAGTATTGGGGGTTGCAACTTGATTGCTGCACCCGACCAGTAATACGAAAAGAGAAATGCTCCAGAACTTTAATGTCATGGCTTAACGGCTTTTCAGAAATTCAGGGACATCTTTAATGCTATCCAGCACCGTGGTCGCCAACGCTTCGCCTTTTTCCGTGATGGGTTTGCCGGTCCGAACCAGAATTCGGGTTGCAACTTCTGCGGCTTCCGCGGCCATCATATCTTCCGCTTTATCGCCCACCATAACCGATTTTTCCATGTCGATTTTCAGAAAGTCACGGGCCGAAATAAGCATACCCGGCTTGGGTTTGCGGCAATCACTGTCTTTCTTGTACTTACCGATACCGTGTTCTTCGTGATAAGGGCTGTAGTAGAAACCATCGAACTCGACACCGTTATCAACAAAGTTCCAATCCATCCACTGAGTCAACGACAGGAAGCGATCTTCAGTAAATAAGCCTCGGGCAATACCGGACTGATTGGTCACCAATACCAGCAGATACCCCATGTCTTTTAACGCTTTTGTGGCTTCAAAGACACCATCAATAAACTCGAAGTCATGTTCATCATGGACGTACCCATGGTCTACGTTTATCACGCCATCGCGATCCAGAAATACGGCAGGTTTAGCCAAAATCGATTCCTCAACAATCCTTCCGAGAGCACAGATAACTGGCTATCGAGTTCAATAAGCGCAAATTATTACATGCTTTATACCTGTTCGCACTATTCAATTACTTTTTAGACTCAATAGAGGAATAAACGGTGCAATTTGCCGCCAGCGCACACTTTTCCTTGCTTTGAACAAATATCACAGTCCATCCATAAAGATCTTTAGACGTCTAGACGTAAAAATATCTATTGACTTAAAAATCATAAAGCCATAGCATCGACTGAAAATTGAGACAAAGTTCAAAATATTATTCTGTAAGCTCACTTTATTCTGAGCGAGCTCTGCACGGTTGTTTAGATGATTGAAATTAATCAAGTAAATAAGGTCTTCTATCAAGGCGATAAGGAAATCAACGCTTTAATAGATATCAACCTATCTGTTCCCCAAGGCGCCATATTTGGTGTTATTGGCTCATCCGGTGCAGGGAAAAGCACACTGATTCGTTGCGTTAATATGCTTGAAGCACCTACCTCTGGCGAGGTCATTGTTGACGGTGTTGATTTGACTAAGCTGTCAAAGTCAGAGCTCAGCAAAGCGCGCCGCAACATCGGGATGATCTTTCAGCACTTTAACCTGCTATCTTCCCGTACAGTGTTCGAAAATGTCGCACTCCCTCTGGAACTGGCTGGTGCAGACAAAGCTCACATCGAATCAAAAGTCACGGAATTACTTGCGCTGGTAGGCTTGGCAGAAAAACGAGAAACCTACCCAGCCAACCTGAGTGGTGGTCAGAAGCAACGTGTCGCCATTGCCCGAGCCTTGGCGTCCGATCCGAAAGTATTGTTGTGTGACGAAGCAACCAGTGCACTGGATCCAGCAACCACTCAGTCGATTCTTGAACTGCTTAAAGAAATTAACCGCAAGCTGAACATCACAATGCTGCTTATTACTCATGAAATGGATGTAGTGAAAAGCATCTGTCATGAAGTCGCCATCATTGGCGGTGGCAAGCTGGTTGAGAAAGGCACGGTTGGTGAAATTTTTGCCCATCCGAAAACGGAACTGGCGCACGAATTTATTCGCTCTACTTTGGATCTTTCCATTCCTGAAGACTATCAGGCACGTTTGCACCCTACCCGTGTAGAAGGCAGTTACCCGCTTGTGCGTCTAGAGTTCACTGGTGCCAGTGTGGATGCTCCGCTGATGACGCAAATTGCACGTAACTACGGCATTGACGTCAGCATTCTTAGCTCGGATCTGGACTACGCAGGTGGCGTGAAATTCGGAATGATGGTGGCAGAGCTGTTTGGTGATGAAGAAGGCGAGAAAGCCTCCCTGCAATTCATCCGCGATCACAAGGTAAAAGTTGAGGTACTTGGTTATGTCCTTTAAGTCTGTAACGGAGTGGTTAAGCCTCAACGGCGATCTTCTTCTGAGTGCTACTTGGGAAACCGTCTACATGGTTGCGGTAGCTGGCATCGTTGGTTTTGCAGTTGGTATTCCTTTGGGCGTGATTCTTCACACCACTAAGAAAGGCGGCTTACTTGAAAACGTGGCACTGAACAATGTGCTGGGTGCGATTGTCAATATCGGTCGCTCGGTGCCTTTCCTGGTCTTGATGGTTGCCATCATCCCAGTAACCAAGCTTCTGGTCGGAACCTTTATCGGTACAACGGCGGCAATCGTTCCACTGACCATTGGTGCGATTCCATTTGTAGCACGCCTGATTGAAGGCGCTTTGCTTGAAGTGCCAACTGGTCTTGTTGAAGCAGCTCAGTCTATGGGCGCAACACCGACTCAAATTATTACAAAGGTACTGCTTCCTGAAGCACTACCAACCATTGTGAACTCAGTAACCATCACTTTGGTAACACTAGTGAGCTATTCAGCAATGGCTGGCACCGTGGGCGGCGGCGGTCTTGGCGATGTGGCGATTCGTTACGGGTTCCACCGTTACGATGTGGTCATCATGGCAGTGACTGTAGTGATGCTTATCGTGCTGGTACAAATCATTCAGTCAATCGGCGATGCCTTAGTACGTCGTGTTGACCACAGGTAATTTGACTCTCAGGTTACCTGCTAATAAGAACGAATTTTTGGATTTAGAATTAAGGAGAATAAGATGAAATTTAACCTTAAAGGCCTATTGGCTATCGCGGCAGCGACTTCAGCACTTGTACTAACGGGCTGTGGCGAAAAAGAAGCAGACACCAGCAAAATCAAAGTAGGTGTAATGGCGGGCGCTGAAGCACAGGTTGCAGAAGTAGCAGCTAAAGTTGCGAAAGAGAAATACAACCTGGATGTTGAGCTAGTAACGTTCACCGATTACGTAACGCCTAACGCAGCGCTAGACGACAAGTCTATCGACATCAATGCATTCCAGCACAAGCCATACCTTGATCAGCAAGTGACCGATCGTGGCTACAAACTGACTATCGCTGGTAACACCTTTGTTTACCCAATCGCAGGTTACTCTAAGCAGGTAAAATCGGTTGACGAAATTCAGGATGGCGCGCGTATCGCAGTACCAAACGATCCAACAAACCTAGGTCGTTCTCTGCTCCTTCTTGAGCAACAAGGTCTTCTGACTCTGCGTGAAGGTGTTGGTCTACTGGCAACTGTACGTGACATCGTGGCAAACCCGAAAAACATCACCATCGTTGAACTGGATGCTGCACAGCTTCCTCGTTCTCTGGATGACGTTGCACTTTCAATCATCAACACAACTTACGCAAGCAGCATCGACCTGACGCCTGAGAAAGACGGTGTATTCGTAGAAGACAAAGAATCTCCATACGTTAACCTGATTGTTGCTCGTGAAGAAAACCTAGCAGCTGAAAACGTACAGAACTTCGTAAAAGCTTACCAGACTGACGAAGTGTACAACGCAGCGATGGACATCTTTAAAGGTGGTGTTGTGAAAGGCTGGTAATCACTGCCACACAGATTCACATCCCCTAAAGAAAGGCTAACTTCGGTTAGCCTTTCTTGCGTTATGGCACCTTTCAATTTGAGTACCTTGATGTTTGAATGCCTTAAACTTATCTTATCTTATCTCTATCCTCTTGCCTTTCTAAGGTGCTGCCATGTCTGAGATAAAAACCCGTCCAAACCGAAAAAGCGTGACCAAATTTTTGAATGCAGTAAAACACGATAAACGCCGTGAGGACGCATTCGAATTATTGGCAATGTTTGAGAGAGTCACAGAAAGAAAAGCCGTGATGTGGGGAGATTCCATCGTCGGGTTTGGTAGTTACAAGTACACCAATACCAAAGGCACCTACTCGTGGATGATCACTGGCTTCTCACCTCGAAAGAAAAATCTGACGGTTTACATCATGCAGGGATTCAGTGATTATGCCGACGACCTAGCCGCCATCGGCAAGGTCAAAACCGCCAAGTCATGCCTTTACCTGACTAACCTGAGCAAAATCAACATGGAGGCTCTGGAAAGCTTATTGGTAAAAGCCGTCAGAGATATGGAAGAAAAATACGATTGCCGCTGACCTATAGCATCAACGGCATAACAACCTCAGCAGTTTCAACCACTGATTCTTTGTATTCAGGGTACTGCTCAAGAAGCATATTCACGAGGACATCGACCAATAGCAATGCCCCAACTTTAGAGGCAAACGCTCCCCCCGTTAACGGACCTTCTGGTCTGGCAGCAATCAGTGATTCCGTTGATATTGAAGACAGTGCGCTGTGAGTGATATTCGTAATAGAAACAACAGGGACATTGCGCTCATGGGTTTGCCTGACTGCATGAACCACTTCCTTAGTCGACCCGGAACTGGAGACGGCAAACCAAAGGTCGCCTTCAGTACTGCGCACGGCGTTCATAGCCGCAAGATGGGTGTCTTCATACATGTTTACTTTCTTTCCGATCCGCAATAGTCGAAAAGTCAGGTAACGCCCCACAATGCTAGATGCCCCAACTCCTACACAGCTGATGTAGCTGGATTTATGAACCAGTTCACACACCCTTTCAAGTGCTTTGCGGTCTATAATCTGAGCGGTATCCTGCAAACTAGCTACCGCTCTTTGGGCGGACACATGGCAAATGTCCCCTTCCATCTCTACCTGCTTTTCCCGAGGGTTTTGACTCAGATCGACAGCCAGTGCCATACGGAAATCTGAATAGCCCTTATAACCCATATCGCGGCACAACCGGACCACGGTAGCTTCACTGGTCTGAGAGTTACGCGCCAACTCCGTAATTGTCTGGAATTGGACGTCATGAGCATTATCCAACACATAATCCGCTACTAAACGCAGTTTCTTACTTAAGGGCGTAGTGTTCGCTCTGAGTCGAACCAGTAAATTATTGTGTAAGCTCACAACACTCTCTTTTCTTTAGTGAAGATTTGGACAAAGGTATCAGACTCACCATATCAAATACAGGTCTGTTTACCCTAGAGATAACCGTAACGTTCCAAGCACGCCATAACCCGTCCTTTATCTTCCTTCGACAGGGGTAAGAAAGGCTCTCTGCAGTGGCCATAATCGATACCCATTTCACCCATCGCAAATTTGATGCTTTGATATAACCCAACCTCTAGCAGAACTTCAGTTACACGATTAACCTGATGTTGCAGAGCCATCGCTTTATCAACGTCGCCTTGCTTCATGGCTTCGAAGAGTTTCACATACTGCGCAGGCATTAAGTTGTAGGTGGTGCCAATACCACCACTCGCCCCCATTTGCAGGCCGTTAACCAGCATTGAATCTTCACCATGAAATATCAGGCTGTCTTGCTGCAGATGTCGTAACCTCTCAATGAAGAACATGTCCGGTGTTGTGTGCTTGATTCCAATGATGTTGTCCATCATCAGTAGGTTCAGCAAGGTCTCATAGGTAAAGGTAACCCCTGTCGTTCCCGGAATGTTGTAAAGCAGCAGAGGCAGATCGGTGTAATCCAGAATGGACTGGTAATAATACGTCACCTCTTGCTTGGTGAACCCATAGTAAAACGGCGGTATCGCAGAAATAACATCGTAGTTTTCGTCCAATGCAGTATCTATCAATAAACGAACATCGGTTAACGCAATTGCCCCTACATGCGCAACAACCGGTACACGTTTTTTTACTACCTGGCTGACGTATTTCAATACCTTCTGGCGCTCCGAAATGCTCATCATAAAACACTCAGAAGAACTGCCACCCATATAAAAACCGTGAACACCTTGAGAGATGTGATACTCGATCATTGCGTCAAGTTTGCTGTATTCCAACTCTCCATCGGCACTGAATGGCGTCATCAAAGGAACAAATATGCCTTCCATTATTCCCTCCTTACAAACTTGTTCTGACAAAGCCAGCATCACGCAGCTTCGCCAGCACGTCTCGTTTCTGCCCTTCAGATAACGTTCTGATCGGTGTTCTCGGGTTCCCCACATCAATACCGTGTAGCTGCATAGCTACTTTCCCTGCGGCTACTCCACCGTATTCCGCCAGCACACGGATAATGGCAATCACCGAATCCATCAAATTAGCCACTTTCTGGTGATCACCTTGCTGAAATGCACTGATGATCTCCAGATACAAAGGCGCTGCGTAGTTATAAGTACTGCCCACCGCCCCAACGGCACCGACTGCCAACCCTGCTGGCAAAAACTCGTCGACACCAAAAGGCACATCAAATTTGCCGCCTGCAACCCGAACACAACGCTGGTATTCATAAAGATCGGAATGATTGAACTTTGCTCCAGAAAGATTGGGGATTCGCTCGTTGCCCTGTATAAGAAACTGCTCCAGATCGACATCAACACCGGACATGCCGGAGTGGTAGTAATAAAAGCCTTTTGATGGTGCTGCACTCGCCACCTGAGCACAGTAATCGACAAGTTCTTCTACACTGCCGGGCTTAAAGAAGCAGGGACCAATCGCAGAGGTCGCAAGGACATCTAACGTTTCCGCATGACGGGTAAGTTCCAGCGTATCAACAATACTGAGCGCTCCGGTGTGGACAATAATGTCTAATCGGTTACGGCTGGCTTTTACCCATCTTTCGGCAATGCGCTTACGTTCATCAACGGAGCAATGAATCCCCTCGCCTGTCGTACCACATATGTAAATGCCAGAAACACCCTGCAAGATCAGGAGTTCAGCAATTTGGTCAATAACGTCAAAGTTCACCTCGTTATTCTGATCAAAAGGTGTGTGAGGCGCAGCAATCAACCCTGTTAATTTTTTCATTATAAATCGTCCTGTTTATTGCCCGTAGTTGAGGATCAGTTCTGGCAAAAATAGTGTGAATTGAGGAAATACCGCCACCAACATCAATACGATGAATAATGGCACCAACAGGGGGATCACACCTCGGGTTAAGGTGTGGAACGGAATATCTCCCACTCTTGAAACCACGTAGAGAGCCATCCCCATTGGTGGCGTCAGAATACCTATCATCAGGTTCAGAATGGCCATGACACCAAAGTGAACGGGGTCTATTCCTACCGCGCTCGCTACAGGGACCAGAAACGGAACAAGCAATAGCAAAAGTGCCAGTGACTCAATGAAGGTCCCGAGGAAAAGGAGCAGCAAGTTAATCAGCAGTAACAGCACCAGAGGGTTATCACTGATTGTCAGAAAGTACTCAGCAAGCATTTGGGGAAGTTGTTCTCTTGCTACGATCCAACCGAACACCGTTACCCCCATAACCATCAACGCCACCACTGCGGTTGTGTTGACAGTATCTTTAAGCACATCAATAAAACCACGAATTGTGAGCTGCTTGTAAACCACAGTACCCAAAAACAGCGCGTACAAAGAAGAAACGACCGCAGCTTCCGTTGGTGTAAATTTGCCAGAGAAAATCCCACCAATAATGATCACCGGAGTCAGCAGAGACAAAAATGCTTCTTTAAATGAGGTAAGTTGAGCCCTACGTGAGGCTTTAGGAAGCGTCATGTATCCTCGTTTCTTGCAGATGAAATAGCTCATGACCATCAGCGCAATGCAGCAAAGAAGACCGGGAATGGCTCCTGCCAGAAACAAGGCACCAATTGAAGTGTTTGAGACAACGCCGTAAATCACCAACGGAATCGAAGGCGGAACCAAAGGACCAATAATGCATGATGCGGCGGTTAATCCTCCCGCAAAGTCATCGTCATACTTGGCATCGCGCATCGATTTGATTTCCAACTGCCCCAGCCCACCAGCATCGGCAAGCGCAGAACCCGACATCCCGGAAAACAGTAAACTTGCCATAATATTTACGTGCCCGAGGCTGCCAGTTACATGACCCACCATGGCTTTAGCAAAATTGAAAATCCGTTCGGTGATACCCGCGCTGTTCATCAAGTGACCCGTCAGAACAAAAAAAGGCACCGCAAGAAGCGTAAAGTTGTTGATGCCACCAAGCATCTGCTGAGCAGCGAAGTTAATACCCGGGCTACTGGTTAAAACCAGAAAAGCCAGAGCGACAAAAATGAGTGAAAAACCGACAGGCATCCCTACAAATAACAGAGCTAACCAGCCGAAAATTGAACTTGCCATGCTATTTCCTTATCTACCTTCAATACCTGTTTCATGCTGGGCATAACTTGCCTGGCGGTATTCTGCGAAAACCTTCAACATCTTCTGCAGTTGACGAACAACCATAAATACACCTCCAAGAGGCAAGCTGTAATTCATCCATTTGCTTGAAATTTCTAACGTTATCAGTTCAAAGAAAGCGGTACGCTGAACGTGCTGATAACCAAGGTAGATAATGGCAAAGATGGAAACGAGTACCGCTAACTCCAGAGAGAGCACCAGTATTAGCCGGGCTTTCAGGGGTAATTTGTCTGAAAAGAACGTGATATTGACGTGGCTGCTGTTTTTGATTGCAATCGCACACCCTATCAGCGCCATGTACATAAACAGAACTCGCGCCAGTTCTTCGCTCCACAGGGAAGGATCATCTAACAGCCAGCGGGTGCCGATTTGCCAGCTCAGTACAACCAGCAAAACAAGCATCAGCGGCACCGTGATGATTTCCTCTATATTTCTCGTAATTTTACGTAGCATTTAGGGCTCCATGGCTGGCAGGTAACACTTTGCCAGCCGGAATATCTATCTGACCGAGCACTTACATCGCAGCGAGTTGCTTAACGATAGGCTGTCCAATTTTCTCTTCGAATTCAGCGTACAGAGGTTGCATCGCGTCACGGAATGGAGACAGTTCTGGGTACGTGACGTTAACGCCTTTCGATTCAAAGAATGACACCAGTTCCGCTTCTTGTTTTTTCACGGAGGCGGTATGCGCTTTACCCGCTTTTGCGACTGCCTGATTGACCATCTCTTTCTGTTCTGAAGACAGTTTCTTCCAGGTGTTTTCTGAAATGATGACCATCTGGTCGTTCACGATATGGTTGGTTAGCGCAAGATTGCTCTGAACCTCGTAAAACTTCATCGTCTTGATGGTTGGCAATGGGTTTTCCTGCCCGTCTACCGCGTTGGTTTGCAGTGCCAGATAGACTTCAGAAAATGCCATCGGCGTTGGAGATGCGCCTGAAAGTTTGGCGTAATTTAGATTAGGTTTCGCATTTGGAACCCGCAGCTTCAACCCTTTAAAATCACTTATCGACTTGAGCGCACGGTTAGATGTGGTTTGTCGGGTTCCGTTATACCAGGTATCCAGTGCACGCCAGTTAAACTTGGATAACATTTCCTGGCGCACACCCTGACCAAATTCAGAGTCAAACATACGGCGTAAATGTTCGTAGTCTTTGGCGACATACGGAAGTGTTACCGCCTCTGCACGAGGGATCCAAAGCCCCATGCGTCCAAACTCCGCATAAGTGATGTCCAGATCACCCAGTGACAACTGCTGAAGCATGGCGCGGTCATCCCCTAACTGAGCGCTTGGGTACAGGGTGATTTTTAATTCCCCTTTACTCAGCTCCTCAACGGTATCAGCCAGAAGCTTTGCAGAAGTGTATTCAACAGACCCAACCGAAGCCTGCATACCCATTTTCAAAGTAGTGGCAGCTTGAACAGACATGGCACATCCCATTGCCAATACTGCCAACGTCAATTTATTGATGGCTTTCATCGCTATTCCCTTTTGTTTTTGCCGTCAGATTTTCATACTTACGACATTTTGAAAAAAATCTCTTTTTTTATTGAAAAAAATATTCACCAAGAATTATTATGACAATGAAGATTATTTTCAAAGCGGTATTTAACAAAATGTGAGCGCGGGCAAAAAACCATCAAAACTGCCACTTTCTAAACAGACTTGATGATTATCGGAAGTGAACAGGCGGGTTCCGCAGCAACCTTTAATTCGGGGCAATTGTGAAAAACACGAAAAAAATGAATCAAATAAGAGCGTTACTGCAAGGTCAGACGGTGGTATCAATTCAACCAGTCATTGGCAGCCCAATGGAAAAAACCAGCATCATTGTCGCAATGGCAATGGCTGCGCAGCAGGCGGGGGCAAAGGCGCTTAGAATAGAAGGGATAGAGAACGTTGCAGCCGTTTCATCCGCGGTAGACATTCCGATAATAGGCATAGTGAAAAGAGACTTAGCCGACAGCTCCGTACGCATTACGCCATTTGTATCGGACGTTGAATCTCTGGCAAAAGCCGGAGCTGCAATCATTGCTTTTGATTGCACGCCCCGACCCCGCCCCGAAAGTAGAGAGGCGCTTATCGACTCAATTCATAAAGCGGGATGCATCGCCATGGCCGACTGCTCCTGCTTTGATGACGGGCTTTGGGCACACAACCACAAGGTCGACATCATAGGTTCCACTTTGTCAGGTTATACGGAAGGCGAAGTACCCAGTGAGCCAGATTTGCAACTCGTCAGACAGTTTTCCGAGGCTGGATTCTTTACGATGGCAGAAGGTCGTTATCACACCCCTGAACTGGCAGCAAAAGCGATTGAATGTGGTGCGGTCGCCGTAACGGTAGGATCTGCGTTAACTCGTTTAGAGGTGATGACAGACTGGTTTATTTCCGCAACTCAAGCAGCAGGAGTGCAAAGATGAAAATACTGGCTATTGATATTGGAGGAACAAAAATTGCCATCGGACTGGTTGATCTTTCCACTCAAACTCTTACGGAGCGTAAGCAAATCCCAACACCTGATGCTCAATCTGCTGATCAATTTGTCCATCACATCATCCAGCATTGTCAGGAGTGGCTACCGAAAGCAGAAAAAATTGGCATTTCCACCACAGGTTGGGTAAGCCATGCAGGTGTCACATCAACAAACCCTGATACTCTGGCTTTTCCGACCCCATTTCCGTTACGTCAGGCAATGGAAGCATTAACTAACAAGCCCACCTCTATGCTCAACGATGCTCAAGCTGCGGCTTGGTATGAATACCTTCAGCTGGACCAACCGCTTTCTAATATTGCTTACATCACCATTTCAACGGGTGTCGGAGGCGGTCTGATTCTGGATGGAAAGCTTCATAAAGGCGCCACCAATTTTGCCGGGCACATCGGGCATACGGTGGTCAACATTGACGGTCATCCTTGCGGCTGCGGTCAAAATGGCTGTGTGGAAGCGATAGCGTCAGGCAATGCTATTCAGCATCAGGTCAAAGAGAAAATTGGCAATGAAATAAGCAACATCAAACTCTTCGAACTTGCATCTGAAAACCCACAGGCTCAGGAAATCATAAACAACAGCGCAAAAGCCATCGCGACCCTGTGTCAAAACTTAAAAGCCAGTCTGGATCTAGACGCCATCGTCATTGGCGGGGGCATCGGGCTGGCAAATGGCTATCTGGAAACTGTTCGCCATTACATTCAGAAGTCACCTCCTCCATTTCACATTCCTCTTTTTAGTGCTCAAGGCGACTACGACGCCTGCTTACTGGGTGCTGCCTTTCAATTTATCGAGTAAGGAAATCTATGTCTCTACAAGCCATTTCAGCGAAGCGAATCTTTGACGGTGAACAGTTTCACCAACACTCCGCCATTCTTTGGCAAGATAACGAAATCGTAAGTATCGTTGCACAAAATGACATCCCCGACACAGCGACAATTCATGAATATAACCAATGCACTATCACCCCGGGTTTCATTGATATTCAAGTGAATGGCGGAGGCGGTGTCATGTTTAATCAGGACACCGATCTGGAAGGAATTCAGACCATTTGTCGTGCGCACCGAAAACACGGCACGGCGTACCTGCTTCCAACTTTAATTAGTGATACTAAAGAGAAAATAGAGCGTGCCCTAGCCGCGACGCAATCGGCAATAAACGACAGAATCACAGGTGTACTGGGCGTACACTTAGAAGGTCCCTGGCTCAACCCTGATAAAAAAGGGGCACATGATTCAAAACATTTTTACACCCCATCCATCTCCGAGCTCGAAAAATTGCCGTGGCTGACCTCCGGTTCAACGCTGGTTACGCTCGCACCGGAAATGATCCCCGTAGAAGTTCTAGGCTGGTTGTCAGAGAAAAATATCATCGTTTCATGCGGACACAGCAACGCCAGTCAGGCACAGCTCAGTGCCGAAAAAATTCGCCACATAGATGGGTTTACTCATTTATATAACGCCATGTCCCCACTAGAAGGTAGAGAACCGGGAGTCGTAGGCACTGCTCTTCTCAGCGACAATACATGGTGTTCCATCATCACTGACGGCATTCATGTATCGAAAGAAAGCACACTTTTGGCACACCGCAGTAAACCTGCTGGCAAGCTGTTTGTCGTTACGGATGCAATGGCGACCGTTGGCAGCCAAAGCGATACGTTTACCCTGAACAATGAGACCGTACAAGTGGTCAACGGCAAGCTGGTCAATGCTCAGGGTAGCCTTGCTGGCGCACATATTGGCATGGACCAGTCGGTGGCTAAACTCATTGAATGGGGCATTCCGGAAGAGGAAGCCTTAAAAATGGCATCCACCTACCCGGCAAAAGCAATGCATCAGGATAAGCTGGGCTACCTCAAAAGAGGGTTTCTGGCTGCCATGACCATTTTGGATGGGAACCATAACAGCCAGGCAGTGGTTGTAGATGGGCAACTTTATTCCTAATGGTTTCTTTTTCTAGAATCCAATCAGGCGCAAAAATTGTATTTTTCGCGCCTTTTGTATTCGAAATTACGCCATTTCATCACTTAGTGATTACCTTCTAAATAAAAAAACGATATCATCTCTTCCGCGTTCTACATGAACGTGAAACAACATTATTCTCAGGGCGGGGTGCAATTCCCCACCGGCGGTATGCCAGTTTTTTTGGTGAGCCCGCGAGCGCTTAAAACCATAACGTTTTAAGGTCAGCAGATCTGGTGAGAAGCCAGAGCCGACGGTAATAGTCCGGATGGGAGAGGATGATAAAAACACAGCAGAAATTCGCTTTGCGATATGCTGTGGGTTTTACTTTGGTTTGCATTTGGTCACCAGGAAGCTTTTCGCTACCCATGATCCGCAAGCCCCCTTCACGTATGCCCTGATTCTGGTAAATTTTTACGGAGTCACTACCATGAATCAGAACCAAACTTCCTTACTAGAAGAATTTGGCACACCTTTCGAACGTGTTGAAAAAGCACTTCAGGCACTGCAACAAGGTCGCGGCGTTTTGCTGCTGGATGATGAAGATCGAGAGAACGAAGGCGATCTTATCTATTCTGTTGACCACCTTACCAATGAACAAATGGCGCTTATGATTCGCGAATGCAGCGGTATTGTTTGCCTGTGTCTGAGTGATGAGCACGCAAATCAGCTAGAGTTACCACCCATGGTGGAGAATAACGACAGCAAAAACCAAACGGCTTTCACCGTGTCTATTGAAGCCAGAGAAGGTGTGACCACTGGCGTTTCCGCTGCTGACCGAGTTACCACCATTAAAACTGCATCTCGCTTCAATGCCAAAGCCAGCGATCTGGCGCGACCGGGACACGTTTTTCCGCTTCGCGCACGCAAAGGTGGAATCATGACGCGCCGAGGTCATACCGAAGGAACAATAGACCTGATGGAAATGGCGGGGCTATCCCCTTTCGGTATTCTGTGTGAAGTAGCTAACCCAGATGGCAGCATGGCAAAAACGCCTGAAATTGTAGCTTTTGGGAAACTCCACAACATGCCTGTACTAACGATTGAAGATATGGTTCGTTACCGTATCGAGATGGAAGAAAAATCGGCATAGCGGTTGCTCAGCAACGAAAAAGGAGCCTTAGGCTCCTTTTTTATTAGTAAAACGGCTGGTGAACATTCAGCTCTCTTCTGTTTTCTCGCCTTTCAGTTCAGCAAGTTGCTTTTCAAGTTCCAGAATACGCAGCTCAGCTTCCAGCTCCGCCGCTCGCTTTTCAGCGTCAGATCGAGTGTCCTGAGAAACACCATCTGCCATTACCTGATTTCTGTCTGCACTTCGTGAATCGTCCAAATCTTTCATCGAACCACTCACTCCACCTGCCACACCACCAGCAATGGCACCTTTTGCCGCCAGTTCTGGAGAACCTAACAATAAGCCAGCCGTCGCACCGAGCAATGCACCACCTGCGGCACCTCGATTTCGCGCGGCATTTTCATTATCTGAATCAAATTCAGGAGAAGCGCATCCAGCGAGACTGATCAGAGTTAATCCAATTAACGCTGATTTAATCAATGTACGTGATTTTTTCATAAGTTTGCTCGGCAACTGGGTTTGAGATCATCTTGCGCCATCGATAACGAATGATCTAATCGGAGAAACTTATTTTGTTTATAAGCATTAGTTATGAACAAATCGAGATTAAAAATTGAACAAGATCACAAATATTAACCATTTCTAAACATAGTCAAATTCAACAAAGCTCCTTTAATTACAAGAGATAGAAGCCGATACGCGCTCTATCCTTAATTCATTATGTTTCTTTATTGTTAATTTTACTCTTGTCAATTACTGGTCTAGTGGTATTGTTTCCGAACCAGTAGACCAAAAAGCATACAAACAGAATAAGGACATCCTATGCCCAGCACTTTGCCCACTGTTGCCGTCACTCTTGGCGATCCTTCCGGGATCGGCGCAGAGCTTATTGCCAAACTGCTCAGCCAACCTGATGTCACCTCAAAAGCCAACATCGTACTTATTGGCGACAACTGGCTTTGGGAGCAGGGACAGCGCATCGCCAACACCGACATTGATGTAAAAGAAATCGAAAGCCTCAGTGCGGCACGCCAACACACAGGCAGTGGCGATATTTTGTATGTCCCTGTCGATTCCGTGAATTCAGATGAAGTAGAAATGGGTGTAGCCAATGCTGCTGGAGGGCGCTCGGTGCTGACGGTATTGGATTTGTGCCTCGATGCTGTTGTGGCGAATCACATTGATGCCATTTGCTTCGCTCCTTTAAACAAGCAGGCAATGATTCGCTCGGGGATGCCATTTGAAGACGAATTGCATTACTTTGCCGACAAGCTGAATGTTGACTCTTTTTTCTGTGAGTTCAACACATTAGGCACGCTATGGACATCCCGAATCTCTTCGCATATTCCTCTGAAAAATGTGGTCAGCCTTCTCAGTGAAGAACGAATCATCGAAGCCAGCAAACTGATTTATCAGGCGCTCAAATCCGCAGACTTTGACGCTCCTCGCGTTGCGGTTGCGGCGCTCAATCCACATGGTGGAGACGGCGGAGTCTGTGGTCGTGAAGAAATAGAGATCATCGAACCTGCCGTGAAAAAACTGAACGAGATGGGTTACCCCATTTTGGGTCCCTTCCCTGCTGACACCATTTTCCTGAAAGCCCGTGATGGAGAAGTCGATGCGATCGTCACCATGTATCACGATCAAGGTCAAATCGCCATCAAGCTGATGGGTTTCGAAAAAGGCGTTACGGTTCAGGGAGGCTTACCCGTTCCCATTACCACGCCAGCACATGGCACCGCTTACGACATCGCCGGGAAAAATCAGGCCAATGTCAGTGCCACCATTCAAGCATTCAATATTGCCTGCCGCATGGGCACCAACTATCGCAAGCAAGCTCAATAACAGGAGACGTTTCAATGAAGATAACCCAAGTTCAAGCCCGTGTATTTGAGTGGAATGGACACACCGTAGAGCCTCAGAACAACTTTTGTTCCAATGCGATGGATCTGCTTTGGGACAGAGGCGACTCCATGGGCACCTTCCGATTCCACGGCTGGACTGTTGTTGAAGTGTATACCGACGACGGTTTAGTAGGCATTGGCAACGTGGCACTCGCGCCCCGTATTGCTAAGCAGATCATCGATCAATATCTGGCGCCGCTGGTTATTGGTCAGGATCCTTTTGACTACGAATACCTATGGCAACGCATGTACCGCTCTACCCTAGCATGGGGTCGTAAGGGTGTGGGGATGGCGGCGATTTCTGCCATCGACATCGCCCTTTGGGATTTGATGGGCAAAGCGACCAATAAACCTGTGTTCAAACTCCTTGGTGGACGCACGAAAGAAACGATCCCTTGCTACGCTTCTAAGCTTTATCGCACGGATCTGGATGAGATGCAGCGCGAAGCTCAATCCTATCTGGACCAGGGATTTTCAGCGATGAAAATGCGATTTGGTTATGGTCCAAAGGATGGACCGCAGGGGGTCAGAAAGAATCTCGACAGTGTAGCCGCTGTTCGCGAAGTGATCGGTGAAGATATTGACCTGATGCTCGAATGTTACATGGGCTGGAATCTCGAATACACCAAACGAATTCTGCCTAAACTGGAACAGTTTCAGCCTCGCTGGCTTGAAGAGCCTGTTATTGCAGACGACATCGACGGCTACGCAGAACTCAACCAACTGACCAGCATTCCTATTTCCGGAGGTGAGCACGAGTTCACCAGCTATGGTTTCCGTCAACTGCTAGAAAAGCGTGCAGTTTCGGTTATCCAGTACGACACCAACCGCGTCGGCGGCATCACCGCTGCCCACAAAATTAATGCCATTGCTGAATCATTTGGTGTTCCGGTAATTCCGCACGCAGGTCAGATGCACAACTACCATCTGACAATGTCGACGCTTGCCTCTCCTATGTCGGAATACTTCCCTGTGCATGACGTGGAAATCGGAAACGAGCTGTTCTACTACATCTTCGAAGGCGATCCAACTCCGGTTAACGGCACAATCGACCTAGACGAAAACACACCAGGGCTTGGGCTGAGTATCAGCGACAAGCATCTGGATCAGTTCAATGTGATTGAGTGAGGCACGTCATGAGAGTCATACAATTCACTCAGAAAAACACCCTGAAAGCCGCTGTGGTCGAATCTATTGATCAGGTGCGGGTTATTAACACCACCGGTGGCACTTACCAACTGGTGATGGAAGCCATTGAGTCGGGGAAACCTTTAGCGGCAGTGATCGATGCCAGATTGAGTGACGAAACACTGAGTTACCAGTCTCTTGTTGATAGTCAGGCACTGCTGCCGCCCATCACTCATGAAGATCCATCCCGCTGGCTGGTCACCGGAACGGGGCTAACCCATCTGGGCAGTGCGGACGCTCGTGCAGAAATGCACGCCAAACTTTCAGGCGATGAAGAGCTTTCCGATTCAATGAAAATGTTCCAGCTGGGTGTGGAAGGCGGAAAACCCAATGCGGGGGAAACCGGAGCTCAGCCTGAGTGGTTTTATAAAGGAGACGGTCAATGCGTTGTTGCACCGGAAAAGCCAATCACCATGCCAGATTTCGCCAAAGATGGCGGAGAAGAGCCTGAACTGACTGCACTCTATGTGATAGGCAACGATGGTCAGCCTTACCGAATTGGTTTCGCCATAGGTAATGAATTTTCCGACCATGTAACCGAGCACTTTAACTACTTGTGGCTGGCACATTCCAAACTCCGCTCTTGCAGCTACGGACCAGAACTTTTGATTGGTGATCTTCCGAAAAACCTCGAAGGCATCAGTACCATTCATCGCAACGGCGAACGTCTGTGGAGCAAAACCTTTTTAACCGGTGAAGCCAATATGGCGCACACCATCGCCAATCTGGAACACCACCACTTTAAGTACGAGCAGTTCCGTCGACCCGGCGATTTGCACGTCCACTACATGGGCACAGCCACACTCAGCTTTGCCGACAAAGTGCAGACTCAGGTTGGTGATCAGTTTGAAATTTCCATTCCAGCGTTTGGTCGTTCGCTGCGTAACACGTTAGCCAAAGCACCAGAGCAATCCATTACGGTCAAGGCGCTATAGGAGCATTTACCATGACACTCACAGGAAAAATGACCATTGGTAGTAAAAAGATCATGGGTGACCAAAAAGTCGTTCATGCTATCAATCCGCACACCAATGAAGTGCTCGACCCACCCTACGCGGGAGCCAATCAAGAACAATTGGAAGAAGCTTGTGCTCTCGCCCATCAGGCTTTTGCGCGCTATCGGAAAACCTCTTCAAACCAGAGAGCGGACTTTCTTCAGGCTATCGGGGAAGAGATCATGGCGCTCGGTGATGCGCTCGTTGAAAGAGCCATGCAAGAGACCGGGCTGCCTCAAATGCGCATTGAAGGTGAACGAGGGAGAACCGTTGGGCAACTCAACCTGTTTGCTTCCAACTTACGTGACGGGCTGACTGAGCTACCCAAAATTGATACCGCCTTACCAGAACGTACACCGCTACCACGACCGGATTTGCGTTTGTCTTATCTGCCTCTTGGCCCGGTGGCTGTTTTCGGAGCCAGTAACTTCCCATTGGCCTTTTCCGTTGCAGGGGGTGACACCGCTTCTGCCCTCGCAGCAGGCTGCCCGGTGATCGTTAAAGCACATTCTGCCCATCCGGGTACTGCGGAGCTGGTTGCAAGCGCCATCATCACTGCAGCTAAGCGCTGTGATATGCCAGAAGGCGTGTTTTCACTCCTGTTTGGTTCCGGAAGCCTTGTTGGTCAGGGGCTGGTTGCTCATCCCAATATTAAAGCCGTTGGATTTACCGGTTCGAGAGCTGGCGGGCTGGCTCTGATGTCTACCGCTCAAAATCGCCCAGAGCCGATTCCAGTCTATGCCGAAATGAGCAGTATTAACCCTGTGGTGATTATGCCGGGTGCGCTTGGCAGCGACATTGGTACGCTGGCTGCCGGGTTCTGCACCTCTCTTCAAATGGGTGCCGGTCAGTTTTGCACAAACCCCGGTTTGGTATTGGCTGTCGACTCTTCAAAACTGGATGAGTTTGTTAATCAGTGCGCTGAGATCATCAATTCAGCCACCAGCCAGACCATGCTGACACCGGGCATTCACGCTGCCTATCAAAATGGCGTTGGCGCACTGGTGGAAAATCCGGACATTGCCATGGTAAGTGAAGGCGAAATATCTGGGGATCACAACCAATGTACGCCTTATCTGTTCAGCACCAGCGCTGATGTGTTCCTGCAGGAAAAGCAGGCTCGTGAAGAAATTTTCGGCAGCAGTTCTTTAGTCGTACGCTGCAAAGATTCGGCACAGCTACTGGAAGTGATTGATTCGCTCGAAGGACAGCTTACCGGAACCATTCACATAGGCAGTAACGACACCACGCAAGACACTCAGCAAGTTCTGGATCATCTGGAACTGAGAGTGGGTCGGGTTCTGTTTAATGGCTACCCAACTGGTGTTGAAGTATCCCATGCCATGGTGCACGGCGGTCCGTTTCCGGCCACTTCTGATTCCAGAACAACGTCTGTAGGCTCCAATGCGATTGAACGCTTTTTACGCCCAGTCTGTTATCAAAACACACCCGCTTCGCTGCTTCCTCAATCGCTCAGGGACGAGCATTCAGGCATGCAGTTGGTGAACGGGAAGTATCAGCAGAGCTGAAAATCAAGGTGAGGGAATACCATGGCAGCCAATGTATTTGCGTTTGAAAAGCAGCTTAAAAACCAAACCAAGAAAGACATTCTTGCCAGCAAACTGTTGGAGATGATTTTCTCTGGTTTGTTGAGAGACGGAGACACATTACCCAGCGAAAGGGAACTGTGTGCCATGTTTGGCGTAAGCCGGGAAACGGTTCGAGGTGCGATCGGGATGATCGCCGCCTATGGGCTGATCAGCGTGTCGCACGGTGCTAAAAGCCGCGTTAACCGCAATGATGAACTGCTCAAGCGTTGCATTGAACTGCTGCCACAGCTTTCAAACCTCACCATTAACAACTACGACATTGAAGCCGTTTATCAGAGCCGCAAGGTCGTCGAATCTGCCATTGCGCGAGGTGTGGCTATTCACATCGATCAAGCGGGTTTGGACGAACTTAAGTATTTACTGGATCAGCAGGCATCTTTGTTTGATAAACCGGCTCACTTTCAAATTTCCGATCAGCGTTTCCATAAGCTGATTTCAGATTACAGCGACAACGACATTCTGGCAGGTTACGCCGACGAGCTTTACACCTACGGGTTGAATTTCAGACGAAGTGTTCTGGAACAAGAAGGAGCGATAGAAAAAAGCTTCAGAGAACACGGGGAGATATACAGGGCGCTGGAAGAGGGCAATCCGGAGCTGGCAGAAAAAGCCATGATGGATCACCTCAACAGTGTCTACTGCACCACCGCCTCAGCGATGAGGAAAATTCGCTGAGTGATCAGCGTTAATAAGACTACCCCACAAGTGCTCACCAACCAGTCTTTTGATTTGAGATGGTAAGCATGATTTTAAGGACTATAGACGGTCAATGACGACCATTGAAATTAACGGAGAAACGCAGAAATGAACATCAAAACTATGCGGAAAATGTTAATTAGTACAACCGTAGCTTCACTGGCTTTTGCCGCCCCACACACCATTGCGAAAGAACTGATTTTCGCCATTGGCGCTGCACAGGGGTCATTGCAGTACAAAACGGCAGAGAAGTTTGCCAACGAAGCGAATGCGGCTCTTAAATCGGCAGGTTCAGATTATTCCATCAGCCTGTTTGGTGACGGGCAGCTGGGTAAAGACAAAGAACTGATGCAGAAACTCAAGCTAGGCACGGTTCACTTTAGTCAGCCCTCTTCCATCATGGCAAAAGTGACACCGCAATTCGCGCTGTTCGACATGCCCTTCCTTGTTAAAGACCGTGCTCATCTGGCAAAAATTGAATCCGAAGTATTCTGGCCAAGCATTGCACCGACAGCCGATAAAAAAGGCTACAAGGTATTGAGTATGTGGGAGAACGGTTTCCGCCACATCACGAACAATGTCAAACCGATCACGACACCAAAGGACCTAAAAGGCATCAAGCTTCGTACGCCTAACAGCACATGGCGCGTCAGTATGTTCCGTAACTGGGGCGGTAACCCTACCCCAATGTCTTTCTCTGAAGTCTTTGTTGCGCTTCAAACTGGCGTTATTGATGGGCAGGAAAACCCTCTGACCAACATTTATGCCGCTAAATTTAATGAAGTACAGAAATACCTGTCTTTGACCAATCACGTGTATAGCCCGTCGTATCTGGTGGCAGGTAAACGCACCTGGGATAAATTGCCAGCCGATGTTCAGACCATCATCAAGGACTCTGCCAATGCGATCAAACCTTGGATGTACGACTTGTCTGACAGTCAGGAGCAGGAGTTGCTAAACAAACTGAAAGCCGGCGGTATGCAAGTAAACAAAGCCAGCTATCAGGACTTTGTGGACGCCAGTAAACCCATTTATGAGCAGTTCGCCAGCAAAGTGGATGGCGGTAAAGACATGTTAGACAAAGCGTTGTCATTGGCTAACTAGCGTGTAGTGAAGGGAGAGGGCAGAAATGCCCTCACTCAGGAGGAGTATCATGATTACAAAATGGGCAAACTGGCTGGAAAAGCTGTTGGAAGGGATCTCTGTATTCCTGGTGTTGTCGATGACTTTTGTCATTGTATTCGGCGTCATCATGCGCAAAACGGGGTCATCCTTAATTTGGTATGACGAAGTCGCTTCCCTCTTGCTGGTTTGGGTTACCTACTACGGTGCCGCAACGGCAGCAATCAAACGTAGCCACCTCGGTTTCAGTGGTTTGCTTTACAGCCTAAAGGGATCTCTTCAAACCGCCTTATTCTGGCTTTCAGAAGTCATAGTGATCGGCTTTTTTATTCTGGTCGCTTACTACGGCTGGATCGTGCTGGAGTATTTTGAAGGCGAAACGCTAATCAGCCTGCCTTGGGTGCCCGTGCCTTTTGTTCAATCAGTTATTCCTTTTGGTTCCCTACTGTTCATTCTGGCGGAACTTTTATCCATCCCTCAGGCATTGAGTGATATGCGAGAAGGGCGCGATCACGACAGAGCCGAGCTGGAAGAATACGCCGAAGAATGCGGCATCGATACCGACGAACTCTACCCTGTTGGTCAGAAATCAAATTCGAATAAAAGCATGGAGGCAAACTCATGATTTACCTGTTGTTATTTGGTGGTTTGCTCGCGCTGGTGATGATAAACGTCCCTATTGCTGTTTCCATTGGTGTGGTTGCAGTTGGCGGGATGGTTCTGACCTCTGGTAGCGATGCCATGCTCAACGTGCCTCTTACTCTGTACGAAGGGGCAACCAAATTCCCATTACTCGCCATTCCTCTGTTTGTTCTGGCGGGTGAGCTCATGAATACCTCGAGCATTTCCAAGCGCCTGATCGATTTGGTTTCAGCCATGATCGGATTCGTGCGTGGTGGTCTTGCTATGGTCAACATTGGGGTGTCCATGTTCTTTGCTGAGATTTCAGGCTCGGCGGTTGCCGATGTAGCGGCAACAGGCAGCGTACTGATGCCAGCCATGAAAAAACGCGGTTATAAACCGACCTTTGTCGCGGCTATTACGTCTTCCTCAGCTTCCCTTGCGATCATCATTCCACCCTCAATTTCTATGATTTTGTACGGTGCCATTGCTGACACGTCCATCGTAAAACTGTTCCTTGCGGGCGTCGTACCGGGCGTACTGGGCGGTGCGATGATGATGGCGCTTTCTTATTACTTTGCCATCCGCTACAACCTTCCACGTGAAGAAGCGTTTAGCTGGAAGAACCTGAAGCAGAAGTTCAAAGACGCGATTTGGGCACTTTTCTTACCCGTTA
This sequence comes from Vibrio nigripulchritudo, assembly GCF_027924785.1. Classification (NCBI taxonomy): domain Bacteria; kingdom Pseudomonadati; phylum Pseudomonadota; class Gammaproteobacteria; order Vibrionales; family Vibrionaceae; genus Vibrio; species Vibrio nigripulchritudo. Next base: position 762,469 of record NZ_AP027049.1, on the reverse strand, counting down.
TCATCTTGGGCGGTATCTTCGGTGGCATTGTGACCGCAACCGAAGGGGCAGGCTTGGCGGTGATTGCAGCTCTTGTGATTGGTTTTGTGATTTATCGAGAACTGACTCTGGCACACCTTTATAAGTGTATGGTGCGTGCCAGCGTTCAGACTGCTGCGGTTATGTTGCTGGTTGCTACCTCTGCGCTACTTGGGCTATTCCTGACCGAAGTCAGACTGCCACAGCAAATGGCGCAAGCCATCCTCAACTTTACTGAGAGTAAAATTGTGGTGCTGATGCTGCTGAATGTGCTGTTTTTTGTATTAGGTATGTTCCTTCATGGCGCTGCCGCCATCATATTAGTGGTACCTATGGTGTTGCCACTGGTACTTCAGTTTGGCATTAACCCAATCCATTTCGGGCTGATAGTGACACTGAACCTTGCCATTGGTCAGCAAACCCCTCCAGTGGCGAGCGTGCTTGCCACTGCCTGTTCCATTGCCAAGGTGGATATTTGGTCAACAACGCGGGCGAACCTGCCATTTATTGGCGTACTGATCGCACTGCTCTTGTTGGTGACTTATGTTCCGTTTATCACGCTGGGGCTAGTGGACTGGGTTTACGGCTAACGTATCCATGATTTAGGGAAGTGGTGGAGCTATCCCTCCACCCTCTGATGTGCAGGCAGCGTTTGTCTGCCCGTCAAACCCACAAGTGCTCGCTTAGGTTAGCTAAGTCCATTGCTTCCATGAGTATTTGTGCTTTCTCCCCACTTCCCATTTTTAAGAATTTTGCCGTACTTGTAACCATTCTGCTCAGTCCGCATAATTGTTAACAGAATTCACTGAAATGGGAGCGCCTATGACTCGCGCTGCTTTTGCCTTTGAGCAAGCCCTCAAAAACAAAACCAAAAAAGACATTCTTGCGGAAAAAATACTGGAGATGATCGTCACTGGGCTACTCAGAGACGGGGATGAACTGCCCAGTGAACGCGAGCTCAGTAGCATGTTTGGCGTCAGCCGGGAAACGGTGCGAGGTGCATTGGGGATTGTTCAGGCATACGGCATGATCCATGTTTCTCACGGGTCAAAGACTCGGGTCAACCGCGACGAAGCGATTCTGAAACGCAACGACTGGCTACCAGAATCCTCCAGCCTCGAAATCAACAATCATTCCATTGATACCGTTTTTGAAAGTCGAAAAATCATTGAGTCGGCCATTGCGCGGCAAGCCGCTTTAAACATTAACGACAAACAGCTGGAAGAACTGGACTCTTTGCTGAAGCAACAAGCAACCATGTTTTCAGATCCGGTGCGTTTTCAGCTCTCTGATCATCAGTTTCATCTCAAAATCGCAGAAATAGCCGCGAACCCGATAATGCTCAACTACTCAGACGAACTGTATGCTTTTGGCTTGAAGTTCCGACGCCAGGTGATGAGCAAGAAAGGCTCCATTGAGCAAAGCTACATGGAGCATCTGGACATTTTTAATGCCTTAAATCAAAGGGACGCAGACGCTGCCGAGCAAGCCATGTTGCGCCACATTGTGAGTGTTCATCAGACCACAGTAGAAGAGATGGGCACAGCGTGAATACGGTCTAACAAAGCCCGAGTTTTTTCTTCCAGTTCAGCAGCCACAGACTCGTCGGGCTGCTCATTCTGCCATGCCAGATCCAGCTCTAACGCCAGTTCCTGAATGTCTTTCGCTCCGATGGCTCCCGCCGTACCTGCAAAGTCATGATACAACCTTTGCTTTTCGCGATAATCCGACTCCGATGTCTGATTCAGTGCTGTGAGAAACTCTTCTGCCATGGCAACAAATGCATCCAGTTTTCCCTCTACTCTGGTCTCAGAGTAAGCACACTGTTCATAAAGGAACGACATATTAATGCCCTCTATCTCAGGCAACGATTTATCCGCTAACCAGCGAATCTGTCCCTTCTTTGGCAGAGCGTGTGGCGAAAGCTCTTGCGTGGCAAGGGGCGTCAGTAGCTTAAGCAGTCGGCTGGCGATGATCGGCTTGGCAATGCAGTCATCAAACACATCCATATGCTGAGAAACAATGCCCGGGCTGGCGCTGGTACAAAAAATTGGAATTTGTTGGAGCTCAGGAGTCTGGCGAATAGTCATGGCGCATTCAATACCGTCGACTTCAGGCATGTGCAAGTCCAGCAGCAACACATCGTAATTGTGTTTTTTCATGGCTTCTAATGCCTGACGCCCGTTTTCCACTATGTCGGTGTCTGCGCCAAACATCGTCAGCATGTCACTGATGAATTCCTGATTGAGTTTGTTGTCATCAGCCACCAGCACTTTTAAACCACTCAGCGCGTAGTCGGCAAAGGAGGACGTTTCCGGCTCAGACACTTCTTTACCGTGTACTTTATTGACCAGATGGAATACATCCCCCACCCGAATCGGTTTACTCAGGTGCTCCACCTGACTCTCAGATCCTTCGATATCATCGATATCACAGAGCATGGCAACCGGAATATGGGAAAAGTCGGTCGCACGTAAAATATCGATAAAGGTTTCACCAGAAATGCCCTTTAACGCATGATCCACCAAAATGAGATCGTAATTACAGGTCATCTCCAATGCCTGAGATGCGGTAACCAAATCGCATTCCATGCCAAGCCAGCGCAGTGTTAGCTTTGCACTTTCTCCAAAGGTCTCATCCTCACAAACCAGCAGAATATGAGCACCGTCCGAGTTATTCGCTGGCTGTGATACCAGAGGAAATGCCAGATCAAAAGAGAAAAGCGAGCCACGCCCCACTTCACTGACGCACTCGATATTGCCCCCCATCAGATGCACAATTTTCTGACTGATGGAAAGCCCTAGCCCGGTCCCTTTATGATGATCTTCGAGCTGCGAATAAGGTTTGAAGAGTTTGTCCTGATATTGTTGGGAAATACCACTTCCTGAATCAGAAATGTTAAATGCCAGTACCACTTCATGCCCAGCCTGTCGGATGACGGATATCGCCAGCCCTACATATCCGGTTTCGGTGTGCTTAATGGCGTTGTTGGTCAGGTTGATGATGACTTGCTCCAAACGCACCCTGTCTCCCCGAATATGAGAAGGCACATCTGGGGCGACCTGAATATACATTTGAACTGGCTTACCTGCGAGTGCAGGTGTGGAAACAGAAGCTACATGGTCTACTACATCAACCAGACTGAAAGTTTCGCTTTTCAGACTCAGCTTTTTCTGTTCCAGCTTAGAAAAATCCAGACTGTCATTAATCAGCTGTACTAAATTTGAGGATGCCTGCTCTATCTTGGTCAGGTAATCCCTGGTACTGAGCTGCCCTTTACCTTGTTTCGCGAGGTAAACAAACCCCAGCACAGCGTTCATAGGAGTTCGTAATTCGTGGCTGATCACCGCTAATGTGTTGGCTTTGTCCTGTGCCATCTGCCGTTCGACAGACATTCGGGTTTCGGCATCCAGCTTTGCCTGCTTAAGCAACTTGATCCGGTTAGCCAGAGCCACAGAAAACAGACACACTTCCACCACACCACCAACGTGAATCAAATGGCTGGTAAACATATTACTGTGAAGAATGCCAATATTCGCAGCGGTATTGCTTATCACCCCAACAAAGAGCAGCGACCAGGCAAACAAATAGAGACCAGAGCCTTCTACTTTGCGATGCATCGAGGCGACCCCAATCACTAACCCTATGATTCCGTAACCATAAGCTATGAAAATACTCATTTTTCCTACAGTGGAATAAGGCACGAGGTAAGTCAGGACAATCAAAGACAATGCGGCGACTTTCATCAGCTCAATGATCGCATTTATCCACGGAAGGTTCTTTCTGGTTTGGAGTAATTCCTGACTAAACAACAAAGTACAGAAGGTCAGCAACCCTGTCGAAATGGGAATGGACTTACTTGCCCAAAGGGGGGAGTTAGGCCAGAGGTAGTGAAATGCCAGACCATCCCAGCAGGCGGCACTGTGCGCGGCACTGATGACAAAGAACAGGTAGTAAGCGTACACCTTGTCTCGCAATCGAAAGAAAACAAAGGCGTTGTAAGCTGCAATCAGCAACAACCCACCATAAAACAAGCCAATAAAGAAATTTTCCTGCCCGAGAGTCTGAGCAAATTCAATGTCGCTATACAACTCTAACGGCAACTTCAGAACACTTTCACTTTGTGCCCGAAGATAAAACACCGTTGGTCTGTCTGGGTTTAACACAACTCGGAACGTGTTGTTTCTATCGTGAAAAGGTCGAACACTAAACGGATATCGATCACCGGATTGCTGATGTTCCAGTCGCGCGTCATCAATCAATTGATAGAAATCGAGATAATCCAGAGGCGTGTACGCCACCGTCAGAATGCAGCAGTCATTCTTAGGTTGGTCGATCACCACTTTTAACCAGTAGGTGGAGTCACTATACCCCATATTGATGTTCTCCAGAGACGGCGCTAAGGCTTGCCACTGCGAATTTTCCGCCTGAAGTACATCTGCAATATTCAATATGCCATTTTGATCTTCCAGCACACTCACTTCGCTGATTGGAATGTTCGTTTTCTTTAGATGTGCGAAACCATCCAAGCTCCAGAATGAGCTAATTAGAAAAACAAATGTAACACAGCAGAACTTTAGCAAAATTGAATAAAAGTGCGACATGGAACTTTACAATTGATAGTTTTTAATTCGAGCGAATTATTATAAACTATTTAAATATTTGATGGGTTGTTTCATTTTTTTAGGAAATACTCCTTATAAATATTTAACAAATAGGAACTAAACTGCATATCAACCTAGGGTTAAATTCGCTCTCATGCCTCATCGCCGTATTTTAGTTGTCGAAGATCACGCTCCAACTCGTGAATCTCTGGTTAAAGCATTACAATCTCAAGGCTACGATGTCCTCGTAAATATCACGGGGGAAGACGTCTGCCAGCAAGTGACCAATAGCCATCCACCAATCGACCTGGTTTTGTGTGATGTCGTTTTGCCTCAAGCAGATGGAACGGAAATTGCCCATACGCTTTCCCGAGAAAAATTATGCAAAGTAATTTTGGTATCCAGTAGAAAGTCTGACGAGGATCGCATTAAGGGACTTGCTCGTGGCGCAGACGACTACGTTGTTAAACCGTTGAATATGGTAGAAGTATTGCTGAGAGTGCAGGCAGTTTTACGTCGAAACGATATACCGTCCCATGAGCATGATCAGGAATCCATTTACATTCATGTGTATCCGGGGATCCGATTACACAAGGAAAATAAACTGCTGCTTCACAAAGACGGACGTGAGTTCCGCCTGACGGATGCCGAAAATCAAGCGCTGCTTTTTCTGATAGGAAATGCCGGAAAAGTATGCACCCGCCAACAATTGGTCAAGATAACAAAAAGCCAGAACTGGTCACCAACAGACCGCTCTATTGATATGCTTATTAGCCGCCTCCGAAAGAAGCTGGAAGCCAACAGCTCTCATGCCGAACTTCTGGTCACGATTCGTGGCAAGGGCTACATGCTGGCAACGCAATAACCCTCCCTACTTTTTAAACAGCAGTATCTGAGTGCGTAACTGAGTAATTTCTACGTCGTTAGGGTTGTCGACATAAAGCTCGATCCCTAGCGGCTTACGTTTTACTGGCACTTTATTATGCCTGGCTGCCATATTCGCCATTGACCAGGCGTTACCAAGAAAGTGGTAAGCACCGATATGCTCGACGACGTATGTGTCACTGGCTTTTAAATGCCCACAAATAAACGGCTCGGGCACGTCAATCGGCTCGCAAATCGGGTAACAGGTATGAAAATCGAAATGCATGGTTGCCATATCCATGGAGTCATAAAGCGCAAACATAGCGCCCGATGGTTCAATGCCACGCTCGGTCATAAACTCATCCAGCTTAACGATATCATCTTGCATGGTCGGTCCCATGTCCTGCATTCCGGCATCATTTTTCAAAGCAATGTAATGAGTTTCGGGTAGGTTGCTCTCCCCTACCAGTTTCAGCTCGGAATGGACTTCTCCTGTTTCAATCTGGCTTTTTAACATCAATAAACCGCGATCGTAGTCCATCCCAATCATCGACTTAAACATATTCTTTAAGAAAAACAAAAACCACGGCACTTTGCTTTCCATAATCCAGCTTAACTTTGCCCCGGTCTCCGTCTTTTCGGCGTTAAATTTTACCGTTGCTGTGGATTTAAAAGGGCGGAAGAAACTCAATGCCATGACCAGTCTGGTCGGCGATTTTTCGGTTAGCACCATGCCACCAGCGCCGACCAGGTTACCACTCCATTCATAGCCTGAATCGACTTGCCCGGCTTCTCCGCTGTATATCAGAGGGCAGCCTCGTTCCATGATCAACCACGGAGACCATTCTGGCCAGTTTTTAAAGTCACTGATGAATTCAATGAGTGATTCTGGTGTGGTGTCGATTTCGATGTCTCGACAAACTTGGTAGCTAAGCATTGTTTTCCTCATCCTTCCCTGAATGTTGTCTGATCGCATCCTAAGATCTTTGACCCTAGTTAATCTTGAACAATAAACCGTATGACTGCAACGTTACTGCTTCGCAACTTGCTGACAGTTTTACATCTAATACGCCTTGATGAGTCGTTTTCAGATTTTTGTTTTTCCAGCCGCCCTAAATACTCCATCGATTGAATAAAAAAAGAGCTCAAAAAGGAAGCCTCTCCTTGATAATTCCCTTAGTTCTACTAGGTTTTTAAAATAAGGAGAATAGACTCTGAGCTATTTGACCGCACAACTTATCATTGGCACTAAAAAACATAATTCTAGCCAATGAATACCTAACTCGTTGGCTAAAGGTATGTGAATGAAAGAGAAACAAATTGTCGTGATCGACGATTCCCAAGCCATTCTTATGGTCATGAAAACCATGCTGCTGGAACTGGGATTCGCAAATGTAGTCACGTCTTCTAACCCACGAAAAGCACTCGATTTAATCCGTAACCATCCCGAAAAATACAGTGCCGTTTTCACCGATCTCAATATGCCGGATATCGACGGAATGGAAGTGATCCGCCAGTTAGGAGAAAGCCGGTTTTCCGGGGGGGTGTGCATCATTTCGGACATGGAGAAGCGCATCATTCAACTGGCGGCAGACATTGCCAGGCAGCATGAAGTCTGCCTGCTCGGCAATATCTCAAAGCCTATTGATCTCAACAGCTTAAAACGTGCTTTAGATAAACTTCAGCAAATGGAAGAACGTAATTTCGTCCATTACAAGAAGATGTCCAGAGAGGAGTTGCGTGCCTGTCTCGATGCCCGTTTCATCACGCCTTACTACCAGCCAAAAGTGAACATCTACAAACACAAAGTCGATGGGGTCGAAGTGCTGGCAAGAATCTGCAAACCTGGCGTGCCTAAAGCCATTCTTCCGGGGCAGTTTATTCCTACTGCAATGCGCTACAACATGCTCGATGAGATAACTCTCCAGATACTGGAAAAGGCGCTGGATGATTTGCCCATGTTGTGTAAAGAATTTGGTAACAACGTACGAGTGAGTGTGAACCTTTCTCCTAACCAACTGATCGACCCTAAGTACCCCGATACACTGAATGATATGGTCACGGCGCGTGGTGTTGAGAAATCTCAGATTATTCTGGAAATCACTGAAGAATTTGCGTTAAAAAGCACTGAGCAGTTGGAGTCCCTAAATCGCTTCCGGATTCGTGGGTTTGGTTTGTCTCTGGATGATTTTGGAACGGGCTTTACCAACCTTCAGCAACTGCGAAACCTGCCTTTCACCGAAGTTAAAATCGACCGCAGTCTGATTACCGACATCCACTGCGATCAATTTAATCAGGTGGTGGTGAATTCGCTGGCTGACATTTCCAAGAAGCTGAACGTAACCTTGATTGCTGAAGGAATGGAGACCATCGAGGACTTGCATTATCTCGAACACAACTACCGAGACATGCACATTCAGGGATTTTTAATATGTACGCCGAAACCGGTAGACAGTTTGCTACGTTGGTACCACAGCTGGGCAAATGCCGAGCATTGATACCCCTTAAACCACCAGTGATTCGGAGCGCATTCCCCTCATATCGCATCCGTCTTCGCTGTAAGCTGGTGTGAACACAGAAAAACCATGCTGCTGGTAATAATCGGTGAGATAAGACTGTGCAGAAATAAACACTGGTGTAGAAAAACCATGTTCTTTCATCGCGTTCAGTGAAACACGCATCAGTTCATGTCCAACACCTGTTCCTCGGTGTGAGGCTTTCACCACCACACGCCCAATCGCGGTTTCTTTCTCACTGCCATCTAGAAAAGGAAGCACTTCAACTGGGTATCCCACCCCTTCTGGCAGCAGCCGCGCATAGGCAACCACTTCGTCTCCTTCAATACCTAAAACGTGCAACACGCCTTCCGCATGATCTTTGCCGTCTAGATCGGAATACGGTGCATTTTGCTCAACAATAAAAATGTCTACACGAAGCTTAAGCAGTTGATAGAGCTCAATATTAGTAATTTGTTCGAATGAACAGACTTTCCAGCGCATAGTGCCTCCTTATAAAAACCAAAAGGACTATAGTGGGCGCTGGGTTACGACTCATTAACTATTGTTAATATGCGTTTTAACGGGTCATCTTTTTAACAAATACCACCACAAACAGCGCCATGGTAAAGCTCCCTAAGAAAGCCTCGAAGGCAGCAATAAACCTTGCGAGTCCTATGGGGGAAATGTCACCGTACCCTAATGTTGTGAACGTCACCACACTGAAGTATAGCGCGTTAAGGAACTCTAAAAACGTCGCTTTATAACCATGAACGTCTGGGTAAATGGGATTTGAAGCCGTCGTGCCTAAAAAGAAGTAGGCCAAGGCACACATAAAAATCAGGCAAACCGAAAACATCACCACACGTATAGGCGATTCACCATACCCACAAAACAAATCGACGCCTTTGGAAATAATACGCTTAGAGCTGTATAGCGGCATTTGATAGCGCCTGAAGATCATCTCTTTTTTGAAGAAGTGACCTGCAATTTCAAACAACCCCTCTTTTTCACACTGTTTGCGGATACAGCGGGCGACTTCTTCTGCTTCCTGGCACAATTCAACCGCTTTCTTGGTGTCTTTGGCACTGATCGCATCCATGGCTTTGCGCTCTTGTTGCAATTGCTCGCCCCACTCCACGTTCTCTAACCGCGCACGACTGAGATCGGCACCGAGCAAATTACAGTTTTCCAGTTTGGCACAATGCAGGTTTGCGCCTGCCAACGTGCTTTTCATCAGAGATGAACCTCTAAGATCGAGCCCAAAGAAATGCGCATTACGAAGATCGGCACGATAAAAGTCGACGTCCCGACACTTATACCCTTCCCTGCAGCCTCGATTGACCAGATTAATGTCTTCCAGTTTGGCTCGTGACAACTGAAACCCATCCAGAGGTTTGCCATCTTTTGCCCACTGCTCAACCCGATATTTAACATCTTCATCTTTGCTTTTATCAATGTCTGGATCATGCCAATAGCACAGACCCGACTCGCCAGCAGGTTCGTCACACTGCCACCCGTCTGGACTGCAATACTTACATGTTCTTTTTTTTGTCATTGAGATACGCCTTAAAAAAGCGAGGAACCCCTGCCTCGCAAAAGAAACGAGATATGCATCACCTTTTTTAAGTGTAGGAGGGGATTTCTGAGGTCACAAAATGTGGCAGGTTAATTTATTGGGTTTCTGCCTCCTGTCTTAACCAGTGAACAAATTTATCGATAATCTCACTCTTATGATGCTGGATAAGAAAATAGCCCGCATCCACAGGTGTTTCAGTGAAAGGGCTGCACAACCTTTGATGCTTAAAGTCTTCATCCACTAGCGAACGCCGCCCCATGGCAACCCCGACTCCTGCTTCTGCCGCTGCCATTGCCATATCCGCACGGCTAAAAAAGTGCCCTTTAAGTTCAGAGGTCTTTATCCCGTTGTGTTTTAACCACATTTGCCACTCCACATCTTTGCCAGCATCTCGCCAAGCCATTGCATCGTGAAGCAACATGACCTTCTTCCAGACGTCAGGATCATTCCCCCAGTCATACTGACGCATTAATGCCGGAGACATTACTGGCAATAGCGCCTCTCTCATCAATAATTTGGCTTTGCTGTCGCTGTAAGGAATGGTTCCGTAGTCAATGACCAGATCAAAATCCCCACTGTAGGCGTCAACAATGGCAGCCTCGGCATAACTCTGAATTTGAATCTCAGGATACTCGCTATAGAATTTCTGCAATCTGGGAATCAGCCATTTGTAGGCGAAAGAAGGGGTAAGCTTAAGACGAATTTCCTGTTCCAGATTGAGATCAGTTTGGATGCTTATTATGGCGTGACGAATGTGGCTTAATCCCTGTTGAACGGCTTCAAACAGAACCTGTCCATTCTCATTGAGCTCAATACCTCGCGAGTGCCTTTTAAATAAAGGTGTTCCCAAAGCATTTTCTAACAAGGAGATCTGCTGACTGACGGCTCCCGTGGTCTTATGGAGAGCTCTGGCAGTGCGAGTAAAACTGCCCTCTCTTGCGGCAACTTCAAATGTTGATAAATGGTTTAGCACATTACTTTTCACAAGTTCCATTAGCTTTTCTCTATCAATTGCTTTTAGTTTTTCTACAGGCTAGCTGTAATATTTATCGATTGTTAATCAGATGTAAAGAAAAGACACTATCCACCGATTCTTGGAAATGAAAACTGTGGCGGTGCAGAAGACAATGAAAGCGCTTGTGATTGGTAGTGGTGTAATTGGTTTAACCAGTGCTTGGTATTTAAGACAAGCAGGGTTTGATGTGACTGTAATAGACAGACAGGCTCAAGCAGCATTAGAAACCAGTTATGCCAATGCAGGGCAGTTGTCTTATGGGTACTCAGCGCCCTGGGCAGCGCCCGGTGTGCCCCAAAAAGCGTTGAAGTGGCTGGTTCAGACACATGCTCCTCTCAAGATTTCTCCCCCTTTGAATACTGAAATGGTTGGCTGGAGCCTGAAAATGCTGGCTAACTGTAATACTGAAAAGTACCAGCAAAACAAATCCCGAATGCTTCGACTGGCGAATTACAGCAAAAGTTGCCTCAGCGAGTTAAAAGATCGTCTCCCTCTGAATTTTGAAGGCAAAGAACTGGGTACGCTTCAGGTATTTCGCCACGCTTCTCAACTTGATTCCATTGGCAAAGACATGCACCTTCTGGCGCAAAGTGGTGTTGAGCATCATCTACTCAATGTGGAGCAGTGTATTCAGAAAGAACCGGGGCTCGCGGCTGTAAAAGAAAAGCTGACCGGGGGGCTGTATCTCCCCAACGATGAAACTGGTGACTGCTATCTTTTTTGCCAGCAACTGGAACAAGAATGTCGCAAAGCGGGCATTGAATTTCACTACCTCCATCAGGTTAAAAAGATAGAGCACCAAAGCGGACAGGTCACAAAAGTGGTCACGGATAAGCAGAAGTTTGTTGCCGACAAATACGTTTTTGCAATGGGAAGCCACTCCGCCACTTGGTTAAAAACCCTTGGCATTAATTTGCCGGTTTACCCTGTGAAAGGCTACTCACTCACAGTACCTATTGAAGACAGTGATAATGCGCCAACATCAACGGTGATGGACGAGACATACAAGGTCGCGATTACACGGTTTGAAAATCGGATTCGCGTCGCCGGTACAGCTGAACTCGCAGGCTTTAGTCAGGATCTGCCACACAAACGAACCAGAACCATAAGCAAGGTACTGACCGATCTGTTTCCAAAGGCCAGTAATGTTTCAAAAGCAGAATACTGGACAGGGCTAAGGCCCATGACCCCAGATGGCACGCCAGTTATCGGTAAAACACCGTTAAGTAATGCATACACCAATACGGGACATGGCACTTTAGGATGGACACTGGCGTGTGGTTCAGGAAAGTTACTCGCAGATATCGTGGCAGAGAAAAAAGCGGATATTCAGCATGATGATCTCTCTTACTTCAGATATGTTCAATAATTCCGCCAAATGCGATCAAATCAGCATAAAGTCGAACAATCTTTCTTTGCCAATTACAAGATCATTATCGGTAACTTTATTTATATTAAAAATTAATTAACATCACGCTCTAATTTCGCGCAATTTTTAGCCAAAAAAACTCAAATTCCTAGCGGTACGTGCTCTACTTCACGGTAAAAACACGAACAAACCAAAAATATTAACAATCGGATTACATACGGGATTAATATGTTGTTCGCTTTTTACACAAACACAACATCAAAAATAGGGAAAGAGTCATGCAGTCACTCGTCGACTTTCTTAACGGAATAATATGGAGCCCGGCACTGATTTATTTGTGTCTGGGTGCAGGTCTGTTCTATTCCATCACTACACGCTTCGTGCAAGTACGCCATTTCGCTGAAATGTGGCGTCTTCTGTTATCAGGGAAAAGCTCTTCTAAGGGTATCTCCTCCTTCCAGGCTTTGGCCGTATCACTGTCTGGTCGTGTAGGTACTGGTAACATTGCGGGTGTTGCCGCAGCGATCGGTTTTGGTGGACCAGGTGCCGTATTCTGGATGTGGGTTGTAGCGTTCCTAGGCGCAGCAACTGCGTACGCAGAATCCACTCTGGCACAAATATACAAAGAAGAAGATGAAGGTGAGTTCCGTGGCGGACCCGCTTACTACATCGAAAAAGCGATGGGTCAGAAGTGGTACGCGTGGATTTTCGCTATCGCTACCATCTTTGCTTGTGGTGTTCTGCTTCCGGGTGTTCAGTCGAACAGTATCGGTAATGCAGTTGAAGCCGCATTTGGCAGTGGAATGATGATTGATACAGGTCTGGGCACTTACAGTTTTGCTAAAATCTTTACCGGTACCTTCATTTCTATCATTCTGGCTTTCATCATCTTCGGTGGTGTAAAGCGTATCGCCAACTTCACGCAGGTTGTCGTGCCTTTCATGGCCTTGGCATACATCATCATTGCGTTTGTCATCATCCTTCTGAACATTGGCGAGGTACCTCGTATCTTCGCAATGATCGTAGGTGACGCATTTACTCCTATGGCTGGCTTTGGTGCCGCTATCGGTTGGGGTGTAAAACGTGGTGTGTACTCGAATGAAGCAGGTCAGGGAACAGGCCCACATGCAGCGGCAGCAGCAAGTGTCGATCACCCAGCGCAGCAAGGGTTGGTTCAGTCTTTCTCAATCTACATTGATACGCTCTTAGTATGTTCGGCAACAGCATTCATGATTCTGATCACAGGTGCATACAACGTTCACGGTGGCGCAGAAGGTCAGTTCCTGATTCAGAACCTGCCAGCGACCATTGGCGCAAATGGACCGGTATTCACCCAGATGGCAATCGAGAGCACCCTACCGGGTGTAGGTAAACTGTTCATTGCATTTGCTTTGTTCTTCTTCTCTTTCACTACGATTCTGGCTTACTACTACATAGCGGAAACCAATATCGCTTACATCCGCCGCTCATTTAAGGTCAGTGGCATGATGTTTGTGCTTAAAGTGATTCTTCTGGCTGCGGTCTTCTATGGAACAGTCAAAACAGCGAACCTTGCATGGGCAATGGGTGACGTGGGTGTTGGCTTGATGGCCTGGCTGAACATCGTGGGTATTCTCATCATCTTCTTTATGGCAAAACCTGCCTTAAAAGCTCTGAAAGATTACGAAGAACAGCAGAAGGCTGGCGTATCTGAGTACACATTCAACCCAGTAAAACTTGGCATTAAAGGTGCCGACTACTGGGAAGAGAAATACAAGCGTAAAACGGGTCAATCCCCGAAAGCTGATGAAGCAGCAGACGGTGTAGAGCAACCGTCTACGTAACGAAAACTCAATAGCAAAAGGGATGGCTAGTGCCATCCCTTTTTTATTCTTTATGGGTTAACCAGCTTCACGAGTTTACCCACATTTTTGGGACCTACTTTGTTAACGGATTCCAGATAGGCTTCATCAACACATACTAACCAGTTATCCAAAGATTCATGATCATAACCGTCTGTGCGCTGAGGCGTGTTTTCCCATGTCCCTTTGAGTTTAATTTCATCTTTACCGCCTTCATACGAATAGAAGTAACTGAAATTAAAGCCCAAATCAGCGGTGTTACGACGAATATCGCCAGACACTCCCCAAGGAGCCTGAACTTCAATGTAGTCGCCTATCGGCATGTCTTCGCCAACATCGAGAACAATCGGTTCGCCAATCCAAACCTGAGCATTTTCCTGTTTTTCTTCACGAGAGACCTTCAACGTTTGGTTGATTGACCCTGGTTTTACAGCGCTTGCTTCACTCAGCAAAAACTGCAACAAGCTTGAATAGAATCGCATCTGAACTGGAGTTGGTGCATCCATCTCACCACACTGCCCATATCCATAAACCCCGGTTTGCCCGGCACCTTTGAAGAGCGTGACGTTTGGCGTTTCCAGCATTTCAATGCTGCCTTCAGGGGTAGAAATAATGGCGACTGACTGATCGAGACTGTTGAGATAGGTAACTTTACTTTGAGGTTGCCCTTCTGAATCGACTGAAAAATTGAGCTTGGTGAACGCCCCCCAAGATTTCAGAACCTCATTTTCTTCCGTTAGGCTTTTTGTATTACTCAGTAAGTCACCGAGTGTTAAGCCGTCTTCTGCAAAACTATTAGAGCTAAAAATCAACGCACTAGTGAACATTAAATATTTTGTTACTTTCATTTCATTACCATTGAGAGAGCAAGATAATCAATGTACCTTCGACACTTCCAACAAATCAGTAAGTCCGTGTAAGTATGGGTAATCAATATAAAAAATGCCCTCACATCGCTGTGAGGGCATTTTCAATTCTTTATTTCACGAATGAGTAAAAGAGGATTATTCCCACTCAATCGTTGCTGGTGGCTTACCAGAAATATCGTAAACCACGCGGGAAATACCATCCACTTCGTTGATGATTCGGTTAGAAACCTTACCCAGGAAGTCGTATGGAAGGTGTGCCCAGTGTGCTGTCATAAAGTCGATGGTTTCAACGGCGCGTAGCGATACTACCCAATCGTATTTACGACCGTCGCCCATTACGCCAACAGAGCGAACTGGCAAGAATACAGTGAATGCCTGAGAAACCTTGTTGTACAGGTCGGCGTTATGCAGTTCTTCAATAAAGATCGCATCAGCACGACGCAGTAGATCACAGTACTCTTTCTTGATTTCACCAAGAACACGAACACCCAGGCCAGGACCCGGGAACGGGTGGCGGTAAAGCATGTTGTAAGGAAGACCTAGCTCCAGACCAATCTTACGAACTTCATCTTTGAACAGCTCGCGAAGCGGTTCAACCAAGCCCATTTCCATATCATCAGGCAAGCCACCAACATTGTGGTGAGACTTGATAACGTGTGCTTTACCAGTCTTAGACGCCGCTGATTCGATAACATCTGGGTAGATTGTGCCTTGAGCCAACCATTTCGCGTTTTCAAGTTTCTTCGACTCTTCATCGAATACTTCAACGAATACGTGACCGATAGTTTTACGCTTCACTTCTGGGTCAGACTGACCTTCCAGTGCTTTAAGGAAGCGCTCTTCTGCGTCCACGTGGACGATATTCAGACCAAACTTGTCGCCGAACATGTCCATAACTTGCTCTGCTTCGTTTAGGCGAAGCAAGCCGTTATCTACGAATACACAAGTCAGCTTGTCGCCGATAGCACGGTGAACCAGCATGGCTACTACAGATGAGTCAACACCGCCAGACAAACCAAGAATCACTTCATCGTCGCCCACTTGCTCTTTGATACGAGCAACAGCGTCTTCGATGATGGATTCAGAGGTCCACAAACGCTCACATCCACATACGCCAAGAACAAAGTTCTCTAGCATCTGCAGGCCGTTTTTCGTGTGCGTTACTTCTGGGTGGAACTGAACACCGAAGTATTTCTTCTCTTCGTTCGCCATTGCAGCGTACGGACAAGTATCTGTCTCACCGACTTTCACGAAACCTTGTGGGATTTCTACCACTTTATCGCCGTGGCTCATCCAAACGTCCTGAGTTGCTTCAAGATCTTTGAAGAGTGAAGATTCGCCAGAAACTTCAACCGCAGCGTAACCAAACTCACGCTCGTCAGAAGTCGATACTTTACCACCAAGCTGTTCTGCCATGGTCTGCATGCCGTAGCACACACCAAGCAGAGGAACACCTGAATCGAATACGTATTGAGGAGCACGCGGAGAGTTTGCTTCCGTTACACTCTCAGGACCACCTGAAAGGATGATGCCGTCTGGGTTGAATTCGCGGATGTCCGCTTCTTCTACGTCCCAGCTCCAAAGTTCACAGTAAACACCGATTTCACGAACACGACGAGCAACGAGCTGCGTGTACTGTGAGCCGAAATCCAAGATCAGAATACGTTGGTCATGAATGTTTTTAGTCATTTTCTTTTCTCAAGATAGACAGTTGAGCATTGTCAAAATACGGGGAGAAGGCAGCCAGTTTGTCGCTGCCTCAGAATTTATTTGGCTTACTGACCAGTACGGTAGTTCGGCGCTTCTTTGGTCATTTGTACATCATGCACGTGCGACTCTTTCATGCCTGCACCTGAAATACGTACAAATTCTGCTTTCGTGCGCATGTCGTTGATCGTTGCACTGCCAGTCAGACCCATGCTTGAACGCAAGCCGCCCATTTGCTGGTGAACGATCTCTTTCAGGCGGCCTTTGTACGCGATACGACCTTCGATACCTTCAGGTACCAACTTGTCTGCTGCGTTATCAGACTGGAAGTAGCGATCAGAAGAACCTTTAGACATTGCACCCAGAGAGCCCATGCCACGGTAAGATTTGTAAGCACGACCTTGGTAAAGCTCAACTTCACCTGGTGCTTCTTCAGTACCTGCAAACATAGAACCAACCATCACGCAAGATGCACCAGCAGCAATCGCTTTACAGATGTCACCAGAGTAACGGATACCACCATCCGCGATGACAGGAATGCCGTATTCAGCAGCAGCATCTGCAGCATCAGAAATAGCCGTGATTTGAGGAACGCCAACACCTGTTACGATACGAGTCGTACAGATAGAACCAGGACCAATACCCACTTTCACTGCGCTAACACCAGCTTCAATCAGGGCTTTTGCACCTGTAGCCGTTGCAACGTTACCACCAATGATATCTAGATCAGGGTAAGCCGCGCGCGTTTCGCGAATACGGTTAAGCACACCTTCAGAGTGACCGTGAGAAGAATCAATAAGCAGAATGTCGACACCAGCTTCAACCAGAGCTTTAACACGCTCTTCGTTACCAGCGCCTGCGCCTACTGCCGCACCTACACGAAGACGACCTTGATCGTCTTTACATGCGTTAGGTTTACGCTCTGCTTTGTGGAAGTCTTTTGCAGTGATCATACCTTTTAGTTGGAACTCATCATTCACAACCAGTACTTTTTCAACGCGGTGCTCTTGCATCAGTTGTTGCACTTCTTCACGAGAAGCACCTTCTTTCACCGTTGCCAGACGCGCTTTTGGCGTCATTACGTCTTCTACTTTCTTAGTTAGATCGGTAACAAAACGAACATCACGACCTGTGATGATGCCTACAAGCTCGTTGTTATCAGCAACAACCGGGTAACCAGCAAAGCCGTTTTCTTCAGTCAGAGCCTTAACATCTTCAATAGTTGCTGTTGGTTTAACAGTAACAGGAGCAGTAACGACACCTGCTTCAAAAATCTTTACTAGGTGCACCTGATGAGCTTGTTGCTCAATAGACATGTTTTTGTGGATAAAGCCGATACCACCTTCTTGCGCTAGCGCGATTGCCAGGCGAGCTTCCGTTACCGTATCCATAGATGCGGAGATCATAGGAATGTTAAGAGTGATGTTTTTTGTTAGCTGAGTGCGAAGATCAGCTGTATTCGGAAGAACAGTAGAATGTGCCGGGACGAGTAGAACGTCGTCAAAAGTTAAAGCTTCTTTTGCGATTCGTAGCATTTGCAATATCTCACAACAGGGTGTTAATAGGAATAAATCCAAGCTTTATCGTTTCGCATAATAAAGTGATTTGGATTTGATATTGCAGCCGGATTATACGCACAGGGCAATCGCTTTACCACACATTTTTTTATTTTTTATTTGCATTCACCCCCTTGATATGTATTATATTGCCGCTAATTTCCATATTCACGCCTTCGAGATTAGTTGTGTCTTCTCTGACCAATAATAATATTTTCACTGTATCCCGTCTGAATTCCGAAGTTCGTTTATTACTCGAAAATGAAATGGGCATCGTCTGGCTGGTTGGCGAAATTTCTAATTTTTCTGCTCCCGTCTCCGGGCATTGGTATTTCACGTTAAAAGATGCTCGTGCACAGGTGAAATGCGCCATGTTTCGCGGCAATAATCGTCGGGTAACGTTTAAGCCACAAAACGGAAATCAGGTTTTAGTGAAAGCACGCCTTTCTCTATACGAGCCTCGTGGCGACTACCAATTAATCATCGAAAGCATGCAGCCCGAAGGCGATGGTCGACTTCAGCAAGAGTTTGAAGAGCTGAAAATGAAACTCGCGGCAGAAGGGTTATTCGCTCAAAGCTCCAAGCAACCTTTGCCAGAGAACCCAAAGCAGGTCGGTGTTATTACCTCCAAAACTGGTGCGGCATTACACGATATTCTGGACGTGTTAAAGCGCCGCGATCCTAGCCTGCCGATTGTGGTTTACCCAACCATAGTTCAGGGAGAGCAAGCTGCTATATCAATTGCTCAGGCGATTGGCAGAGCCAATGAACGCAACGAGTGCGATGTACTGATTGTCGGACGAGGCGGTGGCTCTTTGGAAGATCTGTGGTGTTTTAACAATGAAATCTTAGCGCGTACGATTGCTGCCAGTCAGATTCCGATTGTTTCCGCAGTGGGTCATGAAGTGGATGTGACCATTGCCGATTTTGTTGCTGATGTTCGGGCCCCTACCCCTTCAGCCGCGGCAGAATTGGTGAGTCGGGATAACAATCACAAAGTACTTTCACTACGCCAAAAGCAGCAAAGCCTGCATCAAAGTTTCCAGCGATTCTTATCAGAGCATAAAATGGCTCTGTCTCAGCTAGAGAGAAAGCTAGAGCGTCAACACCCTAGCTTTCAGTTGCAACAACAGAGCCAAAGGTTGGATGAATTAGAACAACGTCTGCATTCTGCTGTGATGAAAAAGCTGTCTTCGCATCAGCTTAAGATAACCTCGCTAGAGCACAGACTTGCACTAAATAGCCCGGAACAAAAGCTCAATCATCTCAGTAACCGTTTATCCAATAGCAAAACCAAGCTGTTTGATGCGATGGACAGACAACTGCTTTTATCACGGCATCAGTTGTCTCTGGCAGCCGAGAAACTGGATACGGTCAGCCCGCTGGCAACGTTAAAACGTGGATACAGTATTACACAGCTTGAGAATGGGAAAGTTGTAACAACAGATAAGAGTGTTGAAGCGGGTGATGTATTGGTCACCCGACTGGCTGAAGGTGAAATTCGTTCGATCGTATCGGAATAATATCTGTTAGAAAGTGCTTCTATAAAGCTGACTCACTCTCTAGCTTGTAAACGAATTTTACTCGAGATTTAGACTTAAGCTCATTGCAGCTATGACAAAAATAGCTTGCGGAACCACATGCCTGAAGCTTTTCTAAAGGCATATTACAATCTGGGCAGTTCGCCAGCTTCTGGTAGTCTTCTTCGCAAAAATCACAATGGTATAAGCCGCCATTCCACCTTAGTTCACTGTCGCATTTTTTGCAGCTATTCTCGGTCATACTAATACCTCAAAACAATTGATCCCCAGCGACCTTTCCTGCTGGGATAAATTGATAATGCGATTATCTACGCTGAGTCGCTTTGATCTGAATCACGTCTTGTTGCAAAGAAATTTTCGTGCTTCTAACTCTCTATTTTTTCTGTAATATGGATGTGACAGCACTAGTTACACCTCACATGCAGATCTTTCCCGATCTTTTGCTAGATGACATATGATCAGCGATCAGCCTCAAAAAGAACATTTATATAACCACACCCCGAAAGCATAAGTTACATGTGCTGTTTTTGGATTTTAATTGAAATAAAAATCCACCAGAAACATAAATAAGCAGATTTATCCATATTTTGTATTCGATCAAAAAACAGATGGCGATAGAATGTAAATGGAAATTACAACATGTGTTTTTCAACATAACTATCTGATTTTAAATAATTCAACCAAACTTTGTTGAAAAAAATGCCTGATCTTACTCCAAATATCTCATTCATTTTCGACAGACACAAAAAAAGCGCCTTTCAGCGCTTTCTTCTATCACAGTTTTGCTTTCTACCTGTCTCGGTTCTTCATCATGGTCATTAAACGCTTGCGTTTACGCTCCTGTGAAAGAGTCAGCTTGTTGGACTTGCCCTCAAATGGGTTGTCGCTGCTCTGGAAACGAATTCGAATCGGCGTCCCCATGATTTCCAACGAACGACGATAGTAATTCATCAGGTAGCGCTTGTATGAGTCCGGTAATTCATGAACCAGGTTACCGTGTACGACAACGATTGGTGGGTTATAACCACCAGCGTGCGCGTATTTTAACTTCACACGACGCCCACGTACCATTGGTGGCTGGTGATCGTCTTGTGCCATCTTCATGATACGGGTCAGTACCGAAGTACCTACGCGAGTTGTGGCAGATTTGTAAGCTTCTTGAACCGACTCAAACAAATGACCAACGCCAGTACCGTGCAGCGCAGAAATAAAATGAATACGAGCAAAGTCAACAAAACCCAGACGGCGATCGAGCTCTTTCTTAACCTGCTCTTTTACATCGGTATCCAGACCATCCCACTTATTCACAGCGATAACGATCGAGCGACCAGCGTTCAACGCAAAGCCGAGTAGACTTAGGTCCTGATCAGAGATATTTTCACGTGCATCAATAACTAAAAGGACAACGTTCGCATCTTCAACCGCTTTAAGCGTCTTAACCACTGAGAACTTCTCAACGGTTTCATTGATACGAGTACGACGACGTACGCCAGCAGTGTCGATAAGCACGTATTCGCGCTCGTCACGTTCCATTGGGATGTAGATAGAGTCACGTGTTGTGCCAGGCATGTCGTAAACAACCACTCGCTCTTCACCAAGAATTCGGTTGGTTAACGTAGACTTACCAACATTTGGACGACCAATGATTGCCAACTTAATAGGCTGGTCTTGAAGACGCTTAAATTCCGCTTCCGCTTCTTCTTCGGTGTAATCCAGTTTTTCTTCTTCTGGATCTTCAAATTCTGTCAGGTCTTCTAATTCGCCTTCGACCTTTGCGGCAAACTCTTCAGCAAATGGGTTGAGCGCGCGATCAATCAGAGCCGCTACACCACGACCATGAGCCGCAGCAATTTGGTACATGTCATCAACACCCAGCTTCCAGAAATCGGCACAGGCTGAATCGGCATCAATACCGTCTACTTTGTTCACCACCAGCATGGCTGGCTTTTCAATTTTTCGAAGGTGCTGAGCAATAGCTTCATCCGCTGGTGTTAGCCCCGCGCGACCATCCACCATAAACAGAACCACATCGGCTTCATCAATCGCAGCCAGAGACTGCTCCGCCATTTTGGTTTCTACACCTTCTTCTGTACCGTCGATACCACCAGTATCAATAACGATGAATTCGTGTTCACCCAGTTGAGCCTGACCGTATTTACGATCCCGGGTCAAACCAGGAAAGTCAGCGACCAACGCATCTCGTGTGCGAGTCAGACGGTTAAACAGCGTCGATTTCCCCACATTAGGACGCCCAACCAGAGCAACTACAGGAATCATACGTACCTCTACAATCTCTATTCTTAATGTAGCTATAGGTAAACTGTGGATGATCTTTCCTGAGTTTACCTATAACCACATGGGTTAATTATCAATAAAACGGCTCTTGACTGAGAGCAGCCAAGAGCCGTTTGTGAATTATATCACGTTATCTACTGAATCTGCATTTTCTTTACAGAGCCAGAGCGTGTCACCACTACGTAGCTTTGATCAACAACCACAGGACCTACAGCAAAACCGCTGTCATCCACAAGTTGCTGAGCGACAAACTCGCCAGAGTCCATATCAAGCCAGTGCAAGTAACCTTCTGTATCGCCAACAACCAGACGTCCGTTAACAATGCTTGGTGCGGTGAGCAGGCGATGCTCTAACTGATTGTTACTCCAGATCTCGGTGCCACTTCGTGCATCAACGGCAATCAAATGATCTTTATCGGTAACCAGATACAGATTTGTACCATCCGTAACCATATCCGTCGCTGATGAATAGGTACGTTTCCAAGTAGGCGCACCCGATCTTAAATCTATGGCAACTAACTGACCATTGACACCTACGATGTACAAGGTGCTGCCGATGATAACCGGAGAGGCATCTGCATCAACCAGGCGATCAATTTCTGTAGAACCTTTTGGTGTGCCTACAGGTTGCTGCCAGATAAGCTGACCACGGGCCACAATCGCTGCTGCAATTCGACCATTAGCGGTTCCCCAGAACACGCCACCAGAAATTGTCACTGGTGTGCTATCACCACGCAATGTCAGCGCGGGTACTTCTGAGCTCACTGTCCACTCTTCAGAACCATCTTCCTGGTTTAGAGCAACCAAGACACCGCGAGAGGTATGAACCATAACCAGGTTTGCGTCAGTTGCTGGAGAAGCGAGGACTTCACCTTCCACTTTCGAACGCCAAAGCAGCTCACCGTTCTCAGCCGATAGTGCAATCAGCTCACCGTTTTCACTGCCGATGAACAGCTTGCCATAAGCTGCTGCAATACCACCGGACAAACGTGCCGTAGTTTCAGACTCAATAGTCACTGACCAGTTAGACTTGCCAGTGTTTGGGTCAAGCGCTTTGACCTGACCGTCACGACTCGCGACAAAAACATTGTCGTATGCATAAACAGGCTTTAACTTCGAAAAGTAGTGCCCTACTCCATCACCAATAGAAGCAGACCATTCTCTCTCTGGAGTGAACTGACTTTCCACAACGGGCAATGGTGCCATGACGATGGTGTCTTCTTCACCGGCACAGCCTGCTAAACCTGCAACAGCCAGCGCGCACATCAAAGCTCGGTTGAGCACTTTCTTCATTCGATGTAACCCTTACTTCGCCAGATCGTCCAGCTTCATTTGTAACGCTTGGCTTGTGTCAGACTGCTGCTGCGCTTCAGAGTAAGCAGCATAAGCGCCTTCGGTGTTGCCCTGACGAAGCAGAATGTCACCACGAAGCTCCGCAATTCGACCTGCCCAACCAGCTTCTTTCACTGAATCTAGCTTAGTCAGCGCATCATCAAATTTTTCCTGCTCTGCCAATACTCGCGCTTCACGCACTGTAAGAAGAGAAACGATTGACTCATCTTTGGTGTTCGTTTTCGCCCAGCTTAGTTGCTCAAGTGCTTTGTCTAGCTCACCCGCTTCAACAAACGTTTTCGCCAGTTGAAGTGCAGCCAATACGGAGTATTGAGAATCTTTGTTTGCTTCAATAAATGCCAATGCATCAGAAGAAGACTCGGCACCAGATGTCTGAATTTGCTTTAGCACACCATCGTACGCCAAAGAGGCAGCATTCTGAGCATCAGCTTGTGAGTCTTGATAGAAACGCCAGCCAAAAATACCACCTAAGCCAACCACCGCACCTACGATGACCGCTTTACCATTCTCTTTCCACCATTCTTTAATGGCTTCTACCTGTTGTTCTTCAGTATCGTAGAGTTCCACGTCCTGTCCTCTTTAGATCAAATGCTTAAGTTGCTCGGCAACCTCTGCCTGAGCCACTGTTGTTTGTTCGCCACCAAGTAGATCTTTCAGAACTACCGTGCTTTCAGCTACTTCGTTTTCACCCAGCACAAGTGCGACTGCAGCGCCAACTTTGTCAGCACGCTTAAATTGTTTCTTAAAGTTTCCACCGCCAAAGTGCGTCATAACACGCAAACCTGGTAGTGCTTCACGCAGTTGTTCTGCCAGTTTCATGCTCGCCATCAGCGTACCTTCGCCAGCACTCACCATATACACATCAACCGCTCGGCGAGTTTCAGCCAGCTCTAACTCTTCCAGCATCAATACCAGACGCTCAAGCCCCATCGCGAAGCCAACGGCTGGTGTTGCTTTGCCACCAAGTTGCTCAACCAGACCATCGTAACGACCACCGCCACATACAGTACCCTGAGCGCCTAAGCTTTCAGTGATCCACTCAAATACGGTACGGTTGTAGTAGTCCAGACCACGAACTAAGCGCTGATTAACTTGGTATTCGATACCAGCAGCGTCAAGAAGTTCACACAAACCAGCAAAATGTGCTTTAGAATCTTCGTCAAGGTAATCGGACAACTGTGGCGCATCAACAAGAATCGCCTGGATATCTTTGTTTTTGGTATCCAGCACACGAAGTGGATTGGTGTGCATACGACGTTTACAGTCTTCGTCCAGGATATCAATGTGTTGCTCCAAAAATGCAATCAGAGCAGTACGGTAATTTGCACGAGCTTCTAAAGAACCAATGGAGTTCAGTTCCAAGCGAACGTGTTTGTCGATGCCAAGCTCACGCCACAAACGCGCCGTTAGCATGATCAGTTCAGCATCAACATCTGGTCCATTCAAACCAAAGACTTCAACACCACACTGGTGGAACTGACGGTAACGACCTTTTTGTGGGCGCTCATGACGGAACATAGGTCCCATGTACCACAAACGCTGTTCCTGGTTGTAAAGCAGACCATTTTCAATGCCTGCACGTACACAACCTGCAGTGCCTTCAGGGCGAAGGGTCAGGCTGTCGCCGTTGCGGTCTTCAAAGGTGTACATTTCTTTTTCAACCACATCGGTGACTTCACCAATGGCACGGCTGAATAGATGCGTCATCTCAACGATAGGCATGCGCACTTCACTGTATCCGTACGCACTGATCACATGTTTCACCGCATTCTCCACTTTTTGCCAAAGAGGAGATTGTGTTGGGAGGCAGTCGTTCATACCTCGGATTGCTTGTATCGTTTTTGCCACAGTTTTATACCGTTGAGATTATTGTTTATCGATTAAATTGATGTCGATGCGGTTATTCTCGTCTAGCATCGACGCTTTCGCGCGAATCTTCGCTTCTAGCTTGTTAACGAGATCATCATTGTCGAAACGCTCTTTTTGACGTTTACCATCTTCGTAAAAGGCACTTTTCTTGTTACTGCCTGCAAGACCTAGGTGGGAAACTTCTGCTTCACCTGGTCCATTCACCACACAACCGATGATGGATACATCCATTGGTGTGATTATGTCTTCGAGACGTTCTTCCAACGCGTTTACTGTGTTGATCACATCAAACTCTTGTCGTGAACAGCTTGGACAGGCAATAAAATTAATGCCACGCGAGCGGATTCGAAGTGACTTCAGAATGTCGAAGCCCACTTTGATTTCTTCTACCGGATTCGCCGCCAGAGAAATACGTAACGTGTCACCGATTCCTTCTGCGAGCAACATGCCTAAGCCAACCGCTGATTTCACAGATCCAGCACGCGCACCACCAGCCTCAGTAATGCCGAGGTGGAGGGGTTGGTCGATCTCTTTTGCCAGCAAACGATAAGAATCGACGGCTAGGAAAACATCGGAAGCTTTAACACTGACCTTAAACTGGTCGAAGTTAAGACGGTCAAGGTAATCCACGTGGCGCATTGCCGATTCCACCAAAGCTTCTGGTGTTGGCTCGCCGTACTTCACCTGCAGATCTTTTTCCAAAGAACCGCCATTTACGCCAATGCGAATTGGAATGTTTTTATCACGCGCACAATCGACAACCGAACGAACGCGTGCTTCATTACCAATGTTACCTGGGTTGATTCGAAGGCAGTCAACACCGTACTCCGCAACTTTCAATGCGATACGGTAATCAAAGTGAATATCGGCAACCAATGGTACCTTCACCTGCTGCTTAATAAGCTTGAACGCTTCTGCCGCTTCCATAGTAGGAACCGACACACGAACAATATCTGCACCAACGTTTTCCAACGACCGGATTTGTTCCACAGTGGCGTCAACATCGGTCGTTCTGGTGTTGGTCATGGACTGTACCGCAATTGGGGCACCGTCACCGATCGGCACATCACCCACATTGATGCGGGTCGATGCACGACGTTTAATAGGGGATTCGTGTTGCATAATTGCTTTTAGACTAACTCAGCTTGCTAGGGTAATTTGAATCTTGCTACTTTGCCCGCAGTATACCCAGAAAGGTCTACCGCTTCACCAGCAAATGTCATTGTAACACCCTCAGGCGCACCTAATATGACGCTGTAAGGGGCTTGACCGCTCAGAGTAAGCTGATGTCCCGCTTTTTTAACACCAGTTGCAAGGACTTTTCCATCTGCGTCTTTAACCTGAATCCAGCAATCTGCCGAAAACGACATAGATACTTGATTTGATGTTACTGGAGTTTCAGATTGCGACGGTGCTTCTGGCTGCTGTGTGGGTTCATTTTCAACTACTGCGACCTCGGGTTCTGGGTCGGAAACAGTAGATGAGTTATCAACGGGCGTAGCTTCTGTTGATGTGTTTTCTGTCGTTGCTTCGATACTCGAAGCATCAGGTTGTATTTGCGAATCGGGCTCTGTTTGAGAAGATGCTTCTCGCTGCAAAGGTTGCGTAGAGACAACGTTAAGTTCACGCTGTGCTTCAAGCACCGCTAAATCCGCTTCGGATTCCTGAGATAAAGAACCCTGAGATGAGACAAGCTCAGAGACGGATAAGGTGTCCTGGCTTTGATTTTGCCACCACCAAACAGATGAAATTCCAACTAAAACGACCAATACACCCCAAGTGATTAGCATGATGCGGCTGTCGTGTTTTTCGCGGTTAGTTTTTCGGGAAAAGCTTTGCATGGCGTGCTCTTTGTGCTCGTCTTCAAGCGCGCCTTCTAGAAGAGGAAGGACTTCATCATCAGAAAGCCCTACCGCCTTTGCATAAGATCGCAAATAGCCACGGGTAAAAGTGGCTACTTGGTCAGATTTGAAGTTATTTTCTTCAATGTTTTGAATCACTGCTAAGCGGAGTCGCAGTCGGTCAGCAATGTCTTTTTGCGATAACCCAAGCTTCTCGCGCTGTTGGCGCAGTACATCACCCGGCAGAGGTAATGTAGAAATAGTCATATTTTCTGCAGTTTGTTCAATACTCATTCGCTACGTACTTCTGATATTGAATCGAGTCTGGGTATTTATCTTTTAATACGCTTGCGTATTTATTTGCCAGAGATTCATTGCCTGCTTGTTTTTCTAGTTGAATGAGCAGACCTAAACTCGATGCACGATACCCATATCTATTATGAAATTTTAAAAGTCTGACCCTTGCTTCACGATACTTCTTTTTTTGTATTTCTATTTGTGTCAACTGAAGTATAGAAACCACTCGGTTTGGGTCATGATCCAACGAACGAGAGAAATAATATTCAGCCTTATCCTGATCACCGTGCTTAAGCGCACACATTGCCGC
Organism: Vibrio nigripulchritudo; assembly: GCF_027924785.1. Lineage (NCBI taxonomy): Bacteria > Pseudomonadati > Pseudomonadota > Gammaproteobacteria > Vibrionales > Vibrionaceae > Vibrio > Vibrio nigripulchritudo. The sequence continues at coordinate 735,047 of NZ_AP027049.1, read as the reverse complement.
ATTTTGATAGCTGGCTGAAATCAAGTAATAATATGGCTGCTCAATAGCACGGTTAAAGAATGCATCGGCTTCGTCATAGCGTCCGATCTTACAAAGAAATGTACCGTAGTTATTGAGAACATCACCGTTCTTTGGCGACTCCCTTAGTGCCTTCTTATAGGCTTGCTCTGCTTGACCGTTTTCACCGACTTCCTGATAAAAGTGAGCCATTGCGATCAACGAGCGATAATATTTTGGCGCATAGCTCACGGCTTTTTCAAGGTTTTCCCTTGCCCGGATCATGTCTCTCGACTCCAGGTAGTTTAGCCCCAAACTTATACGCGCTTCCGCCGCTTTAATTTTATCGAACTGATTATTAGCGGGTTGTTCAGTAACTGTAACACAACCTACTAACAAACTAACCAGAAATATGCCCGCAATTCTCACCAACATCACACTCCCTTACTGTGCGGGGAGCCTTCCGGGTCAATTATCAAGTCAGATTGACTTCACCGCGATTGGTTCCCCATGCTGTTTAAGTTTTGTTCGTTTTGTACGATCGATCACATCACCAACCAGCTGACCACAGGCTGCATCGATGTCATCACCACGTGTTTTACGAACAGTCACCGTGTAATCGTGCTTCATCAACGTTTTCATAAAACGGTCAATGCGCGAGTTACTTGGCTTGCGATATGGTGAACCAGGATAAGGGTTAAAAGGAATCAAATTTATCTTAGCAGGCGTATCTTTTAACAATTCTGCGAGTTGTCTTGCATGTTCCATATCGTCATTCACATGATCTAACAGAACATACTCAATGGTTACCTTGCCACGGTTAGCATTAGAGGAGGCAATGTATCGTCTTACGGACGTTAAAAAGTCTTCAATGTCCCAACGATCATTGATTGGCATGATTTCACTACGAAGCTTATCGTTCGGAGCATGCAAAGAGATCGCGAGCGCAACGTCAATGTTACCTGTCATTTGGTCAAGACCAGAAACCACACCTGATGTGGAAACCGTCACACGACGCTTAGACAACCCAAAACCGAGATCATCAAGCATAAGCTCCAGGGCAGGAATCAGGTTTTTCATGTTGAGAAGCGGCTCGCCCATACCCATCATAACGACGTTGGTGATCGGACGACGACCTGTTTCTTTTTCTAAACCAATTTCACGAGCGGCACGCCATACCTGACCAATGATTTCAGATACTTTCAAGTTGCGGTTAAAGCCCTGCTGAGCGGTCGAGCAGAACTTACACTCAAGTGCACAACCAACCTGAGAAGAGACACATAAGGTGGCGCGATCGTCTTCCGGAATGTAAACCGTTTCAACATCCTGATCGCCCACACGCATCGCCCACTTAATAGTACCGTCCGTCGAGTGCTGAGCTTCTGAAACATACGGTGCACGAATTTCAGTTAATCGCTGAAGTTTCTCACGCAGTTTCTTGTTGATGTTGGTCATTTTCTCGAAGTCGTCGACACCAAAATGGTAGATCCACTTCATGACCTGATCGGCACGAAATGCCTTTTCGCCTAATTCATCGGCGAAATATTTCCGTAGCCCTTTTCGGTCAAAATCCAGCAGATTTACTTTTTCAGTGCTCATGTTGCCTCTCGCGGTGGAACTTTATTTAAGGGCGCGAATTGTACAGCCTTTACCCAATGACAACAAGGGGTCGGGAGTAAGGTTATTGATAAGAGATTAATTTTAAATCGATTAAAAATTAATCAAAATAATATTCTCAAGAATAGCAGAGTAAATATGAGAGAAAAGAGAAGAGATTATGAAAAAGAAACGCTCTGATATTTCAGAGCGTTTCTTTGAGAAACGTTAGTCGTTACGAGGGCAAATCTCAGAAGTCGGGAAGAAGTACTCGATTTCACGTGCAGCAGATTCTGGGCTGTCACTGCCGTGCACAGAGTTAAAACGCATGCTTTCTGCGTAATCTGCACGGATGGTACCGCATGCAGCTTCCTCTGGATTTGTTTTACCCATGAGTTCGCGGTAACGTGCAATCGCATCTTCACCTTCAAGCACCTGAACCATAATAGGTCCTGATGTCATGAATTCTTTCAGTCCTTCAAAGAAAGGTTTACCTTCGTGCTCAGCGTAGAAGCCACTTGCCTGTTCTTCAGAAAGGTGGACCATTTTTGCCGCAATGATTCGAAGACCGGCTTTTTCAATACGGTTATAGATTTCACCCACAAGGTTTCGCTTAACTGCATCGGGCTTGATGATGGAAAATGTTCTTTCTAGAGCCATAAGATGTCCTTCGTACTATCGTTATAATATTTTTGCAGGCAGGTTTCCGCCTGCATGCCGAATTCTGATTATTTCGCCTGTTCAGTGAGAATACGAGCCAGAGTGCGAACACCCATGCCCGTTGCACCTGCAGACCACTTATCACTTGCACTCTTACGATACGTGCCTGCGCAGTCAAAATGCAACCAGCCTTTCTTGTAGTCATTCACAAAATAAGACAAAAATGCTGCTGCTGTGCTTGCGCCAGGCGAATACTGACCGCTACTGATGTTTGACATGTCAGCAAAGTTCGACGGAAGCATTGAACGGTGGAAATCAGCCAGCGGAAGAGGCCACAGCCCTTCTTTTTCTTCATTGGCGTATGAAATCGCTTTTGCAGAAAGAGCATTATCGAACGTCAGCAGTGCGTGGTAGTCGTTACCCAATGCGTTCTTCGCCGCACCAGTCAGAGTTGCACAATCAATGATTAGCTCAGGGCTGTGCTCACTCGCATACAGCAGACCATCAGCCAGTACCAAACGACCTTCCGCATCGGTGTTCATGATCTCAACCGTTTTACCATTCTTATAGGTAATGATGTCGCCCAACTTGAATGCTCGACCAGAAATCATGTTCTCAGCACAGCAAAGGATCAACTTAACTCGCTTATTGAGACCACGTAGGATCGCAAGTGCTAGACCGCCAGTGATCGTACCGGAACCACCCATGTCCGCTTTCATCGCGTCCATAAAACCAGAAGGTTTAATGCTGTAACCGCCAGAATCAAAGGTGATGCCTTTACCAACCAGACACGCAAATACTGGCGCGTTTTCGTCACCTGTTGGGTTGTAGTCTAGTTGTAGCATTGCAGAAGTTCGCTCTGAACCACGACCAACCGCGTAAATGCCTTCCCACCCTTCAGTCAGAAGATCTTTGTCTTTTACAATACGGTAAGTTACGTGCTCAGGAGCTAGAGACTTGATGAATTCACCCGCCATGGTTGCCAATTGGCGAGGCGCAACTTCTTCAGCGCTTTTATTGATGATGTCACGAACCCAATCGCCCGCTTTGATGCGCGCTTTCAGTTCTTTTTCTGAATTTTCTTCAAGCTCAGTCCATACCACTGAATTTGTATTCTTTGGACTACGGAAACCTTGATAAAACGCCCAGATAGTTTCAACGTTCCAGCCTTCTCCTTCCAGAGATACCGCTTTGATTCCTTGACCATCCAGCTTGCGACCCGCACGTTGAGCGACATCTGTCAGTTCGTTGTCTGTATGGTGAATGGTTGCACCTTGCTCGGTAAAAGATAGGATTGCTTTCTCACCCCAATGAGGTTGTGCCGCTTGTGAGGAAATGAATACCGGCATTTGAGTAGACATGATTTCTCCTTGTCTTGGTGTCGTAATCCTTGCAATTCTTTATTACGACTGTGTTTCTTTTCACTAGTTTCAGAATGTTAGCATTATGTTCGAGTTAAATGTCATTTGCATAAAAAAAACGGGCAATTAAGCCCGCTTTTTTCAGTAAATAATGTTAGGTCACATTATGTTGCTTATCTTTTAATCTGCTTCATCCATCCAACACAGAATAATTGCTTCAAGGATTTTTTCGTTTGATCGGTTTGGATCGTCGTCAAAATCCTCTAGCTCGCAAATCCAACGGTGCAGGTCGGTAAAACGCACTGTTTTTGGGTCTGTATCCGGATACAAATCACAAAGCTCAATCGCGATATCTCGCGAGTCAGTCCATTTCAAGCTCATATCTCTTCCCTATTAATGATCTTCAGCCGCGTGGTTTAAAGTGTATTTCGGAATCTCAACAACCAAGTCTTCATCTGCAATAACAGCCTGACAGCCAAGGCGAGATTCAGGCTCTAGCCCCCACGCTTTGTCTAGCATGTCGTCTTCCAGTTCATCACTCTCATCCAGTGAATCAAAACCTTCGCGAATCACAACATGACATGTTGTACATGCACAGGATTTTTCACACGCGTGCTCAATTCCAATTCCGTTTTTAAGTGCAACATCTAATACAGACTGACCAGTTTGTCCTTCTAATACCGCACCTTCTGGGCAAAGATCTTCATGAGGTAAAACAATAATCTTAGGCATTTTAAATTCTCAAACTTCTTCTGTTAAATGTCATCAACCGACTGACCAGATAAGGCAGTACGGATGGATTTGTCCATGCGTCGTGACGCAAATTCCTGGCTGGCTTTATCAGTATCCTTGATGCCTCGCTCAATCGCGTCGGCATTATCACCGTTTCGAAGCGCAATCAATGCCTCGATGGATTTTAGCAACACTTGCTGTTCTTCTTCAGATAACAGCTCATCACCATCTGCCTGTATAGCAGCGACCAAACCTTCAATTACTCTGTCTGCTTCTACACGTTGCTCTGCCAGGGCACGAGCTTGCATGTCTTCTCTAGCATAGGTCATGGAATCTTTGAGCATGCCAGCGACTTCATCATCACTCAGACCATAAGAAGGTTTCACTTGGATTTCTGCCTGAACACCCGTGCTCTTTTCCATTGCAGTAACAGAGAGCAAGCCATCCGCATCCACTTGATAGGTGACGCGAATATGCGCCGCACCTGCAGTCATAGGTGGGATACCTTTTAGCGAGAATTTCGCCAGAGAACGACAGTCGTCAATCAGTTCACGTTCGCCCTGCGCGACATGAACCAGCATGCCCGTCTGACCATCTTTGAAAGTAGTAAACTCTTGAGCGCGAGCGACAGGGATCGTGGTATTTCTTGGAATGATCTTCTCGACCAGGCCACCCATGGTTTCTATGCCCAATGACAGCGGAATGACATCCAACAACAGCATTTCAGAATCCGGTTTGTTACCCGCTAAAATATCTGCCTGAATCGCAGCCCCAATGGCAACCACCTCATCGGGATTGATGCTTGTTAGTGGCTCACGATGAAAAAACTCACCGACCATTTCACGAACGTATAAAGTTCGGGTTGAGCCACCTACCATCACGACTTCCTGAACTTCTTCTGTACTTACACCTGCATCTTTAAGAGCGCGGCGACATGAAAGCAAAGTCTTTTTCACTAGAGGATGAATCAACTCATTGAAGGTGTCACGAGATAGCGAACCTGTCCAAGAACCAAATTTAATCTCAGTAACGGTGGAATCAGACAAAGCAATCTTCGCCTGAGTTGCCACATCCAACAAAGCACGGTTTTCCTGGATCGATAGATCGCCTTGGTAGCCCGATTGCTCTTTGATGTAGTCAGCGATGATATGATCGAAATCATCACCACCCAGAGCAGAGTCTCCGCCAGTGGCCAAGACTTCAAATACCCCTTTGGATAAACGTAGGATAGAGATATCAAACGTACCTCCTCCCAAGTCATAGACGGCAATAACCCCCTCTTGACCTGAATCCAATCCGTAAGCAATGGCTGCTGCGGTAGGTTCATTAAGAAGGCGCAGTACGTTCAATCCAGCTAACTTAGCTGCGTCTTTAGTGCCAGCACGCTGTGCATCATCAAAGTACGCAGGTACCGTAATCACAACCCCAGTTAGCTCGCCACCCAAGGTTTCTTCAGCACGCTGACCGAGAGATTTCAAGATCTCAGATGACACTTGAATCGGGTTAACGTTACCTTGATCGGTTTCAATTACTGGCAAACCATTTTCGCTGGCTGTGAATTGATAAGGTAAAGACGGATAACGGTTTTGAATATCTTCCAGAGAACGACCAATTAGGCGTTTGGCGGATATGATGGTTTGTTTTGGGTCAGACTGTGCATGCTCACGTGCAGCAGTTCCGACGACAGGATCCTCAGAGCCATAATACACAACCGAAGGCAGAATGCTTTCACCCCGTGCATCCACTAGCGGCTTGGCGGTTCCACTTCGAACCGATGCCACCAGTGAATTGGTTGTACCGAGATCAATGCCCGCCGCGAGCTTATGCTCGTGAGGCGCGGAGCTTTGACCTGGCTCTGCAATTTGAAGTAATGCCATTGAAATTCCTTTATTATGCGAACAACTTTTCTTCGAGTTGCTCTATCTCATTTTGTAATTTGGCAATAAATTTTAGCTTGCGAATACCATTCGCAGCATTTTCCAGTGATTCTTCAGTCAATGACTGAACCATCTCATCTAAGTGAGATTGATACAGTTTACTGACCTTTTTTTCAAAATCGAACAGCTCAGACTCTGGATCAGATGAAGACTCGATCTCTTCCAATGCTTCCCTCAGTTCCATTTGCTCCATTAGGAACATCGGGTCTTGCATGGTGTTTTGCTCGTTGCGAATATCTACCCCTTTAAGGGACAAAAGATACTCTGCGCGAGAGATAGGTTGCTTCAAAACTTGAAATGCATCGTTTATTTGAGCGGCTTTCTGAACCGCCATAAGGCGATCGCGCTCAGACGAGGTCGCAAATTTATCAGGATGAAATTGACGCTGAAGTTCTCTAAATTGGGTGGACAACGCGGTGACATCGAGATCAAATTGGCGAGAAATGCCAAACAATTCAAAATGATCCATTATCTGTCTCTCAATAATATTGGGCAAAATTCAAGACGGGTGGAAAGTACAAAACGCAGCCTTCACTGCGTTTTTGTTCATTTTATTTATTGATGTTTGCGATTAAACATTAAAGCTTTCACCACAACCACATTCGCTCTTCACGTTAGGGTTGTTAAACTGGAAGCCTTCGTTCAAACCTTCTTTGACAAAATCCAACTCAGTTCCATCAAGATAAACCAAGCTTTTCGGGTCAATGATGATTTTCACATTGTCTTGTTCGAAGATTTCATCTTCGTCATTCAATACATCAACAAATTCGAGAACATATGCCATTCCTGAACAACCTGTGGTTTTTACCCCAAGTCTCAAACCGATACCTTTACCTCGGTTATCAAGAAATGCTCTGACCCGGCTTGTTGCCGCTTCTGTCATGGTAATGGCCATACTGCACCCTGCTTACATTAGTGAATTTAAGACAGGAGAGCGTTTTTCTCTCCTGCTTTAACTTTAGGAGTCGTGTTTCTTTTTGTAATCAGAAACAGCGGCTTTGATTGCATCTTCTGCCAGAATTGAGCAGTGAACTTTTACCGGTGGTAATTCAAGCTCTTCTGCAATTTCTGCATTTTTAATTGCTGCCGCTTCATCAATGCTTTTGCCTTTTACCCACTCTGTAACAAGAGAGCTGGAAGCAATCGCACTGCCGCATCCATAAGTCTTAAATTTCGCGTCTTCAATAATGCCTTCAGGGGACACTTTGATTTGCAGTTTCATTACGTCGCCACATGCTGGCGCGCCAACCATACCACTTCCGACAGATGGATCTTCTTTGTCAAATGAACCAACGTTGCGTGGGTTTTCGTAGTGATCAATAACTTTTTCGCTGTATGCCATAATCTTTTACCTCGAATCCTCTATATTCCTTAGATTAGTGGTGAGCCCACTCAACCGTACTCAAATCAACACCTTCTTTGTACATATCCCATAGAGGAGACATGTCGCGCAGTTTATCTACTGCTACGCGAATTTTTTCGACGGCGTAATCCACTTCTTCTTCTGTCGTAAAACGACCAAATGAGAAACGGATAGAACTATGAGCCAGTTCATCATCCAGACCTAACGCACGTAAAACGTATGAAGGCTCTAGGCTTGCAGACGTACACGCAGAGCCAGAAGATACAGCCAGATCTTTTAATGCCATCAGCAGTGATTCACCTTCTACAAAGGCAAAACTGATGTTTAGGTTGTGAGGAACGCGTTGGTCAAGGTCACCATTAACGGTTAACGCTTCCATACCTTCCAAACCTTTTAACATGCGATCGCGCAGGGCTTTAGCATGTTCAAAGTCTTTCTGCATATCTTCTTTAGCGATGCGGAACGCTTCGCCCATACCAACGATTTGGTGTGTTGGCAGTGTACCTGAACGGAATCCACGCTCGTGACCGCCACCGTGCATTTGTGCTTCTAAACGAATGCGTGGTTTACGGCGAACGTAAAGTGCACCAATACCTTTTGGTCCATAAGCTTTGTGAGCCGACATCGAAATCAGGTCTACTTTCATTTCTTTTACATCTAGAGGCACTTTGCCTGCAGACTGAGCTGCATCAACGTGGAAGATGATTTTGCGCTCGCGGCAAAGCTCGCCGATCGCAGAAATGTCCTGAATAACGCCAATTTCGTTGTTAACGTGCATGATTGACACTAAAACTGTGTCTTCGCGCATGGCTTCTTGAAGCTTATTTAAGTCGATGATGCCGTTGGATTCTGGCTCAAGGTATGTCACTTCATAACCTTCGCGCTCAAGTTGGCGACAAGGGTCTAAAACCGCTTTGTGCTCGGTCTTACAAGTGATAACGTGTTTGCCTTTTTTACCGTAAAAGTGCGCTGCACCTTTTATCGCTAGGTTGTCTGATTCGGTTGCACCTGAGGTAAAGACAATTTCTCTCGGGTCAGCATTAAGTAGTTCAGCGATTTGCTCACGAGCAGTATCTACTGCCTCTTCTGCCTGCCAGCCATAACGATGCGAACGAGATGCCGGGTTACCGAACGTCCCGTCCATCGTCATGTACTGAACCATTTTCTCAGCAACGCGAGAATCAACTGGGCATGTTGCTGAATAATCAAAATAAATAGGCAGTTTCATTCTTTACTCCAATGTAAGATAGTGCCGCTTTTAATAAGCGATCATTTTATTATCGATTAAGAGCGTGCGTTTACACCGATGGGAGCGGTGTTTGTATTTTTTTGTCCAAACCCATGGTTGAGCGCCAAGTCAATGTCCTGACGGTCAGAAATTTCTAACACTTCATTATCAAGCATCAGCTCGCCAAGCGTGATGTTGTTAAGAAACTCACTAATTCTAGCACTTAAGTCGCGCCAAAGTGTGTGAGTTAGGCAGCGAGAGCCACCCTGGCAGTCGGCTTTACCGCTGCATTTGGTTGCATCGACAGATTCGTCAACGGCTGAAATAACCATTCCGATTGCAATTTCATTCGCATCTGCACCTAGGCGGTAACCACCACCAGGACCACGAACGCTCGCAACCAGACCTGCTTTACGCAGTTTTGAAAACAGTTGTTCTAAGTAAGAAAGAGAAATTCCCTGGCGCTCTGAAATATCCGCCAGCGGGACTGGGCTCTCTTGCGAATGCAGAGCAACATCTAACATTGCTGTTACTGCATATCTTCCTTTTGATGTAAGTCTCATATCGCATCGTATCCACAGTAAGTTTGTGGATAGAAGTTTTCCATACCTGACTAAATTGGTCAAGTATTTATTTGACTAAAATAGTCAGGTATTTAACCATTAAATTAATATGGTTATTTTACTTTGATATTTTCTTTTTGTACGGAGGTCAGAATCCCTCTCAAGATATTGATTTCCTGTGCTTCAGGTCGAGCTCTGGAGAATAAACGTCGAAGTTTATTCATCACCTGACCAGGGTTATCACTATCAATAAACTGGGTTTGAGTGATGACTTTTTCAAGATGCTCATAGAACATTTCCAACTCTTTATGCCTTGGATATTCTTCCTGCTCGGCTTTAGGATGGATACTTGCCTGCTCGTTTAAATGCGCGACTCTCACTTCGTAAGCGAGAGTTTGAACTGCCATAGCCAAATTCAATGAACTGTATTCTGGGTTTGCTGGAATACAGACATGATAATGACAGCGCTGGAGTTCTTCATTTGTCAGCCCGGTTCTTTCGCGTCCGAATACCAACGCCACTGGATGGCTTTTTCCTTCTTTGGCAAACAGTTCTCCACACTCTCGCGGCTCAAGCATTGGCCATTCCAGTGTGCGCGATCGAGCACTAGACCCGACGACCAAACCACAATCTTCTACGGCTTCTTCAAGGGTACTTACGATTTGGGCATTTAACGCTATTTCACTTGCTCCGGCCGCCAATGCGATAGCCTGAGAATCAACCTCACATTGTGGATCCACCAACACCATATTGGACAACCCCATCACTTTCATTGCGCGTGCTGCGCTGCCTATGTTTCCTGAATGAGATGTGCCAACTAATACGACTTTTACTTGGTCTAACATGGTGTTTAGATACCCGCTATTGAAAAACCGCGAAATAGTATCACAACACCAATAAAAAGGTTATCTCAATCCAATGGAGGGGCTTGCTTTCAATCACACTGCCAGAATCCAGTGTCAACGTAGGTTTCCACTCACCTCAAAAAGGGCAAAAAATAACCACTTCCTTTTTGTAGGAACTCTGATATACTCCCCGCCGCTTTATCGTTCTTTAACATCCGTTGGGAAATTTGTATGCATCCAATGCTTAACATTGCTATTCGCGCTGCGCGAAAAGCAGGCAATCACATTGCTAAATCACTAGAAAACGCTGACAAAATTGAGTCAACTCAGAAAGGCAGCAATGACTTTGTTACTAACGTAGACAAAGAAGCAGAAGCTCTAATCATCGATACCATCAAAAGCTCTTACCCTGAGCACTGTATCGTTGCTGAAGAAAATGGTCTTATCGAAGGTAAAGATAAAGACGTACAATGGATCATCGACCCACTGGATGGCACCACTAACTTCGTTAAAGGTCTACCACACTTCTCTGTTTCCATCGCCGTTCGTATGAAAGGCAAAACAGAAGTGGCGTGTGTATACGACCCAATGCTTAACGAACTGTTCACTGCTCAACGCGGCGCAGGCGCACAACTCAATAACGCACGTATCCGTGTTCCTCAATTGAAAGATCTTCAAGGTGCAGTTCTGGCAACAGGCTTCCCATTCAAGCAAAAGCAGCACTCTGAATCTTACATGAAGATTGTGTCCGCATTGTTTGTTGAATGTGCAGACTTCCGCCGCACTGGTAGTGCAGCACTTGACCTATGTTACTTAGCTGCAGGTCGTGTAGACGGCTTCTTTGAGTTAGGTTTGAAACCATGGGATATGGCGGCGGGTGAGCTGATTGCTCGTGAAGCTGGCGCAATTCTTACGGACTTCTCTGGTGGCACTAACTACATGCAATCAGGCAATATTGTTGGCTCTAGCCCACGCGGTGTTAAATCAATTCTAAAACACATCCGCGAAAACGGTAATGAAGCTATCCTGAAGTAATTTTTTACTGTCACACGCTGAATAAAACGCCCGGTTACTATGAAGTGACCGGGCGTTTTTTATTTGGGAACAACCTAAATGGCGAATTACGAAGCCTGTATCTAAATACTTGTGGGTTGAGTTGAATCCTTGGCTTGTTCTGCTTTCAGTTCACTGTAGATATTGCCGAGTTCCATATAGGAATATCTGTGTTCTACATACTCATACACGTTAAAAGAAAGTGCCAGTTTGTAAAGTGAGATAGCGTTACCGTAGTCTCCCTGAAGCTGGTAGCGCTTAGCCAGGTAGAAATAGGTTTCCGTTAAACGCTGCGATAACAGCTCGTTATCGTTAGTTGCACTGACAATAGCCTTAAGAGCACGTTCTTCTGAGATTTGCTCTAGCATCAAAGCAACCATCAACCACCCCCAACGCTCACTTCTCTGCTCGTAGCGAGTCATCAGTTTTTCTTTCGCTGTTTCGGCGTCAACTTCACGCTCTATCAAATACAGCCACAGTGCTCGAAACGGATCTTCTGGGTCATCGTCATAGTGCGTTGACATTTCTTCCAACGCTAACTCGAACCTTGAGCCATAGTACAAGGCAATAGCACGATTTCTTTCTGCATATTGGTTGCTTGGGTCAAGCTCAAGTGTGGAATCAAAAGCATCGTAAGCAGCATCAAATTCACGTTTTTCAGTGAAGTAAACACCAAGAAGGTTGTACACATCTGGCTGACGTGGATTGATGTTTAAGGAACGTTCAAAATCAAGGCGTGCTAAATCGCGTAACCCTACGCTATCGTAGTAGTTACCTCGCTCATAAAACATCTTAGCGCGGACTTCTTCCTTAAGATCCTGTCTTTGCAGAAGCTGAGTTAATCGCGCAATCTGCACTTCCTGCTGAATACTTGGTTGGAGCGGCACCGCCATGGGTGGGTATAGCCACTGGTTTTGGTTGGATGCACACCCTGTCAGTACCAGAGCCGATACAATCCCGACCATTTTTAACCATTTTGCCAAACTGATTCTCCTTAATTCGCGTCAATACTGAGCCGTTATAAAAGTGCTCGTTATATAGTAACCAATACTGAAAAATTTGACGCTTTGTACCTGTTCCCTATAGCAAAAAGGGGAGCCTTAGCTCCCCTTTATAACACGCTTTAATTCAAATGCGTATGCCTGACGCGTTATTCCGCGCTTGGCTCCTCACTTGATGGTGCTTCTTCAGTTTTTTCAACTGCTTCTTTCATACTTAGGCGGATACGGTTTTGGCGATCGATTTCAAGTACCTTAACCTTCACTTCCTGACCTTCAGAAAGGTGATCTGCCACTTTCTCGATACGCTTGTCAGCGATTTGAGAAATGTGTACCAGACCTTCTTTACCACCAAGAACAGCAACGAATGCACCGAAGTCTACGATACGAGTCACTTTACCTGTGTAGATAGTGCCTACTTCAACTTCTGCTGTGATCTCTTCGATACGACGAATCGCTTCTTTAGCAGCTGTGCCTTCAGTTGCAGCAATCTTGATTGTACCGTCGTCTTCGATTTCGATGGTTGTGCCAGTTTCTTCAGTCAGAGCACGGATAACTGCACCACCTTTACCGATAACGTCTTTGATCTTGTCTGCGTTGATCTTCATGGTGTGGATACGAGGAGCAAACTCAGAGATATCTTCGCGAGCACCTGAAATCGCCTGATCCATCACAGATAGGATGTGCTTACGCGCACCTTGTGCTTGGTTAAGCGCGATTTGCATGATTTCTTTAGTGATACCTTCGATCTTGATATCCATTTGTAGCGCAGTGATACCTTCGTTAGTACCTGCTACTTTAAAGTCCATGTCACCTAGGTGGTCTTCGTCACCCAAGATGTCGGAAAGAACCACGAAGTCGTCGCCTTCTTTCACAAGACCCATTGCAATACCTGCAACAGAAGACTTAATTGGTACACCAGCATCCATAAGTGCCAGAGACGTACCACATACAGAAGCCATTGAAGATGAACCGTTAGATTCCGTGATTTCCGATACAACACGTACTGTGTATGGGAACTCATCAACAGAAGGCATTACCGCAGCGATACCGCGCTTAGCCAGCTTACCGTGACCAATTTCACGACGCTTAGGAGAGCCAACGAAACCTGTTTCACCTACACAGTATGGAGGGAAGTTGTAGTGTAGAAGGAAGTGATCTTTCTTCTCACCAGTCAGTTCATCGATGATTTGAGCATCACGCTGTGTACCAAGAGTCGCCGTTACCAGCGCCTGAGTTTCACCACGGGTAAATAGTGAAGAACCGTGAGTACGTGGAAGTACACCAGTTTGTACGTCTAGTGCACGAACCATGTCTTTCTCACGACCGTCGATACGTGGGTTACCCGCAATGATGCGGCTACGTACAACGTTCTTCTCAAGAGAACCTAGCATGCCGCGGATTTCGCGCTCATCCAGTTCTTCGTCTTGTGCAAGAAGAGCTTCTACCACTTCGTTCTTGATAGTGCCTACTTGCTCGTAGCGCGCCATTTTTTCAGTGATTTGGTACGCTTCTTCGAAACGAGAAACAGCCAGTTCAGCAACGCGAGCTTTAAGCTCAGTGTTTTCTGCAGGCGCTTCCCACTCCCAAGCTGGAGTTGCCACTTCAGCAGCAAACTCTTTAATTGCTGTGATCACAGCTTGCTGTTGATCGTGACCGTAAACAACCGCAGATAGCATTTCTTCTTCTGTCAGGTTGTCTGCTTCAGACTCAACCATTAGTACTGCATTGTCAGTACCTGCTACAACTAGGTCAAGCTTAGAGCTTTCCAGTTCTGTGTTGCTTGGGTTTAGCACAAGTTGACCATCAATATGACCAACACGAGCCGCACCGATTGGACCGTTGAACGGGATACCAGAGATAGCAAGTGCAGCAGAAGTACCAATCATAGTTGGGATGTCTGGCTGAACATCAGGGTTTACAGACATTACTGTCGCGATAACCTGAACTTCGTTTTTGAATGCATCTGGGAATAGAGGACGGATAGGACGGTCGATAAGACGAGCTGTCAGTGTTTCGCCTTCAGACGGACGACCTTCACGCTTGAAGAAACCACCTGGGATTTTACCAGCGGCGTAGGTACGCTCTTGGTAGTTTACTGTAAGAGGGAAGAAGTCCTGACCTTCAACCGCTTCTTTTTTACCTACAACAGAAACGAATACCGCTGTATCGTCCATGTTGACCATAACTGCTGCTGTCGCTTGACGTGCGATAGCACCAGTTTCAATAGTTACGGTGTGGTTACCGTATTGAAACGTTTTTACGATTGGATTCACGTAAATTCCTTAGCTTTGAGTTTTTCAAAGTTGTTGTTTTGAATTAAACACAACAGCGCTTTACCAATCGCGACTAATGAAAAGAATTCGCCCGAATTGTTTTCATTAGCCGCGACCTTTATGGTCGACATCGGTGACTGTAAAGCTGCTTTGTGTGACTGGCAGAAGCCAAATCCGCAGTAGTATAAACTACTTATTGGAAAATGTCTTAAACACCATTCGGTAGGCACAAAAAAAGGAGCCGAAGCTCCTTCTTTCAAACAAACTGATCTTAGCGACGTAGGCCTAGACGTTTGATTAGGTCTTGGTAACGCTCTAGGTTTTTACCTTTAAGGTAGTCTAGAAGCTTACGACGACGAGAAACCATACGTAGAAGACCGCGACGGCTGTGGTGGTCTTGCTTGTGCGCTTTGAAGTGACCTTGTAGGTGGTTGATAGAAGCAGTCAGTAGAGCTACTTGTACTTCTGGTGAACCAGTGTCGCCTTCAGATTGTGCGTATTCAGCAACGATTGCTGCTTTAGTTTCTGCATTCAGAGACATAATTCTCTCCTAATAAGAGTTAAAGTTAAAACTGTGCCAGCCAATCTCTGATTCAGCCGACACGCGAAGCGCGCATTATACGGGGTGTATTTTGTAAACACAAGCGAACAGAATTAAAACTCTAAAAACAAAACCGAAGCGTAAGGCTTCGGTTTCAATTTAGCAGGGTTTTGACGTTACTCTTCGTCTCTAAAGACCACTAAGCGCTTGGGTGCCACTTTGCCATCATCGTCGATTTCACCAACGCCAATAAACAATTTTTCGTCACCACTTGTCATGCGAACCGTACCTTCGATCGGTGCACCAAACACCTGAACAGGCTGACCATGCTGAACCATGTGCGTCAGTTCTGCGTTGAGGTTAACCTCTGGTAAGCTTTCAACAGCGGTATCCATTGGCAACAGCAACACATCAAGTAACTCTTTTGGTGGCAAACCTTGATCGTTGGCATGCTCAAGAAGCTCGTTCAGTTGCTCCAGCGTTACCATGCGCTCGTAAGGGTAATTGGCCACACCAGTTCGACGCAGATACGTTACGTGTGCTCCGCAACCTAGCATCTCACCCAGGTCATCGGTAATTGTTCGAATGTACGTCCCTTTAGAACAGTGGATTTCCATTTCGACTTCATCGCCTTCAAATCGAAGCAGCTCAATGGAGTAGACTGTGATTTTCCGAGACTCACGAGGTACTTCAATACCTTCACGAGCGTACTCGTATAGCGGGCGACCTTGGTATTTCAACGCCGAGAACATCGAAGGAATTTGGTTCGTCGTGCCTTTGAATTTCTCAATGCATTCAAGAAGCTGTTCTTCGGTGACATTCACATCACGAGTTTCAACAACTTCGCCATCTGAATCCGAAGTATTGGTACGCTCACCCAGTTTGGCGATCACCACATATCGTTTATCTGAATCCAAAAGGAATTGCGAAAACTTGGTCGCTTCGCCCAGACAAATCGGCAACATGCCTGTTGCTAGCGGATCTAAAGCCCCTGTGTGCCCAGCCTTTTCAGCGAAATAGATACGCTTTACTTTTTGCAGCGCATCATTCGATGAAATGCCCGTCGGCTTATCGAGAAGAACGACGCCGTTAACCGGACGTCCTTTACGACGACGTCCCATTATTCTTCGTCTCCACGACCTGCATCTTCTTTCTTCCGCTTGTCTTTGCTAACCACTTCACTCACAAGGTTAGACATGCGCATACCTTCAACCAGTGTGTTGTCGTAAGTAAAACGAACTTCTGGAGTCAGGCGAAGACGAATACGCTTACCTAGCATCATACGAACTTGAACTTCGTGTTCTTTCAACGCTGCAAGGCTGCTTTCTGGGGTTTGCTCACCCACACATAGGAAAGTCACAAATACTTTTGCGTAAGCCAGATCACGAGACACTTCAACGTCGGAGATGGTTACCATACCAATGCGTGAATCACGAACTTCACGTTGCAGAATGAGCGCCAGTTCTTTTTGTAGTTGCTGCGACACGCGCTGCGTGCGGCTAAATTCTTTTGACATTTCTTTTCTCACTATAGAAAGAATGGGGGGCAAAGGCCCCCCATGGTGTATTCAACAACCTTTGCAATCTATCAGATTGATATCATTGCAACTTTGTCAATTAGTCTAGAGTACGTTTAACTTCAACGATTTCGAATACTTCGATTTGGTCGCCTACGCGAACGTCGTTGTAGTTCTTAACGCCGATACCACACTCGTAGCCATTCTTAACTTCTTGAACGTCATCTTTGAAGCGGCGTAGAGATTCTAGCTCACCTTCGTAGATTACTACGTTGTCGCGTAGTACGCGGATTGGATTGTTACGCTTGATAAGACCTTCAGTAACCATACAACCAGCGATTGCACCCAGTTTCGGCGACTTAAACACGTCACGTACTTCAGCAAGACCAATGATCTCTTGCTTGAATTCTGGAGCAAGCATACCGCCCATTGCTTGTTTCACTTCGTCAATCAATTGGTAAATGATTGAGTAGTAACGAAGGTCTAGGTTTTCAGTTTCAACTGTACGACGAGCAGAAGCATCAGCACGTACGTTAAAGCCTAGGATGATAGCGTTAGAAGCCGCTGCAAGTACTGCGTCAGTTTCTGTAATACCACCAACACCAGAACCTACGATGTTCACTTTCACTTCGTCAGTAGAAAGTTTACGTAGAGAATCTGCGATAGCTTCTACAGAACCCTGTACGTCAGCTTTAAGAACAACGTTAAGCTCGGCCACTTCACCTGCAGACATGTTCGCAAACATGTTCTCCAGCTTCGCTTTCTGTTGACGAGCCAGCTTAACTTCACGGAATTTACCTTGACGGTAGTTCGCTACTTCACGTGCTTTACGCTCATCACGTACCACTGTTGCTTCGTCACCTGATGCAGGAACACCAGACAGACCCAAGATTTCTACTGGGATAGAAGGACCAGCCGTTGAGATCTCTTGACCGTTTTCATCGCGCATTGCACGAACACGACCGTATTCCTGACCACAAAGTACGATATCGCCTTTGTTTAGCGTACCAGACTGAACCAGTACAGTCGCAACAGGACCACGACCTTTATCCAGACGAGATTCTACGACTACGCCAGACGCCATGCCTTCTTCAACCGCTGTCAGTTCAAGAACTTCAGATTGCAGAAGAATGGTTTCTAGAAGACCTTCGATGTTAGTACCCTGTTTCGCAGAGATGTGAACGAACATGTTCTCACCGCCCCACTCTTCTGGGATAACGTCGTACTGTGCCAGCTCGTTTTTCACGTTGTCTGGGTTTGCGTCTTCTTTATCGATCTTGTTCACAGCAACAATCAGAGGTACTTCCGCCGCTTTCGCGTGCTGAATCGCTTCGATAGTCTGTGGCATTACGCCATCGTCTGCCGCTACAACAAGAACAACAATATCTGTCGCTTGAGCACCACGAGCACGCATTGCGGTAAACGCGGCGTGTCCAGGAGTATCAAGGAAAGTGATCATGCCGTTTTCAGTTTCAACGTGGTATGCACCGATGTGCTGGGTAATACCGCCCGCTTCACCTGAAGCAACGTGTGCTTTACGGATGTAGTCAAGTGTCGAAGTTTTACCGTGGTCAACGTGACCCATGATAGTAACAACTGGAGCACGAGGAACCGCTTCAGCGTTATTGTCACGATCAGACAGTACTGCTTCTTCCAATTCGTTTTCTTTACGCAGGATAACTTTGTGACCCATTTCTTCTGCAACTAGCTGTGCAGTTTCTTGGTCGATTACCTGGTTGATGGTTGCCATTGCACCCATCTTCATCATCACTTTGATAACTTCAGTTGCTTTCACCGACATCTTGCTCGCCAGTTCAGAAACAACAATTGTCTCACCGATGACAACGTCAGATTTAGCAACAGAAGCACTCTTATCGAAGCCATGCTGCATGGAAGTTGGCTTAGCCAGCTTACCTTTCTTACCGCCGCGACCACCACGTTGGTTGCGATTGCCACCATTGCGGTTATTGCCACGATCATCGTTGTTAGTAGAAGCTTTCTTCTTACGACGACGAGGAGCTTTCTCTTCGCTTTGGTCAGCTGCATCTTCAGCTTCACGAGCAAATGTAGAAGTAGTAACGTGGTAGTCACCCTCTTCCATTGATTTCTCTTTCTTCTCAGCTTCTGACCAACGAGCTGCATTCTCTTCAGCTAGCTTACGGGCTTCTTCAACCAGTTTAGCCGCTTCAGCTTCTGCTTTACGCTGTGCTTCTTGTTCCTGACGGCGTTTTAGCTCATCAGCTTCTTGTTTTGCCTGCGAACTTAATTCCGCGCTCTTTGTGTTCATTTCTTTCTTAGCCTTATCAGCTTGTACGCGCTTGGCTTTTTCTTCCGCTTCACGTTTAGCTGCTTCCTCAGCTTCTCGTTTGGCTTTCTCTTCAGCTTCGCGTTGTGCTTTCTCTGCAGCTTCACGTTTAGCTAGCTCTTCCGCTTCACGCTTCGCTAGCTCTTCAGCTTCACGTTTTGCTGCTTCCTCAGCTTCTCGCTTAGCTTCTTCGTCGATTGCACTGCGTTTTACGTACGTGCGCTTCTTACGCACCTCTACTTGAACATTTTTACTCTTACCGCCGCCCGCATTCACACTTAAAGTGCTGCGAGTCTTACGCTGGAGAGTCAAGCGCGTAGGCTCGGATTCCCCTGAGGTATCACCATGCTCTTTTTTCAAATGAGTGAGAAGCTTTTGCTTCTCATCGTCAGATACGGTATCTGTGCCCGCTTTTTTCATCCCAGCATCAGCAAGTTGCTCAATCAAGCGGTCAACTGGCGTACCAATCTCATCACTCAGTGCTTTAACCGTTAATTCTGTCATGCCACTTCCTCCTTGCTGAAATTATTCTTCGTCGCCAAACCAACAGATGTTACGTGCAGCCATGATTAGCTCACCAGCACGCTCTTCTGTTAAACCTTCAATGCCTTCTATTTCATCAGTGCCTTGGTCAGCGAGGTCTTCGAGTGTAACTACACCTTTAGCTGCGAGTTTGAACGCCATTTCGCGTTCCAGACCTTCAAGTGCTAGCAGGTCTTCTGCTGGCTCCAGACCGTCAAATGATTCTTCTTGTGCCAATGCAATGGTCGTCAATGCATCTTTCGCACGCTGACGAAGCTCTTCTACGATTTCTTCGTTCAGACCGTCAACTTCAAGCAGTTCGTTAACTGGAACATACGCCACTTCTTCAAGCGTTGAGAAACCTTCTTCAACCAGAAGTTCTGCAAAGTCCTGCTCGATGTCCAGGTACTTCATGAAGTTTTCGATAGCCACACCAGATTCTTCCTGATGCTTCTTCTCTAGATCTGCAACTGTCATTACGTTCAGTTCCCAACCTGTTAGTTGAGAAGCCAGACGTACGTTCTGACCGTTACGACCGATAGCTTGTGCAAGGTTATCGGCTTCAACCGCAATGTCCATTGCATGTGCATCTTCATCAACAATGATGGAAGCCACATCAGCAGGAGCCATTGCGTTGATAACGAATTGAGCAGGGTTGTCGTCCCACAGTACGATATCGATTCGCTCACCACCTAATTCGCCAGATACAGCCTGAACACGTGCACCACGCATACCAACACAAGCACCAACAGGGTCGATACGTTTGTCGTTAGTTTTCACTGCGATTTTTGCACGTGAGCCAGGATCGCGCGCTGCGCCTTTTAGCTCAATTAACTCTTCTGCAATTTCTGGCACTTCCACTCGGAATAGCTCAGACAACATTTCTGGCTTAGAACGAGTGACAAACAATTGGAAACCACGTGCTTCCGGCGCCACTTTGTAAAGAAGACCACGTACACGGTCACCTGGGCGGAAGTTTTCACGAGGAAGTTGGTCGTCACGTAGAATCACAGCTTCAGCGTTATTACCAAGATCCAATACGACGGTGTCGCGGTTTACTTTTTTAACTGCACCAGTGATTAGATCACCTTCGTTGTCAATGAATTGCTCAACGATTTGCGCACGCTCAGCTTCACGTACTTTCTGTACGATAACTTGCTTAGCGGTTTGTGTAGTGATTCGGTCAAAAGTGACGGATTCGATATCGTCTTCGATAAAGCCACCTAATTCGATTTCTTCATCATCGTATTGTGCAGCTTCTAGTGAAATTTCTTTTGTTGGGCTTTCTACTTCTTCTACAACCAACCAGCGGCGGTAAGTGTCGAAATCACCTGTTTTGCGATCGATCGCAACACGAACATCGATTTCGATTTCGTATTTCTTTTTAGTAGCTGTGGCTAACGCGATTTCCAGCGCTTCAAAAATACGCTCACGAGGAACCGCCTTTTCGTTAGAAACAGCTTCTACTACCGCTAAAATTTCTCTGTTCATTCTCTAGCCTCTTAAGACTTAAAACTTAGGGATCAGGTTAGCTTTGGAAATGTTGCTTAGAGCAAACTCTTCTTTCGCACCATCCACTGTGATTGTGATCGTTTCGCCTTCTACGCCCTCAATCACACCCTTCCATTTACGACGGTTGCCCATAGCCATTTTCAAGACAAGGCTGACCTCGTGACCAATAAACTGTTGATAGTGTTCTGCTTTAAACAGTGGTCGCTCTAATCCAGGCGAAGATACTTCTAGGTTGTAGGCAACAGAGATTGGATCTTCAACATCCAATACCGCACTTACCTGATGACTTACTTCTGCACAGTCATCGACATTGATGCCATTCTCGTGATCGATGTAAATACGCAATGTTGAATGCTCACCTGCACGGATGAACTCCAATCCAACTAACTCATAACCAGAAGCAGCCACTGGCGCATCTAGCATTTCAGTCAGTTGTCTTTCTAAACCCGTCATGATCTCACCTTTAGATAACCACTCTAGAAACAAAAAAAGGGCTAATAGCCCTATCAAATAGCCCGAACATTACTCATATTTTGCACAACACAAAATACAAATAACAAAAAACCCCGATTAGTCGGGGTTTTTGTTGCTGGACCCTGATATAACTGAACATTATTTTGTTCAGCTTGCGGTTAGGTTATACCGCACAAACTTGCAACCTAAATTCACTACCTATTCATGTGAAATTTGGTTGCGGGGGCCGGATTTGAACCGACGACCTTCGGGTTATGAGCCCGACGAGCTACCAAGCTGCTCCACCCCGCGTCCGACTGCTGAGCATTATACGCCCAAGGCAGTATTTTACAAGTTTGTAGAATCATGGTGCCGAGAGAGGGACTCGAACCCTCACACCTAAGGCACTAGCACCTCATGCTAGCGTGTCTACCAATTTCACCATCTCGGCATAAATTCTTTATTGAGGAATTTCGTCGCCGTTTCCGGCAGGAATTTCACTCGTTACATCAGCCGGTTGCTCAATAGTTGATGCAGCCTGACTTGGGTTCGCTAGAATGCTTTCTGTTTCGCCGCTGTTTGTAGACATACGACCAAGAACCAAGCTAACGATAAAAAATACGATTGCAAAAATTGCAGTTGTTCGGGTTAGGAAATTTCCTGAGCCACTCGCGCCAAACACTGTGTTTGAAGCACCAGCTCCGAACGAAGCTCCCATATCTGCGCCTTTACCTTGTTGAATCAACACTAGGCCAATAACACCAATCGCTGCCAACAGGTAAATCACAAGTAGAACTGTAAACATTCTTCCACCTATGTTCCAAATTGTTGAGCCAGCGCCGTCGTACTGAACCGGGTTACAGAGACAAGGCTAGCGCACCTCCCTTTCGAAGGCGGAGCAATACTATCGAATGCCTATAACGCTGACAAGTAAAAATTCACTAAATTGTAAAGCTTAGGGGTTAAGTGGTCAAAATATTAGCAAAGCGCTAAAAAAAGCACCTTTCAATACATTTAGACAAATAACCCACTATATAAAGAGCAAAGCAACACGCTTTGCTCCCCGTTATTATACTCAGCAGTTTGCTTTTACTGCTTCAGCTATATCAAGCGCAGATTGCTGAACCAACTCAGCATCTTCACCTTCAACCATTACACGTAGCAGAGGTTCGGTACCTGATTTTCTTAAGAGTACTCGACCTTTTTCGCCAAGTTTGCTTTCAACAATTGCCACTGCATCCTTTACAGCCTGAGCGTCGAGCGGGTTCGAATCACCGCTAAATCGAACATTTTCAAGCACCTGTGGATAGAGTGTCATTCCTTGCGACAGTTCGTTCAATGACATCTCGCTGCCAACAACAGAAGCCAGAACCTGAAGAGCTGCAACAATAGCATCACCGGTTGTAACTTTATCCAATAGGATGACATGACCGGAGTTTTCAGCACCGATCTTCCAGCCTTTTTCAAGCAGTTGTTCCATAACATAACGATCACCAACTGCTGCACGTACAAATGGGATACCTAATTGCTTTAGCCCATTCTCCATACCTAGGTTGGTCATCAGAGTGCCGACTACACCACCTTTCAGTTCACCGCGACGCAGCGCATCTCGAGCAATGATGTAGGCAATTTGGTCGCCATCTACTTTGTTGCCAAGCTCGTCAACCATGATGATGCGATCGCCGTCGCCATCAAAGGCCAAGCCTAGGTTTGCTTGCTCTTCTACAACGCGCTTTTGCAGCGCTCGAACATCAGTCGCACCGACTTCATCGTTGATGTTCGTGCCATTTGGTTCCACACCCATAGCGATAACGTCAGCACCCAACTCTTTAAATACGCTAGGAGCAATGTGGTATGTTGCGCCGTGCGCACAATCGACAACGATCTTCATTCCAGCAAGGCTTAGCTCGTTAGGAAAAGTGCTCTTACAGAACTCAATATATCGACCAGCTGCATCGTTAAGTCGAGATGCTTTACCAAGCTGCGCAGACTCTACGCACTCGATGTCCTTATCAAGTTCGGCTTCGATAGCAAGTTCAATATCGTCAGGAAGTTTTGTGCCCTCTGAAGAGAAGAACTTAATGCCGTTGTCATAGTAAGGGTTATGCGATGCTGAAATCACAATTCCCGCTTCCGCACGAAAAGTTTGCGTAAGGTATGCGACGGCAGGTGTAGGCATTGGTCCAGTAAAGGTAGCTTTCAAGCCAGCAGCAGCCAAGCCTGCCTCAAGAGCTGATTCCAGCATGTACCCAGAGATACGGGTGTCTTTACCAATAATGACTTTCTTTGTACCTTGTTTAGCAAGTACACGTCCAGCAGCCCAGCCAAGCTTTAACACAAAATCGGGAGTGATAGGGTACTGTCCAACTTTTCCACGTACACCATCGGTACCAAAATAACGTCTCTTAGACATAATGTTTCCTAGTAATTGTTATTGATTTTCGCAAATTTTATTAATAATTTTCATGGCTTCAACGGTTTCAGGCACATCATGTACACGTATGATCTGTGCTCCTTTTAAAGCCGCAATACTGGCGCAGGTAACGCTGCCGACAACACATTCAGCGGGTTGCTTCTCCAGCAGTTTAAAAATCATCGATTTACGGGACATTCCAGCAAGTAGTGGCATGCCAAACTGGTGGAATTTTTCCAAGTTCGCCAGCAAATGATAATTGTGCGCTAAGGTTTTGCCAAAACCAAAGCCAGGATCGAGAATCAGTTGTTCTTTTTTAATTCCGGCTTTTTCACAAGCGGTAACACGCTCATTCAAAAATTCGCCAACCTCAAGTAAAACATCCTGATACTTAGGGTTGCTTTGCATTGTTCTTGGCTGACCTTGCATATGCATCAGACATACAGGAACACCCGCACCTGCGGCAACTTCAATGGCACCCGGCTCTTGTAGAGCTCGAACATCATTAATGATATCTGCCCCTGCCTCGACGGCCTGTTTCATCACTTCAGCTTTACTGGTATCAATTGAAATCCATACGTCTGATTTGGCGCGTAATGCGGTTATGACAGGGATGACTCGGTTGAGCTCTTCTTGAAGAGATACTTCTGGAGCCCCCGGTCGTGTTGATTCACCGCCGATATCAATGATGCGGGCACCAGCCTGAATCATTGAGTGCGCTTGCTCTAAAGCATGGTCAATACGATTGAACTTTCCACCATCAGAGAATGAATCAGGCGTGACATTGAGGATCCCCATGACCTGAGGAGTAGATAGGCTGAGTGTTTTTTTATTTGAATGTAAAAACATGATGCTGCTAGAAATAGAAAAACCCCGAGTTTCCTCGGGGTTTGAATTTAACTGATTTTATTCAACGTTTTTGTCTGCGCCATCATCAGAAGATACTGACGGCTTATCGTCTGAATCTTTCTCTTCTGTTTTTGGTTGTGCATTTTTTGCGTTGTTTGACTCTTCTTGAGCACGAGTCTGATCGCCCCAGCCAGCTGGCTCACGAACGTCTTCTTTACGCTCCATCAGGTCATCAATTTGACCCGCATCGATGGTCTCATATTTCATCAACGCATCTTTCATCGTGTGCATGATATCCATGTTTGCTTCTAGGATTTCTCTTGCACGATCGTAGTTGCGGTCAATGATGCTACGAACTTCGTCATCAATTAACTTAGCGGTGTCATCAGAAACGTGCTTGGTTTGCGTTACGCTACGACCAAGGAACACTTCACCTTCGTCTTCTGCATACAGAAGAGGACCAAGTTTTTCAGAGAAGCCCCATTGGGTCACCATCTTACGAGCAATATCGGTTGCACGTTCGATATCATTTGATGCCCCCGTAGATACATGTTCTGAACCGTAGATAAGTTCTTCAGCCAGACGACCACCGTAGAGACTGGAGATCATTGACTCAAGATGCTGACGAGACATACTCACACGATCGTTTTCAGGCAAGTACATCGTCACACCCAGCGCACGACCACGTGGAATGATAGATACCTTGTAAACAGGATCATGCTCTGGAACCAAGCGACCAACAATAGCGTGACCCGCTTCGTGGTATGCCGTTGATTCTTTGATATCTTCCGACATCACCATTGAGCGGCGCTCTGCACCCATCATGATTTTGTCTTTCGCCAGTTCAAACTCAACCATGGAAACGTTGCGCTTGTTACCACGAGCAGCAAACAGAGCCGCTTCGTTAACAAGGTTTGCCAGATCAGCACCAGAGAAACCAGGTGTACCACGAGCAATCAAAGATGGCTCTACGTCACCAGCAAGCGGAACTTTACGCATGTGAACTTTAAGAATTTGCTCACGACCACGAACATCTGGAAGACCAACAACAACCTGACGGTCAAAACGACCAGGACGAAGAAGCGCTGGGTCTAGTACGTCTGGGCGGTTAGTCGCAGCGATAACGATGATACCTTCGTTACCTTCGAAGCCATCCATTTCAACCAGCATTTGGTTAAGAGTCTGCTCACGCTCATCGTGACCACCACCTACACCAGCACCACGCTGACGACCTACTGCATCAATTTCATCAATGAAGATGATACAAGGTGCGGCTTTTTTCGCTTGTTCGAACATGTCACGTACACGAGATGCACCAACACCCACGAACATTTCTACGAAATCAGAACCTGAAATAGTAAAGAAAGGTACTTTTGCTTCACCAGCAATCGCTTTAGCAAGTAACGTTTTACCAGTACCAGGTGGACCCACCATCAATACACCGGTTGGAATTTTACCACCCAGCTTTTGGAATCGACTTGGATCGCGAAGGTAATCCACCAGCTCTTTAACGTCTTCTTTTGCTTCGTCACAACCTGCAACGTCAGCAAACGTCGTTTTGATTTGCTCTTCGCTCATCATACGAGCTTTACTCTTACCGAAAGACATGGCGCCTTTACCGCCACCGCCTTGCATTTGACGCATGAAGAAAATCCATACACCAATCAGTAAGATCATTGGGAACCAGGAAATGAAGATAGTGCCAAGCAGGCTTTGCTCTTCAGGTGGTGTACCAACGACTTTAACGTTCTTGTTGATCAGATCATCAAGTAGCTTGCTGTCATACACAGGCATGTATGTTACATAACGAGTGTTGTCACGACGGTAATACGTGATTTCTCTGTCTTTAAATTGAGCTTCTCGAATCTGGCCTTGGCCAACTTCCTGTACAAATGTGGTGTAATCCACTGTTCTGCCGCTGTTTTCTCCCGGTCCAAAACTCTGGAATACCGACATCAAGACTACGGCGATTACTAGCCACAAAATTAAATTTTTTGCCATGTCACTCAAGGTGTCAGCCTCTCGATAACTAATTGTAATTAAAGGTAGGGTACTACAGTTTATACGCTGTAGCTATAGTGTTAAATTGCTCTTTGTAAACGTAAGCTAGCCTTTGTAACCAGTCGCTACAATATAGACTTCCCGAGAACGTGCTCTGGAAGAGTCTGGCTTTCTTATTTTTACGGTCTTAAACATGTCTCGTACATCTTTAACGTATTGATCAAAGCCTTCGCCCTGGAATACCTTAACCACGAAACTACCATTAGGAGCTAGAACTTGTCGACACATATCCAATGCCAGTTCAACCAGATACATCGCTCTTGGCTGGTCAACGGACTGGTTGCCGGCCATGTTTGGTGCCATATCTGACATCACTACATCAACCATATCTGGCTGAATTCGTTCTAGAAGTGCTTCAAGTACCGCATCTTCTCGAAAATCACCTTGCAGAAACGCCACTCCCGCGATCGAATCCATAGGTAAAATGTCACAAGCGATGACTTGCCCTTCTTCTCTTACGAATTTCGCAGCGTATTGAGACCAACCACCAGGTGCAGCGCCAAGGTCTACTACGGTCATTCCAGGTTTCAGTAACTTATCTTTTTCTTGAATCTCTTCAATTTTGAAGATAGCACGTGAACGGTAGCCTTTCTTCTTTGCTTCATTGACATATTTATCATCGAAGTGCTCTTTCAACCAGCGACCAGAGCTGGCTGAGTGTTTCTGTTTACTCATTCGATTCCTAATTGCTTGAATGACCTTCTACCAAGTGAAGTATGGTAGAAATTATAGTCTTCTGGGATAGATGGCGTTAAAATGGCGGTTTTCAACCCTTATAGTAAACAAAATTGGGCGCACAATGAACCTAAGCACCAAACAAAAGCAGTATTTGAAAGGCCTGGCTCACAGATTGAAACCTGTGGTACTTATGGGCGCCAATGGATTGACCGAAGCAGTACTGGCTGAAATTGAACTGGCACTGGATCACCACGAGCTGATCAAAGTGAAAGTAGCTTCAGAAGACAGAGAAACAAAGAACCTGATTATTGACGCTATCGTACGTGAAACGAAGGCAGAAAAAGTACAAACTATCGGTAAGATGTTGGTTCTTTATCGCCAGTCTGAGGAGCGTAAGATTGAGATTCCTCGTAAGTAAGAACTCTCTCTTACTCATTTGAAGTACTCGTTTACTTCCATCAAAAAAGGTCGCTGGAGCGACCTTTTTTGATCTCAAGGTGAGTAAGTCTTAAATATACTCAACTTTTTCGATGTCGTAATCTTTGATGCCACCAGGTGTGGTAATAGTAACTTCATCGCCTTCCATCTTGCCAATTAGACCACGAGCAATAGGCGAGCTTACTGAAATTTTACCCGCTTTAATGTCGGCCTCGTCATCACCTACAATTTGGTACGTGCTCTCTTGGTCAGTATCCACATCAATCAAGGTGACTGTAGTACCAAAAATTACTTTGCCCGTATTTTCCATTTTGGTTACATCGATAACCTGAGCAACAGAAAGCTTGTATTCAATATCACGAATCTGCGCTTCGCAAATCCCCTGCTCTTCACGAGCGGCATGGTATTCTGCGTTTTCTTTTAAATCACCAAGCTCACGAGCTTCTGCAATCGCTTCAGAAATCAATGGACGACGCTTCATCAACGTTTCCAATTCTTCACGTAACTTCTGCTCACCTTGAGCAGTCATTGGAACTTTTTCCATTTTATACCTCTACAGATAACTGGCTGATTCATTTCACCAGCATCCTCAGACAACAAAACCCCACTCCTGCTCATCAAGTGAGTTGGAGGCGGGGCAAATTGGTTCACATTTCAATTTAGTGTAATCAAACTTTTTCACGAGGTCACGTCTTTCAAAAGTTGGGAGTCACAATTCCTAGAATTGCCCGATTAAATCCATTGAATTCAATCACCAAACTTATAAATCAAACGCCACCCAAACATAATTCATATAAAAAAATATAAAAAAATAATTGAGAAAAAAATCAAAAAAATCATTAACTCATTGTTTCTAATGGGTGAGTCAATATCAAAAACCTAAAAAAACAATGTTCACTATTTCATTTTATATCATTTTACTAACGGCTAGCTGAACTTTAGGGGTACAACTTCCTCACCTTATAAATGCGAATGAGATCACGCAGTTAGCTGCTGATATCAAACGCATCCCTAAGTGGGCAGGGAATAACCTATCTGCTTATATTTACGGACTAAAATTAGGACTTAGAAAGCAATGAACAAAAAACTGATTGCTCTAGCTGTGGCTGCGGCTGCTAGCACTACTAGCGCTACTGCTGCTGAAATCGCGAAAAACGACAATGCTTCTCTTGAAATGGGTGGTCGTGTTGAAGCGCGTCTATCTCTTAAAGACAACAAAGTAGAAGACAAATCTCGTGTACGTCTAAACTTCCTAGGCAAAACTGAGATCACTGACGAGCTATACGGTCTAGGCTTCTACGAAGGTGAGTTCAAAGCTTACAGTGAAAAGAATGACTTTGACAAGGATATCCACACATCCAACAATGATTCAATTGAGCATCGCTACGCATTTGCAGGTATCGGTGGCAATTTTGGTGAAGTAACTTTTGGTACTGTTAAAGGTTCTCTACAAGCGGTAACTGACTTCACGGATATCATGGCTTACCACGGTAACACTGCAGCACCTAAAGTAAACGCGGCAGACCGTCCAGATCGCTCTGTAGCATACGCTGGTACTTTCGGTGATTTCGAAGCGCGTGCAAACTACACATTTGGTTCTTCTGTAAAACCAAACTCAGATAAATCTTCGTGGGAGAAAGACAACAACGGCGGTTACGCTCTGTCTGGTATCTACAACATCGGTGAAACTGGTGCTCGTGTAACTGCGGCTTACGCAGCTCAAGACGAGTCTGCAACTAAGTCTGTTAAAGAGTTCATGCTAGGTGCTTCTTACGAATTTGACGCATTCTACGTAGCAGGTCTTTACACCAACATCGACAACCAAGAAGACGGTGCGAACAACGGTTCTAAAGGTGACGGTTACGAACTAGCAGCGGCTTACACTATGGGTCAGGCTAAGTTCACTACGACTTACAACCGTTTGAACAACAAATCAAACGCTGCTAACTCTGATTCAGAAGTAGAAAAAGACAACATCGCTGTTGATGCAACTTACTTCTTTAACGATAACTTCCGTTCATACGTATCTTACAACTTCAATCTGCTTGATTCAGACAAAGTTGGTAAGCTAGGTGCACAGAACGAAGCTGTTCTAGGTCTACGTTACGACTTCTAATTTAGCTT
Organism: Vibrio nigripulchritudo; assembly: GCF_027924785.1. Taxonomy (NCBI): domain Bacteria; kingdom Pseudomonadati; phylum Pseudomonadota; class Gammaproteobacteria; order Vibrionales; family Vibrionaceae; genus Vibrio; species Vibrio nigripulchritudo. The sequence goes on along the minus strand of NZ_AP027049.1, from coordinate 705,026 downwards.
TCCGCTAAGTTTTATAGAAAAAGCGCTCACCACTGGTGGGCGTTTTTTTTCATCTATTCTTTGCTACACTGAACATCGATATGCACCTCTGAACTCATATTATGCGAACTTTGATCACTCTGCTTTCTCTTCTGGTTTTTCCCTCTTTTGCTTATGCACCGTTAGACTCGTTACCTTATGGTTCAAGACACACTTTGCTAGTGTCTGACAGTATGGGAAATCACTCCATCAATTTAGCCAGTGAGCAATTTTTCCCGCCAGCCAGCACATTAAAAATTGCGACCGCATTGGCAGCCAAGCTGGAATTAGGAGATGATTTTCGTTTCGAGACACATCTCGAAATACAGGAAAAGAATCTGGTTATTCGCTTTAGTGGTGATCCTGAGCTGAAAACCGCCCATCTAACTGCACTTACCACTAACCTAAAAGCACAAGGCATTAATCGGTTAGAAAACGTCATATTGGATAACAGTGCATTCAGAGGGTATGAACGTGCGGTGGGATGGCCTTGGGATATATTGGGGGTTTGCTACAGCGCCCCTGCAAGCGCAATTACTTTAGACAACAACTGTGTACAGGCCTCTGTTTCATCCAAGCCAAATCAGGCTACATCTGTATTTGTTCCAGCGCACCAGCCAATTAAAGTGACCACCGATGCTTTGAGCCTCAGTAAAATGGCGCAGAAATCCAAACGCTGTGATTTAGAACTTCTGACATCAGAAGGAAACCAGTATCACCTGTCGGGCTGCATGCAAGAGCGAAGCAAGCCACTACCCCTAAAATTTGCCGTTCAGGACACTACTCTTTACGTTTCGGCAATTATTAAGCGTATTCTTGCGGAGAATGACATTCAGGTTAGTGGGAAGATTTACGCAGATAATGTTGCACCAAAAGGCATTATCGTTGCGACTCACCAGTCTGCTCCTTTACCTGAACTGCTGACCATAATGCTGAGAAAGTCTGATAACTTAATCGCTGACAACCTCACTAAAACGCTTGGCGCACGTTTTTATCACCAACCTGGTAGCTTTTCTAATGGCACTGAAGCGATAAAGCAGATCTTATTTACCCGAGCAGGTATCGATCTTGAGCATGCGAAGCTTGAAGACGGTTCTGGGCTGTCGCGCAACAACCGACTGACCAGCTCAGATATGGAACAGATTTTAAGGTACATCTGGAAGTATGATGTGAAATTAGGGCTGATCGAGTTGCTTCCTATATCCGGTCAGTCTGGGACGTTGAAATACCGCCAAAGCATGAGAAAGCCCCCTATTGCAGGCAGACTTGCAGCGAAAAGCGGTTCCCTGTACGGAAGCTATAATATGGCAGGGTTTGTATTAGATGAAAACAACAAACCTCAATCGCTGTTTGTTCAATTTATTACCGACTATCACCCTGTTAAGAAAGACGATGCTCCAAAAGTCATCGCTCCTATTTTTCACTTTGAAAAACAATTCTATAAGGACTTGGTTAACTCAACCCTAAAAAGTGATTAACGACAGTAAAATAGATCCAGATACCAGAAATATCGACAATTGAGGCGAGCACTGGGCTGACTAATACTGCGGGGTCTAATTTGCATACTCGCGCGAGTATCGGTAGCACGCCACCTAACGTTGTCGATAGGGTGATTTGTATAAAGAGCGCAGTGGCAATAGCCATCGCCATCAAATGGAGGTCATAATCAGAATCACTTCCTGTACCGTTGAAAAGAAGTATTCTCATAGCAATAACCACGACAACAACCACAGCCAACATTACAGCAATTCGGCTCTCCTTCCACATCACACTAAGCCACTGCCTTTTCTTGAGTTCATTAGTCGCTAAAGCACGAATCACTAATGTCGCCGCCTGAGAGCCCGTGTTTCCGCCAGCCGCGGCAATCACTGGCATGTACACTGCAAGCAATACCAGCTGGCTCAATGTATCCTCATACTGCGCAATGATTAGCCCAGAAACGATGCCAAGCAGTGATAACGCCAATATCCACCCAACTCTCTGCCTGAAATGCTCAAAAACACCTGTGCTTAAATACCCTTTGGTCGTCTCTGCTTCCGAGCGGATTAACCCAAGTTGCACCGCATAGTGCCTCGCCCGTAAGTCGTGTCCTTTTTCTTCCAACTTTTGCAATAAGATATGAACGTGTCTAATTGGGCACATTGCCAGCACGCAAACAGCCTCCTCTATCGGCATTACCGTAAGCAGATGAACTTGTTGCGCTTGTTCGTATTGAAGAAAGGCGCCGTATGCAGTACTGATTTCTACATTTGAAAAGTGTGGGGCTTGAATAAAGGTCATAGCGAATCTCCCGATTAGCTTTACGTTTGTGTTTCCCAAACGCAAAATGTGATCGACCATGCCAGCTCAGATGTCTGGTTCTCATGAGTATTTAGAAGGAAAATATAGAAGCTAATACCCTGCCACTCCGACAAGACATTAGATGTTTCAATGCCGGAAGGTTATTTTTCTCTTTGGCTACTTGGAGGATGGTCGGCATTGTTCATAAATAAACTCCTGAAAGCTGCTTTATGTAGCCGAAAAATTCTAGCACAATGTTTTGCGTATCAAACTCAATAAAAAGTAAATTTATCAGTAAAATAATCAAACAATATCAAGGATATAATCTACTTCAATGAGACTGTTATAACTGATTGATCAATAGTACTCCGTATTGATATTGATTCTCATTAAGTGCAAATCTAGAATGGCTGTCCCTATTGCGAATGTCCTATAATAGGGATTGTAACTTTAACTGACCTCAGGCTGATCTTAACCCAATGGAAAAAGTGCAAAGCAATACATCAATTTCAAATGGAAAGCGCATTTTCCTTATCACACTAGGCTGGCTAACTGTTGCTCTTGCCTTTGTTGGGGTATTCGTGCCTTTACTTCCAACCGTTCCGTTTTTGCTGGTCACTCTATACTGTTTTGGTGCAACATCGGAAAAATTCCAGACCTGGTTACTCAACAACAAATACTTAGGTCCTATCGCCAACAGACTGAAGAATAAGCAGGGGCTGACCAAAGCTGAGAAAATTCAGTCCTTAATTTTGATATGGCTTTCGATGGGTGCCGTGCTCTATTTTCTAGCGTGGGGAACGCATTGGCAGTACGGGATCATATCCCTGCTGATATTCGAGACTTGGTTTATATTGAGGTTCAAGAGTTACGTGCCGGAGTGACGCACGAACTCCTGAACAGCGGCATAAAAAAACCTGGCATTTGCCAGGTTTTTTGTTCTTATTTTAATGTTACGCGAGCGAACTTACGCTTACCGACTTGATAAATCGCTGTACCTGCTTCTGGTACCAGCTTGTTACCCGCAACTTTTTCACCGTCAATTTTCGCTGCGCCCTGCTTAATCATTCGCATGGCATCAGAAGTCGAATTTACCAAACCTGCTTCTTTTAAGAGGTTCGCAATTGGCAGACCTGCATCGAATTCGAACTCAGGCATTTCGTCAGGCATCGCTCCTTTTTGGAAACGATTAATGAACTCTTGCTCGGCTGCATCAGCATCAGCTTCAGTATGGAAGCGTGCGATGATCTCTTTCGCAAGCAAGATCTTCACATCACGTGGGTTTTTGCCATTAGCAATGTCAGTCTTAAATTGCTCAATTTCACCCAGTGGACGGAATGACAATAGCTCATAGTAGTTCCACATCAGATCATCAGAGATGGACATGATCTTGCCAAACATTTCACTTGGTGACTCACTAATACCAATGTAGTTGTTGGCGGATTTAGACATCTTCTTCTCACCGTCTAAACCAACAAGCAATGGCATCATCAGCACAGCCTGTGGCTTCTGACCACTCGATTTCTGAAGTTCACGCCCCATCAAAAGGTTAAATTTCTGATCTGTACCACCTAGCTCAACATCAGTTTCCATTGCTACGGAATCCCAACCTTGAAGAAGTGGGTACATAAATTCATGAATCGCAATTGGCTGACCACCAGCATAACGCTTTTTAAAATCGTCACGCTCTAACATACGTGCAACCGTCTGGTTCGAAGCCAAGCGGATCATCCCTTCAGCACCCAACTCAGATAACCACTCAGAGTTAAACTGGATCTTTGTTTTTGCTGGGTCAAGAATTTTGAAAACCTGCTCTTTGTAGGTTTCTGCGTTACGCAGAACATCTTCACGGCTCAATGGAGGACGCGTGTTGTTTTTGCCCGTTGGGTCACCCACCATCGCAGTGAAATCACCGATAAGGAAAGTCACTTCATGGCCAAGATCCTGGAATGTACGAAGCTTATTAAAAATAACGGTGTGACCAAGGTGGATATCCGGCGCAGTTGGATCTGCCCCTAGCTTGATGCGTAAAGGACGCCTTTCTTTTAGCTTTTCAATCAATTCTTCTTCAGGAATCAGCTCTTCTACACCACGCTTTATTTCAGCCAGTGCTGCTTCAATACTCGCCATTCTTGTTCACTCCCACAGATTTGGCAAAAATTTGATATTCCGCCATCTTACTTGAATAGCGCTCAGTTTTGAAACCAGTTAGACTCAGTAATTGTCTTTTTTATATCATTAACCCAATAAATGGATTCCGATGTCTAAATTCGCACGTCTTTCTCTGCTGCATCGAGTATGGATTGCCTTCTTTTCTGCGATAGTGTTTGGCGCAGTGTTTCTTCTTCCAGACGCCAAAGAGCTCAGACCCAATGATCAAACCCTAGAAGTTGGAAAGGTTTATTCCATTGATATAGATGGTACAAATCTAAGCCCGAGCTACGAACCTAAAACCCTTTCTCTTATTCGCTGGGAAACACATAAAGTAGGCTCCGGAGAAAGTGCTGCAATTCTGTTTAACCGCATCGGATTGTCTCCACGTTTGCTGCATAACCTCATCAGTAGCAACAAAGAAATAAATCAGCAGCTCTCCCGGTTAAGACCCGGTGATACGCTAAAATTCGGCTTTGACGAAAATAATGAGCTGATTCATTTGAATCGGCAGCTAAATGCCTTCGAAACCTTCAGTATTACCCGTGCAGATGATCGCTATACCTCTCAACTGAAAAAGAAAGAGGTAAATGTTCAATACAACTATGCCGAAGCCGAAATTACCTCTAACTTTTGGAATGCTGGTGTCACAGCAGGATTAAATGCCAATCAGATAATGGAACTGGCTGGGATCTTTGGTTGGGATATCGACTTCGCTCTGGATATTCGCAAAGGCGACAACTTCCAGGTTCTTTACGAAGAAAAGGTTGTAGAAGGTGAAAAGGTTGGTCGTGGCAATATCATAGCCGCTATCTTTACTAACCAGGGGGACACCTTTAAAGCCATTCGCGACAAGAAAACCGGTAATTACTATGACCAAGATGGTCGAGCCATGAAAAAAGCATTCTTGCGCTCCCCTGTTAACTTCCGATACGTGAGTTCCAACTTTAACCCAAGACGACTTCACCCTGTAACGGGGCGCGTCAGACCGCACCGAGGCACCGACTATGTGGCCCCTGTTGGGACACCAATTTGGGCGGCGGGTGACGGCATTGTTGAAAAGGCTGGTTACAACAAATTCAACGGTAACTATGTTTTCATCAGACACAGCAGCACTTACATTACAAAATACCTTCACCTGAAAAAGCGCTCTGTTAAAACTGGTCAGCGGGTAAAACAGGGGCAAACAGTGGGAACATTAGGCGGAACTGGTCGTGTAACTGGTCCTCACCTGCATTACGAGTTTTTGGTTAACGGTGTTCATAAAAACCCAAGAACAGTGAAACTACCGGAAGCAAAATCGTTAAAAGGAAAAGCCAAGCAAACCTTTGTTGCTAACTCGAAACTCAGATTAGAGCAGCTAGAAAAATACAAAGTGTTGTTGCAGCCAATAGAAAGCTAGTTTTCTGACATCAATAAAAAACGCCAGCCCAAGGGCTGGCGTTTGCGTTTCTGACTAACGCTATCAAGAAGCTTTGTCCACCAGTTCTAACTCTGGTTCAGACTCAGGTCTGCTTACTTCTTTAGGTTCACGCCCTAGCATCAATAGACAAGGAGTGAGCACCAATGTAAGAACCGTGGCAAACGCCAGTCCACCCGCAACTGCCGTTGCAAGTTGAGACCACCATTGAGTACTAGGCGCACCAAATTCAATCTTCTGATTGATTAGGTCGATGTTCATCTCCAGTACCATAGGTAATAGCCCCAGTATGGTTGTCACGGTTGTTAACATAACAGGTCTCAAACGCTGAACACCGGTTCTCAGAATGGCGGTTGTCTTATCTAGACCACGCTTTCTCAATTGATTGTAGGTATCAATCAATACGATATTGTTGTTCACCACAATACCTGCCAGAGCAATCACACCGATACCAGACATGATGACACCGAAAGGTCGTTGGAATATCAGTAAGCCGACAAAGACGCCTACCGTTGAGAACAGAACCGCACTCAATATCAGTAGCGCCTGATAGAAGCTGTTGAACTGAGTGATCAATATCAGAGCCATGACTGCCAAAGCAATCAGGAAAGCTTTTTGTAAGAAAGCAGAAGAGTTTTGCTGCTCTTCATTCTGACCTCGGATTTTGTATTCCACTCCAGCCGGCAGTTCCAACTCAGACAGTGCCTGCTCAATACCTGGCAATTCGTTGGTCAGGTTATACCCTTCCTTCATGTCTGCCATGATATTGATGATACGGTGACCGTCGATTCGACTGATCGTATCCTGCTTTTGACTCGGAGTGATCTCAGCAAAGTTGGTAATTGGAACCAGACCCGCCTGAGTTTTCACCCTCAGTTGATCGAAACGCCCGATATCACGCTTGTCTTCAGGGAAACGTACCAAGATGTCGACTTCTTCATTGGCATCATCTGGTAAGTAATCACCAATCTTCAGACCGTTAGTGACAAACTGAACCGTGTTACCCACCAAGGTGGCGTCCGCAGCAAAGCGTGAGGCATCATCACGGCGAATGTCTATTTGCCAGTCGATCCCTTCTTTGCTTGAAGTATCGTTCAAGTTAGTAAATGCAGGGTAGGAATCTGCCCAGTGACGAACTATCTTAGCCGCATCATCCAAGCCACTTGGAATACGGGAGGACATTTCAATCACAAGATCATTTTCAACAGGGGGACCTGCGTCAGGGAACTTATACTCGATCTCCACGCCAGCAAATTTATCTGTCGCTTCGCGCAGTTCGTCAATAATCACCTTCACCTTGCGGCGATACTGCCAATCAACTGGTGTGATTTGAATTTGCCCGATCTCTTCTTTTCCGCCAGTTTTGGTGTAAACACTTTTAAACTCATCGTGCCCAAGTACAACGGCTTCAACCTCGCGCATGATGGTATCTTTCTCACGAAGAGACAAATCACCATGAGAACGCACTTTTACGGTAAAGAAAGGAGGATCCACTTCTGGGAAAAACTCTGCACCTAACCCAGCTTTTCCATAGGCAAAACCAACGGCAATCGCCAGTAGAATTGCGGACAACAGTATCTTGAGTGGATGCTTTATCGCAACCGACAAGGTCTTGTAGTAAGCCTTGGTTAAACCTGTCGCTTTTTCAAAGTCGCCATCATGTAATGCCACCATCTCAGCTTGTTTAGCAGGCGACACGAATTGTGGCTTACCAAGCAGCCCACCTAATACCGGAACAAACAGCAGTGCCATAACAAGTGATGCAGACAGCGTTGCGATCAGGGTCAGCGGCAGATACTTCATAAACTCGCCTGTTACATCTGGCCAGAATAGAAGCGGAGCAAATGCAGCCAATGTGGTTGCGGTAGATGCGGTGATGGGCCACGCCATTCGTTTTGCAGCATCTCGGTAAGCTTCTCGCTTATGGACGCCTTCCTGCATCCGGCGATCCGCAAACTCGGTGACCACGATTGCCCCATCTACCAACATACCGACGGCCATGATCAACGAGAACAGAACGACGATATTGACGGTAAGACCAAAGATCGCCAACACCAAAAGACCGGTTAGGAAAGAACCAGGAATCGAGACCCCAACCAAAAATGCGGTACGGGTACCTAGAATAGCGATGATCACAATGACCACCAAAATAATGGCAGACAAGATGTTATTTTGAAGATCATTAAGCATGATCTTCACATCTTTGGATTCATCCCACGTGTACTTAACCAACAGGTTCGACGGCCAGTCCTCGCGTTTTTGCGCTTCACTAAGAACGGTTTTCACCAGTTCAACGGTATCAATGATGTTTTCACCGGCACGTTTTTTCACATCCAAAACGACGGCGGACTCACCATCTAAACGAGCATAACTTTCCGGATCACGGAACGCGCGTCTGACTGTAGCAATGTCTCCAAAGGTAATCACCTGCTTCCCATCAACTTTAACAGGTAATTCCAGAACATCTTTCAAGGAATCAAAAACTGAAGGGACTTTAACCGAGAATCGACCATAACCTGTATCGACAAAACCCGCGGCAACCACCTTGTTGTTCTGAGCAATCAGGTTATAAATGTCTCCCTGATCCAGACCGTAACTTTCCATAAGAAGTGGGTCGACAATAATTTCCACGACATCATCGCGGTCACCAGCAATATCGACTTCCAGAACTTGTCGGAAGCTTTCAAGTTTGTCACGGATCTGGCGACCAATCTGAACGATAGTTCGCTCTGGCACTGTGCCATAAAGCACCACAGATAGAACTGGCTGCTCAGATGCCAATGTCACTTCGTTGACTGTCGGTTCGTCACTGTCGGCTGGAAGCTTAGGTTTTGCCAAATCTACCGCTTCACGTACGTCAGCCATGGCTTTATTTAAGTCCACACCAACATTGAACTCTAGCATGACTGAAGCGTGCCCTTCAGACGCCGTCGAGTTCATCTCCTTCACGCCTTCAATCGAACGCAGTTCCTGCTCAATCGGGCGAACAAGCAATCGCTCTGAGTCACCAGGAGAGATACCTTGGTGACCAACAGACACGTAAATAATAGGAATGGTAATATCAGGGCTGGATTCTTTTGGAATCGCCTGATACGTCAAAGCGCCAGCAACAAGAATCAGGATCAGGAAGGTGATCATGGTCCTGCTGCGAGATAACGCTGCATCTATCACGGAGTACATAATTCAGTCTCCTACTGACGAATGGCGACTACGGAGTCGCCATCGCGAACGAATCCTTGTCCAACAGTGATGATTTCGACCTGCTTTCCAAGCCCTGTCAACCAAACCCCATCCTGTTCTGCTTTAACCAGTTGGATAGGAACAAATTTCACTTTGTCTTCTGCCTGAACGGTCTTAACACCCAGATTTCCAGCCTCATCCAAAGCCAGCATGGCTGGAGTGACTTTTATTGCCAGCTGAGTAGCGAGTTGCAAATCCACTTCAGCGCTGACACCAGCAGACGTTCTCTGCCCTTGATTAGGAATCTCGACTTCGATAGCAAATGTATTGGTTGCAGGTGAGGAGACTCTGGAAATGTATCGCAGATGTCCTTCAACTTCCTGACCAGTTACCAGACGAACATGGGCTTTTTTATTAAGCTTGAGCTGGTCTACGTGACGTTCACTGACATCAGCTTCAATCACCAAAGTAGATAAATCGAGCACCTTCGCAACAGGGTCGCCGATGCCTACAAAATCACCCACTTCAATCATCATGTCTTCAATCACGCCAGTGAAAGGGGCTTTGACTTCAGTGTTGCTTAGTGCCAGTTGCGCATTTCTCACACCAGCACGAGCTTCCGTTAGAGCAGCCTGAGCAGTGCTGTAGGCAACTTCACCTTGAAGACCACGCTTTTTCAATGAGTTGGCAGCTTTGAATTCTTTTTCTTTTACCGAGAGAATGGCTCTGGCTTTCTCAAGCCGGATGTCCAGATCACCCTTATCAATTTGAGCAATAGCCTGCCCTTTTTTAACGGCATCACCTTTACTGACTTTCAAAGCAATGATTTTACCTGCGATTTCAGCACCAAGAGTGGCTTCTCGATTGGGAGCGGTTCGACCATAAAGGTTGACGCTTTTTGCGGTAGGTTCTGCGCTAAAACTGCTGACGACAACTTTAGCGAGTGGCACTGGCTCTTCTTTTTTTTCAGCAGTTGGATTCTCTTCTGCTCGAAGCATTCCTAAACCAAGCCAAACGGTGAGAACTGTAACGAGTATGAGGGAAACCAGCCAGGGGCGTTGAGAAAAAAAGCCATTAATTCTTGCAATTGGCATACTAATTCCTTGTTATTTTTTTGCCTTTTACGACATCCTAACGCAAAAGGCTCAATCTTAGTTGAATTATATCGGAGATACCTTAAACCAAGATTAAGAGCAGGTGGAACAATGCTAATAAAGTATAGAAAACCAGTACAGCGTACCGAGAAAGAAAATGCCACTCAAATCACATAGAAATGAAAAAACCCAGCTTATTGCTGGGTTTTCAAATGATTAAGCTTTGTATCAAAGGTGGGATCAAACGCTAAATGATGCGCCACATCCACAGGTTGTCGTTGCGTTCGGGTTACTTACAAAGAATCGGCTACCCTCCAGACCCTCAGTGTAATCCACCACACCGCCAATCAGGTATTGCAGGCTCATAGGGTCTACAACCAAAACAACGCCATCGTTTTCAATAATAGTGTCACCTTCGTTGACTGATTCATCAAATGTAAAGCCATACTGAAAACCACTACAACCACCACCAGTGATATAAACTCGCAATTTCAGCTCAGGATTTTCCTCTTCAGAAATCAGAATTTTTACGCGCGCTGCCGCTGTATCTGAAAAGGACAAGGGTACATTTACTTCGCTCACAACGACCTCTCTCACTCGGCTAATTTGTCAATACGCCGACTTATCTAAATTTACATTATTGGCTGATTATCTAATACCTGACTGCTTCGTTCAAGTATTGCCTAATTCCAACCAGCCCGCACAAAACTTTAAAATGAGTAATGCAAATCCTACCTTTATCGTTACAATGCCTGCGTTCAACTTTTATGAGGATTTCTCCATGACCAAATCAGCCGAGCTGTATCAGAAAGCGCAAGATGTAATTCCGGGAGGGGTTAACTCACCTGTTCGTGCTTTTAATGGTGTCGGTGGCTCTCCACTGTTTATTGAGCGCGCTGACGGTGCTTTCATTTTTGATGCTGATGGAAAAGCTTACATTGACTACGTTGGGTCATGGGGACCTATGATTCTTGGTCATAACCATGTTGCCATTCGAGATGCCGTTATTGAAGCTGCTCATCGCGGTTTAAGTTTTGGTGCGCCAACCGAAATGGAAATAAAAATGGCTGAGCTGGTTTCCGAACTGGTTCCTTCAATGGAGCAACTGCGCATGGTGAGTTCAGGTACTGAAGCGACCATGAGTGCCATCCGCCTGGCTCGTGGTTACACGGGTCGTGACAAAATCCTGAAATTCGAGGGTTGCTACCATGGTCACGCTGACAGCTTGCTGGTTAAAGCAGGCTCCGGTGCTCTGACTCTTGGTCAGCCAAGCTCTCCTGGTGTTCCGGCAGATTTTGCGAAATACACACTGACAGCAACATTTAATGACTTAGAGTCTGTTAAAGCGCTGTTTGAAGCCAATAAAGATGAGATCGCCTGTATTATCGTTGAACCTGTGGCAGGCAACATGAACTGTATCCCACCTATCGCTGGTTTCCATGAAGGGTTAAGAGAAATCTGTGATCAGGAAGGCGCGGTACTGATTTTCGATGAAGTTATGACAGGCTTCCGAGTATCTCAAGGCGGTGCGCAGGCGTACTACAATATTCAGCCAGATCTGACTACGTTAGGTAAAGTCATTGGTGGTGGTATGCCAGTTGGAGCATTCGGCGGCAAGAAAGAAATCATGCAACACATTGCGCCAACAGGTCCGGTTTATCAGGCGGGAACGCTTTCTGGTAACCCCGTAGCAATGGCGGCAGGTTACGCATGCTTGACTGAGCTGACCCTTGAAGGCAATGAAAAACGATTGGCTGATGTCACTAAGCAACTGGCTGACGGCTTCAAATCGCTGGCGGACAAACACGATATTCCTCTTGCGGTTAACCAGGTTGGTGCGATGTTTGGTTTCTTCTTTACCGAACAAGCTGAAATCACCAGCTATGAAGATGTCACTAAATGCGATATTGAGCGCTTTAAACGATTCTTCCACTTAATGCTTGAGCACGGTGTGTACCTGGCTCCTTCAGCGTTTGAAGCAAGCTTCACTTCTCTGGCACACGGTCAGAAAGAAATCGAAGCGACTCTGGAAGCGGCAGATCGCTGTTTCGCTATTCTGGCAGCAGAATAACCGAAAACACTGAATTTATTGGGGCAGCATTCGCTGCCCTTTTTATTGCCAGTTAACAATCACTAAGATCAAAAGTACAACGACACAAATAGCAAACCAAGGAATTGGCTTTCTAGATTTAGAACATTCCTGCTCTTGCTTACAACACCCCATATCCCAGATGGCCTTATAATCAGTTGATAACCGACTGTATTGTAGCCATTATATGGCACATACCAACCGATATAAGGTCAATACTGTGCCAGACAAACTGAAACTGTCTTCCAGTCACTGGGTGCTGATCATGGCTTTGCTGGTAGCTGGCTATGCCTGTTACTTACTCGTTCAGCCCTACATCAATTCCATCATCTTGGCATTCATTATTTCTCTGCTGATGTTTCCGGTCCATGAGTGGTTAGAAAACAAGATGCCGAATTACAAGAACACGGCTTCGGTGCTGTCGTGTATTTTGCTTACAGTGATCATTGTTCTGCCACTGCTTGCTGTATTCGCTGCAATTGTTCAGCAAGGTTCAGGCTTTTCTCAAAATGCCTACAAGTGGATCACTCAGGGCGGGATACAGGAAGCGACATCTCACCCGCTCGTCGTAAAAGGGCTGAGCTTCGTCAATGAATACCTGCCGTTTGATAACATCGACCCTCAGCACATTGCCCAAAAAGTCGCAGAGTTTGTCTCTCAGTTTGGTTCTCAATTGGTCACCTTCAGTGCCAAAGTGCTGGGAGATGCCACTAACTTTCTGATGGACTTCCTGTTGATGCTGTTTGTGCTGTTCTTCTTGTTGAGAGATCACGACAAAATCATCACGGCAGTGCGTCATATCCTTCCTCTTTCTCGCAGCCAGGAAGATCGATTACTGGAAGAGATCGAGAAAGTCTCGAAATCCGCAGTGTTGGGTTCTTTTCTTACCGCAATAGCACAAGGTTTGGCTGGCGGTATTGGCATGTGGCTGGCAGGGTTCCCCGGACTATTCTGGGGTACGATGATGGGATTTGCTTCATTTATCCCTATTGTGGGTACTGCGTTAATCTGGATCCCTGCTGTGATTTATCTCTTCTTTACTGGTGATACCGGTTGGGCAATATTCCTCACCATTTGGAGTGTGGTAATTGTAGGTTCCATTGATAACGTTCTCAGACCCTTGTTGATGCAAGGCAGCGCGGGCATGAATACCCTGATGATCTTCTTCTCACTACTGGGGGGAATCCATTTGTTCGGGCTGATCGGGTTGATTTATGGTCCATTGATCTTCGCTATTACCATGGTGCTGTTTAAGATTTACGAAGAAGAGTTCCAGACTTTCCTTAACGAGCAAGACAATAGCTAGTTTTTCATTTTATTAGGCTTCAAGCGATGGTCGGATTATGCGAGAATCCGACCATCTTTTTTTATCGAGATTCCATCCATGTCGGCATACACCGCCCCAAGCCAGATTGCAGAGCGCAACCTTGAATACTTTGAAGGAAAACACGTGCTGGTTGCTGGCGAAGCAGAAGACCTATTCCCACTCGATCTCGCCAAACATTGCGAAAGCGTCACCGTTTTTACGACGCACTATGGCTACTTTCGTCAGTATGAAAAACACCCAAATGTAACGCGTGTTTTTTCTGAAGCATTTACGGAGCAGACCAATGCAGACTTAGTGCTGCTTTACTGGCCAAAAGCCAAAGCAGAGGCGGAATACCTGCTTGCAATGTTGATGAACCACTTGGGTCAGGGGACTGAAATTGTCGTCGTCGGTGAAAATCGCTCTGGCATTAAGAGTATTGAAAAATTCTTCAAACCATATGGCGTAATCAAAAAATACGATTCAGCCAGAAGGTGCTCTTTTTACTGGGGACAGTGTACTAGCGAACCTGCACCATTTGAGTTAGCCGACTGGTTTAAATCCTATACCTTGCCTATCGATGGGCAAGATGTCGTGATCAAGAGCTTGCCCGGAGTATTCAGTCATGGCGAGTTTGATGTGGGTACGCAGCTTTTACTCAAGACCCTTCCTGAACTAAAAGGAAAAGTGTTGGACTTTGGTTGCGGTGCTGGTGTGATTGGCGCGACTATGGCAATGCAATACCCAGAAATTGCCCTCACCATGTGTGATGTCAGCGCATTGGCTGTTGCTTCATCAAAAGCAACACTCGAAGCAAACGGTTTGAAAGGGAATGTTATCCCAACCGATGTATATTCAGACATTGACGCCGGATTCGACTTTCTGATCTCCAACCCCCCTTTCCATTCAGGGCTGGATACCAGCTACAGCGCGACGGAAACACTGCTTGCCGATGCGCCTGACTACCTCAGCCAGAATGGTAAATTGCATATTGTTGCCAATAGCTTTCTCAAATACCCACCAATCATTGAAGAAGCATTTGGTGAGTGTGTTTTGGTAGAAAAAACCAATAAATTCGCGATCTATCAGGCAAACAAGACAAACTAAATTCCTCCATAAGCTTTCGCCAGTGGCTGAAACCGCTGGCGTCCTTTGCTTCATATGTACTAACACTTTCAATCTATCTCATTTAATTTTTGCGTTATTGCCCACGCTTTGTATTGCACTTACTTGATTAAGAAAAAAAACCTCGTATAAACGTTAAAATCGTCATTTTCTGTTTTGTCGCATTTGCCGAGCCCGCCCCGGCAAAACGGACGTTGCACTAGGCTTATTTAAACGACTCCTATGTTTAAATCTAATAAAAAACAAAAATTTAAACGTCTTCAGCATACTTTGATGGTGGCATTTCTTGTCCTCAGTATTACGCCGCTGACTTTAATTGCTCTCTTCTTTTTGCAGTCTCATAGTAAAGATTTGCAGGAGCAGAGTACTTCTCACCTTCTTTCAGTTCGAGATACGAAAAAACAACAACTTGTCGATTATTTCGATGCAAAAGAATCCGAAGTAATGGGTTTTGTCCGTTCCGAACTGGCTTATAACAGTGGTGGTCGTTTTTACGGCCTTATCAATGCTTTCAGCAACTTAGGTGAAACGATTGAACAATCGCGAGAGTATGCGCAGCAGCGTTATATTGAAGGATCTGGGGATCAGATAAAAACGTCAATTTTGCCTGAGTCTGATGATTACCAGGGCAGCGAACGTTATCGCTTAATGCACAAGCGTTACCATCGACGTTACGTTGATCTTTTAAAACGCAGTGATTTTGACGACATCTTGTTGGTCGATCTGGATGGAAACGTCGTTTACTCACTCAACAAGCACGACAATTATGGTACGAATCTGGGTTCTGGAAAGTATCGGGACAGCAACCTCGGTGAAACTTTTCAGGCAATAAAATCTCTGGTGAAAAAGCAAAAAGACACACCAGATATTACGCCAATTGTGATGTCGGATTTTGCACTAGAGGGCAGTGAGCACATCGCGTGGTTTGCCGCGCCCATCATCCAGCAAGAATACCTGCACAGTTATGCTCTATTCCGTTTGCCTAGCACCAAGCTGATTTCTCTGTTTGAAGATACAGCCGCGCGTAAAGCCATCAAGGCATTTTTGGTTGGTAGTGACAAACAGGCTCGTGTTTTTAACGTCACTCAAGAAGAAATTGACAAAAGTAGCGAGATCATCGACCGCGCCCTTAACGGGCAAACCTCAGTCAGAACCTTTATTAATACCGCAGGCGAGAGCATTATTGCGGCTTACACCAGTATTAAGATCCAAAATATTGAATGGGCGTTAATTGCGGAACGAACCGAAGCTGAAGCGTTTGCTCGGATTCAGCAGCTAGAAAAAGTATTCGTGGTGGCCATGTTGATTGCCATTATCCTCGTGGTGATCTGTTCGCATTACCTTTCCAACTTCATTACTTCTCCGCTTTTAAAACTGACGTGGTCAGCTGAAAGGGTTTCGGCGGGTGATCTCGACGAAGTGATGTTTGAAACACGCCGCAAAGATGAAATTGGTCGTCTGGCGGTCAGCTTCCAGCGAATGCAGCGCTCTATCCGTGAGAAGATCCTCACCATCAAATCACAAAATGAAGAGCTAGAAGCTCACCTGAAAGTGATTCAAAGCCAGAATGACGAGCTTCAACTGGCCAACAAACTGAAAGATGAATTCCTGGCGACTACCTCGCACGAGCTCCGTACACCACTGCATGGGATGGTGGGTATTGCAGAGGCGTTGATCAGCGGAGCGAACGGACCAATACCTGCAAATCAGAAACATCAGCTCGATATCATCATTAATAGCGGTCAACGTCTTGCAACTCTGGTTGATGATCTTCTGGACTATCACAAAATGCGCTACGGCAGCCTCGATATTCAGGCTGCCGCCGTTAACCTCTCGTCCTCTACACGCTTGGTACTGGAACTTTCACAGCATTTGCTGGGCAACAAATCGATTCGCATCATTAATCAGGTTCCGATGGATTTGCCTTTAGTATCCGCTGATCCGCAGCGTTTAGAACAGGTTCTCTACAACCTGATAGGTAATGCTATTAAGTACACCTCTGAAGGTAAAATCGTCATTTCCGCTACAGTGCTGGACGATAAACTCCGGGTTCAGGTGGTTGATACAGGTCAGGGGATTCCGGCTGAGCAGCTGGAGCACATTTTTGAGCCCCTCATTCAGGCGGGTCAGGACTCTAGCCGTTACCGTCAGGGGGCGGGATTAGGCTTATCTATCAGCCGACAGTTGATCGAACTGATGGGAGGAACACTCTATGTCAGCAGTCAACCTCTTGTTGGCACTACCTTTAGTTTCTCTTTACCGTTGGCGTCAGATACAGAGATATCAACGTCGAAGCAGCTTGGCGAACAGAATCATTTCCAGTTGCCAGAAGCAAATGAAAACTCGTCACCAGAAGACAATTCATTGCCAGAAAACCCAGAAGGTCCACTCATTGTGGTCGCGGATGATGAACCGGTGAACCTGCAAATTCTGGACAGCTTCCTGCGAATGGAAGGATACAGGGTGAAAACGGCAAAAGATGGCACCGAGACCCTGGAACTGGTTCAACAGGAAAAGCCAGAACTGCTGCTATTAGACGTGATGATGCCAGGATTAAGTGGCTATCAGGTTTGTGAGCAGGTTCGTCTGAGTTATGACTTATCTGAGCTTCCGGTCATTATGCTTACCGCGCTAAGCCAGACCAACGACCGAATCAAAGGGTTCGACAGCGGGGCAAATGACTATTTAACGAAGCCATTCAACAAACTTGAGCTGGCTTCTCGAATCAAAGCTCATCTCTCAGCAAGTAAGGCGGAACTTCGTCGAATTGAAAACGACAAGCTTCAGGCAGAGCTTAAGCAAAGAGCACTAGTAGAAGCAAACCTGCTGGAAACACAAGGCAGATTGCTAGAACAGCTTGAATCGGCACCTGAAGCCATTCTGTGCCTTAGGGACGATGGCAGAATACGGTTTGCAAACGAGGCGGCATCTAAGCTATTTAAACGAACTCAGGAGCAGCTCAAACGTTCAAACGGTGACGAAGTCATCGCACCGAAATACCTCAACCTATCTCAGGAACACTTCTGCGGCGGAATTGACGTCTACATTGACGACAGGCGTGAACACCTTTCAGCGGATGTATTGAAGCTGCCAGAAGGCTCTGACATCCAGTATATGTATATATTCAATGTAGGCGGAGGCATTAACGCAACCCGCATTAATAATCTGGAAACCGCAGTTGAAGCCCTGTCCAGCTATGCGTTTGAAGGAGACAAAGGCAAACTGCAACAGCTTAAAGAACTGGGTGGTGAGTTTACGCGAATCGCAGATAAAGTGTCTGGTCGTGGTGGAGACAAGACAGAGCTCATGAGAGAGATTCTGGTTGATTCAATGACAACTGCGATTGACTACTGGGAATCGGAAACGGGACAAACCAAATTCTCTTTCGCAGAGCAGAGTGGCTTATGGCGCGTTTACCTTGATCGCAGCACGCTGCAAACTAGAACACTGGACAAATACCTTCGTGTTGAAACTCTGCCAAAAACTCCACGCTGGCGGACGGTATTGAACTCTATCGAGTTTATTCTGGATAACTGCCATACGCCTGGCGCACAGCGTGACAAACTGGTTAGCCTGAGGGATAAGTTGCAAAAACTCCTTACCTCATAAATCTGCATTCTGAATCACCTTATAAGCCAGTCGAGCACTTTTGTTTGACTGGCTTTTTATTACCATGTTGCTAGTGGCAATTCTCTTCTTATCTGACCTACCCCTCATAAATTAAAGTACTCTGGAAACCTTCAAATCGCACTAGTAAGAGATTCCATTTTGTTTCTGTTCTTGCGTCAATCCATGTTATTTCACCCGTTAAAATAACCCCGTTCAAACGCATAAAAACAGTGTCATTTTTGGCGAAAAATATCGAATATTGCTGCTACAACTCCAGTTTTGTTATCTGTTTGAGAAGTTAGTCACAACAAATTGTCAGAATAATTTTATCGACGTAAATTAACGATAAAAGTGGATAGTGAGTAAGATCTCTATAATATTGAAATAAAGAAATAACATTAAATATAAAAGCTAAAAAGGTAAGTAAACACTAACTTCACTTAAAGACAGTTCGATTTTTTTTGACCGTGCTCACAAGACAAAATGAGACCTATTCTTAAGTCAAAATCGTCATTTTGACGTTTATGACGTAGTTAAAAGGCGTTTTAACGTTTTTAACGGACTACCCGTTTGACCATTTACACGTACGGGTGTTTTCTTAGCCTTGACCGACGGCTATAGGCCACCCAACTTCTCTCAATTTCTTGAAGTTGGAGGGATGTTGGGATAGCCACGGCGAGTGTTTATCAATTGATGACATTCACATCCATTTAGTGAAATAAAAGCAATGAGTAAGGAACAGCTATGCTTGCCAATATTAAGAAGACAGCGCTAGCAGTTGCAGTAGTTGCTGCAGCAACTTCTGTAGCTCCAGTAGTTTCAGCTGCAGAACGTAGTGAACTGACTATCCACCCTAAAGAGTTCACAACATTCGTTCGTAACTTCAACCCTTTCTTGGGCGCAACTCATCTACATACAACTTGGGACTTCCTATACGAGCCACTAGTTGTATTTAATGAAATGCACGGCAACACGCCAGTAATGCGTCTTGCATCAGATTACAAAATGTCTGATGACCTAATGAGCGTTACGTTTGACATCCGTAAGGGTGTGAAATGGTCTGACGGCGAAAAATTCACTGCTGACGACGTAGTCTTCTCTTTTGACTTAGTGAAGAACACACCAGCACTTGACCAGCACGGCACAAACAACTGGGTAGCGAACGTTGAGAAAATCGACGAATACAAAGTTCGTTTCCGTTTGACTGAAGCTAACTCCAACGTACCTTACGAAATTGCAAAAGTTTCTATCGTACCTGAGCACGTTTGGTCTAAAGTTGAAGATCCAACAACGTTCATGAACGAAAACCCTGTTGGTTCTGGTCCGTTCACTGAAATCGCTACGTTCACACCTCAACTTTACGTTCAGTGTCGTAACCCTAACTACTGGGACAACGATAACCTAGATGTAGACTGTCTACGTGTTCCTCAAATCGCAAACAACGACCAGTTCTTGGGTAAAGTTGTAAACAGCGAAATGGACTGGACATCATCGTTCATTCCTGACATCGACCGTACTTACGCAGCAGCAAGCCCTAAACACCACTACTGGTACCCACCAGCAGGTACTCAGGCGTTTGTTGTTAACTTCAAGCACCCAGACGCAGCGAAAAACGAAGCGCTAAACAACGTTGACTTCCGTCGTGCGTTCTCAATGGCTCTTGACCGTCAAACTATTATCGACATCGCATTCTACGGTGGCGGTACAGTGAATGACTTCGCATCTGGCCTTGGCTACGCGTTTGAAGCTTGGTCTGATGAAAAGACTCACAACAAGTACAAAGGTTACAACACGTACAATGTTGAAGGCGCTAAAGAACTTCTGAAAAAAGCGGGCTTCAAAGACGTAAACAAAGACGGCTTTGTTGACACGCCATCAGGTAAATCTTTCGAGCTATTGATTCAATCTCCTAACGGTTGGACTGACTTCAACAACACTGTACAGCTAGCAGTTGAGCAACTAGAAGAAGTAGGCATCAAAGCACGTGCTCGTACTCCTGACTTCTCTGTGTACAACCAAGCTATGCTCGAAGGTACTTACGACGTTGCATACACCAACTACTTCCACGGTGCAGATCCATACACTTACTGGAACAGTGCGTACAACTCAAACCTTCAAGACGGTGCTGGTATGCCTCGTTTCGCGATGCACTTCTTCAAAGACAGCAAGCTAGATTCACTTCTAGACAGCTTCTACAAGACTGCAGACAAGAACGAGCAGCTAGAAATTGCTCACGGTATTCAGCAAATTATCGCATCTAACCAAGTTACGGTTCCTGTGATGTCTGGTGCTTACATGTACCAATACAACACAACTCGTTTCGCTGGCTGGTGGAGCGAGAAGAATCCTAAGGGTCGTCCAAACATCTGGTCTGGCATCCCTGAGCGTCTACTTCACGTACTGGACCTAAAACCAGTTAAGTAAGTACTAACCTTAGCGGTGTACTTCCGTGCACCGCTCATTAAACCCTCCTCTCTTAGTTTAAGATATGGCGCTCGTCGTCAGGGGGTTTCTCGTTCCAAAAAGGGCGTCCTGAAACCAGGATCAGGTAAAAAATCTGGGTGAGTAAGGTATAAGTTATGGGATATTTTTTAAGACGTTTGTCGTTTTACTTTATTGCGCTGTTAGTTGCAGCCACTTTGAACTTCATCATTCCGCGAGCAATGCCAGGTGACCCTGTTACCATGATGTTCGCTAACGCTTCAGTTCAGGTAACACCTGAACGTATTGAAGCAATGAAACAACTTCTGGGCTTCGTAGATGGCGGCTTGTTCGTTCAGTACGTAGCTTACATGAAGAACATTCTAAGCTGGGAACTGGGCACTTCTATTCAGTTTTATCCTCTTAGCGTAAACGAGCTGCTTGGCAGTGCGTTTGGCTGGTCTCTATTCCTAGCGGGTACAGCGGTAGTTCTTTCATTCTCTATCGGTTCAATTTTAGGTATTTTCGCGGCTTGGAAACGCGGTAGCCGTTACGATACTTTCATCACTCCAGGTATGCTTATTATTCAGGCAGTACCTCAGGTGGTTATCGCGATGCTGGCACTGTTTACTTTCGCAATCGGTCTGAAATGGTTCCCAACAGGTTACGCTTACACCGCAGGTACTACACCGGACTGGACAAGCTGGGCGTTTTATAAAGACGCTGCTTATCACGCTGTTCTACCCCTATTCTGTGCTTCTGTCGTCCAAATCGGTGGCTTCCTGGTCAACATGCGTAACAACATGATTAACCTGCTTGCCGAAGATTACATCACGATGGCGAAGGGTAAAGGTCTGAGTGAAAACCGCGTGGTATTCAACTACGCAGCACGTAACGCCTTGCTTCCAAGTGTGACGGCTTTGTCTATGTCACTTGGTATGGCGATCGGTGGTCAGCTTATCATCGAAATCATCTTTAACTACCCGGGTCTTGGTTCGGTTCTATTCAACGCGATTCACGCACGTGATTACCAAGTTCTTCAGGGGCAACTACTTATTATGACGCTATTCATGCTGTTCTTTAACCTAGTTGCAGACATGTTGTACGTAGTTCTAGACCCTCGCCTACGTAAGGGAGGCAAATAATCATGAAAGGTTTCGCTAAATTAGTTGCAGGTAACCCGGTTGCGTTAATCGGTGTAATTATCCTAAGCCTGTTTATCTTTATTGCGGTTGCAGCACCACTTATCACTAAGCACGTACCAGACAAACGTACTGGTAAGCCACATGAATACCCAGGTTTCGTTGTAAAAGCTGCTCAGAACAACCCTGATGGCTGGATCGCTGAAAACCTGGCAACTGACCGCCGTACTCTTCTGCTTTCCAAGAAAGCCGATCACGTACTGGGCACAACCCGTATGGGTCGTGACGTTTGGTCTCAGCTTGCTCACGGTGCACGTGTATCACTGGCTGTTGGCTTTGGTGCAGGTATCACAGTGTGCTTCCTGGCTACCATCATTGGTATCTCGGCAGGTTACTTCGGTGGTCGGGTCGACGACATCCTGACGGCTGCCATGAACATCATGCTCGTTATTCCACAATATCCACTCCTGTTTGTGCTTGCTGCCTTTATTGGAGAGGCCGGTCCGCTGACCATTGCCATTATTGTGGGATGTACCTCCTGGGCATGGGGTGCGAGGGTAATACGCTCCCAAACCCTGGCACTGCGTGAAAAAGAGTTTGTTAAAGCCGCAGAGGTACTTGGCGAGTCTTCCTGGAGAATCATCTTCGTAGAAATTCTGCCAAACCTAATCCCTATCGTAGGGGCAAGTTTCATCGGTTCGGTTATGTACGCCATCATGATGGAAGCCACTATCTCGTTCTTAGGTCTTGGTGACCCGAGCACCATCAGTTGGGGCATCATGCTGTACAACGTACAGACCTCATCATCCATGCTGATTGGCGCATGGTGGGAACTAGTCGCACCGTGTATGGCTCTGACATTGCTGGTTACAGGTCTTGCCCTGCTTAACTTCGCTGTCGACGAAATTGCTAACCCACAGCTACGTTCACACAAAGGTATGAAGCGTTGGAAGAAACTGAACGCTCAAGACCAGAAAGAACGCGAGCCAGAATTGCCACCACAAAATGCACTATGGAGCGGAGATAAATAATTATGACTGAGTCACTCATTTCCATCCGCAACTTATGCGTTGACTACATTACAGACGCGGGCGATGTCCGCGCCTGTAACAACGTAAGCTTTGATATTGGTAAAGGTGAAGTCTTCGGTCTGGCTGGAGAGTCAGGCTGTGGTAAGTCCACCGTTGCCTTTTCGCTGATGCGGCTTCATAAGCCGCCAGCGTTTATCACTGGCGGAGAGGTTATCTTCAATGGCGAAGATATCCTTCAATATAGCGACGAACGCATGCAAGCGTTCCGCTGGAGTGAGATGTCTATGGTGTTCCAGAGCGCGATGAACGCGCTCAACCCAGTCCTTACAATGGAAGATCAGTTCTGTGACGTAATTATGCGTCACACGAACATGACCCGAGAGCAGGCAAAACGCCGTGCCGAAGGATTACTGGAAATCGTAGATATTCACCCTAGCCGTCTAAGCGACTACCCACACCAGTTCTCTGGTGGTATGCGTCAGCGTCTGGTTATCGCTATCGCGTTGGCACTCAATCCAAAAATGATCATTATGGATGAGCCAACCACCGCGCTTGATGTTGTTGTACAACGCGAGATCCTTCAAAAGATTTACGCGCTAAAAGAAGAGTTCGGCTTCTCAATTCTGTTCATTACTCATGATTTGTCACTGATGGTCGAGTTCTCTGACCGCATTGGCATCATGTATTCCGGTGAACTGATTGAAGTAGCGCCTTCGAAAGAAATTCTGGAAAGCCCATATCATCCTTATACAAAAGGGCTGGGAAGTTCGTTCCCTCCATTAACTGGTCCAAAAACCAAGTTAACTGGTATTCCTGGCAACCCGTTGAACCTACTGGAAGTTCCAACTGGATGTCGTTTTCAGGCGCGTTGCGAACGAGTACACGAAGCATGTACTACCCAAGCAACATCACTGCGTCAAATAGAACCAAACCGCTTCTCTAACTGCCATTTATATGGTCAACCAATCGCTACGGCCAAAGCATAGAGCCAATAAAAAATAAAAAAGCGAAAAAGAGAAACTGGAGACAATTATGAGCAAAGATTTTGGCGAACTGCTAGTTGAAGGAAAGAACGTCGTAAAAGACTTCCCTATCAACAGTAACGCCCTAAACCAACCTATGATGCGTGCCATTAATGACGTGTCATTCAAAATGTATAAAAGCCGCGGTCTGTCGGTTGTTGGAGAGTCTGGTTCAGGCAAATCCACAACGGCAAAAATGATTGCGAAAATGTACGCCCCAACTGAAGGCGTTATCGAATACAAAGGTCGTGACATTCAGTCCATCAACGACAGAAAAGACCTGATGCACTACCGCGAAGGCGTCCAGATGGTATGGCAAGACCCGTTTGGTTCATTGAACCCAACGCATAACATCTTCCACCATATTGCTCGCCCGTTGCTGATTCACAAAAAAGTCACGTCCGGCAATAAAAAAGAGCTCGAAGAGCGTGTGTACGATCTTTTGGAGCAAGTGGGGTTAATTCCACCAAAGGAAACCGCACAAAAATTCCCGCATCAGTTGTCTGGCGGTCAGCGTCAGCGCGTTAATCTGGCAAGAAATATTGCTGTAGGTGCGGAAGTGGTTCTCGCAGATGAACCAACGTCCATGTTGGACGTATCTATCCGTGCAGGTGTTTTAAACCTGATGGAAGAAATGAAGTTTGAAAAGCAGATGTCTCTGCTTTACATCACGCACGATATCGCTACGGCGCGTTACATCGCCGAAGATCTTGCCGTGATGTACGTGGGTCACATGGTGGAATGGGGAGATACGGAAGAAATCATTCACGATCCTCAGCACCCATATACCCAGCTATTGGTATCCGCAGTGCCGGATCCTAAGAAATCGATACACGAAAAATTGAAAGGCAATAAAGGTGAGATCCCATTGTGGACACCTGAATCTGTCGGTTGCCCGTTCTCTGGTCGCTGTACTCACGCTTCAGACAAATGTCGTGAAAAGCTGCCAGCGGTAACTCAACTGTCTGACAACCACTTTGTGCGTTGTTATTTGTACGAATAAACAAGTTATACCCAAGCTAAAATTGAGGCACAGGTTTGTGCCTCCCAGATGTACTTTTACGGGAGAACCCCATGCAACTCTTAACTAACCAGATAGGCTACGAAACGTCAGGTACAAAGCACGCGGTGCTATGTATCAGCGAAGCATTGGCTGAAAGCAGTAAAGCTGAACTGGTCAGGGTAGATTCTGATGAAGTCGTGGCTTCTTTTGATGTTGGCCAGCCAACACAAGTCGCCCGCTGGCACCAGGGGCTGTTCTGCGAAATCGACTTTTCGGAATTCGCAGTCGAAGGACGCTATGTATTAAGAGTCAACGAGCTGCAATCTTCTCCTTTTGACGTTCGTGAAGGGGTGTTGATGAACACCACTTTCTCGGATGTTTTGCACTACTTTAAATCCCAACGTTGTGGCGGGATTTATGAGAAACAGGATCGCACCATTCCCCTCCTCAACTCTGACAAAACTGTCGATGTTCGCGGTGGATGGTACGACGCGTCAGGTGATGTAAGTAAATATCTGAGTCACCTGTCTTATGCCAATTTTTTAAACCCTCAACAAACTCCAATGGTCGTATGGAATATGTTGAAAGGCCTAGAGTTAGTGGAGGAGCGCTCTGACTTTGCAGCATATTCTCGGGTGAGGCTAACCGAAGAAGCACTGTTCGGTGCTGACTTCTTAGCCCGTATGCAACACCCGGAGGGTTTCTTTTATATGACTGTCTTTGACAAATGGAGCAAGGACGTCAAACAACGGGAGATCTGTGCCTACGCAACGCAGGACGGTCACAAATCTGACGACTACCAAGCTGGTTTTCGTCAGGGTGGCGGAATCGCAATTGCAGCTTTAGCCGCGGCTTCAAGGCTCGATGTTTGTGGAGAATTTTCACAAGAGCAATACTTGCAGGCAGCGGAAAAAGGTTACTGGCACTTAAAGGAGTACAATACTCAGTATCTCAATGATGGTGAAGAGAACATCATTGATGAGTATTGTGCATTGCTAGCCTGTGTTGAGCTTTACCGCTCAACCGGCGAGCAGTGTTACTTACCGGAAGGGCAAATGTGGGCAAACCGCCTGTCACTTCGCCAGCTTTCCGATGCACGCTTTGAACATTTTTGGGCTGCTACCGACGATGGCAGCCGACCTTACTATCACGCAGCAGAAGCAGGTTTACCTGTGATTGCTCTTTGTGAATATCTTGCCGTCGAAAGACGAGAATCTCAGAAATCCAAAATTCGTGCGGTGGTCAATAAAGCCGTGTCATTTGAACTGACTATCACTCACGATACAGCCAACCCGTTTGGTTACCCTCGTCAGTATGTAAAATCCGTAAACGGAGAAAAGCGCGATGCCTTCTTTGTCGCGCATGACAACGAAACGGGCTACTGGTGGCAGGGCGAAAACGCTCGCTTGGGATCACTGGCAAGCATGATCTATCTGGCGAAGCCATATTTGGATGAATCTTTACTGCCTAAAGCCGAGCAATATGCACAACGCTGTTTAGACTGGATTGTCGGTCTGAACCCTTATGACATGTGCATGCTAGACGGTCATGGCAAAAACAACCCTGACTACCTTCCACAATACGGCTTCTTTAATGCCAAAGGTGGCGTCTGTAATGGCATTACTGGTGGCTTTGAAGACGAAGAAGACATTGCTTTTAACCCTCCGGGGCAAAAAGACGACATGATGCAGAACTGGCGATGGGGTGAACAGTGGATCCCTCATGGTGCGTGGTTCCTACTCGCAACCATGTCGCAGTTCACTACTCAAACGCAGGACAAAATTCAAACACAGGACACAAATCAATGACGCGATATTTGGTCGGGATTGACGGCGGCGGCACCTCTTGCCGAGCGCGAATCAGAGACGAGCAAGGCAACTTGATTGGAGAAGCCAAAAGCGGCAGCGCCAACATCATGTTAGGCGTAGAACTAGCTATGGACTCCATTGTGACTGCGGTATCTGAAGCCGCCAGACAAGGTGGATTGAGTGAATCAGACTTCGCCAGCATGCACCTTGGAATGGCGTTAGCAGGAGCTGAACAGGAATCTTTCTGGTACGACTTTATGGCACTGCCCCACCCGTTCGCCAGTGTGGTGTTAAACACAGATGCCTATGGTGCATGTCTTGGTGCGCATAACGGTGAAAATGGAGCCATCATGATCGCTGGTACGGGTTCTTGCGGCATTTTGCTCAAAGACGGTCAACAGCATGTGGTTGGAGGTCGTGAATTTCCGATATCGGATCAAGGTGGCGGCGCAGTAATGGGTCTGAACCTGATTCAGCAAGTACTGCTAGCAGAGGATGGTATTGTTCCTAAGACCGCTCTGGCAGAACATGTCATGACCCATTTTGACAACAATGTCGACAATATTGTGGCCTGGTCGAAAACGGCGAAGCCTCGTGACTATGGTCAGTTCTCGCCTGCCATTTTCGAACACGCGAAACAAGGCGATGCTTTAGGCATCAAGATGCTCAAGCAAACTGCAGCCGACATCGAAATGTTTTTGATTGCTCTGAATAAGAAGGGGGCGACACAAATTTCGCTGATGGGCAGCATTGCTGAACGCATCGTGAAATGGCTTTCCCCTCCGGTCCAAGAATGGATCGTAGCTCCTAAGCATGATGCGATTGAAGGTGGCATCATGATGGCAAACAAACCTGAGCATAACCTATTCAATCAAGGGTAGAGACTATGAATTATCGTGTCGATCTTGCTGTGCTATCAGAGCAAAATGGAGTGTCCCGATTCGGGCTGACTTTGCATAACCTCAGTGATCAGGATTTGTCTGGCTGGGCGTTGCACTTCTCATTGGATCGATACATCCTTGCGGACACCTTGAGTCAAGGTGTCATCAATCAAGTGGGTAGCCATTGTGTGCTCTCTCCAAACGACGAACAAAGCCTGTCGGCCAATCATCATTACTACATTGAATTCTCCGTGAATACTTCACCGTTTCGCTACTTGGCGGACGGTATCGATGATGCGTATTTAGAAATTCGTGATGGTGATAGCGTTCAGAACCTAACGGTCGATATCACGCCAATCGCGCTGATGTCGCCATACAAAAAACGTGAATCCATCCCTCAGGTTGAAGCAGCTGATTTCGCCATTATTCCAAAGCCTGCAAGCTTTACGGCGCAAGATGGTTACTTCTCCCTGAGTGATGCATCCGGTCTTAACGTCACCAGCACTCTGGCAAGCAATGCTGTTGAATGGCTAAAGCACGAAGTACAGTCGCTGACTGGGATCTCGTTAAAGAACAATGCGCAGGGTGACATCGTATTTCGCAGTAATCCGACTCTGGATAAAGGGCACTACTGCCTTAAAATTCGCGAGAAATCTATTACGCTGGAGTCCGGTTCGCGCTCGGGTTTCGTTCATGCCTGCGCCTCTTTGCTTCAGCTAATATCGGGACAAAAAGTCCGCAGCATACTGCCCAGCATTACCATTAAAGACAGCCCTCGCTATGGCTATCGTGGAATGATGCTGGATTGCGCCAGACACTTTCACAGTGTGGCTCAGGTCAAACAGCTGATCAACCATCTGGCGTACTACAAGTTTAACTACTTTCACTGGCACTTAACCGATGATGAAGGCTGGCGACTAGAGATTAAAGCCTTCCCTGAACTGACTCAAACTGGTTCCAAACGTGGTCCAGAAACGCAGAACGATGCTCAGTACAGCCATCTGTCTGAAACTTATGGTGGCTACTACACACAGGAAGAAGTGCAAGAAGTGATCGAATACGCGGCGACAAGATCGATCACCGTTATTCCAGAAATTGATATTCCGGGTCACTGCCGGGCGGCAATCAAAGCCTTGCCTGAATTGCTTGTTGATCCACAAGACTCTTCTGAATATCTGAGTATTCAGAACTACAACGACAACGTACTGTCTCCCGCTTTAGACGGTACTTACCAATTTTTAGATACCGTTCTGACGGAAGTCGCGGGGTTGTTCCCATCACAATACGTTCATATAGGTGCTGATGAAGTTCCTAAAAACGTCTGGACGGAGAGCCCTAAATGTCAGGCGATGATGAAAGAGCACGGCTACACGGAAGCTTCTGAGCTTCAGGGGCATTTACTTCGCCATGCCGAACGCAAACTGAAATCGTTGGGCAAGCGCATGCTCGGTTGGGAAGAAGCCAAGCACGGAAACAAAGTGTCTAAAGACACTGTTATCTTTGCCTGGATGAACGAAGAAGCTGCGCTGCAATGCACGCAACAAGGCTTTGACGTTGTGCTGCAACCAGCGCAAACCACTTACCTTGATATGACCCAAGACTATGCCCCAGAAGAACCGGGAGTGGACTGGGCAAATCCAGTACCTCTTGAGATGGCTTACCAGTATGAACCTCTGAGCTCCGCCTCAGAAAACGATCCTGTTCGCCAAAGGATCTGGGGAGTGCAGTGTGCGCTTTGGTGTGAAAAGGTCACTAACCAATCCCGACTCGAATACATGGTATTCCCGCGACTTACTGCACTGGCAGAAGTGTGCTGGAGCCAGGCTAAAGATCGTAACTGGCTGGATTACCTATCCAGACTTAAAGGACATTTGCCACATTGGCAACGCCTGGGAGTGAACTACCGTTCGCCCTGGCAAGAATAACAAGACCCGAGCCTGCTCAGGTCACGGAATTACTAGTTTTTACTGCACTCCTTCGCAGTTTGTTTAAAAGGAAAGAACCATGAAATACGGCTATTTCGATAACGATAATCGTGAATATGTCATTACGCGTCCAGACGTACCAGCGCCATGGACAAACTACCTAGGAACGGAAAAGTTCTGTACTGTTATTTCTCACAATGCAGGCGGCTACTCTTTCTACAATTCGCCGGAATACAACCGAGTGACAAAATTCCGCCCGAACGCAACGTTCGATCGCCCAGGACATTACGTTTACCTGCGTGACGACGAAACGGGTGACTACTGGTCAATTTCATGGCAGCCAGTAGCAAAAAGCCTTGATGAAGCGACTTACGAAGTTCGTCATGGTCTTTCTTACTCTAAATTCAAATGTGAGTATGCAGGCATTACGGCAACCAAAACGCTATTCGTGCCAAAAGGCGAAGACGCCGAGATCTGGGATGTGGTTATCAAGAACACCTCAGACAAGCCTCGTACGATCAGTGCGTTCTCATTTGTTGAGTTTTCTTTCAGCCATATCCAGTCTGATAACCAGAACCACCAAATGTCTCTGTACTCAGCAGGCACTGAATACAAAGATGGCGTGATTGAGTACGACCTGTACTACAACACCAACGATTTTGAAGGTTTCTACTACCTGGCATCTACTTTCTCTCCGGATTCTTACGACGGTCAGCGCGATAGCTTCTTAGGTCTTTACCGCGACGAAGCTAACCCGATCGCTGTAGAAAATGGCAAATGTTCTAACACGGCTCAAACCTGTTACAACCACTGTGGCTCTCTGCATAAACAGTTCACCATCCAGCCAGGTGAAGAAGTGCGTTTTGCGTACATTCTGGGTATTGGCAAGGGCAACGGTGAGCGCCTGCGTACTAAGTACCAGGATCTTAACGAAGTGGACGCAGCATTTGCGGGCATCAAAGCTCACTGGGATGAGCGCTGTGCGAAGTTCCAGGTGAAGTCGCCAAACGAAGGTCTGGATACCATGATCAACGCTTGGACCCTATACCAAGCAGAAACCTGTGTAGTCTGGTCTCGCTTTGCTTCTTTCATCGAAGTGGGTGGTCGTACTGGTCTGGGTTACCGCGATACCGCGCAGGACGCGATTTCGGTTCCTCACTCAAATGCAGGCATGACTCGCAAACGTCTTGTTGATCTTCTGCGCGGTCAGGTAAAAGCTGGCTACGGTCTGCACCTGTTCGATCCTGACTGGTTCGATCCTGAAAAAGCTGACGTTGAACCTTCTAAGTCACCAACAGTCGTTCCGACTCCATCTGACGAAGACAAGATTCACGGAATCGAAGACACCTGTTCTGACGACCACCTATGGTTGGTTCCAACCATCTGTAAGTACGTGATGGAAACTGGTGAAGAGAACTTCTTTGACGAAGTCATCCCATACGCAGACGGCGGTGAAGCCACAGTTTACGAGCACATGAAAGCGGCGTTGGATTTCTCTGCGGAATACGTGGGTCAGACAGGCATCTGTAAAGGTCTGCGCGCAGACTGGAATGACTGTCTGAACCTTGGCGGCGGTGAGTCTTCAATGGTGTCGTTCCTACACTTCTGGGCTCTACAAGAGTTCATTGACCTAGCGAAATACCGTGGTGCAGATGAAGACGTAGCTAAGTACACTGAAATGGCAGCCAACGTTCGTGAAGCGTGTGAAACGCACCTTTGGGACGACGAGGGCGGTTGGTACATCCGTGGTCTGACGAAGAATGGCGACAAGATTGGTACGGCACAGCAAACTGAAGGTCGTATCCACTTAGAGTCAAACACGCTAGCAGTGCTTTCTGGTGCGGTTTCTCAGGAACGTGGCGAGAAAGCAATGGACGCGGTTGATGAGAACCTGTTCTCTGAGTACGGCTTACATCTAAACGCACCATCATTCGCAACACCGAATGATGATATTGGCTTCGTGACCCGTGTTTACCAAGGTGTAAAAGAGAACGGTGCTATCTTCTCTCACCCGAACCCATGGGCATGGGTAGCGGAAGCGAAACTGGGTCGTGGTGACCGTGCGATGAAGTTCTACGACGCACTGAACCCGTACAACCAGAACGACATCATCGAGAAACGAATCGCAGAACCATACTCATACGTACAGTTCATTATGGGACGTGACCATCAGGATCACGGACGTGCAAACCACCCATGGTTAACAGGTACATCTGGCTGGGCTTACTTTGCCGTAACCAACTTCATTCTGGGTGTTCGAACTGGTTTTGAAGGTCTGACTGTCGATCCTTGTATCCCAACAGACTGGCCGGGCTTTGAAGTGACTCGTCAATGGCGTGGTGCTACGTACAACATCTCGGTACAAAACCCAGATTCCGTCAGCAAAGGCGTGAAATCTATTACTGTGAATGGCGAAGCGGTTGACGGCGTTATCCCTGTTCTGGCTGAAGGCAGCGTAAACGACGTTGTTGTTGTCCTTGGTTAACTTTTTTGGTGGGAAGTTTTCTCCCACCCTTTTGATTTTGGTTCATTGTGAGCCACGGAGAGAAATAGGATTTTAATATGATTAAGTTCGGTACAGGTGGCTGGCGCGCCTTTATCGGTGAAGAGTTCACTAAAGACAATGTTCGTTTAGTGGCTCAGGCCGTTGCCAATATCATGTTAAACGAGAAGGTGGAAGACAAAGGGTTTGTCGTCGGTTACGACCGTCGTTTCCTTTCCGATAAAGCCGGTCATTGGTTTGCCGAAGTGTTGGCAGCAAATGGTATTACGGTTAGCTTTATCAACAAGTTTGTCCCTACCCCAATTGTGATGTTCAAAGCCAAAGAAATGGGATGTGCTTACTCAGCGTGTATTACAGCATCTCACAACCCGGCAGATTACAACGGCATCAAGGTATTCATTGAAGGCGGTCGCGATGCGGATGAAATCATCACGCAGAAGATCGAAGAACAGATTGCGAATCTGACTCTAGAAAATGTTAAGAGCGTCGACTTTGAACAAGCGGTAGAAGACAAGACCATTCTTGAAATTAACCCAATGAATGAGTTTGTCGATTCCATCATTAACTTCATCGACATCGAAGCAATCAAAAAAGCCAATCTGCGCGTATTGATTGACCCAATGTTCGGCGTAGCCAAAAACGCACTTCAGACGGTGTTGATCAACGGTCGTTGTGATGTAGACGTAATCAATGATGGTAAAAACCCCGATTTTGGCGGTTTAATGCCATCACCTAGTGCGGCAACCCTGTATCGCCTGAAACACTTGGTGGCAGCAGAAGGCTATGACATCGGCATTGGTACCGATGGAGATGCGGACCGCTTAGGCATCATTGATGAAAAAGGTAACTTCATTCATCCGAACGAAGTACTGATGCTACTGTATTACTACCTATTGAAATACAAAGGCTGGTCGGGTTCTGTGGTTCGTAACATCGCGACCACGCATATCCTAGACAAAATCGCAGCCGATCACGGTGAAAAGAGCTTTGAGGTTCCTGTAGGCTTTAAGCACATCAGTTCTCAAATGGAAGCCGACGACTCACTTATCGGTGGTGAAAGTTCAGGTGGCTTGACCATTCGTGGTCACATCAAAGGTAAAGACGGTGTGTTTGCATCAAGTTTACTGGTTGAGATGGTAAGCGTCACAGGAAAGAAACTTTCTGAGCTTTTGGATGAAATTTACGGTAAGTATGGCTACGCTTATACAGCAGAGGGCGATTGCACATTTAAGCCTGCGCAAAAAGAAGCGTTGTACAACAAGATTTATGTAGAGAAGCAACTGCCCGATTTCGATTTTGAAATTGAGAAAGTCAGTTATGAAGATGGCGCTAAGGTCTACTTCAAAAATGGCGGATGGGTCATTGCCCGATTCTCTGGGACAGAACCTCTGCTGAGAATCTTCTCTGAAATGGAAGACAAGGAAAGCGCTGAAGCCGCTGTGGCACAAGTAAAAGCATTCCTTTCTCTTTAATCATACAAAACAATTGTCACAATTGTTGTATAAAGTGTTTTGGACGCACTGAATAGCTAGTCACTATTCAGTGTTCGCCGTTAGACTGGTGATATACCCCTATAGGTCCAAAATCAAAGCCCAGCGTTTGCTGGGCTTTCTCTTTTCTTCTCAGATTGATCTTCTTACCAATCGCAGTAAGTAGCTGGTATTAAAACGCTAACACGCCATCGGATTCAATCTGCACATTGACCTTCTGGTTGATGTCCAGAGCCTCAGAAGAACTGGCAATCAGGCGAGTTCCATTAGCCTCAATCACATATCGACAGTGATCACCCATAAACTGCTGTTCCAGGATCTGTATGCTGCTTTCATCTGCCGCGCTGACCTTAATGTGCTGAGGTCTTAATAACAGCTCACATTCTTGATCAACATGAATCTCTGCTTGCGCTAGCGCACCTAACACTCCGAACGCGGTATCAAATTTATCGGTAGACACTCGTTTGGCTGGGAGGTAACTGCCGCCTCCAAGGAAGTCTGCCACAAACTTACTGGATGGCTGGTAATACAGTTCTGAGGCACTGCCAAACTGCTCGATAACACCGTTGTTCATCACCGCCATTTTGTCGGAAAACGCGAATGCTTCTTCACGACTATGGGTCACAAAGATCGCGGTCACTCCCTGCGCCTTAAAAATCTTACGAATTTCGCGGATCAATTCATGGCGAACTTGCGTATCGATATTAGAAAATGGTTCATCCAAAAGCAGAAGGTCCGGCTTGTACGCCAGTGAACGGGCTATCGCCACACGTTGTTGCTGACCACCTGATAACTGATGCGGGAACCGATCACCAAATTCATCCAGTTTGACTAACTTCAGCATCTCCTGCACTTTTGCGTGCTTTTCACTCTCGCTCGCAGTACGTAAACCAAACCCAACGTTCTGCTCAACGGTTAGATGAGGGAACAACGCATAATCCTGAAAGATCATGCCAATATTTCGCTTCTCTGGTGGGATCCAGTCTTTACCGTTATCTATGGTCTGGCAATTGAGTGTCATGGTTCCGCTGGCGAGAGGAAGTAATCCGGCAATGGCTTTCAATAAGGTGGTCTTTCCACAACCACTGGCTCCAAGTAAGCAGACGATCTCGCCATGCTGAACGGTGAGGGATAATGATTCCAGCACCGTCTGCGTTTGGTACTTACACGTCAGGTTTTCAATAGTTAATGCGCAACTCATCAGTGATTTTGCTCCAGTGAACGGTTAACCATAATCAAGGGGATAAGTCCCACAAGTACCAATAAAACGGCTGGCATTGCCGCCAGCTCTAGCTGCTCGTCTGACGCGTAGTTATACACGTATGTCGCCAGCGTCTCGAAGTTAAATGGGCGAAGCAGTAAAGAGGCATTAAGCTCTTTCATGCATTCGATAAACACGAGCAGACCGGCGATCAACGCACCACGACGTACCAGCGGTAAATGTATTCTTCTCAGCATCTCGTTGGCATTGCACCCCATGGTCCGAGTCGCCATGTCGAGAGAAGGCGATATCTTATTCATGCTGCTTTCGATGCTGCCAATCGCCACAGCGGAAAAACGCACAACCATGGCAAAAATCAGTGCAAGCATTGAGCCGGAAAAGAACAGCCCCGGAGGTGCCCACTCCATCCATTTAGCAAAATCATTGATGCCATGCTCCACTCGGGTCACAAACGTCATCACACCTATGGCGAGAACCGTCCCAGGAACGGCGTATCCCATGGAGGAAAATCGCATCGACATGACGCTGTTGCGACCGGGATTAACGCGTTGGCAGAAATTCACTACCAAAGCGACAGCCACACCTATCACCGCGGCAGACAAAGAAACCTGCAAGCTATTAATGGAGTACTGGCGAAATTCTTCCGTCCAGCTTTGAGCAAAATAAGTATAGGCGTAAGAACCGAGTTGAAGCAGAGGAAGTGCAAACGCAACGGCAACCAGCCCCCAACACCAAGCGAGCGCCGCCCACTTTTTCCAGCCTTGCAGCTCGTAACGTACGTCTTCATGGCTATTAAACTGGGACTGAAAAAGTTTCTGACGGCGACGGCTGTATCGCTCGGCACTGATCAGTAGCACCACTACCACCAGCATGATGGATGAGATTTTTGCTGCGGCTGAAAGCTCAGAATGGTCAAGCCACGTATCGTAAACGGCGGTCGTTAATGTATGAACAGCAAAGTAATTCACGGTTCCGAAATCGCCAATGGTTTCCATCGCCACCAGAGAAAGCCCAACGGCAATAGAAGGTCTGGCTAACGGTAGAGAGATTCTGAAAAAACTCGTCAGAGGTGAACACTTAAGCAATCTTGCAGACTGAAGCAGAGATACGTTCTGCTCCATAAAAGCAGCTCGCCCGAGCAGGTAAACATAAGGATAAAGCACCAGTGCCAGAACTATGACCGCACCAGTGAGTGTTCGAATATCTGGAAACCAGTATTCGCCTGGTCCCCACCCCGTAAGATCACGGAGGAGCATTTGAATAGGTCCGGGAAAGTCAAACCAGTCGGTGTAAACGTATGCCACGATATAGCTGGGCATTGCCAATGGAAGCACCAGTGCCCACTGCAAAATTCTCTCGGTCGGAAGCTTACACATGGCCATTAGCCAGGCACTGGGAACCCCCAGTAACAGTGACAACAGCATGACTCCGGTGACCAGTTTAATGGTGTTGGCAATATAAATTGGCAGTACTGTGCTCATCAGATGTGGAAAGATTTCCGATTCACCTATGGACATATAAAAAATGGCGATTATCGGTAGCGCCAACAGCCCAGCCACACTCCAGCTGCCGACTTTCCAAGTGGTATGATTTTCTTTCATTGCCCAGCGACTTTACAGCAATACAAAATGCGAGGCTTCTGTCGCCAAGACACTTTATATCCCTAATAGAAAACATGGTATTTAGGAAAGTATATCAAAACGACTCTCATTTTGCTTTTCAATCCCTAAAAACTAACAAAGCCATCATTAACAATGAAAGAAGTAAGTAACATCTTATAGTTACTACTATCTACACTGCTTATGATGGCTTTAGAACCATATGCTCAACCTAATAGGTTGAGCAAATGTTTCGCATTACAGATCGAATTTAACTTCGTCTAGAAGTTTGATCGCTTTAGAGTGGTTAGCTGCGATTTCTTCAAGCGAGATAGTGTCCGCTTTGAAGTCACCCCAAGAAGCAACTAGCTCAGAACGCTTAACACCCGCTTTAACTGGGTATTCGAAGTTAACTTCAGCGTACATAGACTGAGCTTTGTCTTTCGTTAGGAATTCCATCAGTTTCTTAGCGTTTGCTTTGTTTGGCGAGTGTTTCGCCATAGCCATACCACTGATGTTTACGTGAGTACCCGCTGCTTTTTGGTTAGGGAAGTTGATGTAAACCGCTTCAGCCCAAGCTTTTTGCTCTTCGTTGTTTACCATCTTGCCTAGGTAGTAGCTGTTACCCAGAGAAACGTCACATAGACCTTCTTTGATCGCTTTAACCTGTGCACGGTCGTTACCTTGTGGAGTACGTGCAAGGTTTGCCTTCACGCCTTCTAGCCAAGTTTTCGTTGCCGCTTCACCTTTGTGAGCAATCATAGAAGAAATTAGAGATACGTTGTAAGGGTGCTTACCGCTACGAGTACAGATTTTGCCTTTGAATTCAGGCTTAGCTAGATCTTCGTAAGTGAAGTCTTCGCCTAGCTTACCAACACGGTCACGAGAAGAGTAAACGTTACGAGCACGAGTTGTGATACCGAACCACTCGTTGTTGTCGTCTTGGTATTGAGCAGGAATGTTTGCTTCGATTACATCGCTGTTTACTGGCTGAACTAGACCTTTTTTAGACAGTTCTGCAAGACGGCTGATGTCTACAGTTAGGATAACGTCTGCTGGGCTGTATTCACCTTCCTGAGCCAGCTTTTCAGCCAGACCTTTTTTAGCGAATTTAACGTTTACTTTGATACCCGTTTCTTTAGTGAACTCTTTAAACATTGGTTCAACCAAGAAAGGCTGACGGTAAGAGTATACGTTCACTTCTTCAGCGGCCATAGCAGAAGGAGCAATAACACCACACGCGATGGCTGAAAGAGTCAGCAGTTTTTTCATCGTTTTAGTCCTTTGTGAAAGCAATAATGATAATGTTTATCAGTCGCCTTATTATATTCAAACTCCTTCGGTTGACAATCATCCATTCTGTATCAAGATCAAAAAAACCTGCCATTTCTGACAGGTCTATCATTAAATTTAGTAACGATTTGTTTCGTCTCAGATCTTATATTACTTCACTGAGACAAACTCAGGGTACGCACCTACACCACAATCGTGCATGTCCATACCTTCCAGTTCTTCCTCTTCAGAAACTCGAATACCCATAGTTACTTTCAGTACATACCACACGACCAGGCTTGCTCCGAAGACCCAGCCAAAGATAACCGCTGCGCCCAATAGCTGAGTTGAGAAAGCCGCATCTGCATTGCTGACAGGCACCATCATCAAACCAAACAAGCCACATACACCGTGAACTGATATCGCACCAACTGGGTCATCGATTTTCACTTTGTCCATCGCAACGATGCTGAATACTACCAGCGCACCTGCCGCTACACCGATACCAACAGCCACTAACGGAGAAGGAGACAACGGGTCAGCAGTGATGGCAACCAGACCAGCCAATGCACCATTAAGCACCATAGTTAGGTCAGCTTTGCCCCACGTTGTTTTACACACTAGCAGTGCTGCAATTGCACCTGCCGCCGCTGCTGCGTTGGTGTTCAGGAAGATTTGACCTACCGCTGTTGCGTTTTCAAAGTCTGAAACCATTAACTGCGAGCCACCGTTAAAGCCGAACCAGCCAAACCATAGGATGAATGTACCAAGCGTTGCCAAAGGCATGTTTGAGCCCGGAATTGGATAAATCTCACCATTTTTTCCGTACTTACCTTTACGAGCCCCCAGAAGCACCACACCTGCTAACGCTGCTGCGGCACCAGCCATGTGAACAATACCGGAGCCAGCGAAATCACTGAAACCTGCTTCTGCAAGGAAACCACCGCCCCATGTCCAGTAACCTTCCATTGGATAAATAAAAGCAGTCAGGACGGCTGAAAAGATCAGGAAAGACCAAAGCTTCATTCGCTCAGCGACTGCACCGGATACAACGGACATCGCAGTTGCAACAAACACGACCTGGAAGAAGAAGTCGGACTCAAGTGAGTGATCGGCACCTTCACCCTGAGAACCAATCAAGGCACCAAAGGATGGTAACCAGCCCCCTTCTGCATTATCGACGTACATAATGTTGTAGCCCACAAGTAAGAAAGTGGTACAGGCAATCGCGTACAAGCACACGTTCTTCGTTAAGATTTCTGTGGTGTTTTTAGAGCGTACAAGCCCCGCCTCTAGCATGGCAAAGCCCGCTGCCATCCACATAACCAATGCACCTGAAATGAGGAAGAAAAAGGTGTCTAGTGCATATCTGAGTTCAGCTACTGTTACTGATAGTTCCATAATAATATCCCCAATCCCTTAAAGTGCTTCAGAATCCATTTCACCAGTACGAATACGAATCGCTTGGTGAAGGTCATAAACAAAAATCTTTCCGTCGCCAATCTTGCCGGTGTGGGCGGCTTTGGTGATGGCTTCTACTACTCGGTCTACGTTTTCTGCCTGTGTGGCAATTTCTAATTTTACTTTTGGTAGAAAATCGACTTGGTACTCGGCTCCGCGGTATAGCTCGGTATGACCTTTCTGACGACCGAAGCCTTTCACTTCGCTAACCGTCATACCTTCAATACCTACATCGGATAATGCTTCCCTTACATCGTCGAGTTTGAATGGCTTAACAATGGCATTTATAAGTTTCATCACGTCCTCTCTAAAAATGGTGTAATCCGTTAACACACAAGCAACAATCAAGGAGCGTGCCAAAAACCTAACTTAATGATTTCAATAGATTTAAGAAGTAGCGGTCGTAAAATGAAAAAAGAGGATGCACAAAAATTGTGCATCCTCTTCCCAAATTTGAAGCAGAGCTCATATCTTTCCCCAAAATGGTGAGTATTTTGAGAATGAAGACCTAAACGCTTTATTTAGTATGACGTTACAAACGCCTTCCAGGCTTTTACTAATTCGACAAAATCTTCAAATCCACAAGCTGCGCTGCTTTCACTTTCATAAAGATACATATCGGGCTCAGCGCATTCCTGTTCGAACTCAATGCCGTTTTCTTGAATCACCACTTCATCGCGATTGATTAACACGCTGATTTCACGACCTTCGATCTTATCTTCATGATGCTGACCTTCCATCATCCATTCGAGTCGCTGCAGAATACCGTCAATAACACTAAGCTGAGCGTTCACTTCTTCCTGCAACCAGCGTCCCACAATCTCATGCCCCATGCTGCACTTGACCATGTAGTCACCCGTTAAGCTGTTTTTAGTGAATTGGTATTCCATTGTCTGTTACCCGCAAATTTCAGAGGAAGCGGAGTGTATCACTTAGTAGAAGGAGAGGCGAAGCTCACCTAATTCTAATTTTAGAAAATAAAGAGGAAGTGAGTGATGCGATAGTGAGATTGGAAAGTAAAAAGCGCCCCGATTGGGGCGCTTTGGATATCAGAATTTCCTTAAGCTTATGCTGGCTCTTGGAAAATCACCGTATCTGCTTTCTTGGTGTACTGATCCATTTTATGGAAGTTCAGGTAGCGATACGTATCCGCTGCTGTCGCATCAATCTGCTTCGCGTATTCCAGGTACTCTTCATTAGAAGGGATATGGCCAAGAATCGCACCAACTGCGGCTAGCTCAGCAGAGGCTAGGAACACGTCTGCACCTGTACCCAAACGGTTAGGGAAGTTACGCGTTGATGTGGACATTACAGTCGCTTTGTCTGCAACTCGCGCCTGGTTACCCATACACAGGGAGCAGCCCGGAGTTTCGATACGAACGCCCGCACGACCGTAGATACCGTAGTAACCTTCTTCTGTAAGCTGGTCACGGTCCATTTTCGTTGGTGGTGCAATCCATAAACGCGTATCCAGCTGACCGTTGTGCTTATCAAGAAGCTTACCGGCTGCACGGAAGTGACCAATGTTGGTCATACAAGAACCAATGAATACTTCATCGATTTTCGTGCCTTGTACAGAAGACAGTAGACGAGCATCATCCGGATCATTTGGCGCACACAGGATAGGTTCATTAATCTCTGCAAGATCAATTTCAATCACGTGAGCGTATTCTGCGTCAGAATCAGCTTCCATCAACTCTGGATTAGCCAGCCACTCTTCCATAGCTGTGATACGACGTTCGATGGTACGCACATCGCCGTAGCCTTCAGAGATCATCCACTTAAGCATGATGATGTTCGAGTTCAGGTACTCCTCAATCGACGATTGAGATAGCTTAACAGTACAACCCGCCGCTGAACGTTCTGCAGACGCATCTGACAGTTCAAATGCCTGTTCAACCGTCAGGTGCTCTACACCTTCGATCTCAAGAACACGACCAGAGAACTCATTGATCTTACCTGCTTTCTCAACAGTCAGAAGACCTTGCTGAATCGCGTAGTAAGGGATGGCATGTACCAAGTCACGCAGTGTGATACCTGGCTGCATATCGCCTTTAAAGCGAACCAGAATCGATTCCGGCATATCAAGAGGCATAACGCCTGTTGCAGCAGCAAAAGCAACCAGACCAGAACCAGCTGGGAAAGAAATACCCAGAGGGAAACGAGTATGCGAGTCACCACCCGTACCAACAGTGTCAGGAAGTAGCATACGGTTTAGCCATGAGTGGATTACACCATCACCAGGGCGAAGAGAAACACCCGCACGGTTCATGATGAAATCAGGCAGTGTGTGGTGAGTGTTCACATCAACAGGTTTCGGGTACGCCGATGTGTGACAGAATGACTGCATGACCAGGTCTGCAGAGAAGCCTAGACACGCCAAGTCTTTCAACTCATCTCGAGTCATAGGACCGGTTGTATCCTGAGAACCTACTGTTGTCATCTTCGGCTCACAGTAAGTACCTGGGCGAATGCCCTCTACGCCACACGCTTTACCCACCATCTTCTGAGCAAGGGTGTAGCCCTTACCCGTATCGGCGGCTGAAACCGGGCGACGGAATACGTCTGAAGACTCAAGACCCAGAGACTCACGAGCGCGGTCTGTCAAACCACGACCAATGATAAGAGGGATACGACCACCAGCACGTACTTCATCAATCAATACGTCTGTTTTCAGGCTGAATTCAGCCAGTGTTTCGCCAGACTCGTGGTTACAAACTTTACCTTCAAATGGGTACACGTCGATAACGTCGCCCATATTCAGCTTAGTTACATCCACTTCGATTGGCAGTGCACCTGCATCTTCCATTGTGTTGAAGAAGATAGGGGCAATTTTACCGCCAAGTACGTAACCACCCGCTTTCTTATTTGGCACATTAGGGATGTCGTCACCCATAAACCAAAGTACGGAGTTAGTTGCGGATTTACGAGAAGAACCAGTACCTACAACATCACCGACGTAAACAAGCTGGTGACCTTTCTCTTGCAGTGCTTCAATCTGCTTAATTGGACCAATAGTTCCCGGAGAATCTGGTTTGATACCTTCACGTTCGTTTTTCAGCATAGCCAAAGCGTGAACAGGGATATCTGGACGAGACCATGCATCCGGCGCCGGAGACAGGTCATCAGTATTGGTTTCACCCGTTACTTTAAATACAGTAAGTGTGATTTTTTCTTTTAGCTCTGGCTTGCTTAGGAACCATTCAGCATCAGCCCATGACTGAAGTACTTGCTGAGCGGAAGCATTGCCAGATTTGGCTTTCTCTTCAACGTCATAAAACGCGTCGAACATAAGAAGTGTATGAGAAAGTGCTTTAACAGCAATTGGCGCCAGATCTGCATCATCAAGAAGAGAAACCAGCGATTCGATATTGTAACCACCTTGCATCGTACCCAATAGTTCCGCGGCTTTCTCGCGGCTAACCAATGGGGATGTAACTTCATTTTTGGTAATAGCAGTAAGGAATCCAGCTTTAACGTAAGCGGCTTCATCTACGCCAGGTGGGATACGATTTTCTAGAAGATCAATTAGGAAAGCTTCTTCGCCTGCGGGCGGATTTTTTAATAATTCTACAAGTCCTGCGACTTGTTCAGCATCAAGGGGTCTTGGAACGACTCCTTCTGCGGCACGCTCTTCGA
Organism: Vibrio nigripulchritudo; assembly: GCF_027924785.1. NCBI lineage: Bacteria > Pseudomonadati > Pseudomonadota > Gammaproteobacteria > Vibrionales > Vibrionaceae > Vibrio > Vibrio nigripulchritudo. The sequence goes on along the minus strand of NZ_AP027049.1, from coordinate 662,336 downwards.
CGTGTTTACGGTAGGCTTCAAGCACGACTCATTCCTCTCATTGCGGTTTGACCTCCCTTGTGATCAAGAGGTGCAAACATCCTTGGAAAAACTTGGCTGCCTTGCCGCTTTTATTATGAATAGTCTTATTCTGATTCTTAATAATCAACAGCGGCATAGGGCCAAACTGTGGGGTGGAGAATAGCAAATTTAACTTAAAATTAAAATCTTATCATTTTGACCAACATAGCAACTTGAGACTAAAGTTCTATGAATTTAAGCATTTTTATTCGCGTTAAAAAGCCGTTCCCACGATTAGGTATACCGAACTGAAACGTTCTTCTGTTTGCCCGTACGCTAAAATTATAGGCCCAATCGGAGATTTCACACCTGCAAAAACCGACCCTGCCACGTACATTGGCGCTTCACTGATTTTCAAATTGGGATCAGACCACACTCCGCCATATTCCGCTGAAGCTCCGAGGTAAACCGGAGAGCGGAACAAGCCGAAGTCGTTGTCAAACCAACGGTAACGGTACACCAAACTGCCGAAAATTTTGTTCTGTCCGATCAAACTATTTCCTGATAAACCAGACAGATTCAGAAACCCTCCCAGAGACTTAGGCATAATCGGGATGGTGGCATTCCGGCTGCGGGTCACTTCATATTCTGCCATTCCGACCAAAGTATGACGTTGATAGCTGTGTGCGGTGCCCAATTGAATGGTCACTTCATTGACCCGGTCTTCGGTATAAGTTTCTTTTTGATCCTCTTGTATGTTGTCTTCTGACGCCAATAGCTCAAAGTGAGCTAAGTTCCCCTCCGCAGGAAAACTCATATCATCAAACGTATCGTATCGATAACGCGCAAAAAGTCCTTTTCGGTTGAAATTCTGCGTGCCAAATTTGGGCAATGAAGAAAGAGAGAAATCGCCGACCGTATACCGAGCACCAAATTTAAACTCATGATTAAAAGAAGGTGCGATCCCCAGTGCTGCTTCTGCCGTAAACTGAACATAGTTGATCGGCAAGAAATCTTTGCTCCCCGCTAACGTTACTTCTTTCAGAAAATCTTCATCAAAAGGCAACTGCCGATTTTCATTCACATAAGTCATCGAAGCACTGGTAAACAGCTTCTGCTCATTGAATATAGGGCTATACCATTCAGCTTCAATAAGCTTATCAGACCCCATTTCTAAATTAGTGCGAATTTCAGCACCTTTGTCGTTTAAGTCGGTGAAGTTAACACTTAGCCCGATCGAGTACTGGCTTGTGTTCTGAAAATCGTCTTCCAGATAGAAGCGGAAATCGACATAGTTTGGTCCCCACTCCTTTTCATTCACCTCGACATAAAGCGTAGTTTTTCCCTTGTCGTCCTGATCGTAGCGGTACAAAACCTGTTCGAATCGGTTTAAGGAGTAGAGGCTGTGAACCCGAGTTTCCAATTCATCCAAGGTGTATCGTTTACCGGGCTCAAGCGACAAAAACTGTTTGAGGACGTTATCGTTGTAGTGACTGTTGTTGATGATTTCGATTTCATCCACAACCAGCTGATCACCGTAAACAATAGAACGTCTCGCATCCTGCTTACGGTTGATGTATGCCTGATACTGTATCGGGCTGGTCGCGAAGCGCTGAAGCGCCTCTTTTGATTCGATGGCAGCAATATAACCAAGCTCGTAAGCATCAGGCATTCGAGAGAAGTCGGTTGTCGACATATCGCCCACTTTTGGACTTAACAGAACATCTTTATCTGTGAGTTTCTTCGACTGGCGATGGGTACTTCGCTGAACCATGTAGTTCGATAGCTGGTCGCCTACATTGATAAACGTTTTTAATTCGTGACGGGATTGATAGTCGGTACTGATATCAACAGCGATAATCAGATCAGCCCCCATTTCCCGCGCCAGCTCAACAGGCATATTGTTAGTCACACCACCGTCAACAAGCAGCTTTTCTCCCATGGGAAATGGAGGTAAGGCACCGGGAACAGACATGCTTGCCATCATGGCATCGGTCAGATAACCGCTATCCAGAACGACGGGCTCAAGCTTCACAATATCAGTCGCGACAGCTCGATAGCGTACGGCGAGTTCATCGAAAGAGTACATTGGGGGTATGTTTCCTGCGGCTTCGCGCAGAATTCGATGCATGTTCTGCCCCTGAACCACACCTTTTGGTGCGGTTACATCACCAAAACGTAAGCCAAGGTCAGTTTGAATTTGATAGCGGTCGTAATATTGTTTTTCACGAACGGGAAGCTGGTCGCGATTGACCCTGTCTCTGTAACCAGAACTCCAGTCTATGGTGTGGATGAAGGACTCAATTTCATCGGCAGACATCCCCGTGGCGTACATGCCACCAACAAATGCGCCCATGCTGGTACCTGTAATGATATCAACCGGAATATGCATTTCTTCCAGCGCTTTTAGGACACCAATGTGGGCAGCACCTTTGGCACCGCCCCCAGCCAATACAACCGCAATAACAGGACGCTCTTTCTCTGTTTCATTTTCAGAATTTGCCAATGCCATCTGGCTAGTCAGTAGTACCGCACTCAAAATAATGGCGGCGATTCCTTTACACCAAAAATGAAACAAGAGACCTCCTATTTATGGGTCAATGACTCTGAGAACATTAGCCCAGCTATTCGAATAAGCGGCTCAGCCAATTGGCGGGTCCGCTTTTACACGCTTCCTTTACGTCACCCGATTTATCCCATACGGGCAACGTAAATGCTTTTTTGCAATCTATTTTTAAACCACCATCCGGTTTAAGAGCAAACCCCATGGTCGTAATTTGTGCTGGCCATGGAAGAATCAGTTGTTCCGGTATCCGGTTCTGCAGGTACTGGTGATAAACCCGAAGTGCACCACTTGACCCTGTCAGCTTGGTGGGTTTGTTGTCATCCCTTCCAAGCCACAAGGTCACCACTTCTCGCCCATCGACACCAACAAACCAGCTGTCTCGGGTATCATTACTGGTTCCCGTTTTGCCCGCCAGTGTCATGCGACTAAATTGACCTTGCAAATAACGGCCAGTTCCCTCAGATACCGCTTTTTTCATTGCATAGGTCGTTAGCCAGGCAGCCTGTTGAGGTACGCGCTGGGACACTTTAGGAATTGAACGATAAAGCACATTCCCTTCCAGATCTTTGACGCTACGTAACGCGCTCAATGGCGCTTTTTTTCCAGAATTGGTGAGTGTCTGATACATCTGAGACACCTGATATGGCGTCAGAGAAAATGATCCGAGAAACATAGACGGCACCGGACGAATTTCCTGCCTGTCGACACCGAGCTTCTCAAACGTATCCATCACCGCGGGAATACCCAGCTTCAGCCCTAACCTGACCGTAGGCACATTGAGTGACTTAGCAAAGGACTGGTAAAGCGACACATCACCACGATACTTTCTGTCGTAGTTTTTTGGCGACCACACACTGCCCTGGCTTCCTTTAAGCGAGAACGGCGTATCTTTAAGGGTCGTCGCCAATGTAAATTCTGCTGGGCTTTGCAATGCAGTCAGATAAACCGCGGGTTTAGCCAGAGAACCAATCGGTCTGGATGCGTTCAGTGCTCGATTAAATCCGTCGTAACCGGTTCGTTTGCCTCCTACCATGGCTCGAATTTCTCCGCTCCGGCGGTCAACCGCAATGCCTGCGGCTTCCAGCCCTTTTCCAGCTCGAAGCTCAAGTTGCGGAATTTTCGATTTGATGGCTTTCTCCAATTCAAACTGAGATACCGGATCCAGAGACGTAAACACTTTTAACCCAGCCTGACGCTGAAACGCGTCGCCGACTTTTTGTTTCAACTCGCGGCTAACTTGCTGAAAATATGCAGGCTGTCTGCTGGCAATCTGCGGTTTTTCCTGTGTATCCAAATCTCGGCTTGCCGCCATCTCAAACTGAGCAGCGGTTAGAATGTCGTGCTGCATCATCAGACGAAGCACTAAATCACGACGCTCTTTCGCCCTTTCTGGTTTGCGAACCGGGTTGTAATAGGATGGTCCCTTAACCATACCAACCAGCAAGGCAATCTGGTCAATACGCAACTCTTGTAAAGGCTGACCAAAATACAACCTTGAAGCCAAGCCAAACCCATGAATGGCTTCTCCACGGCTCTGACCCAAATACACTTCATTTAAATAGGCTTCGAGTATGCGATCTTTGCTGTAACGATAATCTAAAATCAGCGCGATATACGCTTCACGCACTTTTCGCCACAACGTTCGTTCACGCGATAAGAATAAGTTCTTAGCCAACTGCTGGGTCAGCGTACTGCCACCTTGCACCGTTCGACCTGCTTTTACATTCGCAACCAGTGCTCGCAGTATGGCAAAAGGAGACACCCCTTCATGCTGATAGAAATCCCGGTCTTCGGTCACCAGAAGAGCATCCACCAGCACTTCTGGGAACTGCTCACGCTTCAAAAACAGTCGATTTTCTTCGGTGTTTTTTTCCAGCATTCCAAGCATTTTGGGATCGATGCGTAAATACCCCATGTCTCGTTCTGATTCCAGCGACTTAATTCGTTCTAGCCCCTGCTCATTAAAGTAGAGCATGACGTGTCGTGACGCTTCGGGACCATCTTCAAATTCGAATTCACGGCGAATGAGCTCTATCTTGGTGGAAGAGGAGGAATACTCACCTGGGTGTCTGGGTGAACGCACTTTACGGTAGTTGAGTACGTCCAGCTCTTTTCGAAGCTGGGGTAAGGTAACAGGGCTTCCCGGGCTCAATGTTAGAACGCGGCCATAAACCACCGTTGGTAAATCAAATAGCTGTCCATCAAATTTCTGCCTGACGACGCTATCCAGATAGATCCCAACGAAAATCAGAACCGCGAATACTGTCACGGCGCTTTTCCATGTCAGGCTCCACAGAGTTCGCAACCAACCTCTCTGTACTTTCTTCTTTGTTCTTCGTTTAGTCGCCGGTTTTCTGGGGCTTCGCTTCTTAGTCGTCGCCTTTTTTGTGGTTCGCCCTGACGTTTTCTTTTTCTCTGTCATGAATTCAGTTGTCGCTTGGTTTTTGTGGTGGCTTCGTGATTAGCCGGATCATCTGGCCACGGGTGCTTAGGGTATCGCCCTTTCATTTCTTTTTTGACTTCATGGTAAGACCCTTGCCAAAACGCCGCTAAGTCTTGGGTTATTTGAATAGGTCGCCTTGCGGGAGACAACAATTCTAACGTTACGGCAATTTTTCCTTTGGCTATTCTGGGAGATGCCTGTTCCCCAAACACTTCCTGAACTCTGGCAGAAAGGTGCGGAGGCTTTCCTTCCTGGTAGCAAATCTCACGTGTCTGCCCAGTCGGAAGTGGGTAACGCTCAGGGAGCCATTCATCAATACTCTGATTCAAAGGCCAACCCAAATACGCATTGAGTGCCTGATACATATCCACTTTTTTTAACGCCTTCATGTTAGAAACCCCATTCATAAATGGCAACAACCACTTATCGAGATTTTCAACTAAGCCGGAATCTGAGACATCTGGCCAAGATTCTTCTGAAAGCCATTCGCGAGCACAGCGAATTCGGTTCAATAACCCCGAGGCTTTGTCTGACCAGAACAACACATCCAATCCATTTTGCTTGATATGATTCAGCAGAGCCTGTGATTTCTGCTCTTCTGTTATCTCTTTTGTTGGTTTCGCTTCCAGAACAATCGCATCGATAGATGTGCGTGCTTCCGCTATAAGTTCCCCTTTTTGGTCGTCCCAATAAACAAACACACCTTGTTTTATCAATTCATCTGGAATTGAATCTAGGGGGCAAGCCAAGTGGATTTTACTGTCGCTGTTTCGCCCTTTCATCAGGTCGACAACCACTAAAAATTCGTTTTGACTCAACGAGGAAAGCGAATCCACCTCCGCGCCATGCCCATTTGCCAGAAGGTAATTTTCCCCTCCTGCCGATCTTTGTTTCGCGATTCGGTCAGGAAACGCCCAACAAAGGCATACGCCCGATAAAAGTTCATCAAACCTGAAAGAGGTAGATTGCACACCTAGTCTGGTGTTCAGAGCTGAGATTCTCGTTTTAACTTTGTGTTGATGTTGGTGACGTCCGTCTTTAAAGCGCTGAGCTGAGTGAATCAAACTGTCGCTGTTTCTTTCAGGCTCTTCTATCAACGCCACCATCGCCATAGCGGTACTCAAATGTTCACCGCTTTCTTGACGTGCTTTGAGTAACATAGCCGCCATTCTAGGATCGGTTCCGAGTGACTGCGCCTGAATACCCAGCTCCGTCAACTTGCCTTGCGCATCCGTAAGACCCAGTTGATTGAGAAGATCCGTTGCGGCAGAAATCGAAGACTGAGTTGGTACGTCAAGCCAGTGCTGCGGTGAAAATTCACTGTTCCCCCACTGAAGCATTTCCAGCATCACAGAAGACAAATCCGTTCGGAGAATTTCTGGTGTAGGAATTTTTGGTTGTTGAAGCAATTGCTGCTCGCTGTACAGGCGCACGCAGATTCCGGCTTCCAATCGACCCGCACGCCCCGCCCTTTGATGAGCTGAAGACTGCGCAATACGCTGTTGCTCCAGCTTGGTAATACCCGTTTTGAGCTGGAAAGAAGCAAATCGCTCTAGCCCACTGTCGACCACAATTCGGATGCCTTCGATAGTCAGACTGGTTTCGGCAATATTGGTCGCCAGTACGACCTTTCGCTTGCCCTGTTCAGGTGGAGAGATGGCTTTTTGCTGATCGGAAAAATTCAGTTGCCCGTACAATGGGTAAACATCGGTCTTGCTATCCAGTTCGCCAAGATTCTCTTTCACCTGATTAATCGCCCCTGCACCCGGTAAAAAAACCAGTATCGAGCCAGATTCATTAGCCAGTAAGGATTGGATTTGCTTGGTTACAGAAGTTGCTAGTCGGTCATTCACCGACATGGGGGCATAACGATACTCAATGGGATAACCGCGCCCTTCTGATTCAATATATGCAGCTTCCGGAAGCAATTTGGTCAGTGCAGACTCATCAAGAGTGGCTGACATCACCAGCAAAGTTAGGTCTTCACGCAGAGCTTCCTGAATCTCCAGACAAAACGAAAGGCTGGTATCGGCGTGAATGCTGCGTTCATGAAACTCATCAAATATCACCAGAGAGACCCCATCCAACTCTGGGTCAGACTGGATCATTCGGGTCAAAATCCCTTCCGTTACCACTTCCAGTCGAGTGTGTTTACTCGCTTTGGTTTCGCCTCGCACGCGATACCCGACGGTTTCTCCGACTTTTTCACCGAGCTGAGACGCAAGATAGTGAGCGATATTTCGCGCTGCAAGCCTTCTGGGTTCAAGCATGATGATTTTTCCACTCACCACATTCTGTTTTACCAGTTGTAAAGGCAAATGAGTGGACTTACCTGCGCCTGGCTCGGCTTTCAAAACAACCTGCTGTTTTGAACGAACCGCGCTGAGTAGTTCTGGCAACACAGATTCTATCGGGAGCTGTGACAATGAATGATCCTTGTGATGTAATGAACAGTTCTTGATGATTTGCCTGGTTGCAAAACATAGGCAAGCATTGTACATAAAAACAGTATTGAATCCCAAACACGCCCATGGAATTTAACCCACCTCTACAACGTGCGACACTCATCAAAAGATACAAACGCTTTTTGGCTGATATCGAGTTTGATGACGGTTCCACAACGACCATTCACTGCGCGAACACCGGAGCGATGACCGGATGTGCTGATGCAGGTAACACCATTTGGTATTCCACCTCGGATAATCCGAAAAGAAAATACCCTTGCAGTTGGGAACTTTCGCAAAACGCTCAGGGTGACCTAATATGTATCAACACAGCAAGACCCAATGCGCTTGTCATTGAAGCCATTGAGGCTGGGCGAATTCCGGAATTAACTGAGTACGAATCTTTACGGACGGAAGTCAAATATGGCAATGAAAACAGTCGTATTGACGTGCTACTCGAAAGCGAAGATCGCCCGAAGTGCTATATTGAAGTAAAAAGTGTGACGTTATTGCAAGAGAATGGACACGGCTATTTTCCTGATGCGGTCACAACGCGGGGGCAAAAGCACCTTCGTGAGTTGATAGAAGTCGCAAAAAGTGGAAGCAGAGCCATACTTTTTTTTACTGTTTTACATACTGGTATTGAAAAAGTGTCGGCAGCCCACCATATAGATGCGAAATATTCACAACTGTTAAATCAAGCAAAAGAAAGCGGTGTTGAGATACTCTGCTATAAGGCAGAAATCTCCGAACGTGAAATGCAATTGGTTCAAAGTGTTGATTTTATCAACAATCTATGAAAAATGATGCAACCTTCACAATGGCAGAGACCCACGCTTGCGAGTCATTGCCTACTGCTATTCTTTCTGCTATAGATACCCGCCTTGATTGACTGCTGGGCAGTCAAAAGGTGTAAGTAGGAGATGCTGTATGCCAGAAACTACCAAAAGAAAAACGCTAGGCATCCTAGCAATTGCAGGTGTTGAGCCTTACCAGGAAGAGCCGGGTGAAGAGTATATGTCACCAAGGCAACTGGCTCACTTCACTAAGATTTTAGAAGCTTGGCGTAATCAGCTCAGGGAAGAAGTCGATCGTACTGTGCATCACATGCAAGACGAAGCAGCAAACTTTCCGGATCCTGTTGACCGTGCTTCTCAGGAAGAAGAGTTCAGCCTAGAGCTACGAAACCGTGACCGTGAGCGTCGCTTGATCAAGAAAATTGAGAAAACTCTCGACAAGATCGAAGATGGCGATTTCGGTTACTGCGAATCTTGTGGCGTTGAAATCGGTATTCGCCGATTAGAAGCTCGTCCAACAGCCGATTTGTGTATCGACTGTAAGACACTTGCTGAAATGAAAGAAAAACAAATGCAAGGCTAACACAAGCTAAGCAAGAGCAGTGATAAAAGGGAGCCTGTCAGCTCCCTTTTTTGATGATTACCATGAGCAATTCTAACTACATCGGGCGTTTTGCCCCCTCGCCTTCTGGTCCGCTTCACTTTGGTTCCTTGATCGCTGCTTTGGGCAGCTACTTTCAGGCTCGCTCAAAATCTGGAAAGTGGTTAGTGAGAATGGAAGACCTGGACCCGCCGAGAGAAATGGCAGGGGCAGCCGACCTCATTTTAAAGACATTGGACTTTTACCAGCTTCACTGGGATGGTGAAGTGCTGTTTCAGAGCCAACGTCACGGAGCCTATCAGCAACAAATTGATCAATGGCTGAAAGAAGGGTTGGCATACAACTGTAACTGCAGCCGTAAGCAGATTAAAGAAGCGGGCGGGTTTTATCCGGGAACATGCCGTCATAAATCACTGATGACTTCTGACCCCTGCGCCGTCCGGCTGACTATGACTCATCCGGTGACTGAATTTACCGACTTACGACATGGCAGCATCGACATTCCACCTGCTCTGGCACGGGAAGATTTCATCATTAAGCGTCGGGATGAATTGTTTGCCTACAATCTCGCCGTTGTGCTGGATGATATTCATCAGGGAGTCTCTGAAGTGGTTCGCGGCGCAGACTTGATCGAGCCGACAGGTCGACAAATCAGCTTATATCAAATGCTTAAAAAAACGCCAATTGAGTACTTGCACCTGCCGTTAGCCATCGATGAACGCGGCAACAAACTGTCGAAGCAGAACCGCGCAGAAGGCATCAGCCTGGACAATCCCAAGCCTGAAACATTGCTTGCAATGCGCTTCTTAGGCTTTGATTTAGATAAAGAATTAGAGCAAGCTAGCCAACAGGAAATACTGAGGTGGGGTGTCGAAAACTGGCACCTAAACCAACTACCAGACGAGATCAAAATCACGTCCCCATTCTCAAACAAGGACAGCTAAGCTATTATTAGCCGCAATTTTTGAGCACAAACGTAATAGAGGTGGGCTATTTTTAGTCAAGTTACTCGCTTTTGCCGTAAGATTCTAACCAGCAAAGGCCAACAAAATAGTCGCTCAAACGGAGAACTGACTCTGAATATTATTACAAGAGAAGAGCACAACATTTCTCGCAAACAGATTAGCGACAACGCACTGAAAGTGCTGTACCGCCTGCACAATGCCGGATTCGATGCATTTCTGGTAGGCGGTGGAGTGCGCGATCTCCTGCTCGGCGAACAACCTAAAGATTTCGATATTGCTACCAACGCCACTCCGGAACAAATCAAGCAGCTCTTCAGAAACTGCCGCTTGATCGGCAGACGATTCCGACTGGCTCACATTATGTTCGGGCGCGATATCATTGAAGTGGCGACATTCCGTGGTCATCATCAGGAACCGACCAAGAATGTTGCTGCTCAATCGAAAGAAGGCATGCTTCTGCGTGATAATGTCTATGGCACCGTAGACGAAGACGCTGAGCGCCGTGATTTCACCATCAATGCCATGTACTACAGCATCGCAGATTACAGTATTCACGATTACGCTGGCGGCATTGACGATTTAGACGATAACCTTATTCGTTTAATTGGCGATCCAGAAACACGTTACCGCGAAGATCCTGTTCGAATGTTGCGAGCAATTCGTTTTGCAGCAAAACTCAACATGGATATCGATGAAGACACTGCAGCGCCAATCAAAGAACTTGCACATTTGTTGCGAGACATTCCAGCAGCCCGACTGTTTGAAGAATCCCTTAAACTGCTTCAGTCAGGTAATGGTCTGGAAACCTATCACCTGCTTCGTGAGTACGATCTTTTCCAACAGTTATTCCCGGATATTGCTCAGGAATTTACTGAAGAGCAGAGCAGCCAGACAGAGAAAATGATCGAGCTGGTTCTGGAATCGACCGACAAGCGCATTCAGGAAGGCAAACGCATAAACCCTGCGTTTATGTTTGCGGCTCTACTCTGGTACCCGTTGAATCACATGGCAGAACGCCTGATGGAGAAACGTAATTTTGCTTATTACGACGCCATCATGGAAGCCAGCAATATGATTCTGGATGAGCAGGTTCGCTCTATTGCCATTCCACGTCGCCACACTGCGACCATTCGAGAGATTTGGCAACTCCAGCTCAGACTGCCTCGCCGAAGCGGTAAGCGTGCCACAAGGCTTCTGGAACTGAACAAATTCCGTGCTGGCTTCGATTTCCTTGAAATGCGCGGGGAAATAGAGCAAGGTGACACCCAGGAATTAGCCAAATGGTGGCAGACATACCAGAATGCAGGGCGAAATATGCGCCAGGCAATGGTGACAGAATTAGGCGGTACGGCTTCAGGTCAGCGCCGCCGTCGCAGCTACCGAAACAAGAAAAGAAAGCCAAAAGCATGATTACCGTTTACATTGCTGTTGGCAGCAACTTGTCTGATCCCGTCACTCAGGCACTACAAGGCATTGAAGCGCTAAAAAGCATTCCGAACACTGAGTTGGTTCGCGCTTCTTCCCTGTACAGCAGTACGCCAATGGGACCACAGAACCAACCCGACTACATCAACGCCGTAGTTGAGGTACAAACCAGTTTGACGCCTCTTGAACTGCTCGACAGCACTCAAAAAATCGAGCTAGAGCAAGGGCGTGTCCGTAAAGACGAACGATGGGGACCAAGAACCCTCGATTTGGATATCGTTTTATACGGCAATGAGGTGATCGATTCAGAACGTTTAACTGTTCCACATTATGGAATGAAGATCAGGGAGTTCGTTCTCTACCCTCTTGCTGAAATCGCACCAAGTTTAACTCTCCCTGACGGGACGCAACTGCAGACGTTACTCAAACAAGTAGACCGAAATGGTTTAAACGTCTGGTCGTCGTAAGTTGCCCCTAATAAGGAAATATTATGAAAAACGTCACTATCAATACACTCATGACCTGGAAGCAGGAAGGTCGTAAGTTCGCAACTTCAACGGCTTACGATGCGAGCTTTGCACAACTGTTCCAGGAGCAGGAAATGCCTTTGCTTCTTGTGGGTGATTCACTGGGAATGGTGCTTCAGGGCGAAACATCAACTCTGCCGGTTTCTATCGATGACATTGCCTACCACACGCGCAGTGTTCGTGCGGGCAGCCCAAATTGCCTTCTTCTGGCAGATATGCCTTTCATGACTTACGCAACGCCTGAACAGGCTTGTGAAAACGCTGCCACGCTAATGAAAGCCGGGGCGAATATGGTCAAAGTTGAAGGTGGGCAGTGGCTCTCTGAAACCATTCGTGTACTGACTGAGCGTTCTGTGCCTGTTTGTGCGCATCTGGGTCTGACACCACAATCAGTGAATATTTTTGGTGGCTTCAAAGTTCAGGGGCGTGACGCTGAACGCGCCGAGCAAATGGTGCAAGACGCCATCGCACTGCAAAACGCAGGTGCTCAGTTGCTGGTATTGGAATGTGTTCCTGCTTCTCTGGCTAAACGCATCACCGAGCGTCTGAGCATTCCTGTGATTGGTATTGGCGCAGGTCCCGATACTGACGGCCAGATTCTGGTCATGCATGACATGTTCGGTATTTCTGCGAACTACATGCCAAGATTCTCTAAAGACTTTCTGGCAGAGACTGGGGATATCCGCAAAGCGATTGCCAAGTACAAGGAAGACGTACAAAATCAGGTTTTCCCAGGTGCAGAGCACAGCTTTGAGTAAGGAAATATAATGCAAACGTTCACTGATATTGCCTCCCTTAGAGATCAGATCAAACAGTGTAAGCGAGAAGGTCGCCGTATTGCTTTTGTCCCTACTATGGGCAATCTGCATGAAGGTCATTTAACACTGGCGAGAAAAGCTCGTGAACACGCCGATGTAGTGGTCGTCAGCATCTTTGTTAATCCGATGCAGTTTGAGCGTACAGACGATCTCAACAACTACCCTCGCACGCTGGAAGACGATCTCGCTAAATTGAATGGTGAAGCGGTTGAGTTTGTATTCACTCCAACACCAGAGATGATGTATCCAGAAGGTTTAGACAAGCAGACCTATGTGGAGGTCCCTGGTCTGTCCCTGATGCTTGAAGGCGCTTCCCGACCAGGTCATTTCAAGGGCGTATCCACCATAGTGACCAAGTTGTTCAATATCGTGCAACCTGATGTCGCCTGTTTTGGTGAGAAAGATTTTCAGCAGCTCGCCATTATCCGCCAGATGGTGGTTGATCTCGCTATGGACATCGAAATTATTGGTGTACCAACGGTACGGGAAATGGATGGCTTAGCAATGAGCTCTCGCAATACATTGCTTACGATTGATGAGCGCCAGCGCGCACCTGTTGTCGCGCGTACCATGCGCTGGATCAGCAGCCAAATCCGCGGCGGACGTGATGATTACTCTTCCATTATTGAAGATGCCAATGATCAACTTCGCGCAGCCGATTTACAGCCAGACGAAATTTTCATTCGCGATGCCAATACACTTCAGCCAATCTCTTCTGAATCGACGCAAGCGGTGATTCTGATTGCGGCTTTCTTAGGAAAAGCTCGCCTGATAGACAATCAGGTACTGGAACTGACGACTGAATCGAAAGAAGAACCGGAAGAAAAAACGTCGTAAGTACTGTTTTTCAGATACAAAAAATGGGTCGCTCAGCGACCCATTTTTATTTTCTCATCTAGCTTCGAAGACCAATGCCTTTCGCGACTAAATAGTGAGCAACGGCATACAAACCAACAATAAACACACCTAGCACACCAAAGGATGTAGCGATACCGACATCCGATACCCCCAGGAATCCATAGCGAAACGCGTTCACCATGTAGACAATCGGATTGATCTTAGAAACCCATTGCCAGAATTCTGGCAACAAACTGATCGAGTAGAATACACCGCCCAGATAAGTTAACGGGGTAAGCACAAACGTAGGAATGATAGAGATGTCATCGAATGTTCCCGCAAATACAGCGTTAATCAGCCCTCCCAAAGAGAAAACGACCGATGTGAGGAATACCGTAGCGATGATAATGCCCCAGTGCTCAACCTGCAGATCAACAAAGAACAGAGACACCAGTGTGACAATAGCTCCAACCAATAAACCACGAACCACACCACCCATCACAAATCCGGCAATGATGATGTAATTGGGTACCGGTGCCACCAGCAGCTCTTCTATGTTCTTCTGAAATTTAGAACTGAAAAATGAAGACGCGACATTGGAATAAGAGTTGGTGATCACCGACATCATGATCAAGCCGGGCACAATGTATTCCATGTAGGTGAAGCCCCCCATTTCCCCGATTCTTGAACCGATCAGGCTACCAAATATAATGAAATACAGCGTCATGGTGATCGCGGGGGGAACAAGTGTTTGTACCCAAATTCGCATAAAGCGGTTTATTTCTTTTGCCAGAAGACTCTTGAATGCCGTCCAGTACAACTGATACATCTCTTACCCCTGCTCTCTTACGATTGTGACAAACAACTCTTCTAAACGATTGGCTTTGTTGCGCATCGACATCACTTTGACTCCGCTTTCCGTTAACTGAGTGAAAATGTGGTTGAGCCCTTGTGACTTTTCCAGCTCCACTTCCAGTGAACCGTTAACGATATGCTGAGAATTGACGCCATCCAGTGTGGGCACATTATCGCTACTGTCCAGATCGAGAATAAAGGTCTCAACATGGAGCTTGTTCAGCAAATCTTTCATACTGGTGTTTTCAATCAGCTCACCCCGATTGATGATGCCGATATTTCGACACAGCATTTCTGCTTCTTCCAGATAATGCGTCGTCAGAATGATGGTGATTCCTTGTTGGTTGATTTCTTTCAGGAAATCCCACATAGAGCGACGAAGCTCTATATCAACACCAGCCGTCGGCTCATCAAGAATCAATAGCTGAGGTTCATGCATTAATGCTCGGGCAATCATCAGGCGGCGCTTCATACCGCCAGACAAGTTCATTGCACGCTCTTCTCGTTTGTCCCAAAGATCCAGTTTTGATAAATATTTTTTGGCTCTCTCTTTGGCAAGTGAGCGAGGCACACCGTAGTAACCCGCTTGCTGCATCACGATCTGTTCGACATTTTCAAACTGATTGAAGTTGAATTCTTGTGGCACTAGACCCAGATGTTGTTTTGCCAGCTCAAGCTCTGAATCAATGTCATGCCCGAACACTTTCACTTTGCCTGAGCTTTTATTGACCAGAGACGAAATAACACCAATGGTGGTGGATTTACCTGCACCGTTAGGTCCCAGCAAAGCATAAAAGTCACCTTTTTCTACATTTACGGTGATGCCCTTCAATGCTTCAAACCCACCCGTGTAGGTCTTTCGAAGTTGCTCTATTTCTAATGCGTACATGCTTCAGCGCTCTTTTCGAAGTTAACTTCATGGAAATGCTGACGAAGTGTCAACTTTTCAAGCCCACTGCACAAATAAAAAGCGCAGCCTAGTGGCTGCGCTTGAACTCTATTCCTTGTATGGAGCGTGTTTTACGCTTCAAACTCGTCTTTTCGAACGTATTTAACGGCCGATTTCAGCGCTTCATAGCGGAACGAGAAGGTGTTCTGATCGTCCACCAGTTCAAGTACGTGGAATTTCTCCAGTTGCTGACGAGTGCGCTCATTAGGGCACAATAAGTAGACTTCACAGTTCGCGTCTTTGGCATCTTTAATCGCATTTTCTAAAGCCAGACCAACCGTAACATCAATCATTGGTACGTCCGTCAAATCCAGAATCATCACTTCATAATCTGAAATACTGCTGTGCTGACGAGAAATTGCTTTCGATACACTGAAAATCATCGGACCGGAAAGGTAAAAGAACAGAACTTTACTATTGGCGCTGTCCAAGAGTTTTCTTTCGCTGTCGGTCAGAGGCACATCATCTTCATCGGCATCACTGATGGCTTTGACCTGACGCGCCTGCTCACGACTCAATCTTTCGATAATAATAATGTTGGAGATGAACACCCCAAGACCTACCGCCATAATCAGGTCAACAAATACGGTGAGGAGCATAACACCGTACATGATCGCCATACCCTGCACGCTAACCTTGTGAGCGCGCTGAATAAAGCTCCAGTCAAGAATGTTGATACCAACGTATACCGCAATGCCAGCCAGCACTGCCATTGGAATAGGCTCTGTCAGCCCACTGGCTACCAGAACAACCAGCGCCAATACTAGCGCACGAATTACGCCAGACAGTGGGGAGCGAGCCCCTACCTGAATATTGGTAACCGTCCCCATGGTTGCACCCGCACCAGGCAGTGCACCAAACAAACCGGAAATCATGTTCGCCAGACCCTGACCACGCAGCTCTTTGTCTGAGTCGTGCTCTTTACGTGTCAGTGAGTCACCGATAACGGCGGTTAGCAGGGTATCGATACATCCCAGCGTACCTAACACCAAAGCATCAATGATCATGGTCGTGAAGACTTCAGAGTTTATGGTTGGAATGACAAGAGAAGGAAGACCCGCTGGTATTTCACCAATACGGCGAATGCTATCGAAATCAAAAATAACAAGAGAGAGAAGAGTCACAGCAACCAGTGCGACTAATTGGGCAGGAACGTAACGACGATATTTTTTAGGGAAGAAGAACAAAATACCTAACGTGAGTAACCCTAGAAACAGCTCGCTGAACTTCATCTCCGAAATCAAATCAGGCAAGGCACTGAGTGTTCCGGTCACGCCCCCCGCAGGAGCTGGATGCCCGAGTAAAGGCGAGAGCTGCAATATAATAAGAATCACACCAATACCCGACATAAAGCCTGAAATCACACTGTAGGGCATCAGGGTCACGTACTTACCAAGCTTGAGCGTCCCTAGTATGATCTGGAATGCCCCCGCCATCATCACAACGGTAAAGGTCATTGCCATACCGCCTTCGGGATATTTAGCGGTCATGGTGGTCAGTACCGCCGTCATGATCACCGTCATCGGTCCGGTTGGTTCCGAGATCAATGTCGACGAACCACCAAACAAAGCGGCAAATAAGCCAACCATGATGGCGCCCCATAAGCCCGCTTCCGCACCCGCTCCGGATGCCACACCAAATGCCAGTGCCAAAGGCAATGAGATGATCGCAGTTGTTACACCACCAAATAGATCACCCTTCAGATTCCAGTCCGAGAATCGATTTCCAGTCAAAATATTGCTCCTGCATGAATAGAAATGCGGGCGAATTTTACCATTGAGTGATTGGAATCACACTATCAATTCACACGATTGTTACGAAAGAGGTCGTGAATAATTTATAAAGCAAATGCAAACGTTTAACAGCAATACTTGCGAGATATGAAAAAAGAGTAATAAAACGTTTCTAAATTTAACAAAATGCTACTCTGACCAGTCATAAATTCGTCAAGAACATTGATTTGAAAGCGGTACAGCAAGTCAAGCTTGTGTATAGTGTCCGGAAATAAAAAGGAAATGTAAGCATGCCGGATATCAAACAGTTATTTAATAATAACTCGACCTGGGCGCAGACCATTAAGTCTGAAAAGCCTGAGTTTTTTGCTCAGCTCGCCGAAGCCCAGCACCCAGAATACCTATGGATTGGCTGTTCAGATAGCCGTGTCCCTGCTGAGCAACTGACTGGGCTTGCATCGGGTGAACTGTTTGTACACCGGAATGTCGCCAACCAGGTCATTCATACCGATCTCAACTGTCTTTCCGTCGTTCAGTACGCCGTCGACGTCCTTGAAGTAAAACACATCATTGTCTGTGGGCATTATGGTTGTGGCGGTGTTAACGCGGCGATTGAAAACCCCCAACTCGGGCTGATCAACAACTGGCTTTTGCATATCCGAGATCTTTATCTCAAACACAGAAACTGGCTTGGTAGCCTGCCCCGTGAAGAGTGGTCAAACAAACTCTGCGAAATCAACGTTGCAGAACAGGTCTACAACTTAGGTAACTCCACCATCATGCAATCCGCATGGGAGCGAGGTCAGCAGGTACAGATCCACGGCTGGATCTACGGTATTGGAGATGGTGTGCTCAATGATCTTGGTGTTCGCTGCCACAGCCGAGAATCTCTGGAGGTTTCCTATCAAGCTTCAATGGCTAAGATCATGAATGTGGGTAGCTGACTTGAATCAGAGTAATCACAATACAAAACAAAAGCGGTCGACATTGTCGACCGCTTTCTTCTGTGGTTCATAATTCGACTTAATTCATCATCAAAAATGCTATCAAGCCGAAACCTAACACCAATCGATAGATGACGAATGGCGTCATTCCCATCTTAGAAATTAGCTTCAGGAAGAAGTGGATACACAGATAAGCACTGATGAATGACGTGACAATGCCCGTCAATAAGAAGCCAACGTGCACTGGTTCGCCACTTGTCACCAGTTTTAAACCTAAGTAGCTACCAGCCAGAGTAATGATTGGGATGGACATCAGGAAAGAGAATCGCGCTGCTGCTTCGCGAGTAAAGCCTAGGTAGAGCGCCGCTGTAATGGTTGCGCCTGAACGTGAAGTACCCGGAATCATGGCTAATGCTTGAGAAATGCCGATAAATACCGCTTTTTTCCAGTCTGCCTGATATTCGTCGTCTTTTAATGGAGAGTTCTTGTCTACCCACCAGAGCAGCAGTGCAAACACGATTGTTGTGGTCGCTATCACCCAGGCACTGCGCAGATAAAGTTCAATGATGTCTTTCATGAACAAGCCAAACAGACAGGCAGGAATAGTCGCAATCACAATCATCCACGCTAGCTTGGCTTCTTTACTGCGATCACCTTTGAAGATGGAACCAAACAGGGCAGCAAATAAGGTGATCACTTCTTTTCGGAAGTAAATCACGACGGCGAGCAATGTACCAACATGTACAGCGACATCAAACGCCAAGCCTTGATCTTCCCAGCCAAGAATGGCTGAAGGCAGAATTAGGTGAGCGGAACTGGAAATAGGAAGAAACTCTGTCAGCCCCTGAATCAGAGCAAGCATAAAGGCTTCAAAATAACTCATTTACTTACGTCACTATCAAAAGGATTCACCGCAATCAGCGAATCAAAATTATTCATAGTTTGCCGTATCTGCGTGACGGTTCTGCCATCATTGGGAATGACCAATTCTGGACAAAGCTCGTACATAGGCTGAATGACAAACGCGTATTTATAGATGTCTTCGCGTGGGAGAGAAGGCTTACTGGAAACAACATCGCCATAAAGCACAATATCGAGGTCTAAAGTCCGATCCTGCATCTTCTGTGCGTCCGGGTCGCGCCCCCATCTAATTTCGATCTCTCTTAAAGTACTCGATAAACTGGATAAGCTCAGTGAGGTTTTCATCTCTACTACCAGATTATAAAAAGGACGACTCTCAAACCCAACCGAAGCACATTCGTAGACAGTCGAGATCCGAATTTGTTCACCCAGTTTACGTAACTCTGACAACGCAGCTCGAACGTGCTTTTTGCGTTCAATATTTGACCCTACACCAATGTAGGTGGTGATCATGCCTGACCTCGCTCGATGATCACGCCTACGCTTCTGGCTTGAGGAACAGCACCCGGCTTAGCCAGCCGAATCTTAACCCATGGCACAGAAAAACGTGACATGATGAGTTCTGCGACTTCTTCGGCAACTCGTTCTACCAGTAGAAAACGACCATTTTCGATATGGGATAATACGGCTTCGCTGACCTGCGCATAATCCAGAGCATCAGCAACATCATCACTTTTACCAGCAAGTTGATTGTCATGAGCCATTTCGATATCCAGAACCAGCTTTTGCTTTATTTCTTGTTCCCAGTCGTAAACCCCAATCGTGGTAATCACTTCCAATTGTTCGATGAATACTTTATCTAAAGCCATTATTCTTCCTTTATCGTTTACAGGTCGGATACCCATTTGAGGCAAAAACCCGTAGAATATACTCGATTTTAACCACCTAATCAGCATAACTTTTGGTGAATTAAGGACTAATATGACGCCTACTGCACTGATCATGATCATCTCAGCCTACCTGCTAGGTTCGGTCTCGAGTGCAGTTCTGATTTGCCGACTGTTCCGCATCCCTGATCCTCGTACAACTGGCTCTCATAACCCTGGTGCAACCAATGTGTTGCGTAGTGGATCTAAAATTGCTGCAGTTTCCGTGCTGCTATTCGACATGCTCAAAGGCACTATTCCGGTATGGCTGAGTTGGTACTTAGGTGTGGAAGACGTGATTTTGGGAGTGGTCGCCATAGCAGCATGTTTGGGTCATATGTACCCGTTGTTTTTTCATTTCAGAGGTGGAAAAGGTGTCGCGACAGCGTTGGGTTCTATGGCTCCAATGGGACTGAGCCTAGTAGGAATGATGATGGCAACCTGGGTGACGATTGTCTTTATCACCCGCTATTCTTCGGTTGCTTCTATATTAACAACACTGGTTGCGCCTCTTTATACTTGGTGGTTCCGCCCAGAGTACACACTTCCTGTTTCCATGTTGTGCTGCCTGATTATTCTGCGCCACCACCAAAACATTAAGCGCTTATTTGAAGGCACGGAGCCCAAAGTAGGCGACCGCACCTCCTCTTCAAAAGCTTAGGCGTAAACCTTCTCCAGAAAACCAGTCAGCTTTTCATTTACAAATTTTGGTTGCTCCAGGTTACTGATATGACCCGCATTAGGGATAACCACTAACTCACTCCCTGTAATCGCATCTTGCATTAAATGAGATTCAAATACAGGTCTTGGTTTGTCTTGGTCGCCAACCATAATCAGCACAGGCAGAGCAAACTTCTCGATATCTTCAAACTGGTCTCGACGACCAAAAACCACGCGCCCAACCTGAGCGATATTGACTGCCGCATCGCCTTGCAACTGACCAAGAGATTCACGGAAATTGGCGACTAACTCAGGGCTGCTGGTTTCCGCATTATCGGCAAAAAATAGTGGTACGACTGCATCAAGGATAGGAGCTGGTACGGACTGGGCTTGTGAAATCGCATCCAACATACCGAAGTATTTCGCATGAGTGATTTCAGGTTCTAATCCAACAAAAGAATCCATTATTACTATGGATTTCACTCGCGATGGAGCAAGGGTCACGACTTCAGTTCCCCACATACCACCAACGGATAGCCCAATAATGCTGAACTCCTGAATTTCAAGATGATCCATTAATGCCAGTAGGTCGCCTGCGTAATCTTGTAGAGTAGACGTTTCTTGTGGCAAAGCTTCTGATTGCCCATGAGCCCATAAATCCGGGACGATACAACGGTAATGCTGACTCAATACCTCTATCTGTGGTTGCCACATTTCGCTACTCCACAAATAGCTGTGACCCAATAAAAGCACAGGACCCTGACCGACATCTTGATAATGCATGGTTTGACCATGACGTGTAAAAGTAGCCATATAATTCCTTTCGAGGAAAATTCAATTGAGAGTTAAAAGCCACCTTATAAGGTGGCTTTTCATGTTTATTTGATAGGTTCTAGCTGATCGATAGGCCAGCGAGGTTTTGCCGACACTGATAGGTCTGCAACTTCATTATTTTTCAGACGCTGCATTCCTGCGTACGCAATCATTGCACCGTTATCAGTACAGAATTCGATTCGTGGATAATACACTTCTCCGCCAATCTTTTTCGCTAATGCTTCTAAATCGGCACGCAACTGTTTGTTTGCACCTACACCACCAGCAATAACAATGCGTTTCATCCCAGTCTGGTCTAAGGCTCGCTTACACTTAATCGTCAAAGTTGCACAAACCGCTTCCTGAAAAGCATACGCAATATCGGCTCGCGTTTGTTCATCATCGCCATTGGCGGCAATGGTATTGGCTGCAAAGGTTTTTAAACCCGAGAAACTCATGTCCAGCCCTGGACGATCCGTCATTGGGCGAGGAAACTTAAAACGACCAGGCGTGCCTTTCTCCGCTAAGCGAGAAAGCAGAGGCCCCCCCGGGTAATCCAACCCCATCAGTTTGGCCGTTTTATCAAACGCTTCGCCCGCTGCGTCATCAATAGACTCACCAAGAATTCGGTATTCACCAATTCCTTTTACTTCCACCATCATGGTGTGACCACCAGACACTAAAAGCGCGACAAATGGAAAAGGAGGCGGGTTATCTTCCAACATTGGAGCAAGTAAATGCCCTTCCATGTGGTGAACCGGTACTGCTGGCACATTCCAGGCGTAGGCGACACTTCGACCTATCGTCGCTCCCACAAGCAAAGCACCAACCAAACCAGGACCGGCAGTATAAGCCACACCGTCAATATCTTTGGAAGTCAGACCTGCGTCTTTTAATGCTTCTTTAATGAGGGGGATGGTCTTCTTCACGTGGTCGCGAGAAGCCAGTTCTGGCACGACGCCACCGTAATCTGCGTGAAGCTTAACCTGGCTATAAAGCTTATGGCTCAGTAGCCCTTCTTGGTCGTCGTAGATGGCGATGCCTGTTTCGTCACAGGACGTCTCTATACCTAAAATGCGCATTACGTTCTCAGTTGTAGCTAGAATTGGCGCAAGTTTACCGCTACGGAAAAAAATTAACCAGTTCTGACTGCGATAATACTTTACAAAGGGTGACTGTTCAGATTAAAATTCCGCACCATTTTTGATCAAGCTGGTTAAAGACCATTCAGGAGCCCTGATTGGTTGGTAAGGTACCAGCATTAACGAATAACCCCTGAGGTGAAAGGCATATGCCAGTAGTTAAAGTACGTGAAAACGAACCGTTCGACGTTGCTCTACGTCGTTTCAAGCGCTCTTGCGAAAAAGCAGGTATTCTTTCTGAAGTGCGTCGTCGCGAGCACTACGAGAAACCAACTACAGTTCGCAAACGCGCTAAAGCAGCTGCTCAAAAGCGTCACGCTAAGAAGCTAGCTCGCGAAAACGCACGTCGCGTTCGTCTGTACTAATAACTTATCCAAAAGGACTAAGTTATGGCTCTCATTGATAAACTCAAAGATGAGCAAAAATTAGCGATGAAAGCCAAGGACAAAGCGCGCCTTGGCACTATTCGTTTAGCCCTGTCAGCCATTAAGCAAAGAGAAGTCGATGAGCGGATCACTCTGACCGATGAAGACATCTTAGGCGTGCTGACTAAAATGGTTAAACAACGTCGCGATTCAGTCGCTCAATACGAAGCTGCAAGTCGTCAGGACTTAGCAGATGCGGAAAAAGCTGAAATCACTGTGCTAGAGGACTTTATGCCTCAACCGCTTACTGATGATGAAGTTGCTGCATTAATTGATGCCGCAATCTCTGAAGCTAACCCAGCGGGCATGCAAGACATGGGCAAAGTGATGGGCGTACTTAAACCGCAAATTCAAGGGCGCGCAGATATGGGTAAAGTCAGCGGACTCGTTCGCGCTAAATTGGCTTAAACCTAAATCAAATTGCAACAAGCCGTGCTATCCTCTGGAATGCGCGGCTTGTTTGTATCTGCAAGCCTCTATATTTCTTCTAATTCAACATTCTGGTTTTTATGGCAGGACAGATCCCTCGTTCCTTTATTGATGACCTCTTAGCACGCCTTGATATCGTCGATATCATTGATGCTCGAGTGAAGCTCAAAAAGAAAGGCAAGAACTACAGTGCTTGCTGCCCTTTCCATAATGAAAAAACCCCTTCGTTCAGTGTCAGCCAGGAAAAGCAGTTCTATCACTGTTTTGGTTGTGGTGCACACGGCAATGCCATCGACTTCCTTATGGAATACGAACGCTTAGAGTTTGTTGAAACTATTGAAGAACTCGCTTCCTATCTTGGCTTAGAAGTGCCAAGAGAACAACGAAGCGGAGGTGGCTTCAGCACAGCACCAAAAGCCAATACTGAACAAAAACGTAACCTATATGACATGATGGGCAGCATCGCCCAGTTCTACCGTTCTCAACTGAAACTTTCGAGCAGCAAACATGCCATCGACTATTTAAAAGATCGTGGACTATCGAAAGAAGTGGTTCAAAAATTCGGTATCGGTTTTGTTGCTGATGAATGGGATTTAGTTCGTAAGAACTTTGGTCAGTCTCCCAATGCTCAGGAGATGCTAGTCTCTGGCGGTATGCTGATTGAAAACGACAAGGGCAACCGTTACGACCGCTTCCGTGGTCGGGTCATGTTTCCAATTCGCGACCGTCGTGGTCGGGTTATCGGCTTTGGTGGTCGAGTTATTGGAGATGGGACTCCTAAGTATCTAAACTCCCCAGAAACCCCTATTTTCCATAAAGGTAAAGAACTTTACGGTCTTTACGAAGTACTTCAAGCCTATCGCGAACCGCCACAGGTTCTCGTGGTTGAAGGCTATATGGATGTGGTAGCTTTGGCGCAATACGGAGTGGATTATTCCGTTGCATCACTGGGCACCTCTACCACTGGCGATCACCTACAAGTTTTGTTCAGACAAACCAATACCGTAGTTTGCTGTTACGACGGTGACCGTGCAGGTAAAGAAGCCGCATGGCGAGCTTTGGAAAACTCCCTGTCTTACCTAAAGACGGGCAATACATTGAAGTTCCTATTCTTACCCGATGGCGAAGACCCAGACAGCTACATTCGTCAACACGGTAAAGAAGCATTTGAAGAACAGGTAAAAAACGCCACTCCATTATCGTCTTACCTGTTTGAAAACCTGATTGAGTTGCATCAGCTCAACCTGGGCACCAATGAGGGGAAATCTGCACTTAGAGCGTACGCTTCAGAGCTTATCAATAAGATTCCAGATCCCTATTTTCAGGAGCTGCTCGAAAAGCTGTTGGATGAAAAGACAGGGTTTGACAATCAGCTGAGAAAACCGAAAAAGCGACAGTCAGAATCAATACCAAAACCACACAGTGACATTAAACGCACCCCGATGCGCGAAGTGATCGCTTTACTGCTGCAAAACC
This sequence comes from Vibrio nigripulchritudo, assembly GCF_027924785.1. NCBI lineage: Bacteria > Pseudomonadati > Pseudomonadota > Gammaproteobacteria > Vibrionales > Vibrionaceae > Vibrio > Vibrio nigripulchritudo. Next base: position 637,700 of record NZ_AP027049.1, on the reverse strand, counting down.
CGCATTACGTGGAAATGGTGCCGGATTTATCCAGTATCCGCCATATTAATCTTCCCGGGTTAAGTTTATTTGGGGAAGTACTTGATAAATGCCGAGCCCATCCCAATATAAACACTGGCCAGCTACTAGAGCATTGGCGCAACGAGAAAAACGGAACACTATTATCACGCCTCGCAGGTTGGGAAGTACCTCTCGAAGAAGATAATCAGGAAGACATTTTCCTCGATTCACTGGACAACATTCTTGCCCAGTGCGTTGAAAAACAAATTGAATCGCTACAAGCGAAAGACAGAAGTGTCGGCCTAACACCCGACGAAAAGAGAGAGCTCGTCGCTCTAATGCTGGACTTAAAGGCATAAATACCCACCAAGTAGCGGTGAAATTATGTGCTAAGTTGTCATAGTCATCAGCAATTTTTTTTGATAAAATTGGCGGTTTGCATTTCGCAAAACTAAACTCATCACCAGACCTGAAGTTGGATATCGTCTATGGATCAAAATCCGCAGTCACAGCTAAAGTTACTTGTCGCAAAAGGTAAGGAACAAGGCTATCTGACCTATGCCGAAGTAAACGACCACCTACCACAAGAAATCGTCGATTCTGAACAGGTAGAAGACATCATTCAGATGATCAACGACATGGGTATCCAAGTTGTTGAAACGGCTCCTGACGCCGATGACCTCATGATGAATGAGGCAGTAGCCGACGAAGATGCTGCTGAAGCAGCCGCAGCTGCACTTTCTACAGTAGAAAGTGAAATTGGCCGCACCACAGACCCTGTACGTATGTATATGCGTGAAATGGGTACTGTTGAACTGTTGACTCGTGAAGGCGAGATCGATATCGCAAAACGCATTGAAGATGGTATTAACCAAGTTCAGTGTTCTGTTGCCGAATACCCTGGCACCATTTCTTACATTCTTGAGCAGTTTGATAAAGTTCAGGCTGAAGAACTTCGCTTAACAGACATCATTTCTGGTTTTGTTGATCCGAACGATGAAGAGACCGCAGCACCGACTGCAACACACATCGGTTCCGAGCTAGCAGAACAAGATCTTGACGATGAAGACGACGATGACTCGGATTCAGACGATGACGATGATGAAGAAGAAGATACAGGTATTGACCCTGAGCTAGCCGCTGAGAAATTCAACGAGCTACGCACAGCGTATCAAAATCTGCAGCTAGCCATTAATGAGAAAGGTCGCGAGACAGCTCTGGCAAGCGAATCTGCAACTGAATTGCTTGATGTTTTCCGTCAGTTCCGCCTGATTCCAAAACAGTTTGATTACCTGGTAAACGAGCTTCGTACTTCAATGGATCGTGTTCGTACGCAAGAACGTCTCATTATGCGTTCATGTGTTGAATACGGTGACATGCCTAAGAAGTCATTCGTTGCACTGTTCACAGGTAATGAGTCTTCTGAAGCGTGGTTGGATGAAGTACTTGCTTCAGGCAAACCATACGCTGATAAGATCAAGCGTAACGAAGAAGAAATTCGTCGTAGTATTCTTAAGCTGAAGACTATTGAAGAAGAGACTTCTCTTCCAGTTCAAAGCATCAAAGACATCAGCCGTCGCATGTCCATTGGCGAAGCGAAAGCTCGCCGTGCTAAGAAAGAGATGGTTGAAGCAAACTTGCGTCTTGTTATTTCTATCGCGAAGAAATACACCAACCGTGGTCTACAATTCTTGGACCTGATTCAGGAAGGTAACATCGGTCTGATGAAAGCGGTAGACAAGTTTGAATACCGTCGTGGTTACAAGTTCTCGACTTACGCAACATGGTGGATCCGTCAGGCGATCACTCGTTCAATTGCAGACCAGGCACGTACTATTCGTATCCCTGTTCACATGATTGAAACGATCAACAAGCTAAACCGTATCTCTCGTCAAATGCTTCAGGAAATGGGTCGTGAACCGCTTCCAGAAGAATTGGCAGAGCGTATGCAGATGCCTGAAGACAAGATTCGTAAAGTCCTTAAGATTGCGAAAGAGCCTATCTCGATGGAAACCCCTATCGGTGATGATGAAGATTCGCATCTAGGTGACTTTATCGAGGATACCACGCTGGAACTGCCTCTGGATTCTGCAACCTCAACTAGCTTGCGTGTTGCAACCAAAGACGTGCTTGCCGGTCTGACACCTCGTGAAGCGAAAGTACTGCGCATGCGTTTTGGTATTGATATGAACACAGACCACACGCTTGAAGAAGTAGGTAAGCAGTTCGACGTTACTCGTGAACGTATTCGTCAGATCGAAGCAAAAGCACTTCGTAAACTTCGTCACCCAAGCCGCTCAGAAACACTGCGCAGCTTCTTAGACGAGTAATTACGATACCTAAGATGTACAAAAGGTGAGCACTCGCTCACCTTTTTTGTTTTCTGCGTTCTAAGTGCGCAAAAACTAGACATAAATTGCCCCCCACCTATCTAGACACACCCCAAGGCTTCCCCTATAATCATCCACCTACTGGCCCCTTAGCTCAGTGGTTAGAGCAGTCGACTCATAATCGATTGGTCCGCAGTTCAAGTCTGCGAGGGGCCACCATATTTAAGAAAGCCTGATGAGGAAACTCATCAGGCTTTTTTGTTTCTATCTAGATGAAACCTTCACAAATCACTTCTCTTTTGAAACAAGTCTTTTTGAAAAATAAATATCCCAGAGCCCCTACTGCTATCTCCATCGCAAACAGCATTCATATACTTGTAACCTACTACTTTACATTGCATTTTATGTGTAACTCAGGAGATTAAAATGCAATTGATTGCAATTTTACTAGCGATTTTATGGACTGCTTTTCAGGTAGGGGTTCTCTCATTGTCACTTACTGGTGTGATGGGCTTTATCGGTTATGACCCCTGTAAGCCAAAATATCGAGTCTTGTTTGATGTTTTGCATAACTTTTCAATAGTTGTATTCATTTGCATACTACTCACCCCGGTCTTATCTGTTGGTATGTTCTGGTATTCAGTTATCGGAATCAGTTCTTGGGATCAATTAATTCTACCGTTAATAATGTTCGCCATATGGATTGCATTGGTAATTCTGTTTGGAATAATTATCACTGTACGCGATAAATTGAGAGTAAAAAGATCAGGCTGGGGGTAAAGCTTATTTAGATGAATTTCCTCTAGATACAGTTCAAGCATGGAGCGCCAAACTCCAAACTTGAGCTGTATTTGAGTACTAGCGCTGTCTACTTCCACTCACCAGAATTTACTTTCTGCAAGCTGATGGGCGCTTCTACTGGTACATCAACAAATCGGTCAGCAAGTGAACCCATTTCGAGATTTAGCGTGTTTGAGAATGCATTCGCGGACTTTTTCACTTTGACGGTTCCAGACGTGCTGGTCATTGTTAGTTCAGTATCCACCACTTCATCCAGCAGTTCGGCGTGTTTTAGGGTTACACTTTGAGCTTTGTTTTTTGATGAACCAACAATTGCCACAGAGTTTAGATCTACATGCACGGTTGAGCCTGCGATCGAACGATGATCAAATACCTCATCAACCAGCTCACCATGGGTAATTTTCAGTTGGTTAACGGCTCTAACGTTGCCAGTATGGCGGACATCAATAGCAATATTAGCATTCGTTACGTCTTGCACATCAAATGTTTCATCGAGCAGTTCCCCGCGTTTGATTTCCACGTTTTTTGCGTTGCTGTTAGCCGTATCTGAAATCTCGATGTTGGCTCTGGAAAACTTAAAACTGCTCTCAACATCAAGGACTTCGTCAACTAATTCTCCCCATTCGATGTAGGTTTTCCCACCGCCAAAAACATTACCTGTTTCCTCAAGTTCAATCGAAATTCCCGAATGGTTCACTTCTATAGCATCAAGGGTTTCATCAAGAAGCTCTCCGTGATGAACAGTGGTATTGAACCCGCTGGAATTGGCACTTTCTTCTATATCGATAGACACCAGTGAGTGATCCAGTTTTCCAATATCCATTACTTCATCAATCAGTTCTCCTTCCAGAATGTAAACACTGTTCACTGTTGCGCTGTTTCCAGCCTCTTCTAGGGAAATAGCAATATTAGAGTGTGCTATGTTTTGAGCATCCAAGACCTCGTCCAACAACTCCCCTTCATGGATATGAAGTTTTGAGCCTGTGGCGTTCGCCACATCATCAAGTGATATAGACACTAAGCTGTGGCGGACATCTGATGTATCCAGAACCTCATCCACCAGCTCTCCATCCACAATGCGTAAGCTATCCACACGAGCATTGCCGACGTTATCGAAAATCAAGTTAATATTAGAACTGGAAAAATTTTGCGTATCTACGCTCTCGTCAGACAGTTCGCCATCAAAAATGTGGAGTTCTTTCGCTCGAACATTGGCGACGTTTTCTTTCTCAATCAAGATGCTTGAGATACCGAGAGTATAATCAATGTTCTCATCTTCAAGCTGCCCATCCCGAATGTAAACGTAACTGGTTTTAGTGCCATAAACGTTGGCTGTGTCTTCCAAATCTAGCTGTAGACACCCAAAGTGAATGTGAGAATGCTGACCATCTCTAGGCTTGTTAATGACTTCTTCAAACAAACTGGCTTTACCTATGTGAAGCTCTGAATTGGCTCCTGTTAAGCGAACATTTGCTGAAGATTCAACATTAACTTGGATTTGTGCTCCTTCTTTTACATCACCATGGATAATGTCTGAAATAAGTGCGGGAGTAGCGATGTCTGGCTCTGGAACAGGAAGAACCGCAGGAGGGTTGTTGTTAGGTAAACCTTCAGGTAGTTCTTCTCCCATGACGAGTTTATGACTGACTTCGATATTGGCACTGTTTGTAATATCAATTCGCAAAGAAGCATTCTTGCCAACGCTGCCGATAATAGTCGGAATCAAGGAGTAATCGGAAATGACCTGATTAGCGACTTTTGAATTTTTGTAGTTACACACCGCAACAGAGAGTTGCTCACCGCCCTTAACCGTATAGGGTGATTTTTCATCCCACTTAACCAGTGTACTTCCAGGATTTTTCATGAAAATCCCACTTCGCCCATCACAAGAAATGGGAGGGATTTCAATGGCGCACTGATAGGAATAAGCGTACGTCGGCACTAGTAGCATCAGACTGAATAAAACATTTCCAGCTTTCATATATTCACCTCTCTGTTGTAAAAGAGAAAGCGTATATGAGCTGATAATTAAATCATCAGTTCAATTGTTAACCAACGTAATACATTGTTCCAAAATGATTTTAGATTTTATAAATAAAAAAAAGCCATGCAAAAGCATGACTTTAAGTATGACAGCTTTAATGCAGCGTTATCAATTAAGAGGTTTAGCTAACGGGTTATTTACCACCAGCTCCACTTCATTAAGCTCTTGAGGTAAAGTTAACTGAAACTCTTCAAACATTGGTGAGCGTCGGCAATAATCCGGTCTGGTACGAATAATACTGACACTCACTCTATTTGCTTCTACCTTATCAATTTGTAGCTCGAAGCTTTTGTCATCAGTACATCCAGTGGATTGAGCCACAAAAATCACTAAGTGCTCCCAGCGTTTTGAAGACACCAAAGGCTCTACTGTACCTTCAATTGTATTCTCAGATATTTGTGGCACGCGCTCATTAGCGCATCCAACAATGCCCGAAAGAGCCAATACTCCAAGAAGTGTTTTTATCAGCTTCATTGTTTACTCCTCCTTTTTCTGAGTAGTGCTAGAGGCAATAGAAGCATTAACCATCCCAGCGATAAACTTCCGCCAGATGAACCGGACTCCGTTTGTTTTACCTTAATGTTTTTGAGGTAAACAGTATCGTTATCAGAATAGCTGGTCACGCCTCGTTCATATATAAACATAACGTCATTGCTGGCTCCACTCAGCTTTGCGCGATAAGAAAAGTAGTTCGTCTCATACCCCGTGTATTCAAATACTAAACGACCATTGACTAGCACTTTAAAATATCCTGATTTGGATTGTGTATTCACTCTGGCATCAAAAGTAAGTTCGCCCTGCTTAAGGTTTTCGATTCGAAGGAGTGAACTTTGTCCTCGAGGAGTATCGCCCGCTTTTAAAGTATCAGTTAAATAAACTTCCCATGGCGTAGCATTTGAGTATACGGCGTCTCCCAACCCTACTGCGCTTTTCACATCATTGTTGACGGCGATTAGACCATATGAATGCAATTTGGTTTTTAGCTGGCTTTTAGTTGCATGATTGGTGTTTACAACGATCTCAGCTTCACCTCTACCAAGAGGAACCGTCAATTCAACGGTCACATCACAACTCTCGCCTTGCTGTAAATCGCCCGCAGTAGCGCATTGGTTATTGGTGATCTTCAGTTTGTTTGAGTCTGATGAAACAACGCTTGAAACATTAAAAGGCGTCAGCTCATGGTTCTTTACTGTGACAGTCTTTGAAAGCTTAGTACCTGCTTGGTTAAACCCGAAATAAACATTCTGACGGTAACTCACGCCAGTCATTTGATCGTTAATCCAGCTATTTAGGTGAGCAACATTGGCATACACACCATATTTCCCTGGTTTTGCACACCCCTCGCCCCAACTGACAACCCCAACTTGGGTAGGAATACCATTAAGGTCCTGAATTAATGGACCACCACTGTCGCCCTGACATGAATCTTTTCCGCCACTCGAAAAACCAGCACAAATAGCTGCATCATTGATATTTTGATATCGCCCCCCAGAAGTTTGGCAAATTGAGCGGGTAACAATAGGCAAATCCACTTCAAACAACTCTGATGGATAAATGCCTCTTAAGTTTGAATTTGGCTGCTGATTTCCCCAACCGATAACCGTTACAGAGTCTCCACCAGTAGGCTCTTGACTTGTCGTAGCCAACGCTACTTTATCTGAATTGATTGCTCTTTCTAACTCTAATACGGCGATATCGTAATTGAGGTTTTGGGTGTCAAAAAGCTCATGTGTGTAAATACTTTGCACACCAAGACGTACACCTTCTGTGCTTGCTTTCTTTAAATCATAAACCCCAACTATGGCATCCAGCTCCTCAGGGTTTACGCCATTGACACAATGCGCAGCCGTCAATACATAGCGATCCCCAAGAAAGCTACCACCACAAGATTGTGTAGCAAATGCATCTTTTCCTTTGGCTACCAAAGCAGTCATAAATGGCCAGTCACCATTGGCTGATTTATTTCCTCCAATAATTCTCTCTGATTGAGAGGAAGTTCTTACTGGCTGTTCAGATGCAGAAGCTGCACTACATGCACTGATTATTCCTAGCGCTAAAACTGCGTTTTTAACTTTCAAACTATTCATTCCTGTCTTACTTGTTGTTTCATAGTATTCACTCAACTGACACTTAGAAACCTTTATATTTTAGAGGCATATAACTATCACAACACATTTATAAAAAACAGCTGATTTATCACTTCAGACCTTAAACTGCCTGGTATACTCACTTAGACTTTCTGCTGATTGAGCAACTTCCTGGCTTGCGCCTGAAAGCTGTTCTGCGCTGGCGGCAGTTTGCATGGATGCCTCGTTGATTCGAAGCACGCTTTGATTCACTTCTTCCGTAACTTGGGACTGTTGTTCAGAGGCAGCGGAAACATGCGTCATCATATCGTCTATTTGCTCTATCGAATCTGTTATCTCGATAAAAGCTTGGCGAGTTCGCTCGGATAGCTCAGCCGTTAACGTTGCCTGTTCCTCGCTCTTTGCCATGTTTGCTGTGGCAGATTCCGCAGCACTTTGAACAGCAGTGATCATGGTCTGAATATCCGACGCTGAGGTTTGAGTTCGCTGGGCAAGTGTTCTGACTTCATCCGCAACAACGGCAAAGCCTCTTCCTGCCTCCCCTGCCCTGGCGGCCTCTATGGCTGCGTTCAAAGCTAGCAGATTAGTTTGCTCCGCAATTTCCTGAATAACAGTGAGCACATGACCAATTTCGCCACTCTTACTTTTCAGGGTCAGCATGTTTTCATTGGTTGATTTCACATCTTTCACTAGCTGACAAAGTGCACTTTCACTGTCTCGAAGAACCTGCTGACCTGAATTACTCTTGGCGTGAGCCTCTTGCGCCGCGCTTGCCGCACCTGTTGTACTTCTCGAAACATCCGCGATGGTACTCGACATCTGATTAATGGCTGTTGCAACCATTTCTGTGTCCTGATGCTGGTGAGTAACCGCCGTGGTTGTTTGCTCAGAGGCAACAGAGGTTTCCTCTGCGGTCGACGCTAACGTATTAGATGCCTGCTGAATATGCGCAATCAGAGCCGTCAGCTTTTCTGACATGTCTCGTAATGCGCCATATAAGGTTTCTGAGTGCGCTTTATCGTCGAATTGATAGGTAAGGTCACCACTTGCAATCTGCCGAGCCAATTGAATCATTTCTTTCGGTTCACCACCAAGGGGTCGCTTAATGGTTCGGGCTAAGTAAACAGCAAAGCCTACAGTAACAATCAGGGTGATGGCTAACAGAGTCCATATACTTTGGCGAATGGCGGTAACCACGGCGAAAGCTTCAGATTCATCGATCTCTGCGATGAGTGCCCAGCGAAGCTCCCCGATATCGACAGGCGAAAAGGAAGAGAGAACGCGATTGCCGTTATAGTCTTCAATAAGCTTGTCATCAGTAACACCACTTAAAGCCTGAATTGAAGCTTCAGTTTTGACACCGTTATTTTCAACGCTGCCTGAAAATGATGCGCTGACTGTGCGACCTACCTGGTCCAGATAAGAATCTGATCGCATTCGAAAATCTTCACCCACCAAATATGATTCACCGCTTTCGCCCATTCCAGTTCGAAGTTGCATCACCTCATTAATCGCTTCTAGCGACAGCTGCAGCGCCACAACCATAATGGCATTGCCTTTAGCATCCAGAATCGGTTGCCCGATGAATGCGGCAGGATCATTATTCGATGGTGCATAAGGAGCAAAGTCCACCATCTGATAGCTTTTTTTCGCCAATACCTGACGGGTAAGTTCACCTAAATTTGAGCTAGAAAACTCACCATTCAACATATTGGTTTGATAGTCCGATTCCTTGGCGACCGTGTAGAAAACCTCGCCGTTTGGCTCAATGAGAAACAGGTCGTGGTAGCCGTACTTTTCTATGTACTGGCTATAGAATTCGACACCGCTTTCATTTTTGGGAACGAACGATTCAGCGACATCCTTCTCTGTAATAATCGCCCACTCAAGACCTGGAGAAATTTCTACAGTATCCCAAACTGAAAGCACTAAGTTGCCGTTATAGTCTTGGTAAATCCCCTGTCCTGAATTTCCGTCTAATGCATAACTCACAGGTTTAGTCTCAACCAAGGTATCGTTTTTGAATGAAGCGATGACTGAATGCCCTACTGGATCCAACTTTGAGTCGGAGCGCATTCGCTTGTCCGGACCAATTAAGTAAGTTTCTCCTGTTTCCCCCATGCCTTGTGACTGGGACACAATATGATTGATTTTGTCGATAGGAAATTGCAGTGCCACATAACCCGCTATCTTTCCGGAAACATCTCTCACTACAGACAGAAAGAAACCTGCTGGTTCATTGTTAGAAGGCTGATAGAGAGTAAAATCTCCAACAACAATCTCTCCCTCTGCAATATCTGAGCTAACGGCTTGACGATAGGCTCGGGCAAGACCCGATTGTTCAAGCATGTCTGAATCCAGATTTTGTCCAAGATCAGACTCACGTGCCGTGGTATACATAACCTGACCTTCAGGAGTAATCAGAAATGCATCGTACCAACCGAAGTGTTTCACGTACGCATCTAACTCTTCCTGGAACATAATGGCGTTGTATTCCCACATCCCGTCACCAAAGTTGGCATGGGAAAACATCTGCAATGCCTCTTCAGCCATCTTAGATTCAGCCAGTAGTGAAAGGCCCGCTTTAAGCTGAGCCAGATAATCTTCTATCTGCTGCTTTTGTGATTGGTTTACTGCGCTCAATTTACGAAATGCTTCGAGTTGCAATGTATTGGCAACTTCAGTAAGCACATCCATATCACCTTCACGTTCCTGAAAAAACGCTTCGATTTGTGACTGCTTAATACTACGAACGGTATCGAGCTGATTGTAAGAGCGCTCTCTAAGAGCCTTCTCCGCTAGCGAAGAAGACCATAGCCCGAGAATAAGGGCTGGAATGAGCCCCATAAACAAAAGTGCGCCAATAATGACCTGTGATAACTTAAATTGGTTAATAAATCGTCCCATGCTGACCCCGCTATATTCACCTTTACAGGTGTTATTTTTGGAATGGCGGCAGCACTTTCCGAAGGTAAAGCCAAAGTACTACCGTGCGGTAAAAAATAATAATATCAGTAGCATAAGACCCAAATATCACTTAACTTTCAACAACTAGACATATGTTGAAACACTTTATCATCCTAAATGAAGTTGAATTAATGTTTACAGGAATGAGCTTTAAATCAAAACCTGAGAATTAAAGTAATCATGTGGGAGTATCAAGGGGTAAATAGACAAAGAAAGAAGTGGTTAAAAATCATACGTAAAAACCGAGATTAGGCGAGCAAGAAACCGAAACATGCTCGCCATCCAGTCAGCAGTAAGCGAGATATCATTATGTTGTATTAGTGGAAATGGGCTTATCTCTGAGCCACATGAATAAATTAGCATATGCAAATATAATCAGTATCAATTATTCATTTTTTTGCGACTCACATATTTTTTAGTGTTTCAAAATTTATCAGGATTACATTTTTATAAATATAAAGGGTTAGATCCTTGTTCGAGATTTTTATTTGAACTTCGATAGGTTGTGGTTAATTGTCATACATCCGACTCTGAATCGAAGCGAAACTGTCACTTATCGGTCATAGGATAATCACGAACGAAAATTGGATTCGAGGTTCGTATGACAATGGGTAGCCCTTTCAAGATCCCAAGAAAAACACCATTCGGAATTGGTGAAACTGTTGCGGAATGGGCAACAGGATTGTCCCAACTGGACAAGTTTTACGCGCAGAGACCAGTTGGTAGCGATACAGCAAACTTTTTACGCTTTACGTTGGAAACATTGGGTATCGATTACCATCTGGCGCATGGAAAGCTTGAAAGTGTGCCCAAAGCAGGGCCGACAGTAGTGGTTGCCAATCACCCCTTAGGATGTGTGGAGGGTGTGATCCTCGCTGAACTGCTTCTGATGATTCGACCAGATGTTCAGATTCTTGCCAATCAGTACCTCAAAACCGTACCAGAACTCGATAAGCTCTTTATCGGTGTCGATGTTTTTGAAACCAGCCAGGCGCACAAAGCCAATCTCAAAGCTCTTCGACAGGCGCACCGGCACCTTGCAGAAGGTGGGCTATTATTGGTATTCCCAGCAGGAGAAGTCTCTCGAATTGAAGGAAAACGCGCAAAGGCGCAGCTTCAGGACAAAGAATGGAGTCGCTCCGTCAGCTCACTTATTAAGAAAAACAAAGCCACAGCGGTTCCATGTTTTATTGACGGTCAGAACTCTCGTCGTTTCTATATGGCGGGAAAAATCCATCCACTACTGCGAACACTGATGCTTGGGCGAGAACTTCTCAACAAGCGAGCCAGCAAAATTGGCATTCGAATCGGCGAGCCAATCAAATACAAAGAAGTACATTCGCTGTGTGATTCGCAATTGATTAATTATTTACGCCTCAATACCTATTTACTTAAACCCTCCGAGAAAAAGTCTTCCCACTCTCCCATTTCTGGTGAGCATTTTATTCCCGTAGCGAAACGCCTCCCTCTGGAAGAGTTGATGGAAGATCTGAATGGTCTTCCTCCAGAAGCGCTTATGCTGGAAAGTAACCAATTCTCGGTGTACTGCTGTAAAGCAGAGGCAATTCCTACCTTTCTTCATGAAATTGGGCGAGTTCGAGAAGAGAATTTCCGTGATGTAGGGGAAGGGACAGGTCAGGCATTGGATCTCGATAAATTCGATCAGGAATACCTGCATCTTTTTATTTGGGATAACGATAATCAGTGTTTGGTCGGCGCATACCGACTAGGTGTGGTCGATAAGCTACTGGAGAAAAAAGGTCTCAACGCTTTGTATTCCCGGACGCTGTTTAAGTATAAGCGCAACTTTATCCAGAAAATGAGCCAAGAGAGCAAGTGCATTGAAATGGGACGCTCAGTTATTGCCAAGGACTACCAACGCAGTATGAGCGCGCTCTTGTTACTTTGGAAAGGGATTGCTGAATACATTCACCGCAACCCAGAATACACCCACTTGTTTGGTCCGGTCAGCATTAGCAACGATTACAGTGAGCAGGCGAGGCAATTACTCGCAGATACTATGACTCTTCATCACTACGATGGTGAACGCTCACACTATGTAAAAGCCACTAACCCACTTCGCAACGACGCTAAACCATGGAATCCAACCCTGCTGGCATCGCTTGGAGATCTTCAACTCTTGTCTCGCGTTATTGCACGGATTGACGATGGTAAAACCGTTCCCGTTTTGCTGAGACAATACCTTGGTCTTAACGGCAAACTGGTGAGCTTTAACGTCGACCCCGCCTTCAACAATGCTTTGGATGGCTTAATTGTCGTTGATCTACGTGATGTACCCGTGAAAACACTGGCAAGGTACATGAGTGTAGATAACGCAGAACAATACCTGAAACTGCACCAATGTGAGTTTTAATAACACCTCATATCTTATGAGGCTCTCCTGTGAGCCTCGTAAAAAATTCTTTACAAACCTTATAAAAAACCAAGTATGTCATTTGAGTTACATTTATTGTTCGACGGATTTTGAGTTGATAGCATCCAAATAGTTTCTGCCACAAATATGAATATGGATGTATATAAATGGCATTATCACCTCAAGATCAACAGACACTTCAAGCCTTCTTTGAATTCTGCAAAACTCATCAGTACGACAATATCGGTTACCCAACAGCCGCCGATTTCAATTACCAGGAATTAGAAAAATTCTGGCAATTTTCTTTCAATAACTGCGGTGACTGGGCAGAAACATCAAACTACCGGCTCAATACCTTTCAGTTTGAAAAAGAAGTCATGGCGTATTTTGCTGATAAGTTCAACATTCCTTTTTCAGAATCTTGGGGATACGTAACCAATGGTGGAACAGAAGGCAACATGTACAGTTGCTATCTGGCCCGTGAACTTTTTCCAAACGGAATCCTATATTTCTCAGAAGACACTCATTACTCGGTCGCCAAAATTGTACGCTTACTGAGAATTGAGCACCGCGTGGTCAAAAGCCTGCCAAATGGTGAAATGGATTATGACGACTTACAACAACACATTGAGTCGAATGGACGAGCCAACCCCATTGTTTTTGCCAATATCGGAACCACGCTTTACGGCGCAATAGATGACCTTGGAAAGATCAAAGAAGTGCTAGGTAATGCCGGTTTCAGGCGTGAGGAATATTACCTGCACGCCGATGCGGCTTTCCACGGAATGATCCTTCCCTTTGTTGATGCCCCTCAGCAGTTTTCATTTTCTGACGACATCGACTCTATCTCGGTCTCCGGGCACAAAATGATTGGGGCACCGATTCCGTGTGGCATCGTGTTAACGAAAAAGACTTACGTAGACAACATCAGTGTAGCCGTGGACTACATTGCAGCCATCGACAAAACCATAACGGGCTCTCGCAATGGTCTTACTCCTCTAATGATGTGGCACGCTATTAAGAGCAGTACCGAGCAAGAAAAAGAACTCCGAGTAAAACGCTGTCTGCGTCTGGCAGAGTACGCAGTCGAAAAGCTCAAATCGAAAGGTGTACCCGCCTGGCTCAACCCAAATTCCGTTATTGTGGTTTTTCCTACCCCGACAGAAGCGGTGTGGAGAAAGTACGGTCTGGCGAATTCTGCCAAACATGCCCACCTTATTATCACAGGTCATATGATCGAGAATACGGCTCTACTAGACCAACTGATTGATGACGTTGCCGAAGACAGAAATGAGATGGTTGTTAATTACAACGAGATTTGAAACTGGTTTGATATTTAGAAAAAGGGAAGCATTAGGCTTCTCTTTTATATAAAACCATGAGCATACAAATGATATCATCCTAAAACTTATTATATTCAAGTAGTTAAGGGATTAGAGTGAATAAAGGAATCTTGACGGTATCTTTCTCAAGTATAGTGTTACTCGGCTGTGGGGGTGGTAGCGATTCCTCTCACCAGCCTACTGCACGAAGCAGCTGTGGAGAAATTCACCTAAAGAGAGGTTACAGCGAAACCGTCTCTTCCAGCTCATTTTGGAGTACAACGGCACTTAGATCCGGCATTTATACCGAAATCTACCCAGAAGTAACCCTTGGTTCTGTGGATACCACATTGACCTCTACTGACTCAAAATGTAAGCAAACGCTGGATGCTTATACTGGATTTACTGTTCACACATGGGAAGGCACTACTCAGGGCGACTTAGCCACTGGCGGGCAGTTTTACTTCAGACCTTACCTGCGTGTTCAATATGACCACCCTAATATAGGGTCCTATCAAAAATGGTTCGACGACGCTTCGCCAACTCAATCCACGGCAAGTATAAAGAAAGTAGAGCTTTATTCGGTGGCTGCCGTAGGTTATGGCGTTAGCTATCAGGAATTTAAGCCAAACAGTAACTCTGCAATGCATTTGGTAGAATTGCCTTTGACATGTTCCACGCCTTTGCCAAACACACTATCTATTACAACAACTGAAAAACCAGTAAACGATATTCTTGCCGCAAATATTGATACCCAATTCTGTAGCGATCCATATAACATCACGACAATTAATGGACCTGATGTCGCAAGACAATGTTTATCAGCCGCTCCAACCTCAGAGAAATCCCCGGTTAACTGCACATTTACTAATGCAAAAGTGGGTGTGCCAGATAATAAAGGGAATTACTTTCCTGCCTACATCTCAGGCAGTGTAACGAGAGCACAAAATCAAGACTTCGTTTTTCAAATCAACAAAGTGGAATACTGAGTTTTATCGGAAGAAATAGCTCAGCTAGCTGGTTAGCTGAGCCTAATGAAGAATCAATCAATATTGTTGCTCAGCAATTCACGGTTCTTCAGTGGGTTCTTCATCGGGAAGATCTACTGGTCGAATGAAAAAATGGTGCCTTTTGTTATATTTGATCATAAGACTCAATAGAAACATGAATGGCAGCATCACGAACACTCGCGGAAATATAAAAATCAGAACCCCAAAGAAAATTGTCAGGGTCTCTCCGACGACAAGTACTCTATTTACTGGCTTAGAGCAGACCTCAGAACCTTGCAAAAATTTAAATTTAGCTTGAAGAAATATTCCTTTGTGAAGTTGGATATCCAATTCACCGGCAGTAGGGTTGGTATTTCTGACTCGTATGGTGTACCAGTTTCCATCAATAAAATAGACCGTCCGATGGATCTCAGAGAAGCTCACTTTATACTCATCGATCTTCTCATCATTGAGTAATACCTCCATTTTTCCTTTCAAGCTAAGACGCATTTCCACATTCTGCTCATCAAATTGAAAGCTCCATTTATGGTTACCCAACATAAATTTAGGTTTCATCTTGTAAAAGATTTCGGCGTTTTTTATTGAACGTATATCTTCCGGTACTTCTTTCTCGTCATGAACGGAAATGAAGAAATTGGCATCCAACCCTTCTTGCGTAAGGTGCTCGGCAAGCGATACTCTCAGGTACTCAAAATAGCTTTTCGAGTCACGCAGAAAAACGTTTTGCTTAGTTTGGATCATGACAAGCGGGGTGAGCTCCTGGCAAATCATCGACATTTTTATCTCACCTGGAGTCGTTCGCTCTGAATTAGGATGGTTCTCGTGCATTGGCAATGTATTTTCTTTGTCCATCCATTCATAGACCACTGCACCAAAATCATCAAAACTAATCCTGGTGGAAGAAGGCACCGGAATACCAATAGTGAACCCGGTATAGTCGCAATCGCCTTCTACAGTTTCGTCCTCTAGGTTGCCAAGATAATCTGCCCGCAAGTTAAACGCACTGGTGTAAAAATCCCAAGAAATTGGAACTTGAATATCAAAGGCTTCAAGAAGTCCAGTGCCGTGTTTATCTGCGTATTTCAATCCAGCTAGCAACCCACTGGCTTCTTCCAGTGCCAAGCTATCTTGCAATTCACCTTCCGTCAGTAGTTTCAGTAAAGGCTCGACGTTTTCTTTGCGGATATAAACACCAGAGCGATAGTTGAGATCGTCAGAATCCCCACAATGCCTGGCATTCGGAAAGCACAATGAGAAGCGATCAAACAAGGCTAGCAGTTCTCTGGAAAAACGACGATTATTGATCACAATATTCATCAGAGACTGCCCCCTCTCATAATAATAAGGGCGTAGGTAAGCCAGAATACAGCAAGCAGCAAAACCAAAGTGATTGTCAAAAGGTTGCTCTTCATCCTGAGAAAACAGGTTTATGTATATGTTCTCGCGAAGAAAATTTCTATCTTCTCTCGATTGAGTGAGTAACTGAATCCTGTGATCCAGAAGATCTGGATCTTGTGCAATCTCACCGACATAGAAATCGATATCCTGCTTTGTCACTGGTATATACGCTGTATCTAACCCCAAAAGAGTTCTCCTTACGTAAGGTTTCTACATTGGCTGAGTTTTATCTTCAACACGAACAAGAGTGCTAACCTATAAATCTATCAAGCACCTAAACGCTGGGAATACTTTACCCAAAGAAAAGTGACACTCGTATCACTTTTACATTCCGTATAACATCTTGCTGTTATTACTATTTTTAGAGAGTTATTCCAATTCTTTAGTGCGCTTTCCATTTATCTCCTTTTGGCATACCACTGACTGTAAGAATCGGTCACAAGAGGCATTCGATACTGATTTCTGGTCTTCCACGTTTGCCTTTAAGCTGTTCAAAAACCATGGAACAGGATGAATAACAATGACAATAAAACGTTGCTTTTCTATAGCTATGTTAGCGCTGACAGCCATAGCGGTATCGCCAGGTGTGAGTGCATCAGAGAAAGTTTACCGACTGAAACTCGCAGAAACCTGGGGACCGAACACCCCTATTCTTGGCGACGCGACAAAAAACATGGCAAAGCTTGCCAAAGAAATGTCGAACGGGCGACTGGAGATCCGAATTGATTCCGCCAATAAGCACAAAGCGCCGCTGGGCATATTTGATATGGTCAAATCGGGTCAGTACGATCTGGGGCATTCCAGCTCCTATTACTGGAAAGGAAAAGTCCCCAACACGCTGTACTTCTCCTCAATGCCATTTGGCATGATGTCGACAGAACAATACGCGTGGTTTTATCGTGGTGGTGGTATGGAATTGATGCAGCGGGTATATGCTCCTCATAACATGCTCTCCTTCCCCGGCGGTAATTCCGATATTCAGATGGGCGGATGGTTCAAAAAAGAAATTAGCTCTGTTGAAGATTTAAAAGGTTTAAAAATTCGTATTCCAGGATTTGCCGGAGAAGTGATGGCAAAAATCGGAGCCAAGCCAACCAACATCGCACCAGGCGAGCTTTATACTTCTCTTGAGCGAGGCACTATCGATGCACTTGAATGGGTCGGACCTGCTTTTGACTTACGAATGGGATTCCAAAAAATTGCCCCCTATTACTACTCTGCGTGGCATGAACCGGGCAGTGAAACTCAGTTCTTGGTGAACAAAAGAGTTTGGGAGAAGTTACCTAAAGACTTACAAGTGATCTTGGAAACCGCATTTCGAGTAACGGCGTTTGATATGTATAACCAAGCACTGGATGCGAACGCCAATAGCTGGGCAACCATGAAAAGCGAATTTCCAGACATCAAAGTTCGGGATTTCCCACCTTCTGTTCTAGCAGCCATGCGCCAAGCCACTGATGAGCTATTACAGGAGCAAGCCAGCAACGATGCGTTAGCCAAAGAGATCATTCAGTCTCAGGCAAACTATCTTAAGAAGATCCGAGGCTGGACAGACATTTCTCTCAAAGCTTACTTAAATTACGAATAACACTACATACTCAAGCAGCCTAAAGATGCTTACGCATTAAGGAGCAACACCCGTTGCTCCTTTTCTAATTTCTATTATCAACAAAAACTATAAACTGATTATCATTTCATCTAGATTATCTTGATTTTCATTGATTGCTACTATTTCACCTATCGGAAGCTAAACGGGTGAGTATCAAGATGAACGAAGCAAAAACAAAGCACGAATTTCCTCCCATCAACCAGGCATACAACTCTGTTTTTAAAGCAGGAAAGCTCAGCATCGGTCTGGTTGCACCGTTAGAATCCTACCCAGTAGGAAATGAACCTTCTTTGACTGATCATATCTCCCGAATTCAACTCGCTGAACAACTGGGGTTTTCTGCTATCTGGCTACGGGATGTGCCTTTCAATGTGCCAGCGTTTGGCGATGCGGGGCAAATACACGATCCGTTTGTGTATCTGGGGATGCTGGCAGGGAAAACAAGCAGCATCGCACTTGGGGTAGCCAGCATTATTCTTCCGCTTCGCCACCCAGCGCATGTCGCCAAAGCGGCAGCCAGCATTGATTCGCTGTCTGAAGGCCGACTTCTTCTTGGTATAGCCTCTGGTGACCGTCCAGAAGAGTACCCTGCTCTCAATATGAGCTACCCAGGCAGAGGCGCACGTTTTCGAGAAAGCTTTGAATACATCCGTGAAATGGCAACAACAAACCCTCGGTTCTCCAATCAGCACGGAGAATTGACTGGTGCCATCGATATGCTTCCAAAACCTGCGGGGCACCATTTACCTATGCTGGTTACCGGAGCGAGCCAGCAAGATCCAGACTGGCTGGCTCAAAATGGAGACGGATGGATGACTTACCCCAGAAATATTTCTGTTCAGGCTAAGATAGTGAAGGAATGGCGGGAACGCATTTTCGCTCTTGGAGGAAGTAATAAGCCAGCCATGCAGTCGTTATATATCGACCTGGTTGATGATCCAGATAAGGAGCCAGAACCGATCCATTTAGGTTTCCGCTCTGGGATTCATTACTTACGTTCTTACCTGAGATCTCTGGAAGAAATCGGAATAAATCATGTGGCGTTAAACTTACGCTTCAATCAAGCCAGTATTCCAGAGACTTTAGAGCGCATTTCAGCGGAATTACTGCCCGAATTTCAGGCATAAATGACCAGGGATTATTTGAGCAGCTTGTCGCTACCCCGCTTTACGCGTTACCACGAACCGAGAGGTGATAAATATGCTAGGTGAAGATCACAGTTTGATCGTCGATTTTCCTGAACTGGAAACCGAGATTCAGAAACTCATGCAGTCTGATACAGAGTTTGCGCAAGAAAACAAAAAATACACACAGCTGGATAAAGAAATACGGAGCCTTGAACTGCGTAACGCCCCGATCGATGACGACGAAATGCATCGCATGAAAAGCGAACGCGCTTTTCTCAAAGACGCGCTCTACAAAAAATTGACCAGCAGCTAACTGACCTGAACTCAGACAAAAAAAGAGCCATCTTAAATAAGATGGCTCTGAAGTT
Organism: Vibrio nigripulchritudo; assembly: GCF_027924785.1. Taxonomy (NCBI): domain Bacteria; kingdom Pseudomonadati; phylum Pseudomonadota; class Gammaproteobacteria; order Vibrionales; family Vibrionaceae; genus Vibrio; species Vibrio nigripulchritudo. The sequence continues at coordinate 618,263 of NZ_AP027049.1, read as the reverse complement.
CAGAACGCCAGGTCATTCAACCGTTACAGATTTCGCCAGATTACGTGGCTGATCGACGTCGGTACCTTTGATCAATGCAACGTGGTAAGACAATAATTGCATTGGCACTGTGTAGAAAATCGGGGCAATGACTTCATCGACATGTGGCATGGTGACAATTTTCAGCCCGTCACTCTCTTCAAAGCCTGCTTCTGCATCTGCAAAGACATACAATTGACCTCCACGCGCGCGCACTTCTTCAATGTTGGATTTTACTTTTTCAAGCAAGTCATTACTTGGTGCCACAACGATAACCGGCATTTCAGCATCGATTAACGCCAATGGACCATGCTTCAATTCACCCGCAGCGTATGCTTCTGCATGGATGTATGAGATCTCTTTTAGCTTCAGTGCTGCTTCAACCGCAATCGGGAAGAATTCACCTCGACCTAAGAACAGAGAATGATGTTTGTCAGCAAAGTCTTCCGCCAGCGACTCAATCACAGCATTACTGGTGAGCGCGTTTTCTAGCTGAACTGGCAGCTCATTCAACGATTTCACAATGCTGTTTTCTTTCGCCACATCAATGGTGCCTTTTTGCTTACCCAATGCCGTCACAAACATCAGTAACGACGCTAACTGAGTGGTAAAGGCTTTGGTAGATGCAACCCCAACTTCTGCCCCTGCACGGGTCATAAAGGCGAAATCTGATTCACGAACCAGAGACGACCCTGGTACGTTACAGATCGTCATTGCCGCCATGTAACCTTTTTCTTTTGCGAGGCGCAGCGCTGCAAGAGTATCTGCCGTTTCACCTGACTGGGAAATCGTAATCAGCAGGCTGTTTGGTCGGGTCACAAACGGGCGATAGCGGAATTCTGAGGCGATTTCTACGTCACAACTGACTTTCGCCAGAGACTCACACCAGTATTTCGCGACCATACCCGCATTGAAAGAAGTACCACAAGCCACAATTTGAACGTGCTCGACCTGCCCAAACATTTCCGCACTGTTCGCGCCAAAAGACTCAAGCAAAATGGAATTACTGGTTACTCGACCTTCCAGTGTGTCTTTCAGCACAACTGGCTGCTCGTACACTTCCTTTTGCATGTAGTGTCGATACTGACCTTTGTCTGCGGCGTCTTGCTCAACCGTCGACTCTTTTGCTTCTCTTTCAACAGGTTCACCGTCTACATCAAAGATATTCACTTCGCGACGAGTGATTTCCGCCACATCACCTTCTTCTAAAAAGATAAAGCGACGCGTAACATTGAGAAGCGCCAACTGATCCGATGCCAGAAAGTTCTCGCCAACCCCGAGCCCAATCACCAACGGGCTACCAGAGCGTGCCACGATAAGTTTCTCTGGCTGCTCTCGATCAGCAACCACCATACCGTAAGCCCCTTCTAGCTGACTTACCACAGACTGAACAGCTTTGAGCAGAGAATCAGAATTTTTCAGTTCAAGATCCACCAGATGCGCGATCACTTCTGTGTCTGTTTGTGAACAGAACTGATAACCTTCATTCTGAAGTCTTTCACGTAATACCTGATGGTTTTCGATGATGCCATTGTGAACAACAGCGATGCGATCCTCTGACATATGCGGGTGTGCATTTGCTTCTGATGGTTCGCCATGAGTTGCCCATCGAGTATGTGCAAGCCCTGTTCCACCGGAAAAAGTAGGTAAATCGATGCTGTCTGTTAGGTTTTGAACCTTACCGACTTTACGCACCCGTTGAATATTAGACTGACCATCGATAACAGCAATCCCTGCGGAATCGTAGCCCCGATACTCCAGCCTTTGTAATCCCTGTAACAAAATTTCAGCAACGTCACGCTGCGCAACTGCGCCTACGATTCCACACATAAAAACTCCAATTTTATTAGTAATATTTTGGGGTCTATCGACCTAGCAAGCGGTTTAGCTAACCTGAATGACTTTGACGCCGTGAGATTCAATGACAGCAACAGATTCAGGATCAACCTGACTGTCTGTTACTAACACATCCACCTCTTTCCAAGGTAGCTCAAGATTCGGTATTTTTCGTCCAATTTTGTCAGATTCGACCATCACTATGACTTCACGAGAGACGTCTGCCATCACTTTGCTTAAACCAAGTAATTCATTGAAACTTGTAGTACCTCGCTCAAGATCGATACCATCAGCACCAATAAATAGCTGATCAAAGTCGTACGCTCTCAATACAGACTCAGCAACCTGTCCCTGAAACGACTCTGAATGTGTATCCCAGGTGCCACCAGTCATCAATAAAGTGGGTTCGTTTTCCAGCTCATTTAATGCATTCGCCACATTCAAAGAGTTGGTCATGACCACCAGACCTTTTTTCTCATTTAGCTGCTGAATTAATGCTCCAGTGGTACTTCCACTATCAACGACGATACGGTTGTGATCGCGTATCAATTTCGCTGCAGCTTGCGCTAACTTAACCTTTCGAACTGAAACTTTAGTATGAAAGTCGTCATGAAGTGTTTCCTTTGGCAAGGCGACAGCTCCACCATATCGGCGCAATAACAGTCCGCCTTGTTCTAGAGTGGCAAGATCTTTTCTAATCGTTACTTCGGAGGTTTCAAACTGATGGGAGAGTTCTTCAACACTGACTTCGCCACACTCTTCTACGAGTTTAGAAATTGCGTGTCTTCTCAGTTGCGTGTTTCGCTTTGACATTTCGAATCGACATTTTAAATTTCGGTTTGAAAGAAATATAATCGATTCGAAACATATCTGTCTATTTTTTTCACAGCAAAAAATAAATTAATTTGCATCAAAACCTTGTTCTAAGACAATCCAGAGTCGTGATATTGATGAAATTCGGTGGTAGAATCCGCACCCTAAAAGAAAAAAAATTACAGAAATTCACGTTATTTTTTTGCAACCGATTTCAGTTAGGCTGATTTAAATAAGCAAAAATTTACTTACATCAATATCGTTTAGGTAGCTACACACTAAACTAGTTGAAAGATTTTGCGATACCAGAGGACGTTGACGTCTAAAGTCAGTGAAAATCACAACTTTCAAAAATGTTGTCATTTTCTTTCTTATGAGCGTTTCCTGTGGTTCACCCGAATTAAAATTGCAACTATACGTACCGGAGAGTATTTTCCATGAAAAAGACCAAAATCGTTTGTACGATTGGCCCTAAAACTGAACCAGTAGAGAAGCTACGCGAACTAGTAGATGCAGGCATGAATGTAATGCGTCTGAACTTCTCTCACGGTGACTTCGAAGAACACGGCAACCGTATTGCTAACTTCCGCCAGGTAATGAAAGACACTGGTAAGCAGCTTGCTATTCTTCTTGACACCAAAGGTCCTGAAATTCGTACTATCAAACTAGAGAACGGCGATGACGTTGATCTAGTAGCTGGTCAAGAATTCACTTTCACAACAGACGCAACTGTTGTTGGTAATAAAGACAAAGTAGCAGTAACGTACCTAGGTTTCGCAAACGACCTAACCGCTGGCAACACAATTCTGGTTGACGACGGTCTGATCGAGATGGAAGTAGTAGCAACTACTGAAACTGAAGTTAAGTGTAAAGTGCTAAACAATGGCGCACTTGGCGAAAACAAAGGTGTTAACCTTCCTGGCGTATCTGTGAAGCTTCCTGCGCTTTCAGAAAAAGATAAAGCTGACCTTAAGTTTGGTTGTGAGCAAGGCGTAGACTTTGTTGCAGCTTCTTTCATCCGTAAAGCAGAAGACGTTCGTGAAATCCGTGAACTTCTAAACGCAAACGGCGGCGAACACATCCACATCATCTCTAAGATCGAAAACCAAGAAGGTGTAGATAACTTCGACGAGATCCTAGAGCTTTCTGACGGCATCATGGTTGCTCGTGGTGACCTTGGTGTAGAAATCCCAGCAGAAGAAGTTATCTTCGCTCAGAAAATGATGATCGAGAAGTGTAACCGTGCTCGTAAGATGGTTATCACAGCAACTCAGATGCTTGATTCTATGATCAAGAACCCACGTCCAACTCGCGCAGAAGCGGGTGATGTTGCAAACGCAATCATGGACGGCACCGATGCAGTAATGCTTTCTGGTGAAACAGCGAAAGGTAAGTACCCTGTTGAAGCGGTAACTATCATGGCTCAAATCGCGAACCGCACTGATGCTGCACTAGAAGCAGAGCTAGGTTCTCGTCTGGACAGCCCTCGCCTACGTATCACTGAAGCAGTATGTAAAGGTGCGGTAGACACAGCTGAAAAACTGGCTGCACCACTTATCGTTGTTGCAACTGAAGGCGGTAAATCTGCTCGTTCAGTACGTAAGTACTTCCCAACAGCAAACATTCTTGCTCTTACTACTAACACTAAGACAGCAGCACAGCTTGTTCTTACTAAAGGTGTAACGCCAGTTGTGGTTGACTCGATCAACAGCACTGATGACTTCTATGTGAACGGTAAAGAACTGGCACTTGAGTCTGGCCTTGGTAAGAAAGGTGACATCGTGGTTATGGTTTCTGGTGCACTGGTTGCATCTGGTACAACCAACACGGCATCTGTACACGTTCTGTAAGATCAATTAGTTAACATATAATAAAAAGAGGGCGTCAGCCCTCTTTTTTTATGAAACTAGCTTGCTCCATTAATCCGCATGGCGTATTATTCAGCATACTGAACTGTATGTGGTTAAAAGTGAGACACAAATAAATGTGAGCTCAAAGGGAAAAGCCGACTACAATAATTATGCAATTGAAGTACTAATGGGGATATCGTGTCTAGTCCTACTCTTACTGACAAAGTGTCAAAAATGATTCGCCAAGATATCTTGAATGGCGATCTGAAGCCTGGCCAGAAATTGGTCGTAGCAGAACTCAAAGAAAAATATGCAGTGGGGGCGTCTCCAATTCGTGAGGCATTGGTTCAGCTTTCTTGGAAAAAGTATGTTCGACTTGAACCTCAGAAAGGTTGTTGGGTTTCTTCAGTGACACACAGCGAGCTGTCTGACTTATTCGAGAGTTTGAAAATCGCCGCATCACATCTATTGAAGAAAGCCATTCAGCAAGGTGACGAAAATTGGGAACTGGAAGTGCTTTCTGCTTTCCATAAATTATCTCGCATTCAACATACTGAAGACGCATTCGATAATTCAGAATGGGAAGAGCGCCACCAACGCTTCCATACTGCGCTTTTAGAAGGATCTGACGCTCATACTATGTATGGTTTTTTCCTTGAGCTGGATAACCAAGTTAAACGTTACCGTTACCTCGCATTGAACTCAGATTCATTCGATACAAAGACATTCATCAATGTGGATGAGCACGAAAGTCTAATGAAACTGGTGTTAGCGAAAAACGAAGATCAGGCACTTCAAGTGCTTGAGAAACACTTGGATAATACTCAGCGCAAGATAGAATCTATTTTGCCAGAAGAAGAGTAATATTTAGCGAGCTGTATAAACAAAAACGCTGAGCTTGGCTCAGCGTTTTTTTATTGGTTAAGCAACGTCATCATCACTCATGCACACCGATACCTGATTTCGCCCCTGAGTTTTCGACTCATACAAAGCAATGTCTGCACATTTATACGAGCGTTTTGTGTCATTGCAGATATCTGTAATTCCCGCACTGACAGTGACCCGATTTGATGCTTCTAGCTCGATGGCAATTCTCAGGCGATTCAATAGAATCTCAGCTTGCTCAACCTGCGTATTCGGTAGGATTATCGCAAATTCTTCACCACCAATTCGCGCCAGAAAATCCGTCTCTCGCAATTGCCCTTCCAACGTTGTCGCCACCGCGCAAATGACTCTATCGCCTTCATCATGACCAAACTCATCATTGATTCGCTTAAAGTGGTCTATATCGAGTAGCGCCAGGCAGGCATTAGAAGAATAACGATCCACCAGTCGAGTCTGCATGAATAGCTCCTGATCGAACTTACGGCGGTTCCAGCAACCAGTTAAAGCATCTCGTTCACTCAGTTGCCTTAACTGCTGCTCCAGACGCTTTCTTTCCGTAATATCAAACAGGGAAAGAATGAAGTACTTGGAGCGGGCTGTTTCGGAGTCAATGGACTGAATCCTTGTCAGGCTGACAAACTGATCGCCACTGGATTTCGCATTGATCAGCTCTCCCTCCCAGACACCATCGTCTTTAAGCCCTTCTGCAATCTCAAGTACCTTGTCGTTACTGTGTTTACCGCACAAAAGCTTCAACGCATTTCGACCAACAACTTCGTCATTATCAAACCCGGATAAACTTTCAAACTCGCGGTTCACCTGAATGATCCGATGACGTTTGTCTGCGATGATCACGGCAGACATACCGTGTAGCGCCGCAATAGCAAGCTTGCTTTCCAAGTTTCGTTTTTTGTACAGGTAAATGAAATAAGCAGTTGGAATGGCAAATAAAAATATCCAGACCAAGACGTACGTAAACTGACGAAGTAAGCTTGAAGCCTGAATGGCAATGCCTTCATTCAACTCCGCTTCACTGATCTCTATCAGCAGCTTTACGTTTCCGTCTTTGAAAAACTCTACCTGATAGAACACCAACAGATTTCCGTCATCCAGAACATAACCACGCTGTTGCTCTTTAATTTGCTGCCAGGCTTCTGGATGTGTGTTGGACAGGTTAAATTTCTGCCTCTCGGGCAAAAGGAAGCCAAATAATTTTTCTCTGTCTTTGCTGACTAGGTAATCCCCTTCTTTGGTGACTACTTCAGGCATCAGTTGTGAATTGGGTGAATACTCAATCACCGACATCAAAAACCAGACATCCAGAACAAAAACCAGATACCCCTGACGCTCGCCGCCCGAATAAATCGGCGTGACGATTTCCAGTACCGGGCTAAAGTGTGTTTCACCTGCCACATCATTGGGTTTGATGGTTAATCCATAAGAAGCGATTTCATTGGCGATTAAGTTGTTTGCGAATTCAAACAGTTGGCTGTCTTGATGGCTCAGTAAATGATGGCGAGCCAAAGCGGTTCCTGCTTGGAAGGAATAATCTACGGCAACCGATTCTTTGCCCTTCAAATCCATGAAATAGATGGTTTTGAACCATTGTTGACTGGACGCTATCGACATCCACAACTCTTCCACCAGTACACGGTTGGACTGTATGGGCTTGTCGACGTAATCATACAAAAATCGATTTCCACGGAGCAGCTCCATTGTGGCTCTCAGTTGAATTTCGATTTCACTTAACTCACGCTCTGAAAACGCCATTTGGTGCTGTGACTGAGCGATGATTTGTTCAATGTGTCGGTCGACGAGTTGGCTGTGGCGCTTGTGGTACATCAGCGCGGCACCAGTAGAAAGCACGAGGCAGGTGAGAGCAATATAAAAGATCAGGTTTTTTACTTTCACTGATGGCCTCTGTGTATGGGGTCTGATGACCTTAAATATCAATTACATTCGCAAACTTAAGTATAATTATAAGGCAGCATATACCCAAATATCATAAGGTTAATGAGAATCCTGTTAACAATTACTAATATATCAAAAAAGCCACTTCTCAATAGAAGTGGCTTAATCTCAAAGATACAATTGGTTACGCTTTTAGGGCGTGTTTTCCTCGGGCAATGCCCACCACTCCACTTCTCGCAACCTCGATGACTTCTGTCACCTCTTCAAGTGCGCTAATGAACGCGTCGAGTTTTTCACTGGTTCCCGCCATCTGCACTGTGTATTGAGAAGCGGTCACATCGACTATTTGACCACGGAAGATGTCAGCTGTGCGCTTCACTTCTGCACGAGCAAATCCATCCGCTTTCACTTTAATCAGCATCAGCTCGCGTTCAACGTGCTCTAACTCTGTCACTTCTTGCACTTTCAGAACATCAATCAGCTTGTGCAGTTGTTTTTGAATTTGCTCCAACTGCATTTCACTGGATGTCGTGGTGATGTTTAAACGTGAAAGCGTTTCATCATCGGTTGGAGATACGGTCAAAGACTCGATGTTGTATCCGCGTTGAGAGAACAGACCAACAACACGTGACAATGCACCCGGCTGGTTTTCCAGCAGCAATGAAATAATGTGTCTCATATTAAGTTCTCTCCGTTTTGCTTAGCCACATCTTGTCCATACCCTCGCCTTTGATTTGCATAGGGTAAACGTGTTCGGTTTCATCGACATTGATGTCAACGAATACCAAGCGATCTTTCATATCCAATGCTTTTTGTAAGCCCGACTCTAGTTCATCAGGAGTGGAGATACGAATACCGACGTGACCATAAGCTTCCGCAATTGCTGCAAAATCAGGGACAGAGCTCATGTATGAGTTAGAATGACGACCTTGGTAAATAATGTCTTGCCATTGTTTTACCATGCCTAGGAATCGGTTGTTCAGGTTGATGATTTTAACCGGAATATCGTATTGCAACGCCGTGGACAGTTCCTGAATATTCATCTGGATACTGCCATCACCAGTAACAACGACAACTTCTTCATCTGGCATCGCAAACTTCACGCCCATTCCAGCAGGCAAACCAAAGCCCATCGTCCCCAACCCACCAGAGTTGATCCAACGGCGAGGCTTGTTGAACGGGTAGTAAAGCGCGGCAAACATCTGGTGCTGACCGACATCCGAAGCCACGTAAGCATCACCATTCGTTAGCTTGTGAAGCGTTTCAATCACTTGCTGCGGCTTAATGCATTCTGGTGACGTTTCATACGCCAGACACTTTCTGTCCTGCCAGACTTTGATTTCTTCCCACCATTCATTAAGCGCCGCTTCATCGTTGCTGCCACCATGCTCATCCAGTAGTTTCACCATGGTTGCCAGCACCTTTTCTGCCGAGCCAACGATGGGAAGATCTACTTTAACGTTTTTAGAGATCGAAGAAGGATCGATATCAATGTGCATTACTTTGGCATTTGGGCAGTACTTTTCCAGGTTGTTGGTTGTACGATCATCAAATCGTACCCCCACACCAAAAATAAGATCCGCATTGTGCATTGCCATGTTGGCTTCATACTGACCATGCATGCCAAGCATTCCTAGGGCATTTTTATGGGTTCCCGGAAACGCACCAAGCCCCATAAGAGTACTGACCACAGGAAGGTTTAATGCTTCGGTCAGTTTAAAGATATGCTCATGCGCTTCAGAAATCACAGCGCCACCGCCAATGTACAACACAGGCTTTTTCGCTTCTAACAAGGATTTCAGCGCTTTCTTGATTTGTCCCTTGTGACCGGAGGTCGTTGGCTTGTATGAGCGCATGCCAATCGTTTCAGGGTAGCTGTAAGGAAGCTTGATCTGCGGATTCATCACATCTTTAGGCAAATCAATCACTACGGGACCGGGTCGACCTGTGGTCGCGATATAGAAAGCTTTTTTGATGGTTTCGGGTATGTCTTCCGCTTTTTTTACCAGAAAGCTGTGCTTAACGATCGGACGAGATACCCCAACAATGTCACACTCCTGGAACGCATCATTACCAATCAGGTTATTGGGTACGTTTCCAGAAATAACAATCATTGGAATTGAGTCCATGTATGCCGTTGCAATACCAGTCACTGTATTGGTGGCACCTGGACCTGAACATACCAGTACTACACCGGGCTTACCTGTGGCGCGGGCATAACCGTCTGCCATATGGGTGGCCGCTTGCTCGTGGCGTACTAATACGTGTTTGATTTGGTCGGTTTTTGCGTGGAGTGCATCGTAGATATCCAAAACGGAACCGCCTGGATAACCGAAAATTTGTTCTACCTGCTCTTCAATCAGAGATTGCACAACCATCTCTGCGCCGGACAACATTGCCATATTTTCTCCTTACCAGTATCAGTAGAATAAGGTCAATTCTCTGCTCTGGTGTCACATAGTCTAGGGCTTATTTTTAGCCTATTCGAAATACTTCCAATTCTTCATCTATGTACTCTTTGCCAGTCATAACTAACAAAAAGGTTACATTCGAACTTTACAACTGATTGAAGCGGGCTGTCTAATGAGGCATACACCCCATTTTTGCCAATATGTTATATCGACCCCATTTATCAGTTTACCGAACGGCAAGACCCACATAGAACAGCAGGTTTATCTAGCCTAAAAACCAAATTCGAACGAAAATTTTTTACAGATGTAACATTTTATGTTTCTCGTGACTGAGATGTGTAAACGGGAAAATCAAAAAAGCCTGCAATTTTGCAGGCTATTTTTGATAGAAAAGGTAGGTAGTATTACTTTTTATTGGATATTTCAGTGTACATTTCTTCGATTTCGTCCTGATATCGGTCGTTAATGACCTTTCGACGAAGTTTCTGTGTTGGGGTCAATTCCCCAGAGTCCATAGAAAAAGCCTGTGGAAGCAGAGTAAATTTTTTCACCTGTTCAAATTTAGCTAGCTCTTTTTGCAATCCTTCAAGTCGGCTCTCAAACATTTCGACCACTTGTGAATGTTTGATGAGGTCCATTCGATCGTGATACTTAATATTCAGCTCTTTAGCGTGCTCTTCAAGAGCATCGAAGCATGGGACAATCAATGCAGATACAAACTTACGCGTATCTGCAATGACCGCAATTTGTTCGATGAAATGATCTTTGCCAATGGCGCCTTCAATCATTTGAGGGGCAATGTATTTACCACCCGAGGTTTTCATCAACTCTTTGATTCTATCGGTAATAAACAGGTTACCTTGGTCATCAAACTTGCCGGCGTCTCCTGTTTTCAGAAAACCGTGCTCATCGAACGTTTTCGCCGTCTCTTCCGGTAGCTTGTAGTACCCCTTCATCACCATAGGACCACGAACCAGAATTTCGTTATTCTCACCTATTTTTACCTGTGCCCCAGGCATTGATGTGCCGATAGAATCCGGATTGAACGTTCCGTCATCCCAGCATGAAATGGTCGCTGTAGTTTCTGTCATACCGTAACCCAGCTTTACATTGATGCCGATAGCGTGGAAAAAGCGACCAATGGTTTCGTCCAGCTTTGCTCCGCCACATGGCATGAAGTTTATTCGACCACCAAGCAATGCGCGTAGCTTGCTCAATACCAGCTTGTCTGCCAGCTTATGGCTACGCTGAAGCATGAATGAAGGCTTGGAATTCGTGCGCTTACACTCTGCCATCTTCGCCCCCATATTCACCGCCCAAGTGAATAGAATCTTGCGAACAAATGGCGCTTTCGAGACTTTTTCGTGAATGGCAGAGAAAATCTTTTCGTAGAACCTAGGAACCGCACACATGACTGTCGGGCGAATGTCTCCCAGAGCTTCGCGCACCTGCATTGTGTCTTTCAGGTAGCAGTTGGTTGCACCCTTGTAGAGTACGTAGAAAGTCCATGCACGCTCGAAAACATGTGAGAGGGGAAGAAAACACAGTGAAACATCTTGGTTGGTCAGCCCCAAACGGCGATCGTGCCCTTCTAGCTGAGAAGCAATATTGGCGTAAGTCAGCATGACTCCTTTGGGTTGACCTGTGGTTCCAGAGGTATAAATCAGGGTGAGAAGATCATCCAGTTCCACTTCTTCGAGGCGTTTACCTAATTCGTCGGTTGGAGATGTAGCAGCCAATTCAGTAAAAGATGCCCAGCTCAAGCTTCGCTCGCCTTCTTCCAGAACGATATCGTCGGTCATCGCGACCACCAGCTCCAGTTTCGGACATTCATGGAACACAGACATCGCAGCGTCGTACTGCTCCTGCTCACCTACAAACAGAACTTTTATGTCTGCATTATCGATGATGTAAGCTGCCTGAGCTGCTGTATTGGTTGGGTAAATGGGCACAGTTACACCGCGTAACTGAAGGGTCGCGATGTCTGCAATAGTCCATTCAGGCATGTTATTGGAATAGATGCCTACTTTGTCCTGAACATCGATCCCACGTGAGAGTAACGCAAGTGATACTGCATCAACCTGTTCACCAAACGATTTCCAACTGATGCTTTCCCAGACATCCGAGACTTTGTGTTTGAGAGCGGTTTTGGCTCCGCCTTGAGCTATGCGCTCACGAATACACTTAACAATGTGTAAGTCTTTATTGAACATGTCTTTTACCTCTGACAGCGCCTCTGCTTCCATATCAGGCTCGGATGAATGGCATGTCCATTTGCCATCTTGTCGACTGTACTGAACTCAGTTCGACGGTGCATGTTTCCCTTGGTTTACAGAACTTCATTTGGGGATACACATGTAAGCTGAATAAGCCGCACAAGTGTACAAGCACGACAGGAAAAGGCAACTGATGCGGCGCAAGCTTTACTACATTTAATTGTAAAAACTATTAATAAAGATAAGAGGAGTGAAAAGAGTTGAGCTGAAAGAAAAAGCGCCGGGCTGAGCCGACGCTATAAAGTAAGTTAGTTCGCGGCAACCGCTTCACCACAAATCATCATGAGTTGGTCACGCATCCAGATGTGTGCTTTATCTTTCTCACTGGATTCATGCCAGCTTAGGTAGCCAGAAATGTGCTTGTTCGCAACGGGCAGATCCAGGATTTTAACGTTCGACAGGTTAACCCCGTTCTCAACCAACCACCTTGGTGCAATCGAAATCAATTCAGACTGGCTGACTACATACAGAATATTGCTGAGACTGGTGCCCTGATAGGCAGAGCGACAGTCTAAGTCTTTATATGCCTGTTCTGAAAAACAGCGGACACCATTCACTTTTGATAGCGTGGCATGCATTTCTGCCTGTAGCTCTTCAATCGTTATACTCTCTCCAATGCGAGGGTGAGAAGAAGATGCAACAACCACCAGCTCATCGCTAAAGATTTCTGTGCTGGCGTAACCCGTCTCTTCAAATTTCTCATAGTTAATCACAAAGTCGACTTCCTGGAAGCGCATTTTTTCTGCCAGTCCCGCATCGACATCTGACTCCATTTGCAGTTGGATGCCTGGTGCCTGTTGGGCAATGCTGCTCATGATTGCCGGAGCAAAACGCACATCGCAAGGGCTACTTATTGCCAAACGGAACAAGCGTGAAGAAGTAGAAGGGTTGAATACCGAGCCCGGTAATTCATTGCGAATCAGTTGAAGAGCCTGTCGGACAGGACCAAACAATTGACGAGCGCGCTGAGTTGGCTGAATACCACGCCCATGTCGCATGAACAGCTCATCATCGAACATGTTTTTTAAACGTGCCACCGCATTACTTACTGCTGGCTGCGACATACCTAAGTTGTGTGCTGCTCGTGTAATATTTTGTTCCTGCATGACTGCATCAAAAACGGTTAATAAATTCAGATCCACACCGCGTAATGTCGATTCCATTCGATAACCTGCAACAGCTTGAATCGCTTCATTCCTATTCGACATTGGGTCGCCTCTTACTTCTCAATAATGATTAAAAATAGGCATCAGCCTCGGTTAATCGAAAGCATTTACTGCACTAATGCTTGCGCTTTGTTTGAGAATATCTCGAAATACCATGCACACGACAAGTGGTTTAATATTAAATTATCATTTTTTAGCCTGACTAAATAATTTTCAAAAATAATCAAATAGATAGAAGATATCTAAAAAAAGCTAAAACTAAGAACTTCACTTATTTTGACAAAAGAAATTGCAAAAATGAGACAAAACGCTCTCCTTTAACAAAGAGATAACCTGAAAAAGGAAAACGTTTGCGTTTTATTGAAAGGTCACAAAATGAAAGGGCGTTACCCTTGAATGGTGGCGTAGCTTGGATAGTCGACTTGGTCCCAAAGTGAAGACCACAATTCCTGAACATTGTCCCAACGCCCCTGAATAATCCAGTTCACGATAGAGGTCGCTACATCGGGGTAAGTGACTTTTTCTGCGCTTTGTTCATCAAGCCAGTTTCTCACCGCTGTTGGATCGAGGTAATCCATTGCCGAAGCCAGCCCAAGATACTCTAATGTTGCAACATTGCTCTGTTGTTCAAATTGTCCTTTAAGCGGTTTAAGTAACAACTTCTTCCCTAGCGTTAACGCCTCTGACGGCAGTTCAAATCCTCCATTGGCAATTACACCAACACAAGACTTCAGGCTCTGTTGAAAATTGTCATGAGATAACGGGTGAAAGGTGATGTTTTCAATCATATGAGTGTGCTTGATTTCTGGGTGATAGCACTCAAAATGATGGTGGCTGAAACGATCAAGGAGCTCCCGAATATCAACCAGAGATTCAAATGGCAGATAAACCAGAATCGACATTCCGCTCTCCTCAGACAACCCAGATGTGGTGTGCACAATGGGAGGCAGGATCTGCTGATCAAAATGATACCAATGAAGCCCGATTGGAATATTGGTCGGGGCAAAGTAACGAATGATCCAGTGATCAAACCAGCGAGTGTCTTTTATCGGCACCTGATAACGGAAGGCATTTTGATGGCTCAGACCAATGCAAGGAACCTTCTGCTGTTTCGCCGCCCACGCCGATACAGGTTCAAAATCATTGATCACCAGATCGTAGTGGCTTAGATCTAATTCTTCGATCTCTTTTTTCAGATTCAGCAGGCTGTTTCGTACAATCGTCTGAGTGAGGTTTACTTTTCCATTTTGAGTGACAAAGCTCATCCCCTTGCGAGTTTGGTAATCACCGAATGCATCCATGGAAAAGTATTTGTCTTTGTCCCTGCCTGAAAAAAGAAAATCCACTTCCACACCGCGATCTTTAAAAGCGTGAGCCATAGCTCTGGCACGCGCGATATGACCATTTCCAGTGCCCTGCACGCCATACAATATTTTCATTTCCGTTTCTCTCCAAATCAAGGCGTCTGGTAAATCAGATGTAAGCCACAATTGCAGCTTTTGCACAGGCGATACCTAAGCCTGCGCCTATAACGACATCTGTAATAAAATGCACACCTAACAAAATTCGAGAAAGACCAATCAGCGTAGCCCAGCACACGGCAAACAAATAGAATTCTGGATAAAACTGCCCAACCAGTGTCGCCATAAGGAACGCCGCGGTTGTATGCCCAGAGGGCAAACTGTAGCGATCAGAAGGTGTAATAAATGCGGTCAGTAGATCGCTTAATTCTTCGGGTCGGCGGCGCTTAAAGCTGTTTTTCAATATCCAGTAGATGGGAAGCTCAATCGCGAATGCTATAAGCCCAACTGCGAGAAAAAGAGCACCGAAGTTTGGCTCAAGAAGCCAGAGAGCCAGCCCTAGAATGGCGTAAAGATGGCCATCGCCACTTTTCGATACCGCTTTGCTGATTTTCGCGACTTGAAGATTAAAGCGGTGTTGTAGACAAAAGTTTGAAAACGCCAGATCGAATCTGGCAATGGGTTGAATAGGTCTCATAGCCCGCCCCCTGTTTTACCGTTTCATGCACAAAAATTAGGCGAGTAAGGTGACAACAAGGTGACGGGATGTTTGAAGTTCAATGACAAAACGCCCGAGTGAATTCCTGATCCAGAATTCAGAACTCGGGCATTATTTTAAAACTCGTAATGGGCACCTAGTGCGAACTGCCATTGGTCAGGCTTAGCAGCATCAAACCAGGAACGTTGAGATTCGGTATACAACTTAATGTTTTCAAAGCCTTTGTATTCCACCCCTAAGGTCGCCGATGTTTCCTTTCCTTCAGACAAGTCTTTTGACCCTTGAAGATTCTCTATGACGGAATACGCATGGAAGTGCTCTACCGCTTCCCATTTTATGCCGCCTCCGATGCCTACAGCCTGCCCGGTTTCAGAGTGGTCTTTTAGCTCGTAATGGCTGATCATCCCTGAAAATCGAACAGGATTTCCTCCTAACTCGGCTTTTTTGACTGCCGTCAAACCCATGCTGGTCGCATTGGCGTTTTCTTTAAAAGACGTCATCTGTACCGCGCCACGGAGAGTAATACCTGCCTCTTTGTCACGATAACGCGCTCCCACTGACCAACCATTATCAATTGCCTGATGTTTCGCCCCTACGGACTGGCTGCCAACTCGTAAACGAATAGATTTGTCGATACTCCGAGAAAAGTTGTACTGAGCCATCAATCGCCAGTCCCCAGAGTCTGTACGCACCGACAGCGTGCTAGGGTTACGTTGATTTCCTAATGATTCCCTGGTGATGTGTGCCGCCCCGCCTAACTTGTTTGAAAAGTCATAGTTATCGAGATCGTGAACCAGCGCCTCTTGCTTGCCGAAATCCACTTGACCAGCTTCATTTTTCAAACCCGCATACAAAAGCCGAACGGACAACAAGTCATCTGCACCCGTGTTTAAATGCGTACCAATTTCTATTTTGGAATAAACGCGGGCAAGTTCAGTATCCCAATGCCCTTTGACTCCAAACCTGGAGCTGTCATCAGCCACTTTGAATTCAGAGGTATGACTCTGGTAACGCCCAATGACTTTTGCCTTACCGTAAAAATCGGCTTGGTAGTCTTTTTCATCAACTAATGAAATATCAGCCGTTGCAGAGAAACTGAAACCAAATAGTACAGAACTGAGAAGAATGCGATTTGAGAAAAGAGAAAGTGCTTTCATGAAGATATTGCCTTGTCAGATAACTTAACCTGACGACATCCTAATCAAGCATGCCTGACAGAAAGCTGATTGGCGCTGTAAGCTTTCTGTCAGCTAGGGTGTGTTCGGAGCTAAATAGCACCTCCTCTCACTTCAGGCGTTTCTATGTACCAGACATTACGCTGCTTACGGCAGGCTTTAAAGCCCCCCTCTGTCACGTCCTCGTTCTTTGCGAGTTCGTATACAAGGTTTCGGCAAATGTAGATACCTAAAACGCCTTCAACGGGTACGTTAGCAACGGCTTCCGATTCTTTCTCGTGATAAGGGTACAAAAGTGGATTCGGCTGAGTAGCGAGAATACTGCGCTTAGAAACGTTACTTTTAACGTAATCTTTATGAACATAGCCCCGAATAATACCTTTTTGCTCAACCAGATACCAAGGCTCATCAAGCACCTGAGCCATCGCATTAAACACTTCTCCCTTGCTTAACAGCCCCAGTTTCTCACCGTGAGTCCCCGGCTGCGCTCTGAGGTTTAATTTGGTTTTGGAGCGGTAAGGGATATCCATAAACACCAAATCCGATTCGGTTTCTACACCTTCTTCGGTTGGTCGTTTTACTTCGATGGCCTGCCAGTCCTGTACTTCAGCCTGAATACTCCATCGGGCGTAAGTGTTCCGGTCACGCCCAGTTAATGGCTGACTTGAATCGGACTCAAGAGCTTGAGTGACCTGACTGAGAAACTGATCACGGCTGGACTGGCTTAAATACAGATCGAGGTGATCGCTTATCTCCGTAACGCTTTTGGCATGAGATTGCTTTACGTTACTCGCCACTTTTTCGATTTTGGATTGAGAAGACAATAACTGGCACCCAGACATTAGGGTGCCCACCGCAAATAAGGAAACGGCTTTAAATACTGTTAACTTCATTCTATTCCTTTTCATCAGGATACCCTCCTGGAAGTTTGATCTGGAAACGCGCACCTCCCAGATGCGAATCATGCAAAGACACGGATCCGCCATATAACATCACAACATCTTGAACAATATGAAGACCAAGCCCTGTTCCTTCTGTCGTTTCATCCAAACGCTGACCCGGTTTGAACACGGAGTTTTTATTCTCATCGGAAATACCAGGACCGTCATCATCAACTTGAATCGTCACTTCATACTCAAAGGCGCTGACATCAACAAACACCTTGTTTGACGACCATTTGCACGCGTTATCAATGATATTGCCCAGCACTTCCTCCAGATCGTGTTGATCGCCTTTGAAGTACAAATCAGAATGGCAGCGGAAGCTCAAATCCAACTGTTTGGTCTTATAGAGAAGCTCCATCGAGAACAAAATGTCACTCAGGCTTTCCGCAATATTTGTCTGAGAGGCAAGGTGATTCATCGAGCCAGCTAGACGCGCGCGTGAAAGGTGCGTCTGAGCATTCTGAGAGAGTTTATCTAACTGCTCCGCCATGACTTCAGCGGAATTCGCATCCAGTCGCTGAAGTTCGTTTCGCAATACAGATAGCGGGTTTTTAAGCGCGTGGGCGAGGTTTGAAGCCTGCAGACGTGAGCGTTCCAAAATGGAACTGTTGTGCTTGAGCAGGCTATTCAGTTCGTTCACCACATCTTGCAATTCTGTTGGCAGTTCGCGGTCGATTTCGCTTTGTTTGCCCTGACGAATTTGAGCGATTTCTTCACTGAGCTCTCTGACCGGGCTCAGAATGATCCGTACCTGCCGAAAGACGGAATACCCCATCACAGCAGCGAGCAATAGCAATATCCCGACCAGAGGCTTGGCAAATGCAAGTACATCCTCATTTATGTTAGATACTGGCCCCGCCACAATAAACTGTAGCCTCTGATTAGCATGAGAGAACTGAATTGTCTGAATGCCCGCCCGAAGATCCTGCAGTGGTCCTTCAAACTCGCTCCAGTGGTATTTCTGCTCTCCGTCAAACGTTGTGAGCGGAGTGGGAAGGTCGCTATACAATGACAAAGACTGATGAAGTACCTGATTGTCCGAGCCTAAAATTTGCCAGTACCACCCGGACAAAGGCTGATTAAACCTCGGGCTGTTAGGTTGCCACAACAGCTCAAGTTTACCAGAAGGTAAAACCTCCGCCGCGGCAACCAAATCATGCAGCTGAGACTGAACTGCGTCATCAAAGCGCTTTTGAATGTAGTACTCAAAGACCACTAACAGAAGCGCACCTACTAGCGCTAACGCAACCAGATACCAGCTCAGCGCCGTTTTTAATACTGTGCGGGTTAATGAGACGTTAGCCTTGCTCATTCAGTTGGTATCCCAGTCCACGACGTGTCTGAATGTGTTGCGTGCCCATTTTTTTACGGACTCGATTCACCAGTACTTCAATTACGTTAGAGTTATGCTCAAAATCCATCTGGTACAGGTGCTCTGTGAGTGTTGCTTTAGAGACCACTTCTCCCTGATGATTAATCAGGTAAGCCAGCAATCGATACTCTAATGAGCTTAGGTCCAGATGAGCACCTTTAAGAGTGGCACGTTGAGTAGCAGTATCGACCTCAATGTTTCCACATTTCAGTACAGAACTGGCATGCCCATTTGAACGACGAACCAATGCCTCTATTCGGGCAAGCAGCTCTTCCATTTCAAATGGCTTAACCAGGTAATCGTCTGCACCCGCTCTAAGACCTGTGACCTTTTCGCGCCAGGTATCACGTGCCGTCAGAATGATGACCGGCATTTTGTTTCCCGCCCTGCGCCATTCCGTCAACACACTTAATCCATCTTTACCAGGCAACCCCAAATCAAGAATCGCAATGTCATACTCTTCAGTATCGCCCTGAAACCATGCATCGTTACCGTCATGAGTCACGTCAACAATAAAACCATGCCCCGTCAAAGCTTCTGAAATCTGCTCTGCCGCCTGGATGTTGTCTTCTACTACTAGTGCTCTCATTTAATCGTCGTCGCTGTCATTGTCGTCATCGTTGTCATCATCATCGTCGTCATCACGATCACTGCTTCCGCCTGATGATCCACCACTGCCATTCCCACCATTACCAGAGCCACCGCTGCTGCCGGAGTGGCTTCTGTCTGAACTACCTCCACTGGCGAAAGAAGGTTTATCCTCGGCGATCAGTTCAAACGTATCGGCATCGTATATACGAGTGACCACACGCCCTCGTGAATCCAATACTTTTAATTCAAATGATGGCTGGCATTCGTTAGTGCTTGCAGAAGCTTTTAACAGGGTTTCCCCTGCTTCTTTCGCTTCTGCTTTCTTACTCTTCATGAATTTGAAAAACGAGCTTGCAGAAGGCTTTGCATTACAATTCGCCGCTACTGAGTTTTGAAACCCAGTAGAAAGCAAAAGAAGAATGCAGAGCGTGGCAGAGCGTTTTTTCAATTCATTTACCTGTATGGTGAGATTTTTCAGCGTTCAACTTACCCACTGTAACCTTACGAAGAGCTTACAGCGACCATTAAATCATGCTTCTGTTATAGCAGAAAAAAGAAAGAGTAAGAAAAAATTAACTCATAAAATCATAAAGTTAAAGCTTGACTCTCAAAGCTTACCAAAACCTTACATCACTTATCAGCTAATCGTCAGTTAGCCCCTTCTAGAATGGCTCCCCGTTGAAGCAACACATCGATTTTATTTCTGGAGAGAACCATGATTTCACTAAACCAATCTCAACGTATCCTTGCTGCTAAGCGTTCTTTTGTTACTCGTCGTGTTCCTGAAGAACTCATGCAGACTTTGGTCACGGGCATTCAAACGCCAAAAGCAGGCGACTTGGTATTAGCTAAAGTCACATTACTTGGGCATCACAAACGCAGTGAACGTGTAGATGGACGTCGAGCTTCATTATTTGAAGGCGACGAGGTTATTCTGGCTTATGGTAACCGCTACGCACCTGACCAGTTTGAAGCAGTAGTACCTGATTCATTGCAAGCCTGCCACATGGTCGCGGCAGGTGGTATCGCAGGCACTGCACTTAGCTGGCACGACAAAATTGACTTCCCGACCGAGATTCGCCCTATTGGCTTGGTTGGCACTGCGGAAGGCAAAGTCATCAACCTAGCTGATTTCAAAGTTGAGCCTCAGATAACTAACCATAAAGTGCCAAATGTGGTTGTCGTCGGCACGTCTATGAATGCCGGAAAAACCACCTCAGCAGCACACATCATTCACGGTTTGAGCAAAGCAGGCTATCAGGTTGGCGCGATGAAAGTTACTGGCACCGGAGCAGGTGGCGATTTATGGCTTATGCAAGATGCAGGTGCACATTCCGCTATCGACTTCACTGATGCAGGCTACCCAACTTCCTTTAAAGTGGAATTGAATGAACTCAATCAGATCGTCGATACATTATCTGCTGAGCTTATCGAGCGCGGTTGCAATGCCATCGTAGTAGAAATAGCGGATGGCGTGTATCAGCGAGAAACTCGCGCCTTATTGCAAAACCCTGATTTTAAAGCGAACTACAGAAACATAGTATTCACCGCTCGCGAATCTTTAGGAGCAACATCCGGCGCGCAATGGCTAACAGACCAGGGTTATTATGTTCCAGCAATAAGCGGCATGATTTGCGCGTCTCCGCTTGCACACCGAGAAGCCGCTAAGCAAATCGACGTCCCTGTGTATAACCTTGAGCAACTTGTCGAACCTCAAATCGCACAGTCATTACTCAACATGCCCGCTCAATCTGAAGAGAAACTGACGGCATGAAATTAGTGCCACTAAGCCAGGGAATTCGTGTTCGCTGGCTTTTTTCTTTGATATTTATCGGGATCATCATCGCCTCACTGAATGTGTCTAGCATGTTGATGCTCAAGCAATTGTGGCAAAGCAACTGGGACATCACGCTGTTGCTCATGTTCCTTGGCATCGCCTTAGGCATATTGGCATTTAGCCTTGTGGAAGCTTTTTGGGCAGAGAAACTAGGTCAGCACTATGTGAAAGAGGTACGACATCAACTTTACACCGTGTTGATGTCCGCCCCTGAATACCGAGCTCCTAAAAGGCTCGGGGTGATGATGACCCGACTCATCACAGACAGCAGTAATATTAAAGACTGGGCCAGTCAGGGAGCAGCGAAGCTGGTTACGCATGGCTGTTCTATCATCGGGTATTTAGGTCTGCTCGCCACATTGTGGGGGAATTCGGGCATATTGATTGCTGGGATTACTCTCTGCGCCCTGCTAGTAGCGCTAATGTTAAGCCCTAGTCTTTTTGAGCTGGCTCGTGAGCTTCGGCGGGATCGTGGTCGGCTAAGCGGTCATCTGTGTGAGCGCATTGTCTCTTATCGGTGCGTCAATCAATTCCGTCAGATCAAACGGGAAGGCAGTCGGCTGAATCGAGCCAGCGACAAGTTAGCTCTGACCTCTATTCACGAAACCGTTGTTCAAACCGCCCTAACCCAACAAACTTCTGTCTGGCTGCCTGTCACTTTGGCGTGTCTGCTACTTACCTCTGTGTGGCAAGACAAGATTCAGGCAGAAGACCTGGCTACACTACTTCTGATCATCGGATTGCTGTTCCACTCATTGCGGGAAGTTCTGCTCAGTTGGGGGTATGCGATTACCTATATCGTTGCGAAACGTCGGCTTGAAGCCGCCATGTCAGAAGCCGTAAAAATTTCACCTCATCGAAACAATCGATTGAGTCACAGAGAAGCCCACAGCATTAAACTGAAGAATCTCAGATTATGTGAACATGATGAAGCTGTTAATGTGGACTTTTCTCAAGGGGAAGTCATTCACCTAACAGACTGGAAGCAAAACAAACGATCTCAGTTAAGTGAAGTGATAACCCGACACAGTTTGCCATTTGACGGAAATATAGTGATATCAGGTCGAAGACTGGACTGGTTAAGCCCAGAAAGCCTATCTAAGAGCATCATTCATATCCAAGAAAGAAGTCAGCTGTTTCGCGGAACGATTTTAACTAATGTCCGATACGGCAGACGAAAAGCCACAGATAAAGAAATTCGCCGAGTATGTCACTTGGTCGATATTGATACAGAGAAGCTCAGCCAGCCAGTACGGGAGTTCGGCTTAGGTCTGGAGCCTGAAATGAAAGATAAGATATTGGTCGCGAGAGCGCTTTTGTTAGAGCCAAGATTACTCATCATAGACCGGTTATCGATATGCCAGAACAGACCTCTGATTGACACCTTATCGAGTTTCGCTAATCAGGAAACGTTCACATTGTTTATTACACATTCTGTTTCCGATACATAAAAAAGGGAAGCCATTGGCTTCCCTTTTAAAATTCGGTCGAAGTTATTCAGATACTTTAACAATTCGGGCACTGCCCTCTTCGATGTACCATGTACCTTGTTGCTTCTGACATGCCGTAAACTCGCCTTGCTGCGCTTTCTCTTCACGAGAAAATGAGTACTGCAAATCACGGCAAACAAACGTACCTTCCAGCGTTGTTGTCTCGACATCAGAGCTTTCAAACGTTGTTATACCAACCTTAGACACAATTAAATCTTGCTGCGGACCCGCTGGCTGAATGTAATCATGATGAACGTAACCACGTACGTTACCTTCCTGCTCTACCAACACCCATGGTTTACCGCTCGCCTGAGCTAAAACATTAAATTCCTCACCTTTGATAAGCTGACCAATCTTCTGGCTGGATTGGCGAGGACCAGAACGCAGGTTTAGCGCAGTGGTGGTTTCGTATGAGACGCCGACAAACACCAAACTTTGGGTGGTATCAACAGAATTTTCTACAGGGTATTCCACCTGAACAGATTGAACTTCCGGCGATGCAACTTTAATAAGCCATTTCGCAGCAGTCGCAGAGTCGATGCCTTGCCACTCGCTTGTTCCCTGAGATTCTAAAGCTTCGATAGATTGCTTAAGGAACTGGTCACGCGCTTGCTGGCTGAAGAATTCATCAAGCTGAGTGCTAATAAGACCAGAACTGGAGCTACCTGAAACATTACTTGTCTGTGATGCTTCTGAGCCTTTACCAGTGCTCTGACATCCTGTCAGCAGGATCAACCCTGCGCACCCGATAAGACTTTTAATTGAAAGTGGGCGTAATTGAAATTTTCGGTTCTGCCATGACATTGATATGGGGTCCTTATATTTTCTGTTCGGCAAGCGGTGTGTTACTTGCGTCAATACGCATTTCATCCGATCCATGCTCTATGCGATTTTCTTCGCCAGCCCAGCAAAGAAATACCGCAAAGCCAGTGAGCAACAGGTTTGATATGCATTAAATCAGCCATCGTAACATATGCATATGGTGTATTTACATACTATTGATATTCAAGTGCAACAAACATCAAAATATTTTTTTTTAGAGTCAAATCACGAGGAAGGGGGACGATGTCCCCCTTATTACTTTCTCATTTACATTTGGCAATATTATGACGAATGTATCTCATCATGTTTATGCACAAGACCGAAGTCTGCTAAAACGGCATACGCAGCTGGAATCATAAATAAAACCAATAAGGTAGAGGCAAATATACCAAACACGATTGATATCACCAGTGGCTGGATTACCTGTGCCTGTAAACTGGTTTCTGTGAGCAAAGGAAGTAAGCCTGCTGCCGTTGTCATCGAAGTTAAGAATACAGCTCGAAATCTTTCCCGGCTGGCTTTCACCACAGACTCATGAACACTGTCTCCTTCATCGACATGATGCCGTATGTATTGAACCAGAAGGATTGAGTCGTTCACCACAATGCCCGCTAAAGAGACAAATCCCATAATGCTTGGCATGCTCAATGAGTGACCCAGCAGGAAGTGACCCCAAATCACACCAATGAGAGCTAATGGGATCGCGATCATCACCACAAACGGTTCGAGATAACTGCGGAACTGATAACTCAGAATCACGAATACACCGAAAAGCCCCAGCAAGAAGCCGCTTGCAATAGAGCTTCCGGTTTTGGCTGCGTCTTTTGCTTCCCCTTCAAAGTCGAATCTCAACCCTGGGTACTTACTCATCAACAAAGGAGCCTCATCCGCTCGGAACTGATTAATAATTTCAGATGAGCTGGCTTTCGCGTTATCGACATCGCCATACACACTGATGGTTCTCAACCCATCTATGCGCTGGATTCGAACATAATTACGCTGAAAACTTAACGTTGCGATAGCACCCAGCGGAATTTGGGAGCCATCCGACTTTATGATCGGAAAATTCGCGAGCTGCTGCAAATCCCCAGCCTGTTTCTTATCAAGCTGAACTTCTATTTTGATGTTTTCTACACCAATCTGGATTTCATCGGCAGTCTGCCCGAAAAATGCAGCGCGAAGCTGACCCGCAATCATCTGCCCGTTTATTCCAAAGGTTTCAGCGCCGGGGCGAAGTTTCACCAGCACTTCTTCTTTGCCAAGCCTCATATCATCGAGCACGCCGTGAACGCCATCAAATTCGTTCAGGTAATTCTGGATTTCGACAGACGCGGCTTTTAGTGCTTCCAGATCGTCATGCTTAGCGCGAATTTCGATGGCGCGACCACCCGGTCCCACTGTTGGCTGTTTAAAGACAAGCGAAACAGGCTGCGCCAGTTCTCCAACTTCGTTACGCCAGGCGTCAACAAAATCATCAATCAGCGCGTTTCGGGTCTCTGCTCCCAAAAGATCAAGACGAACGGTTGCTAAATGCGGTCCGGATTCATCCGCATCGGCGTTCATGTTGTAACTGCTGGTAATGTGCTGAACTAATGTGCGTCCGCCTTCCACCCGTTCGCTCCAGTCTTCATTCAGCTTTTCAGCAGCAAGTACGATTTTATCGACCACTGCTTCTGTCTGGCCCAGTGAAGCACCCGGAGGAAGAATAATTCGGGCTTCCGCGATGTCTCCGTCCAGATCCGGGAACGGGACAAATTTCACTACCCCACCGGTTATCAGAGCGATGGAGGCAAGTAAAGTTGCCAACACTCCCCCAAGAAAAGCGTATCGCCATTCCACCACTTTCGAAACTGCGGTCACCAATTTGGTATTGCGAAAATGTTCAAATCGCTCCAGCAAAACGCGTTTGAACTTGAGTGGCGGGCGATCGTTTTTCTGTTTGTGCAATGAGTGAGAGAGGTGATTAGGAAGTATCAGGAAAGCTTCCACTAAGCTTAAGCAAAGAACCAGAATCAATACTTGTGGAACCGCTCGTAGTACAGCTCCCATCTCACCTTCCAAAAAGAGGAGGCTACCAAAGATGCACACCGTGGTCAGGAAGGAAGACAATACACCTGGGAAAACTTTGCGCACACCGTTATAGACGGCTTCATCGACACTCTGACCGCGATCGAGGTGAGATGCTATCGACTCTGCGATCACAATGGCATCATCCATCATGATCCCGATTGCCATGAGTAGCCCGACCAAAGACATAATATTGATGGAAAGACCAAGGTTTGCCATTAAGAACATTCCGCCGAGGAATGCTACCGGAAGACCGGCTGCCACCCAGAAAGAATACCGAAAGCTGAAAAACAACCACATGGTCGCGAACACCAGAATGATCCCCTGCCAACCATTATTCAGCATCATGCTAAGACGATCCCAAAGTACGGAAGACATGTCATTTGTCAGTTCCAGTGTCACGCCATCTGGTGCAATCAATCGCTGATCTTCAACAAACTTCACCACCTGATCTTTGATTCTTAACGCATCATCGGCTTTGTTTTTACTGATTTTCAACACTGCAGACGGCTTTCCATCAAACAGGATCTTCTGCTCATCCAGTTCAAACCTATCTGTAATAGTGGCGATATCCGCCAAGCGAATCACACTGCCGTTTGAAGCTGAACCAACCACAATCTGGCTGAGTTCCTCTGGGGTGACTCGACGCTCATCAAAGCGAATCAGAAAGTTTTTATCTGGTGTTTCAATGTTGCCGCTGGGTAACTTGACGTTTTGTCGGCCAATCTGATCGGCAATCTCCCCAACACTCAACCCCAGTTGCCTGATGGCAATCGTATCGAGTTCAACTCGATACTGGTGGTCTGAAAAACCGCTGACATCCACCAAGGACACACCGTAATCCAGTTTGAGAGTGCGTTTGAGCTGCTCCGCATAAGCTTTCAACTCTGGCCAGGTCGTATCTGCAGTGATCGCCACATCAACCACTGGCTCATTCCAGTCCATTTCACGCACGACAGGCGATTCAATTTCGTCTGGAAAATCGTTAATGGAATTGATCTGAGTCTGCACATCCACCAGCATGCGTCCAATGTCTGCCCGCTCATCAAGTTTTAGAATTAAGCGAGCAGAACCCTCAATCGCTTCACACCGGGTTTCTTCAATATTGGCAAGCCCATCAACGGCATCTTCCATACGAACACAGAGACTTTCTTCCACTTCCTGAGGGGAAGCCCCGGGATAAACAACCCCCGCCATAATGTAAGGAGGAGAGAATTCCGGAAACGTTTCTCGCTTTAGTTTAGGCAGTGACGTTAACCCGATGATCAACAATGCGAGCATCAGCAGGTTAGCGGCAGTCGGGTGTCTGGCAAAAAATCGAATCATTCTCTTGCCTCCAAATTACTGTTGGATTTCAGTTGCATGCCTTCAATAGCGGGAAGCAAATCGTTCAAAATGAGTAACTCTCCCTGTTCTATGTCCCCTTCGATCACCACCTTATTATCACGACGGTACAATACAGTGACAGGTTGAATCCTGAGAGTACTGTTTTGATCTTTGAGGTAGATTCGAGAGCCATGAAGCGCGCGTTCAGGGATCACCCAGCTTGGGTTTTCCTGCCCGATAATCTCTGCTTTGACGAACATACCATTCACCAGAGGGGGCGAATTTTGGGGTTTGAGATCTCGATAGTCTTGCTCGATTTCTAGAATGACGCCTACGGTAGCCTGATTTGGGTCAACGGTTTCGCTGACTCGCGTTAGTCTCGCGTCCCATTTCGCGGCTAAGCTCCCGCTCGTCAGCTCGATACTGGCTGAGATCGCATCCGTATCCGGGTTTGGAACACCATTTTCATCCCTTTCAAATTCACCCAAGCTGTAAATCAAAGTTCGCATGTCGTGAATTGCGAGCTGGGCTTCCACTTCCATGGTTTTCACACCATGAGCAACAACCATTGTCTGCTGCATGTTAACCACTTGGTTCACTTCAATATCGACTTTAGAAATTCTCATATCCTGAGGCAGAATTACCGAGGTTTTTTCCAGTGAGCGTTGCGCTTCCTTCAGTTTGGATTGATTCACTTTTACCAGTGCATGAGAGACTTTTCTTTCATCAGGAAACAAAGCCAGTTGGTTTTGAATATCCTGAACCAGTTTCTGCTGAGACAAATAAGATTGGTTTTGCTGGTCCACATCAGATTGCGAAGTCAGCCCTTTCTTTCTTAGATTTTTCTTACGTTCAAGTTCAGTCTTACTGATCGCCAGTCTGTTTTCTTCGATCTTTAAAGTGCTGGTCAAATTGGTCTGTTCAAGATCGAGTTTTGCTAACTTTGTCTGGCTGGAACTGAGATCCGCTTCAGCCTGAGCAAGTTTCAGCTCGTAGTCGAGAGGGTCGATTCGCAAAATTTCGGTTCCTGCTTTTAGCATTCTGCCGTTTTCAAGCTGCGGATGACGGTACACCACTTTTCCAGACACCTCTGCAATGGCTTTCCACTCCAGTTTCGGTGTGACAGTTCCGAAACCGATAACAGCAGGCGCCATTGATTTGAGTTCCAGTGGCATCGTTTCAACCAGACGGGAGCGATCACCTGCTGGCTTGGTTGAAGGTGTTGGGCGTAAGTTAATCGCCAGAATAAGGATGACAATGCCAACAGCCAGTACTGGGAAAAACAGCAACTTGCGTTTTAAAGCCATAAGTTACTCCTCGTAATTTTGATCTTGTTTTTCAGAAGGTGAAATTAAAAAGCCTCGGGACAATAGTTGCAGGTTGTGCTCTAGCAGCCGCGCTAGAAAGTCTTCGTCCAACGACACTTCGTGAATTTTTAACAATTGGGGAGGGGCAATAAACGGAAACACCATTAAGCTGATGTAACTGACTTTGCAAAGCAAAGGATCAAGGTCCGGTTTTAATACACCATTACTTTGAAATTTATGGAATATCAATTGCTGCGCCGGCATAGCGATTTCCATAAATACTTTTTCCATCAGTTTTCGCTGTACTGCACTTTCTTCCATCATCATGATTCTGCAGACCAGCCTCGGAAAATCAGGGATTTTTGACATCATGCCGTAGTAGGTTTTCATGATGCCGAGGAAATCTTCGTCGCTGCTTGTTTCCTTGATGGTTTGTCCAATGTGTTCCTTCATTGGCGCTAAGGTTTCTCGCAACATGGTTTCAAACAATCCATCCTTGCTACCAAAGTAGTAGCGAATCATCGCCATGTTCACGCCTGCTTTTTCTGCCAGCAGGCGAGTGGACACTTTCTCATAAGGATGCTGAGTAAAGAGTTCACGCGCTTTGAGAATAAGCTTTTCTCTTGCATTGGTTTTTTCTGCAGGACGCCCGACTTTACGGCTCATTTCTATCTCCAGAATTAATCATCCGAATAATTATAGGAGCCAAAATTTAAACAAAACAGTAGAATAATTAATCAGTATTTAATCATTTGATTAATTTCTTCCTTGAGCGATTCACTTATACAACATGCTTCTTTTTGAGGATTTCTCTTATTAACTGATCCGATATGAAGAAAAAATCAACGAAAGGGTTGACGCACCATCAGGAGTACGGTACTAATTTGTTAACTTAATTTTGTGGAAATGTTTTTACATGACATCTCGTTTTTCTATCCTGCTTAGCCTCCTCCTTATCGTGATTCGATCGCGCGGGTAGGCAGTGGAAGAAAAATAACCACACAGATTCTTAAAACCCGCATTCAAATGCGGGTTTTTTTATAACTTAAGAAAATAAAAAATCGGCATCTGCGGACAGAAAACGATTAACCAACAGGAAAAGGACAGCAAACATGAGCGATCAGGTCATTATTTTCGATACAACTTTGCGTGATGGCGAGCAGGCACTATCAGCAAGTTTAACTGTGAAAGAAAAACTGCAGATCGCTTACGCACTCGAAAGATTGGGTGTCGACGTGATTGAAGCGGGCTTCCCAGTATCTTCTCCTGGCGATTTTGAATCCGTACAGACCATTGCTAAAAATGTTAAAAACAGCCGTATCTGTGGTCTTTCGCGTGCCGTTGCGAAAGACATTGATGTGGCTGCCGAAGCTTTGAAAGTTGCCGAAGCGTTCCGTATTCACACCTTTATTTCAACTTCTACCGTTCACGTTCAGAACAAATTACGTCGTGACTATGAAGACGTCATAGAAATGGGCGTTCAAGCAGTTAAGCGAGCTCGTAAGTACACCGACGATGTAGAGTTTTCTTGTGAAGATGCAGGACGCACGCCAATCGACAACTTGTGCCGTATGGTGGAAGCTGCCATTGATGCAGGTGCAAGCACCATCAATATCCCAGACACTGTGGGCTACACGGTTCCAGGTGAGTTTGGTGCAATCTTTGAAACTCTGTTTAATCGAGTTCCGAATATCGATAAAGCGGTGATTTCAGTGCATTGTCACGACGACTTAGGTATGTCAGTCGCCAACTCAATTGCGGCCGTTCAGGCTGGCGCACGCCAGATTGAAGGTACCATTAACGGTATTGGTGAACGTGCGGGTAACTGTGCGCTAGAAGAAGTGGCGATGATCCTTAAAACACGCGCCGATTTGCTGAATGTCACAACCAATATTAAGAGCGAAGAAATTTACCGTACCAGTAAGTTGGTGAGCCAGCTTTGTAATATGCCGATCCAGAGTAACAAAGCGGTGGTAGGAGCGAACGCATTCAGCCACTCCTCAGGTATCCACCAGGACGGCATGATCAAAAGTAAAAACACTTACGAGATCATGACTCCAGAATCAGTCGGTCTAAAGAATCAGGCGCTTAATCTAACCAGCCGAAGCGGACGTGCCGCGGTTAAGAACCACATGGATACCATGGGGTACAAAGAAGACGAATATAACCTAGACACGCTTTATGCTGATTTCCTGAAACTTGCTGATCGCAAAGGTCAGGTTTTCGATTACGACCTGGAAGCATTGATGCACTTTGCGAACTTGCGCGAAGAAGACGACTACTTCAAGTTGAATTACCTAAGCGTGCAATCTGGCAGTGTCATGGCGACCACCAGCATCAAGCTGCAATGTGGCGATGAAGAAAAGAGCGAAGCTGCGGTTGGTAATGGCCCTGTCGATGCGTTGTACCAATGCATTTACCGAGTAACGGGTTACGACATCGTTCTGGATAAATTCGATCTCACTGCCAAAGGTGAAGGAGAAGATGGCTTGGGTCAAGCAGACATCATCGCTAACTATAAAGGCAGAAAATACCACGGAACCGGAGTATCTACCGATATTATCGAAGCATCCGGTCAGGCTCTACTGCACGTAATTAATAGCATTCATCGTGCAGACCAAATTGCTGACATTAAGCAGAAAAAAGATAAGATAGAGACAGTATAAAAATACAACGAGAGCGACATAAATAAGCACAGTGCTTTTAGCACAAAACAAAAGACTGTTCGCTCTCGATTTTAAATTCAAACACAACTTAACCAACAAGGAATATTTAACCATGGCAGGCTCAAGCTACAACATTGCCGTATTACCGGGCGACGGAATTGGTCCGGAAGTCATGCAACAGGCTCACAAGGTACTGGATGCGATTGAAAAGAAACACGGTATTACCTTTCAACGTGAAGAGCATGACGTCGGTGGTATTGCGATTGATAACCATGGTTGCCCGCTACCAGAGAGTACGGTAAAAGGCTGTGAAGATGCGGATGCTGTTTTGTTTGGCTCGGTAGGTGGTCCAAAGTGGGAACATCTTCCACCAAATGATCAACCTGAGCGTGGTGCACTGCTTCCACTGCGTAAACACTTCCAACTGTTTTGTAATTTACGCCCAGCGCAAATTCACCAAGGGCTAGAAGCCTTCTCTCCTCTTCGTGCGGATATTTCTGAACGTGGTTTCGACATTGTTGTGGTTCGCGAACTAACTGGTGGAATCTACTTCGGTCAGCCAAAAGGTCGCGAAGGTGAAGGTCCAAACGAAAAAGCGTTCGATACAGAGATCTATCATCGTTACGAGATAGAAAGAATCGCTAAGATTGCTTTTGAATCTGCTCGCCTTAGAGACAAAAAAGTCTGCTCTATCGACAAAGCTAACGTACTTCAAAGCTCTATTTTATGGCGTGAAGTGGTTGAAGAAATTGCGAAAGACTACCCAGATGTCGAACTTTCACACATGTACATCGACAACGCCACTATGCAGCTCATCAAAGATCCTTCTCAATTCGATGTGATGCTTTGTTCAAACATCTTTGGCGACATCATTTCTGATGAATGTGCCATGATCACTGGCTCCATGGGTATGCTGCCATCTGCTAGCCTTAATGAAAGCAAGTTTGGTTTGTACGAGCCCGCTGGCGGCAGTGCACCGGATATCGCAGGTAAGAACATTGCGAACCCAGTGGCTCAGATCCTTTCTGCTGCACTGATGCTACGTTACAGCCTGAATGAAGAAGCAGCCGCGCAAGATATCGAAGCTGCAGTTTCAAAAGCGCTCGCAGCGGGTGAACTGACAGGCGATTTGGCAGGAGATAAGCCAGCGCTTTCGACGTCAGAAATGGGCGACAAAATCGCCGAGTACATCATCAACTCATAACAGACAGGTAAAGCGTGAGCACAGATTGAATTTAAAATACAGCGATGAGCCGTTCATCGCTGAATCAAGCTCACGTACAAATTGAAATACTGAGCGCTTCGCTCAAGGAAGAAGCAATGTCGAAAACATTATACGAAAAAATTTATGACGCCCACGTCGCAGTTGCGGCAGAGGGCGAAAACCCTATCTTATACATTGACCGCCATTTGGTTCATGAAGTGACCTCTCCGCAAGCTTTTGATGGTCTGCGTGAAAAGGGACGTCCGGTTCGTCAAATCGGCAAAACGTTTGCCACAATGGATCACAATGTGTCGACTCAGACTAAGGACATCAATGCCTCTGGTGAGATGGCACGTATTCAGATGGAAACACTGTCTAAGAATTGTGAAGAGTTTGGTGTCACCCTTTATGACATTAACCACAAATACCAGGGTATTGTGCATGTTATGGGTCCTGAGCTAGGTATTACCTTGCCGGGTATGACCATCGTTTGTGGTGACTCTCATACCGCGACTCACGGTGCTTTTGGTTCACTGGCTTTTG
Source organism: Vibrio nigripulchritudo (assembly GCF_027924785.1). Lineage (NCBI taxonomy): Bacteria > Pseudomonadati > Pseudomonadota > Gammaproteobacteria > Vibrionales > Vibrionaceae > Vibrio > Vibrio nigripulchritudo. Next base: position 585,734 of record NZ_AP027049.1, on the reverse strand, counting down.
GTATCGGGACTTCTGAAGTTGAGCACGTTCTGGCGACTCAAACCCTAAAACAAGCTCGTGCTAAAACCATGAAGATTGAAGTTAAAGGGAAAGTGGCAGAAGGCATTACCGCAAAAGACATCGTACTTGCCATCATCGGTAAAACCACCGCAGCAGGCGGTACTGGTTACGTAGTCGAGTTCTGTGGCGAAGCCATTACTGACCTGACGATGGAAGGTCGTATGACGGTCTGTAATATGGCTATCGAATTGGGTGCAAAAGCAGGTCTGATTGCTCCGGACGAAACCACTTTTGACTACATCAAAGGGCGTAAATTCGCACCTCAAGGTCAAGATTGGGAAGATGCAGTTGAATACTGGTCATCACTGAAAACCGATGGTGACGCTGAGTTTGATGCAGTTGTGACATTGGATGCAACTCAAATCAAACCACAAGTCACTTGGGGAACGAACCCTGGTCAAGTTATCGCGGTAGATGCCAGCATCCCAGCACCTGACAGTTTCGCAGATCCAGTGGAAAAAGCCTCAGCCGAGAAAGCACTGGCTTACATGGGTTTGGAGGCAGGTAAGAAGCTATCTGATTACAAGGTAGATAAAGTATTCGTAGGCTCCTGTACTAACTCCCGAATCGAAGACATGCGCGCTGCCGCCGCTATTGCTAAAGGTAAGAAAGTAGCAGGTCATGTTCAGGCTCTGATCGTTCCGGGGTCCGAGCAAGTTCGTTCTCAGGCTGAACTGGAAGGACTGGATAAAATCTTCATTGACGCTGGGTTCGAATGGCGGTTACCTGGCTGCTCCATGTGTCTGGCAATGAACAATGACCGTCTGGGTCCTCATGAGCGCTGCGCATCGACCAGTAACCGTAACTTTGAAGGGCGTCAGGGTCGTGATGGACGTACACACTTAGTGAGCCCTGCCATGGCAGCTGCCGCAGCCATTGCTGGTCACTTTGTCGATATTCGTGAACTAGATCAATAAGGAACTTATCATGTCAGGTTTTAAACAACATACAGGCTTGGTTGTTCCTTTAGATGCAGCCAATGTCGATACCGATGCCATCATTCCAAAGCAGTTTCTTCAGAAAGTAAATCGCATTGGATTTGGAATTCACTTGTTCCATGACTGGCGTTATTTAGACGATGCGGGAAATGAGCCAAACCCAGAATTCGTAATGAATGCACCTCGATACCAAGGGGCATCTATCCTGCTAGCTCGAGAGAACTTTGGGTGTGGCTCCTCTCGTGAACACGCACCGTGGGCACTGGCTGACTACGGCATTAAAGTCATGATTGCTCCAAGTTTCGCTGATATTTTCTATGGGAATTCCATCAACAACCAGATGGTTCCTGTTCGCTTAACAGAACAAGAAGTCGATGAGATTTTCGAGTTTGTGCATGCCAATGAAGGCGCACAAGTAGAAGTGGATCTTGAAGCGATGAAAGTTCGAGCCAATGGCAAAGAGTACGGTTTCGAAATCGACGAATTCCGTCGCCACTGTCTTTTAAACGGTTTGGATAATATTGGTTTAACGCTTCAACATGAAGATAAAATCGCTGAATACGAGTCGAAAATTCCTAGCTTCTTGGCGTAAACGCTTTCAAATCTAAGCCCCGAATTGGGGCTTTTTTTCTATCCAACGAAAGAATTCTCAATCGGCGTGGGTCTCCTATACTAATCACAATGACGACCAAAGAATTTTTGACTATGAGAATCTTACTGACTGTTTTTATTTTTCTTTTTTCAAGCCTGTCTTTTGCTGCACCAAAGTCCGACCTTTGGGAGTTTTGGCAGAAAAACAACGAAAGCAATACTGCCACCATACCGCATCAAGCTTGGGATGAGCTTCTGAAAAAGTATTTAGCCGAATCAGGTCAGCATAATCTTTTTGATTACGCAGGTGTAACTACATCGGATAAAGCTGCTCTCAAGGGTTATATTCAAAATCTGGCATCACAAGACCCAAGAAGTTACCCACTTAAAGAGCAATACGCTTATTGGGTAAATATGTATAACGCCATCACCGTGGATTTGATTTTAGATGACTACCCTGTGAAATCTATCACCAAATTAGGCGGGTTGTTTAGCTTTGGACCTTGGGGTGAGAAGGTGGTGAAAGTAGCCGGTAAAGACTTGACGCTCAACGATATTGAACATCGTATTCTTCGCCCTATCTGGAATGATCCTCGTACACATTACGCGGTCAACTGCGCAAGCCTGGGCTGCCCTAATTTACAAACGACAGCATTTACCGCAGACAACACGGAAGCGCTTCTAGAACAAGCCGCCCAATCATTTGTGAATAGCGATAAAGGGGTATCTTTGAATTCAGATGGTGCTCAATTGTCTTCAATCTACGAATGGTTTGTTGCCGATTTCGGTGGAAACGAAGAAGGCGTTATCGCACACCTAAAGCAGTACCGTTCTGATTTGCCACTGAATAGCAGCAGCAAAATCAAATACGACTACGATTGGGATTTAAATAAACAATAGCTTTATCTTCTGATGAAGATAGGTTTAGAAACTTGAACCCGGCTGTTTGAGAAATTCAATTTCTTCTTCTGTCGATACTCGTCCTAAAATTTCGTTACGGTGCGGGTATCGACTAAATCGTTCAATAATGACTTTGTGTTTATATTCATAGTCCAGATTGTTTTCCACGCCGTTTTCTTTAAACAGCTCAACCGCATGCTCATGAATCTTAAGAGATTCACTGTGCATAAATGGCATGTACAAAAACGTTCGTTCTGTTTGAGTTAACTCTTTGTCCAGCCCTAATCGAATCGTCTCTTGAGCCAATGCAAGAGCCAGAGGATCGGAGGCAAAGGCGGCTGGTGTTCCACGATGAATGTTCCTTGAAAACTGATCCAGTACGATAACTTCCGCTAATCGACCCTGAGCAGATTCACGCCAATCGCTTAATTCACATTGAGCAGCTTGAGCTTGCAGGTCACCAAAGCGAGACTTAATAAGCTTATCTAGCTCTTCGCCACCCGCAAACCAATCTTTTGGGGTAAGTTCACTGAACCAAAAATCAATCACTTCCTTGTACATAGATTCTCCTTGGGGTTACTTAAACCCTTTTTCCTTTTTGATTAAGTCATACGCAGATTGGATCTCCTGCGCCTTTTCTTTCGCCACTTGCATCATTTCTGGAGGCAAACCTTTGGCGACGAGTTTATCTGGATGGTGCTCATTCATCAGTTTGCGATATGCACGCTTGACGGCTTTCGAGTCAGAAGAATCGGAAATACCCAGCACTTTAAAGGCATCGGAAAGCTGACTTGCGGACGATGGCTGCCACTGTCCAGAAGATCGCTGTTGATGGCTGCCCGACTGGCTCCCACCAAAGCCGCCTCCCCCACGCTGAAAACGAAAAGCTGCTTCTTGCATCTGTAAACGTTGTTCAAGCTGCTGAGAGGAAAAACCAAGACCTTGTGCGATAACATGGAGTACATTGCGTTCACTTGGGTGCAGGTCGCCATCTGCAAACGCAGCCGAAATTTGCAGTTCCAAAAAGAACTGTAGCAGGTCAAACCGACCACCTGTTGCAGAACGAACACTCGCTAATGTTTCTTCCAGAGGAAAATCCGATGACTTACCGGAACGAAATGCATCCTGCGCCGCGCGTCTTTGTTCCCCATGAAGGTTCATTCGCTCCATCATGGTCGTTGCAAGCTGAATTTCTTCTTTAGTCACCTGCCCTTTCGCTTTAGCGACATGCCCCATAACGGCAAAAGCACTTTTAAAGAACTCTGCTTGTTTTTCAGCTTGAGATGGACCACCAAAACCTTTTGAGGAGGAAAATCCACCTGTTTGACGGTTTCTCGCCTTATCAAATTGATGCCCTAAAAAAAGCCCAAGAATCGCCCCAGGGATGTTGCCAAAAAGGAAACCGAAAAAAAGGCCAAGAATTTTGCCAAAAATCTGCATTATTGTGCTCTCAATCTATGAATTTTTGCGAACTACCGCGGTCTTATAGTGTCGGTTAATACAAATTCCTTTATGATAAAGGGCGATGTTTTAATTCGGTGTCCGACTACTTTACCGAATGGATTAGGTTTCACAGGATAGCTCAACTCGATGTCTTTTTCTTCCCGCACATTTCTGGCAGCTTCAATTGGCGCTGCACTCACCGTGCCTTCGACACAAGCCGATACCCATAATGATGATAGTGTGCAGGAAATGCCCGCTATAGATCAATGTTATGTACCGGAAGTTGGAGCACCAGATGCAGACGAACAGCCGGTTTTTGTCGAAGCAGACAGTATTACGGCAATAGCTGAAAAACAGGCGGTATACCAAGGTGATGTAGTCATCACTCAAGGACACCGTAAGATGAAAGCCGACTCTGTCACCCACAACCCAGTTGAAAATACATTGCGCGCCGAAGGTAATGTTCAGTTTAGTGATGGGCAAATAAAGTCCCATTCAACCGTTGTTACTTCCAATGTTGACGATGAATTAGTCACGATGGAAAACACACAATATCGTTTTCTCTGTGAAGCAGGGAGAGGTGAAGCGACAAGAGTGTTAAAAACTGGTCAAGCTATCTACGAAATGGAAGACGGCACTTTGACTGCCTGCCCAGAGGGAGATAGCTCATGGCGAGTAAAAGCATCTTCTATCGAGCTGGATCAGGATGAAGAACAAGCATACTTTTACAATACTCGCTTTGAAGTATTAGATGTCCCAATCTTCTACATGCCTTATATGAGTATGCCTGTAGGAGATAAGAGAAAATCTGGCTTATTGTTCCCAAGAGTTTCTCTAGATACCAATGATGGCTTAAGTATCAATGTGCCTTTTTACTGGAATATTGCTCCTAACTACGACCTGCTGACCAAGTTCAACTACATGGAGCGACGTGGTCTTCAGCTTGATAGCAAGTTTCGTTATCTGACCCCCTATGGCGGAGGTGCATTGCATGGTGAATATATCGGGAAAGATGAGCGAAACACTGAGTTTGGCCCACGATGGGGCTTTAACTACACTCACGATGGCATTATTGCCAATTCCTGGAAACTAAATGTCGACTATTCTCTAGCCAGTGATATTGATTATTTCCGAGACTTTAAATCCGACATAGGTAACCGTGAAGATGGTCAATTACTCCAGACTGGAAGCGCATCTTATCGAACTCAGGACTGGGATTTAACTCTGACTCTGAAGGATTTTCAGATTTTGGATGAGAAAGGTAACCAACCTTATCAAATGCTTCCGCAACTGAAATTCAACTACTACGCCCCCGATTTTTATACGGGCATCAACTTCGACATGACCAGCCATATTACGCGCTTTATCACCGATGATGTAGATAAACCATCAGCCACAAGAGTTCATATTGAACCCGGCGTTGTTGTTCCGTTTTCACGTCCATGGGGTTCACTTACTGGTGAAGCAAGAATGCTAGCCACACACTATCAACAAGAACTTACCGGTACGAGCGACTCTGATCTGCAGGAAAGCGCTACACGAGCGATCCCTGAAGTCCGTGTACACGGCATTCTAAACCTTGAAAGGGATGCTGGCAGCTATATTCAAACCCTGGAGCCCCAGGTTCAATACCTTTACATTCCTGAAACGGATCAAAAAGGGATAGGTTTGTACGACACCACTTTGTTGCAAACCGACTACTATGGATTGTTTCGAAGCCGCAAACACAGTGGTGTCGATCGCATCCAAAAAGCGAACCAGTTCAGTTATGGTGCGACAACTCGCTTTTACGACAACAACTATAAAGAAAGACTTAATGTTTCATTTGGTCAGATTTATTACCTTGAGCCTGTTTCATCAAATGAAAATACCTCAAATTATTCTGCTTGGGCTGTAGAGGCTGATTTCAACTTCAATGACTATCTCTTCTATCATGGTGGCGTCCAATACGACATTGAGTCCAGCGCAATACAATTGGCGAACAGTGCATTGGAATACAGGTTCAATGGTGGTTATATTCAATCCAACTATCGCTACGTTACAAAAGAATACATTGAAAGTTCGGTAGATGGCTTAGACGTATCCAATATCACTAAGTCAGGTATCTCTCAGGCAGGATTGTTGGCATCTTACCAAATTACCCCCCGCTGGTATGCCAGTGCCCAATATTTCTATGACACAACAGTCAAACAAAATATCGAATATTTGGCGCATCTTGGTTACCGCTCTGATTGTTGGTACATCAGTTTTACCTATAGCAACCAGTTAAGAAGTTGGAATGGTAATTTTGTGACAGACCCTAACGCTATCCCTGTTTATGATGACAACTTTGCCCTAAACTTTGGCATCTTTGGTTTTGGTACGTCGCTTGGTGCACCAACTGCATCTAGTGGTGATAACGCTCTGGGCTACGGTCGCCCATTTTATCTAAACAACTAATTTATCTTTTTCAGAGAACTCCTCTGAAAGTAATGGAAACAACATGAAAATGTGGAAAAAAACACTCTTAAGCCTCACTATCGCATTCAGTTCGTTTGGTGCATTTGCTCAACCCGTTGAGTTAGATAAAGTCGTTGTTATTGTTAACGAAGGCGTTATCCTGCAAAGCGACATAGACTCCGCGCTCAAAACCATTCGAGCAAATGCGCGAGCAGCCAATCAGGCACTACCAAGTGCAGATATTCTCAAAGATCAGGTGCTGGAAAAACTCATCTTAGACACCATTCAAACCCAGCAAGCAGAGAAACTAGGCGTACGTATAGACGACAACCGGCTTGAGCTTGCAATCAAAGAGATCGCAACTAACCAGAAAAAATCCATCACACAGCTTCGTCAGTCATTGTCAAAAGAAGGCTTAAGTTACGCCGAATTTCGCGAACAGGTTCGTAACGAAATTGCCGCATCTGAAGCTAGAAACGCACAAGTCCGTCGCCGAATCAACATCCTTCCTGCCGAAGTAGAAAGCTTGGCGGAAATTCTGGCGAAAGAGAGCAACGCCACTGTTCAGTACAAAGTGAATCACATTCAGCTTCGCTTCAATGACGACCAGACAAAACAAGAAGTGGAAGAACAAGCGAAACAACTCGTTTCTCAGATCAACGCTGGTAAAGATTTTAAAACCATGGCGTACACCTACTCCAAGGGACCAAAAGCCCTGCAGGGTGGTGATTGGGGCTGGCTAAGAAAAGAAGAGATGCCAACCATCTTTGCAGATCAGATTACCACACAAGGTAAAGGTGCGGTAATTGGTCCATTTCGCAGTGGCGTGGGTTTCCATATTATAAAGCTTGAAGACGTCAAAGGTCTTGAAACCGTTGCGGTCACCGAAGTGAACGCGCGTCATATTTTGATCAAAACATCGGTTATCTTAAGCGATGAAGGTGCAAAGCGTGAGCTCAATGAATACATTCGCCAAATCAATGCTGGCGAGCGCTCATTTGGTGATTTGGCACAGCAATACAGCGCGGATCCAGGATCGGCAGCAAATAATGGTGAACTTGGATTCCAAACTCCAGATCTCTATGTTCCTGAGTTCAAACATCAAATTGAAACTCTGCCTGTAGGGCAAATCAGTAAACCTTTCGAAACCGTTCATGGCTGGCACATAGTTGAAGTGTTAGACAGAAGAAAAGTGGACAGAACCGACTCTGCTCTCACCAACAAAGCCTATCGAATTCTCTTTAACCGCAAATTCAATGAAGAAGTGGGAGCCTGGATGCAGGAAATTCGTGCAGGTGCTTACGTAGAAGTGTTGGGAGAAGAGAATGACAGTTAGACGAATTGCCGTCACCGCTGGTGAGCCTGCTGGCATAGGTCCTGATCTGGTTTTAGCACTGTCCAAACATGACTGGGCGCACCAGATCATTGTTATCGCTGATAAAACGGTTCTGGCTGAACGTGCTGAACAACTCAATATTGACGTTGAATTGATCAGTTACGATTCGGAAAATCCAGCGTTACCACAGAAAAGCGGCACACTCATTGTAGACCATATGTCTGTTGCCACTCCAGTTGTTGCGGGCGAGCTCAACGAATCCAATGGTCACTATGTTCTGAATACGCTAGAAAGAGCCGCCGAAGGCTGTATGAAAGACGAATTTGATGCTATTGTCACCGGCCCTGTGCACAAGGGGATCATTAACAGAGCAGGAGTCGCGTTTAGCGGGCATACAGAGTTTTTCGCGGACAAATCGGATACTCCTCTCGTAGTAATGATGCTGGCAACTGAAGGTTTGCGTGTCGCGCTTGTCACGACGCATATTCCTCTGGCTTATGTCTCTCAAGCTGTAACCAAGGATCGCCTTGAAAAAATCATTGAGATCTTACACAAAGACTTAGTGGAAAAATTTGCCATTAAGCAGCCTAAAATTTATGTATGCGGATTAAACCCCCATGCAGGTGAAGATGGATGTCTGGGGATGGAAGAAATTGAAACCATCACTCCTACATTAGAAAAAATCCGCAAGGAAAAAGGTGTCGACTTAATCGGTCCTTTACCTGCCGATACCATCTTCAACCAAAAATATTTGCAAGAAGCGGACGCCGTTTTGGGCATGTATCACGACCAAGTTCTTCCTGTATTAAAATACAAAGGTTTTGGTCGTTCTGTTAATATAACGCTCGGTTTACCGTTCATTCGTACATCAGTAGACCATGGTACAGCACTTGATTTGGCAGGGACAGGTCAGGCGGATACAGGAAGTTTCCAAACAGCGCTCACGCACGCTATCGAATTAGTAGAGAAGAAACAATGAGAAACGATGTCCACTTAGGACACAAAGCGCGTAAACGTTTTGGTCAGAACTTTTTGAACGATCCATACATTATTGATGGCATCGTGTCTGCGATTAACCCTAAACCTGGACAGAATCTGGTTGAAATCGGTCCTGGTCTGGGGGCAATTACAGAGCCAGTAGGCAAAGAAGTCGATAAGTTTACGGTAATTGAACTCGACCGAGATCTGGCAGAGCGTCTGCGCACTCATCCAGACTTAGCAGAAAAACTGACCATTCACGAAGGCGATGCTATGCGTTTTGACTTCACTCAATTAGTGAAGCCAAATAACAAATTGCGCATTTTCGGCAACCTTCCATATAACATCTCGACCCCATTGATGTTCCATCTTTTTGAATTCCATAAAGACATTCAAGATATGCACTTTATGCTTCAAAAAGAGGTCGTAAACCGCCTAGCAGCGGCACCTGGCAGCAAGGCATATGGTCGATTAACGGTAATGGCGCAATACTTCTGTAAAGTTGTCCCTGTACTGGAAGTGCCACCAACGGCATTTGTTCCACCACCAAAAGTCGATTCAGCGGTTGTAAGATTAATGCCTTACGAAGAATTGCCTTATCCAGCAAAAAGCCTGAAATGGCTAGATCGTGTATGTCGTGAAGGGTTTAACCAACGCCGTAAAACCGTTCGCAACTGTTACAAAGGTCTGCTGAGCCAAGAGGTGTTGGAAGAGCTTGGAGTAAATCCAAGTATGCGCCCTGAAAACCTGACACTCGAACAATTTGTCGACATGGCAAACTGGCTAGATTCTAACCACTCCAGCTAGAATCTATCCTCATAAAGCTGATAAATGCCTTAAGTCTGTTATAGTTAAGAAAAATACCGGACTTAAGGCTTTTTTACGCCTTCAAGGAGAGCCTATATGGAAGTATCCCATCCTTGTGTTAAATGTCAGGTGCATACCAAGTATGTACCCGAGCAATCCCAACCGGATCAAAACCGCTACGTCTTCGCTTATATCATCACGATTAAAAACCTCAGCCAGCAAACCGTGCAGCTAATGAGCCGAAAGTGGCTGATTACCGATGGAAACAGCAAACAGTTAGTTGTAGAAGGTGATGGTGTCGTGGGTGAACAACCTGTTATCGAGGCAGGTGATGAATATACCTACACCAGCGGTACCGCCATCGAAACCCCCATTGGTGTTATGCAGGGTCACTACATCATGCACGATGAAGCTGGCGCAGAATTCAAAGCAGACATCGACCCTTTCCGTCTGGCTATTCCCAATATCTTAAATTAAGGAGTTCATTTCTTGGCTAACTACATTGTTGGTGATATTCAGGGTTGTTACGAAGAACTGAAACTTCTGCTCAAACAAGCAGACTTCAACAAGAATTCCGATACGATCTGGTTTGCTGGTGACCTGGTTGCCAGAGGACCAGACTCTTTAAAAACACTCAGGTACGTCAAAAAGCTTGGTTCAGCGGCAAAAGTCATTCTGGGAAATCACGATCTGCACTTACTCGCCGTTTATCATGGTATTAGCCCTCTAAAGAAGAAAGACAAAACTGCGCCAATCATCAATGCTAAAGATTGTGATGAATTGATGGCTTGGTTACGTGAACACCCACTAATGATTGAACACGATGATTTTGTGATGTGCCATGCTGGTATTTCTCCTGAATGGGACCTAGAAACTGCGCGTCGGGAAGCCAAAATTGTGGAAAATGTTCTGCAAAGCGATCGATGGGAATGGTTACTTGAAAATATGTATGACAATCAGCCCGATGCCTGGGACGAAAATTTACAAGGTATCGAGCGTTATCGTTATACCATTAACGCTTTCACTCGAATGCGTTTCGTTTTTCCCGATGGTCGTTTAGACATGGCGTGCAAGCTTCCGCCATCAGAAGTAGAAGATGGGTCGTTAATGCCTTGGTTTGATCTTCCAGATAGAAAGCCACTAGGCAAAGCTGTTTTATTTGGTCACTGGGCAGCACTTGAGGGAGTTCAAAGAGAAGATCTTATTGGTCTGGATACTGGGTGTGTCTGGGGAGGCGAACTCACAATGATTCGCTGGGAAGATAAGCAGATCTTTACCCAAAACGCCCTTTCAGCGGATTAAACCTTTCTGTAGATTAAAGCATTCAGCAAATTAGAGCATTCAATGGGAGAAAGCAGAATTTCTCCCATTTATCATTGCCTTATCGTTCCCGTTCCAAGACCACAAACTCCAGGTTATAGGCATTCTTTTCATCTTTTGAAAAATGCTCTTTATGAGTCTGTTTCCAACCTTCTCCCCAGTCAGGGAACTGCGTATCGCCTTCTATTTCCGCATCGATGTGAGTGATATACAAGGTATCGGCAATTGGTAAACACTCTGCGTAAATTGAACCGCCACCAATGATCATTAGCTCTTCAATACCTTCAACAAGTTGTTTTGCTTGATCGATGCTGGTAGTGGTCTCTACCCCTTCAATTTTCAAATTAGGGTCACGGCTGACGACAATGTTGCGTCGCCCGGGTAGTGGGTGCCCGATCGACTCATAGGTCTTACGCCCCATAACAACAGGTTTACCCATAGTACAACGCTTAAACCACGCAAAGTCGGCAGGAAGGTGCCAAGGCATGTCGTTATCTTTACCAATAATGCGGTTGTGTGCCATTGCGGCGATCATGCTGATTTTCATTCGGGTCCTTTTAAACGGCTAACGCTTTATTAATCTAAACAATGGGTTTGCGGCGGTAGAATAGCAAACCGGGCATGGCTAAGCCAATGGCCAGCCCAGCGATGATAAACATGGCTTTAAGGAAGTTTTCAACCAATGCACCAAAAAGCGCATCGCTGTAACCAAGACTATTCAATTCTACCAAGGCAATCATCGCTTTAAAGGCGTATACCCCCGGCACCATAGGAATTAATGCGGCAACAGTAAATACCTTAGGATGAGCCAGAAATCGATGTGACCATTTCACTCCGATAAAACCAACGATGGTAGCAGCCAAAAAGGTCGCCCACTCAATAGGCACACCGTACTCCATTAGTAAGAAACGGCTACCGTGACCGATTGCTCCACCAATGGCACAAAACTTTAGAGCATTAACGGGCACATTGAAAACCAGAGCAAACCCTACGGCGGGTATCGCTGCGAAAAACATGTCGTTGATGAGCGCTAAAAATAGATTCATCCTATCCACCCCCATACACCAACGATATTCATGGCACCTATGATCCCCATTGCGGTTGCCAGAGTGAGAAGACTCGCCATAACAAAGCGAGCGATGCCCATATCAACGTAACCTTTCAACATATCCGCAACCGCATTAATCAAAGGAAAGCCGGGAACCAACATCAGGACTGAGGAAGCCATTGCGATAAATGGTTCGTTTCCAATTTGAAAAAGCATCGCCTGAGCAGATACTAAGGTAGTGACAAAAGCGGTCACGGAGAAATTTAAGAACGGATTGAAATGACGATGACCAATTTCCTGACGAACGATCATGCCAAGTGCAGACGCCAAGAACGTCATCGCAAAAATTGCCCAGTCTCCGCCAGCTAAGCGGCTGAATGATGCACAAGAGAGTCCAATCATAACCACGACCAGCCAGCGGTTGTAACGCTCAGGCGTGATTGCGTCTAGTTTTTCCTGAGCCAAAGCACTATCTAAAAGCCCTTTCTCCATCAAAATGCAAATGCGCTGTATCTGAGTGACTGCGCGCATGTTGATGCCTCTGTCTGGGCTTCGTCTGGCGGTGGTAATACAATTGCCGTGCTTAAGCGTAGTCACAACAAGTGAACTGGCTGAGAGTGATACTTCCACTTCATCCATTTTACTGGCAATACCTATTCGGCGAGCAATATCACTCACCAACGTACTTTCCGCACCATGAGCGAGCAGCATTTGCGCTGCCTGAGCAATAAGGCGTGTCACTTTTCGCTGACTGTTTTCCATAACAACCTAAACATTCAATTCATGCTCAGAAAGTATACTGAGCTTCTACACATAAAAAATGCCGCAACCAAAGATTGCGGCATTTCTGTTAACAGTGAGCTTAATCGCGGACGTAGATAACGTGACCGTCATCTTCTTCATCGTCCCAGTCATCCCAGTCGTCTTCGGTAATGACATTTTTTCCACTCATCGCATCTTTATGGTAGTCGTCCCACATAAAGTCAACCTTGTCTTCCTCGGTCTCTTCTTCTACTTCACGTGGTAGATTTTCCATAAAGTCAGCCAGTTTGTAACAAAGCTCTTTCGTGCCCTGCTTGTTAACAGCAGAAACTTTAAAGTACTCGTCTTCCCAACCCAGAGCATCCAAAATCTCTTGGATCTTCTCATTGGCTTCTTCTTCTGGCATCAAATCAGTCTTGTTGAATACCAACCAGCGAGGCTTTTGAGCGACTTTTTCACTGTATTGCTCAAGCTCATCAATAATGGTCAGAGCATTCTGGATAGGATCCGACTGATCGATCGGCATAATGTCGATCATGTGCAGTAAGACTCGGCAGCGCTCAAGGTGTTTCAAGAAACGAATACCCAATCCAGCGCCATCCGCAGCCCCTTCAATAAGACCAGGAATATCCGCAACAACAAAGCTCTTCTCAGGTACGACACTAACTACGCCTAAGCTTGGAATGAGAGTGGTAAACGGATAATCCGCCACTTTCGGCTTCGCTGCAGATACCGCTCGAATAAACGTAGACTTACCTGCATTAGGCAGGCCAAGCATACCAACATCGGCAAGCAGAAGAAGCTCAAGGCGCAATTCGCGAACTTCGCCTTTGGTACCCATTGTCTTTTGACGAGGAGCACGGTTAACGGACGATTTGAAACGCGTGTTGCCTAAACCATGCCAGCCACCTTTGGCAACCATGATTTTTTTACCGTGTTCGGCAACTTCACCTACGATTTCGTTAGTATGGATATCAACCGCACGCGTACCCACCGGTACTTTCAACGTAATGTCTTTGCCGCGCTTACCCGTACAGTTACCACCACGACCATTTTCACCACGATCAGCGTTATAGAAGCGCTGGAAACGATAGTCGATAAGCGTATTTAAGTTTTCATCCGCCTGGACGTAAACATCACCACCATCACCACCGTCACCACCATCAGGACCACCTTTGGCGACAAACTTCTCACGCCAAAAGCTAACAACGCCGTTACCACCGTCGCCAGCCTCTACTTTAATTACCGCTTCATCAACGAATTTCATCTCTTACTCCGCATTTTTTGCGTTTCAATACCACTCGAGTAAAGTGATATAAATTCTAGCAGATCCAGATGTAAGATCGATCACCTGAGATCCAGGATCGGTCTGCATTCAAGAACAAAAAGAAAAAGTTTCTAGCACGTCTTATTTGTGCCAATAAGACTAAAGGTTTCTATCGCCAGAAAATTGTGCTTTGTGCTCTGTCATAAATAAAAAACCCCGCCGAATCGGCAGGGCTTTTGAATTCAGCTAGAAACTAAAATTATTCAGCTTCGATGCTAACGAATTTACGGTTTTTAGGACCTTTCACTTCGAACTTAACTTTACCGTCAGTTAGAGCGAATAGAGTGTGGTCTTTACCCAAACCTACGTTGTTACCAGCGTGGAACTTAGTACCACGTTGACGAACGATGATGTTACCCGCTAGTACAGATTCGCCACCGAAACGCTTAACACCAAGACGTTTACTTTCTGAATCACGACCGTTACGAGTAGAACCGCCAGCTTTTTTGTGTGCCATTGTTAAACTCTCCTAATTTCGATTAAGCGTTGATGCCAGTGATTTTCACTTCTGTGAACCACTGACGGTGACCTTGTTGCTTACGAGAGTGCTTACGACGACGGAACTTAACGACTTTAACTTTGTCGCCACGACCGTGCTGAACCACTTCAGCAGTAACCTTGCCACCCTCTACTAGAGGAGCACCAACAGTGATTTCTTCACCGTTAGCTACAAGAAGAACTTTATCGAACTCAACAGTTGCGCCTGTTTCAACGTCTAATTTCTCTAAACGAAGAGTTTGACCTTCGCTTACACGGTGTTGTTTACCACCAGATTGGAAAACAGCGTACATATTTTACTCCGCTTTTTCCGCACAGCCTATGCTTTGTTGGGCATTTTGGGTGTGCGCTAAACTAATCATCAATAGGGCGCAGATTCTACAGAAAGGACAACCCTATGACAAGCCATATTTTGAAAAAATTGGCGAAAAGCTAATCGCCAAAGAAAAGTGAGCCAATCATGCCGTTAGATAATGCATTTCGCAACGATTTTTAGTGTAATATTCAGCAATTAATCAAAATCATTAAGCCTTACAGGGTCTAACCTCAGCCGGAAGTACAATGGATTTTAAAGCTATCCAAGCGCTCACAGCCGATGATATGGCAAAAGTGAACGAAACCATCCTTGCTCAACTCAACTCGGATGTAAGTTTAATTAATCAACTTGGATTTTATATTGTGAGTGGAGGCGGCAAACGCCTGCGTCCACTTCTTGCTGTGCTTTCTGCACGTGCATTGGGATACCAAGGAAGCAGTCACACCACTGCAGCTGCATTTATTGAGTTTATTCACACTGCTACATTGCTGCATGATGACGTTGTCGATGAATCAGACATGCGTCGAGGCAAAGCAACAGCCAACGCAGCGTTTGGTAATGCGGCAAGTGTATTGGTGGGTGACTTTATCTATACTCGCTCTTTCCAGATGATGACTGAGCTAGGATCTATGAAGATCCTTAAATTGATGAGCGATGCGGTAAACATCATTGCTGAAGGTGAAGTGCAGCAGTTAATGAACTGTAATGACCCAAGCACCACTGAAGAAAGCTACATGCAGGTCATCTACTCAAAAACAGCACGACTGTTTGAGGCGGCTACTCAAATTGGCGCAATCCTGACGGACTCATCACCAGAAATAGAGACAGCCTTGCAAAACTACGGCAAGTACCTAGGTACAGCCTTCCAGTTAATTGATGATGTTTTGGATTACACGGCAGACGGTAAAGAGATGGGCAAAAATGTGGGTGATGACCTCGCAGAAGGCAAACCTACCCTTCCTCTTCTTTACGCAATGAGAAATGGTACTGAAGCGCAACGTGAGATGATCCACGAGGCAATTGAAAAAGCGAATGGCATGGAGCGTCTGGATGACATTCTTCAGGCAATGAAAGAGACAGGCTCTCTTGAATACACTACAAATCTAGCAAACAAAGAAGCTGATAAAGCCATCGCCGAACTTGATGTACTGCCGGAGTCAGAATACAAAGAAGCATTGGTGACGCTTGCCCATATGGCGGTGAAACGAAGTAAGTAACAGTTAAAATCTGTTAACACTGAGCACTACGAATCAGCGCTCCACTAGGAGCGCTTATTCGTTTACCCTAAACAGCCATTGTAAATATGCCAGCTCTGTTCTAGCTCACTGATGGATTGCATTATCTGCTGATTTGATTTTGTGTTTTCCATCAATACCATGTTGGTTGCCGTATCTACGATTAAGACCTCTGCCACGCAGTCTTCTTTTTCTACCCACATTCCTTTTGTCAGTCTGGAAATATCCACTTTCACTCTCCTACTTACCTAGCACAAACTGAACTACGTAGAACATAGGAAGAGCGATCAAAAAAGCCGACCTAAAAGGCCGACTTTTACATTTAATGGCTTCGGGCCAATGACCCCTGGTGATTACTTCGCGAAGTCAACACCAATAGCGATATCACCTTTCAGTGTATCTAACATGCCATCCAGTGCAGCCTGCTCGTAAGCACTGATCTCACCGTAGCTCAGTACTTCTTCTACACCGTTCTTACCAAGTTTAACTGGCTGAGCGAAGTACTCTGCGTGCTCGCTACCACCGTCAACGTAAGCGCACTCAATAACACCTTCTTCACCCTGAAGCGCTTTAACAAGTGCCAGACCGAAGCGACATGCCGCCTGCCCCATCGAAAGTGTTGCACTACCGCCACCCGCTTTTGCTTCTACGACTTCAGTACCTGCATTTTGGATACGCTTAGTCAGAGCTTCAACTTCTTCGTCAGTGAACTCTACACCTTCAACTTGAGAAAGCAGAGGAAGAATAGTCACACCAGAGTGACCGCCGATAACAGGAACGCGAATGTCGCCTGGATCTTTGTCTTTTAGCTCAGCAACAAAAGTTTCAGAACGGATAACGTCCAGAGTAGTTACACCAAATAGCTTACGCTTGTCGTAAACACCTGCTTTCTTCAGTACTTCTGCAGCGATTGGAACGGTCGTGTTTACTGGGTTTGTAATGATACCAACACATGCCGAAGGGCAAACAACAGCAATCTTCTCAGCAAGCGACTTAACGATGCCCGCATTCACATTAAACAGATCCGCACGATCCATACCTGGCTTACGTGCAACACCAGCGGAAATCAGTACAACGTCTGCACCTTCCAGTGCTGGTGTAGGATCTTCACCTGCATAACCTTTAATTGAAACCGGCGTTGGGATGTGGCTCAAGTCCGCTGCAACACCTGGGGTGACTGGAGCGATATCGTAAAGTGCAAGATCAGAACCTGCTGGTAAACGGTTCTTGAGTAGAAGTGCAAGTGCTTGGCCAATGCCTCCTGCGGCACCAATGACGGCTACTTTCATGGTTATTCTCCTTGGGTAATTTAGCAATACTTCACGTTAAGGTATGAAACGTTTGGGAGTTGGGTTTTTTAACCTCATATGTAAATAAGAAATTATAGTAACTACGATCTTATTACAATTAATTAACCCCAGCTTTGCGACTTCGCGCAACTCACCTCTGACGTGCCACAAAATGAAGCGAGAGCATGCTCTTAAAACATTGAAGCTACAACAAGTTGGATTCAAAAATTTGTGGCATTAATCTCATATATTCTCGTGACTTTGGCACAACTACAAGTGACTTTAGTAGCAGAAATGGGGCAGAAGTTGGTTAAGGCACATTATCTATGCAAAAATAACAAAAATAGTTTTAATTATATGAAACTGAGAATCATGCGAAATACAGAAAAGCAAGACACCCTTGTGCGCGCGTTTAAAGCGCTACTAAAAGAAGAGCGTTTTGGTTCACAAGGTGAAATTGTCGACGCGTTGAAGCTGGAAGGTTTTGAAAACATCAATCAATCCAAAGTTTCACGTATGTTGACTAAATTTGGTGCAGTGCGTACCCGCAATGCCAAAATGGAAATGGTATATTGCCTTCCAGCAGAGCTTGGGGTTCCAACGGTTTCCAGCTCTTTAAGAGAGTTGGTTTTGGATATTGACCACAACAATGCTCTTGTTGTCATCCACACAGGACCGGGAGCAGCTCAACTGATTGCCCGACTACTTGACTCCCTTGGAAAATCCGAAGGCATTCTGGGTGTGGTTGCTGGTGACGACACCATTTTCATCACCCCTACATTGCCTGTGACAACCGAAGAGTTATTCCGTTCGGTTTGCGAATTGTTTGAATACGCTGGTTAATATTCACACGCTGAAATGTTATTTTTGATGATTACATTAAATAAGTGAAGCAGATCACAAAAAATACAATCTGCTACTTAACTAAGCCCCAAACTCTAACCCCATGAAAAACAAAGATTTTATGGGGTTATTTATTTCCTTTATTCCATTTCGCTTCCAGACTTATCGTCTATAGAAATTAACATTCTTGTAATTTCCAACCTGATTTTTGCTATTATTCAGCCACTTTTTCATCTAATGGACTGAAAAAGATGCCGTTTCCAATAGGAAGCTATTCCACATCATGTGGCGAATAATGAAAATAAGGAAGGGAAATTCATGGCATTTAAACACCTTGTAAAAATCAGTGCGATTGCTGCAGCCGTAGCCGGTGCTGGTTCTGTTCACGCTCAAGAATTCATTACCATTGGTACAGGCTCCGTTACTGGCGTTTACTACCCAACAGGTGGTGCGATCTGTAAGCTAGTGAACAAAGGTCGTAAAGAACACAATATTCGTTGTTCAGTAGAATCCACTGGCGGTTCTATCTACAACGTAAATACCATTCGAGCTGGTGAACTGGACTTTGGCGTTGTTCAGTCAGACTGGCAGTTCCACGGTTATAACGGTACAAGTAAATTCTCTGAACAGGGTCCGTACAAAAAACTGCGTGCTATGTTCTCTCTTCACACTGAACCGTTCAACATCATTGCACGTGCAGACGCAAACATTGAAAACGTTGCTGATCTTAAAGGCAAACGTGTGAACATCGGTAACCCTGGTTCTGGTGATCGCGCAACAATGGGCGTAGTGATGGAGTCATTTGGCTGGACAAACGACAGCTTTAAGCTGGCGTCTGAGCTAAAAGGTTCTGAGCGTTCACAAGCACTTTGTGATAACAAGATTGACGCATTCATTTACATGGTCGGTCACCCGAACGGCTCTATTAAAGAAGCGACAACATCTTGTGACGCGAAACTGGTGTCTGCAACAGGTAAAGAGATCGACAAGATCGTAGCGGATAACCCTTACTACGCATACAGCAACGTACCAGCAGGCATGTACCGCGGTACTGATGGCGACGTTAAGAGCTTTGGTGTTGCTGCGACTATGGTAACTACTTCAGACGTATCTGACGATGTTGCTTACAACGTAGCAAAAGCGGTATTCGAAAACTTCAGTACGTTTAAGCGTTTGCACCCAGCTTTTGCAAACCTGAAGAAAGAAGACATGGTGAAAGCGGGTCTTTCCATTCCTCTACACCCAGGTGCTGAGAAATACTACAGAGAAATTGGTCTGCTTAAATAAGGCGCCTGCTCTTTAAACGACAAAAAAGGAGGCGCGATTGCCTCCTTTTTATTGCCTTTTGACAGCGCATACAAACAGTCGCTCTCCAGACAGTACCTACGATAATTCTGACTGATGCACTGTTTCAAAACACCGATTATTGTCTTGAGTAGTCTCAATAGCTAGACTGAATACACTTGTTAATATTTTGTTAAGATTTTTTCGTTACATTAAATGAACGATCGGCTGCAGGATACGCAGCACAAAACACCAAAAATAATAAGGATAACGTACATGACGCAGACAACAACACCGTCTCAAGATGTGCAAGATATGGTGGCACAGGCCGACACCGGAGCACGAAACCCTTCAGGTATTCCAGGTCGGATCTTATGGTTTGTCCCTCTTTGTTGGTCCCTTTTCCAACTGTGGTACGCATCACCTCTGCCATTTATTTTCAATATTTTCGTTCTGAACGACACTGAAGCCCGAGCAATCCACCTGACATTTGCAATCTTCCTGGCATTTACTGCTTACCCGGCGATGAAAAACTCCCCAAGGGATCATATTCCCCTTATCGACTGGGTTTTGGCACTGGCAGGTAGCTTTTCAGCGGCATACATTTATCTATTTTATACCGAGCTCGCAGGGCGTTCTGGCGCACCCACTACGTTTGATATCGTAGCAGCCGTTACAGGCATGGTGCTATTGCTAGAAGCGACTCGTCGCGCGCTTGGTCCTCCACTCATGGTGGTTGCAGCGGTCTTCTTAACCTACACCTTCGCAGGTCCATACATGCCAGACGTAATTGCCCACAAAGGCGCAAGTCTGAATAAGGCCATGTCACATCTTTGGTTAACAACTGAAGGGGTATTTGGCGTTGCATTGGGTGTATCGACTTCCTTCGTATTCCTGTTCGTATTGTTTGGTGCAATGTTAGAGCGAGCGGGTGCAGGGGCATACTTCATCAAAGTCGCATTCTCACTACTCGGTCATATGCGTGGTGGTCCTGCAAAAGCAGCAGTAGTGGCTTCTGGTTTATCAGGTCTGGTTTCGGGTTCCTCCATTGCCAATGTTGTGACCACAGGTACATTTACTATTCCACTGATGAAGCGAGTCGGATTCCCGGGCACTAAAGCTGGTGCAGTTGAAGTTGCAGCATCCACAAACGGTCAGCTAACACCGCCAATCATGGGTGCTGCCGCATTCCTGATGGTGGAATACGTGGGCATTTCTTATGTTGAAGTGATTAAAGCAGCACTTCTGCCCGCTTTGATTTCTTACATCGCTTTGATTTACATCGTTCACCTTGAAGCCTGTAAAGCAGGCATGACTGGTCTGCCTCGTCGCCATAACCCAACACTGGTACAAAGCCTTCTTTCCTTTACAGGAACAATTTTAGGTCTGTGTATCATCAGTGCATTGGTGTACTACGGTGTAGGCTGGACGAAGGATGTGTTTGGCGAAGCGGCAACACCTATCGTGACTGTTGCTTTACTTGTGGCATATGTAGCACTGATTCGCGTATCTTCTAAGCACATGAAGGAAGGCAACATTTCGATTGATTCCGAGTTAACCGAAGTCCCTGAACCGGGTCCAACTATTAAGTCTGGCCTGCATTACCTGCTACCTATCGTTGTGTTGGTTTGGTGTTTAACCGTAGAGCGATTCTCACCTGGTCTGTCTGCTTTCTGGGCAACAGTGTTCATGATCTTCATTCTGATCACTCAGCGTCCTCTGCTTGCCATTATGTCTAAATCTGGCGACAGCGTTGCCACTCAAGTAAAAGAAGGTTTTGTTGACCTGGCAGAAGCACTGGTCTCTGGTGCTCGTAATATGATTGGTATCGGTGTTGCGACAGCAGCCGCTGGTACGGTTGTAGGCGTAGTTACTCTGACAGGTATCGGCTTGGTAATGACAGACTTCGTTGAGTTTATCTCAGGCGGCAGCGTTATCCTGATGCTTCTGTTCACTGCGGTTATCTCACTGATTCTGGGTATGGGTCTTCCTACCACCGCAAACTACATCGTAGTATCGACTCTGATGGCTCCAGTCATCGTGACACTGGGTGCAGCTCATGGATTGATCATTCCTCTGATTGCCGTTCACCTGTTTGTGTTCTACTTCGGTATCTTAGCCGATGATACGCCACCAGTTGGTCTGGCTGCTTTTGCTGCCGCAGCGATTGCAAAGTCTGACCCAATCAAAACTGGTATTCAGGGCTTTACCTACGACATCCGAACTGCAATCTTGCCATTCATGTTCATTTTCAATACCCAGCTACTGATGATGGGCATTGACTCGTGGTGGCATCTGCTTCTGACGGTGATTTCTTCCATTATCGCAATGCTGATTTTCTCAGCAGCAACACAAGGCTGGTGGTTTACGAGAAACAAATGGTGGGAAACAGTACTATTGTTGGTGCTGACGTTCTCCTTCTTCCGTCCGGGTTTCTGGTGGGACATGCTTTACCCGGCAAAAGATTACTATGAAGGTAATCAGATTGTTGAAATTGCAGAAGGTCTGAACATCGGTCAGACTCTGGAACTTCGAGTGGGCGGTGAAAACCTAGATGGCGATTACAGTGAAAAGACAGTGCGTCTGCCATTCGAAGAATCAGCCGCAACGGGTGAAGAGCGAGTAAGCTCCATGGGTCTGATGCTGAATGAAGTCGATGGTCGTATGATTGTTGATATGGTCGAGTTTGGCAGCCCTGCTGAAACATCTGGTATCGATTTTGACTGGGAAATCAAATCAGTCGTTCTGGACGCGGATCGCCCAATGAAAGAGTGGGTGTTTGTTCCTGCCCTTCTGATTTTGTTTGCCATGGCCTGGAACCAACGACGTCGCGCGATGAAAGACGCCATTCCAGCTTAATTCATTCTAAAATCGGCAGCACCCAATCCCGTGCTGCCTTACAAGAGATAAGCTATGTATAAAAATATATTGGTTCCCGTCGACCTTAATGACGAAGGCTTTGCTGATAAAGCCATTGAGCTGGCTGTTTGGCACGCTAAAAACTCAGATGCAAAAGTCCACCTACTAACTGTTCTTCCGGGTATTCATAACTCCATGGTCGCTACGTACTTTCCAAAAGACGCGGCCAGCCAGATGAAGAAAGACGTAAAAGCACAGTTGCAGAAAGTAGCTGACGAAAGCCTAACCAAAGCAAAAATCACAAACGAAGCACATGTCGCCGAAGGCAAGCCCTACGCCGCTATTCTTAAGCATGCAGACAAACTCAATGTCGACCTTATCATCATGCCTAGTCACAAGCGTTCAAAGCTAAACAAAGCAGTATTGGGTTCCGTCGCATCCAAAGTAGTACAAAGCGCCAAAGTCAGTGTATTGGTGGTGAAACCACAAGGTTAAAGTTCAATACCTTACAGAAGTGAAAAGCACGCTATTCAGCGTGCTTTTTGTATGTTCTAAACCACTCGGTTGCGTAATTCCCCATCGACATAAGACTCAATATTCTCGACCAGAATTTCACAAAGACGAGTGATCGCGCTGTCGCTTCCCCAGGCTACGTGGGGGGTGAGCAATAGATTGGGTAAATCCATATTCGCTATCAGAGGGTTAGACTCGTCGGCGGGCTCTTGGGTAAATACATCCATGCCTGCACCTGCAATGGTATTGGATTGAAGTGCTTCCACTAGCGCCTCTTCGTCAACTAAACCACCTCGCCCTGCATTGACGAGAATCGCATTGCTCTTCATTTGCTCCAGCTCAGATGAACCAATCAGGTTTTGAGTATTTTCGGTAAGTGGGCAGTGCAAACTGATAACATCCGACTCGGTCAACACCTGTTCAAAGGGTGAATAACCCTGACGACATTCCGATTCACCTTTGCGTTCTGCATAAGTGACATTCATACCCACCGATTTTGCAAGTTCACCTGTCGCTCTTCCCAGTGCGCCCGAGCCGATGATGCCCATTGTAGAACCGGCAATATCACCGATAGGATGAGTGAAAAAGCAGAACTGCTTCTTCTTTTGCCATTCACCATTGGCGATGTCTTGGTGATACGCCATAAGGTTGCGTCTTAGCGCAAACACCGACGCAATAACGTGCTCAGGAACTGATTGAGTCGCATACCCTTGGATATTACAAACAGCGATACCACGGCTTCTACAATACTCAAGATCGATGTTGTTGGTGCCAGTCGCCGCAACGGCAATTAGCTTGACCGACGCCGCAGCTTGAAGGTTGTCGGAATTCAGAACCACTTTATTGGTAATAATGATGTCAGCGTCTTGAATACGGCTTGCCGTTTCTTCGACTGTCGTCAGTGGATACTCTATCCACTCATGGTCAAAAGCAGGTTTTGGAACGGGAATCTGGGCAGGAATGGTGTCTCTGTCTAGAAAGACGATTTTCATTGAAGGCTCCTTTCCTGCCTTCAATTAGGGTGTAGGCAGGGTTTTATAATCCGGTAATGTGTTATCGAGCTGAAATTGTTGCAGAATTTCGGGTTTCGCTTCGGGATAAAAATCACAAGGTACAAACATCGCCTGCAATTCTTGCGTTGCCGGGTGATAAAAGGTCAGTTCTGTCGCGTGCAACTCCAGCCTATCAGAGAACGCCATGGCTTCTGGAGACGCATAAAACTCATCCCCAATAATCGCGTGCCCCAAAGCTTGCATGTGAACTCTTAATTGGTGAGAGCGTCCAGTGATGGGTAATAACCTGACAACGGACGTTTTCTCTTCACGCTTAACGACTTGATAGCGAGTCAATGAAGGTTTTCCGTATTCAAAACAAACTTTCTGACGAGGGCGATTTGGCCAGTCGCAAATCAGCGGCAGATCGACTTCACCCTGATCGTTTTCGGGATGCCCCCAAACTCGAGCGTAATAGATCTTATGGGTTAAGCGATACTGAAACTGCTTTTTCAGCGCTCGCTCTGCTTCCTTATGTTTGGCAAACAGCATCAAGCCAGAAGTCGACATATCAAGCCGATGCACCACTTCTATCTCAGAATACATTTCACGCAAACGGCTCCACATACAGTCTGCGTGCTCTGGCGCTTTACCGGGAACAGACAGTAAACCAGACGGCTTATTGGCTATCAGAATATCTTCATCCTGATAACTGATGTCTGTCCAGGGTTCTGTGGGTGGAGTGTATTCAAGCATTGCCATAATTAAGACACATTCGGTTGGTTTAACACTTTGATTAGTGGAAAGAGCAAGGAGAAGTGGCTGACCACTTCTCCTTTGCTTCTATTCCCTTTTCTAGTTGTGGCTCACCACAATCAGGCGGAGTGAGTCCAACTGAATCTGGGCACTTTGGATGTAGCCAGTCAGCTCTTTGATTTGGGATTCAATCGATTCTAGCTCTTCGTCACGAATGTTCGGGTTGACGGCTTTTAATGCCTGCAGCCTTTCTAGCTCACCATTCAGGCTGGATTGCATGTCTTTCAATGCACTTTCACGTACCTTCTCTAGGTGCCCCTGAATGTGTCCTTCACCGGCTTCTATCAGCTTGTGAACGTCATTCTGAACCGAATTCACTAACTTGCTTGCAAGGTGACGATTCACCGGGCTTAACTGACGGTTGAAGCCTTCAAACTCAACCTGTTCAGACAAGTCGTTGCCTTTGCCATCGAGCATCATGCGAATTGGGGTTTGCGGTAAGAAGCGAGACAAGCCACTGCGTTTAGGCGCTTGCGCATCCACCAGATAAACCAGCTCCAGAAGAATCGTACCGACTGGCAGCGCTTTGTTTTTCAGAAGCGATACCGCCGAGGTGCCTACCCCTTCGCTTAGCAGCAAATCAATACCACCCTGAATCATTGGATGCTCCCAACTCATGAAGTGCATGTCTTCACGTGAAAGCGCGGTGTCACGATCAAAGGTGATGGTCGCGCCTTCATAAGGAAGACCTGGGTAGCTTGGCACCATCATGTGCTCAGACGGCGTCACCACCAGCGCATTTTCGCCTTTGTCGTCCTGATTCAGACCAATGGTATCGAAAAGGCTAAGAGCGAACGTAACCAGATTCGTATCGCCGTCGGTCGATTCAATTTGCTCAACAATCCCTTGCGCTTTTTCGCCACCATTAGAGTGGATCTCAAGCAAACGGTCACGACCTTGCTCGAGCTTGGATTTTAGCTCCTGATTCATATGACGTGAGTGTTCAATCACTTCGTCCAGCGTTTCAGTTTTGCCTGAAGCCAACATCTCGATTAACTGCTCGGAATACTGATCGTAAACTGCACGCCCTGTAGGGCATGTTTCTCCAAAGGCACTCAGACCTTCATCAAACCAGCGTGCAAGAATCGCTTGAGAAGTCCCTTTCAGGTAAGGCACGTAGATATCGATGTCGCGTTGCTGCCCGATACGATCCAGACGACCGATTCGTTGCTCCAACAAGTCAGGGTTAAATGGCAAATCGAACATCACTAATTGGTTAGCAAACTGGAAGTTGCGACCTTCCGAACCAATCTCAGAACAAATCAGCACCTGCGCGCCACCTTCGTCCTGCGCAAAGTAAGCGGCTGCTTTATCACGTTCCAGAATCGACATCCCTTCATGGAAAACCGTGGCACGTATGCCCTCACGTTCACGAAGAGCCTGTTCAAGTTGAAGTGCAGTATTGGCACGAGAAGCAATCACCAGAACCTTCTCGCTGCGCTTAGTTTTCACTTTTTCGATTAGCCAGTTCACTCGAGAATCAAACTGCCACCAGGTTGCGCTATCGCCTTCAAATTCCTGATAGATTTCTTCTGGATAAAGCATCTTCATAGCGCGGGCTTCTGCGCTCATCTGCCCGCCTAACATGCCTGCCACTCTCATAGCCGTGGTGTACTGGCTCGGAATATCCATTGGCAGAAGGTGTACGTTGCGCTCTGGGAAGCCTTTAATTGCCGCACGAGTGTTACGGAAAAGTACGCGACCCGTGCCATGACGGTCCATCAGGTTATCGATTAACTCTTGGCGCGCTTTGGCTTTTTCTTCTTCTTCGCAATTGCCTTCTATGATGCGGAACAATGGCTCGACATCCTGCTCGGAAAGCAATTCAGTAATTTGGTTTTTCGCTTCATTTTCCAGTTTCTCACCAGAAAACAACGTTGCGACGGCATCGGCAACCGGCGCGTATTGCTGCTCTTCTTTTACGAAAGCCTCGTAATCGTAAAAACGATCAGGGTCGAGAAGACGAAGACGGGCAAAGTGGCTTTCATGACCTAACTGCTCTGGTGTTGCCGTAAGCAATAACACCCCTGCAGTGCGCTGCGCCAGACCTTCTACCACCTGATATTCGCGGCTTGGGTTGTCCTGACTCCACTCAAGGTGATGCGCTTCGTCGACAACCAGAAGATCCCAGTCTGCATCCAGAGCCTGTTCAAAACGCTTTTTGCTCTTGCGTAGAAAATCCAGAGAACACAGCACGTATTGCTGAGTGTCAAACGGGTTATCCGCTTCGGCGTATGCTTCAATACAACGCTCTTCGTCAAACACTGAGAAGTGCAGGTTGAAGCGGCGCATCATTTCCACCAGCCACTGATGCTGAAGGGTTTCTGGCACCACAATCAGGATGCGCTCAGCGCGACCAGATAACACCTGCTGGTGGATAATCATGCCAGCTTCGATGGTTTTACCCAAACCTACTTCATCAGCAAGGAGAACACGCGGTGCATGTCGGCGACCCACTTCGTGAGCGATGTAAAGCTGATGAGGAATTAGACCTGCACGCATACCACACAAGCCGCGCATTGGGCTTTTATGCTGCTGATACTGGTTATTCAGAGCGCGGTAACGCAAAACAAAGTTGTCCATGCGATCAATTTGACCGGCGTACAGTTTGTCCTGAGGCTTATTGAAGCGAATTTGATGGCTGAGCATGATTTCGCGCAGTAACACACCGGTTTCTTCGGTGTCAGTACGTGTTCCTAGGTAAGATAAGACGCCGTTGTCATCTACGACCTGGTCGACTTTCAGGCTCCAGCCCTCGTGGGAATCAATCACATCGCCAACATTGAACGTCACGCGAGTTACCGGGGCATCTGAGCGGGCATACACTCGGTTTTCTTCCGACGCCGCAAATAGCAAAGTCACGGTTCTGGCGTCCAGCGCCACTACCGTACCCAAACCCAAGTCACTTTCTGTGTCACTGATCCAGCGTTGACCTAAAGCAAATGTCATGTGATTGACTACCTCAATTGATATGTTCTGTTTCTACAGGGCAATTATACGTGAAGGACAGAGTCCTGTGTTTTTTCTTCACCCTGTTCAAAAGGGCGCTCATCTTACTTGAACACGTGATTCGCGTCACGTTCATCGCGAGTAATTTGACGCTTTTTTTTACCCATTTCGCAATTGCAATCAAAGTGTAAAAGAGTTGTGACAAATCTAAATTACAAACCCATGAACTGTTGCTTATACTTACTAGTGAGCTCGCACCGAAACAGGAAAGGTGTTGAGTTTGGTATCTTAACGGGTCTGAAGTATGTCACTCTCCTAGCGGTACCTTTTTGGGGTTTTGGTACCCCTCGCCTTCTGCAGTGACCTATGCCTCAGACAAATGCTTGGCTAAGCACTCTGCTGCGGCAGAAAAGGAGACGCTTATGGGCGATACCGACCGGAAAATCTTTGTACTGGATACGAATATCCTTCTGCACGAACCTTTCGCAATTTATTCCTTTCAAGAACATGATGTGGTCATTCCAATGACCGTCCTCGAAGAACTCGACCGAATCAAAGACAGTAAACGCGATGTAGCAAGGGACGCACGCGTAGCGATTCGAGCAATGGAAAACCTGTTTCACGATGCCACGCCAGACCAAATCTCTGAAGGCATTCCTCTCTCCAAAGACAACGCCAGCGGCACGCTTGCTATTCTTGCCGATTTTGAATTGCAGGAAACCGTTCGCGCGTTTGCCGACAAAGAAGGCGATAACCGAATTTTAAACGGGGTGATTTACCTCCAGAACAAACGATCACCCCGTGAAGTAGTTCTTGTAACCAAAGACATTAATATGCGATTACGCGCCAAAGGTGCTGGCGTGCGATTCGTAGAGGATTACCGCACCGATCAGTTGATTGACGATGTACAGTTCCTGACCAAGGGCTTCCATACCTACGAAGGGGATTTCTGGACAAACATAGAAAAGGTTGAAAGCCGCAGCGAAGCTGGTCGAACCTACCACGACATCAACAAAGAGTCGCTAGAACCGACTTTCATTAACCAATACATCGTAGATAAAGATACCGACTTTGCTGCTCGTGTCGATTCAATGGACAACCAGACAGTCACCCTCAAACATCTTAGCCGAGAGCGCCTGATGAACCGCCAGGCATGGGATGTGAGACCAAAAAATATCTATCAAGGTATGGCGCTTGATGCTCTGCTCGACCCGGATATTGATTTGGTCATCCTAACTGGAGCGGCGGGCAGCGGTAAAACCATGTTAGCCATGGCTGCCGCGCTGGACATGTCGATTGAACGCAATCAGTTCGATAAGATCATCGTCACCCGAAATACACCAGACATTGGTGAATCCATTGGCTTCTTACCGGGTACGGAAGAAGAGAAGATGATGCCCTGGCTGGCTGCCGTCACCGATACGTTAGAAGCATTGCATAAAAACGACCACTGCACTGAAGGTTCGCTCAAGTACATTTGTGATAAGGCCAACATTCAATTTAAGTCGATCAACTTTATGCGCGGCCGTTCTATTCAGAATGCCTTTGTGTTGCTGGATGAGTGTCAGAACCTGACGGCTTCTCAAATCAAAACCATCATCACCCGTTGTGGTGAAGGGACTAAGATCGTGTGCTCCGGTAACCTGGCACAGATCGATTCCCCTTATCTGACCCCGGTCACCTCGGGTTTGACCTATATGGTTGAACGCTTCAAAAACTTTGAAGGCAGTGCCAACGTGCACCTAAATGGTGTTGTACGTAGCCGCCTGGCAGAGTTTGCTGAAGAAAACCTGTAACCCTAAATGCCTCTCACACCATGTGAGAGGCACTTCCTGACATACGCTTACATACCCAACGTTCAACTTATCGCTTTTGCTGGTAATAATTAGGTTCAGAGACCAAGAATTCTATCAATAGTGAGGTGAACGATGGCGAGAATCTATTTACAACTGGAAAGTACCCTCGACCAATCAGTCCTGATTGACGAGTTCGAGCCCGATGATACTTACATGGGTTCAATCAAAGCGGTTGATATTATTCGTCATCTTCAAAATGTGAATAAGACGAACGCCTTTGAGCGATGGACCTGGCGTTTTGACTACTCACCTACGCTCTTATCTTCCTGAAAAGCTCATTTCGTGACACGCTAATTTTCCCTGTGTTTCACTCTTCAATCATTTTTGAGACCAGTTCCACTTTTCTGTCCTAAAAGCGAATTTCCTGACGTTGGTCTGAAAGAGAAGCACACCAGAATTGGTCTACTTCTTGAATCGACTAGAGAGGGAAGTCACGATGTCATATACGATTCTAGTGGTCGAAGACGACCAGGATATGGCGAACCTGATCAGCCTTAATTTGAAGGTTCAGGGTTACAAAACCATTCTTACATCTCACATAAGCGAAGGGTATCAGATCGCCTGTCAGGGGTTGGCAGACGCGGTTATTCTGGACAGAAAGCTGTGTGATGGTGACGGCACTGAAATGTGCAAACTATTGCGGCAACAACATATCGGGATCCCCGTTCTTATGCTGACAGCCTTAACCAGCGAGCATGATATGGTAGATGGACTGGAAGCCGGAGCGGACGATTACCTGACCAAACCGTTCAGTGTGATCGAACTTCAAGCCAGAGTCCGGGCTTTGCTACGAAGGGCTCAGCACTCCCACTGGCAAGATGCCAGCGACAATGCATCAGATGTAACGCCACCACAAGCCAACCCAGACTGGCAGGTTGCGAACCATTCAACCCACCAGCTTGCTCCCGAGCAGGTTGAACGGGATACGCCTGCCGCTTTGATCTTCGACGAGCTGGTCATTTCCAAAAAGCAGCATGAAGTGCGCCTTGCCGGAACAAACGTCAATCTTACGCCAACAGAATTCTCCCTGCTTTACTGCCTTGCCAGCAAACCGGGAAGAGTATTCACCAAAGATGAACTGCTCATGAGGGTATGGGATACCGACTATGACGGCTACCATCACACGGTGTGCAGCACCATCAACCGACTGAGAAACAAAATAGAAAAGCCTCAAAACAAAATCCGCTATATTCGAACCGTGTGGGGCGTCGGGTACAAATTTCAGCATGAGGCGAGACCATGACCCGTTCGTTTCAAAAACGTCTCTTTCTGCTTTCTCTTGTCTGGGCTTTGGTGAGCATTCCTCTTCTTACCTACCACTTCCATATGACCTGGCAAAACAGCGAACAAAGTGCCCGTCAGTTTCTTCATAAAGATCTGGCTCGCCACATGCGAGACGAAAACCCGCTGATGGAGGGGAATGATTACTCCCCTAAAGCGTTGAAAAGCATCTTCCATACATTGATGATGCTAGGTCCCGATTTTGAAATCTACTTTCTGGATAAAACAGGGAAGATCACCACGACTGGGCTAAAAGAAGGGGTTGAGTTTGCGCCCCGCGTTGACATCGCTCCGATAAAGCAGTTCCTTAAAGGCGGCAACTTACCCATTTTAGGAGATGATCCTCGTGACATGTCTCGCCAGAAAGTGTTTTCAGTTTCTGAAATTCAGGGGGCAGAAGGGGTTGAAGGCTACCTTTACGTGTTAATTGGTCGACAGTCTTCCGCCATCGCGCGTGTGAATCGTTATATGATTCAATACTCACCTATCTTGGTTGGCGGTATCGCTCTGATTTTATTGTTCACCTTCCTGATTTATCGCTTAATCAAAAAAGATCTTCTTAATCCGAGCCAGCATCTGATTCGCCAGATTGAACACTCCGCTAAGGAGAATTTTCGCGTTGAACCCAACCTTAAAGTGCCTGTTTCTGAATTGATGCCGCTTTCCAGACAGTTTGGTTACCTGCTTGAGCACATACAATGGCAGTTTCTGAGGCTTCGACAGCAAGAGCATTCAAGGCGTGAATATCTGATGCGCTTAAGTCATGACCTGAAAACTCCGTTAGCCAATATACAAGGTTATCTGGAGACTTGGTTAATCGATGGCAAACAAAATCCAGAACTGGTCTCTACTGCCCACAGCAATGCGTTAAAGCTTCACGAACAACTTAAAGAGCAATTTGAGGCTGCCAAAAAAGAGCTGGTAGAGCCAGAAGTTGCACCCGAAGCCATTGATGTGAGCGAGTTTATCAAAGAGCTGAAAGATCGTTTTGAAATGGGGCTGGAGAAAAAGTCGTTGGATATTTTTACCACCATTTCAGTTAACGCGTTAGTGCATGCCGATAAAAAGCTGCTTAATCGTCTGATGGATAACCTGATGGAAAATGCCATCCGACACAGCCCAGAACACGCCACCATTCAGCTGTTTGTCAAACCGCATTCTGGATTGTCTTCGCAATTGCACGTTCGGGACATCAGCATTGTGATCATCAATACGGTTGCCCCAGCTAACAGCGGTGGCGAGTTAGGTATGGGGCTGAAAACCGTCAATGCGATACTGGCGCTGCATCAGTCCAAACTTGAAATCTCGGAACAACCGGGCTTGTTTATCACCAAATTCAGACTTCAAGCCGAACCGATTTCAGATGGTCTAGCAGTTAACAGCGCCATCAATCACATTGGTTAGCCCTAATCAATGTCCCTGAAAGTTAGGAGCACGTTTTTCTAAAAAAGCGTGCATCCCTTCTTTCTGATCACTGGTTGCAAACAAAGAGTGGAATACTCTTCTTTCAAACAACAACCCTTCCTTAAGTGGCACTTGTTCAGCCCGATCAATCGCTTCTTTGGCGACTAATACCGATGGTTTGCTGTAGCTGGCAATGACTTTGGCGATCGCTAATGTTTCTTCCAGTAAAGTTTCATCCGGCATTACTCTTGCGACCAAACCTGCCCTTTCGGCTTCCAACGCATCCATCATTCGACCTGTGAGAATCAGATCCATCGCCTTGGCTCTGCCGACCAAACGAGTCAGGCGCTGAGTCCCTCCAATGCCTGGAATAACACCCAGTTTAATCTCCGGCTGCCCAAACAGTGCCGATTCGGCTGCGTATATCAGATCGCACATCATAGCCAGCTCACACCCTCCCCCCAATGCGTAACCAGACACCGCAGCAATCTTGGGCGTTCGGAGGGAGCAAAACGCATCCCAGCCTGAAAAGTAATCCGTGCTAAGCATTTCACTGTAGCTTTTGTCTGACATTTCTGCGATGTCAGCACCAGCAGCGAATGCACGCTCTGACCCCGTTATTACAAAACAGCCGATATCAGGGTTTTGATCGTACTCGGTCAATGTCTGCGTAATCGCAGACATGACTTCACTGTTGAGGGCATTGAGTTTGTCAGGTCGGTTGAGTCGAATAAGAACAACGCGACCGATTAGTTCAGTTTGGATAATCATGACCTTTCTCCTTGCTAGAATGGTTTTAGGAATCCCAAATGGCGCCGTAGGCTGGAATTCCCCGACTCTCTAAGCCAAACACCACTTCCTGGGTCAGTTTCTGATTGGCGATACATATCACCGCTTCTGCATCAAATTTTTTGTAAGCCGCGTACGCCAGCTTCACCATGTCTGGTTTGCCTTTTTCCGTGGTATCCCAAATGTCCGCATCCGGCTGAACTGATAAGATTTCATCAACCAAGTCATCACCGTAAGTTTCGCGTGGTGTTCGGGTTGACCAGACCAGATGCATCGGCACTTCTTTTGCCAACAGGTGTGGCAGGCAAGGCCCGATTCCGCTTCCTGTTGCGATATACACCACTCGCTTAAATAGCACTTCTATGTTCGCCACTCCTGCGGTCGGGATCCCTTTAACCCAAAGGTGGCTTGGTTTGTTTTCAATCAGCTTGCCCGTCCAGTCACCCGCTCGTGATACCGTCAATCGAAAGCCTGGTTCACCTGGGCTAGGCACGTTTGCAAAGTGGTGCCACTCCATTAAAGGATTGGTGCTGATAGCCGTAGAAGACCCGGCAAATGGTGTCACGCCATAATCAAACTTAAGCAGCGCTACGTGGTTTGATGGCGTCACTATTTCCACTGGAACGCGACGCAGGCGCAGCCATGGAAGAAGAATACTGAAGGTAACGATCACCAGAGCCCAAAACGATGCGGACTCCAACAAAACTTGTCCAAAGCTCTGCTCTGGGTGTAAATCTGCCGCCAGAGCAAAAGTTTGCGTCCAAAACAGTGCCAGAACACTCCAGCCACCGAAGCGATGCGTTTTCTCAAACGCGTTGTGATATTTCTTACGAATGTTTGGCAGCGCCATAAAGATGATCAGCATCAGCAGAGCAAGAATGGCGTACGTAATTCCCAGTGTACTTGGCGATATTTTTGCCAGTTGATGCTGGTAGCTGTATGCCAAAGCACCCGTAAAGATGGCGAACCATGTAGTTGCTGCCATCGCGCTTCCACTGTGTAACCCACCGTGGTGGTAAATTTTCCCAAGGTGCCAGCGAATTGCTAACGGCCACGAGGTAGGCGCTCGCGTTGCCAGCCAAAACAGCAGGTTGATTACGTATTGCTGACGCACCAGCACCGCGACAGTCAGGTTCAGAACCACCATGTTAGAGAGTGTTTGCAGTGCAATGGAGTCAGATTGAAACCAGCCTCCTGCAACAACGCCATAAGCCAGTGTCATCAAATTCGCAGTGAGCACTACAATCACTAAGCGATAATAGTGTTCCATCGCCGGATAAGACCAGATACGACGAAGTAACGATTTTTGCTCGGGCAGAACAATGGCACTTTGATCTATCGAACTCATTGGGTTTCCTCCGTAACTTCTGTTTGCGATTCTTGGAAATGCGCCATCAACGCGCGCTTATCGATTTTTCCTCTTGATGTTTTGGGCAGGCTGTCCAATGCAAAAACCACCTTGGGTACACAGTAATAAGGCAAGTGGGCTCTCACGCTTTCTTGCGCCAGCTCAGGGTTAACATGACTAGGAGTGACGAATGCGATGAGTGTTTTGCAGTCGACCTTCATAGTGACGGCCTGGTGGCAGTGATCGGTTTTTTCGAGCACGCGTGACACCGAATCCAGCTCAACTCGGAACCCGAGGATCTTGACCTGATCATCCGTTCGCCCCAGATGAATGAGCTCGCCATTTTTATTCCATTTGCCCAAGTCTCGGGTGCGGAACATTTTGTATTTGCCACCAAGAAAAGGATCCGGGCGGTAGCGATCGGCGTTGAGCACTTCATTGCCAATGTAGCCCGAGGTGACACACAATCCACCAGCCCACATTTCACCGACTTCACCAATGGCACAAGGCTTCAGATCTTCATCCAGAACGTAAACGGTGTTGTTAGGTGTCGGTTTACCTATGGTGAGTTCATCACAAGACTCAGAATAATGTTGCGCAGTATTGATGATGGTTGTTTCCGTTGGACCACAAGAGTTGTAGAAACGGCAGAACGATGACCAGCTATCCGCCAGAGGCTGTGGGCATGGCTCTCCAGCAACGGCTGCCACCTGAACAGACTGACAACGTTCAGCGTTTAAGCTTGCCAGAATGGAAGGGGTAGCGATGACGGCGTCCGCGCGACTGACGGTTTCTTCTATGTTTCGGCTGCGAATCAGCAAGGTAGCCCCGTGGCAGAGCGTGACAAAGATTTCCCAGGCACACATATCAAAGGCAATGCTCAGAATCTGTCCTACTTTCATACCCGGTTCTATTCCCAGGTTGCCTGGCGACGTCATTACAATATTTGCCACATTCTGATGTGTTACCTGTACTCCGTTAGGTGTCCCTGTGGTTCCTGATGTGAACAAAATAAAGCAACGGGACGTGGGGTCGACTAGTGGAAAACTGTATTGATTGGCTGGGGAGAGTTCATCAAGCAGCTCGTCGAGAAAGAATAGCTTTTGATGCTCGAATTCTGGCAGGTGCTCTGAGAGATGAGACAGGCTAAGTACCACGTCGATATTGGCGGTATCACACACGTGTTTAAGCACTTTCTCAGGCGCGACTCCGGCGTGTTGTGGAACGTAACAAGCACCCAGTTTTAAGGTAGCCAGTATCCCGATGAGCATTGGAATTGAACGGGTTAGAAAGATCCCGACCGCATCACCCTGCCCGACACCACGCTGACTCAGAAATTGGGCGAGCTGGTTGGCTTTCTCGTTTAAAGCTTGGTAGGTAATTTCCCGACCTTCATGAATTGCGGCAATGGCTTCAGGGTGCTGCAGTGCCTGCGCTTCAATTGCCGTATGAAGACATGAGAATTCTGGGGTAGCGTAAGGACCCTGACCAAACTGCTCGAATAAGATCTGATCGCTCATAGGCAATTCAGACAACGCATCTCTGTGAAAATGAAAACGACGCGTAGCCTGATGAAAAGATTGCTCAAGCTCAGGGTGGGGGTTGTGTTCTGACTGTAACTTTGGGAGTTTCATTAACTTTCTCCTTGTTATTGATTTGCTAAAAAGCTAACAAGAGAAGTTCACAAAATTCTCACAACCAGGTACTGAGTTTGTCACAAGTTTCTCGCCAGTCTTTGTGAAGAAACTCTGATGAAAACCGGACATTGAAATGGCTAGGTAGAATAAAAAATGCCCCTTTCAACTGAAAGAGGCATTGATGTAATTCTTTGATATTGCTTATACAATAAAGAGTGTGGCGAGACCAAGAAAGACCATTAACCCCACCACGTCTGTCACCGTGGTTAAGGCCATTCCGCCAGCCAGAGCCGGGTCGATATTCATTTTTTTCAGGAAGATAGGAATGCTCACCCCAGCGACCCCTGCAACAAGCAGGTTGGTCATCATAGCCGCAGAAATGACGCCACCTAGCAACCAGTCGTCTTTCCAGACAACCACTATACCGCCAATGATGAGTGCCCATAGCAACCCATTCAGAAAGCCGATGGCCGCTTCTTTTAACAGCAATTCACGTTTGTTGGTATCACCAATGTGACCAAGCGCCAGACCTCGAATCACAAGCGCAACCGTCTGGTTACCCGCTACGCCTCCCATGGAAGGAACAATGGTCATCAAAACAGCAATCGCCGCCATCTGTTGTAAAGTAGCTTCAAAAAGATTGGAAACAGAGGCTGCGGTCAGTGCCGCCAGTACATTCGCACCCAGCCAGATACTGCGCTTTCGTGCCGATTTTACGACGGGGGCGAAGGTGTCTTCTTCATCATCCAGACCCGCCATACTCATCATTGAGTGTTCAGCGTCTTCACGGATAACGTCAACCACGTCATCAATGGTGATACGACCCACCAACTGATTATCTTCATCCACAACCGGTGCAGAAACCCAGTTACGACGTTCAAACAGGCTTGCTACGTCACTGTCGCTGGCATTCACGGAAATCGCTTCATCGGCGTCTTCCATGATTTCGCTGATTTGCACATCCGGTTGAGACGTCAGGAGCGTGGTGAGGTGTAAATACCCAGCCAGCTTGTTGTCATCATCAATCACATACAATGCATCGGTCGCTTCTGGAAGTTCGCCTTTCATCCTCAAATAACGAAGAACCACATCGACATCCACATCACTACGGATGGTGATAACGTCGGTGCTCATCAAGCTACCAGCGGTATCCTCATCGTAAGAAAGTGCGGTTTCAATTCGATGCCTGTCTGCCGCATCCATCTGCGACAACACTTCCCGGGATACGTCGTCTGGCAGACTACGTAAAACGTAAGCAACATCATCGGTTTCCAGACCTTCTGTCGCTTCAGCCAGTCGTTCTGGTGCCATTTTCGACACCAGACTGTCTTTGACATCTTCCGATAGCTCATCAAGAATTTCACCGTAATCTTCAGGATCGGTGAGCTGCCAAAGTACGTCACGGCTTTTTCGAGGAGAAGCTTGTAAAAGGTGGGCAATATCTTCCGGTTCCATGTCCTGTAACATTCTACGGACATGGACAAATCGACCGCTATCTAGCGCATCGCTGACTTCTTGTAGGGTTTGATGAGTTTGGTCAATTTCTAACTGCTCTGCCATTCTCGTCCCCTATTTTTACATTCGTTTACAATATGTTGAGTATACCCAAACTGCCTCAAGATGCTAGGTTCAGGGAGAACGACTTTATTAACTTATTGTGAAAGAGGAGAAGAATTACTCTTCTTCGTCGAAACGATGCTCAATCAGGTCGCAAACAGCGCTTAATGCGGCTTCTGCATCCTGACCGTTGGCAGAGATGGTAACACTTTGTCCTTGGGATGATTCCAGCATCAGAAGCCCCATCACGCTATCTGCGACAACGGTTTTCTCACCATTGCTAACGCTAATATCCGCATCAAAGCTTTGAGCCAGTTCGACAAGTTTGACGGCTGCACGAGCGTGCAAACCTAAACGATTTTGGATAAATACCGTTCTACAGCATTCCTTTGCCATTCATTATCCTCAATTCAATTGTTATTTGTGGTGCTTTTCCAAGCTGGTGTGGCGAATCTGAACCTGTTGCCCCTGCTTGGTGAAATACTCACCCAACTGCTGAGTGATGTACACCGAACGGTGCTTACCGCCAGTACAGCCAATGGCTACGGTGAGGTAACTGCGATTGTTTTTCTGAAGCAGCGGCAACCAGTGCTCGATAAAGCACTGAATCTGATTTTTCAGTTCCGTTACTTCGTCATGCTTTTCCAGAAAAGCTTTTATTGGCGCATCCAACCCCGTCTGAGGTCGCAAAGCTGGTTCCCAATGTGGATTGGGCAGGAAGCGAACATCGAAAACGTAGTCAGCGTCGTTAGGTAGCCCATATTTGAAACCGAACGATTCAAATACCATCACCAGTTCTTTGCTTTCCCGCCCTTCAACTCGCTGGCGAACTGTCTCGCTCAAATCATGCAAAGACTGATTACTGCTGTCCAACACTAGATCCGCATACTCTTTCAAATTGAGGAGCAACCCCTTCTCTAGACGAATCGCCTGCTCCAGAGAAAGTTTCTCTTTAGGGCGCATGGAAAGCGGGTGAATCCGACGTGTCTCGCTGTATCTTTTCAGCAGAGTGGTCTCATCTGCATCCAAAAACAGGACATTGACATCCAGCTCTGATTTCAGCTTGGTTAGCGTTGTCGTTACCAGAGCTGGGTCTTGCGGAAGGTTGCGAATATCAATACTCACTGCCACATTTTGTTGCCCGCCCTGAATGGACTGAACAAAGCTTTCCAGCAGTGATACAGGTAAGTTATCAACGCAGTAATAGCCTAAGTCTTCCAAAACTCGCAGGGCGACACTTTTGCCTGCCCCCGACTGCCCACTGATGACAATCAGGCGTTTTTGGGAAGATGGCTGAGATGAGTTTGTCATGGCTACTGAGTGATGATGTCGTAAAGCTCTTGATCGCTCTGAGCGTTACGCAGAGATTTGAGAGTAGACTTATCGTTCAGGCGCTCTGCCATAGCAGATAAAGTCTTAAGGTGTGTTTTGCATTGTGCATCCGGTACGAGCAACGCAAACAACAGATCCACTGGACGATTATCGATGGCATCAAATTCAATAGGTTCCTGGCATTGAAGCAATACGGCGACAGCCTGGTCGCTGTCCATCATGCGACCGTGCGGAATGGCGATGCCATTGCCAATTCCTGTACTGCCCATTTTTTCTCTGTTGAGCATACACTCGAACAGGGTCGTTGAGTTTTGCCCCGTGTGACTGGCGGCAACTTCACTGATGATTTCCAGTGCTCTTTTCTTGCTTGTGCATTGGACTGCACTTTTTGTGCAGTCCAATGAAAGTACTTCGCTTAATTGCATGGTTAATGGCTACTTAGCTTTTCTTTGTGCTTATTGAGTTGTCGAACAAGTTTGTCGACTAAAGAGTCAATGGCAGCATACATGCTTTCATCCGTTGAAGTAGCGTGAATGTCGCCTTGATTGACGTGGAGTGTAGCTTCTGCGATTTGATTCAATTTTTCAACTCGCAGAACCACATGAACATTATTGATGTGATCGAAGAATCGCTCTAGTTTTTGGAACTTGGATTGAACGTAGTCTTGCATTGAATCGGTAAGATCAACGTGGTGCCCTTGGATATTGATTTGCATAGACTTTCCTTCTTGTTGTTGGCCTAGAGTAGGCGTTTACGCTGACTCGATGGCGCGATGCCGAGGGACTCTCTGTATTTCGCGATCGTTCGTCGTGCGACTTGTATCCCCTGGTCAGCTAACAAAGCGGCAATTTTGCTGTCACTGAGAGGCTTAGCGGTGTTTTCCGCAGCCACCAGCTTTTTAATTAAGGCGCGAATTGCCGTTGATGAACACTCTCCACCATTATCGGTACTGACGTGACTGGAAAAGAAATATTTCAGTTCAAAAATACCACGCGGAGTGTGCATATACTTTTGAGTGGTGACCCTTGATATGGTCGATTCATGCATGTCGACCGCCAGTGCAATATCGTTCAGCACCATTGGCTTCATGGCTTCTTCACCATACTCAAAGAAATCATGTTGATGTTCAACAATGCAACGTGCAACTTTGAGCAGCGTCTCGTTTCGACTTTCCAAGCTCTTAATCAGCCATTTGGCTTCTTGCAAATTGGTTTTGATAAACTGGCTGTCAGAGCTGTTCCCCTTACCAAGAGCAGCATACTGCTGGTTCACTTTCAGCTTCGGCACACTGTCTGGGTTAATCGACACACGCCACTGACCGTGTTCTTTGAACACGGACACATCGGGAATGACATATTCTGTCTCGTCAGGAGTGACGCTACTGCCGGGGCGAGGGTCAAGCTGCTGAATCAACGACAATACGTCGCGCAGCTCGGCTTCTTTGAGCTTGGTTTCTTTGATGATCAGCTTGTAATCGCGATTGCCTAGCTGATCGATGTGATTTTCTAACAGCGATTTGGCTTGCGAAAGCCACGGTGTGTCTTCTGGGAAGGTAGCCAGTTGAAGCAACAAACATTCTTGCAAGTTGCGTGATGCAACCCCAAGAGGGTCAAACTGCTGAATGCGCTTAAGTACCGCTTCTACCTCATCCAATTCAACTTCTTCATTGCCTAAGCTGTCCAGAATCTCTTCTGCTTCCAACGTGAGGTAACCGTAATTGTCTACAGCATCGATGATAGCCATGGCAATGGTACGGTCAGTTTCTGTGAAAGGAGTGAGATCAAGTTGCCAGGTTAGGTAGTCTTGTAAGCTTTGGGTGGTTTCACCTTGGTAAACGGGCATGTCATCGTCAAGTGCAATACCTGTGTTACCCGTATTGGCGCTGTAAACATCTTCCCAGGTGGTGTCGATTTCCAGATCGTTGCTGATCTCAGATTTCTCAATCAGATCTGAGCTGTCACTAAGCTCAGGTTCTGCGGTTATTTCGTCGTTGGACTCTTTCTCATTAGCGCTGGTCTCTTTGGCTGACTCGTCACTTGCCGCAGCTTCATCTTGCCCTTCATCCACATCCAGAAGAGGATTGGATTCCAGCGCTTCTTGAATCTCCTGTTGCAAGTCTAACGTCGACAACTGCAGCAAGCGTATCGCTTGTTGAAGCTGAGGCGTCATTGCCAGCTGTTGACCTAGCTTTAATTGTAATGAGGGTTTCATGTAGTCCTTTTCTTATCTTTCTAATTTGGGAGAGGATGCGCCATCTTCTATCCACTATTTAATCATAGACGGAATTGCTCACCCAGATAAACCCGTTTTACCTGTTCATTATTGAGAACCTGTTCCGGTGTACCTTCCGCAATCAAATGTCCCTGACTCACTATGTATGCACGCTCACACACATCCAGCGTTTCACGCACATTGTGATCGGTAATCAGTACACCCAGCCCTCTGTCTCGCAGGTGCTCAATGATCTTTTTAATATCGATAACCGAAATTGGGTCGACCCCAGCAAACGGTTCATCCAGCAATATAAATTTAGGGTTAGCCGCTAATGCTCGGGCAATTTCCACCCGGCGACGCTCACCACCGGACAACGCCATACCATTACTCTTGCGAATGTGCTGAATATGGAACTCATCCAACAGATCTTCCAATCGGTCCTGACGCTGTTCTCGGGTCAGCTCTTTTCGCGTTTCCAGAACCGCCATGATGTTGTCTTCCACCGATAGCTTTCTGAAAATAGACGCTTCTTGTGGTAAATAACCGATCCCTAAACGCGAACGGGCATGCATTGGCAAAATACTGATGTCTTCTTCATCAATCGAAATTCGCCCTTCATCACGCCCGACCAGCCCAACAATCATGTAAAAAGAGGTGGTTTTACCCGCACCATTAGGACCGAGTAACCCTACTATTTGACCTGATTTTACCTCTAAGCTTACGTCCGTGACTACTTTTCGTTTTTTATAACTTTTTGCTAAGTTTTCTGCTTTTAAAGTCGCCATGAAAATTTATTGCTTCTTAGGTTGAGTCGGTTGCAGTACGGTGGAAACACGTTCGCCTTTCTTACCATCTGCGATCAGTTTTTGAGGCGTTATCAAGTATTTGATTAACGGACCTTTGATTACGCTGTCGTCTTGGGAAAGTACTGCGTTTTTGGTCATGGTGAGCAAGTCATCACGAACATGATAATGCAGCGTGTTTGCTTCACCATGGAGAGTTTTACCGTCATCCGTCAACTGAGTAAACACGGACGGCTTTCCGAATGCTTCAATTTGCTCGATGCTCTCATCTTCAGAATTTCGTACAACAACAACTTTGTCTGCTGTGATATTGATGCTGCCTTGCTTCAACACCACATCGCCAATGAATGTGACCGTATTGCTGATCATATCCAGCGCCTGGCTATCAGAATCAATGTAGATTGGTTGCTCAGAGTCCGTACTTAAGGCATAAACCGGAGCAGACAATATTAGGCAAGAAATAAGGCTAAGGAGTCTTTGTCTCATAGATACTTTGCACTTGGTTAAACAGAGTCGCCGTGTTGTCACCGAAGTTACCCACCATGGCATTTCCGTTTGAAATAAACGTCGGACCAACAAGCTTTACAGGCTCATCGGTATTAAAATCTTTACTTACTAATTCAATGATCAACTTTTCCGTGGTCATCGAATCAAATCCAGCTTCTGGGTTTAAATTTTTGGCTAACACATTACCAGTCAAAGTCAGCACGTTGTCTTCATTGAGAACGCCTTTATTCGCCGTGATAGCCCATTCGCGAACGTCACCTTCTCGGTATACACTCAGCTCCAAAGTTTCGAAAACGGTATCACCACTTTTCGCAAAGTGGTCCAAAAAGTTAGACCGTATATCAAAATTTCGCACGCCATTTTCAGCATAACTGGTGTTAAGAAGGTCTTTACCAGAAAACGCAGGCAGCTCAACATTTGGTTTTACCTGTAGGATCTCAGGGTCGCTTTTACCGTATAGATAATACACACACCAGCACGAGATAAAAATCAGAACCAAATAAATTGGGCGCGGTAAGGTCATATACTCAAACCTTTGTGCACATCCAGCTCGCCACGCGCTTCCAAAATCAAGTCACAGACTTCTCGCACTGCGCCATGGCCGCCTTTAATTTGGGTGACATAGTTCGCGCGCTTTGCCAATAGCGGATGACCATCTGCGACACACACTTTAAGACTGACTTTTTCCATAACAGGCCAGTCGATCAAATCATCTCCTATGTAGCCTGTCTCTTCAGGGGAAACAGAGAGCTTATTGCAAATGTCTTCATAGGCTTTGAGCTTGTCATCTTGTCCCT
Source organism: Vibrio nigripulchritudo (assembly GCF_027924785.1). Classification (NCBI taxonomy): domain Bacteria; kingdom Pseudomonadati; phylum Pseudomonadota; class Gammaproteobacteria; order Vibrionales; family Vibrionaceae; genus Vibrio; species Vibrio nigripulchritudo. The sequence continues at coordinate 542,666 of NZ_AP027049.1, read as the reverse complement.
GATAGATAAGGGAGATACCAAGCGCATTCATACGATTTTCAACAATCTTAGACTGTCGACCTGTAATAATGGCAATTTCGATCCCGGCATTCATCAGAGATTTCACACCATAACCATCGCGAGTATGGAAGGTTTTTAGCTCTTCTCCCTGATTGCCCATGTAAATAAGACCATCAGAAAACACGCCATCTACATCACAAATCAACAGCTTAATATTTTTGGCAATGTCCACAATGCCGCTTTCTACTTCACCATACAAAGTTGAGATCATTTGCCCCACTACATTACTCCAGCTTTTAATAAGTGATGAATATTCAATGCGCCAACCAATGTCTTATTTTCACTAAGCAGCAAACTGGTGATGCTTTTTGCCTGCATCATGTTGACAGCTTCCACCGCCAGCATGTCGGGTGACGCCATCATAGGGCTTTTGGTCATAACAGAACCTATTGAAGCCGAATGAATATCGATTTTTTTATCAAGAAGACGACGCAAGTCACCATCCGTAAAAATGCCCAGTACCTGATCTTGCTCATCCACGATTGCAGTCATACCCAAGCCTTTTTGAGAAATCTCAAGCAGTGCATCTTTAACTGTTGCCTCAGGAGAAACCTTTGGCAATGCATCACCTGTTTGCATGACATCTCGTAGTTTGAGTAAAAGTTTACGACCCAGCGCGCCACCAGGGTGCGATAAGGCAAAGTCGTCGGCGGTAAACCCTCTGGCCTGTAGAAGTGATACTGCTAATGCATCCCCCATGACCAGAGTCGCCGTGGTACTGGTGGTAGGCGCTAACCCTAAACTGCACGCCTCTTTAGGGACATGAATACAGAGGTTGATGTCGGCTTGCTTCGCCATGTTGGACGAAGACTTGCCTGTCATGCTGATGATATCGATGCCACGGCGTTTAAGCACGGGGTAGAGAGCCAGAATTTCTGAGGACTCACCCGAATTTGAAATGGCGAGAACAATATCGCCAGCACCGACCATGCCTAAATCGCCATGGCTCGCTTCACCGGGATGTACAAAAAAAGACGAAGTACCTGTGCTCGCCAGCGTCGCGGCTATTTTCTTACCGATATGACCGGACTTTCCCATTCCCATCACTGCAACCTTGCCTTTAGCAGACAGGATTTTTTGGCAGGCTCTTTCAAATGACGAATCAAAATATTGCTCTAGCTGAGACAATCCCTGAATTTCAATGTTCAACACTTCTCGTGCAGCAGCACAGAAATCAAATGATTTCGACATGAATGAGCCCCCGATAATTTAGATTAAGCAGCCAGGTGGTAGAACAGATAACCTTGGTAAACGGCAAAAATGGTGAACAAGGCACCACCTTCGACGCGATTAACGCTGCGGGACTTCCCGAGAGCCATAACCACCAACAGCAGTGATACAGCCAGCATGACCCAGAAGTCGCGTCCCATGGCATTTTCATTCAGGATACTAGGGTTCAGAATGCCAGGAATCCCCATAACGGCCAGGATATTAAACACATTCGAACCGATGATATTACCTACTGCCATGTCGTCTTCGCCTTTCATGACACCGGCAAGAGACGCCGCCAACTCAGGAAGACTTGTTCCAATCGCGATAATAGTTAATCCAATCACCAGATCGCTCATACCAAAGAATTTAGCAATCACTACCGCATTGTCTACCAACAGGTCCGCCGATAATGGCAGAAGCGCCAAACCAACAACTACCCACATGCCAGCTTTCCAGTTTGCCATGCCTTCTGGAATTTCAGATTCCTGCTCTTCGACAAACGCATCGCCATTTTGTTTCTCTTTCTGACTGATTCTTAGCATCGCTATGATGAATGCCGCAAACAGAACAAAAAGTAGAATGCCTTCGTAGAAGCCAAGGAAGTTGTCGTACATCAACGCACCCGCAACCAGGGTAACAACGATCATTAGAGGCAGCTCACGACGCACAACGACTGAGCTGATTGAAAGAGGTTTAATCAGTGCAGTAATACCCAGAATAAGGGCGATATTGGCAATGTTAGAACCGATAACGTTACCCACTGCAGTGTCTGTCTTTCCATCCAGTGCCGCGGTGGCTGAAACCATCATTTCGGGAGCTGAAGAACCCATTGCCAGAATCGTCATACCAATGACCAGCGGTGAAATACCAAAATTTCGGGCAAGAGCGGCGGCACCTAAGACCAATTTATCTGCACTCCAGACGAGCAAAATTAAGCCTACGACAAGCAACGCAACGGCTTCTAGCATGATGTTCCCTTTAATTTACTGAGTAGAAAGACAAGTGACCGCCAATTTTGACGGTTCATGAGTAAAAATGGAAGTCATTAAGGAAAAAAGAAAGGACTGAATGAGATAAACAATTCGTATTAAGAAATCTCAATAGGTTTGAACTTTGGGCTAAATTAAGGTCAAATTCGATAGCTTTGCTTTGAATTCAAGGCGCTTAGTGCTTATGATTGCTAATTCACTTCCGCTCAACCAGCAGCATGTTAGAAGAACTTTATGTCGACACCGGATTTAGTCACTATCCAAAACCTGACATTTTATCGTGGAACACGGAAAATTTTTGACGATGTCAGCCTGTCAGTTCCAAAAGGAAAAATCACCGCCATTATGGGACCTTCTGGGATAGGGAAAACCACGTTACTGCGTTTGATTGGCGGGCAGATAGCCCCGGATTCTGGCGAGGTGACTTTTGATGGGCAGAATATTCCCACTTTATCGCGAAGTGCATTGTACGACGCACGCAAGAAGATGAGCATGCTGTTTCAATCCGGCGCTTTGTTCACTGATATCAATGTTTTCGATAATGTCGCATTCCCATTACGCGAACATACTGAACTTACCGAAGAACTTATCCGCAGTATCGTATTGCTGAAGCTTGAAGCTGTTGGGCTACGGGGAGCTTCTCAGTTAATGCCAAGTGAATTGTCAGGAGGCATGGCACGACGAGCAGCCCTTGCCCGTGCCATTGCTCTGGATCCAGAGCTCATCATGTACGATGAACCTTTTGTCGGGCAGGACCCGATAACCATGGGAGTTCTGGTCAAGCTGATTCGAAACCTCAATCAAGCACTCAACCTGACATCCGTTGTTGTTTCCCATGATGTTCCTGAAGTCATGAGCATTGCAGATCACGCCTACATATTGGCGAATGGCAAGGTCATTGCTAGCGGTTCACCAGAAGAACTGATGTCAAACCCCGATGAAAACGTACAACAATTTTTAACCGGGCAGGCAGATGGTCCTGTTCCATTCCAATACCCTGCTTCGTCACTGAGTGAGGAACTGTTTAATGAGTAGTTTTCTCACTTTTATCGCGAACACTGGTCACAGTGCGCTGTCTATCTGTAGAGCATGGGGGCGAGCAACCCTCATGTTGTTTGGTGCCTTGTTCGCTAAACCGCAACCTGTAAAACACTTTCCGTTGCTCGTTAAACAGCTGTACAGCGTTGGTGTCCAGTCCATGGTCATCATTGTTTTGTCAGGTCTGTTTATCGGCATGGTCATCAGCCTGCAAGGCTATGTTGTACTGGTGGATTTTGGCGCTGAAGGCGCTCTGGGTCAGATGGTTGCACTGTCCCTGCTCCGGGAACTAGGCCCTGTAGTGACCGCTCTACTCTTTGCAGGTCGGGCGGGCTCAGCCTTAACGGCAGAAATCGGTCTGATGAAAGCGACTGAACAGTTGTCGAGCATGGAAATGATGGCTGTTGATCCGCTCCGTCGAGTGATTGCACCACGTTTCTGGGCAGGAGTCATCTCTATGCCGTTACTGGCGATGATCTTTATGGCTGTCGGTATTTGGGGCGGTCAACTGGTTGGCGTAGACTGGAAAGGCATTGACCACGGCAGCTTCTGGGCATCCATGCAATCATCTGTCGAGCTTGGGCAAGATATTGGAAACAGCATGATTAAGAGCATAGTATTTGCTCTGACCGTTACCTGGATAGCACTGTTTAACGGCTATGACGCCATTCCGACTTCTGAAGGGATAAGCCGTGCTACCACTAAAACCGTTGTACACTCGTCATTGGCTGTGCTTGGGTTAGATTTCGTATTAACAGCACTTATGTTTGGGAACTAAAGATGCAACAAACTCGTAAGTTAGAATTATTAGTAGGAAGCTTTGTCATCGCGAGTGTGGTTGCGATTTTGGTGATGATATTGAAAGTCGCCGATGTCAAAAGTCTGGGTTCCGGTGAGACATACACGTTAAGAGCGCAATTCGACAATATCGGCAGCTTAAAGCTTCGCTCACCAGTCAAAATCGGTGGTGTAGTCGTTGGACGAGTGTCTGACATTACGTTAGATACAGAAAGCTACCTGCCCGTTATCACGTTGACCATTGATAAGAAATACGGCGACTTTCCAGAAACATCGAGCGCTCAGATTCTGACGTCTGGTCTTATTGGTGAGCAATATATTGGACTTGTCCCCGGTTTTGTCGACGAAGACATCGACATGCTGCAGGATGGCGACTATATAGAGGATACGAAATCCGCATTGGTGCTTGAAGACTTGATTGGTCAGGTGCTTTACCGCGTCGGTGGGGATTCTCAAGGTTCGGAGGAACAATAATGAATCGGTTGAAGCAATGGTTAGTGATTGGTTTGATGAGCTTAATGTCTTTCGCTGGCATGGCACAAACCATAGATGCAACCAAACCCTACGACATGATGAAGCAAGTGGCAGACAAAACATTTAGCCGCTTAAAAAACGAACAAAGCCAGATTCGAGAAAACCCAGAAACACTCAAAGTGGTGGTTGAAGAAGAGCTGATGCCCTACGTCAACGATCGTTACGCAGCTCTCAAACTACTCGGTCCAAACCTTAAAAAAGCCAAAAAAGAAGACGTTAAAGTCTTCGTCGAAGCATTTAGAGCATATCTGGTTACCTCTTACGCTCAGGTTTTAACCCAATACACCGATCAATTAATAGAATTCGCGCCTGCAAGACCTCTTGACCCCAAGAGTCGCATCATTTCAATTCGCGTGGAAATCATCGATGCACCTAACCCAAACATCAAACTGGACTTTAAGTTAAGAAAGAACAAGAAAAGTGGTGAATGGGCCGCATTTGATATGGTTGCCGAAGGTGTTAGCTTACTTTCCAGTAAACAATCTGAGTGGAATGGAAAAATCCGTAAAGACGGGCTTGTAGCCGTAAGCAAAGACTTGCAAGAGCTGGCAGCTCGACCAATTCAGTTTAAGGATGTGAATTGATGGCGCATCCTCAATGGCAGCAAGCTGCCCCTACTCAATCTTATTTATCTGGAAACCTGGATCGCGAATGTGTTCCAGGTTTATGGCATTTTTTAAAGCAACGAAAAACTGACACAACCCAGTTAAATATTGACATGAGCGGAGTGAATCGAGTTGATTCCGCTGGTATGGTGATGCTGATTCATTTAATTGAGCATGCAAAAAAACAAAACTGTCATATAATGCTCAGTTTCGTGCCCGACCAGCTACGCACTTTGTGTCAACTGAGTAACGTCGAATCACTGCTATTTCCCGAGAGCGAGGCTGCAAATAAGCCTCACAATGAAGCTCTGGGTGAACGCAAACACATTGAAGTTTAAATAGGATCTACCGTGGACAGCGTTGAAGTAAAAAACATTTTAGATCAAGCTCTTAATCTAGAAGAGTTGCACGTTAAAGGCGAAGGCAGCCACTATGAAGTGATTGCGATTGATGCCAGTTTTGAAGGAATGAACCGTGTAAAGAAACAGCAGCTCATTTACGCTCCGCTGATGGAATACATCCAAAGAAACGATATCCATGCGGTTTCAATTAAGGCTTATACGCCTGAAGAGTGGGAACGCGATAAGAAACTCATGTCTCTTTAAGGTTTATTGATGGAAAAGTTTCGAGTTAAACGTTCGGGCCCTCTCAGTGGCGAGGTCTCTATCTCTGGCGCTAAAAATGCCGCCCTCCCAATTTTATTTGCCTCTATCCTTGCAGAAGAGCCCGTGGAAGTTGCCAATGTTCCTAAACTGCGCGACATCGACACAACCATGGAGCTGCTCAAGCGTTTAGGTGCAAAAGTAGAGCGTAACGGTTCTGTGCATGTGGATGGACGCTCTATCGACCAGTACTGTGCACCCTACGACTTAGTTAAAACCATGCGCGCCTCTATCTGGGCGTTAGGTCCTCTTGTTGCTCGTTTTGGTCAGGGGCAAGTTTCCCTGCCTGGTGGCTGTGCGATTGGTGCACGCCCGGTCGACCTTCACATATACGGTCTTGAACAACTTGGTGCGACTATCACTCTAGAAGAAGGTTATGTAAAAGCCGAAGTTGATGGTCGCCTCCAAGGTGCACACATCGTTATGGACAAAGTCAGTGTTGGCGCAACCATTACAGTAATGTGTGCTGCAACCCTGGCTGAAGGTAAAACGGTTCTGGATAACGCAGCGCGTGAACCTGAAATCGTCGACACTGCGGCTTTCCTAAATACATTAGGCGCGAAAATTACTGGCGCGGGCACTGATACCATCACCATCGAAGGTGTTGAGCGTTTAGGTGGAGGCAAACACTCTGTTGTTGCGGATCGCATTGAAACGGGGACTTTCCTCGTTGCTGCCGCAGTTTCTGGTGGTAAGATCCTTTGTAAAAACACCAACGCTTCACTGCTTGAAGCTGCACTCGCAAAGCTTGAAGAAGCAGGCGCGCTTATCGAAACAGGTGAAGACTGGATCAGCCTAGACATGACAGGCAGAGATCTGAAAGCCGTATCGATTCGCACAGCACCTCACCCTGGTTTCCCAACCGACATGCAAGCACAGTTCACACTTCTGAATATGATGGCAAAAGGTGGTGGCGTCATTACCGAAACCATTTTTGAAAATCGTTTCATGCATGTCCCAGAACTGATGCGTATGGGCGCAAAAGCAGAAATCGAAGGAAACACAGTTATTTGCGGTGATACCGAAGGTTTAAGTGGTGCACAGGTAATGGCAACGGACTTGCGTGCTTCTGCCAGCCTGGTGATCGCTGGCTGTATCGCAGAAGGTGAAACCATCGTCGATCGTATTTACCACATTGATCGAGGGTATGAAAAAATCGAAAATAAACTCTCCGCGCTCGGAGCAAACATTGAGCGTTTCAGAGAGTCTGGTTAAACTCTACCCCTGAACCCGAAAGCCGGAAACTGTATTTCTCAGGTTTCGGCTTTTTTGTTGCGTTTATATTCACTACGCAGGCAACCCAGATTGCCTCGGTAGTCCTTGAATCACAAAGAGAATTCTATGATTGCGTTATTGCGTATCATTGCTGTAGCAATATTTGCTGTCCTGATGTTTGTATTTGGCTGCGGTTATTGCCTGCTTAGTCCGAGAAACCCAAAACACGTATTCACCTTTGGTCGTTACTTTGGTCGCATGTCTAAAGTATTCGGTATCAAACTGGATTTACGTATTCCTGAAGATGCGTATCAACGTGGTCAGCACATCTACATTGCTAACCATCAAAACAACTGGGATATGTTCACCGTTTCTTCTGCGGTAACCCCCAATGTCGTCACCGTAGGTAAGAAAAGCCTGGCCTGGCTACCACTGTTTGGTCAGCTTTATTGGATTACTGGTAACATACTGATTGATCGTGCTAACCGAAGCAAAGCGATGGGCACTATTGAGCAAGTGGTTGAGAAAGTGAAAGAGCGTGGCGTGTCAGTATGGATGTTTCCAGAAGGTACTCGTTCACGTGGACGCGGTCTGCTGCCATTTAAAACAGGGGCCTTCCATGCTGCAGTTGGTGCAAATGTGCCAATCATTCCGATTGTCTGCAGCACCACTGAGGGTAAATTCAAGCTGAATCGCTGGGATAATGGGCATGTGATTGTTGAGATGTTACCACCAGTCAGTATCGAAGGTTACAGCAAAGAAAATGTTCGTAAGCTAGCTAACTTGTGCCGTGCCCAAATGAAAGCCAAGCTTGAAGAGTTGGATGCTGAAGTGGAAAAACTGAACAACCAAAAGTAGGTTAATTTCAAAACATAAAAAACGGTCATCAACTGATGACTGTTTTTTTGTATCTACTACAAAGCAAATAACAGCATTCCTGCTAGTGGTTAACTAGCAGGAAAATCGCTTACAGAGCAGCAATCGTTGCTTTTTGCTCTTCAAGTTTCGTTAGCGTTTCTTTGTAACCTTCAAGCTTCTCACGCTCTTTTGCCACAACCGCTTCAGGCGCTTTCGCAACGAAACCTTCGTTACTTAGCTTACCTTCAATGCGTTTGATCTCACCGTGAGTTTTCTTGATTTCGCCGTCCAGACGAGCAAGCTCTGCGTCTTTGTCAATCAGACCCGCCATTGGGATCATAAGCTCAGACTTAGCAACGAGCGCTGTCGCACAAGCAGGGGTCTCTTCACCAGATTCAAGAACGCGCACAGATTCAAGCTTCGCCAGAGAAACAAGAACTTGCTTGTTCGTTTCAAGACGAGCGGCATCTTCTTCGCTTGCCGCTTTAAGCATTACTTCAAGCGGCTTACCTGGGTTGATGTCGTATTCTGCACGTAGGTTACGAATGCTGGTAATGAATGATTTAACCCACTCAATATCATCAAGCGCTGCTTGGTTGAAGTTTGCTTCGTCGTACTGAGGAAGTGATTGAAGCATGATTGTGTCACCTTCAACACCTTCAACCAATGGCTTAACACTCTGCCAGATAGTTTCTGTGATGTATGGAATTACTGGATGCGCCAGACGAAGAGTCTTCTCAAGCACGGTGATTAGCGTGCGACGCGTACCGCGTTGCTGAGCTTCATTGCCTTTCCAAAGAACCGGTTTCGTTAGCTCTAGATACCAGTCACAGAATTGGTTCCAGATAAACTCGTAAATCGTGTTCGCTGCCATATCCAGGCGGAAGTTATCAATGTGACCATTGAATTCTTTCGCTGCCAGTTCGAACTGAGATTCGATCCATTTGTCGGCTAGTGAGTATTCAATATCATTGCTACCAAAGCCACAATCTTGATCTTCGGTATTCATCAATACGTAGCGGCTTGCGTTCCATAGCTTGTTACAGAAGTTACGGTAACCTTCAAGACGCTTCATATCCCAGTTGATATCACGACCCGTAGACGCCATCGCTGCAAGAGTGAAACGCAATGCATCTGTACCGTAAGGTTCAATACCGTCTTCAAACGTCTTACGCGTGTTTTTCTCGATCTTCGCCGCAAGCTTAGGCTGCATCATGTTGCCTGTACGCTTCTCAACAAGAGACTCAAGATCAATACCATCAATCATATCGATTGGGTCAAGAACGTTACCCTTCGATTTAGACATCTTATCGCCGTTTTCATCACGGATCAGACCCGTCACGTAAACTGTCTTGAATGGAACTTGTGGTTTGCCGCTCTCATCTTTACAGAAGTGCATCGTCATCATGATCATACGAGCAACCCAGAAGAAGATGATGTCAAAACCAGTGACCAGTACGTCTGAAGGGTGGAATGTCTTCAGGTCATCTGTGTTTTCTGGCCAGCCTTGCGTTCCAAACGTCCACAGCGCAGAAGAGAACCAGGTGTCCAGTACATCATCATCCTGACGCAGAACGACGACAGGCGCTAGGTTGTTATTGGTGCGAACTTCTTCTTCAGTACGACCTACATATACGTTGCCATCATTGTCGTACCAAGCTGGGATACGGTGTCCCCACCAAAGCTGACGAGAGATACACCAGTCTTGAATGTCACGCATCCAGGAGAAGTACATGTTCTCGTATTGCTTAGGAACGAATTGGATTTCACCGTCTTCCACTGCTTTGGTTGCCGTTTCTGCAAGAGGCGCTGTGCGAACGTACCATTGGTCGGTCAGCATTGGCTCAATAACCACACCACCGCGGTCACCGTAAGGAACAGTTAGATCGTGATCTTTCACTTCATCCAAAAGACCCAACTCGTCAAAGTCCGCTACGATAGCCTTACGCGCCGCAAAACGTTCCATACCTTGGTATTTGGCAGGAAGGTCCGTTGGGTAGGCATCGCTCGCTTCACCGTTAGTGGTGAAGACTTCCGCCGCATCACGAATATCCGCGTTGAAGGTTAGAATGTTGATCATTGGTAGCTGGTGGCGCTTACCCACTTCGTAGTCATTGAAGTCGTGAGCAGGTGTGATCTTCACACAACCTGTGCCTTTTTCCATATCGGCGTGCTCGTCACCTACGATAGGGATACGACGATCAACGATTGGAAGCAGGATTTCTTTACCAATCAGATCTTTGTAACGTGGATCTTCTGGGTTTACTGCGACACCTGTATCACCCAGCATAGTTTCTGGACGTGTCGTTGCTACAACGATGTAGTCTTTGCCTTCTGCAGTCTTAACACCATCCGCTAGAGGGTAACGGAAGTGCCACATGTGGCCTTTTTTGTCTTTGTTTTCAACTTCTAGATCAGAAATCGCGGTGTGCAGTTTAGGATCCCAGTTAACCAGGCGCTTGCCACGATAAATCAAATCTTCTTCGTACAGACGAACAAAGACTTCCTGAACGGCATTAGAAAGGCCATCGTCCATGGTGAAACGCTCGCGTTCCCAATCCACAGAAGCACCAAGGCGACGAAGCTGTTTTGTGATAGTACCGCCCGACTCGCCTTTCCATTCCCAAATTTTGTCGATGAATGCGTCACGACCGTAATCGTTCTTAGTTTTGCCTTCTTCAGCGGCAATCTTACGCTCAACCACCATTTGAGTTGCGATGCCCGCGTGGTCTGTACCCACCTGCCAAAGCGTATTTTTACCTTTCATACGCTCAGCACGGATCAGTGTATCCATGATGGTATCCTGGAACGCGTGGCCCATATGCAGGCTACCAGTGACGTTCGGTGGCGGGATCATGATGCTGTATGATTCTTTTGTCGTGTCACCGTGCGGCTTAAAGTAGCCTTTCTCTTCCCAAGCTTGATAAAGCGCTTGTTCAATAGATGTTGGGTTATATGTCTTTTCCATAGTGCTCTTTAATGGATACGTTTACGGGTTAATCTTGGTCAAACTCTATAATTGAGGGCTCTCTGGAGAGACGCCTTAACTATAGGGTTGGACTAAGGATATTGAATCTCGATTGTTTGAAGCTGATAACCAGCCTGACGGTAAATTTTATACCTTTCTCGAGCTTGTTGCTTTGCTTTTTCTTCGCAGGGAACGAAGTCTACCACCTGACCAAAGGTTGGGGCAAAAATTGTATTATCATTCGCCACATTTATAACTAATTGACGGTTCCAAGATGGCTTAACGGAGGAGTGTCCTACCTCAATTGCCGTCCCCGACTTAGGTCCTTCACCAACCAGGTTATGAGCAATAAAGTCTTCAGGTTTTGCCTGCCACAACAGTTCTGCAATGGCTTCAGCGGAAGGCTTATCGTCGGCATTCACAAACACCTTTGCTCCTTGCTTAGCAAAATGGTGAGCGAGAAACACCACATACTCGAAGAACCCCTGCTCTTGTGATTGTGAACTGCCTTCTTTAACCAGATAAAACGTCGCTGTTGCCATTTTTTCCGTTCACCTAAAAAAAGAAAGGGCCTTTCGGCCCTTTCTGAATTCTGAAGATTTACTCTTCTGTGTCCTGGCCGCTGCGGTTCAGAAGGAATTGGACCAGCATTGAGACAGGACGCCCTGTTGAGCCTTTGTCTTTGCCACCCGATTTCCAAGCTGTACCTGCGATATCAAGGTGCGCCCAGTTGTATTTCTTAGTAAAGCGAGACAAGAAGCAACCTGCGGTAATAGTACCTGCTGATTTACCTCCAATGTTTGCCATATCGGCAAACGGGCTGGCGATTTGCTCTTGGTACTCTTCTGCCATTGGCAGACGCCAAGCACGGTCACCCGCTTGTTCAGAGGCATTAATCAATTCATGTGATAGCGGATTGTGATTCGAAATCACAGCACTGATGTGGTGACCTAGTGCAACCACACAAGCCCCTGTTAACGTGGCAACATCAACAACACATTCTGGTTCGAAACGCTCAACGTAAGTCAGTGCATCACAAAGCACCAAGCGACCTTCGGCATCGGTATTCAATACTTCAACTGTCTGACCAGACATGGTAGTCAGGATGTCACCAGGTCGGTAAGCGTTGCTGCCCGGCATATTTTCACAGCCAGCCAGAATACCGACTACGTTGATTGGCAGGTTCAGCTTCGCCAGTGCCTTCATGGTACCGAAGACAGATGCAGCACCACACATGTCGTACTTCATCTCATCCATACCTGCACCAGGTTTTAGAGAGATACCGCCTGAATCAAATGTCAGACCTTTACCAACAAGTACAATAGGTTTTGCATCAGGGTCCGGCGCGCCTTTGTACTCCATGATGGACATCAAAGATTCATTGTGTGAACCACGACCGACTGCTAGGTATGAAGTCATGCCTAGCTTTTCCATCTCCTGCTCACCAATGATTTTGGTGGTTACCGTTTCATACTCGTCAGCAAGACGACGTGCTTGAGAAGCCAGGTAAGCCGGATTCGCAACGTTTGGTGGCATGTTGCCTAGATCTTTCGATGCTTTCACACCAGAAGCAACAGCTAAACCATGGCTGATGGCTTTCTCACCAAGATTCAACTCGCGGCGAGTTGGTACATTGAAGACCAGCTTACGAAGTGGACGGCGAGTTTCTGGCTTAGTGCTCTTGAACTGATCAAAAGTGTAAAGACCGTCTTTAGTAGATTCTACCGCCTGGCGTACTTTCCAGTAGGTATCACGGCCTTTAACGTGTAATTCTGTCAGGAAGCAAACCGCTTCCATTGAGCCTGTTTCATTCAGAGTGCTGATGGTTTTTTGGATGATTTCTTTGTATTGGCGTTCGCCTAGCTCACGCTCTTTACCACAACCTACCAGCAACACACGCTCAGAGAGAACACCAGGAACTTGGTGCAGAAGTAGCATCTGCCCTGGTTTTCCTTCCAAGTCACCGCGTCGTAATAGTGAACTGATGTAGCCATCACTAATTTTATCGAGCTGCTCGGCTACTGGAGAAAGACGGCGAGGCTCAAAAACACCGACAACGATACACGCGCTGCGCTGTTTCTCAGGGCTGCCACTTTTTACACTGAACTCCATGCGTACTCCTACATCCTGAAGACAAACTGAACTAAATGTTAGATAATGCTCACTTAGCTTAAAATACTCACGTTGGAACGCTAAGCCCATTATATTGACTAACAATTAGCCAAAGATTTAAAAATAAAAGATTCAACGAGAAATTATAGTGATTCAATTAAAAAAACAAGTTTTCTATAGGTGATTTCAGCGTGATTATTGTTAGATATTTGATCCGCGAGACAATCAAGACGCAATTTGCTGTATTTTTAGTCCTGTTTCTGATCTTCCTCAGTCAGGAGTTCATTCGCATCCTTTCCCACGCGTCTGACGGCGATATTCCTGCTCGGCTAATTTTAACGCTGGTCGGTTTAAATATGCCGACGATGGGCATGCTTATGCTGCCTTTAAGCCTTTATCTGGGGATATTGCTGACTTTTGGACGCTTATACGCTGAAAGTGAAATTACCGTGATGAACGCGACCGGAATTGGCAATAAATTCTTGATTCAGGCTGCATTAAGTCTGGCGGTGATCACCAGTGGTCTGGCAGCGGTTAACTCTCTGTGGCTGTCCTCCTGGAGCCAGCAGCAAATCATACAAATCCGCTCTGAAGTTGAGTCAGATAACAGTATTGATTTGCTTCAAAAAGGACAATTTCAGGCGTCTCCTGATGGTTCTGCCGTCGTTTTTGTTGACGATATTGAGAACAAAGAACTTAAAAATGTTTTTATTGCCCAGCTTCTTCCAAGAGATTCCATCCGCCCGAGCGTGATGTTCGCCAACACGGGTAAAATGCAGGAATTGTCTGATGGTCGGCAAGTTCTGACTTTATACGACGGTAAACGCTATGAAGGCATCCCTACTCGTCTTGACTACATGGTCACCGATTACAAAGAATATGAAGCGCTCATCGGGCAGCGGGAAGTTCAGCAAAAATCTCTCAGTCTGATGGCGACATCAACTCTCGATCTTCTTCGTTCTGATGACAAACGTGAACAGGCTGAATTGCAGTGGCGTATCTCTTTGATTGTCTGTATTCCATTACTGACCATGATTGTTATTCCACTCTCAGCGGTCAATCCTCGTCAGGGCCGCTTTGCCAAGATGGCACCTGCCGTACTTATTTACCTGACCTACTTCCTATTGTTGAGCTCTGGAAAATCTGCCATCGAAGAAGGAAGTTTGCCTGCACACATTGGATTGTGGTCTATCAATGGCGTGACATTATTAATCGGTATCTTGCTCAACAGCATGGACAGCGTTTTCGTTCGACAAATCAAAGAAAACTTCAGAAGAAAAGGTGGCGTAACACGTGTTTAAGATTTTAGATTTATACATTGGTCGCACCATCATTTCTACGACTGCTTTAACGCTCACAACCTTGGTCGGGCTCTCCGCCATTATTAAGTACGTCGAGCAGCTAAGAGCGGTTGGTGAAGGATCTTATGACGCTTTGCTTGCTTTTTATTACGTTATGCTGGCACTTCCACGTGATGTTGAACTCTTTTTTCCTATGGCGGTGTTGCTTGGTGCACTGATTGGTTTGGGCATGCTGGCTGCCAGCTCTGAACTTGTGGTAATGCAAGCCGCAGGCTACTCCAAGCTGGATATCGGATTTTCCGTATTAAAAACAGCCATTCCGATCATGGTAATCGTCATGATGCTTGGGGAATGGGGCGCGCCGACCACTCAGAAAATGGCTCGGGAACTTCGCACCTTTGCGGTTTCAGGCGGCAACATTGTATCTGTTCGAAGTGGAGTCTGGGCAAAAGATGGCGGTAACTTCATCTATGTAGGTCGCGTCAACGGTGAACAGCTTCAGGGTGTTAACGTTTGGTTTTTCGATGAAAACAAAAATCTTTCGTATACCATGTTTGCAGAGCAAGCGAACTATCTTTCCGATCGCACCTGGGAAGCCAGAGATGTGGTCAAAACCAATTTCAATAACAACGTTGAAGTTTCTAAAGAGAACATTGGTGTTCTGAGCTGGACGACCACACTCACTCCAGACAAGCTCGCCGTAGTTACCGTTCAACCCGAAGAGCTGCCACTTACAGAGCTTTGGAGCTACGTAACTTACCTAAAAGATTCTGAACAGGATGCCAGTCGGTACGATCTCGCTTTCTGGCGCAAAGCGACACAGCCTATTTCTGTAGGTGTCATGATGTTTGTGGCTATGTCATTCGTATTTGGTCCACTTCGTAGCGTAACCATGGGCGCAAGGATACTTTCAGGTGTTATCGCAGGGTTCGGTTTCTATATATTTGCAGAAACCTTCAGCAACGTAAGCCTACTCTATAAGCTCCCTGCCCCAGTTGGAGCTTTGGTACCTAGTGTGGTGTTTATGACCATCGCCGTATTGCTGATGAGGCGGAAAGTCTAATTTAAGGAGGCAGAGCCTCCTTTTTTAATTCGCTTTAGGTAACACTACCACTTGGGTTTTTGCCCATATATCATGAAATCCACGTTTCTTGGGGTCAAATGGCACGGTTAAGTTCGCTAACCCAAATCCCGAGGTGGCAACTCGAATCAAAGCTTGCGTAAAGGAAATGGTTGAACCATCTTCATTTTGAACTCGCAGTTTCCACGCTCGCATTCCTAATGTTTGCCCAGCCCTTGTCCAGAAAAACACAATAAACCCAATCCATACGAGCGCTAAATAGCCTGTGTAAAACGCACTCCAAACCGGATGATTCGTCAGTAAATCACTAGCATCAACGTAACTCCCATAACTCATCATTCCAGCCGCGTTCAATGCAAAAATAACTGCAATCACGAGACCGCCCGCCATCATTTCTATGGCCAGAATAATCAACGCGTCATACATTAGTGCACCTAATCTTCGGAACAAACCTGCGGGTTTTGTTTGAATAGACATATTTCTCACATGGGTAATGGATTGGAAAGCGACAGAATATAAACTTGTTTACCAATATGTAAGTGACAGAGCGCACAGCTCAGGGACTTATGCTGAAATAATCGCCAAACGAATGGTTTTTAAAGATTTAACACTTGCGCCACTCTAAGTCATACGTATAATGCCAATCATCAAAGGGCAACAGCCCAAAGATGCCGGTGTGGTGAAATTGGTATACACGACGGATTCAAAATGCGTTGCGTATGACTGAAAATTACTATAAACTGGTTATAAATCAATAATATATGTTGATTTTAACTCTATTCAAAAAGTTGTATAGAGTTGTATAAATTGGCTGCGTGTTGGAATTGGTAGACAAAGGGGATTCAAAATCCCCCGCCGAAAGGCGTGGCGGTTCGAGTCCGCCCGCAGCTACCACATTATAAGAAGTCGCTCTTGTAGCGGCTTTTTTGCGTTTTAAGCATACAAATCCGAAGATTTGTTAGACCCTTCAAACATTCAAAACACGTTTTGAAGTTCTCAGTGCCACAGTATAAGGATTTACTAATGAAACTAGACTTTGATAGACAGCAAGGTTTCTTTGAAAATTTGAGTGAAGACGAGAAGCTAGAAATCTTGTTCGAAGACCGAAAAAATATGAAACGTTACATAACAGCTTTAAAAATGACTCTGCGAAACAGAGGTATTGAAGATTTTGAGCAAGAAGCCTTTGACAGTTATCAGATACTTAAAAACCTTTAATCACACTCGCAATTACTAGTTGGTCCTTCGTACTCGACTATGGCATATTAAACCTTTTAAAATTAGAGGTTTAATGAAATGGCACTTTTCATTGACGAGATTGCGGAACAATACAACATAGACAAAGACAGTTTAGTCTATGAATACATAGTCCATAAAACTAAGGCTCATGACCGAGGTAGTAAAGCAAGGCGTTCATTGGGCAATTTGTATGCCCTGTATGTGCTTTGTGAGGCATACGTAAACGGTTATAAAGACGGTTCAAGGTTTACTGACTTGTTGGCTAGAATGAAATCTTTACCATTTGGCTCAAAGCTGCAAAATCACCCACTCGACAACAGGCTAAATAATGAGGTAGAACGAAAATGCAAAGTTGCTGACAAGTTTCTACCCGTCCAAGAAGGTGTTGCTGGTGGAATGAAAGCCAGAAAAATTTCTGAGGAGTTTCTTTCTCAGGGAGGAAACAACCCTGAGAACGCAGCAAATTTCATTCTAGATGTTGTTAATGAATACATAGAAATTATCAATACACAGCAAAATGAATACCTTGAAGAGATTGAAGAATCTGAAACTGATCAAGAAATTTACAATACAATTGTAAAAGCGTTTGCTTATGAGTCAGATGCAAGACTCTTTGAAATCGTGTCTCACGCTATACTTTACGTATACTACAAGTCAAAAGTTGCATACGTAGGCGATAGCCCACAAACGATCACTGCACAGCCTTTAACTCTA
Organism: Vibrio nigripulchritudo; assembly: GCF_027924785.1. Lineage (NCBI taxonomy): Bacteria > Pseudomonadati > Pseudomonadota > Gammaproteobacteria > Vibrionales > Vibrionaceae > Vibrio > Vibrio nigripulchritudo. The sequence goes on along the minus strand of NZ_AP027049.1, from coordinate 525,280 downwards.
TACAAAACAGGTCGAACAAACGCTAATGACGGTGGTATCGACTTTGTCCTCAAACCTTATGGTCGCTTCTATCAAGTAACAGAGACGTTAGACTTTAAGAAATACTTCTTAGACTTAGACAAAATGAATAGATTTGCTATCACTTTTGTCATTAAGACGGATAAGACCGTAAGCGAAGTATTAGATAAGATTCGCCAAGATGCGAATAAGGCAATGGATACAAGCCTAGTAGAGCATTATATGGGGCTATTTGAAGAAGTTATCACGCTTAATGAACTTAACGGAGCATTAAATGAAGTATTACAGTCTGGCCAACAATCAGAGCTGAAACAGACTGTAATTGATAACTATAAGCTAGAATATGGAATGCTAGATTAAGTCTGGTTGAACAGCTTCTGCTGAATCTTGTTCGGGCTTTGTTTTAGTCCGAACTTTTTTTGAAGTGTTAGTTGTTTTTCTTTTCTTTACTTTTTCAAGTTCTTCTTGTGTGTAGTGTGACGGAACGTCTACACGTCTCAACCCCATTTTTACGTATTCTGGATTGATTTCAATACCGATACTTCTACGATTTAAGCGTTTGGCTACTGCACACGTAGAGAAACTACCAGAGAACGGATCTAACACAATATCATCTTCATTTGAAGAAGCTTTGATTACACGCTCTAAAAGAATTTCTGGCTTTTGAGTTGGGTGGTTTTCGTATTCTTCCATTTTGAAGCGAACACGAGGGAACTCCCAGACGTTACCAGGCACTTTTTTGGTGTTGTAAGGTTGAGGCGGGTTCTTGCGGTAGTCCATTAACTGACGTTTTGCGCCTGTTTTAGCTTCAACCATAATATCTTCATAGTTAAACGTGTAAGACTTACCTTTCGTTAACATAAGAATTGGTTCATAGAGAGAGCCATAGTAGCGTTTTGCTTGAACGCCTGAGCTATCGTATGACCACACTATACGGCTTGTAACATTGAATTTAGTTCGGCAGTAGATATCCAAGAATGGCATATTTTCAGTGCTATTCATTAGATAGAAAGTGCCGTTTTTAGCGAGCACACGGTGGCATTCGTCGATCCATTGGTAAGCCCAGTCAAGAAAATCTTGCTCGCTCCAATCTTCTTTCAAACCGTCAAAGTCCTTACCAATGTTGTAAGGTGGATCGGCAAAGATAAGATCTACTGAGTTATCAGGTAGTTGTTTCAAGTTTTCTAGGACGTCACCTTGATAAATGGTGTGTCTTTTGTCGTCAGTTGTAAAAATCATATGGTACTAGAGCCTCCAAGTAGGTTTGCATTATACCATCGTCATTTTAAAATTGTATGGCCTCATTGATGCATACGAATTTTATACCGTGTTAAATATTAAATATCCTTTAAATAAATCAAATCAATTAAAAAATCTGATTTCATAATTTTGAGTTCTCAAAAATTAAGATATAGTAATAAATATAGTTGTGAAAACTGAATAGAAACAAGTTGGAGTATCGCCCTTCGGTCCATACACTTGTTCTGCGAAGCTAGATTTAAAAATACAATCTGACGATTATATTTTTTAAATTAAAACACAACTTGATAGTTGTATTTTTTTGGAAAGATTAAAAATGAGGAAAAAGAAGCAAATAACATTACGAGAAAAGCAAACAATCAAAAGCTTGAAGAAATTACGAAGTTTCACGTTGAACGAAATTTAAAACTTGCTGAATGTGTTTTGAACACTGAAAAACGTCTATTTATCAATATGACGTTCGACACAATTAGACAAGTTCAAAAAACTTTGAATTTTATAAACACTTATTACAATCACAACGTCAACGATCTAAAATCAATATTTAATAAAGTCGTTCTTCACTATTGCGATTTGTCAGAATATCAAGACAGTTCATTATCTGATTTTTCAAAATCGAATAACAAAAAATTTATTGAGTTTTCAGTTCTTGAAAAAAGAGTTTACGACTTTGAGAAAAAAGAACTAGAAAACTTTAAAGGTCGTTTGTCTAACCTTGATTTTCTTCATTTATTTATTACAAAAAATACAACGACAGTAAACTTTAAAAAATCAGATTCATTTAAAAAAGCTGAACAACTTTCAGATCGTTATAGTCGTATAGCTGACAAGAACAGATCAAAAATAGTGATCAAAGTTTCACAAAACAAAACGAATTTTGATCACGAATTAGTAAAAGCGATTAAATCAAGTTCAAAACTAAATTCATACTTTAACTCATTCGATTTTGAAGAGTTCAAAGCTGATTTTATTACTTACTGTAAAACTCTTTTAAGTCATAAAAACCAAACTTCTGATCTCTCAATTCAACAAGTCGAAATTGAGTAAGCGAAGGGTGATTTATGATTATAAAAATTCAGCACAACGGCAGCAATACCAACGATTTAAAAGCGGTTTGTAACTACATTTCAAACCCGAAAAACGAGCACGATTCTGATCGCTGTGAAATGCTTGCAACGTCAAGAAATGATATAAACAAGAGCTTTAAAAATGAAGCTCTTCAAAGCTTTATGTTAGACCTTGAAACTAATCATTCAATGCACTTGAACCAAGAAAAGAAAAAATCTCAAAACAAGTTTTTGTATGACCATATCGAAATTTCGTTTCACGCTGACGACTGGAAAAACCGCACAAATCAAGAAATGTTGGACATTGCAAAAGAAGGTTTAAGCGGATTTATAAAAGATTTTGAAGATAAAGATTTTTTGTATACTTTACATAGTGATACAGAAAATAAACACTTTCATTTTATTGTCCCAAGAGTATCAAATTCTCTGAGTTATGATCACGCTTGGCAGTCAAAAAACAGGTCTAGAAAAATAGCTGAACAACTAGAAGATAAACACAACCTAGTTAAAACAAACCGCCAAGATTCTTCACCACAAGATCCAGCGAACAAGCTACAAGCCATATCTAAAAAAGCCTTTAACGCTAACGATTTAGAAGCATCGGCAAAGCTAGAAGAACTGGCAGCGCAAAGAGCAAAAGAACTTGAAAAGAATCCGTTTGAGTTTATGCGCAAACAAATCGTTTACGCAGCAAAAAACGCAAAGAACAAAACACACTTTTTCAAGTTGCTAGACAAGCACAACATTCAAGTAAAACCGAGCTTCAAACAAGGCTCAGACGAACAAAAAGAAATCCGTGGATTTTCTTTTGAAATGCGCAATAAACAAGGTGAAGTAATCGCAGCGTCAAGCGGTTCAAAGCTAAATAGAAAGCTATTGACTAAAAGCGCACTGGAAAGCCGTTTTAAGGGCATAACTAGCCAAATCATACAGAGACAAGAGCAAAAGCAAACAACGTCTAAAACAGTTAAAAACAACGCTCAGACAGTAAAACAAGCGGCTTCAACGTCTAACAAGTCAGTCAAAAAGCCGTCAAGCTCTCACGTTTCAAATCTACCAAAAAAATCAAATGAGGTTGATAAGTTTGTAGACGCTGAAACCAAAAAAATTCAACAATATCAGAAACAAATGATGGATTACTATGACGAGGTTGAAGCGAAAAAACGAGCTGAACAGAATGAGAATAAAGACGGGATTTTCAAGCTTTTCGTTGACGACTACCGAGAGCTAAAGGAGAAAGAAAATTTAAAACAAGCACGAGCTAACAAGAGCTTGAAAAAGCACTAATTGAAGAGTCTAGTTTTATTAGTGAAGAACCAAAAAAACCAATAAAATCAATGAAAAAAGCGATTGATTTAGACAATAAAAAATCGGTCGGTTGGTTTTCAAATCTCACAAAACCGACAGAAGAAAAGTATCAAGAAATGCTTGAAAAGGGTTTTGATTTGACCACCTCCAAGCTTCCAAAGTCTTGGAGCAGTAAGGAAAACGCTTATAAAATCACTAACTTTTTAAGTGACAATAAAGACTTGTTAGGTCAAAAAGAAAAAGAACATTTATTCAATAACTTAAAGCAAAATCAAGCTTCTGAAGAGATCCTTTCAAGAGCTTATAAAGAGTTTGAACCGACTGACGAAGCACAGAAAAAAGAGCGTGATAGGTTGCTCAACAAGTTTAAAAATCAAAGTAATGACTTAGCTAGTCAATTTAAATCTGCAAATAAAAGACCGCTTCACGATAAAAACAAACAAGTTTCAACGTCTATTTTGAAGAAGAAGAAAGACAAGAAGAACAAAAGAAATAAACTTGAAAATACGGCATAAAAAGAACTCGTTCTGAGTTCTTTTTTAACATTCGTCTTCTGGTATGTTGTGAAAATCACAATAGTATATAAACTTTCTGGTTGTAATAGTCTGTTTTTCAACTACAGTTTCGTCAAAACTTTCTGAATTATCAGAGTAAAGTGAATATATATCTTTCGTTCTTTCTTGATCTTGCTTGCAGTCGATTGGAATTTGAACAACATTTGAGTTTAAGACAATACAATCATATTCATTTCCTGTGTTTTTCCAGGCTGTTAAACTCTTTTCAATCACACCAACTTTTTTTCAACTACTGTTTTTATTGCTTGTGATTTCTCAATTTTTACAAGACTAACAAATTGACTTGCATTTGTAGAAATTGAAATTACTGATAATGTTAAAGCTAATATTGATTTTTTCATTATTTCTCCTTTATTTATATAACCATAATTATTTTCTCATCAAAAATTGAATAATACAAATTATTTTATTTTCTAGAATTCTAATTCATTTAATAATTCTTCTTCTGATTTTTCATTTTCAAAAATCGTTTCAGACTCTTTCATAAAATCAATTTCTGGACGTTTTAAAGCCTCTTGCCAAGCGTCTAGACGATTGAAACCCGTTTCTTCGCTCTCTGTGCTTTCTGGTGCGTTTTCTGTTGCTTCCTCTGCTGCTGGCTGCGCTTCTGCTTTCGCTGTAACTTCTGATTTTTCGTGTTGTTCTACTGCCTTCAATGAATAACTAAAACAATAATCCTTATATTCAAAATTAAATCCATTTTTTTCATTTCTCAAAATGTTCATTATTAATTTTTTTGACTCTTTTCTTTCGCTTTTATTAGATTGTTTTAAGTTCATTATGTTAAAAATTGTTCTTATATTAATTTTGTAATTATGTTTACTCGTTCTTAGTCTCGAACCTGTGATCGTTAAAAAAAGACTTAATTCACTTCTACACTTTATAATGTCGTAAATGTTAAAATAAGTGTCAATTTCTGATTTATCTTGATTTGGTTTTATTAGATCATTATGTTCAACGATTGAATATGTAATTTCTTTTTTGCTGATAGAATTGATCAAAATTTTGTTTGAAGTTTTTAATTCGTTTAAGTATTCAAGAAAAAGTCAAAACCTTTTTTTGAGTTGTTAAAGAGTCTTTTTATTTTACTAACCTTGATTTTATAGTGTCTAAGTATGAATACTGAGCATTTCCGATCAATATAAAGAAAAGCTTTTTGGCGGTTAGTGAAATATCACTGTAATATTCGTTATAAGTGTTATCTTCTGTGCTCTGAATGGTTGTAGATCTTGGTGTTCTTACTTTATATATTTTAGACATTAAAAAAGTCTCCTTAAAAAAATTAATAGAGACTCACTAAATGGTATTGACAAAAATTAATACTCAAGTTATTTTATTTATAGTTATCTGGTCGAATATTTAACTACTAATAAAAAGGTCTGTCTCCTTTGCTTTCAAAAAATAGAGTGCTTGTTAAGTGCTCTTTTTTCTTTTCTAACTATACGAATATCATTAAAATAAATTAATTCAAGTCTAATTATAAAAATAATTGTATTCAATATCGTCGCACCTCCGACTTACTCCCCCTTGAATGCCGACTTACTCCCCCTATAATACCGACTTACTCCCCCTATAATAAGAGACTTTATAATAAGAGACTTTATATATAGATAGTGAAACTCGTTCACTTTGAGATGTGTCTATTCTCCTTCGTCGAAAATGTTTGTGCGTAGAAAAAACTCTATGGAGTTTTTGACGCTTGTATTAAATCGCAAGCTCATATTCTGAAATTGCAATTTTTAAACCTTTTATCTATTGACAAAAATAAACATTCTAGATCTAAAAACTTTGATGTTTTTATATTCGTGCTTCTATGTAGTTATAAGTTAAGTCTTTTTACTTCAACAACAAAAGAGAGGTGAACAAATGAAATCATTTATATACAATTCAAATATGAATGAATTAGAATTACTGAAATTACTAACTCAATTCATAATCTACAATTTAAACAAATCAAAAAACTCAACTGAGTTTTTCAAGACTCTTAAAAAATCAAACATTCAACCAATCCTAGACAAGAATAAAAATCTAGTGTTTAACGTCAAAAACGACAAGGACAAGTTTATTAAGTCTTTCAGTCTCGACGACTTCAACAGTCCAGACATTACAAAAAAGAGCTTTATAGAGCGATTTAGAGACTTTTTCGAAAGTCTAGAACTACTACACGCAGACAGCGAGCGAAACCCAAAACAGGCAAAAATCAGAAGCTCAAAACTTTTAAAATGGAAAGACGAACACGGAAACACATATTTTTATCTTGATAATGACAAAAATAACTTTGTTTTTAAACAATTTGTGAATGGTCAAATGGTCTGTAAGTCAGATAGTAAAAGTCTTGATTTAATGACAAAAGAGCAAGTTAAAAACGGCTGGCAATCAGTTCAAGTAAGTTCAAATAATAAAGAGTATATTAAGAATAAAATTAAATACTGGTATAAGCATAAAAAAACAGCTTCAATCACTGACATTTCACTTTCTGAAAACAGTAGTTTTGAAGGTTTAACGCTTAACGAGCTTAAAGAAGCTCTTGGAGATCGCAAGCTTAACGATTTTGAAATTCAACACGTTAAAAACTATTTTCTTTCTGATCAAGTTTCAGCTCAAGAACTCAAAGAAAATTTTGGTATGTCGTTAGAAAAGTCTTGTAGCTTCGAAGCTTCAAACGATCCAGTTTTAAATCCGAACGAGCCAGAACCAACAAACAAAAAGCCACGTAAGAAAAGGAATTTAAAACTATGGTAGAAACAAAATTTTTTGATTGGAAAGGCGAAGAACAACGAGTAATTGAAGAACTTAAAAAGGAAATAGAAAGTAATCAATCAAAACAAAAAAATGAAGAACCTAAACCAAAAAACACAACTTAAAAAAGTTGTGTTTTTTTGATTACTTAGTTTATGTTTACTTGTTACAAAATCATTTTATTTCTAAAACTTCATTCCTTAAAGATTTTATTGTTAAGTAATCTGATATTATTTATATATTGTTTGTTTTAATAATTCAATATATAATTTAATTTTTCAAACTTATTTTTATCTATATCTATGCGTAGCGTCAAGCATTTCTTCACAACGTCTTATATCACCGCTTCTCAACCCATAATAATTACGCTTATTAAAGGATAACCAACTGCTTGATTTATTCGTGAAAGGGTTGTTTGGATAACCATAAAAACAACTCGTGAAAATTTTTCCTTCATTATAAGTTGTTGAAAAATAATAAATATTACTATACTTGTTTCCTTTAATTTTCTTAATCTGTGTATGTGTCTTCGCAGTTGTAAAAAACGCAGTAAAACAACACAGAACAAGACATATTATTTTAATTTTCATTTTTAAAACCTCTTTTAAAACAATGTTTTTATACTTAATTACACCATCTATTTTAATGTTGTCAAATATTGTTCCAATATTGGAACTTATTTATTGTTCCAAACTTGACACTTATTTTAGGCGTGTTATATGTGTATTAATGCTTTAATAAAGGAGAGGAAAATGAATGAAAAAATAACTTATTTAGCACCAAGATTACAAAAATTAGTAATAATGTTTTTTAACTCAAGGGCATCAAAAAGAGATCTCGAAACCTTATATTTTTTATATCAATTAGCCCTTGATAATAAGAGCGCAATAATTACTTTTGACATTAAAGAGATAGAAGAAATATCAATAGATTACTTCTATAACTTCACAACAAAACCAAACTTTTATAGAAGCTTAACAAGGTTAGAAGATTCTTCAATAATAGAAGTAATAAAAGAGAATGGTTATATAAGAATATTTTTTAATGAAGATTCTTTAGAAGAATTGGAGGAGTAAAAATGAAAGATCAAAAACTTGACAAATATAGACAAGAAGAAGTTGACCGTATCAAAGGGCATATAGAATATTATGAAGATAAAATTTCAAATCTTTACAAAAAAGGCTTTGAACTCTCAAAAGAAGTTTTTGACGAATACAAAGAACTGATTAAAAATATTGACGAAAATAATAAAATCGATGTGAATGATATATTAGATTTTAATCTCGAAGATATAGAGTTGCTGATTGGAGATGTAAATTATGTACAAGATGATATAAACTTTTATCAAGGTAAAATCGAAGATTATGAAAAAGAAATTGAAGAAATAAAAAACAAAAAAGTTTTTAAAGAAGGACTAACTTTTGAAGAATATAAAGAATTCCTTGAAAGCTACATAGAATACAAAGAAGAGCAAATAGAAGAATTGAAGAAAAAAGAAGAAAACTTTGAACAATGGGACGCTATGGAGAAACAACTATCTTTCGAAACATTAGCGGAATTAAGAGAACAACTTAAAGAATACAAAGACGAATACAACTTACTATATGGAATATAAAGGAGAAAAAATGAGTAGATATTTAAAAAAACTTAAAGAGAAAAAAGAAGAGTTAGAACAAAAATTAAAAACCGATAGAGATCGACTGGAGAAACAAAAGGAAAATCTTAAATATATGAAAGAGATTAAATCTGAAGAACATTTAATCAAAGAGTGTGAAAGTCTTATTAACTTATTGGATTATTGGAATGACCAAGACGAAAGTAGAATATTATCTATGGAAAGAGACATTGAAGAAGAAGAAAGGGGGTTATGATAGCCCCTTTTTCTTTTAATCAGGAGGTTTTTCAGAACAGGAGAAAACTTGTTTTCGACTTAAACAACTCTTAACTAAAAAGTAAAAATTGGATTTTTATTTGAACTGTCAAGTTGATTAATATTCTTAGAGTCTTTCAATCTCGAATGATTGTAATGATTTTGTATCATTTCTAAACTGTTACCGACTTGTAGAGCGATTAAGTGCATAAAATCACGGCCTGATCCATTCGTCAGTTGTTTAGTAATGTATGTATGTCTACAACTGTAAAGCGTGTATTTAGTGTCTATAATCTTTAACTTAATCATTTTCTTGATTAACTGATCGAACAGTTTACAAAAATCGCAAATCTTGCCGTGTGAACTTGAAAAAACTGCTTCTTCACTACGATTTTTGACTAGATAATCTTTTGTAATGTCATTGTTTGACTTTGTGATTTTAAGCAGTTCAACCAATGCTTTAACCGCTTTTTTGTTTACGAATGCATCACGATTTTTATAGCTTGTTTTACCGCCTGTAATCTTTACAAACACTCGTTTTTTCTTGTCTGCTGTCTCTTCTTTAATATCCTTAAACGTTATACTGTTCATTTCTTCACCTGTGCGTATACCTGTTTCTAGTAGAAATTCGAAGACGTGGGGAAGAATGCTTCTGTATTCGTGTGAAATTGGTTTTAATCCGCTTTGCTCTAACCAGATTTCGTTTTGCATAAAGTCTTTAATTTTCTTTAAATCAGCTTCTGCAAAGTCAACGCCTATCTGCATTTGTGCTGTTTTAATTTCTTTCGGCAAAGTCGGATAATCTTGCTTTTTAAGCTTTCCTTCTTCTTCTAAGTAGTTGAACAAGCGAGTAAAACAAGATCGATTAATCGTTTTTCTCGTTTTTGAAAACTCACGACTTTCAAAGTATAAACGTATGTTTTTAGTAGTCAGTTCACTTATAGATTTACGTTTAAAAAATGGAATTATAAAGTTTCTGTAAACTAGTTTGTAATCGTGATAAATGTCTTTTTGGGGCTTTTTCTGATCTAGTTCTTCAATGATTGACTTACACGCTTGTTCAACCGTTAGTTCTTTGGTTTTTAAAATCTCAATGCCAGCTTTCGCCATACCTTCAAGCTCAAACTTCAACGCCCAGGCTTTTGTTGTCGCTTCGTCGAGATCAGAAGTTGATAATGTTCTACGAATTTCTTTGCTTTGAACACGTAAACGCACGTAGTATGAATTAGTGTGATTTTGTCTATAAATAGCCATTCCTTTGCATAATTTTTGATACATAAACAGCTCTCTTTTGTTCAAAGTTGTATAAATAGTTGTATATAGCATTATCGTATTGACTCTAAGTATATGACTATAAGAGTGGTTTTGTCTAACGCTTTGAGTTCAAAATCCGTTGCCTTCGGGCGTGGCGGTTCAAGTCCGCCCACCGGTACCATATTTAGAAAGGTCGCTTTTATAGCGACCTTTCGTCGTTTTAGAATTCCTAAAACTCCAAAGTGACGTAAACCACATTCAAAAAGTTTCCCCTTACCTACTTACTGCAAAGAAAAACCGTACCCTATCAATTACCGAATTAGATCTGGCAACTCGCAATTTTTTGAATCCATTGATAGTTTTGCCTACAAAATAATCACTCATATGCATAATACCCTCACCAAATCACGCTGAGTTGTTCAGGGAAAATATGTCTAAGAAAACCGATAAGTTTGAAAGAGATGTCGCAAGTAGTGTCACTGTTGGGGAATCACTGCCTAATGAGATTCCGAAGTGGATGCTGGACATTGGCATAAAACCCGGAGCAAAAGTCACCTCAGTTGATGCTCAAGGAGCACAAGGCGGAAAGACCGACATTCTCATTAAATTAAGCGAAGGTAGCCCAATTAAAATCTCAGCCAAAATGAGCAGTGCAGATTACTTTGGTAACTGGTATTCGCACAGCCGGATTTTAAGAGACTTTGGTGTCAGAGCGTTTGAAAACCTCACCAAAGACTGTACTAAATGGGCGAATGAATGGGTAAAAAGCCCAACAGCTTCTTTTTTTGTAGGTGTGAGCATTTGTTTTGGTAAACGATCTGGTAAAACGGCGCGAGAGTTTACTGAAGTATTTGACTACAAAGACATCGTCAAGATTGTTGCTGGCACAGGGGAAGGCAACTCTGTCGCCAATTGTCTGCTGGTTAGTAACAAGGTTCCAAACAATCTTATTGATCTGATTACAAAGCTTAAACCCATCAATAATGAAGTGATACAGACGCTGAGCCGAAACTTTAAAGTCGTTTACCGACCAATCAACCCGAAAACCGAAGGCAGTAATCGCAGTAAATGTACTTACACCCAGTTTCGCCCTAAAAAACGTCTGAATAAGATGACACAGGTCGACACTCTTGATGAGCTCGTTAAGCTTGGTAGATTTGAGGTCATCCAGCCTAACGGACTCAATCACAACCGCCTGATCGAGAACTTGAAAGCGTTTAACATTAATATTCCAAAAAAACGCTAAGCTGCTTTAAACGATTCAATAGCGCCTGCTTCGGCAAGCGCTTCTTTTATGCTTTCAGCCAATGCTGCTGCAAAGTTCACCGCAACCGCATTACCTATCATCTTGTATCCTGCCCCAAGATCGCTGTAGATAAACTCAAATGAATCAGGGAAACCTTGGATACGAGCACACTCTCGCACACTTAATCTTCGATAGTCGTGACCTTCGACAAACACAAACTTATCGGTCTCCAGCTTATGCATTTTTGGCGCACCTGGATGCAAAGGAGCATGACGACCGCCTGCCTGAATCGTAAAAGAAGGTTCGTCCCAGGAGCGTACCCGGTTTCGACTCATGTACATACTAGAAAACCCGCCAGTCATGTATTCATGATTAGGAATGGAAGCGTCAGGGTTGGGTTTGGATTTCGAAATAGCGGGCACTTCCAGACCATCCAAGTCTTTCAGACAGTCTTTCAATGCGGGCTTGTATTCTTGAGGCTGTGGAAAGTGATATTCCACATTCAAATCTGAGCGAAAACCAATAAAAATAACGCGCTTTCTGTCTTGAGGAACATCGTAATCGGCGGCGTTCAGTAACTTAAAGTGCAAATCATAGCCAGCTTCACGAAACGTCTCTTTGATGTTTTCTAATGCCTGCTTGTGCCTTGGTGCCAGCATGCCACTGACGTTCTCCGCTAAAAAGAACTTGGGTTTCTTGTCTGTCAGAATACGAATAAATTCATAGAAAAGCTGACCACGATGATCATCAATTCCACGCTTACTGCCAGCTTCACTCCAGCTCTGACACGGCGGTCCACCAATTATGCCATCACAATCCGGCACATCTTCACTCTCGATATTAACAATGCTTCGGCGGTCTAACTGAGTATCAGGATGGTTATGTTCATAAGTTGCCCAGATCTGCTTGTCGAACTCATTGGCAAATGGAATGCTGAATCCCGCTTTTTCAAAGCCTAGATCTAACCCACCAGCTCCGCTAAAAAAAGAAGCGACTGTTAATTTCATTGATGCTCTCGTTTGGTTTACGTCATGAAAAGATTAAAGCACTTTACTGTATATAGAGTCAGTAAAAAGGCTGGGGATTATATCACATACATTGATTTTTGTGAGATGGGTTTATGCTCTCGCTGCCTTACTGACTGGTCCAAAAAGTGTGCTACATAAACAACAAAGCGCCGTACAGTGCGGCGCTTTGTTACAACGATAAACGGTTACTCTTACTCACCCGCGACTTTCATAGACTCGATCAGAATTGAGCCGGTCTGAATTTGTGAACGCGTTTCAACGTCGTCTCCCACAGCCACTATCTGCTGGAACATATCCGTTAAGTTACCGGCGATCGTTACTTCTGAAACAGGGTATTTGATTTCACCATTTTCAACGTAGAAACCGGCTGCACCACGAGAATAATCACCCGTAACTGTGTTAACCCCCTGCCCCATCAACTCAGTAACTAAGAAGCCTGTCCCTAGCTCTTTCAACATGGCTTCGAAGCTTTGACCTGTAGACTGAACAAACCAGTTATGAATACCACCCGCGTGACCGGTTGGTGTCATATCCATTTTACGAGCGGCATAACTCGTCAATAGATAAGTAGAAAGTACACCATCAGTAATGATTTGCTTATCTTGCGTAAACACGCCCTCGTTATCAAACGGGCTAGACGCCAGACCACGTAGTACGTGAGGTTTCTCCTGAATATTGAACCATGAAGGCAGGATTTGGTCGCCCAGCTTGTCTAACAAGAAAGAAGATTTGCGATATAGGTTGCCGCCGCTAATCGCCATCACGAGATGACCGATAAGCCCTGTCGCTACATCTGCAGCAAACATCACAGGCATTTTCCCGGTAGGCAATCTTTGTGCATCTAAACGACTGATGGTCTTTTCTGCGGCTTTTAGCCCCACAGTTTCAGGTGACCACAAATCCTGTTTACGGCGAGATACGGTGTAGCTGTAATCTCGTTCCATATCGCCGTTTTCACCAGCACCAATCACGCAACAGCTGATACTGTGTCGGCTCGAAGGATAACTCGCTAACAAACCGTGGCTATTACCGTAAACCTTCAAACCATAGTGGCTGTCGTAGCTTGCACCATCGCTTTGCTTAATTTTGTCACTGAACGCCAGCGCTGCTTTTTCTGCCGCAATAGCGAGCTCCGCAGCCTGATCGGGTTCAGGTTCATCTGGGTGGAAAAGATCGAGATCGGGAATGTCCTTAACCATCAGTTCTTTCGGAGCAGGACCTGCGCAAGGATCTTCAGAGGTGTAGTTCGCAATGTCTAACGCCGCCATCACTGTTTGGTGGATGGCTTTTTCGCTCAAATCTGATGTAGAAGCACTGCCTTTACGTTGCCCACGATAAACCGTTATACCTAATGCACCGTCACTATTGAACTCGACGTTTTCAACTTCACACATACGTGTGGAAACGCTGATACCTGTGCTTTTGCTAATGGCGACTTCAGCCGCATCCGCAGTACCTGTTGCGATGTCTAACGCTTTGCTGACCGCTTTTTCCAATTCCAACGTCTGTTGGGCGATTTGCTGTTTTACGTCCATACCGAAATAACTGTGTTTTAAGGGATTATTAATTAAGGATAACAAGGTTTTCGCTTTCGCCCCATAATTCTTGTTAAAATAAGCGACAATTGAACATCGATATTGAAATAGGCAAGCAGAAATGGCACGTAAAAACCAAAAAGCGCCGTGGGAAAAGGAAGAAGAAATCATCTGGGTGAGTAAGACCGAGATGAAACAGGATATGGAAGCTCTGCAAAAGCTGGGGGAAGAGCTGGTTGAGTTGAAACCCGCTGTCTTAGACAAGTTTCCATTGAATGAAGATTTGCGTGATGCAATCGCCGATGCACAGCGCTTCAAAAACGAAGCGAGGCGCCGTCAGCTTCAGTACATTGGCAAACTGATGAGAACTGAAGATCCTGAGCCAATTCAGGCGGCACTCGATAAGGTGCGCAATAAACACTCTCAGGCTACGGCTGAACTGCATAAACTAGAACAGCTGCGTGATCGTGTTATCGAAGAGGGAGACAGCGCTATTGCCGATGTGATTGAGCTATACCCAGCAGCTGATCGTCAAAGATTGCGCCAGTTAGCGCGACAGGCGAAGAAAGAAAAACAGGGTAATAAACCACCCAAGGCATTCAGAGAGATTTTTCAAACTCTGAAAGCACTTCATGATGATGAGCTATAAACCATAGCTCTCATGCTCAAAAAAAGCTGCCAGTGGCAGCTTTTTTAATATCTGATTTAAGGTTTATTCCGTTCCACCTACAGTGATGGAATCCAGCTTAAGCGTTGGCTGACCAACGCCTACTGGTACACTCTGACCCGCTTTGCCACATACGCCAACACCGCGATCCAGCGCTAGATCATTACCAACCATAGACACCTGCTGCATGGCTTCAATGCCTGAGCCAATTAAGGTAGCACCTTTCACAGGGCGAGTAATCTTACCATCTTCAATTAAGTATGCTTCTGATGTCGAGAATACAAACTTACCTGAGGTAATATCGACCTGACCACCACCAAAGTTAGGTGCATAAAGACCGTTTTTAACTGTTGAAATGATTTCTTCCGGTGAGTGTTCGCCAGCCAGCATATAAGTGTTGGTCATGCGTGGCATTGGTAGATGTGCATAGGACTCACGACGACCATTACCTGTCGGTGCAACGCCCATCAAATGTGCGTTGTGCTTGTCCTGCATGTAGCCTTTCAGCACACCATTTTCGATGAGTGTGTTGTACTTACCCGTTACGCCTTCATCGTCAATATTCAGAGAGCCGCGAAGATCAGGCAAAGTACCATCGTCCACTATGGTGCAGTGTTTAGATGTGACTTGCTCACCTACTTTACCGGAGAAGACAGAAGAGCCTTTACGGTTAAAATCACCTTCCAGACCATGACCAACCGCTTCGTGCAGAAGCACACCCGGCCAACCTGCACCAAGTACCACTGGCATAGTGCCGGCAGGAGCAGCATCAGCTTCTAGGTTGACTATTGCCTGACGAATGGCTTCATCAGCAAATTCAAACGCTTTTTTACGTCCGTTTTCTTCCTGTAGGAAAAACTCGTAGCCATAGCGACCACCGCCGCCCGAGCTACCGCGCTCACGTCTGTCGCCTTTTTTCGCCAGCACACTGATGGACAAGCGAACAAGAGGACGAATATCCCCCGCGTAAGTACCATCGGTCGCCGCAACCAGCATTTGCTCATAAACGCCACTCAGACTCACCGACACTTCTTGCACCAAAGGCTCTTTAGTTCGGATGTAAGCGTCTAATTGCTTTAACAATTCTATTTTTTGCTGCTTTTCCAAGCTTTCCAGAGGGTTAGTTGACTGATAAATTTCTGGAGCTTGGTTACGTGAAAAAGCTTTAACCTGACCATTTTGTCCCTGCCCAGCAATGCCTCTTGCCGCAATCGCACTCTGCTTAAGCCCGGTAAGGTCAATCTGATCTGAATATGCGAAACCCGTTTTTTCTCCGGTTATCGCCCTAACACCAACGCCGCGGTCAATGTTGAAAGAACCATCTTTGATGATACTGTCTTCCAAAACCAGCGACTCGTGCCAGCTCGACTGAAAATACAGGTCAGCATAATCAATGTCTCGGCTGGCAATGATGCCCAAGGTTTCTGTCAGGTCTTGTTCTGTCAGCCCGGTTGGTGCCAGAAGCTCTTGTTCGATTTGGTTGATTGTCATTTGATTGGCTCTTTCTTTAGTTCGCTCCTGAACCGATTGTGTTCAGTTAGCGGCATGTTCTTTCTGATTGTGGCGACCTGTTCTAAATCCAGATCAACCAATAAGGTTTTGGCGTCCTGTTCAAGTGATGCGATGACTTCACCCCATGGGTCAATTACCATGGAATGTCCCCAGGTTTCACGACCACAATTGTGTGTCCCGCCCTGATTCACCGCTATGATGAAGCACTGATTCTCAATGGCTCGGGCGCGCAATAGCGTTTCCCAGTGGGCTTTCCCCGTGACCGCAGTAAATGCAGCGGGAACCAATATGACATCAGCCCCACCAAGACGCAGTTCATTAAACAGTGCAGGAAATCTTAAGTCATAACAAATTGTTAGACCAAGTGTAGCAGAGGGCAACTTAAGTAGCGAAATCTTGTTACCGTAAGTAAAGGTATCCGACTCACGGTAACTGCCTTGCTTGTCCTCTACATCCACGTCAAATAGATGCAGTTTGTCGTAATGAGCAGCAAGCTCTCCCTCGGGTGAGTAAATAAGCGTAGTGGTCGACACACCATTTTCCTGCCGAACAGGAAAGCTCCCAAGGTGTAACCATATCCGGTGCAATTTTGCCAACGCCTGGAACTCGGATTGAAGCTCGCCTTCACCCAGCTCCTCTGCGACGGAGTGATAATCTGTACGCCGACCAAATACCAGTGCATTTTCTGGTGTAGAGATAAGCTCAGCCCCCTGTACTGCAAGGGTTTCGACACCTTCACGAATGTATTGGAGGTTCTCCTTCGGTTTCGCACTGGAGGTCATTTGAATCATACCAATACGCATCGTCACTCCTTCTTTGCACAATTGAGGTTATTCCGCCTTTTCAGGTACTTGATACTGCCCTTTGCTTCTGGAAATCTCCGTAACATTCGGGTTATCTAACGGACCTTTGACCGCGTAATTCACTTTTGTGAAAACATCAACCACTGGTGACAACGCAGTGGTAATGGCAAATACGTAAATCGCTGTCTGCGGTGCAACCGCAAAGGCGGTGAGTACTGGAATACCAGACGTAAGATCAGGCACAAACTCCACTTCAGCATCCACGATTTGTGTCTCTAAATTGGCTAAGCCTTTTATGCTCATGCGACCCGCAACGGCATCCATTTCGATATCATTAGTCACAAAAATACCGTTCTTCACTTCGCCCGAACCGGTAATGCTATTGAACGCCATCCCTTTATCAAACACGTCGCTGAAGTCGAGCTGCATTTTACGGATGATGGAGTCCAGACTGAACAAGCCAAGTAATCGGGCGGCACCACTCACGTCTGAAATGATCCCTTTCCCAAGCTTAGAAGATATGCGCCCATTTACGGTGCTCATTTGCGGAGACCAAGGCGCTCCACTCCATTCAAGATCCGATTCCATATCAAATGGCGCTTTCTGGATCCCTGATGTGATACCGAATCGCTCCATCACTTCAGTATTATTCTTGCCAGACATCGACATAGTGAATTTAGAGCGGCTGTCGGATTCGTTCAGCCTCCACCAGCCCGATGCTTTGAACTTGTTATCACCACTGGAGAAAGAGATGTTTTTCCACTCCAGTCTGTCACCCTGACGCAGGAAATCCACGTTTACTTTACCGATCTTATAGCCTTGCAACCAAAAATCATTGATAGCCAGAGTCAGGTTAGGTACAGCATCATGAAAAGCACGGTCAAAAGGCGTGATCAATGGCTGAGGTTTCTCATCATCCAGTGCAAGGGGTTTTGGCTCATCGGTCTCTTCCAGCCCAGGGATATAAAGCTGAAGCCTGTCTAGTGAAACCGTTAAATCATAAGGTTCTAGATAGCTGGCCTGCCCGGAGATCTCTGCGCTTTCGACCTCCATTTTCCAGCCAAGCCTCTTCCTGCGCGCTTCAAAGTTGAAATCGTTCCACTCAACCGTAGCAAGAGTCAGGGACTTACTTTCTACTTTTACAACGTCTGGAACCGGAATTTCAGGTACGTCCAGTTCACTCACTAAGGGCTGAGGTCCTGTTACTGGCCCCAGGAACAGTTCCAGCCACTGATCTAAATCGAACTCATCGCGTCGAATGACCGCACTATGACCGGAGATCGGGCTAACCCGAAACGCACCACGCCCGACCACCAATCGAGACGCGTCAAACTTTGGCATGTCCTCAGTGATATCAATTTCAGCCTGATACTTAAACTCTGGCAACTGAAGACGTGCTGAAATGGTTTCCTGATTTCCAGAAGCCTGCAAGCGAGCGGATGCTTTTTCTCCCAATGCTTTCCCCAGAGGCTCCGGATACTGGCTGGTAATAAACTGCGCGTCCGCATTAACATCAACCTGATAGGTAAAACCAACATCATTGATTTGTAGATCGACATCCATCGTCCATGGCGCATGCCCTTGTACACGTTTCAGCCAGGTTTCACCCACATAAGTTTTTAATGGCTGAACATCCCAGTCACCGACAACATCTATGCCTACTGCGTAGTTTTTCCCCTGCGTCTGACCATTAAAGTCAAGCGAGACAGGTTGCCCAAGCAAATCGGCAGAGAGTCCGGACGAGCGAACCACATCATTATCAAATTCAATGCGACCCGACGCGTTGCTCAATGTCATTGATGGTGTTTCAATTTCGACCTGATTATCCGGCAACCTTGCCCAGCCCCAAGCTCTTGTGTCGCTGCCATCAAAAGGTATCTTGAGTCTGAAATCTGCGTTGACCTCACCTTTAACCTGAACGGCGGTTAACGCAGCCCCCACCGAATCGACAAGTGGTGTCGCCATCATGTAATCGCGAACAGCGTCACCTTCACCGTTGGCGATAGCTTCAATTTCAATGTGACCATCTTCGGCAAGTTCTGGAATCCGCCCTGTAATGCGAGTCGCTTTTACGTCCATCAACGTGGCACTGCGCGAGTCCAGATACATGGCATCGTTTTGGAAAAGTAGATCCAGTTGAAGGTTTTTTAGAGGCGGCCAGGCAGTGTCGAAGCTGAATTGTGATTCTTTAAGATTCACCAGTGCCTGAAACATGCCGTCGTTATTTTGATATGGGAATTGCCCCAAGCTTCCGTACCACAGTAATTTGGAGGTCGAAGCCTTACCCCCCTGAATCGCCGTCGATAGATAATCGGTCAGCTCCGTACCTAACGCCAGTGTAGGCAAATAGCGCCATGTCTCGCCCGCGTTGAACACGTCGGTTTCGGCGTAAATTGAAAGGAACGAACTGCCTTCATCCGGTACATCGAGTTTAAACGCACCTAGCACCTGCATGTCTGGTGTGGCGGCGGTGACTTTATCTGCCCAGAGGCTCCAGCCATTTTCGCCATTTTTCCAGGCTATATCGACCTGTGCCTGACGAATTCGAAGAGGAGCCTGAAATACATCACCATACGGCAGTTCATCATCAATCAGTGAAACACGAGCGTTTATCTGCTCTAGTGAGCCTGAGATATCTGCTGCCAAATGATGAACCTCGGGAAGAAGTTCCCACTGCTTCATGGCACCGTCTTGTAACTTCCCTGAAAATTTCAGGCTGGATAACGACTCCCCCATAGAAACGCGAATGTCTTCTATTCTTCCACCCAGCTCAACGGTTTCCAGCCAGTCATTGAGTTTTTCAGACTCAGGCATTAGGTGAGTGAAAGGAGTTAAAGTGACAATATCCACTTCTGACACATTCAGTTGCCAGACGTTTGTATCAAATTTGAAGACAGCATCCAGCTCTGGCCATGGCGTATCATCGGTTCTTAATTTGAGTGAGTGAGCATTCACTTGCCACCCGTTTTCAGCCGGTATCATGTTAATGATGCCGTGCTCAATCAGCAGGCTGTGCTCAGACTCTTTATTCCAGCTCACTTCACTGGGCAGTAATTCAACATAGGCATTGCTTGGGCGACCGTCTTTCAATGACAGCCAGGAATTAAAACTGGCATGACCTTCAAGGATCCCTACTTTATCTTTCAGGTACTGAGTCAGCCACGGCGTCACCTGTAGGTTTTCCGCGCCAACAAAAAAATCACCATTGATGCGAGTTAAATCCGCGGTTTCCTCAAAGTTGGCTTTTACCGTCAAACTGTTGATGTTTTCATCTGCAATACCAATCACGCCGTCAGCCCGATGGCGTTGGTTACGGTTTTGCCATTTCAGGTGCTCGATTTCCAGCGTTCGAAATTCCCCAGTAAAGGTCTGGTAAGCGATATTGGAATTGGCGATAGAGAAGTCATTAAGCTGTCTGAGCAGCAGGTGCTCTATATCTTTCAGAACTTGCTCGGATGAGGAGTTCTCTGTTGCAGGTGTTCCTACCGCCTGACCGGACTCTTTCAGCCATTTGATATGACTGATATCGAGGCTCAATCCATCGATACGCAATGTCGAAACAACGGGCGTCAGGTAGCGAAGAGAAGCAAACAGATCCAGTTCAACTTCTGCGTGCTGAATGGTGATCTGAGTTTTTTCTTCATCAGGAAGAATGGCTTTGAGGTTTTCGAGCGCAATGAATGGATGAGTGTTTTTCCAGTAACCGCTGACGGTATCGCTCTGGAACTCAATCCCCGTGGTTTGCGAAACCCAGGATTCAATATCGTTTTGGTATTTATCTAACCGAGGAAGTGACACACGCAAAACAGTAACGGTGATCGCAAGGATCACCATTACACTAACTAAACTCCAAATGAGTGTGCGCCAAAGTAAAGATGGCTTAAACTTCACTGCTGCTCCATTTACATCATCACGACATCAAACTGTTCTTGGACATACAGTGGCTCAGGTTGAATCTTCACTTCCTTACCGATAAAGACTTCGAGCTCAGCCAGCGCGTGAGACTCTTCACCCATTAGGGTATCTGACACTGCCGGAGAAGCATACACCACAAATTTGTCGGCATCGTAAGCTCGGTTGACTCGAGTAACTTCGCGCAATATTTCGTAGCACACCGACTCAACGGTCTTCACTGAACCTCGTCCTTTGCAGGTTGGACACTCAGAACAGAGAACATGTTCAATACTTTCTCGTGTGCGTTTGCGCGTCATTTCAACCAGACCTAAATGCGTAAACCCGTTGATGTTGGTTTTCACACGGTCAAGCGACAACGCCATTTCCAGCGAAGCAAGCACTCGCTTGCGATGTTCATCTGACAACATATCGATAAAGTCGATAATGATGATTCCGCCAAGATTACGCAAGCGAAGCTGTCTGGCTATGGCCTGAGTGGCTTCAATGTTGGTGTTGAATATGGTCTCTTCGAGATTTCTACGGCCTACGAATGCCCCTGTATTGATATCAATCGTCGTCATTGCTTCTGTCTGATCGATAATAAGGTAGCCACCAGACTTAAGCTCGACTTTTCGATCTAATGAACGCTGGATCTCATTCTCGGTATCGTACATGTCGAAAATCGGCTTATCGCCTTCGTACAACTTCAGCTTTTCGTGCAGCTCTGGTACGAATTCAGACACGAACTCTCTGAGGTTCTCGTACACTAAGCGGGAATCAATCTGAATACTGTCCAGCTCTGTACCGACAAAGTCACGAAGAATACGGTGCGCCAGCCCCAACTCTCCGTAAAGCATAGAGCGAGTTTTGTATTTCTTACGGCGCTCTATTACTTTGCTCCACAGGCGCTTTAGAAAGGCTGCATCTTGTGAAAGCTCCTGCTCGTCTGCTCCTTCCGCAGCCGTTCGGATAATAAATCCGCCATGCTCATCGCAATAATCAGCAACCGTTTTTTTCAGTCGGTCGCGCTCTGTTTCACTTTCAATGCGCTGAGAAACACCGACGTGACTTGCTCCGGGCATGAACACAAGATAGCGGGAAGGTAAAGTGATGTCGGTAGTAAGACGTGCGCCTTTGGTGCCCAAAGGGTCTTTCACCACCTGGACGACAATGTCCTGCCCCTGACGGACAAGCTCTGAGATGTCTCTGACCTGAAATTGCTGCTTTTCGTTTTCGGCAACACATTCCGTATGAGGAACAATGTCTGAGGCATGAAGAAACGCGGCTTTATCAAGACCAATGTCCACAAATGCTGCCTGCATCCCTGGTAATACCCGGCTCACTCGCCCTTTGTATATGTTGCCAACAATGCCTCGTTTCGATTCTCGTTCAATATGAACTTCTTGTAAGATGCCACCTACAATCATCGCTACCCGAGTTTCGCTCGGAGTAACGTTTATTAACAACTCTGCACTCATTCGTGTGCCTCAAATTAAATTAGAAAAATTTGTGCAAGAGCTGGTCAGTTTCCATTAAAGGCAACCCCATCACTGCGTGGTAACTGCCTTCGATGCGAGAGACGAACTTCCCTCCAATCCCCTGAATTCCATAACTGCCAGCTTTACCGCATGGTTCACCTGTTTCCCAGTAACTTTTTATTTCTTGTTCTGATAGGGGTTTAAACCACACGCTTGTTTCAATTAGTTTTGACTCGTTTCGAGTTTTGTCCATTACGGTCACTGCCGTAAGTACCTGGTGGCGTCTGTCTGACATTCTGCTTAACATTGCGACTGAATGTTCTAAGTCATCGGGTTTTTCCAACACGTCACCATCAATGACAACGATGGTATCGGAACCCAGCACCACACCCGAGTTATCCGTTAGCTCGAACCCTGCCTGCGCTTTTTCTTTTGCAAGACGTTGAACGTACTGCTCCGCCGTCTCGTTACTCTGTTTTTCTTCAACAATGTCTGGAGAAACGGTATCAAACGTATACCCCAGCAGACCAAGCAGTTCTTTTCTTCTTGGTGAGCTTGAAGCTAAGGTTAACCTGCGCGATTGCTGAGACATATCTTTTTCCTTATCAATTATCGAATATGCCAATGGCGTCTCACTCGACGCAACAATAAGAATATCCAAGGCCACAAGATACAGTTCACCAGTGCCGCCCAAAGGGAAAGTGGGTTAAAGGTGACATCCTGAATTAAGTATTCACCGAAAAACTCCAGTAGATCGGCCAGAATAGTCAACAATCCAATGATGATGGCCTGTTGCCATAACGCCATATTCCGCAATACGAGGAAGTTAAGCGCCACGAGGTACACGGTGATGGACATCATCATACCGCGAATGCCCAAAGTGGAACCCAATAGCAGATCCCAAATGAGACCAAGAACTAGCGCTGTACCCACATTCACTCTGTGTGGCAGGGCAAGAACCCAGTAGAAAACGATCAGCAACAGCCAGGCAGGTCTGAATATTTCGAACATTCCCGGCCATGGAATAGCCTGAAACACAAGAGCAATCAGAAAGGTTGCCCAAATGACCATGCGCCCTTGAAGAACACTATTCGCCATTGTTGTTCACCTCGTCTTTTGCTTCTTCGTTTTCAGTGTCTAAAGATTGTTCTTTTTGCCTTTCTTCGCTTGGCCATACGAGCAGTAAGTAGCGCAGCCTGTCGAATGCCACTACAGGTTCAGCTGTGATGGTAGCGAAAGGTCTGCGGTTGTCTTTCTCCACTGAAGTTACGTAACCCACTGGGTAGCCTTCCGGATAACGCCTGCCCAGACCAGAGGTCACAAGCAAGTCGCCCTCTTCAATCTCTGTGCTACTAGGGATGTGTTCAATCTGAATGGAATTGATACTGCCATTACCTGATGCAATCACTCGAATGTCGTTTCGCACCACTTGAACCGGGATGGAGCTGTTTGTATCCGTGACCAACAGCACACGAGCATTGTGCGCGGCAACAAAAGTCACCTGACCTACAATGCCTTTTTCGTTGATGACTGGCTGCCCAACGTAAACACCGTCTATCTGACCTTTGTCGATAACCACCTGATGTCGGTATGGAGACGAGTCCACGGCCATCACCTCGGTGACCACCTTTTTCTCATCACGGACAAACGGTGACCCAAGCAATTTTCTCAGGCGCTGGTTTTCTTCCCGGTATTGATCGAGCAGTGTGAGATTACTTTTCAGGCGCAACACTTCGAGCTTCAAAGCCTGATTTGACGTTAGCAGAGTTTCACGGGTGTTCACGCGCTCATACATACCGTCGAACATGGTTCGAGGTAGGTTTGCTAAGTACTGAATAGGGGCGACCGAGCTGTTTAATAAATAGCGTACGCTTGAGAATGTGTCTAAACGACTATCAGCCAGCATAAGGCTGGCTGATAGAATGACAGCAAAAAACAGACGCAGTTGCAGGGATGGTCCCCTGCCGAATATCGGTTTCATCGCTGTTTACCAGAAGTTAAAAGCTGCAAAGCTTACTCTTCGCTAAACAGATCGCCACCGTGCATGTCGATCATTTCCAGCGCCTTACCACCGCCGCGTGCTACACACGTTAATGGCTCTTCTGCTACAACGACTGGGATACCCGTTTCTTCTGTCAGTAGTCGATCTAGGTCTTTAAGGAGAGCACCACCACCGGTCAAAACCATTCCGTTTTCTGAAATGTCAGAAGCCAATTCTGGTGGGCACTGTTCCAGAGCAACCATCACAGCTGACACAATACCTGTTAAAGGTTCTTGTAAGGCTTCCAGAATCTCATTCGAGTTTAGTGTGAAGCTACGAGGCACCCCTTCTGCAAGGTTGCGACCACGAACTTCGATTTCCTCAACCTCATCACCTGGGTAAGCAGAACCGATTTCGTGTTTGATTTTCTCGGCGGTTGCTTCACCAATCAAGCTACCGTAGTTTCGGCGCACATAGTTGATCACGGCTTCATCGAAGCGGTCACCACCGATACGAACGGATGAAGAGTAAACCACACCATTCAGTGAGATAACGGCAACTTCTGTCGTACCGCCGCCGATATCAACCACCATAGAACCGGTTGGCTCAGAGACGCGAAGACCAGCACCGATTGCTGCCGCCATTGGCTCATCAATCAGATACACTTCACGTGCGCCTGCACCCAAAGCCGATTCACGAATTGCTCGGCGCTCTACCTGAGTCGAACCGCATGGAACACAAACAAGCACACGTGGGCTTGGTTTTAAAACGCTGTTGTCATGCACTTGTTTGATGAAGTGCTGAAGCATTTTTTCTGTTACATAGAAGTCTGCGATAACGCCGTCTTTCATTGGGCGAATGGCAGAAATGTTACCAGGAGTACGACCTAACATTTGTTTGGCTTCGTGCCCTACAGCGGCGACACTTTTTGCACTTCCCGCGCGGTCTTGTCGAATAGCAACTACTGAGGGTTCATCAAGAACAATGCCTTGACCTTTTACGTAGATAAGAGTGTTGGCTGTACCTAAATCGATAGAGAGATCGTTTGAAAACATGCCACGAAGTTTTTTAAACATATTCTTCGTTCATCCTGCAAGCATTAAGAAGACATAAAATTGCACTAAATGTACCAATGCCTTGCGTTATCAGCAAGGCATTGGCATGTAAACATGGGCTGAATCTCGCTTTTTCTTGCAGATTCTTTACTTAAGCCCTCATTTTTAATGTTAAGGCGTGAAATCCTCAGTTTTATCTGCCAGTCAATCTCGGCTCTCCACGGTAAATGATCCTGTCGTTTCCGCGGTAAGTTCCAAAAGTGATAACTGCCGAAGGTATTTCATCCCCTTTGCCACGCCAGTTGTATTTGAGCCAATCCTGATTGCCATGACTGCCGAAACACTGAATATTTTTGTCAGAAGTATTCACCTTTTCTGGTGTGCCGCTGCCCATTCTTAACCACAATCTAACTTGCTCTCTTATCAGCGCATTTTGTTTAGCCATGAGCTCATCAGAAAAACCTGAAGTGACTCGTCCCGACTCATTCAAGCTGGCTTTCGAATCGGTGTCTCCTGTACTCGTCCAAATCGACTGGCGACAGAACTGATTGTCAGTAAAACTGCTCAGGTTATCGTCTTTATTTGCAATAAACTCTTCACCAGACCAAAACTCTGTTCGTAGCGGGATCATGACTTCGCCATTGGATTGTGTACCCAAATCTTCCAAAATCATTCTCCCGTAGCGAACGTCAGGCTGTTGTGGGAGTCGAACCGAATCTTCATCCTTTAGCACGGAAAAGCTCACTGGATCCGTACCCTTGATCTCCAGGTCAACCTCTGTCGCTGTAGACTGCACACCCGTTTCGCTACCTGTGTAGTTAAAGAGCTTATCTGGGTACGTTTGCTTGCTGTTGATTGGAAGCCGAGACCAGAACACATCTGACTGGCTAAGCTTCCACTTCGCATCGCTTTGCCATAAATCGTTACTTAGTTCTGCGTCTTTAAGTGATAGGCGATCTCGATGCTCTCCCGTTAACGCAAACGTGGCTCGGAGTTCTTTTTTGTAGTTAGCGTGCCCGTAATTTAAGGTGGGTAAATAGCGCCCGTCTTTATCGAGCATTGCAGACCAGGCACTGACTTCAGCCTCAAACTCTTTAAAAGGTTGATTCATGTAGACGAAGCCATTCTGGCTATCGGGATAAGTAAACTCAGCCTTATCCAGTGAGAAATGTGATGGGTAAAATCTTCCAATTGGATTCTTAAAATACGGTACCGACATCCCATTCAGATAGTTATTTTTTTCTACCCACATGAAAATACTGCCCACCTCCGACCAACGAAAACGCTGATCCGAGATACCCCACTCATTAAAGTTAACCGAAATAGGAGCGTAGTTATTAACCGAACTGCTAACTTGGCTTCCCAGCTCTAGAGCACCTTTCTGACCACCCAGCGGGCTATGAAGATCAAACTTCACTTCACCCGCGACTTCGAACCCCGTCACGGTGTGTTCCAGACAAACCATGACGTTCATGTAACCATCATCAGGAATTCCGTTATTGTCGGTATCAGCAGTTTGCATCCATTGTAATGCTCTAAATTGAGTATCAGCATTAGCTCCGGCAGCAATAAATCTTTCTCCACCATTCGAATCACCAGAAGGGAAGAGTTGGTAATAACTGCCCGGCGGTTTGTAACAGGCTGAAAGAGCAAAAGGTCGGTTGTTTATGGTGGCAGAACCATTCAACCCGCTCCAGTTTGGAATATTATTGTTCACGGGTTGCCAGTTGGCATCAGCAACATGCAGTTTAAACTGACCAGCCGAAGAATAGAGACTTTCCAGACTGGCAACGCCGTTTGTAAACATCACATTTGAAACTGTGACGCCTGCTAATGGGTTGTTCCCTTTTGGAATGGCTGTTCTGTGAACAATCAATGAGTTGTTTTTTTCTATCACTGATGGAGAGATTAACTCGTAAGACATCTTCAAGGACTGATGCCCTGAGTAATCTTCAATTGTCTGACACTGTCTTGGATTTGCTGCGCTGGATGCGACCGCTGAAACTTTCACATTAAACGGTCGGCTCGCAACTTGTCCTTTTCCGCTGTCTACTCGATCTTCATCCACCACCTTGAAACCATAGGGGACAAACTGATAAGGACCACCGTTAGCCGTTACATTGGTGTTTTGTAGCATCTTTCCACGAATATAAACGGGAGACAGCGAGGTGCTGGAGAGTTTTTTGGTCACAATGGCATCCTGACCAGCAATGAATTCATGACGAAATGGCGCGTCACAGGTTGCCGGGTTTGTGTCAGAAAGCCAGCATGACTCTCGATTACTGTTATTGGGTATGTCGACTTCCAGGGTACCCGAATAGTTATTTATTAATTGCTTGGTCGCTTTATCCACCAGTTTAAACGTCACAGGGATACCATCACAGGCGAGACCAGATGATTGCACGGGAGTGATCACCAATTCTGGCTCAGAAAAACACTGGCTTTCTCCTGTGATTTTAGAGTAGTTGGACATATTCAGATTTAGCGCCGTGACCGCACCATAAATATGCACACTGTTAGAAAGGTTTACGGTGGCTTCGCTGTAAATCAATCCTTTGAGTTTATCGTTCTTAGTCAGGCTAATAACACAACCGCCAGACGGGCAAGCTCGATTTGATTTCTCAGGGTTGTACCCCACGATGAACAAGTGATCAGGATTGCCCAGATTATTGAATTTCGAATCATTGGATAGCGTCAAACGTTGTACATGGAGTACCACTTTCCCCTGAATATTGATAACCGAACGGTTGTTGATGTCCAAACTTTCAAAGTAATAATGCCCAGGCTGAAGCGTAACGTTAGATTGACCAATAGTCAGAGTTTTGGAGCTCAATGGAGACAGTGTGACGGTTTCATTCCATATATTGGGAATAGAGTCCGTGAGTTTAAAATCAGGTAATTTAGGCATGGAAACCTGATACTGAGGATCGTTATTACATGCTCCTCCGTCACAGTTGGATTGATTGTCAAAACGGGAGGTTTCAAATCCTACCGTAGGCTGACCACCGACCAACCTGGCATTTAGAATGCTGGCGTAGTTGGACATAGTGATACGGCTATTTCCGCCTTCTTTCCAACCTTGCGCCGCAGAAGGGAACAAATTACAAACGTCAAACTTAGGTTTTGGTAATCGTTTCTGACCAAATGCGAAATACCCTACTTCCTCTTTAGTGTGCCCACGCTTAGTTCGCGAGCCTGGTTCGGACATATCTTCATCAACAACGAAACTGACTTCGAACTCGTTGTCGTCATCGTCTTGAGTACTGCTATCGCCGTCATTGACCAGTTTACATCGCCTTAACCACCCGCCATGACTACCGCTGCGCTTTTGTTTGTTAGCGATAATTCCAGGCTCTGAGGGGTAGTCATTGTCTAAATCATGAAGATCATTACACCCTTCGAGCATTGGCGTACTGCTGTTGTGCTCATCAATCTCCATTCGACCGAATTCAAATCGAACACCATCGGAGATACCCTTACCCTCCTCACTAACAAGGAAAGCGATCTTTTCATAATCAGAGACAGGCACGGTTCTATGAACACGTGTCAGTTCTAGAAACAAATCGATGGATTGGTCTTTTACGGCTTTGATCCCAGCGGTCATCCATCGATTTGTTGGTGAATTTATCTGTGCCAGAGCAATAGGATCATCAAGAGTCACATTTGAAAAAAGTGAGTAATCAACACTGACATTCGCTGGATTACTGCTGGTTTGATCCCCTCGGTAAGCGTTGGTGTGAACGTAGCCGGCAACGACCTTGTGCTGGTTGTCGCCGTCATCATCATCGTCATCCTGGGAATAAAACATGGCGGTACCTGGTTCCATCACCAAATAGCTAATGGAACCCATCATTTCTTCATTCAAATGAGCGTATTCCCAAGAGAATGGCGCCGTATCCTGTATAAAACTGGCGGATTGCCTGGTGACAGATGTAACCGTAACAGTTGCGGGTTTGTCGTCCTCTGGATTGGTCGAAGACAACGTAGGCATAAGAAAAACGAGGGGTTCAGTTCGGTAGTTTTTGGTAAACCGAATGGTGCAACCATTCTTACAGTTCGCATTTTCCAGACGACCAAATTCGTATTGAGCATCATCATACCCCATAGTAACTCGCGGATATGATGGACAATCTCGACCTGTGGTAATACGAAAACGCCCAGCAGTAAACTGATTCCCCAATACTCGCAGGTTCAGTACTGGCGAGAATATCGTTGCGCCTGTCACACTGGTTAAATTGAAATTTTTCTGTTTCTTCTGCAAAGCACCATTGACGTAGTATTTCAACGTTCCTTTTATGCTGCTTTGATTATTCCGGTTTGGGACGAAATGAACTTTGTACTGGCGAATCAGGTTATCGCTCAGGTGGCGTGATTCATATACAAAAGGGGAATACTGAGTGTAAATATGATCATCAGTCCAGAGCGGATAGAAATTGTTGTTTTCTAACCGGATGCGGTTACTGCCATCAGAGTCCATATTGAAGACAAAACAAAAACCGTTGTTTGCATTGACTGAACTGCCATTCGGGATTTCAACCGCAGCTAATGAGTGAACTGAAAACAGTAAAAAAACCAAAAGCAAAGTCCACTTGGCATGCACCAAGCGTATCATTCTCAACATCATTGATTTTATTCCATGCTTTTAGCCCAAACTTCCTGTTCACGGCTAACTTCAAAGGTGGTGCTGCCACATACGGCAACGGAACTGATTCTAAAGAAAGTCAGATCGCCAGATCCAACTTCATCACACTGTATTGTAAGTGACGAGCAAGGTGCTTGCGAGTTTTCAATGATCGCCGTAGCAGCATTCGCTGCCGCAGATGCTGTTAATGTGGTACATCGGTTTTGTAAGTTGGATACGGCAGCACTCTCGTTCAAAGGGTACATGTACGTCAACCCCCATTCATTGCCAGAGTGTGCTAAAAACCACGCTTGAGTCCCTAAAATTTCACGGGTAAGTGTGTCCTGATTAGATGCTTCTAGACGCATTAAGGTCAAACCGAGCATTCCCATTACCACAATCACAAATATGGCAATAATAAGAACGCTGCCTTTCTGATTGTTACGGGACATTTAACACCTGCACATCATGTTTGTAGTGACTTTCTTCGTCACCGTTTGTGAAGAGGATATCCATGTGAACTAAGCCGCCGCGCTGCAGAGACATACCATCGACTCGAAACGAAGCACTGGTCGCATTTTCCCCAACCTGAACAACGGTTCCTGCATCTCGGGTAACTTGCCCGGAGTTGGTATCAACGCAGTATTGAACCTTTTCAGAGGGAATATAAATATAATGTCTTTTTGCAATGGAGTTACTGGCTAGCGAAGCCGAGATACTGTAAACCGCCCCACTGATGCTGACATTGGTCAAAGCAAGAGAAGCAGAAGAGGAACTTTCCAAGTCCTGTACCTGACCGGGATTAATGATCAGCCGTGCCCCTGCGCTAATAGCAGCATTCAAATCGTCGGTATCAAATCCTTCGTTTCCGACAATGAAGCGTAGTGTATCCGCACCACTAAGTGCTTCATCAAGCTGGTAAAAACCAGAGTAACGAATCGGGAAAAAAGACAGACAGGTATTAGCCACATTCGTATCTAGGCTATTTGGAACGGCGTGGCGGATCTCCCGAGACATCTTTTCGATAACAAATCGCGCCTGATTATGAAGAGCCTGTCGTTTGGTGGTGTCAGCATAACCCTGAGCACCAATCTGAACAAACCCTGCAATGCCTAAAAACATGATCGACACAATCAGTATCGTGACAACCATTTCCATCAAGGTAAAACCAGATTTTTCCATCAGTAGTTACCTCGATATGCACGGAAATTGTATTCGCCATACTTTCCAGCAAACACGGTTAGGGTGATCTTTTTGTATCGATTGAGTGAATCGGTAAATCCAAAGCGTGAGTCAGGGTCATAAACGACACTGACTTCTACCCTGAAGTTGCGATAATCACTGCTGATATCTGAGCCAAAGATGTCATTTAAGTTGCCTTTTACCGCGACACCAGTGCTGCATTCTGACGAATTATTGGTATGCCAGCAGCCCACGTAATCGTCCACATCGTTGTAGGTCGCTGGCGTTTCCCCCGTTTCTGCGTCCAAGGTTGTGGTGCAGGATGTGGCTCCGGTTTCATCACACCGGACAATTCCACCATTGGGGTCACTATTGTCATCAAAACCTCGCGCAAGTATTTCGGTCATCATACTCTGCGCCAGAATAGAAGCACGGACCTGATATTGGGAACTTGCGGAGTTTTCTACCCGAGGGAACAGGATAGTCAGCAATACAGACATCGAGATCCCCAGAACAAGAATCGCAATGATGCTTTCAATAAGGGTAAAGCCTTTAGCCTTAGCAGCCATAGACGAAACCCTCACTGTTAATGCATACCTGAGTCGACTCAACACCGTTGGATATACCAATAGTGATATTCCCACCCGCCGTTGGAGTTGTACAACCAGATATGCATGTAGGAAGCCCCAAAAGGTCAAACTCCATTTCTAGGGTAGCAGGGGTGAATAAAAATGTTTGATCTTCAACTAAAACATAATTACTTCGAATCCCAGATTCACATTTATATTCATCAACCGCTTCACTAGATCCTAAGCAGTTATCTGAAATTTTGAGCTTGTATCGAGCTGGAGTAGCGGAGCTAAGGTTGGATTGCATTCGACCCAATTGAATTTGCCGAATAACTGAAATGGCTTGTTCTTGGGCAGCGTATGCTGAAAAGTCAGAAGGACTGGAGTATTTGGATGCTGCATATGTTGCAACAATACCTAACAGTAAGATGACCACTATTAACTCAGTAAGAGTGAAACCTTTCTGGGAGTTGCAGTTTTTTTTCATCAGCATTTCGATGACTTATCTGTACAAAAATGATTGAAGTAGTAGCTCCAATTCATGGAGCTACTACTAACTCACATTAATTACAGTCATTCACCGTAATGGTTGGTTCTGAATCTGTATTTTCCATTTTGTATGTAACTGAACAGCTCGACGTAGACGCAGAATCAAAGTTTTTGAACGAGTACGCAATAGTTCCTGTCGAGCCACCACTTCCAGAAATTTGAGACCAGTCTGAACTTAAACCAGCAACTGAGTTACCAATACCAGCAGAAGTAGCCGCTGGATAACCATTCATAATTGTAATGGTGGTAGAACCTTGAGAAATAGTCGCGGTCCCAGAAGAGTTAGTTTCTTTTCCGTCAATTGCAGCTTTACCGTAAATGATTCCAGATGCACCTTGCATCGCACCTTTAAGACCTTCAAGGGAAGCATTACGCGCATCGCCTTGCAGGTTTAAAAACTTAGGTGCGGCGGTTACCGCCAGAATACCCAAAATAACAATTACAACCACTAATTCAATTAGGGTGAAACCGCCTTGTCTTTTCATAGTCACTTCTCTCTATGTTTAGATATTAATGCGCTGTAACCAAATCAGTTACTGCAATTCTACGGTCACACGACCAGTTTTTATTTCATACACAAACTTGTGATCACTGCCTTCTTGCTGCACATACGTGCAAGTACTCTCGCCACTGTCGGCTTCAGCAGTGTATTTTACATCTGTCAAATTGCTGCTCGCTGCATCTCCGACCTTAGGAGAGTTTTGCAACAGGTTTTCCATCAGGTTGACGCAGTCGGACGACGAAATAGTTGACGGTGCCGTAGTCTGTCCGGTGGTTTTTAACGCAATCGGATAGCCATCACGGAATCCACTGTCATTACCATCGTTATCGAATGAACGCGTTAGCCAAAATTCAATACCATCGTATTCAATGAAATGTTGTTTGTTGTTGCCAGTACCAATGCCAGGTCGACCTTTCGCCTCCCACTGAGCTCTTGCAGAAAGCACTCCAGTGGCATACCCACCTGCTACAGCCTCTATACTGGCTTTCTTGGCTTCATCGGTGACATCCAAAAACTTGGGCAATGCAGCAGCGGCAAGCAACCCTAAAATAACAATCACGACAACCAGTTCTACTAATGAAAAACCGAACTGCTTTCTCATTTCATCACCTATGCATTTTTGCTCAATCTGAGCGAATTCATTATATCGTATGCTTAACAGTAAGCCTATGATTTAAGTAATTTGTTTGCTTATTTTATAGCACTTATTGAGAGCTTCTTCTCATTCAAAACTAAGTCCAGTACCAAATCGCTCGAAAATTCGTAACGACAGTGGTAACTGGGAGCTCCTGATACCATCGTCGCCGTGGGTCTCCCTAAGTAAGTACTGTCTACGCTTGGATACAGTGTCTCCAGCCACCACTCACAATCCACTGTATTACCATGCAAAGGTAATACCCACCCGTTATGATCCAACTGGATCTGTTGCTCTTGGTACTCAATCACTTTGGGCTGTTTCTTAATAACCCATTGTTGTCTATAGGCATTTGCTCGTTCAGTAATATTATCTTCAACCATTAAAAACGTAGTACTTGCTGCCTCATCGTCAATTTTTTGCCAATTGACAACCATAATGCCTAGCAAAATGAACACCAAAGCTGCCCATACCGAAAACGCAGAAACCGTTTTTGCCGCCACTAAATTGCCGCCTTATTTCTGAATCGCATCGAGCATGCCCCACATCGGTAAGAAAATACCGAGAGCAAGAATCAAAACCATGCCAGCGACAATCGTCAGCAATATAGGTTCGATTCGAGCCGTTAGTGTCTTGAGATCGTAGTCCACTTCCCGATCATAAAAATCAGACACTTCCAACAACAATTCATCGATTCGACCAGTTTCTTCACCAACGGAAATCATCTGGATAACCAAGGGTGTAAAAATCTGGCTTTGGATTGCTGTTGAAGACACCGTACTACCCGCTTCAATGGCTGATTTCATTTCCAGAATCCGAAGTTCCAAAAATCGATTCCCTAACGCCTCACCCGAAAGTGCTAGCGACTGATTCAGCGGTACGCCCGACTTCAACATCAACGCAAAGGTACGAGAAAATCGAGATAACTGAGCCCGGTTGACAATATCACCAACAATAGGAATACGAAGGCGAAACTTATCCCACTTTTCACGTCCGTCTGCCGTTCCTATCCAGGCTTTCATACCAAACAGAAACGCGATAAATGCCCCAACCAGCCATACCCAATAATTCACAAAGAAATTGGATGTGGTGATCAAAATTCGAGTTGGCAGAGGCAAATCAACACCAAACCTTGCGAACATCGTGGCAAATTGCGGAATCACTTTTACGTTAAGCACTATCATCGCTATTGATATGAAACTTAAAACAAATATCGGATAACGCATTGCGGTTTTAATTCTTTTTCGTGTTTCTAATTCTTGTTCATAGTATTGAGACAATTGCAGTAATGCTTGATCCAACCGACCAGTGTTTTCACCCACATTGATCATCGAAACAAAAAGCGGGCTGAATACTTTTGGGTATTGCTGCATAGACGAAGACAAGTTCCGACCATTTGTCAGCTCATTACCTACATCCTCCAACGCTTGTTTTAACTGCTTATTGGCGCAATTCTGTACCAACCCTTTGATAGCACGAAGGATTGGAACCCCCGCTTTCGTCAGGCTGTACAGCTGACGACAGAAAATCACTAACACTTCTAAAGGGATCGAAGGTGTAAATAACGCTGACACATCAAAACCAGCCCCACCAGCAGCACTTCTACCAGCACTGATCGATGTCGGTATCACACCTTTACTGATCAGAGCTTCGGCGGCGAGTTCTTCTGTCGGAGCCTCTACCTGCCCCGCAACTTTGCTTCCTTGTAAATCTCTGCCCTGATACTGGTAAGTCGCCATGTCGTCACCTTAGAGGAAAATCGGCTCATTCGAACCCGAGGAATCCCCTTCACCCAGATTCATGACTTCATCCAGACTCACCACACCTTGCAGTGCCAGCTCCATCGCAGACGCCAGTAACGGCTTATAACCCGGTGCTTTTCGAGCTTGCTGAGCGAAACCTACCGCATCTCCCGCTCGAAGGGTGTCCATCATCCCCTGTTCTAGCTCCAGTAATTCGAAGACACCCACTCGCCCTCTGTACCCCGTTAGATTACAGTTCTGACAGCCAACCCCTTTATAGAATGTCGCATTGACCTGATTCGGGAAACGGCTCTCAAGCCATTGCCTGCGAGCATCATCAATATGATCTTCTGTTCGACAGTCCGGACAGATTTTCCGAACCAATCGCTGTGCTAACACCGCTCGAACAGCACTGGCAACCAGATAGCCTGGTGCGCCCATGTCCATCATGCGAAGCGCACTGTCAACCGCATCGTTGGTATGCAGAGTACTCAGCACTAAGTGCCCCGTCAGAGCGGCACGAAGACCGATTTCAACGGTTTCCTGATCTCGCATCTCACCCACTAAAATAATATCCGGATCCTGACGTAAGAAGGTTCTGAGGATAGTAGAGAAATCCAAATCAATCTTTGTATTAACCTGTACCTGATTAACACGATCCAATCGGTATTCCACTGGATCTTCTGCGGTAATGATTTTCTTCCCAGGTTCGTTGAGTTCACTCAACGCGCCATAAAGTGTGGTGGTTTTACCCGACCCCGTTGGTCCTGTAACCAAAATCATGCCATGTGGTCGGCGTAGCTGCTGCCTGAGTCTGAGCAGTAAATCTTCTGGAAGCCCAGATTCATCCAGTTTACGAACACCGGCTGACTGATTGAGCAAACGCATCACCACCGACTCACCATGCTGCACAGGCATGGTAGACATACGGATATCGACGGATTGACCTTTAACGCGGATATTGAATCGCCCATCCTGAGGCAAACGCTTCTCAGATATGTCGAGGTTCGCCATCAGTTTAAGTCTGAGTACCAGTGCAGAGGCAATGTTCACCTCGTTCAACAGAGTCTCGTGTAAAACACCATCAACACGCTGGCGTAATCGAAGTACATTGGCGTCTGGCTCAATATGAATATCTGAAGCCCCCACTTGTATCGCATCTTCGAACAGTGAGTTGATCAGCTTTACGACAGTAACTTCTTCGCTGTCTTCGTCTTCACCAAAGGAAAAATCAAAGCTATCGCTGACTTGGTGCTCTGCGCCAAGCTGCTCTGCAAATGAGGCAATTTCTTTGGTTCTTCGGTAATAGCGGTCAAACCCTTCTACTAACTGCTTTTCAGGGGCGATAACAAAATCAAGGGCATATTGCTGCAGTTGGCTTAGCAAAGATTCTTGAGCGAAGAGATCCGCAGGATCACTCATAGCGACCCGCAATGTGTCACCCTGACGTCCAACTACCAAAGCGCGTAATCGACGAGCATGCACTTCCGGCAGAATTTGAACGGCATCCACGTCCACATTGGCCCGGCTTAAGTCGATCAAAGGTACGTTTAGCTGCTGAGATAGGAAGGTAAGCATCTGAGTTTCCGTCAGGAAGCCCAGTTGGATTAATGTGTCACCCAGCTTGCGACCAGTATTCTTCTGATGACTCAGAGCTTCTTCTACCTGATGTTCTGAGATAATGCCTTCTTCAACCAGCAAGTCACCAAGGCGTTTACGTAATTTAATTTGCATTCGATGTCGCCTCTTTACTGCTGAGATAGCTGATTCTTTCTCGGATAAACTGATTGGTTCGGGCGGATAATCCGACGCGATTCAAAGCTTTTTCATAAGAGGTTTTTGCTTTGCTGAACTCTTCGTTACGTTCTTGCTGAATCGCTAGGCCAAGCCACCATTTACCATTGTCCGAATCTTTACCTACCAGCATTTGATAGCTTTCAAGAGCCAGCTCGTGTTTTTTAAGTTGCTGAGCCAGACCCGCTCTTGCAGACAGATAATCCATGCTTGGGCTTGGTGGCAAATATTCCAACACGCCCAGAGCTGCCTCAGTAATCCCTTCCTTGACCAAAATATTCATAGCGGCAAGCCTCAGAGTCTGACTGTCTTTGTTTAACACAATACCCTGCTGCAGGATTTCGAGAGATTGCCTTACGTCACCCCGACCGTAGTAAAGTGCAGCGAGCTTTTTCCGCACAACATCATCTTTAGGAACATAGCGAAGCGCCGTGCGATAGCCTTTAATGGCACCGTCAAAATCATTGGAATCCAATGCTTTTTTCGCTCTTGATAGCGCTTTTTCAGCCAACTGTTGTGGCGTCAGCTCGACTTGCTGAATAGCCATTGCACCATCTTCCACCACTTTTGGAGTTGGATTGGCACTTGCAATAGCCGTTGATTTACGTTCATTGGCTTGAGATGGTTCTGCCTTCTTCGCTACTTTTGGCTCTTCAGTTTTCGGGCGCTCAGCTTTAACTTCAACAGGTCTAGGTTTCGCCGCTACCGTTTTGCTTTTTTCTGTATTCGCAGGTGGATTAGTTTTCGTTGGCTGGTTACGTTCAGCTGCCACAGCCTCTGGGGTTACTTTTGTTTCTTCAACACTTTCCGAAACGATGTCATCTAAATCAGATTCAGGATCGACGAAGTCGCCGCTAAGCTGCTCAAGCTTTTCACTTTCTTCGTAAATGCTGCTCACCGATTCTTCCACCGACTGCTTAGTTGGAGATGTAGATTCGAGAGTAACTACGGTGGTTACATTTTTTTTCGCACTTTGCTCGGCAATCTCAGGGATAGATTCAGGTTCAGGCTGCTGTTTGACTGGTAGTAAAGCCCACACTCCGTAGGCAATGAGCGCTAACAAAACTCCTCCGGTCAGCCACCACTTTTTCTTGCCTGAACGAATAGGCGCGACATCGACCTTTTCAATTCGACTTGTGGACGGCTTTTTGTCCGTCATATCTGAAAGAGCTTTGTTAATGACACTCATAGCAAGCCCCATCCCCACATAAATGGGGTTTTAAATCTTGGTTTTACCGTATCGAGAGTATCATTAATAGCATTGTACGCATGTTCCATATGAATGTGCGTTGCGTTCGAATTACAGGCAAGCAACAAGGATTTGTGGCACACCTGATTGATCAAACGAGGCACACCTTTCGACGCCTTCCAGATTGCTTTTTTAACTTTGGCTTCAAACAAATTTACGTTGCCGCCACTCACCTGTACCCGATGGTCGATATAGGCAAATGCTTCTTCCATTGAAAGTGGACGTAAAGTCGCACTGAAAGATATACGCTGTTTTAACTGGCGCAGATGATGATGTTCCAATCTCGCGTCCAACTCGGGCTGCCCTAACAACACGATTTGCATCAGCTTGGCATGCTCGGTTTCAAGATTTCCGAACAAGCGAATGGTTTCGAGAGCTTCGTCGGACAACCCTTGTGCTTCGTCTATCAAAGCCACAACTCGCTTGCCTTTAAGGTGCAGTTTCAGCAACTGAGCCTGAATATCATCCACCAAACTTTCGCTGTCTCTGACTTCAACTTCCAATTCTTTGGCAATGGCGATTTTCAACTCTTCCCCTGTCAACTGAGGGTTGGGTAGATAAACCAGCGAGACCTCATCAACCAGTTGGTTAATGAGCATCCGACAGACCATTGTCTTACCCGTACCGACCTCGCCAGAAACCTTAATTACCCCCTCGCCCATTTCAATCGCAGACAAAACGGTTTGGATCGCCTCGTAATGCGGCACTAACCCCTGAAACAGTTCAGTATTAGGGGTTAGCGAAAAAGGCGCTTGGTTAAATCCAAAATAGGTCTGATACATAATTACTCTTCAGGGAACCATTCTTGCAGCAAATCGCGCGAGCGTTCCAGTTCCTGCGACCAGGTGTTAACTCCGACTACTGTCGGTTTAAGCAAAATAACCAACTCAGTTTTCTGAGTCAGTTTGGAAACATTTCGGAATAGGTGTCCCAGCCCTGGCACATCACCAAGAAAAGGTACTTTGGACACTTGATCAATGGTATTGGACTTCATAAGCCCACCAATAACTACGACGTCACCATCACGAGCACGAATCACCGAATCCGATTCGCGAATCGAGCTTTTAGCCAAAGGCACTTCGTAAGTCGCACTACCGAGGTTAATTTTTTTGTTCTGGGTCTGTACGTCTATTACCGCAGGATGAACATGCAATAGTACATATCCGTCGTCATCGATCTGTGGGGTCACATCCAGTGATATACCCGAAAAGAAAGGCGTCAGTTCTACGTCGGGTGCGACGTTGGCATTGTCACCACTACCTACCACACTTGAAATGTCGGTCACAAAGTACTCATCAGACCCTACTTTAATGACCGCTTTCTGGTTATTGGCAGCAGTCACACGTGGACTTGATAGCACGTTCAGGTCACCTTGAGTCCCCATAAAGCTTAATACGCCATTAAAGCTACCATTGCTGATAGTGACGTTCGTCTGCCCATTTAATAGGCTGCCGATTGCATCTAATCCAGGTAGGGTTGGAATGCTCCCATCTGACGGCAAAGTCCCTCGACCAATAGAAACCGAGCTGTTACCAAAGGTTGAGGTTAATCCACTCCAGTTAATGCCTTGTTGGTACCCATCTGACAGAGTCACTTCGAGGATTTTGGCTTCTAAAACCACCTGACGCTGCATGCGTTGCTGGGATATACCAAGGAACTGGCGAATTTCTCGAATTTCATCAGGGTAAGCACGAATTGTCAGTACACTTGCCTGAGGTGAAACCACCACGCTTCGTCCATCACCTTCTCCAATTAGCGCCTGTGCCGCTTGTTCTAACTGTACCCAGAAATCACTTTCACTGATGGTTTCAATTTCTGTTCCACCCGTTGGTGAAGTGCTCGAACTGGAAGAGGAGCTTGAGTTATTAGACGAACTTGAAGAGCTGGAACTCGAAGATGAAGAGCTACCGCTGTCTTTACTGGTGATCGACCCAGTGGTAATAGACGTTAGAGAACGTCCTAATCGTTTGAATTGTAAATAATCAATTGGAATGGTCTCCGTACGCAAGCCCGCCGGGTAAACCTGAATAACTTTCCCGCTTTGTACGACTTCAAAACCGTACAAATCACGAACGACTTTCAGTACTTCATCCAATGTGACATCCGTTAGGTTGACGGTAATTCGCCCTTCGACATTAGGGTGGATGGCCACACTGTAATCGGTTCCTTTGACTAGGCTAGCAAAAAACGTTTTCGCCTGAACGCCATTTGCCTGGACACGAAAGCGTTTTAACGTTGGAGACACAGTGAACTCTTCATTTCCGAGCTCTGGCATCAGATCCGCCTGCACAGAAGCCGGTAATTCATCCAGGCTCCGACTGCCAGCTTCGTTGATAGCCTCATTGAGCGCTTCTTTGACCTCAACAGGTTCCCGGTGCCCCATGGAGCATGCCGTGAGTGACGCGATGATGACTGCTACTACAATTTTACGCATAATTACCATGAAACCTTAGTGTTTAACGTCAGAAGGAAACAGCTCTAGTCGCCATTGCTTCCCACCCCGAATCAGATCGACAAATTCCGGCTGAATCCTTTTCGCCAGATACCCTTGTACGGTTTTTCCTTTTTCTACTACCACATCGTTAAGAATGGCATAGCAAGGTTTTCCCTCTATACAGACTATGGACTGTAATGTCGGAACAGGTGCCACTGCTTTCTTTTTCGCCTTGGCTTTCTCTACGGTTTTCGGTGCCTGCCACCCGAGAGGGGCAGTTGGGTCTTGGCTGGCGTATGCACTACCAGAGACCAACAACATTGCGATAACACAGAATCTAACCACCGATAAACTCCTGCCCTGTTCCTAATGTATAGACAACAAGCACTAATCGTGCCGTAGGGTATTCTTCTACTTCGTATTGATAGCTGCGCCAGAAATACGTAGTTGGCATGCTTTCTAGCTCGACCAGATAATTCTTTATGTCAAAGTACTTCCCTGTTATCTCAATTTTCACAGGGTGTATGTAGTAACCCACGGCTTGCGAATCACTGCCTGCCATGATGGGTTCTGCTGGCAGAGACTGAAGGTTCTCCAGCTTCAACCCTTTACTGCTTAACAGAACCCTTTCCAGCAACTCTGCCATTTGGCTAGGAGTTACTAGGGATTCCACCACCGCGTCTAGCTGAGAGGACAACTCATCACTTCGGCGTTGTAGCTGCTGAAGTTTGGCGTCAACCTCTCTATTTGGGTCAGACTTTAACTGACCGCTTACTTTGGCAATCTGGTTACTGGTGTTGCTGATCCCCTGATTAAGGGATTGATACTGACTGGTTTGAGAAGCTTGTGTTTTGAAAGCAGGCTCTAAAAAAACCGTCAGTATGATGAAGAAGATCGCTACCCATCCACCTGCCGTAATCAGCCATTTTTCCCGACCGGATAACGCTGAAAATTTTTCACTCATATCCTGAAGAAGTGCCATTGTTATTCACCTCCTCGTTTTGCCTGCAGTTCAAAGGTCACAATATCGTCTTCGTTACGCCCGATATTAAGCTGTTCAAAGCTACGACCAACCAAATCCAGTTCATTGCGGAACTGTTTTATCCAGCCTGGAACTGCGCTTGGTGTGCGGGCTAAACCCGACACGTTCAATGTGTTTTTATTGATGGATATCTGGCTCAGGGAAATGTCATTTCGACCCAGCCGAGAAAGTGCGCTCATGATCCCCGAGTACCCCACCTGTTTTTGATTATCAAACTGACCAACTGCATTTAGCGACGCTTCTTTTGCCCGTATTTCAGCTTCTATTCTCTGGACGGCAGCCAGTTTGTTAGGAGAGGGCTTGTGTTCACCCAGCATGGTCTGAAGTTCTGTTAACTGCGCTTTCAGCGTTGTTGATTGGGAGGAAAGCTGAGCGATTTGAGCTTTCTCCTGCTGAATTTGATATTCAATGAAACCGTAGTATCCAAACATGACAAGCGCAACAATTAACCAGCTAGCCGCAACGACAGGTAATGTGAACAACTCAACTTTAGGTTTCAGATGCTCAGGATACAGATTGATCTGATAGTCACTGCGTAGAGCGTACTTGGTCAGTACTTCTCCACAACGTACATCGCCATCCATCAAAGTTCCGACTTTCACGCTTAGGCGTTCTTCCAGAGCGGTAGTCAGTTCCTCGTCAATTTCGTCATCACAACAGATAAACAGCTTATGGAATTGAGCTTGCTTGATTTGTGAACTGAGATAATCGATCGAGCGCTGCATTTCGAGAGCAAGCCCGTCGATTTGCAGGCTGCTTGCCTGAGCCCCTGTTAACGGAGCGGACACGCCACGAATGGTTCTGTGAAAGCAGATGTCTCTGGTCACGTATGCATTGATTTTGAAGCTGCTGTGTGCACTTTGGTGCAAGAGCAAAAAGTCTTCTGCATGCTCGTTCGCCTGCCCCCACACTTCGTCTTCCGGCAAAATACGGTCAAGAGTGATCTGACTTTTCTCTAGTATCGCCAGTAACGGCGTCAACACGCGTTTGCTTAGAACGTAAGTTTGAATTTTGCTGCTGTTTGGTAGTGGAATGCCATCGGCAACGATGTCTGTTACACGCTCTGCAATAAGGTCTTTCAGAAGGAAAGGTAAAGCAACAGACCATTCTTCTTCTGGGATTTC
The DNA here is from genome assembly GCF_027924785.1 of Vibrio nigripulchritudo. Lineage (NCBI taxonomy): Bacteria > Pseudomonadati > Pseudomonadota > Gammaproteobacteria > Vibrionales > Vibrionaceae > Vibrio > Vibrio nigripulchritudo. The sequence continues at coordinate 482,548 of NZ_AP027049.1, read as the reverse complement.
AGGGCGTTCAATTTGGTAGGTTTGGTAGTGGTGCGCGCCAAGTGTGATGACAACTTCTGAATGCGTATACTTTTCATCCGATAGTACTTTAGCAAGTGTCTGTTCCCAACTTCTGTCTTTGATTGGGAACAATTCGGTCTGGCTGTCAACTGAGCAATAAACGGCATCTTCAAGGAGAGACACGCTCACCTTTTTAGCACTTGAACTTTTTCCTTTCAGTCGTTCTAGCAAAGAAACCATTTTATTCATCAGTTACTGCTCATGTTTTCTGCCGCCATCGATTTCTGCGACCAATTGTCACTTTTGATGCAAGACGTTTAGGAAATAGCAGTTCTTCTTTTGCGAACATTCTGCCTTGTCCCCCGTCAATGCCCAAACTCTTTAAAGCCATCCATTCAGAACTATTTTCGACGCCAACAGCAATAACTTTAGTTTTACTATCCATACAAGCGCCAATCAAACTTCGAATGAACAACTGGTTTTCCTGTCGTTGATCTATTTTTTTTATCAGACTGCGATGCAATTTCAGATAATCGACATCTAAGTCTTTTATGTAATGAGTACTTGCAATTGTCCTGCCAGCTTGGTGAACGATTATTTTGCAGCCCAGTCCTGATATCATTCGAATAACCGGACGAATGAAATCGAGATTTTTTACTAAGCTCCTTTCGGAAAACTCAAAGCTGATGCTTTTTCTTAATTCACCGGGCAGTTGGAGTAGCTCATCTCTCAACCAACGCGTGTATGCTTTTTCTTTGAATGGAAGCACATTTATATTTAAAGAATAACATATCCTTTCATTTTGCGTCTTTATCCAGGACAGAATTTCTTGAATAACAACACGATCCATGGCTGTTTCATAACCAACTTGTTCAATGGCTGCCATAAAACGTGACGCTTTTATTACCGCGCCACTTTCGTCTTTTAAGCGTAGAAACAATTCATGGTGTAATAATTCGTCCTGTTGATTCTCGATAATAAAACAAGGTTGAGAAAATACTTGAATATTAGAAGCACGAAGTGTTTTATCGAAAAGTGTCCGCCATCTTACATTTCCCCGGGCAATATCTTTTTTCTGCTTCTTATCAAAGCGCGACCAATTATTCACAGACTCAATTTGAGCAGTTCTTAATGCTGTTTCAGCTTCGTCTAATATATAGCCGCGCCGCTCACCTTCCGAATATATTGTGCATCCGATATGACACCAGTCATCAGGAGACAAAGGCGAGATTGGGTCGATTTTCGATATTTGTTTAATAAGCTGACCACAAAGTGTGTCAATTTCCTTGCTGCCCTGATGAGGCACTAATATGGCAAAATCGGAATCGTAATAGCGCGAGAAAATAACATCTGGAAAGCGCTGTACGATATTAGAGAGACTTTGACCCACCTCGACAACAAACTCATCTACTGCTTCTTTATCATTGTAGGCAGAGACTTCTTCCCATGACTTAACGCGGAAAAGGATGATCCCACCAAACGATCCTGCTTCCTGAAGACTGGCTTCTAACTTGGAATCAAAAAGCACCCGATTCGCCGCACCTGTAAGCTGGTCAAGGAAAGTGTGAGTGCGAATGAAGGTATCAAAGCGGCTTCGCTCTTGCCTTGAGTCCTTAAGCTCTCCGATCAGTTTATCCAGAGCCTCACTGGCGGTATAAGGCCATTCTCTCAGATCCCCTTTTTCAAAATCCTGAGTTTTCCCTGCTAGGATCATTCTGCCTCGCTCTTCCAGCAGCTCCGAGCCGTAGAGTTGCTCTCTTAGCCACTTAATTCCTCGAATCAGGCAAACAACGATCAGCAAAACCGCCAAACTGATGGACGACATCGCTCCGACGGAGTATTCCAAGCCCACATAAGGAGGTAAAACAGTAAAATGAATCCAGTAATCTGAGTGGTGTTCAAGTTGAAAACTAAGCTGTTGCGCTCTTTCAGACTGCAAAACCGAACGGGTATCTTTGAAGTGATAAAGCGATCCAGATGAAGACGTTACTTCCATCTCCAGTACGTTACTTGCCTGAAGCAGCTTTGGCAGCCACTTTGCCATAGACTCTGCTGCCTGAGGGTTGTCCAGCTCTGAATCAACAACGTCTGCAATACCAGAAATGTAATGATGGACATATTCCTGACCAATACGCTTGAAAGAGAGAGTGCCGCCAATAAAAAGAATAAACATGGCACAGACGACAATCATGGTGACAAACGAAACCAGTCTGGTGCTGAGTTTGAGCGTGGGGGTATATCGCATTGTCAGGCGAAATCCTTTTCAATCCAATTTTTGGGGAAGAGCAAAGCGAGTAACGAACTGCTTTAATTAATCTTATTGTGAATAGGGAACCTTAAGTTCACAAGTAAATCGATAAAAAACCTAAACAAAAGCCGCGAAAATCGCGGCTTCATCTCATTGACATTCATTTCTAAGTCGATTGCTCGACGGTTTAGAACGGAATGTCGTCATCAAAATCCATTGGTGGCTCATTATATTGTGGTTGAGCCTGTTGCGGTGCTTGTTGCTGAGGCGCAGCTGGCTGCTGGTAAGATTGCTGCTGTGCAGGCTGTTGAGGCTGTCCCCAACCACCTTGTTGCTGCTGACCTCCCATTCCTTGACCCGGTGCACCCTGACCTTGTTGGCGACCACCCAGCATCTGCATCACACCATTGAAGCCTTGTACAACCACTTCGGTTGTGTAGCGATCCTGACCATTCTGATCCTGCCATTTACGAGTCTGAAGCTGACCTTCAATGTAAACCTGAGAACCTTTACGAAGGTACTCACCCGCTACTTCTGCTAGCTTTCCAAACAGTGCCACACGGTGCCATTCTGTCTTTTCGCGCTGTTCGCCAGTCGCTTTGTCGCGCCACGATTCAGAGGTCGCAATTGTAATATTCGCCACCGCGCCGCCACTCGGCATATAACGAATTTCAGGGTCATTTCCTAAATTCCCCACCAAAATAACTTTATTAATTCCACGGCTGGCCATGTTTTGCTCCGTCTAAACTCAATTCGACTAAATTTTTAACGCTCAAGGATACCACGATATCACCAATGCTCAAATCCAGGGTAAGAATTGCTAGCAAAGTGTCGCTAAGCGCTCATTTATTAATCATAGACAGCTAATTGCTAACTATCGGTTGAAAACATGATTGGGACGAATAAACCTGCGCATAGTGTAGTCTGACTCGAAAAAATCTGGACAACGAGGTTTATCAATTACTTTTTAAAGAAATATCATCCGTAGTTATTCCAAACGCCTATAAGCAATGAATGGATATTCAATTCTATTAATTGCCCAATTTTGCTAGGTTATTTATCAGGCATATAAATAAAAGATATTTATAAGTTTCGCTAAACCATCGATTATTGGGCTGGAATATGAAAGAAACCAATCTATTACCGCACTTTTATTTGGTTTCAGATCAATCATTACCCCATCATCTTGAAAAAGACATTCAACATCACTTAAGCCGTCAATTTCAGCGCATTACCACCAGAGAACTTATAAGACTCAATTCAAATGAAAGCGAACATTTCATCATTGTTGATTTAACTGCTATTGAAGATATTGGCTTTCTTCAGCAGACACTGAATAGCACGGTAACTAAGCGTTTTCTCGTTTTGCTGAATGCTCAAAAGCATCTGACTCTGTCTGATGTATTGAAGTGGCAAGGGCTTTCAGGATACTTTCTCGTCAACGAAGATGTCGAAAAGATAATGATGGGAATTCGGTGCATACTACGCGGGCAAAGCTGGCTTCCGAGAGAAACCATGACTCAGGTTGTGGAGTATTATCAATCTATAGAAGCGTCAAAGCCCACATTTGAAATAGAGTTAACCCGGCGAGAACTGGATGTCTTACAGAGCTTAAAAAGCGGGGCATCCAACCTTGAAATCGCCGATGAGCTTTTCATTAGCGAACACACCATAAAATCTCACCTCTATAATATCTTTAAAAAACTGGACGTAAAAAACCGCATCCAGGCTATGGCATGGGCAAAGCAGCACCTTCCTTCTTAACAATGTTCAGCTTTTGCGTTTCGATTGTCACAATAAGCATGGTAAAGTTACGCCCAAAATTAGGAACTGAACAAATCGAACAGGAAAGATTATGATTAAAAAGTGCTTGTTCCCAGCCGCTGGCTACGGTACACGATTTTTACCGGCAACCAAATCTATGCCAAAAGAAATGATGCCAGTGGTGAATAAACCCCTTATCGAGTATGGCGTTGAAGAAGCTATTGAAGCAGGTATGGATGGCATGTGTATCGTTACTGGTCGTGGTAAGCACTCCATCATGGATCATTTCGATAAGAACTACGAGTTAGAGCATCAGATCAGTGGCACCAACAAAGAAGAGCTGCTGGTAGACATTCGTAATGTGATTGAGTCAGCTCACTTCACTTACATTCGTCAACGTGAAATGAAAGGACTGGGTCACGCCATTCTGACGGGTAAAGAGTTGGTCGGTGACAACCCATTCGCTGTTGTTTTGGCCGATGACTTGTGTGTTAATGAAGACCAAGGCGTTTTGGCGCAAATGGTGGCACTTTACAAGCAATTCCGTTGTTCCATCGTTGCGGTTCAGGAAGTTCCTGAAGATGAGACGCACAAGTACGGTGTGATTTCAGGCGAAATGATCAAAGACGACCTTTTCCGTGTCGATGACATGGTCGAAAAGCCGGAACAAGGCACTGCGCCAAGCAATCTGGCAATCATTGGTCGCTACATCCTGACACCAGACATTTTCGATCTAATCGAGCAGACCGAACCAGGCAAAGGTGGCGAGATCCAAATCACTGACGCGCTATTAAAACAAGCCAAAGCGGGTTGTGTCCTGGCATACAAATTTAAAGGTCAGCGTTTTGACTGCGGCAGCGTTGAAGGTTACATCGAAGCAACAAACTACTGCTATGAAAACCTGTACCAGAAAGACAAGAAAAAAACGGAGTTAGATAAGCACTCCACTCACAAAGCCTAATCTTCATACTTTCTACTGGATAAAATAACGCAGCAAAACCAAATACTGTTATTTTATCCAGTATTTTCTCTTTGCACAAAAATAAGTCTATGTAATACTTGTGGCTATCAATTACACAAGAGCATAGCAGATGGACACCATTGACGTACGTGGCGCCAGAACCCACAACCTCAAAGACATAAACCTCACCATTCCTCGCGACAAATTGATCGTCATTACAGGCTTATCCGGTTCCGGAAAATCCTCATTAGCCTTTGATACGTTATACGCTGAGGGCCAGAGAAGATACGTTGAATCTCTATCTGCTTATGCCAGACAATTCCTGTCACTGATGGAAAAACCTGATGTCGACCACATTGAAGGGTTGTCTCCGGCGATCTCCATCGAACAAAAGTCCACGTCCCATAACCCACGTTCGACAGTGGGCACTATAACCGAAGTCTACGATTATCTTCGTCTGCTTTATGCCAGAGTGGGGGAACCACGTTGCCCAGAGCACAAAATTCCACTAACAGCACAAACCATCAGCCAGATGGTAGACAAAGTATTGGAGTTACCAGAAGGCAGCAAGATGATGCTTCTGGCTCCCATAGTGAAAGAGCGTAAAGGAGAGCACGTAAAAACGCTTGAAAACCTCGCTGCACAAGGTTTTATTCGCGCCCGCATTGATGGTGAAACCTGTGACCTGTCTGATCCACCGACATTAGAGCTCCACAAAAAACACACCATCGAAGTGGTCGTAGACCGATTTAAAGTGCGCGGTGACTTGCAGCAACGTCTGGCAGAGTCATTTGAAACCGCGTTGGAACTTTCAGGTGGTATTGCCGCAGTCTGCGATATGGATGATCCGAGCAAAGAAGACATCATCTTCTCAGCTAACTTTGCTTGCCCTAAATGTGGTTACAGCATGCAGGAGCTTGAACCAAGGCTGTTTTCATTTAACAACCCTGCTGGTGCCTGCCCGACCTGTGATGGTTTAGGTGTGCAGCAATTCTTCGACCCAGACAGAATCATTGTGGATGAATCTTTAAGTCTGGCTGATGGCGCGATTCGCGGCTGGGACAGAAAGAATTACTACTACTATCAGATGCTTGGTTCTGTGGCATCGCACTACGATTTCAGTCTGGAAACGCCTTTCAATAAGCTATCGAAAAAACACCAGGATGTGGTGCTAAGAGGCTCAGGTCGAACTCAGATCGAATTTACCTACATTAATGATCGCGGTGATAGTCGCACCAAAAAGCATCCGTTTGAGGGGATACTCAATACACTAGAAAGACGCTACAGAGACACAGAATCTAACTCAGTACGAGAAGAACTATCGAAGTACATTTCAACCAAGTCGTGTGGAACCTGTGGTGGAACCCGACTTCGAACTGAAGCGCGTAACGTCTTCATTGAAGATACCCCCTTACCCGCCATTGCGGATATGAGCATCAGCGATGCAATGGGCTTTTTCAACAGCCTGAAACTGACTGGTCAGAAAGCCAAAATTGCAGAAAAGGTCATGAAGGAAATCAATGATCGCCTTCATTTCCTGGTTAACGTCGGGCTCAATTACCTGAATTTGTCTCGCAGTGCAGAAACGCTTTCTGGTGGTGAAGCGCAGCGTATTCGACTCGCTAGCCAGATTGGTGCAGGTCTTGTTGGGGTGATGTATGTGTTGGATGAACCGTCTATCGGTCTCCACCAGCGCGACAATGAGAGGTTGCTGAAAACTCTGACGCATCTGCGCGATCTGGGCAACACGGTTTTGGTGGTAGAACATGACGAAGATGCGATTCGATGCGCAGACTATATTATCGACATTGGTCCGGGAGCGGGTGTTCATGGTGGTGAAGTGGTCGCAGAAGGCGACATGCAAGCCATTTTGGATAACCCAGACTCGTTAACGGGTCAGTATTTGAGTGGTGTAAAAGCCATTGAAGTACCCAAAGAGCGTACGCCGATGGATCCAAAGAAGGTAGTCGAACTCATTGGAGCTACTGGAAACAACCTGAAAAATGTCGACCTTACTATTCCTGTTGGTCTGTTCAGTTGTATTACTGGCGTCTCAGGTTCAGGTAAATCCACTCTGATCAACGACACTTTCTACAAGATTGCACAAACTCAACTGAACGGTGCCAGCATTGCGACTCCTTCACCCTATAAAAAGATCGTTGGTCTTGAGCATTTCGATAAAGTGATCGATATCGATCAGAGCCCGATTGGAAGAACACCTCGCTCTAACCCAGCGACCTATACTGGTATTTTCACCCCGATTCGCGAATTGTTTGCAGGTACTCAGGAATCGCGCTCTCGCGGTTATAAACCAGGACGATTTAGCTTTAATGTTCGTGGCGGACGCTGTGAAGCTTGTCAGGGTGATGGGGTGATAAAAGTGGAAATGCACTTCCTTCCAGACGTGTATGTACCCTGTGATGTCTGCTCGGGTAAGCGTTACAACCGTGAAACTCTGGAAGTACGCTACAAAGGCAAAACGATCGATGAAGTACTGGAGATGACGGTAGAAGATGCGCGAGAATTCTTTGACCCTGTCCCCGTCATCGCCAGAAAACTCCAGACTCTGATGGATGTTGGCTTGTCTTACATTCGATTAGGTCAGGCCGCCACTACCCTTTCAGGTGGTGAAGCCCAACGTGTGAAACTCGCACGTGAGCTTTCCAAACGCGATACGGGGAAAACGCTGTACATTCTTGATGAGCCGACCACTGGTCTGCACTTCCATGATATTCAGCAACTGCTGACTGTTTTGCATCGCCTAAGAGACCACGGTAATACGGTGGTGGTTATCGAACACAACCTGGACGTGGTAAAAACCGCAGACTGGATTGTCGATTTAGGTCCGGAAGGTGGACAAGGCGGTGGTGAAATCATTGCGCAAGGAACTCCAGAGGAGGTCGCAAAAGTTAAAGGCTCTCATACCGCGCGCTTCTTAAAACCTATGCTTTAAAGTAAAAAGTGATAGTATCGTTCAGCGGTCTGGGGGCAGACCGTTGAATTTTATAGAGGAAGCATTCAGATATGGCAACTTTGCTTGTTAAAGGTACTCAGCTCGAAGCCGACAAAATTCGTACCCCATTAAATCGAAAATTCCTTCTTGCCCTCGCAGTCACCTTCATCATCGCAATGAACTTTTTTATGCCTAACCCTGGCGGCTCTGGTTTAGCGCTATCATACAATCCTGCAACCTGGATTACCCTCTCTATCGCTTTGGCAATGGGGCTTTATCAAACGTCAAACCGATTTCAAATCCGATACTCAAAAATGGGGGTAGTACTGCTGCTGTGCAGTCTTGTTTTGTCGGTACCGCTCTTTTTCCCAAACGCCGTATTGGAAGAATCAACGGGGCGAATTTTAGGTCTATGGGCCGGGATTATCCTTTTCTTCAGCCTTCAGCAATTTCAGTTCAGTAACAAACAAAAACAGCGGTTGCTCTGGTTTGTGCTCTTTGCCGCCGTTTTGCAGGTAGCCATTGGGTACATACAGTTTCTGGTATTAGAGCCGGGTAACATGTTTGGTTATCCTACTGAAGCCAACCGCCCCTATGGCATATTTCAGCAGCCCAATGTATTCGCGAGCTTCATCGCAACCGGGCTAGTATTGTCGGGGTATCTTCTCGCCAGACAGCCTCAGAAATATCGTAGAAAATTCTGGCAACTTATCTTTCTGGCAACAGTACCTATGTTGTGTGTCTCTATGCTGGTTATTGTTGCCTCCCGTACTGCATGGCTTGGCGCGTCACTGGCTGTCCTGATGGTTTTGCCCTACCTGATTCGATTTTCTACACCAAAGCGCGTTATCGCTTGGGTTGCGTCTATTGCAGTAGGCATTACGTTAGGGCTAACGGTACCTAAATTTGCCAGCTCCAATTTCGATAGCCTGTTGCAAGATAAGAAAGATCTCCAAAGTTTAAGAGACACCCACTTCCCACAGGCCATTGATATGATTATTGAAAAGCCATTTACTGGTTATGGATATGGTCAATTTGAGTCGTCTTATCTCCTATACACTGCAAGACAACATCAACTGAATTCACAATACCCCCCAGCAGTTCCAGCATTAGACCATCCACATAACGAGCTTATGCTTTGGGGAGTAGAAGGTGGCATAGTCGCGATCATCGCTATCTTATTGGCGGGGTTTTACGTCATTTACAAAGCCTCATCAGCTCGAAAAGGGACGAAATTGGCAATGTTGGCTTTGTTTGTTCCGATTGCAGTGCATACCCAGCTTGAATACCCGTTTTACCATTCTGCAATTCACTGGGTCACATTTGTCATATTGCTCTTTTGGTTAGACCAACGCACTGCACGTTATAAAACCGTAAAATTCAGCGTAATCAGCAAAGTTACGTTGAGGGTGGCAAGTTTAGTCCTGCCGCTCCTCACGCTTTTTTACATGGGGAGCACTTTGCATACCAACTATGTGCTAACAGAATTTGAAAAATCTCAGCCAAGAAATCCTGAGATATTAGACAGAGTAACTAATCCTGTTGCCTGGAAAGACAGATACGATTGGGACATATACAGCACTTATTTAACCATAGGGTTATACACTGGAGATAAGTCTCTGATAGAGCCTTACATTGAATGGTCGCAGGACATCATTAAACGTAAACCAAGACCTGCTTTTTACAACAACCTTATTGTTGCCTATCGTGGAATGGGTAATGAAAGTAAAGCAACGCAGATTCAACAAGAAGCGCAATACCTGTTCCCTAAGCACGACTTCTCAAACGTCAGGTATTCCAAAGAATCCCAAGCAATTATAACCAATGAAAAGAAAGCCGCTGAATAAGCGGCTTTCTATCTAATCAAAGGGACTCTTCAAGGGCTTTTAAGCACAGAGCGACGTTTTCTTCTCTCGCGCCGTAACCCATCAGACCTATTCGCCAGGCTTTTCCAGCAAGAGCTCCGAGCCCAGCCCCAATCTCGAGATTGTAGTTTTCCAAAAGTTCAGCTCTGACCTTAACTTCATCAATTCCATCAGGAACGTACACAGCATTCAATTGAGGTAGACGATAAGGTTCGTCCACCACAAACTGAATTCCCAGTTTTTCCAGACCTTTCTTCAGCTTATCGTGCATGTCTTTATGTCGCTTCCAAGTATTCTCGAGCCCTTCATTCTTCAGCTTCAACAGGGATTCATGAAGCGCATACAAGCTGTTTACAGGCGCGGTGTGATGATAACTTCGCTTACCTTCTCCACTCCAGTACCCTAGTACCAGGCTTTGATCTAAGAACCAGCTTTGAACCGGAGCACTGCGCTCTGTAATTTTACTGATTGCCGCTGCGGAAAGGGTCAAAGGTGACAAACCGGGAATACAGGACAGACACTTCTGGCTCCCTGAATAAACGGCATCCAGCCCCCATTTATCGACATAAAGGGGAACGCCACCTAAAGAAGTGACCGTATCTACAATAGTAAGCGCACCATGTTGTTTAGCAATTTTTGCCAAAGCTTCCGCATCGGAGCAAGCCCCGGTCGACGTTTCAGCGTGTACAAAGGCAAGAATCTTGGCATCGGGGTGTTGGTCGAACGCTGCCTGTACTTTCTGAACGCTGACTGGTGCCCCCCATTCATCATCCACGACAACCGCATCACCACCACATCGGATAACGTTTTCTCTCATACGTTCTCCGAACACGCCATTGCGGCATACGATCACTTTATCACCTGGCTCAACCAAATTAACAAAGCAGGCTTCCATTCCGGCACTCCCCGGAGCAGAAATCGCAATGGTAAATTCATTCTCTGTCTGGAAGGCGTATTTGAGCAATTGTTTAAGCTCATCCATCATCTTGATGAATAAAGGGTCCAAATGCCCAACAGTAGGTCGGCTGATGGCTTGCAAGACTTCAGGGTAAACATCCGAAGGACCGGGACCCATTAAGATACGCCGTGGAGGATTAAAGCTTGTTATTGTCATAGTGCTCTCATTTTATCGTTATTGGATTTTCTACTGTTTAATTTTTACTCTAATGCATTCACTTTGTTAAGGTCGAGCGCCAAAAAGACGCTTTTTACAATGCTGATATCACAAAATAACAAATTCTCGGTTAAACATTGACATTTTCACCATAAAACCGTTCAATAAACGGGCTTTCTAGCAGAAGAGGAGCATTGCCCAGGCAGGTTTGGTGTGGAACCCCAATTCCAAGACACCTAACTCAGGGGGAGCAATGCCGAGATGACAATTCATTGCGGGTGAATTGAGCATCGGGCGAGCAGGTTGAATCCTGCCGACTGTCACCCTAGGTGAAGAGCTTCTGAGGTACGCATTCCTTTCTTTATGCTTTCCCTCTGCTCTACGAAATCTCTCTTCAACATCGGATGTTAGGCAGTCGTTTTGATTGCCATGTCGTTATCTTTGGACGTTTTTTGGGAGACAGTGCTTTGAACGAGAACAAAGCCGCGAGCGCATTTAATGTAGCGAAATTTGGTGGAACCAGTGTGGCGAATTTTGAAGCCATGAGCCGCTGCAGTGCCATTATTGAAAATAACCCTGATACCCGTTTGGTGGTGAGTAGTGCCTGTTCAGGTGTTACCAATCTGCTTGTCGAACTGGCGAATGGTGTGGCAGATGCTGAGCATCGTCAAACCTTAGTTAAGCAGCTCGCTGATATTCATCATCAGATTTTAGATCAGCTAGCCGACCCGGCGGGAGCTGAGAAACAAGTACACGCCATTTTAGAAACCGTTGCCAGTGCCGCAGAAGCCGCATCATTTCAATCTAGCGACAAGCTGACCGATCACCTTGTTTCTTGTGGCGAGCTGATGTCGACTCACATTTTGACGCAGCTGATGCGCGAGCGTGGTGTTAATGCGGTTCGATTTGATATTCGCGATGTCATGCGTACCGATTCCGTGCATGGTAAGGCGCAGCCAGAGCTGGAAGAAATATCTAGACTGGCAAAAGAAAAACTAGTACCTCTTTGCCAGCAACAAGTTGTTGTCACTCAGGGCTTTATTGGTTCTGACGAAGAAGGCAACACCACTACACTTGGTCGTGGTGGCAGTGACTACAGTGCCGCACTGATTGCTGAAGCGGTTGAAGCAGCAGGGTTAGAAATCTGGACTGACGTTCCCGGTATATACACTACCGATCCTCGCATTGCACCTAAAGCCAGCCCGATTCCGGAAATTAGCTTTAGCGAAGCATCTGAGATGGCCAATTTTGGTGCAAAGATCCTTCATCCATCAACACTACTTCCTGCACTTCGTCATCAAATTCCAGTGTTTGTCGGTTCATCGAAAGCGCCCGAAAAAGGTGGCACATGGATTCGTCAACAGGTAGAAAGCGCACCTTTATTCCGTGCTCTGGCACTTCGCTGTAATCAGACGATGGTAACACTGCGCAGCCCGAACATGTTCCAGGCCTATGGCTTCTTAGCCGAAGTATTCCAAATCTTGGCGAAGCACAAAATCTCCGTCGATTTGATCACAACGTCAGAAGTCAGTGTGTCTCTGACACTGGATCAAACCAATACGGGAGGCGGCGCTCCTGAACTGCCACCAGAAGCAAAGAAAGAACTGGAAGAGCTGTGTACGGTAGAAGTAGAACACAACCTCTGCCTGGTCGCCCTGATTGGTAATAACATGAAAGAGAGCAAAGGCTACGCGAAACAAGTATTCAGTACGCTTGAAGACTTTAACCTTCGCATGATTTGTTACGGAGCCAGTGCCCATAACCTCTGCTTCTTATTACACGAATCTGTATCGAAAAAAGCGGTCCAGGCGCTTCACGAAGAACTTTTCGAAAGATAACTCTTCAAAAAATAGCGATCAAACACCAAAAAGGGTTGGCAGATGCCAACCCTTTTTATTTCCCCCGAATAAAATCAATTAAGATTTGGACCCAACCATTTCTCAGCTTCTTCCCACTCCCAGCCTTTTCTCTCGGCGTAGTCTTTCGCCTGATCTTCTTGAATCTGTGCAATAGCAAAGTAACGTGAATCAGGGTGAGAGAAGTACCAGCCAGACACAGAAGCACCCGGCCACATGGCGTAGCTGGTTGTCAGCGACATATCAATGGTTTCTTCGACTTTGAGCATCTCCCACAAAGTGCCTTTCTCAGTGTGTTCCGGGCAGGCAGGGTAGCCCGGCGCTGGTCGAATACCCTGATATTTTTCGCGAATCAGATCTTCGTTATCCAGATTTTCGTCTGTCGCATAGCCCCAAATGTCTTTACGAACCTGCTCGTGCAAGTATTCTGCAAAAGCTTCCGCTAAACGGTCTGCCACCGCTTGAATCATGATGGCATTGTAGTCATCACCCTGCGCTTTATAGGCATCAGCAAGTTCACGCTCACCAATACCACCAGTAACTGCAAAGGCACCAATCCAGTCTTTTTTGCCTGACGATTTCGGCGCAATATAGTCTGAAAGGCAGTAGTTAAAACCTTTAGGCTTTTCAGTTTGCTGGCGCAAGTTATGTAAAACATGTGCTACTTCAGTACGGCTCTCATCACTGTACACTTCGATGTCGTCGCCGACACTCGCTGCCGGGAATAGCGCACACATACCACGTGCTTTCAGTAAGCCTTCTTTTTCCACACGATCAAGCAAATCGTTCGCGTCTTTGAACAGGCGTTTTGCTTCTTCACCGACTTCTTCATGTTCGAGGATTTTTGGGTATTTACCCACAAGTGACCAAGTCATAAAGAATGGAGTCCAGTCGATGTATTTGCGCAGTGTTGCCACATCGAAATCGTCGTACACATGCACACCAGGTTTGACGGGGACGGGAGGCGTATAGTTTTCCCAGTCAATATCAACACAGTTAGAACGTGCCTTTTCAAGATTCACTGGCTTAGTGCGAGGTTTTTTACGGTTATGCTGGTCACGAACACGAACGTAGTCGGCATCCACCTTTTCAACAAAGGCTGGTCTCAACTCATCGGACAGCAAAGATGTACACACACCTACCGCTCGTGAAGCATTGTTCACATAGACCACTGGTTGGTGGTAGTTCTGCTCTATCTTCACCGCAGTATGAGCTTTTGAGGTTGTAGCACCGCCAATAAGGAGTGGAAGATCAAACCCTTGGCGCTCCATCTCTTTCGCTACATGAACCATTTCATCCAAAGAAGGGGTGATGAGGCCAGAAAGACCAATGATGTCGACATTCTCTTCTTTAGCGACTTTCAGGATCTGCTCACAAGGAACCATCACGCCTAGGTCGACAATTTCATAGTTGTTACACTGCAAAACTACGCCCACGATGTTTTTACCGATATCGTGAACATCTCCTTTTACGGTTGCCAGCAGGATCTTGCCGTTGGACGAACCCGCTTGCTTTTCTGCGTTGATGTACGGTTCTAAATGGGCAACTGCCTGTTTCATTACACGAGCTGATTTAACTACCTGAGGAAGGAACATCTTGCCCTCACCAAACAGGTCGCCAACCACGTTCATACCATCCATCAAAGGACCTTCAATCACTTCCAGTGGTTTGGAGGCTTTCTGACGCGCTTCTTCCGTATCATCAACAATAAACTCAGTGATGCCTTTAACCAGTGCATGCTCAAGGCGTTTTTCTACTGGGTAAGTGCGCCATTCCAACGCAGAAGCATCGTCTTCTTTTCCGACGCCTTTTCCTGCGTATTCCGCGGCAATATCCAGTAAACGTTCTGTGCCATCATCACGGCGGTTTAGTACAACATCTTCCACTGCCTCACGAAGTTTGTCAGGTACGTTGTCGTAAATTTCTAGCTGACCAGCATTTACGATCCCCATGTCCATGCCGTTCTTGAAGCAGTGGTACAGGAATACCGCGTGAATCGCCTCACGTACGTAGTTATTACCTCGGAAGGAGAAAGAAACGTTAGATACACCACCAGAAATCATGGCGTGTGGCAGGTCTCGTTTGATGTCGCCAACCGCTTCGATAAAGTCGACGGCGTAGTTGTTGTGCTCTTCAATACCCGTAGCTACAGCGAAGATATTCGGGTCAAAAATGATGTCTTCTGGCGGGAAGCCAACTTCATCGACCAGAATCTTATAAGCATTGGTACAAATCTCGAGTTTACGTTCGCGAGTCTCAGCCTGTCCGACTTCGTCAAACGCCATCACAACAACGGCAGCGCCGTATCGACGGATCAACTTTGCTTGCTCAACAAACTTTTCTTTCCCTTCTTTCAAAGAGATAGAGTTAACAATGCCTTTACCCTGAATGCATTTAAGACCGGCTTCGATGACCTCCCACTTAGAGGAATCAACCATGATTGGTACTTTGGAAATCTCAGGTTCAGACGCACACAAATTAAGGAAACGGATCATACAGGCTTCCGCATCCAGCATCCCTTCATCCATATTGATGTCGATGATCTGCGCGCCGTTTTCTACCTGTTGGCGTGCAACGTCGAGAGCTTCGTCGTACAACTCTTCTTTAATCAGACGCTTAAAGCGAGCCGAACCCGTAACGTTAGTACGCTCACCAACGTTAACGAACAATGTCTCTTTTTCGATGGTTAAAGGTTCAAGACCTGAAAGGCGACATGCCACTGGAATGTCAGGCAATGTACGGGGTTTTACACCTTTACAGACTAACGTCATCTGACGAATGTGTTCGGGAGTGGTACCACAACAACCACCAACCAGGTTTAGAAAACCAGAACGTGCCCATTCGCCAATGTGCTCCGCCATATCTTCTGGTGAAAGATCGTATTCACCAAAAGCATTGGGAAGCCCGGCATTCGGGTGCGCAGACACACTGCATTCAGAAATACGGGACAGCTCTTCCACGTATTGACGAAGCTCATCAGGACCCAGTGCACAGTTCAGACCGAAAGAAATCGGTTTTACGTGTCTTAAAGCATTATAAAAAGCTTCGGTAGTTTGACCGGAGAGCGTACGCCCGGAAGCATCGGTGATGGTACCTGAAATCATTACCGGTAGCTCAAAGCCTAGCTCCTCAAATACAGATTCAACCGCGAAGGCACACGCTTTTGCGTTCAATGTATCGAATATGGTTTCGATAAGGATAAGATCAGAGCCGCCTCTGATAAGGGCACGTGTGGACTCGGAATAAGCAACCACCAATTCATCGAAACTCACGTTTCGATAACCCGGGTCGTTCACATCTGGGGAAATAGAACAAGTACGGTTTGTTGGTCCCAGTACACCTGCAACATATCGAGGCTGGTCCGGTGTTTTTGCCGTCCACTCATCTGCCGCTGCTTTGGCTAAGCGAGCCGCTTCAAAATTGATCTCTTCGCTAAGGCTTTCCATATCATAGTCAGCCATTGCAATGGTCGTAGCGTTAAAGGTGTTGGTTTCAAGAATGTCCGCACCGGCTTCAAGGTACTGGCTGTGAATGTTCTTGATAAGCTCAGGTTGCGTTAAGACCAACAGGTCGTTGTTTCCTTTTAGGTCACAATGCCAATCAGAGAAACGTTTACCACGGTAGTCCTCTTCTTCCAATTTGAGATCCTGAATCATGGTACCCATACCACCATCAATAAACAGGATTCTCTCGGATAATTGTTGTTCTATTTGTTGTCTTATATTGCTTCCAGCCACACTACAGCCTCATTCCTTATCTTTGCTCTCATCCTACCATACATCCAATAGAATTCTAGACGTCCAAACTGCTTAATTAGCCTTATGTCATTTGTATTTTTAGACCGATTAATTAGGTTAAAAAAGTATTTGATATTAGGAACAAGTCGGAGGAAAATTCGCCAACTACACACTTTGTTACATTTGGAACAAGCAAGCTCATGTCCGTCTATTACACCCTGTGTTTTCTTTCTGCAGCGGCGATGCTAATCGCCTTTGTAAACAGCAAGATAGGAAAAATGCAAACCACCATCGCCATTACTGCTGGCGCCTTGATTCTTTCTCTCTTTATCATCATAGCAGGTCAAAATGATTGGTTTCATTTGACCAAAGTTGCCGCAGTCACCATGACAACCATTAACTTTGAAGCTTTCCTGCTCAAAGGCGTTTTAGGTTTTCTGCTCTTTGCCGGTGGCTTGGGTATCAAACTCCCAAATATGAAAGATCAGAAATGGGAAATCACCGTTTTAGCGCTTGGTGCGACCTTGTTCTCAACGTTTTTCATTGGTGGTGTGCTTTACGGTTTTTGTCAAATTATCGGGATTCAGTTTGAGCTTGTTTACTGCCTGTTATTCGGTGCCCTCATCTCGCCGACTGACCCCATAGCCGTGCTTGCCATTGTAAAAAAACTAGACGCTCCGAAACGTATATCCACTCAAATTGAGGGAGAATCTCTGTTTAATGACGGCTTTGGTTTGGTCATCTTTGTCACTCTATATACCATGGCATTTGGCACAGAAACACCAACCTTTACCAGTGTGTCGCTTCTGTTTATTCAAGAAGCAATTGGCGGCATTGTTTATGGGTTTGCTCTGGGTCTGCTCTTTCATTACTTGATTAGCTCGACCAACGACCACTCCATGGAACTGCTTCTGACGATTGGCATCCCTACTGCTGGATATGCTTTCGCTGACGTCATTCATGTTTCCGGACCTTTGGCAATGGTGGTATCTGGGATCATGATTGGTAACTGGACCCGCTTTATTGGTTTTTCAAAAGAAAGCGAAGAACACCTCGATCATTTTTGGGAACTCGTCGATGAATTCTTAAATGGCGTACTTTTCCTGTTAATCGGTATGTCGATGCTACTGTTTGAATTCCACCACGAGGACTGGATCTTGATGGCATTTGCGGTTCCACTTGTCCTGACTAGCCGATACCTGAGTGTTTGGTTGTCTTATCTGGGATTCAGACGCTATCGGAGCTATAACTCGTGGTCAGTGAAGATTCTCACATGGGGAGGATTACGTGGAGGCTTAGCTTTGGCAATGGCGCTGTCTATCCCTCCGGGAATACTTGTTATCCCAGATAAGCTCATTGATGTGAAAGAGATTATCCTGGTAATGACCTATTCTGTTGTGGTGTTTTCTATTTTGGTACAAGGCTCGACGATTACCCCGATGATTGAGAAAGCCAAAAAAGAAGAGACTTAGAATGAACAAGGGCAGCTTATGCTGCCCTTGTAAATATTCAAATTTCTCAATCCTCGTCTTTGGTAAAGTTCGCTTCGGAGAAATGAGAAAGGTCGTATGGCGTCTGCTGGTAAACACAGTAGTTTAGCCAGTTTGAAAACAACAAATGACCATGGCTACGCCAGCTAGCGTTTGGCTTATTATCTGGGTTGTTATTTGGGTAATAGTTCACTGGTATAGCGGGCTCCATTCCCTCACCAAGATCTCGAACGTATTCATTGTGAAGTGTGTGCGAGTCATATTCTGGATGACCCGTAACAAACACGTTTCGTTTGTCTTTTGTAGAAGCCAGATACACACCTGCTACATCCGACGTAGCAAGAATATCCAAATCCGTGTGCTCAGAGAGGTACTCAGGTGAAAAGTCTGCATAACGAGAATGAGGCGCAAGAAAAGTATCATCAAAGCCTCGAAGCACTGGATGATAAGGCTGAAGAATGTGGTGGTTATAAACCCCCGATAACTTCTCTTTTCTGGTGCGTTTAGGAAGATTATAAAGTAACTTCAGTCCTGCCTGAGCAGCCCAGCATACATAAAGCGTCGAAGTCACATGCTCCTTTGCCCAATTCATAATGGCTTGTAGGTGCTCCCAGTAAATTACATCTTCAAACTGCACTAAGCCAAGCGGTGCTCCCGTAATAATCAAGCCATCAAAGTTTCTTTTCTTCACCATTTCAAACTGACGGTAAAAGGTATCCAGATGTTCAGTCGGCGTATTTTTACTTGGACGGTTATCGATACGAAGTAGCTCAACATCAATCTGAAGCGGACTGTTTGAAAGTAAACGAAGAAACTGAGTCTCCGTCTCAATCTTTTTTGGCATTAAGTTAAGGATCAGTACCTTAAGAGGACGGATTTCCTGAGTCGTTGCTCGTGATTCTGGCATCACGAAAATATTCTCTTCCCTTAATGTATCCAATGCGGGCAATTGATCAGGAATCTTAATGGGCATCTTACTTTCTCCCTAAAGCGGCTAGACGTCTATATGTCCAGACTATAACAGACGATACCGCATGTCGAGCAGAAACTCATCGCTGAAATAAAAGGTAAGATGACTCTCTTTATCAAGCCGAATACCTAGCACAAACCTACGGTAAGACTGGCTTAGAAAGCGAAAAGTACGTCTTAGGAAAAAGATGCCAACCTCTATTCGTACATCCATTAGCTGATAAACACTAATTTCTACCGAGGCTTTGTAAAATAAGGGACAGGGAATCTAAGGACGTATGGCTTGATGAGGGTTCAAGTGGGATTCATTCGTCTATTGAGGGAATTAAATGGCAAATACGAAAAAGCCCTAGCATTACTGCTAGGGCTTCATCTGAATAAATGGCGGAGTGGACGGGACTCGAACCCGCGACCCCCGGCGTGACAGGCCGGTATTCTAACCAACTGAACTACCACTCCGCAGTGGAATACCTGCTTATCAGAAGCAGATGTTCAAATGTAAAGCCTGGCGATGTCCTACTCTCACATGGGGAAACCCCACACTACCATCGGCGCTATTGCGTTTCACTTCTGAGTTCGGCATGGAATCAGGTGGGTCCACAACGCTATGGTCGCCAAGCAAATTCTTTAATTCGGAAAGCTGCTATCTCTTAAATAAAGAGCAAGTTCTGGTTCTACACATTCAATGTTCTTATCTGAGTCCACTCAAAACCCCTTGGGTGTTGTATGGTTAAGCCTCACGGGCAATTAGTACAGGTTAGCTCAACGCCTCACAACGCTTACACACCCTGCCTATCAACGTTCTGGTCTCGAACAACCCTTTAGGATACTTAAAGTATCAGGGAAGACTCATCTCAGGGCTCGCTTCCCGCTTAGATGCTTTCAGCGGTTATCGATTCCGAACTTAGCTCCGGGCAATGCCATTGGCATGACAACCCGAACACCAGAGGTTCGTCCACTCCGGTCCTCTCGTACTAGGAGCAGCCCCCTTCAATCTTCCAACGCCCACGGCAGATAGGGACCGAACTGTCTCACGACGTTCTAAACCCAGCTCGCGTACCACTTTAAATGGCGAACAGCCATACCCTTGGGACCGACTTCAGCCCCAGGATGTGATGAGCCGACATCGAGGTGCCAAACACCGCCGTCGATATGAACTCTTGGGCGGTATCAGCCTGTTATCCCCGGAGTACCTTTTATCCGTTGAGCGATGGTACCTTCCATTCAGAACCACCGGATCACTATGACCTGCTTTCGCACCTGCTCGAATTGTCATTCTCGCAGTCAAGCGGGCTTATGCCATTGCACTAACCACACGATGTCCAACCGTGTTTAGCCCACCTTCGTGCTCCTCCGTTACGCTTTGGGAGGAGACCGCCCCAGTCAAACTACCCACCAGGCACTGTCCTCACTCCCGATAAGGGAGCCAAGTTAGAACATCAAAGCTACAAGGGTGGTATTTCAAGGACGGCTCCACGCAATCTGGCGACTGCGTTTCAAAGCCTCCCACCTATCCTACACATGTAGGTTCAATGTTCAGTGCCAAGCTGTAGTAAAGGTTCACGGGGTCTTTCCGTCTAGCCGCGGGTACACTGCATCTTCACAGCGATTTCAATTTCACTGAGTCTCGGGTGGAGACAGCGTGGTACATCATTACGCCATTCGTGCAGGTCGGAACTTACCCGACAAGGAATTTCGCTACCTTAGGACCGTTATAGTTACGGCCGCCGTTTACCGGGGCTTCGATCAAGAGCTTCGTCCGAGGACTAACCCCATCAATTAACCTTCCGGCACCGGGCAGGCGTCACACCGTATACGTCATCTTACGATTTTGCACAGTGCTGTGTTTTTAATAAACAGTTGCAGCCACCTGGTATCTGCGACTCTCGTCAGCTCCATCCGCGAGGGACTTCACCGATAAGAGCGTACCTTCTCCCGAAGTTACGGTACCATTTTGCCTAGTTCCTTCACCCGAGTTCTCTCAAGCGCCTTGGTATTCTCTACCCGACCACCTGTGTCGGTTTGGGGTACGATTCCTTACAATCTGAAGCTTAGAGGCTTTTCCTGGAAGCATGGCATCAATGACTTCACTACCGTAGTAGCTCGACATCGTGTCTCAGCCTTAAAGAGAGCCGGATTTACCTAACTCTCAAGCCTACGCACTTGAACCTGGACAACCGTCGCCAGTACCACCTAGCCTTCTCCGTCCCCCCATCGCAATTGTAAGAAGTACGGGAATATTAACCCGTTTCCCATCGACTACGCTTTTCAGCCTCGCCTTAGGGGTCGACTTACCCTGCCCCGATTAACGTTGGACAGGAACCCTTGGTCTTCCGGCGAGGGAGTTTTTCACTCCCTTTATCGTTACTCATGTCAGCATTCGCACTTCTGATACCTCCAGCAGCCCTTACGAACCACCTTCAACGGCTTACAGAACGCTCCCCTACCCCGCATACAAAGTATGCAGCCGCAGCTTCGGTGTATTGCTTAGCCCCGTTACATCTTCCGCGCAGGCCGACTCGACCAGTGAGCTATTACGCTTTCTTTAAATGATGGCTGCTTCTAAGCCAACATCCTGGCTGTCTGAGCCTTCCCACATCGTTTCCCACTTAGCAATACTTTGGGACCTTAGCTGGCGGTCTGGGTTGTTTCCCTCTCCACGACGGACGTTAGCACCCGCCGTGTGTCTCCCGGATAGTACTTACTGGTATTCGGAGTTTGCAAAGGGTTGGTAAGTCGGGATGACCCCCTAGCCTTAACAGTGCTCTACCCCCAGTAGTATTCGTCCGAGGCGCTACCTAAATAGCTTTCGGGGAGAACCAGCTATCTCCAGGTTTGATTGGTACTTTCACCCCTAGCCACAAGTCATCCGCTAATTTTTCAACATTAGTCGGTTCGGTCCTCCAGTTGATGTTACTCAACCTTCAACCTGCCCATGGCTAGATCACCTGGTTTCGGGTCTATATCCAGAGACTGAACGCCCAGTTAAGACTCGGTTTCCCTACGGCTCCCCTAGATGGTTAACCTTGCCACTGAATATAAGTCGCTGACCCATTATACAAAAGGTACGCAGTCACCCCGAAGGGCTCCTACTGCTTGTACGTACACGGTTTCAGGTTCTATTTCACTCCCCTCACAGGGGTTCTTTTCGCCTTTCCCTCACGGTACTGGTTCACTATCGGTCAGTCAGTAGTATTTAGCCTTGGAGGATGGTCCCCCCATATTCAGACAGGATATCACGTGTCCCGCCTTACTCGATTTCACTTTAAATCCGCTGTCGGTTACGGGGCTATCACCCTGTATCGCGCTCCTTTCCAGAAGCTTCACCTGACGCATAAAAAGCTTAAGGGCTAATCCAATTTCGCTCGCCGCTACTTTCGGAATCTCGGTTGATTTCTCTTCCTTCGGGTACTTAGATGTTTCAGTTCCCCGAGTTCGCTTCACTGAGCTATGTATTCACTCAGCAATACTTACTTATGTAAGTGGGTTTCCCCATTCGGAAATCCCAGACTCAAATGACTCTTACTGTCTTATCTGGGCTTATCGCAAGTTAGTACGTCCTTCATCGCCTCTGACTGCCAAGGCATCCACCGTGTACGCTTAGTCACTTAACCATACAACCCCAAGAGGTCTTGTATGTTCAAACAACCAAGGTTTGTGTCTCTCATTATTGAATGAGCGAGAGACATTCGATTTTGCCGGACTCAAATATAAACATCGCAAGGATGTTTCCAAGAACACTTGAATGTGTGTTGGTACCTAAAACACAGTTTTAGGATTTGAGAACTTTTAATTGAATAACAACGCTTATCCGTAGATAAGGGGATTGTTGTTATTCGTCAGCTTTCCAAATTGTTAAAGAGCATGATTCGTTAAGAACCATTTTTAAACATTCTCAGCGAAAACGCTTAAAGATGGTGGAGCTAAGCAGGATCGAACTGCTGACCTCCTGCGTGCAAGGCAGGCGCTCTCCCAGCTGAGCTATAGCCCCATAAAGATTCAATGTCTGACCCGCTATCTTTGGGAAGATAGTGGTGGGTCTGAGTGGACTTGAACCACCGACCTCCCGCTTATCAGGCGAGCGCTCTAACCAGCTGAGCTACAGACCCAACATTGCTCTTAACGTTATAAACCGTATCAATCTGTGTGAACACTCATCGCAATAATCATCGTATAAGGAGGTGATCCAGCCCCAGGTTCCCCTAGGGCTACCTTGTTACGACTTCACCCCAGTCATGAACCACAAAGTGGCAAGCGTCCTCCCGAAGGTTAAACTACCTGCTTCTTTTGCAGCCCACTCCCATGGTGTGACGGGCGGTGTGTACAAGGCCGGGAACGTATTCACCGTGGCATTCTGATCCACGATTACTAGCGATTCCGACTTCATGGAGTCGAGTTGCAGACTCCAATCCGGACTACGACGCACTTTTTGGGATTCGCTCACTCTCGCAAGTTGGCCCCTCTGTATGCGCCATTGTAGCACGTGTGTAGCCCTACTCGTAAGTATATGATGACTTGACGTCGTCCCCACCTTCCTCCGGTTTATCACCGGCAGTCTCCCTGGAGTTCCCACCCGAAGTGCTGGCAAACAAGGATAAGGGTTGCGCTCGTTGCGGGACTTAACCCAACATTTCACAACACGAGCTGACGACAGCCATGCAGCACCTGTCTCATAGTTCCCGAAGGCACCAAAGCATCTCTGCTAAGTTCTATGGATGTCAAGAGTAGGTAAGGTTCTTCGCGTTGCATCGAATTAAACCACATGCTCCACCGCTTGTGCGGCCCGTCAATTCATTTGAGTTTTAATCTTGCGACCGTACTCCCCAGGCGGTCTACTTAACGCGTTAGCTCCGAAAGCCACGGCTCAAGTACACAACCTCCAAGTAGACATCGTTTACGGCGTGGACTACCAGGGTATCTAATCCTGTTTGCTCCCCACGCTTTCGCATCTGAGTGTCAGTATCTGTCCAGGGGTACCGCCTTCGCCACCGGTATTCCTTCAGATCTCTACGCATTTCACCGCTACACCTGAAATTCTACCCCTCTACAGTACTCTAGCCTGCCAGTTTCAAATGCAGTTCCGAGGTTGAGCCCCGGGCTTTCACATCTGACTTAACAAACCACCTGCATGCGCTTTACGCCCAGTAATTCCGATTAACGCTCGCACCCTCCGTATTACCGCGGCTGCTGGCACGGAGTTAGCCGGTGCTTCTTCTGCAGCTAACGTCAAAAT
The DNA here is from genome assembly GCF_027924785.1 of Vibrio nigripulchritudo. Lineage (NCBI taxonomy): Bacteria > Pseudomonadati > Pseudomonadota > Gammaproteobacteria > Vibrionales > Vibrionaceae > Vibrio > Vibrio nigripulchritudo. The sequence goes on along the minus strand of NZ_AP027049.1, from coordinate 458,358 downwards.
GCGCATCTATTAAATGCACACCCTTCCTCACTGCTGAAAGTGCTTTACAACCCGAAGGCCTTCTTCACACACGCGGCATGGCTGCATCAGGCTTGCGCCCATTGTGCAATATTCCCCACTGCTGCCTCCCGTAGGAGTCTGGACCGTGTCTCAGTTCCAGTGTGGCTGATCATCCTCTCAGACCAGCTAGGGATCGTCGCCTTGGTGAGCCTTTACCTCACCAACTAGCTAATCCCACCTGGGCATATCCTGACGCGAGAGGCCGAAGGTCCCCCTCTTTGAGCCGAAGCTATTATGCGGTATTAGCCATCGTTTCCAATGGTTATCCCCCACATCAGGGCAATTTCCCAGGCATTACTCACCCGTCCGCCGCTCGACGCCGTTGTCGTTCCCCGAAGGGTCAGACAACTCGTTTCCGCTCGACTTGCATGTGTTAGGCCTGCCGCCAGCGTTCAATCTGAGCCATGATCAAACTCTTCAATTTAAGATTTTGGTCGGCTCAATGAATACTGATTACATTACATAGTAATGTTGAATTGACTGTGCCGGTATTGCTACCGATTGGTCACTCAGTTCATTGAAACCTAAATTGATACCGAAGTATCTATTTGGATTATCATCAACGAGTGCCCACACAGATTGATAGGTCTATATTGTTAAAGAGCTTTCTTCTTAAGGATTTAAGCTTCCTTGTGAAGAGGCGGTCATTCTAGCGAGATAATTATTAGTGTCAAACACTTTTTCGTTTTTTATTTTTCTTTTTTCAAAGAAGAAACAAATTATCTATTTTTGAGCCAGAAGCCTGACTGACATATTCGCTGAAGCCTTGTGGCGTCTGCCGTGTCAGTGAGGCGGCATTATAGGGAGTAATTCAGAGTTGGCAACACCGAAATGGCATTTTTATTAAAAAGAAAGGCTAAGCGAGCAAATTTTATTCTAAATAAAATTTACCCCCTTAAATCACACATATTATTCACATTTTACTGTGGATAAGTTAGACATTTCCGTCTTCGCTTATCATGTTCTTCACTCTATTAAGGACATCATTAGGTAGTGGGCTTATACCAGCAGAGAACAGTACCTTCTTATACTTGGTTTCGAAGAACATCAAATTGCGTAGATGATCAGGTTCGGTTCGACCCTGTTCCATATTCTCATTATGCGTTCTTAGTATCTCTTCGTTGAGCTTGGTTTCGATGGCTTCCAATTGCTCTTCGGAAAGATACATTCGCCCACAGATGACTTTGGCTGAGTCTTTCGCTTTCAATAGCTGTTCGGTTAAGCTTTTTAAATACTGCTGTCCGAGTTTGGATGAGCTCGACATTTGGTAGTGATAAGGACCAATAAAAGAGAAGCGGTTGCTTTCACCCAACTGAATAAGCCCTAAGATTTCCAGCGCACGTAAATAGAGATAAGTAGCCGCATCGTCGAGCCCGTATTCCTCCTGCATTAAATGAAGGTCGTTTTCACGATGACGCAATTCGCGATAGAAATCGTAGAGCTGAGGAAACTCGAAGAACACGTCGTCTTGAATTTCATTAAAGAAGTTTTCGTTTTTGAACTGTAGCTTCAGAGCAACCTGATGTAACTCTGACAAATTGATACCAGCCCCTACACAATAGGTAAGAAGCTTTTCCAATGGAATAGAGGTGTTGTGAAGGTGTCTTTTTAATGATGATAACGGCACACCTAATTGCTGCGCCAGAGTATTATAGGTAATGCCTTCGTCTTTTATTGTTTGCCGTAATGCCATCAGCAGGTATTCCGGCTTTGCTGTTTGTGTAGTTGACTGCATAGTAACACTCCAATGTACATAGAATCCCACAACGACTCGTTGCTATGAATCCAAGCATCTATCTAAGAAAGATATAAAATCAGAGCATCTAGGGTTTGCCAAGTGCTTGAGATGAAACCTAAGCGTCAAATCAAACACATGGCAAAACAGCGACGAAATTCTCTCCATAAATCGTCACTTTTGAGAATGCGTTAGGCGTCGTTCTCAAAGTAGTAAGATATCCGAGTCCTTGGATTTAAGTATTCCCTCACTTTTTCCGGTAGCTTGTTCGGCAAAATGGCCGACACGATTTTGAGTTCACTATCCGCAAGATCAAGAATGGGTGCCTGGTTACGTGGCACATTTGAATCGTAAAGTAATACGTTCGGGTAAAGGATATTCTGCGCATTGACAGAAATGACCATCCCGACCATTTCATTAGACAACTGGACGACGGTACCTGGTGGGTACACTCCCATAAATTTGATGAGAATGTTCAGGTTTTCATTGTTATATAGATGCTTGCACTTCTTATATAGATGAGAGAGCGCGCTGAATGGGATCTTTTGCTCTGACTCTATCCTTGGGTGGCACAAGTTATCATAGGCATTGGCTAACGCAACGATTTGAGCGTAAGGGTCTATCTGTTCCCCTTTCAGACCGTCTGGGTAACCACTGCCATCAAGGTATTCGTGATGCTGACAAATAATGCGCTTGGCACTGGAAGGGAAATCTTCAATTTTCTCTGTCAGCTCCAAGCCATATTTGGTGTGTAACTTGAGGTAATTCTCTTCCGGTGCCGTCAGCGGTGACTTCTTATTGACGATGGCTGCTGGTACACGAACTTTCCCCATATCGTGAAAAAGTGCACCGAAAGCGATCTCTTTAATCGCTTCCGCCTTCATCCCTTTGCTTTTGGCGATCATCATAGCGATCACCGCTACATTCAGCGAATGGAAGTAAATGTCCTGGAATTTACTTTTTCCATTCATTAGATGAAGTGTCACATTGTTGTCTGCTAAAAGCTTATCGACAACTTCATCCACCATGACCGTTGCCTCTTTTACCGCATCAAGCGGTCGGCTGCGGATCTTGCTCATGACTGAACGCAATTGAGACAAAGAACGCTCAAACTCTTTTTCGCATTTATTCACACGTCGGCGATATGCGTTGAGTTTTTCTATGCGGGTTTGCTTTTCCTGCCACATTTTTTTCTTGGCAAGCTCAAGCGCTGTCTCTTGCTCCACATTTTCCATTGCTTCGTTAGCTGGAAGTGGCTGGGCATCACTTTGAAGTGGATTTATATAGACGTGTTTAATCCCCAAGTGACGAATGATATCAACTTGGTCCTGGGATTTGATCTTAAAGCTATTGAGAAGAAACGGGTGATCTTTCCAGCTGACTGGTAACCGGATATGCAACCCCGGTTGAATGCGATCGACCGTTATTTTAATACTGGTCACACTGAATCGAATATTGTCCTAAGTTACGTTTTTAACGCTTAACTTTGAGCGGGAGTGTCAATCTAACCGCGATTCACCTGCAATCACAAAATGGATTACAAAGCGAATATGCAAAGTTTGACTTAGGTAACAATACGATTGATTTTCAGTATGTTAACAACCACTCAGTGCTCAATAAACCACCTGAAAATGTATAAATTGTGATTTATTGAGCACTGACATTATAAAGAAAAAAAGGAGTAGCCAAACCCCTTTAATACATTTCGTTACACCATTTGAGCTGCGAGGTCTCGACCTTGTCCTCTGACATTTTCCAATGTCGGTAAAAATGCCGTCGACAGACCAAGTACTTTCGCGTCATGGTTTGACTCAATATATTCGAGCCTTTGATCTTCCTCTTCAATATCATCCCAATCGATATTGATCTGCCTTGCCAAGTGTAAAGACCAGGCAATTTTTGGCTCTTCTTCGGCGTTGTTAGGGTCTAGACAATGAGCGATTGAATCGACGAGCTGAGGCGCAAATTTCCAGGCTGTTGCGAGTTTCGCTCCAAGCTCAGAGGCTGTTGTGCCTAGCACTTCGCGCTGAACATCTTCTGCGGCTTCGCCAGCATCGATTCTTTCTTGAATAGACTTAGCTTCTTCTGGAGCCAACGCATGAATCATCAATTCACCGATGTTATGAAGAATACCAGCGGTAAACACTTGGTTTGGTTCCAGCCCCACTTCTTTCGCAATGTTGCTGGCAATAGTGGCCACTTCAAAAGTGTCGTTCCAGTATTCAGTCACATCCATGGTTTCAAATTTAGGGAAGGCACTGGTCAATACTGATACCACCACTAAGGTTCTGATGGGTTCGGTACCTAAGCGGATAACGGCTTCATCAATAGAAGCTACTGTTCGGCTGCGCCCAAAGTGAGCGGAGTTAGCGAGTCGGAGAATACGGGCGGATACCACTTGCTCCATAGCGATTTTTTGCGAAAGCTGCATAAGATCAACCTCATCCCGGTTGACCATTTCAACGAGCTCCTGCAAGACTTTTCGAATTTTAGGTAATTCATTTATTCTTGATAGTAAACTTGCCTGATCCATTGAATTCTCCCCAAATTAATGAACGTGCAGTTTTAACTATAGGCCAAGAATTCAAAGTTACAGGCGAGCTCTGCCTTCCATGGTGTGACTAAACCTTTGCTAGGTAACGTATTCCCTCATTAACAAAGGGCTCGCACGCTTTTTCTGATTTTAACTTCAGGTGCAAACTCGTGGGACACATCACTTTCTTTATTCTCGATTTTAGCCGTTAACACTTCTACAGCGGCTCTCGCCATTTTGCTGATAGGAAACTGGACAGAAGAAACGGCAGGATAAAAGCTTTCACACACTTCTACACTATCAAAGCTGACAACAGAAACATCTTCAGGCACCCTGATATTCTTCTCGTAAAAGTACTGCATGGCACCACTGGTCATTTCTTCACTGGCAGAAAAGATAGCGGTAATCTGAGGGTTGTTTTCCATTAAGGATTTTGCTGCAAAGTAACCACTTTGCCGTCCGTAATCCCCTTCAATAATCTGTTCAGAATTTAGCTCCAGATTATGTTCCTCAACAGCGGCAACAAAACCAGCCAGACGTCGCTGACCACTGAATCGGCTGCTAGGGCCCGAGATGCAACCGAGGTGTTGATGACCCTGCTGGATTAAATATGACGTAGCAACACGCGCAGCTTCAGTGTGATCAAACGTAATGCAGCGATCTTCTAAACCTTCTACAAAACGGTCTAACAACACAAATGGCGTCGGTTGTTCTGCTAACGTGCGTAGTTCTTCATCACTCATATAGCGGCAGTGGAGCACGTACCCTTCGCAGCGAAGATCATGAAATCGCTGGATCGCTTCACGTTCACCTTCAGCACTATGATGACCCTGCGCAGTGATCAGGAACTTCTTGTGTTTATCCAGCTCATTTTGAACCTGATTCATCATTTCACCGAAGAAACCACCAGTATAGAAGGTCACGAGCAACCCCGTCATATTCGATGAGGCGGTTGCTAAAGAGCGCGCAATCGCACTCGGGCGATAGTTTAGCTCTGCCATGGCTTGTTCTACTTTTCTTTTGGTTTCTTCCCGAAACTTCCCTTCTCCATTGATGATACGAGAAACGGTCGAACGGTTGACGCCAGCCAGTTCTGCGACGTCTTTAATTCTTGCCATGCTGCCAGTGTTCCTTATTGTCTGTCTGGGCTCAATGTAACCGAGAAAAAAGCGAGCTGCCAGATTTCACCGCTGGAATTAAGGTTTAGGGGGTTCCAGCGAGGCAGCTGCTTTCTGTTTATGCGATCAGAGTACCGCTGAGTAATCCGAAACCTGAATGCCCATATCTTTGAGTGACGCCTTCAAACGAGAGTCCGTAAGAACACTCAGCTCTTTCTCTCGTTGAAGAGCGTAGCTCGATATTTGTTTCAGGTGTTCGTCGACATGAGCCGGATGACACATCACCTCAAGCACATCACAACGGTCTTGGTAAGAGCTCACCAAAGTCAGTAACGCATCTAACTCAACCGTTTTATCAAAGAACTTTTCGGTAAATTGATAACGGCAGCTTTCAACAGTTTGCGCTCGCAATGGTACGCCTCTTTCCTTCGCAATGTTTTCAACAATCGGCAAAATTTGCGGGTGCCCATGAGCGTGATGGTGGCTATCAATATGGCTCAGATCGAGACCCAATTGGTCAAAATACTCAAGTTGCGCTCTGACCTCTTTTTCAATCGCTTCGGCATCAAAGTCTCGGCGCGGCCAAAAGTCAGGTTGTTTAGGAAACAAACCATCATCGCCCTGAAGATTTGGGGAGCCAGTCAGCGGTTTACCTGCCGTGAAGCGCAGATGAATGCCAACTTTAAGATCTGGCAATTGCTTTGCCATCTCGACGGCTTCTTTGTCTGCGTCCATCCCAACCATGAGCGTGGTGGAATTCACCACACCTTGGGTATGAGCTTCTTTGATACCTTGGTTTACACCGTGCGTCAGACCAAAATCGTCTGCATTAAAAATCACCTTCATAGGACCTCCTTTTTTGCCATCATACCGCCAATGTCTGTTAGCCAAATTGAGGCAGGTAAGGTTTATTGGATTCTAAAATCTCATCCAAGATTGCTTTTGCGACAGCGATATCGGGTACGAGCGGGTTGTTGGCCAGCGCCATCAGGCTTTTCTCATAGCTGCCTGTTACCGCAGCTTCAACCGCCAGTTCTTCATAGGCTTTAACCTGATGAATTAAGCCTCGTATTTCCGCTGGGAATGCCCCGACAGCAAGAGGTTTTGCACCAAAGCTTCCGACAACTGAGCTGCATTCAATAACAGCGTCATCAGGTAAAGTATGAATCGCGCCGTTGTTACGGACGTTCACCACATGGACAGCGTTCAAGTTGTTGTGAATCGCATCAACCAGGTTGAGTGAAGCATCGGAATAGTATGCGCCACCACGTTGCTCAAGCTGCTCTGGCTTATGATCAAGATTGACATCCCGGTACAACTCAAACAGTTCTTTTTCGGTCTGCATCACCTGCTCTGCACGAGTCCCCACTTCTTCTGCAGATTGCTTTTCTTCTGCCAGCATGGCTTCTGTTTGGTAAAAGTAACGGTGATACGGGCACGGAATGACTCCAAGTGCATGGAGGAAATCAGGGTCCCAGGGTTCTTCGAATATATTCTTCATGCTGAAATTCGCACCATCACCTACTTTTTCGAGAACCGTCTCCGTGATGTCTTCACCATGCAGCCATACCTGATGCACCCACACCAGATGATTCAGTCCAGCAAAATCCAGTTGCAGTTCATGAGGTTCGCAATCCATCATTTCCGCCACCATCATGGTCATGGAAACCGGTACATTACACAGCCCCATACTTTTTACTTTGGTGTGGCGATGAACAGCCTCAGTCACAAGCCCAGCCGGGTTGGTGAAATTCAGCATCCATGCGTTAGGGGCAAGCTCTTCAATGTCTTTACAAATGTCTAATATGACGGGGATGGTGCGCAGCGCTTTGGCAAACCCGCCTGGTCCAGTGGTTTCCTGACCAATAACGTTGTATTTAATTGGGATACGCTCATCGTTTGCACGTGCTTTTAATCCTCCCACCCGAAACTGAGTCATGATGAAGTCGGCATCCTTAATGGCGCTTCGGCGATCAAGAGAGGCTTTGATTTCGATATCCGCTCCCACTTTTTCCACCATCCGCTTCGCAAGTGCCGCGATGATTTCCAGTTTTTCTTCCCCTTCCGCTACATCCACAAAATGCATTTCTCGAACGGGCAGTTTGTCGAGCCTTTTCAACACGCCTTCAACCAGCTCGGGGGTGTAACTGCTTCCTCCACCAATGATGGCGAGTTTAAGTGATTTCTTTTGCATCGTTTTTCTCCTACTTCTCTGCCAGTTTCTGGTGCAGTTCCACCATTTCAGTTGCTAACTCGTGAGCAAGAATGGTCGTCATCAAATGGTCCTGTGCGTGAACCATGACTAAGGTCATCGGGACCTTTCCTTCTCCTTGATCAGCTTCGATTAACTGAGTCTGAGTCAGGTGTGCTCGATTCAAACATTCTTTGGCTTGTTTAAGAGATGCCTGAGCGTTATCAAACTCACTCTTTCTGGCTAGCGCTAACGCTTCAAAACACAAACTTCTGGCTTCACCGGCATTGCAGATGATGTCCATCACTACCGTTTCTTGTTCCATGGTTCTCTCCAATTCTTGAGCAAGCCCAGCCAACGCAGCTGGGCGATAAAATATTGAGTTTTATGCCGTCACGCCTTCACCAGTGGCAGGTGACGTTTGCTGTTCACTTTCTTCCGATTGTTTTTCTTCGGCGAGCAGCTCGCGCTCAAAGATTTTGAAGAATGGGTAATAAAGGAATAGATCCATCACAAACAGCAAGACAACCAACAGCACTGGCGACAGTGTCCAGCCTGCCCCCCACGATGCCCCGATGATGGCAGGCGTCGTCCACGGCATGGTCGCGATCCCCATTCCCACGAATCCGGTGTGAACGGCAAAGTACGCCACTGTTGCATTGATGATAGGAACGAAGACGAACGGCAAAAACAGAGTTGGGTTCATGACGATCGGGCTTCCGAAAATCACTGGCTCATTGATTTGGAAGAAACCAGGGACCGCACTCATGCGCCCTAAACTTTTCAGGTGTGCCGAGCGGCTGAAAGACATTAACGCCACCAGAGCAAGAGTGGCTCCGGACCCGCCAATGAAGATGTAGAAATCCCAGAACGGCTGCGTAAAGATATTTGGTACTTCTTCACCCGCAACAAACGCTTCAATATTGACGGTAAGGTTGGTTAAGAAAATAGGACCTAACAAGCCAACCACAATGGCTGCACCGTGAATTCCGGCAAACCAGAGCAACTGACAAAGAAGCAAGGCACCAATGATGGCGGGCAGAGTATTAGATGCACTGACCAGAGGTTTGAATGCCTCCATGATGGCTTGTGGTATCAGCATGTCATGTTGGGTCTGAAGCCAGATACTCAGTGGATACAAGGTGATGAAAACTGCAACCACAGGCAAAAGCACTTCAAAAGAACGCTGGATTGCAGGAGGAACCTGTTCAGGCATTCGGATTGTGATGTTGTATTTCTTCATGACTCGGTAGAGCTCAACCGCAAAGAAACCAGAGAGCACCGCAGTAAAGACCCCTGTTCCCCCTAAGAACTGCATCGACAGAGCCCCTTCGCTGGCGGGAGACGCAACGAGCAGAAATGACATGAGTGCCAGTGCTGCACTGGTAATACCATCCATGCCGTACGATTTCGCTAGGCTATAGGCTACGCCCATAGAGACAAAAAGCCCCATTAATGCCATCGACATAAAGTGCGGCATCATAATGGTATCGAAATGGGTTGTGGCGAAATCTATCCACGCTCGACCAAACGCATTAGTGGTATCCTGATCGAAAGGTGGAAACGCAAATATCAAAACAAAACTGCCGACAATAATAAATGGCATCGCCACGATAAAGCCGTCACGCATTGCCCGAACATGTCTCTGAGCCCCGACTTTCGCCGCTAAAGGAGCAATATGTTGCTCTACGACTCGCATCATCGCATCATATATTTTCATGATTAGACCTTTATTTTAGGTATAAGAACCCCTGCCCAATTAATTAAAATTAATCAGGAGTTCTTTATTAATATTTAACTATTTTATTTACTTAATTAATTCCAGCGCTTGTTTTAGCACGGCATCGCCTTTCATCATTCCATATGTTTGCGGAGGTATCGCCGCAATATTGATTCCAATGCGATCGGTCACTTTCTTCATTTCTTCTAGTTGAAAGCGAACCTGTGGTCCGAGTAAACAGACATCATAGTTAGAAACTGCGTCTTCAAACGCGCTCACAGACAGCGCATCTATTTTGCACTCAAGCCCTTGTTTATCCGCTGCTTCTTGCATTTTTTTCACCAGCATACTGGTTGACATACCTGCGCTGCAGCAAAGCAATATCCTTTTCATAACCCACTCCAGTTGATCAAATAATGAACTACAAAAACTCTATCAAATAGAGCTTAAACAAAAAAGCGCAACCGGTTGCATTTTGCGTGAACGGTACTCTCAGTTTAATAAATAAAAGCGATAGAATTTCCTTATTAATTTATTTTGTTATTCAAAATAAATTAATTTTAAACATTCGTAATCAGAAATAATGATGGTATCTATGAAGGTAGTTTTGAGGTTTTTTTAATTTAAAATAAGGAATTATTGATTAGATAAATAATAGAAAAGTTTATATTCCCTTCACAAGATCAATCTAAAATCACATCAAAGGTGATGTTTATCCCAAATATTTCTCTTGTCATAAAAAAGTGCGCTTAGGCTAAAATCACAATTTCTAACGTTTATGCAAATATAGTGATTAAATTACAACAAGATATATTGATACATTTACCACAATAACGCCTTCCAACGATTAAAAAGCGAAGAAACAACGTGTTGCCCAATCGATTTTAATCACTATACTCACTGCCCTTACTTACTGATTTAAAAGGAATTAAATTGTGTCATGGACGTTAAAGGATCTACAGGTATTAATCGACTCACGACGAGGTTGGGAAGTCGATTCGGTAGATTCAGGCACACTCATCATCAACAATAGTGAAGATAGCCTGATTGCATATTTAACAGTATCAGAGCAACAAATCGTAGTAGAAAGTATTTTATTCCCCGAACAAAACGTCCACGATGTGGATGCCTTAAACCGAGAGATCTTACAGACTCACAAGCTGATCCCACTAACTAATATTGGCGTCAATCGAGTTGATGAAGTGAATTACTATGTGGCTTACGGCGCACTCTCATCTCAGGCAAAAGACAAGAGCATAATCATTGAGATTGCCACTCTGTTCCGAAATGCCGAAACCTTTATCGACATGTATAACCATCATCTGGCGTACTAAGTTATTCACCTGCCCGAACAAACGCTGCCAATTCCTGATTTGAACCAGTCGATACCAGCTCCGACACTGGCAGTGTTTCCTGAACTTGTCCTCGAGACATAAACGCAAACTTTGTGGCTATCGCTTTGGCGTCGCTGATGTGGTGTGTCACCATCACAATGGCGATGCCCCGCTCTTTTGCCAAGCTCTGCACCAATGCCAGCATCTCTTCTCGAATAACAGGGTCAAGAGCAGAAAAAGGCTCATCAAGCAGCCAGATACCGTGAGGCTGGACAAAACATCGCGCCAGAGCCACCCGCTGCTTTTGCCCGCCAGAGAGTTGCTCCGGCAATCGATCCAGATAATCATGAATCCCAACCATACGCGCGGCATCTTCGACTCTTTGCTTTTCAGCGGAGCTGAGTTTTAAGCCAGGCTCTACACCGAGACCAATATTTTCCCGCACAGATAGGTGGGCGAATAAGTTGTTTTCCTGAAACAGCATGGAAAGTGGAATTTGGTGAGGTGCACGCCCAACCACCGACTGACCCGAGACTAAGATCTCTCCACCCTGAGGCTGAATAAAGCCTGCCACAAGCGCCAGCAGTGTCGATTTCCCTGCACCACTCGGTCCCATCAAAGCAAGGATATCCCCTTCTTCCACTTCCAAATTGAATTGAAAAGACTCGTTGTTGTAACGGTATCGCACGTCATGAAGTTTAAGAATGGTCATGGGTCTTTCTCGGTTTGAATAGAAGTTCGATCAGGGTAAAACTCAACACACTGAGCAGAAGCAGGCAAAGTGACACCACAGCCGCCGACTCCATCTGATAGCTGCCTAGCAGTTGGAAGAGATACAAAGGCAGCGTCCGGAATTCCTGACTGCCAAACAGCGCAATGGCACTGAGATCGCCCATCGACATCATAAAGCTAATAGAAAAGGCGTATGCGAATGATTTTCGAAGTGCTCGCCATTCCATTAACCTGAGATGATTCCAGCCTTTTATCCCTAGGGATGCCGACAGGTATTGATATTGCTGAACCAGTTGAAACATGGGCAGGGAAAGCGTCTTGATGACATATGGCAGAGCCATCAAACAGTTGACTGCCACCACAATCCAGAATGCCATCGCGAATACGTCGGCGATATCCCTAAGTAGTAAAAATAACCCGGTACTGATCACCAATCCGGGGGTCACCAAAATAATGGTGCCTGCCAGCTCGATTTTATCCGCCTTAAAAGCTTGCCGCTTTAAACGCCAGATTCGGCTGGTTGAAAGAATGGCTGTCCCCAGAAGCAATGCGAGCAGGCTTGAGATCCCCGCCACTTGTAAAGACGCAGACAACGCATTCCAGAATCGTTCATCACTCAGCGTAGTCAGAATCTTGTTGTTTAAACCGCTGAGTACCACCATACCCAGTGGCGGTAGAACCAAAAGTAAAACTCCGCCTATCCATAGCCCGTCCCATATCTTTGCCGATACTGAATCGGTGTACTTGGAGATGGGTTTCATGCTGCCAGCCGAGACAGACACAGGTTTAGAGAGCTTCTGAATACTGATGGCTAGCACACCACACAGTAGCATTTGCCACATGGCAAGCAAGGCGCCCGTTTGTAAATCAAAATCAAACTTTATTGCCTGATAGATCGCCAGCTCTATGGTCGTCGATTTAGGACCACCTCCCAGTGCCATTACCGTGGCAAAACTGGTGAAACACAGCATGAAGACCAGCCCGCTCACTTGAGGAAGCTGGGCTTTAAGACGAGGCCATTCTACCCAGAGAAATTTGTTCCATCGCGACATTCCCAAATGCGCACACAACTTGTGTTGTTCAGGTGGAATGCTTTCCAGAGACTGAAGCAATAGTCTTGCGGCATAGGGAAGGTTAAAGAATACATGCGCCAGTAGAATGCCGTTAAGGCCGTAGATAGAGAACGGCAGCTCTGCACCTAACGCTTTTAACCCATCCGCCAGTAAACCGCTGTTTCCATAAATAGCTAAAAGACCAAACACCCCCACCAGTACAGGCAACACCAGTGTGCTGGCAAATAGCTTCAGCAATAAACTACGTCCCGGGAACTGCCGGTAAGACAGAGAATGTGCGACGGGAATCGCCAGACCAACACTAAGTAAGGTAGACAACAACGCCTGATAGAAGCTGAATTCCGTAACGTGACGATAGTAGGGGTCGGTCCAGATTTGCAAAAGATTGAGTGAGGGAGAATGAGAAAGCAACGCCCACAAAGCTGACATGACAAATATCAGGATAAAGGTGGCAACAACTATCCCTACTTTGGGTACGTTTTGGTTCACGACGCAGAAAGCCTAAGCATATAGAAGCAAGCCATGCATTATACCCAAGCTACCGCAAGATGTGTGATTCAGAGCTCTATCTTCTGTTTTAGTTCAAGGAAAAGAACGCAGCGTAATGACCAGTCCTTTCCAAGTTCTTTGACGATGAAATGGAACAGAAGATAAGCTCCCAAGGGCGAGTTTGCTTGGCTCTCATACGGCGTTATCGATTTTTGATTTAGGACCACTAGCTCTTCAAATCGCTGTCTTGTCTGAAAACCAAGCAATTCTCGCTGAAACTAATATCTTGCGGTTGCTTGGGTATTTGCCTAGCTTGATGTCTGTTGAAAACTTAGAAAGTTAAGGCATTTTGCCATTCACGAATCCAGGCTTTGCGGTTTTGCGCCACCTCTTCTGATTCGAACAACAATGCTTTGCCTGGCAGGGATAATGTTTCGAAGCCTTTTGGCAGTTCCACATCCGTCACTGGGTACATCCAGTTACCTGTTGGCATCGCAGACTGGAATTCATCACTCAGGATAAATGCCATAAACTCATCCGCCAGTTTTTGATTGGCGCTGTTCTTCACTTTTGCCGCTACTTCAACCTGCGCATAGTGACCTTCAGCAAAGTTAGCTGCTGCGAAGTTTGCATCGTTCTCGGCGATCAAGTGGTAAGCCGGTGAAGTGGTGTAAGACAGAACCATGTCCGATTCACCTTCAAGGAACATTGAGTAAGCTTCTGACCAGCCTTTGGTTACAGTGACGGTTTTCTTCGCCAGTTGCTTCCACGCATCACTTACTTTGTCACCGTATACAGACTTCATCCAAAGCATCAGACCCTGACCCGGCGTTGACGTACGCGGATCCTGATAAATAACCTTCAGGTCATCACGCTTTTCTACCAGCTCTTTCAGGCTTTTCGGTGGGTTAGCCAGCTTCTCTTTGTTGTACACAAAGGCAAAGTAACCGTAATCGTAAGGGACAAAAGTACTGTCATCCCAACCACCTGGGATGGTAACGGTGCTGGTATCTACAGAATGTTCTGCCAGCAAGTCACTCTGTTTCGCTTCTGCCATCAGGTTGTTGTCCAACCCAAGAACGATATCCGCTTTGCTGTTCTTACCTTCAAGACGCAGACGATTAAGAATGGTCACGCCATCGTCAAGTGCCACAAATTCCAAGTTACAGCCACATTTCGCTTCAAATGCTTTTTCTACTGTTGGGCCCGGTCCCCAGTCCGCCGCGAAAGAGTCATACGTGTAAACTGTAAGTGTGTTTTGATCGGCGAATGCCGGCGTGGCAGCAAGTGTAGCGAGCGCTACGGTAGTCAGTGCGTATTTCACTGGTCGCTCCTATCCGTTGTTGAGCGGCACAGGGTTGAGATGAGGAAAATTCCACGCTCAATTCCTACGCCAGTATTATCTGGTTCAGGTGTACGGGTTCAAACCAAAGGTTTATCTCAGCCATAAGATGGACAACATTTTATGCGCCCAAACATTCAGCACCCCGATGAGAGTTGGTTTATTGTATCGCGTTATTTCCACTTAGCCATATGCAAATGGCTTAAATATCCAATTCGCTAATGATGCTTGGGGATACTAGCCGCGTTGATCATAACCCCAGCGAGGAACCAAGCCTTGTTCTACACCTAGATGATCCAGAATGCGGGCAACCATAAAATCAACCAGATCCTCTATGCTGTTTGGCTGGTGATAAAAACCCGGTGCGGCTGGCATGATGGTCACGCCCATTTGAGAAAGCTTGTGCATGTTTTCTAGGTGGAGTGTAGAGAAAGGCGTTTCACGTACCACCAACAACAGCTGACCTCGTTCTTTCATCACAACATCAGCGGCGCGCTCAATCAGGTTATCAGACATACCGTGGGCGATGGCCGCCACACTGCCTGCACTGCATGGGCACACCACCATCTGTTTAGGCGCAGCAGAACCTGACGCCACAGGAGAAAACCAGTCTTCTTTGCCACAAACCACCAGTTTATCCGCGTCGCAACCCAGATGTTCCACCAGCTTTTCTTTAGCACCGTCTGGCGATGCTGGTAACTTCAAACCATGCTCTGTCGCCATGACAACCCGCGCGGCGGAAGAGATAAGCAGATAAACGGTGTAATCTGCGGCTAACAGGCACTCCAGCAAACGGAGACCATAAGGTGCCCCCGATGCTCCGGTAAATGCCAAAGTGATGGTTTTCTTTTCTTGATTCATTCTTACTTCTTAGAGAATTTCTGATTACTTCTCGCTCTTGTATTTCAGAGCGTTGAGTAATTTATCATGGATCCCACCAAAGCCCCCATTACTCATGACCAATATCTGATCACCGAGTTCGGCTTTTTCGACAACACTGGATACCAGATCATCAATGCTGTCGGACGTATAAGCAGACTGTGAGCATTGCTTGGCAACATCATCTACCGACCATTCAATGGTTTCTGGCTGGAAAAGATACACGGAATCGGCTTTTTTAAGCGAATTTGCCAATGTTTCTTTATGAACGCCCATTTTCATGGTGCTTGAACGGGGTTCGAGCACAGCGATGATCTTCTGCTGACCGACTTTGTTACGTAAACCTTCTAAGGTTAGTTCAATGGCTGTTGGGTGGTGAGCAAAGTCATCATAAACTGTGACGCCATTTTCTTCCCCCTTTCGCTCTAAGCGGCGCTTGGTATTAACGAACAGCCCCAGTGCTTCACAGGCTAAATCTGGTGTCACACCCACGTGCCTTGCGGCCGCTATCGCCATCAGTGCGTTATCCACATTGTGATCGCCTATCAAATCCCAGCTGACTCTGCCGACCAGTGCCCCCTGGAAGTAGACATCAAACACACTACCATCGATTTTAACCTTCTCGGCTTTCCAGTCACCACCTTCTCCGCTGGTTTCTTTTTCACTCCAGCAGCCACGTTCCAGCACATCCTGTAATGCGTCATCGTTAATGGGTGAGAAAATGCGTCCATTACCCGGTACGGTACGAACCAAATGGTGGAATTGCTTCTTGATCGCTTCAAGGTCATCGAAGATATCTGCATGATCGAATTCAAGATTGTTCATCACCAGTGTACGTGGGTGATAGTGGACAAACTTCGAACGTTTATCGAAAAAAGCGCTGTCATATTCATCGGCTTCGACGACAAAAAACATACTGTCACCCAAACGGGCAGAGACACCAAAATTGCCCAATACGCCGCCCACCAGAAAACCGGGCTGATAGCCGCAGTGTTCCAAAATCCACGTCAGCATGCTGGAAGTGGTGGTTTTGCCATGAGTACCGGATACTGCGAGCACCCAGCGATCGTGCAGTAAAAACTCCTGCAGCCATTGAGGACCAGATGTGTATCTCAGATTATTGTTCAGCACATATTCTACGCAGGGGTTCCCACGGCTCATTGCATTGCCAACCACCACCAGATCAGGCTTCGGCTCCAATTGAGAAGGGTCGAACCCTTCGATAATTTCAATGCCCTGCGACTCTAGTAAAGTGCTCATCGGAGGGTAAACGTTGGCGTCACACCCCGTGACTTTATGCCCTAGCTGACGCGCTAAAACTGCTGCGCCACCCATAAAAGTCCCGCAGATTCCCAGAATATGAATATGCATAAATTACGATTCCTAGTCTTTTTTGACGTCGTTAGAGTAAGTGAATTTGCTTCTTAGCGTGCCTGATTTGTGTCAGTGATATGTGAACAAAAAATGTGATGTCCAACTAAAATGAGTCAGGTATCAGCAAGTTACTTCATTACCATTAAAAAGATTCCACTTATACAATACTAAATGTATCCCCGAACCCCTACTAATTCGGGTAGGAAACCCAACTTAGATTGGGATGTTATTGTATCTGAGCTCACTTGCGCGACCCTGTTTCTTGACTGTGAACCCTAAAGAAACGCTGACCTTCCCCAGTCAGATTCGTCGGTAGCTCAGAACTCTGCTCAAGAAACAAACTAAGGAATAAACATGTCTGAGATACGCACCCTAGGCGAGTTCATTGTTGAAAAACAACATGACTTCCCTCATGCCAGTGGCGATCTTTCCTCTCTTCTCGGTTCAATTAAACTTGCTGCCAAAATCGTAAACCGTGAAATCAATAAAGCTGGTCTGGTCGATATTACCGGAGCAGTTGGCACAGAAAACGTTCAGGGTGAAGCTCAGCAGAAACTGGACGTATACGCCAACGAGAAGTTCAAAGCCGCACTGGAAGCCCGCGATCAGGTTTGTGGTGTTGCCAGTGAAGAAGAAGACGAAGCCGTCGCGTTCAACAAAGAACTCAACAAAAACGCGAAGTATGTCGTTTTGATGGATCCACTGGATGGTTCTTCGAACATCGACGTAAACGTTTCCGTCGGCACCATCTTCTCTATTTACCAGCGTGTGTCTCCAATAGGTACACCGCCAACCGAAGAAGACTTCCTGCAGCCTGGCGACAAACAAGTCGCGGCTGGTTACATCATATATGGTTCCTCGACCATGCTGGTGTATACCACAGGTAAAGGAGTGCATGGCTTCACCTACGATCCATCTTTGGGGGTATTCTGTCTCTCACACGAAAATATGATGATCCCGGAAGACGGTCTGATTTACTCCATCAACGAAGGGAACTACATTCGCTTCCCAACCGGAGTGAAGAAATACATCAAGTACTGTCAGGAAAATGAACCTTCGGAAGGTCGCCCATACACCTCCCGCTACATTGGTTCTCTGGTTGCAGATTTTCACCGCAACCTGCTTAAAGGGGGTATCTACCTCTACCCAAGTACTCAGAGCCATCCGAATGGTAAGCTTCGTTTGCTTTACGAGTGCAACCCTATGGCATTCTTGATTGAACAGGCTGGTGGTCTGGCATCCGACGGTGTGAATCGCATTATGGATTTAAAACCGACCGAACTTCACCAGCGTGTGCCGTTTTTTGTTGGTTCTAAGAACATGGTTCGCAAAGTGGAAGAATTCCTCGAACTGAATCAAGACTGATCCCTCTTCCCCTGCTCAAACCTGAGCAGGGGTATCTGATTGACCTTTGCTATTTTCTCTTCTGTTGTTTTCTCTTTCACTGCTTTCTCATCGATATCATCTCCACCCAGATCGCCTAAAGTTGAATAGCCGGACGGTAAAAATTCGCTTAAGCTAAATTGAGTAGAATTCATTCGTAAAGGAAATCAGTAATGAGTTTAAATAATGTACCTGCAGGTAAGTCTCTGCCTGATGACATCTATGTTGTGATTGAAATCCCAGCAAATGCAGACCCGATTAAATATGAAGTAGACAAGGATTCTGGCGCGGTGTTTGTTGACCGCTTTATGTCTGCTCCCATGTTTTACCCATGTAATTACGGCTACGTAAACCACACACTTTCGTTAGACGGCGATCCGGTCGATGTACTGGTTCCGACTCCGCATCCGCTTATGCCGGGTTCTGTTATTCGCTGCCGTCCGGTCGGTGTATTGAAAATGACGGACGAGTCCGGTGAAGATGCAAAAGTAGTTGCCGTTCCTCACAGCAAACTTTCCAAAGAGTACGACCACATTCAGGACGTTAATGACATTCCTGAACTCTTAAAGGCACAAATTACGCACTTCTTTGAGCGCTACAAAGAGCTTGAAGCTGGAAAGTGGGTAAAAGTAGATGGCTGGGCAGATGCCGCTGCGGCACGAGAGGAAATCCTGACATCTTACGAGCGCGCACAGAAATAACTCTCCAAATAGCAAAAGCCCGTCTCACTTTGAGACGGGCTTTCAATCTTCATTTTTATCTTTACTAGGGTCTGTTGACCTTTCGCGGTTAAATTTTGTTCGAGTTCTATGTGTTTTAATCGCGGCGCAAGGTCTTTAGCTTAGTCATTCTAAGCAAATACCTTGCAACAAAGAGTAAAGCACATAGAACGGGGACGCCTAGTTGAACCCTTTGGGCAGCATTTGTGGCTCCTTTCTACTGTGTTACCGCTTATTGATATAGGGCGACTACACCGAATAAGCGCTGCCTTGTATAAAGAACCCACAAATTGCTGCAAAAATCAGCTCGAAAGGTCAACAGACCCTAAAACCTTTGACACCAGTCGCCTGAATCAATCGGCTCTGACAGCTTGCTGCCATCCTGATACAGATAAACCCAAGCTTCACCAAATGGCGTGGAGATTTTTTCACGGCGGTATTCGTAGGGCACATCTTCAAGATGATCCAGTTTTGCGAGCGTATCCGCGTTAATGCGATAAATCTCGCCGCAGATTTCCTGCTGCCCCTGCACCATTCCCGGGTAATGACCTAAGTCGAAAAGCGCGAAATCCGGACCGGTACGGTACTGAGCTACCAGCTCACAGCCTTCCAGAAAGTGGTGGTTTTCTTCGCCCTGTCGTAACGTCCCATATACAAACACAAGCTGTTCCATTGCGCTCTCCATCGATTCAGCAACCTGAATCTAATTAAATTCAAACTGGTAAATCAAGTCCACCGCGCTGTTCAAGCCTGACACGGCTTCGACATACAAGTCTTGCATCAAACGATACCGCACCGTGAACTCACCAAGTGAGTTAAAAATACCCACTCCGTAGGTGACTTTCAAGCCGGGTAATATGTAACCACTCACAGTTACCTGAGAATCATCACCAGAACCTGCTGTATCCAGTTGTAAATCCTGAACCCCAAACGCCTGACCGATCTCCCCGACCACTTTTCCGCTCTTCGCTAGACTTAGTCCAATCAGTGTTGTGGTCATCAGGTTTCCACCGGCTTCGGCATCAATATCCCGACCACGCATCAGGTAAGAAAGTGCATTCGCCTGTGGCATTGCCGGCTCTGAAAATATGGTGACATTGGGATCGTCAGCCGGACCATCTACACGAATACCCGCCGTCACGTCGTCCTGAATATTGTCTGGATTTCGGATCGCGGTAATCACCACATACGGCTGGTCGACCGGTCCGTTCATCAGGATCTTACCCGTCTGGATAACCAGATCCTGCCCAAACGAGCGGAAAGAACCATCCAGAATGTTGACTTCGCCAACAACAAACGGTCCTTTGTCGCGCTGCGATACTTTCAGATCGCCTTTTAGTTTGCCAACCAGACCAAATGCCGTCAGACCAAAATCGTCACCAATTTTGATGTTTACGTTGGTCTGAATATTCATCGGCAATGGCTTTTTGTCTTCGACAGGTTTGAAGTCCTGATCCAGCAGTACTTCATCGCTTGAAACCCCAATCGCACTCGGTGGTAACTCTTCAACCTCAATCCGACCCCATGGAAGGTAGATATCCCCTTCTATTTTTGCCAACTCTGGCGTGGCGGAGATCTTCAGGTCCGGTTTCGCTTTAATGTGGACCATCGGTGGCAGTTTCACATTTAATTCATCTGCAAATACAGCCAGGTTTGCTCGCCATTTCTTCAGATCTGCCCAGTTACCGTCACCTTCCAGATTCAATGTGCCATCTGGGGTATGAATCTGAGATTTAAGCACCGCACCATAACCATCAAACGTAGCAACTATCTGACCATCATTTACGTCTACTGGAGTGATTTCCCCTTTAGCAAGCAACTTATCGATAGAGAAATCGCCGTAAAGCTTGGGATGCAACAAAGGACCTTTAAACGCCAAATCGGAATGAATATTGGCATTCACTTTACTGAATTCACCCAACAGAGGCTTTAACATGTCCAGATGAATGTCGGATATTGCCAGTTTGCCATCAATGGTTTGCTTTTCTGACTGAACATTGCTGATGTCAGCCTGCCCGGTAAGCTGCCCGTTGTCGGTAAGATCTAAATTCCACTGGCTGGTCAGCTGGTCGTTTTTCAGTTCTGCATCCAGAGTGATACCATTCCACCCCACCGTGATTGGCGCTTCCAGAGTCTGTGTGACTTTACCTTCCGGCAGTTTTACCGACAGCTTCACTTCTGGTTTTGCATCAGGTGCCCAGCGAGCCCAGACTGTGGCGTTAACTTCGCCTTTCAGGTCGGTTTCTTCTGGAATAAAGCGTTTGATTTGGTCGAAGTTAAATTTCTTAATCGCGATGTTGGCTTCGCCACTTTCACCCGCCTCTATGTCTTGGGTAACACAAAGCTGCGCATCTTGTTGTCGCCAGCAATGCGCTTGTACAGTGGCCATGTTTTTCGCCATGTTGAACCCGAGCTTAGCGGTGTTTTCCAGCGTCCATGTGCCTTGCTCAGAAGAGATGTCTGCACGTTGAAGTTCACCATTCCAGACCATTTCTGGTTTTTCGGTTAACCCTCCGACAATCTTCAAACTGGTGGACACCAGATCAGCCAGCACATCCAGCGTTAACTGATGGTCTTCCTGAGTCCCCGAGAATTGCAAATCGACACTGTCGATGAACTGGTCTTGTGCCTGTACATTTTTTACCACCAGTGACAAATCACCTTTTGGTGCAGGCAGAGGTGAAATGTCACCCGACAGGGCGACCGACTTCACTGACGCTTCATCTTTCCATTCCACGTCATTCACACTTAAATCGACTTTGACCTGCGGCTCTTTGAACTCACCTCTAAGCTTCACGTCGCCATGCATATGACCACGTAAGTCAGGAATAGATTTAACAAATTCTGGGAAGTTCAGCTCGACATCCAGCCCCCACTGTTTGTCGAGAGAACCCGATACAAACAGGTTGTTAGGACCATGCGATAGCTCAAGCCCTTCTGTCTTAATGCTGGGCTCACCACTCATGTTGACGTCAGCGGCGTCCAACTGACCGTTGATGTACAGTGGATATTCACGAATCAGCCCCTGAATAGCCAACAATGGCACGCTGACTTGCCAGCCGCCTGCCTTTGTAAGCTGACCGTTGGTCGTAATGGTTCCGCTGATATTGCCTTCGGCTTCTGGCCATTGCAGACCCGGCTGAATACTGTCTAAACCCAGCGTAGTATTCCATTTCACTAAGTCAGACCAATCTGCTTCTACCTGACCGGACACCCGACCGCCTAAAGTGTTCAACACCAGAGAATGAACCTTGATGTTTTGAAGCGTGCCTTTTGCTGCGGTATCGAGCGCTACATCAGGGATCTCTTTGCCTTTTGTTTTCAGGGCTACGGCTAGATCGAAACCGTCTAAGTCACCTTTCAAATCGATACTGGTGATATCAGACTGATAGTCCGCTTCACCAGTGAGTGGCCATTGTACTTCGCCATCTGTCAAAGACACATCGAACGGAAGAATTGTTTTCAGCGGCTCCAGTTTGCCTTCCAAATGCGCTTTTACGACGCCACCGAGATCCGCATTTAGGTTGAGGTTTGCGACACTGCCATTTGCGCTTAACTTAAGCGTCTGACCTTTTAAATCCGTCTGATTGAGCGTGGCATCCAGTGCTAAGCTTGGCAGAAGGTAATCCCCTTTAAGCTCAACTTGTGTGCTGGCTTTGGCGGTGACTTCTGGCATATCGAGTTCCAGTTTTTCGATCTCAACATTATGGTCGCCTGCTTTGGCTTGCAGCCCTAAATGATGAACTTTAACTGGAGAGTCACCATTCAACGTAAAGTTACGAACATCAAAGCCTTCAATAATTACATCCAGAGGGATAAGCACTTCTGGCAGTTCAATATCCTGTGCTGGCTTAGGTGAGTCTTTCGCTGAAGACTCTTTTTGGGCTGAAGGCTCTTCAGATTCTGCCAGCGTAATATCAATGTTATTCCATTGAGTGGGGTGCAGGGTCAGCTCTCGCCCTTCCATCGTAATAGCGGTCGAAAAAGTATCCCATTGCACCTGATTTCCAAGTACATCCAGAGCAATGTTATTAAGCTGAATATTGCTGACAGAGACAGGAACCGGCAGTTTGATTTCAGTTAAAGGCTCTGACGGTGCAGGCTCTTCTTCCGACGGCGCGGTATCCGTCAATGCAAAGGTAAGAGATTCCAGAATCAGGTTTTCGATACAGACACGCGGTTCAAACAGACACTCGGCATCTAAATCAAGCTGAACACGCTTGGCTTTTAAATCAATGAATAAATCTGGATCAGTGAAGGACACATCTTTCAACACAATGTCTGTAAGAATGGCTCCTTCGGATTCACCGACACTCAGTTGTGGCAGTGCTTTTTGCGCTCCCCACATAGCCAGACTGAGACCGGGCTGAGTGAACAACAACGCGCCCAGCAAAAGTAAAATCACTAAGATCAGACAAGGGATGAACAAGGCCAGACGCACCAGCCATTTAGCAACGGTACGGGTCATAGTTCAGGTCCCAACGTAAAGTGAATCTTAAATTGGTCGCCAGACTCTTGGTTTAACCCCTTAGCGAAATCTAAACGAATGGGACCGACTGGTGATGCCCACCGAACACCCAGACCGACACCGGTTTTCCAGTCGGGTTTATCCGTCCATGCATCACCGTAGTCAACGAAGGTTGCTAACCACCAGTTGCCGTATACCCGATACTGGTATTCCAGACTGCTGACTGCTAAGTACTTACCACCACTGAATTTGTCTTCTGGTTGAGTGGCGGGAATATCTTCGTAGCCATAACCACGAATGCTGTTGTCACCCCCCGCGAAGAACCTTAATGAACGCGGTACTTTGTCAAAATCGCCGGCAAATACGCCACCAGCATCAAAGCGTGCTAAGCCGCGGTGATTTTCTCCAATGCTTCGTACAATGGCGGTTCTGCCTTGTAGCCTCAAAATACCTGTGTCCGAGAGTAAGCTTTCATTACCTGCTTCCACCGTCAGGAGATGCTTGTCTCCC
The DNA here is from genome assembly GCF_027924785.1 of Vibrio nigripulchritudo. Taxonomy (NCBI): domain Bacteria; kingdom Pseudomonadati; phylum Pseudomonadota; class Gammaproteobacteria; order Vibrionales; family Vibrionaceae; genus Vibrio; species Vibrio nigripulchritudo. Next base: position 434,698 of record NZ_AP027049.1, on the reverse strand, counting down.
CACATAGGCATAGCGCCACCGCGCACTCGTGCTCTACTAAAGGTAAAGCCCGGTAACACAAACTTGGAAATTCTCGATTCACCACGCTCTTCCGAATCATCGTACAAAAAGCGTATCGACGCGGTTCTCTGCCAGCCGGAATCCAACTTCCAGTGACGCTTCACCGCTAAGTTGTGCTCTAAACTTTTGGTTTCATCCTTATCGGTACGTTTCATCCCGTACTGGATTTCATAGTACTCGCGCAGTACATCTTCCAACGGGATTTTATAGCTGGCAGTGATCGCCTGCTCAGGCAAAGACAAAGACAAGCTGCTGTGCAGGCTATGACCACGATCGTTCAGCCATGGCTTTTTCCAACTCAACTTGCCACGAAAGCCGATGTCGGTGGAGTAGCCCAAACCAGTTTCGATCTGATTTTCAGACTGTGGAGCAAGGTTAATGTTCATCGGCAGCTCGCGCTGCTTACCGATGTAACTTAATTCGGGTTCGACATGCACCGAAGAGAACCATTCGGTATTAGAAAGACTCTGGTTAAGCTCGCCGATTTTAGACGCCAGATAGGGTTCGCCTGCTTCAAATGGCACAAGTGATTTCACGCGGCTTTCACGGATCTGACTACCAAAGATTTGCACATCGCCAAAGTAGTACCGCTGACCGCTATCAAATTCTATCGTGACGAATGCTTGTTTATGCTCTGGCGCAACTTCAAGTTTGGTTTGCCCAAATTCACCATCAAAATAGCCCTTTCTTAATGCCAGATTTCTTAAGCTGGATTTATAGGCTTCGTAATTTGCGTGGTTCAGTGGATCTCCAACACCAAGCTTAGAACCTTCTCGTAATTTGATGAAATCCGGGTCAGTCGCGGCTTCTCCTGAGATAACAAGATCACTGATTCGAATGGTGACAAGAGGACCGGGATCGACGTTCACAGTGAGTGACTGACCGTCTTCCGCCGCCACAAAACTGATCTCGGGCTGATAGTGTCCAAGCGCCTTTAACGCTTTGATAATGTTGTCTTCCAGGCGCGACTGAAAGCGCAGCGACGTGGAATATTCACTTGGGTCAATCGCCGACAGATAAGCAGACACATTGGTGTCCAGTTCTCCTTTTAAGCCCTCTATTTCTAAATCGAAAGCAAGAGCGGGCATTCCAATGGTAAGCAAACCACACCCAATGAGGTGCGAAACTTGTATCTTCTTCATATCTGACAGCGCAATGTACAACCTTTTTCTCAAGACCGCTCAAAGCTATCAGAAATTGCGTCCCCTACCTAGTCTTAAACAGTGGAAACTGATATTGGCTCTAATTACAGAGAAAAGTATGGAGCTTGAAATTCTCGCTCTCATACAAAGCTAAAACTGAACTCTATCCCGCCGTTTAATTCGGCACTCTGAAATAACGATTTTCCTTCTGATTGCTGCGCCTGTAAGAGGTGACTAGGTCATCACCTCTTATTCCCGTATCAACTCAGCTAAAAAAACTAATGGGATGGGCTGCGGAGTACCGTTTGAATCAAATTGATAACCGCAATTTTGCCAAGTCAAAACCTGTTCAGAGCAGTTAAAATCAGTACTTCTAAATTGTATCTGTAAGATCTATTGAAACTGGATTATTCGGCACTTCCTGTGTTTTTCCATTGAGTTCATTTAAATTCAATTTAGTTAGATCAACAGAATAGAGCTGCGGTGTATCGTAAAGCCTGACGAAGTATTTGCGATTACTCAGATCAGAAATTGTAATGTACTGAGTAAAGTCGATTTCCGGTTTGAGATCTTTACTCTCTGGAACTTCCTGAATGACACCAAATGGAATATCAACAGTATTAAGGATGTGTGATGCTAGGCTCACACCATGCTCAATGGGAGTCAGACTTGAACCAACATTGGTTGCTTCTTTTGCATAGTTAACCATCATCACCGTTCTTACGAAACGATGCGCGGGAAGTTGCCCTCCAGGAATAAGCGAGAAGCCATTTCCCTGATTTTTTACTGCGATATCAGCTAAATTTCCGGGACGCGAGTTGTGTTTCGATACTGGTGTAACATTGGCATAATTACCTAGATTAGTTAGATGCCACTCAAAATCGGGGTCATTAGTCAGCACGCCATATTGATTATTATCATGAATTCGTACCTTGCCTTTAATAAATTCAATCACAATGCTCTTGCCAAACCTGTCGTGTACAGGGAAATGCTGCTTAAATTCATTATTTCTCGTCGCACCAGTAACCTGAACCTCTGCCGGACTTTCTTTGCCGTTGCCTTTCAGCTTTGCCTTTACATCGGCACAGTCTTTACAAGCGCTCAGTATGTAGTCGACTAAATTCGTTACTGCCAGCCCTTTCGACGGGTCAGTAACCTCTGGATATTTGGCTGCATTTTGAAGCAATGATCCTACATAAAGCCCTTCTGTATTGATCCCATCTGTCGCAACTGGTGATCTAACAGACTTGTCTACTTTAATGCTGTACTTGTCCTCTATCTTGTCAGGATCTAACGCTTGCATTGCGACAAAACCATACCTCCCCTTCCAACTGAATTGACAATTTGCCAAAGCCCACTGACTTGGTTTGCAATTTTCACCAGTGGGATCAAATAAGTTCTGCTGATATAGATGACCAGCTTTTCGGAACATTAAGGAACGACCAAGCAATTGAGAAAATTCTTGGCTTCGCCCAACAATCATATCGTTATGTTTGGTTTTGATTTTAAAGTTTGTGCACATACCTTATCCTGAAATATATTAAGCATCACATGTTTCTGATTCACGATATAATGGGATATTTCCATGTCGATACTAGAGGAAAATTAAAATTATAAATAATTTTAATTTTTTAATTAGAATAAAGTCAGGATCCTAAACATTAAGATCCTGACAAATAAAAAAGCCAAAATTATTCAGGTCTAACTGTAATTGCGATATGGCTTTGCTTTGAGTGAGTATTGATATTTACATGCAGTCGATGCTCATTGGTGTTGTTTTTTATATGACTGTTGTTTACAATTCTGAAACTTCCAATATCTCGTTGGGTTTCGACATCAACAAATTTTAGCGTGTAGTATGAATCAGAGAAAAAGCAGCCACCACTTCCTTTATCTTCAACATATATTCCTTTTCCGTTTGACGGGAATGTATGATCAGGTAAGACTGTAAGATTATCTAATTGCTCAAGATGACTGCCTTCCTCACCATTAGAATACATGCATTGCTGGTTCTCTACATACACTCTAATCTTGTTTGATGTATTGTCAGTAACTTTAACATAGGCTCCCTGTCCCATATTTTTCTCCTCACGTTAAGTTATACGGTTTATTCCCATATAGGGATAATTTTCATAATATTAAGAGAGGTCAGACTTTTCTTTATATCAGTCTTAATAAAATCTAAGTCTTAACCTCGCCCAGCTTTCACAACAAAGTATCGCTAAATTTATATTCAGATTTGGTATCACGTTAGTCTCAGTTTTTTGTTATATAAATTGAACATTCATCACATCTACTTTATCAATAGTAAAATACAGAGTAATTGAAACCATAATTAGTATCAGTTTGGTCTCAGTAAATGAAAAACAGAAAACAAAATGAGCTAATAATTAAACTTAAATAATATTCTTGATAATAAATTCAGAAGCTAACAAGACTTTCCTTTAACTTCATAAGAAAGTAAGTGTGATAGAAACTTAGCGGAAAGTTTTACCCCAGCACGTGCGATAACGCGCTGGGGTAATAATGGTTTTGATTGTACTAAGGAATGTTCAGATTACTTGTTCACTACTGCATCGTACCCGATAGACAAGTTGTTTGCTGAAATGCACCCTTTGACTTCTGTATGGTGAAAAATATTCAGATCCGCCTTAGGTGCGTTGAGGTTAAGATCCAGTACCAGATCAGAACCTACATAAACGGCTGTGGCATTGGTGTTGAAGATCGCTTTTTCCTGTTCAGTTCGACCTACATAAGCAAAGTCAGCACCGTCATGGAAATAAAGGCTATCCGCAACATTGATCGTAATTGCTCCCTTGCTGACATCAAAAACCAACAGCGAATCACGACCAGTAGTTAAGCTGGCAAAATGATACTCGCCTGCAGTAAAGGTGACTGTTGCTCTATCACGGATCGTTGCGTTTCCGTAACTTGTCGGAGCCCAGGCATCAACTCTATCGTAAAACACGTCCAGATCATCCGTGCCGACATTCACTGCAATCGCGGCAGCCTCATCAAACAACATATCGTTATTGAACTGCGTTGTTCCTGAGATTTGAGCACCTTGTGACTGATACAACTCACCATTGTAAACAACATTACCCGTGATTAAGGATCGGTAATCCATAAACAGCTCACCGTTTACCAGTGCGTTACCTGATACTTTTGCATCGTCCTGAATTTCAATCCTGTTTCCTGCGGTGATATCTGAATAGATTCTTGCACGATCCAACACTAAGAATTGAGATTCAGCATGTAAGCAGGCTTTGTATTCTGCACCTTGAACAACGTTAATCGTCAAGATGGCATCATCTGCACGACCAGAACTCAGAGTTCCTCGAACAACCAAGTCAACTTTCGAAATCAACGTGTAATCCAGACCAGAATTATCCCTAACTGATACCTCACCAGTTACCGAGTTAATTTCAAAAATACCAGACTCGTTACCAGATACGATTTCGTAGAAATAAGTATTACCTTTAGGATCAGCATCTGTACCCGTTAAGTCATGGTTAAAATCATGAACGGGGTAACCATTTTTGACATTATCACCCAATTCAACAGACACATTCTTGAACGGGTCCTGGTTAGTTTCCTGAATATTGACTGTCACTATTGCTGAGTCAGACTGACTGCCATTGCTGGCAGAAACCTGTAGTCGATATTGCGGTGTGATGTAGAAGTCGAGCAGAGAGTTATCCACGACAGATATCAGACCCGTCGTTGGATTAATTGCAAACACTCCGTCTTCATTGCCACCAACAATGTTGTACGTCAGCGCATTGCCATCCGGATCAACATCTTTAGCACTATCAATATAATTGAGGTCATAAACTTGAGTATCGGCAGGAACTGATTCGTTAAGCGTTACACTTTTATCCGCCACCAGACGTGTCAGGCAATTTAATACATCCGCATTGTCAGACAGGTTGTAGGCATATCTGAAAGAGGTGGACTCTCCTGCTTTAATGCTGCTGATCTTATATGTAATGGCAATCTCACTGTCACCAGAATTGCTGTTACCCACGGTGTTGTTCACATCTGAACCTTCACCCGACCAGCGGACGTTAGGTTTAACGCGCCAGGTTCCGAAAGACACTTTCGCTCGTTTATCCAGAGACATATAAGCGACGTAAGATTCATCCCACTTTGAACCTGCTGGCTGAGTTGCAGATACATGAGCTAATTGCGTGCTCGTGTCAGGTTGACTAACAATGGTGTTATCAGTTGAGTGGCTACCACTCAACGAAGTATTGTTGTCGGGGTCGAAGAAATCTGAGTAGTACACATTTGTAACTTCATGAGCCGAATGATTGCTGATCAAAACATCAAGAATGAAATACGTACCAATGTTTGGCACAAGCACCTTTCGCTGAACGTCTAACCCCTCGACCTGACCCTGCCACAACCCCATTGCGGCTGAACCACCACAAGCTTCAATGTCTTTGTACTCGATAACTTCGCCAGCTATAGCTGGCTTAGAAGACTGACGGTCATTAACAAAGTTCTTATCACCAATTTGCAGGGCAAATCCCTGATACATTGAACCTGGCGTGAAAAAGTCTCCGTTCCAGGTTGCCCAGTCGTTCAGTTGTGGGTTGGCGACAAACCCCAATATTCCGCCTGTCGAGCTACCTGAGTTAGGTCTAGCGTGCCACCCTTCAGGGGCATTACCTGCAGAACCAAAATAGCCGTTTTTATGCATGCCAACTTCAACGTTTTGCCCCTTAAGAAACAAATCTCCATTTGCTGCAACATAAACTGTCTCTGCGTTGGCTAAGCCACTGCAACACACTCCCAGTGCGGTGGCGATAACCACTTGCAGTTTACGTTTGGTGACTTCCATATTACTTTTCATCTTATCTATTCCCATATTTGATTAGATATATTGCACAAAGCGAAATATGAAAGGGGCTAACTTGGGTCAATTCATATCAACCAGATTCGATTGATTGAGAAATGATTTCCCGAATTGCCAGGTATCTCTTAACAACTCTGAATAACCAAAAGACGACACTTAACCCCACCCATATTCCGCAGCAAAAAAGTATCGCCGAATTCAAATTTCCTTTTGGTATCAGGTCAGTATCATTTCCTGCCATATGAACACCCTATCCATCAGGTTTACCTTATGAATGTTGAAATATCGCCCAAGTTAATGCCCAGTTAGTCTCAGTTTGGTCTCAGTTATCAGCAGTTCTAATTAAGATAAAGCGTTATTCCCCCGTTATTCCCCCTCTATTCCACCAAGTTTTCTCTACCAGCTCTCAGATACCGTAATGAAGACGACATTACGCATTCAGGAGCAAACAATGAAAGACCTTCCTTTAACGTCTTCGGTGGGTACACTTGGTGAAAACTTAGCGGAAGATGTGCTTGCGATTCAGAAAGCACTGAACGAAGCCAGCGACAAAATTGGGCTGGATGAAGCTCTGGTCGAAGATGGCATCATTGGTGACGACTTCGACACCTCCAAAACCTGCCAAGCCATCAAGAAGATGCAAGCCAGTATCTTGGGTTTTAAAAACCCCGACGGTCGTATCGACTGCAACGGCAAAAGCCACAGAGCCTTGGCAGAAGCTGCTTCCGATCAACTGGGCTTTGCGCCAAGCCTGTTTTTACCTCGGATAGAGCCTGAAGTGGGCTTGTCTGAAGAAGACTTTGAAAAAGCGGCAGAATCACTGGACTGTGATGTTGCGGCAGTGAAAGCCGTATCTGAAGTGGAATCCGCAGGCAGTGGTTTCTTTGCCAGTGGTCCTCCGTGCATCTTGTTCGAAGCGCACATTTTCTCTAAATACAGCGACCGCCAATTTGATGAATCTCACCCCGAGATTTCTTCTCGCAAGTGGGATCGTTCACTTTATGTCGGCGGAGAAAAGGAATACGAGCGCTTGCAAAACGCGATGGCACTCAACCGCAAAGCGGCACTGATGTCCGCATCTTACGGACGCTACCAGATCATGGGTTTCAACCATCAGGCAGCAGGGTATGACGATGTCGAAACCTTTGTGCGCGAGATGTTTCTTGCCGAGCGCTTCCACCTGTTTGCCTTTGTGAATTTCATTAAGGCAGATTCGCGCTTACACACCGCCATTCAGAAACTGGACTGGGCGACCTTTGCCCGCTACTACAACGGCCCGGCGTACGCCGAGAACCACTACGACGAAAAACTGCTTGCCGCATACGACAAACACGCAAGCTGATAAAATCATGAGAACCCCTTGGCAGAGTCACCCTCTGCCTTTTTTCTTTCCCCCTTTCCTATAAGCCACATCGTTTATTTCCCTGAATTCTTCCTCGCTCTGGCAGGGATGCCACAGCAGAGATCCCTCAAAATAATCAGAACACAAACGCAAAAGGAAAATAACGTGGCACTGACGATTCAATACATTCAGGAACAATTGAAAACCCTTCTTGAAAGCAGGCTGACAACCGCTCTGACCAAACCACAACTCGACGAGCTATGGGAAGACTTAAACAGAATTCAGGAAACCAGTCAGGTAGAAATTGGGGAGCTCGACTTCAAAGGGCAGACCGATCATCTGGACGAATACATCGACATTGTTAACCGCGGTGGGCTGGCAATTGACCTCACCAGTTGGAAAATTCTGGCGGGTTCACCGGATCAGGAATTTGAATTCCCAGAAGGTTCAGTACTGGCACCTTACGGTAAAATCCGTGTGGCGACGTCTGGCGATTCTGAATTCAGTTTTCAGTCCGACAAACCCATCTGGAACAACCATGGCGATACCGCAACCCTGCTCAACCCGCATGGTCAAAGCGTTTCGACCTTAGCGTATGGTGGCGACGCCTACCCAGACGTGCTTATCACCAACATTTACTTTGACGGGGAAGAAAAGCACACCGAGGGCGACGAGTATGTCGAAATTTCCAACGTTTCAGACAGCATAGTAGACATCGGAGCTTGGCGAGTGGAATCTGTGCGCAACCAGACGACTTTCACCTTTCCAGAAGGTATCCGATTGCAGGCGCAATCCTCCGTCAAGGTGTTCACAAACAAAGAACACTTAAACGAAGGCGAATTCAGTTTTTGCAGCCCAAGAGCGATTTGGAATAACGAGCAAGGTCACTGCAAGCTGTTCGATTACCTCGACCACGAAGTGGGATCTTATCAGTACTAGATACCCTCACCTCAAGCTCAATAACAACGCATCAAATTAGGTTTTCCTCGTGCAGAGCAGACAAGTAAAGACAAAAACGAATGACTCCAGCCTCCAACCTGACAGCGACTTACAGCTCCTTGTCAGCGATGGATGTCTTTTACTGCACTACGTTGCCCGGCACGGGGACCTTTCTATCGACGCCAATATCGCGCAGGGCATCGCTCAAGCCAACGCCAAACTTGGCACCAAATACTGGAACACCGAAGATGAAATCCAGTTACTGCACAGCTTTGATCGGCTGGCAAAACAGGTGTATCCCGTTACGGTAGAAAGCATCAAAGCCGTCGTCCCCAGTGCCAGCGATGGCAAAGTCACCTTTACTGGCGCGACGAGAGTCATCACCTGGTATCGGCGCTACACGGTAATGACCTTAATCTGCTTGCTGGCGATTCAGATGTTCTACCTGTTCGGACATTCGCTAACCCAGACTCTGGCAGACTCTCTTCCCCAAGCCACGTTTCCCTTAAATCAGGATCTTGAAGCCAATCATCAGCTTTTAAAGAAATGGAACTGGGTATGGATGTTGGGGCAAGAATTTCAGTTCGATCTGCCAATACCCAATGAAGCAACCAACCAGTTAGAACTGGAATACCAAGCCAACCTGATTGCGGCGCAGTCTGTTCTGCAAATGCTACAAAACTACGTATTGCCGTTGCTCTACGGCTTACTGGGAGCATTTATTTTTGTACTCAGAAGTTTGCTTCAGCAAGTCAGAAACCTCACCTACACCGCCAGCCGCGAAGTGGGCTACCGACTCAGACTAACGCTAGGCTGCCTTGCCGGGATGATTACAGGTTGGCTATTAAAACCAGAAATGGGGGATATGACCCTTTCCCCTATGGCATTAGCATTTTTGGCTGGCTACAGCATTGAAGTGATGTTTACCCTGCTGGATCGCCTGATTGATGGCATAAGAAAGAATACCGAAGTAGTGACCCCTTCAAGTGGTGGACGGAAGTCTTAGGTTGGTTACTCCCTATTGATTCCTTAGGTCTTCTCTCCATTTTTCGATGAACTGGAATCAGACAAAATAATCAGGTGACTCTGCTTAAAAAAAATTTGTATACGTACTTCGGGGATATGTATACGCCTAAAAAAACACCACTCGATATACTTCTCCTTGTTCTAAAGCACTTAGATATCAGGAGATGGTCATGATTACTAAATACCTAGCAGACATGATGACAAAGAGTGGTCAATCGCCAGTATTTGAGACACCAGAGCAGTATGGATTGGCATACCAAGACGTCACTTTTCAAACCCAGGATGGTGTTACACTGTCGGGGTGGTTAATTGAAGGTTCTACAGACAAAGTCATTATCCAGTCACACTTTGGCGTGCAATGCAGTCGTGCAGGCTTCACGCCAGAGGGTAAAGGAATGATCAAGTTGTACAAAAAGAACATTGCTTTTCTCCGACAAGCTAAACACCTAGTGGAGCAAGGCTACAGCGTATTGATGTACGATCTCCGAAATCACGGTAACAGCGGTCAGGGAACCAACCCATACATCGCTTGGGGTTGCGAAGAAGCACGAGATGTTGTCGCTGCTGTTGAGTTTATCTCAACCCACCCGAACTATAAGAACAGTCATATCGGGTTACTTAGCATCTGTATGGGAACCAGCTCAACGGCATTTGCTTACGGCTTAGAAAATGGTTTACAAAATTACTCGAATATTAAAGCTCTGATATCTGTTCAGCCACTGCGTTATCTCGACTATATGAGCGCAATGGGTATCCCAAACTTTCTCACCAAACGAGTCAACCAATACAACATCAAACGTGGTGGTGCCGACCTATCGGGATCTTTCTTCGACTTTGTTTCAAATATCAAAGTCCCGACATTGGTTATCCAAAATAAGAATGACCCCTGGAGCAAGCTCGAAAAAGTCAATGAGTACTTTCAGCTATTGGGTGGAGAAAAAGAGATGTTGATGCTCGACCTAGAAAAAAACCGTGCTGCAGCCTATGACTGGCTTGGTAAATCTCCGGAACCTGTGAGTGAGTTTTTCAACAAACATGTTTAACAACACCCAATACACATCGCAGCCAAATAACAAAAGGGGAAACAAATCTATGAATTCATCGAAAGTCATTTTAATTACAGGTGCTTCTTCTGGGATGGGAAAAGACACTGCAAAGGATCTGATCCAGCAAGGTCACGTTGTCTACTGTGCTGCTCGCCGTATTGAAGAAATGGAAGACCTTAAACTTGCTGGTGGTCATGCCTTTAAGCTTGATATTTCCAAAGAGGAAGACATCATTCAATGTGTTGAAAAAATCATCGAAGAGCAGGGTCATATCGATGTTCTCTGGAACAACGCAGGCTTTGGTCTATATGGTTCAGTAGAAGAAACCCACCTAGAAGATGCCAAGTATCAGTTCGAGGTTAATGTGTTCGGTCTTGCGCGCTTAACTCAGCTTATTGCGCCATATATGCGTGAAGCAAAATCAGGAACCATCATTAATACTTCCTCGATTGGCGGAAAAATATATGCCCCTATGGGAGCTTGGTATCACGCGAGTAAACATGCGATTGAAGGATTCAGTGATTGCTTGAGATTAGAATTAGAACCGAAAGGCATCAATGTCGTGGTTTTAGAGCCAGGTGCGATTAAAACAGAGTTTCCAGACGTAATGTCGAAGCAGGTACTGGATAACTCAGGCAATGGTCCATACAAAGAACTGGCGAATCAAATCGCGGCTCTAAGTCTTAAAGAATCAGGAAAAGAAGGAGCAGGTTCACCAACCTCAGTCATTTCAAAAGTAGTTCAGGAGATCATAAATAACCCTAAGCCCAAGACACGATATGCTGTCGGAAAATTTTCGACCACTACGCTATTAATGAGACGTTTTCTTAGTGACAGAGCCTTCGACAGGATAATCCGCTTTATGGTGCGATAAACAAAGTCATGCTCATATATCCCGAAAATCAGGAGGTCATTTATGCCTATTTTAAGTTCTCAAGCTTTGCTAGCTGCAAGCATGTCAGTAAGTGCTATGCTCGGCTCTAACTCAGTGCACACTGAAATCATCATTCCAAGTGCACCCGAAAATGTTTGGCATGTTTTGGTTGATATAGAACGCTACCATGAATGGAACCCTGCAATCATATTAGTGGAAGGTTCGCTTGCCGAGGGAAATTCGGTGACCTATCGATTTCAGGAAACAGAGACTAAGGCAGCAAATATCACCTCTAAAGTCATTGCGATTGAGCCAAACACCCATCTCAACCATAAAGGCGGTATCTGGGGAGTCATTACCTTTGATCAACACTACTATCTTGAGCCTCATGGCTTGGGAACCAAATTCACCATTCATGAAGACTACACTGGGTTTTACGTGAATTTCTGGGATCATTCACATACTCAAACACAGTATCAAAAAATGGCAGATGCGCTAAAACAACGCGTGTTAAATTTGTATCCAGACGAGTAATGCACTAGGTGAGTTATGTCACGGATCATTCACATCAAAACTATCGATCAAATCCACAAGGCGCTAGGGTTGCCACCTCCTATGCATCCATTGATCTCCTTAATACCGATTGATGAAAAAGTAACGGGCTACGACTACGGCGATTTTACATATGTGTATGACTTCTATCAGATAGCATTAAAGTCAGGTATTAAGGGGAACATTGTTTATGGTCGCAATCACTATGATTACGATCAGGGCAGCATGATCTTCACCAAACCCGGTCAGGCACAACAATATAGAAATACTGAAAGTGCCGAAGATGAATGTGGATGGACACTGTTATTTCACCCAGATCTCATTCGCCGCTCTGGGCTTGCAAGTCAAATGGACAGCTATTCTTTCTTTTCTTATGACACTAACGAAGCACTTCATATTTCTGAACGGGAAATGCAAATCCTTAATGAGTTAGTCAATCAAATTGTGGAAGAGTACAGCCAGAATATAGATAAGCACACTCAGAAACTGATCGTTTCGAATATCGAGTTAATCCTCAATTACTGTACTCGCTACTACGAGCGTCAGTTTATCATTCGCCAGAACCACAACCTTGATTTGATGGAAAAAGTAGATGGCATCTTACGTGAGTATTTTGAATCAGATGCTGCGGTCGAAAATGGCTTGCCAACGGTGAAATACCTAAGCGAAGCCATGTACATGTCAAATAACTACCTCAGTGATATGGTCAAAAATGCAACAGGTCGTAATGCTCAGCAATACATCCAAGACCATCTGATAGAGCGAATCAAAAATGCATTACTCAGCACTAACGAACAAGTAAGTCAGATTGCTTACGGGTTAGGATTCGAATACCCGCAGCACCTCTCGAAGCTGTTTAAAGCTAAAACGGGGATGACTCCGGTACAATATCGAAAATCTATCAACTAGCTAGGGAGCATATTGATTTCTGATGAAACTGGTATTCGTTTCAACGTCGCTTCTCAGTAAACTTACACCTCGCCACCAACCTCCCCCACCTTTGCCTTCTCTGCTGCTTCTTCAATAAATGTCTTTGCCAGCTTTATCAGCATTTCTTTGTTTTTGTCTGACAGATCGTTCACGGTCTGTTTGCCCATTAAGATCTTTTCCATCTCTTTCTTTACTTTGGCGAGCTGCAGGAACTGTTCGGGGGTGAGTTTGGGCTTTTGTGGTCGGTTTTTCAGGGCTTTTTTGGCTATCTCCAGCCCTTTGAGTAACTCTTCCATATCGATACCTCCTGCCCAAAATGCTATGACATCTTCTGGGTGAAAACTTGGTAAAAACCACGAACTAATTCCTCGGTTCACCTGAGAACTTTTCGCCCGCTTCCACCAAGATGAAAAGAAATCATTACTCTGGAAGCGCCATGAAAAACAAAGCCCTTATTGTCAGTTGGATGACCTTGGTTATTGCCCTATCCGGCTGTGCCTTGCAGTTTATCGCCAGCTACGATCAGCAAACTCTTCAGCAGATCGAACACATCGATCAGGAAGTGGAAAGGCTCTATCTGGATCTGACTTTTACGCCGATTGAAGATCGCAAATTTGATCGCTTTGCCAAGCAGTATCAGGCGATCACTTTGCAGATCCGAAGCTTAGAGAGAAGGCAAAAGCGCCGAGAGAAAAACACCGAATCGCTAGAACAAACGCGAATTCTGCTTTCCCTATGGGTGCAGGATGAAGCCACCCACAGAAAGAACGACACCATTTCTAACTTCATTATTAACAGACGAACCAGTCAGTACCGCCGGCTGTTCGATGCCTTGATAGATGGCGAACTGGCGAAACAATAAGATGGAGGCGAACATGAACAACACCCTACACTCAGTGATTGACACCATAACCTCTCAGCTAGAGAGCTCCCCTTATAAAAACCTGCTAGGCAGTGCACTGAAGTCGTGCATTGAAAAACAGCAGAATGACATTGAAACTTTGCTGCTTGCCAGACAAGCCGGGGATATTTCAGAAGAAGAATTTGCTATTGAACTGGAAAGGGAAAAACAAATCGTTGAAGCGGAAATGCTGACCTGGCAGATCACCGCAAAAGCGGAAGTTCAAAAGGTGGTGAACAAAGCCTTTCATGCGCTCACTCAGGCTGTATTGTCTTAGCCTCTGAAGGACACATCATGCGAAGAAGAAGGCGTACAATCTGGATACCTTATGGCTATCGGCTCAAATCCAATTTGAAGCTGCGGGAGCGCCAGAACATCAAGCCAACTTCGCATGAACATGAACCTTCAGAACTTGTGGCAGAAACTCAGTCCCCTCTCAATGACCCCTCAGTCCAACACAGTGAGAATCGGGAAGAGCATGTTATTCCTAAAGAAGAAGAACTGACACCCTGCACCGCTCAAGCACAAGCACAAGCACAAGCACAAGCACAAGCAAGGTTTGAAGACACTTCCTCTGTCGCCCAGTTTGATGATGCCCTCAACCCTTACAAAAGCTACGTTCAGGATTTGTCGCTGTGTTTAACGGGGATGCCGAAAGAAACCTTTTTGGCCTATGATGATCAAAAAGGTCATCATGATCTTTTTGATCATTCTGATACAGAAAATATCCAAGGCGATCCCTTATCTTCTTCTGAATCGGATTCACCCGATTCTTATATCGCTTGTGATCAGAACGAATGTGTTTATTCGGATCATAAGCCGTCAATGACCGTTGAAAACACCGATCCTGACGCAAGCGATCATCAGGTTGAATCTAATAGTAACGACGTCAAAAAAGCCGAGACTAATCCTAAGTATATTCCCAAGCCCAAAAGCTCGGGACCTCACCTCCGGCGTTTACCTGGCATTGCGGCTTGCCTGCTTTCAGGTAAGTGAAGATTTCAGGAAAATAGCGGTTTTCAGCTGTAGAGCTCACTCCGTATCTTTCGTTCGTTTCCCCAAGAATCACTCACCGCTCATGCGTATCCTGTGGAGGTCATAACTCAATAGGAGACCGAGATGAGACAACTACTTTTTCGTCTGTGCGAAGCCTCAGACGGACGCAAATTCGCTTTTTTGACCGACCAGCCTGATGTAGAAGACATGTTTGATGGCGGATACAAAGTCGCCTACAAATTCCGAGATGCGGGCAACGGGCAGGAACTGCTGGCGCGCTGGCGTTCGGCTTATTCCGTCACCTCGCGTGAATTTGAACAACTGCCGGATGATGACGAGCTGCCTGAAGGCGTTCAGCAGGCGTTCGATACCATGATCTCCAGCCTGATCCCAAGCGTGGATGTGTTCTTCTGCGATTACAATCTGGCGATCGAGGCTGATCTGCCTATCTGCAACAACGTGATGGATCGTTATCGTTCTACCGACTTTGTGCTGTTTTCCTGTGAAGAGCTGATCGGCAACGATCCGTCAACCCAGCCGTATATGGTGTCTTACGCCTCACCGCGTTATCCGGGCAGTGGCAACACCGGAAGCCAGCACCGCATCTACTGTAAAACCGATGCTTTTGCATTTTGCCAGGCGGTACACGCGATTGTGATTCAACGTGAAAAAGACTCGCTGACCGGTGGGCACATCCGCACAGAAGTCGACACTTACATCAGCGAACCTTCCATTGAAGCGCCAACGGCAGAGCAGGTCATCAACCGATTTGTGGAATCGCTGCCGCAATACAACAGCAGCATTAAAGCGTTAAGTGCGCCGGAATCTCACTCCAACGAGGAGTAATGCGATGCGTTCAGACGAAATGTACTATGCGGCGTTCAGCGCCGCATTAATGGCAGGGACAGAGCCCGGAATTGCTCAGCAGCTTGCCTATCAACTGGCTTATACCCACTTAACGTCACCAGCGGATAAAGCCTTTAAAGATAAATCCGAGCCTTCCCACCAGCCGGAATCCATTCAGAAACAGGCAGTTCGCATTCGCCCTATCAACCCGCTGAATCATGTGGACTGGCTTAAAGGAGGAACGCTGAACGAACGTGGAATGCAACTTGGCAGGCTATGTGCTCCATCGCCAGTTCAGACGGTTCGGCAGCCGCAAAAAACGCTTGGTGGCGTAAAGCAGCCAGCCGCAGATCAGCAAACCGAGAAGCATCAGCACAAAATCAATCAAGCCATTATGCTGGCTCTGATGGATTCGGACAGCAACGCCCAAAACAAGTTTGTTGCTGCGCTTTATTTCTACTGGAGAGCGAGCAAAACACACATCTGTAAAAGCACCAAAGCGAGCTACTGGCTGCTGATGCACGCCATTCGTTGTTACCTGTTTGGCACCACCTTTCAGTGGGATGAAAGCTTCATTAACAGCACCGACGAACGTCAGCAGAAAAAGCCCATGTACCCAACCGTTAAAGAACTGATTGAACACCTAAATTTCAACCGAGAAGAATCGCACTTATTGCATGCCCTTTCTGAACAGATGAGCTACTACCCGTGCAACCAGCAGATCCAGTGCATCGAACTTGGTCTGGCTTATCGGGCAGAAGTGATTTCTGATCTGGAACTTGCCAACGTACACCACCAGCAGCCCCTGAATCTGGATGGTATGCAGGACGCCGCCTTGTGGGCTATGACATCCTAACCCTCTACCGGTACCGAAAGTACCGGTTTCTGCCACATTGTTAGAAACGTCATTTATTTCACCGATAACTCCCCTTTATCCCCCACGTTAAATTCGACCTTGCCCGCTAGATTATTGAGACATTCGTTCAATATCTTGGTGGGTTATGAGTATTTCAGATTGTTTATCCATTACAGAACTGGGGCTGCCTCAGGCGGATAAAGATACTGTTTTGAGAGAGTATCTTGAAGAGATGCAGCTCAGAAAACAGCACTTTCTGGGCTACCAAACCAATCAAAATGTGGTGTTTTCACCCGAGCTGTCGCCATTTCTGTCTCTTAATCTTCTGAATTTAGGGGACGGCTATGAAGATGGTTCCTATCAGATCAATGCCAAGCAATTTGAGCGAGCAGTCCTGAATTATTACGCCAGACTCTGGGGGATGACCGCGCCAAACTCCAAACGGAATTACTGGGGATACGTCACCTCTATGGGGTCGACGGAAGGCAACCTCTACGCCCTATGGAACGCACGTGATTACCTGAGTGGCAGCGAAGTAGAAGGCTATGAAAAAGCGGTCGAAGTGCCGAACCCGCCTGTTCTGATTTCATCAGAAAGCACGCATTATTCGGTGTACAAAGCCTGCCAGATGCTGGGTATTCCTACGTTCAATCAGGCGGGAGAAAAGCTAGGGTATTGCCCCATTAATGAAGGCGACTGGAAAAAGGAGCTCGCAGTTGATGAATACGGCTCGGTGATTGAAGAGGATTTGTTTCGGCTCACCGAGTTTTTTCTGCAACACCAGCATCCGGTGATTCTGTTTTTAAATCATGGCACCACGTTCAGCGGTGGCAGTGACGCCATCTTTCGGATTCTCACCAAACTGAAACCGCTGCTCGGCAAGAACACCGAGAACAATCGGCGGTACTGGGTTCATGTGGATGGCGCACTTTCAGCAAACTTTTCTCCCTTTCTGCAACCGGACCCTTTTACCGTTTCTGACCACCCTTACGAATTTCGCCACCCAGAGGTGATGTCGGTTTGTGCCAGCCCTTACAAATGGCTGGGCGCACCTTGGAGCTGCGGCGTTTACCTGATGCAGAAAAGGTACAAGGTGGGTTCTTCTAGCCGCCCGACTTACATCGCCGGACGCGATTCCACCATTGCGGGCTCCCGGCAGGGGCTGTACTCCCTTTACTTGTGGGAAAGGCTGTCTTCGCTCGGCACTGTCGGGCTGAAACAGTTGGCCGAGCAGAACGAAAGCAACACCGCATTTTTGCAGCAGGCACTACTGGATTTGTCGAAGTCGAAGAGAAACACTCATCGGCAGTCACTCATCGTGATGCCACGAATGCCCGGAGCCAACATGGTGCGCTTCTCTTCCCCCCGAAGCCACATCACCGCCAAATATTCGCTGGCGGAAGAAAACATTCCGGTGGATGGCAAGCTCCAGCGCTTCTGCCATGTGGTTTTGCTCAGCCATATACAGCGCCCTTTGCTGGATCAGTTTTTAGCGGAGCTGTCTGACCCTTATGCCTTTTCGGGTCGGGCACTTTTGCCGCGCAACCCACTGAGTCACCCAGATTTTGTCACTCATTTACTTTCCAAGGAGAATCAATGAAAGCCGTTTTGACTCTGCTTTTTATGCTGAGCTTTTTGCCTTTCTCGTCGCTTGCTCAGCAAGTGATCCACACGTCGTTTTCAATCAATAAGATCTATGGCGTTAACACCATTGATCAAACCTACAAGATCGACGGTTACTTAGTGGCGACCTGGCAAGATCCGAATCATCCGCTCAAACCCAAATCGGGTATTCGACGAATCGAAAATCGGCACCTCGACAGGATGTTAGAAGACGGCTCCTGGATGCCTGCTTTTGAGTTCATCAACATTATCGGACAGCGCCTTACCCCAAATAAAAGGCTGGTGATCACTGATGAAGGCGGCATCACTTACAACGAACGTTTTCAGGGCACCTTTACCACCGAGATGGATTTTCGGCGTTTTCCTTTCGACAACCAGTCGTTCGAAATCATCATGGAGCCCTTTTCTTTCGACCAACAAAGCCTCAAGTTTGGTGACGCAAGTGTATTTGTAGAAGAGATGACCAATAAAACCATCAGCGAATGGGAAATGGACACTAGCTCGACGGCGAAGGTCAGCCGGCACAGCTATCACCATCTTGATAGTGCAGAGAGCACCGACTATTCACGCCTGACGGTCACTATCGATGCCACCCGAAAGCCGAACTATTACCTTTGGCAGTTTATTCTTCCGCTGTCGCTGATTCTGATCGCCAGTTGGGCAGTGTTTTGGATTGAGGGGTTTTCCGAACGATTGATGACATCTTTCACCATGATGCTGACGGTGGTGGCGTACACCTTTTACACCAGTAGCCTGCTGCCAAGATTGCCTTATACCACCTTTATCGAGCGCATGATCATCATGGGTTACGTCAGTATTTTTGCCGCCATTCTGATCATTGTATTTGTGAAAATTCGGGAAGAGAGAGGCAAGCCAACTCAAGGGCTGATCCCTTATTGCCGAAGCATTTTCCCTACGTTTTTTCTGGCCGCAATTGCCATCCTGATCGGAGTTAATAGCCAACTATGAAACCTTCTAAATCTTTGCAGACCATCATTGAAGCCGTTATCTGCTCATCGATTTTTATTCTGCTGCTCGGTGTCACAACCTATCTGCTCTACTCCAAATCTCTCAACGCACTGGAAGAGCAGATCAAAATTGGGCTGGTATCGACCGTTAAAGCTTCTGCTTCGACATTGGATGGCGCTGCGCACCTGACTTTTGATGAAGAGACCATGGCGTCGGACGAAAGCTACGCATTAATGGCAAAGCAGATGGAAATGATCCGCCGTTCAGCAACCGACGTTCGCTATATATACACCAGCATTCTTGAAGATGGTGAGGTGTACTTTATGGTGAACCCAAGCCCGCAGAACGATGCCGACGGAGACGGGTTACCCGATCCGCCCCCAG
Source organism: Vibrio nigripulchritudo (assembly GCF_027924785.1). Taxonomy (NCBI): domain Bacteria; kingdom Pseudomonadati; phylum Pseudomonadota; class Gammaproteobacteria; order Vibrionales; family Vibrionaceae; genus Vibrio; species Vibrio nigripulchritudo. The sequence goes on along the minus strand of NZ_AP027049.1, from coordinate 415,351 downwards.
CCCTGATGACCTTATATGATGATGCGCCGACAGAGCTGAAAAAATCTTTAGAAAACCAGAGCATTGAAATCAGCACCTATCGCGATCAATGGGGCAGTTTCATCAGTGCCTATGCGCCGTTTTACAGCGTTGAAGGGGATTTTGCCGGCATTCTGGCGATGGATCTGGAAGTCAGCCGTTTTCAGGATCGGTTAGAGAACATTGAACGCGTTTTTGATAAAGCCAAGATCATCATATTGTTCCTTGGTTTGATTGTCGGGCTGATTATCTGGTGGATCCGCCGCTCTCAGGTTAACCACCTCAACACCATTCGTCATCGGGAAGCCGATGCCAAAGAAAAGCTCTCTCGCGCTCATCATCTGAATGTGCTGCTCTCGGGGTTAACCACTTACTTTTACAGACGGATTCCCAGAGAAATCATCAAGCATACGCCGAGAATACGGGCGCTGTACCATTATTCACAAAGCCTGAGACCACTTGCCTTTCAGCCAGATACGCAACCGGTTCAGGACTGGTTTCACACTCTGGATAAAAACACCTATCAACGCTGTAAAGGCTTCCACGAATGGCACATTCCCTGGCAGTCAGAGGCAGTGTTTACCAGCAATAAAATCACAGAAGAGCTGACTCATCTGCACGCTCAGCTGGCAAGAGCGCAGTCAGAGCCACTCAGAGCAGAAACCCGCTTGCTCAAAGAGCACCTCGACTGCTGGGCGTTTTCTACTCACTTCTATCTGGAAGAGTCCTCCGAGCTGAGCGAGCTGCATACCTTAATTAATAACGAGTTCGAGCACATTACGGGCAGTGCCTACATGACTCAGCAGACCCCAAATGCGCTGGGCATCATGAGCACCATCAACCGATTGAGACAAATGGGCTTTGACCTGGTTTCAGGAGAAGAAAACCGAATCGAACTGATTTGGAAAGTGTATAAGGAGAATTCAGCATGACGACCCTCGCCCCTTTTTTACTCATTGTCGCGACTTTGTTTGTTCAGCTTTCCTCTGGCATTAACTACGTTACCATTCCTTTAACCATGAGCGAGCAAGGCTATGGGAATACCTTAATCGGGTTTGCCATGTCTTTTGAGATCATCGGTATCCTTCTGCTTTATCGCCCACTTTCAAGCTGCGTAGAAAAATGGGGACTGGTGCCTTCAGTTCTGCTGATGTCGGCACTTCGGGCTTCCAGCCTTGTTTTGCTCTCGCACAGTCAGAACTACCCGTTATGGCTGCTGGGCATTTTTTGCTACGGCGCGTCTACAGGCATGATGCTGGTGATCATCCAGACCTCTTTAAACACTTGTATTCAGGGAAAACTGAAAGGATTGGTAATGGGGCTGTTTTCAGCGGCATTATCTGGCGGGTTGGCGCTTGGACCTTTGCTGCTTCAGTTGCCCTACATCGACCCGGAATGGCAACTGGAAACCAGCGCACTCATTACCAGTCTGCCTTTTGTGCTCCTGTTGCTTGCCGGGCAAAACACCCAATCTTCCGAAAGTTCAGGGACGGTTCGGGTTCGGTTTGCTCTTCGCCACGCTAAGGTCATTCTGATTTCCGCGTTTGTTGGCGGCATCAGCTTCTTTGGCTTGCCCTCTTTCCTCACTCTGTATGGAATGGAAAACGCGCTCACCGAATCGCAGTCGCAGCTTCTGTTGACCATGTTCATGTTTGGTAGCGTAACACTTGGCATCTTTGTGAGTACCGGAGCCTCGTTCCTTAACCGCAGCATTGTGGTGCTGGGCTGCATTTTTACCTCGGTGGTGTGCGCGGTGTATCTTTCTCTGGCGGTATACACCGAGTACTGGCTGGCACTTACTCTGCTGTTTTTCTGGGGAGGCTCGATGGGAGGCATCTACGCCATTGGTTTAACCGCGGTGGGCGAGCGTTTCTGTCAGCAGGATCAGATGAGCGCCAATATGAGCTATACCATTATGGATTCGTTAGGCGGCATGACAGGCTTACTGGTGATCGGCTTTATGCTCGACTGGATGGGATCGGAAGGAATGACCACCGTGCTGATCACCTTTGGTTGTGCGCTGTTGGTGTTCTTCGTTTACGAGCTTTTAGCCCCAAGGCAGACGTTTGAGTAGCACAACGGTATTTCCTTCATAAAGGTCTTAATTTTTTTCCCGGATAGTGAGCATTACAGGCGTTTGATTTCGCCTGTTTTTTGCTTCAGCGTCTGCTTATATACAGAATAGTTGCATATAAGCATTTCTTCTCTTCACGTTGTACATCTTAAAAAGCTCAACTAATTTTCTAATATGATTCGAAACATTGGTTAGCCCTGAGATGAAGTGCTCCATCAAACGTTGTAAGAATGCCATTTTAAGCCTCCAGTGCGCCCTTTTAATGGCTTTGATGATTCCTGCGGATGTGGCTCATTCCGAATCACTCACGCTTAGAAAGGATGTCTCTCAGGAGCAGGTTACGGGTAAGTTCAAGCGGGGTTCGCATGTGATTGCTTACCTGCCGAACCTTCCGTATATCTCGACTTCGCACTCAATCAATGCTGGTTTAACCAAGCCTTCTTACGACGGAAAGGGCTGGGAATACGATCTGGCGGTTTCTCATAAAATCATCGACAGAAAAACCTACGAGTTTGAGTTGAGAAAAGGGGTTCGCTTTCAGGACGGTACGCCTTTCGACGCCGATTCGGTCGTCATGAACATGGAGTATTTTAAGAAGGAGCCTTACACCTTCTCCAAAATGGACACCATTTTTGATCGGGTGGAAAAACTGTCGTCGCATCGGGTTCGATTCCATTTAAAAGAAGATTACGGCTTCTTTATGCACGACACCATCTGGCTGCTTTTTTATTCAGAAAAATACTTGAAAAAGCACGGGTGGAACGGCAAACCTTTTTGCCCGAATCTGGCGGAAGCCGGTCCGTATGGATTAGGACCTTATATTCTCAACAAGGGCTACATTGAAGCCGACCGCCACACCCCAACCGCTGAACTGATTGCGAACCCGTACTACTGGGGAGAAGACGCGCCCAAAGTAGAGAAAATCACCGTCATCATAGACATAGAATCTCAAGAAGCGCTGGATTTGATTCAGAACTCCGAAGGCAAGCTCGACTTAATGCCGATTCCGTTCTCTGACGAGCTGCCCACCATTTTGTCGCAGCACGCGAAGCTGGTTCGCTCTCCTTCTAACAACAACTACGTCGCCAAATTCAACCTCATTAGCGGGCACCCTCTGCTTCAGGTTCGGGAAGTGCGAGAAGCGTTAAACCGCGCGATTGATCAGCAGGCGCTGATTAACCTTTCAATGAATGGCGAGGGTGTACTCACCCCGATATCACTGGGAGAACGTTTCTACGGAGTAAAAGAGGCATCCAGAAACATCGCCACCTTTTCTGAACTCAACAGCCCTCTGGATGAAGATATACGGCAGGAACTGATTCAAATCATCAAAAAACATCAGAAACGTCTGGGTTACGATCCAAACGAAAAGCTGCCTATCACCATACTGGCTCCCAAAAGCACGCAGTTTATGTTCCGAGACGTGAAGTACCTGCTCGATCAGATCCACATTGACGTGAATTTGCATATCGTTGAGAAAGAGGCAGACGTGTTTGCCAACGTGGTTACGACCAACGCTCGAAAAAACGATATCTATTACGACATCATCGCCTGGGCAAATTTTGACTGGATCATGAACCCCTGGGATTTGTTCTTTGTGATGCGTCCGGGCAACATTTGGACATCGTTCACCGACGACCCGAAAATGGAAAGCCTGCTCGACGAGTTTCTCGCCACTCCATCGGAAGATGCCAGCTATATCCCTGTGATGACGGAGTTGATCGAGTACGTGTATTACCAGGGTTACACGCTATTCTTGCCCAGCCCGAACCACGTTATGGCGGTGAACAAAGAGGTATTTTTTGTTCCCAGCCCGACGGCTATTTACCCACTCTGGGATATTGAAGTGACCGACATGCACTGGTCGTTGAGAGAGGGGGAATACCCCGAACACCTCAAAGTTCCCGTTGAAATTACCACATACCATCAGTAGGAATGCCCCATGTCCGATAAAGTTGAAAAGGTTGATGAGGCAGATAAATCGCTGTCCAACCGCATTTTGATACTCTTCATCGCCACTACCACGGTGCTTATTTTTCAGGGTATCTACAACATCTACAGTTTGGAAGGCGTGAAAACCTCCATCACACAAGTGCACGATTCTGCCTTCCAGATCAGTTTGACAGGCACCGACATTGCCCAGCCCGCCTCGGAACTGCGCCAGATGACGATGGGGCTGGTAATGGCACCCAATGAGCAGGTGAAAGAAGAAATCAAATCGCAAATCAGCGAGACCCGAGACAAGATCAACAAAGCGTTAAACGGCGATACGTTTACTCAGTTTTCTGACGAAGGTTCGACAGGCTTGCTGGACGATATTTCGAAGAAATGGAAAAACTACGAGAAAGAAGTCGATAAAACCATTGAGTATTCCAATCAGGGCGTCCGGATTGCCGAGTTTCTTCATGTCACCACCAATGAAAAAGCGTCTTACGACCAACTGACGGAATCCATCCAGAACTTCAACGACTACCAGTTAGGCATCACCGAAGCGATTTACACCGAAGCGCAGAACACTTCTTCCATCGCATTCTGGTCGGTGCTGCTTACGACCATCGTGGAAACCATTATCCTCAAGGTCATCCTTGCCTATGTGTTAAGCCTGGTGAAACGTTACGTAGACAACAAAAAGCAGCACGCCGAAGAGCTGCAGGAAAAGAACGAAGCGCTGGAAACCTCCATTGACGATCTCAAGCGAGTTCAGAAACAGCTTATCGAATCGGAAAAAATGGCGTCACTTAACCAGCTTGTGACTGGCGTTGCCCACGAAATTAACACACCGATTGGCATCGGCATTACCGCATCTTCTTACTTCAACGAGCAAATCGAGAAAATTGACCAGTCCCTACAAGACAAAACCCTTCGCCCAGATGAACTGAAAGCCTTCCTCGATTCCGGCAAAGACAGCAATGAAGTGCTTCTGTCTAACCTGAAAAAAGCCGCAGAGCTGGTTCAACGGTTTAAGAATTTGTCTGCAGAAAACATTCGCAGTGAAACCGCCCGCTTTGATGTAGGAACTAAAGTTTCTGAAACGATCAGAACCATGAGCCCCAGCCTGAAAGATGTGGCAGTTAACGTGGAATACGACCAGTCCATCGAGATCGAATCGGACCCTTCAGCCATTTACCACAGTATTTCCAACTTAGTAATGAACTCGCTCAATCACGCTTTTCAGGAAGAGGGAGAGCATCAAATCAACATACGGGTTGAATCCCCTGAAACTGAGCTGGTCACCATAGTGTATTCAGACAACGGCAGCGGCATTTCTGAAGACAAGATCAAAAACATCTTTGATCCCTTCTACACCACCAATCGCAACAAGGGCGGAACAGGTCTCGGATTAGCCATTGTGTTCAATGCATTAAGCCAGATTGGCGGTGATATAACGTGCAGCAGTGAAGTCGGCGTAGGCACCACATTCACCATGAATATCAAAACCCCAGTGACGATAAGGGAGAGTGCGGCGTAGTTGGGGGTAGATGGTCCGAAATGAATCCCACCTACACAAAACGGGCGACGAAGGGGTGGAAACCTATTTCGTCGCCCATTTTGTGTTTTTCTTTATATTAGCAACGTAATGCAAGTCACCCATTTCCCAGTAATTTAGTTACTTAGACTAGGTTATTGATTGGATCTACAGAGAGAAAGTTACTCACTAGTACTACATTAATTTTCAACTATAACGTCATAAGTAGCTAGGCGCTTTGCGGCACTATCAAACTCTTATTTATGCAGGTTAGCCCTTTAAAACAATTCAACAATCACACCGTTAAAAAGCGAACCGCCAAAACAGATGTGATTCCACAACCAAATACGATTCAGCTGGCACCCATTGAACTTAAGCATGCACCGATCATACTAAAGCGCATGAGCAAAGACATTTGCCAAGCGTTGAACTGCTCTCCGATAAACTCCATTGAAAGTGCTCAGAATTACATCTTAGAAAACAGTGGCAAGCCACATACTCGGCAAGGGGTATTTCATAGCGAGTTTGGCCTCATCGGCTGCGCGGGCTACTACCTACACACTGACCAGCGACAACCTCATGCCTTTATCTATTACTGGATATCCGCTCCCTACCAACGTAAAGGCTTTGCTTCATTAGCCATCGAACAGCTTATCCACCAACTCAAGCAGCAAGGCATAACCCAGCTGTATGCCGATGTGTTCGACAACAATTATGCTTCTCAAAACTTACTGCAAAGCTTTGGTTTTAAGCGGCAAGAAAAGCCGGTTCGTCTTGAACCTAGAATAATTTTTCGGTTTGAGAGGAGAATTTGAAGCTAACAAAAGTTGATTGGAAATAGGAAATGTAATTGGTAAAGAAGAGTCGGTAAAGCGTGCTCTACCGATCCTCAAAAGAAAGCGAGTCTCCGGACTTCGGCTTCCTGACAGCTAACCGCGACCTCCGTCCCCACTTCCCTCGCAATCTCTCTCAAAGCTTGCTTTGCTAATGTCGCTCGCCTTAAAAAGCGTAAAACAGCTTAAAATCACGCCTAAACACTGGGAATTTACCTAATAACTCACTGGATTTGATACAGATGTCGACAGAAAGATGCATTGTTAAAGATTGTCTTGGTTGCCTTTTTAGACTGACTGTCCCTATTTTAACCAGTCAGAACGCAGATAATGGCAGAACTTTAAACTGTGGCCAATTTCACTTGACCACTACAAATCGCGCTCTCTTCACAGGGGGTCGTTCGACACCGGCTATTGGTTGTCTAACTCTACTCTTCGCCTACGCCGCTTTTCATGCACGCTCTTTTTTCTCCTTCCCACCAATCTCTGATTGCCTTCATAACGTTTTCGTTTATGTCCTGTAGGGTTTTTGCATCCTGCTCATATAAATTGCTCTGCGCGTGGACATAGTGGGAGAATACGCCACCCAGGTGTGAGTCCTTTATCCCCTTTATTTCCTGTATTATTTTCTCATGGTTACTTCTCTGTGCCGTACCTTTGAAATAATACGCTTCGACGCGTCCTAAGGTGGTTTTATCCATACCGAACTGGAAGTGTTTAGAGAGGCTCTCAAAGATCAGCAAATACCCCCCTTTTTCTTTCTCTTCCAGAAGACTTTTATAGTGTTCGAGGATCTCTTCACGGCACGTGTTTGTCCCGTCATAGATACCAAATTCGTCGTCAGTACTCTGCATCACGGTTCTCTCCATGGCCGCTTTCCTGTGCGTCACTGACGGCCCGTCGCCCTTGCAGGTTAGGTTGTGCGATAGATCTAGGAGAATCTTCACTAATGGTATGCCGGTACGATCTCGCTTCCGGTTTTCTTCGCTTAACATGGCTATCACGCTTTTTCCTTCATAGTAGATGGGAACGGCTTCTTCGGCATTGCACAGTGTGTCAACACCGCCTGTGGCACGCAAGCATTTTCGTAGGGCATCCATCCCAGAGTTACACGTCGCAGAATGCACAAGGTCGCACTTGTATTTTTCGGATATACTGTTCATCTTACTAGTCCAGGCTTCTTCGTATACTTTGTCTATCTTAGCCATCAGACTTGGTTCTTTCACATTTAGAAGTGCAAGTATTATCAGGTTGCTTTCAGTCAGGTTATCCAGTTGCCGCACCAGTTGCCGTATGAATTCACTGGTCGGGACTGGGCTTTTCTCATTAATCTCTCCCATTTTCAGAATCAGTTTCTCGAGTTGACCTAATTTGTTTATCCCCTTCCCAACTCGTCGCATGAACGGACGCCATTGCTCTGGAGGGTTGACCGCTGCGCAAGCAGCTAGGAGTGTGGATCCGTAGGCAGCCACCCTTACTAGCGCGGCACGTATATTACTGTTAGCGTAGTCATCATATGTGAGACGCTCCCCCTCATTGCCCTTTGGTGTCCAGCTTTCGTTAAACAAACCTATGGTATAATCCTGAGGGAGAAGGCCTGGCCAGATCCGCACTGCGCTACCCACATCCCCGATAGTAGGATTAACAAACCCAAAGCTCGCTCTATTGGCCAGTGACTTTGACGCACCATGTCGCCCATGGTAGTCACTTCTCAATAAGTCCGTCAGGTCACTCACGCTGAGATTTAGGGCTTTAAGTTTCCCTTTCCATTTGCGTGGCTCTAACACTAGGCAGGGGTATGTCTCAAAGCCCTCAGGTGTCTGAACCACCTCAAATTTTGATCTCACCTCTCTTTCGTCATCCCCCAAGTGCAGCATACATGTTTTCACGGTCTTACGCGTCATATTGAGCATTTCCACCTTGTACTCACCTGTTACTTCTACAAGGAGGTCTAACCCCTCAGCTATAGTTCCCTCCAGGTCCACGGAGACGCTCTCTTTTTTGTGCGGTCTCCCCTCGGCGCTCACAGACTCGTCTATGATCGATGGCATGGGTGCACGTTCGGTCCGGAGTAGTCGCCGCACGGTTGCTAACTGCACCAAATTCGGCTTAACCCCCCCGCTTTGGGTCCCCACATAGTCTTCAACTTCTTTCTCCCTAAGGACCAAGATCCCCACACCCCTGTTTTCTAGTACCAAACCGCTCCGCACTTTACCTGGTTCGGTTTTGCTTATGCTATTCACAGCAGCCACATCGCTGAGGGGCTCTTCTTCACCTTCCAACTTCCATACGGATACCCCCCAGTCACAGCTGCTTTTGTCTGTTATGACGATGTTCGCACGTTCTATACTCGGTAATGTGTCTTTTAAATCCTTCTCCACGTCTTTCAATAAAAGGGCGCGCGACCCGTGCTCATTTTCTCCCGGAAACCTGCTGTATCCAGAGTAAACTGTACCCTTCATAGGTGTTTTCTCCCCGGCGGTGGGTGTCTTATCGTCCCTTAGCCGGGGCGTTAGATCCCGCATTAATAGAGGGTTATACAGTTTTTTGGTTCCGGCACCGGTGTTCCAGCCGATCGGCGCGTTTTTCTTATGCCCAAGGTCTAGTATCCCTAGGCTTTCCGCTTGCCTTGCCAGACAATTTTCACCGTCACCGCATTCTTTGATCACCCATTGTATAGCGATTTCGAGTTCTCTCTCTATTCTGCGATCGACGCACAGTTTTCCCGCCGCACGTTGCTCCATCGTTCTTTCCCCCTGCTCTATATAATCCACGTATTCCTCCAATCACTATTGATGTACACTATCTGCTTCACGTATGCCACCCAGCCACAGGATCCTATTCAATCATGGTTCCCAGTCCGACAGGGTTATCGCGTTGTCTAAACAAGGAGGTTCTCCCTTGCGCCCCACATCAAGTCAGCATTTATTCTTCTGTATCAGGTAGTTAGGTTTCCCCCCTTCGGAGTTTCGATTGCTGTTTCGTCTCTCCCTGAGGGGGCCTCCCGGATGACCCATTCCCAATTACCAGTCTTCCTCACAGCCTGCACTTCCCCCTAACGTTTCAGATCCTGAGGAGTGTCCCTCAAAATAGTTAGACACCCACTCAAACCCACAGGCATCTCCCCCAACCACTCAGCCCCTATAAAACCCCTGAAGGTCAAATTGGGTGTCTAATCCTTTTCCTATCGTGCTGTTAAACACCTGCGTGACCACTTGCTCTAATGCGATGGTGACGCCGCTTTTTACCCACCTAAGCCACCGTGTTACATAACCCGCAATGCACTCAGGTGAGGCACCTTGCTCGTAAAGCCGCTGGATTTTTGTAAGGTGGTTAGCAATGGTTTTCCACGCTAGGTTTAATGTGTTTTTGGGTTTATCTTCTGCTTTGCCACCGATGCAATAGCCGAGAAAATCAATCCCGTTATCTGGCACTTTGCCTTGGTAGGTTTTACAAGGGTGAATGGTTTGCTTTACCTCGTCTAAACAGCGATACATCCGCTTTTTTAGTTGGTAGCGGGTACGGCATAAAATTAACCAGCCATCGACAAAGCAAAACTTTTAAACCACGTATTTTTTACAAAAGCAGGCAACCCCTAACTGCGTTATCTATAGGGTTACCTTAGTGACCTGTCCGCATGATTAATTGGGTTGTTTTGTGAGAAATCTGGGGGAAGTAATGTTTAGGATAAAATCAGTTATTGTTAGAGAATGAAGTGGTTGTAAATAAGTACCCATTTGGTGCCTATTACTCAACGATTTAGTGGCTTACAAAAAAGTGGACTGATGCCGAATCAATACCTAAATAGAACAACTTGGTTGTCATCTGTCGCTTTTCAGAACCGACCACTATGACAACCACCAAATACAGATAAATCGTGGAGCACTTAACCAAATAGATGGCGGTGTTGAAGGGACAGTCTCCATGATATTGGCTACTCGATATTATCGATCCTGCCGTTCACTCCAGCCTTTAATAATCTGGTGAAGTTGTTTTACCCCGTCTGTCAGCGCAGCTGGTCCGGGTTGCAGAATGTCACTTGAATTGATTTCATACACTTCATCATTTTGAATGGCGGGAATGTTCTGCCAGCCCTCTCGCTGAGTCAGTTTGTCTTTTTGGAAACGGCGACCACACCAGGAGGCGATGATAATGTCGGGCTGTTTTTCTATCACCTGTTCAGGGTTTTCGATGATTCTGTTTTTGGCTAACGATTCTTTGGCAAACTCCTGATAACAGTCGATGCCACCAGCGAGTTCCACCAGCTCACTCACCCAGGTGATGCCAGTAATTAATGGATCGAACCACTCTTCAAAATACACTCTCGGTTTGTGAGTGAGCGAATCAGCGCTTGCCTTAATTTCAGCCAGCCCTTGGGTAAGTTCCTGTACTAACTTTTCGCCTTTTTGAGGTTCACCGATAAGCGCGCTAAGCGTTCGTATCATTTGCAGCGTGTCACTTAAAGTTCGGTGATTAAAGCAGTGCACATCGACGCCCTGCTTGACCAGGTCGCGAACAATGTCTGCCTGCATGTCCGAAAATGCGAGAACCAAATCCGGTTTGAGATCCATGATTTTCTCGATACGTGCATTCACAAAAGCTGAAACTTTGGGCTTTTCACGTTTGGCTCTCTCGGGGCGCACTGTGTAGGCAGAAACACCGACAATTCTGTCTTCTTCTCCCATCAGGTAAAGCGCTTCGGTGGTTTCCTCTGTCAGGCATATGATTCGTTTTGGCCATTGCGGCGCAGGGATTGGCATCGGGTCCGCCTACTCGTGTTAGTGGATATTAGGTAATTGAATTATAGGGAAGTTTTGAACGAGTTAAACCCAGACTTTGGTAAGGAAATTTAGCGGATAACCGTAAGCACTAAACCCGCGGGCTATTCCGCTGCATACTATTTAGGATGAGTTGCTAATTTTCTTATCTTTTTCGTCTTGCGCTACTTTCGTACTGCCATCGGCTACCTTGATTCTTGTGTCTCCAACGACCAGTTCGGTTTCTTTTTTCATGATCTCTGCCAACTGGCTGTTCATCTCTCTCGCTAACCCGACAAACTCACTAGTCGACGCAGAATTAACATCAAACTGTCTGGCTTTTTCTGCCATTTCTTGCTGGTGCCTTTTCTCTTCGAACTCCATTTGAGCCAGTTTGACTTCTTTCTCCATCTGATACTGTTTAATTCGCTCTTCCCGTTCACGCTCTCTGTCTTTGTAGGTTTCATCTTCTTCTTTACCCACAGAAGCCTCACGAATAACCATAATAAGCGCCATTACAACCGGGGCAATCATACCCACCACTGGCGTAAACGCTTCCACTTCAAGGAAATAGCCAGACATACAGGTAATAAGTACTAACACCACTGTTGTAGGCATTGCCCACCTTCCAACAAGCACCATAACCACTTCCTGAGGCTTTGATCGGTCTTTTGCTTTGGTGTGCTCCTCCTCTTCTAAGTCTTTAAGTTCTTGCTCTATACGCTCTAAATCATCAAGATCTTTGTCTGACATGCATCCCCCTACAATTGAAAGGACTGATTTAACTAGCCACTGTTATTATTTGCGACGCTATAAATTGCACCGATCGGCGACACGTATTGCATAATTTGAAACAACGACTAATCCTAAAAGCCACCGATACCACTCTGGAAACTCAGAGATAAGGGTGAACCCGGGAAGAATGTAGTCCCGGACTACAGGTATAAAACTTAAGATAAAAGGCAGGCAGAAAATCATCGTCAACCATTCGCTTTGCCAGCCGAAACCTACGCTCGTCTGGTCGATTAGCCGAATTTTTGCTTCTGCCCGAGCACGCTGGATTTTTTTGTGACTGACCAACCGTTCAAGCAACGTTGCTTTGCAAACTTTGTATACGCTCCAAGCCATAATGCTCCTCACTTATTCTGCATACGTTTAACTTGTAATGTGCCCGTGTATGGGCACTGCCGTTCCTAGAACGAGACTTTTAAGCCCACTTGAAAAAGGTCAAACTCACCAAACTCTTCAATTGAACCATCAATTAGAATACTGTCATCAACTTGGTAGCCCAATCCAAAACCAACTCCTAAATGCGATGTACTTCTTTTGAGTAAACGTTCAGTAGAGGATGAACTGATCTTAAAATTTGCAAATGTGGGGGATAGATAGACAAAAAACTGCTCTGTCACATCATGCTGTAGACGAATACCTGAAGATGCAAAACGTTCAAGTTTCGTGGTTTCATCATTACTATTATCATCTCCCAAACCAGTGCCCAGCTTAATTTCTGGCGTGATTGAAAAGTTGTTCTTGAGTTTATTTTCATATCCGATAGATATGACCAAAGTATCGAGTTTGGTCTCATCAAATGAGATTTTTGAGACAGAGCTTCCTAAGACTAAGTTGGAATCTTCGGCATAAGATGTCACTGCAAAAATCGATAAGAACAAGGCATAAATTAAACGCATAAACCACTCCTTTGTTGATAGCTATGGGTAGAAAGCTTCTATTTGAAGGGGCTTAAAGCGCCTTCAACAACTTTCTACCTTGAATCTAATTCAACTCTGGAGCGCTTACTCGGCTTGAGAAATGCAATAGTCTGCGAAATTATCTAGATTTCATAAAATCTCTAATACTTAAAGAAAAAGCTTACCAGCTTAGAAGTGACCAGCATTTAGCCCTGCAAATAGATTCAAAACACTCGGCACCAGTCAATAGTATGTTTTTTATCAGTATGAGTTTTTTCTCTAAGTCGGGCTTACAGCGAATCAATACACAAAGCGTATGCTTGATGTATCTATAACCTTTTAGTCATACCTGTTCCTTAAATTGATATGAATATCCATTATTTCAATGCGTGTATTTATGGTTAGCCATTAAACTACTTTAGGGATAGATCGCATCCAAGAACATGGAGAGACTGGTTATGACGATTTCACTGTTAGTTGGTACAACAAATATAGATGGAACGGGATCTGCGGCAGATTTAACGGCGGAGAATGCTACTCAAGCCATTGAAGGTGCAGGGAGCTCACACGATGTATGGGGAGTTGATCTTGTAAACTTCATGGGTCATGAGGGAAATTCCTCTCATGAAGAATTCAATACTGTCCAAGCATCGGTGGTCAGTTGGGGTAAAAAGGGCTACAAAGAGGCAAAAGTAGAAGGTGATGTCGACGGTGTCTTCCTCGCTAATTTCGTTGATGTTCATGTGTCACTGGACAATGAATCAGGTTCCTATGTGAGCATTGAAAATGCCAAACGCGGATATGTAGAAACATCTTCAGGGGATGATGATGTCTTTATTACGGTACGATCGAACAATAACCTTTGGAGCAACCACTTTGACGTAAAAACGGGCGAAGGTAATGACCGTATATCCATGTGGGATGCCGGGGGTTCACAGTATACAAGCCTGAATATTGATGCTGGAAGCGGGCATGACATTGTTGATATCAGCAGGTTACGAGATGCCGACCCAGGCGTTACAAGGATTGTGGATGGTGGAGAAGGCTTCGATGTGTATGTAAAAGGTGGCTCTCATACTTCTGTTGATTTCAAAAACTTTGAAGTTATTGAGGTCAATTATGCCGACGATTTTCACGTCGAACTTACGTTAGAAGATTTGAGTAAGAATGGGCAGGGCGAGCATGGACTGATCATTGATGCGGTCACCTTTAATATTGAAGATGCTGACCGCATGGAAAAAAGTGCCCTTACCGACTCGGATAAACTTTACCTGCACGATCATGGATATTCCGGCGAGGCTTTTGTCAAAGTCGATGTTTTTGACGATTTTTCAATACCTGATTCGCACTACACCATCTTCGTCTATGACGATATCCTTGCTTAGGATCTCAGGGGTAAAAAACAAAACGCCAGTGATGCGAAAAGCATTTACGCTTTAGCATCGCTGACGTTTTTACGTTCAATTGGTCAGTTACAACACTCGCAGACACTTCTCTGGTGGCAGGCTCAGCAACGTGTTGGCGAAGTTGATTTTCTCGTCACGCCACTTCATCGCCGCTTCATGACTGTCTTTTGATCTTCTGTCTGCTTCAAAGTAACTGTGTTGTGGCAAACCGTCGGCTGGCGTCATAACCATAGACTGCTCATTCACTCGCATAGTAAAGAGGAATTGACCTCGTTGACCCGATTGCGCGCCAGGATGGTGAAGCGTGGTATCACAACAGTAGCGCTTATCGCGCAGTGCACGACAGGTGTATTCGAATGCGTCTTGCGTACCGCGCCCAGGGAAAGAAGTATAAATACTGATGCCGTCGCGCTGTAATGCTCCCGACCCTGCACTCAGTTCAACCGCGTATTGCACCAGCCTAAATCCGAGAACCAACCCTCCGATGCTGTTGATCCCACTGAATTGAATCGCACCAGCTAAGCTCAGGCGCAGTCGATCTTCATTCTCATACAGATAAAGATCTGGGGATGCCCAGTCACTCTGAGGAATAAGTAGCTTGGTGATGTCAGATTGGTCCATTTCGGTCTCCGCTATTATTACGCGTTGGTGATGTTTGTTACTAACTTTATACGAATAAGAACCATTATCAATAATGTATCTGAAAAAACCGGAGATTGGATCCCGCTTCTTTTGCCTGTCCCACGCTTTTCTTTGACTGCTCTACTGCTTAAGGCATTTCGAGACGTCGAAGCACTTCAAAACCCAACAAACAAAGGATTAGGCAAATGGTAATCAACGTATGAATGGTGAAGAGTTGAAAACTCAGCCAGTTAAACTACTTTTATTAAATATATCTAATTTTATAGTATGAGTTTTATTATATTAATTTCACTGCAACTAATTCCATCAAATGAAGTAGAAAAACGTACGGTAACCAATTTGTCATACCCTCGCCCTATATTGAGATGAATGTCTCTTTCACACATTTCCTAACGCAAAATTAACAAATAGACTCCACTTCGAAACATGTCGTTTCACTTAAATGGAGGTTATTGTTATGAAAGATGTACTGTTGGTCGGCACTACAAATTTAGATAGCACAGGAACAGCCGGAAATTTAACAGTTGAAAATGCGACACAGGCGATCATAGGTACAGGTTGGTCGTTCGGGTTAGATGAAGGTGTTGATCTAGCCAATTACGATTGGGGACACGGCGGTAAAATCTACGCCAGAACAGAGGAATGGGACAAAGGTAATTACAAAGAGGCGAAAATCGAAGGGGATTCGAGCTGCGTTTACCTTGAAAACTTTGTGGATGTGAATGTCTCTCTGAATAACTACTGTGGCTCTAAAGTTTTTATCAATAACTCTAAACGCGGCGATATCGAGACGGGTTGTGGTCACGATAAAATCTATATTTCCGTTCAATCCAACAACAGTCTTTGGGAAAACGATTTTGATATTTCAACCGGAGCGGGAAATGACGTTATCAAAATGGTGGACAGCAACAATTCTCATCTGACTGATGTCACCATCAATGCCGGCTCTGGGCATGATTTCGTTGATATTTCAAAACTGAAGAACGCGGAAGACGGCATTGTGCGCGACGTCGACGGGGGTTCAGGCTTCGACAAGTTTGTATTTGGTACGGATGATTCCGTCGATTTCAAAAACTTCGAAGTGATTGTCGGCACTGCGCAAACCTCGAATTTTAATCTTACGTCTGAACATTTAAAAAACAATGGCTTTGATCAGTATGGGCTTGTTGTGACAGGTTCAAACTTTGCGTTAGAAGGGGTCGATTCGGTTTCACATTCCGAATTGAGCGAGACTCAGGAAGCCTATCTCAACTGGCTGGGTTACGACGATGACGAATATTCAGCGCTGACTGTTTTTGATGGAAGTGACACTTACACCATTCTTACCGATAGCTGCTGTGACGTGATGGTTTAACGTTCTTCAAACCTGAATAGCACTTCAAAATCACATCATATATACAAATCCAGGCTGCACCCTTTGTGCACCTGGATTTTCTTCAAAATTTAGAGTCTGTTGTTCTTAGGGTTTGCTGACTTAGTTTTACAGTGTCAGCAACCAGACATCGACGACGCCTTTAAAGGCTTGGTTGAATTGATAAAGAGTCAGAAAGGTCAGCCAGGCTAACATCATCAGTTCAAGTATTCGCATTGGTTCTCCTTGTGCCTAAGTAACCTGAACTCGGGATAACTTAGGGTTAAGTTTTTATTCTCAAGGAGGAAATTTTAAAAGAGACTCTGAGTGGTAATCTTTGCTAATGCAACGAGATTTATGGTGAATTTGCTTATTTCATCGACAAATGAATCAATCAAACTTCTTGGCAACTTCCGCAGCTTTACTACCGAGTTCTGCAAAATTGGCGGTCCCTTTTTCCATTATCTTCTGAGCCTGTTCGATCACCTGAACGTATTTAGGATCACCGGTAGCCAAAAGCTCTGAGAGCGCAACACCAATGGCTGTTGTACTCATGGTATTCAGGTTACGCAGGTTATCAGCCGCGTCCTGAACCGCGATTGCGGTCGACTGTGCCACCGACTGCTTTGCTTTATCTGTTGTACTTTCACTCGCCATACCCTGCCCTTATACTGACTAGCCACCTTTCTTGAGGATTAAGGCACAGGCGGTTGAGGTTGAGGCGTTGGCAACGGTTTGCATTCCCTGTTGAGTGGTTACCGCATTTTGCATGTGTAACCCCATGGTGTCTGACATGGCGGAGTCGGCAAGCTGTACTATCATGTCCGACACTTGTTCCAGCTCTTTCTTACCATCGTCGCTCATTGATGCTCTCCAAAAAAGAAAAGGCCAATCAAAGAGGGATGGCCTAAATGGGGTATTAGGGTCTGTTGACCATAGGGATAAGCTTTATTCGCTATCTTTCTCGACGATTTCTTCCGTTGCCCGGCTAAGAGCAGCTGTGCCGATGGCGGTGAGTGCATTCACCCCTTGCACGGTTGCTGCCTGCATTCCAATATTCGCCTGCTGCTGAGCATTGGTGGCGTTATTATTCAGGTTCGACATTGCCAATCCCATGGAGGTATACAAGTTACCCATGGCGTTTGAAGGCGAACTTGCCAGCACCTGAGTATTAGTCTGGGTGACAGAATCGGTGATCTGCTCGTTTACTTTTACTTCGTCTTTAGATTTTGGCATTTCTAGACTCCATTATTCACTTGGTAACAACTGCTGCAGTTGTTGGTTAATTTTTCCCATTTCTTGCTCTAGCAAACCTTCAACGTTGCTGAGCATGCTGTTGACTTCCGTTTCGATCTTCTCGACCGACTCTTCCGGATCAGACACTTTGAACTGCGCTTGCGATTTAGCGATCATCGCCTGAACTTCCTGCTGTTGCTCACGAGTAAACGCTTCTATCTGCTCCAACTGCTTGTTTACGTCAAAGTTCAGAGCATTTTCACTGCCCATTTTTTCATTACTCACCGCTGTCTCCTTTGTCTTTCTTCAGAAATCCCAGAAGACTAAACTTGCCTTTCTTTTCCTCGGCGGGTTCTACGGGCTCTGCTGCGATTTCTGGCTCTTCATCGTGCCCCATTTTCAATGCCCGTGAACCAGGCATTGGCTGGGGGTTAGCCGCTGGTTGAGGAGCTGGATTGGGCGCTGAATCCTGAACTACCGGAGCGGGTCTTACCTGAGTTTGTAAAAGCCTGGCGCAGGCATTGGTGACTGACGCCGCCGTCGTCATTTGAGATTGCTGCTGGCTGGTGACCGCGTTATGCATAGACAAACCCAGCGTATCTGCCAGAGTGGTTTCCAGCAGGCTGGTAGGCTGAACGGAAAAAGCCTGAAGCGTGTTAAATTCGTCTATTGTCTGGCTTGAGACTTCATGCTCAAACTCATTTTCAAATCGCGTATCCTGCTCTTCCATGTTCACTCCTGTTTACGCTTAAGTTATGCATGTCATAAGACGGTTTTGTGATTACAAGGCAACACTCAGCAATCACATTTACTGAGCCTGATCCTGTAGAACGGTAGCAACCTTCTCCCCGACCACACCAAAGTTTTCGGCACCGTTGGTGACGACTCGCTGAGCTTGATCGATGATCTCAAAGTATTTGGTGTCACCGGTTTCCAACATCTGACTTAGTGCGGTGCCAATTGCTGTCGTGCTCAGGGTGTTTAGGTTTCTTAAGTTGTCTGTGGCATCAGCCAGTGCGATTGCCGAAGACTGTGCCACCGACTGGTTGGCGGCATTAAACGCCGAGTTATCTTGATCCGGTGGGGAATTGATGTCTTTCATATTCAAGTCTCCTTAGAATGCACCTTTGCCATCGTTTTCAGGCAAAGGTGCTTTCTGCATTACGCGTCTTTCTCGATAATGCCTTCAGCGCTTCGACCAATGACCGAGCTACCGATAGACATAAGAGAGTTAACGCCCTGCACCGTTGCTGCTTGCATGGTAATTTGCGCTTGCTGCTGACCTGCTGTGGCATTGTGAGCGGCTGTGCCCAGCGCCTGGCTGGTAGACATAAGCAAGTTACCCATTGCCATGGCTGGTGTTTCACCCACAACTTTAGTGTTTACCTGAGTAACCGAATCGGTCACTTGACCGTTGACTGTTGTCGGTGCTGTTGCTGCGTCTGACATACGTTCATCCTTTTAATACGTTAATTGAAGAAATTGCGAATCGAGCTAAGGATTAACCTTTCTCAATGATGCCTTCTGCACCACGACCAATCACAGATGAACCGATCGCCATCAGTGAGTTCACACCCTGCACCGTTGCTGCCTGCATGGTGATTTGCGCTTGCTGCTGCGCTGCCGTTGCGTTGTGGGCGGCGTTGCTCAACGCGTGGCTGGTAGACATAAGCAGGTTGCCCATTGCCATTGCTGGTGTTTCACCCACGACTTTTGTATTAACTTGAGTGACCGAATCAGTCACTTGTGCGTTTACAGTATCAGCCATAATAATCTCCTAGTTTTCTATTGATTAAGCTGCTGGTTGAGGTTCTAAAATCAGTTCAACACTGCGTCCGACCACTGCTGTGCCAGTGGCAAACAGCGAGTTCACGCCTTGAATGGTTGAAGTCTGATGTACCAATTGGGCCTGCTGGTTTGCCCCCGTGCTATTGTGTGCAGAAATGCCCATTGCATGGCTGGTAGCAAGCAACAGGTTTCCTTCTGCCATAGCAGGCGTTTCACCGACCACAGAGGTATTTACTTGCGTTACAGAATCTGTAACGGCTCCGTTCACTGACATAGTTAGTGCTCCTTTTGATGAAGAGACACACCAAAGTGCGCCTCAGAACCGGCTAAGATCCTTTGGCGGCAATCGAATAAATCAATCCAGACCCCAGTGCCGTATTGGTGATCAATATGGTTTGGATCTGTTGCTGCGCGTGAGTGGCGTTTTCTGACGCTTTCCCCAGAGAGTCTGCAACCATGTTGAGATGCATATTTCTTGAGGTCACCGGCGAAAACTCACGCAGCATTTTTTCTATATCGATTTCCATTCAATGAATCTTTGTGTCCGTTCTTGCTTCTCATATTAAGCACTCAGCTGGGTTTCAACTTGGCGAAACCGACGGACTATCGAGGGGTTTGAATCAATCCTTTCTAGACGGCTAAAGAGAATTGAGGACGTTGTCTGTTTTGAGCCCGATACTGGCGAGGCGTGCATCCGGCATACCGTTTAAACATTTTTTCAAAATGACTGAGATCGCCAAAGCCAGATTGCAGGCAGACATCGGTGACTTTAAGCATGGGTGACGCATCAAAGAGCTGTTTGGCACGTTGAATGCGTACCCGAACCAAAATGCCTTTAAAAGACAAATTCAGGTGCTCCCGAAACAGGAAAGACAGGTGTGAAGGGCTGGTGTAAGAGGCAGAAGCCATGTCCGTCAGTTTGATCGATTCTGTGTAGTTTTCCCCGAGGTAAATCAGTGCTTTCTTCAATGCTGGGTGAAGGTTTTCCAACCTCTCAAACCTTTTTTCTAAGATGGTTTCAAATATATCGTATGAACAGTCGGTCTTTTTAATTACACCGACGGACAACACATCCTGTTCGGTAATTTCCCCATAACTGCAGGAGGCAAGCAACACCAAAAGGCTTCGAAGCTGGGTGAGATTTCCTGGCCAATGATATTGATTGAGAAGGTATTGAGCACCCTCCGTAATGGAAATACCTTCTTGCAGATCAAATTTTTTCATGACATGGGTAATGAGTTCTGGAATATCCCCCTTTCTCTCACTAAGAGGTGAAATATTAATCTCCATATACGGTATATTGCATTCTAAAAGAACACTGAGAAAAGCATTGCTTTCTTTTAATGAATATATTGACGTGTTACATGAAACCATTAATGAAACATTCTGTTTATTTAATTTTTCTTGGTAGCCATCAATGGTAAAAGCATAAATTAGAAAATCCTGAATTTCTCGGGAGAGTTCATCAATATCTTCGAGTAATAACGTACCTGACTGAGCATCTGTTATCGCTTTCTTCAGATAGAGTTTGTATACATCTGGGCTACTAAAATTAGGAGAAAGCCGAATCAGTTTTCCATTAATATTCAGCCTATTATCATGAATATACTGAGCTACTTCCGTTTTCTCTGTGCCCTTTTCCCCCGTAATAAACACAGACACGTTCATTTCTTTGGCAAACTGTATTTGCTGCTTGGTTCTCAGAGCCGATGCCGATGTTCCAATTATGGGGAATTGTTCTTGTTGGTGTTTCACCAAATCATGTTCTTCTGAAATACAAGATGACGTTTTTATTACTCTCGATGTCGTGTTCAAAATTAATTCCTTTTTATTTAGCCAATTACGTTGAACACACATCCTAGTTGGGTAACTTATTAAAATATTGGTGTATATTACGATCTTTACGAGCCATTCTATGCCGAGAATATGTATATAATCTCGATCAAACAAAAAACTGAGACGACAAATTAATCAAAAACTGTAATAAGGTTTAATATATAAAACACTTACTTAAATAAAATCAGTCATATATTCATTAAGCATGAAGTATTTAAGGTCCGTTAGAATTTATTACATAAGTAATAGAAACTTACTCTGTTAATATTTTTAAATATTAACAGAACAGATAAATATAATAGTTTTATCAATTAAACCGTACTCCTTACGTATTTAAGCTCGATAACTTTACTCACCGTTCTATTGATTCATTAGCCACACTGCTATTTAATACCTCTTCACCATCATCAGAAAGGAATCCACATGGCAGATAAACAAACCTTGGTTTCAGCTAACGACGCACTGCCAGGTCGCGATGCACCGTTGAGCGTTGAAGCGACGCACTTTGTTAACCAAACCAACATTTTCGACAAGCCGACTGAAAGCCAGCAAGAAGTAATATTTGGCTTAGGCTGTTTTTGGGGAGCAGAGCGTCTTTTCTGGAAACTTGAAGGTGTTGTCTCAACATCGGTAGGTTATGCGGGGGGCTTTACTCAAAACCCAACCTATGAAGAAGTCTGTACCGGACAAACTGGTCATACAGAAGTGGTGCGCGTGGTATTCGACCCGCAGGTTATCTCGTTTAAAGCTTTGCTACAGGCATTCTGGGAAAATCACGATCCAACTCAGGGGATGCGTCAGGGCAATGACCTCGGTACTCAGTATCGCAGCGCAATTTACGTGACCAGTGAAGAGCAAATGATGTTAGCGGTGGATTCAAAGCTGGAATATCAAAAAGCCTTATCAGCCGAGCAGCGTGATGACATTACTACAGAAGTATTGCCAGCACCGACATACTTTTATGCCGAAACCTACCACCAGCAATATTTAGCGAAGAACCCACAGGGCTACTGTGGCTTGGGTGGTACAGGTGTGTGCTTCCCGCCAGAAAGCTAAAAGGTAGCTTAAGCGGCAAATCCAGAAAGGGAGTCGATGATCGCATTGACTTCCTTCATCACTTCAAGCATTTCTTTGTTTTTGATGTCAGGTAGTAACACCTTGCCCTGTTCGAAATAGAACATCCCTATTCCCGCGATGCTGAACGATCCCTTGAACAGAATTTTGACGAACTTAGCTATCTGTCTTGGATGATAGTGCTTAAATACCCGTTCCATGATTCCCTCCATCCCTTTTTTGACGCTTTTACCATCTGTGATGAGTTTGTGTGTTCAAATTTGCAAAATTGGAGCCAAGTATTCGCTTAATAGAACGAATTTGGGCTAACCTGTGAATGCGGACACGTTAACTTGAGTACCCTGCTTTTAAATCAGCGACTTACTTTAGCACCCGCAACAACCATAACTAAATACTCATTAATGAAATCAGCCGGATAACATGATGAAAATAAAACTGCTCTCCACCCTAGTGCTTGCTGCTGCCCCGATAATGGGCATGGCGCACACCATTGAAGTGGGCAAGAATTTGCCTTCTGCCACCGTTTCCAGCCACGGAGAACTGATGCTGAATGGTGACAAAATTGAATACTCAGAATGGTCGACTGGCAATCTGAATGGCAAAGTGCGAGTCATTCAGGCGATTGCAGGTCGCTCCAGTTCGAAAAAGATGAATGCGCCTTTAATGGCAGCCATTACCGAAGCGAAGTTTCCACGAGATTCATACCAGACCACGACCATCATCAATCAGGATGATGCTATGTGGGGAACAGGATCTTTTGTGAAATCTTCCGCTGAAGACAGTAAGAAAGAGTTTTCCTGGTCGTCCATTATTCTGGACAAGAAAGGGGCGGTTGCCAGTACCTGGGAACTTCAGGAAGAAAGCTCTGCCATTGCAGTGATCGACAAAGCAGGACAAGTGCTGTTTGTGAAAGAAGGATCGCTCAGTCAGGATGAAATCGCCAAGGTGATTGAACTGGTTAAAGCCAGCCTTTAATCCCCTAATAGAAAAGAGCGCCTTATACTCACAAAAGGCGCTCTTTTATTGTATTGACTCGATCAGCGGCGGTCTTCTCGGTAACAGGTGACATCCACTTCCACTTTCACATCCACCACCAAATCACACACCATGCAAATGCGCGCCGGAGGATGTTCGCCAAAGAACTCTTTAAATACTTTGTTGAACGACTGGAAGTAACGTGAATCCGTTAGCACGACTTTCACGTGAACCACATCTTCAAGCCCGTAACCGGCTTCTGTCATGATATCGACGCAGTTTTGAATCGCCAGACGAGACTGATCCACAATGCCGCCTTCAACCACCTCGCCATCCGTCATCGGCGTTTGACCAGACACATACAAGAAACCACCCGCCTCTGTTGCTCTTGCAAACGGAAGGTGCTGACCACCTGTGCCTGTGCCGCCTTCAACGCCATAACGTTTAATTGTCATAATACTCTCCAGTTTTGATACTTCGAGGGCAAATCCCTCATCATTATTTATTTCGATATAACATTCGACCATGCCGCGTTGTCGCGACCTGTCCGTTTTGGTATGAAATCTTGCCATTCACCATCACAAGGTGAATGCCTCTTGCTGCTGCGACTGGGTTTTCAAACGTCGCTTCGTCTTTAATCTGGCTTGGGTCAAACAACACCAGATCGGCAAAGTTACCTTCTTTGATTTCCCCACGCTGAGATAGCCCAAACCGCTTCGCTGACATGCCCGTCATTTTATGAACAGCGGTAGGCAGCGAGAACAGCTGTCTCTCTCGAGAATAATGGCCCAACACTTTAGGGAACGTCCCCCAAAGCCTTGGGTGCGGGTGAGGATCGTTAGGTAAACCGTCAGACCCCACCATAGATAACCGATATTTCAGCACACGCTCAACGTCATCTTCATCCATGCAGTGGTAAACTGCACCCGCTGGCTGAAGGGCTTTAGCCGCATCCATCAGAGACAGATCCAACTCACTAGCGATGTCTTTCAGCATTCGCCCTGCTAAATCCGGACGTGGATCCGACCAGGTAATAAAGATATCAAAGTCACTAGTCACCTGTTTGAGATCAAGAGTGGAAGAACTGGCAGAATACGGATAGCAGTCGCAACACACATCCTGATGCTTAGCGGTATGATCCATCAGCTCTAGCACCTCAACTGTGCGACCCCAGTTGCCTGCCCCAGCGCATTTCAGGTGAGAAATCACCACCGGCACTTTGGCATGCTTCCCGGTTCGAAAAGCTTCGTCCATCGCCTCCAGAATCTGCTCAAACTCGGTTCTCATGTGCGTCGTATAAATGCCGCCAAATTCCGCCAGCTCTTCAGCCAATGCCATCACTTCTTCCGTGGGCGCCTGCTTCGCACTGGCGTAAGCTAAACCGGAACTGAGCCCTATAGCCCCTTCTGCCATGGCTTGATGAAGCGTATTTTTCATCGCGGCAACTTCATCACCAGACGCCGGGCGATGAAGTTCATCCATCACATTATTACGAAGCGTTGTATGACCAACCAGTGCAGCCACGTTAACCGCAGGAATCGCAGCCTCTACGGCTTCGGCGTAGGATTTAAATGTGGGATAGACAAAGTCTGACTGCTTACCCAGAAGATTCATTGGATCGGGCGGCTCGCCACTTAATACAGCTGGTGATGCGCTGATACCGCAGTTGCCCACAATCACCGTTGTGACACCCTGACTGATCTTTGGCAGGCAGTCCGGATAGCGGATCACGTTGGTATCATCATGGGTATGAACATCCACAAATCCGGGTGACAACACCAGATTCTGTCCGTCGATCAGAGTGATCGCCTGTGCGTTGGCAAGATCTCCTATCGCTGCGATCTTCTCGTTATGTATGGCGACATCAGCGCTGTATCCATCCACTCCTGTCCCGTCGATCAGATGGACATTTCTGAACACCACATCGTAGTGCATTTAGGTTCCCCTGTAGGCTCCGTGTTTATTTCTAACATTCCGAATACAGTGAAACGAAGAGACCATATCGATTTGCTACGTCTTCTGGCACTTACGCTCTGCACACAAAAAATAGAAAGTTAAAACAGCAAGTTAAATCAACACCAACATTCAGGTTAATACGTGAATATCAATGAACTCGCCTCAGCATGAATCCGATATTAGGAGTAATGAATTTACCAAACAGTGAGAATACGCACAGTTTATTAAAGCTTGTGTGATACTTTCTATCACAACAAAATGCAAAGATCGCGATAACGTAAAGTTCTCACAGGTGTTTTGACCTTGTTAGAAAAAATAGGATGCGGAAAGAGAAATCATGAAGAGTGTTACAAATTACCAAGACATACTGGATAACGTCGGTACTAAAGGGGTTTGGGTTCAATCCAATGAATCTGGAAAATACAGCCTGATCGACGAAGAGATCATGTTGCCCGCTGCCGTTATCAAGCATTCTGCCGTTCGTAACAATCTTCAATGGATGCAGTCCTTCGCTGATCAGCATTTGGTGAAACTGGCACCTCACGGAAAAACGACGATGAGCCCTGCACTGTTCAAACAACAATTGGAAGCAGGCGCATGGGGAATTACTGTCGCAAACATTCAGCAGGCATGGGTCGCATTTGAAGCCGGAGCGAAACGCATCCTGCTTGCAAATCAGTTAGTGGGAAAAGCAAACATGGCGCGTGCTTCTCAGCTTCTAGAGAACCCAGACATTGAATTGTATTGCTGCGTCGATTCACAAGACAACATTGAGCAGTTGAGCCAGTATTTCAACGGTCGCCAGCAAGAGATCAATTTGCTGATCGAATATGGCATGGCAGGAGGACGTTGTGGCGTTCGCCACCCAGAAACTATGCAGCAACTGGCTGGATTGATCCACGAGTTACCGGGCGTTGAACTTCATGGTGTCGAATTCTATGAAGGTGCAATTCATCATTGTGAAGATTCTGAACGCCGCATTCGCTACTTTATTGGCAGTGCTGTGGAACTGGCTTTGTCTTTCAAGCAGCAAGGGTTAATTAAACGTCAGTGCCCGATTCTTACAGGTGCTGGGTCTGCCTGGTATGACGTGGTTTCCGAGTGCTTTATGCATCAGTCCTACCTCACCACGGTTATCCGCCCTGGGTGCTACCTTATCCACGACACAGGCATCTATCAGGATGCACAGCAAAAAGTGATCGACCGCAGTGCACGGGACAACAGCGTAGCGTGCCACATGGGAAGCGACTTAACTTCTTCACTGGAAATGTGGGCGTATGTGATTTCTACTCCTGAACCGGGAAAAGCCATTGTAGGGTTAGGCAAACGGGACGTGGCATTTGATGCCGGTCTGCCAACCCCAGTGAGACGTTATCGCAACGGCGAGTTGCTGGATATCACGGGGCTAAAAGCAACAGATATCATGGATCAACATACTTATGTATCGACTCCAGAAGACAGTAACCTGAAAGTGGGCGATATTGTGGTGTTTTCTACTTCTCACCCTTGCTTAACGTTTGATAAGTGGCGCTATGTATGTGTGTGTGACGATGACTATCAAGTAACGCATCTGGTGGAAACTCAGTTCTAAAACATACGCCTGTATCACAATGAATATCTTTACGTCATGAGAACGACAAGGCAAACTGAAACACCTTTTGAACAACGTGGAAACGAAAACAATGACGAAAGTTCTACATACAGATTCTGCCCCTGCTGCAATTGGTCCTTACGTACAAGGTGTTGATTTAGGCAACATGGTACTGACTTCTGGTCAGATCCCTGTAATTCCGGCAACGGGTGAAGTGCCAGAAGACATCGAATCTCAGGCGCGTCAGTCTCTTGAAAACGTAAAAGCAGTGGTTGAATCTTCAGGTTTGACTGTAGCTGACATCGTAAAACTGACTGTATTTGTTAAAGACCTGAACGACTTCGGTACGGTAAACGAAGTGTACGGCAAATTCTTCGACGAACACGACGTAGCAAACTACCCAGCACGTTCTTGTGTAGAAGTGGCTCGTCTGCCAAAAGACGTAAAAATTGAAATTGAAGCGATTGCCGTTCGTAAGTAACGATTCGCTTTAGTTCCATTAAAAAACGAGTGCGATTGCACTCGTTTTTTATTTAGCCTGAGCTGGAGATAAGCGCCAGCTATGGCTCTCTCGCCTCTTCTATCCGCTCTTCCATATCTGGATGGGTGCTTAACCATTCGGGTATGTCCATTGCAGACTCGTGCAGACGCTCAAAAATCTTCGCCAGCGGCTCACTGCTGCCATGCAAAGTGATTAACGAAGCTTTGGCATATTCATCTGCTTCGCGCTCGGCTTCTCTGGAATGACCGCTCTGCATTAAAAACACACCAGCACCGACCATGGTGTCTATCATGCCGGAACTTTCTCCGGTCAGGAGTGCGACCGTGGCTGATACCAAGCTGGAAGAAATCAGCCTTTTCATCACATGCTGATGATGGATATGCCCAAGTTCGTGAAACAATATGGCGTCGACCTCTTCATCCGATTCGGCCAGTTCTACCATCTCATCCAGCATGATGATCACGCCACCGCTCAGAGCAAACGCATTCGGAAAGTCACCTGACTTTCGAAACTCTAACTGCGGCTGAAATTTTGTCGGCGGCAAGCTTTGAACCTGAGTGTAAAAACGTTCTCGGATTCGCGCTTGTTCATCCTCTGGTAATTCCGAAGGCAGCAGCCACTCCTCGTCAATCGACTCAAGCACATAGTCTGCCAGTGTTTCATGTGCTTCGTCGGGCACCCAATCCACCATTTGCTGGCTAAACCAGGGAATACCGTGGGTAAAGGTGCCAATTGTGAGCCCGATGATCAGTAAAGCACTCACCAGAATCGCGGTGAGATTGGTCTCTAGCTTGCCAAGTAGCCCTTTCTTTCCGTGTTTCTTGAGATACGCATTCACCTCATCCGCCCGCTCTGGCACAAAAAGCCAGCCAGATGGAAAGCGAATCTTAGGGGGAAGTTTACCCGGAGAGGGAGTGACCTCTATGTCGTGGATAGACGCACTCACGATCTGTCCATCCACATGAAGGTACATAAAGTCTCGCTGCGATAAATCCAGCTCCGCGTCTGATTTCGCGGAGCTGAGAGGTGGATGAGCCATCCCCTTAATGCGCATTAGCCAATCCCGATATTGACGTCAAATGCTTCCGAGATTTCATCAGAAATCGCTGACTTCATGTCTTGCTCTTCACCTTCAACCACAAGGTTAGACAGGTCACCGATTACATACGTGTTGTCTGCAAGGTATCGGCTGGTTCGAACCATCACCCATGGTCTTGCGATGCCCAGAGTCACCAGTTGAAGCAGGAAGTTGGTCACGATCAAACCGACGTAACTCCAGGTATCCAGAGTAGATTCGAATTTAAACTCATCGTTTTGGTTATCCGCATCTTTTACGGTGAGTTCAGCAAAGGTGTAATTGCGAATTTGTGCCGCTTTATAGGCATTCACTACCACACCACCAAAGAAGAGACCGATGTAGATAACAATGATTGAACCGAAGATATTTGCATTGCCAAAATCAAAGCCTGAGGTAAAGATGGTAGAACCCGCAACAATCGCCACCACGGCACCAATAGCAATCATTACTACCGCCCCAAACAACATGGCTTTAAGGTAGATCTTCATGTAGTCACCCAAGGTGTATTCCGCTGAAAACTGGCGTTTGCCATAGCGATAACCGTTAGCAAAATAGTTCGATATACCGACAGTTACCCAAACAAAAGCAAAAGGGACACTCAGCAGAAGAACAGCCGCAAGAGGAACAATGCCAAAGTGTATCGACATAGTGCCCACCATGAAGAGTGCAAACACGACCAAACCTCTGCCAAACAGCGCGATATAAGCCTCTTTTAATGTGCCCGCAAACGAGAAATGTACGTTGCGGTAACTGGTCATGGCAGCATCAAAACGAGCATTGCTCCACGCTAGCCAAGGCAATATGACCAGAAATGCAAGTATGAGCACCGATGAAACGATTGGGAAAAATTGGTTTGAGATACTCCAGGCTACAAGACACACCGCCGCAACAATGCGTCCTTTTAAGATCTGCATGGGTTTGGCGTGATATTCAAAGCCATCATTATCTAACTTAGTGTTGCCATAAAAATACTGATTAGTGCGCACTTTTGCCCAAGCGGAATAGATTCCGAGCGTAATAACCGACAAAAGTATATTTACAATCCAAATTCCAAAAAATTCAGAGCCTTCCCCTTCAAATTTGAAAGGGTTCTTTTTGTTTTTATCTTCCATAATTATCCATTCTGACGTAGCTGCTTTTCGATTGTGAAATGTGGGGCGAAAAGTCAGCGATTTGTTTTGTAGCTAAGTGAAGAAACTTCACGTTTCCTTAAATTGATATACAAACACTTACATAAGTGCGTGACTAAAATACCAATATGACGCTTTTTCAGCCACTTACTTGATCACTAAATGCGAGTTAATTTCATGTTTGCGAACTAGATAGAATTCTTTAAACAAGAAAAGACATGCCGTAACGCTCAAGCAACTTGTTCTATCAGAAACGGAGCATTAGAACGCGGACTAAAGAAGAGTCGGATCACAGCTTTTAACTAACGTAATCATGCACCACTTGATCTAGTAATCATTGACCATTAAATTTAGTTGCTATTCGCAACTAAATTTAATCAGCCTTATGAATGTCTCTACTCTACGAACCCTCTCACGCGATCTTGTCCGTCAGCTCGGCATGTTAGACAAACAGTGCGGTGATGTTGAACTTTCCCCAGTGCAGGCACACTGCCTGATTGAACTGGAGCAATGTCCTCTCACGGTTAATCAGGTTGCACAAAAGCTTCATGTCGACAAATCCAATGCCAGCCGTACTCTGAAAAGTCTCGCGAATAAAGAGTGTGTCGAAGTGTCGACCAATAAAGAAGACAAGCGCAGCATCCTTTATGCACTGACTCCCAAAGGGGAAAAGCAACTTGCTCAGTTGAACCACCAGCAAAACGCACGTTATCAGGCTGCACTGAATCAGCTATCGGCAGAAGAGAAATCGGTATTACATAAGGCTCTGGAAAGCTACACTCGCGCTTTAGAAACAGCCGAAGCAAGCTCTGAACTGACACTTCGCCCTATACGAAAAAGCGACAATGCGGCGCTGGCAACCATTATTCGTCAGGTATCGGAAGAACATGGGCTGTCTTCCAACGAGGGTTTCAGTGTTGCCGACCCAACGCTTGAGTTTCTTTACGACACCTACTCTCAGCCTCGCTCTCAATACTGGGTGATTGAGAGTAATGGCAGAGTGATTGGTGGCGGAGGATACGCGCCACTGCAAGGCAAAGAAGAAGTGTGTGAGTTGCAGAAAATGTACTTTTTGCCAGAAGCAAGGGGGAAAGGTTTATCCAAGACCATCGCTAAAATGGCAATGGAACACGCCAGCCAGAACGGCTTCTCACAGTGCTATCTGGAAACCACGGCTTGCTTAAAAGCTGCTATCGCTTTGTATGAAAAACTCGGATTTGAACATCTGGATGCTCCGTGGGGTAACACAGGGCATGATGCCTGCGAAGTGGCTATGGCAAAGGCGATCTAACACTTCAAATATGCCCAAGTATCCTCAAGAGGATACTTAGGTGCTAAACCGGAAAGTGGGTAACACATAAGTCTTTGCTCAGACCAATTCGCATCTGTTGGCTTTGACCGTCTAAAGCCACATCCAACTGATACAAATCCTTGTCACTTGGGAAAATCGGGTTGGCATAGCGTGGTGCTTCAACCTGAAACAGCGCTGTGGCGTGATCCGCTCTTACATCAATTGGAATGTGGTAAGTCATGCCGTCAAACTTCACCGAGGCAGAAATCAGTCCCGCTGCAAAGGTTTGATAATAAAGGTCAACTTTGAATTCACAGCCGCCGCCGTGGTGCCAGATCTGCTCTGTTGTAATGTGATCGAGTCTCAGGTGGCGAATAAACTGAAGATAGGGAATCTCCCAGACACCAATTCGTGAATCGGTTTCTACTACCGGTTCCTGATTCAACGCACACACTTCCGGTTCTTCTTCCAACAGCCAGTCGTCGTCTTTCTCTAGAAACAGGATCTCAAATCGGTTTCTGCCTGGCTGCAAATAAGGTCGAATGTCTTTCTTGTATCGGTTTTGTGAACCATCACAATCAAATACTGCAACGCCATTTACTCTCACCTCTGCGTAGTAATCCACCCCTGCCATCACTAAATCTACCGCAGGAAAAGCCAGCATTGCATCGTCAACGTCGATGTCGTGCATTAAATGCCATTCTTGCTGGCGAATAGATTCTTCAGACAATGATTCTGGCAACACCTGACTAAGCGGCGCGGGGAACGTAATGTCATCCTGTGGGATGGAAAGGTCGGTCAGTGGAGAAACCTGCCAAAGACCTGCGAGTGAAAGTTGCATGGATAAATTGAGCCAGATCAAGTTTGGGGGCATTATAATGAAAGAAGACACATAATTTCTAATGAAATTTCAATAGTCTGACCAGCACGCGATTTTTGTACATGAAAAGTCCCCGACCACAATTCATAAAAAACGCCGGCAATAAGCCAGCGTTTAAAATTGGGTGAATTCGACGTTATTCTTCGTAGTCTTCAATGTCGTAGGCAGCATCTTCACCTTCGTAATACGTGCCCCATCCGTCGTAGATGATGTCGTATTTCTCAGCAAGGTTTACTAGCTTTTCTACCTGCTCATCAATGGCTTCTGCGTTTAGCGCTGACTCCATAGTGGCGTCACAACAAAGCAGCTTGTTGCCGTCTTCGTCTTCCGTTTCTTCAGCTTCAAGCACTTCAAAGCCCATTTTAAAGGCTTCAACAACGGCTTTTTCCAGCTTGTCGAAATCTTCCGCAAACAGGTGATGTTCAATGTCATAAAGAGCATCGGGCTCACTGCCGTCTTCAAGTAACGCATTGATGATTTCACGAGTTTCTTCTTTCTGAATCTCAAGTAACTCTTCTACCGATAGGTATTCATCTTGTTGAGACATTCGCTTGCTCCGCTCTCAAAGTTATAAAACGCGTGAAATATGGCATGGATCGTAAAAAATTACCACCGACAAACCCAATTCCCGTGCATTTTTTCTGCACTTCAAAATTGACCCTAAGTCACATAAACAAAATATTAACAATTGGGTAATGAAATTTTGAAACAGAACAAAGTCAGGTGAAGGTTAAAACGTCAATTTCTGGTTATTCCGCCAAATTATGATGCAAATGTGCATAGAGCAGAATGGCGTCAAAATGAATAAAACAAACGCTTTTTATGACATATTGCTCGAATCATGCATCTTCATTCACACCAGCTCATACATTCTCATTCGCCTGAGTGAGAGCACGATGAATATTCAGGCATCTGTTCGAATGTAACAACACACCGTTAAACGAAAGTAAAATTTATCAAATTAAAGTTTTAAAGGTATATATTCCGAAAAAACGCGGTTATCTTCGATATTATCACTATATTACCGACTTGCATCTTGCTCTCATCCTTGCCATAAATGTGAGTCCGACCTCATTTTAATGCAGGTCATCCTCTGGCTACCTTCCTGTACTGGAAGCCAAATTAAGCCTGAGGATCAGTTATGGATATATAAGAAAGGACACCCAATGAGTAAGCTGTATGTCGGCTCTGAAGTCGGTCAATTGCGCAGAGTGTTGTTAAATCGTCCCGAGCGCGCACTCACCCACCTTACCCCTTCTAATTGCCAGGAACTGTTGTTTGATGACGTTCTGGCTGTAGAAGCCGCAGGGGAAGAACACGACACGTTCGCCCAGACTCTGCGAGATCAAGGTGTAGAAGTTCTGTTGCTGCACGATCTTCTGGTCGAGACACTTGCCGTACCTGAAGCGAGAACATGGCTGCTGAATACTCAGATTTCTGACTTTAGATACGGTCCTACTTTTGCTCGTGAGCTGCGTAGCTACCTGAGTGAAATGGACGACGAACATCTCGCAACCGTATTGCTGGGTGGTTTAGCCTATTCAGAGTTGCCAATCGCTTCTTCTTCCATGCTGCCTAAAATGCATCAGCCACTGGATTTTGTGATTGAGCCTTTGCCTAACCATCTGTTTACCCGTGATACCTCTTGCTGGGTATACGGCGGTGTGTCACTGAACCCTATGATGATGCCTGCGCGTCAACGTGAAACCAACCATCTTCGCGCAATCTATCGCTGGCACCCAGTATTTGCCGGGCAGGACTTTATTAAGTACTTCGGTAACGAAGATCTGCACTACGACAACGCAAACATTGAAGGCGGCGACGTACTGGTCATTGGTAAAGGCGCGGTTCTGATTGGTATGTCTGAACGTACCACTCCTCAAGGGGTAGAAAATCTGGCGGCTGGCTTGTTTGAAACGGGTCAGGCAACGGAAGTGATCGCTATTAATCTGCCGAAACATCGCTCCTGTATGCACTTAGATACGGTGATGACGCATATGGATGTCGACACGTTCTCCGTTTACCCGGAAATCATGCGAAACGATCTGGAAACCTGGCGTCTTACCCCTAATGGCGGCAAAGCCATGAACGTTGAGCAAGTTCCTAACTATATCCATGCCGTAGAGCAGGCGCTTGGTCTGGATCAGTTAAAAATCATCACTACAGGTGGTGACAACTACGAAGCGGAACGTGAACAGTGGAATGATGCCAATAACGTTCTGACTGTGAAACCGGGTGTGGTTGTGGCGTATGAACGTAATGTTTACACCAACGAAAAATACGATAAAGCTGGCATTGAAGTTTTAACCATACCTGGCAATGAACTGGGTCGTGGTCGTGGTGGCGCTCGTTGCATGAGTTGCCCAATCGAAAGAGATGGAATCTGATAGTCCCGCTCTCCTTAGCCTGACTAGGGTTTGTTGACCTAATAATTAGGCTGCTAAACTGAAAAGGTTGATGCTATGTGCATCAACCTTTTTTTGATTACATGAAAATAATCATTCACAAAAAATGAATTTATATGTATAAGTAGATTTTAACGCATCGGCAATACCCAGGGAAGATTTATGGCTTTCAATTTACGTAATCGCAATTTCCTTAAGCTTCTTGACTATACGCCTAAAGAAATTGAGTTTCTGATTCAGCTGTCGCAGCAACTTAAAGCTGCCAAATACTCAGGCACAGAGCAGAAGAAACTGGTCGGCAAGAATATCGCATTAATATTCGAAAAAGCGTCTACCCGTACCCGATGCGCATTTGAAGTCGCGGCGTTCGATCAGGGAGCTCAGGTTTCTTACATTGGTCCATCTGGCTCTCAGATTGGGCACAAAGAATCGATGAAAGATACCGCTCGTGTCCTTGGCAGAATGTACGATGGCATTCAGTACCGGGGCTTTGGTCAGGACATTGCTGAAGAATTGGGAGCGCACGCAGGCGTGCCTGTCTGGAATGGGTTAACCGATGAGTTCCACCCTACTCAGATTCTGGCAGATTTCCTGACCATGCTGGAACACAGCAAAGGTAAGCAGCTTCATGAAATCCAATTTGCCTACCTAGGTGATGCCCGTTACAACATGGGTAATTCACTGCTGGTTGGTGCCGCTAAAATGGGGATGCACTTTACGGTAGTAGCACCCAAAGCTTACTGGCCAAATGCGGAATTGATTGACGAATGCCAGACCATCGCTCAGTCCACGGGTGCTCAACTTCACTTTACAGAAAGCGTAACAGAAGGCGTAAAAGGTGCCGATTTCCTCTACACAGACGTTTGGGTATCGATGGGTGAAGCACCAGAAGCCTGGGACGAGCGTGTCGCTCAGATGACCCCATACCAGGTAAATACCGAAGTAATGCAGGCCACAGGTAACCCCAACGCCAAGTTCATGCACTGTTTACCAGCCTTCCATAACGATGAAACTGTGATTGGTAAAGAGATCGCGGAGAAGTACGGATTACAAGGCTTAGAGGTAACGGAAGAGGTGTTTGAATCTGAGCAGTCGATTGTCTTTGATCAGGCAGAAAACCGAATGCACACCATCAAAGCGGTAATGGTAGCGACTCTCGGATAAAAACCTGATGTAATCGCTTGCGATCACGTTCCTTAGGCGTATAATTCTCCGCAATTTGTCTGAGGAACGATTAATGAAACCAACACTCATCTCTGCTCTAGCGATGATTAAGAAGCACCAAGGCTTCCCTGTTTTGTTTTATTGTTCCCGTAGTAATTTTTAAAGCCTCCCTATTTAGGGGGGCTTTTTTATGGCATCACCATAGGGAAGAAGATCATGGCGAACTCACTCTATCAAAAGCACATCATCTCTATTTCAGAGCTGTCGCGCGATGAACTGGAACTGATCGTGAAAACCGCGGTTCAGTTAAAGAAAGAGCCACAACCAGAGCTCATCAAAAACAAAGTCATCGCAAGCTGTTTCTTTGAACCTTCCACTCGTACGCGTCTGTCATTCGAAACAGCAGTACAGCGCATTGGTGGAGATGTGATTGGTTTCGACAACGACGGCAATACTTCGCTGGCTAAAAAAGGCGAAACGCTGGCCGATTCAGTTCAGGTTATTTCTTCTTACGTGGACGCTTTTGTTATGCGTCATCCACAAGAAGGTGCCGCGCGTCTGGCATCTGAGTTTTCTAACAACGTGCCTGTGATTAACGCTGGCGACGGTGCAAACCAGCATCCAACGCAGACTTTGCTGGATCTGTTCAGCATTTATGAAACTCAGGGTCGTTTAGACAACCTGAATGTTGCATTTGTAGGCGACCTGAAATACGGACGCACGGTTCACTCGCTGACTCAGGCTCTGGCAAAATTCGATAACAACCGTTTCTTCTTCATTGCCCCTGAAGCACTGGCGATGCCAGATTACATCTGCGAAGAACTGGACGACGCAAACATTCAATACAGCCTGCATACCGAAATGGAAAGTGTGGTTCCGGAGCTGGACATCCTGTATATGACGCGCGTGCAGAAAGAGCGCTTTGATGAGTCTGAATATGCTCACATCAAGTCCGCTTACGTTTTAACTGCCGCGACCCTGACTGAAGCGAAAGACAACCTGAAAGTACTTCACCCATTGCCGCGCGTGGATGAAATCACTGTCGATGTTGATAAGACGCCGTACGCATACTTCTTCCAGCAAGCAGAAAACGGCGTATATGCCCGTGAAGCGCTTCTGGCACTTGTTCTTAACGAAACTCTGTAACAGGGAGAATCATCATGGCTAAAGAAACTCAATTACAAGTTGAAGCAATTCGTAACGGCACAGTGATCGACCATATCCCTGCGCACATAGGTATTAAAGTGCTTAGATTGTTCGACATGCACAATTCTGAGCAGCGTGTCACCATTGGTCTGAACCTGCCTTCTTCAGCACTCGGAGCCAAAGACCTGCTGAAGATTGAGAACGTGTTCATCAACGAAGACCAGGCGCAAAAACTCGCGCTGTACGCACCACACGCGACAGTAAATCAGATTGAAGAATACAAGGTCGTGAAAAAGCTGGCGCTTTCGTTACCGGAACGTATTCAAGGCGTTTTTGCCTGTCCGAATTCAAACTGTATCTCTAACTTCGAACCTGTAGACACGGTATTTTCTTTGTTAGAGCGTAATGGTGACGTGAGACTTAAGTGTAAATACTGCGAGAAATCCTTCTCACGCGAGATCGTCACCGAGCTGTAATAGCGGCGGTTTAAAGTAGAGAAAACAGAAAGCGACCATCAGGTCGCTTTTTTGTGTTAACTGCCCTGAATTTAACCAAAATGACGCTTTTCCAGCTCATCCTGTGCAGATTGCGTACAGAACAATGATACTGGTTAGAAACGTCTGAAAATTCGCTTGCAGGTGCCCTGTTATATTATTACATTTAGCCCTTTATCGATAACGCCAGAATTCAATGCTGACACGGACGTACAACAAAACCTGTTCAATGCTCGCCATCGCTGCGGTGATGTGGATGAGTACTGCGTACGTTTTACACAGTCAGGACTGGGAACCCGCTCATCATGAGGATCATATCTGTGAGCTGTTTTCCGTCAGTAAGCACGCCATTTCTGGATCAATCATCACTGTTCCTTATGTGCCACACGTTTTCTGGACCAAGGCCTATGATGTCCTGAAACCTGATCGCGCACCGCTGCCATCCTATTACGCGCGCTCACCTCCTCTGTCTGAGTCTATTGCTCACAATTCGTAATATTTTCACTTATAAATCAGAGGTAAACATGAACCACGTATTCAAACTTTCACTATTGGCAGCCGCAATCGTTACAACATCAGCACAGGCAGAAGAATTTCGTCAGCACGACGCACACGTACACGGTGTGGTTGAGCTGAATATTGCTCAGGATGGCAACGAGCTACTGATGGAAATTCACGCACCAGGTGCAGATGTGGTTGGTTTTGAAAGTGCGCCTAAAAATGCAGAGCAAACCAAGCAGTTAAAAGAAGCGCTAGCGACGCTGAATCAGGCTAATAACGTCATGACGCTTTCTTCTGCTGCGCACTGTAAAGCAACGTTCACAGAAGTTCGTCATACTCTTGGCGAAGATGAATCTCATGATGATCATGATAAACACGATCATGACAAGCATGAACATCATGACCACGACAAACACGATCATGACAAACATGAACATCATGACCACGATAAGCACGATCATGACAAACATGAACATCATGACCATGATAAGCACGATCATGACAAACACGAACATCATGACCACGATAAGCACGATCATGACAAGCATGAACATCATGACCACGACAAGCACGATCATGACAAGCATGAACACCATGACCACGACAAGCACGATCATGATAAACATGAGCACCATGACCATGAAGGACATGATCATGAGGAACATGGCGGTCACGGCGAGTTCATTGTTGAATACCACTTCGACTGTGAACACATCGAAAAGCTGAGCCAAATCGATACACAGTGGTTTAAGCAATTCCCATCAACGGAAAAGATGTCGGTTAACATGATTACGGATAAAGCGCAGGTTGCCACTGAGCTTACTCCCAATAATCACAAAGTTTCGTTCTAAACCAGCGAATCTTGAGATATAAAGCAACATAGCGACATTGATACCCAGCCGTCAGGCTGGGTATTTGATCTAAAAGATAACAAATAACAATAGACGGATTACACCATGCCAGACTCTCCAACGTCTTCGCAGATCATTACTTTGCAAGACATCCGTTATGCCTGGGCACCGGATGCTCCGGATACACTGATCATCGATGAATTTTCCATCCAGGCAAAAGAGCGTGTGTTTATTAAAGGTCCCAGTGGGTGTGGTAAATCCACTCTGCTCGGATTACTTACTGGTATTCTGACACCTCAGAAAGGCAGCGTTAACCTATTAAACGAAGCGGTATCTGAGCTTTCACAGGGCAAAAGAGACCGTTTCAGAGCCGATCACATTGGCTATATCTTCCAGCAATTTAACCTGCTTCCGTACCTGTCGGTCATCGATAATGTTCTGCTTCCCTGTCAGTTTTCCAGCACAAGAAAGAACAAAGTAAAACAATCGCTGGAGCAAGAAGCCAAACATCTGCTTGAACGACTTCATCTGCCAAAAGAAAAGATTCATACACCAGTCATAGACTTGAGTATTGGTCAACAACAACGTGTCGCGGCTGCCCGAGCTCTGATTGGACACCCGGAACTGCTGATTGCAGATGAACCCACTTCAGCACTCGACCATGACAACCGAGAAGCCTTTATTGAACTTCTGATGGAAGAAGCTTCACAAGCGAATACCACACTGGTTTTTGTCAGTCATGACCCGACACTCGAACCTTTCTTTGATCGCACCATCGATCTCCCTACCATCAACCAAGCAGCAGGAGGGCGAGGATAATGGCTATTTTTCATTTAGCCCGAAAAAGTTTAGGGAACCGCAAAGCCACTGCGCTGCTGACCATTTTGACGGTCGCGATTTCCGTGGTTCTGTTACTCGGCGTAGAACGCATCCGAACACAGGCAAAAAGCAGCTTTGCGAATACCGTATCCGGCACCGATCTGATCGTGGGTTCGCGTTCAGGGCAAGTGAACCTGTTGCTGTATTCGGTTTTTCGAATCGGCAATGCCACCAACAACATTGATTGGAAAAGCTTTGAAGAATTCAGCCAGCATCGCTCAGTAAAATGGGCAATCCCGATGTCGCTTGGGGACTCACATCAGGGTTTTCGGGTACTGGGGACCAATCAAAGTTACTTTGAACATTTCCGATATGGTAAGAAGCAGCCTCTCTCACTCATGGAAGGAAGACCATTTGACGGTCTGTTTGAAACCGTTATCGGCGCAGATGTCGCAAAGACACTGAACTACAAGATTGGCGACGAGATCATCATCGCCCACGGAATCGCAGACAAAGCCTTTAACCGCCACGATAACCTGCCATTTAAGATTGTCGGCATCTTTGCACCAACGGGCACCCCGGTTGATAAAACGGTTCACGTATCGCTGCAAGCCATCGAAGCCATTCATGTTGGTTGGGAGTCTGGTGCAAAAATTGGCAATACGCCAAGTGCAGAACTGCTAGAACAGCAAAATTTTCAGCCAAAACAAATCACTTCCTTTATGCTTGGGCTGAAATCGAAGATTCATACCTTCGCCCTGCAACGACAAATCAACACCTACACCAAAGAACCTTTGAGCGCTATTTTACCGGGCATCGCCCTGCATGAGCTCTGGGGCATGATGTCGGTTGCCGAACAGGCACTGCTTGCGGTATCAGGGTTTGTGGTTGT
This sequence comes from Vibrio nigripulchritudo, assembly GCF_027924785.1. NCBI lineage: Bacteria > Pseudomonadati > Pseudomonadota > Gammaproteobacteria > Vibrionales > Vibrionaceae > Vibrio > Vibrio nigripulchritudo. The sequence continues at coordinate 375,507 of NZ_AP027049.1, read as the reverse complement.
CGCAGGCTTACTTGGAATGCTCAGCAGCCTTCTGACCAGCCTGCAGGAGCGTCGGCGTGAGATGGCGATTTTGCGAGCCATGGGAGCCAGACCAAAACATATTTTCTTTTTGCTCATCAGTGAAGCCAGTGCATTAACACTGGCAGGGATTATGTTTGGCGTCGCACTTCTTTACATTTTAATCGCAATAATCAGCCCCATCATCGCGCAATTGTATGGCATAAATATAGAGCTCATTGCATTAAGCGCCCACGAGTGGATGTTACTTGGATTAGTGCAGGGCGCAGGTATACTGATTGGGTTTATCCCCGCGTTCAGGGCGTACCGTCAGTCTTTGGCAGACGGCATGACAATAAGGATTTAAAGGAAACCTCATGAAAAAGATTCTGCTCCTTCTTTGTTGCTGGTTAGGCTTTTTGTCACCAGTACAAGCAGAAAAAGTCGTAGTCGAAAAAGTCTCTGCAGAAACGCTCACTCTGGACTGGATAGATCTGATTCCAGAAAGTGAACGCCAGCAGTTTACCGCTGGTGGTATGCCAGTCACGGATCACACCAATGCAAACGTCCAACAATCAAAAGTTGGCAGCGTGCGTCAGGAATTGCATGGCAGTCAGGTAAAAATCCCTGGATTTGTTATTCCTTTAGAAGGCGACGACAAGAAGGTCACCGAGTTTTTACTGGTGCCCTACTTCGGTGCTTGTATCCACGTTCCGCCTCCACCACCAAATCAAATCATTTACGTGAAATTCAAAGAAGGTGCACCTATCCACCAGCTTTGGGACGTAATTTATGTTGTGGGAACGTTGAAAACTGAGACCATTAATTCCGATTTGGCTGAGACAGGTTATCTGATCGAAGGAATTAAAATAGAAGAGTACGACGACGCTTAAGCCGCATAAAATATGAGTGTTTGGTCTACCTTATTGAATCCTTCATTACACAATGAAATTTGAGAGGTAGGCTAACACTGCGATGTAAATCAAAAGCAAGAGCGCAACGGACACGTGCTTCTTGAGCTTATCTCCTTTGATAAACCGCATATCACCTCCAATATACTCGCAACAATTTTAACAAATCGTTAGCAAGCCGAATAGTCAAAATCTTGATAAAGTTCCAATAACAATGCTGGACTCGCCCCAGAGAGTGAATTTAGTATATTAATGCAGCACTTAAACTTTATTTGGAATCGAATCAATGGCAGACGACAAAAAGCCTGTAGTCATAGAGCAAACCAGCACCAAAAGCACTTCCAACAAAAAGAGCAGTTACATACGTGACAGTGCCAGCCGCGTTATCCAAATCGCTCAGGTTCATGAGCTGGATGCTCTGTTACAGGATGAAAAACCACAGAAGTCTGCGTTAGAACGAGCCATCAGCCGCCAGAAAAAGAGACAAGAGCAGCGCCAGAAGAATCTGGAACAGATCCTGAAATTTGCCCATGCCAGTTGTAATAACGAAACCGCTGGTGAACCTGATGCCGACTGGCTACATCGTTTCTTCGATATGGCACAGGATATCCATAATTCCTCGATGCAAAAGCTCTGGAGTCAGGTGCTAAAGCGCGAAATCACCAACCCAGGTTCAACATCAATGAAAGCCTTACAGGTGCTGAAAGACATGTCTCCAAGGGAAGCGCAGAACCTTCAGCGCGCGGCATCTCTGGCATGCAGCTTTGGTAGCGATAACAGTAAGAAGTTACTGCTGGGCTTTAAATCGAAAGAAGGCTTTTTCGGTTTCTACAAGAAAGAGAACACCAGTGTTGTAAACATGGGCACATACCAGCTTCCCTACTCAAGTTTATTGCACCTTATTGAGTTGGGATTGGTACTGGGTACAGAGCTGGAATCCGGCGAGGTGGAATTCGACCCTGCCTTAATGGTGAGTTATCAGGGAAAGAACATTGCGCTTCAGCCAATGAGCAAAGGCATTCGTCTGCTGTACTATCGTTTCACCCCCACAGGAGACGAGCTTTGTCGCCTGCTGGGGAACAAACCCAACACCAACTATTACGATCAGTTGCTCGCTCTTCTGGCACAAAAATTCACGGTTCAGACGGAAGCAGGAAGCAACGTCAATCAGAGCGTTTAAGCCAGATTAACAACCCGCTCAAAATCAAAAAGGGAATCACTAAGTGATTCCCTTTTTGATTTCAAACCCGTCTTTTTCTAGGCGTTATTTGATGATTCCGCGTTGGCGTAAATCAGCTAAGCAAAGCTCAACCAACTCATCGATCGTCTTCTCACCGGCTGGTAGATCGATTTCCGGATTTTCAGGCGTTTCGTATTCAGAATCGATACCTGTGAAGTTTTTGATTTCCCCTGCACGTGCTTTCTTGTATAGACCTTTCGGGTCACGCTCTTCACACACGTCCAGAGACGTATTGACGAAAACTTCGATGAACTCGCCTTCGTCCAGCATATTGCGAACCATCTGGCGTTCTGCACGATGTGGAGAAATAAACGCAGAAAGCACAATCAAGCCGGCATCTGCCATCAGCTTAGCCAGTTCACCAATTCGGCGAATGTTCTCGCGGCGATCTTGCGCCGAGAAACCTAAGTCAGAGCACAAGCCGTGGCGTACATTGTCGCCATCAAGCAGATAAGTGTGGTAACCCATCTCGGCTAACTTCACTTCTAATGCGCCAGCAACCGTAGACTTACCAGCACCAGACAAGCCAGTTAACCACAGCACAGCAGGTTGTTGGTTTTTCTGCTTAGCACGAGACGTTTTATCGACAGAATGCTGATGCCATACGACGTTTTCATCGCGCTCTACAGTTACTGTTGTCATTTTCTAGTCCTTTATTTACTGCCACCTCACCCTATCGGCGGTGGACTTAAAATGGGAAAAAATATGGGATCAGTGTCAGCACCAATACTGAGTAAACCAAAGAAATGGGTAACCCGACTCTGATGTAATCCGTTATGTGGTAATTGCCCACACTGTAAACCAGCAAATTCGTCTGGTAACCGTAAGGCGAGATAAAGCTCGCGCTGGCTCCAAACAGCACTGCCATGATGAATGGCATTGGGTCTACGCCATAGCCGATGGCCATACTGTAGCCAAGAGGAAATGCCAAAGCAGCCGCAGCGTTATTGGTGATGAGTTCCGTCAAGACAAGCGTTAGAAGATAGGTCGCAATTAACCCTCCTAACACCCCCCAGCCATTGAAGGCTTCGATAAACATGTCGCCGATCTTTACAGACAGCCCGGAGGACATCATCAGTTGCGCTATCGTCAGCGCACTGCCCACAATCACGACAATATCGGTTGGGAATCGTCGTCTCAGTTCGTTGAACGTAACGGTTCCTGCCGCTAAAAGGATCAACAGATAGCCCGCCAGACCTTTTAGCAAAGGCAACACATCAAGCAAAGCCAAACCAATCACTGTGGCAAACCCTGCCAATACCATGGCGGACTTATTGGCATCCAAGCGTGCTGTGGAATCCAGATCGTTAACCAGTACAAATTCACGTGAATGTGACTGGCGCTCTGCTTCAAATCGTTTACCGGGAACAAGAACCAGAGTATCTCCAGCGGTCAAACGTACGTTCCCCAAACCACCCTCTAAGCGCTCGTGGCCGCGGCGAATCGCCACCACAACGGCGTCAAAGCGTTCACGAAACTGGGAAGATTTCAGCGTTTTGTTGCAAATCGATGCCGATGAGCTCACCACCACTTCAACAAAGCTCTGACCGTTAAGATGATGCTGACCAAAAAGCGTTAGCCCTTGGATCTCTTGTAGCGTCGCAACACTTTCTACGTCACCACAAAACAACAAACGATCTTTCGCCTGTAATACAAAGTCCGGATCCACCGATGCCATGGTTTCGCCATTGCGGATCACTTCTGCAAGGAAAAGTTTTCTCAGTGCTCGCAGATTGTTTTCAGCAATGGTTCTTCCAACCAGAGGCGACCCTGGTTCAACAATGGCTTCTAAGAAGTAAGGAAGATCATCCTGAGATTGATCATCATGATTAGGCAGAAGGTAGCTCAGTGGAATCAAAATCAGCATCCCACCCACCAATACGGATAACCCAATCATGGTTGGCGTAAAAAAGTTCAGGCTTGGTAACCCGGCATCTTCTACAAAGCTGTTGATGATCAGGTTGGTGGAAGTACCGATAAGCGTCAATGTACCGCCAAGAATCGCCGCGTAGCTGAGCGGAATCAGCAAACGTGATGGTGAATGTTGCTGATTGCGTTTTATCGCGCCAATGAGTGAAACAACTACGGCAGTATTGTTGGTAAAAGACGACAATAAAGCCGTTGAAACCCCAAGCTTAGCGACAACAGTTCCTAAACGTCCTTCTGAGATATGTCGGCTTACCCAACTGATTAAGCGAGATTTTTCTAACGCACACGACACCAGAATCAACAACACCAATGTCAGCAAAGAAGAGTTAGTAAAGTTTGCAGCGATATCGGTGATGTCACTCAGTCCGGCCATATAAGCAAGAAACGCCGCACCAGCAAAAACAATACTCGGCTTAATGCGCGTGACCAGTAAACAGGTCACGATGCCAAGTAGCACTGCTAATACAAATCCTTGTTCCCACATACCCTACTCTCTGAGAAAAGTAAGGGAGCGTTTTCGCTCCCTTATCTAAGGGCTCTCACCCTTGAGCTTATTTAAGTAATTTACTTAAGTCTTTTGCATCCCAATGTGGGAAGTGCTTGCGAATCAGAGCATTCAGTTCCAGTTCAAAGGCAGAGAAATCTCCAACTTGAACTTCAGCTTCGCTCAGACGCTCGCGAATCAGACCCGCACCTACCGTGACATTGGTCAGGCGGTCGATGATGATGAAACCACCAGTATCTGCACAGTCTTGATACGCATCCAACGCTACCGTTTCATTCAGAGACCACTCACAAGCAGCGATACCGTTCAATGGCACTTCTTGCGCATCATGCTGAGAAAGGTTGTTAATGTCGTACTGGTATTGAATCGCTTCAACCTGACCAACGGTTTTCTTACCCGCGATCTTGATGTCGTACTCTTTACCTGGCTTAAGTGCGTCTTCCGTCATCCAGACTACGTCTGCCAGCACGCGGTTGGTTGAGTCGATGTCCGCATTTTCCAGAACAATCAAGTCACCACGGCTGATGTCGATTTCATCTTCAAGTGTTAGCGTTACTGCCTGACCTGCAAATGCAGATTCTAGATTTCCGTCGAAAGTCACAATGCTTTCTACTTTCGATGTTTTACCCGATGGCAGAGCGCGAATCGCATCACCCACTGAAATAGAACCAGAAGACACAGTGCCCGCGAAACCACGGAAGTCGAGGTTTGGACGGTTAACGTACTGAACTGGGAAACGGAACTCACCGTCGCCTTTCTCCTGATCTACATCTACATCTTCCAGTAGCTCAAGCAGTGATGGACCTTCGTACCAGCTCATTGGCTCGCTCTTATCCACCACGTTGTCACCTTCCAGAGCTGAAATTGGGATCAGCTGGATGTCGATGTTGCTTTCAAGCTTCTTAGAGAACTCCAGGTACTCTTGCTTGATTTGCTCGTAACGCTCTTGAGAAAACTCCACCAAATCCATTTTGTTGACTGCCACAATAAAGTGACGAATCCCCAACAGGCTTGAGATAAATGAGTGACGACGTGTTTGATCCAAAACGCCTTTACGCGCATCCACAAGGATGACTGCTACGTCACACGTCGACGCACCTGTCGCCATGTTACGCGTGTACTGCTCATGTCCCGGGGTATCGGCGATGATGAACTTACGCTTCTGCGTCGAGAAGTAACGGTACGCTACGTCGATAGTGATCCCTTGTTCACGCTCGGCTTGTAAGCCGTCAACCAGAAGTGCCAGGTCAGGCTTCTCACCTGTGGTTCCCACACGTTGACTGTCAGAGTGAACTGCCGCTAGCTGATCTTCATAAATCTGCTTGGAGTCATGCAGCAAGCGACCGATTAATGTACTTTTACCATCATCTACTGAACCACAAGTCAGGAATCTAAGTAGAGATTTGTGTTGGTGTTGATTGAGGTAACCTTCGATCCCCAATTCGGCTAATTGAGCTTCAACAGCACTGTTCATGATTTCTTTCCTTAGATTTAGAAGTAGCCTTGACGTTTCTTAAGTTCCATCGACCCTGATTGGTCGTGGTCGATAGCACGTCCCTGACGTTCACTGGATGTCGCCACCAGCATCTCTTCGATGATTTCTGGTAGTGTGGTTGCTTCAGATTCAATCGCACCCGTTAGTGGATAACAACCAAGAGTACGGAAACGAACGCTTAGCTCTTCTACTTTCTCATCTGGACGAATTTCCATGCGATCATCATCAACCATGATCAGCATGCCATCGCGCTCTACCACTGGGCGTTTTTCTGCCAGGTACAGAGGCACGATTTCAATGTTCTCCAGAAGGATGTATTGCCAGATGTCTAGCTCGGTCCAGTTTGAAAGTGGGAATACACGAATGCTCTCCCCTTTGTTTACCTGACCGTTGTATGTTTTCCAAAGCTCAGGACGCTGGTTTTTCGGGTCCCATGTGTGGTTCTTGTCGCGGAAAGAGTACACACGCTCTTTAGCGCGAGACTTCTCTTCGTCACGACGGGCACCACCAAACGCAGCATCAAAGCCGTATTTGTTCAAAGCTTGTTTCAGACCCTGAGTTTTCATGATGTCGGTGTGCTTGGAAGAACCGTGAGTAAACGGACCAACACCCATGGCTAAACCTTCTGGGTTCTTGTGGACCAAAAGGTCAAAACCGTATTTCTCTGCAGTGCGATCGCGAAATTCGATCATTTCTCGGAATTTCCAGTCGGTATCCACGTGCAGTAGTGGGAAAGGAATTTTCCCCGGGTAGAATGCTTTACGTGCTAAGTGCAACATTACCGATGAGTCTTTACCGATGGAGTACATCATGACAGGGTTGTCGAACTCAGCAGCTACTTCACGGATGATATGAATGCTCTCCGCTTCCAACTGCTTTAAGTGAGTTAATCGTTGTTGATCCATTTTCTATCGCTTCCTTTAAGGCTCGTCGACGAGCTTTCAAATTGCTCAGAGTCGAACAAGAGTTACGCAAAACTCATTGCAGGCTCTAAATCTTGTTGGTTTTCACCAAACCAGCTCAGCTTGCTAGACAGACTAACCACTTCCCCTACCACAATGAGGGAAGGCGACTCCGCATGCGCGGCTAAATCTGCCAACTCACTTAGCTGGCCTTTGAATACTTTCTGACAGGATTGAGTACCACGTTCGATGATGGCGATCGGGGTTGAGCTGTCCCGACCATGCTCGATCAACTGGTCCTGAATATAGCTTGATTTCATCAGCCCCATGTAGATAACCAGGGTCTGATTACCACGGGCCAATGTTGACCAGTCCATCTGATCGCTTTCTGCTTTGAGGTGACCAGTAATGAACATGGCAGACTGAGCATAATCACGATGCGTAAGAGGGATCCCCGCATAAGCCGTTGCCCCTGCTGCTGCCGTAATGCCTGGAATAACCTGAAACGGGACACCCGCATCAAAGAGTACTTCCAGCTCTTCACCGCCACGACCAAACACAAACGGATCGCCACCTTTAATACGCACAACCCGATGACCCTGGCGAGCAAAATCCACCAGCAATTGATTGGTCTTCTCCTGAGGCACACTGTGGTGCCCTGCGCGTTTTCCGACACACACCAGAATGGTGTCATCTGGGACCAATGCCATAATTTCATCAGATACCAGATAGTCGTATAACACGACATCGGCTTGTTGAAGGTAACTCAGCGCCTTCAGTGTCAGCAATTCAGCATCACCAGGACCAGCCCCTACTAATGCCACTTCGCCCGGACGCAGTTTGCTTTTTCGAAGCGATTTCGAATGGTCTGCCACTAAACGAGGCTTTTTATTAGGGAATGTCAGTGTGTCTTTACCGGCCATGGTGCTCATCATCATTTTTCCTGTGATGCTGGCATTATGACCAGCTACCGTTATTACCTGAAATTCTAAAATTTCATTTTTTATTCGAAAAGTTGATAAGAACAAAAAGGCATGAGAAATCAGCAATGAGCCAATTATTCATTTCGTGGCAAACTTTCCCTACATCGTCCTGAATTTCTATTTATAAGATGCAGTTTAATGAAGCAGTCAATTACAAACCCAACAGAAAATTTGGTCTTTGGCTAACACTCTGACATTTCCACCTTTACCCTAGATCACACAATTGATAAGCAAGACAAATCTGTTTCATGAATTTTTGTTACATTTCGACACGTCCATTTTCATCTTATTACTCTGGAGCAAATCATGAAGCTGGCTGTGAAACCTCTTTCCGTTGCAGTACTTGGCGGCATGTTAACCATTGCGGGTCCGGCAATGGCAGACACCATTAAATTAAGAATCATCGAAACGACAGATATTCACACCAATGTGATGGATTATGACTATTACAAAGACAAGCCATCTCAGAAAATTGGTCTGACGCGTGCAGCAACTCTGGTGAAAGAAGCCCAGAAAGAAGTGACTAACAGTGTGCTGGTCGACAATGGGGATCTGATTCAAGGTAGCCCAATGGGTGACTACATGGCTGCCAAAGGCATCGAAAAAGGCGAAGTTCACCCTGTTTATAAGGCGATGAACCAGCTTAACTACGATGTTGGTAACATTGGTAACCATGAGTTCAACTATGGGTTGGACTTCTTAATGGAAACGCTGGACGACGCCAACTTCCCTTACATCAGCGCCAACGTTTTCGATAAGAAAACCGGCGAGCACTATTTCACCCCGTACATCATCAAAACCCACCAGTTTAAAGACACCGATGGCGACATGCAGGAAGTCAAAGTGGGTTACATTGGCTTTGTACCGCCACAAATCATGGTTTGGGATAAGAAAAACCTTGAAGGAAAAGTTTTCGCAAAAGACATCAAAGAGACCGCCGAAGAACTGGTACCAAAGATGAAAGCAGAAGGCGCTGACGTGATTGTCGCGATTCCTCACTCCGGTGTATCAACCGACCCATTCAAAGCGGGTGCTGAAAACTCAACCTTGTACTTGTCTGAAGTAGAGGGCATTGACGCCATTGCTTTTGGTCATGCGCACGCCGTTTTCCCGGGTAAAGGGTTCGACAATATCCAAGGTATCGATAACAAGAAAGGCACCATCAATGGTGTAGTTTCTGTCATGCCTGGTCGCTGGGGTAGCCATGTCGGTGTAATGGACTTGGTACTTGAAAAAGACGGTGAGGGCTGGAAAGTCTCAGGCGGGCAAGCAGAAGCACGCCCAATCTTTGATAAGAAAACCAAAAGTGCGCTGGCTGAGCCGGATCAAGCGATCGTAAAAGCGCTGGAATCCGATCACAAAGGCACGCGTGACTTTGTTAACCAGCCAATTGGTAAAGCGAATGATGTGATGTACAGCTTCCTTGCGCTGGTTCAGGATGATCCAACGATTCAAATCGTCAACTTAGCGCAAAAAGACTACGTAGAACGCTTTATTCAGGGCGACCCTGATCTTGATGGCATTCCTGTTCTGTCTGCGGCTGCACCGTTTAAAGCTGGCGGTCGTAAAAATGACCCGGCTAACTTCACAGAAGTTGAGTCTGGCGAGCTGACCTTCCGTAACGCTGCGGATCTTTATCTATATCCGAACACTTTGGTTGCCTTGAAAGTCACAGGTAATGAAGTGAAAGAATGGCTGGAGTGCTCTGCCGGGCAATTCAAGCAAATCGATGTGAATTCCACTGCCCCGCAAGGTCTGATTGACTGGGACGGTTTCCGTACCTACAACTTCGATGTAATTGACGGTGTGAACTACCAGATCGATATCACTCAACCAGCGAAATACGATGGCGACTGTAAAGTCATTAACCCGGACTCGGAGCGTATTATTGGTCTGACTTATCAGGGTAAGCCTATCGATATGAAGCAAGACTTCATCATCGCTTCCAACAATTACCGCGCCTACAGCAACAAGTTCCCAGGTACGGGTTCAGAATTTGTGGCGTTCGATGCCCCAGATGAAAACCGCACGGTTTTGGCGAATTACATTTCTCGCGTCAGTCAGGAAAAAGGTCAGTTTGCACCAAGTGCAGACAACAACTGGACATTTGCGCCGATCAACAACAAGACCAAGCTGGACATTCGCTTTGAAACATCACCTAGCGATAAGGCAGCTTCCTTTATTAAAGATAAAGGTCAGTATCCAATGAAGCGTGTAGCAACAGACGACGTAGGTTTCGGTGTCTACCGCCTGGAACTTCAGAAGTAATCTCTACCCAACAGAGCCAACTCTGATTAAGATAAACCGCAGCCAAGGCTGCGGTTTTTTAATGCATCCCACCTATACCAATATATAAACTGAAGTTTTCAGGCAAAACTCGAAAATCCGCTTTTTCCAAAGCTCGAGAAACTTCAACATTTTCGCTATTTGCAGAGTAGAAATGATGATCAGCTCCACCAGTCGCCAGTATCGGAGAGAAGAAATCTGTCTTAATTTTTAAGTGATGTTTTGCGCTGATCGAGGAAATAAATTCTGCTAAGCGAGCTTGCACCTTTTCTTCGTCCAGTTTTTTCGAGAAATAATCTATCTGGTAGTCATCCATAAAACAGAATTGATGTTCATAAATCAACAAATCACCATCATCAAAGAAAAAATATTGCACATACCTTTCCCTGTCTTCTTGCTTGAATGTCTTTAAGACTTTTTCATCATAGTCCACTTTGAGGACTGACAAATTGCAATCATCGGCATAAGCAAACATGGGGAGGAGAATCAATAACCATAGGAATTTTTTCATATTAGATAACCTTAACTTTCATCTTTTTATCGGTTCGAACCTCAATATGCCAGCACTGATTTGAAATATTGGTCTCATCGATATACTTTTCAATGTACCCTTCTTCAGCCAGTTCTTTCAGCCTTTTACTAAATTCATTTTTATTAAAATTATCATTCATAGCTCTTGTAGAGCCGACACCAATATCAATGACATTTAGTTTCTTATATTCTTCAACACTAACAACATGTCTAGATATTCCTTGCCCCGCATCTTTCAATCTATCTATTTCATCAACCATTAATTTTATGGCATCCGTTCGACTTTTATCTTTGTTCTCTTCATAAACTCTTAAGACTTTGTCACCTTTCCAGCTATATAACTTGTACTGCTTTTTTAAATTCTTGGACGCCTCACGGTACATAATCGAGGCTTGCTCCTGAGGTGTTCTTAATGTACTTGTAATTACAGCGTGCTTCATGCCAGAACGTGCCAATGCTAGTTTAATGACGGACATTGAGTTCACACTAACAATTCTCTTTGAATTAGGAATATTGTGCTTATATGTAACTTTATATTCATTTAGCGAAAGTTCTGGTTCAGCCTTAAGCATGCAATACTTTTGTCTCGTCTTAATGGAGTTTGATAGTTTTGCTTGCTCCTTCTTGTTAAAGAAAGCTAATAGCGATGAAAATGTTCGCCCTTTAGGGTCTACTCTTCCATCAGGTTTCCAACCCGGCATAATCTTGCGTTGAAATGAAATTATCTCTCTGATGGTATTTTTCCCAGCAATCCCATCATCATCTAACTTTTTCTTTCCTAAATAACTATTTAAAAGCACCTGAACAAGTTTTACATCGTCTTTTTTGTTGATTCCTTTCAAACCTACAGAAGCAGATATATTTAACATCCTAACACCCAATATCTATGCAATAAAAATAGGGATAGATATCACCTGTATTTCCCATAAAATCAACACTATAAACTATACTTATCGACACGCACATCTGATTAATGTAACCAGTACAAATATCAGTTACACTTCTCGCAATGTAAGTACAAGCAAAGATAGATACTCAAAACTGACATGGAAGAATTATTCAAACAGAATCTCGAACAATTCAATCTTTCGAATGATGAAATTGAGTCCATTTTTTCTTGCGCTACCCTACTCGAACTCCCTACTCGGCATATTCTGACGCATCAGGGGGAGTTTCCTTCGCACGTTTACTTCCTGCTGGAAGGGCTTTGCCATGCTTGTTACCTCACCAGTGATGGCAAACAGTACAGTAAAGAGTTCTACTGGGAGGTGGATTGGCTGATCAGCTTCGAAAGCCTGGTGAAGAGCGAGCCGTCTCCTTATCTTCTGGAATCGCTGACACCAATCAAACTGTTGTCGTTTCCGGTCGAATTGATCGAGCGTTGGCGAGCAGAATCTCACCCTCTATATATTCGCCTGCTGGAAACCCAGTTGATGTATAAAGAAGGTAAAGAGCGCTTTATGCTGCTTCACTCGCCTGAAGAAAAATACAGCCTGTTTTGTGAAACCTATCCAGAGTTGCTATCACGTGTGACCGACTACCAGATTGCAGCCTATCTGGGGATCACACACATCAGCCTCAGCCGGATCAAAAAGCGAATAAAGGATAAAATTAACAAAAGTTAACGAGTACTTACTTTGGTTGTCTTAAGTTGGTCTCTTACGTAATACGAGGTTCACTATGGCAAACTGGCAACTCCTTTCTTTTGATCAACTCTCTAATATCCAGCTCTACCAAATGCTCAAACTACGCGTGGATGTATTCGTGGTAGAGCAAGACTGCTCTTATTCCGAATTGGATGACAAAGACCATTTAGATGGGGTTTATCACCTGCTGGGTTACGAAGGAGAAGAACTGATTGCTTGTGCCAGGTTGCTTGCCAGAGGGATCAGCTACCCAGAAACCACCAGCATTGGCAGAGTGGTGACCAAAGAAAGTGCTCGAGGTCATGGCTTGGGGCATGAACTCATGGAGCAAGCGGTCACTCACCTGGAGATGCAATGGGGGAAAGTAGCAATCAAAATCAGTGCACAACAGCATTTGAGCGATTATTACAATCGACACGGTTTTGTTCAGTGCACTGAGATGTACCTTGAAGACGGTATTCCACATATTGGCATGATAAGAGAGCCTAAGTAACGTGCCGCTCGCTCCGACTAACTTAGCGCTTTTGTTCTTAATCATCGGTAACCTGCTGGCCGCCATTTCGGATGTCGCAGTTAAGATGCTTGATGATGGTGCCAGCGTGTTTCAGTACATGTTCATACGCCAACTCATTTCGGTTCTGGTGATATTGCCACTTTTTCTGCGTTTGCAACCGACGGAAAGAAGGTTGAAAGGTGCCAGTATCAATTTACTTCGCGCCCACCTTATCTTAGTTGGCAGCGGATGTATGATGGTAGCAATTACTCACTTACCGCTCGCTACCGCTAATGCCGTCTTTTATGCCGCGCCACTATTGATGCTTCCTCTGTCTTTGTGGGTATTGAACGAAAAACCCGCCACAGGAAAAGTCATTGGTACTCTTGTCGGTTTTATTGGCGTGTTGTTGGTGCTGCGACCTTCCCAATTCCATTGGGCTGCGATTTTTGCTTTAGGCACCGCCATAACACTGGCGCTGTTCAACGTTCTGGTGCGTAAACTACCGGGCAATCAGCCTGTATCTGCCACGCTCTTCTGGACTTCTTTGTTCTCCCTCCCCGTTTCCGGGATATTGGCTTGGTTCCACTGGCAACCTCTTTCCATGACTTCTCTGGTCTGGATTGTTCTGAGCGCTGCCTGCATTCTTTCCTACAATGGTTTTGCTGTGGCGGCTTATAAGAAAGCGGAAACGTCTCAAATTGCGCTAGCAGAGTATTCTGGTCTGTTATTTGTCACCTTATTTGGCATCTGGTGGTTTGCTGAAATACCCGACTGGCTGACTGCCATAGGTATCTTGCTGATTGTCTTACCAATGATGCCAATAAAAAACGTTAAGAAGCCTCATTCTCCGCAATAACGTCTAAACTTTTTATGACATGGTGAATACTTCAGCACTTTTATCCGGTCTTTGTTGAAGTTAATACGCTATTCCTGAATGTTCTCTGCTCATCGCAGACATTTCAGAATGGCATCACTGAATTCATACAAAGGTGCAGATAACCGTGGCTGAATATGCGCAACAGTTTAATCTTTGGGCGTCGCAACAGACACTCCTGAGCTTGATGCTTGGGATTGTTCTGATTTCGTATTTGCTTGAAGACCTTGCCATATTGGGCGCAGCCGGACTCGCAACTCAAGATGCCATGCCAACTTCCATGGCATTGCTGGCTATATTTATCGGCATTGCAACAGGCGACCTGGGGTTATATTACCTAGGCAAGTGGGCGCAACGTTCTCGTTGGTTGCGCTACCGACTGCTTTCTCACAAGTCTATGCGCTGGGTGCGGAACAGACTACACACACGCCCCATCTTTAATTTATTCATTATCCGATTTATTCCGGGACTGAGAACGCTGGGTTATTCCCTTAGCGGCTTCTTTCAGCTTCCACTGGCATCTTTTATGGCTGCCGTTTTGTTTGCTACAGCGTTATGGACAGCGCTTATCTTTGGCTGCACTTTCTGGCTTGGTCAACAAGCCTGGATTCAAGCCAGCTCTCATCAATGGTTATTGGTTCCGGTGCTCTTCATCACCTTAATCACAGGTAACCGACTCATGAAATCTCGTTTTTCGGGGAGAATACAATGACAAGTTCGCCGATGGCGCTGAATAGCCAGATTGAAGCGATCGAAGTAGATACGGGCATTAACAAAGGTATGCCGAAGTTTATACAGGATCAACAAGGCAGTATTTCACCTTATGAATTTTTGCCTGCCTGGGTTTTCTACACACCTGTCGTCCTGCAGAGCCTTGCACTGGCGCTTCGTTACGGAGACGTTCGTTTACCACTGGTGGCAAACCCTTCTATCAAACTGAGTGGCATGGTGGGTGAGTCAAAGCACGACATTCTTTCTTTGGCAGGTGACTATGCCAAACAGTGGATTTCCCCGTTTATCACCGTGACACAAAGCGGGGAAAGTAACGCATTTCAGGCGGCTCATGCCCATGAGTTAATGCAACAAAACCAGTTGGACTTTCCAATTGTCGCCAAGCCAGACCTTGGCTGTCGTGGCGCAGGCGTAAAATTACTGCAGAATCTGGAACAACTGGAAGCGTACTTTGCGAGTTTTCCATTGCACTCACGCTTTCTACTGCAGGAAAAAGCCCCGTACCCTGCCGAAGCCGGTGTGTTCTACATACGCTACCCGGGGGAAAAACGCGGTAAGGTCATTTCTCTGACTCTCAAGTACGCGCCCTTTGTGACCGGAGATGGAGTCTCCACACTCGAGCAACTTATTGAATCCGATTCCCGCGCAGGTCAGTTAACACATCTGTATTTCCCTCGCCATCAGGACAAACTCAATCTCGTACTGGAAAAAGGGGAATCTTTTCAGTTGGCATTTGCGGGAAGCCATAGCCGGGGCAGCATATTCCGCAATGGCAACGAATTTATTTCGGATGCTCTGGCTCGTCAGCTCGACCGTATTTTTGATGATGTGGACGGTTTTTGTTATGGCCGCCTCGACATCAAGTTTCAGGATATTCACCAGCTCATGGATGGAAAGAACTTCACCATATTGGAAATCAATGGTGCCAGTTCAGAGGCTGCACACATTTGGGACAGAAAAACACCTCTCAAAGAGATTTTTTCTACTTTGCTTTTTCAATATCGAACGCTGTTTGCGATCGGCGCACTGCAAAAGAAAGCCGGACACAAACCACCGTCTATCAGTCAGCTTCTGGCTGCGTGGCGGGAAGAAAAACAGCTTGTCAGTGTGTATCCGCAAACCGACTAGAATAAGGATAACTTATGCAAATTGCGCCTATTTCGCTTACTGCCCCCGTTCAGGGTTTTTCAGCCACCATTACTGGCACCATTGAAACTATCGAGCAAGGTATTGCTCTGTTGATGCAAATCGGCAATGAAGACTATCAAAAAGCGGCACCTCCTCTGGTAACGAGCTCTATGGGAGAGCATTGTCGCCACGTTCTGGATATCTTTCATGCGCTATCTGATTTTGAAAATGGCGTTGACTATAACCAGCGCAGGCGGGGTCACGAAGTGGAGAAAACGCGAGAGCTTGCCATTGTAGAGTTTCAGTCAATTAAACAATGGTTAAGTCAGCTAACTCCCGATGAAATCAAGCAGACAGTCACGGTAAAAACAGAAGTTGCGTTATCTGAAACTCTGAGTGCTGAAGTGTCTGCACAACTGGAGAGAGAGATCGCCTTTGCTGCCGCCCATGCCACTCACCATTATGCTCTGATGAAGGTGCTGGCTATTCAGCTTGGGTATCAAACCGACAAAGAATTGGGGTTTGCTCCGGCAACATCTTCTTACCTAAGGGAGAAGAGTTGATGTGTACCGTATCTTGGCTTCTGACCGACAACGGCTATCAGGTATTTTTCAACCGGGATGAACAGAAAAGCCGGGCACAAGCGGTGCCACCAACGCCATTTTGCCAGCAAGGTGTTGAGTATCTGATGCCTGTCGACCCGGATGGCGGCGGCAGTTGGATAGCCACCAATGAGCATGGTCAGTCCATTTGCCTGCTCAATTACTATCAGGGGGTGATGCCAAAAGGAGAACTCACCAGCCGCGGGCAATTGGTGAAATCTCTCGCATCATTCACCAACTACGCTCAGGTAGACGAGTACTTGCAATCCATTGAACTCTCTCAATTCGCGCCGTTTTCAATGCTGATATTTGAGCCGGATCTGACCAAACATAACTCCACGGTAAAAGGAGTGTGCTGGACAGGGCAATCTCTGGTCTACATCCGCCCGAATCCACCTTTGATTTCATCGTCGGTCGATTACCAAATGGCGTTTGAACTGCGCAGCGAATGCTATCAGTCGTTTACGGCTATCGAAGCTAATGTGGATCAACTGCTGGCCTTTCACTCATCTCATATTCCAAGCAAGGGGCATCTTTCGACCTGTATGCACCGCAAAGACGCGCACACCGTCAGCTTTACGCACATCTTGGTCAATGAGTCCGAAAAAGGCATGAGTTACTACCCAGGTTCACCCTGTACTGGTGTCAGTGAATCCTATCTGACCCAAAACCGAATTTCATTACTTCCTACATCAAATGTAAAAATTGCATAGCGAGGATCTAACTATGAAACGCATTATCGTTATTTTATGTACTGCATTACTCGGGCTGTTTTCTTCATTAAGCTATGCGGCAGACCCTATCTATACTGGCTTCTTCAGCAATAAAGCCATATCAGGCTATGACGCCGTAAGTTACTTTGAAGCTAGCGAGCCACAAAAAGGGAACAGCGATTACAAGATTGAATATCAGGGAGCCAACTGGTATTTCACGTCCAAAGAAAACCTCGATAAGTTCGTTAAAAACCCCGAGAAATACGCGCCGCAATATGGTGGCTATTGTGCATGGGCAGTCGGAGCGAAAAACGACACTGCCCCCGGTGACCCACTTCAGTGGAACATTGTGGATGGCAAGCTTTACCTCAACTACGACGCTGATATCAAATCTCGCTGGGAAAAAGACATTCCAGGCTTCATTGAAAAAGGTGACCAAAACTGGCCATCTTTGGTGAGCAACTAGGAGAACCCTATGCAGACTTCTCCTTTTCAGCTTCCGGCAAAAACACCATTTCGCATTGTAGAGAGAGTGGCAGAACGATTAACCGGGCTGAGCTATTTAGACTCGCTCTACCAAAAGCGACCAATGGATCTCGATTGCTTTGAGTTTATGGATTACACCCTCTCAGCACTCAATATTGATTACAGGGTACAACAAGGTTCGTTGGACAGCATTCCAGAAGCTGGACCCGTTGTAATTGTCGCAAATCACCCTTTGGGGGCAATCGAAGGGGTCATACTGGCAGCACTGGTGAGGCACCGTCGCCCCGACGTTAAAGTCATGGCGAACGAGATGCTAAAGCAATTGCCAGAACTGTCTGATCTGTTTATCGGGGTAGACGTTTTCGAATCGAAAAAGGCAATGAAAACCAATTTAACGGCTATGCGCCACGCTCATCAGCACCTTGCAGATGGCAATGCGTTGATCATTTTCCCTGCCGGAGAAGTGTCTACGTTCCAGGATGCCCAATTGCAGGATAAAGCGTGGAGCCGCTCGGTAGCCAAACTGGTCAAAAAAAGTGAAGCCACCTGTGTGCCTATCTATATTGAAGGCAGAAACAGCTCACTGTTCTACTTTGCAGGTAAAATTCATCCGCTATTGCGTACTGCAATGTTAGGCAGAGAAATGATCGGCAAAAGCTCTTCTCAGATCCAGTTATCGATCGGTGAACCAATCCTTTACTCGGAGCTTAAATCCCTGGAAACCGAGCAAGATCTGGTGCATTACTTGAGGTTGAACACTTACTTGCTGCGAAAGCAACAAACGGAATCAGAACATGAGTTAGCCGCTCAATTCTCGGTTCCGGTCAGAGATGCTGTTGATCCCTTGGTACTAAAAGGTGAGATCGAGTCACTTCCAGGCGACACGCGTTTGATCTCTCAAGGTGATTTTCATGTTTTCTGCGCTCGGAAAGCGCAGATCCCGAATATCATTCAGGAGATAGGAAGGGTTCGTGAAGCCAACTTTCGAGATGTCGGTGAAGGCACCGGAAAAGCGCTCGATCTCGATCATTACGACGAGTACTACGATCACCTGTTCATCTGGCATGAAAAAGATCAACAACTGGTTGGCAGTTATCGCTTGGGAAAAGTCGATAAGATCTTAGAGAAGCAAGGTCTGGAAGGGCTCTATTCCCGCAGCCTGTTTAAATACAGTCAGAAATTTATCGAAAGCTTAGATCAATCCATAGAACTAGGGCGTTCTGTGGTCAACAAACCCTATCAGAGAAACATCCAGTCTCTGCTTATGCTTTGGAAAGGGATCGCCAGTTACGTCTACAAGAACCCTGAATACACACATCTGTTTGGTCCTGTCAGCATCAGTAATGATTACAGTCAGGTAGCCAGACAACTGATGGCAAGCTGTCTGTCGATCCACCATTACGATCAGCACAAAGCAAATCTGGTTTCACCATCTGTGCCACTGAAAGAAGATCGCAATGTGTTCTGGCGCAACGACATGTTAAGTGCTTTGGGGAGTGTTCAGTTGCTTTCTAAGGTACTGTCAAGGATGGAAAAAGGAAAAGGTCTTCCTGTTTTGCTAAGGCAGTACCTAGGGCTGAATGGTCAGTTGGTTTGCTTTAATGTCGACCCAGAATTCAATGATGCACTGGATGGTCTGATTGTTGTCGATTTGCTGAATGTTCCGCAAAAGACGCTCGGAAAATATATGGGTAAGGAAGAATCGGTCGCTTATCTGGCACACCATGAATAAACTCAAGGGCTTCATTGTGAAGCCCTTTTTCATGCTCGATTATTTACTTCGTCCAAAACTACCATCAGACAACCGGAAGAACATGACTGAGCCGGTTCGACTTTCCAACTGTAAGATGTCGAGCTTCCCAGCATCGTCTAACTTGAAACGAATCAGTTGCCCTTCCCGAATTTTACTCAATGGCTTGTCTAAACCTTCAATTTTGACCAAGGCATTCAAATCCGCCATGGGTAAAGAGTTCGCTCGAAATACCTGAGCCAGTGTATCGCCACCTTTGACTGTGTATTGCTCCCAAGTGTCCTCTCGGGAAGAAGACGAGTTATTGGAAGTTTGTTCACTTAACCCCGTAGTGTTGATTTCCAAAGGCTTACGTGTGTTTTCCGCTTGTTGTTCTGTTGCATCAGGTGCGCTTTCTTCATCAGACACAGGAATAAGAAGCAACACAATCACCACCGCCGCCAAAGAGGGAATAGCACGGCGATGCAATTTAGGTAAATCTAACCAATACGTTTTGACCGATTTCGCTTTCTCTCGCCAATCAACCTTTTCTATTTTGCTTTTGAATTGTTCGAATATTCCCGGCTGGCGCGAACGTGCCACTCTCCGATTCATAATACTTACACCCTAACGAACTGTCTTCCTATTATCCATGAACCTGTGCAGCGAAAAAAACTCAGTGCAACACAAGTTAACAGTATCTTGACTTATATTGGCATTTGACGTTTCTTCGCGCTAGTAGAACTGCTATCCTTTTGCTGCACAAACTCACACAATAGAGAGACAAGATGTCTGAAATCAAATTAGAAACCGTAGAGCAGAAAGCGAGCTACGGAATTGGTCTGCAAATGGGTCAGCAACTTGCGGGCAGTGGTCTTGAAGGTCTGAACGTTGACGCTATCGCAAAAGGTATCGCGACAGCACTAACTGGCGACATGCCAGAAATCGAAGTTGACGAAATTAACAACGCACTTCAAGAGCTTCACACTCGTGCAGAAGCAGCACGTGCAGAAGCGGCTAAAGCGGCAGCAGCAGACGGCGAAGCTTTCTTGAAAGACAACGCTCTACGCCCAGAAGTAACAGTACTTGAGTCTGGTCTTCAGTACGAAGTTATCACTGAAGGCACTGGCGAAATCCCATCTTCTGACAAAACAGTTCGCGTTCATTACCACGGTGAACTAACTGACGGTACTGTATTCGACAGCTCTGTTTCTCGCGGTCAACCTGCAGAATTCCCTGTAACAGGCGTAATCAAAGGCTGGGTTGAAGCACTTCAACTAATGCCTGTAGGTTCTAAGTGGAAACTATACATTCCTCAAGACCTAGCGTACGGCGAACGTGGTGCTGGTGCATCAATTCCTCCATACGCTGCTCTAGTATTCGAAGTAGAACTACTGGCTATCCTGTAATTTCTATTCGTCTCAAAAATGAAGCGGTGCCAGGCACCGCTTTTTTTATCTCTTCACGTACACTGCTCATTCCCGTTTTGTATTCTCGGCACGATTATCTGCTCGAAACGGAAAATCCATCTAGGATTAATAAGTGCCTTTCAAAAGGAATGAGTTATGAAAATTAAAACAACGATTTTAGCGCTTTCTGCGCTGCTGTTAGCCTCTCCAAGCCATGCCTTTTTTGGTTTTGGTAAGTCCGAAGAAAAACCTGCTCTCGATCTTGGTTCATTGGCAAATGATGCTTTCTCAAGTCAGGTAGATACCCAAGCTGATTCCGACTTAGTGAAGATGCTCAGCTCTCAGCTTGATGTGTCTCCTACTCAGGCAACTGGTGGTGCAGGAGCCCTTCTCGCATTGGCATCTAACTCGCTTAGTTCTTCTCAAAACAGCGAGCTTGCTTCTTCCATCCCCGGATTAAGTTCACTTACTGGTTCAATTCCTGGTCTTACAGGGCTTGCCAGCAATTTTGGTGCGGTGACCGATATATTCACTAAGCTTGGGCTGGACCCGTCTATGGTGGGGCAGTTTGCTCCTTTGATCCTGAAATACCTAGGTTCGCAAAACGCCTCAACCGGGCTGTTGGACTCTCTAGGTCAAATCTGGAAGTAATCTGAAAATGGGTGGTTTTTGACCACCCTCTCTTTCAACACAGAAAATTTGTGCCACTCTAACCTTTTTATCAAGGACGAGTAGGTACTATGAAAGACGAAACCCTTTCCATCCACCACGGCTATCAAACAGACCCAACCACAAAAGCCGTAGCAACTCCCGTTTATCAAACTGTTGCGTACGAATTCGATAACGCTCAACACGGCGCCGATCTTTTCAACCTCGAAGTGCCGGGCAATATCTACACACGCATTATGAATCCAACAAATGACGTGTTGGAACAAAGAATGGCAGCCTTAGAAGGCGGAATTGCTGGTCTGGTGGTGAGCGCAGGTAGTGCAGCCATCAATTACGCCATTCTGACGCTGGCACAAAGCGGCGACAACATTGTTTCAACTCCTCAGTTGTATGGAGGTACGTACACCCTGTTTGCACACATGCTTCCCCAGCAAGGAATTGATGTTCGATTTGCCAAAGATGACAAACCTGAGAGTTTGGCTGAGCTTATCGATGAGAATACCAAAGCTGTATATTGCGAATCCATTGGTAACCCCGCAGGCAATATCGTCGACATTGAAGGGATTGCTACTCTCGCACATCAGAAAGGCGTACCGGTAATTGTGGACAATACCGTCGCCACTCCTATTCTGTGTAAGCCCATTCAATATGGTGCAGACATCGTCGTTCACTCTCTGACTAAATATGTTGGTGGGCACGGTACAACCCTTGGAGGAGTAATTGTCGACTCAGGAAAATTCCCCTGGGCACAGCACAAAGATCGATTCCCAGTGTTTAATCAACCTGAGCCTTCTTACCATGGAGTGGTGTACACCGAAGCGTTTGGCGAAGCTGCATTCATCGGTCGAGCTCGTACTGTGCCTCTTCGCAACACTGGTTCAGCACTTTCACCAATGAACGCGTTTATGCTGATGCAGGGTCTAGAAACACTTTCCCTTCGTATGGAACGCCATTGTGACAATGCTAAAAAAGTCGCCGAATATTTGGAAGGTCATAACAAAGTCGGTTGGGTCAGCTACGCCGGACTACCTAATTCGGAACACTACGATCTCGCGCAAAAATATATGAATGGTAAACCTTCGGCGATTTTGTCTTTTGGCTTGAAAGACGGGTATGAGGCTGGCGTGCGTTTCTATGATGCTTTGGAGCTGTTCAAAAGACTGGTTAACATTGGTGATGCCAAGTCATTAGCCTGTCACCCGGCTTCTACTACGCACAGACAAATGAGTGTAGAAGAACAAGCAGCTGCAGGTGTGGTACCTGAAATGATCCGTCTGTCTGTCGGTATTGAACACATAGATGACATCATTGCGGATTTGGAACAAGCACTGAAAGCCTGATCGGCAGACACAAAAAAGCCGAGCTAATGCTCGGCTTTTAAGTTCTTTACGAACTGATTACTCAGCAGCTGCTTCTTCAGCAACTTCTGGGCGATCAACAAGCTCAATGTAAGCCATTGGAGCTTTGTCGCCAGCACGGAAGCCAGCTTTTAGGATACGAGTGTAACCGCCCTGACGAGCAGCAAAACGTGGACCTAGTTCGTTAAATAGTTTTGCCACAACTTCGTTGTCACGAGTGCGAGCAAATGCAAGACGACGGTTAGCAACGCTGTCAGTCTTAGCTAGTGTAATCAAAGGCTCAACGACGCGACGCAGCTCTTTTGCTTTTGGCAAAGTAGTCTTGATAACTTCATGACGTACTAGAGAGCTAGCCATGTTGCTGAACATCGCTTTGCGATGACTGCTGTTGCGGTTGAGTTGACGACCACTCTTACGATGGCGCATGACCTAATCCTTCTAACTAGTATCGATTAATCTTCAGCGATTGACGCTGGTGGCCAGTTTTCTAGGCGCATACCTAGAGACAGACCGCGTGACGCAAGTACGTCTTTGATCTCTGTAAGAGACTTTTTACCAAGGTTAGGCGTTTTAAGTAGCTCAACCTCAGTACGCTGTACAAGATCACCGATGTAGTGAATCGCTTCTGCTTTCAAACAGTTAGCAGAGCGAACTGTTAGTTCAAGATCGTCTACAGGACGCAATAGGATCGGATCGAATTCCGGCTTCTCTTCTTTCTCTTCAGGAACACGGATGTCACGAAGATCAACGAAGGCATCCAATTGCTCAGCAAGGATAGTAGCTGAACGACGGATTGCTTCTTCAGGGTCAAGAGTACCGTTCGTTTCCATATCGATAACGAGTTTGTCAAGGTCAGTACGCTGCTCAACACGTGCCGCTTCTACAGTGTAGGCAATTTTGTCTACTGGGCTGTAAGTCGCGTCAACAAGCAAACGACCGATAGGACGCTCATCTTCTTCAGTATGGATACGAGACGATGCTGGAACATAACCACGACCACGTTCTACTTTAATACGCATAGCGATTTCAGCATTGTCATCAGTTAGATGACAAATAACGTGCTCTGGGTTAGCGATCTCTACATCACCATCATGGGTGATGTCACCTGCAACAACAGGGCCTGAGCCTGATTTGTTCAGTGTAATAAACACTTCATCTTTGCCTTCTGCCACTTTAACAGCAAGACCTTTCAGGTTAAGAAGGATCTCTAAGATATCTTCTTGTACACCTTCTTTGGTGCTGTACTCGTGAAGAACGCCTTCAATCTCAACCTCAGTTACTGCACAACCAGGCATTGAAGATAGAAGAATGCGACGAAGCGCATTACCTAGAGTATGACCAAAGCCACGCTCTAATGGCTCAAGAGTTACTTTTGCGTGTGTCGTGCTGATTTGTTCGATGTCAACAAGACGTGGCTTAAGAAATTCTGTTACAGAACCCTGCATTGTGTCCTCTCTTTAATTTAAACCTTACTTAGAGTAAAGCTCGACGATCAGGTGTTCGTTGATGTCAGCTGATAGATCTGAACGCTCAGGCAAACGCTTGAACGTACCTTCCATCTTACCGCCATCTACTTCAATCCAAGTTGGTTTTTCGCGTTGTTCAGCAACTTCTAGAGCTGCTTTGATGCGAGATTGCTGTTTAGCTTTCTCACGGATAGATACAACGTCGTTTGCCGCAACTTTGAATGAAGGAACGTTTACAACTTTACCGTTTACTAGGATAGCTTTGTGGCTAACTAGCTGACGTGCTTCTGCGCGAGTTGCGCCAAAGCCCATGCGGTAAACTACGTTATCAAGACGACCTTCAAGAAGCTGAAGTAGGTTTTCACCTGTGTTGCCCTTAAGACGAGCAGCTTCTTTGTAGTAGTTACGGAATTGTTTTTCTAGAACGCCGTACATACGACGAACTTTTTGCTTCTCACGAAGCTGAACGCCATACTCAGATAGACGACCGCGACGAGCGCCGTGTACACCTGGTGCGTTATCGATTTTACACTTGGTATCAATCGCACGAACACCAGACTTAAGGAATAAGTCAGTGCCTTCGCGACGGCTAAGCTTCAGCTTAGGACCCAAATATCTTGCCATGATTCTTCTCCAACTTTCCTAGAAACGTTATACGCGACGTTTCTTAGGTGGACGACAACCGTTATGAGGGATCGGAGTTGCATCAACGATGTTAGTGATGCGGTATCCTGCTGCGTTTAGTGCACGGATAGTTGACTCACGACCTGGACCTGGGCCCTTAACCATAACTTCCAAGTTCTTTAGGCCATATTCTTTAGCCATTTCGCCAGCGCGCTCTGCTGCAACCTGAGCTGCGAACGGAGTTGACTTACGAGAACCACGGAAACCAGAACCGCCTGCAGTAGCCCAAGCTAGTGCGTTACCTTGACGGTCAGTGATGGTCACGATTGTGTTATTAAAAGAAGCATGGATGTGCGCTACGCCATCAGCTACTTGCTTGCGTACGCGCTTACGAGCGCGAGTTGGTTGTTTTGCCATTGTACTCTACCTTCCCGATTATTTCTTGATCGGCTTACGCGGACCCTTACGGGTGCGAGCATTGGTTTTAGTACGCTGTCCACGTAGTGGTAGACTGCGACGATGACGAAGACCACGGTAACAACCAAGGTCCATAAGACGCTTGATGTTCATGGATACTTCACGACGTAGATCACCTTCTACAGTGTACTTAGCTACACCATCACGCAGTTGATCGATCTGCTCTTCAGATAGTTCACTGATCTTAACATGTTCAGCAATACCCACTTCAGCTAGGATAGCTTGAGAGCGAGTTTTACCGATGCCGTAGATCGCCGTTAGAGCGATTACAGCATGTTTCTGATCAGGAATGTTAATGCCTGCTATACGGGCCATTATTCACTCCTAGTGTTTCATAAAAGAATTATCCGCAGCAAAGCCCGTTATGGATACGCTGCGGCATACTACTTCTTTTGCACGCAAAAGGTAGGCCGAGGAATATACTCGACACTACCTTACTTTTCAAGTAAAAATTTCTGCTTAGATTAGCCTTGGCGCTGCTTGTGCTTTGGCTCACTGTTGCAAATCACGCGAACAACACCGTTGCGCTTGATTACTTTACAGTTACGGCAGATTTTTTTAACGGAAGCACGAACTTTCATTGCTAAACTCCGTAATGAAATCTGAGCCTACCGTCGAATTAACGACCGTAGCCTTTCAGATTCGCTTTTTTCAACACAGAATCATACTGTTGTGACATCAGATGAGTCTGTACCTGTGCCATAAAGTCCATGATAACTACCACTACGATAAGTAGTGATGTACCGCCAAAGTAGAAACGTACGTTCCAAGCGATCATCATGAACTCGGGAATCAGACAGATAAAGGTAATGTACAACGCACCTGCTAGGGTTAAACGAGTCATTACTTTATCAATGTACTTAGCTGTCTGCTCACCTGGGCGGATACCGGGTACGAACGCTCCAGACTTCTTCAGATTATCTGCTGTTTCACGCGGATTGAAAACCAATGCCGTGTAGAAGAAACAGAAGAAAATAATCGCTGCCGCATAAAGCATTACATACAGAGGTTGTCCAGGGCTAAGGGCCAAAGACACATCAGTTAACCAACTGAATGCGCTGTCCTCACCACCTGTGTTACCAAACCACTGTGCTAATGTTCCTGGGAACAAAATAATACTAGACGCAAATATCGCTGGGATCACACCTGCCATGTTAATTTTAAGTGGCAAGTGAGTACTTTGCGCAGCAAATACCTTACGACCTTGTTGACGCTTAGCATAGTTAACGACGATTCGACGCTGACCACGCTCCATGAAAACAACGAAGTAGATAACTGCAAACGCCAGTACAGCAATAAGCAGCAGAAGAAGTACGTTCAGTTCACCTTGACGCGCTTGCTCAATTGTTTGACCGATTGCCGATGGCAATCCAGCAACGATACCTGCAAAGATAATCAATGAGATACCGTTACCAATTCCTCGCTCAGTAATCTGTTCACCTAACCACATTAGGAACATGGTACCGGTTACTAGACTGATGGTTGCAATAACAGTAAACATGGTTTGATCGATAACGACCAATTGACCTGTGACCATGCTTGGCAAAGCTGTTGCAATACCAATTGCTTGGAATGTAGCAAGTACAAGCGTGCCGTAACGCGTATATTGGCTTATCTTACGACGGCCGGCTTCACCCTCTTTCTTGAGTTCAGCTAACGCAGGATGAACTACAGTTAGCAATTGGACAACAATCGAAGCCGAAATATACGGCATGATGCCCAACGCTAATATAGAAGCACGCTCAAGTGCACCACCGGAGAACATGTTGAACATTTCAACGATGGTACCCTTTTGCTGTTCGAACAAATCGGCAAGTACAGCTGCGTCAATACCAGGGATCGGCACAAAAGAGCCCGCTCTGAATACTAAAAGTGCACCTAATACGAATAGTAAGCGCGACTTTAATTCAGCTAAGCCGCTTTGAGCACTACGAAAATCTTGTCCTGGTTTTTTAGCCATCTGTACCTCGTCCCTCGAGAATTATTCCTCGATTTTACCGCCTGCAGCTTCGATTGCAGCTTTAGCACCTTTAGTTACGCGTAGACCTTTAACAGTCACAGCTTTGCTGATTTCACCAGAAAGAACAACTTTTACAAATTCGATGTTCTTAGTGATTACGTTAGCAGCTTTCAAGCTGTTTAGATCAACCACGTCACCTTCTACCTTCGCTAGTTCACCTAGACGAACTTCAGAAGTCACTAGGCTCTTACGAGAAGTGAAACCGAATTTTGGTAGACGTTGTTTCAGAGGCATCTGACCGCCTTCGAAACCTGGACGAACGCTGCCGCCAGAACGTGATTTTTGACCTTTGTGGCCGCGACCACCTGTTTTACCAAGGCCTGAACCGATACCGCGACCTAGACGCTTCTTAGAAGGTTTAGAGCCAGCAGCCGGTGATAGAGTATTCAAACGCATTCTGATTACTCCTCAACTTTAACCATGTAGTAAACTTTGTTGATCATACCGCGTACGCACGGAGTATCTTCAAGTTCTACAGTGTGGTTGATACGACGAAGACCTAGACCACGCAAAGTCGCTTTGTGCTTTGGTAGGCGGCCAATTGAGCTTTTAGTTTGAGTTACTTTAATAGTTGCCATGGTGTTCTTACTCCGAAATAGCTTCAACAGTTAGACCACGCTTAGCAGCAACCATCTCAGGAGACTTCATGCCACTCAGACCATCGATCGTCGCGCGAACGATGTTGATAGGGTTCGTAGAACCGTATGCTTTTGCAAGTACGTTGTGAACACCTACAACTTCAAGTACTGCACGCATCGCACCACCTGCGATGATACCAGTACCTTCTGCAGCTGGCTGCATGTAAACTTTAGAGCCAGTGTGACGACCTTTCACCGCGTGGTGAAGAGTACCGTCGTTAAGCGCTACAGTAACCATGTTACGGCGCGCTTTTTCCATTGCTTTTTGGATCGCTGCTGGTACTTCACGAGCTTTGCCGTAACCGAAACCAACACGACCGTTACCGTCACCAACAACTGTTAGTGCAGTAAAACTAAAGATTCGACCACCTTTAACCGTTTTAGAAACACGGTTAACAGCAATTAGCTTTTCGTGCAAATCTGTAGCTTGTTGTTGTTCTTTAGCCATCTTCCAACCCTACCTTAGAATTTCAGACCAGCTTCGCGAGCAGAATCTGCTAGCGCCGCTACTCGACCGTGGTATTGGAAACCAGAACGATCGAAAGCAACATCAGAGATGCCTTTTTCGATAGCGCGCTCAGCAATAGCTTTACCTACAGCTTTAGCAGCGTCTACGTTACCAGTATTCTTAACTTGCTCACGGATCGCTTTTTCTACAGTAGAAGCAGCAGCGATAACCTCAGAGCCGTTTGCAGCGATAACCTGAGCGTACACGTGACGTGGAGTACGGTGTACTACTAGGCGAGTCGCGCGAAGTTCTGCAATCTTACGACGTGCACGTGTAGCACGACGGATGCGAGATGCTTTCTTATCCATAGTGTTACCTTACTTCTTCTTAGCTTCTTTGGTACGCACATTTTCATCTGCGTAACGAACACCTTTACCTTTGTAAGGCTCAGGCTCACGGTAAGAACGAATGTCAGCCGCAACCTGACCAACTAGTTGCTTGTCAGCACCAGTTAGTACGATTTCAGTTTGGCTTGGACATTCAGCTTTAATACCCGCTGGCACTGCGTGCTCAACTGGGTGAGAGAAGCCTAGAGTTAGGCTAACTGCGTTGCCTTTAATAGCAGCACGGTAACCAACACCCTTAAGAGTTAGCTTCTTAGTAAAGCCTTCAGTAACACCAACAACCATGTTGTTAGCAAGTGCGCGAGCTGTACCAGCTTGTGCCCATGCGTTAGCAACACCTTCACGTGGACCGAAAGTAAGCTTACCTTCTTCTTGCGCAACTACTACGCCATCGTTGAATGAACGAGACAGTTCGCCTTTAGGACCTTTAACGCTAAGTTCTTGGCCGTTTAGTTTCACCTCTACGCCAGCTGGAATAGCGACAGGTGCTTTAGCAACACGAGACATATCCTACTCCTATTATTAAGCTACGTAGCAGATGATTTCACCACCAAGACCTGCTTTACGAGCAGCACGGTCAGACATTAGACCCTTGGAAGTGGAAACTACAGCAACACCCAAACCGCCCATCACAGAAGGTAGCTCGTCTTTCTTTTTGTAGACGCGCAGACCTGGACGTGAAACACGTTGGATTTGCTCGATTACTGGTTTAGCTTGGAAGTACTTAAGAGTTACTTCTAGCTCTGGTTTCGCTTCGCCGCTTACAGCGAAGTCTGCGATGTAACCTTCAGCTTTTAGTAGTGCAGCAATTGCAACTTTCAGCTTTGAAGAAGGCATTTTAACAGCAACTTTGTTTGCTGCCTGACCGTTACGAACGCGGGTCAGCATATCCGAAATCGGATCTTGCATGCTCATAGATTTTACTCCAAATGATTAAGTGGCAATTACCAGCTAGCCTTACGAAGACCCGGAATCTCGCCTTTCATGCAAGCTTCACGAACCTTAATACGGCTTAGACCGAACTTACGTAGGTAACCGTGTGGACGACCAGTTTGGTTGCAACGGTTGCGCTGACGTGATGCACTTGAATCACGTGGAAGAGATTGCAATTTTAGAACTGCATTCCAACGATCTTCTTCAGATGCGTTTACATCGCTAATGATAGCTTTAAGCGCTGAACGCTTCTCAGCGAACTTAGCTACTAGCTTTGCACGCTTAGCTTCACGTGCTTTCATTGATTGTTTAGCCATAACAGTAACCCTTCACCTTACTTACGGAATGGGAAGTTAAAGGCAGCCAGCAGAGCACGGCCTTCCTCATCGGAACTCGCAGACGTCGTGATAGTGATATCAAGACCGCGTACACGATCGACTTTATCGTAGTCGATTTCCGGGAAGATGATTTGCTCGCGAACGCCCATGCTGTAGTTACCACGACCGTCAAAAGACTTCGCGCTAACACCACGGAAATCACGTACACGTGGAAGTGCAATCGAGATTAGACGCTCGAAGAAATCCCACATACGTTCGCCACGTAAGGTTACTTTACAACCAATTGGGTAGCCTTCACGAATCTTGAAGCCTGCTACTGATTTACGCGCTTTAGTGATAAGTGGCTTTTGACCAGAGATCGTTGCCATATCAGCTGCTGCGTTTTCTAGCAGTTTCTTGTCGTTGATTGCTTCACCAACGCCCATGTTTAGGGTGATTTTTTCAATCCTAGGGACTTGCATGACGCTTGAGTAGCCGAACTCTTTGGTAAGCTCAGCGACTACAGACGACTTGTAGTAATCATGCAGTTTCGCCATAGTAGAACTCCAAATTACATTCTATTAGTTAGAAACAGTTTCGCCGTTTGATTTGAAGAAACGCACTTTTTTGCCTTCTTCAAAACGGAAACCGATGCGGTCTGCTTTACCAGTAGCCGCGTTAAAGATTGCAACGTTAGAAGCATCAATTGCTGCTTCTTGTTCAACGATGCCACCTTGTTGACCTAGAGCCGGTTGAGGCTTTTGGTGTTTCTTAACAAGGTTGATACCTTCAACGATAACTTTACCGGTTGCTAGAACCTTAGTTACTTTACCGCGCTTGCCTTTATCTTTACCGGCAAGAACGATTACTTCGTCGTTACGACGGATTTTAGCTGCCATTGTGTGCCGCTCCTTACAGAACTTCTGGAGCCAGTGAAACAATCTTCATGAATTTCGCGTTACGAAGTTCACGAGTCACTGGACCAAAGATACGTGTGCCGACTGGTTGCTCAGTAGTGTCGTTCAACAATACACAAGCATTACGGTCGAAGCGAATGACAGAACCGTCTGGACGACGAACGCCTTTACGAGTGCGCACTACCACCGCTTTCAGAACATCACCTTTCTTAACTTTACCGCGTGGAATTGCTTCCTTAACAGTAACTTTGATGATATCTCCGATATGTGCATAACGGCGGTGAGAGCCACCCAGAACCTTAATACACATTACTCTGCGAGCGCCGGAGTTATCCGCAGCGTCGAGTGTACTTTGCATTTGGATCATTTTAGTGCTCCGCTAAATATTAAAACTAGACCCTTCACGGGTCGGGCTGCCTCTTTATAAGGGCTGCGAATTGTACCACCCTTTTTTGTACTTGGGTAGCCAAAAAATAAGCGGCCCCAAAAATAATTTGGAGCCGCTTTTTCTATCGTATCAAAACGAAATTAGTACTTCGCTTTTTCTACAACTTTTACCAAAGTCCAAGACTTCTTCTTAGACAGTGGACGACACTCTTGAATCTCAACGGTATCGCCTAGGCCACACTCGTTGTTTTCGTCGTGTGCGTGCAGTTTAGTCGTACGCTTTACGAACTTGCCGTAAATTGGGTGTTTCACCATGCGTTCGATTGCAACAACGATAGACTTGTCCATCTTGTCGCTAACTACACGACCTTGTTGAGTACGAATTTTGTCGCTCATTATGCGCCTGCCTTCTCAGTCAAAACAGTTTTCACACGTGCGATATCACGGCGCACAGCTTTCAGAGTATGAGTCTGCTGTAGTTGACCAGTTGCAGCTTGCATGCGCAAGTTGAACTGCTCACGCAGCAAATTCAATAGCTCAGCGTTAAGCTCTTCAACGCTTTTTTCGCGTAGATCTAGTGCTTTCATCACATCACCTGCTTAGTTACAAAGGTAGTTTTTACAGGCAGTTTACGTGCCGCAAGGCGGAACGCTTCACGTGCCAACTCTTCAGGTACGCCATTCATTTCGTACATAACCTTACCAGGTTGGATTTGGGCTACCCAGTACTCAACGTTACCTTTACCCTTACCTTGACGAACTTCAAGCGGTTTTTCAGTGATAGGCTTGTCTGGGAAAATACGAATCCAGATTTGACCTTGACGTTTAATGTGACGTGTCATAGCACGACGAGCCGCTTCAATCTGACGAGCAGTGATACGACCACGGCCAACAGCTTTAAGACCGAATTCGCCGAAGCTTACTTCAGTACCTTTAGCTAGACCACGGTTGCGACCAGTCTGAACCTTACGGAACTTAGTACGTTTAGGTTGTAGCATCAGTCGACTCCTTACTTACGGCCTTTACGCTGCTTCTTAGGCTTGTCGCCTTTTGGCTCTACAGCGTTAGCTGCTGGCATGCCGCCTAGGATCTCACCTTTGAAGATCCAAACTTTAATGCCGATTACACCGTATTGGGTGTGAGCCGAAGAAGTTGCGTAATCAATGTCAGCACGAAGAGTATGTAGAGGTACACGACCTTCACGATACCACTCAGTACGTGCGATTTCAGCGCCGCCTAGACGACCGCTTACTTCCACTTTGATACCTTTAGCGCCTAGACGCATTGCGTTTTGTACCGCACGCTTCATAGCACGACGGAACATAACACGACGCTCTAGCTGAGACGCGATGCTGTCACCAACAAGTTGTGCGTCCAACTCAGGTTTGCGTACTTCAGCGATGTTAATTTGCGCTGGTACACCTGCGATTTTAGCTACAGCTGTGCGTAGCTTCTCTACGTCTTCGCCTTTCTTACCGATTACAACGCCTGGACGAGCAGTGTGAATAGTCACACGGATGCTCTTAGCAGGACGCTCGATAACGATACGTGAAAGAGACGCTTTCGAAAGTTCCTTCGTTAGGAACTGACGTACCTTGAAGTCGCCGTCTAGGTTGTCAGCGAAATCTTTGGTGTTAGCAAACCAAGTAGCATTCCAAGGCTTAACGATGCCAAGACGAATACCATTAGGATGTACTTTTTGACCCATTGCTTACTCTCCTAGTCTCTTAGCGATCTGCTACAACAACAGTGATGTGGCTTGAACGCTTCAAGATACGATCCGCACGACCTTTCGCACGAGGCATAATACGCTTCATGGTTGGGCCTTCATCTACGAAGATTTTAGCGACATTCAGATCGTCGATGTCTGCACCTTCGTTATGCTCTGCATTCGCGATTGCTGATTCCAGAACTTTCTTGATTAGTTCAGCAGCTTTTTTGTTGCTGAAAGTTAGAAGTTCTAGAGCCTGATCCACAGATTTACCGCGGATTTGATCTGCAACTAAGCGAGCTTTCTGAGGAGAAATACGAGCAAAGTTATGTTTAGCAATAGCTTCCATTATTTACTCCTTATTTCTTCTTAGCTTTCTTATCCGCAGCGTGACCGCGGTAAGTACGAGTAGGTGCGAATTCGCCCAGTTTGTGACCGATCATTTCATCAGTTACAAATACTGGAACGTGTTGACGACCATTATGGACAGCGATGGTCAAACCAATCATTGATGGAATGATCATTGAGCGACGGGACCAAGTCTTAATAGGCTTCTTGTCTCCGCTTTCCACCGCTTTCTCTACCTTCTTCAGCAAGTGTAGGTCAATAAATGGACCTTTCTTGAGAGAACGTGGCATGGCGATTCCTCTTATATAGATTACTTGTTACGACGACGTACGATGTACTTGTCAGTGCGTTTGTTCTTACGAGTCTTGAAGCCCTTAGTAGGCATACCCCAAGGAGATACTGGGTGACGACCGCCAGATGTACGACCTTCACCACCACCGTGTGGGTGATCAACCGGGTTCATTACTACACCACGTACGGTTGGACGTACGCCGCGCCAGCGTGAAGCACCAGCTTTACCAAGTTCACGTAGCATGTGCTCAGAGTTACCAACTTCACCGATTGTTGCACGGCCTTCAGAAAGAACTTTGCGCATTTCGCCAGAACGTAGACGGATAGTTACGTACGCACCGTCACGAGCAACGATTTGAGCGTAAGCACCAGCCGAACGAGCTAGCTGAGCACCTTTACCAGGCTTAAGTTCAACACAGTGAACTGTAGAACCTACTGGGATGTTGCGCATCGGCAGAGTGTTACCTGCTTTGATTGGCGCATCTACACCAGATTGAATCTGGTCACCAGCTTGGATGCCTTTTGGTGCGATGATGTAGCGGCGCTCACCGTCTGCGTACAGAACTAGAGCGATGTTAGCGCTACGGTTTGGATCGTATTCAAGACGCTCAACTTTCGCTGGGATACCATCTTTAGTACGTTTGAAGTCAATTACACGGTAGTGATGCTTGTGACCACCGCCGATGTGACGTACTGTGATACGACCGTTGTTGTTACGACCACCGTTCTTAGAGTTTTTCTCTAGAAGAGGTGCGTATGGCTTGCCCTTGTGTAGGTCAGCGTTAACAACTTTAACAACATGACGACGACCAGGGGAAGTCGGCTTACATTTAACAATAGCCATTTTTCAACTACTCCTGTTATTCCGCGCCGCCAACAAAGTCAAGATCTTGACCTTCTTTCAAAGTAACGTACGCTTTCTTAACGTCGCTGCGGCGACCTTGGCGTAGACCTTGACGTTTGGTCTTACCCTTAGTGATAAGAGTATTTACAGACTTAACTTCAACTTCAAAAAGCTTTTCTACAGCAGCTTTGATCTCTTTCTTAGTTGCATCTTTTGCTACTTTGAAAACGATAGTGTTCGCTTTCTCAGCAGCCATAGTTGCTTTTTCAGAGATGTGCGGCGCACGTAGAACTTTTAGGATACGCTCTTCAGTGATCATGCTAGCATCTCCTCAACTTGCTTAACTGCTTCAGCAGTCATTACAACTTTGTCGAACGCGATTAGTGAAACTGGGTCGATACCAGCAACGTCACGTGCGTCAACTTTGTATAGGTTACGAGCAGCTAGGAATAGATTCTCATCTACTTCGCTAGTCACGATTAGCGCGTCAGTTAGCTCAAGCTCTTTAAGCTTAGCTACAAGCTCTTTAGTTTTTGGCGCTTCAACTGAGAAGCTATCAACAACGATTAGACGCTCTTGACGAACTAGCTCAGAAAGAATGCTCTTCATAGCACCACGGTACATTTTCTTGTTTACTTTTTGGCTGTGATCTTGTGGTTTCGCAGCAAAAGTAACACCACCTGTACGCCAGATTGGGCTACGGATTGTACCAGCACGTGCACGGCCAGTACCTTTTTGACGCCATGGCTTAGCGCCACCGCCAGATACTTCAGAACGAGTCTTTTGAGCACGAGTACCTTGACGAGCACCTGCTGCGTACGCAACAACTACTTGGTGTACAAGAGCTTCGTTGAAGTCACGTCCGAAAGTAGTCTCGGAAACAGTTAGTGCATCAGCACCTTTAACCATCAATTCCATTACTTACTCCTAGACGTTATGCTTTAACAGCTGGTTTTACGATCACGTTGCCGCCAGTTGCGCCTGGTACTGCACCTTTAATAAGAAGCAGATTGCGCTCAGCGTCTACGCGTACGATCTCTAGGTTTTGAGTCGTTACACGCTCAGCACCCATGTGACCTGCCATTTTCTTGCCTTTAAACACGCGACCTGGAGTCTGACATTGACCGATAGAACCAGGAGCACGGTGAGACAATGAGTTACCGTGAGACATATCTTGAGTACGGAAATTCCAACGCTTAACAGCGCCTTGGAAACCTTTACCTTTAGATGTGCCAGTAACGTCTACTTTTTTAACTTCGTTGAAAAGTTCTACGTTTAGCTCAGCACCAACTTCAAACTCTTCGCCGTTTTCTAAACGGAATTCCCAAAGACCGCGACCAGCTTCAACACCTGCTTTCGCAAAGTGACCAGCTTCGGCTTTAACAACACGGTTAGCTTTCTTAGCACCAGTAGTTACCTGGATTGCTGCATAGCCGTCAGTCTCAAGAGTTTTCACTTGAGAAATACGGTTCGCTTCAACCTCAACAACAGTTACTGGGATAGAAACGCCTTCTTCGGTAAATACGCGGGTCATACCCACTTTACGTCCGACTAGACCAATCATTCTTCTAATCTCCCTTAACCTAGGCTGATTTGTACGTCAACGCCAGCAGCTAGATCTAGGCGCATCAGAGCGTCAACAGTTTTGTCAGTTGGCTCTACGATGTCGATTAGACGCTTGTGAGTACGAATTTCGTACTGGTCACGTGCATCTTTGTTGACGTGTGGAGAGATAAGAACAGTGAAACGCTCTTTACGAGTAGGAAGTGGGATAGGACCACGAACCTGTGCGCCGGTACGCTTTGCTGTTTCAACGATTTCCGCTGTAGAAGCGTCGATCAGTTTGTAATCGAAAGCTTTAAGGCGGATACGAATACGTTGGTTCTGCATGAGACAGAGCTCCAATAATAATAAATTACACAAACAATATCGCCACTCATACTCGAATAGACGAGAGAATGCCGATTGATTTATGTGAAACCGTAGTATCCAAATCGGATACATTGTCAGTTAATTTTCGATTAACTTTACCTCGAAAGGTAGCTAATTGTATTAACCGCGAACATAAGCTGAGTTTACATTACTAAGCGGAACGCTTACTCCTCGCTGCTCATTGGTTCACAACTGGCTAAGCCAGTGCGCGGTATTATACAGATCACAAAGTTGTATGCAAGAGTCGTTGGAAAATTAGTCTAAAAAGAAGACAAATAGTAAAAAAGCGAACCCTTGTTGGGGGTTCGCTTTTTATGTAATCGTATTAATTTGAACTAGTCTTCGTCGACAAACTGAGCTTGTTGGTAGTTTTCGATCCCGACCTTATCTATTAAGCCAAGCTGCGTTTCAAGCCAATCAACATGTTCTTCTTCGTCTTCTAAGATATCTTGAAAAAGGTCTCTTGAAACAAAATCGCGAACATTTTCCGCATAGGCAATTGCTTCTTTCAGATCGGGGATTGCGTCCATTTCAAGCTTAAGGTCGCACTCCAACATTTCCTTGGTGTCTTCACCTATCATCAACTTGCCGAGATCTTGCAAATTTGGCAAACCTTCAAGAAACAAAATGCGCTCAATCAGATGATCGGCATGTTTCATTTCGTCAATAGATTCTTCGTACTCTTTCTCAGCAAGGTGCTTTAAGCCCCAATCTTTGTACATGCGTGCATGTAAGAAGTACTGATTAATAGCAACAAGTTCGTTTCCTAAAATGGTGTTAAGGTGTTGAATGATTTTTGGATCACCTTTCATGACAAAGCCCTCCTTGATCGGCTCTTTTAACTTTAGAACCAATTAAGAAGGTGTCAAAATCATTTTAGGGCATTCTCAAAAATGAGTTAGCCGACTTTCTTATATAACGTTGCTACTGTGTCGTTAAGAATTTCCTTCGCACTTTTTACGCATTTACCACATTGAGATCCGAGTGGCGTACACTGCCTAATTCCCTTGATATCTGTGATGCCCTCTTCAAGAGCAAGCTGTCGAATTTTTTTGTCGGATACACCGTGGCAAATACAAACAAACATTTTTTACATCCAATTTACTTCAATTAGAAATATAAACGAGAATGGTTAGCATTGCCAATCCTATTGGCATTTTGATTAGAATGATTGGTTATATAAAGGAGAGGGGATGAGAAAGGAATTGATACATAAACAAAAAGAGGAGCCTAAGCTCCTCTTTTCAAGATGCGGTTATCGCAAAATCATTCGATATTAGTCGAAGATTTTCGCAACAACACCAGCACCTACTGTACGACCACCTTCACGGATTGCGAAACGTAGACCTTCGTCCATCGCGATTGGAGCGATTAGTTCAACAGTCATTTGTACGTTGTCGCCAGGCATTACCATTTCAACGCCTTCTGGAAGC
This sequence comes from Vibrio nigripulchritudo, assembly GCF_027924785.1. Classification (NCBI taxonomy): domain Bacteria; kingdom Pseudomonadati; phylum Pseudomonadota; class Gammaproteobacteria; order Vibrionales; family Vibrionaceae; genus Vibrio; species Vibrio nigripulchritudo. Next base: position 337,697 of record NZ_AP027049.1, on the reverse strand, counting down.
TGGATGTCACCAGTTACGTCAGTTGTACGGAAGTAGAACTGTGGACGGTAACCTTTGAAGAATGGAGTGTGACGACCACCTTCATCTTTAGACAGTACGTATACTTCTGATTCAAACTTAGTGTGTGGAGTGATTGAACCAGGTGCAGCCAGTACTTGACCACGCTCTACTTCGTCACGCTTAGTACCACGTAGAAGTGCACCAACGTTTTCACCCGCACGACCTTCGTCTAGAAGCTTACGGAACATCTCTACACCAGTACATGTGGTCGTTGTTGTATCTTTGATACCTACGATCTCTACGTCGTCACCTACTGTTAGGATACCACGCTCGATACGACCTGTTACTACTGTACCACGACCTTGAATTGAGAATACGTCTTCAATTGGTAGTAGGAACGGCTGATCTACAGCACGCTCTGGCTCTGGAATGTAAGAATCTAGTGCTTCTGCAAGCTCAACAATCTTGTCTTCCCACTGCTTCTCGCCGTTTAGAGCGCCAAGAGCTGAACCTTGGATTACTGGTAGGTCATCACCTGGGAATTCGTACTCAGAAAGAAGTTCACGAACTTCCATTTCTACTAGCTCTAGAAGCTCTTCATCGTCAACCATGTCACACTTGTTCATGAATACGATGATGTATGGGATACCAACCTGACGGCCTAGTAGGATGTGCTCACGAGTTTGAGGCATTGGGCCATCAGTCGCAGCTACAACTAGGATACCACCGTCCATTTGCGCAGCACCTGTGATCATGTTTTTAACATAGTCAGCGTGTCCTGGGCAGTCTACGTGTGCGTAGTGACGTGATGGAGTGTCGTACTCAACGTGAGACGTTGCGATTGTGATACCACGCTCACGCTCTTCTGGAGCGTTATCGATAGATGCGAAGTCTTTCGCTTCACCGCCGTACACTTTAGCTAGAGTAGTACAGATTGCAGCAGTTAGAGTTGTTTTACCGTGGTCAACGTGGCCGATAGTACCAACGTTTACGTGCGGTTTCGTACGTTCAAATTTTTCTTTAGACACGATCGTGTTCCTTCCTAGTTATGATTCACCCTGAAGTTATGCTCCAAGGTGCGCCAGAATTTGCTATTTTATGCGCCAACTCTCGCCAGCGCAATAGATTCGTTATTAATCAAATAACGATTATCCACGCTCTGCAATGATTGCTTCCGCAACATTTTTCGGCACTTCAGCGTACTCACTAAACTCCATAGAGTAAGAAGCACGACCTTGTGTCGCAGAACGTAAGTCAGTTGCGTAACCGAACATAGCTGACAACGGAACTTGTGCACGAATTATCTTCAGGCCAGCTGTCCCCTCGTCCATGCCTTCGATGATGCCGCGACGACGGTTAAGATCGCCTACTACATCACCCATCCAGTCTTCTGGAGTCGTTACTTCAACTTTCATCATTGGCTCTAAAAGAACAGGTTGTGCTTCAAGCGCACCTTTCTTAAAGGCCATGGAGCCAGCGATTTTAAACGCCATCTCACTTGAGTCGACATCGTGGAATGAACCGTCGAATAGTGTTGCTTTCACATCCAGTACAGGATAGCCAGCCAACACACCGTTGTTCATTTGCTCTTCAATACCTTTCGATACTGAGCTGATGTATTCCTTAGGAATCACACCACCAACGATCTCATCAACAAAAACAAAACCGTCGCCAACTTCAGCAGGTTCTAGTTTCAGCCATACGTGACCGTATTGACCGCGACCACCTGACTGGCGAACGAATTTGCCTTCCACTTCCGTGGCACCACGGATAGTTTCACGGTAAGCAACCTGAGGTTTACCGACATTACAGTCAACGCTGAACTCACGTTTCATACGATCAACAATGATATCTAGGTGAAGCTCACCCATGCCTGAGATCAGTGTTTGACCTGTCTCGTCGTCGGTTTCTACACGGAAAGACGGGTCTTCAGCAGCTAGTTTACCTAGCGCAATACCCATTTTTTCCTGATCTGCCTTAGAACGAGGCTCAACCGCAATTTGGATTACCGGCTCAGGGAATTCCATGCGCTCCAGAACCACTTTATGGTCTTGGTTACACAGAGTGTCACCTGTTGTTACGTCTTTCAGACCTACTGCTGCAGCAATATCACCCGCGCGAATCTCTTTGATTTCTTCACGCTTGTTCGAGTGCATCTGAACAATACGTCCAAAACGCTCACGTTTTTGCTTAACAGAGTTATAGACGCTGTCGCCAGAGTTCACAACGCCAGAATAGACACGCATGAATGTCAGCGTACCTACGAATGGGTCTGTTGCGATCTTAAATGCCAGAGCAGAGAACGGTTCGTTGTCGTCTGCATGACGTTCAACTTCGTTGTCTCTGTCGTCAATACCTTTAATTGCAGGTACATCAACAGGTGAAGGTAGGAATTCAATAACAGCATCCAGTACCGCTTGTACACCTTTGTTTTTGAACGCACTGCCACATGTAGCCAGTACGATTTCGTTGTTTAGTGTACGAGTACGAAGTGCTTCCTTGATTTCAGCTTCTGTTAGTTCGCCTTCTTCAAGGTATTTTTCCATCAGCTCTTCACTTGCTTCAGCTGCAACTTCAACAAGGTTAGAATGCCATTCTTCGGCAAGTTCTTGCATGTCAGCTGGAATGTCTTCGTATGTAAACGTCATGCCTTGGTCGGCTTCATTCCAGTTGATAGCTTTCATCTTGATAAGGTCGATGACACCTTTGAACTCATCTTCCGCACCAATGTTTAATTGGATTGGAACTGGGTTCGCACCAAGACGATCTTTAATTTGGTCCACAACGCGTAGGAAGTCTGCACCCGCACGGTCCATCTTGTTTACAAATACCATTCTTGGAACTTGGTACTTGTCAGCTTGACGCCATACAGTTTCAGACTGAGGTTCAACACCAGATGAGCCACAGAATACGACCACTGCACCGTCAAGTACACGAAGAGAACGCTCTACTTCGATAGTAAAGTCTACGTGTCCAGGGGTATCAATGATGTTTACGCGATGATCTTGGAACTGTGCTTCCATACCACGCCAGAAAGTAGTAGTCGCAGCTGAGGTGATTGTGATACCACGCTCCTGCTCCTGCTCCATCCAGTCCATGGTTGCAGCACCATCGTGAACTTCGCCGATTTTGTGAGAAAGGCCAGTGTAGAACAGAATACGCTCAGTTGTGGTTGTCTTACCTGCATCTACGTGAGCACAGATACCGATGTTACGGTAGCGCTCAATAGGAGTTTTACGAGCCACGATTGTATCCTCTTACTAAGGTTCACCTTAGGAAATAGAAAAGTGCTGCGAGAGAACCTCGCAGCACAGAAGGTATTACCAGCGGTAATGAGCAAACGCTTTGTTCGCGTCAGCCATGCGGTGAACGTCTTCACGTTTCTTAACCGCAGTACCTTTGTTTTCAGCAGCGTCTAGCATTTCAGCAGCTAGGCGAGCAGCCATAGATTTTTCACCACGCTTACGCGCAGCTTCAACCAACCAACGCATAGCAAGTGCGTTACGGCGAACCGGACGTACTTCTACAGGTACTTGGTAAGTTGAACCACCCACACGGCGAGACTTAACTTCTACCGCAGGGCGAACATTTTCAAGAGCTTCTTCAAATACAGCTAAGTGGTCTTTACCAGACTTTTCAGCCATTGTGTCTAGTGCAGTGTAAACAATTTTCTCTGCAGTAGATTTCTTACCGTCAACCATTAGGATGTTAACGAATTTTGCCAGCAATTCAGATTTGAACTTAGGATCTGGAAGGATCTTACGCTGACCGATGACGCGACGACGTGGCATGGAAATTCTCCGTTGTCTTATTCTTCAGGTTATCCAAAACTTTTCAGTTTCTTCAAAAATAAAAATGAAAATTTAGTGTTTGGCCTTACTTAACGCCTTTCTGTAAACAGAAAAGGGACATTAAGACTTAGGACGCTTCACACCGTACTTAGAACGACCTTGTTTACGGTCATTAACGCCAGCACAGTCAAGTGCACCGCGAACAGTGTGGTAACGTACACCCGGAAGGTCTTTTACACGACCGCCACGGATTAGTACAACACTGTGCTCTTGAAGGTTGTGACCTTCACCGCCGATGTACGATGTTACTTCGAAGCCGTTTGTCAGACGTACACGACAAACTTTACGAAGTGCTGAGTTAGGTTTTTTAGGTGTAGTAGTGTAAACACGAGTACATACACCACGTTTTTGTGGGCACGCTTCTAGTGCTGGCACGTTGCTTTTAACAACTTGCTTTGCACGTGGCTTACGTACCAACTGGTTAATAGTTGCCATTAACTAGCTCCTGAATTACTTGAAAGTAAGCTTTGTGAAAAATCTATTCCCCAAAATGCACCTAGTACAATTGGGGACGCAAAATTCTATGCAGCAGGGGGGTGAGTGTCAAGAAATATACAGATCTTTTTTCCCAGCTTCGCTGGTCTGATGAAATACACGTGAAGAAAAGAAGAAAATGCTGTGACGTGATAGAAGCATTACATGAAAAATGGGAGCGTCATTACTCCCATGTCATCGATTGGTGATATTGCTCTGTTAATGCCACCCAACCAAGAAAATCGACTACCTGAATGTTGCTATTTACGAAGCTAGCAACGCCTCTCGCATTGAGATCCGCTTCAAGTACATAACATTGAGAAATCGATGTTGAAAGATGAGTAAAACCACTGTGCTCAGTGTTACTTACATACACAGCATCTTCCACCAACAGGATTGCATCGTTATCGGATACATAAGACATTGCGCCAGCAATTGCGGATTGAGTTTTGATGATATGAAGCATGTGTTTACCTAAAACGTCAGCACTTTATTGGAAGATTGAAGATGCTGGACCAAATCTGCTTTCGACTGACGCTGAGCATCTATTACCAACTCAGCCTGTGCCAACCCTCGCTCCTTTAGAGAAGACTCACACACATAGACGCTTTCAATGTCGTAAAGGTCAAACAGCTTAAACATTGGCAGGTAGTTTTTACTTTGAATAGAAGACGTGTCCTGAGCTGAAACCAACTGAGTCACGCCATCCCCAATAAATAAAACGGTAATGTCTTCACAATATGCTGAAGCAGCGAGCAATGCATCGACTCCTTCCCTACCCGCGCTGGTCGAATGGGGCGCGCTTCGAAAAACAAAAGTTAGTTGACTCAAAACTGCACCACTCTGTCTTGCTGTAACATGGCTTCTGCCAAGCTGCCCAATCCCGCCTGTTCAAACCCGCTGGCTAAATTATGCTGCCCTAGCTCATGCTTGTTCGCTTCATCTTCACTCACAATGCCACGGCGCAACGCTGCTGCAACACAAGTCTCTAGCCGAACCTGATGCTCTTTCGCAAGAGATTGCCACGCTTTGGTTAAATCAAATTCATCGTTAGCAGGCACAGAAAGCTGTGTACCGTTAGACACACCATCCTGATAAAAGAACACACTCACCAGAGTGTGCCCTTTTTCTAACAGCGCTTGTGCAAATTGGTAGGCGTTTCTTGCTGACTGGCTTCCGTACACTCCGCCATTTACGACCAGGGTGTAACTGAGTGATTGGCTCACTTCTCGCCATCCTCTGTTTTACGCTGACGGATATACAGGTAAACCGTGTGTTTGGAGATGTTCAGTCGATCCGCCACTCGGTTGATCGCATCTTTAATGTCAAAGATGCCTTTGTCATAAAGATCCATCACGATTTGGCGATTCTTAGTGTTATTTGAGACTGACTTGTCTGCATTGATTTCTTCGATGGTTCGTTCAACCGTCTGATCCACCAGCTCTTCAACGTCACTGGCAAAGTTTACCGATGATGCCGCTTCTTTAGCTTCCTCGTTTGGCATGAACGCCTGAAGTACCTGAGAGAAAGGTACATCCAGGTTGATATTGATACAAAGAAGCCCTATCACGCGGTTTTCACCATTGCGAATCGCAATAGTGATGGACTTCATCAGTACGCCACCTTTGGCGCGAGTAAAGTAAGATCGTGAAAAATTACGCTCAGACCCTTCGATGTCTTTTAACATCTTGAGTGCCATATCGGTGATCGGTGAGCCGACCTGACGACCAGTGTTTTCACCGTTAGCAATTTTAATAGCAGACGTGTTTAAGTCTTCGAGAGAGTGAAGGACGATTTCACAATGGGCGCCAATAAGGCTTGCCAGCCCGTCGACTACCGCTTCATAAGATCGAAGGATGATTTTGTCGTGCTCTGTAAACGGCTTCACATCTATCGACTCCATCTCTAGCAGCGAGTCTGCATAAATTGCTTCTGATGTATTCACGGTCACCTTACCTAGTGCTTTCTTATCTCAACTATTTGGTAGAAGTTTATCAGAATATTTGAAACGGGCACGGATAACCATACTATCTAGTGACTTAGAGCAAACATTGCACTGAATTACTTCTGCACAAACTAAAAAAGAGCCCCGAAGAGCTCTTTTTAAAATGAAAGCGAGTGCTTACTGAGTCGCTGTTTCTGCTTCTTCACCACCGTCGATTTCAAGCAGCTCAACTTCAAACACAAGTGTTGAGTTTGCTGGAATCGTTGGTGTGTCTTGCTCGCCGTATGCCAGCTCTGGCGGGATAACGAACTTGTACTTAGAACCTACCTGCATTAGCTGAACACCTTCAGTCCAACCAGGAATAACTCGGTTTAGAGGGAACGTTGCTGGCTGATCGCGATCGTAAGAGCTGTCGAACTTAGTACCATCAATCAATGTACCTGAGTAGTGAACAACAACGGTATCTGTCTCTTTTGGAGAGCTACCTTCAGCAGAGTTTAGCACTTGATATAGAAGACCAGATTCTGTCTTGCTCACGCCTTCTTGCTTAGCAAATTCAGCGCGGAAGTCGTCACCTTCTTTCTTAGATGCTGCCGCTTTCTCAGCCGCCTGTGCTTGCATCTTCTCTGCAACACGCTTGTCTAGGGACTCAAGCGCCAGACGAATTTCATCTTCGTTCAGTGCAGCGCTCTCACCAAATACATCTTCGATACCTTTGAGCACCAATTCTTTTTTCAGCTCGATACCGATTTCTTTAGGCTTCTCAATGCTGGTGTTTAGGTAGTTAGCAAAAGATACACCAATCGCGTACGCCGCTTTTTCATCTTCGTTCTGGAAAGTCACAGCTGGAGCAGCTTGTTCCGTTTGTGCTGTTTCTTCTACTTTCGGCTCTTCTTTTACTTCTTCTTGACAGCCTACAGCTAGAGCTACAGTTGCAGCTAGCAGTGACGCCTTAAACAAAGGTTTCATTTATTTCTCCAAATTCATAATTTGCGTGACGGAGAGTCTCTCCGACGACCCCTAAATATCTTGCACAGTTTCGTGCAAAAAAGTTGTGGTATCAATATACTGGTTTCATGTCCACTGACACAAACCGGATTTCTACAGCGATGCGAACAGTTTCTCACTCTGTTGTTCTCACCATTGTCATCCTTTTGTTAAATGGGTGCTTTTTTACCCAAAAAAATGACCAACGTTGGGATATTGAGCCAACAGGCACCACCAGCTTCGGTTTAAGCCGGGATGGACGCTTCGCTTTGCTTTATTCAAAAGAGCATCAGCTCCTGCTGTGGGATCTTGAAAATAATGAAGAACTCGCGCAACTAGGCGCTCAAGATCCCGAAGCCAACACCGTTTCCCATATTCGAATCGCCGATAACGGGCGCTTCGCCATCACCGCTACCCAACAGAATTTTGCTGTGTGGGATTTAGGCTGGACTCAAGCTCAGGGGCTTTGGTCCATTTCAGACGGGCTCATCCGAGATATCGATATTTCGAGCAATGGTGAACAAGTTCTACTGGGTTTATCAAACGGCAAAGCGATTTATGTGGACTTAGTCACTGGTCGCCGATTGGAGTTCCTTGCTCACAGAGAAAAAGTGAATTCTGTGGCTATTTCCCCCAATGGTCGCTTCGCACTGTCCGGCGGCAACGATTATAACGCCTATTTGTGGGATACGCAGACAGGTCTGGCACTTTATAAATTTGAACATGGTGCAAGAATTAACAGAGTAGCACTCCAGCGAGATGGAAAACTGGCGTTTACTTCCGATGGTTCAAATGATGCTTATGTTTGGGATTTATCCAACGGTGAAAAAATCTCTGAACTAAAAGCCTTTGACAGACAGTTAATTTTCACATCGGCTCGATTCTCTGACGATGGTCGCCATCTGGTGACGGGAACGCCGGGAAGTCGTGTCATGCTGTGGGATGTACAAACTGGGAAACGACTGGATTACTGGGAAGTCGAGCCGCAAAAAGATGCTCGTCCTCCGCGTGCGGTAGTGTATGATGCGACCTTTGACCAGCAGCAAAGAATCATTTCCGGCACGTCAGCAGGCATTGCACAGGCGTGGCGGATAGAAACTGAGTAATACAAATGCAAAGCGACAAGGAATTACAACAACGTATCGAAGACTTGGAATGCCAGTTGGCGTTTCAAGAACAAACCATTGAAGAGTTAAACGATGCGTTAAGCCAACAACAATTGCTGATTTCTAAAATGCAGGATCAGATGAAATACGTGGTGGGTAAGGTTAAGAATATGGATGCGTCCAATATGGCGGATGCTTCTGAAGAGACGCCACCTCCACACTACTAAAGCTCTGTGGCACCTCAATTTGGATTATGAAATAGAGAATGCGGGCAATTGCCCGCATTTTTGTTATTCGTCAGAGAAAATTTTCACTTCCAGCTTACCCGAAGGATCAATGCTGGCTCGATACATGCCCGAACTGTTCATCCCAAAGTGAATATCGCCATTGGCATCCAGCGCAATTAAGCCACCTTCCCCTCCCATGGCTTTTAGCTCGCCCTGAATGACGGTTTCGCTGGCAGTATGCACATCTTCTTTTAGATACTTCATTCGCGCTGCCACATCAGAAGCGACCGTTTTACGAATAAAGTACTCACCCATGCCAGTTGTTGACACAGCAACGTTGCCATTTTCAGCGAAGGTACCGCAGCCAATCAAAGCAGAATCCCCAACCCGGCCGTATTTTTTATTGGTCACTCCACCCGTGCTGGTTGCGGCGGCTAAGTTGCCACTGCTGTCGAGTGCCACTGCACCCACCGTTCCGTATTTTTTATCGTCCGGGTATTTGGATTCAGAAAGCGCGAACAGCCCTTTTTCTTTCATTGACTGAAGCTGCTCGTAACGACGTTCAGTGAAAAAGTAATCTTGCTCGGTAAATTCGTGGCCGTGTTCAAATGCGAAGGCTTCTGCTCCTTCACCAATAAGAAATACGTGATTGCTCTTTTTCATTACATCACGAGCGAGCTCAACGGGGTTCTTAATATGTCTGACTGCAGCGATAGCACCAGCTTCACTCGTAGCACCATGCATTATTGATGCGTCCATTTCGACCATTTCGCTGTTGGTCAGTACCGAACCTTTACCAGCGTTAAACAAAGGGCTGTCTTCCATCACTTTCACTGCTTCAACTACAGCGTCTAGTGCATCACCACCGGAAGCTAAGATCTTGTGACCTGCTTTTACAGATTCGGTCAGGACTTGCTGGTATTCCGCTCTCATTTCAGAGGTCATTTTGTCTCGCAGAATGGTTCCAGCTCCACCGTGAATAGCAATGGAAAAAGGCTTGGTCATAACGTATCCCTAATTTCTAAAAACTGCCGGACTAATTTCTCACAGGTCATAAAAAAACGCCAACTGAGTCATCAGTCGGCGTTCTCAAACTTGTTCACTTTAAGCGACACTAATCCAGCGAATTAGTGTGAACCGCAGCTACCACCACCGCAGCAGCCGTCTTTTTCGCCATGATCGTGGTCGTGATCATGGTCATCACCGCAGCAACCACCTTCTTGATGAATGTGACCGTGCTCGATTTCTTCAGCCGTTGCTTCACGAGTCGAAATCACTTCTACGTCAAACGTCAGTGTCTGGCCTGCAAGCATGTGGTTTCCATCAACAACGACTTCATCGCCATCAACTTCTGTCACTTCTACTGGGATTGGTCCCTGGTCTGTATCCGCCATAAAGCGCATACCTACTTCAATTTCATCGACTCCCTGGAATACGTTTGCAGGTACACGTTGTACCAGCGCGTCGTTGTGCTCACCGTAAGCATCTTCAGGAGCAACCGTAGCTGTGAACTTCTCGCCTACCGCTTTACCGTCCAACTCTTTCTCAAGACCTGTGATCAGGTTGTTGTGACCGTGAAGATAGTCAAGAGGTGCTTCAGCCGTAGACTGGTCAACAACTACACCGTCTTCGGTTTTTACCTGATAAGCCAGACTTACAACCACGTTTTTTTCAATTTTCATGATGACTCCAAGGAGGTTTGAAATCCTGGGAGAACGCTCATACCCAGGAAAAATATTTAGTGACCACGCTATTATGGGGATGAAATATCAAAACACAATGAAAGCGTGGTTTTCTTTACGGCTAACAAATACTCAAAAAACAAAAGCGTTAATCTGGCTTAAAAATGCCAATCATATCCTGGCTGGCATGCTCACTTTGTTCTACAGCTTGGGATGTGCGTTGTTCTACGTAATCGCAGTCAACACATTCCACCACTTCGACGCTGTTTTCTTCCCACCAGCGTAATGTGTCTTTTTCCTTACACTGTGGGCAACTTGCGCCTGCAATAAATCGTTTCTTTATTTTCACGTTTACCTCTATTCCCAGTTCTGACGGGAATCGTTTTCCATCTCACGCCCGAAAATTTCTTCCAGTTCTTTACGTGCTTCTTTGGCTCGCATGGCAAGCTCTTTGTCTTCGCTGTGCTCTGGTAAAAGCTCTTCCAACATTTTCATATCAAGCTTTTTAAAATGCGAAGTGGCTCGTTTCGCCTGATAAGGATGCATCCCCATTTGAACTAAAGTCTGCCTTCCTAAATCCAGAGCACCGAGAAACGTTTCCCTCGAAAACGCATCGACGCCGTGATTAAGCAACTGATACGCCTCGACACGGCTTCGCGCTCTGGCCAATACTTTTAAGTTTGGAAAGTGATGTCGGCACAAGTCGACAATTTTCATCACTTCATCCGGAGAATCGGTACACACCACAATCGCTTCAGCCTTAGCGGCTCCGGCTGCCCGAAGCAAATCAAGCTGAGTAGCATCGCCATAAAACACTTTATACCCGAACTTGCGCAGCAATTGAATTTGGCTGGCATCACTTTCCAATACTGTAACGCGGACCTTGTTGGCATACATCAAACGTCCTACCACCTGACCAAAACGACCGAATCCAGCGATAATTACTTTCGGATGACGATCAACAACATCAGATGGGATGCCATCTCCATCATTGATTGTACGCGCAAACCAACGCTTTTGAATCAGAAGCAGTAGCGGTGTGGTCACCATTGAGATACTGACCACAACAAGGAGAAATGCCCCCAATTCAGGGTCAAGAAGGTTTTCTGCCTGCGCCGCAGTGAAGATAACGAACGCAAATTCCCCACCCTGACTCAAAATCACGGCCATCGAGCTGCGCGCTTTCGCGCGGGTTCCGAAGAAACGCCCCAACATGTATAGCACGCTGGCTTTAATCGAGATAAGCAGCACTACCGCCACAAGCACCTCGACGGGCTCTATAACCAACAGACCGAGATTGACCGCCATACCGACTGCAATAAAGAAGAGACCAAGCAATAACCCTTTAAAGGGCTCAATCGCTATCTCCAACTCATGGCGATATTCACTCTCTGCCAGAAGCACACCAGCAAGGAAAGTACCCAATGCCATGGAGAGCCCAAGCTGCTGCATGATGAGAGCAATGCCCACTACCAGCAATAATGCAGTCGCAGTAAAAAGTTCTCGAACCCCGGTTAATACAATGTATCGGAAAGCAGGCCGCAATAAGTAATGCCCGACGACCAGCAACCCTGCAATTCCGCCAAAGGTTTTAATCGCATCCAACCAGTCACCACCGCTGCCCCCCGCCAGAATAGGGATCATCGCCAGCATAGGGATAACTGCGATGTCCTGAAAAAGCAGGACCGCAAACCCAGACTGTCCCGTCTCCGTTCCCGTCCACCCTTGCTCTTCGATTACCCGAAGTGCAATCGCCGTGGAAGATAGGGCTAACCCCATACCGATGACTAAACTGCTTTGCCAAGAAACACCGCCGTAGTAGACGATGGAAGAAATCACTCCAGTGGTGATCACCACCTGTGCGCCACCTAACCCCAGAATGGGGCGTCGCATCTGCCAGAGCTTACTCGGATTCAGTTCAAGACCAATCAGGAACAGCAGTAATACCACACCAAATTCCGCGAAATGCAATATGGCTTCTACGTCACTGATAAGTCCCATACCCCAGGGGCCGATTGCGATCCCTGCCAGCAGGTAACCCAGTACCGACCCCAGACCCATGCGCTGTGCCAAAGGTACGGCGACCACCGCAGCTGAAAGGAAAATGGCGGTGCTTGTCAGAATCTCACTCGTCGCTGCCATACGCATCTCCTTCATTCAGTGGATTAAGTAGCCAGTGACGGTAACGCTCGGCATGTTGATAGCGCTCTACATCGGAGGTATTCCGGGCCCAATATAAAATAAGTGGTTCGACCCATTTCATTCGGCAAAGCAAAGCGGTCAGCTCAAAAGGCTGAAGGATTTCCTGCATCGGGTACTTGTTGTAACCACTGGCAGCAAAGGCGTCTTGCGCACCACCTGTGGTAATTACGCTTCGCCAGTGTTTGTCGGCTAAGGCACATCCTTCCCCAAAAGCAAACCCTTTGCCGAGAACGCGATCCATCCATTCCTTGAGCAAAGCTGGACAGGAGTACATATAGAGAGGGTGTTGAAAGACGATGATGTCGTGATCGAGAAGCAATTGATGTTCGTGAGCAACATCAATAAAGAAATCGGGATAATGGGCATACAGATCGTGAACCGTCACATGGTCTAACCCGCGGATCTGATTGATCATCACTTGATTGGCGACCGAGTTGTCCGGATCTGGGTGAACGTAAATCACCAGAATTTTCGGCAATGCTTGAGCTTTTTCTTGAATAACAGTCATGCTTTCTGACGTCTTCCTTCACGGCATGTTGTTGTTTTTCCGTTAATCCATCATATCGTAATTTGTATAATGATCGACATTTATCATGATTCCCCATAGTATTCGAACCGTTAAATTCTCTTATTCGACACGAGCACTATGATTACCTTTTCTGACATCCAACTCCTTCGAGGCGGCAAGCCCCTGCTAGATCAAGCCAGCGCAACCATTCACCCCGGAGACAAAGTCGGTCTGGTCGGAAAAAACGGTTGTGGTAAGTCGACGCTGTTTGCCCTCCTTAAAGATGAACTTTCCATTGATGCAGGTACCTTTCATAAGCCTAGTCAATGGGAGCTCGCTTGGGTAGCTCAGGAAACGCCAGCGCTTGAAAGAAAAGCCATCGAATATGTGATTGATGGCGATAGAGAATTTAGAGACTTGGAAGACCAGCTTGCCAAAGCAGAACAACAGGACAACGGCACACTGGTTGCTGAACTGCACGGTAAGATTGAAGTCATTGGCGGATATACAATCAAAGCACGTGCCGCTGAGCTATTAGATGGCTTGGGTTTTAGCCAAGAACAAATGGAATGGAGCCTGACTCAGTTTTCAGGTGGTTGGCGAATGCGACTGAACCTGGCACAAGCACTGCTTTGTCGTTCAGACCTGTTATTGCTTGATGAGCCAACCAACCACTTGGATCTGGATGCCGTAATGTGGCTTGAGCGTTGGCTACAAACGTACCCGGGCACACTGATTCTGATCTCGCACGACAGGGACTTTCTGGATCCGATTGTCGGCAGAATAATCCATATCGAGAATCAGCTTCTGAATGAATACACGGGTAACTATTCATCGTTTGAAAATCAACGAGCTCAAAAGCTGATCTTGCAGCAAGCCATGTATCAAAAGCAGCAAAAGCAGATGGCGCACATGCAGAGCTACATCGACCGATTCCGTTATAAAGCCTCGAAAGCAAGACAAGCACAAAGCCGAATCAAAGCGCTGGAGAAAATGGAGAAGGTGCTACCTGCCCAATTCGATAACCCGTTCAGCTTTGAGTTTCGCGAGCCAGCGGCACTGCCAAACCCGATTCTAATGATGGACGAAGTTTCAGCGGGTTACGGTGAGAACCTGATTCTGGAAAAGATCCGCTTGAACCTTGTCCCGGGTAGTCGAATTGGCCTTTTAGGTCGCAACGGTGCTGGTAAATCTACGCTTATTAAACTGCTTTCTGGCGAATTGGAATCGCAATCAGGCGAGTTCACCTATTCTCAGGGTGTGAAGATTGGATACTTCGCACAGCACCAACTCGAAACACTGCATCCAGAAGAGACTCCTCTTCAACATATGATGCAAATTGCCCCTGACAAAACCGAGCAACAACTCCGTGATTATTTAGGAAGCTTTGGCTTCCAGGGAGATAAAGCGCTGGAAAAGGTCGCCCCATTTTCTGGCGGTGAAAAAGCGCGTCTGGTTCTGGCTTTGATCGTCTGGCAAAAGCCCAATCTGCTTTTACTCGATGAGCCAACCAACCACCTGGATCTGGACATGCGTCAGGCACTCACGCTTGCTCTGCAAACCTTTGAAGGGGCGATGGTCATAGTCAGCCACGACAGATACTTACTGCGAGCCACCACCGATGACCTATATCTGGTCCACGACCGTCAAGTCGCTCCGTTTGATGGTGACCTGAACGATTACTACAAATGGCTGACTGAACAGCAAAAAGCCGAGCGAAAGGAATTGCAAGCTTCCGCTCCCGAAAAGAGTACGGATAACAGTGCTGCGGCACGAAAAGAACAAAAACGGAAAGAAGCGGAATTTCGCAAACTTACCGCGCCAATTCGCAAAAACCTGACAAAACTGGAACAAAAAATGGATAAACTCGGTCAAATTTTGTCAGATACAGAAACGCAGTTAAGCAATACCGAGCTTTATCAGGCAGAAAATAAGGCTAAGCTTAACGAAGTACTGTCGCAGCAAGCCACCGCGAAATCTGAGCTTGAAGAAGTTGAAATGGAATGGATGGCAGAGCAGGAAACTCTTGAGCAGATGGAACTGGAGATGAAGTAGCATGCCCAAAGACACGCAATCATTGTCGCTCACTTTAGAACGCTTGTGGCAATTTAGCCTCCAGTACTACAGTGTGCGTCAGGTAAAAGAGGCGTGTCTTTCTCTGCAAAACCAATATCAGGGCAACGTTAACCTGCTTCTGCTTTTAAAGTGGTTAGACGAACAGAAACTCGCATTTGGTCAGGATGACTGGCACCCAATCCAGGATTGTTTGATTCGCTCTGAAAACCTGCTGGTGAATTACCGCGAATTGCGTAGAAAGTCTAAATCTCACCTTCCCGACACTTTATACCGAGAAACACTTCAATTTGAATTGCTGCTGGAAAAACAGCAGCAATCCGATCTGGTTGACTGCATCAATGGACTCACCCTGTCTAAGAATACGGGCGACTCTATGGTCGCTACTTACTGCAGCTATCTTCAGGCTGATCATCTGATTCAGTTTTTTGAAGAAACGTCTTCAGCGGGCTGAACGCCATAGCGTTTCATCGCTAATGCCACTTTCTCTTCAACACTCTCTTGAGGCTTAATCCAGTAGCTAGGTGCAACAAGCGATGATGTGCTCACAATCTCTACGGTGATGATGCCTTTTACTGGAAAGTCTCCTGCTTTCTCTACCAACATTTTTTCACTCTCCAATATTGTTGCTTCATTGAACAGTTTGTACTTAGCAACACCTGTCAGCTTTACGCCTCGCTGACGAAAAATATCCAGCAGAGATACACTCACCTTACGATTTTCAGCAATATTTCTGACAGAGTTGGGCGAGGCAATATCCGCAATCAACAGTGTATTAGCATCGACCAAGTGGAACACTTCTTTCGGGGAGACATTCGGCTGCCCATGAATATCGGTTGTTGCCAGCCAACAAAGCACCGTACTACTGGCAATATCTTGTAAATCAAACTGCATAGGCATCACCATATAAATACGACACAACTGGCTGTTAGCAAGCCCATCACCACATTGAAACGACGCCAAGCAGTCACGCTGGAAAGCCAACGGCGAATCAGAGTACCAAAGCCCACCCATACCGAAGAGGTGTGCAACTGAACCAGCCAGAAAATCATCCCCATGGCGATCACCGACCACCAAAACTGGTCACCCGTGAAAGAAAAAGACCCCACTGCAGTTAGCGACATGATCCAAGCTTTCGGATTCAGATATTGAAACAGAGCCGCTTCAAACAGGGTCATCGGTTTGGAGTCATTGTCATTACTCTTTTCTGGAGGCATTGCTGTCCCAATTCGCCAAGCCAGGTACAGTAAATACGCACTGGACGCGATTCTCAGTACTTGCTGAACTTCTGGGTAACGCTCAAACACCACACCTAGCCCAGCTGCAATCAAGATCATCTGACTGAGCAGACCCGCACCAATCCCGACAAAATGCGGTACTGTCCGACGATACCCAAAGTTTGCGCCTGAAGCCGTCAACATGACATTGTTAGGACCCGGGGTCCCCGTCATTACGACAGCAAACAATGCGACTGAGGTAAAAAATTGCCAATCCATTAATTGTTCCCCTTCACATTGTATCGATACAATTTTAATTTTCCGGTTGATTATTTCGTTTAATGTGCACATATTGACCATAACAATGGAATAACATCTGTGCAAAAGGTTTATTGTCACCATGACAATCGAGACAATTGAAGTAGACAAATCGCTCTCTGCTCCTCTGTATCAACAAGTTGCTGATGCGATTGGCAGAGAAGTGGAACTGGGTAACCTCGTAGCCAACGACAAACTGCCTACTCACCGTGCATTGGCAGACAAATTGGATGTCACCGTAGGAACGGTTACCCGTGCGTACGCGGAAGCTGAGCGACGAGGATTGGTGGAAGCCAGAGTTGGTGCAGGCACTTATATTCGAGACCATTCAAAAGTGGGATGGGTATTCGAAGAAAGCGTCGAAGAAACGGAAGAATGCAATTTTGGTTATAACATCCCTCCAATAATGGATCGTTCGAAGATCGTTTCCGATGCTTTAAGTGCCCTATCACAGTCAAATACCGCATTAAATTCGTTAATGCTCTATCAAAAACCAAAAGGGTTAGATTCTCACCGCGAAATCATTTCCCGATGGCTAAATACTCATGGGATCAATGCCAGCGCCAGTAACATTCTCTTCAGCAGCGGTGCTCAGCACGCCATTCAAATGGTGCTCAGTGCGTTTACACGTGCAGGGGATACCATCCTCTGCGAGAAATTCACTTATCCCGGACTGCTCAGCTTGGCCAGACAAAATCAGCTGACTCTGAAGGGCGTTGAGATGGATGAAGAGGGGATCACACCTGCCGGGCTGGAGTCGGCTTACAAACAGAATCAGTCTGTACGCTTTATTTATTTAACCCCTACTTTGCAAAACCCAACGACTGCCACAATGGGGCTTGAAAGGCGAAAAGCCATACTGGAACTGTGTAAGAAATATCAAATCACCGTTATTGAAGACGATGTAAACGGAATGCTGCCCGATAGTCCACCTTCTCCAATGGTGAATCTGATGCCTCAGCAAGTCATCCATATCGGAGCGTTTTCCAAATGCCTCGCGCCGGGGTTAAGAGTCGGCTACTTACTCATTCCAGACGAACTTTATCCCTCATTGTGCATCACGTTGCAAAATCACAGCTGGATGATTAGCCCACTGTTGACAGCCCTTACCTGTCAGATGATACAAAATAACCAAGTAGAAGAAGTGATTGGTGCCATTCGTAAAGAAATGGACGACAGGCTTGAGCTGACAAAGCAATATCTGGGCGACTTTGATATCCGCTTTCAGCCTCACTGTTTTCACCTGTGGCTAACCCTGCCTGAACACTGGCGTTTAAGTGATTTCATTGCGAAAGCCGCAGAAAAAAATGTGGTCGTTAAGTCGGGAGAGCTGTTTGTCCCGCCAGGTGGTGCTGTACCCCCAGCGATACGTTTGTCGTTAAGTTCTCCAATCACCCGTCAGCAGCTTGAGAAAGGTCTTAAAATTCTCGCAGAACTGCTTAACAGCAACCCTATTTCGGATTTCGCTTTATGATGACATTCTCCCCGGCATTTGGGCTGGGCAATGCACACATTCAAACTCTTCTGTCGCGTTTTATCAGGCGCAAACCTCTGTTCCAAGCTATCAGAGAAAGGCTGGAACTGCCCGACGGGGATTTCGTTGATCTGGCTTGGAGCGAAGATCCGAACAATCACTCTGACAAGCCTATTTTCGTGCTTTTTCACGGTTTAGAAGGAAGCTTTGAAAGCCCCTACGCAAATGGCTTGCTCCACGCGTTTGCCGAACAAGGGTGGCTGTCGGTCATGATGCATTTTCGTGGGTGCAGTGGAGAGCCAAACCGCTTACCTCGTGCCTATCACTCTGGTGAAACCGAAGACGCGAGATATTTTCTGACGGAGCTAAGCCAGCGTTTTCCTTCTAATTCAAAAGTGGCGGTGGGCGTGTCACTCGGTGGAAATATGCTGGTGAACTACTTAGCGAAATACGGTGACGACACAAAATTGGACGCGGCATCGATTGTGTCTGCTCCGCTGGATCTGCTGGCGTGCTCAAGGCGCATCAATCAGGGCTTTTCGAAAGTCTATCAGGATTACTTACTCGGCTCCCTGAAAGACAATGCCATTGCCAAATTGCCTTTAGTGCAAAAAGTGATGCCTCTGACAGAATCCGAGATCAATAAAATCAGTACCATGTTTGAGTTTGATGATGTGATTACCTCACGGTTACACGGATTTAATGGCGCGCACCATTATTATCAGACCTGTTCTGGGTTACCTATGTTGCCTCAGATACGCATCCCGACAGACATCATTCATGCTCACGATGATCCGTTTATGACCGAAGCGGTTATTCCAGATTATCCACTGCCTGCTCACGTTAATTACCATTTGCTTCCCAAAGGCGGACACGTTGGCTTTGTAACCGGAAGCTTGTTTAGACCGAAATTCTGGTTGGAAGAAGCACTCCCTGAATACTATTCACATTTCCTTAAAGTTGCGGAACATAACCAAGGGTCTGCAATTGATGATAAGATTGCGGTCACTGAAAGCTAGAGACATCACGACATAAAAGAAAGAGGTATTTATGATCGTCCCTTGGGAACAGATTGATGCAGACACTCTGACAAACCTGATAAAAGAGTTTGTACTGAGGGAAGGAACCGATTACGGCGAAAGCGAAATCAGCTTAGACGAAAAGGTTGAGCACGTTCGGACACAGCTGCAAAGCGGTCAGGCTGTGGTTGTCTTTTCCGAACTTCACGAAACGGTGGACATCCAGGTTCATCCCGCCCGTTAAGGTATTTTATCTATACCCAAGCTACCTCAATATGCAAGTTTCAGCGAGAATTGCTTGGTTTTCAGACAAGGAATCGATTTGAAGATATAGTGGCTCTAAATCAAGAATCGATAACGCAGTATAAAGACCAAGCAAACTCGCTCATGGGAGCTTATCTTCTGTCCCATTTTTTCGTCAAAGAGCTTGGAAAGGATTCATCATTCCACTGCGCTCTTTTCCTCGAACTGAAACAGAAGATAGAGCTCTGAATTCTGCATCTTGAGGTAACTTGGGTATAATTACGCGACTGGAGCAGTGTTTATTATTCGAAGCACTTCCCCTACACTGAATTTCTATAACGACAAACAGAGACAAGGACAGTCATGTCAGCAAAACACCCAATCATCGCTGTTACAGGTTCATCGGGAGCAGGAACGACCACCACATCTGAAGCGTTCCGTAAGATGTTCAACATGATGGACGTTAAAGCCGCATGGGTTGAAGGTGACAGTTTCCACCGATTCACTCGTCCGGAAATGGACGTGGAAATTCGCAAGGCCAAAGAACAAGGAAGGCACATCAGTTACTTTGGTCCTCAAGCCAACGACTTTCCCACTCTAGAGCAGTTTTTCCGCAAATACGGTGACGAAGGAAAAGGACAAGTCCGCCGTTACCTGCACACCTTTGACGAGGCTGTCCCTTATAATCAAATGCCGGGAACCTTTACTCCATGGCAAGAGTTGCCAGAAGATTCCGACGTGCTCTTTTATGAAGGGTTGCATGGCGGTGTGGTTGATGGTGACGTAAACGCCTCACAGCACGTTGATTTACTGATCGGCATGGTGCCAATCGTTAACTTGGAGTGGATTCAGAAGTTCGTTCGTGACACTCGAGACAGAGGGCATTCAAAGGAAGCAGTAACAGACTCCATTGTTCGCTCCATGGACGATTACCTGAACTACATTACCCCGCAGTTTTCACGTACTCACATCAACTTTCAGCGAGTACCGACAGTAGATACTTCTAATCCTTTAGCTGCAAAAGGCATCCCCAGCTTAGATGAAAGTTTTGTAGTGATTCGTCTTCGTGGTATTAAAAACGTCGATTTCCCATATCTGTTGTCTATGATTCAAGGGTCATTTATGTCGCGACACAACACCCTTGTTGTGCCGGGGGGCAAGATGAGTTTTGCCATGGAGCTTATCGTTCAACCTATCCTTCAACAGCTCATCGAAACGGGCAAAATCGGTTAGTGATAAGAAGAAAAGTAAACCAAGTTGCTATAGCGTGATCATGTGCACATTTTTGCTTAGATAAACGCCAGTGTGTAACGATCAAAGTCAAGAAATCGTTTCAGAAAAAGGATACTATTTCTAACCGAAACATATGATAGCTTGCAGCATCAACTATAACACCCTATTCTAAATGACCAGTTCAATCTGGCTCAGTCGATATGGAAAGCTGCTGAGCAAGCCCTGCAGAGGAAGAAAGATATTATGGTTCTAGGTAAACCTCAAACCGATCCAACATTAGAGTGGTTCCTTTCACACTGTCATATTCATAAGTACCCATCAAAAAGTACTCTGATTCATGCTGGTGAAAAGGCAGAGACCCTGTACTACATTGTGAAAGGTTCTGTTGCCGTACTGATCAAGGATGAAGAAGGCAAAGAAATGATCTTGTCTTACCTCAACCAAGGTGATTTTATCGGCGAACTTGGTCTGTTCGAAGAAGACCAGGAACGTACCGCTTGGGTACGTGCGAAAACCCCGTGTGAAGTAGCAGAAATCTCATTTAAGAAGTTCCGTCAGCTGATTCAGGTTAACCCTGATATCCTAATGCGCCTTTCTGCGCAAATGGCGAACCGTCTTCAAACAACAAGCCAGAAAGTGGGCGACCTTGCATTCCTAGACGTAACAGGTCGTATCGCTCAAACGCTTCTGAACCTTGCGAAGCAACCAGACGCAATGACTCACCCAGACGGTATGCAAATCAAGATTACCCGTCAGGAAATCGGTCAAATCGTTGGCTGTTCTCGTGAAACAGTAGGTCGTATCCTGAAAATGCTGGAAGAGCAAAACCTCATCTCAGCACACGGTAAGACTATCGTTGTTTACGGCACTCGCTAACTTTCTTAGCGATACAGATTTAAAAAAACCACCAACGCAAGTTGGTGGTTTTTTATTATCTAATGCAAGCCTTTAGACGTTTTGGCGCTGACGAACCGCTTCGAACAAACATATCCCAGATGCGACTGACACATTCAAGCTGGATACGCTTCCCGCCATCGGAATCTTAATAAGATCATCGCAGGTTTCACGAGTCAGACGGCGCATGCCATCACCTTCAGCCCCCATGACAATGGCTAATGCACCACTAAGCTTAGCCTGGTAGATGTCGTGAGTCGCTTCACCAGCGGTACCAACAAACCACACACCTTTCTCCTGTAATGCACGCATAGTACGCGCAAGATTAGTCACACGAACTAATGGCACTGTTTCAGCGGCACCACAGGCGACCTTACTCACAGTTGCTGTCATTGGCGCTGATTTGTCTTTTGGTACGATCACCGCGGCGACGCCTGCGGCATCTGCATTTCGCAGACAAGCGCCAAGGTTATGAGGATCGGTGACTCCATCTAACACCAACAGCAAAGGCTGCTCATGCTGAGCCAGAATATCGTCCAAGTCGTTTTCATTGAGCGCTTTTGCCGGTTTTACGCGGGCGATGATCCCTTGGTGATTTGCTCCTTTGGCTTTGTCATCCAGCGCCTTTCTTCCCATTTGCTGAATGGAAATCCCAACATTCTGAAGTTCATTCAGCAAAGGCAATAAACGGTCATCCTGACGTCCTTTCAATACAAATGCTTCAATAAAACGTACCGGGTCTTTTTCCAGCACAGCTTTTACGGCATGAATGCCATAAAGGAATTCGTTACTCATGGTCTGACCTATTCAGATTACTTCTTCTTGCCTTGAGACTTTCGGTTCTTTGTGCGTGATTTTTTCTTACGCGCCTTTTCAGCCTTGGTCTTCTTACGTGTTTTAGCTGGCTCACTGGAGCCATCTGGTCGTTTAGTGGGTTCTACAAGGGCTTTTGCCTTTCCACCAGGCTTTCGCGCTTTGATTGCAGCTTTCTTTTTACTCACCGCTTTCTTATCTGCCTGTGCAGCACGCTTCTTCGCCGTTTTACCTTTGCCGCGTAGCTTACGACTTGTTTCCACTAATTCAAAGTCTATTTGACGATCATCGAGATTGACCGACAGAACCTTCACTTTAACCGCATCGCCCAGACGATAGATGTTTCCGAAGCTCTCACCGATAAGCCTTTGACCAATAGGATCAAATTGATAGTAATCGTTAGCTAGTGAAGAAATATGAACCAGACCGTCAATGTGAAGCTCTGTCAGGCGAACAAAGAAGCCGAAACCGGTTACGTTAGCAATCACACCATCCAGTTCTTCACCAACGTGGTCTTGCATGTATTCACATTTCAGCCAGTCAGCAACCTCACGAGTCGCATCGTCTGCGCGGCGTTCCGTCATCGAGCACTGCTCACCATAGACATCCATATCGTCAAAGGAGTAGTGGAAGCCACCCGTTGGCGTCCAGCGATCCGTGTTTCTACCGTCTTCTTTTGCGATCAGGTATTTAATCGCACGGTGCAGTAGCAAATCAGGATAACGGCGAATCGGCGAAGTAAAGTGCGCGTAGCGTTTTAGCGCCAGACCAAAGTGCCCAACATTGTCAGCGTTGTACACCGCCTGTTTCATTGAACGCAGTAACATGGTCTGAATCAGCTCTTTGTCCTGACGTTCACCAATCTGCTTCATTAAGTTCGCATAATCAGTTGGGGAAGGTTCCAGCCCACCAGTCAGGTTTAATCCAAGCTCTCCCAAGAAATCACGGAAGCCTTGTAAACGCTCTTCACCCGGCGTTTCGTGTATACGGAACAAAGCAGGCTCTTTCAGCTTTTCAACTAAAGATGCCGACGCAATGTTGGCTAAAATCATACACTCTTCGATGATCTTGTGTGCGTCGTTACGAACAACTGGTTCGATACGGTCAATCTTGCGGTCGGAGTTGAAAATAAATTTCGCTTCAACGGTTTCAAACTCAATAGCACCACGGTTATCACGCGACTGCTTTAGCACACCGTACATCTTGTGAAGTTCTTCAAGATGAGGCACTAAAGGTTCGTATCGCTGACGCAGTTCTTCATCACCTTCAAGGATGGCGCTGACTTTGTTGTAGGTCAGGCGAGCATGTGAGTTCATCACGGCTTCGTAGTGCTTGTAGCCGGATAACCGACCGGATGCCGAGATGGTCATTTCACACACCATGCACAAGCGGTCCACTTGTGGGTTTAATGAGCACAATCCGTTAGACAAGACTTCAGGGAGCATAGGAACAACCTGAGACGGGAAGTACACGGAGTTACCACGATTGATGGCTTCTTTATCCAACGCAGTATCAGGGCGGACGTAGTAGCTAACATCTGCAATGGCAACCCATAAGCGCCATCCGCCGCCGCGCTTCGCTTCACAAAATACAGCGTCATCAAAGTCTCGCGCGTCTTCACCATCGATAGTAACTAAGGGGAGATCTCGTAAATCAACACGCCCTTTCTTGGCATCCTCTGGGACATGTTCACCTAAACCAGCGATTTGTTTTTCGACCTCTTCTGGCCACACATCCGGGATTTGGTGTGTGCGGATAGCAATCTGTGTTTCCATACCCGGCGCCATATTTTCGCCCAGTACTTCAACAATTTTCCCCATCATTCCACGAGAACGAGTGGCACGATCGGTAATTTCAATCACTACTACGTTCCCCATTCGCGCGCCGCAGCGATGCTCTTTGGGAATCAAGACATCCTGGCTAATGCGTGAATCATCAGGAACGACGTAGGAGTATTCTTGTTCCATAAAGTAACGCCCGACAATCTGAGTCTTACGCTCTTCAAGTACACGTACCAACCGACCCTCTTTGCGGCCACGTTTGTCGGTTCCGGCAGGCTGAACCAATACATAATCACCGTGAATCAGAGTTTTCATTTGGTGATAAGGCAGCAGAATATCGTTGTCTTTGCCTGTACTGCCATCTGGTCTCACCCAACCATGTCCATCCTTATGACCCAGTACAACCCCTTTCACCAGTTCCAGTTTATCTGGCAGGGCATAACACTGGCGTCGGGTGAACACCAGTTGACCATCACGCTCCATGGCACGCAGTCGACGACGCAAGCCTTCATACTGTTCTTCTCCAGAAAGCTTTAGTGCGTCAAACAAATCATTGCGATTCATTGGCACATTTGCCTTTTCCAAAAACTCGATGATGAATTCACGGCTGGGAATAGGATTGTCGTATTTGTCGGATTCGCGCGCGGCAAATGGGTCGTTAGGTGTGTTTTGAGACATAGGAGGGCCTGTTAAAGATTGGATAGATCTTAAGTATATCTAAATCTTACGACTACCTACAGCTTAAGAGATGTCATCGCGCCAATTATTGTGTTTATTCGAAATTGCCCAGTTAATCGATTATCTGGACAATTTGTGACAAATCGATGTGATAAATATTCAGCTAAACAAATTTTATGCAATATATAGGTCTGGTAAATGGATGCTTGAAATGTACTTCAGATCCTTTGTAAAATGCCCGACTCTTTCTGGATACCCATTAGATTTTATGTTTTTTTCTGCGCTTCGCGAGAAGCTTTGCTTTAACTCGCGATGGATTTTCTGCTTACTACTATTGAACACCGTTTTATTGTGTTTGATTGCGCTGCCCTATGTCAGTTGGATGGATATTCCTGAAGGTAGTTGGTTGTCATACCCTTATATCTTTTCCACGCAAGTGGGTCTGTTTGGGCTAATGGCCGTACTCTGTGCCATTCCATCTCTCTTGCTGCTGTGGCTTCCCACTCGCCTCTTCCGGTTTATTGCTGTCCTGCCATTTATCGTGACAGCCGTAATGGTTGCCATTGACACTCAGGTATATAACCAATATCGCTTCCATTTAAATGGATTCGTTTTTGAGCTGTTGATTGAGGGCGGTGACCAGATTATTGATGTCTCGTGGTTTACCTTGTTGGTCGGTGGTGTGGTGGTGTTTGGATTAATCAACGCCATTATCATGACCATTGTGCTCGCTAACCGCTGGGTAAAAACGAAAAAGCGTTATTTCCTGTTGGGTATCAGCGTATGGTTCAGTTGTCTGCTGTTTAGCCAGCTGACTCACGCTTGGAAGTACGCAAACTTTGATCAGGTTATCCCGAGTTACAGCCATCACTGGCCACTCTATCTTCCTCTTACTGCCAATGACTGGTTGGAAGATAATGGTTGGGTAGAACAACAGGCAGGTCGTGATGCTCATACTAAAATCTCGCATCAGAAGGTCACCAACCTAAATTACCCTCTAAAGCCAATTGCTGTTGAGGCTGGTTCAGAAACACCAAACATGGTTGTGATTGTGCTTGATGCCTGGCGTTTTGATGATGCAAACGAACAAGTCACGCCGAATATCGAAACGTTTGGTAAGCAAAGCCTGGTATTTAAAGAGCACCTGAGCGGGGGTAACTCCACTCAAATGGGTATCTTCAGCCTGTTTTATGGCATTCCTTCTACGTACTGGGATGCGGTGCGCTCAAGTCAGCAGCAACCGGTTCTGATGGAAACACTGCACTCGCTGAATTACCAAATGTCGATTCATGGTTCTGCGCCTTTGCATAGCCCACCATTTGATCGCACCGTGTTTGCTGGCATCCAGGACCTGACCGTCACGACACCTGGCGATACACCGGCTGAACGGGATCGTAAAATCACTGACGATTTTCTCGACTTCCTGGACAGCAAAGACGATACAAAACCTTATTTCGGATTCCTGTTCTATGACGCTGCGCATGGTACTTCATTCCCCAATGACATGAAGACACCGTTCGAACCTTATTGGGATCGCGTCGACCACGTGAAGCTGAACAACGACTTTGATCCGACGGAATACCGAAACCGCTACCGAAATTCACTTTTCTACATCGATAAGCTGATCGGAGAGGTGTTAGGAAAACTGGAACAGGCTGGCGAGCTTGATAACACCATTGTGGTCATCACATCTGATCACGGTGAAGAGTTCAACGACTACAAAAAGAACTACTGGGGACATGGCAGCAACTATGCACCCGCACAGGTTCATGTTCCACTGTATCTATACCATCCAGGTAAAGCGGCAGATATCATCTATGCGAGAACCAGCCATCTGGATATTCCTCCAACGCTAATGAAAGAACCGCTAGGCGTCAGCAATTACATTTCTGATTACAGTGTTGGAGTGGATTTGTTTAATAACAACCGGGAAGAGAACTGGGTCATTGTAGGCAGTTATATGGATTACGGTATTGTGGGTGGAAATGAGATTATTGTGAACCGACCGGGTGGATACACTGAAGTCACCGACTTGTCGCTCAACAAGAAAGAAAAACGCACCATGCCCAACAGTGAGCTCACCAAGCTGCTGGTTCAAATGTCTACTTACGCGAAGTAACTCTCTTTAGGCGCACTTTTCCAGTGCGCCTATCTTTTTAGCAAAATCAACAATTCCGAGTTGTCTGTCAGCATATCTGCAATTGTGCAGTGATCGAGCTCTGCCAAAAAAGCCAGTTTCGCTCTGGCAAGGTGTGCCTTTAGCTTACAAGCAGGCGTGATATGACAAAACTCAGGCGCACAGTTCACCACATCCAGCGGCTCAATGTCCCGAATCACGTTTCCAATTAAAATGGTTTCAGCAGGTCGACCAAGGCATATTCCCCCGTTCTTACCCCTGACCGTTTTCACATAGCCAAGCTGACCAAGTTTATTGATGATTTTAACCATGTGGTTTTTAGAAACATCAAAGGTATCACTAACTTTCTGAATACTGGTGAGTTCGCCACTTGGAAGCGACGCCAAATAGATCAACGCGCGAATTCCGAAGTCGGTAAAGTTTGTTAACTGCAATGCGAATTCCTCCTCCGTGAATTGTAAAACTTCCATTGACTAAAAGATATATTTTAGATACAACTTAAAACATGCATTATAAATACATGTTTAAAATAGGAAGCCTAAATGCTCAAGCAATCAACCATAGATATCGTAAAATCCACCGCACCACTTCTCGCCGAAACAGGTCCTAAACTCACCGCTCACTTCTATGATCGTATGTTTAATCATAACCCTGAATTGAAAGACATTTTTAACCTGACTCACCAGCAAAACGGGGCTCAGAGAGAAGCGCTTTTCAACGCTGTTCATGGCTACGCTGCCAATATCGATAACATTGAAGTTTTACTCCCTGTCGTAGAAAAAATCGCGCAGAAGCACACCAGTTTCAACATCACCGCAGATCAATATCAGATCGTCGGTGGTCACCTGCTAGCGACCATTGACGAGTTGTTCGCACCGGGACAAGAAGTGCTGGAAGCGTGGGGAGAGGCCTATGGGTTGCTTGCTCAGGTATTTATTGATCGTGAGGAAGCCATTTACTCAGAGACAGAAAGTCAAACAGGTGGATGGCGAGGAACAAGAGAATTCGTACTCAAAGAGAAGCGCCAGGAGAGCGAAGTCATCACGAGTTTCGTATTCGAACCAAAGGACCAACAACCCGTTGTTGATTACATTCCAGGTCAATACGTCGGTATCTACCTAACTCCTGAGCAATTTGAGTATCAAGAAATCAGACAATACAGCCTGTCTGATGCACCAAATGGCAAAGAATATCGTATTTCAGTCAAACGTGAATCTGAGGGTGTTGTCTCCAACTACTTACATGATCACCTTACAGTCGGTGACTCTGTTCGACTGGCTCCGCCTTGTGGTGACTTCTTTTTCACCAGTGATAAATTTACTCCAGTAGCACTGATCTCTGCGGGTGTCGGTGTCACCCCACTGCTTTCCATGATGGAGTCCATTACTGGTATTCATGAAGCCCCTATCCACTGGATACATGCAGCGGAAAACAAAGAACATCATGCGTTTTCTGATCGAATAGATGAACTGGAGAAACAATATGACCTTGTGAACCAATTCAACTGGTACAGAGAGCATAAAGGGGAAGCGGGCGTACAGGAAGGGTTGATGCAACTTGAGCAGATTAAAGAGCGAATCAACTGGAAAGAAACTGACTTTTACTTCTGCGGACCCGTTGGGTTTATGCAGTTTGTCGCCAACCAGCTTTTAGAATTAGGTGTATCCAAAGACCGTATTCATTACGAATGCTTTGGTCCTCATAAAGTGCTGTAAAACAATAAAAATAACAATGCCCCGACTTGTCGGGGCATTTGTGTTTTTACCAGAAGGTAGAACGCCGTTTGGCTCTGGCAATGATGTTTTCTGGCATCCTCTGTTCCAATCCCTGCCTTAGCATGGAGATTCGGCGATGTTGCCTTTTATCCGGTGTCACTGAGTTGTATAGCCAGCGATAGGCATCTTCATAATCCAGAGGGCTACCATAATCACGCAGCAATAATTCGGCTAAATGAATTCGAGCATTGATGTTGCCCATGGAGGCAGCTTCCCGCAAATAGGGAATCGCACGCTCTTTGTCTTGCTGAACCAGAGTTCCACGCGAATAGTATCGACCTATTTGTTCAAGTGCCGCAGGTAAGCCTTGATGCGCTGCATTTTCCATGTAGTAGAGCCCAAGCTCCACGTCTTGGTCGACACACACGCCCCAGGCTAACATATCACCGTACAAAAATTCGTAAGCAGGCAGGCTGATCCGTGTCGCACGAGCAACGATATCTTCTACAAGCTGGCAGCTATCTGCTTTAACTCGTTCGAGATGTTTGTTCTTTTCAATCAGATTGATCAGCTCAGCTTCCGTGTAGACTGGCACTGGTCCACCGATGTGGTTATCCGCGTTGGCTAACCCCACTCGGGTACACAGGGCGAGAATCAACGAAGCTGTGACAGCTCGTAGTTTCATAATCGCACTCTTTATTCATACCGTGCTTTTGTATCGGCAAAGATTGCTAACTCTTTAGCCAAGTATTGCCGATCTTTGGCAATATTTTGCCAGACAATGAATAAAAAGTAATCTAAGCAGTGCGATATTGCTAGAAAGAAAATTCTAAAGAGAAATGCAAAGGTACAAACAAAAAATGCCAGCTCCGAAGAGCTGGCATCTAAAATTCAAATCAATCAAAAGATTACGCGTTAAACGGGTGAACCTTGATGATAGTTTCGTTACGGTCAGGACCTGTAGAGACAATGTCTACTGGTACACCTGTAAGCTCTTCAATACGCTTAATGTAGTCTAAAGCCGCTTTAGGTAGGGCATCGATAGACGTCGCACCAAATGTGTTCTCAGACCAGCCAGGCATTGTTTCGTAGATAGGTGTCGCTTCTTCGAATGCTTCTGCAGCCATTGGAGACACTTCTAGGATAGAGCCGTCTTTCATCTTGTAACCCGTACATATTTTCAGCTCTTCCAGACCATCCAATACATCCAGCTTAGTTAGACAGAAGCCAGTGATTGAGTTGATTTGAATTGCGCGACGCATCGCAACAGCATCAAACCAACCAGTACGGCGCAGACGACCTGTGGTCGCGCCAAACTCGTGACCTACATCACCCAGGTGCTTACCTACAGGATCTTGCTTATCTTGACCATCGTACAATTCAGTCGGGAATGGACCAGAACCAACACGAGTACAGTAAGCTTTAGTGATACCAAGGATGTAGCCGATGTGGCGAGGACCAAAACCTGAACCAGCAGCAACACCACCAGCAGTCGTGTTAGAAGACGTTACGTAAGGGTAAGTACCGTGGTCGATGTCCAGAAGTGTGCCTTGAGCACCTTCAAACATGATCTTATCGCCACGCTTACGCGCCGCGTCTAGCTCGTCAGTGACATCGATAACCATAGAAGTCAGTAGATCAGCATAGCCCATTGCCTGCTCAAGAACTTCTTCGTAGCTTACTGCGTCAGCTTTGTAGAAGTTCACTAGCTGGAAGTTGTGGTATTCCATCACTTCTTTCAGCTTCTCTGCGAAAGCTTCTTTGTCGAACAAATCGCCTACACGTAAACCGCGACGAGCAACTTTATCTTCGTAAGCAGGACCGATACCACGACCTGTAGTACCAATCGCTTTTTTACCACGAGCGATTTCACGCGCCTGGTCCAGAGCAATGTGGTAAGGAAGAATTAGAGGACATGCTTCAGAAATGAAAAGACGCTCGCTCACTGGGATGCCACGCTCTTCAAGAGGCTTCATTTCTTTAAGAAGTGCTTCTGGTGATAGAACAACACCATTACCGATAACACATTTTACGTTATCGCGAAGAATACCTGATGGAATCAAATGAAGAACGGTTTTTTCACCGTCGATGACTAGAGTGTGACCTGCGTTGTGACCGCCTTGGTAGCGAACCACGTATTTTGCATCTTCAGTTAAAAGGTCTACGATTTTACCTTTACCTTCGTCACCCCATTGGGTGCCCAGAACGACTACGTTATTTCCCATCTTTCCAAGTCTGATTGCTGATTAAAAATGGATTCTAGCACCTACGAATAAAAGATGCAGTCATTTTTTAAGCATAAAAGTGAAACACTTATGTAAGGGTATGTAGCGCAAGGAATAATAGTGGAATAATTGGGCGGGAAGGTAGTAAAACACCTCAGATTAGAGCAAATATCTGTTGTGTATTTAGCTCTATTTATTCAATACCTAACTAAATACATATGCAATCACCGCACCTGCGACTACAAGGCACCCACCGATTCTTCTGAGTTGATTGTCGGGCTGGCTGCTCAGCTCCTGTATCATGTTGCGCCAGCCTTTTGGTGCAATGAGCGGTCCCAGACCTTCAAGAATCAGCACCAATCCCAGTGCTAGCCATAATGAATCAGACATGTGATGTATAGGTAAAATTGAGTAGATGTAAAAAAGCCCCTTTCGGGGCTTTTCGATTAGTTTGCGCCTTTAGCGTCGTTCATGTACTTAAAGAACTCACTGTTCGGGTCAAGTACAAGGATGTCGCTCTTGCTGCCGAATGATTTTTCGTAAGCATTCAGTGAACGAAGGAAGCTAAAGAATTCAGGATCTTTACCGTAAGAATCCGAGTAGATCTTCGCGGCACGAGCGTCAGCTTCACCTCGTGTTACACGAGCCGTCTTATCAGCTTCAGCCAGTAGCGTAGCTACTTCTAGCTCAGCTTGAGCACGAATAACTTCCGCTTTCTCACGACCTTGCGAACGGTGCTTACGCGCTACAGATTCACGCTCTGCACGCATACGACGGTAGATAGACTCACTGATTTCGTCAGGCAGGTTGATTTTCTTCATTCGGAAATCAACTACTTCAATACCCAAGTCACTCAGAGCACTGATGCGAGTCTCGCTAAGTACGTCAGCCATGATCTTGTCACGCTCACCGTCAATCTCTAGCGCTTGCTTCGCAGCTTCGGTAGAGAGCTCTTCGCTGTTTACGTCTTCAGGTAGCACGTCGTTATTTCGTGGACCAGATACGATCTGCTTGATTTCACGCGAGCCGATTTCTGCACGAAGTACGTCTGTCACTTTACGCTCAAGTAGTGCTTGTGCCGTCAGTGAATCGCCACCGCCTGTCGCCAGGTAGTATTGTCCAAAGTCTTGGATCTTCCACTTCACGTAGGAATCGATGATAACGTCTTTTTTCTCAGATGTTACGAAACGGTCTGCACGACCATCCATCGTTTGAATACGAGCATCCAATCGCTTCACACGATCAAACAAAGGCAGTTTGAAGTGCAAGCCAGGTTCGTAGATCTTAGAGATGATAATAGGCTGACCGTTCTCATCCAGAACATCCACCGTTGTTTCAACGCCGTCTTCAACCACGGTTTCGGTTTTAACGTCTTTTTGCACTTCCCCGAAGCGGATAACAATACCTTTTTCGCCTTCAGGTATAACGAATACGGACATTAAAAACAGCGCCAGAACAACAACCAATACTGGGATCATTAATTTACGCATAATTAGTATCTCCCTTGACGTGAGCCAGTTGAGCGAGATTGCGTAGATGATGAGGTATCAGTACGCTCTGATTCCAATTCAATCTGATCATATGCTGATGTTGATTTCGCTTTACGTTTCGTATTAGTGGTGTCCGCTGCCTGACCAGTAATCTTGTCGATTGGCAGGTAAAGCAGATTGCCGCTGGATTCAGAGTCGATCAGCACTTTTGAAGTACTGGTGTACACTTCTTCCATTGTGTCTAGGTATAGACGGTTACGTGTAACTTCAGGAGCGGCCTGGTATTCAGGAAGCAGTTTCTCAAACTGAGCCACCTGACCAAGTGCTTCATTCACTGTACGCTCAGAGTAACCCAATGCTTCTTTCTTCAAACGCTCAGCACGACCTGTCGCTTTAGGAAGAATTTCGTTTTTGTAAGCTTCTGCTTCACGAACAAAACGCTCCTCATCCTCACGAGCTGCGATAGCATCATCGAATGCATCTTTTACTTGCTCTGGCGGACGTGCAGACTGGAAGTTCACATCCACGACTACGATACCCATATCGTAACCATCAATGATGCGGTTCAATGTGTCTTGCGTGCTTTGACGAATCTGCTGACGACCACTCGTCAGAATGCTATCCATCAAAGAATCACCAATCACAGCGCGAAGTGCAGAGTCTGTTGCTTGGCGTAAGCTGTCGTCTGCATTTGTTACTGTGTATAGGTATTTGTATGGGTCAGAAACTCGGTACTGAACACCCATTTCAACCGTTACTACGTTCTCATCTTTAGTCAGCATCAAGCCTGATGCGCGTAGTGAGCGAATCGCTTGTACGTTAACAAGCTCATAGGTATCGATGAACTTAGGGTGCCATTTAAGACCCGGACCTTCGATTCGGTCTTCTTTACCCAAGCGCAGCACAACAGAACGCTCTGCTTCACCTACGGTGTAGAAACCTGACACTACCCAAATCACGATGGCAACAACTGCAATCAAACCCAATCCGATAGCACCACCGCCACCGATTGAGGCTCCGTTGCCCCCGCGCTTACCAAACTTTCCACCCAGCTTCTGACTCAGCTTATTAAATACTTCATCTAAATCTGGCGGACCTTGATCACGACCACGATTATTATTCCCCCAAGGGTCTTTATCGCGGCCATTATCGCCGTTGTTATTTCCAGGCTCATTCCACGCCATTAGAAAGCTCCATCATTTGATATGACGTTATACTGTAGCAGTCCTTTAAGTAACTATAAAGTCACCTAAAACTGCCCCTTCTCTTTTTTCTAGTCTAGACCAATCTACTTGTTGCATTCGGACATCGATCAGCAAATTGCCTTGCTCATCATACGCCTCTTGTTGAATACTTTTCAATTGGAAGAAAGTACTACGGAATCTGCCCTGATATTGAGGTGGAATCCGAAGCTGATACTGAACCATTTGGCTGGCTAAACGCTGAGTCAGCGCTTCAAACAGCAGTTCAATACCTACACCTTCCATAGCTGAAACCCAAACGCGCTGAGGCATCCCCTCATCATCGTATTCAAT
Source organism: Vibrio nigripulchritudo (assembly GCF_027924785.1). Classification (NCBI taxonomy): domain Bacteria; kingdom Pseudomonadati; phylum Pseudomonadota; class Gammaproteobacteria; order Vibrionales; family Vibrionaceae; genus Vibrio; species Vibrio nigripulchritudo. The sequence goes on along the minus strand of NZ_AP027049.1, from coordinate 303,870 downwards.
TCTGGGTTGTTGACCTTCCATATTGTCAATCTTGTTCATCACGACAAGAGTGGGCACTTCGTGTGCGTCAATCTCTTCTAGCACGTCATGAACAGCTTGAATATTCTCACGAAAACGCTCATCACTGGCATCGACAACATGTAACAAAATGTCAGCTTCTTGCGTTTCCTGAAGTGTGGCTTTAAATGCAGCAACCAGATCGTGGGGTAAATGCCGGATAAATCCAACAGTATCCGCGAGAATCGCTGTACCAACGTCGCTTAACTCTATCTTACGTAGCGTAGGGTCCAATGTAGCAAACAGCTGATCCGCTGCATACACACCCGCTTCCGTGATTCGGTTAAACAAGGTTGATTTACCTGCGTTGGTGTAACCCACTAACGAGATGGTTGGGATTTCTGCGCGATTACGAGCTCGGCGACCTTGTTCACGCTGTTTAGCAACCTTCTCCAGCCTTCGGAGAATGGCTTTGATACGATCACGCAACAATCGTCGGTCAGTTTCTAACTGAGTTTCACCTGGTCCACGTAAACCTATCCCCCCTTTCTGACGCTCCAAGTGCGTCCAACCACGAATTAAGCGCGTTGAAATGTGGCGCAACTGTGCCAGTTCAACTTGCAGTTTACCTTCGTGAGTACGAGCGCGTTGGGCGAAAATATCCAGAATCAGACCAGTACGATCTAAGACCCGACATTTGAAAAGATGTTCAAGATTTCGTTCTTGGGCAGGAGAAAGGGAGTGGTTAAAGATCACGATCTCAGCTCCGGAGCTTTTCACTGCCTGAGCGATTTCCTGAGCTTTACCCTCCCCGACATAGTATTTAGGGTGAGGGGATTGACGACTGCCGGTAACAACCTGCAAAACTTCAACCCCTGCGGACGTCACTAGCATCTCACATTCAGCTAGATCTTCCCATTCACCTTCTTGCGTGAAGTTGATATGAACAAGTACAGCCTGTTCACCGGCTTCATAACGGTCAAACAAGCACTCAACTCCTTACTAAAGTACTATTAATCTTCAGATTTCTCTTGTGGACGCTCTGAAGGAGAACGTTCATTGTTACTGTGGTGAGTCACTGCGCGAGCAGGAACCACAGTAGAAATAGCATGCTTATATACCATTTGGTTTACAGTGTTTTTCAATAAGATCACGAACTGATCGAAAGACTCGATTTGTCCTTGAAGTTTGATACCGTTCACCAGATAAATAGACACAGGTACACGCTCACGACGTAGCGCATTTAGAAATGGGTCTTGTAAAGACTGCCCCTTAGCCATTTTATTTTTCCTTATTTGATTGTAGTTTTAGTTTTATTTAGCTATTCAGAGAGCTGTTTTTGCATCCGAGCTAAATGAAAAAAATGCGCAAAAACGATCACATTATACACAGTCAAGTCAATCAGATGCTATGGCATTTGACATACTTTCGAGCGCTTCATCAATGTTTTCGCTATCTAACCAAGTTAAATCATCCCAACTGCGCAACCAGGTGATCTGTCGCTTGGCCAATTGACGGGTTGCACAGACTCCGCGAAATACCGCTTCATCTAACGTACAGTTCCCATCCAAATAGTCCCACATTTGCCTGTAACCAACACATCGAATCGAAGGAAGATCCGGGTGAAGATCTTTTCTAGCGTATAACGCCTGAACCTCTTCTTCAAACCCTGCATCGATCATTTTTTCGAAACGAAGCTCGATACGGCGGTGGAGCTCTGCCCTTTCCTTGGGGGCTATTGCAAATTGCTTAACCCGAAATGGCAAGGGTTCACCTTGCTTTTTGGTCAGCTCAGTAAGAGTTTTACCTGAAATTTTGTAAACTTCCAATGCCCGTGACAATCTTTGTGGATCATTCGGGTGGATTCTCTTCGCTGATACAGGATCAATATCCTTGAGTTGATCGTGCAACGCAGACCAACCTAAAGTCAACGCATCTTGCTCTATTTGTTGACGAATTGCAGGATCTGCCGCAGGCAAAGGTGACAACCCTTCTAATAGAGCTTTGTAATACAGCATAGTTCCACCAACCAAGAGCGGAATTTTACCGGCGGCGACAATTTCATTCATTTCTGAAAGCGCATCACGACGAAAATCAGCGGCTGAGTACGATTCACTCGGATCCAATATATCGATCAAGCGATGAGGCGCTTTCGACTGCTCTTCCTCATCGGGTTTGGCGGTGCCAATGTCCATCCCTTTGTATATCAATGCGGAGTCCACACTGATGATTTCAACGGGATATTTTTGTCTTAAACGTATGGCGATTTCGGTTTTACCCGATGCGGTTGGCCCCATTAAAAACAGCGCCAGAGGAAGTTTATCTGTCATCACGAATTCATTGCTGCAATGGCTGAAGCGAAGTTAACGGGCTGACAGAATACTGGATCCTCAACTGGCATTTTGCCTGCTCTCAAATTCTCAATATCTGCTATCAATTGAATGGCTTCCGATGTGGTATAGGTATCTTTTACCTGAGTCACTTCGGTCGCAAGCCATTTAGATATCCGCTCTGCTTCAACCTCATTGGTTTGTTTCTGCAGATACGATAACAGATCTGGTATCAAGATTTGTAAGTTTTGCTGTCTGAGAGGTTGGGGAACCGCCATGACCATGATACTGCGAGCATTTTTTTCCCGCAGCTGAATTCCTAGCTGCTGAAGCAAAGTATCAAATTGTGATACTTGTTCTACCAGGTTCTTATCCAACTTAATGGATAATGGCACTAATAATGGCTGAGCTTTGAGCGGACCATGTCCCACCGACAATTGAGATTGTGTTCTGTACCACTCTGCTCGCGGTAAATTCACAAGAACGCAGGAAGGTTCGGCTTGCATCAGGAGATACTGCTGATCCACAACCGTAAATGCTTTTCCAAGCACCACATGACTCTTAGGAGTTTCAGACTTATCGGAGCCAACCGATTCTACCAGTTCAATATCTTCCGGTGTTTTTAGCAGCTCTTTATAGGCTCTCACTTCTTGCCAGGTTGGCGCATCTTCCTTTGCTTTGCTTCTGGGCTTCGCTCCGCCAGAAACAGGCTTAGACTGTTGCCATTCGTTTCGGGCAGTATTCGTCGGCTCTGGCGAAGAAGGGGGGGTGCCCAAGCTCGGAGTTTTCGGTTCTGAGTAGGAATGATGTGAAGGCGCGGAGTGAGTGTCTGTGAACGCCTGAGGCACATAGGCAGAAGCCTCTGCTTTTCTCGGATACGCAGGCGTGCTGGCGATGGCTTCCATTACTCGATGCTGATCATCCTGCTGGGGCGCGGGCTGATGATAAGCGGATGCACGGGTCTCAGCGGGAGTAATCGACTCGGTTTGAGACAAAGCATCACTCAGCGCCTGATAGATAAAGTCATGAACCAGACGGGCTTGGTGGAATCGCACCTCATGCTTGGCAGGATGAACATTCACATCCACCTGATGTGGGTCCAGCTCAATAAATAAAACATACGTAGCGAATTGGTCCGGGCTCAGGCTGTTCTCGTAACTCTGACGAATTGCGTGATTGATGAGTTTGTCCCTCATCATACGACCATTAACGTAACAATATTGCAGATCGCTTTGCTGACGAGCACCTTCAGGGGTGGTGATCCAGCCGTGAAGTTTCAAGCCTTGATGTTCAAGCTCTATGTTCAACATATGTCGAACAAACGCACTGCCACAAACCGCTGAAATACGCGCTTCTGTCTGTCGTTCGGTTTTCGCGGCTCGGTACTGACGCACCATTTTTCCGTTGTGACGCAAATTAATCGTCACATCAAAACGGCTCAAAGCTATACGCTTAAGCAATTCATCGATATGAGAAAATTCGGTTTTTTCTGTTCTTAAGAATTTTCGGCGTGCAGGGGTATTGAAGAACAAATCAAGCACTTCCACTGACGTACCGATTGGATGAGCGGTTGGCTGGAGTTTTACTTCCATATCTCGACCTTCACTGTACGCAGACCATGCCTCATCCTGTGTAGCAGGTCGGGAAGTCATGGTAAGACGAGACACAGAGCTGATACTGGCCAGTGCTTCACCACGAAACCCCAGGCTCATGATGGCTTCAAGATCATCCAAGGTGTGGATCTTTGACGTAGCATGACGGCTTAACGCCAAACCTAGCTCGTCTTTGGCAATGCCTTTGCCGTTATCCCGAACACGAATCAGCTTAGAACCGCCCTTTTCGATATCGATATCGATGCGCGTGGCTCCTGAATCTAAGCTGTTTTCCACCAACTCTTTCACGACTGACGCAGGGCGCTCTACCACTTCCCCTGCGGCTATTTGGTTCGCTAATCTGGCTGGCAGTATTTTAATCGTCATTATTTACTCGGGATTATCAAAACCTGACCAACAGACAAGGTATCAGATTTTAGGTTATTCACTTTTTTGATTGCCGAAGTCGAAACCCCATATTTCGAGGCGATTTTTCCAAGATACTCGCCGCGTTTCACTTTGTGCTTCACAATCGGCTTATCTTTGAGCTTCACCTGAATTTTTAGCTTCTGACCAACCTTTAGAGTATTCGATTTCAGACTATTACGCTGTTTAATACTCGCAACAGAAACTTTGTACTTGTTGGCAATCTTGCCAAGATACTCACCCGATTTCACCACGTGAGTAATGATTTCCGTCTTCACCTTAGGCTCTGATGGTGCGCCACCAGAAATCAACAAAACTTGCCCAACCGCAATATTGGTACTTTTTAGTTTGTTGGTTGCCATAATGGCTTTGGTCGTCGTGCCGTACTTCTGAGCAATTCGGGACAGAGATTCGCCTCGAACCACTTTATGTTTAACGGTTGCACCTTTGTTCGCGAGCCAGGTTCCTTCCGGCGGGTTTGCCTCAAAGTAACTGACAATGGCTTTCGACAGCGCTTTCGCCAACTTGTTTTGATGCGAACGCTGGAACAACAGTTTCTCTTCAACCGGGTTGGACATAAAACCCGTTTCAACCAGTACCGATGGAATATCTGGAGACTTCAAAACCGCCAGGCTTGCGTGAACAGGCTCTTTCTTATGAAGGCGGGTTACTTTTCCCATTTCCTTAAGAATCTTGGTGGCAACCTTATACCCTTCTTTCTGTGAATGGCTGAATTTTAGGTCTAGTAAGGTCTGGCTGACGTTTCTGTCATTATTGACCTTAGATAGCACTTCACCCGCACCACCTAGAAGTTCGGATTGCTCCTCGTGCTTCTCGACCCAACGAGCAATTTCACTGTTGGCACGACGAACATTAAGCACAAAAACAGAACCACCGCGAGGCTGAGGTGAACGGAAACTGTCGGCATGCACTGATACAAGAAGGTGGGCTTTATTCTTGCGCGCGATCGAAGACCGCTTATTCAGATTAACAAAGTAGTCACCTGTTCGAGTAAGAACGGCGCGTACCCCGCGAACCTGGTTTAATTCGCTGGCTAATTTCTTTGAAATGATCAGCGTGGCGTGTTTTTCGTACTTTTTCGTCGGTCCGATAGAACCAGGATCTTCCCCTCCGTGCCCGGGATCTATCGCCACAATCACATCCGCATTGCCCAAGAATTGCGACGCATCTTTACTTGGCGTGGTTTTCTTAGGGATAAGGGGATTAGCAGGTTTGGCTGGCGCTGGTGTCGCCGCTTTGCCGTGAGGCAAGTCAATCACCAAACGGTGCCCGTACTGACCACCAGGCGTAGGACTCAGCTTGAACAGATTTGCCTTGGTTTTCTTTTTTAATTCAAAAACCAGTCGATACGTCCCTTTTGAAGGGGGGCTGCTTTTTCGGATTTTCTTGAGTACAGGAGAGTCTTTAACATTGATCGGCAGCTTTGCAGCGATGTCGGTCTGTTTCAGATCCACCACCAGACGCTCTGGGCTACTCAGAGTGAAGTACGTGTAGTTAGCTTCACTGCTCAAATCAATGACAATTCGGGTTTCTTCGGGCGAAGGCCAAACCCTCACCCCTTCCAGCGTATTGGCTGAAACCTTGGCAGCAACCCCAAACAGAAAAAAGAAAGCAAGCAGTATGAGTGCTCGAAATTGCTTATAAATCAACACGACTCCAGGTTCTTAAGCAAGGCATGACCATAGTCCGTATTGGCTGTGACCGTAGCAATACGTTGTGATTGGTCATATTTGATCTCAATATCTAAATCTGGAGAAGGCAATAACCCCTCTCCCTTTTCCGGCCACTCAACTAAACAGATCGCATCAGGAGTAAAATAGTCACGAATTCCCATGAATTCGAGCTCTTCAGGATCAGCCAGACGATACAAATCGAAATGATAAACTTGCCACTCGTCCAACTGATACGGCTCTACTAGAGTGTAAGTAGGGCTTTTTACATTGCCAGTATGTCCCAGTGAGCGAATAAAACCACGACTGAATGTGGTTTTTCCTGCACCGAGATCGCCGTGCAAGTAAATGGTGGTTTGCTGGTGACATGCTTTCGCGACAAGTTGTCCAAATTCAACGGTGGCGTTTTCATCAATGAGAGTGAAGTGTTTCATGTTCATTTGTTGCATGTTCCAGTGCCGATCAACGACTATATAAAATTCAAAAGAAACCGAATAGTAAACCGTGTTGGTTTTGAGAGACAAGATCTTATCTGTTAGGAAAAGATAAAAATTCACCATTGAGGGTGAATCTCATAAAAAGCTCGCTTTAATGCTCATTGCAACAGAGATCATTTCCTTAATTTGAGACAATCGAGATAAGCATTAGTTACGCGAAAAGGAGTTCTTTTTGTCATTTGAATCAGTTAGAATCGTCGCCCATTTTTCACGCTGTCGGCGCTAAGAATCACTCCAAAGCTATGGATTACTCCGAACTTGCCATAAAAATTAAGCAGTGGGCAACCGAGCTTGGTTTTCAGAAAGTCGGCATCTGCGATGTTGATTTGTCTGAGCATGAAAAGCCACTTCAAGACTGGCTCGATGCTGGCTACCACGGAGAAATGGACTGGATGGCACGCCACGGAATGATGCGTGCTCGTCCCGCTGAGCTGCTGCCTGGCACAGTCAGAGCCATCAGCGCTAGGATGAACTACCTTCCACCGGATGCGCAGTTTGCCAGTAATTTAGAAGACTCTACTCAAGGCTATATTAGCCGGTACGCCTTAGGGCGTGACTATCACAAGCTCGTTCGCAACCAGTTAAAGAAGCTGGGTCAGAGAATCGAAGCGGAAGTGGGTCAATTTGGTTACCGACCCTTTGTAGATTCTGCCCCGATTCTGGAACGCCCCATCGCGCAAAAAGCCGGGCTGGGCTGGACAGGAAAACACTCTTTGATACTGGATGAAGGTTCGGGCTCATGGTTTTTCTTAGGTGAACTGCTGATCGACCTCCCCCTACCCGTAGATGAACCTTCAACCGATCAGTGCGGAACCTGTAAAGCTTGCATTACCTCCTGTCCCACGGGTGCTATTGTCAGCGAAGGTGTCATTGATTCCAGGCTCTGCATTTCTTACTTAACCATAGAGTTAAGTGGAAAAATCCCTGTAGAGCTTCGTTCAAAGATGGGGAACAGAATATACGGCTGTGATGACTGCCAATTGGTTTGCCCGTGGAATCGTGAAGCAGGTATTACCGATCAGAAAGATTTTCACCGACGTGATGCTTTTGGCTCGGCAGACTTGCTTACTCTGATGTCTTGGACAGAAGAAGAATTTCTAAAAAAGATGGAAGGCTCAGCTATCCGACGCATCGGGCACATTCAATGGATGAGAAATGTGGCTGTTGCAATGGGAAATGCTCCCTTTTCTCAGGATATCGTCTATGCTCTTGAGGGTCGCTTAGGAATTGACGACAATCTGGATGACCACATTGAATGGGCAATTGAGACACAAATTTCCAAAACCCCTGTAAAAGACCGGAAAAAGGAAAGACTTATCCGAATCATCCAGAAAGGTTTACCAAGAGACGCTTAACCTTTGGCAAGCATTTGTGGTGCACTGTGCACAACCCTCTGTAATTAAAAGTTCAAAATCTGAGACGAATTTTGTACCTATAATTTGATGTAATTCTCAAAAAGTGCTCTATGTGGAAAAAAGCGAATTTGGTAGCACAGATAGCTGGAGAAAGAAAAGTTAAACACAGATACAATAAATGACGAGGATCAAAAAAACACGAGTTAATGATCTTAATGCTTACATATCGAAAGTTAAGAAATCACCCCGCAAGCCTTGATATACATAGACTTACACTGTTTTCATATTTATCCGTGACAAACAGAACAAAAGAAAGATCCTTGCCACCTTCCCCGATCATTTCGAATAAAACAATTTATCAACCAAGTTATCCACAGATGTCACTTTGTGGATAACTCTGTTAGCGAAATTGTAAACACGCACCAGATTCCGCTCTGCACTTATCTATGGCAGTGGAAAACTGAGCGTTAATAGACGCGGTATCTGTATGTATTATGAAAACGAAAAAAAACACCCGACTGGGTGGTTATTTTTATTTCTTTTTGGGGTAATGCTTCTCAGCATTAAATAAAGAGCGGTTGATGCATCTTCACATCATTCCCTATCGGGAGAAGTGTCATTGTTAAGCACAATGAAAGCTTTTGTCTTTCTTTGAATAGAGATTGGAGCGACACACGAGGTTCGAACTCGTGACCTCAACCTTGGCAAGGTTGCGCTCTACCAACTGAGCTAGTGTCGCATCTTGTCATCGTAAAGTACGATGAAGGCTATTTTCTCTGTTCGTAAAGAGACTGGAGCGACACACGAGGTTCGAACTCGTGACCTCAACCTTGGCAAGGTTGCGCTCTACCAACTGAGCTAGTGTCGCATGACTTATCACTGTCGCAATAAATCTTAATTTGGTTGCGGGGGCCGGATTTGAACCGACGACCTTCGGGTTATGAGCCCGACGAGCTACCAAGCTGCTCCACCCCGCGTCCGTATTTCATCATTCAAAGCATGATGATGGCTTATTCAACTGGAGCGACACACGAGGTTCGAACTCGTGACCTCAACCTTGGCAAGGTTGCGCTCTACCAACTGAGCTAGTGTCGCATGACTTATCACTGTCGCAATAAATCTTAATTTGGTTGCGGGGGCCGGATTTGAACCGACGACCTTCGGGTTATGAGCCCGACGAGCTACCAAGCTGCTCCACCCCGCGTCCGTATTCACCATTCAAAGCATGATGAGAGCTTATTCAACTGGAGCGACACACGAGGTTCGAACTCGTGACCTCAACCTTGGCAAGGTTGCGCTCTACCAACTGAGCTAGTGTCGCATGACTTATCGCTGACGCAATAAATCTTAATTTGGTTGCGGGGGCCGGATTTGAACCGACGACCTTCGGGTTATGAGCCCGACGAGCTACCAAGCTGCTCCACCCCGCGTCCGTATTCATCATTCAAAGCATGATGAGAGCTTATTCAACTGGAGCGACACACGAGGTTCGAACTCGTGACCTCAACCTTGGCAAGGTTGCGCTCTACCAACTGAGCTAGTGTCGCATTCACAACGTTTCCGTCGTTTAGGGCTGCGAATTATAAGAGCATTTTTTTGTGATGCAAGTCCTTCCCTCAAAAAAATTAAATTTTTTGTCAGTTTGCCGAAAAAAGAAACAAAACCAATCAGATTCGCTCAGCCCTTAAGCGAATCGGTTGTTTGGCTGCATTTTAAATGCGGATAAAACTGCGTATTGCCCAAAGACTTACCATTGGACAATAAGAGGAAGGACCTTAAATACTAAATACGTGCTGACGATAAAACTTCAGCTCAGCAATGGACTCACGAATGTCATCAAGTGCTAGGTGGCTGCCTGTTTTAGAGAACTGTTTAAGCACTTCTGGCTGCCAGCGGCGTGTCAGTTCTTTGATGGTACTGACATCTATGTAGCGGTAGTGGAAATATGCCTCCAGCTCAGGCATGAACTCGTATAAGAAGCGTCTGTCCTGCCCAACACTGTTACCGCAGATCGGAGATTTACCTTCCGGCACCCACTGTTTCAGGAACTCGATGGTTTGATCAATCGCCTGTTGCTCTGTCACAGTGCTCTCTTTTACGCGAGCAACTAAGCCACTTCCTGTATGAGTTGTGGTGCACCACTCATCCATTTTGGCTAACTCTTCTTCTGGTTGGTGAATGGCCAGAACGGGTCCTTCAGCGAGAATATTGAGCTCACTATCGGTAACAATAGTAGCGATTTCAATGATCTTATGGGTTTCAGGGTCTAACCCTGTCATCTCTAGATCGATCCAAATTAAGTTCTGATCGCTGAACGACATAGATGAATTGCCTATTTTGTTGATAAAAGAGGTATCATACCCACCTATTTTGGAATTCCAACCAAAGAAGTTGATAATCCGTGGCAAAAAAGAAAAAGCTCACAAAAGGTCAAGTACGACGCGTTCGTCACAACCAAAAAAAGCGATTAACCCAAGAAGACACTGTTCAATGGGAAGAGTCCATGCTTGGTGCAACCAAAGCAGGGCTAGTCATCACTCGGTTCGGTCAACACGCCGATATTGAAGACAATGAAACTGGCGAGATCCATCGCTGCAATTTACGACGTGGTATAGAAAGCTTAGTCTCTGGTGACAAAGTTATCTGGCGCTCTGGTCACGAAGCCATGGCGGGTATCTCTGGCGTTGTTGAAGCTGTGGAACCACGCACATCTGTTTTGACCCGCCCGGATTATTACGATGGCTTAAAACCTGTCGCTGCCAACGTCGACCAAATGGTCATCGTTTCATCGGTATTGCCTGAGCTCTCTCTTAATATCATAGACCGTTATTTGGTTGCCTCTGAAACCCTGAGCATTGCACCACTCATTGTGCTAAACAAAATCGACCTTCTCGATAACGAGCAACGCGAAACGTATCGTACCTGGCTCACTGAATATGAAAAAATAGGCTATCAGGTGATGCTGGTCAGTAAGGAATCTGGCGAAGGTGTTGAAGAGCTGCAAGCCTTACTTAAAGATCGGATTAATATCTTTGTGGGACAATCCGGTGTCGGCAAATCCAGTTTAGTCAATGCTCTGATGCCGGAAGTCGAAGCCGAAGAAGGTGCAGTGTCTGAAAACTCAGGGCTTGGACAACACACAACAACGGCTGCCCGGTTGTACCATTTCCCGAAAGGGGGCGACTTAATCGACTCTCCTGGAGTACGTGAATTTGGTTTGTGGCACCTGGAGCCGGATGAAGTCACTGAAGCGTTTGTGGAATTTCGACCTTTCCTTGGTGGCTGCAAGTTCCGTGACTGCAAGCATACTGACGACCCAGGGTGCATCATCCGAGAAGCGGTAGAACGCGGTGATATCAGCGAAGTTCGTTTTGAAAATTACCATCGCATTATCGAAAGTATGCAAGAAAACAAAGCGAACCGTCAGTACTCTCGGAATAAGAAAGCGGACCTTTAACCCAACGACCATTGCCGCAAAATTGTGGCAAAACGTTAGAGGGACTTGTAAAGAAGCTGACAACGGTAGTGAGATTCAGTAACATCTCGCGCCGACTTGTTGAACAATTTGGAATCAATTGTGTTAGATAAAATTAAAGTGAGTCTCCAGTACTGGATTCCACAACATGGATTGACGCGTCTTGTTGGTAAACTGGCAAGCGCAAAAGCAGGCAGTTTGACCACGGCTGTGATTGGTTGGTTTATCAAGCAGTACAAAGTCAACATGGACGAAGCATTGCACTCCGACCCTGCTTACTTCAAAACATTTAACGAATTTTTCGTACGTGAGCTAAAAGAAGGCGCACGCCCGATCGCAGAAGGTAAGCATGTTATCTCTCACCCTGCCGACGCTTGTGTTAGTCAGTTTGGTCCTATCACGGACGGTCAGCTGATTCAGGCAAAAGGTCACAACTATTCGGCTCAAGAGCTGCTTGGCGGCAGTGAAGCGCTGGCAGAAGAGTTCAAAGATGGCGAGTTTGCGACACTGTACTTGTCGCCGCGTGACTACCACCGTGTTCATATGCCATGTGACGGCACGCTACGTAAAATGATTTATGTACCGGGCGACCTGTTCTCCGTAAACCCACTGACCGCAGAGAATGTGCCTAATCTGTTCGCTCGTAACGAACGTGTGGTGTGTATTTTTGATACCGAGTTTGGTCCTGTGGCTCAGGTTCTGGTTGGTGCCACTATTGTTGGTAGCATTGAACTCATTTGGGCAGGAACCGTCACTCCTCCTCGTGGGAACACCGTTTACACATGGGATTACCCTGCTGAAGGTGATAAATCCGTTGTGCTGAAAAAAGGCGAAGAGATGGGTCGATTTAAACTTGGGTCGACCGTAATCAACCTGTTTGCAAAAGACAGCATCCAGTTTGATGAGAGCATGCAGCTCAACGCGCCAACGGTTATGGGTACGCCTTACGCCCACAAAGCAGAAGCTTAACTCGCTTTCTCCAATATTTGAAAGGCAGCTCAATGAGCTGCCTTTTTTGTTTTTTGATAAAAAACAAACTTCTATTCGATAATATCCCACAGCTTCTCAAACTACCGACACGATCTTAGTACGCGAATTCGTCTTGTCTTATGCTAGTTCCCAGTGAGAAAGTTGGCGAGAAAAGCATGGTTCCTAAAAACACCTCGGTGATTATAAAGCTGGCGATAAGCTTCGCTCTTCCTATTATTGTATTACTGATTCCCGCCGATGCCATCCCCATCGAAGATCTCACTTTAATTCAGCATCGTTTACTCGCCATCTTTTTGCTCGCTGCACTCTTATGGGTACTGGAACCTGTCCCTGTATTCGCAACTTCAATTCTGATCATCGCACTCGAACTGGTGATGTTGTCAGACAAAGGGCTGCACCTTTTCCGAAATCCACCATCTGGGCATGAGTTGGGAGAGCTACTGACTTACACCGATATATTGGGCGCTTTTTCCTCCCCTATCATCATTCTATTTATGGGGGGATTCGCTTTAGCCATTGCAGCGTCCAAGTACGATTTGGATAACAATCTGGCTCGAGTGCTGCTCAAACCGTTTGGACACCAACCCAGATTTATCATGCTGGGGCTGATGCTGATAACCGCTGTTTTCTCTATGTTTATGTCCAATACGGCGACAACAGTAATGATGCTGGCATTGCTTGGTCCTATTGTGGCATCGGCTCCAAAGGGAGATACCGGCGTCAAGGCACTTGTACTTTGTATCCCTATCGCCGCTAATACCGGAGGCATCGCAACTCCGATTGGAACGCCGCCTAACGCCATTGCTTTGCAGTATCTTACAGGCGACAACAGCATCGATTTCCTATCCTGGATGACGATGGGGCTCCCGTTCGTTCTCATCCAGCTCACCATTGCATGGTTTCTTCTACAAAAACTGTTCCCCGCTTCCCAAGAAAGCATGACATTGAAACTGGGGGGCACGTTTAAACGTGGCTGGCGCGCTATCGTGGTTTACATCACTTTCGCCATCACCATTCTCCTATGGATGACGACAAAGCTGCACGGCATGAACACCTATGTCGTTTCAGTGATTCCTCTCGCGGTATTCACCTTAACGGGCATCATGGGAAAAGCAGAGCTGAAACAGATCAATTGGGATGTACTCTGGCTGGTTGCCGGGGGAATAGCGATTGGTATCGCACTGGACAAAACCGGGCTTGCCAGTGCTTTAGCACACGCCATTGATTACGATGCGCTTTCTCCAACCGCGGTAGTACTGACTTTATCTATAGTTTGTTGGCTGATGGCGAACTTCATGTCGAATACCGCCACGGCTAACTTGCTGATGCCAATCGCTGCCGCCATCGGTGTATCCATGCCAGCATTAGCTGAAATCGGGGGCTTGCAGGCTTTGCTTGTGGTGGTCGCGTTTTCTGCCTCTCTGGGCATGATTCTTCCCGTTTCAACACCACCGAATTCTCTCGCTTATTCCACAGGGCTGGTCGAGAGCCGGGACATGGCGAAAACAGGTCTTATCATGGGTATAATTGGCTTAGGCATCGTGTACGTTGCGATGTGGCTATTGAACTGATCTTTTCACGGAGCTCAATAATGATCATCATTGCACATCGCGGTGCGCGCGCAACACACCCGGAAAACACTTTAGCCGCTTTTCAGGCGGCAATAGACAGCGGTGCCCCCGCTATCGAACTGGATATCCATGAACAGGACGGCGAACTTTGGGTGATCCACGATAAATGGTTGAATCGAACCACCAATGGCATTGGGTTACTGAAGTGGTTTGATAAAAGCAGCCTGCAACAACTGGACGCTGGTAACGGAGAAGTGATTCCGACTCTCAAGCAAGTCATGGATCTTATACAGGGTCAGTGCGCACTGAATATCGAAGTAAAAGGCATCGATAATTTAGAGCAGCTTTATTCTCACTTAGATTTAGCGTTATCTGATTACGGATTTCAGGAAGAGCAACTGATCGTTTCGTCTTTCAACCATGACTGGCTAGCACAGATCAAACGCTCTCGTCCCCAAACCTTGATTGGCGCACTGACTGGGTCTAAAGGCACAGACAAAGCAAAATTTGCCCAACGGCTCAAAGCAGATTCCGTCAATATTGACCTCGACGTCATCGATCAGGATTTTGTGCAGGACGCCAAGTTGCGCGGGTTAGCGGTTTATGTGTACACCGTAAACCAACTCGAAGACTGGCAATGGCTGTCTGAAATTGGAGTGGATGGCGTCTTCTGCGACTGCCCGTCCGAAGCCATTGAATATTACCCTCAACCTTCTCATTTCCGTTGGAAATAAGTGTAGTTGTTGTTAAGGAAATCAGGCATAGTGAAAACCTTGTAACCACCTGATTTTTTAAGCGCGATGACTTACGAATGGCTGGCACTGGCTGCCGCATTTCTATGGGCAATTTCCAGCATTATCTCTGTTACCCCAGCAAGACACCTGGGGTCATTCTCCTATAGCCGCTGGCGTATGGGCTGCACTTCCGCCATTCTGATTGTAATGGCGCTTTTTACTGGTGGATGGAGCACCATTACCAGCGACCATATTCTGCCTATGGCGTTGTCGGGATTGGTTGGTATCTTCATCGGTGATACCGCACTGTTCGCTTGTATGAATCGCATGGGTCCACGTCAGGCAGGATTGCTGTTTTCATGTCACGCGGTATTTTCTGCCATTCTGGGTTACTGGATCTTCAGTGAAACCTTATCTGGTATTGAGCTCTTCGGTTCGGTACTGGTTTTTTCTGGTGTCATGACCGCTATTTTCTTTGGCAAGAAAAAACAAGGTCAGCACGAGTGGGAAGCGATACAGGGCAGCATTGCTATCGGTATCGGATTGGGTTTGCTCGCGGCACTTTGTCAGGCGCTGGGTGGAATTATTGCCAAACCCGTGATGCAGGGTGATATCGACCCTGTTGCCGCGTCTGCTATTCGCATGATTGCTGCTTTTCTTGCTCATTGCGCGTTCCGAATGACTGGGGCGAAACTTTCTCGCCCGATTAAGCCCATCAACTTACGCATTCTGTGGATATGTGCCGTGAACGGCTTCCTTGCCATGGCGGTTGGGATGACTTTGATCCTTTACGCATTAAGAGATGGAAACGTCGGTATGGTGGCTCTGCTGTCATCGACTACCCCTATCATGGTGCTGCCTCTGCTTTGGATTTATACCCGACAGCGCCCTAACCCTTATGCATGGATTGGCGCGATATTGGCTGTAGTAGGAACCGGAATTCTTGTGTCCTGAGTCCCGAACTCAATAACGATATTGAGAACCATTTGCATTCATAAAAAAGAGGCGATATAGTGATTTCGTCTGCTTGCGAGAACACGACCTCAATCCCAGACCTTGAATCCTCCTAAGCCCTGGCAATGGGGCACTCAAAGCTTCCTACTTTGATAGTCATTGCCACAACAGGTGAGTTAGATACTTGTTTCAACGTAAGTACTATTTAATTCATTTATCTGTGCTTAGAAAACATTGTGATAAACAAAAACCACCTAACGGTGGTTTTTGTTTTTGTGTGTTTGAATATTCACGCCCGAGGAAACGGAAAAGCGGTGACCTCGTCAATGTGTGAAGCACCCAGTGCCAGCATGACTAAGCGATCAATCCCCAGTGCCACACCAGCACACTGAGGCAAGCCAGACTTCAACGCTTCAATTAAATGGTGATCAATAGGCTGTGGCTCTAAGCCCATGGTTTCGCGCTGTGCGTTATCCCGCTCAAACCGTGCTAGCTGTTCTTTCGGGTTATCCAGCTCATGGAAACCGTTAGCCAGTTCAATGCCTTTAAAATAGACCTCAAACCGGTCTGCAACCCTTGGATCCGTCGCGTTGATTTTCGCTAATGCCGCCTGAGAAGCGGGAAAGTCGTACACAAACGTTGGCACTTCCTGACCAATTCGGGTTTCCACACCCATGCTAAACAGCAACTGAAGCAAAGTGTCTCTGTCTTCTTCAGGCTCGGCGATATCATTTAAGCCCAGTTTCGCCGCAGCGTGTTTAAGTTCAGACATCTTGCCCTCTAGCGGACACACTCCCAGAGTATCAATAAACGCATTTTGATAAGTCATCCGCTCCGCTGACGCACAGCCCAGAGTGAGTTGTAGCAAGGCATCCATCTCATCCATTAAGTCGTGATGGTCGAAGTCGACGCGATACCACTCCAGCATGGTGAATTCCGGGTTATGAAAACGCCCGTTTTCTTCATTCCGAAATGACTTACAAATCTGGTAAATCGACCCGCTTCCAGCGGCTAACAAGCGTTTCATGTGAAACTCGGGGCTGGTCATCAAGAAGAGTGCACTGCCGTCAGCATAACCCGGCCCGACAAACTGGGTCTTGAATGTATGCAGGTGAATATCCGTTACCGTCGCGTGGCTCATCGCTGGCGTGTCTACCTCCAGTACACCTCTTTCATAAAAGAATGCCCGGATTTGAGCAATCAAATCTGCACGTTGTTTTAGCTGGGAAAGTTGGGCAGTGGGTTGCCACTGATTCAAAGACATGGAAACTCTCTTATCATTTCATCTGACGTGTATTTTACCTTCTCTGAACCCGCTGTGTCAGCTTCTTCCCCAGAGTAGTTCTCAGTAAGCAAAGGTGCATAGAAACGCACATTCAGTGACTGTAATCACACATTATAGAAATTTTATGCCCTTGTTTGCATTACCGAAGCAAAAGCCCGAATACATCAATTTTCCCCGCAATTCCCTCTCTTAATATACCCATAGGAATCAAGGTTTTTATTGGATTGTTGGTCTTACTCGCCAGACTACTCTGGCTATGGATCAACAGATTTTCGCATGGACGGCTCGCAAAGGTGTGCGCTGTCGTTTTTGCATTTGTCGTTTCTTACCGGAGGTAACTGTGCAGACTATAACCACAGATATCGCAGTCATCGGCGCTGGCGGCGCTGGTCTTCGGACTGCCATTGCTGCTGCAGAAGCAAACCCAGAACTGGACATCGCTCTGATTTCCAAAGTCTATCCCATGCGTTCTCATACGGTTGCGGCAGAAGGGGGGTCTGCTGCTGTCATCAAAGATGAAGACAGCTTAGACAATCATTTCAATGACACCGTCGGTGGAGGAGACTGGCTGTGTGAACAAGATGTGGTGGAGTATTTCGTTGAAAACGCCACACGTGAAATGATTCAGATGGAGCAATGGGGCTGCCCGTGGAGCCGCAAAGAAAACGGCGAAGTAAACGTTCGCCGCTTTGGCGGAATGAAGGTAGAACGTACCTGGTTTGCCGCGGATAAAACGGGCTTTCACATGCTTCATACTCTGTTCCAGACGTCCATGAAGTATTCAAACATCAACCGGTTCGATGAGTATTTCGTCGTTGATTTGATTGTTGATGACGGGGAAATTCAGGGCTTAGTCGCCATTCATATGTCGGAAGGCGAACTGGTCACCATTAAAGCCAAATCTGTCGTACTGGCGACAGGAGGCGCCGGTCGCGTTTATCACTGTAATACCAATGGCGGCATCGTAACAGGCGATGGCATGGCCATCGCGTATCGCCACGGTGTACCACTTCGCGATATGGAGTTTGTGCAATACCACCCGACCGGTCTACCGGGCACCGGGATCCTGATGACGGAAGGTTGCCGGGGCGAAGGTGGCATCATCGTTAACAAAAACGGGTATCGTTACCTGCAAGATTACGGCATGGGACCGGAAACCCCAATCGGAGAGCCTAAGAATAAATACATGGAGCTTGGTCCACGTGACAAAGTTTCCCAAGCATTCTGGCATGAGCAGCAAAAAGGCAACACCATCAAACATCCGCTCGGCGATGTTGTTCATCTGGATTTACGCCATTTGGGTGAAGACTACCTGCAAGAGCGTCTGCCGTTCATCTGCGAGCTGGCCAAAGCGTATGTGAATGTCGACCCTGCCAAAGAACCCATCCCAATTCGTCCAACCGTACACTACACCATGGGTGGCATCGAAACCGACAAAGCTTGTGAAACCCGAATCAAAGGTTTATTTGCTGTGGGTGAATGCGCATCCGTTGGGCTTCATGGTGCGAATCGCCTTGGCTCCAACTCTTTGGCGGAGTTTGTGGTCTTTGGTCGTGTTGCTGGCGAAAACGCTGTCAAACGAGTTTCTGAATTTAAAGGCTGGAATGACGACACCATCACAACGCAAATCCAGTTGGTTGAAGAACGGATTCAGGCACTGATGAATCAGGAGGGCGATGAAAACTGGGCAGACATCCGAACCGAAATGGGTCATACCATGGAAGCGGGCTGTGGCATCTATCGTCAGGAAGATCTGATGCAAGCTACTATCGAGAAAATCACCGAACTCAAAGAGCGCTACAAACGCATCAGCATCAAAGACAAAGGAAAAGTCTTCAATACCGATCTGCTGTACGCCATAGAAGTCGGTTACGGTTTGGAAGTAGCAGAAGCCATGGTGCATTCCGCGATCCTTCGTAAAGAATCTCGCGGTGCCCACCAGCGACTGGATGATGGCTGCACCGAGCGCGACGACGAACAGTTCCTGAAACATTCGCTGGCTTACTACCAGGCGGATGCCTCACCAAGCATTCAGTACAGCGATGTCACCATTACTAAGTCGCAGCCTAAAGCTCGCTTGTATGGTGAAGCGGCAGAAAAAGCGGCAGCCGAAGAAGCCGCTAAAGCGGAAGAGGAGAAAGCATAATGTCAGCCAATCGCATTCAAAAAGTCGACATCTTGCGTTATGACCCTGAAAAAGACGCAGAGCCGCATCTTCAAACCTTCGACGTACCATTCGATGAAACCATGTCGGTGTTAGACGCCCTTGGATACATCAAGGATCACCTGGATAAAGATCTCTCCTATCGCTGGTCCTGCCGTATGGCGATCTGTGGTTCCTGCGGCATCATGGTCAACGGAGTACCTAAACTGGCATGTAAGAGCTTTCTTCGCGACTACCCCGATGGCGTGACCATCGAACCACTGGCGAATTTCCCTATTGAAAAAGATCTGATTGTGGATATGACGCCGTTCATTGAACGTCTGGAAGCCATCAAGCCTTACATCATAGGAAACGATCGCAAGCCGGAAGACGGCACCAACCTACAAACCCCAGAACAAATGGCGAAGTACAAACAGTTCGCGGGATGCATCAACTGCGGGCTTTGCTACGCAGCCTGCCCACAATTTGGCTTAAACCCCGAATTTATGGGACCAGCGGCTCTGACCCTAGCGCATCGCTACAACTTAGACAGCCGCGACAATGGCAAGGCTGAACGTATGGGGTTGATCAACGGGCAAAATGGCGCATGGGGTTGCACCTTTGTGGGTTACTGCTCGGATGTTTGCCCTAAAAACGTCGACCCAGCAGCCGCAGTCAATCAGGGCAAAGTCGCCTCTTCCATGGACTTTGTGATTGCCATGCTAAAACCCAGTGATTCCCCAGTGAAAGAGGAGGCGTAACCATGAGTAACCGCAAACCTTATGTACGCGAAGTAAAGCGAACCTGGTGGAAGAATCACCCTTTCTACCGTTTTTACATGCTGCGGGAAGCCACTGTTCTACCTTTGGTTTTGTTCACGGTCTTTCTGACATTTGGGCTAGGAGCTTTAGTCAAAGGTCCCGACGCCTGGCAAAGCTGGCTAGGTTTTATGGCAAACCCAGTTGTCATCGGCATTAACCTTGTCGCTCTGGCAGGTAGCCTGCTCCATGCTCAGACGTTTTTCAGCATGATGCCGCAAGTTATGCCCATTCGCTGGAAAGGTAAGCCTGTCGAGAAGAAACTGATTGTGATGAGTCAGTGGGCGGCTGTCGCTTTTATTTCCCTCATTGTTTTGATTGTGGTTTAAGGAGCGAATAATGAATACTCAATATCAAATCGATAAAACACCAAAGCGCTCTGATGAACCCATTTGGTGGGGGCTGTTTGGAGCAGGCGGGACATGGTTTGCCATGATCACCCCGGTCACTATTCTCGTGCTGGGTATCTTAGCCCCTCTCGGTGTTATTGATGCCGAAGCGCTGAGCTATGAAAGAGTGTCTGGTTTCGCTACCAGCCTGATTGGCAGTTTGTTTGTCATAGGCACCCTTGCACTACCAATGTGGCATGCCATGCACCGAGTTCATCATGGAATGCACGATCTGAAAATTCATACCGGTGTAGCGGGAAAAATCGCCTGTTACGCTTTTGCAGGGCTCATCTCTGCTCTGGCTGTGATTTTTGTGTTCATGATTTAAGCCAAATATGAAAGGGAGTAATTCGCTCCCTTTCATAAATTACGGCATTAAAAAAGCCTTACAAATTGTTTAAGAATCGCACTACCCTTTCTTAATACCTGTCTATATAATCCCCTCCGCTCATTTGCTTGCAGCTAAAAATGCAATACCCAACAGCATTTAAACAAATCAAAATTCAGCTCACCTCTGCACATAATGAGCTGAATTGAACATTTCACGGAAGAGCATAATGCATCCTGGCTTGACCAGAGTTTTACCTGTTGCGCAGATTTCTATGGCGATCTGCACCAATTGAAACCTGGAGTGGCTGACACTTCGCAATCTTTAGTGAATGTATGTTTAAAAAAATTCTATTTCTTCCTGTGGTTATGTCCTTGTTGTTGCAAGGGTGCAAAATAGAAGATGCCTCCGAGAGTAATCTGACGCCTTCGCAAACCAATACCCCATCAGGTGTGAACGTTTATTCCAGTATTGACCACTGTTCTAAAGTAGACGACATTCCAAACTGCACTTTCCAGAAGGGCATTTACGTTCTGGCTATTGCGCCATCCATCACCACTGAACAGCATCAACGTGTGATTAAACAAGTTGAGAACTTTGTGAAATGGTCGCACAAAGATGTCCACGAGCGCTTCAACAATAAAACCGTCGTGATTGGTGTTATGGCAACAGAACCAACAGGTCAAAGCCAGGAAGATAAGTTTGCCTTTGCTTTGAGCCAGGCAACATCGCAGGTTCACGGCTTGGAGTTGGTGTTCACCAACAAAGGAAAAGACGAGACCTTATCTCTGACCACTTATCAAAAGCTCATGCAGGTTTTCGACTATTACGTGGATGGCAACAGCAACACGCTGATTGGCAGTGAACTGAATGACGCTTATCAAAACTTCAAAACCAAGCTGACTACCTACAAACGCACTGCGGATCAACAAAGCTTTGAAGCACTATTCTTCAATGAGTGCAATTATGGCAATGGTCAGCTAAAAGTAGACCGAGCTCTAGGCACACCAACACCATGTATCAAGAATGGTACGCCTCATATTGGAGGTGTTGTGGACCATATTCACGGCAAAACTCAGGTAAATCTAAACCCAGGCGCTTTGCTTGGGTTGATGTATGAATACAAGTTAGACCCAGGCAACAATGAAGGCGGTGGTGAACTGGTTGGTAACTTAGGGACCACATTCATTAACCAAGGCAACATCGCTTCCGGATTTTACCCCGATGACGGCTCTAAGATGTACGTTACCTGGGCAAACCCAGCATTCAGACCGCTGAATCAATATCTGAATAAATATTTCTTTATCAACAAATAACAAATAGCCCTTCCTGTACTGGAAGGGCTATTTTCTTTTACTCAATAAACGTCGAAATTTCAGACAACGCTTTTTTGTATGTGGCGTGTTTTGGAATAGTTGCGCCGTCCTCGGGGTAACCCACAACAATCAACATGTAAGGTCTGTCATTGCTGTTGTCTCTTCCGCAAATTGAACTCAGGAAACTCATTGGCTTTGGCGTGTGCGTCAACGTTCCCAATCCCGCGTTGTGCAGAGCCTGAAGTAGAAAGCCTGTCGCAATGCCAACGGATTCGTGGACGTAATAATTAGTCTGACTGTCATCGTTGTCCATGCCTCCACGCTTTTGCGAAAAGACAGCAATCAGCCACGGGGCTTTTTCTAAATAAGGTTTGCTGGCATTGGTGCCCAAAGGTTTAAGGGCATCTAACCACTCTTGCCCTGCTCTGCCTTCATAGAAAGAGTGTTCCAGTTCCTCTGCCGCAAGGCGAATTTTGGCTTTCGTTTCCTGACTGTTGATTGCCACAAAGTGCCATGGCTGATGATTAGCACCGCTTGGAGCACTTCCTGCTGCCAGAATACAATTCTCGATAATGGATTTAGGGACGGGGCGATCAGAGAACTGACGGATGGAATGTCGACGCTTGACCAGTTCGTAATTCTGCTCTGCCCGGTCGACCATTTCAGAGACCGGATACTCGATAAAATCTGTGAGTGGGAGTTGAGTGTCTTCAGACATAACGCTTCCTTGCTTTCATTATTGTCTGACTACTATAGCGAGAAAACGAGACAGTATTCGGGAAGAACTTTTTAGAGAAGACAGACTGAGAGCACCGTCTAGTTTTATTAACAGCTCGATTCGGCGATTACAGAAAAAAATAGGTCAGTGCCAAAGCACTGACCTGTCAGATAAAAACTTATTTAGTGGTCACTTGTTGAGCCTTATCCATCACCCCTAGCGCACCAAATGCTGTTATCACATCCAGATTGCTGGTTAAGCCACTTTCGTTGCTGCCACCAATGTAGTTCTGAGGCATCTCAACCTGGAAGTTTTGCAGGTTGTTATACAGCACATTGGCCACATCACGATTCAGCTCCGCAAGGTACACCTCTCTGTTGGCACCTAATGCTGCGTACTTCGCTTTCAGGATTTGAGCTTCCGCATTACCCTTCTCAAGTATCGCCTTAGCTTCAAACTCCGCAGATAGTGAATTGGCTTTTTGAATCGCCAGATTAGCTTCCGCAATTGCCAGTTCTTTCTCTTTTTCTACTTCTGCCAGACGCTTTTTCTTCTCAACTTCAACGATCTCACGTTCGGCAATCTGACGTGCAATCTCGACCTCTTTCTGCTGAGAGATGATCGCGAGCTCTTTCTGACGCTGGGCGTCCTGAACTTCACGTGTACGCTGGATCTCTTTTCTCAGCTGTTCAGTTTCAGCCTGGGCTTTAGAGGTCTCTTGCTCCTGAATCGCTCGGATTCTGTCTGCGACCAGACGCTTTTTGTCTGCCAATAATTGGTCTAGTTGGGTTTCCGGTTGAGGATCACCAATGGTTACCTGTGTTACCTGTATACCATATTGCTGCAACGGGTTGTCTTGCCTGATTGGCTGACCATTAGCATCTCTCACCGGAACGGTTTTCCATACCAGTTGCTGGGTACGTTGCAATTTATTGGCATCCGATTGCTCCATTCCAACAGGTGCCAGATCAAGCTGCTCAACTTCGACCTGTTTTCGCTCAGTCAGGTAGATACCATCTCTAAGCTGATCACCCAGTTTCGATTTGAACTGGTTTAATCCCCCTTGGAAGAACTCTTCCCCCGTGTATTGGGTCGCCGTAATCACGGTTACGTTTCGGGCATTTTTCACCAGCAACGCATCTATCAGGTTGCTGTTATTTCGAAACTCTCGGTGCATTTTGATTGCCGCTTCCGGATCGGTACTGAGCTTGAACCGGAAGGTCACTGGTATTTCACCAATGTAGGTATCGGCAAAGCGCACCTGAACTGGGTCCAACCTTTGGTAGAAGTCCTCTCCTGTGTTGTTACCAAACGAAACGGTAATCACCTGATCGTATTTGGTAATTTTTGAGAGAAATGGCATCCGAAAATGGATACCTGGTTGGGTGAACACATCCAGCTCACCTGTGATGTTATTCTGGTGAACGTATGTGTAACCAGCATCGGTCATTAACACCGAGCTATTGATTGTTAAGCCAAATGCCAGCAGGGGAACGCCGATTAGTGCACCTTTGATTCCCTTACGCATAGCGCTACGCTTTTCTTCAGCTTTCAGGCTTTCTCCTAGCATGTTTATCTCCGTTTGTTGTTATCAAGACAGTTAAATCGAGCAAAACAAAGTAGTGAACAGACTTGTTAACAACGAAACAAAATGTAACAGATAATTTACCAATATAAAAACCGAATAAATCTGCGTTATTTTATGGTTTTTACGAATATTTAGAAGTAAATATAGAGATGGAATCAGGAAAGTAAAAATGCGCCACAAGGGCGCATTTTTCTTAAGAGGTATTGGAGTTTCTGTTAGTTATTTGCACATTCAAATGGACCAACGTATCGCCACTCTTTGCTTCGGTTATTTTGAGAAACATTTGCAGGTGGTAATTTGCCTTTACTCCAATGGTTCGCTTCGTATACATGCCCCATGAACAAGACATTCTCACCACTGTTGTATTGATGGTTCTGATTCCAGGTCTTAGGGTGAACGTCTTTCACATCCAATGTCCATGCTTCTGACGTAGCAGGAGTACCTGTTCTGGTCCACCATTTTGCTCGGTATACTTTGTTATTGAACAGTACTTTGTTACCGCCAACGTAAGTACGCCCTTTCTTCCATGCTGGGTACTTAGCTTGCTCTGCTTTCGATGCATTCAAACATTTATGAGCACTTTGAGATTCAAAAAATACCCAACCTTGAGTACTGCAAGCCCAAAGCTTACCGGTGTTTGCATCAAATGCGTTCTTTCCTGCGTCTGTCAGGTAACGACATTCCTGAGCGTCAGGTTTACCTGTAGTGGTGTCGAAAGACTGGAAAGCAGCAGCTTGTGTCGATAAGCCTAGAGTGGCGATCATTAGCACTGATCGTGCGGTGGTTGAGAATTTCATCGAGAGCCCCTTATTATTTGTGACATTAGTTCCAACTAATCGCCACGAATTCTAATGGTGCTCATCTTATATGCATATAAACTTAAGTTTATTTTATAAATAAAATGATAAATATATGAAAAAGCCGCTCACACTGGAGCGGCTTTGTAACAGTTTGTATCGGAAGTTGATTACTTCACTCGACCTACGTATTCGCCGCTACGAGTGTCAACTTTGATCACTTCACCAATAGCAATGAACAGAGGAACACGAACTACAGCACCAGTGACCAGTGTTGCTGGCTTACCACCCGTACCTTGAGTATCGCCTTTCAGACCAGGATCAGTTTCGGTTACTTCAAGCTCTACGAAGTTTGGTGGCGTTACCGCGATTGGGTTACCGTTCCAAAGTGTAATCATGCAAGTGTCGTTTTCTACCAACCACTTAGCGTTGTCGCCAACGGCTTTCAGATCCGCTGCGATCTGCTCGAATGACTCACTGTTCATGAAGTGGTAGAACTCACCGTCGTTGTATAGGTAGTCCAGATCGATGTCCATTACATCTGCTACTTCAACAGTGTCGCCTGACTTGAAAGTCTTCTCTAAAACTTTACCAGAAAGCAGCTTACGGATTTTTACGCGGTTGAATGCCTGACCTTTACC
Organism: Vibrio nigripulchritudo; assembly: GCF_027924785.1. NCBI lineage: Bacteria > Pseudomonadati > Pseudomonadota > Gammaproteobacteria > Vibrionales > Vibrionaceae > Vibrio > Vibrio nigripulchritudo. The sequence goes on along the minus strand of NZ_AP027049.1, from coordinate 278,235 downwards.
CGGCTTAACATACTCGTTTTCGAGAATGACACACGGCTCATTATCAAGCATAATTTTAAGACCGCCTTTAAATTCATTCGTGCTAACAGTAGCCATTTTTTCCTCTTACCATCTTCGAGTTCAATTTAATGCCGCACATCATAACCCGAAAAGCTGTTTCTGTTGAGCAAAACTGGCTCAAACAATTGGCGAATGCGATCTCCGATCCTCGCAAGTTGCTTCAAGCCGTTGAAATTGAACCAACTCCGTGGGAAAAAGGACTGGCTGCACGTGAACTCTTTGCCATGCGAGTACCACAGAGCTTTGTTAATCGCATGGAAAAAGGCAATCCGAACGATCCTCTGCTCAGGCAGGTATTGCCTTTGATGGAAGAGTTTGAAATACATAAAGGCTATTCAGCCGATCCATTGGAAGAGCAGGACAACGATCAACCGGGACTGCTGCACAAGTACAAATCCCGTGTATTGATGATCGTAAAGGGTGGTTGTGCGATCAACTGCCGATACTGTTTCCGCCGTCATTTTCCTTATCAGGACAACAAAGGCTCCAAATCAGTTTGGGAACAAAATTTGGCTTACATTGCCGAGCGAGATGAAATCAATGAAGTGATCTTATCTGGCGGCGATCCCCTAATGGCGAAAGACAGTGAACTGGAATGGCTTGTCTCGCGAATTGAAGCTATCCCACACGTGAAAACGCTACGTATCCACTCCCGGTTACCAGTGGTGATTCCGTCTCGTATTACCGATGAGCTTTGTTATCTGCTGCGCGGAAGCCGTTTAAATGTGGTCATGGTGACGCACATTAACCACGCAAATGAAATCGATGGCGAGCTTGCCGCATACCTTGCCAAACTGAAACAGGCTGGAGTGATACTCCTCAACCAAAGCGTTCTGCTTAAAGGGGTCAACGATAACGCCGAAGCCCTGATCAAACTGAGTGAAACTCTGTTCAATGCGGGCGTGCTTCCCTACTACATCCACGTGTTAGATAAAGTGCAGGGCGCGGCGCATTTCTTCGTTTCGGATCAGGAAGCGAAAGTATTGATGTCTAAGTTGATAGAGGAAGTGTCTGGGTATCTGGTGCCAAAGCTCACCAGAGAAATTGGCGGGCGTAAAAGCAAAACACCGCTGGATCTGCATTTGGAATAAAGCCCCTGTCAGGCGCAGGAGCTTTGAAAAGCGTTCAACTTAGATAGCGAAGTTCACCAACGGGAAGCAAGGCAGGAACCCGTTATCCGCACAGTTGATCAAACCAATCTGCACACCTTCGATCTGCTTGGTTTTGTTGAATACACCAAGTTGAATGTTGGATTTTTCAGACAAACTCACCAGACCTACATCTGCCATAGTAAAGCCTTCCGAGTAGTTCACAGCACTAACGTTAACGCCTTTTACATCATTAGTCAGGTTCACAACACCGAAGTTCGCCCCTTTTGTACTGCCAGTGTTCCAGTTAAACAGACCTAAAGACAAACCTTTCATCTCTTTGTTTACTTTAGATGCACCAAAGAACATACCCAGGTTTAGACCTGTCGTGGTGTCGGTTTCCGACATCCCCAGTACCGACACATCAACCCCTTTTACCGCGCTCACTTTTCCGTGTAGAACCGAAAGACGGACACCGCCTACGGCATCATTCGACGGTGCGTTGTAGCCGTCCAGAGTAGAAAACATCGCGACAGAATCTTGAGCCATTGTCACCGGCGATACAAGCGCTGCAGTAACGGCAGCAACAGACATCAGTTTTTTCATTTGTTAAGTCTCCAAAGACTCAAAGGAACAGGAGCGCGAAATATAAGCGAGATATATTGGTTGAGCAACACATGGATTTTCCTTGATTCGATTAAGATTTTTTGTCATTTGACTGGCAAATATTTATTGTCGAATCCATAAAAACATTTCATCAACGGAAACGGTGACTTCTTCCTTTTTTAACCTAATATTCGCACCTTATTGAGGAGCGTATTACATGACAGAATTATCAAAATGGTTAGACTTGGGACCTTTTTCCTGGTGGGGGCTTATTTGCTGTGCAATCTGTGGTTCGCTGATTGGGATTGAACGCCAAACTCGTGGAAAACCCGTTGGAATACGAACATCCATTCTGATCATTTCCGGAACCTATTTTTTCATGTCGCTGGCAGTGCACCTTTCTCCAAACAGTTTGGATCAGGCTCGAGTGCTTGGTCAGATCATAACTGGGGTAGGATTTCTTGGTGCTGGCGTGATGATGACACTGGATGGCAAGATACACGGCGTAACCTCGGCGGCGATCATTTGGGTATTGGCGGCGCTAGGTTTAATGACAGGATTAGGCTTTGGGCAACAGGCAATCATGGTGACCTTGCTGACACTTTCAGTATTGCTTGGGGTCGATAAGCTGGAAAGCAGCTTTATGAGTTTAAGACGGGGTGTCCACCAGTCCATTGGCAGACGCAATAAACGAGGATAGGCAAGCCAGTTCTAATGGCTGACAACCTGAATGATCTCTTTGGTTTCAGCACACTGAGCAATAAAACGAGTTTTCACACTGCGCCACAAATGCAGATAACCATCGAACTTATGGACGGGAAGAATCTCGAAGTGCCCGTCCATTTCACAATCCCGAGTGATCCCTTCAGGCAAACGATAAGGCGTTAACGCCACTTCCATTTCTAACTGGCTGAGTAAGTGGTGCCCCTGCTCCATCGATTCACAGGGCATAAGCAAAATCCACTCACCATCTCCAGACGCCGCCATAATGTCAAAGGAACGCAGCCTCTCGCTGACAATACCTTGCACATGCGTTTTGACCTGGATAACGGATTCTTCAGACAGGTATTGCGTATCTTTTACAGTGTAGGCTGCCACAATTAGGTAGGGCAGCTCCCTTAGCTCGCTCAATCTGGCTTCTAAGCCTTTGATGTTCAGTAAGCCAGAATCGTCATCAATATGAATTCGCTTATCTTCGTAATCCTGAATCAAAGACCAGTTTTTACTGACTAGCAGCGTGACCACAAAGAGGTAAGAGACAAACCAAGTTACCAGCCAGTAATGCTTGCACCTCCACAAGTGGTAGATGTGCTGTTGCCAGGTTTGATCAATGTTTAAGAACAGACGTGTATTTTGAGAGGAATCATTGATTGAACCAGACTTTTTATAGGACAAAAGGCTGCTACGGTTTTCCCCAGCATACGGGCTAATTTCGTATTCTCTATCCAGACCTCTCTTAAGATGATCGGCAAAAACGTCCATTGCCAGAACCCCAGCCAGCCCACCATTTTTATAGACGGCTGAGCTCAGAGTCACCACCGACTTCCCGGTAAACAGGTCACGATACTCACCCGTAAAAGCGATATTACGACTGTTATTCGCCAATCCATATTTCATGGTATTGCGCCAGAATGGTCGGTATTTCAGGACTTCATCAAATGTATTGCTGGTGATGTTTCGTGCCAGCTCAGAAGGCGATGAAATGATGAACTGGTCTTTAGAAATAAAATAGAACGAAGAAATCGCACCATGCGTGTTAACCAGATAAGACATCACATGAGCACTAGGCAACCAGAAATGCGCATCTTGATACAGCGAGGTTCGCTCGTCACACATATCAACGATGCCTGCAATGATGAAATCAGAATGGATACCCGCTTCCGGTTCTCCTTCCAATGAACAGGTGGTGTCTTTTATCGAAGACTTCAGAGAGGCGGGGTACTGAGGCAAATTGAATTGAGACAGGGACGTCATTTCATATTCCACTGCCCGCAACGTATTAGACAACTCTTTCAACGTCGCTGAAACGTGCTTTTTCTCTGCTGTAAACTCTTCAGATGCTTCGTTAAGTGCATCCACCACTAAGAGAAGCAGAAACAAGCCAAACAAAGCCGTCACGCCTAGCAAAGAGCGCTTAATGGGAAATGAGTGATTATGGCTCACCGAGTTAACCTAGCTGTTTATTTTTATGCCCCTAACATACCAGAACAATATGCGACATACAGCGATTTTTTAGCCTAGATTAGCGAAGGGTTATTAAATGATAGAGGGTTTATCTGAAATATATAAAATAAACATACTCAAACCACCTCAAGATGCAGGATTCAGAGCGTTATCTCCTGTTTCAATTCAAGGAAAAGAACGCAGTGGAATGACGAGTCCTTTCCAAGTTCTTTGACGATGAAATGAGGCAGGAGATACGCTCCCAAGGGCGAGTTTGCTTGGCTTTCATACTGCGTTATCGATTCTCGATTTAGAGCCACTAGATCTTCAAATCGATGTCTTGTCTGAAAACCAAGCAACTCTCGCTGAAACTAGCATCTTGAGGTAGTTTGAGTATAAACAAATGAATGTTCTCATCTGTCTGATAAACATAAAAAAGCCTCGCAATTGCGAGGCTCTTAGTATCCAGAATGGAGGAGGCTTACATCATGCCGCCCATGCCACCCATTCCGCCCATGCCACCCATATCAGGCATAGCAGGAGCATCTTTCTGAGGTAGGTCAGTAACCATAGCTTCTGTAGTGATCATCAGACCCGCAACAGACGCTGCAAACTGAAGTGCGCTGCGCGTTACTTTTGTTGGGTCTAGGATACCCATCTCTAGCATGTCGCCGTACTCACCAGATGCTGCATTGTAGCCGTAGCTGCCTTCGCCTGCTTTCACGTTGTTTGCTACAACAGATTCTTCGTCACCTGCGTTGCTTGTGATCTGGCGGATTGGCGCTTCCATTGCACGTAGTGCAACGCGGATACCAACGTTCTGTTCTTCGTTGTCGCCTTCAAGTTCAGTCAACTTAGAAGCTGCGCGGATAAGTGCAACACCACCGCCTGCTACAACGCCTTCTTCAACCGCTGCGCGAGTCGCGTGCAATGCATCTTCAACGCGGTCTTTCTTCTCTTTCATCTCAACTTCAGTCGCTGCACCAACTTTGATTACTGCAACACCGCCTGCTAGCTTAGCAACGCGCTCTTGTAGTTTTTCTTTGTCGTAGTCTGAAGTCGCTTCTTCGATTTGCTGACGGATTTGAGCAACACGACCTTGGATCGCAGCTTCTTCACCCGCACCATCGATGATGGTTGAGTTTTCTTTCGTGATAGTGACACGCTTAGCCTGACCTAGATCTTCTAGCGTTACTTTCTCTAGCTCCAGACCAATTTCTTCAGAAATCACCGTGCCGCCAGTTAGGATAGCGATGTCTTGAAGCATTGCTTTACGACGATCACCAAAGCCAGGTGCTTTAACCGCAGCTACTTTCACGATACCGCGCATGTTGTTCACAACAAGAGTTGCCAGCGCTTCGCCTTCTACGTCTTCAGCGATGATAAGAAGAGGACGAGAAGCTTTGGCTACCGCTTCAAGAGTTGGAAGCAGTTCACGGATGTTCGATACTTTTTTGTCAATCAGAAGGATGAATGGGTTTTCTAGGTCAACCGCACCCGCTTCCTGGTTGTTGATGAAGTAAGGAGACAGGTAACCACGGTCAAACTGCATACCTTCAACAACGTCTAGTTCGTCTTGCAGAGCCTGGCCTTCTTCAACAGTGATAACACCGTCGCGACCAACTTTTTCCATCGCTTCTGCAATGATGTCACCAACCGTTTGGTCAGAGTTCGCAGAAATAGTACCTACCTGAGCGATCGCTTTTGAGTCTGCACACGGTACAGAAAGCGCTTTCAGTTCTTCAACTGCTGCTAAAACTGCTTTGTCGATACCGCGCTTAAGATCCATTGGGTTCATGCCCGCAGCAACCGCTTTCAGACCTTCGTTTACGATAGACTGAGCCAGTACTGTTGCGGTTGTTGTACCGTCACCCGCAGCATCGTTTGCTTGAGATGCGACTTCTTTAACCATTTGTGCGCCCATGTTCTGGAATTTGTCTTCCAGCTCAATTTCACGCGCTACTGATACACCATCTTTAGTGATCGTTGGTGCACCGAAAGATTTGTCCAGTACGACGTTACGACCTTTAGGACCTAACGTTACTTTTACTGCGTCAGCCAGAACGTTGACACCTTCTAGCATTTTGACTCGTGCGTCGTTACCAAATTTAACGTCTTTAGCAGCCATCTTTAATTTCCCTTTCTCAATTCGATTTTAATCTGTCGTTTTAGAATCAGAGTAAAAATTACTCAACGATTGCCATGATGTCATTTTCAGACATGATCAGAACTTCTTTGCCATCAATCTTTTCAGATTTAGTGCCGTAGCCCTCAGCAAAAATTACTGTATCACCAACTTTTACGTCCAGCGGTTGAACAGTACTGTTTTCTAGGATGCGGCCCTTGCCAACAGCCAGAATCGTACCACGAGTAGATTTTTCCGCAGCAGAACCAGTTAGAACGATGCCGCCTGCAGATTTAGATTCAACTTCTTGGCGTTCAACGATAACTCGGTCATGTAAAGGACGAATATTCATCGGTCGTCTCTCCTGATTAGATGTTTCCATTTGATGTAAGAAATGCCGTAAAACGGCTTGTGGATCTTATATAGGGCGTACAATCCGATAACCCAAGGGGGCAAAACTGTTTTTTTGTGACGTATGTTGAAAAAACCATCACCTTTTAGAGAAATTTCATGTTTTGCGAAGGAAATGTACGTTTACAACGCCTTCGCTTACTCTTTTATAACGTCTGTAGCGGGTCTGGTTTTTCTTCTGTATCCTACGTTTTTTTGTTGCCAGTTAAGTTGTAACCCCTATGCAGGATAAACACGGATTACTGACGGGTCCCATCCCAGAAGTTCTGAGAAAGATGACCATACCCATGACCTTTGGGCTGGTATCTATTCTGATGTTTAACTTGGTGGATACTTTCTTTATTTCTCTTCTTGGCACTCAGGCTCTTGCCGCCGTCAGTTTTACTTTCCCCGTCACATTTGCTGTAAGTAGCATCACTATGGGAATAGGGATAGGTCTGTCTACCAACATCGGGCGACTTTTGGGTCAGGGTAATAATCAGCATGCCGCGAGGTTTTCATCTCATGGGCTGATTCTGGCGATTATGCTGGTCAGTCTTGCGTGCGCAGCCGGATTTTTCACTATTGAGCCTTTGTTTACACTGCTCGGTGCGACGCCAGATCTTATCCCTCTGATCAAAGAATACATGCAGGTGTGGTATCTCACGATTCCATTGCTGGTTATTCCGATGGCTGGCAATAGCGCCATTCGCGCCACTGGAGACACCAAAACGCCAGCCAAAATCATGATGACGGCAGGCGTCATCAACGGCATTCTCGACCCATTTCTGATCTTTGGTTATGGTCCTTTCCCAGAGTTAGGTATTCAGGGAGCGGCTATAGCCAGCGCACTAAGCTGGTTAGGCGCGTTATCAGGTTCTTTGTATGTTCTGATAACACGAGTGAAATTGCTGGCTCTTCCTCACATCTCTTCGTTGCTCCAGGACTGGCGAGATTTACTCAAGATCAGTACGCCTGCCATGCTATCAAACGCTATGTCTCCTCTTGCCGGGGCACTATTGATGATGATTCTCGCTTCCCACGGTACAGCGGCTGTCGCGGCGTATGGGGCAGCTCAGAGAGTGGAGTCAATTCTGATATTGGTGATGATGGCACTGAACTCGGCGCTGACTCCGTTTATGGCCCAGAACATTGGAGCCAAAAACCCAACCCGCAGCTTTCAGGCTCTGTTCCTGTGTATGCGATTTTTGATTCTTTTCCAGTTACTGATTTTTGTCATGATGGTGCCACTCAGTGTCCCTATATCAGCGCTTTTCTCACAAGAACAATCCGTACGAGATCTACTCTGGCACTATTTGCTGGTAGTGCCGCTTAGCTATGGGTTTCAGGGCATTTTAATGGTACTGGTAAGTGGTTTGAACGCGCTACACAGACCTATGCAGGCATTTACCTGGAGTGCCATGCGCCTGTTTATTTTCACGTTACCCTGCGCGTGGGCAGGCAGCCTGATTTATGGTGTGGAAGGGTTATTCATTGGGCTCGCCATAGGTAATTTTGCTGGCGGGATTTTGGGGTATTTCTACGCTATTAAAATTCGAAATGATACTCTAAATTCCGTTGCCGTTACGTAACCCAGTTACAAGATTTTATAGAGGCAATAAAAAACCGCAGCACTGGCTGCGGTTTTTTCATTTTTGACAAGGCTTCTTAGAACAGCTCTTGTGCCACTTTGAACAGATCCTGGCGAACCGGGCGCTTCATGTTCTCGATGCAGTCGATAATGTCGTGGTGTACCAGTTGTTCTTTCTGAATACCAACACAACGACCACCATGACCTTCCATCAGCAAGTGAACGGCGTAGTTACCCATACGCGATGCCAGTACACGGTCAAATGCGGTTGGACGACCACCACGCTGGATGTGACCCAGTACAGTCGCACGAGTTTCACGACCGGTTGCGGATTCGATCTCTTTAGCCAGTTCATTCGCATCCATCATAAGCTCAGTCAGAGCAATGATTGCGTGCTTCTTGCCTTTCTTGATGCCGTCTTGAATGTTTTCGATAAGCTGAGCACGATCCAAACCTGTTTCAGGTGTGATGATGTACTCACAACCACCAGCAATAGCAGACATCAGAGTTAGGTCACCACAGTGACGACCCATGATTTCTACGATAGAAATACGCTGGTGAGAAGAAGAGGTATCACGCAGACGGTCGATGGCATCAATAACCGTATTCAGAGCAGTCAGGTAACCAATGGTGTAGTCTGTGCCTGCGATGTCGTTATCGATCGTGCCTGGCAGACCGATACACGGGTAGCCCATTTCTGTTAGTTTTTTCGCGCCCATGTAAGAACCGTCACCACCAACAACAACCAGAGCGTCGATGCCGTGTTCTTTCAGGTTTTCGATCGCTTTTTCGCGAACTTCTACTTCTTTAAACTCTGGGAAACGTGCAGAGCCAAGGAAAGTACCACCCTTGTTGATCACGTCAGATACGCTGCAGCGATCCAATTTCTCGATACGGTTTTCGTATAGACCCAAGTAGCCGTCATAAATACCGTATACTTCTAGCCCTTCAGACAGTGCTGTACGTACCACGCCGCGAACTGCTGCGTTCATGCCTGGTGCGTCGCCGCCACTTGTCAAAACACCGATCTTCTTAATCATGCTCACCCTCTGATATCTGGGAATTTAATCTCTAATTCTAAATGCCATTATCGGCGAAATCTTATCTTATTCACGTTATGTTACACTTCCGCTCCACAAAGGAATACACAACGAAATAATGAAACTTTTCTACTTATGAAAGAGTATTACAATTATGCTATTAAACTTTGTTGATTCACATCACGTTCGATAGCGGTTTGTGTGGTTTGCACAAAAGATAGCTAATTCTCTTCCATTTGTCTTCTTTCTTTCGCGGTTCGTAATAATTAACTTAATAACGTACGATCCTCAGATTATTCAGCTTCAGGAATAACAGAAAGTGGATCTTGGTGAATCAGAATGTCACCTTCGGGGAATCTTTCGAGCAATTTATGTTCAACGGCTAAAGAAATGCGATGCGCTTCAATGAGCGGCATGTGATCGGCTAACTCCAGATGGAGCTGAATAAAGCGAACAGGTCCCGACATTCGAGTACGAATCTGGTGAACCCCCTCCACGCCTTCTACCGAACAGGTAATGGTACGAATATCTTCAATTTCTTCATCAGGAAGCTGTCTGTCCAGCAGAGACTGAACTGCCTCATAGACCATGCGAATCGCGCTCGACAGAATGAACACCCCAATGCCGATGGCAAAAATGGCATCCGCCTGTCCCATGCCATACCAGCTTAGCCCGAGCGCCAATATAATAGCGGCATTCATATACAAGTCGGATTGGTAATGCAGAGAATCTGCCGCGATGGCCTGGCTGCCTGTTTTTCTGACGACGTGCTTCTGGAAAGCCACCAGCCCGCCTGTTACAAAAATAGCAAATAAGCTGATGTAAACGCCCAGTTCTGGAGATTGCAGTTCATGCGGCCTGAAAAAGCGGTCGACACCATTTAATATCAGGAAACACGCCGATCCCGAGATAAACATCGCCTGTGCCAGTGCCGCCAGTGATTCGGCTTTTCCGTGTCCGAACGAATGCTCTTTATCTGCCGGCTGAAGAGAGTAACGAATCACAATCAGATTCACTACCGAGGCTGCGATATCCAATAGTGAGTCAATCAATGAAGCCAGTAAGCTCACCGATCCCGTTACCCACCATGCGGCAACTTTAACGATAAGAAGCAGACTTGCTACCAGTGTCGCCAGCCACGCTGCCATGGAGACGTATTTAGAGTATTCAGATTTCATCATGCCAAATTGCTGCTGTTATTTTATTTTTATGTGTTCAAATTACTTTAATTTTTGCTGTGGCACAAAAAAGAGGTGATGTAATTCGTCACAGATCGCCAATCGCCCTCTAATTTCAGTAAACCAATGAAAAATAAGGAACAGCAAACCGTTAACTCAACAAAATCCGTTTGTTTTATAAGTAGTTTTAAAGCCGGTCACAAATTTCACTACTGCATTGAAAATTGAATTGAAATTCAGTGAACGGATTATAAAGTCTCAACGAAACTCACAAACGATATACACATATATGCTTAATAAAAAAACAATGGCTTCTCTTTTGTTAGTAGGCCTATCAACAACGCTAGTAGGCTGTGCAACGGTTCAGGGCACAGTAACCGAAAATCAGGACGGTACGTTCAACTCCTTCTTCTCAGACGATGACAAAAGCAACGCAATGAGAGTGGCAAGCAGCGATACCAAAGCTACCTGCGAAAAACGCTTCGGCGAAAACTCTCACCCACTGGTTATCAATCAGGATGTTAAAACCATTCTTCCCGAAGAAATCAAAACGGGTAACCAGGTCATGGATTCATTGGTGAAACTGGGTCAAACCTTAGAAGATCCAAACTACAAAGCAACCTATGAAGTGACCACACAATTTAAGTGTTCCGCTTAATCAGAATTGCCTCAAGGTCAGCTGTAATAGCTGACCTTTTTATTTGTAGTAATGGTTATACAGACTTTCTGTCTGACCGCTGTTTTTTAAGTCCAACAAAGCTTGAGCGAACTGGTAAGCCTTGCTGTCTTCCTGCATGAGAATAGGAAAATTCTCTTTAGTAACAGGATTGTTTTCTTTGAACTTCTTATTGGGTTTGCCCGAAAACCACTGGGACTTTTGAGAAAAACCAAGATACAGCGGCACGACTCCACCACAACATTCCGGATGCAACTTTACTCCTGATACCTTGTTCTGTTTGAGTTGATACTCGAGTGTTGATTTGTTGTAGATGTAAAAATCCCCTCGGTTGCGCAGCAGAAAGTCGACCGCCTGCATTGAAGTCATCTCCGGTGGTTCTTTTACATGAATGCCCTTCACTCCTCCGGTGATATCTGGAGAACCTCTCGCCCGAAGCAGTACTTTGCCTTTTAATTGTTTTAAATCCGTGATGTTTGGAAAGTCCTCACGAGACACGCCAATATCGCCACCGGGCAGTCCATTTTCGATAAAGTAAGCAAACGAGGCACGTTTTTCAGTCAGATTAAATCCGGGGTAGAAATCGATTTCACCCCGTTCAAGCAGGTTAATGACTTTGTTTTTAGGAAGCCGGACGACCTGTAATTCACACCCCACCATTTCTGCCGCTTTTTGGTAAAGGTCCAGATACAAGCCTGAGTTGTCAGGAGCACGGGCAATATTCGGTGGGCGCTCGTTAGTGCGATACCCCATTTTCAGAACGCAGGTTGAATCGCCAGCCGTGGTAGGAAGAGATAAAGACATCAACCCCATCATCAACATTGGAAATACCACTCTCCACATCGTTTGGTTTACCCCTATTCAGAACCGATACCAAAATCATAGACAACAAAGTTTTTATATACCAAACACACAAGCCAGAATGCAGAAAAGCAGCCTGATGGCTGCTTTTCTGTGCTCTTGTAAACCGATGCGAATTAGCTGTCTTGCTGACGCTCTGCAAATTTCTCGGCGCATTTTTCAGCGCGTTCCTGCTGTAGCTCCTGCAGTTTAGTCTTCTGCTCTGCGGTTAGAATGCTCATAGCTTTGTGTTGCTGCTCAAGCATTTTAACGCGTTTTTCCGTCTGCGCTTCTACCATTTGAGTCGCCAGCGCCTGAGCTGCATTTTCGTCAAAGGTATCGGCTAGCAAAAGTTGCTGAACCTGCTGCTGGTGTGCCCGCTTCTGAGCAAACATTTCCGAAGACTTACCTTTCATATTGCTTCTTGCGTCTTCACGCATCTGCTTCAGTTGTGCTTTCTGCTCATCTGTCAGGTCGAGCTTACGCATGACTCGCTTGTCCAGACCAACACCGCATTTCCCACCAAATTCGTGTCCGCCTTTATGGTGACCTTTACCACCAAAAGCCATTACGCTTGCACTGCCTAAAACCAAAGGAAGAGCGGCTGCCATCAGTACCATTTTCTTTGCTAGTTTCATAATTCTGTTCTCGATCGTCATTGGAAAATTGTTGCTTTCGAGCTGCGTTTGCAGCGCTTGAGGATAGAATAAGATGCGGGTTGTAAAGTGACGTTTAGAAAGCGTAAATCAACGTAAAGAGTTCTGGTTGCAGATAATTTGTGAGTATCATGAGAATAGAAGACGCGTAACTGAGGTGACCATGGCACATATCCTATTAGTAGATGACGATACTGAATTGACCAGCTTATTGAGTGACATTCTGACGTTTGAGGGCTTTGAAATCAGCCAGGCAAACGACGGACAAGCGGGGTTAGACGCCGTAGATGAAAGCGTTGATCTGATTTTGCTGGATATCATGATGCCTAAACTCAACGGCATGGAAATGCTGAAGAAGTTACGTGAAAACTGGCAAACTCCTGTTTTAATGCTGACCGCAAAAGGGGAAGAGATAGACCGTGTGATCGGTCTTGAACTGGGCGCAGACGACTACCTCCCCAAACCCTTCTCAGACAGAGAACTGATGGCTCGTATACGCGCAATTCTCAGACGCACGCAAAACAACGACTCCAATGGTAATAAAGAACCGGATTGTACCGCTTATCAGGATCTCAAAGTCTACCCGGGGAAACAGGAAGCCTACTGCGGCGATGCCTTACTCGACTTAACCACCACAGAATTTGCTCTGCTCAGCCATTTTGTCGCTAACCCCGGAGAAACATTAACCAAGGAAACACTCAGCCTGGATGTGCTAGGGAAACGTCTTGCTCCGTTTGACCGTGCCGTCGATATGCACGTTTCTAATCTGCGCAAAAAGCTCCCGTTGAGAAGCGACAATAAACCCAGAATCAAAACCCTGCGCGGACGTGGTTACATGCTGGTCGAGGCTGGCTAATGCGTATCCCTTTGCTATCAAGCCTGTACGGACGAATTTTTGCGATTTTCTGGCTAACCATGCTGTTGGTGCTGATTGCAGTGTTGATTGCGCCGAACTTCGACCCGCGACAGCCACACGATATTCCACCGGATCATCTGGATCGCATTCAGGAGTCAGTCACAAAGCTCGAAAACCGCCTTCGCAATTACCCAGACATTGAGCAGCTTGCCAGAAAACTGGCTAATCGAGACCATCACGGTAAGCGCCCGTTAATTTACTTAACGGATTTAGAAGGCAACTTGCTGACCAGAGAACGAGGTCCAATCCGCAAAGCATTACAAAACTTCATCACTCAATCGAATCTGACCGATATCACGCCCCAGCAAAAACTGTACGGTCGACTGATGGTAGCGGGTCCGTTTCCAGTGACGCTTTCTGGGCAGAATCTATTGCTGTTCAGCACTGCAAAGTGGAACCAACCACCTCCCTTCTTGCTGCAACTGTTTGACCGCCCGTTGCAGCTATTGTTTGTCGTTATGCTCGCCAGTACCCCACTCCTTCTGTGGCTAGCGTGGGCACTAAGCCAGCCTGCACGCAGATTAGAAAAAGCCGCCAAGCGAGTCGCTAAAGGAGAATTCGTTGCCGACCCAGATTTGGAAAAAGGCACAAGGGAATTCCAGCAAGCAGGCACCAGCTTCAATCAAATGGTATTAGCCGTTGATCAAATGATCACCGGTCAGCAACGGCTTCTTTCCGACATCTCACATGAACTTCGTTCCCCGTTAACGCGCCTGAGAATGGCCAATGCGCTGGCGACTCGCAAACAGGGAGAAAGTGACGAACTCAAACGCATCGATACCGAAGCTGAGCGGCTGGAAAAAATGATCGGTGAATTGCTGGAACTTTCACGCATGCAAATCAATAGCCATGAGGATCGCCAACATCTAGACGTGGCAGATTTGTGGGAAGAAATTCTTAAAGACGCGCAGTTTGAAGCGGAGCAGAAGGAAAAAACACTGACCTATACATCACTCCCAAACGTCAGTGTGCACGGCAACCCTAACCTTTTGATGAGTGCAGTGGAAAACATTGTGCGTAACGCCATTCACTATGGTGAAAGTACCGTCTCTGTATCATTTGCCGTTGAGCAATCGACCTTACAGATTACGGTGGACGACAACGGCAGCGGCGTACCTGAAGAAGAACTCGAGGACATATTCCGCCCCTTCTATCGAGTATCCACCGCCCGAGACCGCCATTCTGGCGGAGCAGGCCTTGGCTTAGCCATTACGGAAAGTGCCATACGCCAACACAACGGCACCATAAAAGCCAACGTCAGCCCTTTAAGTGGCTTACAAGTGTGCATTACCTTACCTATCAGCTAATTAGACTCAGGCGCTACTTATTCCAGCAGCGTCTAAGTCCTTACTATTCACAAGTTGATAACGAAAACAATTATCACTAACATTGTTGTACATTATCTAGGAACCCCAAGATTCCCTTGCTCGGTTAGCTGGATGAATAATAAGGAGAGTAATAATGTCACACACATTCCCAGAACTGCCGTACGCATACGACGCACTGGAGCCGTACATCGATGCTAAAACCATGGAAGTGCACTACAGCAAGCACCACCGTACGTACTTTGACAAGTTCACGGCAGCCATCAAAGGTTCTGATCTAGAAAACCAATCTCTGGAAACTATCTTTGATTCAATCTCTAGCCAGGCTCCAGCGGTTCGCAACAACGGCGGCGGTTACTACAACCACGTTGTTTACTGGAACTGCATGGCTCCAAACGCTGGCGGTGAACCACAAGGCGATCTAGGTGCGGCTATCACTGAAACATTTGGCAGCTTCGAAGCATTCAAAGAAGCATTCGCTCAAGCCGCTATCAACACCTTCGGTTCAGGCTTTGCGTGGCTGATCGTTAAAGATGGCAAACTAGTGATCACGTCAACAAGCAACCAAGACAACCCACTAATGGACGTTGCAGCAGATCGTGGTGAACCAGTACTGGCACTAGACGTGTGGGAACACGCTTACTACATCAGCTACCAAAACCGTCGCCCTGAGTACATCGATGCTTGGTGGAACGTGGTTAACTGGGATGCAGTTGCACAAAACTACGCAGCAGCACTAGCTAAGTAATATTGCACGTCAGGCGACATACCGCCTTACAGTATTGAAAGAGTAAGCACCTTGCTTGCTCTTTTTTCTTACCCCATAATGCCTTTCACTCAATTTATTCATAAGATTTGTTATGCTGGATATCGTTTTATTTGAGCCAGAGATCGCGCCGAATACGGGCAACATCATCCGCTTATCCGCCAACTGTGGTTCCAACCTTCATTTGATTGAACCGTTAGGATTTGATTTCGAAGAAAAGAAAGTCAGACGTGCCGGCTTGGATTACCACGATCTGGCGCGTGTGAAACGCCACGCCAACATGGACGCCTTTATTGAATACATGGATGCGCAAGGCAAAGACTACCGCCTGTTTGCGTGCACCACTAAAACCACAGGGCATCACGTCGATGCCAAATTTCAGGAAGGCGATGTATTAATATTCGGACCTGAATCGCGTGGTTTACCCGCAGAATTCATTGAAAGCTTGCCAATGGAGCAACGCATTCGCATTCCAATGATGCCAGACAGCCGCAGCTTAAACCTCTCCAATGCCGTTGCCATCATCGCGTTTGAAGCATGGCGTCAAATGGGCTTTGAAGGTGCAATCTAAACTGGTGAAGTGATAGCAATACCCGCTTTCAAAGTAACTTATCAAAGATTTTTAGATACAGGCGAATCCATAAAAATTGCGATAACCGCCTGTGCAAGAAAGATAGCTAAGATTCTAAATTCAACGCCGAAAGATGGCGCTTGTATGTGAAAGCCATTCATGGTGGCCAAACCAAACGCCCCGATAGATTACTTATGACTGCTGGCGAAAATAAGCGACGCAGGAGCATAAGCCACTGCGTAACGCCTTAAGCACTAGATTCACCGCGAGCTAAAATGCCTCGCGTTGTTTGTCGGTTTGAAGACTTTATTAGTTACCGAGCTATATTATTGACCAAGGATTATATCCCATTGACTCTATAGCGGGCGCTATTACGTCAGCTAAAAACTCTTTCTCTTCCGTATCAAAAGAATCCCACGGTAATTCATCAACTAAGCTTTGTACCTTTTCCAATTTAGACGGGGTATCTAATTCGGAGTTCTCATTAATTTTCTTTAAATTTTCTAAAAAGTTAACCGTAACCCTTTCCAACCGTTTAATTACATGTTCGGGAGATGGTACTAACCCACGCTGCTCCCACAACGGTAAAGCATAATTATCTTTTTGAATTAGATCATCGATTTTCAGACTACTCCCCTGAGCAAAACAGCTAAAGCTTAGTAATGATATAGAAATATAAATCAGTAAATTCTTCATAGGAAACTTACGCTTTTCCAAGGTGTGAGCAGCGCAATACCTTAAACACATAAACCGGCGAATAGCAAAAATGCCATGCGTTGCGAATCAATCTTAAGCAACTTGTTATACCGCTTGGCTGAAGCTAAAATGACCAGAATAAAGACCACTTGAGAGACCTATTTTATGACCACTAGAATTTTAGCCGATGTTGCTGCAAGCATTACTGAGTTGAAAGCTAACCCTATGAAAGTTGCAACTAGTGCTTATGGCGAACCTGTTGCTGTATTAAACCGAAATGAGCCAGCATTTTATTGCGTACCTGCCGAAGCGTACGAAATGATGGTGGACAAACTCGAAGATCTTGAACTACTAGCTATAGCTAAAGAGCGTGAATCTGAAGAGAGCATTTCGGTAAATATTGATGACCTATAAACTCGACTTTAAAAAGAGCGCGCTCAAAGAGTGGAAAAAGCTTGGCTCTACTCTGCAACAACAATTTAAGAAAAAGCTAATCGAGCGCTTAGATAACCCACATGTTCCGGCTTCAAAGCTTTCTGGAGCTGACAACATGTATAAAATTAAGTTGCGTCAATCGGGCTACCGTCTCGTCTACAAAGTTGAAGACGATGTCATCATTGTAACCGTCTTAGCAGTCGGGAAGCGCGAACGTAGCGATGTTTACCGTAAAGCCATGAAAAGGTTAGATGATTGATTACAGTATAACGCTCAACTAAGGGGTGAGCAGCACAATACCGAAGTTGCCGCATATCACCTTAATCACTTAACCAACGCATAGTTACAATGCCAAGCGTTGTGAATCACTCTTAAATTGATTGTATGGATAATCTTTCCTGAATTCGGGTAATGTGAGACCCAGGCTTTAGCTGCAACTAAAGCTTTCTATGGGGTAGTTCGATTGAAGCTAGGCTCCTCTGTCGAGAGACCGATAACAAACATGAACACCACATAGGACTCCAAGCACAAACCTCGAATAGTCGACTAGGTCTCGAACCCGTATTTCGCAAGCAAGAGTTAGCTTATTATGAATACCAACACACTTCAAAGCATTAATATCGGCGTTGATACTGGCAAGGCGCAACTCGATATTTTTGTACGACCACTTAATCTCTTTTTCACTGTCTCAAACAACGACAAAGGCATCAAAGACGCCATCAAAATTATAAAGAAACACTCACCTGAACGTATCGTTATTGAAGCAACCGGACGCCTAGAAATGCCCTTTGTCCTGGCATGTGCAGAAGCCAAATTACCGATTGTTCGTGCCAATCCCATCCACATTAAACGCTTTGCAGGAGCCATTGGTCGAAGAGCTAAGAACGACCGATTAGATGCTGAGCTTATCGCTCATTACGCAGAAGCAATCAAGCCCGACATCTCCATCATAAAAGCAGAAAACATACGTTCAATGAGTGACTTAGTCATACGTCGCAATCAGCTACTCTCTATGCAAACAATGGAGAAGAATCGAATTCAGGTATTGCCCAAATCTCTGCATTCGACCATCAAGCCAATGTTAACCGCCATGAAAAAACAGATTTCAAACATCGAGGATAAGCTGGTTAAACTCATCGAATCATGTCCAGACTATCAGACCAAAAACGACATCCTGCAAAGTGTTCTTGGCATTGGAAATATCGCATCAGCATCAATCATCAGCAACGTTCCCGAGCTGGGTTACATCACCAACAAACAAGCGGCATCCCTCATTGGTGTTGCACCTATTACTCGAGAAAGTGGGCATTACAAAGGCAAGCGGGTGATTCAAGGAGGAAGGGCGCAAGTTCGTACCGTTCTATATATGGCGATGATGTCTGCTATGCAGTGTAACCCTGTTTTCAAAGCGACTTATACGCGCCTCGTTCAATCAGGAAAACCGAAGAAAGTCGCTATCATCGCCTGCGTTCGTAAGATTGTTGTCATCTTAAACTCAATGCTAAGAGATGGCGTCATGTGGGATGAAAATATAGCTAAAAATTAGCTATTGACGCCATAGTCGTTTGTTATGTCACTTATGCTCTAACGCCTTCATATAAGACAATTTTTTCCCATCATTATCATACATTCCTATCCAAACGTGATAAAAAGCGGAGAAAACTAACCCAATAACAAAAACCCACATTTGAATCGCATAGAATGAATCACTGAGTTCTAAGTTTGGCGTTCTCATAGCTATCAACGAATAACCAAGCATTATTGACGACACAACCATCCCTAGAACTCCAATAGCTAAGGTTCTCACCATTTTTACATCATAACCTTCAAATCTTTTGTAAAAGTTTAATTTCTTTTTGGTTAAATCACCGAACACTACAACTGATATAAACATCCACTCTGGTATTTTATATATATCATCACCATCAACCGGCAATACTTTAAAAGTGATAAAATACACAATTAACGGCAATAATATAAATGCTGAAATTTCAATCAACCAAGCAAACAGCAAATTCCAAATTTCAATTTTTTTATTCATAATTCCTCATTCTTTGCGTAGTGACATAACGCCGCGTTAAGTAGTGAGCAACGCCACCACGAAACCTAACCATACCACCTTAAAAACAAAACCCAACGATGGAATGAAAAATGCCATGCGTTGGGAATCTGTCTTAAACGCTTTGTTAGCAATATTTACGCACCAAACCTAGACGCGACCTCAATTTTCTTAACCAAATATGGTAACGCACCATTACCACCTTCCCATTCAAACTGTGACAAAATAGATAAGATCCTGTTTGCTCGTCGTTTTTGTAGATCTGTCGAATCTTCTGACTCTGATAATAATACGTACTTGCCAGTTATCTCTGAACCAATATAACTGTCACTATGACTAGCAACTATATAGGCTTCAAGTAATGCCCCGTAATTTTTTTGTAGCAAGCTTTGTTTGCTATCTTTGTCTTCTAGCCAATTAAGGAAAGACTCTGGTGTTATTTCATTGAAAATGAATTTTTTGTAAACCTCCGGCTCTTTGACCTTAAGGACAATTAGCAAACAAAGAAAAACAGGAAATAGCTTATAGTTTTCTGGAGTTGTACGAATTGATAAACTTAGCAGAGAGCAACAGTGTTCTTGCTCCCTCAATGTTAAGTCAAAAACCTCAAAGAGCTCAGTAAACATGCTTAATGCCTGTTGCCCTTCATTACGAGTTTCGTTTCCTGTTTTTGAAGAAAAGTAGCTGTTGAAAGCATATTTTTCAAAAAGAGCCCTAACAAATATGCCCTTTTCTGGTGGCGCTAACAGGTAATCGAAATCAATAAATCGCCTTAAGTAGCCATTGACATTAATCTCTGAACCATAAATGGCTTTAATTGCGTACCCTAACTGGACTTTATCTGCTCCAAGTACAAATATGATATTAGGCACATTAAAAAAGTGTTTAGCTTTCTCTAATAGCTCTATGGCATAATTTGGACGACACCTATCAAGCTCATCAATTATGAACACTAATGGCTTATCTCCGTTGCAAGAAACATTCTTTGCAAAGTCAGATAAATGTTCACGAAATACCTTGAGGGTCTTCTTAGCATTTTCATATTTGTCGATTTGATCACTAGCCACAGACTCTGCAAATGAACTTAAAGCCTGTTCTGTAATTTTATCTAAATCTAAAGCTCCTGCGGTTGCTACTTTTGTAGCTACTGGTAAAGAGCGCTTGACCAAGCCTAAACCAACCTTTTTAGCTTTTTCATAGTACTCAGAAATTGTACTATCACTTGTATTTATGCTGAGGGACTCAATTGATGTACCAATTTCACCAATAAGAGAAACAAATGCATCATCTGTAAAGTCGTTTTCCCAAGCATTAAAGTATATTGTTGGTATCTCTCTATTCTTTAGATGCTGTTCCCACATCCTAAGGAAAGTAGTTTTTCCTTGTCCCCACGGTGCATCCAAGCAGAGGACCATCGGGTCACTTGACGATAGAATAAATTCTGAAAGTATTTCAGCATTCTCCTTTCTATTCAGCTCATCATTAAAGAAAGGATCTGACTGTAAAACTTCGACTTCTCTTACCTTTAATATCACGAAAACTCCTTTATATTGCTAACGCCTGCAATAAGGTGTGCCCCACCGAACCAACCAAGCACACCGAACTTCATACCAAAACCGCCGAGTGTAACGCATCACCTTGATTGCCTTGTTAAACGGCATTTATTATGAACTACTCACCATCAGGAGCATTTTCACGTAGCTCAACTTCGAGCTTCTCTAAATGAACCTCATCGATGAGACCACGATGACCTTCAACTAAACCTGTATAAAATTCATGTACATCAGGGTCACCGATAATCCAGTTGATCTGCTGGTTAGTTAAAGCCGCTTCACATAACTCATTTACTTGAGCCTTGTTAAACTCTGCAAATTTTGAAACTCGTTCAATTCGAGCATGTGTTGAGGAAAAGCTACCACTTGCAACTAACTCTTTTATAGCTAATTCTTTTTCCAATTCACTAGCAAGCTTGATATCTGGATAATGGTCTTTAAAAAATTGAGATAAGCGACGGTAGAAAACCACTTCTGCTTTCTTGTTATCTTTCCACTCATCACTTAAAAAATCTTTTAGTTTGTTTTCATCAAGCACAGAATAATAATCTTTATCATCCGCAACCAAATACAACTTTTGCTCAATTGGAACTTTAGCAAGTAAACCTTCCCAATTTATAGAGTCACCGAGGGAATTATCTTTACCAGGAGGGTTTCCTACACTCATTCTGAATCTTGCTTTCTCAACAAGTTCAGTGGTTGTTTCTATTACTGTTGCTTTTGAGAAGAGTTCAGCTATCTGTTGATCTGCTTTTAACTTTCTTTCAGTAACATCATCAGTAACTTTTTTAATTAACCCTGATATTGCCTTATCGTATGTTTTTAATAATTCACTTATCTCAGGGTACTCAGGATAATCTTTGCATATTTGAGGGAATTGACGTTTCTGCTTTTGCTCTTTTAGTTTTTTGATTGCATCAGAAATTTTGTTCTCTCGATTGCGGTAAAACTCATCTTTAATTTGTTTTGGCAACCAAAGCTTAACCTCTCCCTTCTCTAGTAAAACAGTAAGTTTATGTAATTCTTCCAAATCATCATTAGACAGATGATAAAAGGATAAAAACACATTTGTATCTATAAACAGATTCATATTAGTCTAACCACCTAACTTTATTATTTATGCCGTTTAACGCCTTGCTAAGGTGCGGCTAAACCACGAAACCTGAGCAAAACCACCTTAATCACTAAACTCAACCAAACCAAAAATGCCAAAGGTTAGCCGTCACTCTTAAGCAATTTGTTATGTATATTTCACAACCATTCGGAGGCGCTTACTGTGGAAATGTCATTCTTCTTCGCCCTAGCTGCAAACTTTTGATCATTTGTGACAAGTATAAGTTCTTTGTTCTTTGCTACCTCGCCAATTAACGCATCTTTCCACGGAGTATTTTTAGTAGCATTACCAAGCAAAGATTTACACTCATCTCCAACCTCATCTCGCCATGGTTGCTCATCATCCCATTTTAAGTCATCAAGCCATATGCCAGAGTCCAATACTAGTTTTTCAAGAGATAGTTTAGATACCAACTCTTCTAGAGCAGAACGACGGGTTACATTAGGAATGTTTGAAATTTCGCTGAGCTGAACATTTGTAATATACAGTTCGCCTTTTGCCTTTACATTATTTACAGAAACACCATTGTCCAGTATGTAATCAAAGACATTACTATCTAAAATGTACTTCATTGTTTCTCCTATATACATAACGCTGCGTTAAGTAGTGAGCAACGCCCCCCTACCTAAACCATTGTGCCGTAAACACTAAATTCAAAGCAAACCAAAAATGCCGAGCGTTGCGAATCTGTTTTAAACGCTTTGTTATATTTTGTTATCGAGCCATTCAAAGAAGTCTGCTTTTATTTCTTTTCTTTGATACTCCAACCACGAAAAGTAAATTGTTTTATAGTAATGAAAACCTAATCCAAATCTGGTTTTAGTGCCCGCCATTTCAGGGTTGTTGTCTAATAATTTTTCGCAACATTCTATTGAGTTGTTACAAGCTGATTCACTTAATACCAACCCATGTGGTAGTTCGTGCAAGGCGAAGTCCAACGTATCGAGATGGTGTAACAGAAGCAATTTTTTTGCTTCTAAATTATTTGGATTTAACACTAAAACTTTTTCGAGCAAGAGCTGTGGCTTATGGGTAATTTCTGCGTCAAGGATTTTACAAACACCATTAAAGCCCTGTGCTTTATATGCCCATAACAGATACACTTCATTATTTAGTGATATTTCTCTTGACCATTGGGAAAGAACTTTTTCTAAAATCTTAGGATGCTGAATTGGAATCTCACTGCATCTACGATCAAAATATTCTGTGCATAATTCATGAATTTCTAATTTTAATAACTCACCAGAAAGAGACTCGAACTGAGCGATATTTTTATCGAGCAATGGCTTCCAAAATTTCTTAACACCATTTTTTCTTGCAACCAGATAATCTTCCCATGCAATATGCATAAGTTCCCTCTTAAAATATAACGCCCTGTTAAGGTGTGAGCAACGCAATACTGAAGCTCCCGCATACCACCTTAACCACTAAACCTAACGCATAATAAAAATGCCACGCGTTGCGAATCACTCTTAAACAGTTTGTTATGTGCGCGGCTAAGTGATTCTCATATCTTTTCTGAACGATGCATCACCGTATAGTGAGTGCCCAGTTTTGTACATTAATCTGGGATTATCACATTACCGTAAAGGTCTTGATTTGTAAGTTGATTCACTTTTTCTAACAAGCTTGCCACCTTAAAATAGGCTGAAGTGTTATCTGCCTTTTTATATGCTAAATCCATGCATCTCGACCTAAGATCTGAAGAGACAACTTTCAGCGCCTCAACTACTTCGGCGTTACTCGGACTCTTTTCTAGGTATTTTTTCCCAACGAAGTAGGCTTTCTCGTACTGTTTTTTCTTCGCTAAGTTCATTATCTCTTCTGCTGACATGAATACATTATTCCTATAAGCACATAACGCCCTGTTAAGGTGTGAGCAACGCAATATCGATGCCGCCGTATGCCACCTTAAACACAAAAAGCAACGCATGATAAAAATGCCACGCGTTGCGAATCACTCTTAAACAGTTTGTTATGTTTCAGGTAGCATTCCATGTATAAAAAAAGCACCTAAAAAGGTGCTTTTTTTGCGGAACTTTATACTAGATCAGCCCTAACTCTTGAAGCTCTTTAACTGTGTTAACAGCACGAGACAATGAGGTCTTAGCAGCAAACTCCCCACTACCAGTACGTAGTGGTGGTGTGATAATTTTTCGAACAGCATGAGGAGCACTAGAGCTAACAGCTTTAACTGCACTCGCACTTAGCTGATTTTCATGGTACATAAATAACTCCTCAATACGCTCTTTTAAAGTGGTCTTATAAAGCTCAGTCAAAGCCACTAAGTTGCTAATGTTTTGAGTAGAGCCTTTCCACTCAACTTTTGTAATACTGCCACCTGAATATAGCATATCTTTATGAAAAGCATAATACATTGCCCCCAAAATATTACACCCTTTCGCACTAAGAAATGGTTTCTTATGGCTGTAATAATAGAAATCAGCCGCGTGTTTGCCACCTGTGCCCTGATAAAACAAATCTATCGGAAAACTTGGTTGCTGAGCCGATGACGTCTTTATCACTCCGGTGGGGAAGCATAAAATTGTTGATTCATAACTAAACTGGTCTTCAGGCTTAAAATTACTGTTCAGGTTATTAAGTCGGAGGTTGTTTTCTATATACTCATTTGGTGAAAGAGCCTTAGACAACAAAGCTTGGTGAAGGACAATAGGGAGCTCATCCCCTGCATACACACCAATAACATCACTTCTATTGAGAAACTTTGTGACTGTATGAGATACAAGTTCTATTCCTAGCTTTGACGTCCACTTACTATCCACAGCGAAAAACATCTCCGGTTTGATAAGTACGGTAGTCATGTATTTGTTATAGCTAAAATTTTCTCCATAATACAATAAATTCCACAACGCGTAAAAGAACATTCCCACTTTATAGCATGACGCCCCTAAAAACACTGGAGCATAACGCCGCGTTAAGTGGTGAACAACGCGACCACAAAACCTAATAATTACACCTTAAGCACCGCAACCAATTTGAACTAAAACTGCCAAGCGTTGAGAGTCCGCCTTAAACGCCTTGTTAGGTGCGTAGCCAAAGTTGATAAAAGTCTGTTTCGTTGTGTTTGGGGTTCTTGCGCACAAACTCCCAACCATTGCGCTTATAGAATTTAAGAGCACGATGGTTAGTCCGACTTACTGAAAGTATTGCTCGCAAACAACCTGCTTTACTCAAAGTGCTAACAATATATTCCTGCACTTTTGGAGCAAGACCTAATCCACGAAAATTTGGCTTTAAGTAAATGAGATGTACATAGCCAGTTTCGGATTCAGATGAAAAGCTCCGAAACTCTAACTGCCCTGCGAACTGACCATCCACAAATATATGAATGTAGAACCATCCTTATTCCGCTAGCCGATTAAGGACTCGTTCACGGTAACCACTGATAAATTCATCGAAACCATCGTAATGCCCAAAGCTACAAAGTTACGCATCTTTTCTCGCAGCTACGCATAATGCGAAATCATCAATGTTTATCTGCCGAAAAGTAATGTCCATACTTACCTTTTCCTTCAAGCACCTAACACTTACATTTGGTGCGCCACGACCAAGCCGCAGCACACACTGAATTTTTAAACCAAAACCGCCAGACTTTTTTGCGTCGCCAACATGAGCTTGTTAGACCTTGGCTCACAACCCAAAGCGGCTTGACCGCACCACCAAGATGCCTAAAACATGTAATTAACTCAATGATTAGTGATGACTTTTGCTGTGGCGCTCGAAACATAAAACTACACGAAAGGTGGATTGGCAACGAGCTAAAGAAGGCGAGAAGCTTTCAACAGTTGCGACACCAAAAAGCACTAACTAAAAAATGGGGTATAACGCCAGCTTAAACCGCAGACAACGCACAAACCAAGCCGTTGCATTACGCCTTAAATACTAAAATTACTGCAAACCAAAAGTGCCACGCGTTGTTTGTCGGTTTGAAGCTTTTGTTATGCGTATTACTGAATTTTTGATTCCCCATTAACAATCCAATAAACAAGCTCACTAGGAATCAGATCCCAAAAGTCACCGGAACTTGCAGACCAATTTTTAGGTACATAGTTTTCAAAGACACCACTAGGCTCTGGAAAGAGGTTTATAAGTGTTCTCGTATCAATATCCACGTATACCGAAGGACGCATTTCCAATATAGATTCATCTATAGAAAGTGGAGGATAAACATCGATTAATTCACGTAACTCTTGGGTAGTAACTTTAAACTCGCGAATTTCGCTTAGTAAGCTTTTTCCATTACCATCAATTAAATCTTCTAGTAACTTGATATCTTTTTGTTCGGCTGGAACCCCAAATGCACTAGCAAATGAGACCCTATCTAAGAACCATATATCTTTGTCTGTAACATACCAAGAGCCTTTTCCTTGAAACAAAACAAACACAATAATATTTTCGGAGTACTTGGGATATAAATTCATAACCACCTTTCGCATAACACTTACATTTGGTGCGCCACGACTTAGCCGCAGCACATACTGAATTTTTAAACCAAAACCGCCGGACTGTTTTGCGTCGCCAACATGTTTTTGTTATGAGTACCGTTAAGGCACAAATACCATTTCTATGTTAAACAGATAGTTACACTCTGATTCTCTTACTGTTGCTTTTAGTACTAAATCACTTTGTCCTTCCGACTCAGTCCAAAGATCCACGAGAATATCCCAGTGAGTGTCAGCCCAAAGACACACAGATGTTTGCCAAGTTTCTTCAGGGAGTGGGACAAGCTCTTCACCATAATCAGCGATATAGTCTTTGATGTGATTTACTGTTTGTTGATCCAATTTTTCAAGACCAGCAATGACGGTGCTATTTTCATAATCTTTGTTAACGAAGGAACATACAATTTGTGAAATAGTTTCACGCCAAATGGTTGGTATAGGTTGCTCAATTTCCGAGTTTTTGGATACCGGAACATCTCTCATATTCATTTTTTCCAATTAGCTCATAACAATTATTATGGGACAAGATGTCCGAATAATTCATCCACAAGCACCTATTTTTCCTTGTGGATATTTTCTTCAGGCTAGCACATAAGGTTATGTAATAAATAAAATTATTATTCGTTAGCACAAGAAGCTGGTCACAAGAATATGACTCACTTTAAAACAAAGTGGACATTGCGCACTATTTAATCAGACTGTATATAAAAACAGTAATGGTGTACCACATGAAAAGTCTCTTTTTGCTAAGCGTTCAAGAACACATGATGCTCAGACATTATGCTAAACGAACCATCAAAACCTATCTTCTATGGATCGCCCAGTTCATTCGTTTTCACCAAATGAAACACCCTAAAGATCTCGATAAATCACACGTAGAAGCGTTTTTGAATTCACTTATGCTGGAAAAAAATGTGGCGGCTGGCACCCAAGCAGTCGCGCTTAACTCACTTCGATATTTATATGTCGAATATTTTAAGCGAGGCGATGATTTCAATTTGGATTACCGCTATTCAAAAAGAGATCGCAAGATACCAATAGTGCTAACTAAAAGCGAAGTGAGTCAATTGCTTAAGCATGTTACTCCAAGCTATTCTTTGCCAATCAAACTTATGTACGGTTCTGGTTTACGTGTGATGGAGTGTGTTCGGCTAAGAGTGCATGATATTGATTATAACTACTTAGCTGTCCGCGTATGGCAAGGGAAAGGAAACAAGAATCGATTGGTAACCTTAGCACCGGAGCTAGTAAAAGAACTCAAACAGCAAACCGAGTGTGTCCAAGCTATTTATAACGTCGACCTCCATCACCCTAACTATGCGGGAGTATGGCTCAAACCTTCATGGCGAAGAAAATACCCCAAAGCATCGATGGATATTGGCTGGCACTATCTGTTTCCGACTAAAAACCTGAGCTTTGATCCAGAATCTAACGAATTACGTCGCCATCATATCAATGAGAAAAGTGTACAAAGAGAAGTAAAACGGGCGGCTAAGCTGGCAAATATAGCCAAGCCTGTCACTTGCCATACTCTGCGGCACAGCTTTGCTACTCACCTATTAGAATCTGGTGCCGATATTCGTACTGTGCAGGAGCAGCTTGGTCACAAAGATGTAAAAACAACTCAGATCTACACTCATGTTTTGGATAGAGGGGCTAGTGGTGTCACGAGCCCCCTTTCTGGGTTGTTCAAAGAAATGCAGTCATAAAGCGTTTGAATGGTGCACGCTTAATTTAAGCGGTTACGGTCATCGTCATCTTCTTTACGTTCAAACTCGCCTTCAAAGGTGTTCCCTTTGGAATTGTCTCCACCGCGTTGAAACGGGTCGTGCTCGAATGGGTTTTGCTGACCAAAGCCACCTTGGGCGTGAAACCCGCCGCCGTTACCAAAGTTTTGCACTTTCACTTTGCTCATCAATTGCTTGGCGATAACGGCTCTTGGTGCCGGAAGCAGAACCAGCATCCCTAATGCATCGGTCATAAATCCGGGGGTCAGAAGCAACACGCCGGCAACCGCCAGCATAACGCCCTCAACAATTTGCTGAGCGGGTAGTTCGCCTTGCTGTAATCGGCTTTGTACCGACATCAGAGTTTGCAAGCCCTGGCTTCGCACTAAAGAAGCGCCCACAAAAGCAGTCAGCAAGACCAAGCCTATGGTTGTCCAGAAACCTAAAAAGCCGCCCACCTGAATAAAGAGCGCAATTTCAATGATGGGTACAGCAATAAATAGCAGTAAAAGTATCGGAAACACGGGTCCTCCTGTTGCAACTACCGCCAGTGTATTGCTTTGACTGACAAACAACAATTCTTCCTTTAAAAGTTGCGCTCTGATCCGGCACTCAAGAACCCCCTCTGAACCAAGAAACTTGACCTGACTTGGGAAATCACAATTCTGTAAGAATTGTTGACAACTCAATGACTCAAAAGGTGATCAGGCTACTATTTTTATGCCGCCATTTCGATAAGATGAGCGCATAAGTCAGGACTGATTTTGTAGCCGTTTATTCTGACGAATGGATTCTTAAAACACAGATGTGGCTAACTCAGCTTCAATACTTACAATAAAAAACTAAGGATCCTGTTATGGCTAAGACTATCGATCTTAATCACACTTCCCCTCTGTCTGCGACTCGCATTGAAGAAGATCTACTCGGTCAACGTCACGTTCCTGCCGATGCTTACTACGGCATCCATACACTGAGAGCAATTGAAAATTTTAACATTTCCAGCGTAACCATTTCTGACGTCCCTGAATTTGTGCGTGGAATGGTCATGACCAAGAAAGCAGCAGCGCTTGCCAACAAAGAACTGGGCGTAATCCCGTCCGACATTGCTAACCCAATTATTCAGGCTTGTGATGTGATTCTGGAAACGGGTAAATGCATGGATCAGTTCCCGTCGGATGTCTTCCAGGGTGGCGCTGGCACGTCTGTCAACATGAACACGAATGAAGTGGTGGCAAACCTGGCTCTTGAGCTGATGGGCAAAGAGAAAGGTCAGTACGAATTTGTTAACCCGAATGATCATGTGAATAAAAGCCAGTCCACCAACTGCGCCTACCCGACTGGGTTCCGCATTGCCGTTTATAACAGCGTAAGCAAGCTGGTGGATGCCATTGAATACCTGAAAGGGGCGTTCGAGCTGAAAAGTCAGGAGTTCAGCAGCGTGTTGAAAATGGGTCGCACCCAGCTTCAGGACGCCGTGCCAATGACGGTCGGACAAGAATTCCACGCCTGGGCGGTCACGCTGAACGAAGAAATTCGTAACCTCGAATACACGTCAAAACTTCTTCTGGAAGTGAACATTGGTGCAACGGCAATTGGTACGGGTCTGAACGCGGCGGAAGGCTACCAAGCCGCAGCGGTTAAACATCTTGCCGAGGTTACCGGGCTAGAGTGCGTCCCTGCCGAGGACTTGATTGAAGCAACATCCGATTGCGGTGCATACGTGATGACTCACGGCGCACTTAAACGACTGGCAGTGAAGCTGTCTAAGATCTGTAATGACCTGCGACTGCTCTCTTCTGGCCCTCGTGCAGGTCTGAACGAACTGAACCTGCCAGAACTTCAGGCGGGCTCTTCCATTATGCCAGCCAAAGTGAACCCGGTTGTTCCTGAAGTTGTGAACCAAGTTTGTTTCAAAGTTCTGGGGAACGACAACACCATCTCCTTTGCGGCAGAAGGCGGTCAGTTGCAGCTTAACGTAATGGAACCCGTGATTGCTCAGAGCATGTTCGAGTCTTTGGAGATCCTGACCAACGCTTGCGTAAACCTCCGTGATAAGTGCATCGACGGTATTACTGTCAATAAAGACGTTTGCGAAAGCTACGTGTATAACTCCATTGGTATTGTTACTTACCTCAACCCTTATATCGGGCACCATGAAGGTGACATCGTCGGTAAAATTTGTGCCGAAACGGGCAAAAGTGTCCGAGATGTGGTGCTAGAAAGAGGGTTACTCACCGAGGAAGAGTTAGACGATATCTTCTCGGTAAACAATCTGATGCATCCAAAGTACAAAGCCAAACGATTTAATTAATAGAATGGGACCATAAGGTCCCATTTTTGCTTGCTGATAATAGCGCCAAATAGCATAAGTTTGTTTTATATCAGTCCTATTCGCTTTGTTAATCTGCTATAGTCTGCGCCGTTTTTAGCATTCCATAAATTTTTATGCTGAGTTTTGATCTTCTTTTCCTGAGAAAAGAAGACGTTACCATTTGAGATTTTAAGATAAGGTACGACGTATGATTATGGTCGAGTTGTTAGTAGTCCTGCTCTTTATCTATTTAGGTGCGAGGATTGGGGGCATCGGTATCGGTTTTGCTGGCGGTGCGGGTGTAGTGGCGTTAACCATGGTTCTGGGTGTGCCTGCTGGCAGCATTCCAGTAGACGTTATCTTAATCATCGCTTCGGTGATTACAGCGATTGCTGCAATGCAAGTCGCAGGGGGGATGGACTGGCTGGTCGATCTGGCTGAACAGTTTCTTCGCAAGAACCCGAAACACATTACCTTTTACGCGCCAGTGGTCACTTACCTGATGACTTTGCTGGCAGGTACAGGTCACACGGCGTTCTCCACGCTTCCAGTTATTGCAGAAGTCGCCAAAGAACAGGGGGTTCGTCCTTCGCGCCCGCTTTCGATTGCGGTCGTAGCTTCTCAAATCGCCATCACAGCTTCACCTATTTCTGCGGCGGTGGTGTTCTTTTCAGGCATTCTTGAACCACTAGGGGTGGGCTATCTCACTCTGCTCGCGGTTTGTATCCCTACCACTTTCGTTGCCTGCATGGTGGGTGCGTTCGTTTCTAATTTCTTAGGCAGCGAACTGAAAGACGACCCAATCTATCAAGATCGTTTGGCGAAGGGTTTAATCAAGATGCAGGGTGCGCAAAAGCGTGAAATTCTGCCAACGGCCAAAGTATCGGTGTACATCTTCTTCGCAGCAATCATCGCCGTTGTGGCTTATGCGACCATGATTTCTAGCGCTGTGGGCTTGATTGAAGATCCGGCGATCGGTCGTAACCAGGCCATTATGGCTCTGATGCTGACCGCCGCTACAGCGATTGTGATGAGCACCAAAATCGACGCCTCTAAGATTGCCAATGCTGCGACGTTTAAGTCTGGTATGAGTGCTTGTGTCTGTGTTTTGGGCGTCGCCTGGCTGGGTGATACGTTTGTATCCAGCCATATTGATCAGATCAAAGACTTGTCTGCACACATTCTGGAACAGTACCCGTGGATGCTGGCGATTACGTTGTTCTTTGCTTCTATGTTGCTTTACTCACAAGGTGCAACCACAACGGCTCTGATGCCAGCGGCGCTTGCCATTGGTGTTGCTCCACTAACAGCAGTAGCGTCTTTCGCTGCAGTCAGCGCATTGTTTGTATTACCCACCTACCCAACGCTTCTGGCGGCAGTAGAAATGGACGACACGGGTTCAACTCGAATCGGTCAGTGGGTGTTTAACCATCCGTTCTTCATTCCGGGTGTGGTCACTATCGCCACGGCGGTTGCTCTCGGCTTCGCATTTGGTGGAATACTAATCTAACAAGCTGTGATGATTAAGAAAAGGGAAGCGATGCTTCCCTTTTTCATATTTCATTTTCAATTTGAGCAACTGTTCTCAACTTATGAATCCTCACCTTATCTGCCTAATGTTTTCTTCTGCCAATCGCTGATATGATGAAACTTATTACGCCGCTATCGGGTCTGATAGGGTATTCCTTTTCTTACAAGTAACGTGATGAAAACTCTGCGATCATTTTTGTTGTGGCTGATGGTCAGCCTGTCGATAACGACTCCCGTTTCAGCTGAGCTGTTTTCCAATAATGCTCAGGGATTTACGCCAAGCTTTGATACTTCTCCGAATCAGTTTGTCCCGGTTGACGAAGCGTTTCCGTTCAACTTTTTTCAGGACAATGATCGCGTTCGCCTGGAGTGGCAGGTTAAAGACGAATACTACCTTTATCAGGAACGCATTTCGGTCACCGCCAACGGTGCTGAAATCGGCGCGATTGAAATGCGCGACGGTCAGCCTTATAAGGATGAGTTTTTTGGTGATGTTCGCATCTACACCACGCCGCTAACGGTTACTGTCCCGCTGATTTCCGCTACTAAAGACGCACTTTTGGAAGTGCGATACCAAGGCTGTGCCAAGGCTGGGTTCTGTTACCCGCCTGAGATTCGCACTGTGCCGATTTCTGCGTTTACCTCTACTGGTGGTTCTGACACCCCAACCGCTTCTGCGCCAAAGGCTCAAGAACGTTCCACTATCACTCAGTCTCAAGAGTCTGGCTTTGCCGACAAACTGGCTAACAGCTGGTGGACGCCACTGCTGTTTTTCGCTCTGGGTGTAGGTTTAGCCTTTACGCCATGTGTATTGCCGATGTACCCCATCCTGACCAGTATTGTGCTGGGCGGCGATCAGATCACTCAAAAGCGCGCACTGGGCTTATCGTTTGTTTACGTTCAGGGAATGGCGCTGACTTACACACTACTGGGCTTGGTGGTTGCGTCAGCCGGTCTGCAATTTCAGGCAGCCATGCAACATCACTACGTACTGATTGGTTTGAGCGTGCTGTTCATCGCGCTGGCGGCGTCGATGTTTGGGGTGTATACCTTGCAGCTACCGAGTGGCGTGCAAACCTGGCTTAACAACCTCAGCAACAAACAACAGGGTGGCAGCAACGCAGGTGTGTTTGCCATGGGCGCTATCTCTGGCTTAGTGTGTTCACCATGCACCACTGCCCCACTGTCTGGCGCACTGCTTTACGTGGCGCAAAGTGGCGATCTGCTTACGGGCGGCGTTGCACTTTACGCACTGGCGCTGGGTATGGGTGTACCGCTGATTGCGGTCGCCGTATTTGGTAACAAACTTCTGCCTAAAGCTGGTGGCTGGATGGATCGCGTGAAAGTGATGTTCGGCTTTATTCTGCTCGCGGCACCTATCTTCCTGCTGGAGCGAATCCTGCCTGAACTGTGGACACAAATCATGTGGTCCGTGCTTGGGCTTTCTGCATTTGGCTGGCTTTACCATGCTAAAAACAGCCTGCCGTTTGGTGGCTGGAAACAAAGCGTGGTCGGTATTGTTGCGGTATTGGGTCTGGTCGCTTCTGCGCAACCTATCATTTCACAATGGTGGAACCCGTCAGCCGTCGCACAAGCTGAGCCAACGGTAGCCTTCAAACGCATTAAAAACCTTGCCGATTTAGAATCGGAATTAGCCGCGGCTAAGCAAGCGGGTAAACCAGTGATGCTGGACTTCTACGCAGACTGGTGTGTGGCGTGTAAAGAGTTTGAAAAATACACCTTCCACGCACCAGAAGTGGAAGCCAAACTGCAAGGCTACGTGTTGCTTCAGGCAGACGTGACTCGCAGCATGCCAGAAGACATCGAGCTACTGCAAAAGCTGGAAGTACTGGGCTTACCCACCATCGAATTTTGGGATGCAAACGGCGAGTACATCCCGAATGCACGGTTGACTGGATTCATGCCCGCAGAGCCGTTTTTAGCCCACCTAAACGCGCTTTAAACCCTAGCTGATTTCCGATGTGAGCCTGATTTTCAGGCTCACATTTTTTTGTTTCGATTCTGTTAAAAGCTCAAATTTTCAACATAATGAATTCAATGGATACATTGAGTTTATTGTCATGAAATGGATTGTTCTTGCGCTACTCGTTCACTTGGGGACCTTGTTCTCATCGCCTTCTGTTGCACAAAACCCAGAGCCTTCCCCGCAAAACATCGTTGTACTGACGTCATTTCCTGAAAGCTTTTACTCGCCTATTGAGCAAGCTTTTGCCACTCAATATCCCAAGCACCCAATTCGCTTTATCAACAAAAAAACGCCTGCACTTATGGCGCATCTGGTTCAGCAGCGATCACCACAACCCGACCTTATCTGGCTGAGTTCCTCCGATGCCATGGCGCAGCTAGAGCAGCAGGGCTTCATCCAGCAAAGTCATACCTTTGCGTGGTCGCAGTTTGGCTTTTTCTGGAATAGCGACAGGCTGGCAGCGCTCGACCTTCCTGAACCCGATTCATGGGAAACCCTGACCACCCCGTTATTTGAAAACCAGGTTGCCATGAGCGCCCCGTCGCGTTCGGGCACCAACCACTTAGTGATTGAACTCGTCCTCCAGCAATATGGTTGGGATGAAGGCTGGCGGCTTTTGCTTAAACTCGGAGGGAATTTATCCACCATTACAGCACGCAGCTTTGGTGTGCGCGAAGGCATCATTAAACAGCGTTTTACCGTTGCTCCAGTGGTCGATTTCTTCTATCGCAGCGCTCTTGCTAGTCAGGCTCCTGTCGGCTTTCACCCGTTTCCTGATACGCCTTTGATTCCAGCGCAAATTGGGCTCACAAAGCAGGAAAAACCGAGTTCAAGAAAAGTGTTTGTTGAATTTCTGCTGTCAGAAAACGGACAAGCTTTGCTTTCCCTGCCCAGCGTAAATCGCATTCCCAACCAGACCGGGCTTGAAATGGCAGCCAAAAGTCGCACTTCCGCGTTCAATAGCCAGCTGTCTGCCAGCCGCTACCACACGGTGAATGCCTTGTTTGACCAGTGGATCACCCACCGGCTGGATGATCTCCATCGTTTCTGGCGGCTGTGGTATCAGGTCCACCAGCATCCGCTGTCTAGTGTTCAGCAGAAACAGCTCGCTCAGGTGCTGGCAGATATCAGTCAAATCCCCGTTGAAGAAGACGTTGCTGCCGACCCGACGCTGAACGAGAAACTAAGCACAACCAATCGCTATGAAGACTTTTACCAACGCATTACCGGGCTATGGCAAGACCAAATGAATAAACAGATGGCGAAGGGTATCATCACGCTAGAGCAGATTCTCGCGGAGGTTTCCCCATGAAAAAACGCCACAGTATCGCATTGCGAATCTTTGCTCTGTTTATGGTCCTTGGTGGGCTTGCCATCGCTATGGTGGTTTCGAATTCCATCACCTTGCAAAATCTCGCGACATCTTCTGAAACCTGGGGGAAAAAGCAGTTACCAGTGATGGTTGCCGCAGCCAGGTTTGCCGAATTAGGCGGCCAAATCACCACCGATGCCACCAATTTGGCGCTGGCGAAATCGACTCAGGCTTTGCAAACTGCCAATGCGCGCTTGGACACTGCTCTCCCTAAGCTCAGCCAGTTTAATCCGGAAAAACTCTCGCCAGAGCACCATAAAAAGATGCTCAAGCTGGCAGCAGAATTAAAAGAAAACGTTCGCCAGATCTACACAAACACCGAACAAAAACTGCTGATTCAGGAACAGCAGCAGAGACGAAGAAAACAGTTGTACTGGACGCAGATCGACTTTGTCGATGAAGTGATACCACTGACCGAAGAGAGCCAGTTCAATCTGGATTTGTTGCTCGATAAGCTGCAAAAGAAAAATGGCTTGTCTTCAAGTGAATTCAGTACCCTCAAGTCCGAAACTCATAATCAAAGCCAGCTTCTCAAACTGGAAGCGGACGTGAACCTTGTGCTGGACTTACTTCAGCGAGTATCCCTGTTTTCCAATCGCACCGACATCCTTGCGGCGCAAAGCATGATTGATGAAACCATGGTGACGATTTCAGAACAAACCAACACGCTGCAAAGCATGCCCAGTACGGTCACCATTCGCCAGATTGCCTCTGCCCTTGATGAATATATCAGTGGCAGTGATACCCCCATCCAAAGAGCGCTGCGAGTTCTGTCGTTAGATGAAGGCAATCAGGAATTGCTGGAAGAAAACCAACTGTTGCTGCAAGACATTCGGCTTATCGTTTCGCAAACCGTTAGCGAAGCGGAAAAGCAGGCAACCGAAACCGCCGAGCAAATCACACACATCGTCAATACCAGTCGCAGCCAGCTCAATTTCACCATTCTGGTCATCGCGGTGCTGACGGTTTTTGTTGCCCTTTATTTGAAAAACCAGCTTCTTAATCGCCTTGCCAATGTGCTGCGCAGCATGAGGCATCTGGCACAAGGTGAACTGCAAACGCCTCTGGCGATTTCTGGGCAAGATGAAGTTGCCTCACTGGCGCATGCCACCAACGTGTTTAACCAAACCGCCATGCAGCTTCGCCAAAGAACCGGAGCACTAGAAGAGAAAAACCAACAACTGGTAGATGAAATCGAGCAGCGATTGCTGGCAGAACAAGATCTCAAAGCCACACAGGAAGAGTTGGTTCAGGCGGCGAAACTGGCGGTACTTGGGCAGCTCACCTCTGGGATTGTTCACGAATTCAGCCAGCCCCTTGCTGCCATTCGCTCGAACAGCTATCTGGCGGTGCAGTATCTGGAGAAAAACCAGCCTGAACAGGCAAAAGACAAGCTGACTCGTATCGATAAGATCACCGATCGCGCCACCAAGCTGTGTCAGCACCTGAAGTCTTTTGCCCGAAAAACCGATGACATAACCCAGCGTACGCCCGTTAAGAAGATCGCACTTAACGCCATGGAACTGTTTACTGAAAACCTACCCGCTGATTGGATAGCTATCGACGTCGAAGAAACCTTAACCGTCAGCGCCAATGACATTCGGCTGGAGCAGGTTTTTGTTAACCTAATCAGCAACAGTCTGGACGCCATTCAAACCCGAATCAAAGACCATGAGCTAGAAAACCAAGAGCTCGAAAACCAAAAATTTGCCCCTCAGATACGCATTGCTGCCATCCAAAACCAAGACAATGTGGTGATTCATGTTCACGACAATGGCTGCGGTATGCACCCCGAACAACTGAATCAGATATTCGAACCCTTCTACACCACTAAGGATGTGGGCAGCGGACTGGGGCTTGGCATGTCCATCACTCACAACATCATTCAGGATTTTGGCGGCACCATTTCCATTGAATCCCAACCCAATCAAGGCACGGAGGTCACCCTATGTCTCAAACCCATGTAGTACTGGTGGAGGACGACAAAGAGCTCAGAGAAAGCCTGAGCGAAATTCTGGAACTCAATGGCATGTCAGTGACTGCCTTTGCCTCGGCAGACAAGGCACTGCCTTGCATTCAGTACAACAGTAACAGTGTGGTGGTGTCTGACATTCGTATGCCCAATATGGATGGCATGACCTTTCTCCAGCATTTGCAGCAGTTAGATAACGATCTGCCTGTGGTTCTGATCTCTGGTCACGCAGACATCGAAACTGCGCTGCAATGCATTAAGCTCGGGGCGTTTGATTTCGTCGAAAAACCTCTCAGACCAGAGCATCTGGTTGGTCTGGTCACCAAAGCGATTCAACACCGAGAGCTGACGCTGGAAAACCGCCGCCTTAAGCAAAATCACCCGCGTACTATTACTCTAGATGAGCTGTTGATTGGCGAGTCCGACTCGATGAAAAAGCTCAAAACAAGGCTTATCACGCTGGCCAACGCCGACGTCAACATTGTGATTAACGGGGAAACTGGCACCGGAAAAGAGAAAATTGCGCGCACGCTGCACAGCCAGTCGGAACGCAACAATAAACCCTTTGTCGCCATCAACTGCGGCGCAATGCCGGAAAACCTGATTGAATCCGAACTCTTTGGTCATGAAGCCGGAAGCTTTACCGGCGCAAGCAAAAAGCGCATCGGAAAAATTGAATACGCCTCTGGAGGTACTCTGTTTCTGGATGAAATCGAAAGCATGCCACTGTCTGCTCAGATACGGCTATTGAGGGTAATTCAGGAAGGCGAACTGGAACGCGTGGGCAGTAACCAGACAGTAAGCGTCGACCTTAAGGTGTTGTCTGCTTCCAAAGACGACCTGTTCGAACTCTCTCAGAAGGGCGAATTTCGTCAGGATTTATACTATCGACTGAACGTCGCGACACTGGATATTCCTCCGTTGCGAGAGCGAAAGTCGGACATCCCAGTGCTGCTCGGGCATTTTATTCATGAAGCAGAAAAGCGGTTAAATCAGAAAGCCCCCGCTCTGACCCCGCTGCATTTTCAACATTTGATGAACCATGACTGGCCGGGCAATGTGCGTGAACTGATGAACGAAGCCGACCGAATTGTGCTGGGAATATCCGATCTGATTTTCACCAACAACCAGCAGGAATGCCACAGTCTTGCGCATCAGCTGACCCAGTTTGAGTTCTCCGTTCTTCACCATACATTGACCCAGTTTTCAGGTCATATTGGCGATACCGCCGAGCACTTGGATATTCCCCGTAAAAACCTTTACCTCAGAATGAAAAAGTTCGGTTTAAAGAAAGAAGACTACACCACTGATTCCACCCCAGAAGAGTAGGTCAAAAATGACCTACTCACGGATCACATTCTCTTCTCAATGACACATCTGCAAATTTTGGCAAAAGCTAAAGTCATTTAAAATTATACACTTAACTAAAATTTAACATTGGCACAACATTTGGAATATCTATACCCAGTTACCCGGTTATTTATCGGTAACTGGCACACGGATAACCCTACGTACATAACAATGACGTGAATAAATATGGAGTGCACAATGAAACATGGAATCAAACTTCTGACGCTAACCAGCGCAATGATGTTCGCAA
Organism: Vibrio nigripulchritudo; assembly: GCF_027924785.1. Taxonomy (NCBI): domain Bacteria; kingdom Pseudomonadati; phylum Pseudomonadota; class Gammaproteobacteria; order Vibrionales; family Vibrionaceae; genus Vibrio; species Vibrio nigripulchritudo. The sequence goes on along the minus strand of NZ_AP027049.1, from coordinate 239,425 downwards.
TGGGCAGCACCTCTGCTTTCGCAATGTCGGATAAGAATCTGGTCATCGTCACCTCGTTTTCCAACGACGTAACGGACGTATACAAAAAAGCCTTCGAGAAAAAATACCCGAATGTGAAGGTCGAAATCCTGAAAAAGAAAACCACGTCCGGCATTAAATACCTTCAGGAAACTTCATCTCGCAACAGCTCTGACATTTTCTGGGCATCTGCCCCCGACGCATTTGAAGTGCTGAAAGACAACGATTTGCTGGCGCAGTACCAATCCTCGGTCACAGGCATTCCTGAAAAAGTGGGCTCTTTCCCCATCAACGACCCGGATGGCTACTACAAAGGTTTCGCCCTTTCTGGCTATGGCATGATGTGGAACGAACGCTACATGAAAGCCAAAAAACTGCCTGTTCCGAAAGAGTGGGAAGATCTTGCGGATCCGATTTATCACAAGCACGTTGGTATGTCGGCTCCGTCCCGTTCAGGCACAACGCACTTAACGGTTGAAGCCATTTTGCAGGGCAAAGGCTGGGAAGACGGCTGGGCAACCATGAAAGCCATTTCAGGTAACTTCCGCGTGGTCACTGAGCGCAGTTTCGGGGTGCCAGATGGCGTAAACAGCGGCTCATTTGGTGTCGGCATTGTGATTGACTTCTTTGGCTTATCTTCCAAAGCAACTGGGTTCCCGGTGGATTTCCACTACCCAACGGTAACGGCATTGGTGCCGGCTAACGTCGGTAAAGTCAAAAATGCCCCTAACGGAGAAGCAGCAAGCGCCTTTATCGACTTCCTGCTTTCTGACGAAGGTCAGGCATTGTTACTGGATAAAAAGATTCAGCGTTTACCCGTCAATCCAGCGGTTTATGCGAGCACACCAGCAGGCTTCCCTAACCCATTCACGGGCGAAAAACTGGGTACCGTCGACTTTGACCTAAACCTATCCAAATCGCGCTACAACGTGGTGAACAGCCTGTTCGACGTGATGATCACCTACCGCATGGATGAACTTCGAAGCGCCACCAAAGCGATTCAGGAAGCCGAATCTGAAGCCAAAGCTAAGAACAATACGAAAGCATTGGAGCTGGTTGCTCAGGCAAAAGCGTTAATCAACAAAATGCCGATTACCGCAGAGCAAGCGAGCGATCCGGACTTCTCTGGCATCTTCACCAAAAAGCGTAAGAAGAAAACCGACAAGGTCGGCGCTCGTCAGGCAGAAATCGAACAATCCTGGGATAACCAGGTGGTTGCCAACTACGAGAAAGCCGAAGAACTTGCCGAGCAAGCCTTAGACATGCTGTAAACAAACCTTTCTTCTCTTTATCTGATTCCCCCAACTTGTAGGTCGGCGCCGCGTGATTACGCGGTGCCGGGGGGATTCTTATTTTTTGAGCCTAGGGTCTGTTGACCTAATCTCAAGAACACGGAGTTTCTTATGAGTAGTGTTTCTCTCTCGCAGACAAAAAACGGCACTAAGCCCGGCAGTCGCGGTGTATTGAAAAAAATTCGGGAAGACTGGGGCTTGTATCTCGCAGCTGCCATCATCGCGCTTTTTATCATCACGTTTCTGTTCGTTCCTGTCCTTAAGGTCATTTTTGTTGCCTTTCAGGATCAGGAAGGCAGTTTTTCTCTGGTGAATTTTCAGGATTTCTTTAGCTCTACCCTGTTTCAGGAGTCGTTTTTTAACTCCTTTTACGTCGCCTTTATGTCAGTGATCGTGGCATCGGTGATTGCCATGCCACTGGCGTATTTCACCAGCCGCTTCCAGTTTAAAGGCACGGTGTTGATTCAGACACTGGGCATTGTTCCTCTGATCATGCCGCCATTTATCGGTGCAGTAGCGATGCAATTGCTGTTTGGTGAAAACGGCACCATGAACTTGCTGCTGGATGAGTATTTCGGATTCACCATTCCAGTGATGGAAGGCTTGAATGGCGTCATCTTCGTCCAGAGTGTCCATTACTTTCCCTTTATTCTGATCAACCTGTCTGCCGCGCTGCAAAACATCGACCGCTCAATGGAAGAATCTGCACAGTCGCTGGGTTCATCCGGTTTAAAGCTGTTCAGAAAAATCGTCTTCCCACTGGCCATGCCCGGTTATGTCGCAGGGGCATCTCTGGTGTTTGTTAAAGTGTTCGATGATTTGGGTACCCCGCTTCTGCTCAACGTCAATGACATGCTGGCTCCGCAGGCTTACCTTCGTATTTCCTCTGTCGGTATTTCCGACCCAATGGGTTACGTGATTTCCGTGATTCTGGTGGCCTTCTCTGTGTTCGCGCTTTGGGTCTCTTTCCAGGCACTAAAAGGTAAAGATTACTCCACCACCCAGAAAGGCGGTGGCGGTTTGTCGAAACGCGAGCTTCGCCCTATGGAAATGGTGGGTTGCTACGCCGTGATTGCGCTGATTCTGATGTTGGTGCTTGCGCCACACTTTGCGCTGTTGCTGCTCTCTTTCGGCACCATCTGGAGCTTCAGCCCGCTACCGGATGGCTTCACCATTGACCACTACGCGACTGCTGTTACCCAAGCTTCCGATTTCATCACCAACACGCTGCTGTATGCAGGTCTGGCAGGCATCATTGATGTGATTTTGGGTACCGCGATCGCCTACCTCGTATGGCGCACCAAAATGGTGGGTCGAAAGTGGCTCGACTTCGGTGCAATGGCAGCACTGGCCGTTCCAGGCGTGGTTCTCGGCATTGGCTATTTACGTACCTTCTACGATGTCGACTTGCCGATTGTCGGCACCTCAATGGCAACCTGGTGGGGCATCATCGTGATCGCGTTGTCGGTGCGACGTCTTCCGTATGCACTGCGCTCTTGTGTTGCCGCTCTGCAGCAAGTCAGCCCGTCTCTGGAAGAAGCCTCAGAAAACCTTGGAGCCACTCGCTCCACCACCATTCGTCGCATTGTGGTGCCATTAATGGCAGCCGGTATTCTGGCGGGTTTTGTCACCGCATTCGCCACGGCAGCGGTCGAACTTTCTGCCACGATTATGCTGGTGGCACAAGAGTCCGATGCACCACTGGCTTACGGCTTGTACATCTTTATGCAAAGTGCAGCCGGGCGTGGTCCTGGAGCCGCATTGGGTGTGATTGCCGTCTTGATTGTCGGTCTTGCGACTTACCTGTCCCACACCATTGTTGAACGCACTCGCCAGGCTCACGGCGAAAAGAGTCATTAAGAAAAGGAATTTCCCATGAGTTTAGAAAACAGCCAGCAAGTTGGCATTACCATCAAAGACTTAACCTTGGCATTTGGCGAAACCGAAGTGCTGAAAGGCGTGAACTTAGACATTCAACCCGGCGAGTTTTTCGCTTTTCTCGGGCCATCCGGATCAGGTAAATCGACCTTATTACGCGCCATTGCAGGGTTTGGTCCCGTACCCAATGGAGAGATTTTATTGGGCGATGAAAACGTGATTGAACTGCCACCATGGAAGCGTAACGTTGGCATGGTGTTTCAAAGCTACGCGCTCTGGCCACATATGACAGTACGCCAAAATGTAGCTTACGGGCTGGAAGAGCGAAAAGTACCGAAAAACCAAATCAAAAACCGGGTGGACGAAGCGTTAAATTTGGTTGGTCTGCTTCACCTTGCAGAGCGACGCCCGTCTCAGCTCTCGGGTGGTCAGCAACAGCGTGTCGCCATTGCTCGCACTGTGGTGGTAGAGCCCAGAGTACTGCTTCTGGATGAGCCGCTTTCCAATCTGGATGCCAATTTACGTGAGCAGATGCGACGTGATCTTCTCGATCTGCAAAGGCAATTGGGATTAACCACGATCTTCGTGACTCACGATCAGGAAGAAGCTAATACGATTTCCGATCGCATCGCGGTGCTCGATCAGGGCGTGATCCAACAGGTAGGGGAGCCCATCGAGCTATACGACAACCCTGCGAATAAGTTCGTCGCCGACTTCTTGGGCACAGCCAATGTGCTCAACGGCAAGGTCATGTCATCCAATGATGGCAGCGTGTTCCAGTCGGATGGAGGCATTCAGTTCCCGTATCAGTCTGAAGCCAAAGGAGAGTTGTCTCTGGTTTTTCGCCCACAAAGCCTGGAGATCTGCCATTCGGCACCAGATTCAAACGCCATCAAGCTCGAAGGCAAGGTAAAACATCGGGAATTTTTGGGTCATCTAGTACGCTACGGCATTGATGTCGGCGGGCAAATGTTAATGGTGGATGACCCGCACCTAAGAGGAACGACGCACCTGAAAAATGGGGCACCGATCCTACTTCAGTTGAACCCGGATGAAATCGTCGCTTTGAGCTAACTATTTGACATTACTATCAATTAACAAAGAGTCAGGCTTTTTCAGTCTGGCTCTTTCACATTTTCAGAAGAAAAATCAGAGAATAAGGGCTTATTTGTTGTTGAAACATCAAGCAAGTGATAATAATTAAATTAACTGTCTGTTAAAGAGTACTTAACGTCATGGACTCGACCTACACCATCCTGATCGCTGACGATCATCCTCTATTTCGAAATGCCTTATTTCAATCGGTGCATATGGCGATCAGTGGCGCAAATCTGCTTGAAGCGGACTCACTGGATGCCCTTCTCTCTCTGCTCGAAAAAGAGCAGGAACCCGATCTCTTGTTGCTCGATCTGAAAATGCCCGGAGCCAATGGTATGTCGGGGTTGATCCAGCTACGTGCAGAACACCCCGATCTTCCTATTGTGGTGATTTCTGCCAGTGAAGAACCTAGCGTGGTGACGCAGGTGAAAAGCCATGGTGCATTTGGTTTTATCCCGAAATCCAGCGACATGCGCGAACTGGTTTCTGCGCTTAATCAGGTTCTTAACGGCGAACCTTTCTTTCCTGAAGGTATGATTACCAACAATGCGGCTTGTAACGAACTCAGCGAAAAAATCGCTACTCTGACGCCACAGCAATACCGCGTGTTAGGCATGCTCTCCGATGGCTTACTGAACAAGCAGATTGCTTACGAGCTCAATGTCTCTGAAGCCACGATCAAAGCGCACATGACCGCCATCTTCCGAAAGCTTGGGGTAAAAAACCGAACTCAAGCCGTCATTCTTCTTCAACAAATGGAGCCCGAGTCTTAGACCTTTGGCTAAGTTAACAATGTGTTAACATCTCATTTTTTGGAATGCCTTCTTCTAAGCCCCCGTTTCTAGGGGGCTTTTGTATTTTCTCGCACAGACTAAAGTAGAAAAGAGTTCTTGAAACCATCTTGCTATTGTAAATCCTGATACAAATCGTTAACAACGAGCTGTTCATGTAATGAAGAGCAATCATATATCGTAAGGAGACGGCAATGGCGTTCGAAAACAAAGAACGGGCAAAGGCCTACTGGGATAAAAACGTAAAACTGATGATCACCCTGATGGCGATCTGGTTTGTCGTGTCATTCGGCTGTGGCATTTTGTTTGTAGATGCGTTGAATCAGTTCCAACTGGGCGGATATAAGCTTGGTTTCTGGTTTGCACAACAAGGTTCAATTTACTGCTTCCTCGGCATTATTTTTTACTATGCGTGGAAGATGCGTCAGATAGACCGCGAATTTGACGTGGACGAGTAAGGAGTCGGTAAGATGGATCTAAAAACTATTACTTATTTAGTCGTTGGCGCTACCTTTATTCTTTATATCGGTATCGCTATTTGGGCTCGCGCTGGGTCTACCAAGGAGTTCTACGTTGCTGGCGGAGGGGTTAACCCAATCGCGAATGGTATGGCAACTGCCGCTGACTGGATGTCCGCTGCGTCTTTCATCTCTATGGCAGGTCTTATTGCCTTCATGGGTTACGGCGGTTCCGTATTCCTGATGGGCTGGACAGGTGGTTACGTACTGCTTGCATTGCTACTGGCTCCTTACCTACGTAAATTCGGTAAGTTTACAGTGCCTGAGTTCGTTGGTGAGCGCTTCTACTCCAACACAGCACGTATTGTTGCTGTTGTGTGTCTTATCATTGCATCCGTAACTTACGTTATCGGTCAGATGAAAGGCGTAGGCGTTGCATTTGGTCGTTTCCTTGAAGTGGATTACTCAACTGGTCTAGTGATTGGTATGTGTATCGTATTCATTTACGCGGTTATGGGCGGAATGAAAGGGATCACCTACACACAGATCGCTCAGTATTGCGTACTCATTTTAGCTTACACTATTCCCGCAATCTTCATTTCACTTCAGCTAACAGGTAACCCTCTGCCTCAACTTGGTCTGGGTGGGACCATGGCTGGCACCGATGTCTATCTGCTCGACCGGCTTGATCAGGTCGTAACGGAACTCGGGTTCACCGAATACACCACTGCGGTGCGTGGCGATACATTGAATATGTTTGTGTACACCATGTCTCTGATGATTGGTACGGCGGGTCTGCCTCACGTAATCATTCGATTCTTTACAGTGCCGAAAGTGCGTGATGCACGTACTTCTGCAGGTTGGGCACTTCTGTTCATCGCTATCCTGTACACCACAGCGCCAGCGGTTGCAGCAATGGCTCGTCTGAACCTAATGGATACGGTTAACCCTGCTCCGGGTCAATACCTGAAATACGACGAACGCCCTGCTTGGTTCAAGAACTGGGAAACTACAGGTTTGCTAGGGTTTGATGACAAGAATGGCGACGGCAAAATTCAGTACACGTCTGACAAAACCACTAACGAGCTGAAAGTAGACCGTGACATCATGGTACTGGCTAACCCTGAAATCGCGAAGTTACCTAACTGGGTAATCGCGCTGGTTGCAGCAGGTGGCTTGGCAGCGGCACTATCGACAGCAGCAGGCTTACTATTGGCCATATCCTCCGCCATATCGCATGACTTGATAAAAGGGGTGATAAATCCAAATATTTCCGAGAAGAAGGAACTGCTCGCCAGTCGGATATCGATGGCGGTGGCAATTGCGGTGGCGGGCTATCTAGGTCTCAACCCACCAGGATTTGCTGCCGGTACTGTAGCGCTCGCCTTTGGCTTGGCCGCATCGTCGATATTCCCGGCACTGATGATGGGTATCTTCAGCAAGGGCATCAATAAAGAAGGGGCAATCGCCGGTATGATTGCAGGTATCAGTATCACCCTATTCTACGTATTCCAGCACAAGGGCATTCTGTTCATTGCTGACTGGAAATACCTGGAAAGCTGGGGCAGCAACTGGTTCCTAGGCATTGAGCCTAACGCCTTTGGTGCGATTGGTGCAGTCTTCAACTTCGCCGTTGCCTTCCTAGTATCGAAAGTAACTGACGAAACACCAGAAGAAGTGAAAGAGCTGGTCGAACACGTACGTGTACCAACAGGTGCAGGCGAAGCACAATCACACTAATTAAAACACACGCCACAAAAGCCCCGCTTGGGGCTTTTTTTATCCTCTTGCCTGAGGCATTTTAAGAGAAAGTCCAAGGAAGATGCTCAAATATGTTTAAAAACAAACACTTTATTGTCGCTCTATTGATTGCGCCTGTACTTGCTATCATTGCTTACTTTGGTACAGATGCAGCGGTCAGTGAAAAACCGCATGCAGCGAAAGAAGGGGAGTCTTATAAGCTTGCGAGCAAATCCAATTGTCGTTACACCAGCGGGCTTTGCAACATGGAAAACGGTGACTTTAAAGTTCAGTTTCGCTCTGAAGGGATAAAGGATGGGCAGCTAACACTTTCACTCAAGTCTGATCTTCCTTTGGAAGGCGCAAAGATAGCCATTATAGATAGCCCAGATGAGAAAAAGGCCCCCAAGCAGATGCGCCAAGTGGATACACAAAACTGGCATTTAACGCTGAACGCTCCACAAAATGATGAAAGCCAGTTATTAATGGTTTTTCAGGCAAATAGCACTCTGTATTACGGCGAAGCCAATACACAGTTTGTTGTTTACGAGACACTGTTTACTGATAAAGACAATTAAAGTACGGAAGACTATAAATAACAGGGTGAAATACTCGGTCCGAGCATATAACCTAGAATAAAAACTCTAATATTCCAGTCGACTTCACATTTATTTATATCGAACCAGTAACAATAAAGCCTCCTCTATTTGTCTGAATAATGGAGGCTTTATTGCTGGTAATTCCATTTAAAGAAGTAAAACTTTCTCATGAAACACCCAGCCCAAAATATACAAAACTCAATATTTAAAAATCGAAAATATTAGTTTCATTTTATAAATTGACAAAAGAATAATTTTTTCATATCAATGCCCGCGGAATTATTAGATGTATCCGATTACAGGAAAAATGAAGTGAAAAAAACAATTCTATTAAGCGCGCTTTCTCTGGCTATCGCTCTTCCAGCGCAAGCTCACGAAGAAAAAGCGCCAACGTCAGTAAAAACTGAAGGCTTTTACGCAGGTTTGGATTTAGGTTTATCTAACAGTGGCTCATCCAAATACAAGTCATTTGACCTAGATATTGGTTCTGGTTTTTTCGCTGGGTATGAATTCAATGTACAGAATAACTTTACTGCTGCAATCGAGGTTGATTATTACAACTGGGGTAATGTTAAAGAAGTTGAAAAAATTATAGGTGGGCTGGAAGCTTATTTTGCTGGTTATTCTATCAACGCTAAACCTAAGTACTATGTAAACAAGAACTTCTATGTTGGTGGTACATTAGGTCTTGGTTCATACAGCTATGAAGTCGATTACCTAAAGACCAATATTGGTGAAGTTGCTGATGGTACTGGATTCATTTACGGCATTGAAACAGGTTACCAGCATACTAATGGTTTCATTGCACGTGTTGGCTACAAAGCAACATCAACCGACTTTAGCGGTTCAGATTTACCATCAACAACTATTGATCTGAATTCTTTCTACGCTGGCATCGGCTACAAATTCTAAAAACGAAAGAGCGCCAGATGGCGCTCTTTTCTTTTAACTGATTCTGTTCAACACCGCCCTTAACTTCAATGGTTTCACTGGTTTCGCGATAAAGCTGAATCCATTGGACTGAATTGCTTCGAGCATATCATCGGTTCTGTCTGCACTGATGATCACACCTTCGAAACTGTCACCCAATCGGAGTCGACATTGCTGAAGCACTTCCAACCCTGTTCTACCGTGGTTAAGTCGGTAGTCTGAGAAAATCACTTCCGGAGCCCAGTCGTTTTCCAACGCTTTTAGGCTTTGCACCAGGTCTTCTGCCACTTTGACCTCACAGCCCCAACGTTCTAATAAACCTTGCATACCAACCAGAATATCGGCTTCGTTATCCACGCACAGTACTTTCATTCCTGCTACATCACTGCCATTGGTCGGCGCAGGCGCTACTGCTTGTGGTTGAATCGCTGCACTGCGATCTAAGGCAACGGAGAACACTGTGCCTTTATCTGGCCATGAGCGAAGGGATATTTCGTGCCCGAGCACACGGGCAATACCCTTGGCAATTGCCAGTCCCAGACCTAATCCTTGATCGCTGTGCCCCACTTCGACTCGCGTGAACTCTTCAAAAATGGCAGCCTGCTTGTCTTCTGGGATCCCGATTCCGTTGTCCCAAACTTCGATGCGTACTTGATTCCCCACACGTCTTGCCCCCAGAAGCACTTTGCCTTTCGGGTTGTAGCGAAATGCATTGGTCAGGAAGTTTTGCAGAACACGGCGAAGCAGTTTGGGGTCAGACTGCGCCAACAGGTTTGAAGGCACCATGGTGAAATCAATGCCTTGTTGTTTAGCAAGGGCGCTGAATTCGGCGTTTAAGTTGTCGAGAACATCGTTAAGCGAAAACGCATGGACATTGGTTTCTAATTTGCCAGATTCCAGACGCGAGATATCAAGAAGATCGCCGATAAGCTCTTCCGCCGCTCCCAACGCACTTTCTATGTGATGGGAAAACTTACGGGTTTCACCGTCTTTGGCGGTTTCGGAAAGTGATGACGCAAACAACCTTGCCGCGTTAAGTGGCTGCATTAAATCATGGCTGACCGCAGCCAGAAAACGGCTTTTTGAGTGCGATTCAGATTCTGCACTTTGCGTTGCCGCGACCAGTCGTTTGTTTAGTAATTCCAGCTCTTTGGTTCGCTCATGAACCCGGCTCTCTAGATTTTCATTCGCTTCTTTTAGCGCTTTTTCGGCTTCGTGGAATACGGTGATATCAGTAAAACTCATGACAAAGCCGCCACCGGGCATAGGATTACCCTGCACCTCAATAAAACGACCGTCCGGGCGAATGCGCGACGAGGTGTGGCGCGTTCCTCTTTCTAAGTGCTCTACCCGTCTTCTTACATGATCTTCTGGGTCACCCGGTCCACACAAACCTTGCTGGGCATTGTGGCGAATCACATCCGCAATCGGTCTGCCCACCTGTATCAGCCCCGGAGGGAAGTCGAACAGCTCCAGATACCGCTGATTCCATGCCACCAACCTGAGTTGTTTATCGACTACCGTGATTCCCTGACTGATGTGCTCAATCGCTCCCTGAAGCAACCCTCGGCTAAAGTCATACAGTTCAGAAGCTTCATCAACAATGGTCGCCACTTCTTCTAACTGCATATTTCTACCCTGTAAGGCAGAAGTAAGTACTAACTTGGCAGAAGAGGCTCCAAATACCCCAGCCAGAACTCGTTCCGTATGACGAATCAGTGCAGAGGTAGCTTGCTGGTTAGGCATTAATTCGCCGCCATGCTGATTCCAAAAGTTTCGAAACGCAGCGCGCGCCCGGCTTCTTCCCACAAATCGAGATGCCAGCATTTCAAGTTCAGAAACCGTTACCCGGCTTTGATACAAGCTGACGTTTTCACTTTCTGGTAATGGCGTACCAACAAAAGCCGCTGATTGTAAGCGTTCACTTAAGCTAGAGCGGGTAATTAGCGAGACGGCGATATAGAAGAAGGTGTTGAGCAATACGCTTAAAATCATCCCCCAGTCAGACATCGACAGCGATAAGTCTGACAACAGTTCAGGCGGCGTCACAACCCACAATAGGAAGTTGCTGTCTGCCGACCCAGCCAGCATATCGGTCTGGCTCATTAGCGTAATCAGCCAAACGGTAAAGCCAGCGAATAAACCAACGTATACACCTTTTCGGTTGCCTTCACGCCAGTACATTCCCCCGACCAAGGAAGGCGCAAACTGCGCTATCGCCGCGAAAGAGAGCAATCCGATGACAGAAAGAGAACTGATGCTGCCCAGTACCTGATAGAACGCCCATGCACCAGCAAGCAGCAGTAAAATCAGCCCGCGACGAATGTTCAGAAGCATGCCTGAGAAATGGGTATGGGTGCGATCAGCCAGACGCATTCGGCGAAGCAGTAACGGAAGAACCAAGTCGTTAGAAACCATAATGGCAAGCGCAATGGTGGATACAATCACCATCCCCGATGCCGCTGAAGTACCACCTAAAAACGCCAACAAGGCGATGTTCTCCGCTCCCATAGAAAGCGGCAGGCTGATCACGTAAGAATCAGCGGGAACACCTGTCAGTAAACCCTGACCTGCCCACGCGATTGGCAAGACAAACAGCCCCATCAAAGTCAGGTATAACGGGAACAGCCAGCGTGCAGTGTACAAGTCTTTCGGCTTTTCGTTCTCGACCACCATGGTATGAAACTGACGGGGCAGACAGATGATCGCTGCCATGGTCAAAATGGTATGAATGATAAGCGTCGGAACGTTAGGAGATTCGTAAGTTTCGCTGGCGATTGCCGTTAAATCTAGGTCAGGTGTGTGCATGGCGACATACACAATAAAGCAGCCAACCGTAAGAAATGCCACCAGCTTAACAATCGACTCGAAAGCCACCGCCATCATCATGCCACGGTGATGCTCGGTATTATCAATGTGTCGGGTACCGAATAGCATGGTGAACATGGCGAGTGCCAGTACCACAAACCAGGATATGTTGGCATCCTGATAGCCCAGATCTTGCGTCAGACTCGGAGCGACCAGTTCCAGCCCCATGGTAATGCCACGAAGCTGCAACGCGATATACGGTAGAATCCCGATCACCGCGATGATAGTAATCGTGACAGCCAGCCCCTGAGATTTTCCATAACGCGCGGCAATAAAGTCAGCGATAGAGGTAATGTGCTCACGCTTGGCAATCAGAATCAGCCGCGCCAGTAAGCGCCAGCCAACCGTAAACACCAGTATGGGCGCGACATAAATGGGGATAAACGACCAAGGGTTGCTGCTGGCCTGACCCACCGTTCCATAAAACGTCCAGGACGTACAATACACGGCAATAGACAGACTATAGATCCATGGACGCCAGCGAGAAAGCCACTGCAAGCGGCGATCGCCATACCAGGCGATAAAAAACAACAGACCCAAGTAGGTCAGAGAAACGGGGATGACAATCCAGCCTTGCATCAATTACTTTCCTTGTAACGCAAAAAACCAGAGCTATGCTCTGGTTTTCATTTAACGTTGTCTCATTTTTAATCTCAAACGGTTAGCTTTGAATTTGTGCTACAGGCACCGATTTCTTAGCATCCACTCGAATGAAAAACGCCAACACACCCATCGACGCCATAACCCAGAATACGTTGGCTCCCCAATTCTCGTATCCCCAACCACTGAATGTGGTCATTAAAGCAATGAAAGCCCCCAGAGGAATCGCGTTATAAAGCGCCTGAAGTGGCACCATTTTGTTTTGGTCCTGCTTCTGAATAAACTGGATGGCGGCGATATGTGCCATCGCAAATGTCACTCCGTGCAGCAACTGCACCATGATCAGTGCCCAGATTTCCGTTGTGGAAGCCGTCAGACCCCAGCGGGCAAAGACCCCTATCGACGCTGCGACAAACAGCATTCTCAATGTCCAGCCAATGAACATGCGTTTACTGAATGCAAACACGGAAATTTCAGCGATAACACCCAAACTCCAGAGGTAGCCGATGATGTCAGCCGAAATGCCGGAAGATTTCCAATGCAGCGAGCTAAACGCGTAATACGCGGCATGGCTGCCCTGAATCAGTGAAGCCAGAATCAGGAAACGAACAACAGTGGCATCTTTAAGCAATAACGTTAACTTAGGGCGAACTTTGCTCTCTTCGGTATCCGAAACAGGCAGTACGTTTGGGTTTCTCATGACGAGCAACATAGAAACCGCAATCCCCGCTAATGCGGTATAAAGAATGGCGCTTGGACCATAAATTGCCACCAGATACCCTACAACGGTGGAACCGGCAACAAAGGCAATCGACCCCCACAGACGGGTTCTCCCGTAATCTAAAAGTTTTAATCTTGAATAATAGTTCGCCATCGCATCAGTAAGCGGAATAACAGGACCACAACACACATTAAAAAGCACGGTTGCGCCAGCAATAAGCCAGAAATTCCCGCCAACAAACAGGTGAGCAATAATGGCTAGCATGGAGGCGAAAGTGAGCCAGCGCAGTGCCGGAATCAGATATTCCACTTTGTGTATGCGAGGTGTCACCACAAGGTTTGAAAAACAGCGGCTAGCCAAGCCCAGACCTATCAATACTCCAATGTCCGAGGCTGAAATATCCTGCGATGCAAACCAGATTGCCCAGAAAGGCAAATGCACACCATAGGAAAAGAAAAAGCCAACAAAATACTGGGAGATCCAGCCATAAGGGGAACTGTGGAGCATGAAAAACCTAAAAGAGTCGGAAAAGGCGGGCTATTATCGCAGTTTCACCTCAAACTAAAAGAGAAAAGTTTAGGAGAATTTTCTTCCCTGTTTAACATTCATTTCCTCAATTTTGAGCGTCATAGAATCAATCACTTACCGGAATAAAATTGGAACCAAACCCAATTTCCGAACACTCATTAGACCAAAGTCGTCTGGAGCTAAGCACGCTTTTTACCAACACTAAGTGTACGTCATTGTGTTAGAGCTGCCCGCCATGCCCGATAAATTCAATATGCACGCAGCCCCTTTTGATCGGCTGTCTCTACAGGAACAAGAGTCCCTGAGATCATCACTGGATGTTGCTTACTACCGGAAGAATGAGGTGATCCTCAAACCCGGTCAGCAGAATACGTCTTTGCATATTTTGATCAAAGGCGCGGTGGAAGAACGTTCGGGCGACGATGAAGAGATTTTCGCTCACTACGCGAATGACGACTTATTCGATGTACGCTCCCAGCTAGAAGGAAACGTCAAACACAAATACGTCGCGCTGGAAGACACCTTAAGTTATTTACTGCCCAAATCTGTATTCACCCAGCTTTATCAAACTAACAACCAGTTTTCTGCGTATTTCGACTCCAATTTATCCAAAAGACAAGCCCTATTGGAAGCGGCACAAAAGCAGCAAAATCTGGGTGAATTCATTCTGACTAAAGTCGATGACAGCATTTATCATCCGGTGCTGGTGCTTTCACCAGATGAACCTCTTAATGCGGTGACGCGCTTGATGAAAGAGCAATCCATTGACAGTGCGCTCGTTCAGCTTAATCAAGAAGACCCTAGGCTTGATGCCAAGCCTTCGCCTTACCCCTACGGCATTATCACACGAACCAATATGCTGCATGCTGTCATGCTTGATGGCTGTGCTCTGAATACCCAAGTTGGCGATATTGCCACCTATCCGGTTTTTTACGTTGAAGAAGATGACTTCCTGTTCAATGCCATGATCACCATGACGCGCAACCGCATGAAACGCGTGATGGTGTGTAACGGCGAACAGCCCGTCGGCATGCTGGACATGACTCAGATTCTATCGAGTTTTTCTACTCACTCTCATGTGTTGTCCCTCAGCATCGCACGGGCTCAGAGTATTGATGAACTGGCCATAGCCGCAAACCGCCAGCGAAACCTGGTGGAAAGCTTGATCAGCAACGGCATACGCACACGATTCGTTATGGAGCTGATCTCAGCCGTCAATGAACAAATCATCGAAAAAGCGTTTCACCTTGTGGTGCCAGAAGAAAGACACGAGCAGTGCTGCCTGATTGTTCTCGGCTCCGAAGGACGAGGAGAACAGGTTCTTAAAACCGATCAGGACAACGCGCTAATCATCAAAGATGACGTCGAATGGTCAGACAGCCAGCGCATCATGGATAAGCTCACTCACACCTTACAGCAGCTTGGTTACCCGCTCTGTCCGGGGAACGTAATGGTCAACAACCCAGAATGGGTGAACAGCCAAAGCGGGTGGCAACAGGTGATTTCTCAGTGGATTAAAAAAGGCACTCCAGAGCATGTGATGAAACTGGCGATCATGGCAGATGCCCATGCCGTTGCCGGTAACCAGGAACTGCTTACCCCCATTGCTTCGCACATTTCTCAAACCATGAAAAACAATATGCTGGTGCTGCTCGACTTTACCCGACCTGCTTTGCAGTTTTCCCTACCTTTGACTTTGTTTGGCAACGTTAAGAAGAGCAAAGACGGTCTGGATATAAAACGGGGCGGTATTTTCCCCATAGTGCATGGGATACGAGCTCTGACGCTGGAATACGCACTGGAAGAGAAAAACACCTTTGACCGAATTGAAGCGCTGCAATGTAAAAAGATTCTGGAACCGGATACTGCCGACAACCTTAGTGAAGCTCTCAAGCTCTTTTTCAAATTACGCCTGAGCCAGCAATTGTCGGAGCACCACAGTGGCAACAATATCGAACTACAATTGTTAGACCGCTCAGAACGGGATTTGCTACGGCACAGCCTGCACGTGGTGAAGAAGTTTAAACAGTGGTTAGGCTACCACTACCAAATCAGAGATTAGGAGCTAAATGAACAGACTAATACGCTGGTGGTGGCATAGAAAACTGAAGGGAAACCCATACCAACAGCTCTTCGAAGCGCCCAACAAGACCGAATACGTGTCGCTGGATTGCGAGACCACCAGCCTGGATCCCAACCGCGCCGAACTGGTGACCATTGCGGCGACCAAAATCATCGAAAACCGGATTATCACCAGCCAGCCGTTTTACGTTCGATTAAGAGCCCCCCAATCGTTAGATGCCAATTCCGTGTGTGTGCACAAGATTCGCCATTCTGATCTGGAAGGTGGCATAAGCGAAAAACAGGCAATAGAGGCACTTATTGAGTTCATCGGCAATCGCCCGGTTGTGGGGTATCACATTCGATACGACAAGACGATTCTCGATCTCGCATGTCGAAAGCATTTGGGATTCCCATTACCCAACCCGCTTATAGAAGTGAGCCAGATCTATCATGAGAAGCTTGAGAGGCATCTTCCAAACGCCTACTTCGACTTAAGTCTGGATGCCATTTGTAAGCACTTAGGCTTGCCATTACAAGACAATAAGCACGACGCCCTACAAGATGCCATTTCCGCTGCATTAGTTTATGTACGGCTCAGATACGGCGATTTACCCGCCTTTACCTCTGCTTATGTGCGTTAATTTGCTCTGCAATTAAAGCCTAGATCCACCTCTCAGTTCTCTAAGTAACCGGCTGCTTATAAAGGCAAAACCACATTTCTCATCCTAAAGTCTAATTGTAGAAAAACTGGGGGTAGCTGAGAGTTAATACCAACCGATTTCCATATCATTTCGGAAATAATGGAACTTGCTGAATTCACAAGGAGAGAGCAATGAGTGAAGCCCACGTTTATCCGGTCAAAGAAAATATTAAAGCTAGGACCCATGCCGATAACGACACTTATCTGGCAATGTACCAACAGTCTGTGACCGACCCAGAGGGCTTTTGGGGCGAGCATGGAAAAATCGTAGATTGGATCAAACCATTCACCAAAGTAAAACAAACCTCTTTCGATACAGGTCATGTCGATATCCGCTGGTTCGAAGACGGGACTCTCAACGTTTCAGCCAACTGTATTGACCGCCACCTTGCTGATCGCGGTGACGATGTTGCCATTATCTGGGAAGGCGACGACCCAGCCGACGACAAAACACTTACTTTCAATGAACTGCACAAAGAAGTGTGCCGTTTCTCTAACGCGCTGAAAGAACAAGGCGTACGCAAGGGCGATGTGGTCTGCCTGTATATGCCGATGGTGCCTGAAGCAGCCGTTGCTATGCTGGCATGTACCCGTATTGGTGCGGTTCACACCGTGGTATTTGGTGGCTTCTCTCCAGAAGCACTAGCCGGACGTATTATCGACTCCGACGCAAAAGTGGTGGTAACCGCAGACGAAGGCGTTCGCGGTGGTCGCGCAGTGCCTCTGAAGAAAAATGTTGATGAAGCACTGACTAACCCTGATGTGAAAACCATCTCCAAAGTTCTGGTGCTGAAACGTACGGGTGGCGATGTTGAATGGCATGAGAAACGCGATGTCTGGTGGCACGAAGCTACTGCTTCAGTATCTGACGACTGCCCACCAGAAGAGATGAGCGCTGAAGACCCACTGTTCATCCTGTACACTTCCGGTTCAACAGGTAAACCAAAAGGCGTATTGCACACCACAGGTGGCTACTTGGTTTACGCGACAATGACATTTAAGTACGTATTCGATTACCAGCAAGGTGAAACCTTCTGGTGTACCGCTGATGTGGGCTGGATTACTGGTCACACTTACCTGATTTACGGGCCGCTTTCCAACGGTGCCAAAACCATTCTGTTTGAAGGCGTACCTAACTACCCAAGTACCGCTCGTATGAGCGAGGTCGTCGACAAGCATGACGTCAACATTCTATACACCGCTCCGACTGCCATTCGCGCATTGATGGCGAAAGGCAATGAAGCGGTTGCAGGTACTCACCGAAACAGCCTTCGCATTATGGGTTCCGTTGGCGAACCAATTAACCCAGAAGCATGGGAGTGGTACTACAAGACCATCGGCGACGAGAAATCTCCAATTGTCGATACTTGGTGGCAAACGGAGACAGGCGGCATCTTAATCACGCCTCTACCAGGCGCAACGGAACTGAAACCAGGCTCGGCAACGCGTCCATTCTTCGGAGTTCAGCCAGCTCTTGTAGACAACATGGGCGAGATTGTGGACGGCGCGACGGAAGGTAATCTGGTTATTCTGGATTCCTGGCCAGGTCAGATGCGTACGGTCTATGGCGACCATGAGCGCTTCGAGCAGACTTACTTCTCTACCTTTAAAGGCATGTACTTCACTGGTGATGGCGCACGTCGCGACGAAGACGGCTACTACTGGATCACAGGTCGTGTGGATGACGTACTGAACGTATCTGGTCACCGTATGGGTACGGCAGAGATTGAATCTGCGCTGGTTGCTTTCGACAAGATTGCAGAAGCCGCGATTGTCGGTGTTCCGCATGATATTAAAGGTCAGGCGATTTACGCCTACATCACTCTGAACGACGGTGAAATTCCAAGTGCTGAACTTCATAAAGAAGTGAAGAACTGGGTACGTAAAGAAATTGGCCCAATTGCCACGCCAGACGTATTGCACTGGACGGACTCTCTGCCTAAAACGCGCTCTGGTAAGATTATGCGTCGTATTCTTCGTAAGATTGCCACAGGCGACACAGGCAATCTGGGTGATACCTCTACGCTGGCAGACCCAAGTGTGGTGAATAAACTGATAGAAGAAAACCAAAACCTATCTTAATAATTTAATTCCATCTCTTTATCACTTGCCAGACCGGTTTCCGGTCTGGCTTTTTTTTACTTTCCACACGTAAGAAAAAGATTTTCCATCAAAGAATTAGATTAGAAAATTATTTGCCACTCACGCAAACAATTCGTGCTACATAGAGAAACCTTCACTCCAACTGCTTGCATAAAATAGCCTTCAATTTTTCGCAGTCATCAGAAATCATGTCTAAGCAGTTATTGAGCTCTATTACTTTTGCAACCGTATGTTTGATCTGGGGGACCACATGGATGGCAATGGAAGTTGCCGTAGAATCCATTCCGCCCATCACCGCTACGGGAATCCGTTTTCTCATTTCAGCACCCTTACTGATGGTCATCGCGTGCATGATGAAGCAACCTCTGCTTTTCCCAAAAAGGAAACGTAAGTTTATGTTGTCGGTCGCGGTATTCTACTTTGCTATTCCGTTCACCCTGATGATTGTGGGTGAGCAATACATCTCATCCGGGCTTGCTTCGATTATTTTCGCCAATATGCCCATTGCCGTTCTGGTTGTCTCTATGATCAGTTTGTCACTTCGTTTGGCGGCACATCAGCTATTTGGATTGGGAATGGCGGTGATTGCGTTATGCCTGATTCTGTCGGGTGAGTTGGATATGGGGACGGGTAATGACAATGCTGGTATTGTCGCTTTGGTCGTCGCGGTTTTGATTCATGCCGTAATGTACGTATTAACTCAAAAACACGCACAGGGTATCCACGTACTGACCTACAATGCTTTGCCTTCCGGCATCGCTTCGGTTCTGCTGTTGGTGACAGGTTCATTTCTGGAACAGCCTGACTTGCACCACATTTCCGATGAATCGGTTTACGCTGTTGTATATCTTGGGCTGGTGGCAAGTGTGATTGGCATTGTCGCCTACTTTTCACTGAACCAGATGACTTCACCATTTACGGCTTCTCTTTGCTTCCTGATATTTCCCGTTGTTGCGCTATTGCTGGATGCATGGGTAAACGATAACCATCTGTCTGAACTTTCTCAGCAACTTCTGTTGCCACTTTTAGTTGGAATTGTGATCGCAAAAATGCCGCAACTTCCTGAATGGCTTATGTCTCGCACCAGTAAATAACCTTTCCCGGGCTCGTCATTCAAATTGTCTCCTCTCTCGACGAGTCCGGTTTCTTTATCTTCCTCACAAATTTTCTTATCCTTGACACAAATTTGGCGAGGTTTGACCAGTATTTTGCTGCGAATTGCGCTGAATTGTCTATAATCGACAGTTAATTTGAGCAAGGTGGAAAATTTAGCCTCTAAATTTCATCACTGGCTCACAAAATTTGGAATGGCGAATTTTAAGCCCCAGTTAAAGGAAGATAACCTCACGATGGCAACAAAATCACGCATTCTGGTTCTGAACGGTCCTAATATTAATTTGTTAGGTCTACGTGAACCGGCACATTATGGCTCCAAAACTCTGGCGCAGATCATTCAGGATCTTGAATCTCAGGCGAAGTCACTCGATGTCGAGCTCACTCACCTGCAATCCAATCGTGAATACGAACTGATTGAAGCCATCCACGCAGCCATGGGAAATGTGGATTTTATCGTGATCAATCCAGCCGCCTTTACCCACACCAGTGTGGCATTGCGCGACGCATTACTGGGAGTCGACATTCCATTCATTGAAGTGCACCTGTCCAACGTTCACGCTCGTGAACCTTTCCGTCATCATTCTTATCTTGCCGACAAAGCAGTAGGGGTGATTTGTGGACTGGGCGCTCAGGGTTACCAATTCGCATTGGCTGCTGCGGTGAATCATCTGCAGTCAAACAGTAGTAAATGACACAGAAAACTCTCTCCAGTGAGAGTCACCTAATTTGAGAAAGAGAAGATAAGATGGATATTCGTAAAATTAAGAAGCTGATTGAGTTAGTGGAAGAATCTGGCATCGCAGAGCTTGAAATCTCTGAAGGTGAAGAGTCAGTACGCATCAGTCGCTCAGGTCCGGCACCAGTTGCTGCGGCTCCAATTCAATACGCAGCGGCGCCAGCTCCAGTTGCTGCGGCGGCTCCGGCAGCAGCACCTGCTCCAGCAGCGGCAGCAGCGGCAGCGGCGGCAGCGGCGGCAGCGGCGGCAGCAGAAGCACCAGAAGCCAGCGTACCAGCAGGTCACCAAGTTCTTTCTCCAATGGTAGGTACTTTCTACCGTTCTCCAAGCCCAGACGCTAAATCATTCGTTGAAGTCGGTCAGAGCGTAAACGCTGGCGACACGCTTTGCATTGTTGAAGCAATGAAAATGATGAACCAAATCGAAGCAGATAAATCTGGCGTAGTTACAGCAATCCTAGTGGAAGACGGTCAACCTGTTGAATTTGACCAACCGCTAGTTGTTATCGAATAACAGAGGCTGACTTTATGCTAGATAAATTAGTCATCGCGAACCGAGGTGAAATTGCACTTCGTATCCTTCGCGCATGTAAAGAGCTAGGTATTAAAACGGTTGCGGTTCACTCTACAGCTGACCGCGATTTGAAACACGTCTTGTTGGCCGACGAATCCATCTGTATCGGTCCTGCTCGCGGTATCGACAGCTACCTGAACATTCCCCGCATCATTTCTGCGGCGGAAGTAACAGGGGCTATCGCCATTCACCCTGGCTACGGTTTCCTGTCTGAAAACGCAGATTTTGCTGAACAAGTAGAACGCAGCGGCTTCATTTTTGTTGGTCCTAAAGCGGAAACTATCCGCATGATGGGCGACAAAGTATCGGCTATCACAGCAATGAAAAAAGCAGGCGTACCTTGTGTACCGGGTTCTGACGGTCCACTGGACGACGACGAGTCTAAGAACAAAGCACACGCAAAACGCATTGGTTACCCAGTAATCATCAAAGCGTCTGGCGGCGGTGGTGGTCGTGGTATGCGTGTGGTTCGCAACGAAGGCGAGCTTATCGAAGCGATTGCCATGACTCGTGCGGAAGCAAAAGCGGCATTCAACAACGACATGGTTTACATGGAGAAATTCCTGGAAAACCCACGTCACGTTGAAGTTCAGGTTATTGCTGACGGTCAAGGCGGTGCAATCCACCTTGGTGAGCGTGACTGTTCAATGCAACGTCGTCACCAGAAAGTGGTGGAAGAAGCGCCAGCACCGGGTATTACTGCTGAAATGCGTAAGTACATTGGTGAGCGTTGTACACGTGCATGTCTGGAAATCGGCTATCGCGGTGCAGGTACATTCGAATTCTTGTACGAAAACGGCGAGTTCTACTTTATCGAAATGAACACCCGTATTCAGGTAGAGCACCCGGTAACTGAAATGGTGACTGGCGTAGACCTCATCAAAGAGCAGCTTCGTGTTGCTGCGGGTCAGCCTTTGTCTTACACACAGGATGACATCAAGATCAGCGGTCACGCCGTTGAGTGTCGTATCAACGCAGAAGACCCAGAGCGCTTCCTACCATCACCAGGTAAGATCGAGCGTTTCCACGCACCTGGCGGCATGGGCGTACGTTGGGAATCGCACATCTACACCGGTTACTCAGTACCACCTCATTACGATTCAATGATTGGTAAGCTGATCACCTTCGGTGAAAACCGTGACGTGGCGATTGCTCGTATGAAGAACGCATTGGGCGAAATGATCGTAGAAGGCATCAAAACCAACGTACCGCTACAAGAAATGATCATGAATGACGAGAACTTCCAGCACGGTGGAGCTAACATCCACTACCTAGAGAAGAAACTCGGTCTTCAGTAAACACTGAATCGCTGAACTGTATAAGAACCACTCCCCGCGCTTAATCGGTGCGGGGAGTGTTTTTTTTGTGCAAATCGGCTAGACTCCCCCACCAAAATCAATACGACGAAAAAGGTGCATTCCAATGCCTTGGATTCAAATCAAGCTCAATGCGAGTGACAAGAACGCCGAACAGATCAGCGACATGCTGATGGAAGAAACAGGCGCACTGTCTGTAACCTTTTTGGATGCTAAAGATACCCCGATATTTGAGCCTCTGCCGGGCGAGACGCGCCTTTGGGGGGAAACGGACATCGTTGCCCTTTACGACGCGGAAATCGACGCTAAGCAGGTTCTGGCGCAAATCAGTGCTAGTGGCTTACTGGAAGAAGGCTTCGCCCACAAAGTGGAACAGTTGGAAGACAAAGACTGGGAACGAGAGTGGATGGAAAACTTCCACCCAATGCAATTTGGTAAACGCCTGTGGATTTGCCCAAGCTGGCGCGACATTCCTGACCCGACTGCGGTTAACGTGATGTTGGATCCAGGTCTGGCATTTGGTACAGGAACGCACCCTACCACTTCACTGTGCTTAGAATGGCTGGATGGATTGGATCTTGAAGGCAAAACCGTCATCGACTTTGGCTGCGGTTCCGGCATCTTAGCGATCGCTGCAATCAAACTGGGAGCAAGCAAGGTCATCGGTATTGACATCGATCCACAAGCCATTCAGGCATCCAGAGCAAACGCTGAACGAAATGGCGTTGCTGAACAACTAGAATTGTTCCTGCCACAAGACCAGCCAGATAACCTTGTCGCCGATGTTGTCGTCGCCAATATTCTCGCAGGTCCACTTCGTGAGCTCTCGGGTGTCATTAAAGGGCTGATCAAACCTGAAGGTATGCTCGCGATGTCTGGTGTGTTAGATACACAGGCAGAAGACGTCGCAAACTATTACCGCGATGAACTGAACATCGATCCGATTGTAGAACAATCAGAATGGTGCCGAATCTCGGGTAAGAAAAAAGCATAAAAGCAAGTGAAAGTAAGCGCTTCAACGCTAATTGACTGAAATTTGGGCATTTTCAAAAACAAATTGTAAATGCTCAAAAATTAAGCTTTTCTCTTTGCGAAAAAATGCGTAAAATGCGCGCCCTTGCTGGTATAGAACTGTGTCGTTGTTTTGAAAATCGGAAACTATCAACTTGAGAACAATCTGATCGTCGCGCCTATGGCAGGTGTCACCGATAGACCATTCAGAGAGTTGTGTCTTCGATACGGAGCTGGATTAGCCGTCAGTGAAATGATGTCGTCTAATCCAAAGGTCTGGAAAACAGCGAAATCCCAACAGCGCATGGTACATGAGGGCGAATCGGGCATTCGCTCTGTACAGATTGCCGGGGCAGATCCCCAGCAAATGGCAGACGCCGCACAATATAATGTCGAGAACGGTGCACAGATCATCGACATCAATATGGGCTGCCCTGCTAAGAAAGTGAACAAAAAGCTTGCCGGATCGGCGTTGCTGCAACACCCGGACATAATCGAAAAGATTCTGACCGCTGTAGTGAACGCTGTAGATGTCCCTGTGACACTAAAAACCCGTACAGGCTGGAACACAGACAATAAAAACTGTGTTCAAATCGCTAAAATGGCCGAAGACTGCGGCATCCAGGCACTAGCCCTACACGGGCGTACACGGGCTTGTATGTACAAAGGCGAGGCAGAATACGACAGCATCAAAGCGGCTAAGGCGGCGGTTTCAATACCGGTTATCGCTAACGGTGATATCGATAGCCCAGAAAAAGCCAAATACGTACTGGAGTACACCGGTGCAGACGCTTTGATGATTGGACGCCCTGCCCAGGGACGTCCGTGGATTTTTCAGGAAATCCGCCACTATTTGGAAAACGGCAGCACTATGCCTATGCTTCCAACCGAGGAAGTGAAAGACATTATGCTTGGTCATGTGAACGCTCTTCATGAATTTTATGGCGAGTTTTTGGGTCCCCGCATTGCGCGTAAACACGTAGGCTGGTATCTGAAAGAACATGAGCAGGCGAGTGAGTTTCGCCGTACCTTCAACGCGATAGAAGCAGCCAAGCTGCAACTTGAAGCGCTAGAAGGTTATTTTGATAACGTTGCATCATAATTACAGAAAAGAGCTAGACCGAATATGTTCGAACAAAATCTGACTTCCGAAGCATTGACAGTAACTACAGTGACCTCTCAAGACCAGATCACTCAAAAGCCATTACGTGACTCTGTAAAAGCGTCTCTTAAAAACTACCTTGCTCAACTTAATGGCCAGGAAGTCAATGACCTGTACGAATTAGTATTGGCAGAAGTTGAACAGCCACTACTAGACACTATCATGCAGTACACTCGCGGTAACCAAACTCGCGCAGCAACCATGATGGGTATCAACCGCGGTACGCTTCGTAAGAAACTGAAAAAATACGGCATGAACTAATCAACCGATTGGTTTAAATCGAATTTTTAAAGCCCTAACCTTCTGGTCAGGGCTTTTTTATTTCTTTTTGAATCCTTTGAACTTACACAAAAACATTTCCAATTAGCTCAATACATTTCGCATCACGCCAGCTTTTTTCACCCATCTCTTCAGAACTGCCCATCATTGTGGATTTATGCGTCTTTGGTCGAATTTATAACTTCGGCTCATCCACTATACTGAATTAAAACGTTAACGTATTTTTAACAATCTAAGCATACGGAACTTAGGCTGTTGAACGAATAACTACAACACCACCACCAAGACGCACTCATCGACGAAAGGACTGTCGTTATGAATAGATTTAGCTTGCGCAACGTATCCATTAAAGCTCGGCTTTACATCATGACCTTAAGTATCGCGGTGTTAATGTTGGCGCCACTTGCCTACATTAAATACGCGTATTACGGCGATCTGATTGAAGCGAAACAGGTCAAAACCCGGCATCTGGTCGAATCCGCTCATAGCCTTATCAGCCACTTCTACCAACTTGAAACTGACGGCGCTCTCAGCCGATCTGAGGCTCAGGAACAAGCTAAGGCTGCACTAAATAAACTCCGATATGAAGAGAACGACTACTTTTGGGTTAACGATACTCGCCCTTATATGGTGAATCACCCCATAAAGCCACAGTTGAACGGTAAAGATTTATCCGGCGTGAAAGACCCGACTGGCAAAGTTTTATTTGTTGAGTTTGTCAACGAAGTCAAACGCAACAACGGAGGGGGTTTCGTAAACTACATGTGGCCAAAACCGGGATCAGATGTCGACATCGAAAAGCTCTCTTACGTGAAACTCCACCAGCCTTGGGGCTGGATAGTGGGCAGTGGTGTGTATATCGATGACATAGATGCCCTTTTCTGGGAGCGAGCCAAATCGACGCTTTTGATCATTATCGCCTGTATTGTCGGAATGGGATTTATAGCGACTTGGTTTGGACTCAGCATCACCAAGCCATGTGAAGAGACAGAATACGCTCTTAATGATATTGCAGAGGGAGACGGTGACCTCACCAAAGCCTTACCCGCTAAAGGCAAAGATGAGCTAAGCCACATTGCCGCGGCTTTTAACCTTTTCACTCAGAAAATTCGCACCATAGTGACCGATATGGTTCCGGTGGGAGACGGCATCACCAGTGCCGCTACCCAACTGAATCAGGTTGCGTCTGACGCATCGATCAAAGCAGGAGAACAGCACCAATCGGTGGATACCGTTGCTTCTGCTATGGATGAACTGCATGTAAGCAATCAGGAAGTCGCGACCTCGGCATCTTCAGCTGCCGATGCAGCAGAGCAGGCAGCCAAGCTGGGTCAACAGGGTGTGCAAGTCATCGATAGTGCCACCAACCATATGA
Organism: Vibrio nigripulchritudo; assembly: GCF_027924785.1. Lineage (NCBI taxonomy): Bacteria > Pseudomonadati > Pseudomonadota > Gammaproteobacteria > Vibrionales > Vibrionaceae > Vibrio > Vibrio nigripulchritudo. The sequence continues at coordinate 213,469 of NZ_AP027049.1, read as the reverse complement.
CGTCACTGACTGAGCTTCTGACAGAAACAGAGCAAAGTACGCAGCAACTAGCGCAAGACTCAGAAACCGTCAGCACCGTTCTGGATGTTATCCGCGGCATTGCCGAACAAACCAATTTATTGGCATTGAATGCCGCAATCGAAGCGGCTCGTGCAGGTGAACAAGGACGTGGCTTTGCTGTCGTAGCCGATGAGGTGCGTACATTGGCAACCCGCACCCAGGCAAGTACCGATGAGATTGAGCAAATTGTGTCAAACCTTCAGGCAAGGGCGAAGACCGTCACCTCAGCAATGGAGAAAACTCAAACCCAGTCGAGCGCGACGCATGAACAAGCGCAGCATGCCCGAGCTACCTTAGCCGATATTGGTCAGCAAATTACTCATATTCTGGAGTTGAACCAGCAGATTGCGGATTCGAGTGCCCAACAGACACTCGCAACAGAAGAAATCAGCAAAAATCTGGTCCTCATTTCTGAAAACAGTGACCAGTCGGCTGCGCAAGCAACACAGGTAGCACAAGCCAGCGAAGCCCTGTTAAGCAATGGACAGGAACTACAAAACATCATCAGGAATTTCAAAGTCTGATTTAACTTCCCTCAAACGCCGTGAAATGCGGCGTTTTTTGTTATTGCTCACAAGCTGAAACTTGCTTTTCGTTTTTCACACTGTTCGTGACTTGTATCAATTTAATTTCATATCAATTTAATGAGAATGATTATCGAATACATTTAGTCACTGATGGAGAATCCCATGAAAGCCGCTGTGGTGAATGAGTTTAAAGGACCTTTAGTTATCAAAGACATCCCGCTTCCGAATGTAAAAGCGCGTGATGTTCTCGTCAAAATACACGCGTGTGGCGTGTGTCATACCGATTTACATGCCTGTCATGGCGACTGGCCAGTGAAGCCTAAAATGCCTCTGGTTCCCGGTCATGAGGGTGTGGGGGAAATTGTCGAAGTCGGCAGTGAAATCAAACACCTGAAAGTGGGAGACCGAGTGGGTATCCCTTGGTTGTACAGTGCCTGTGGGCATTGTGACTACTGCTTAGAAGGGCAAGAAACCCTATGTTTAGATCAACACAACGCAGGCTACTCTGTGGATGGCGGTTACGCTGAATACTGTCTGGCACATGGCGAATATGCCGTAAAAATCCCAGACGGAATCAGCTACGTCGATGCCGCGCCTCTCTTCTGTGCTGGCGTGACCACATACAAAGCCCTTAAAGTCACAGACGTTAAGCCTGGTCAATGGGTAGCGATTGTCGGAGCTGGCGGGCTGGGTCATTTAGCCATTCAATACGCTGCAGCTATGGGTATGAACGTCATAGCGGTGGACACCGGTGAGGAGAAGCTGGCATTAGCCAAAGAACTCGGGGCAACACACTGCATCGACTTTATGCAGCAAAAGCCTTCAGAAGTGATTCATGAACTGGTTGGTGGCGTACACGGTGTCGTGTGTACTGCTGTTTCAAAACCTGCGTTCCAGGAAGCATACAAAGCCATTCGCCGCGGAGGAGCTTGTGTCCTCGTCGGTCTTCCACCAGAAGAAATGCCCATCCCAATTTTTGATACGGTGCTGAACGGCGTCAAAGTAATTGGTTCTATTGTCGGAACCCGTAAGGACCTTCAGGAATGCCTGCAATTTGCTGCCGAAGGCAAAGTCAAAGCCATTACCGAAGTGAAACACCTCGAAGACATTAACGACATCTTTGCAGATATGGAGAAAGGTGAAATTAATGGGCGAATCGTAATGGAACTGGCATAGTTCGCGTTAAGCATAAAAAACAGTAAGGGCAGCCATGGCTGCCCTTTTCTTTTCAATTTAAAAAATCACTCGTTACCTATCTTCACAGCACTTTTCTCCACCGTGCACTTCTTCGCCAGCGAGTGCTTCGAGAATGGAACAATGACTGGCATCGTCATCCACTTCACCACAACAGGCATCGTTGATTTTTTCTAATGCGCTTCGAATGCGGGTAAGCTCATGGATTTTCTCATCGATGAGTTCAAGTTTCGCCGTGGTTATCGATTTGACTTCCGCACAACTGTGTTCAGTGGCTTCCAGCTTTATCTCTAGAAGTTCTTTGATCTCATCAAGACTTAACCCCAGAGACTTAGATTTCAGAATGAAGAGCACCTGTTGCTGGTTCTTATCATCATAAAGCCGATAACCCGATTCACTTCGTCCTGCAGGCGCAATCAGCTGGTTCTTCTCATAGAAGCGAAGTGTATCCGTACTCACGCCACATCTTTTGGCTAACTCACCAATCTGAAACATGTTTTTTTAACCTTATCTTTACGAAATCGGCGTCAAAATCCGATTTTCACAATTATTTTTGTGACGCCAAACGATTGCGCGAGCTTTTTTGTAATAATTTAGTTAGAATACGCGCCATCAAATTTCGAGTTGAAATTAAAGCACTGACCAGCCAAAGGTCTTTACCAAAACTGGCCAAATTTGTCGCTCTGCTTCCCTTTCATAGTAAGGGGATAGCATCTTGGATGATACGATTATTTTTCTGGATTGAGCGCACAAACCTGTTCATTTTTGGCAAATATCTTTAGTTTATTTTTTACACATTAACTCTGTGAATTTGAGGAAGATGGAAGCAATGAATAACGCTCGTCCAATTCGCCGCGCTCTTATCAGCGTATCAGACAAAACTGGTATCGTTGAGTTTGCAAAATCTCTTGCCGACCGTGGTGTCGATATCCTTTCTACTGGCGGTACTGCTCGCCTGCTTGCCGAACAAGGCATCTCTGTAACTGAAGTATCAGACTACACTGGCTTCCCTGAGATGATGGACGGTCGCGTAAAAACTCTTCATCCAAAAGTTCACGGTGGTGTGCTTGGTCGTCGCGGTCAAGACGACGACGTCATGGCGACACACGGTATCAACCCAATCGACATGGTGGTAGTAAACCTATATCCATTTGCTGAAACCGTAGCAAAAGAAGGTTGTACGCTGGAAGATGCAGTAGAAAACATCGATATCGGTGGTCCAACTATGGTGCGTTCTGCGGCGAAAAACCACAAAGACGTCACTATCGTTGTTAACGCTGGCGATTACGACCGCGTAATTGCAGAAATGGACGCAAACGACAAGTCTCTGACTCTGGAAACGCGTTTTGATCTGGCTATCGCAGCATTCGAACACACAGCTTCTTACGACGGCATGATCGCTAACTACTTCGGCACTATGGTTCCATCTTATGGAGAGAACAAAGAAGGTGACGAAGAGAGCAAATTCCCTCGCACTTTCAATCAGCAGTTCGAGAAGAAACAAGACATGCGCTACGGTGAGAACAGTCACCAAGCGGCAGCTTTCTACGTTGAAGCGAACCCAGAAGAAGCGTCTGTTTCTACTGCTCGTCAAATTCAAGGTAAAGCGCTTTCTTACAACAACATTGCAGACACAGACGCAGCACTTGAGTGTGTGAAAGAGTTCGACGAGCCAGCATGTGTGATTGTTAAGCACGCTAACCCATGTGGTGTTGCGCTAGGCGAAAACATCTTAGAAGCGTACAACCGCGCGTACCAGACTGACCCAACGTCTGCATTCGGCGGCATCATCGCATTCAACAAAGAACTGGACGCAGAAACGGCATCTGCCATCGTTGAGCGTCAGTTTGTTGAAGTAATCATCGCTCCAAAAGTTTCTGCAGCAGCAGTTGAAGTGGTTGCAGCGAAGAAAAACGTTCGCCTTCTTGAGTGTGGTGAATGGACTGCTAAGACAACGGGCTTCGACGTGAAACGCGTCAATGGCGGTCTTCTGGTTCAAGACCGTGACCAAGGTATGGTGACGCTGGATGATTTGAAAGTCGTCTCCAAGCGTCAGCCAACCGATGAAGAACTAAAAGACGCACTATTCTGCTGGAAAGTAGCTAAGTTCGTTAAATCCAACGCTATCGTATACGCAAAAGGCGACATGACGATTGGTGTGGGCGCAGGTCAAATGAGCCGCGTTTACTCAGCGAAGATTGCGGGCATCAAAGCAGCAGACGAAGGTTTGGAAGTCGCTGGCAGTGTTATGGCATCTGACGCATTCTTCCCATTCCGCGATGGCATCGATGCGGCTGCAGAAGCGGGCATTAAGTGTGTGATTCAACCAGGTGGCTCAATGCGTGATGACGAAGTTATCGCCGCCGCTGACGAACACGGCATGGCGATGATCTTTACGGGCATGCGTCACTTCCGTCACTAATTTCGCTAAGAGGCACTCCAGAGTGCCTCTTTCTACATGATTTAAGGATTATAAGATGAATGTATTAGTAATCGGTGCCGGCGGTCGTGAACACGCGTTGGCATGGAAAGCGGCTCAGAACCCAAATGTTGAGACAGTTTTCGTTGCGCCTGGTAATGCGGGTACAGCTCTTGAACCTAAGCTAGAAAACGTAGCGATCGGTGTAGAAGACATCGAAGCATTGGTTGCCTTCGCGAAAGAAAAAGCGATCGAGCTGACGATTGTTGGCCCTGAAGCTCCTTTAGTTATTGGTGTGGTGGATGCATTCCGCGCAGCAAACTTGCCTATCTTTGGTCCTAGCGAAGCTGCCGCGCAGCTAGAAGGCTCAAAAGCCTTCACTAAAGACTTCCTGGCTCGCCACAATATTCCTACAGCGGCTTACGCTAACTTCACGGAAATTGAGCCAGCACTGGCTTACGTTCGCGAACAAGGCGCACCAATCGTTGTTAAGGCTGACGGTCTTGCAGCAGGTAAAGGCGTTATCGTTGCGATGACCCTACAGGAAGCAGAAGACGCCATCAAAGATATGCTGGCAGGCAACGCGTTTGGCGAAGCAGGCAGTCGTGTGGTGATTGAAGAGTTCCTGGATGGCGAAGAAGCCAGCTTCATCGTAATGGTCGATGGCAAGAACGTTCTGCCAATGGCCACCAGCCAGGACCACAAACGTGTTGGCGATAAAGACACAGGTCCTAACACCGGCGGTATGGGTGCCTACTCTCCGGCTCCTGTCGTTACACAAGAAATTCATAACCGCATCATGGAAGAGGTGATCTACCCTACCGTGAACGGCATGGCTTCTGAAGGTCACCCATATACAGGCTTCCTGTACGCGGGCTTGATGATCGACAAAGACGGCACACCGAAAGTGATCGAATACAACTGCCGCTTCGGTGATCCAGAAACTCAGCCAATCATGATGCGCATGGAATCGGATCTGGTTGAACTTTGTCTGGCTGCGATCGATGAGAAACTAGACCAAGTGGAATCCAAATGGGATCCACGTGCGTCAATCGGTATTGTTCTGGCAGCAGGTGGTTACCCTGCGTCTTACAACAAAGGCGACGTTATCTCTGGTCTTCCTCAACAAGAAGTGAGCGGAGAGAAAGTATTCCACGCAGGCACAGACAACAAAGATGGCGACATCGTGACTAACGGCGGTCGTGTGCTTTGTGCAACAGCACTTGGCAATACGGTTTCTGAAGCTCAGCAACGTGCGTACGAACTGGCGAAACAAATCAGCTGGGAAGGCATGTTCCATCGTAATGACATTGGCTACCGTGCTATTGCTCGTGAGCAAGAGAAATAATCTCAGGGCTCAGATGTGAAAAGGCGCTCAGTGAGCGCCTTTTTTGTATTCGATATTTTTAATCAGTTTTGCTCGATAAAGGATGGTCGCTTAATGCAATCCTGACTATCTTCCGCCAACATCAGCAGATCGTTAACGGACAGCGTATTCAAATCCTTGCGACCTATGAACGCGACATAACTGTCGACTGATGACAAGCGGTTGACCACAAAGCTTGGAAGTGTCTGGTTAAAAGAAAGCTTTTCGAATTCTCTGTCATCACAGGTTTCGAATGTTTCGCCATCCCAGTAACCCTGAATAAGTTCAAGGCTATCTTTTTCCTGCGATTCCGTCGTCTCTACCACAAACGCCGCTTCTTCCTGATAGCGCTGAATTTGCTTTTCAGGCACCGGAAGTACTTTTCCATCAACTCGATATTGCTGATAGACAGCCTCACCAGAGGCACTGAAACGTAAATGGACACGATAAGGCACGAGCTCTAGCTCGTCATTGGTGCGGTAACCTTTTCGAATCAACTCACGCAGAGTATCGCCTTGCCATGCGTAGTCCGTATGGTAGTAGCCATAGTCTCCCGATGACACGTAATCCGCCGCCGAATAGGCACTGCCTAGTCGTTTGGTAAACCAATAAAAGCTTGTAGAATCCCCAATAGATTGCCCGCCAGAATAGTATGCATACTGGTTAGCTTGAGGTACGTTGGAACTGGAAGAACAGCCGACTAACGCCGCTAGCAATAGAGGTGCGTAAAAAAATCGCTTCATAAAATAACTACGCCGAGTAAAAACTCGGCGTAGTATAGATTAGTTCACTGATTCTTTCAGTGCTTTACCAGCGACAAATGCTGGAACATTTGCTGCTGCGATTTGAATCTCGGCGCCAGTCTTAGGGTTGCGACCAGTGCGAGCTGCACGATGGTTTACTTTGAATGTACCAAAACCGATAAGTTGAACCTGGTCACCCTCTTTAAGAGCTTCAGTCACTCCGCCTAGAGTCGCTTCAAGAGCTGCTTTTGCTTGTGCTTTAGATAGATCAGCTTTTTCTGCGATGAAGTCGATGAGTTGGGTCTTGTTCATTAGGTTTCCCTTCTTGTATGTTTTTCGAAATCTAATTCACTGTAATCCATAAATACCTGTTGTGGCAAAGGTTTGTCGCCTCACTTTCGCTCTTCTGCCGAGTTTTTAACCAGATTATGAGCTTTACCTCACAATTTGTTACGACTTTTCTCACTATTAAGCTTGTTTTTCCGGCTTTCAGAACCGATTTATAGGCTAGTTGATAGTTAGCCTCTATTGGGAGCCTATTGATATCAACGACAATTATTGACTGTAGGAAACTATGTTACTGCTCGCTTTCTATGTCTCCATCGCGATTGGAGTCTCGTTCATCTGCTCCGTTCTGGAAGCGGTGTTGTTGAGTATTACCCCAAGTTACATTGCTCAGCTTCGCCAGCAAGGTCATCCATCAGCACAAAAGCTGTCGGAATTAAAAGAAGACATCGACCGACCTCTTGCTTCTATCCTGACATTGAACACCATTGCACATACGATTGGTGCCGCAACGGCCGGTGCACAAGCCACTGTGGTGTTTGGCAGCCAATGGCTTGGTGTGTTCTCTGCGGTGCTGACTTTCGGTATTTTAGTCTTTTCTGAGATCGTGCCTAAAACCATCGGTGCGACATACTGGCGTCAGTTGTCTCCAATGGCTGCAACCACTTTGCGCTGGATGGTATGGGCGTTAACTCCGTTCGTTTGGTTCTCTGAACAAATCACTAAGCGCCTTGCGCACGGTCATCAGGCGCCGAAAATGCGTGATGAGTTATCCGCTATGGCTATACTGGCAAAAGAGTCAGGCGAATTCGCAGAAGGCGAGTCGCGCATTCTGCATAACTTGCTGAACATTCAGGATGTGCCAGTAACACAGGTAATGACCCCTCGCCCGGTTGTTTTCCGTGTGGATGCAGAAATGACGATTGACGCGTTTTTGTCTGAGCACAAAGACACACCATTCTCCAGACCTCTGGTTTACAGCCAGCAGACGGACAATATTTTGGGATTCGTCCATCGCTTAGAGCTGTTTAAACTTCAGCAGTCTGGTCATGGCAGCAAACAGCTTGGAGCCGTCATGCGCCCCATTCACGTCATCCTTAACAAGATGGCGCTGCCAAAGGCCTTTGATCAGATGATGGCTCAGCGTGTGCAGCTAGCTCTGATTGTGGATGAGTACGGCACAATTCAGGGTATCGTGACACTGGAAGACATCTTTGAATACCTGCTTGGTGAAGAGATTGTCGATGAAGCTGATAAAGCCAGTGACATGCAGTTCCTGGCAAACAAGCGCTGGGAAAAGTGGAAAGAAACCCACGGCGTAATTGAAAGCCGGGATGAAGACGAAGAACAACCTTCGGAAGACACCGCTAAGAAAGACTGAATCTAAGGCTCCTTAACAGGAGCCTTTTTATTGGGGTAATTCCGGTCCACGGGTTTTCAGGAAATCCAATAATACCCGACACTTTCGCGGTAAGTACTGCTGCTTACGGTAATACGCAACAAACTCAAACTCCCGGCTTTGGGTATTGGTAACATCAACAGGCACCAATAAGTTGTTTTCCAGCTCCTTAGTCAGGATCAGAGCAGGCACGTAAATAATCCCCCTCCCCTGCAATGCTGCCTGAATCAGAATTTCCGTATTATCAGACCAAAGTTTCGGCTGAACTTGTACCTGTTCTCCACCAGCAAACTCCCATCTGGTTCTGTTGACCTGTTTGCCGTAAGCAAGGCAGGAGTGCTGGGAAAGCGCTTCAATGTTATCTGGAATGCCGTGTTTTTCGAGATAAGCAGGTGATGCAAATAACTGGTTCACATAGCGATACAAAGGCACTCGCACAAACATGGACGAGTTGAACAACTCAATGTCCCGCGCTAATGAAATGTCCGCAAAACTTGCTGGTATCGCGTCGTAATCGACACTGCGTAAATCAAACTCGATATCTGGGTATTGATCCGTAAAGCGCTCCAGATCTTTCATCAACACACGTGAATTTACCAAGGTTGGGGCAGCAATCGTTAATACGCCAGCGGGTTTGTCATTGAGGCGCGCAACCTCGGAAAGGAGCTCATTCCATTCAGAATCTATCCGACAAAAGGTCTGATAGAAGTACTCACCAGCTTCAGTGACTTCCAGCTTTCTGGTCGTTCTAATCAGCAATTGTACTCCGAGGCTGGATTCCAGCTCTGCAATTTTCTTAGTGACGACAGAAGGTGTTACTGCCAACGCTTTTGCTGCCTCCGCCATTGAGCCAAATTCGACCACCTGCCTGTATATCGATGCGTGCTTAAAATTAGCCATCCTTTCATTCCAAAATGGAAACTGATGCTTTCTATCTTCAGTAATTATTTTCAAATTAACAACAAATAGAATGCGTAAGTCTTAACAAACTCGAGAAGATAACCCTTAATTTAAGGAGCAACCATCAATGAAAAATGCGAATAGTGTGATTGAGACCGTTACCTGGCGTGCAAATGAAGGCGTGAGCGAAGAAGAGATGAAAAGTGCCGTGGAGCTCATGTTACTGGATTTAAAAAACCTACCTGGCTTTATTCATGAAACCTTATCTGTGAATGAGACGGGACAGTGGCTACAACTCTATTACTGGGAAACCGCCGAAGACGCACATAACTCCAATCAACTAATGGCAGATAAGCCCTCCTTCGCCAAGTTGATCGCTCTGATTCAGCCTGATTCGGTAGATATTCAAGTTTATGGCTGTATCCATGCTTCCTCTGCCATCAGTTTTGACTAAAAACTGTTGCCCTAGACAAGAAAAAGGCTCCGAAAGGAGCCTTAGTGCGATTAAACTGCCAACCCAATATTGCTGACCGGGTCATCACGGAGCTCTTGTCGCAGCTCTTTAATCAGTTCCACATCGCGCTCGACTGCGTCTTTCAAAGGTCGGAAAATCGCCCATTGCACATCCCATTCAGCGCACACGGCTTCATTTTCTTTCTGGTTGTCGTTGGTCACTTCTTCCCCAGACTGCGCTTCTTCCAAGTGCGCAACCGTATTGACAGACTGCTCGCTGATTTTCAGCATGGATTCAAACAGAGTGTCTCTGTCTAGCAAGCCATGCAGCAGAGTGGAAAGCGCCACGCACGCGTCAATCGCCGGGTAAACGCCATAGAAATCAAAATCATCCGCAGAAGGGATCAATTCTTCCAGTTTTTCTAGCTGACGCTCGAAGTTTACTTTCGCATTTTTAACCGTGAGTAACTCCCAAACACTGTCTAAGATATCTTTGTAGACACGTGATTCTGCAAACTCTGTGTTCTGGCAAAAAACCGCATAGTTGGGGTACATTCGCTCACAAAGAGACGCCATAAACGTTATTTGCTGCCAAGGCTCGAACTTTTCGAGGCGAATTTGGAGAGGATTCTGTAACATGGTGATCCAACGGTTGTAGAAAAAGACAGCGGAAGTGTACTTGATTCGCCAGAGGGAAAAAAGCAAGCCTATGAATAATTTCACCAACAAAGTCTATATCGCTTCGAAAGACCAAGCGGAATACGCATCGCTAATCAACAATGCTCAGCTAGAAGACTTGGTCATCACTCAGGATAAAAGCCTTGCCAACATCGTTCTGGCCGATCCTCCACTCATTGTTAACGACCTCCCAAACCTGCCTAAACTGGAATGGTTACAGTCAACGTTTGCAGGTGTGGATGCACTGGTCGTCAGTGGACTTCGTCAGGACTACGAACTGACCAATGTAAAAGGCATATTTGGTCAGCAGATTTCCGAATACGTGGTTGGCAACACAATTGAGTATTTTCGCCACTTTTCTACATACCGGCAGCAACAGCTTAAATCTCAGTGGCAGCCTCACCCTTACCAATCCTTAGCGGATAAATCGATTTTGGTACTCGGTACGGGCGACATCGGCTGCCATGTGGCCAAAGTTTGCAATGCACTTGGAATGAAAACGGGCGGAGTCAACCGAACGGGGATTCCAGCAAAAGCATCTCCATTCAAATACACTTTCCATATTGGGGAGTTCAAATCAGCGGTAAAAGACGCGGACATCATCGTCAGTACTTTACCTTCCACGCCCGATACCCGAGGCTATCTCAATGCCGCGCGCTTAGCTCATGCAGACAACGCGTTATTGTTCAGTGTCGGACGCGGCGATGTGCTGGTTGAAGACGACCTGATCCCTGCCATCGAAAATGGCAACATCGCTCATGCTTTTCTGGATGTGTTTGAACAGGAACCTTTGCCAAAATCGTCTCCATTCTGGTCGCACGACAAGGTTTCAGTCACCCCGCACATTGCCGCGGTGAGCTTTCCACACCAAGTTTTTGAGCAGTTCAAAGAAAACTATCTCAGATGGTATGACGGATTTAAATTGCAAAATCGCGTCGACTTCAAGAAAGGTTATTGATGTTGTCGGCTCTGCCTTCTTTACTGTCGGACATTCGTCAGTGCAAAGTTTGCGAACCTGAGTTGCCATTGGGTGCTAACCCTGTGATTCAGGCTTCGGAGGAAGCGCGTTTGCTGATCATCGGGCAAGCGCCCGGAACCAGAGTCCATAAAACCTCTATTCCCTGGAACGACCCAAGCGGCGATCGACTGCGAACATGGCTGGATATCGACAAAGAAGTGTTTTACAACCCAACTAAGATCGCCATTATGCCAATGGGTCTGTGCTATCCGGGAAAAGGGAAAAGTGGCGATTTACCACCAAGGAAGGAATGTGCGCCGCTTTGGCATGCATCGGTTCTCGATTTGCTGCCCAATATCGAAATGACACTGCTGATTGGTCAATATGCTCAGCAGTACTATCTGCAGAATCGCCCCAAGACCCTGACTCAAACCGTCGAGCAGTGGCAGCGTTGGGCACCAGAGTTTCTCCCATTGCCTCACCCTTCTCCAAGAAACACACTTTGGCTGAAAAAGAACCCTTGGTTTGAGTCGGAGACCGTACCTTACATTCGGGGGATCATTTCTCGAGTTTTATAGCTTTTGGATCATTATGATCTTAATAGGGCAAAAGCTGTACACGCCACTTACTTTAGGTGGCATTCCTAATGTAATATTATGAAATTTATAGCATTTTTTCTTTTTGTACAGCGAAAACACTATTTGACCTATGATGATCCAAATGCTTTTTGACCTGCACAAAAAAGCGCGCCTGCAATGCAAAGCGCGCTTTGAGAAGACATTAAGAGTGTTACTTGTGATAAGGCTTAGAAAGCTCGTGTACCGCTTCCACGAACACGCCTGCATTCTCAGGTGGCACATCAAGATGGATACCATGTCCCAGGTTGAAGACATGCCCCGTTCCACCTTCACCAAAACCTTCTAAAATGGTTGCGACTTCTTCACGAATACGTTCATGAGGTGCATAAAGCATAGACGGGTCCATATTGCCCTGCAGCGCAACTTTATCGCCTACACGAGCCTTCGCATCTGCAATATTGATCGTCCAGTCGAGCCCTACTGCATCACACCCAGTTGCTGCGATTTGCTCCAGCCACATGCCGCCATTTTTGGTGAACAGAGTTACTGGCACGCGACGACCATCGTTTTCACGGATCAAGCCATCGACAATCTTATGCATGTACTGCAACGAGAACAGGTTGTAATCACGAGGGGTTAATACACCACCCCAGGTATCAAACACCATTACCGATTGTGCACCAGCTTTGATTTGTGCATTCAGGTACTCGATTACACTGTCTGCAAGCTTATCCAACAACGCATGCAACGTTTGAGGCTCGGCATACATCATCTTCTTGATTTTAGTGAAGGCTTTTGAACTTCCACCCTCGACCATGTAAGTCGCAAGCGTCCACGGGCTGCCAGAGAAACCAATCAGGGGAACATCACCATTCAGATCTTTACGGATCTGACGCACCGCATTCATCACGTACTGAAGTTCGCCTTCAGGATCTGGAATGCCAATTTTATCAACGTCCGCTTTGCAGGTGACTGGGTTGGTAAATTTCGGACCTTCGCCAGTTTCGAAGTACAGACCAAGCCCCATTGCATCTGGGATGGTCAGAATATCTGAAAACAGAATAGCTGCATCAAGAGGAAAACGACGTAGCGGCTGAAGAGTCACTTCCGAAGCCAGTTCTGCGTTTTTACATAGAGACATGAAGTCTCCTGCCTGCCCACGGGTTTCGCGATACTCTGGCAGGTAACGACCTGCCTGGCGCATCATCCAGACTGGGGTGTAATCTACTGGCTCTTTCAATAGAGCTCTTAGGTAACGATCGTTCTTTAGTTCAGTCATTCTGGCTTCTTCAATCGATTGTAAAGTCGCTATTCTACCACTTATCTCCATTATGGAAATCTGGGCTTTGCAACCTGGATCATGTTATTAGCGATAAAAATCAATGTGAAATTGATTCATTAGAAAGCGCATGTTACAAATTTGATCGCTAGCGAAAACTATAATATCTGGGTATATGAATACCCAGCATCTCATAACGACATCTTACTTACCCCTCCGGTATCACCGGAGGTTTTTTTTATTTAAAAGCTCATCTCCATCCCTCAATAATCTCAAGATACTAGGTTCAGCAAGAATTAATTGGGAATACTTTTTTCCGTCACTTCCCGAATCAGTGCTCGGGCAATTGTACCCTCTGGGGCAACCTCTGGTAATTCATCAAAACCAAACCACTGTGCATCCACCAGCTCTGTCTTGTCTAGCTTAATCTCACCGCTACGATAATCAGCAATAAACCCCATCATCAAACTGGAAGGAAATGCCCAGGGTTGACTGCCAAAGTAAGTAATATTGGAAACCTCTATCCCAGTTTCTTCTTTCACTTCCCGAGCGACGCATTGTTCCAGTGTTTCCCCCACTTCAACAAACCCTGCAATCACCGTATACATGCCACCACGATGACGGTTGTGCTGTGCCAGTAAGATCTGATTCTCTTTACGAATAGCAACGATGATACAGGGGAAGATTCTTGGATAATGGAGCGTACGACAGTCACCACACTGCATAGCCAGTTGATTGAAGTTGAGATGGTTTCTTCCACCGCATTGAGGGCAAAAGCGCAGTGTTTGGCTCATATGCCCAAATTGAATGGCACGACTGATCATCAAAAATAATTCTTCCGGGTAATGCAACAAGCTGCGAAGAGGAGTCATAGGTAAGACTTGCTCCACTTCCACATGATTCAGCCAAACCACTTTTTTACTTTGGTAGTTGCCAATGACCTGCGCATTTTCTGCGTTTAAATTCAAAGAGCTGGCACTTCCTAGTGGTAGTGAGCCGTTCTCGATCCAAACTTCGCTCCCCTCGACAACACACCAATAAACTGGCTCTTCATTTTTGAACATGCCATACCCTCTTTGCTTGAAGTTCAACCATTTTACTGGCAATCTAATTTCTTACCAGAGTTTGTAGCTCAGTAAGATCCGATCTATAAATTCTATATAGAGCAAGAGATTGCATTTTAAATGGACTCCTCTGGTTTCAGAGGCTTAGATTGCTGATTGGCTAGTAATCAGATCATGAGGACATGGTCATGCTGAATAAATTCAAACAAGTACAAGAACAGTGGGGTGGCTCCAGCGAAGTCATCGATCATTGGCTCGATACACGTCAATCGCTGGTTGTGGAATATTGTGAGCTTGCAAAACCACAAACCGTTAAAGCGGCTGCCGTTTCAGGTCTGCCCTCTCCCCAAGAACTACAACGCTTCTGCCAACATCTCGTTGATTACATCTCTGAAGGTCACTTCAAAATCTACGATATGGTGATGGATCGCTGGAAATCGACTGGCTACTCACCAACCGATGAAATCAATGACACTTATGGAAAGATCGTACTCACAACCGATCCATTGCTGAACTTTACCGATAAGTACGCCACCATCGACGAAGAAGATCCGCTGAGCAAACTTGAAAGCGAGCTGTCATTGATTGGTGAAATCTTGGAAACTCGATTCGAAGTGGAAGACCAGCTCATCAGGTTGATAGCAGACAGTTTAGCCGTTCCACCGGGCGCTTAACTCACTGCTTTACTCTTGCAGGGGTGTTAATCGCACTCCTGCTTTATCACATCTAAAAAATCGTTTCTCCGGAACACTCGGCTTACTTTTCTGCACTCAAAGTATGAAGGTATCGGATCCCTTCGAATACGCACAATTTGCTATACCAAATCAGTTTAGCGATCAGCAGACACAAAAAAGGCACCTTTCGGTGCCTTTTTAACATCTTAACGTCGATTACTCTTCAGTAGAGAAACCTGCGTTCAGAAGCGCTGCCAGGTTGTCTGTCGCTTGCTCTGCAGAAGGACCTTGTTCTTCGCGTTGCTTTTGACGATCCTGGTGGTAGGCGAAACCTGTACCAGCCGGGATTAGACGACCAACGATTACGTTCTCTTTCAGACCGCGCAGGTCATCACGTTTACCAGAAACCGCAGCTTCTGTTAGTACGCGTGTTGTCTCCTGGAACGATGCCGCAGAGATGAACGATTCTGTCGCTAGAGATGCCTTCGTGATACCTAGAAGCTCACGCTCAAAGCGTACAAGC
The DNA here is from genome assembly GCF_027924785.1 of Vibrio nigripulchritudo. NCBI lineage: Bacteria > Pseudomonadati > Pseudomonadota > Gammaproteobacteria > Vibrionales > Vibrionaceae > Vibrio > Vibrio nigripulchritudo. The sequence continues at coordinate 198,369 of NZ_AP027049.1, read as the reverse complement.
TCTTTGCCTTCAGCTTCTAGTTGACGGTTAGCAATCTTAACCTGAGAGTATTCCACCTGCTCACCAGGTAGGAACTCAGAATCACCAGCGTGAGTGATCGTACACTTACGTAGCATTTGACGAACGATAGTTTCGATGTGCTTATCGTTAATCTTTACACCTTGCAGTCGGTATACTTCCTGAACTTCGTTCGAGATGTATTCCGTTACTGCACGGATGCCACGCAGACGTAGGATATCGTGCGGTGCTTCTGGACCGTCAGCGATAACGTCGCCACGTTCGATCTTCTCACCTTCAAACACGTTTAGCTGGCGATGCTTAGGAATCATTTCTTCATAAGTCTCACCACCCTCGCGAGTGATTACCAGGCGACGCTTACCTTTCGTCTCTTTACCGAAGCTCACTGTACCAGTGTGCTCAGCTAGGATAGCAGGCTCTTTTGGCTTACGTGCTTCGAACAGGTCAGCAACTCGTGGAAGACCACCGGTGATATCTTTGTTACCACCAGACTTCTGAGGAATACGTGCAAGCGTGTCACCCACACCTACTTCCGCGCCGTCTTCTAGCTGTACGATTGCTTTACCAGGCAGGAAGTAGTGAGCCGGCATATCAGTACCAGGAATCATTACATCGTTACCCGCTGCGTCAATCAGCTTAACCGCTGGACGCATGTCTTTACCTGCTGAAGGACGAGCCGCTGCATCAGTTACTTCGCTTGAAGACAGACCGGTTAGGTCATCTGTCTGGCGAGAAACTGTTACGCCGTCGATCATGTCAACGAATTGGATGCGACCTGCCACTTCAGTGATGATTGGCATGGTGTGCGCTTCCCAGTTAGCCACTGTTTCACCAGCTTCAACTGCGTCGTTGTCACCTTTGCTCAGGATAGAACCGTAAGGCAGTTTGTGTTTCTCTTTCGTACGACCGAACTCATCGATGATGGTCAGTTCAGATGCACGAGAAGTGATAACAAGCTTGCCGTCTTTGTTGGTTACGAACTTAGCATTGTGAAGCTTCACAGAACCTGTGTTCTTCGCTTGAATGCTGTTCTCAGCCGCTGCTGTCGATGCCGCACCACCGATGTGGAACGTACGCATCGTAAGCTGTGTACCCGGCTCACCGATAGACTGAGCAGCGATTACACCGACTGCTTCACCTTGGTTCACTAGGTGACCACGAGCTAGGTCACGACCGTAACATTGTGCACAACAACCGAAGTCAGAGTCACAGGTTACAACCGAACGTACTTTCATCTTATCAACAGAGTTTTCGTCGATGATCTGACACCATTTCTCGTCGATAAGTGTGTTACGTGGAATCAGTACGTCTTCAGTACCTGGCTTAAGAATGTCTTCTGCAACCACACGACCAAGAGCAAGCTCAGTCAGTGCTACTTTAACGTCACCACCTTCGATATGAGGCATCATATCGATACCATCGTGCGTGCCACAGTCGTGCTCGTGGACTACTACGTCCTGAGCAACGTCTACTAGACGACGAGTTAGGTAACCGGAGTTCGCTGTCTTAAGTGCGGTATCCGCAAGACCCTTACGAGCACCGTGGGTTGAGATAAAGTACTGAAGTACGTTCAGACCTTCTTTAAAGTTCGCGGTGATCGGCGTTTCGATGATCGAACCATCCGGACGAGCCATCAGACCACGCATACCTGCTAGCTGACGAATCTGAGCAGCAGAACCACGAGCACCGGAGTCGGCCATCATGTAGATGCTGTTGAACGACTCTTGCTGTTCTTCTTCACCATCACGGTTGATAACAGCTTCAGAAGACAGGTTATCCATCATTGCTTTCGCAACACGGTCGTTGGTAGACGCCCAAATATCGATAACTTTGTTGTAACGCTCACCAGCAGTAACAAGACCAGACTGGAACTGCTCCTGGATTTCACGTACTTCTTCTTCTGCTTCCGCGATTTCAGTGTACTTCGCGTCTGGCACAACCATGTCGTCGATACCAACAGATACACCAGACATTGCCGCGTAAGCAAAACCTGTGTACATGATTTGGTCAGCGAAGATGACTGTGTCTTTCAGACCAAGCTTACGGTATGCCTCGTTAAGAAGCGTAGAAATTTGCTTCTTACCAAGTTTCTGGTTTACCAGGCTAAACGGAAGACCCGATGGCACGATTTGCCATAGCATTGCACGACCGATAGTCGTATCAACCAGCTTAGTTTCCGTCACGCTGTTGCCGTCTTCGTCAACAACCGTTTCAGTAATACGAACTTTAACGCGAGTGTGAAGCTCTACAGACTGAGTGCGGTACGCTTTCTCAGCTTCAGCAGGACCAGATAGGTACATGCCTTCGCCTTTGGCGTTGATCTTGTCACGAGTCATGTAGTAAAGACCCAATACAACGTCCTGAGAAGGTACGATAATCGGATCACCTGATGCTGGCGACAGAATGTTGTTTGTCGACATCATCAGAGTACGAGCTTCAAGCTGTGCTTCTAGAGTTAGAGGCACGTGTACCGCCATTTGGTCACCATCGAAGTCGGCGTTGTACGCCGCACACACTAGTGGGTGTAGCTGAATCGCTTTACCTTCGATAAGTACTGGTTCGAACGCCTGAATACCAAGACGGTGAAGTGTTGGTGCACGGTTAAGCAGTACTGGGTGTTCGCGGATAACTTCGTCCAGGATATCCCAAACGATCGCTTCTTCACGCTCTACCATCTTCTTAGCAGCTTTGATTGTCGTCGCCATGCCACGAGTTTCTAGCTTGCTGTAGATAAATGGTTTGAATAGCTCAAGTGCCATCTTCTTAGGAAGACCACACTGGTGCAGACGAAGGTATGGACCTACTGTGATTACAGAACGACCAGAGTAGTCTACACGTTTACCTAGAAGGTTCTGACGGAAACGACCTTGTTTACCCTTGATCATATCAGCAAGAGATTTCAGAGGACGCTTGTTCGAACCGGTTATCGCACGACCACGACGACCGTTATCAAGAAGCGCATCAACAGACTCTTGCAACATACGCTTTTCGTTACGTACGATGATGTCCGGAGCAGCAAGCTCTAGTAGACGCTTCAAACGGTTGTTACGGTTGATCACACGACGGTATAGGTCGTTCAGATCAGAAGTCGCAAAACGACCGCCATCTAGTGGAACCAGAGGACGTAAATCTGGTGGAAGGACTGGAAGAACCGTCAGGATCATCCACTCTGGGTTGTTACCAGATTGAATGAACGCTTCAACGATTTTCAGACGCTTAGTTACCTTCTTACGCTTAGTTTCAGAGTTAGTGGTTTCTAGCTCTTCGCGCATTTGCTCCGCTTCACGCTGAAGATCCATAGTGCTTAGCAGATCTTTGATCGCTTCTGCACCCATCTTCGCTGTGAATTCGTCGCCCCACTCTTCCAAGCGGTCTAGGTATTCTTCTTCCGTCAGCATTTGACCTTTTTCTAGGTCAGTCATGCCTGGCTCTGTAACAACGTACATTTCAAAGTAAAGTACGCGTTCGATATCACGCAGTGGGATATCCATCAACAGACCGATACGAGACGGTAGAGATTTTAGGAACCAGATGTGAGCAACTGGAGAAGCTAGCTCAATGTGACCCATGCGATCACGACGAACTTTAGTTTGTGTAACTTCAACGCCACACTTCTCACAGATTACACCACGGTGCTTCAGGCGCTTGTATTTGCCACAAAGACATTCGTAGTCTTTAACTGGACCAAAAATACGCGCACAGAACAGACCATCGCGCTCAGGTTTGAACGTACGATAGTTGATAGTTTCAGGTTTTTTCACTTCACCAAAAGACCATGAACGGATCATGTCTGGTGAAGATAGACCGATTTTGATTGCATCAAATTCTTCGGTCTTATGCTGTGCTTTTAGAAAGTTTAATAAGTCTTTCACAATCAGCTCCTGTAAGGAGTTAAAAGGGGCTCACCCGCAAAAGTGAGCACCTTCTACCAATAATCCCGTGGGATTACTCTTCGTCTTCTAGCTCGATGTTGATACCTAGCGAGCGGATCTCTTTCAACAATACGTTGAAGGATTCTGGCATGCCAGGTTCCATGCTGTGGTTGCCGTCCACGATGTTTTTATACATCTTAGTACGACCGTTCACGTCATCCGATTTCACCGTTAGCATTTCTTGTAGAGTGTAAGCGGCACCGTATGCTTCCAGTGCCCATACTTCCATCTCACCGAAACGCTGACCACCGAACTGAGCTTTACCACCAAGTGGCTGCTGAGTTACCAGGCTGTAAGAACCGGTTGAACGTGCGTGCATCTTGTCATCAACTAGGTGGTTCAGTTTCAGCATGTACATGTAACCAACAGTTACAGGACGCTCAAACTCGTCACCAGTACGGCCATCAAACAGACGTAGCTGACCAGATTCTGGTAGGTCGCCTAGTTTCAATAGAGCCTTGATGGAAGATTCTGGCGCACCGTCGAAGATAGGTGTCGCGATTGGTAGACCACCACGTAGGTTTTGTACCAAAGTGCGAACTTCTTCATCGCTCAGTGCTGCAACATCAACTTTCTGACGGGTGTCACCCAGATCGTACACTTCTTGTAGGAAGTTACGGAACTTGTGCAGTTCTTGCTGTTCTTTCAGCATCTGGTTGATCTTGTCACCCACACCTTTCGCTGCCAGACCCATGTGTACTTCTAGGATCTGACCGATGTTCATACGTGATGGTACACCCAGTGGGTTAAGTACGATGTCGACAGGTTCACCCTTCTCATCGTATGGCATGTCTTCAACAGGGTTGATCTTAGAGATTACACCCTTGTTACCGTGACGACCCGCCATCTTATCACCCGGCTGGATGCGACGCTTAACTGCTAGGTAAACCTTAACGATCTTCAGAACACCTGGTGCAAGGTCATCGCCTTGAGTGATCTTACGACGCTTAGTTTCAAACTTCTTATCGAAGTCTGCTTTCAGCTCGTCCCACTGCTCAGCTAGCTGCTCTAGCTGCCCTTGTAGAGACTCATCGTCAAGAGACTGTTCTAGCCACTTCTTACGATCAATAGTGTCTAGTTTCGCTTCAGAGTAACCACCTGAAATCAATACCGCTTTCACACGAGCAAGTAGACCACCTTCCAGAATCTGGAATTCTTCAGTTAGGTCTTTCTTCGCTTCTTTCAGCTGCATTTGCTCGATTTCAAGCGCACGTTTGTCTTTCTCTACGCCATCGCGAGTGAAGACTTGAACGTCGATGATGGTACCCGAAACAGAGTTTGGTACACGCAGTGATGTATCTTTAACATCTGATGCTTTTTCACCGAAGATAGCGCGTAGTAGCTTCTCTTCAGGCGTTAGCTGAGTTTCACCCTTAGGCGTAACTTTACCAACAAGGATGTCGCCACCCTTCACTTCAGCACCGATGTAAACGATACCTGACTCGTCCAGTTTAGACAGAGCAGACTCACCTACGTTTGGAATATCCGCTGTGATCTCTTCAGAGCCCAGCTTAGTGTCACGCGCCACACAAGAAAGCTCTTGGATGTGGATAGTCGTGAAACGGTCTTCCTGAACAACACGCTCAGAAACAAGGATGGAATCCTCAAAGTTGTAACCGTTCCAAGGCATGAACGCGATACGCATGTTCTGACCAAGTGCCAGCTCACCAAGGTCGGTTGAAGGACCATCAGCAAGAACGTCACCACGTGCTACTGGCTCACCAGGTAGTACAGTTGGACGCTGGTTAATACATGTGTTCTGGTTAGAACGCGTGTACTTAGTCAGGTTGTAAATGTCGATGCCTGCTTCACCTGGAACCAGCTCGTCTTCATTTACTTTTACAACGATACGCGATGCGTCAACAGACTGGATAACACCGCCGCGTTTAGCAACCGCTGTTACACCGGAGTCAACTGCAACGTTACGCTCGATACCAGTACCTACAAGAGGCTTGTCAGCACGCAGAGTCGGAACTGCCTGACGTTGCATGTTCGCACCCATCAATGCACGGTTCGCATCATCGTGCTCTAGGAATGGGATAAGCGATGCTGCCACAGATACAACCTGGTTTGTTGCAACGTCCATGTAATCAACTTGATCACGTGGGTGCAGACCAGATTCACCTTTCTGACGAGCAGTAACCAGTTCTTCTACGAACGTGCCTTCCTCTGTTAGACCAGAGTTAGCCTGAGCGATGATGAACTGACCTTCTTGAATAGCAGATAGGTAATCAACTTCGTCAGTAACAACACCATCTACTACACGACGGTACGGAGTTTCTAGGAAACCGTACTCGTTACAACGCGCAAACGCAGACAGGGAGTTGATCAGACCGATGTTTGGACCTTCAGGCGTTTCGATAGGACATAGACGACCGTAGTGCGTTACGTGTACGTCACGTACTTCGAAGCCAGCACGTTCACGAGTCAGACCACCTGGACCTAATGCAGAAATACGACGCTTGTGCGTAACTTCTGAAAGTGGGTTGTTCTGGTCCATGAATTGTGAAAGCTGTGAAGAACCAAAGAATTCTTTAACCGCTGCAGAAATTGGCTTCGCGTTGATTAGGTCTTGAGGCATGATTGCATCAAGGTCGCCAAGGCTTAGGCGCTCTTTAACCGCACGCTCAACACGTACCAGACCAACACGGAATTGGTTTTCTGCCATTTCGCCTACGCTACGGATACGACGGTTGCCAAGGTGGTCGATGTCGTCCACTTCGCCTTTACCGTTACGGATCGCGATAAGCTTCTTCATCACTTCGATGATGTCTAGTTCATCAAGTGTGCCTTGCTCTAGAGCGTCTTCGCGCTCGATAGAGCTGTTGAACTTCATACGACCAACTGTTGATAAGTCGTAACGTTCTTCAGCGAAGAATAGGCTTTCGAATAGTGCTTCTGCAGCTTCTTTTGTTGGTGGCTCACCTGGGCGCATCATGCGGTAGATTTCTACTAGCGCAGAGATACGGTCAGTGGTGCTGTCGATACGCAAAGTATCAGACATGAACGGGCCGTGATCCAGGTCGTTCGTAAACAGCACTTCAAGCTTCTTATGACCAGCTTGAGACAGGTTAGCCAGTGCTTCCAGGCTGATTTCCTGGTTAGCACCAACGATGATTTCGCCAGTAGCTTCGTTGATGTAATCTTTCGAAGAAACTTTGCCTACGATGTATTCGATTGGCACTTCGATGAATTCAACGCCGTCTTTTTCAAGTTGACGGATGTGACGTGCAGTCACACGACGACCAGTCTCAACGTAAGTCTTACCGTTCGCTTCAATGTCGAATGACGCAGTTTCACCACGCAGACGATCTGGAACCAGCTCCATAAGTAGAGTCTGATCTTTCACTTCGAAGTTCACTTTCTCGAAGAAGAGATCTAGGATTTCTTCTGTCGTTTTGTTTAGTGCACGAAGGATGATTGAAGCAGGTAGCTTACGACGACGGTCGATACGTACGTACAGGTTATCCTTAGGGTCGAACTCAAAGTCTAGCCATGAGCCACGGTAAGGAATAACACGTGCGTTGTATAAAACTTTACCTGATGAGTGGGTCTTACCCTTATCGCTGTCGAAGAACACGCCTGGGCTTCGGTGCAGCTGGGATACGATAACCCTCTCGGTACCATTAATTACGAAGGTACCATTGTCTGTCATGAGTGGAATTTCACCCATGTAGACTTCTTGTTCTTTAATGTCTTTTACAGTACCTGCCGGTGCGTCTTTATCAAAAACAACCAGGCGCAGTTTTACGCGTAGAGGTTTTGAGTATGTGACACCGCGGATTTGACATTCTTTAACGTCAAAAACTGGCTCACCAAGACGGTAGCTAACGTATTGCAGCTCAGAGTTGCCGTTGTAGCTCTGAATAGGAAATACAGAACGAAAAGCCGCTTCAAGACCGTATTGCCCTTCCGGATCCTGTTCGATGAATTTGTCGAACGAATCGAGCTGGATCGACAGCAGGTATGGAATGTCCAAAACTTGTGGACGAGTACCAAAGTCCTTACGGATGCGCTTTTTCTCGGTATAAGAGTAAACCATGGGGTTCCTCAGCTCGCTGATAAGTGACCCAAACTGTCCGCCCGTTCCTAGTTACTTAAGGAGGGGTAAGGGACAGTGACTAAACAACTGTTTACTGTAGAACGAAGCAGCAAGGTTGCTGATTCGTTTTTTTGCATGGATAGAGGCGCTTAAACAGCAGGAAAATTCGCCTATACCCTACAGCGCAAAAAGGCCGGTGGTTATTAAACCACCAGCCATTAGCCTGTCGGCTAAGAAATTAAGTAATAATTACTTAACTTCAACAGAAGCACCAGCTTCTTCTAGTTGAGCTTTAAGAGCTTCAGCTTCGTCTTTCTCGATACCTTCTTTCAGAGGTGCTGGAGCGCCGTCAACTAGAGCTTTAGCTTCTTTCAGACCTAGACCTGTAGCGCCACGTACTGCTTTGATTACAGCAACTTTGTTACCGCCAGCAGCAGTTAGGATTACGTCAAATTCAGTTTGCTCAGCAGCAGCTTCGCCACCAGCAGCACCGCCAGCTACAACAGCAGCTGCAGCAGATACGCCGAATTTTTCTTCCATAGCTTCGATAAGCTCAACAACTTGCATTACAGACATTTCTGCAACTGCGTCTAGGATTTGCTCGTTAGTAATAGACATAACAATTCTCTTTTAAGTCAACAATAAGTTTATTTTGCAACCAGTAAAAAGCAAGCCTTAAGCTGCTTCTTCTTTTTGATCGCGGATAGCAGCGATAGTACGTACCAGCTTGCCAGCAGAAGCTTCTTTCATGCACATCATTAGGCGTGCAATTGCTTCGTCGTAAGTTGGTAGTGTTGCTAGTACTTCAGCGTCAGTTACTGCGCCTTCAAATGCAGCAGCTTTGATCTCGAAGTTGTCGTTCTCTTTAGCGAAGTCTTTGAAAAGACGCGCTGCAGCACCTGGGTGCTCGTTAGAGAACGCGATCAGAGTAGGACCAGTGAAAGTGTCAGTTAGACACTCGTAATCAGTACCCTGAACCGCACGGCGTGCTAGTGTGTTACGCACGACTTTCATGTAAACGCCAGCTTCACGAGCTTGTTTACGTAGAGAAGTCATCGCGCCAACATTAACGCCACGAGAATCAGCTACAACTGCAGAAAGTGCACCACTGGCAGCTTCGTTGACTTCAGCAACAATTGCTTTTTTGTCTTGAAGATTTAAAGCCATCTTGGATTAACTCCTGGTTGTCGTTACACCACTCACACTAAAATAATGTGAGAGTTAAAACGGTGCAGTTCCAGAAGAAAGGCTATCTATTAATAAGTCAGCTTTCTTTAGGTTCGGACACCGTCTACGTAGGTTTCATTAAGTCTACTAATGCAGACGCCTACGGTCTTGGACGGAGACTGAGTATCTTCTCGAAAGGAGAAACTTAGTCCCAACCACAAATATTAGGCGCGAAATTATACACAAATTTCACGCCTAATCAAATTTATTATGCTGTTTGAGTGTTCAGGCTAGCCTGATCAACAGAAACACCAGCACCCATTGTAGTAGAGATGCTTACTTTCTTCAGGAAAGTACCTTTCGCTGAAGATGGCTTAGCTTTCTTAAGAGCAATTAGAAGAGACTCTAGGTTCTCTTTGATTTGCTCAGCAGAGAAGTTAGCTTTGCCGATAGTAGTGTGGATGATACCGTTCTTGTCGTTACGGTAACGAACCTGGCCAGCTTTAGCGTTCTTAACCGCTTCAGCAACGTTAGGAGTTACAGTACCAACTTTCGGGTTTGGCATAAGACCACGAGGACCTAGGATAGTACCTAGTTGACCAACAACACGCATTGCATCTGGAGAAGCAACAACTACGTCGAAGTTCATTTCGCCTTTCTTAACTTGCTCAGCAAGATCTTCCATACCTACGATGTCTGCGCCAGCTTCTTTAGCTGCTTCAGCGTTTGCACCTTGAGTGAACACTGCAACGCGGATTTCGCGGCCAGTACCGTGAGGTAGTACAGTTGCACCACGTACGTTCTGGTCAGATTTACGAGCATCGATGCCTAGGTTAACAGCAACATCTACAGACTCAACGAATTTAGCAGTCGCTAGTTCTTGAAGAAGAGCAACAGCTTCGTTGATTTCGTATTCTTTAGTTACGTCAACTTTTTCGCGGATTACGCGCATACGCTTAGTAAGTTTTGCCATGATATTAACCCTCTACCACTAGGCCCATTGAACGAGCAGTACCTGCGATAGAACGCTTCATCGCTTCGATGTCAGCGCCAGTCATGTCTGCAGCTTTAGTTTCTGCGATCTCTTGCAGCTGAGCGTCAGTAACAGTACCCACTTTTTCAGTGTTTGGACGACCAGAACCAGACTTAACACCTGCTGCCTTCTTAAGAAGAACTGCCGCTGGCGGAGTCTTAGTTTCAAAAGTGAAAGAACGGTCGTTGTATACTGTGATAACAACTGGGATCGGTAGACCTTTTTCTACAGATTCTGTTTTCGCGTTGAACGCTTTACAGAATTCCATGATGTTCACACCGTGTTGACCTAGAGCAGGACCAACTGGTGGACTTGGGTTTGCCATACCCGCTGCAACTTGCAGCTTGATATAAGCTTCAACTTTCTTAGCCATGATATTTCCTAAGTTTTGGGTACAAACGCCAACCTGCTGGTAAGCTCCCCGTTAGATACAAACTTTTCACTTCCATAGAAGTAAAAAGGCGCGAAATTATAATCATAATTCGCGCCTTTCACAACCCTAGAGAAGGTGTTTTTTTAATCAAGCTTATCCACTTGACCGAACTCGAGTTCAACCGGTGTTGCACGACCAAAGATCGATACAGACACTTTTATACGGCTCTTCTCGTAGTCCACTTCCTCAACCGTACCGTTGAAGTCAGCAAATGGTCCTTCGTTAACACGAACCACTTCACCCGCTTCAAACATTGTCTTAGGACGTGGAGCTTCGCTCGCTTTCTCTAGACGGTTAAGAATTGCATCCGCTTCTTTGTCAGAAATCGGAGCAGGACGATCAGAGGTACCACCAATGAAGCCCATGACACGCGGCACACTGCGCACTAGGTGCCATGATTCATCGTTCATGATCATCTGAACCAGAACATAGCCTGGGAAGAATTTACGCTCGCTCTTGCGGCGTTGACCTGCACGCATTTCAACAACTTCTTCTGTTGGAACAAGAACTTCACCAAAAAGTTCTTCCATGTCGTGCATTTTGATGTGCTCACGAAGAGACTGAGCCACACGACCTTCAAATCCAGAGAAGGCTTGAACCACATACCAGCGTTTTTTAGGAGCTTCACTCATGTATTAAAACCCTCACACCCCAGTCGCTAGAGCAACCAGACGAACCATAATGCCGTCGATACCCCAAAGCGCTAGAGCCATAACTATACTAACTGCTAACACAATCAATGTTGTCTGCATGGTCTCTTGGCGAGTAGGCCAAACTACCTTGCGAACTTCTACTTTTGCTTCGTTTGCAAAAGTGATTGCTGCTTTACCTTTACCTGTAGTAGCGGCAATTGCCAGTGCAGCACCCACAAGCACAATGGCACCTGCTGCACGGAACACTACGTTTAGCTCATAAACTGTGAACTCTTTACCACCACCCAGAACAGCATTTCCTACAACAGCAGCGGCAAGCAGAATAACAGCGACAATCCACTTAAATGTATCTGCTGCATTGGAGCTATCAGGAGTTTCAGCGTTTGCTTTCATAAAACCAACCTGTGACAAGTCTTAAATATAGACGACAACAACCCCGCTGTTGCAGGGCACATTCCATCGCATTGGAACCCAACGCATACAAGGAAAAAGATGAGATCTTTTTCACAAAATTCTTTGCTTTGAGCAATAAATGACAAGCCTTGTCATTCATCTCTTTTTTTAGCGCAGAAAAAGGGCATCAAATGATGCCCTTTTTACTAGTGGTTCGTCAAATCTTAATCAAAGATTTTCGCAACAACACCAGCACCTACTGTACGGCCACCTTCACGGATTGCGAAACGTAGACCTTCGTCCATCGCGATTGGAGCGATTAGAGTAACAGTCATTTGTACGTTGTCGCCAGGCATTACCATTTCAACGCCTTCTGGAAGCTGGATGTCACCAGTTACGTCAGTTGTACGGAAGTAGAACTGTGGACGGTAACCTTTGAAGAATGGAGTGTGACGACCACCTTCATCTTTAGACAGTACGTATACTTCTGATTCGAACTTAGTGTGTGGGTTGATTGAACCAGGTGCAGCCAGTACTTGACCACGCTCTACTTCATCACGCTTAGTACCACGTAGAAGTGCACCAACGTTCTCACCCGCACGACCTTCGTCTAGAAGCTTACGGAACATCTCTACACCAGTACATGTAGTAGTTGTCGTTTCTTTGATACCTACGATCTCTACGTCGTCACCTACTGTTAGGATACCACGCTCGATACGACCTGTTACTACTGTACCACGACCCTGGATTGAGAATACGTCTTCAATCGGTAGTAGGAACGGCTGGTCTACAGCACGCTCTGGCTCTGGGATGTAAGAATCTAGTGCTTCTGCAAGCTCAACAATCTTGTCTTCCCACTGCTTCTCGCCGTTTAGAGCGCCAAGAGCTGAACCTTGGATTACTGGTAGGTCATCACCTGGGAATTCGTACTCAGAAAGAAGTTCACGAACTTCCATTTCTACTAGCTCTAGAAGCTCTTCATCGTCAACCATGTCACACTTGTTCATGAATACGATGATGTATGGGATACCAACCTGACGGCCTAGTAGGATGTGCTCACGAGTTTGAGGCATTGGGCCATCAGTCGCAGCTACAACTAGGATACCACCGTCCATTTGCGCAGCACCTGTGATCATGTTTTTAACATAGTCAGCGTGTCCTGGGCAGTCTACGTGTGCGTAGTGACGTGATGGAGTGTCGTACTCAACGTGAGACGTTGCGATTGTGATACCACGCTCACGCTCTTCTGGAGCGTTATCGATAGATGCGAAGTCTTTCGCTTCACCGCCGTACACTTTAGCTAGAGTAGTACAGATTGCAGCAGTTAGAGTTGTTTTACCGTGGTCAACGTGGCCGATAGTACCAACGTTTACGTGCGGTTTCGTACGTTCAAATTTTTCTTTAGACATGGAGTGTCCCTCAAGGTACGGATTTAGGTGGCTTTGATGACCACGCAACCAAAATAATGGTGATTGTATTACAAAAGGAAATGGCTTCAGAGCTGGTGCTGATAGGCGGATTTGAACCGCCGACCTCACCCTTACCAAGGGTGCGCTCTACCGACTGAGCTATATCAGCACTTTATATGAGTTGGAGCGGGCAGCGGGAATCGAACCCGCATCATCAGCTTGGAAGGCTGAGGTAATAGCCATTATACGATGCCCGCAACACGTAACTCTGTGAGCTATTTCCTTAGGAATATGGTGGAGGGGGACGGATTCGAACCATCGAAGGCAGTGCCGGCAGATTTACAGTCTGCTCCCTTTGGCCACTCGGGAACCCCTCCAAATTTTTAAAAACTTTCTCTCGCTCTAATCAAGAGGGAGAAAGTGGTGCCGACTACCGGAATCGAACTGGTGACCTACTGATTACAAGTCAGTTGCTCTACCTACTGAGCTAAGTCGGCACACGAGTGGAGCGAATTCTATTGAATGATTTTGTACCTTGCAATAGAAAATTGAAAAAAAATGCAAATTTCCCTTAACTTGAGGTTAATTGCGCACAAATTCGTCAGATTTTCATGACTGACGCTCAATTATTGGCATCCAAATCGTTTGCATCTCGCCTAGCATAGTGTATTGTCACTCTCCCAGATTTTTATGGATTCTGAATACGTTATGAGCCCTTACATGTCTTTTAATCGTCAACAATGGTCAGAGTTGCGCAACTCTGTGCCAATGACGTTATCGGAAGAAGATTTGAAGGAGCTTCAGGGTATTAATGAAAGCCTGACAATGAAAGAGGCGGTAGAAATCTACTTACCCCTGTCTCGCTTGCTGAATCTTTATGTTGAGGCAAGACAAAGCCGCAACTCAGTATTGCATCGCTTTCTTCATCAAAAAGAGCACGCGCCACCATTTGTCATTGGTATTGCTGGGAGTGTTGCAGTAGGGAAAAGCACCACGGCCAGACTTCTCAAAGCACTTCTCTCCCGTTGGGAAAACCACCCTAAAGTTGAGCTGATCACCACTGATGGGTTTCTTTACCCAAATAAGGTGTTAAATGAAAGTGGGTTAATGCAGAAGAAAGGGTTTCCAGAATCTTATGATATGAAGAAGCTGGTTCAGTTTGTTTCTGATGTAAAAGCTTGCAAGCGCAATGTCAAAGCACCGGTATATTCACACCTCACTTATGACATTACTAAAGAAGAGAAAGTAGTCGACCTACCCGACGTGTTGATCATTGAAGGGCTTAACGTGCTGCAAAGCGGCATGGATTACCCTCACGACCCGCATCGAGTGTTTATCTCAGACTTTTTGGATTTTTCTCTATTTGTAGATGCTACACCTGAGATGATTCAGACCTGGTATGTTGAGCGCTTTATGAAATTCCGCCAGGGTGCTTTCACCAAGCCTGGCTCTTACTTCGGACACTACACCAAGTTGTCTCAAGATGAAGCTCTTGATAAAGCCAAGAGTATCTGGCAAACCATCAATGGTAAAAACCTAGAGCAGAACATTTTACCTACCCGTGAACGTGCCCAGCTCATTTTGCAAAAAGGTGAAAATCACATGGTGGAAAAAGTTCTGCTTCGAAAATAGCTTATCCCGCGCCTCTCAATGAGATTTCTCCGCCAATAAAAGTTTCTACACCGTTTTCAGTTTCAATAAGAATGCCACCTTGCTCATCAATACCTTTGGCGATACCTTTTAACTCTCTTGGTCCCATTATCAGTTTAACCGGACGATCCAGAAAGTTATCTAATCGGTTCCATCGTTCAACAAAGCCTTTCATCCCATTCACTTCATAGTCATTGAGCGATCGCTCCCAGGCGATAAGAATGGCCGATGCAAGAGCATTCCTATCTATGTGGTCATTCGGGAGAATCTGACCAAGAGAGGTCCACGGTTGAGTGATATTTTCTGTAGAATCTGGCATTGCAATATTAAGCCCCATGCCAATCACCAGGTTTGCAGCGGCACCAGCCTGACCCGAAATTTCGACCAGAATACCCGCGAGCTTTTTGTCCTGATAGTAAAGATCATTCGGCCACTTGAGCTTCACGCCATGAATGCCCAATGACTCAAAAGCCTCCACCACAGAAACGCCAACCACTAAGCTCAGCCCCATGGCTGCAGCCATGCCCGCTTCCAGCCGCCAGAACATAGAGACATAAAGGTTACTGCCAAAAGGAGAGACCCACTGACGACCTCTTCGACCTCTCCCCTGACTTTGATATTCAGCCAGACAAGCATCACCACTATTAAGTTCATGTGTTCGTTCAAGCAGATATTGGTTTGTCGACCCAATAACTGGGAATACTTTCAGCGAGCGCTGGGAACCACTGCTGAGCAATGCTTCATCCAGCAATGATAGAGGTGAAGGCAGCCGATAGCCTTTCCTCTGAACGCTGTAAACGTCTAACCCAAGCTCTTGGATGCTCTTGATATGTTTACTTATCGCCGCTCTTGAAATACCAAACTTCTCGCCCAGAGCTTCACCAGAATGAAACTCGCCATCAGCCAATTGCTTGATGATGTTGTATTTCACGGAATCAACTTTCATGCAGCTTCTCCAGACACTCTGTTAAGTTGGTTTCTTTATGACTACCAATAAATCGGACTTCATGCTCCAGACGAATTTGATACTTCTCTTGAACTTTGTCTCTGACCAAAGCGGCGAGCTTAAGAATATCAACGGGTGTGGCGCTATTGGTGTTGACCAATACCAGCGCTTGATCTGGGTGAACCTGAGCTCCACCAACCTTAGTTCCCTTTAATCCGGCTTGATCGATTAACCAGCCAGCCGCTACTTTTACTTGTTCACCGACGTTATACCCCACCATCTCTGGGTACAGTGCTTGCAGCTGATCAAACTGATCTTTAGAGATCACAGGATTTTTAAAGAAACTCCCAGCATTACCCAACAAAGCAGGGTCTGGCAATTTGGAGCGACGAATATCGCACACTCGTTCAAATATCTTTCTTGCTGTTCTACTTCCGGTATCAAGCGCTTTCAAAGGACCGTATTCCACATTAGGTTTCCAATCCTTTTTTAAGAGAAACCCTACAGCAACCACCGTCGCTTTATCTTTCAAGTTTTTCTTAAACACGGAATCCCGATAACCAAACTGACATTCTTCGTTACTTAGGCGGATAACCGAGCCAGACTCGTGACAGTAGTAATCCACATACTCGCAGACATCTTTCAATTCGACACCATAAGCACCTATGTTTTGAATAGGTGCAGAACCAACACAACCAGGGATCAACGCCAGATTTTCCAGACCTGAATAGCCTTGCTCCAGCGTCCACTCGACAAATTGTGGCCAATCTTCTCCACCACTAACGTGTAGGTGAAAGTACTCTTCGCTTTCAGTAACAGATTTCCCCATTAGCTGGTTAAGAAGAACAACGCCGCTGAAATCTTCGGTAAACAAGACATTGCTGCCTTTTCCCAGCATTAGCTTGGATAATGGTTTCAATTCCGGGTGGTTAAGCGAGTTTCGAAGATCACTAAGAGAAGTAATTTTGACCATATGCTGGCAATGTACTTCCAGACCAAAAGTATGAAACGGTTTAAGGCTTTGGTTTTGGTATATCTGCATAGTATTTAGAGGTAAAATTCGGCTGTTTCGCATTTTACCTTAACTATTCAGAGAGCGCAGTGACGAATGAGTGAGCTAGAAGTCAAAATTCTGGACCCGATTCAATTACCTTTGGTTAAGCGCCTATACAAGCAACATTATTCTTCAGCTAAGCCTAAATCCGACGAACTCACGCTAGTCGGGTACTTAAGTGGAAATATGATAGCGGCTGTTCGGTTTAGAACCATCGAGGATTTTCGGTTATTAACTGGGATGGTCATCGCCACAGAGCATCGCAAGAAGGGCTTCGGTAGTATGCTCATGGAACATTGTAGAAATAATGTATTGGAACCAAGTGACTACTGCTTTGCTTACGAGCATTTGGAAAACTTCTACCAAAGTCACGGATTCGTTACGGTTTCAACAGAAGCACTTCCCGGTTCACTAAAAAGTTTGTTTACTCGTTATAGTAATAGCGGTAAAAAACTCAAAGCTATGAAATATAACGTGTAACATTATTTACCAGATCACCAGGTTGTCTGGTCAAGGTGGTCCGACTTTTGGTAAAATGGACGATTAGCCATCAATCATTTACAGAAGGTAATACCTCTCACATGATCGCAACTAGGAATCTAATTAAGACACTTCCAACCATTGCGCAAGATCCAGATTCTTTTGATGTTCTGTATTCAGCAAAAGCGTTTCGTGAACACCTGTTAAGTGCGATTGAACAAGCGACGCAGCGTATCTATATTGTCGCTCTCTACCTAGAAGATGATGACGCGGGTAGAGAAATTCTGACGGCTTTATATAAAGCCAAACAAAAGAACCCCGAGCTAGACGTCAAGATATGTGTTGACTGGCACCGCGCTCAAAGAGGGCTTATTGGTGCCGAAGCCTCTGAAGGCAACGCCGCCCTTTATAAAAAGTTTGCGGAACAATTCGAAGAAACCATTCCTGTATACGGAGTCCCTGTTCGCGGTAGAGAAGTATTTGGTGTCCTTCACTTGAAAGGATTCATCATAGATAACTCTGTCATCTACAGCGGAGCTAGCCTCAACAATATCTATCTCAACTTTAAAGACAGATATCGATTTGACCGCTACCACGTTCTCAATAACGAATATCTAGCAAACTGTATGGTGAGCTACATCGAAAATTCGATGATTCAACACCCAGCCGTCAACAACCTGGCTTGTACCCAAAAGCCAACAACGAAAGATATAAAGCCAGCCATTCGTCAACTGCGTTCGTCTCTTGCACAGAGCCAGTACGAGTTCAGCCATCAAAATGTTGATTCTGAACATGTTGCTGTGACACCGCTAGTCGGAGTGGGTAAGCGTCGTAACAAACTCAACCAGTGTATTAACCATCTGGTCGCTCAGGCGAAAGATGAAGTCTTTATTTGTACTCCTTACTTTAACTTCCCTAAAAGCCTAGCAAGGCAGATAAAGAAAGCGATTAAGCGTGGAGTAAAGGTCACCATAGTTGTTGGTGATAAGACAGCAAATGATTTCTATATTCCGCCGGAAGAAGAGTTTAAGACCATAGCAGGTCTTCCTTACCTTTATGAAATGAACTTGCGCCGCTTTGCTAAGGTAAACGAAGCTCATATAGCAAGCCGAAAGCTGAACATTCGAGTTTGGAAACACGATTCCAACAGCTATCACTTGAAAGGCATCTGGGTAGACAAGCGCTATATGCTTATCACTGGCAACAACTTAAACCCAAGAGCTTGGAAACTGGATCTAGAGAATGCCATTTTGATTCAGGATCACTTTAGCCACTTAACCGCTAAATTTGATCAGGAAGTGGAAAACATTCTTGAACACACAGAATTGATTTGTACTTATCGTCAATTGGACAAGATAGAAAATTACCCTTCCGAAGTGCAGAAGCTTATCCGTAAAATCACGAGAGTTAGTGCAGATAAGATACTCAAACAAATCCTTTAATAAAAAAGCCCAGCGTGAAGCTGGGCTTTTTTATACCTGAATCTGTCTGCGCTCCAGCAACCTTCAATAATTACGGCTACCTAGCAAAAGTACCAAAAGAGGTAATTTAAACTTACGTAAAAACAAGAAAGCCCGCTGAAATCAGCGGGCTTCTTTATAGTGGCGGAGAGATAGGGATTTGAACCCTAGATACGCTATTAACGTATGCCGGTTTTCAAGACCGGTGCTTTCAACCACTCAGCCATCTCTCCACAAATTGTTACTAAAACTTAGTCTTATATTACGATGCTAATTTTTAGTTTTGCCTTCTAAGGCAAGAAATCAAGCCTGGCGATGTCCTACTCTCACATGGGGAAACCCCACACTACCATCGGCGCTATTGCGTTTCACTTCTGAGTTCGGCATGGAATCAGGTGGGTCCACAACGCTATGGTCGCCAAGCAAATTCTTTAATCTGGAAAGCTGTTTTTTTAAGTTCTATTTCTACACATTCAATGTTCTTATCTGAGCCCACAAAACCCCTTGGGTGTTGTATGGTTAAGCCTCACGGGCAATTAGTACAGATTAGCTCAACGCCTCACAACGCTTACACACCCTGCCTATCAACGTTCTGGTCTCGAACAACCCTTTAGGATACTTAAAGTATCAGGGAAGACTCATCTCAGGGCTCGCTTCCCGCTTAGATGCTTTCAGCGGTTATCGATTCCGAACTTAGCTACCGGGCAATGCCATTGGCATGACAACCCGAACACCAGAGGTTCGTCCACTCCGGTCCTCTCGTACTAGGAGCAGCCCCCTTCAATCTTCCAACGCCCACGGCAGATAGGGACCGAACTGTCTCACGACGTTCTAAACCCAGCTCGCGTACCACTTTAAATGGCGAACAGCCATACCCTTGGGACCGACTTCAGCCCCAGGATGTGATGAGCCGACATCGAGGTGCCAAACACCGCCGTCGATATGAACTCTTGGGCGGTATCAGCCTGTTATCCCCGGAGTACCTTTTATCCGTTGAGCGATGGCCCTTCCATTCAGAACCACCGGATCACTATGACCTGCTTTCGCACCTGCTCGAATTGTCATTCTCGCAGTCAAGCGGGCTTATGCCATTGCACTAACCACACGATGTCCAACCGTGTTTAGCCCACCTTCGTGCTCCTCCGTTACGCTTTGGGAGGAGACCGCCCCAGTCAAACTACCCACCAGGCACTGTCCTCACTCCCGATAATGGAGCCAAGTTAGAACATCAAAGCTACAAGGGTGGTATTTCAAGGACGGCTCCACGCAATCTGGCGACTGCGTTTCAAAGCCTCCCACCTATCCTACACATGTAGGTTCAATGTTCAGTGCCAAGCTGTAGTAAAGGTTCACGGGGTCTTTCCGTCTCCGCCGCGGGTACACTGCATCTTCACAGCGATTTCAATTTCACTGAGTCTCGGGTGGAGACAGCGTGGTATCATTACGCCATTCGTGCAGGTCGGAACTTACCCGACAAGGAATTTCGCTACCTTAGGACCGTTATAGTTACGGCCGCCGTTTACCGGGGCTTCGATCAAGAGCTTCGTCCAAAGACTAACCCCATCAATTAACCTTCCGGCACCGGGCAGGCGTCACACCGTATACGTCATCTTACGATTTTGCACAGTGCTGTGTTTTTAATAAACAGTTGCAGCCACCTGGTATCTGCGACTCTCGTCAGCTCCATCCGCGAGGGACTTCACCGATAAGAGCGTACCTTCTCCCGAAGTTACGGTACCATTTTGCCTAGTTCCTTCACCCGAGTTCTCTCAAGCGCCTTGGTATTCTCTACCCGACCACCTGTGTCGGTTTGGGGTACGATTCCTTACAATCTGAAGCTTAGAGGCTTTTCCTGGAAGCATGGCATCAATGACTTCATCACCGTAGTGACTCGACATCGTGTCTCAGCCTTAAAGAGAGCCGGATTTACCTAACTCTCAAGCCTACGCACTTGAACCTGGACAACCGTCGCCAGGCCCACCTAGCCTTCTCCGCCCCCCATCGCAATTGTAAGAAGTACGGGAATATTAACCCGTTTCCCATCGACTACGCTTTTCAGCCTCGCCTTAGGGGTCGACTTACCCTGCCCCGATTAACGTTGGACAGGAACCCTTGGTCTTCCGGCGAGGGAGTTTTTCACTCCCTTTATCGTTACTCATGTCAGCATTCGCACTTCTGATACCTCCAGCAGCCCTTACAGACCACCTTCAACGGCTTACAGAACGCTCCCCTACCCCGCATACAAAGTATGCAGCCGCAGCTTCGGTGTATTGCTTAGCCCCGTTACATCTTCCGCGCAGGCTAGACTCGACCAGTGAGCTATTACGCTTTCTTTAAATGATGGCTGCTTCTAAGCCAACATCCTGGCTGTCTGAGCCTTCCCACATCGTTTCCCACTTAGCAATACTTTGGGACCTTAGCTGGCGGTCTGGGTTGTTTCCCTCTCCACGACGGACGTTAGCACCCGCCGTGTGTCTCCCGGATAGTACTTACTGGTATTCGGAGTTTGCAAAGGGTTGGTAAGTCGGGATGACCCCCTAGCCTTAACAGTGCTCTACCCCCAGTAGTATTCGTCCGAGGCGCTACCTAAATAGCTTTCGGGGAGAACCAGCTATCTCCAGGTTTGATTGGTACTTTCACCCCTAGCCACAAGTCATCCGCTAATTTTTCAACATTAGTCGGTTCGGTCCTCCAGTTGATGTTACTCAACCTTCAACCTGCCCATGGCTAGATCACCTGGTTTCGGGTCTATATCCAGAGACTGAGCGCCCAGTTAAGACTCGGTTTCCCTACGGCTCCCCTAGATGGTTAACCTTGCCACTGAATATAAGTCGCTGACCCATTATACAAAAGGTACGCAGTCACCCCGAAGGGCTCCTACTGCTTGTACGTACACGGTTTCAGGTTCTATTTCACTCCCCTCACAGGGGTTCTTTTCGCCTTTCCCTCACGGTACTGGTTCACTATCGGTCAGTCAGTAGTATTTAGCCTTGGAGGATGGTCCCCCCATATTCAGACAGGATATCACGTGTCCCGCCTTACTCGATTTCACTTTAAATCCGCTGTCGGTTACGGGGCTATCACCCTGTATCGCGCTCCTTTCCAGAAGCTTCACCTGACGCATAAAAAGCTTAAGGGCTAGTCCAATTTCGCTCGCCGCTACTTTCGGAATCTCGGTTGATTTCTCTTCCTTCGGGTACTTAGATGTTTCAGTTCCCCGAGTTCGCTTCACTGAGCTATGTATTCACTCAGCAATACTTACTTATGTAAGTGGGTTTCCCCATTCGGAAATCCCAGACTCAAATGACTCTTACTGTCTTATCTGGGCTTATCGCAAGTTAGTACGTCCTTCATCGCCTCTGACTGCCAAGGCATCCACCGTGTACGCTTAGTCACTTAACCATACAACCCCAAGAGGTTTCGTATGTTCAAACAACCAAGGTTTGTGTCTCTCATTATTGAATGAGCGAGAGACATTCGATTTTGCCGGACTCAAATATAAACATCACAAGGATGTTTCCAAGAACACTTGAATGTGTATTGGTACCTAATTCATAGAATTAGGATTTGAGAACTTTTAATTTGAATAACAACGCTTATCCGTAGATAAGGGGATGGTTGTTATTCGTCAGCTTTCCAAATTGTTAAAGAGCGAATCACTTCTCAAGGAAGTAACCATTTTTAAAGGCACTTAAGTCTTTCTGTTTCAAAAGAAATGCGCTTAAAGATGGTGGGCGATACCGGGCTCGAACCAGTGACCCCCTGCTTGTAAGGCAGGTGCTCTCCCAACTGAGCTAATCGCCCACATTAGTTTTACGTCTAGTGGTAGACGTCAAGATGGTGGAGCTAAGCAGGATCGAACTGCTGACCTCCTGCGTGCAAGGCAGGCGCTCTCCCAGCTGAGCTATAGCCCCATACTTGAGAGTTATTCTTTAGATAAAGAATGGTGGGTCGTGCAGGATTCGAACCTGCGACCAATTGATTAAAAGTCAACTGCTCTACCAACTGAGCTAACGACCCAATGGTATCCCGTAGGGGAGTCGAACCCCTGTTACCGCCGTGAAAGGGCGGTGTCCTAGGCCTCTAGACGAACGGGACACTAGTTGTGAGTGTTTGGGAACACTCTGCTCTCTTACGTTATAAACCGTATCAATCTGTGTGAACACTCATCGCAATAATCATCGTATAAGGAGGTGATCCAGCCCCAGGTTCCCCTAGGGCTACCTTGTTACGACTTCACCCCAGTCATGAACCACAAAGTGGCAAGCGTCCTCCCGAAGGTTAAACTACCTGCTTCTTTTGCAGCCCACTCCCATGGTGTGACGGGCGGTGTGTACAAGGCCCGGGAACGTATTCACCGTGGCATTCTGATCCACGATTACTAGCGATTCCGACTTCATGGAGTCGAGTTGCAGACTCCAATCCGGACTACGACGCACTTTTTGGGATTCGCTCACTCTCGCAAGTTGGCCGCCCTCTGTATGCGCCATTGTAGCACGTGTGTAGCCCTACTCGTAAGGGCCATGATGACTTGACGTCGTCCCCACCTTCCTCCGGTTTATCACCGGCAGTCTCCCTGGAGTTCCCACCCGAAGTGCTGGCAAACAAGGATAAGGGTTGCGCTCGTTGCGGGACTTAACCCAACATTTCACAACACGAGCTGACGACAGCCATGCAGCACCTGTCTCATAGTTCCCGAAGGCACCAAAGCATCTCTGCTAAGTTCTATGGATGTCAAGAGTAGGTAAGGTTCTTCGCGTTGCATCGAATTAAACCACATGCTCCACCGCTTGTGCGGGCCCCCGTCAATTCATTTGAGTTTTAATCTTGCGACCGTACTCCCCAGGCGGTCTACTTAACGCGTTAGCTCCGAAAGCCACGGCTCAAGGCCACAACCTCCAAGTAGACATCGTTTACGGCGTGGACTACCAGGGTATCTAATCCTGTTTGCTCCCCACGCTTTCGCATCTGAGTGTCAGTATCTGTCCAGGGGACCGCCTTCGCCACCGGTATTCCTTCAGATCTCTACGCATTTCACCGCTACACCTGAAATTCTACCCCCTCTACAGTACTCTAGCCTGCCAGTTTCAAATGCAGTTCCGAGGTTGAGCCCCGGGCTTTCACATCTGACTTAACAAACCACCTGCATGCGCTTTACGCCCAGTAATTCCGATTAACGCTCGCACCCTCCGTATTACCGCGGCTGCTGGCACGGAGTTAGCCGGTGCTTCTTCTGCAGCTAACGTCAAAATGCGCATCTATTAAATACACACCCTTCCTCACTGCTGAAAGTGTTTACAACCCGAAGGCCTTCTTCACACACGCGGCATGGCTGCATCAGGCTTGCGCCCATTGTGCAATATTCCCCACTGCTGCCTCCCGTAGGAGTCTGGACCGTGTCTCAGTTCCAGTGTGGCTGATCATCCTCTCAGACCAGCTAGGGATCGTCGCCTTGGTGAGCCTTTACCTCACCAACTAGCTAATCCCACCTGGGCATATCCTGACGCGAGAGGCCGAAGGTCCCCCTCTTTGAGCCGAAGCTATTATGCGGTATTAGCCATCGTTTCCAATGGTTATCCCCCACATCAGGGCAATTTCCCAGGCATTACTCACCCGTCCGCCGCTCGACGCCGTTGTCGTTCCCCGAAGGTTCAGACAACTCGTTTCCGCTCGACTTGCATGTGTTAGTACTGCCGCCAGCGTTCAATCTGAGCCATGATCAAACTCTTCAATTTAAGATTTGGTCGGCTCAATGAATACTGATTACATTACATAGTAATGTTGAATTGACTGTGCCGGTATTGCTACCGATTGGTCACTCAGTTCATTGAAACCTAAATTGATACCGAAGTATCTATTTGGATTATCATCAACGAGTGCCCACACAGATTGATAGGTCTATATTGTTAAAGAGCTTTGCTTTCAGTGCGTTAGCACTTAGGCAGGACGCGTATATTACGCGATTGACTCTGTAAGTCAACATAAAATTCTAAACTTTTGTTTAAAACCTTATGGTGACTGAACTCTGTCGAGTTCAATCAGAATCAAAGCCTGGCGATGTCCTACTCTCACATGGGGAAGCCCCACACTACCATCGGCGCTATTGCGTTTCACTTCTGAGTTCGGCATGGAATCAGGTGGGTCCACAACGCTATGGTCGCCAAGCAAATTCTTAATTCGGAAAGCTGTTTTTTTAGTTCTGATTCTTACACATTCAATGTTCTTATCTGAGCCCACAAAACCCCTTGGGTGTTGTATGGTTAAGCCTCACGGGCAATTAGTACAGGTTAGCTCAACGCCTCACAACGCTTACACACCCTGCCTATCAACGTTCTGGTCTCGAACAACCCTTTAGGATACTTAAAGTATCAGGGAAGACTCATCTCAGGGCTCGCTTCCCGCTTAGATGCTTTCAGCGGTTATCGATTCCGAACTTAGCTACCGGGCAATGCCATTGGCATGACAACCCGAACACCAGAGGTTCGTCCACTCCGGTCCTCTCGTACTAGGAGCAGCCCCCTTCAATCTTCCAACGCCCACGGCAGATAGGGACCGAACTGTCTCACGACGTTCTAAACCCAGCTCGCGTACCACTTTAAATGGCGAACAGCCATACCCTTGGGACCGACTTCAGCCCCAGGATGTGATGAGCCGACATCGAGGTGCCAAACACCGCCGTCGATATGAACTCTTGGGCGGTATCAGCCTGTTATCCCCGGAGTACCTTTTATCCGTTGAGCGATGTCCTTCCATTCAGAACCACCGGATCACTATGACCTGCTTTCGCACCTGCTCGAATTGTCATTCTCGCAGTCAAGCGGGCTTATGCCATTGCACTAACCACACGATGTCCAACCGTGTTTAGCCCACCTTCGTGCTCCTCCGTTACTCTTTGGGAGGAGACCGCCCCAGTCAAACTACCCACCAGGCACTGTCCTCACTCCCGATAAGGGAGCCAAGTTAGAACATCAAAGCTACAAGGGTGGTATTTCAAGGACGGCTCCACGCAATCTGGCGACTGCGTTTCAAAGCCTCCCACCTATCCTACACATGTAGGTTCAATGTTCAGTGCCAAGCTGTAGTAAAGGTTCACGGGGTCTTTCCGTCTAGCCGCGGGTACACTGCATCTTCACAGCGATTTCAATTTCACTGAGTCTCGGGTGGAGACAGCGTGGTATCATTACGCCATTCGTGCAGGTCGGAACTTACCCGACAAGGAATTTCGCTACCTTAGGACCGTTATAGTTACGGCCGCCGTTTACCGGGGCTTCGATCAAGAGCTTCGTCCAAAGACTAACCCCATCAATTAACCTTCCGGCACCGGGCAGGCGTCACACCGTATACGTCATCTTACGATTTTGCACAGTGCTGTGTTTTTAATAAACAGTTGCAGCCACCTGGTATCTGCGACTCTCGTCAGCTCCATCCGCGAGGGACTTCACCGATAAGAGCGTACCTTCTCCCGAAGTTACGGTACCATTTTGCCTAGTTCCTTCACCCGAGTTCTCTCAAGCGCCTTGGTATTCTCTACCCGACCACCTGTGTCGGTTTGGGGTACGATTCCTTACAATCTGAAGCTTAGAGGCTTTTCCTGGAAGCATGGCATCAATGACTTCATCACCGTAGTGACTCGACATCGTGTCTCAGCCTTAAAGAGAGCCGGATTTACCTAACTCTCAAGCCTACGCACTTGAACCTGGACAACCGTCGCCAGGCCCACCTAGCCTTCTCCGTCCCCCCATCGCAATTGTAAGAAGTACGGGAATATTAACCCGTTTCCCATCGACTACGCTTTTCAGCCTCGCCTTAGGGGTCGACTTACCCTGCCCCGATTAACGTTGGACAGGAACCCTTGGTCTTCCGGCGAGGGAGTTTTTCACTCCCTTTATCGTTACTCATGTCAGCATTCGCACTTCTGATACCTCCAGCAGCCCTTACAGACCACCTTCAACGGCTTACAGAACGCTCCCCTACCCCGCATACAAAGTATGCAGCCGCAGCTTCGGTGTATTGCTTAGCCCCGTTACATCTTCCGCGCAGGCCGACTCGACCAGTGAGCTATTACGCTTTCTTTAAATGATGGCTGCTTCTAAGCCAACATCCTGGCTGTCTGAGCCTTCCCACATCGTTTCCCACTTAGCAATACTTTGGGACCTTAGCTGGCGGTCTGGGTTGTTTCCCTCTCCACGACGGACGTTAGCACCCGCCGTGTGTCTCCCGGATAGTACTTACTGGTATTCGGAGTTTGCAAAGGGTTGGTAAGTCGGGATGACCCCCTAGCCTTAACAGTGCTCTACCCCCAGTAGTATTCGTCCGAGGCGCTACCTAAATAGCTTTCGGGGAGAACCAGCTATCTCCAGGTTTGATTGGTACTTTCACCCCTAGCCACAAGTCATCCGCTAATTTTTCAACATTAGTCGGTTCGGTCCTCCAGTTGATGTTACTCAACCTTCAACCTGCCCATGGCTAGATCACCTGGTTTCGGGTCTATATCCAGAGACTGAGCGCCCAGTTAAGACTCGGTTTCCCTACGGCTCCCCTAGATGGTTAACCTTGCCACTGAATATAAGTCGCTGACCCATTATACAAAAGGTACGCAGTCACCCCGAAGGGCTCCTACTGCTTGTACGTACACGGTTTCAGGTTCTATTTCACTCCCCTCACAGGGGTTCTTTTCGCCTTTCCCTCACGGTACTGGTTCACTATCGGTCAGTCAGTAGTATTTAGCCTTGGAGGATGGTCCCCCCATATTCAGACAGGATATCACGTGTCCCGCCTTACTCGATTTCACTTTAAATCCGCTGTCGGTTACGGGGCTATCACCCTGTATCGCGCTCCTTTCCAGAAGCTTCACCTGACGCATAAAAAGCTTAAGGGCTAGTCCAATTTCGCTCGCCGCTACTTTCGGAATCTCGGTTGATTTCTCTTCCTTCGGGTACTTAGATGTTTCAGTTCCCCGAGTTCGCTTCACTGAGCTATGTATTCACTCAGCAATACTTACTTATGTAAGTGGGTTTCCCCATTCGGAAATCCCAGACTCAAATGACTCTTACTGTCTTATCTGGGCTTATCGCAAGTTAGTACGTCCTTCATCGCCTCTGACTGCCAAGGCATCCACCGTGTACGCTTAGTCACTTAACCATACAACCCCAAGAGGTTTCGTATGTTCAAACAACCAAGGTTTGTGTCTCTCATTATTGAATGAGCGAGAGACATTCGATTTTGCCGGACTCAAATATAAACATCACAAGGATGTTTCCAAGAACACTTGAATGTGTGTTGGTACCTAAAACACAGTTTTAGGATTTGAGAACTTTTAATTGAATAACAACGCTTATCCGTAGATAAGGGGATGGTTGTTATTCGTCAGCTTTCCAAATTGTTAAAGAGCTAATCACTTCTCAAGGAAGTAACCATTTTTAAAGGCACTTAAGTCTTTCTGTTTCAAAAGAAATGCGCTTAAAGATGGTATCCCGTAGGGGAGTCGAACCCCTGTTACCGCCGTGAAAGGGCGGTGTCCTAAGCCTCTAGACGAACGGGACACTAGTTGTGAGTGTTTGGGAACACTCTGCTCTCTTACGTTATAAACCGTACCAATCTGTGTGAACACTCATCGCAATAATCATCGTATAAGGAGGTGATCCAGCCCCAGGTTCCCCTAGGGCTACCTTGTTACGACTTCACCCCAGTCATGAACCACAAAGTGGCAAGCGTCCTCCCGAAGGTTAAACTACCTGCTTCTTTTGCAGCCCACTCCCATGGTGTGACGGGCGGTGTGTACAAGCCGGGAACGTATTCACCGTGGCATTCTGATCCACGATTACTAGCGATTCCGACTTCATGGAGTCGAGTTGCAGACTCCAATCCGGACTACGACGCACTTTTTGGGATTCGCTCACTCTCGCAAGTTGGTCGCCCTCTGTATGCGCCATTGTAGCACGTGTGTAGCCCTACTCGTAAGGGTATGATGACTTGACGTCGTCCCCACCTTCCTCCGGTTTATCACCGGCAGTCTCCCTGGAGTTCCCACCCGAAGTGCTGGCAAACAAGGATAAGGGTTGCGCTCGTTGCGGGACTTAACCCAACATTTCACAACACGAGCTGACGACAGCCATGCAGCACCTGTCTCATAGTTCCCGAAGGCACCAAAGCATCTCTGCTAAGTTCTATGGATGTCAAGAGTAGGTAAGGTTCTTCGCGTTGCATCGAATTAAACCACATGCTCCACCGCTTGTGCGGCCCCGTCAATTCATTTGAGTTTTAATCTTGCGACCGTACTCCCCAGGCGGTCTACTTAACGCGTTAGCTCCGAAAGCCACGGCTCAAGTACCACAACCTCCAAGTAGACATCGTTTACGGCGTGGACTACCAGGGTATCTAATCCTGTTTGCTCCCCACGCTTTCGCATCTGAGTGTCAGTATCTGTCCAGGGCGCCTTCGCCACCGGTATTCCTTCAGATCTCTACGCATTTCACCGCTACACCTGAAATTCTACCCCCTCTACAGTACTCTAGCCTGCCAGTTTCAAATGCAGTTCCGAGGTTGAGCCCCGGGCTTTCACATCTGACTTAACAAACCACCTGCATGCG
The DNA here is from genome assembly GCF_027924785.1 of Vibrio nigripulchritudo. NCBI lineage: Bacteria > Pseudomonadati > Pseudomonadota > Gammaproteobacteria > Vibrionales > Vibrionaceae > Vibrio > Vibrio nigripulchritudo. Next base: position 169,110 of record NZ_AP027049.1, on the reverse strand, counting down.
CTTTACGCCCAGTAATTCCGATTAACGCTCGCACCCTCCGTATTACCGCGGCTGCTGGCACGGAGTTAGCCGGTGCTTCTTCTGCAGCTAACGTCAAAATGCGCATCTATTAAATACACACCCTTCCTCACTGCTGAAAGTGCTTTACAACCCGAAGGCCTTCTTCACACACGCGGCATGGCTGCATCAGGCTTGCGCCCATTGTGCAATATTCCCCACTGCTGCCTCCCGTAGGAGTGGACCGTGTCTCAGTTCCAGTGTGGCTGATCATCCTCTCAGACCAGCTAGGGATCGTCGCCTTGGTGAGCCTTTACCTCACCAACTAGCTAATCCCACCTGGGCATATCCTGACGCGAGAGGCCGAAGGTCCCCCTCTTTGAGCCGAAGCTATTATGCGGTATTAGCCATCGTTTCCAATGGTTATCCCCCACATCAGGGCAATTTCCCAGGCATTACTCACCCGTCCGCCGCTCGACGCCGTTGTCGTTCCCCGAAGGTTCAGACAACTCGTTTCCGCTCGACTTGCATGTGTTAGTCTCTGCCGCCAGCGTTCAATCTGAGCCATGATCAAACTCTTCAATTTAAGATTTGGTCGGCTCAATGAATACTGATTACATTACATAAAGTAATGTTGAATTGACTGTGCTCTTATTGGTTTTCACTTTGAAAAAGTGAAATAAAACAGCTCAAGGCTGCTTCCCAATTCGAATGGTCACTCAGTTCATTGAAACCTAAATTGATACCGAAGTATCTATTTGGATTATCATCAACGAGTGCCCACACAGATTGATAGGTCTATATTTTTAAAGAGCTTTTTCTAACTGACTAAGCCGCTCTGCGTCTTGCCGTTAGGGGTGCGTATAATACGCTCCGAATTTTGAGAGTCAAGATTTTTTTGAAATTTTCTTTTCCTCTCTACCCGGCTCGGTTTGTGATGTTCGTCTCACTCCGTGTCGGTGAGGCGGCATTATAGGGAGATGAGTTTCGATGACAAGTCTTTTTTGAAATTTATTTTCCAAGCGACTACTTTTCATCCAAAAGCCTGTTTATCGAATAAAATTTCAACATTTGAAGGCTATCACAGCAATTGGTTGGAATTTCATCATGCTTAAACGTAAGATCCGTGTGTCTATTTTGTTAATAGCGCATTGCATCTTATTACTTCACAATTTCAATGTAGTATTCAGATATGAACTCAAAAAAATCTTATTTATTAGTTATTGCACTGGCAGTTTTGGGTGCTGCAGCCTTTTCACAAATTGCAGTCCCTCCCGCTACCGCTTTTATTATTGGTGTTTTTACTTGCGCGCTTCTCCTTTCCCTTTCTAACCCATCTTCAGAGCAGTCAAGTAACGACAAATCCGCAACAACCACTCTATATGTGGGAAACCTTCCTTATAAAGCAAATGAAACACATGTCCGCCAACTGTTTTCAAAACATGGTCAAGTGTTCGCTGTAAGGTTAATGAAGGATAAAAGGACAGGAAAAAGAAGAGGCTTTGGTTTTGTAGTGGTATCCCGTGAGGATGCCGACAAAGTTATTCAAGGCTTGAATGAGCAAGATTATATGGAGAGAACGCTTAAAGTTAGGGTTGCTAATGACCCTAAACATCCTGACTCGGCTGAACAATAAGATCAGAGAAACCGAGTTGGTTTAATGTTTCGTTCAGTGCATCTCTTTCAAAAGGAGGTGCACTGCAAAAAATTCGATGTTTCCTGTCACTTCTCTCACCAGACTCTTCCTGTAAAAGATAAGACACTCGCTTGGCTATCGCTTGCCCTGAATCTATCAACGTCACTTCTGGCATAATGACTTGGATTTCTTCTTTTAGCAGAGGGAAATGCGTACACCCAAGTACAGCGGTATCTACTTCCCCATTGATTGGAGCCAATACCTGAGCCAGCTCTTTTGAATCGACAGGGATACCTCTTAGCTTTCTTTCCGCCATATCTACTAATTTTGTTGAGCCTAGCAACTTCACTTCTTTACCGTTTGCAAAATCTTTGATGAGTTCTTGAGTATATTGGCGAGTGACGGTCGCTGGTGTTGCAATGAGCCCGACTCCTTTTTCAGAAATCAGAGAGGCAGGTTTGATTGCAGGAACCACTCCGACAACGGGTATGGCTAGTTTTGCACGAAGGTGAGGAAGAACAAGTGTGCTTGCCGTATTACAGGCGATGACGATTAAGTCGATGCGATACCGTTGGCAATATTCAGAGATTAATGATTGAACCCTTTGAATCAATACGTCGCCATCGAGCTCTCCATATGGGTATGCGGCGTTATCAAACAAATAGAGGTAGTCTAATTGAGGAAGTAGGGTTTGAAGTTCTTGGTATACAGAAAGACCTCCTACCCCTGAATCAAAAATTAAGACTGTTTTCTCTGATTTCATGTCCACAACAGATTGCACTCTACCAATAAGTTGAGCGTATCTTACTGTTAAAGTGTACGCTCGCCAATCTTCGCTTTATATCTTAAATGATGAAAGCGTTCGTCACTTTCTATTTGTTCAGCTTTAATCGACAAACTACCTTTGAAACATGAAGCCGATGTCACCAATGTGTGAAATTCTCCATTTTCTCCACAAGGGTCTATCCCTTCAGGTAAGTTATCAATGAACTCTGTGTTGTACCATTTTCCACATAATGCTTTAGGCAATCGGTGACCATCGATTGTTACGGTTATGGTTTTAATGCTCCGAGCAAGTATCTCATTGGCTAGATCTATGCTTGGTGTTTCCATCAAAGGAAAAACACATTCCCATCCCGCTTTTTCTATATAGCTTTTGCGATACTCAATAATGCCGTTGCAAAACATATCGCCAAATGCAACAGCATCGATTTCTAAGTCTGATTCTTCTAACCCCTGAACAATGGCATTTTGATATATGTCGTTGGGAGGAAAAACTTCAGGCAGTTGAATCAGTACCAATGGCAAATTTACCAATTCAGCCTGCATTTTAACGACTTCAATAGGTGTGACTTGAAATGGGACTTCTTCACCGACATAGGTTGTGTAAAGCCCCACAACTTCATAATTAGGATCTTCAAGCAGACGTATTAAGGTTAACGTTGAGTCCTTGCCTGACGACCAACTGATGACGACTTTTTTGGGTTGTTTCTTCATAGGTATTAAAAAGCCGCCCGAAGGCGGCTATTAATTAGAATTGGTAAGCGATGCTTAAGTAGATAGTACGTTCTGGTGCCGGATACCCGTTAGCAGTCTCGTACTTTTCATTTAGTAGATTATCAACACGCCCACGAATCGCAACATTAGGCTCAACCCAATAAGTCGCTGCTGCATCTAGCAAATCATACGGCTTCAGATAAATCGGAGTTGCGTCATAATCACTATTTCTTCGTTTTGTGTAATACTGATAGCTCAATGATAGATCTACATCGTCAAACGAAGTACTCACATTCCATTTAAATGCGCCCTTTGAGCGACGAGCCAACATTTCGCCTTCATCATTTTTTGGATCTTTCAAGTCAATAGAGAACGCATGGAATATCGAACCTGTTTCAAAGGCAGCTTCTAATTCAACACCTTTGATTCGGGTTTGTCCTTCAACATTTACGTATTGTCGCTTATTACCGTCATAATCAATCAAGTCATCAATCTTGATATCGTATCCCGTTACAGCCCAATCAATATCCTTGACCGTTCCTTTAACACCAATATCTATGTTTTTCGAAGATTCAGGTTTTAAACTTTTATTTTCCCCGACCCAAGCAGAACCATTTTGTTGTGATAACGTTGGGGCTTTAAAAGCCGTGCCATAAGAACCAAAGACTTGAATACTTTCAGTAATGTCGAAACCTAATCCTGCATTATATGTGGTATTTCTACCGTAATCTTGGTTGTCATCACTACGAATAGATAGTTCGACTGTCACAATTTCTTGTTTGGTCGATAGCACACCAAACACACCTGTGTTTGAACGATCTTGCGTAGAATCTGCTTTATCGTCTTTATAAAAGTCTTTTCTCCAATCCAAACCACCTGAGACCTGAGTTGACTCATTAATTTCATAGCTAGAGATCCAACTGACATTATCTTGCTTATAAACATTTCGATATTGATCACTAGCACTTAGATCATATGGATTTGATGTATTAGAACGTCCAAACTCATTCGAGTACGAAAATGTAGATGCAAGCTGATCTTTTGTATAACCAATAGAGCCGCCAATTACTTGACTTGAAACATGTGACTCAGATGTTTTACGAGAGCTAGAGCTACTGTTGTCATATTGATACGTATTATCGTAAACGCGCGCAAAAACAGATGCTTCTATTACGTCGTTAAAATTATGTCTGTAACCTAATGAACCATTGATGGAAGAAAAGCCATGCTTTTCACCATCGTTTACACCTGGTACTGGTTTTACATTATAGCCTTCATCTTTTTCATAGCCCGCAGTCACTGCAAGCTTGCCAGATTCAGACGTAGAAATAACTGAATCAAAGTTTGCTTCTTGACTGTGACTACCGACACCAACAGATAAGTTAGATATAGCTTGGTTCTTAGTATTCGAATAAGTGATGATATTAATGACACCACCAATCGCTTCAGAGCCATACATTGCAGCACGAGCACCACGGACGTATTCAATTCGCTCTATCTGTGAAACAGGCACTTGGTTAAAGTCCACACTGCCTGTTGAAGATTTAGCCATACGCACGCCATCGATTAGCACAAGCACCTGATCTGAGCCAGTACCACGTACGTACACACTCGCAAGCTGACCTCGCCCACCGTTTTGGGCAATCTCTACACCAGGAAGCTTTCGTAACACTTCAGGAAGGCTTTTAGCCTGAGTCTGAATGATATCTTGTCGAGTCACTACATTTACTGGAGCAAGTACTGATTGAGTACTTTGCTCAAAACGGTTAGCTGTTACAACAAGAGTTTCGGTTTCTGCTGCTTCTTGAGCGACAGAAATGGAGGCGTGAGTAAGCAGCGACGCTACTGTGGTCGCTAGAAGAGTTTTTTTCATTGTCATTTCCTAAATCGCGAGAATCCTTCTAAGACCAAGCTTCATGTTTATACACACTGCTTATCCACTTGGTTCTTACTGCTGGCAGGTATTCGGACTCAAGAGCACACCTCAATTGGGTACCTAGCGCCCCACTTCCCGTTTTTATGTGAAAAACAGTGTTTGGATTTCTCCGGGGCGTTCGTTCTCTGTTACCGCTGCGCGTCAGTTCTGGATTTTCACCAGATTCCCTTTTCAGTTGAAATATCAACCACCAGCATGGTCGAGGATACTAGTTTGCTTTCAAATAGATGTCTAGACGTATTTCATCTAAGCTATTATGCAGTTCATCACTAGGACACTTTTCCACCACAAGAGAGCCAAAAGCCGCATTCTGAATTTGTCCCACCGACGACTTACAACTCTGTGCTGGACAAATAAAGTGGATTGAATAAAATCTGCGCTCCCTGTTTCTAGCAAAAAAGGCATGACTTCATGGCGACACTTGATGTAAACCCAGAGCACTACCAAGCGCAACTGGAAGAAAAGACTCAGCGCCTGACTGAGATGTTTGCTCCGTTTAACGCCCCTGAACTTGAGGTGTTTGAATCGCCAGAGCAACACTATCGAATGCGCGCAGAGTTTCGCGTTTGGCACGAAGGTGAAGAGCTTTACTACATCATGTTTAATCAGGAAACGCGCGAGAAATACCGCGTTGACCAATTTCCTGCTGCCAGCCGATTGATCAATGACTTGATGCCTTTGCTTGTCGATGCAATGAAACACAACGACACCTTGCGCCGTAAACTATTCCAGGTGGACTTCCTTTCTACTTTGAGTGGCGAGATTCTGGTGTCTTTGCTTTACCATCGTCAGCTAGATGAAGCATGGGTTGAAGAAGCAAAAGCGCTCAAACAACGACTGAATGATGAAGGGTTTAATCTGAACCTGATTGGACGCGCCCGTAAAATGAAAATCGTGCTCGACCAAGACTACGTCGTTGAGAAGCTTAATGTGAATGGTGATACCTACATTTACCAGCAAGTCGAAAATAGCTTTACTCAGCCCAATGGTATCGTTGCGCAGAAGATGCTGGAGTGGGCAGTCGACTGTACACAAGAGAGCACTGGCGATTTGTTGGAACTGTACTGCGGAAACGGCAACTTCTCATTAGCACTTGCTCAGAATTTTGAGCGAGTACTGGCGACCGAACTGGCCAAGCCGTCAGTTGAATCAGCGCAATACAATATTGCCGCCAATAAGATCGACAACGTACAAATCGTTCGCATGTCTGCCGAAGAGTTTACTGAAGCCATGGAAGGTAAGCGAGAATTCCGCCGCCTGAAACAGCAAAACGTTGACCTGAAAAGCTACAACTGCAACACCATCTTTGTTGATCCTCCACGCGCAGGCATGGACGTAGACACTTGTAAAATGGTTCAGGGGTACGAGCGAATTATGTACATCTCTTGTAACCCAGATACGCTTAAAGAGAATCTGGATATCCTGAGTGAAACACACAATATCACTCGCTTTGCCTTGTTCGATCAGTTCCCATATACACACCATATGGAAGCGGGTGTTTTCCTGGAAAGAAAAGCTTAATGCAAAAAAAACCGCTCAGCTGAGCGGTTTTTTATATCTGGTCGATTTATTGAGGCTTGGCGATGTAGCCTAGCTTTTTCCCTACCCAGACCATGAGTATTAAGGTCACCATGATAGAGAAGAAATTGGAACCAGCTTCGGGGTGCTGAGCACCAACAAAAGCTGAATAGCCAAATGCTCCCACAAAGAAACACGCCAGCGCCACGAGCGGGATGTCTTCAGATACTGGGTGACGTAAATATTCTTGGTATAGGTTTTGTACAGCAAGCACCAGTGCGATCACTGGGAAAATAGAGAAAGCGACTTCGCTAACCGTTAGAGCTGATAGCAAAGCGTTACCACACATACCAGCAATCAGAGCCAAAATGAGCGTTTTCTTTTCTGAGCCTTTGTCGGCCGTTGGAGCTTCAGTAGACATTGCTTTATCCTGCCTTATTCTTTTTTAGTTCACGTTCTTTACGGTACACATGGGCACCTTTTGCAATCATGCGGAGCTGGGTAATCAGACGATTGGCCAACTCATCGCGTTCATCCCCTTCCAGATCCAATGCTTCTGCTCCGGAACTGAATACCAGGGTTACCGACGCCTCTGCCTGAGTAAAGGCTTCTTCTCTTGTGACACCATTACCCACCAGATATTCCGTCAGCTCAGCAACAAAATGCTGGATTTCTCTGGCAACTGCTGCACGAAATTCAGATGACGTGCCAGAGCGTTCACGCAACAACAAACGGAATACGTTTGGGCTGCTCTCGATAAATTCCATAAAAGTATCGACCGAGGTTTTAATCACACTGCCTTCTTTGGCAATGCGCTGTCTTGCCTGACGCATCAGTTGACGAAGCAGCAATCCACCTTCATCAACCATGGTTAAACCCAGTTCATCCATATCTTTAAAATGACGATAAAAAGACGTTGGCGCAATGCCCGCCTCTCTCGCCACTTCACGTAAGCTTAGATTAGAAAAACTGCGATCGGCACTCAACTGGCTAAAAGCCGCATCTATCAATGAGCGCCGGGTTTTCTCTTTTTGTTGAGCACGGACACCCATGCTCTTTTTATTTTTCTCGTTTGTCATTCTTAACTACGCTTAATAAAGACACTGACCGAAAAGGCAAGCCTTACTATACCTCGAATGCCAGCATAGTCTATGAGACAAAGGTTGTTACTTTACGGATTTTTAAGTGAATTGCTTGCTCGCTACTCGAAGTTACTAATCAGTTCACAGTTTCAGAGTGAAACACAACGTGATCCTCTCCACTGTCTATTGGTCAGAGCATTTACCTGTAAAATGAAAGCGTTAAAATATCGCTATAGCAATGTTAACAATCATAACAAAAGGCAAATATATGACCTCAACGCACTTTGATGCAATAGTAATAGGCAGCGGTCCTGGTGGTGAAGGGGCAGCAATGGGCTTAACAAAGGCGGGGTTAAATGTTGCAATCATTGAGCGAGAGAGCAGTGTTGGCGGCGGTTGTACTCACTGGGGTACCATCCCGTCCAAAGCTTTGAGACATGCGGTAAGCCGTATAATCGAATTCAACAGTAACCCTCTCTTTTGCCACAATAATTCCAGCCTACACTCTACATTTTCCAATATCTTAGGGCATGCAAAAACCGTTATCGACAAGCAAACTCGTTTGAGACAAGGCTTTTACGACCGTAACGAATGTTCCCTTATTTTCGGCGAAGCGACATTTACAGACGGCAACACCGTCGCTGTCACCCAACCGGATGGCACCGTCGAGCACTACACCGCAGACAAATTCGTAATTGCCACGGGCTCTAGACCATACCGTCCGGCAGATGTCGACTTTGGTCACGATCGTATCTATGACAGCGATTCGATATTGTCACTGGAGCACGACCCTCGTCATATCATCATCTATGGCGCTGGCGTCATAGGTTGTGAGTATGCGTCTATATTCCGCGGGTTAGGCGTAAAAACAGACCTAATCAACACTCGAGATCGCTTACTTTCTTTTCTGGATAATGAAACCTCCGATGCCCTTTCTTATCACTTCTGGAACAGTGGCGTCATTATTCGCAATGATGAAACTTATGAGCGAATTGAAGGTACAGATGAGGGAGTGATCATTCACCTTGAGTCCGGTAAAAAGATGCGTGCTGACTGCTTGCTTTATGCAAATGGTCGAACGGGTAACACAGATAAACTGAACCTCGAAGCTGTTGGTCTGAAGCCCGACTCACGTGGTCAACTTGCCGTTAACTCCAATTACCAGACTTCGGTAGAGAATATCTATGCCGTTGGCGATGTCATCGGTTACCCAAGCCTTGCCAGTGCGGCTTATGACCAGGGACGATTTGTTGCACAAGCCATTACCAAAGGGCAAGCCGACAACCACCTGATTGAAGACATCCCAACAGGTATTTACACCATTCCGGAAATCAGTTCTGTAGGAAAAACAGAGCAAGAGCTGACGGCGGCAAAAATACCTTACGAAGTGGGACGTTCCTCCTTCAAGCACCTGGCTCGCGCACAGATAGCAGGCAAGGACATTGGCTCACTGAAGATTCTCTTCCACCGCGAAACCAAAGAAATCCTCGGTATACACTGCTTTGGAGAGCGCGCTGCTGAAATCATTCACATCGGGCAAGCCATCATGGAACAGAAAGGTGAAGCCAATACGATTGAATACTTCGTGAATACGACTTTTAACTACCCAACGATGGCAGAAGCGTATCGCGTGGCAGCATTGAATGGTCTTAACCGTTTATTTTAATTGGATTTAAATCGATAAGGGTCAGCTACTTGCTGACCCTTTCTTTTAGGCAAGGAATGCATTTCTTCGCCACTGCCACGCGAAAACGACGGCGAGCCCTAGTCCACGCATCCCCATAAAACTCAACATGGCCATCCAAAGGGCGTGGTTTCCAAAACCAGAAAACGCGTAGAACACCAAGAAAAAGCTGCACGTTGCGACAAACATACTGTTGCGCATCTCTTTTCCTTTCGTAGCACCAATAAATATGCCGTCGAGTAGAAAGCACCACATGGAGACCAATGGCATGGCTATCAGCCAAGGCAGATAAATATTAGCGTGCTGCCGAACAATTGGAATGTCAGTGATCAGACTGATCAACCCTGATCCCGCCAACGCGAAAGCAAACGTTAGACCGATACAGATGATCAGGCTCCAGAAAAATGTGCCTACCAAGGATTGTTTGAGCTGTCTTTCGTCTTTTGCACCAATTGCCTTACCGACCATGGCTTCCATCGCATACGCAAAACCGTCCATGCCATAGGAAATCATCATAAGAAAACTCATCAGAACGGCATTAGCTGCGACTACATCATCGCCAAAGCTTGCCCCTTGGAAGGTCATAAAGCTGAATGTGGCTTGCAAACATAAAGATCGCAGAAAGATATCGCGATTTAGGCGGACAAATTTGCCCATCCCATGCTTTAAGAATGGAAGCTGAGACAAGGGGGATGGCAATGTAAGGCGAGACCAGGTTTTCAAAACAAAAAACAAACCCAGTGTCATACCAGAGTAATCGGCTAATACAGAAGCCAATGCCGCTCCCTCGACTTTCCAGCCTAAACCAATCACAAATATCACATCCAGAATGATATTGGTCAGGTTGGAAACAATCACTATCCACATTGGTGCCTTGGCATTTTGCGTTCCCAAAAGCCAGCCTAGGATAACGAAGTTAGCCAACGCAGCCGGTGCACTCCAAGCACGGATTGCAAAATACTGCTGACCATAGTGCTTCACCTGTTCGCTGGCGTCACTGAAAGTAAATACCCAATCAGAAATCCACGGATGCAAAAGCAAAAAGCCAAATGCAAACAGCCCTGCCATCGTCAGCCCCTGCATCAGCACTCGACAAAGCTCTTCCCCGTTTTTCGCCCCACTCGCCTGGGCGGTTAACCCGGTCGTCGCCATTCGCAAAAAGCCAAGCAACCAGAAAGCAACACTGATCATCGTGCTACCTAGTGCGACGCCACCTAAATACCAGGCGTGTTCGAGGTGACCGATCACCGCCGCATCCACCAGCCCTAGTAATGGGATAGTGATGTTTGAGAGCACCATTGGAATAGCAAGCCAGAGCACTTGTCTGTGCAGTGACCAGTTAGATAAGAATGAAAGTTGGGATTTAAACACAGATGACCTCATCGTTTATGCCGACGAGGTTAGCGGTTAGTGGTTGATTAATCAATCACCATCGCATGTGGAGTAAGACTGGTGTCATTCGGTGTTTGAAGAAGGACATTTTTGACAATAAACGCTGCCAGCGTTTCCAGCGGCTACAGTTTTTATCCATTGGAGAATGAACAGTTGCCCATTGATACCAGGGGAGCCAGCTCAAGAGTTTTTCCTTAGGCTGTCTTATGGCGTGCTTGTAGCCACCACCGCCCAACTTTTTCCCCCAATGTGAATTGGCAAGATCGCCCGCCACAACAATACACGCTTGAGCATGTATAAAACGCCGACCTAAGGTTTGAATAAACTTAGCGACTTGCTCTTCTTCGCAATCAAGCAAAGCGTGCTCACAAACAATCAATACAGGAGAGGAGTCGGGGACAGGTAAATCACCTAACCAATTAGTATCAACAACACTGCCGCATCTCAGTTGATAACGTTCGCTAGGGTGAAAGAGTTTTTGACGCCATAACAGGTTTTCACTGATGTCCAGCTCAAGCCAGTGGCATCGACCGTTGTCTAAACGATAAAAGCGGGTATCCAAGCCAGCACCTACGTTCAGTACCCAGGCTTCTGGGTTGTCGATTAAGAAGTTTTTCACTCGTTCATCACACAACTGTGTGAGTGTTGCGTTTAGTAACTGCTTCTGATCGACATCTCCAGCCAAACATTCAGGCGCAAGCTCACATCGCTGGCATGCACTGGCAGCAATAGGATCATAAACCAAACCATCGTCAACTAGGCTCTCTCTGCTTCTCAGCCACATTGGCTGAAGCAGATTCGCTGGTATGCGATAGTGCGATTTAGGTCGCTTGAAGTGTGGCTGAGTCATTATCATCTTCCCTACAATAATAGCTAGATGATAATGACTATCATTTAATAATGCAAAATTTAATTACATCCAATCTGCATTTCTGATGACGCCAACAGCAATTCCTTCTATTGCCAGGTGCTGAGCAGTCAGATCCACTTTGATCGGTTCAAACTCTTCATTCTCAGCGTGCAGAAGAACGGTTGATCCTTTACGTTCAAGGCGTTTCACCGTTACGTCTTCATCGACACGAGCCACGACAACCTGACCATCGCGTACATCTTGAGTTTTATGAACAGCCAGCAAATCGCCATCCATGATGCCGATGTCCTTCATACTCATCCCGTTAACACGAAGTAAGAAATCCGCTTGAGGCTTAAACATCGCAGGGTCGACCTGGTAATGCGTTTCTACGTGCTCTTGTGCCAGGATAGGCTCACCTGCCGCAACCTGACCGATCAAAGGCAAACCTTCTTCTTCCGGATCATCTTCAAGCAGAATTCGGATGCCTCGTGAAGCGCCGGGAATAATCTCGATAGCTTCTTTTCTGGCAAGCGCTTTAAGGTGTTCTTCAGCGGCATTTGCAGAACGAAACCCCAGTTCACGTGCGATTTCAGCACGAGTCGGGGGCATACCTGATGCATCAATCTTATCTTTAATCAGATCGAAGACTTGTTGTTGGCGCGGCGTTAGTGGCTTCATGTCTCACCTGTCTTTTTATACAGTTAACTGTGAGTATATCCAGTAACTGAACGATTTCAAAGACAATTGTTTATTTTTTAACGGATTTGTCTTTTTACCTTCACTTCTCATGCCATTTTATCCGCTACACTTTTCAGAATTGGCATCTTAACTATCACCATCTGTGCAATGGGTATTAAAAGCGGGATCCACCGTTGTGCAGATGAGATATTACAAAAATGGGATAAAAGGTTAGACCAGTTTCTGCTATCCTTGCTGCGCAATTATTCAGGCGGTCATGTTTTAAACACATAACCACCGTCACACACATGCTGAGGCAAACATTCACTATGTCTTCTGGACAAACGCTTTCTCGAACTTTGATGAAACTGCCGCTTTCCGTATTGGTGAAAGGCACGACCATCCCATCAAATCCAGTGGAAGATTTGGGCATTGATATCACTAAGCCCATTGTTTACGCACTCCCATTTCGCTCCAACGTCGATTTGCTGACATTTCAGCGATACGCCATTGAACTCGGTCTCCCAGATCCGTTATCTGCGCTGGAGATAAATGGTCAGCCATTTGGTCGGTTTGTGTTTACCTCATCACGCCCAACCTTGATTCAGGATGATCATGACGCGCCATCAGAGTCGGTTGACCTGTTTACGGAACTGCTAAAACTGCACACCGATGACAGCGATTTGGATGTTCAAGTGATTCCTGTCAGTGTGATGTGGGGAAGAAAACCCGGTAAAGAAGACCGTCAGAAGCCTTATCTGGAAAGTATGAATGGTCCACAGAAAGCAAAAGCACTTTTGCTTTCTGGTCGCGATTGTCTGGTCCGATTCAGCCCCGTTGTGTCTCTTCGATTCATGGCAGACAGTCACGGCACCGACAAAGAAATTGCGCATAAGTTAACACGCGTTGCCCGTATTCACTTTTCTCGTCAGAAGCTCGCCGCTTCAGGACCAAACTTGCCTGAACGTCAGGCTCTGTTTCAACGGTTGTTGCGCTCAGAAGCGATAAAGAAAGCCGTCGAGGATGAAGCCAAAAGCAAAGGCATCACCATTGAGAAGGCAGAAAAAGAAGCCAGAGCCATCATGGATGAAGTGGCCGCGGACTTCTCTTACTCCTTAATAAAGAAAGGCGACCGCTTCTTGGGGTGGTTGTGGAATAAGCTTTATCAAGGCTTGAACATCAACAATGCATCTATGGTGCGAAAGCTCGCTCAGGATGGTCACGAGATTGTTTATGTGCCCTGCCACCGCAGCCATATGGACTATCTGCTGCTGTCTTATGTTCTTTATCAGGAAGGAATGGTGCCACCTCATATTGCCGCTGGCATCAATCTGAATTTCTTCCCAGCAGGTCCGATTTTCCGTCGTGGTGGTGCGTTCTTTATTCGTCGCAGCTTTAAAGGCAATAAGCTTTACTCCACTATCTTCCGTGAATATCTGGCAGAACTGTTTGCCAAAGGTTACTCAGTGGAATATTTCAGTGAAGGTGGTCGCTCTCGTACCGGTCGCTTACTTCAGGCGAAAACCGGCATGCTGGCAATGACCATTCAAGCTATGCTCCGAGGCCTAAACCGCCCTGTGACTCTGGTTCCTGTGTACATCGGTTATGAACACGTAATGGAAGTTTCGACCTATGCCAAAGAGCTTCGAGGTAAACGCAAAGAGAAAGAGAATGCGGGTCTGGTTCTGAAAACCCTGCGTAAGCTTCGTAACTTTGGTCGGGGTTATGTGAATTTTGGTGAACCCATTCCGCTCAATCAGTATCTGAATGAGCACGTGCCTGAATGGACAAACGACATCGACCCGGTAGATAGCCCGAAACCTCAATGGATGACACCGGTCGTGAATCAGCTTGCTGAAAAGATGATGACGCACATCAACGATGCAGCAGCAACCAATGCTTTGACGCTGTGTGCTCTGGCTTTGCTGGCTTCTCGTCAGCGTGCGCTGTCGCACGACACACTTATTCAGCAAATTGACAGCTATTTAGCGCTTTTACGCCACGTGCCGTATTCCAGTACCAGCACCACACCCGATACGGATGCTGAAGCGCTGGTTAAACATGCCGTCGGGCTGGACAAATTTGTGATAGAGCCCGATACCATGGGCGATATCGTGTCGCTGGATCGCCAGCAGTCAATTTTGATGACCTATTACCGCAATAACATCATTCACCTGTTCGCCATTCCATCACTGATTGCTCAGTCAGTGGTTCAGCACGAAAGCCTGTCGGTGTCCAAATTGACGGAAATCGTCACGACTTTGTATCCGTTCTTAAAGAAAGAGCTTTTCTTACATTACGATGAAGGCGACATCGCTGACGTTGTGGGAAAAACCGTTGCTGAGTTCGCGAGACAGGAGATTGTTTATCTGGATGGCGATACCGTGTCCATTAGCCAGAAGCGCATTCAGTCACTGATTTTGTACGCTCGGACAATTCAGGAAACGTTGCAGCGCTACTCTATTGCTATTACTCAACTGGCAGATGCCCCTGAGTTAGGCAGAGCAGAGCTGGAGCAGCGCAGCCAGCAAGTCGCTCAGCGCCTTGGTCGACTGCATGGCATCAATGCGCCTGAGTTTTTTGACAAAGGGGTGTTTGCGGCACTATTCAGTACCCTAAAAGATCAGGAATATCTGGATTTAGATGGTCAGTGCGACCTGTCCAAAACAAAGGATCTGGCTTGCACCTTGTCGAAGTTGCTGCCAACCGAGGTCAAACTGACCATTCAGGAAAGCCGTCAGTCAGAGGGTTGATGCCATTTCTCAGATAGAAAAAAGACCACCCAAGGGTGGTCTTTTTTTGTTAGCGATTTAAGTCACTGCAATCACTTCCGATGGCGTATGAGGCGCTACGGAGTGCCCATAATGGTATTTAATGATGGTACGGCGCTTGGCCATTTTCCCTTCATTAATCGCTGCGTTCAGCACGCTGGCTGGCAGCCGGAAACGAATGGTGTATCCCTTTCCTTGTCGGGCACTGTATGTTTGCAGTGCGATCAAATCAAACAACCGCTCAAGCTTGTCGACTGGCTCTTCGTGATACTCGGTCTCTGCGTCTGAATCCAGCTCATAGTCTGGGTGGTCTTCCGCATTCCAGGCCGCACGTCTTCGACGCTTCTCCTCTAGCGTTGCCCTTCGTTCCGCACTCGACTTGTTCAGTTCCGCTGGCGGAGCCACGGGTTCCCTGACCTTGTTGTCGCGTGCAACTTGTTCGGTTTGTATATTGACCGACGGGGCAATCAGCGGAACGCTGGCACTGGTCGGGTTGACTAACATAACAAACCTCCCACAAAGGTAATGATTGCCACAAACCCCATAAAACCATGGTGTTGTGGCGTTCCGCCCATACGGGCAATCACAAAACTAATCTGTATACAGTTTAGCCTGCTAATCACTTTAACGGCAGGTTGCTCAATTTATTTACAGAACTCGGTGATCTTTTCGCAAAACTCATCGAGCTCTGTCATAAATGGAGCGTGCGATGACTGCTCGAACGTATGAGAAATACTAGCGGGAGACCAGTGTGCCATGTCTTTCGAAACCTTGATTGGTACCAGTCCGTCCAGGCGACCATAAACTCGCAGAAAGGGGATATCGATGTTTGCAAGTTGCTCCCTCAAATCCACGTCAGCAAGAATGTCTAAGCCAGCAAGCAACACTTCTTGATTCGGTAACGGGCGCGACAAAACGGCTTGTTTTAGCTGTTTCACATCCTGACGAGCAGAGGGGCTGCCCATCGCCTGAAGCGCCATAAAACGTTCTACCGTTAACTGGAAATCTTCTACCAACTGCTGTGTAAACATGGTTAACACATTTGGCTGTATGCCACGCCAGGGTTTTGCTGCCGCAAACTTTGGTGAGCTTGCAACGGTCACTAACTTAGATACGCGTTCTTTGTGATTCAGAGCAGCGTGAGTCGCAACTAAGCCACCTAATGACCACCCGAGCCAGATCGCTTGTTTCGGCGCGCCTTTAAGCACTTCTTCAACTATAGATTCTAAATTCAACGCTGATACCGCATTGCTGTGCCCGTATCCGGGTAAATCCACCACATGTACAGAAAAATGTTCAGACAGGTTTTCAGCCGTTTGCTGCCAGACAGCGCCGTTCATTCCCCATCCATGTAACAAAACCAAGTCGGGTCCTTGCCCGAAAGACTGCCAATACAACGACGTCGTCATGCTTTTCTCTCTTAAACCGTTTTTCGAACATTTAATGGGATACCATGCCCATTAACTTTAACTATTTGAATACGTTATGGTGATTTCCAGCTGGCTAAAGCTCAAATTACACCGTTATTTTAATCTGCAATGCCCGCTATGTGGTCTGAACATTGAAGAGCCCACACCAGAGACACGATGGTGCAAACATTGCCTGAACAGCATGAGCGATCCTTGCCGTTGCCAATGCTGCGGGCTGCCTACTTTGGAACCCGTTGAATTCTGTGGTGAGTGCATAAGTAACCCACCTCCCTGGCACCGTCTGTATTGTGTGAACGACTATCGTCCACCGCTTTCGCATTATATCCACAGCCTGAAATTTCAGCATCAGTTTCGGCTAGCCCCTGACCTCAGCTACTTACTTGCGCAGAAAATTACAGAGCCTGCCGACGTGATTACTTCTGTCCCGCTTCACTGGCGCAGAGAACTGATACGCGGCTACAACCAGAGTGACCATCTGGCAAGAGCATTGTGTCAGCATCTCAATATGCCCGAACGATTTAATCCGAATCTGTTCAAGCGGGTGAAATATACTGCACCTCAACTCGGTCAGGATAAAAAGGCGAGGCATAGAAACCTTTATGGTGCTTTTCGGTTAATTGCGCCTCCAGCTGCAAAGCACGTAGCAATCGTCGACGATGTGGTGACAACGGGCAGCACTATCCGACAAATGTGTAATTTACTGCTTGATGTTGGCGTAGAAACCATCGATATTTACTGCATATGCCGAACCCCTGAGCCGAAATAGCTAAAATAAGTTATGACTTAAAAAGCTGGATCGATTTACTCACGGGGGTAAAATGGTCAAATAGTTTACTAAATTACTTGGGTATTGGTCGTGTCGAATACAATTACTATTACAGAAAATGCACAGTCTCACTTTGCGAAATTGCTGGAACAGCAGCCAGAAGGCACGAACATTCGTGTTTTCGTGGTTAACCCAGGCACTCAAAACGCAGAATGTGGTGTGTCTTATTGCCCACCAGAAGCCGTAGAAGCCAGCGACACTGAGCTGGAATATGAATATTTCTCTGCGTTTGTCGACGAGCTGAGTATGCCTTTTCTTGAAGACGCAGAAATCGACTTTGTCACTGATAAAATGGGCTCGCAACTGACTCTGAAAGCACCTAACGCAAAAATGCGTAAAGTGTCTGATGATGCTCCTCTGATGGAGCGTGTTGAATACGCGATCCAAACTCAGGTTAACCCTCAGCTTGCTGGTCACGGTGGTCACGTCAGCCTAATTGAAATTACTGACGATGGTATTGCATTGGTTCAGTTTGGTGGCGGTTGTAACGGCTGCTCAATGGTCGACGTAACGCTTAAGGAAGGTATCGAGAAAGAGCTTCTGGCTCAGTTTGAAGGTGAACTGACAGCAGTACGAGATTCTACTGAACACGATCGTGGTGAGCACTCTTACTACTAATATCGCTTCAGCAAGACAGATACAAGAAAGCCGGGTAAACATACCCGGCTTTTTCATTGGCTTGAATCAGGATTAAGCCAGAACTATGATTACAGCTTGCTCCAAGCTGAGTCCCATGCCCAACCAGTACCTGGTGCGTATGCACCACCAGCTGAACACCAAAGACCACCTGGGAAGCCTAAGCACTGATAACGGTTACCGTCTTCAGCTAGAACAACCGTACCAAACGTGTAGTTTGAGATGCCTTCTGGGTAAACAAAGTCGTAGGTACCGCCATTACCACCGCCTGTCGTTGTCGCTTCTGCACTTACGTTCGCAGTGTACACTGACGTGCCTTTGTCTGTAGAGAAGGACAGCTGAGCTTTCGCGGTGCCCGCAGCACTTGCACCAAACTCAACTGATACCTGACAGCTTTGGTTCGCAGTCAAAGTAGATTGTGAACAGTTGTCAGCACCAATAACAGGGGAAGATGCCACACCAGAACCAGCAACAGATACTGTGTTCAATGTGAAGGCTTCGGTACCTGTGTTTTTAATGCTAAAGGTATGAGACTTGGTTTCACCCACTTTGAATGAAGTCAGCGATTGATCTTTAGTGTAACCGACGGAGTAGTTACCACCTGGAGCAGAGATTACCGTGTCTAACCAGCCACGAAGTGCTGCTATGTCGCTATAAACACCATAGTTACCAGCGGCAGCACAACCAATACCCCAACTTACAACACCAAGCTGTGTAATTGTTCCTGAACGGTTCACAACGATCGGACCACCGCTGTCACCCTGACAGGAGTCCTTTCCGCCCTGCGGAAGACCAGCACAGAACTCTACACTACCAACATTGTTGTATGGTCCACCCGCTGCACGACAAGTTGCGTCAGAAACTAGTGGTACGTCTACTTCTTGTAAGCGAGAAGGAGATGCGCCTCCCGAAGAAAGTCGACCTAAACCAGCTACAGATAGAAGATCACCAATGCCAGCGTACTGGCTTAGAGAACCTGCTGCAATTTCAACAGTGGTCGCCGTTGGAAGCACTCGATCCAGCTTAAGTACAGCGATGTCGTTTTTGTAGGTACTAGAATTGTAGTTAGGATGCATGTGGATCTGAGTAACGTTAGCGTGCTGTCCGTCGTTTCCACGACGCGTCTTAGCACCAACTCGTACAGATACCCCCGAGGCTAGAGCGCCATCCACACAGTGTGCAGCAGTCAATACGTAACCGTCACCCAGATTACTACCGCCACAAGAATAAGTTTTGTTGCCTATCTTGATCTGCAGGTGGCTGAAGAAACCCCAGTTTGCAGTGTTGGCATCGCCACCACCAACAATACGTGGTGTTACTTCAAACCCAGCTCCTGGTATTTCCGCACCAATGGTTACCATAGGTGCTAGCATGGCTGTGACTAGGGCCATATTCCTTGTTATTTTCAAAATATTATCCTCATATTTTTTATATTAAGCCGTCGACAGGTGCCGAACGGTCTATATAAACAAGCATGTTTTTTGAAAAATCCAAGGTGCCGGGGAAGGAAAAATTTTAGCCTGTGAGCGTAATTTTATAAAAAAGTAATTGACCTGTTTATCAACAGATTTTTTTTGATTGAGAAGCCTTCAATTACAGAATAAGACTCTGTAATCACAGGAAGAATCAAGCAGGATAAATGGGATCTGCAGCCAAGCAGATCCCTGCTAGAAGAAGGGAGAAATCGACTTCTATCGAGTTAACAGAATGGAATCCCAAGGGAGTTCTTCGTCACCCAAAACAATAAAATTAGGATTTTCTAATGTTTCGCGTTCATTATAAGAAAGCGGTTCCAGCTTGGTACTGAGGATCCGCCCTCCTGCTTCACTCACAATGCACTGAGTCGCAGCGGTGTCCCATTCTCCTGTTGGTCCTAATCGCAGGTAGCAGTCCACTGCTCCTTCAGCCACCAAGCATGCTTTCAAAGCTGCCGAACCTAACGGTACTAACTCAAAATTCCACGAAGGACACAGCTTACTGGTAATGCTGTTAATGTCCTGGCGGCGACTGATTGCAATCGCTAAAGACTGGCTGTCGCCATGATGACGGTGTGTTTCGATGGCAACGCTTTCGTCCATGTCCGGAATTTTCCACGCACCTTTGCCTTTGTATGCATAGTAGGTCACGCCAGACACCGGGGCATACACCACCCCCATCACAGGTTCGTTGTCTTCTACCAACGCAATGATAGTGGCAAAGTCACCACTTCGAGCGATGAACTCCTGAGTTCCGTCCAGCGGGTCGACCAGCCAGTAGCGACTCCACTGAGAACGCTTTTCAAGGCTAATGTCCGCTGCTTCTTCTGAAAGCACTGGGATATCCGGTGTTAACTCACTCAACTGTTCGACAATCAGCTTATGAGCGGCAATGTCAGCGCTGGTGACCGGTGTCTCATCGGACTTAGTGTATTCTTCGTATTGTTTATTTTCGTAGATATCATGGATAAGTTGCCCGGCACTGCGGGCAACGGTGATAACTGAAGGGATAAGGTGAGAAAGATCTTCCGCCATAGGGCATTTCCTTACTCAGACGGGTTTAAATACCGCTGAGCTAACATCAGTGCAGTAATACTGCGGGCTTCACAAAAATCCAGATGGGTCAGCAGCTCATCGGCTTGCTGCAGAGGCCACCGAACCAACTCTAAAGGCTCAGGCTCATCCCCTTCCAGTGATTCAGGATACAAATCTCGCGCCAGAAAAAGCGTCATCTTACTTGAGAAGTAAGACGGTGCGAGCACCACCTGTTTGAGCGGTGTCAGTTCTTTTGCGCCGTATCCAATTTCTTCTTTTAATTCTCGGTTTGCTGCTTCGTCTGGAGTTTCCCCCGGGTCTACCAAACCTTTCGGGAACCCCAACTCGTAGCGCTCGGTACCTGCGGCATACTCGCGTACTAACAGCAAATCACCCTGTTCAGTCACTGGCACTATCATTACAGCTGAGCGACCGCTGGGTTTCATTCTTTCATAGACGCGCTCTTCCCCATTAGAGAAACGTAAGTCGAGCGACTCTATAGTAAACAGTTTAGATTGGGCGACCGTTTTTGTAGCCAAAATTTGTGGCTTTTTTTCTTCTGCCATAACTTTCCCTTAAGATTCGACCCAACTTTTTAACACGACCAATATATCATCAAAAAAACCGTTCTGTTGAGCTTTCAAGATTGATTTTTGTTCGTATTGAGACATTTAGTTTTCTAAGGCAGGGAGTTACGGCTCAGTGAGACTGAGCCGTTCGAGATATCAAAGACGTCCAGAGTATTGGAATGGGTACTGACCTTGATTGTTTGGATTGCCCAGCCAGTTTAGCTGGCTAGACATTGAAGGGGGAAATTCTGCACCGGGTTTAAACCAAGCTGTCACATTGTACTGTTGGTTTGGAGACAAGTTTGCATCAAAGGCACTGGTCACCTGTGCATGTTTCTGCTCACCTTTTGCAGTAAGCGTATTGTCTTCACAGACGATGTCTGATGTCACTTCACCAAGTACCAGTTCACCCAAAGGGGTGCCTAACTTGCCACCGTTCCATGCCAAGTTTCCGGTTGCGCTCTGACACCATGGCTGACCGTACTGAAAGTCTTTAATCGCCAGTTCCAGTTGCCCTTGAACATCCACAGGTGCCGGAACCTGAGCAAACCTCAATACGTTTTCAGCAGGCATAGACGCAAAAATATTCTCGCCATACAGACCACCAAAACCAAAGCCAACTGCTCCTTTGCCGTGAAGTTGAAGCTCACTGCCTCGCCCAAAACGAACTAAAAATTCGGCTTTTCCGCTAACCAGAGCAGAAGGCTGAAAATTCCAGCTTAGCTGACCAAAGTTCTGCCCCTGCCAAGCTACGTTGGAAGCCTGACCACGCCATACGGACCCGGTTAAATGACCAAGCTCTAAGCCTCGAACTTTCGGAGCATACTGATAAACAAATGACACTGGCATGTGCACAACCAGGCTAACAATAAGCACTAGAACAAATACAGACACATACCCTAAAAAACGCTTCAAGTTAACTGCCTCTTTTTAGTTGTAATCGGTTGACTTCAACCTGCCCGGTCACCTCTGTGCGGGTAATATCCAGAAACTCTACATCAATACCGTGCTGTTCACGCAAATCCGCCAACCAAGAGACTAATTGATTAAAAGGTACAGGCTGAACCCAGACCTGAAGGCTGTCGCTACGCGGCTGCATACGAATCAGTTCGATACGATAACGCCTGGTGGTGGATGACACCACCTGATTAAGTGGCTGACCAGATACATTCGCACTGCTACCAGAAGCCCCTCTTAGGGAAGTAATGGTATTTGCACTGTTGGTTACCCAGTCCAGAAGCTGCTTTTCTGTGGTGATTCGTGCTTGCGCGGCGTCGGCTCGTTCATTAAGCGGTACGATCCCACCCCAATAAATGATAAACGCCGTAAACAAAACAGCACATCCACCCATCAGGCGTTGCTCGCGTTGTGATATCGACTGCCACCATGCGGTCACTCTATTCATGGTTTTCTCCTTATCACGTAACTGCCAAACACTTCTGTACCGCTACGGTTCAACTGCCCCTGCTCGACATCAAACAGCTGTGCAAGTTCTGCACGCGCCGATTCAAAGGTTTGGAAGTCTTTGCTTTTTGCCTGAATTCGAATTTCGTCACGAGAGCCATCATACTTCACGCTTAGTACGTCGATCGCGCCATTTTTCTTCAACGCTTCAGGAAGCTTTGAAAGCCAAATTAACATCGACTCGTCACTGCCACCGCCAGATAATCTTGCTTCTTCATTGCGCATCTGGCGCTTGAGGTAACTCACGGTTGGAATTTTGCGTTTGTCTGGGAACACTTCTCGGAAAATGCGTTCACTTTCGGCTCGATATTGCGCTGCCTGAGCTTCAAACGCATTCACTTGCAGTACGTTTTGCGTTGTCAGGACAACCAGAAGTAAAACCGCAGCGACCGCGGCTTTCTGCCAGACTTTCCAGTATTTGGTCAGAGAAGAAGACGGTTTGAATGTTCCCGTCAGCAGGTTAGCTTTCGAAGCAATCGCTCCCTGTGTCAGCAATGACATCACTAACTCTGCTTTACCATTCTGCCAACGCCCCGGAAGCGACTCATGGTTCTGAGGCAATGGCGTAAAGGTGGCAACACGCTTCTCTACAGCGTCTGACTGCTCTTCGCTTTCGCTCTCTTCAGTGTGCAGTTGGAACACTTCTGCCGGAAGCAAACTTAACCAATCAGACTGAACGGAGAAGCCTGAGTATTGCTCTTGACGAAATACCCATTGACCGTCAATTTCAAGCGCACTGATTTCATCTTTCTGCCATGGCATAGCTAAACAGTCAGGCAACACCTGACGCACGTTTATCTGATGCGCTTTTAGCTCATCCAGTAACGTTTCCAAAAATCCGCTGTCGACGGCAGCTACGTCGGCTTTTGCACCACGTTTGTTCAGCACAGTAAAATGCAGATCATCCACATCCTGCGCGACATCGTCTTCAACCAAAAACGGCAGCATGGTATTGAGCTGACGTGCTCCACCCGCTGGAATGTCTACCTCTTTAAGCAGCACATCGCTACTTGCTAGCAACACAATGGTTGGGCGTTGATGAGCATAAGATGCGATCTCGCCTAACTGGTTGCGATGACTTAATTCACCGCTGGCGATCACCTCTTGCTGACCTGGAGACCACACCAGCCACTGTATTGGGGCGTCTGCCTGACTACTTATTCTTACGGTCAGAAACTCGCTCACTGATTCCTCCAAAACTACGACGTACAACCGTCGCTTGTTTTCTGTCCTTACTGTAGAGCAGGCTTCGTATCCTGACCCTTGATTCATCGACCATGACCTGAGCGTCCAGCTCAAAGTATCGACTGTCGACTGCAATGTACGCCTGAGCTTCCTTACGCACTTTTTCTTCGATTCCGCTGATGATGGGTTCAGACATGAAACTTTCGACACTGTCCCAACCATCAAACTTACGATTCGCAATCAGATCTTTGGCGTTGCTGTTACTCAAATGCGGCTGAAATAAGGCAGCCAAAATATCTGCTTGGTCTTCTGAAATCGTATTTACATTCAGTTTCCACTCGTTGGTTGGCAACGCACATATTAGTGGCGTTAGCTTCTCCATAATCGGAGCGGTCACTTGCTGAATTGCTCTCAATTCAGAGCGATCCGCAATAAATCCATTTGCCGTCAGATACGCGGGCTGAAAACCTTCATAAGTACTGTCTTCAGCACCGTAACTGGTTAACACACTGGCGTCATTATCGACGAAATCCCAGGTCGAATCCGCGATCACTTCGGCGGTGTAAGGCTCAATATCCTGCTGTTCGATCAGGTTCTGCCATACTCTGACAAGAAATGGCTTCTGCGTAGACTCCACCTTGGCTTTTACACTGGTTAACACGTTTAAATTGAAGCAAGCCTGCATATCCAGCAGCTTGCCCTTTGCTGTGCCGTAATCCAAAGGATACGTCTGTTCTTTAAGTGCCCAGGGCTGGCTTAAATTAATGGTCTCGTTGTCTTTATAACTCTGTTCGATACCCACTTTTGCCAGTGCTTCGACCCCTAAGCTATACCAGTATGCCTGCTGGTGATTCACCTGATTCCCAGCTCGATGGAAATTGATAAACAGGCGTTCTGACATGGTCGCAGCGATAGCGGTCATGACTGCCAGTAGCAGTAGAACCACGATCAAAGCCACACCAGATTGAGAAAAGCGTTTAGCCATTGTTGCTTCCCTCTTGACCCGAGCCGCCTTCCTGGTTATTTCCCTCTTGTGGGGTCGTCACCGTCAGTTCACCACCTGGCGTCAGATAAACGCGCTCAATGTCACCGTAATCTTTCAAAGTAAGAGTGATGGCAATGGCGGCAGGCAACGCCTTGGGCTTTGTCCACTCTTCTTTCCATTCACCGTTTTCGTAAAACGTGACTGTAAAACTTTCTACATCACTCAGAATTGGTCGAGTTAACGGCTCTTGCCCTGATGGTGTATCGGAATAACGCCACCAGACTCTTTCTAAGTTTTCCTCTCTGATGCGATACCCAACTTTGGTCACGTCTCCACGCGGGAATACGTTTTGTGGGTTTTGCCATCCTAACCGACTAAACACTATTCCTTTGTCATCCGACTCCAAAATATAGTCGCCGTAACTCAATAATGTTTGTGAAGGGGCTTCGCCATTAGTTCGCATCTGGCGTAACGCCATCTGGCGGAAATCATTATCCATCCAAATCAAAGCGCGCTGCATGGTTTGTAAGCGCTCGGTCTTCTCCAGTGACTGAGCATTGCTCAGCTGGACCTGATTCACGACCTGATAAGCGGCGATGCTCAGGCTGGCGAATACGGCGATAGCCACCAGCACTTCAATGAGCGTAAAACCTGACACTTTACGGAGATGCATAACTTCTCACCGTAACAATGGAGCTTTTATGCTCCGAATCACGAGAAACTGACACATCAAAAGCGCTGATAACGCTATTGTCGGTCGGCACAGGCTTTACTAACCAATACCAGGTTTGCCCGGCCAGTTCCTCTTTGCCTTTCAGCTCTTTCTTAGGTGCTTTGCCAAGCAGCACTTTTGCCATTTGGTTGTCAGCAACCATCGAAGCAAACATCTTCTCTTCTAAAAAACTCAGCGTATTAATGTGCTGACTCACAGCACGAACCACGCTGATTGCAGCGGTAGCGAAAATAGCCAATGCCACCAACACTTCGATTAACGTCATCCCGCGAGAACGGCGGGCATTTCGCCTATTCATCTTCATCGCGTTCTCCGGGCTTCAATAGGTTAATCAAACCATTATCGGCAGTTTTAATTCGCCAGCCGTCACGAAATTCATCGCCGACGTTAGGAAAGAAAGACACCTGAAAAGGGGTTATTTCACCGCTAGACAGCACCATTACCTGAGGCGGTGGCGACTGCTTTTTCTTCTCTTCATCGGCAAACATTTCTTCATCAAACAGACTGCCGGGTTCGAAGAGGCGGTCATCATCTCCCCACTCATCGCTACCCAATTGCAGGCGAATGGCAAACTCCGCTTCTAATTCTGATTCAGAGTAATACCGATTCTCTTCCATGTTTTGCCAGCCTTCTTCACTGAGCTCCACAAATCGGTATTGTCCTTTGTCTTCATTGAACCGGACGCCATAATCTTTACCGTTTAACATGGCGTCTTCGTTCAGCAGTTGTAAGCGTTGCATAAAGCGCTGAGCATGCTCTTTTAGCCGATCATCACTGGAGGAAGGCAATGTGGTAATCACCGCAACCGCACTCAGTGACAACAGCACGAGCACCAGCATGATTTCTATCAGCGTAAACCCAGACTGCTTTTTCATACGCGTATGCTTACAACTTCAACCCGCAAGGATTTACTGGAAGTCCTGCATGTTCCAGTTACCGATGTCAGCCTGCACACCTTCACCGCCTTCCTGACCATCCGCACCAAGTGTGAACACGTCGATAGTGCCATTGTCACCAGGGCTCAGGTATTGGTATTCATTGCCCCAAGGGTCTTTTGGAAGACGCTTAATGTAACCGCCATCACGGTAGTTACGAGGCTCTGGGCTAGCGGAAGGTTTAGAAACCAACGCATCCAGACCTTGGTCGGTGGACGGGTACACACTGTTGTCCAGCTTGTACATATCCAGCGCATTTTCTAACGCCACAATATCGGTAATCGCTTTTTGTTGATCCGCTGTTTCTTTGTTACCCAAAAGGTTAGGCACAACGAAGCTCGCTAAGATCCCCAAAATAACCACAACAACCATGACTTCAAGAAGCGTAAAACCTGACTGCTTCTTACTCTTTTTGTTATACATATTTCCTCCGAAACGCACGCTGGTTACCAACATGCAAAGTTACATTCCGATATTCAATCTGCATAGATGCAGTTTCAATTCTTTGAATATCTTAACAAGCTAAAACAACAATCTTTTTTGCGATGTGAGCTTGTCGCTCACATCGAGGCTATATTACTTAATCGAGACTAAGTTACTTAACCGAAACTAAGTTACTTGCCCGAAACCAAGTTATTCAGTTCGAGCAGTGGCATCAAGGTTGCGACCACGATAAACAGCACGATTCCGGCCATACAGACAATAAGCAATGGTTCAAAGATACCCAAAGCCATGTTGACCAAAGATTCAAAATCCCGGTCCTGGTTGTCTGCCGCTCGGGTCAGCATTTGTTCCAGTTCGCCACTTTGCTCACCACTGGCAATCATATGCAACATCATTGGTGGAAAAAGGCGAGTCTGCTCTAGAGATTTTCTTAAGCTCGCCCCTTCACGAACGCGATCCGCAGCCAACAGAACCTGTTCTTTTACGAACTGATTACTCATTACATCAGCGGCAACCTTCATACCATCAAGCAGTGGAATAGCACTGGATGTACAGATTGAAAGTGTTCGGGCAAAACGGGACGTATTCAGACCGCGGGCAACTTTACCAATGACAGGTAAACCCAGTATCCAGCGATCCCATTTAAGACGGAAAGACGGCTTGCGAAGTGCTGCCTGGAACAGAACGATACCAACCAGAATCACCACCAGCAAAACGGCGCCCCAGTTCTGGACGAAGTTACTGGCAAGTAATAGAAATTCGGTAGACGCAGGAAGCGTTTGCCCCATCTGAACAAACTGATCCACGATCTTGGGTACCACTGTCGCCAGCAAGAATGCCACAACTGAAATAGCAATCAGCGTCAGCATTACCGGGTACACCATAGCCTGCTGCATTTTAGAGCGCATTTTCTGGCGATTTTCGGCGTAATCCGCCAGTCGGTCTAAGACTTTATCTAAGTGACCAGATTTTTCACCAGCAGCCACCATGGCACAGAACAAGTCATCGAACACATGTGGGTAATCCCCGAAACTCTCTGCCAGGGTATAACCCTCAACGACTCGGGAACGTACTGCAACCAGCATGGTTCGAATACGAGCTTTTTCCGTCTGTTCAGCAACCGCACGGATACACTCTTCCAGCGGCATACCAGCCTGAACCAGAGTGGATAACTGGCGAGTCAACAAAGCCAGATCGTTGGTACTGATGCCGCGCTTGAAAGACAAACCAGCGGAAGAGGCTTTGGCTTCTTTGGCTTTAGTTTCAATCACTTCGACAGGTATCAGCCCTTGCTCTTTAAGCTTCTGACGAACCTGACGTGCGTTATCCCCTTCGATGACACCTTTTTTCTGTTTGCCTTTGGCATCCAGAGCTTTGTATTCAAATGCTGCCATTACGCTTCCTTGGTCACTCGCATGACCTCTTCAAGCGTGGTAACGCCTTCCCTTACTTTAGTCAGACCATCATCACGAATACTTGGCGTAGTGCTTCGAACGTGTTTGTCGATCGCCTGTTCGCCAGCTTCGCTATGAATCAGTTCCTGGACATCTTCATCGACAATCAGCAATTCATGAATACCCGTTCGACCTCGGTAACCCTTGAAGTTACACGCTTCACAACCACACGCTTTATATAACGTCAGCGGTTGGTCTTCGGTCAGATTGAACAGTTTCTTCTGTTCTTTGTCGGCTTCATAAGGCTGTTTACAATCCGGGCACAAGGTACGCACCAGACGTTGCGCAAGCACACCCAGTAAAGAAGAGGATATTAGGAAAGGCTCGATTCCCATGTCACGAAGACGCGTGATTGCACCCACAGCGGTATTGGTGTGTAAGGTAGACATCACCAAGTGACCGGTTAAGGACGCCTGAACGGCAATTTGCGCGGTTTCTAAGTCACGGATCTCACCAACCATTACCACATCTGGGTCCTGACGAAGAATCGCACGTAACCCTCGGGCAAAGGTCATGTCCACTTTCGGGTTAACCTGAGTTTGCCCGATACCGTCAATATCGAATTCAATCGGATCTTCAACCGTCAGAATATTGCTTTCTGTGCTGTTGAGCTCCTGAAGCCCTGCGTACAAGGTGGTGGATTTACCAGAACCAGTAGGACCGGTAACCAAGATAATACCGTGTGGGCGTTTGATCAGCGTTTGAAAGCCATCGTGATTGCGCGGCGTCATGCCAAGGCTGTGTAAATCCAATCGAGTGGCGTTTTTGTCCAGAAGACGCATTACCACTCGCTCACCGTGCGATGACGGCATGGTGGAAACACGGACATCGACCGCTCGACCACCAATTCTCAGAGAGATACGACCATCCTGCGGGACGCGCTTTTCTGCGATATCCAGCTTCGCCATAACTTTTACACGAGATACGAGTAGCGGAGCCAGTTTGCGGCTTGGTGCGAGAACTTCACGCAAAACACCATCCACACGGAAACGAATAGAAAGGGATTTCTCGAAGGTCTCGATATGAATATCCGACGCCCCTTCTTTGATCGCTTCACCCAGCATGGCGTTGATCAGTTTGATAATCGGTGCATCGTCTTCCGATTCCAGAAGGTCTTCGTTTTGCGGCAGTTCTTCTGCAAGAGAGAAGAAGTCGTCATTATCGGCACCGATGTCTTCCATCAACTGACGCGCTTCCGAGGAATCGCGCTGATACAGCTCGGTCAGTTTGCTTTCGAAATCTTCCGCTTTAAGCGCTACAGGTGTGAAAGAATTACGCACCACTCGGCGCACTTCAGTTAACACTTCCAGAGCCAACGGCTCTACGTAATAGAGGCTTGGCAATCCGTCTGGCTGAGCGGCGACTTCCATCGCCACTTTATGTCGGTTAGCGAAGGCAAAGGGCAGTCGCACAAAGCCTTCAGAAACGACCAGCGTATCCGCCATTATTTCGCCTCCAACTGCTCGATGAACGCTCTAAGCTCTTCAGGATGACGAATGTCTTCTCCGTACTTAGGAAGTACAGGAACAAATTCATCACTCAGTAGTTTCAGACCTTCTTCCGCTTTAAGCAGTTGCTCGGCGCGAATGTAGTTGTACTTGCGCTGGCTGATGCCGTCTGCTGTAACGCCATCTCGAATGATGGTTGGCTTGATGAAGACCATCAGGTTTTTCTTTTCAACCTGTGTACTGGTCGACTTGAACAAGTGACCAAGGACTGGGATGTCACCAAGTAGCGGAACTTTCGCTTCACTTTCCAAAGCACGCTCGTCGATAAGACCGCCTAGAACCAGCATCTGACCATCTTGGATCATTACCGAGGTGTTGAGCTGACGCTTAGCAAATCGAACATCTACCGCACCGTTTGCACCGAGTACGTTAGACACTTCTTGTTCGATGGTTAGCTGAACTGAGTCGCCTTCGTTAATTTGAGGGACAACTTTCAGCTTGATACCCACTTCTTTACGTTCAACGGTACTGAATGGGTTGTCATTGTTTGAACCGGCCGCAGAGCCTGTCAAAACAGGGACTTCTTCACCAACGATAAACGATGCTTCACCGTTATCCATTACCGTAATGCTTGGTGATGAAAGAATGTTGGAGCTGGTATCACTAGCCACTGCGCTAACAAGAGCAGTCCAGTCACCTGCCATCAGGCTAAGTGCCGCACCGTTTACCCCACCCAATGCTTTTGCAAGCGTTGAATAATCACCTTTGGTGGTGGTTTCTTCGTAGTATTTGATGGCACCCGTATCGCTGTCACGAATCGTTTTTTTCTCTGTGGTGTCTTTGGCTTCTTCCAAGCCCACCATTACGCTGCCAATGGATGCGCCGGAGTTTGAGTACTGAATGACCGCACCTGTGTTTAGGTTACCCCATTGAACACCCAGGTTCGCGCCATCGCCTTCTGCCAACTCAACGATCATAGCTTCAATAAGTACTTGAGCGCGGCGAATATCCAATTGAGCAATAACATCTTCTATCGCACGCATGATGTCTGGCGGCGCAGTCACGACCAATGCATTGGTACCAGGGTGCGCAGAAATCATGACTTCATTTCGGCTTTTCGCTGATGCAGCGCCCTGAGCGCCACCTTGTTTCTCAGCTTGCAGATTATCAGACACACCTTTCAGTACATCGACCAAGTCTTCTGCTTTGGCATATTTCAGATAAACGACGCGGTTGTTGCCTTTGGTTGCCATTTCGACATCCAATTGCATGATCAACTTACGCAGACGCTTACGTACCTGCGGATCGCCTGAAATAAGGATGGAGTTGGTACGCTCATCCGCGACCAGTTTTGGTTCGAGAAACGCGGGAGTGTTTTTCTGTGCTGTTGATTTGTTCAACGCTTCAACAATTCGTACCATTTCTGCCGCTGAGGCATTTTTCAGCTCAACGACTTCAATTTCTTTGTCACCGGCACGGTCAACGCGCTCAATAATTTCTGCCAGGCGGTTAACCACAGCCGCACGTCCAGTGATCAAAATGATGTTCGCTGGATCGTAGTGAACGACGTTACCCGCACCTGCATTGTCATTCAGTTGACGAAGCAATGGGGACAGCTCTCTCACTGATACATTTCGTACCGCTACCACTCGCGTGATTACCGCATCGCCCTGTACACGTGTTTCATCCCCAACTACAGGAATGGCTGCCGTTTTGGCATCTTTATCACGGACAATTTTCAGGACACCGTTTTCCATTTCCACTGCTGCGAAGCCGTACACTTCCAAAACGTTAAGGAAAAAGTGGTAGTACTGCTCTTCATTCAGCACATCGTAGCTGCGGACATCAATTTTTCCGCGGATGGCTGGGTCGACGATGATGGTCTTTTCAAGATTGCGTCCAACAATATTGATGAACTCTTTGATGTCGGTCCCTTTGAAACTGGCACTAAACTCGTTTGCCACCAAAGCTGGTGACCAAGCGAGGCTACCAGCCAGCAACCAGGTTCCTTTGTTTAACCACTGTTTCACGTGATTCTCCCACTTATATCCTGACGCGTTCCAGCGCCAGTCTTAAAACTCAATAAAGATTTCGTGCCTCTGACCGTCACGCTCGACCGTCAGGTTCAATTCCGTCATATCAGATATGGTCTGCCACACTTTGCCCATCGCAGATGGGTCGCTCAAGTCAGCACCGTTCAATTGTGTAGCAATGTCACCATCTTTTAGGCCCACGGCATCAAACAGTTCTCTCTGGCTGCCGGGTCCCACACGATAGCCGACAATATTTCCGTCTCGGCGAACTTGTGACAAACGGATATATTGCATAATTTGCTGTGGATTTTGCGAAATTTCGCGTCGAATTTGCTCAATTTCGTTCACATCAGGCAAATCGCCAACATTTGAATCAGGTGGTGGTGGAGCCAGTGGCTGACTTTCCTGTGCCAACTTGCTGTATTCGACACCTTCAAGCATCAAAGTTTCATCTTGACCCTGATTATCGATAATAACGCGATCCACTAGCACATTTTTCAACGAAGCTCTTGTTCCTTCGATTTGCTCACCAATACCGTAAGTTTGCTGCTGACCACGGTTAGCAATGACGGCAAGGCTGCTTTCTTCAACCGAACTTGCCACCACGCCAACCAGCACTAAACTCAAGCGCGTTTTAGGTGCGTCTTTTACTACTGGTTTTGGTTTGGGTTTCGCGGCGGGTTTGTCGGAATAGCGACCAAAAAGATGGGCATCGAGCAGTGAAGCAACAGCATCGCCAGAATTCGCATTACTCGAACCCTGACCAGGCTGAGTAATCACCGCGTTTGGAGACCAGCGCGCTACTTCAGAGTCTTGTGGAATCAGCTGCCAGCTAAGTTGCCCGAGAATCCAGGCAGAAATGGCGATCAGTAATAATGTCACCCAAGCGCTCAACTTTCCCTGCTGCTTTACAGCAAGCGCAAGAAAAGCACTGAACTTCTGATCCAATTGATATTTTTGCACCAACGACGATGACATGTATCATGCGCTCCCTGTATTAAAACTTCAGAAATGGTTAGGCAGTCTGATAAATAAAAGCCAAAGCCTACACAAAGGTTTGCACATTGTCATATAAATTGATTGTTACCAAATATCGTTCTTATAAAGATTAGCAACAATTCACAATAACAGGTTCCAGACTGCTTACGTTTCATCCCATTTTAGGTTGAAAACCCCCGTTATCGTCACCATTGTGTAAATCATTAGTTAAGTCAATCATTAGAGGCGTGAATTTACTATGAGTTCAAATACTGCCACAGTCCGGCTCGATAAGTGGCTCTGGGCAGCCCGTTTCTACAAAACGCGATCCATAGCACGGAATATGGTTGATGGCGGCAAAGTCCATTATAATGGGCAACGCTCAAAGCCGAGCAAGATTGTAGAGCTTGGTGCTACGATCGTTTTGAGACAGGGGCATGAAGAAAAAACGGTAGTGATTGAGAAGATTTCCGATCAACGCCGTGGCGCTCCAGAAGCTCAGACGCTATACCGCGAAACTGAAGAGAGCATTCTAAAGCGTGAAGAAAACACGCAGAAGAGAAAGCTTAACGCACTTTATAGTCCAAGCCCGGAAAGACGCCCGGACAAAAAACAGCGTCGTGACATTATTAAGTTTAAGAATCAATAAATGCTGGAGCTCCACGCATGTCAAACAACCTTTTGAATCGCTACCTATTTGAAGACCTTTCGGTACGTGGCGAGTTGGTACAACTGGACGAAACCTACCAACAGATCATTTCAAGCAAGGAATACCCAGCACCGGTACAAAACCTGTTGGGTGAGCTACTCGTCGCCACGACTCTGCTTACCGCAACACTGAAATTTGAAGGCTCTATTACCCTTCAGCTTCAGGGCGATGGTCCTGTGTCTCTGGCGGTAATTAATGGCGATCATGATCAGAAAGTTCGTGGTGTCGCACGTTGGGATGGTGACATAGCAGAAGATGCAACCCTTCATCAGCTAATGGGTAAAGGTCACTTAGTGATTACCATTGCACCTAAACAAGGCGAACGCTATCAAGGTGTAGTTGGTCTGGAAGGTGAAACATTGTCTGAAGTGCTTGAAGCTTACTTTGAACGTTCCGAGCAACTTCAGACTCGTTTGTGGTTCCGCCTGGGTGAATTTGAAGGCAAGCCGCATGCAGCAGGTATGCTTCTTCAGATCATGCCAGACGGCACAGGCACACCTGACGACTTCGAGCACCTTGAGCAACTGACCAACACGGTTAAAAATGAAGAGCTGTTCAGCCTGCCTGCAAACGAAGTGCTGTATCGCTTATACAATCAGGAAAAGGTGCAATTGTTTGAGCCCCAACCTGTTGAATTCCATTGTGGTTGTTCACGAGAGCGAAGTGGTGCTGCCATCATTACAGTTTCCCGAGATGAAATTAATGACATTTTGGCGACAGAAGGATCCGTTTCTTTACATTGTGATTACTGCGGCACGAATTATTCGTTCGACGAATCACAAGTATCTGAGCTCTATGAGCAAGCCAGTAATGGAAACGACACCATTCATTAATTGATTATTTTTCACACTTTAATAAGCGTCAAAAATATCACTAGAAAGCCGACAATATGTCGGCTTTTTTTATGCTTTTTCGCTACTAAAACACGCATTTATATCACCGTACGCTATACTTATTTTTGTCAAATTAATAATTCTTTTGATCTAGCGCAAAGGATTGCGCGAGCGATAAAATAGCCCTACCAAATCTGTGACAAGAGCAAAAAAACCTCACTCACCTCGGGGATAATATATGATTAAAAGACCTGATTTGAGTTTGCTCAAAGTTGCTAAATTGGTGAGCACAAAACTATAAATAATTACAAAATCCCTACAATTTATACCCTACAAGGAGCACCTATGACCGTTATGGAACATACAAAGGCTGCACACATTGATCTTACCCAACACGGAATCACTGGCGTGACTGAGGTTTTACGTAACCCTAGTTATGAGCAGTTGTTCGAAGAAGAAACTCGCCCAGAGCTGGAAGGCTACGAAAAAGGCACCGTCACCGAGCTTGGTGCTGTTGCTGTAGACACTGGTATTTTTACTGGTCGCTCCCCTAAGGATAAGTACATCGTTAAGGACGACACCACCAAGGACACTCTGTGGTGGTCTGATCAAGGTAAAAACGATAACAAACCCATTAATCAGGAAGTGTGGACAGAATTGCGTGATCTGGTGACCAACCAGCTTTCAGGAAAACGTCTGTTCGTCATCGATGGTTTCTGTGGTGCAAACCCAGACACTCGCCTGAGTGTTCGCATC
Source organism: Vibrio nigripulchritudo (assembly GCF_027924785.1). Lineage (NCBI taxonomy): Bacteria > Pseudomonadati > Pseudomonadota > Gammaproteobacteria > Vibrionales > Vibrionaceae > Vibrio > Vibrio nigripulchritudo. Next base: position 134,138 of record NZ_AP027049.1, on the reverse strand, counting down.
ATCACAGAAGTCGCATGGCAGGCTCACTTCGTGAAAAACATGTTTATCCGCCCGACAGAAGAAGAATTAGCAACGTTCGAACCTGACTTTGTTGTCATGAACGGTGCAAAAGTGACCAACCCTAACTGGGAAGCCCAAGGTCTCAATTCAGAAAACTTCATTGCCTTTAACCTAACTGAGCGCGTCCAGATCATTGGCGGCACTTGGTACGGTGGCGAAATGAAGAAAGGCATGTTTGCCGTTATGAACTACTTGCTGCCTCTGAAAGGCATTGCATCCATGCACTGTAGTGCCAATGTCGGTGAAGACGGCGATGTCGCTGTATTCTTCGGCTTGTCTGGCACAGGTAAAACGACACTTTCAACCGACCCTAAACGCCAGTTGATTGGTGATGATGAGCACGGTTGGGATGACGATGGCATCTTTAACTTCGAAGGCGGTTGCTACGCGAAGACCATTCGCCTGTCTAAAGAAGCGGAACCCGACATCTACAATGCCATCCGCCGCGATGCACTGCTAGAGAATGTTACCGTTCGCGCTGATGGCTCTATCGACTTTGAAGACGGTTCGAAAACCGAGAACACCCGAGTTTCTTACCCTATCCATCACATCGAAAACATCGTAAAACCAGTATCGAAAGCGGGTCACGCTCAGAAAGTGATCTTCCTGACAGCTGATGCGTTTGGTGTGCTACCTCCGGTATCGAAACTGACACCAGAGCAGACTAAGTACCACTTCCTGTCTGGCTTTACCGCCAAACTGGCAGGTACTGAGCGTGGCATTACTGAGCCAACACCTACGTTTTCAGCGGCATTTGGCGCAGCCTTCCTGACGCTACACCCAACGCAGTACGCAGAAGTACTGGTAAAACGTATGGAAGCAGCAGGCGCGGAAGCTTACCTGGTCAATACCGGTTGGAATGGTACAGGCAAGCGTATCTCCATTCAGGATACCCGTGGCATCATCGACGCGATTCTGGATGGTTCGATTGACCATGCTGATACCAAAGTGATTCCAGTGTTCAACCTGGAAGTTCCGACGGCACTTCACGGAGTGGATCCTGAAATCCTTGACCCTCGTGATACCTACACAGACCCACTACAGTGGGACAGCAAGGCAACTGATTTAGCACAACGCTTCATCAATAACTTTGCTCAGTACACGGATAACGACGAGGGCAAGTCTCTGGTTGCAGCAGGTCCACAGCTTGATTAAACCGGATTGAGTTATCAAATCCATTACCAAGCCCCTCTTTTGAGGGGCTTTTTATTGAATCCAATCGATAATTGAGCCAATCTGAAAGCTGGATTAAGGAATTTGGAACAAGGGACATGAGAAAAGCCTCCACGTTTGTGGTTTTGATCTTGCTGCTGATCGTCGTTTCAGCCTTGGCACTCTATGCCAGTTTGTACACGCGTTATGCCACGCCTGTGGTCAATTTCGTGGCAAACCAGATAAGCAATTTGTCCATCCAAATCGATCAAGTTGAATACACTTCACCCTATCAGCTCACCTTGCATGGGGTTGAACTTTCTACCGAACCTGAACCGATGTTCATCGAAACCGCGAACATCTGGCTCGATCCGGCTATTCTCAGCGGTACCAAACTGAGCATCGCCAGCCTGCAACTCAGTGGTATGCAGCTGCAAAAAGGTGTGCCTAATATTCGCCCGCTCTCTTTCGTTCGTGTTCATCAGTTTGCGATCGATAACTTAGACTTTTCCAACCCAGAGTGGATCGTACGAGGCTTAAAATTCCAGATTAAAGATCCAGTGGTCAGTGATCATCCCATCTGGCGTTGGTACGGCGAGATTCAACTCAGTGCCGACCAAATCTACTGGCAGAATGAAGCCTTTAATAACGCGCTGCTGGATGCAGATATTTTCGCTGAAACCAAGAAAATTTATGGTTTGTCCTTCAACTGGCGTGGAGGCTCGCTGTCCGGGCAGGCAGAATGGAAAGAAAACCGCTGGCGCGTGGTGAGCGCTTCCCTCAATGAACTGACTGTCACCAAAGATGACTGGAAAACCCTGAAAAAGTTTAAGTGGGCAAACGCAGACAGCAATGAAATTTTCATTGAGCGTGTGGATGTGCTTCGCAGTGACTTAGAGTTTCCGTCTTTCGCCATGGTACAGGCGGATATGACGCTGGAGGACATTCGCTTCCCGTTCGAGCTTTGGAAACAGCCATCTGGCAGCGTGTCTCTGGACGCGGAGAGCCTTGATTTCGCTAACCAACTCTGGCTGGAGCCCGTCATTGAAGCGACTTTATCTCCTGATCTTATTGTGGTGAACAGCGCCAACGTGGGTATGGGGCAAGGCTATATTCAGCTCAACGGAGAATTTACTCCCGACACCTGGCACCTTTCGCAGTTAAACCTTACTGGGGTTGAATGGCACACCGATAGCGAGCTGACGTTACAACCCTTTAAAGAACAGACCGACCGCTTAGCCAACCTGACTATCGATTCACTCGCCATTAAACGTGCGCAATACATTGATTTACAGTCTGAGCCACGTCGCCAGATATCAGGTCTAAACGTTCAGGGTAAGCAACTGGACATTCTGAGAAATGGCCAGATGGGGCTGTGGCAGGGGAATCTGGCACTGACCGCGAACAGTGCGAACTTTGGCAAACTCATCGGCTCTCAGTTGTTGATCGAAGCGCATTCAGAAGGTGGCATCAGTTTTCTCGACAAAGTCATTATTCCGGTTACCGACGGATTAATTCGCGCTCAAGGTCAATGGGATTTCCGTCAATACAGCCGCCCATGGAAACTGAAATTTCAGGGAGACGGCATTCCAATCGAAACCTGGCGATACCTTCATCCTCTTCCATTTGATTTGTCTGGGCTGACTGATACCCAATTTGAGCTCTCAGGTTTGTCTGGTGACCAGACTTCGTTCAATCACAGCATTTCAGGGTTCGTTTCAACTCAGTTTCGTGACCTTTTGACCTCTTCTCACTTCGCTGCACTGATGGATCCGACCGTGCCACTTGAGCTGTCTAAGAAAGCACCATCCGACGTTTTGGTTTCAGACTTGCTGATTGATGTAGACAGAGGTCGAATTGATATCCGCGAATCCAACATCGCGGGCAGCGACTTTACTGGAAGCTTGCAAGGGAAACTGGATCTGGTGCACCCGGAAGATGGGGAATTAAGGTTACAACTTAGTGGAGAGTGCGGGCACTGGCGTTACGAACCGCTTTCCAGTGCCCCAATTACGCGAGAAGTCTGTAATAACAATACTGAGGACTAACGTCCCAGCATTTGTTGGTAATTTGGCAGCAGCATGTAGGTACCAATAAACTCCACAGCTGCATGCTCGCCGCTGTAGATCGACACGTTAATGACCACACGAGCTTTTCTGCCTGCCGCTAACCTGTCTAAGTCCCCACTGATGCCATCCAGAGACGTGGCGGCAATCGGGTTCTGCTCTACCGCATGTCGGTAACGAATCTGGCTATCGACCAACACGATATCGGCTTCTAAACCACGTTCTTTCATTAAGAGCCAGGTCATCCCCCACCCCGTTAATGTTGCCAGCGTAAATGCAGAGCCTGCGAACATGGTGTTATGAGGGTTGAGGTTAGGGTTCAACTGAGCACTGCACTCAAACCGGTATCCAGTATACTGATTGATTTTGATGCCCATTTTGTCGCTGATCGGAATCTGGCTTTCCCAGCGGTCTTGCAAGTCGGCACACCAGTCTGGTCTTCGGAGAACATTCGCTAACGGATCGAGCGATTTCACCATTTGCTGGTGACGCACCGGACCACGTTCGTCACTCAATTCGCCCTGATTTTCAAAACCGTTCTTTTGGTAAAATGCGATGGCATCTTCACGGGCATTACACACCAGGCGCTTCACGCCTTCCTGACGAGCAAACGATTCTAATGCCACCAACACCAACGATCCGATGCCTTTGCTACGGCGATTAGGCTTCACCGCCATATAGCGAATCTGACCTTCATTATCCGGAGTGATGTACAGGCGACCAATGGCCATGGGTCTGCCTTTGCTGTCCACGATCATTCTGTGGTGGCTCATTTCGTCGTATTCGTCGCGCTCAGAGCCCACAGGCAAACGCCATGGTTCGCGCAGCATTTGCCATCGAAAATGATAATATTTGTTCAGCTGATTCGCTGTCTTAGGCGTGATTAATTTAAACATGAGAATCCTTTGCTCTAGCGAAGCGAGTGGCAGCAATGCGCCCCAAACGCATTACCTGCTTCTTATACCTGCAACCAGAAGGTAACCGGTCCGTCATTGACCAGCGACACTTTCATATCTGCGCCGAACCTTCCTCGCTGTGTACCGATTTTCTCTTCACAAAGATCAGAAAAATAATCGTACAGACGCTCTGCATCCGCAGGGTGGGCGCCTTTAGAGAAACCTGGTCGCGTTCCTTTTTTTGTATCTGCGGGTAATGTAAATTGAGACACAACCAAAACGCTTCCGTTCACATCTTGTACGTTTAGATTCATTTTTCCCTGATCATCTTCAAAAACTCGGTACGTGAGTACCCGCTCCATCAGGCGTTTTGCTTTGGCTTCGTCGTCTTCTTTTTCGACGCCGAGCAAGATAAGTAACCCTTGATTGATTTCGCCAACCACCTCGCCTTCTACGCGAACGGCGGCTTCACTGACTCTTTGAATTAAGGCGATCATGTATCGCTTCCTTATTGTTCTTCTTTTATTTCAGGCTCACTACTGTACCACATTTCCCGTTCACCGAGGCTCGCGGTCACTTCTGCTCCAACCAGCACAATTAACCAACACAGATAAACCCAGACAAACAGGATAGGAATTGCCGCCAGCGCACCATAAATCAACTGGTATGAAGGGAACTGAGTAATGTACATGGCAAAACCTTTTTTACTCATTTCAAACAGGATAGCAGCCACTAGCGCACCGATTGCCGCATCACGCAGTAGAATTTTTTTGTTGGGCACCAGCATGTAAAGCCCCATGAATGCCAGAAAAGACAGAATAAAAGGCAGCCAGCCGAGCAGCATGGAGTACACCGAAGAAATGGTCTCGCTTTCAATTAAGTTTAGCGAGGTCACGTATGAGGTAGCAGCAATGGAGGTTCCAACAAGAATAGGACCAAGTGTCAGTACCATCCAGTACATGGAAAACGAATACACGCGGCGACGTTTTTGCTGCACTCGCCAGATGTAGTTAAGGTTTTTATCGATGTTAGAAATCAGCATCAGAGCTGCAACAAACAGGAAACCACCACCAACTGCAGTCATTTTGCCCGTATTGGCAACAAAATCATTGAGCGCCGATTTCACTGCCGCGCCTGCTGCCGGGACAAAATTGGTAATGACGAACTCCTGGAGCACATCGCCTGCATTGGCAAACACGGGGAACTTGGAAAGCACCGACAGCAGCACCGTCAACATGGGCACCAAAGACAATAACGTGATGTAAGCCATGTAGCCTGCACTGACGGTCAGGCGGTCATGATTCATACGCCCAAGCAAGTAGCGGAAAAAATGTTGAGAATGAACGGCTATCTCGTCGAACTTCAACTTGTATCTCCCTGTTAAGTGTTCCATAGTGCTTTCAATTCTATACGAAAAGGAAATTCAAATGCGTTTTGTTTTTGCTATGGCAATGTCTTTGTTTCTGATGACGGGCTGTGAATCGACCTATTATTCTGCAATGGAAAAGGTGGGTATTCACAAGCGGGACATCATGGTTGACCGGGTAGAAGATGCTCAAAGTGCCCAGCAGGAAGCGCAGGAAGAATTTTCCAGTGCGTTAGAAGTGCTCTCTGCACTCACCCAGTTTGACGGTGGCGATCTGGAGTCCATGTACGAGAAAATCAACGATAAGTACGAGGACAGCGTGGATGCAGCAGAAACCGTATCCAAACGCATCGGCGCCATAGAAGAGGTTTCAGATGCCCTATTTGAAGAATGGGAGCAGGAACTGGATCTTTACACCAGCAGCAAACTTCGCCGCGACAGTGAGACCAAGTTAAAGCAGACCAAGGCATCATACAAAACCATGCTCCGCGCCATGAAACGCGCAGAGAAGAAAATGACACCCGTGCTGAATACTTTGCGTGATAACACACTAAACCTAAAACACAACCTCAATGCCAGTGCCATTGGCTCTCTTCAGGGCGAGTTCATGAGTTTGGAAAAAGACATCGAACTGGCAATCAAGGAAATGAAATCCGCTATTACGGAATCCGATAAGTTCTTGGCGAAACTGAAGTAACGGTTAAGTTCAGACGCAAAAAAGGGGCGTGAAGCCCCTTTTTTTATATCACTCGCGAGAATTGCTGTTGTCGCGCTTTATCTCTCAGGTACTTGTCGAAGCACATACAGATGTTTCGAATCAACAATCGACCACGCAGTGTTACACGAATTTCATTGTCATCCACTTCCACTAACCCGTCATTAATGAACGTTTGCAGCAGGTCCATGTCTTCTTTGAAGTACTGCTTAAAATTCACATTGAATTCGTTTTCGATAAAACGCTTGTCCAGTTTGAAGTTACAGATCAGCTGTTTGATGACTTCACGGCGAAGCAAGTCGTCCGCATCCAGTGAGACGCCTTTCCACAACGCATGACGCATTTCATTCACCTGAGCGTAGTACTTCTTCAGCTCTTTTTGGTTTTGAGCGTAGCTGTCACCAATCATGGAAATCGCAGAAACCCCAAAACCAACCAAATCACACTCACCTTGTGTGGTATAGCCCTGGAAATTACGGTGCAACACGCCATTGCGCTGAGCAACCGCCAGTTCATCGTCTGGCTGTGCGAAGTGATCCATACCAATAAACTGATAACCAGCTCCGGTTAAGGTCGCGATGGTTTGCTGCAAAATTGCCATTTTCTCCGTTGATTCAGGTAAATCGGCATCTTTGATTTTACGCTGAGCGGCGAAAAGCTGTGGCATGTGGGCGTAATTAAACACCGACAAACGCCCCGGCTGCATTTTCAGAACCTGTTTTAACGTTTTGGCGAACGTTTCCTGAGTCTGCCTTGGCAAACCATAAATCAGATCCAGATTGGTAGAACGAAAACCCAGCTCTTTGGCGCGTTCGACCATATCGATAATGAACTGCTCGTCCTGCTCGCGGTTCACCAGTTTCTGAACGTCTTTGTCAAAGTCCTGAACACCGATACTCAGGCGGTTAAAGCCTTCGTTTCGCAGGTGATCCAGCATATCCATCTCAATCTCACGTGGATCCACTTCAATGCTGATTTCGGCATCGTTTTCAAAGTGAAATTCCTGGCGTAACAACGCCATTAAACGAGAAATTTGAGGTTTGCTGAGAAAAGTTGGTGTGCCACCACCAAAGTGCAGTTGAGTGACACGACGTTGCTGAAGCAAAGACGCTCTCTGGCGAATTTCGTGCTCCAGAATATCAAGGTAATCATCGGCCTTGTGCTGGTGACGGGTAATGACTTTATTGCAGCCGCAGTAGTAGCAAAGCTTGTGACAAAAAGGAATGTGCACGTACAGCGACAGCGGGCGCTCTGGGTATTGCGCGCAAGCCATATCAAACTCAGCAATCGTATACGCTTCGTGAAACTCCAACGCGGTTGGATAAGAGGTGTATCTCGGCCCTGAGTAATTGTATTTATCTAATACAGCTTGATCCCAAACAATTTGCTCACTAGACATTTTTGTTGTGCTTCCAGTTAGTGCTTAGGGGCATATTTTGCCATATCACCCTGTCTGTGATGGCATACCCTGATGGATTTAATAATAGAAATGTTCAGAAGTGCTAGTGAGATCACTCGCACCTAAAAGTCATCCCAGATTATGGATCCGGGATGATCTTGATGTCGAAAAGACTAACTAGATGATAGGCGAATTAAGATGCGACCATATTGATGTTGATCTGATTGTTCAGAGGTTTGATCTTTTCTCGAAGCGATTTGAGCTCTTCGATGATGTCGTCAGTCAAACGTGCTTCTGCTTTCTGGCGATCCAGCGTTTGCTGCATACGCTCTTTCTTCGGTAGATTTTGTCTGTCTTCACCACGAGCCATGTCTTTCACAACGTGGTATAGCTCTGCCGTGGCTGGATACTCTGCATCTACGTCGATGCGATCTTCACCCTGTACGTAGTCCAGAATGCAATACACACGAATGCTGATTTCCGCCAGGTCACACTGACCCTGAATCGCCGCAGCACATAGAGTGTCTACGTTTTCGAAAATATTCGAATTGCGTTTGTCAATCGCCAGCGCTTGATGCTTCGCCTGCAATTCCTTCTGCTTTTTAAGTTGCAGTAAAAGATAGCCTGCGTACGACGCCAGCCCTAAGATAATAAGTGCGCCGATGACAGCTAATACGGTTACTGACATAACTTTCTCGCTTATCCTTTCAGGTTATCTAAATCCATATCTTCGAACTGCGAAAGCAGATCGTCGTCGGTTTTCGCTTTAGCTGGTTCATCAACTTGCTCGTCCTGCTCTTCACCTTCTGGCTCCATCAGACCCAGTTGGTTCATCAGTACTTCGATGCGGTCCAGTTTCTCATCTACGTATTGCTGCAAGCCTTTACCTAAGCTTTCGCCCGCATCGATACGGTCAAGAAGCACCATCAACTGAGCGTCGTTTTCCAGCATCTCCAATTCTTGCTCTGCTGACAGGCGGCGCTCTTGCTTGGTCGGCTTTTTCACAGGCTCGATGATCAGAGGAATTTTCTTCTTGCTGCCTAAACGCGGGTCGCGCTTCTGGCTATTGCCGGCGCTGTTCGCCTGCGTACCTTCAGAATGGCGGCTGCCCGATTTCAGACCTTTGCGCTTTTTGTGCTTTTTGCGCAGACGACCTTCTACATCCGATTCGCTGCGGTTACGGGTAACGATTATTTCCGGTGCACCAGAAGCACCCGGTTTTCTAGATTTCTTTGTACGACTCATTACTGGGTTTCCTCAGTAAAATTACATCATTGCCAATAAATTCGAGTTGGAGTCCGTCCCGTCGCGCTAAATATTGAAACGTAGCCCGACTAAAAAAGATCACATGAGTAAGATCATTTTTATAGTGCCATCCGGCGAAGGCTTCAAGGTTAATCACCATTTTGGTCATCACCCCTAGCCATCCACCTGGTTTGACTAAACTCAACCATTGCTGCCACACGGTATCGGGTTGATACAAATGCTCAATCACTTCGGTGGCAGTCACAAAATCATACGTGTTCTCAAGTACCCTTTTATCAGGGTAGTAATAGATATCGTATAGGGAGACGGTATGCCCGTGCTCTTCTAACATAAGGGATAGTGTTGGACCGGGTCCACAACCAAAATCCAGACCGCTGGACTCAGGGGCGACTCTTTCCAGAATTGGTGTAGACATTCGGCTTAGAAATCGACGATAGCCTTCATCAGCCGGATCGTTTTCATGCCAGTCATACATCGACTTTTCTTCTTCAGCGGTCAGCCGTTGGGCAGGGTCCACAAACACCAATTCACACTGCAGGCATTGATGATAACGTCGACGACGGTCTTCAAAGTAGTCTTTGGTCTGCGTTGATTCGCAGAGCGGACAAGCGTGCATATTGGGTTCCTCAGTTAGGGATGCGAAACATACCAGAAAGTGAGGTTAGAGTGGAGTTTTATTGAGCACTTTCTGCTTATTCGCGACAAAAAGCGCCAATACCCTTAGTGAATAACCCAGAGTACTCCCAGAAAGGCGAATTCTAGGGTTATTTGGGTATACAAAAAAGCGGCAGGTAGTCCGCCGCTTTTCTTTTCAAATGCATTGCTCGTTAGTTAGTGCAAGCCACCCACATACTTAGACAAAATTTCAATGTCGTCGTCGGTCAGCTTTTTGGAGATATCTCGCATCATGGCATTCATATCGTTATTGCGATCGCCAGAGCGGAATTTAACCAGCTGCCCTTTGATGTAGTCAGCGTGCTGCCCGGAGATTTTAGGAAACCCGGAGAGCTCAGTACCGTTACCTCGAGGACCATGACAGGCGATACACGCCGTGATGCCACGCTCTAAGTCACCGGCTGCGTAAAGTACGCGACCACGGTCAACGACGTCTTCAGGTGTCGAACTTTCTGCGATAGGGAGGGATGAAAAGTAAGCAGATAAGTCGGCAATGTCTTCATCAGACAGCGGCACCGCCATGGCACTCATTGCAGGATCATAACGACCTTGCTTACCGCCAGTCTGTCCGCCAAGCTTGAGATCTTTCAACTGCTTCTCAAGATATTTGGCATGCTGACCCGCCAAGTTTGGATTAATCGGAATTAAACTGTTACCGTCTGCACCATGACAGGCAGAACAAGTGACAGATTTTGCTTTACCAGCTTCAATACTACCTTGGGCCCATACAGAGCAGCTGGCTAATAAACTCAAGATTAGCACTAATTTTTTCATGACATTCCATTATAATTATCAAGCTTCCAGTACCACATGAAGTGGTTGGCTATTTGTTCGCCTAAACGACCTTATGCCGAGCAAGGGTATTTTACACAAATTCACAAAAAAGTAATCAATCGACTACACAAAGACGAGATGGAGTTAACAGTGAGCGCAAAAATTCATTATCAGAACACACATTTTATTACCAGCGCCCCTGACATACGTCACATGCCAGAGGATGTGGGAATAGAAGTTGCGTTTGCTGGTCGCTCTAACGCCGGTAAGTCCAGTGCCTTAAATCGACTGACTAACCAGAAAAGTTTAGCAAAAACCAGTAAAACTCCAGGTCGTACGCAATTAATTAACCTTTTTAAAGTGTACGACAATTGCCACATAGTTGATCTTCCTGGGTACGGATTTGCTCAAGTCCCGTTAGAGATGAAGCAGAAATGGCAGAAATCACTGGGTGAGTACCTGCAACGACGCGAGTCTCTGAAAGGGCTTGTGGTGTTAATGGATATTCGCCATCCCATGAAAGATTTGGATCAACAGCTTATTTACTGGGCGGTAGACTCAGGAATTCCGGTGCAGGTGCTACTGACTAAAGCCGATAAGCTAAAAAGTGGGGCACGAAAGTCCACATTGCTGAAAATTCGAGAAGCTGCATTGGCGTTTGGTGGCGATGTTAAAGTCGACGCGTTTTCATCCCTTAAAGGCATTGGCGTAGACCAGTTACGCTCGCGTCTTGATGAGTGGTTTGCCCCAGCACTTATTGAAGAAGTGCTGGAAGAAGACAATGGAGAAGTGCCTGAAGAATAAGGTTTTTCTATACTCCCAGATACAAAAGTCCCCACCTTTTTGGTGGGGCAACGGGAGAGAAATAGGAGGTATTATTATTATGGTTAAAAAGCATTCATCATCTCCTACAAAAACTCAAGATATTTCTCTACTTTTTTTCAAAACCTTGCCTCCAGACACCTTTTCGCATCAGGGCTTATTTGCATAAACCTACTGTTTTATACCTTCCACACGCGATTCTCAATCAATCTTCTTTTTTGATAAAAAATATCTTATTGATAACACGGTTTTTTACTACAACGCTCTCCAGAATAAATTCTAAAGTCAGGCACTGAACAGGCTAAGATTTGAGGATTTATTACCAGATCTATCACTTGTCTGGCTGCGGCAGAATGCATTGATTCGCGTAATGAGAAGAAGAGAAAGGACACGCAGAAGAAATAAATGAAGCAAAAAATGAAGATTATTTAGCCAATATGTTGTTTTTATTACAATAAAAAACGCCCCAGTCAAAAACTGACTGGGGCGGCTGAATCAGCCTAATCCAATAACGTGAAACAAAAGGTCTGAAAGATAGAACATCTTACCTCTGTACCCTACGAGAGATAATGTACAACATTTACTCAGAAATGAAAACAATTTTTGTAGTTTTTTTTCATTAACTTTTTGTAAAACTACATTAACACTTTATTTTACACGACTTTATTTAGATCAAAAAAAAGCCAGCATGTGCGCTGGCTCATAGTTATTTGTGTGATTAGAGCAAAAAGTGGCTAGTGGGCTTGATCCCAGTTGTCGCCATGCCCGGCTTCGGCAACCAAAGGCACATTTAGCTCTGCGGCAGATTCCATCAGTTTTTGTACTTTACTTTCAACTTCGGAAAGGACTGACTCCTCGACTTCAAAAACCAGTTCATCGTGCACCTGCATCAGCAGTTTCACTTTGCCCTCGCCTTCTGCCTGAATCCACTCATCGACCAGCAGCATAGCTTTCTTAATGATGTCAGCCGCCGTCCCCTGCATAGGCGCATTGATTGCCGCACGTTCGGCCGCCTTACGACGCATGCCATTTCGCGACTTGATTTCTGGAAGATGCAGTCGACGACCAAATATGGTCTCTACATAACCTTGCTCGGACGCCGCGCTGCGTGTGTCTTCCATATACTGCATCACACCTGGGTAGCGCTCGAAATATTTATCCATGTAGCCCTGAGCTTCGCCACGAGGAATACCTAACTGCTTCGCTAAACCAAACGCACTCATACCGTAGATCAAACCGAAGTTAACCGCTTTCGCACGACGGCGTTGTTCAGTGGTCACATCTTCAATATTCACACCCATAACTTCCGCAGCGGTCGCTGAGTGAATGTCCTTACCTTGGCTGAACGCGTCTAATAAGGCTTTATCACCAGACAGGTGCGCCATAATACGAAGCTCGATTTGAGAGTAATCGACCGCCAGAATCTTCCAGCCGTGCGGCGCAACAAATGCCTGACGAATACGACGACCTTCGTCGTTACGAATTGGAATGTTCTGTAGGTTTGGATCAGTGGACGAGAAGCGACCTGTTGCAGTAACTGCCTGATGATAAGACGTATGCACACGACCTGTAGTCGGGTTAATCATCTTCGGCAGCTTATCGGTGTAAGTCGATTTCAGTTTTGCCAGTCCACGGTATTCCAGAATCACCTTGGGTAATGGGTAGTCCAATGCGAGATCCTGCAACACTTCTTCATTGGTCGAAGGTGCACCTGAAGGCGTTTTCTTCAGTACTGGTAATCCCATCTTTTCAAACAAAATGGCTTGAAGTTGTTTAGGAGAACTCAGGTTGAACTCTTGTTCTGCAATGTCATACGCTTTTTGTTCAAGCTCGTCGAGGCGTGCTGCAATTTCTTGAGATTGCGCACCCAGCAACATGTCATCGATGATGACACCAGTGCGTTCGATACGAGAAAGTACAGGTACCAGAGGCACTTCCACGTCATTGTAGATGTGGCTAAGTTTTTCGTCCTGCTCGATATTGGCGTAAATACGGTTATGCAAACGCAGTGTGACATCGGCATCTTCTGCGGCATATGGTGACGCTTCCGCCAGATCAATTTGATTGAAGGTAAGCTGGTTTTTGCCTTTACCTGCGATCGATTCAAAGGACATGCAGCTGTGCTGAAGGAATCGCAGCGCCAAACTGTCCATATCGTGCTTGCCGCCTACGCTATTGAAAACATAGGAAGCCAGCATGGTGTCGTGTTTGATACCTCGCAGTTCAATGTTATAACGCGCAAGAATGCTGGCATCGTACTTAAGATTCTGACCAACTTTAGCTTGATTCACGTCTTCCAGAATCGGTTTGAGTTGCTCCAGCACCCAATCTCTGTCCAGCTGTTCTGGCGCATCGAGATAGTCATGCGCGACAGGTACATAAGCCGCGACACCTTCTTCGGTCGCAAAAGACAGGCCGACAAGGTTTGCGACCATGTAGTCCAGACTGTCCGTCTCGGTATCAAACGCAAATAAGTCCGAAACTTTCAGCTTTTCCAGCCACTCATTAAAGCTTTCTTTAGTGAGAACGGTGTCATATTGGCTGCGATCGATTTTTACTACACTGGTGTCCACTTCTGCTGCGGTAGTGCCGGATGCCGCATTAGAACTCGCAGATCCGATAGCTTCAACTTCACCAGTGCCGCCTTCTAGCAACTCATTCAGCCAAGATTTAAACACCAGTTGACCGTAAAGCTTGATTAGTTCGTCTTTATTTGGGGTTTCTTTTTTCAGACCTTCCGCTGTGACGTCCAATTCTACATCTAACTTGATGGTTGCCAGCTCGTAAGAAAGGTAAGCATTGTCTTTATTATCGATCAGCTTCTTCGCCATGGTTTTCGAACCACGGAAACCAAGTGGTGCAATGTCGTCGAGATTGTCATAAAGCTTATCTAAACCACCCACACCTTGAAGCAGCGCGGTCGCGGTTTTATCGCCCACTCCAGGTACACCTGGAATGTTATCCACTTTGTCACCCATAAGCGCAAGGTAGTCGATGATCAGCTCTGGTGGGATACCAAACTTGTCCACAACGCCTTCTCTATCCATAACGACGTTGGTCATGGTGTTGATCAGAGTGACATTTTCATCCACTAGCTGAGCCATGTCTTTATCACCGGTACTGATCAGCACTGGCATACCCGCTTTTGAAGCCTGAGCGGCAAGCGTACCAATGACATCGTCCGCTTCAACGCCCGGTACACAGATAAGTGGAAGCCCCATGGCTTTGATTACCTCGTACAAAGGCTCAATCTGACAACGCAGGTCGTCAGGCATTGGAGGGCGGTTGGCTTTGTACTCTGGGTACATATCATCACGGAAGGTTTTGCCTTTCGCATCAAAAACAACCGCGATTCGTTCAGAGCTGAACTGACGCATCATGCTGCGCAGCATGTTCACCACGCCATAAACCGCATTGGTTGGGATATCGCCATTGCTCATGGTGCCGGGGTATGCATGAAATGCCCGGTAAAGATAAGAAGAGCCATCGATGAGAATCAAAGGGTTGTCAGGTATGGTTGCCATAGTCTGCTGTCCAAAATACAGTGCAAAAAATAATGGGCTTAGAATGCCACGACTCGCTTGGGGATGCCATGTTCGCTATACCAAATTTAAGCTGGAGCGCATTTTCTCAACATTCCTAGCCTCCGTAGTTTTGTTGCGCAACAAAACTTGCAACCGCTTGTGGATAACTCTGTTGGTAAAAGTTATCAACAGCTGACTAACAGAGCTAAAAATAGAGTCTTTTTTCATTTTACTTGTTTAATAACAATAAGTTATCACAAAAAAGATCCTCAGATCATGGATCTTATAATGATCATGCCTTGTGGAAAATAATTTGGGAGCAGATAAAGAATCTAAAAAAATCAAAGAAAAAATTTGATGATTTAATCAACAGAAAGTGTAGAAATTTCGAGAAATGTGGTTAATCTGTGAATTTCAGATAAAAGAAAGCGACATCGAATGATGTCGCCTAGCATAAGTGGCCAAAATGATGAAAAATATCACTTTGCCGTAAAGCTAAATTACACTGGAAGCAATGTGAGCAATGTCGTGTCATTCAAGAATCAGTGCAAGTTCGCTTGAAACTGAAATCAATTCCTTTTGAACTGTTCCTCATTCCCTAAGACGACTCCAATAATAATGATTCTCATTTACACGTCAACACCTAAATGAGAAATTTTCTCATTTATTTTTTATAGATCCTTTAAAAAGTGAATTCTAGAATCCAGATTGTTAGGATATTTTTCATACATATCAACTAGATAACCATTTCTCAGTAGCAATCTAAGCATCGCTGGGAAGGCATTGCGAGACTTCACTTTTACCTGTTGATAGCCGTTTTTAGCCACCCAGTCCTCCTGTTCATCCATTAAAAGCTGGGCAATTCCACTTTTTCTTCCTGCTGGTGTCACACCGCCAAACCAGCTGTAAAACGTTTTTTCGGTCAATTCATACCCGATTTTAAACCCGAGCAACTGCTCCTCTTTTACAGCAACTAAGATCAAATGCGTTTTTCCATTCAACCTATTTCTTAGATTTTCTACGGTCTCTTTCTCTACAAACTCGGGAATGGCATTAGCCACTTCGACACACTCTTCAAGGGTTCCAATTCTGATCTGCATGTATATTCCTCTAACAAAAAAGCTGAACCAATCGGTTCAGCTTATTCAAAAACAATATGCGAGTGATTTACTCTTCAGGCTGAATGCTTTCTTTGGCTTTTGCCCCTTCCTCAGCTAACCACTCGGCTACGTCTTTAGCAAAGTAGGTCAAAATCCCATCGGCTCCTGCACGTTTAAAGCACAACAGGGATTCAAGCACAGTTTCTCGCTCTTTTAGCCAGCCGTTCTGAATCGCGGCTTTGTGCATCGCATACTCACCTGAGACTTGATAAGCAAAAGTCGGCACCTGCAATTCGCTTTTCACTCGGCGCACCACATCGAGGTATGGCATACCGGGTTTCACCATCACCATATCCGCGCCTTCGTTGATGTCCATTGCGACTTCTTGCAAGGCTTCATCAGTATTGGCTGGGTCCATCTGATAGTTCTTTTTGTCCCCACCTTTTAGGTTAGAAGCAGAACCGACCGCATCACGGAAAGGACCGTAATAGTGAGAAGCATATTTCGCCGAGTAAGCCATGATTTGGGTATGAACATGACCTGCTTCTTCAAGTGCATCGCGAATCGCACCGATTCGACCATCCATCATGTCAGACGGTGCAACCACATCAGCGCCCGCTTCAGCGTGAGACAAAGCTTGCTTGATCAAGACTTCGGTGGTTTCGTCATTCATCACGTAGCCGTCATCATCGATGATGCCGTCTTGCCCGTGTGTCGTGAATGGATCCAGCGCCACATCCGTAATCACACCGATATTCGGGATGTGTTCTTTCAAAAGCTTAACCGCGCGTTGCACCAAACCATCCGGGTTATAAGCTTCTGTGGCACAAAGGCTTTTCGCGTCTTGCGTTACCACCGGGAATAACGCGATAGCGGGTACCCCTAATTTCGACAGGTATTCCGCCTCTTCCAGCATCAGGTCGATAGACAAACGTTCGATGCCCGGCATGGATTCCACTGGCTCTCGACGGTTTTTGCCCATCAGGATGAACATTGGGTAAATCAAGTCGTTTACCGTGACTTGATTTTCCGCCATCAGTCGGCGGCTGAAGTCATGTTTGCGCATACGTCGCATTCGGCGACCAGGAAATTGACCTTGGATTGAAACAGACACGCTCTTCTCCTTGTCTGGAAAAATTCTGGCAGAAACTATATCACTTTACGGGATACCCAAACTACCTCAAAAATGCCCCAGAACTCATGGTTTTGAAAACTGGTTCAGCCACTTAATTGACTATCCTAAAAGCCAGCGACTTGAGTATACTGTGGCGAGAATTGAATCAGACTGACCCTAGATTAATGATAGATACTCACGCACACATTTACGCCGCAGAATTCGACGAAGACAGAGAAGCCGTTATTGCGCGTGCTTTAGAACAAAACATCCGCCAGATATTTATGCCAAATATCGATTTGGATTCTATTGAACCTATGCTGAACACTCAGGCACAGTTTCCCGATATTTGCAGACCTATGATGGGGCTTCACCCTTGCTACGTGAAAGCGGATGTCGATAGCACACTGAGTACGATCCGAGCTTGGTTCGACAAACACGAATTTATCGCGGTAGGGGAAATCGGCATTGATCTCTACTGGGACAAAACCTACAAAGCTCAGCAAGAACAAGCCTTTGTCACCCAGTTGAACTGGGCAAAGGAGCTAGATTTGCCGGTAGTTATCCATACTCGTGATTCAATTCAGGAGACGATGGAACTACTGAGAAAAGAGCAAGATGGTAGCCTAACCGGTGTCTTTCACTGCTTTGGGGGCAGCATCGACGAAGCCAAAGCCATCAACGATCTTGGTTTCCACCTTGGCTTAGGTGGAGTATCAACCTTCAAAAATGGGGGAATGGATAAAGTCATTCCGCACCTGAATCTTAATTACGTCATTTTAGAAACAGACTGCCCATACCTTGCCCCAGTGCCACACCGAGGCAAGCGCAATGAGCCAGCTTACACGCACTTGGTTGGACAACGTGTGGCGGATCTGAGAGAAATGACATTGGAACAAGTCGACCAACTGACAACCGACAACGCGTTAAAGCTCTTTAAGCTTTCTTAAGAAAATAACGCATTAAAAAAACGGCACCTATCAAGGTGCCGTTTTTAGTTAATTTATTACTTTTACTCTTCCGGTTGCCCGATTTCCTGAGGCTCTCTGCGAACGTAGAATCTTGCGAAGAATAAGCCCACTTCAAACAGCAAACACATGGGTATTGCCAATAAGGTTTGCGAAATCATGTCTGGCGGGGTCAGCATCATCCCGACCACAAACGCCCCGACAATAATGTATGGTCGCTTCTGACTTAGGCTTTTGGCGTCGGTCGCACCTGTCCAGCACAATAAGATGATGGCAACAGGCACTTCAAAAGCGATACCAAACGCCATGAACAAGGCCAGTACAAAATCCAAATAGCTGGCGATGTCAGTCGCAAACTCCACGCCACCCAGTGATATCGCGGTAAAGAAACCAAACACCAGCGGGAATACTACGAAATAGGCAAATGCCACACCGCAGTAGAAAAGAATGGAGCTGGAAAACAATAGCGGCATGATGAGCCTGCGCTCATGTTTGTAGAGCCCGGGCGCAACAAATGCCCAAATCTGATAGAGAATCAGCGGCACCGCGACAAATATCGACGCAACTAAGGTCAGTTTCAAAGGCGTAAAGAAAGGCGATGCCACATCGGTCGCGATCATGGTCGCCCCTTCAGGCAACCTTTCTATTAATGGAGCTGAAATAAATTCATAGATATCGTTGGCAAACCAGACCAAGCCAATAAACACGACAATCACTGAAACTATGGCTTTCAGCAGTCGGTTACGCAATTCAATTAAATGGCTGATCAATGGTTGCGTTTGCTCAACAGAAGACATATCGAACCTCAACAACGGGATCAAAAAAGAGCTGCCTGAAGCAGCTCTTCACGTTACTCATCGGCTTTTTTATCAGAGGATGCTTTGGCATCGTCCTTGTTTGCATAAGGTCGCTGAACATCTTGCGCTGCCTGTTTGAGTTCATCAACAGATGCTTTCAAATCGGGTGAGAGATCTTCCATCCCCATTTTTTCAGCTTTACGCAGGTTGTCTTGCAGCTCTTGCACTTTTAGCTCGTGCGACAATTCATCTTTGACATTATTTGCCATGCTTTTCGCCGCGCCGATAAAGCGGGAAACGCTACGAATGGCAACAGGCAAGCGCTCGGGACCTAAAACCACCAGCCCGACGACAGAGATCAATACCAGTTCCCAAAAACCGATATCAAACACGTGTTACGCCTGCTCTTTGTTTTTAGACGAGTCAGAAGTTGCTTCTTCTGACGATGTCTTTTGCTCAATGTTTTGTGGCTCAAAGTCGGCGTCTTTTTTATCCGCTGCGGCTTTTTCTTCGTCGCTCATGGCTTTTTTAAAGCCTTTCACTGCGCTGCCTAAGTCGCCGCCAATGTTGCGAAGCTTTTTCGTTCCAAACAGCAAAATCACGATAACGGCAATAATCAATAGTTGCCAGATGCTAATACCACCCATTTGCTTCTACCCTCGGGTTATTTTGAAATAATGTAATCTTTTAATGAAAGTCTACCGTCTATTTGCGGTATGTACGCCAACTAAACAACCAAAATGTGATGCCTGCGATACCGCTACCAATTGCGACTGGCTCGTATCGACTGTCCAATAAAATGGCACCGCACACAATTAAGGTTGCCCCAATGCCAAATAAAAACCGTCCGGTTCCTTGCTGGCGCTTGGATTGACAATAACCTTGATAAAGCTTTTCCATACGTTGGTCTAAAGCCTTACCTTGTTTAAGGCTATCGTACAACAGCTCTGGCAATTCTGGCAGCTTTTCTGCCCAAAATGGCGCTTTATCTTTCACTGCATTGATCACAGCCTGCGGTCCCACCTGATTTGCCATCCAGGTTTCCAGGAATGGTTTGGCGGTTTTCCACAAGTCGAGCTGTGGGTATAACTGACGCCCCAGCCCTTCGACATAAAGGAGCGTTTTCTGCAGAAGTACCAATTGTGGCTGTACTTCCATATTAAAGCGTCGCGCTGTGTTAAACAGATTCAAAAGCACATGACCAAACGAAATTTCGCCTAGTGGTTTGGCAAAGATTGGCTCACACACCATGCGAATCGCAAACTCAAACTCCTGAACGTTAGTATCATGCGGTACCCAGCCTGAGTCGACGTGCAATTCAGCGACTTTCCGGTAATCGCGATTAAAAAACGCCAGCAGGTTTTCGGCCAGATAACGCTTATCTTCACTGTTCAATGTACCGACAATGCCGCAATCCAAGCCGATCCACATGGGGTCGTCTGGGTGTTCTGGTTTTACAAAGACGTTGCCCGGATGCATATCGGCATGGAAGAAGCTGTCGCGGAATACCTGAGTGAAGAAAACGCTAACCGCGCGCTCGGCCAACAGGCTCATATTGGTCCCGTTGGCGTGCAGTCCTTCTATATCAGACACCTGAATGCCGTAAATTCTTTCAGATACCATCAGTGTTTCACTGCTTAAATCCGAGATCACTTCTGGCACATACAGCTCTTTGCTGCCTTCAAAGTTGCGTCTTAGCTGGATTGCGTTTGCCGCTTCACGGCGCAAATCCAGTTCATCAAGCAGTGTTTTTTCATACTCGCGAACCACTTCAACCGGCTTAAGACGACGCGCTTCAGGCAAGACTTTGGCAACGATTTTTGCCATGCGATACATCAGCTTTAAATCGGCATCGATAACAGGCTTGATGTCTGGGCGGATGATTTTCAGAACCACTTCACGACCAGATTCTTTGAGCTTAGCCGTGTGCACCTGCGCAATCGACGCAGAAGCCAGCGGTATGATGTCGAAATCGGTAAACCAGTTATCCAGACTGCCACCAAGCGCTTTTTCCATCTGTTCTTTGGCTAGTTGCCCGTCAAAAGAGGCAACCTGATCTTGCAACAAAGCGAGCTGATCGGCGATGTGTGGCGGAAACAAGTCTCGTCTGGTCGACATCATCTGCCCGAACTTGATCCACACGGGACCCAGCTCTTGCAATGCGAGTCGAATACGATGCCCTAACTCTTTGTCTTTGTGTTTATTTCTCAGCCAAAACAGGCTTTTTCGAGCAAAGCGAGGAATGCGGGTTAACTGATGTTCTGGAAGGAGCTCGTCCAGCCCGTATTCGAGCTGAACTTTGATAATTCGATATAAACGACGAAGTTCTGCTGGTGTCATGCTTTCTCCAGCAACGTTTTTAAGCGAGATTCGGCTCGTGCCACAGCACTGGCAATATCATCCACCTGATCACAAAAATGTGCGATTTCCAGTGGTGCTGGAGCAATGCGCCATTCTTCAGTCAGTATTTGTGCGATATGGTTCTGCTTCTTTTCGGCGTTCTTTTTCACCCAGTCGACACTTTGCTTGGCACCAGAAACCAGAGTGTGTGCCACCACATCACCAGTAAGACGGGATAACCACTCTTCAATATCTGGTTTGGCATCGGTCAGTAGCTGCGAGAATTTCTGCGCCAGTTGGGTATCCCCTTCCAGCACCAGCTTGTCTTGCTTAATCAACTGGGTGATGTTGGCTTGCTCACGCAGTTCTGGAAGAACACTCAAACTCAGGGACAAGTAACAATCCGGTTGACCTTCGTAACTCGCCAGCACGTCAATTTGCTGGCTGAATACAAAAGTTAACGTCTTGTCGATTTCTTTAATGTGCACCTGAATCGTCTGTCCTTTTAAACGGGACATGCGTTTCACCAACGCTGGATCATCCTGAATCAGGGTGTTCAGAGTGGTCTCGACAACAGCGGTAACCAATGGCTCAAATGGCATAGTGACCTCAGAATTTGTATCCGCGGTGCAACGCAACAATACCACCGGTTAGGTTGTAGTATTTCGTTTGCTCGAAGCCCGCTTCTTTCATCATGCCTTCCAGAGTTTCCTGATCTGGGTGCATACGAATGGACTCCGCTAGGTAACGGTAGCTGTCGCCGTCGTTAGCAATCCACTCGCCCATTTTTGGCAGAAGATGGAACGAATACGCGTCGTACACTTTGGAAAGAGGCTCAAGAACGGGTTTAGAAAACTCCAGTACCAGCAAACGCCCACCCGGTTTAAGCACGCGGTACATAGAGCGCAACGCTTTGTCTTTGTCTGTCACGTTACGAAGGCAGAAACTGATAGTGATGCAATCGAAGTGGTTGTCTGGGAAAGGCAGTTCTTCGGCGTTCGCCTGAACGTAATTCACGTTACCCACAATGCCTTTATCACGAAGCTTATCGCGACCTACATTGAGCATGGAATTGTTGATGTCAGCCAGAATGACGTGACCTTTTTCACCGACAATGCGAGAGAATTTCGCGGTCAGATCGCCCGTACCACCACCAAGGTCGAGGATGCGTTGCCCAGGACGTGCGCCGCTGCAATCAATTGTGAAGCGTTTCCACAAGCGATGGATACCACCAGACATCAGATCGTTCATGATGTCGTATTTAGCTGCCACCGAGTGGAAGACTTCAGCAACTTTCTCGGCTTTTTGCTCTTTGGCTACGGTCTGGAAACCAAAATGAGTCGTGTCATCAACATTTGAGATTGGGGTATCTTGCACGTTTGTATCTGTCATCAATTTTTCCTCGTAAACAATCCCTTGTGGCATTGCGAGCGCCTAGTCTACTTTATCCTCAAGCGGTTGTCTTTCCACTAAAGTGTCATTTTGAGCAATTTCCAGCAGGCTGTCTGGAATACTACGTTTTACTTCGACCCCAAGATCTTTAAAACTCTCCGCTTGCCTCACGACGTTGCCCCGCCCCGTCGCCAGTTTGTTCATTGCCCCCTGGAAATTCTGGTTGGCTTTATCAAGTGCACCGCCCAGATTTTCCATATCGGTTAAGAACAGTCTGAGCTTGTCGTACAGCTTAGACGCTCGCTCGGCAATGATTTGTGCATTTTGATTCTGGCGCTCATTTCGCCACAGATTATCTATGGTGCGCAGTGCCACCAGCAACGTTGTCGGGCTGACAAGAATGATGTTGTGCTTCATCGCATCTTTGACCAAGCTCGGGTCTGCCTGAATGGCCACTTGGAATGCCGGTTCGACGGGAATAAACATCAGAACATAATCTAAGCTCTGGATGCCTTTGAGTTTGTGGTAATCCTTCTGGCTCAGTCCTTTGATGTGATTTCGCAAAGCAAGTAAGTGGTCACTTAACGCCACATCGCGCTCTGCATCGGTGTCTGCGTGGAAATAGCGCTCATACGCCACCAATGCCATTTTTGAATCCACCACCACTTGCTTATCGTGAGGTAAGTGAACAATCACATCGGGCTGATAACGCTTTCCTGCTTCATCTTGCAGGCTCACCTGGGTTTGGTATTCGTGCCCTTCACGTAAACCCGATTCCGCCAACACGCGAGCCAGAACCACTTCGCCCCAGTTACCCTGCTGTTTGTTGTCGCCTTTGAGCGCCTGCGTCAGATTCAACGCCTCACGAGACATTTGCTCATTGAGTTTTTGTAAGTTTTTCAGCTCATGCACCAGAGTATGACGCTCTTTGGCTTCAAAGCTGAAACTGTCGGTGACCTGCTTTTTAAACCCTTCAATTTGATCTTTCAGCGGATTAAGTAACCCTTCTAAACTTTGACGGTTCTGCTGATCCACTTTGGCGGTTTTGTTTTCAAACAACTGGTTAGCAAGGTGTTCAAATTGTTGCTTGAGGCGGGCTTCTGCATTTTCCAGTAGAGCGAGTTTCTCTTCGCTGGCTTGCTGTGCCTGTTGGTGACGGGCTTCCTGTTCCCGAAGGCTGGCTTGTGATTCTGCCAGTTCTGCGCGCAAAGCTTCTGTTTGACTGGTCAGTTCTGCTTTTTCCTGACGAAGTGCGTCCATGTGACGAAGCTTTTCCATCGCCACCAGCATCTTACCGTGGGTCTGTTTCAGCTCGAAGGCGGCTTGATCACGAGCGTTGTCCAGTTCATCCAAATCTTTCTGGGCTTCGTTAAGCTGCTCCGCCGTTTTTTCATGAAGCTGTCTCTCGGTTTCAAGCGATTGAATTTGTTGTTGAAGTTCCAGCTGCATTTTCTGCTTTATCCACCAACCCACAACCAGTGCGCCGGAGCACACCCCACCGAGCGCGGCTAATAAAAGCGGCTGATTCTCGACTATCCACTGCATAATGTTCGCCTAAGTTTTTGACTCTCAAAATGATAGTATTCAGGCACTGGATAAATGTCCAGTTTTGCAGCCTGAATTCGCCAGTATATAGTGATTCGTCCGGTCAACACTTTCAGTTTTTACTCTAAGGAAATGCGCGAGATGAAGAATGAGCGTCAAGCTTTGCTGTACGGAATCAGTGCTGTTTTACTTTGGTCGACGGTTGCCACCGCATTTAAGCTGACATTAGCGGAATTTACCCCCATTCAGATGCTGACCATAGCCAGCCTGGTATCGGCGATGGCGCTCTTAGTGATTTGTGGTGTACAGGGAAAACTCGATCAGTTGAAGGACACCTTTGCCGCTAACCCTTGGTTTTATCTGGCACTCGGCCTGATTAACCCGCTGTTCTATTATCTGATTCTCTTTAAAGCGTACGACTTATTGCCTGCTTCGCAGGCTCAGCCTCTGAATTACAGCTGGGCGATTACTCTTACTCTGATGGCGGCTCTGTTTTTAGGGCAGAAAATCCGTAAACAGGACTGGATTGCCTGTCTGTTTGGGTATGCGGGTGTGGTGGTGATAGCCACCAAAGGCAATGTATTGGCATTGGAGTTCGAAAACCCTGTCGGCGTTGGGCTGGCGCTGCTCTCCACCCTATTGTGGGCGGGTTATTGGATTCTGAACACCAAAAACAAAGCCGATCCCGTGTTGGGCGTGTTGCTCGGCTTTTTGGTCGCACTGCCATTTGCTGCGTTGATTTGTGCGTACGAAGGAGCCAGTTGGGCACAGATTTCGTGGAAAGGATGGACAGCAGTCACCTACGTTGGACTGTTCGAGATGGGCGTGACGTTTGTACTCTGGCTCAGCGCCATGAAACTCACCAGCAATACCGCGAGAATCAGCAACCTGATTTTCACATCACCGTTTATCTCGCTGATGCTGCTTGCGACAATTATCGGCGAAGAGATCCACCCGTCCACCTTTGTCGGTTTGGTCATGATTGTGGTGGGCTTACTGATTCAGCAAATCAAACGCAAATCTTAACGTCTGCTGGCATTACTCAAAACGGCACCGAAAAGGTGCCGTTGTTGACTGAATCATTCGTCGTCGATAGTTACCACATCATCGGACTCTTCATCTTCACTCTGCTTACTCATCGTATGCAGCGTGTGAAATGTGCGACGACCATAAGCAATTTTGTGATATTTTAGCCACACTTTCTCAAGTTTAGTCTTTGCTTTGCCCGGGTTTTCCAGCACCTTAAGAAAATGTTTTTCTTCACTGTTTTCCGGTTCAAGCTCACCATGCTGTAGCGAATTCAGTGTTTCGCCGTAAGTCGTAAGAAGATCCGCTTCCACAAGAGTGAAATCTCCGGATTTACCGAATCCACGTGGAAATTTCTTGTTATCAAAAAAACGTTTTTGCCCAACACGAACTTCGATGTCTGACATAGTTGCCTCAGATATTGATACAGGTATAAAGATATCGCCTGAGGTGAAAATTAGGATCTAAACTGACAAAAGAAAAACAAAACTTTTTTATCGTTAAAACAAAAAATTGTTATTGGTTAGTGCATTCTAAATACCTGATTATGCATATAGCCGAAAAACCTCATCCAATAGGTTATGAGAACTTTGTGGACCCATTATGGACGTAAAAGTATTCCGCACCTTTCTTGAAGTTGCTCGTGTTCGCCATTTTGGCAGAGCAGCAGAGAACCTCTACATCACGCAAGCCGCTGTCAGTGCACGCATTAAGCAGTTAGAAAGCTACTTTGATACCAGCTTATTCATTCGGGATCGCAACAGCATCAAGCTCACCAACTCTGGTGAAAAGCTGATTTCTTACGCAGAGATCATGGTCAACACTCTGCAACAGGCGAAAACCGAGCTGTCACTGGCAGAAGATAAATCCATCCAGTTGACGCTGGCAGGCACACCGAACATTTGGGATGCCTACCTACAAAACTGCCTGAGCGTGATTGCCGATACTTTCAGTGGATACGCATTTCAGGCGGAAGCACTGGCGCGAGAATCATTAAACCGTCGGTTAGTTGAAAAAACATTAGACATGGCATTTGCCTTCGATCCGTTAAAATCGGACGAACTGGCGTGCAAAAAAGTGGCGGATTTAGTGCTGCTGATGGTGTCAACAGAGCAGACCGACGCACATGGTGCATTGAACAACCGCTATGTTTACGTGGACTGGGGAACGCGATTCGCCTCTGAACATGCGGATCGCCACCGTAAGCTAGCGCCACCTCTACTAAGAACTTCTACGGCGCGTATCGCACTGGACTTTATTCTGGACAAAGGGGGGGCTGCGTACTTGCCCGCATCTATCGTAGAGCCCTTCATTGCATCCGGTCAGCTTTTTCAGATCAAAGACATAGAACCTTGGTACAGACCAATTTATCTTAGCTATCGCAAAGACACCTCCGCTATAGAAGCCGTTCAACGCATCGAAGCCATGGTGAAAGATATAGACCCGCTGACTGCATTCAGTTTGCAGCAAGCGGGGGAAGCAACGGTTTAGCTTAATTGAGTTAACGAAAACGGTGCCATCAGAGCGCCGTTTCTGTTTTGATTCATTATCAATGACGTTAGTTTAAATCAGACACCGATCCTCGAATTACTAAGCGAGGCATGATTTTGATTTTGCACAGGGCGTCTTTTTCATCAAATTTTCTTTGAATGCCATCCAGTGCCTGCGCAGCAAAAGTGTTCAGTGGGATGTCGACGGTCGTGAGTTTGGGATAACTCAACTCTGACTGATAGATATTGTCATACCCGATAATCGACAGATCTTGAGGAATTTTGATTCCGAGCTCGTGAGCGGTATTCAGCACTCCCAGCCCCATCATGTCATTGAAACAAAATACAGCAGAGGGCAGCGTCGGCTGGGAATAAATCTCAAACATGGCATCAACACCTCCCTGATAAGAGAAGTCGCTGGTCACCTGCTTCATTTCATCTTGACCGAGTAGATCTGCATAGGCTTTCTTGAAGCCTCGAATACGACCAGTGGTCGCATCAGTGCTTGCTTCGCCAGTTACACAAGTGACATTTTTGTGCCCCTTCGAAATCAGATATTTCCCAACAATGTAGCCCCCCATCTCATTTTGAATATCCAGCTTCGTCCCACCACAGGAAGACTGAATTGTCCCCACATCAAATGCAATGCAGACAATGGGAATACCTAAAGAAGAGTCACAAAACTCCTGAGAGACAAGGGTATTTTTTGAAATCACGATCAGAGCATCAATTTGGGGTCGCATGATTTCAACGTGCGAGTCGAGGCTAGATTCGGTGCCATCGACAAAGCTTGATAACAATGCCAGTTTTCGCTCTTTCGCCTCTTTTTGAATTGCCAGAAAGAGTTCCAAAAAGAATGGGTTGTTGTTACTTATGGAAACCACACCAATTGTTTTCAGGTCTCTTTGACCTCGCTTGAGCTGTGCCGCCCCCAGATTGTACTGGTAGTTCAGCTCCGACATTGCAGCCTGAATCCGTTCCTTGGTTTCTTCTTTTAATGGTTTCTTGTTATTCAAGAAGTACGACACTGTCGTCACCGACACTCCAGCGTGTTTCGCGACGTCTTTTAAGGTTGCCATGGTTTACCCAGCTCCAATCACATGTATGCCAGTCTAAAGTAATCCTGATCACCCCTCAAGGTTAAACGTTAATCCTAATTATTTTATTTATAGTAAATAATGAAAATGATCTTTTGATCATTAAAAGGTGAAACGTTACACTAAATTGAAAATGATCAAGATGCAACTCGAAAGGATCGTAGCATGACCAAAGAAATAACTAAGTTAGCGATGTTAGATATTCAGCAGCAGAAATTACTTTGTGTCAGATCGAAAGGGGAAGATCTGTTTTATCTACCCGGTGGAAAGCCTGAATCTGATGAAACTCACGAAGACACATTGATCAGAGAGCTGAGAGAAGAACTGAGTATCCATCTAAAACGCGATTCGCTGACGTATTTCGACACCTACCGCACTGTGGCGGCTGGAAAATCAAAAGACACCTTCGTGACTTGTCATTGTTATTTCGCGGATTACTATTCGGAGCCTCACCCTTCGTCCGAGATTGAAGAAATGCAGTGGCTTGGGATACAGGACATGAAGCGATGTTCTTTGCTCGTTCAGAACACAATGGACAGTTTAATGACAAAAGGGCTAATCAATTGATGAGCCCTTTCCGGAATGAAAGGTTGTACCTACGCCCACTGCCCGGCAACAAAACCGCTCGACCATGCCCATTGGAAATTGTAACCACCGAGCCAGCCCGTCACATCCACTACTTCACCGATAAAGTACAAACCTTGGATGTTCTTACACTCCATGGTTTTAGAAGATAGATGATCAGTATTCACTCCGCCCAACGTGACCTCTGCGGTGCGATACCCTTCAGTGCCATTCGGCAGGATTTGCCAGTTTTCCAGGTGCGTCTCGATGGCTTGCAGTTCTTTGTCGTTGAATTGCTTGAGGGGTTTATCCACCAGCTCTTTGCGGTCGATAAGAGTCTCGACTAAGCGCTTAGGTAGCACTTTGGAAAGCGTATTCTTTAAGCTTTGATTTGGGTGCTTTTCGCGAGAAGCGACCAGCAGATCCATTACATCGGTTTCAGGGACTAAGTTAATCGTCACCTTCTGACCAGCTTGCCAGAATGAGGAAATCTGCAATACCGCTGGACCGGACAGACCGCGGTGTGTGAACAACAATGCTTCTTTGAACATGGTGCCATCTTCGGCGGTGATTTCAGAAGGCACGGCAACACCTGAAAGTGGTTCAAACGCTTCTTTGTCTTCTTTGTGCAGAGTAAACGGCACCAGACCTGCGGTAGTCGAAATCACATCCAGACCAAATTGCTCTGCGATTTGATAGCCAAACGGCGTGGCACCGAGTTTCGGCATTGATAAGCCGCCTGTCGCAACAACCAAGGATTCACAGGTCATTTCATCGGTATCTATGTGGAGTGAAAATCCGCTGTCCGTTTTTTGGATGTTATGGATGTCGGCGCGATAGCGTTGAGTGATGTTCGGTTGGTCGCATTCTTTAAGCAGCACATCAACGATGTCTTTCGCTGAGTCCAGACAGAACAGTTGTCCGTGATCGCGTTCTTCAAAATCGACGCCATATTTGGAAACCAGCGAGATGAAATCCCAGTTGGTGTACTGCGACAAGGCGGATTTCACGAAATGGGGGTTCTGACACAAGAAGTTATTTGCCGTCACGTCGTAGTTAGTGAAGTTACAACGACCACCACCCGAGATCAGAATTTTTCGCCCCGGCTTTTTGGCATGATCCACCACCAATACCCGGCGACCACGCTTGCCCGCTTCGGCTGCGCACATTAAGCCTGCCGCACCAGCACCAATGACTATGACATCAAATTCTGAACTCATTACTTCTTCCACAACGACTTGAGCTTTTGGGTTTGCTGCTCTCAATCAAATAAAAAGGATGCGCGAATTATCGCGCATCCTTGCAAATCTGGTGGGTATTTTACCCAGAGTTACGCTGGGTTTCTACCTCGTCTTGCTGAGCCTCTGTTTACAACATGATGGCAGCCAGTAATGTGACACCAAGTAATGCTGTAGTGAGTACAAACAACTCTCTGACTTTGTTGCATTTACCGGTAAAAATGGGGTCGTGATGATGTAGGTACTCACGGCTTTTTAAATAGTGGAATAACCGGACTTGTTTGGTGACGTTACCGTGGGTTGTGAAAAAACCACCGCCGTCTACTTGCTGATAGAGCAACGGGTGTGCCTCGCGCATGATGTGAATGAGGGCACGGAGCGCGGTGAGATACCTCGCCATGTTGACACAGCTGACGAGCATTAGCGTGAATAGAATCGTGTCTCCACTGATCATCTTTTCCTCCCTACATCTTCTTAGACACCAAAAGGAAAAGACAATCAGAATTGACTTTAACTCGCTACTTATTCTGCAGCGGGGGCGTCCATGATAGAAGATGAACCTTCTTTTGCCATGGTAGCCAGGTCTTTGTCGATGAAGAACAGCGCTTTGCCATCTTCGCCAACCAGATCCAGCTTATCTAAAATCCCTTTAAACAGTTTCTCTTCCTCGTGCTGCTCAGCAACGTACCACTGAAGGAAATTAAAGGTTGAGTAGTCTTGACTGGTAAATGCAACGTGAGCCAGCTTGTTGATTTTCTGAGTAATCATCTGCTCATGTTCGTAAGTTTCGCGGAACACTTCGCCAAGGCTCTCAAACTCGTGCTTGGGTGCATCAATTGCACCTAAGATTGGCATTGCTCCAGTTTCACTCACGTAAGTAAAGAGACGTTGCATATGCTCCATTTCTTCTACTGCGTGTGCGCGTAAAAACTCCGCCGCACCTTCGAATCCTTTGTCTTCACACCAAGCACTCATTTGTAAGTATAGATTGGATGAGAAGAATTCGAGGTTTATTTGCTCATTCAGTTGGTCGACCATAGTCTGAGACAGCATGAATTGCTCCTGTTAACTGCTTGTAATTGTTACCACTATAACACGGTATCGGGGAGCCTAGTCGTGCTAATTTTTCACTGAGATGTTTAACAATTAGACTAGAAAACCCGCAACCTGTGTACAAAAATCTACCGTAAATCGATATGAATTGATACGTATAGATTTGATATGGGATCAAGGCTTCAAAACCCTGTTGAATGAAATGCTAGTCTTATTAATAACCTAATGCCAAAAAAATTCCGTAAAGCGGAGGTGCGATATGAGTTATCAACATATTCTCGTGACCGTAGATCTGTCGGACGACAGTAAGGTACTTATTGATAAGGCAGTGAAACTCGCTGAGCCTTTGAACGCTGATGTCTCTTTTATCCATATTGATGTGAATTATGCCGAGCTCTACACCGGGCTGATAGACATCAATCTGGCTGATACGCAACACCACAATATGGAGGCATCTAAGAAGCAGCTTCAGCTATTAGCCGATCACGCCAGCTACCCTATCCGGCATACATTGGTAGGAACGGGGGATCTGAGTGGTGAACTTTGTGAAGCCATCAATGAATTGAAAGTGGATTTGGTGATTTGCGGTCACCACCAAGACTTCTGGAGCAAGCTGCTGTCTTCTACGCGCCAGCTCATCAACTGCACACCCGTAGATATGCTGGTAGTGCCGTTGCAAGACGATTAACGAAAATGGCGAGCCCTGAGCTCGCCATTTTTACGTTTCGGATTCGGTTAGAGTCTGTTGACCTAGTGGATCTGATTGTCTCAGTGAATCTGATCGTTTTGCGGCATTTGCGCCTGAATCGCCACGACGCCTTGATTGATTCGGCTGAAACGCTTTTCTAACTTCTTGTGTTTTTTAAGCAGCTTCTTCTGCTTTTTCAGCATTTTTTTCAGCTTCTTCTGATATTTTTTCTGTTTCTTCAATGCTTTCTTGGTCAGCACCAAAGAAGGCGCAGGGATCTCTGATGACTGAATACTTTGCGCTGCAATCTCAGGGCTCTCAGATACCGATGCCAAGGCTTTATCTGCGGCGAGCGATTCCGCTACTAGCCCACAGTTAGACAATTTATGAGTCGCTTTTTTCATGCAAGATGCTGGTGGAATAGCGGCTGGTTTGCATAAGTTTTTTTTGTCAGAAGAAGATCGTGCACAGGAGCGGCAAAGAAATTTCGGCGCGGCGACGAGGGCATGAATTTCGCCAAGACTGGCATTGATGTCCCGACGGTTAAGTTTACAAAATCGCTCTGCCATTTTACTGCTCCGGCTTCCTGACACCGTTTATCGGTGATTGGAATTAACTATAAGAATCATTCTTAGTTAGATATACCGTCAGGTTTTCATCGAAGCAAGCGATAATTTACACCGTTTTGTTATGTCATTGATGCCTTTACATAAACATCGAATCGGTTTTTTTTGGTTTCAATTGCCATGGAAGGTTTCGCGTTATCAAGCCATTCTGCGTAATCTGGTCTTTTCACTACAACCCGCTTAGAAGCAAGCGCCAAAGCGGGAGCAAGTAGCCCATCTGCGTCGTTATCTGCCCCAACCAAGGACTGGAAAACACGCATCTCTTTCTTGACCAGTGCGGACTTCTTTTTGTTTTCAGGGTGCGGGTACATGGGATCAAGGTAAACCACATCTGGTGGCGTGAAGCTGTCTGTCTCTGCCAGCTCATTGAGTGCATCCAGGCTCGATGCGTGCAGCAGGGACATACGCTCTTCAACCCAGACACCAATTTCCGGATCGTGTTTGGCTCGCGCCAATCCATCGTCCAGAAGCGCAGCAACCACTGGGTTACGTTCTACCATCTGAACTTTGCATCCTAAAGATGCCAGTACAAAAGCGTCACGACCTAATCCCGCCGTTCCATCCACAACCGTAGGCGTTGCACCTTTGTTCAGCCCAGCAGCTTTGGCAATAGCCTGCCCTTTTCCACCCCCAAACTTGCGGCGATGCCCCACAGCGCCGCCTACAAGGTCGACAAATATGGCACCGAGTTTGGGTTCGTCCAGTTTACGTAGCTCTAATCGTTCCTCTGTTAGCACCAACGCGAACACGCTGCTCTCAGAATGCGTGAGACTCCACTGCTTTGCTATGGTGTCGAGTTCTGATTGTCTATGAGGGGCTTCGCAGATTAAATTGAGCTGCACGAGGGACTCCAAGGGGGAAAATTTTGCGCCAGTTTACCTGAATATCAGGCAAATCCTATGAGAAATATTCAAAGCGCGAATCTAAGTGATACAGGCGATTTTCTCAGAAACCAAATCGTTGACCAGTTCACCCAGCGGCTTTGGCATTCCAATGTTGTAACCCTGACCGTAGTTGACCCCGAGTTCGCACAAGCGCTCAATTACAGCGGGTGATTCGACAAATTCTGCGACGGTCACTTTGCCCATTTGCTGAGCCAGGTCGTTGATGGAGCGAACCATGATGTAATCACTTTCATTCTGGTCGATATCCCGAACAAAAATGCCGTCGATCTTAACGATATCGACAGGCAGAGTTTTCAGGTATCCAAATGAAGAAAGACCCGAACCAAAATCGTCCAAAGCAATCAGACACCCGAGGGACTTAAGTTCATCAAACACCTGACTCGCTTGTTTAATACTGTGAATAGCGGCAGTTTCGGTAATTTCCAGACAAATTTTCTCATTTGGGAACTGGCTGTCCTGCAGTGCCTGTTTCATCGCAGCAATGAACTCTCGGTTTCCGATAGATTGCCCAGACACATTGATGGACACTCTGTCCAGATGCTCTGCCTGCTCTGGATGCTGGTCGAGCCAAAGTAACGTCTGTTTAATCACGTATCGATCAACCAGATGGGCAATGTTGTAGCGTTCGGTCGCTGGCATAAACACACCCGGAGAAACATAGTTGCCGTTGGCATCTTGCAGTCGAACCAGAATCTCGAAATAACACTGATGTTCGTTCTCGTCTTCTAGACCTTTAATTCGCTGGGCAAACAACTGCAATCGCTGATTAGCCAAGGCTTCATGCACCAGATTGACGCTTTCCATTTCTCTTTCGCGCTGCTTGATTTCTTCATCATCAAGGCGGTAAAGCTGATAACGATTCCGACCTTCTTCTTTGGCAGCGTGACAAGCAGTATCAGCCTGAGCGTGTACCATCTGAGGTGAATGTGCGGTGTGGTCAATCAATCGGATACCAATGGAACAACTGATATTCAGAGTCAGATCATCACGGATAAACGGATGAAGGTTGAGCTGGTCGATGATCGACTGAGCCACTTCAGTGGCGTCGCTCTTCTTACAGTCTCTGAGTAGTAGCGCGAACTCATCCCCTCCCATGCGGGACAAAATGGCGTTATTCGGCAGTACTTGCTGAATCAGCTTGGCACAGAATGCGATCGCTTCATCACCCGCTTCGTGACCCACGGTGTCGTTGATGACTTTCAACTGATCCAAATCCAGAAACAGCATGGCATGAGTGCGGAAATGCCCCTCCACTTCCACCATGGCTTTTTGCAGTTGCTGTTCGAAGAAGTTTCGGTTGTAGGTGCCAGTCAGCAGGTCGTGTTGCGCTTGGTACGCCAACTGACGCGCGAGATCTTGAGTTTCACTGATGTCTTCACCCACAATCAAAAGCTGATGCGTTTCAGTCAGCGGGCGAATATTTTCACGAACCCAGATGGTAAATCCGTTGGCTGTGGTGTATTCGATTTCACGTCGCCACACGGACAAATGATGCGGCTTAGGCTGCAATAGGACTTGCCTTGCATTGAGCTCTTCCGAACCTGCGTAAAAATCTTCCAGTTTTCTTCCCAGCATCTGAGTGGAGGAATAACTCAGCAGTTCCTGAGCGAAGCGGTTCACCGCCTGAATGCGGTTGTTTTCGTCCAGTGTCATCATCATTACAGGCTGTTTTTCGTAGTAGTGACGAAAATCCGCTTCACTGGTCAGTAATTTGTGTTCGGTTGCCTTTCGGGCAGTGATGTCCTGTGCTTCAAGAAGAAAATGGCACGCCTCGCCGATTTCGTGGGGTAAAGGCTTCATCGCTACATCCAAAACGCTCAAGCCGTGGTGTTGTCTCACCAGCTCGGCTTCAAACCGCGCAACACCGTCCTGACCCGGTTTCTCCAGATAAGATTTGAATGTCGCTTTGGCTTCATCGCTCCATCCGCGGTATTGCCATAAAGGTCGCCCGTACGCGCCGCCTTTAACATAAAGCAGGTCTTGCAGTTTGCTGTTGCTCGATACCAAAGTACCAAACCGATCCACAATGCCGATAAATTGGTAGCTTTGATCAAATACCGATTCCAGCAGTAGCTGGCTTTGTTTGGCCTGAATTTCACTGCGCTTGAGACGCTTCATGTAGTAAAGAAGTGAACCGATAACCGCCAACAAAATGAACACGGTAAGCAGTAGCAGGCGAATTTCCTGCGCGTACTCGACAAAGTAAGGTTTGGGTTTGTTAAGGACGGTATCGGCAAGCACAAAGCTGTCTTCCATTCCCCACTTTTGCAGGGCGTGATAATCCAGCTTGAGGTGAGTCCTGATGGGTCTGGGCTCGGGAAGAGGCGTGCCTTCTGGCTGGCTGATGACTTCAACTAAAATCTCACCCACCAGAGAACCGTTAGCAAAACCGTCCTGCATAAAGCCGCCGACACTGCCAAGCCCCAAGCCAGCATTGTACGCCATGTACACGGGGGCATTGGTGCGCTCATTAAGCGTCTGCCACGCCACCTCTTCAATCACTCGCCCTTGCTTGTCTCTAAAGTACACCCAGAACAGAATGCTATTCTCATCATTCAGGTTTTCGGCCAGATGAAGCAGGTCATCAAAACTCTCTGGCACGATACTGTCGATGAGTTTGCGATCGCCGGGGTTTTTCTCAAGATATTCTGCGATCTGGCTTCTTGCTGCTGTCCCCGTTACCGAGTAGTCCGTGAGCACAATGATGCGATTCACTTTAGGCTGGAGCTTTTTGATCAGGCGGATGTTGTTATCCAGATCGATGTTTTCAGACACACCCGTCGCATTGAGATCTCGATGGAGGTTGGGAGAATAGTTATTGATTCCGCCAAAAATAACCGGTGTGTCACCCACGTATTCGTGCAGATTCTGCATCAGATTCAGGGCGTTGTTATCGCTGACGACGATGGCTCGAAACCGCTCTTGCTCTAGTTTGGTTTTGAACAGGCTTTCAAGCTGGCTGAGGTATTCAGAAGTTTGTAATCGCTTGGTATCCAGATACATCACGCGATTTGGGATTTGATGAGAGTCCAGGCTTTCAGAAAGCCCTCTCTGGAAATTGTCCGTCCAGAAAAAACCCTGATGGTAAGAGTGAACCACCAAAACATTTTCGCTCGCCTGCGCTACAAAGCTCAGCAAACATGCCAGAACTACCCCAATGAATCGCACCCGCCAAACTCTCTATCAACGTTTCGTTTTCGTGAGTATACCAGATGATGCCTTTTTGAGTTGTTGTGAAGCTCAGGTTTGCACTATAGGATGTAGCGATTAAATCAGACTGTCACTCTGTTTCAGTAATGAGGTAACTTTCCAAGGATACGACTATGCAAACTGCCACCGCTCGTCTTGATGATCTGGACCGCGAAATTCTGAAAGCGCTGATGGAAGATGCCCGCACGCCTTACGCGGAAATGGCGAAGCAGTTTAATGTCAGCCCGGCGACCATTCACGTTCGCATTGAGAAAATGAAAGCTGCGGACGTAATTGAAGGCACCGAGGTGATCGTCAACACCAAAAAGCTTGGCTACGATGTGTGTTGTTTTATTGGTATTAACCTGAACGCAGCTCGTGATTACCATTCGGCGCTGGAAAAACTCAACGCACTGGATGAAGTGGTTGAAGCCTACTACACCACCGGAGCGTACAACATCTTCGTTAAACTGATGTGTAAATCGATTGAAGAACTGCAATACGTGTTGATAGACAAATTGCAGGCAATTGATGAAGTGCAGTCCACTGAAACGCTGATTTCTCTGCAAAACCCAATCAACCGCAACGTCAACCCATAAAAAAACCACCCGAAGGTGGTTTTTCTCTTTATATCGGGTTCGACCGACTAGGCAGTAATACCAGAATGACGCAGCAAGGCATCAATTTCTGGCTCACGACCGCGGAAGCGTTTGAACAGCTCCATTGGCTCCTCACTGCCACCCATTTCCAGGATGTTGTTCAAGAAAGAACGACCTGTTTCTTCGTTGAAGATGCCGTCTTCTTCAAAGCGTGAATACGCATCGGATGACAATACTTCTGCCCACAGGTAGCTGTAGTAACCCGCGCTGTAACCACCAGCAAATATGTGGCTGAAGCTGTGTGAGAATCGATTCCACTCAAGGCTTGGCAATACCGCTACTTTCTCTTTCACCTGCGCCAGAGTTTCTAATACACGAGCGCCGATGTCTGGATCGTATTCGGTATGAAGAGTGAAATCGAACAAACCGAATTCCAATTGACGCAGAATGAACATCGCCGACTGGAAGTTCTTCGCCGCCAGCATTTTGTCCAGCATCTCTTTTGGTAACGCTTCACCACTTTCGTAGTGACCAGAGATGAACGCCAGCGCCTCTTCTTCCCAGCACCAGTTCTCCAGGAACTGGCTTGGCAGTTCTACTGCATCCCAAGGTACGCCGTTGATGCCCGAAACCGCAGACACATCAATTTGCGTCAGCATATGATGGATACCGTGACCAGTTTCGTGGAATAAGGTAACCACTTCGTCGTGAGTAAACAGCGCAGGCTTATCGCCCACAGGTTTGTTGAAGTTACACACCAGGTAGGCAACCGGAGTTTGTAGCTCACCGTCTGCATTGGTGCGGCGCACACGGCACTCATCCATCCAGGCACCACCGCGCTTGTGCTCACGCGCATACAAGTCGAGGTAGAAGCTGCCGCGCAATGTGCCATTGCTGTCTACGATGTCGTAAAACTTCACTGACTCGTGCCATACGTCCACGCCTTCACGCTCTGTCACTGTCATTCCGAAGACACGTTTTAGTACCTCAAACAGACCCGATATGGCTTTGTCTTCTGGGAAATATGGGCGCAGTTCTTCATCAGAAATCTGGAATAGGTGCTGCTTTTGTTTTTCGCTGTAGTAAGCGATGTCCCAAAGGTTTAGCTCTGATACGCCAAACTCTTGCTGGGCAAAGTCGCGCAGCTCTTGCACTTCACGTTCGCCCTGAGGCTTCGCTTTCACCGCCAGTTCGTTCAAGAAACCAAGCACTTGCTGTGGGTTCTCTGCCATTTTGGTCGCCAGCGATTTTTCACTGAACGAGCTAAAGCCCAACAGGCGCGCAATTTCATGACGCAGTTTTAGCTGCTCGGCAATCAAATCGGTGTTATCCCACTTTCCTGCGTTTGGACCGCGATCAGAAGCACGCGTTACGTACGCTTCGTACATCTCTTTACGAAGTGATTGGTTGTCACAGTAAGTCAGAACTGGGAGGTATGAAGGAATGTCCAGTGTCAGTTAACCAGCCATCCAGCTCTTTGCCTTCAGCCGCGGCTTTGGCAGCTGCCATTGCTGATTCTGGCATGCCAACCAGCTCTTTTTCATCTGTGATGTGTTTGGTCCAGCCCATGGTGGAATCCAACACATTGTTAGAAAACTGGGAGCTTAGCTCAGACATACGCTTGCTGATTTCACCGTAGCGATGCTGTTGGTCGGCTGGCAAGCCAATGCCCGACAGGTCAAAATCACGCAATGCATCTGTGATGCTTTTCTTTTGTGCCTGAGAAAGGGATGCAAACTCGTCAGACGCTTTGATTGCTTTGTAAGCGTCGTACAAGCCTTTGTGTTGACCAACCCAAGTACCGTACTCGGACAGCAAAGGCAGGCAGCTTTCGTAAGCCTCGCGCAGTTCGTTGCTGTTTTTTACCGAGTTCAGATGGCTGACTGGTGACCACAAGCGGCTTAGCTTGTCGTCCACTTCCGCCAACGGCGCACAAACATTCTCCCAGCTCGGTGCTTCGTTGTTTGCCACCACTTCTTCCACTTTCTCACGACATGCCGCAATGGCTTGTTCTACAGCAGGCTTTACATGCTCTGGTTTAATTTCGGAAAACGGGGGAAGATCGGTAAACGTCAGTAATGGATTAGACATTTTTTCATTCCTTTTATCATTTTGTCCTGTACTAAGTGTGGTTCAGGATTCGTATTTTCAATAGCCAACGTCAGCAGGGCTCACACAGTGAACCTTGCCTTTGATATAATGAGCCTCTTTGTGCTCGCCAATCATTCATGTAAGAGATTATTTTGCTTAGTTATCGTCACAGCTTCCATGCAGGCAACCATGCCGATGTGGTTAAACACATTGTTCAGTCTTTGATCCTGAACGCTCTGAATCAGAAAGAAAAACCTTACGTTTACCACGATACGCATTCTGGCGTCGGGCGCTACGACCTCACTCACGAATGGTCAGAAAAAACCGGCGAATACAAACAAGGCATTGCCCGTTTATGGCAAGCAGATAACCTGCCGGAAGAAATTCAATCGTATCTTGAAGCGATTCAGTCTCTGAATCAGGATAACACTTTGCGCTATTACCCGGGTTCGCCTCGCGTTGCGCGGGCACACATCCGCTCACAAGACAGAATGGTGCTGACTGAGCTTCATCCAAGCGATCATCCTTTGCTTGAGCAGGAATTTCATCGCGATCGCCAGGTCAGTATCTTCAAAGAAGATGGCTTCAAACGTCTGAAAGCCAGCCTTCCACCAAAAGAACGCCGTGGATTGGTACTTATCGATCCTCCTTACGAGTTATCTCATGAATACCGCGATGTGGTGAATGCCATTGCGCAGGCTCATAAACGCTGGGCAACGGGCATTTACGCGATCTGGTACCCAGTTGTGAACCGACACGATATAGATGACATGCTGACTGGGCTTGAAAAACTCGGAATAAGAAAGATATTACAAATAGAGCTGGGCGTATCTGCCGATACCAACGAGCGTGGTATGACTTCCTCAGGAATGATCGTTATCAACCCTCCATGGAAACTGGAAAGCCAGATGAACGAAATTCTTCCCATACTAAAGGAAGCAATTGCGCCGGTATCCGGTCACTTCAAAGTGGAGTGGGTCGTACCTGAATAATCGCGACAGACTGAATGATCGCAACAGAATAGATATTAAGCCCTGAACCCATGTATCAGCGCATAACCAAATAATACGAAACAATAATCGGAGAAAGTCATGGCAACACATTTTGATTATATTTGCATCGGTGGTGGTAGTGGCGGTATCGCGTCTGCAAACCGCGCAGCGATGTACGGTGCCAAAGTCGCCCTCATCGAAGCTCAGGATCTTGGCGGTACGTGTGTAAACGTAGGCTGTGTTCCTAAGAAGGTGATGTGGCACGGTGCTCAGGTTGCCGAGGCAATGAATCTGTACGCTGAAGACTACGGTTTTGATGTCGATGTAAAAGGCTTCGACTGGAACAAACTGGTTGAGAGCCGCCAGGCGTATATTGGTCGTATCCACCAGTCTTACGACCGTGTACTTGGCAACAACAAAGTGAACGTCATTAAAGGATTCGCTAAGTTTGTTGATGCGAAAACGGTTGAAGTCAACGGTGAGCACTACACTGCCGATCACATCCTTATCGCTGTGGGTGGTCGCCCGACTATTCCTAACATTCCAGGTGCAGAGCACGGTATCGACTCAAATGGTTTCTTCGAGCTGAATGAACAACCAAAACGCGTTGCGGTTATTGGTGCTGGTTACATCGCCGTAGAAATTGCAGGCGTTCTGAATGCACTAGGTACTGAAACGCACCTATTCGTTCGTAAAGAATCACCTTTGCGTAGCTTCGACCCTCTGATTGTTGAAACTCTGATGAGCGTAATGGAAGCAGAAGGTCCAACTCTTCACACCAACTCAGTACCTAAAGAAGTGGTGAAAGAAGACGATGGCAGCCTGACTATCCACTTCGAAAGTGGTCGCAGCCAAAACGTGGATACGCTGATTTGGGCGATCGGTCGTCACCCAGCGACAGACGCTATCAACCTTGCATCAACTGGCGTTGAAACCAACGATTACGGTTACATCAAAGTAGATGAGTACCAACAAACTAACGTGGAAGGCATTTACTGTGTGGGTGACATCATGGATGGCGGCATTGAGCTGACGCCTGTTGCCGTTAAAGCGGGTCGCCAACTTTCTGAACGCCTGTTCAACAACAAGCCAAACGCGAAGATGGATTACAGCCTGGTACCAACCGTGGTATTCAGCCACCCACCAATCGGCACCATTGGCTTAACCGAGCCAGAAGCGATTGCGCAATATGGCGAAGAAAACGTGAAAGTATACAAATCTGGCTTTACTGCGATGTACACAGCCGTCACTAAGCACCGCCAGCCATGTCAGATGAAGCTGATTTGCGCAGGTGAAGACGAGAAAGTGGTCGGCTTGCATGGTATCGGTTTCGCGGTAGACGAAATGATTCAGGGTTTCGGCGTCGCAATGAAGATGGGCGCGACCAAAGAAGACTTCGACAGCGTTGTAGCGATTCACCCAACGGGATCAGAAGAATTCGTGACGATGAGATAAGTTACTTGGGATAGGTTTTATTACCCTCCCAAATTAATCTTTAACAATAATTGACCGACTATGTGAATGCATAGTCGGTTTTTTATATGGGTATCTAAATGATACACAATATAAGTTTCCATTCATTGGCACGGAAAAAAACATTTATTAATACCACTGTAAAACAACAAATAAAAGTCAGAGGTAGTGAGAACCAATTAAAAAACCAAAGATCATCAAATCTAAATTTATATTATTTAAATAAAAAAGATTAGATATTTAATACAAACCACTCATATCAAATAGTTTATAAAACAATTTAAATTATTGAAATTAATTATCAACAAATCTTAAATAACATTTAAATCAATAAAAAGTATCATCTTTCCTTGCTAAAAACCTCTTTCTTAAATGTAAGAAATGAAATTTACATCATTTATTTGGAATGCAAATCACTTAGCATAACCCATTGTTTTTAATTGCAAAAATAGAAAATCACTCATTTTCAATAAAAAAAATATTAACTATGAGACCTTGCACATATTTTTTTGTAGAGATATAAACTGGTCACAGAAAGGAATTTTTAATACTCAAGGGATAGAAAAATGAAAAAGATTAGTGTGGTTATCCCAACCTATAACCGCGAAGACTTATTGTCTTACACGCTTGATTCGTTAGTTGCACAAACGCTGGATAAAAATTTATTTGAAGTCATTGTTGTTGATGATGGCGGAAAAGATAATACAGAGAAAGTCATTAACAAATATCGTTCCGATCTTGATTTACAATATTTCTGGCAACCAGATAAAGGCTTTCGTGCGGGTAAAGCGCGTAATGTCGGCACAATGATCGCAGATGGACAATATATTGTTTATATCGATACGGGGGTTTTGCTTTCAAGTATAACTTTGGAAGAACATTTAAAAGCCCACGAAGCAGCAAAAAAACCAATCACCATTGTTGGCTACGTATACGGGTTTGATGTGGATGCAGAAGCATTAAAAGAGCTCGAACCTCACCTGGACAGCAAGGATGTCGACAAGACACTGATGCACTTAAAGCAAAGCGGTGCTTATGATATTCGCCAAGCTCAATACAAGATAATGGGCGAAGATCTGAGCAAATGGCCTGCACCATTTGATCTGTTCTGGACTTGCCATGTGTCTGCCGAAAGAGAAGAGTTGCTCAAAGCAGGCTTGTTCGATGAATCTTTCAATACTTGGGGTGGAGAAGACGTCGATTTGGGTATCCGACTATTCCTTAACAAAAACGAATACGTCATGGACAAAGCGATTTGCTCCCTACACTGGCCACACCCTAAAGAAGTGTCTGATAGCGACGAACACTCAAATAGCGCCGCTCGCCGAATTCACGAAAAGTACAATATCTGGCAAACCAGCTTCTATAACATTGATCATCGCGAAGATGGTGTACCACTTAACCGCATCATCCAATTGCATCGCCCTCAGGAAATCCCGGCATTTAAGACATTCCAGTTTATGGACATGGGTTAACTTCGCCCCTCACCTACGCAATTCCAATATTAAGGTGCCAATGATAACCAGCCAGGACTGAGCTGTATTGGCACCTGATGAATATCAGTGTTTCGACGCTTACTGGCGCTCCCGCAATAAAGTCAGCTGCCATAAAGGATTAATGACATGACCTGTTTTTATGAAAATCTCTACCCCATGGATCCAAACTCAGAAACACCACAGGTATTACCTGAGTTTCAGTCTCACCTAACCGTAGGGGAGACATCCTCACTTATCGGTCGACCACATGTCGCCTTCACTTTTGTACGCGACGAAAGTTATGGCGCATCGCCTAACGAGACAGGACATATTAATAGCGACGATTTTGTGGGTCGTATTACTATTGGTCAGCACAACCAAATCTATTCGCAAAACGATGTAGCCTTTGAAAATACACCAGTACGACTGACTCTGGTTAAAGCGAATCATCGCCCGGCTGGTCAAATCGACATTGGCAATCACGTGGTAATGCAGGGAACCAATATCATCAGTTATGAGAAGGTAACCATTGAAGACCACGTCAGTTTTGGTCCACGTGTCACCATCATGGATTGCAG
This sequence comes from Vibrio nigripulchritudo, assembly GCF_027924785.1. Lineage (NCBI taxonomy): Bacteria > Pseudomonadati > Pseudomonadota > Gammaproteobacteria > Vibrionales > Vibrionaceae > Vibrio > Vibrio nigripulchritudo. The sequence continues at coordinate 91,083 of NZ_AP027049.1, read as the reverse complement.
CGGTCATCCGGTTACTGGTCGAGGTGAAGCGGATGAAGTAGAACGTACTCCTACAGCGCCAGTCACGGTGCGTTCCGGAGCCTGGATTGGGATAGGAGCCACTATTTTGAAAGGCGTGACCATTGGTCGCAATGCCGTCGTGGGTGCCAACAGTGTGGTGTACAAAGACATTCCCGATAACGCCATCGCCCTCGGCAACCCAGCAGTGGTAGTAAAATATCTGGAACAAGGAAGCGATAATGAAGACGCAAAAGCATTGGCTGCTGGCACTGCTTAGCCTAGCGCTGCCGATCGCTTTTCAGACTGCTCTCTTTTCCAGCAAAAGCATGATCGATACCGTGATGCTTGGCAGCCTCAATCCGCTAGATATGGCCGCAATGGGGCTGGCAACCAAGGCTCACATGGTGCTGAGTTTTTGCATTATTGGCGTGGCAATCGGAGGGGGGCAGGTCGCCGCTCAATGTTATGGTGACAAGGTCAATGATAAATTTGTTCGTGTCTGCCTGATCATGCTGGCGTTAGCGGCAGTCATTGCACTTGGCTGCGCTGGATTGGTATTCGTTGGCAGCGATGCCATCATGGCATTTGGCAGCAGCGACTACGTCATCATTGAGCAAGGCAGCCTGTATCTTCAAATCATTGCACCCACTTTTGTGTTGTTTGCCATCACACTCTCTTTGGCTACCGTGCTCCGCACCATGTTCAAACCCATAGCTGCTACTGTGGTTAGCCTAATTGGGGTCGCACTGAATATTGCGCTGAACATCAATTTTATTCCCAAATGGGGCATTACAGGTGTTGCTATCGGTACCTTGATTGCGGCTTGTGTCGAAACCTTATTACTGATTGGTTTTGTGATTTACAAACGTTGGTTCTCGTTTAAGCAGATCAAACAGGTATGGGGAACAACCCGACTTAGTGATGCGACGGTAGTCATCCAGCTATCATCCGTAGCAGCACTGAACAGTGTTATCTGGTCGTTAGGTTTGTATGTTTTCCATTCATTGCTTGGTAAACAAAGCAATGACGTACTGATCATTCTTGGCGCTTTAGCACCGATAGAGTCGATCGCCGCCGCCCTTCTGATTGGGTTTGCCAGTGCCGCTTCCGTGGTCATTGGCAATCACTCAGGGCAAAGAGCAATGGACGATATCCGGTATCTACTGCCGCGTTATCTGAGCCTGAGCCTGATCTCGGGTTTGTTCCTCTCGTTACTGCTTTATTTTTGTCAGCCTCTGGTGCTCGAATTTATCGCCAGTGACAATTCAGCGTTACAAGAGACGGCTCGTTTTGCTTATCAAATTTTGATTGCAGCAATGGCGTTAAAAGGCCTATCAATGATGTTTATGATCGGCATTTTGCGTGCGGGAGGAGATGCGAAATATTGCCTTGGAGTGGATGTATTCTGTCAGTGGGTGGTGTTGCTGCCTTTGACCTATTACTTCCTTACCACAGGAATTGAACCCGTTCAGATCTTACTGCTGATGATCGTTGAAGAGGTGATCAAGATTGGCTTGTGTATACAGCGTTTGATGTCAGGTCGTTGGGTTAAAGTTCACTCGGATCGAGTGCAGGCTTAATAAAGCGTCCGATAAATCTGCTCCACCCTGAAAATTCATAGGGAGGAGCAGATTGAGTTCGCTTAGGCGTTATCTAGGCGAATGTGACCATTGCACAGGTCATCACGCGTGATGCCTTTGCCGTCATTCAGGCTGTTGAAGTGACGAAGCAGCTCAGTCAGACCGTGAATAGATGCCAGCAAGTCACCTGTGTGAGCAGATTCAGACGCTGTGTGCATGTTGCGGATTGGGTAACCCACAGTGATTGCTGCGCTGTCTACACCAGCGAGTACCGCTGCCATACCGTCTGTACCCATGTCACGACCACTGAAGTCTAGCTGGTACGGGATGTCTTTTTCTTTACACACTTTCTCAAGTGCTTGTACCAGGTACTCAGACACTACTGAACCGCGACCGATGGTGAAACCATCACCCATTTTCAGCGGGTTCATCTTCTTCGCACCGATACCCGGTGCCGCTTCGTAGTCGTGGTTTACGTCAGTAGCAATCAGCACGTCAGGCTTAAGCTCACCAACAACTGCCGTTGAACCGAAACGACCGATCTCTTCATGCGTCGCGATAGTGTAAAGAACGCGAACGTTGTCTAGGCCTTCTTTCGCCAGAATACGTGCGATTTCAGTTACAGAGAAACAGCCCAAGCCGTTATCCAGGTATGCGCCGTAGAACGTGTCTGGAGATACACCGCGCTTGATGCGACGGTCCAGAAGAATTGGGTCACCTGCACGTAAACCTAGTGCTTCAACCTGCTTCTTACGATCTTCACCGTGAGTATGCAGTTCCAGGTAAATAGATTCAGGCTTGATGCCTTGGTCGCCAGAACGCTGACCTGGAGTAGAGAAGTGGATAGCACCCAGTGCTTCAACCGTGCAACCTTCAATCGTCTTGTACTGACCTGGTTGCTCTGGATCCTGGCAGAATACTTTTACTTCATGGCCGATTAGCGTAGTCGGCAAGAAAGAATCTGTGTTGATCCACACTTTGCCATCGCTGTCGATCTTACGAACTTGCATGCGAATTTTATCAGCGTGACCGACAATCATAACGCTAACAAGATCATCACGTCCCGGATGCGAATCGAATACTAATCCTGCATTACCTTTGAACTGGTGAATGCCCCACTCCTTCGGCATGAAAGATTCGAACTCAGGTTTGATTACACCGTAGCTCATTGCTGCTTCAAAACCGATTGGTGATGGAGAATCTAGAACGTCAGCCATAAATTCAAACTGGGAAGATGGCATAGGTGCTTGCCATGCGTTGGTGTTGTTATCAGAACTCATTGAAAAACTCGTCGAATGATTAGTGAATACTGGTAGCACCTGGCGTCCTGCCAGGTGATGCTCTGAAAAGAGTCAATTTCGAACTGGTCGAAGCTAACTCTCCAAGCTAAGAGCTTTCTACTATCTTATCAAGACTTGTTACGAATAATTACGATTCATCCGCCAAGTTTTAATGTATTTTGATTCAATTTGTTTCAATTATGTAGCAAATACCTCTACCAAGGGCTCGACTTGAGTTTCAATGCATAAAGGATGATATTCATCATGTAGTGTACAAGCGTGGCGGTGATGAAAGTGGCAATCCAGATGGTGGCATCCAGTCGATAAAACAACATCAGAAACAACAGACAGCCAATTACAGAGTCAGATTGGTCGAAGAAATTAAACAGCATACCTTTAACACCGCGAATATTACCGCCGGGCGGCACATCGCAACGACGTTTGATGAAGCTGTTGGGGAGCTCGAACAGCACATAACCCAACCCGCAGCTCGCGCCCAATAACAGAAGTTCAAGCTGGGAGAACTGATCATAGGGGATGACGGATAGCGCCAGTAAGTGCTCAGATTGCGCTGTCCAAGCACCAATAAAGTAAAAGCTCAAAGCGGAAAACACCACCATCCCGACAAAGCCTTTCCAAGTCTTGTTCTTGCCAAACCACGCTTTGCCGTCTCGGTAAGTTCTGCCCCCATCCATGGGAACATGGATCGCTTTTAGTAACGGAAGTTTGAGAAAAACCATGTTCAACAGCCCTGCCACTACGATTGGTAGCAGCAGGTACAATACCGAATTTAACGTCTCCAAGAAGTTCATGACACAAGGTTTTCCAACTGGCTTTCGGACTGCTGCCCTTCTAACAAATCGATAAAGCTCAGTAAGTTGGTCGTCAGTCTATCAATGAACTCTAGCTTGAACACGTTGTTGGTCATCAGGTACGCATTAAACCGAGTCGCGAACAGATAAATCGCATTACCCAACAATACCTTATAGAAAGACTCTGACTCACATTTGTAACCTGTCAGTGCCTGTAATTCACCGCGGTAATACTCAATGTACTCTTGCAAAGACTGATTGCCTGCAACCTGATCAATCACGCTAATGAGAAATTCAATTACGTCTCGTTGCGGGTTTTGAATACAGGCTAATTCCCAATCGTACGCAACAAGCTGAGTTCCTGCTTCTGTATGCCGCAGGGCGAGATTTCGAATATTGAAATCGTTATGGCTTAGGCAAAGCGGAAATTCAGACATCGCTTTTAATAGCGTTGAATCTGAATCGATGAATGCGCTGACTCGCGAAACTATCGACTCCGGCACCAATTCAGGGTATCGCTGATGGTTGTACTCGGTAATTCGATTCAATAGCGTTTTGGATTCCAGCAATGAATCGGCACAAAACTTATCTAAACAACCGCTTATAACCAAAGGTTCCAACGCATCTAAGTTATCGAAGTAACTGGCGTGTATTTTCGCCAAACCACGTAATGCGGTTTTGATTTCCTTTTCCTGCCATAAGGTTGGCATGTTAATGGTGTCCAGATGAGAGCAATGGCTGAGATCTTCCATCAGCAAAGTGTACAGCTGAGATTTATCATCTGCGTGACTGCCATACACTTGCGGGCACAGTGCCAGCAGTTCGGTGTCTCCGAGGGCATTGAGGTGGGAAAACAGGGCGATTTCTCTGCGATGCGCATTGTCAAAACCCAGTACTTTGGCTTGTGCCTGATACAAACCAGATAAGGTATCGTCGCCAGAGATATGCGCCAGTTGAGCGCCTAACAGTTTTATCTCGTCACTGTGTGGTTTGATCTTAGCAATAAACGTCTCAAAGCCAATTTTCTCGGCTGCCGAGTTATCTACCGCTAAACGGTGAATTCCATACACAGATTCCGTATTAGACACCAAAGTATTGATAACCCCATTATTGGTGTCCAGTTCTACCTTGCGCACTTCCCCCAGCCATGCATAGTCTGGGTAAAGCACCTGATTGAAGTACTCGGCTGACAGGGTTTGTTCTGGTTTTGGTCGGTTTCGACCCAATCGCTCATGCGCCTGCACAAATTCATTGGAAACAATGGCTGCCCCCGTTGATAAATCCAAGCACAAACACGTCGCTGCAATGATTTCCGCCAGACGCTTCACCTTGTCTTTGCCCGCACAGCCCATCAGTGACAAACACTCATTTTGAGTCGGCAACCCTGTTCCACCCCCAACCGTACCAATCACCAGAGAAGGCATGTACACGCTAATCACAATGGCGTCGCCGTCTTTTCGGGCTTTAAGAGTCCCTAGCGACGATTCATGAACACACGCAATATCTTGCCCTGTGGCGGTGAAAATCCCCGCTACAACATTGGCAAAGTTAAGGTTGGTGCTGACCATACCCGCGCAGGCTGCACCAATTTCTCCTTGATGCCAGCTTTCAACCAGTTGATCGGAAGTCACCCGCAAAATGCGCTTCAGCACGGAATCTGGAATTCGGCAGTGAGCGGTCACACTGACCCCGCGACCTCGCGTCAGGCTCAGAGCATTCACCTTTTTGTCACCCGCCATATTGCCTTCAATCAGGTACTGCTTTACTCCGATATGGGGAAGTTGTTTTAGTTGCTCCATGATCCACTCACAGGCAATCCAGGTGGTGGCAGAAGTCATATTTTGTCCCGCCGCGTCAGCGGTTTCGTAGCAAAAACGCAGATGAAGGCTGTCGCCAAAAACTTGAGGTTCAATGCGAGTCAGCTTAGCCACCGACGATACGCTTTCTGCTTTTTCGGCAATGGCAGAATGATTCGCTTCGACCCATTTTTGCAGTGCCACCGCGGACGCCATGTCGTCACAAATGAATGCAGGCGCGCGTACCATATTTTGGGCAATCACGTGAACATCTATTCCACCACCCAGTTCACACGCTTTGGCACCTCGGCAAATAGAGCTCACCAAACACCCTTCTGTCGTGGCGATAGGCACGGGCACGTACCCATTTATGTACTCACCATTGATTTTGACCGGTCCCGCCAGCCCGATAGGGACGTGAACCGCACCAATGTAGTTTTCTATGTTTCCGGCTAAGGTCTGAGGGTCGAGATGACTTCGACTGACGTTGGAGAGCGTGGTTTCAGACACCTGTTCACACCAGTCCAGACGGCTTTGAATGGCGTCTTCTTTGTATTGTGCGTAGCCGGGAGCCGTTGGAAGTCGGCGTTTCATTTTTTCACTAGCTGGCATGTTCTAAGCTAAATCCTTTTAATAAACGAATGATCGAGTCCAGTTGGTTGTCTTTCAGCGTTGGCTGGCTCGGCAAGCGAATCAAATGTTGGGAGGCATATTGGGCATTCGGGCAGTCGGCTTTAAACTCTTCAAACTGCGCCAGCACGGAGCAGTCAAAAAATTCCTGCGGGTTGTTATCCACGTTATGCGCCAGCAGATACTCAGAAAGCCTCTGTTTATCCTCGCAATAAACCCCAAAATACGACCCGTTCGACATTCCATGTTTGTCTTCATTGAGCAGTTTTATATCGGGGTGATAAGCCAGTTCGGCTTTGATTTTCGCTACATTTTTTCGACGTTCGCGTACGTTACTTTCAATTCTGGATAACTGACGATCCAGCATGCTCACCATAAAAGGTTTAAATTCCGCACGCTGATCAGGTTCGAAATACCAAGCGGCATCATTTTTTGATGGTGCAATCAGGTTTCTGAGCCAATGTCTGCCACGCCGACTGAGTGCGTTCCCCCACCTCACCAGTGGCAACATCGTGAATTTATAGATTTTTGGGTTGTAAATGGTGGTCAAAAGGCAACGAGAGAAGGTATCAATCATCGAGTGACGAAATCCCGCACCATGCTTTGGCGGCTGATAGTTCTCAGCGGTCTGACCGTTCAAAGCCAGCATTCCTCCACCAAAGCAATTGACGATTTTGGCCACCCCGAAGCTAAATAGTGCTCCTGAACCAAATTGTCCCATATGAGTGTCGCCAATGTAGCTACCCACCGCATGGGCGCAGTCTTCAAAAATGTCTAACTCATGCCGTTCGGCAATAGCGCAGATTTCTGGCATGTTGGTCGGATTGCCAAACATATGCGTGGCAATAATAAGCTTGGTATTGGGCGTCACCTTTCTCGCGACATCTTCCGGGTCAATACATAATGTGTCAGGCTCGATATCCACAAAAACAGGCGTTAATCCTGCCTGTACAACCAGACGAACCACCACATAATAGTTGTAGGCGGAAATCAGCACTTCGCTACCTAATGGGTAATCTTTCAGGTCCAGAAAATACCACAGCGCATGCCGACCCGTTGGCGTGCCCAGAGTTTTGGCGTGGGGCATCAGGGGTTCAGTCACAGCGTTAATATCACGATCGCGGTACAGCCCCGGAACAAAGCGCGAAGCGAAATACGGCCAATAATCCGAATACTTCATGCCGACAGAATGACGGGGAATCATCATAATCAGTTCCTCATCAGTTTCCGAAGTGGTAATGGCGCATAAAATCGAACGCCTGAATTTCCGTCTCGACCCGGTGGACCAGATCGGGCGACCAGTTCACTTTGTTGCGTGACTGATTTGGGCTGGAATACACACTTTCCCGACATTTCGCGATGATGTGCGGGTCTTTTTCCAGATCCAGATAATCCAGTAACGTCGCGACTGTATTATCAAAATCATCTATCAAATCTTCATGGCGAAGAGTCACGACCCGGTTTTCCGGCAATCGGCTGATGATCTCTTTGTTGTAACGGCACAGTTCAAGAAATTTATCCGTGGTGTACTCCAAAGATCGTCCCATGCGACGCGACCAGGTCGCGATGTTGTCAAACGGGTTGCGGGTGATATGAATGAATTTCACCATCGGCTTGTCTTGCCCGAGTAGGGTTTCAATCAGCTCTGGATTTTCACCCAACTTCAATGTGGTGCGTTTGCCTTCCTGATCGGCCACCGCTACCAGATTACGATGTTTTCCCTGCCAGCCAGTATCGATATCGTAGGCATACCCCGTCAGCATTCGGCTGTTTTGAGCAAAGCGCTCGGAGTTGCGCTTGATTAGATAACCGAGCTTTTTCATGTCCGGCTTTTTGCCTACACACGCCAGTGCATCAAGGCGATGCGCCACCAGCATATCGGGATGAGCATCCAGTATGGAGCCGTAGATACTGTGACCACTGCGTGGATAACCAATAAAAAGCGCACAGGTTTTCAATTGCTCAAATTCTGTCGCGATGCGCTCTTTCTGAAGGGAGAAGCGCGTTTGATCGACAAAGCGTTGCCAGCGCACACTAAACCATAGCCAGACATCATTATCTAAATCGGTTTTCGCCGTCATGCCAGCGCCTCCTCACAACGTTCTTTGAGCGCCTGATTCATCTCATTGAACCCAAGCTCTGTGTGCTTCCAGCGAAGGAGCAGGTGAGCAAAAAGCAACGCTCCTTTGAACACTTCGTTATGTACAAAGCGAGTGCGGTTCTCATCGATTTTTTCTAAACGAAAGATATGGTGACCATCGAGCAACTTGGGGTAATGGAACTGACCTAGCCAGCTAAATTCTGTTCCTTCATCCACTGAAATCATTTTTGGGAAGAAGGTGCGTGCAACGGACGAACTTGGATGCGCCGTCACTGTGAGGGTTTCTCCCGGGTTCAGTGGTCCTTCTACCTGAGTTAAGAATGGGTTCCACTCTGGGTATTTTTCGAAATCAGTCAGCACATTCCAGATGTGCTCGATATTCGAATCAATGGTAATTTCCGTTTCCAAAACTTTCATGGCAAATCCTTTTTCCAGGTCAATCAGACGTGACTTTTCTGATTACCAGGGTTTTAAACTGAGCCTTTGAGACAGATCTGAGCGAATCAGATTGAGTGGGTCTATGTGTTTGACGATACGTTGCCAATTTTCCAGTTCTGGCGCTGAAGCGTGGTAATGCTCCGCACTTAAACAGGCATCTTTCGCGAGATAAAAACGAGGATTAAGCGGTGCAATTTCATTGGCGAACGCACTAAGAAAATCACGCGACAAACTGTTGTCCTGCACCTGAAAATTGATTGCCCAACCCGGAGCGGTGAATGCCAGCATGCCCGGTGAAGAAAAGTCGCCCATTCGCTTAATCACCAAATGAGTCAGAGGCAAACGGGCTTTTTCCGCCATCGCCAACATGACGTCGAGAGAGTGCGAAAAATGTTCATCACTGAGATGGTAGTGAAATTCAATCACACCACTTTTCGGTAAGAACCGATTCGCCTGCTTCACCATTTGGTGAGGACCACCATAGTTGTAGGCAAACACATGTTTGGTGTTTTGCTTACTTCTATGTCGTTGTTTTGCCAGTTGGTTGGCGAATTGCAATGTACCGTCACGTACGATAGGCAGATGAGGCAACCACGCCCAGTCTTTCGCTTTATCAGGAAATGGACGCTTCTCTTCCGCGTAGTCTGCACTCACATACCAGCCGTTGACGGGCTGTTTGGCAACGTAAAGACAGGCGTAGTGAAAAGCGGGGTCTTCGCGGAGTAGAGCCAGCATTTCCTCAAAACTGAAAAACGGGGTTTTGCTTTCAGTCACGCTAGTAAAATCAAGTGGCTGGATCCTGAGTTCCACCTCCAGAATCATCCCCGTTAATCCCATCCCACCAATAGTGGCAGAGAAAAGATCGGCATTTTCTTCGGCGCTGCATACCAACACATCTCCACTCGGGATTTTTAATTTGATGGCTTTCACATGCCGACCAAAGCTTCCCACCCGATGATGGTTTTTGCCGTGAATGTCGCTCGCGGTAGCACCGCCCACCGTTGCCCATTGAGTGCCGCCATAAACAGAGAACTGGTATCCATTGGGGATCAGCGAGCGATGCAGTTCCCCCATTTCGATATTGGCAGACACCCGGCACGTCATGTTTTCGGAATCGATTACAATCACAGGCTCCAGAGTTTGTACCACCGTCTGACCATCAGTCAGGAAAGAGGCATCACCAAAGCTGCAACCACCCCCTCTGGCAATAAAGGGTTGGGTCAGATCCGTTTTTTCTGGTTCACAAATACGAGTTTGGGTAGCGCAGGTATGTGTCCAGCTTGCGATAGGCTCTAACACACTCATTGCAGTAATCTCCACGCACGGTGCCAACGCTGAACCAAAGTTAGGTAGATAAGCGCACAGCTCACCACTAATCCCCACACCAAGATGCTATAACCGGCGATCAGAAAATCGGGGAATAGCCCATACGCGAGCAAGATTGCGGTGAACAAAATGAAGCGCTCTGTGCGCTCCATTAAGTCTGGCCAGGACGTGTTACTGACAGACACCTCCATCGCAGCACGAGATTTGGCGTAACTCACCAGCAACGAACCAATGACATAGGCGAAACACAGTGGCCATAGCCCGCTCACCCATGCGATGGCAAATACCGTCACTGCATCCACAATGCGGTCACACATGGCATCGAAATAGGCCCCAAAGCGACTGCACGTATTGGAAGCCCGGGCAACCGCACCATCCAGCAGATCCAGATAGCCAATTCCGGCAACCGCATAGGCAAACCAGAGAAAGTTCTCGGTCACCGTCAACATGGCGCTGGCCGCAATAGCCAGCAGCAATGCAAGTAAGGTGACGGTATTGGCATTGAACCCGCATTTGAGTGTCAGCCTCGCGCTCAAATGGATAGGGGCTTTAAATGTCGCACTGAAGAATTGTTTGTAGCTGGTGATCATCATTACTTCCTCTGACCCCGATTAACAGGTTTCCAGCTCTTTCACGGCTTGTTCTGCTTCAGAATGTGCGCGGAAGAAAGCTTCAACCTGATCGTGAGCTTGAGGATCAGGAATCTGAACCGGCGGACTCTTCATAAAGTAAGCGCTGACCGACTCTATAGGACCACCCAGCCCACGTTGTACGGCAAGACCTGCGCTGCGAATCGCATCAACAACCACACCGGCACTGTTTGGTGAATCCTGCACGGATAAACGCAGTTCCAGTTCTAGCGGCTGACCGCCAAACCCTTCTCCTTCCATGCGGATAAAGCACAGTTTGTTGTCTTCCTGCCAAGGCACGTAATCAGATGGACCAATGTGAATATCACGAGCATCCAGCGGAGTGTCTAGCTGAGAGTTTACAGACTGAGTTTTAGAGATTTTTTTAGACTTCAAGCGCTCATGCGCCAGCATATTGAGGAAGTCCGTGTTTCCGCCTGTATTCAGTTGATAGGTACGTTTCAGTGACACACCACGGTTATCAAAAAGCTTTGTCAGTGCGCGGTGCACAATGGTGGCACCCACCTGACTCTTAATATCATCACCAACAATGGGCACCCCTGCCTGACGGAATCGCTCTGCCCATTCGGGGTTAGATGCAATGAATACCGGAACACAGTTCACCATGGCAACCTTGGCAGCCAGACACGCTTCAGCAAAATGCTTCACTGCTTTTTCTGAGCCCACTGGTAAGTAGCACACTAGTACTTCCGCTTTGCTTTCACGAAGCACCTGAATAACATCAACCGCTTCCTGATCCGCGACCTGAAACGCATTATCCTGAGGGTATTCCTGCATGTGGCTGCTGTAGCCATCCAGAACCGGAGCCATCTGAACAATGACATCAGAAGCCGGTACGTCAGGTGCAAATACCTGTGTGCAGTTGGGCTTGGCAAAAATGGCTTTATGCAGAGGTTGGTTGACCTTCCTGGCATCGATATCAAATGCAGCAACCACATCAATATCAGAGCAGCGCCATGGACCTATCTTGTCTTGCATCAGACCATTAGCAACGTTTTGGTTCTCTGGTTTTCCATAGTGATGAATGCCCTGAATCAAAGAGCTTGCACAGTTACCCACTCCAGCAATGGCGACTTTTATCTTTCCCATTAATCATCCTTAAACATCAATAAACATCCGTATAAACAGAAATCACCCGATAAGCTTCATTTATCAAAATTAATGACAAATAAATCACCAGAAGATTTATAAACAACTGTTTTATAGATAATTTTGTTACTTAACCAACGTGAAACAAAATATTAATATGATGAAAATTCACTGTAAACATGCTGAAATTAGCCAACAATCACTAACAAATTAATCACAAAACAGGGATTACTATTGATAAATCAAACAAGACCAATAAAAAAACAAGTTTTCTTTGTGGGAAATATTATCCTTGCCAGCGCAGCGGTTGAATTCTCTATGCTATCGGCAATTACCGCACGAGGGACGGCGGAGGAAATCGGTAAGTTTTTGTTTGGTATGACTTTTATTCAGCTTTTTTCCAGCATGCTGACTTTGGGCATTCCCCCCCTTTTAGTCAGAATGAGCCAAACGCTCAACGGTAAAAAATGGACACAGGAAATGAGCAAGCTGTTTTTGATTGTTGCAGCGGTTACTGCTGTTTTTTGTGTCTTGTGCATCCAGTTTTCAGCAGATTTGGCCAGTTGGCTAAATCGTGATTATCTGACCAAAGTCATGATTTGCGTCGCAGCTTGCATTGCAAGCACGACATTTTTGTTTCTTTGGTGCGGGCTTTTACAGGGCAGAAACCGCCCTATTTTTGCGAGTTTGCTTCAATTTTTTGCCATTCCGGTCGTAATGGGTGTTTTGCTTCTGTTCGAGAAGAAAGAAATATTCAGCCACACCTTGCTTATTGAGCATTATTTAACAAGTTGTGCCACGGTCATGCTTTTCGCATTCATGGTTTGGCTGACTTCCCATCCTGCACCTGTGAAGCAATCACCACCTCAGGACCCAAGCCACAGAAGCTGGACAACATTTGCCTTGAACGCGCTAATGCAACAATGGTTAATGTGGGGAGGGTTATTACTGGCAGGACCTTTCTTAAACGATACCGAATTCGCTCTGCTTTCACTCGCACAGAAGCTGTCGATTGTGTTGGCTATTTTGCTGTTCGCAATGAACTATGTCATCGCCCCTAAGCTGGCAGCCGCATACCTTAGCGATCACACCGATGAACTAAGAAGCCTGACCGGGCTGTCAGTACGAGTTTTACGCCAGTGGTTAGCGCCTTACTCAGCTTTTATATGCATAGTGGGTACCACCGCTTTCTTTGTGCTTGGCGAGCCTTACACATCCGCTATGCCTTTCTTCTTTATACTGATTCTGGGTCAGCTGTTTAATGTTTGGTCTGGCTCTGTAGGCATCATCCTGATGATGACCCACAACGAAAAAAGCTTCAGTTGGGTGCTCATCCAGAGCTGCCTTCTCAACGCGATGATAGTGATCGCGCTGAGCTGGCAACTTGGGATATACGGTGCGGCGATCGGCTGTGCGCTCTCGCTTATTATTCAAAACGGACTGGCAATGAGAGCCGTCCGACAACGCTTAGGATATCGACTTTTACAAAGGGATTTTGCATGAACACAACAGGGAAAATTAACCTAACCAGACCGCATCAGTTTTTTGCGCTCGGATTTGGTTTAGGATTGTCGCCAAAACTGCCGGGAACCGTAGGGGCATTGGCGGCATTGCCTTTTATTTATGCGGCAAGCCAAATGAGCCTGATCGGGCAACTTATATTGGGGCTGTTCATCTGTATCTACGGTGTACTCTGCTGCGACAGAACAGCCAAAGAGATAGGTCAGAAAGACCCGCAAGTGATTGTTTGGGATGAAGTGGCAGGGTTCTATATTGCGATGATCGCGTTTCCATTTCAGTGGAGCTATTTACTGGCGGCTTTTTTCCTGTTCCGCGCATTCGACATTCTAAAACCTTACCCAATTAGCTGGGCAGATAAAAAGCTCAAAGGCGGGCTAGGGATCATGATGGATGACATTCTGGCGGGTATCGCAGCCTGGTTGTGCGTGCTGGGATTCAGCACGTTAGGTCTTCTATAAACTGAATTCTGGTTTTAACGCATTAAAAAGCCCCGCAGAAGCAGGGCTTGTAACTAGATTCGTAAGCGAGGCAACGTTTTAGATTGCACCACGTGATGCGCGTTTACGATCGCTTTCCGACAGGAACTTCTTACGGATACGAATGCTTTCTGGTGTTACTTCTACTAGTTCATCATCGTCGATGAACTCAAGTGCTTGCTCAAGAGTCATGATGATTGGCGGCGTAAGAACCTGCGCATCATCGGTACCAGAAGCACGAACGTTGGTCAGCTGCTTACCTTTCAGTGGGTTTACTGTCAGGTCGTTATCACGGCTGTGGATACCAATGACCATACCTTCGTACACTTCAACACCGTGACCAATGAACATACGACCACGCTCCTGAAGGTTAAACAGGGCGTTAGTCAGTGCTTTACCTGCGCCGTTTGAAATCAGTACGCCGTTAACACGCTGACCGATTTCGCCACCTTTGTGCGGACCGTAGTGATCGAACGTGTGGTACATCAGACCCGAACCAGAAGTCAGCGTCATGAATTCTGTCTGGAAACCAATCAGACCACGAGAAGGCATCATGAAGTCCATACGTATGCGACCTTTGCCATCTGGAGACATGTCTGTCAGCTCACCTTTACGCAGACCAATTTTTTCCATGATACTGCCCTGGTTCTCTTCCAGTACATCAATGGTAACTGTCTCAAACGGCTCTAGCTTCTGACCATCTTCTTCTTTGATGATTACTTCAGGGCGAGATACCGCCAGCTCGAAGCCTTCACGGCGCATGTTTTCAATCAGGATAGACAGGTGAAGTTCACCACGACCCGATACACGGAACTTGTCTGGGTTGTCGGTTTGTTCAACACGCAGTGCTACGTTGTGAACCAGTTCTTTCTCCAGGCGCTCAAGGATGTTACGTGAAGTCACGAACTTACCTTCTTTACCTGCAAATGGAGAGGTGTTCACCTGGAACGTCATGGTTACCGTTGGCTCGTCAACAGACAGAGCTGGTAGCGCTTCCACTTCATTCTGTGCACAGATGGTGTCAGAAATCTTCAGTTCACCCAGACCTGTGATGGCAATGATGTCACCCGCTGTTGCTTGCTCCACTTCGTGGCGCTCAAGACCAAGGTAACCCAGAACCGTACCCACTTTGCCGTTGCGCGTTTTACCGTCTGAGCCGATAACTGTGATTTGCTGATTCGGTTTCACCGTACCGCGAGTCACACGACCTACGCCGATAACACCCACGTAAGAGCTGTAATCTAGCTGAGAGATCTGCATTTGCAGCGGACCGTCTTGGTCAACCTGTGGCGCTTCTACGTTGTCAACGATGGCTTGGAATAGTGGTTCCATGCTGTCGCCAGTTTCGCCTTCTTCCAGCGATGCCCAGCCGTTTAGCGCTGATGCGTAAACTACTTGGAAGTCTAATTGCTCATCGGTCGCACCCAGGTTGTCGAACAGGTCAAATACCTGATCCATTACCCAGTCAGGGCGTGCACCCGGGCGGTCGATTTTGTTGATAACCACAATTGGCTTCAAGCCATGTGCGAATGCTTTTTGCGTTACGAAACGCGTTTGAGGCATAGGGCCATCAACCGCATCAACGATAAGCAGAACCGAATCTACCATCGACATAATACGCTCTACTTCACCACCGAAGTCGGCGTGTCCCGGAGTATCTACGATGTTGATGTGGTAATCATTCCAGTTGATCGCGGTGTTTTTCGCCAGGATGGTGATGCCACGTTCTTTCTCGATGTCGTTCGAGTCCATGACTCGCTCTTCCGCTTCGCCGCGTGACTCAAGGGTGCCTGATTGCTGTAGCAGTTTATCAACCAGAGTCGTTTTACCGTGGTCAACGTGCGCGATGATCGCGATGTTTCTCAATTTTTCAATCTGTGGGGTAGCCATGGATCTAGATTCACTTATAAAAGAAGCCGCCTCCCTCATCTTAGATACCGCAATGAAGAATAGCCGCTTACTTGATTAAAAAAACGGTCAATAATGTACCAGATTTTAGAAAAAAGCCTAGGAATATGTGATCTCAAACGGCGAAAAGTAATCATAGATGTAACAAATGGCTCGGCAAATGCCAATAACTGGTCTACAACTTGATTTGCGCACCGTAAAAAGTCGATTGACAAACCCACAAATTGATTGCTGAAATAAGCGTTGCATCATCATTTAGCACTTCAAATAAGTTTTGCACCAACTTAGTGCACTCAAAGATCATTATGGTGCAAAACGGTATTGCTCATCAGTAATATTTTAGCTAAATGCATGATATTAAAGGATTCAAATTATTGGCACAGTTTTAGCTTTCACAAAACTGTCATCGATTAATACTGTTGAATGTTTATATTAATCAATGCCGGTTTAACTAAACTTGTGCACCACCGCTTTAATAACACTGGAGGTTATCCAAGATGTCTGTAGAAAACGTTCTATCGTTAATCCAAGAAAACGAAGTAAAGTTTGTAGACCTACGCTTTACCGATACTAAAGGTAAAGAACAGCATATTTCTATTCCTGCTCACCAAGTCGATGCAGACTTCTTCGAAGAAGGTAAGATGTTCGATGGTTCTTCTGTTGCTGGCTGGAAAGGCATCAACGAGTCAGACATGGTGATGATGCCGGATGCATCATCTGCAGTTCTAGACCCATTCACGGAAGACGCAACTCTAAACGTACGTTGTGACATCCTAGAGCCTGCAACAATGCAAGGCTACGATCGTGACCCACGCTCTATCGCTAAGCGCGCTGAAGAGTTCATGCGTTCTACTGGCATCGCTGACACCGTTCTTGTTGGTCCAGAGCCAGAGTTCTTCCTATTTGATGACGTCAAGTTCAATACAGACATGTCTGGTTCTTTCTTCAAGATTGACGACATCGAAGCAGCATGGAACACAGGCGCAGAAATCGAAGGCGGTAACAAAGGTCACCGTCCAGGTGTTAAAGGCGGTTACTTCCCAGTAGCACCTGTGGATTCTTCTCAAGATATCCGTAGCGCAATGTGTCTGATCCTTGAAGAAATGGGTCAGGTTGTTGAAGCACACCACCACGAAGTTGCGACAGCTGGTCAGAACGAAATCGCTACGCGTTTCAACACACTGACTGAAAAAGCGGACGAAATCCAGGTTTACAAATACGTTGTACACAACGTTGCACACGCATTCGGTAAAACAGCAACCTTCATGCCTAAGCCACTTGTAGGTGACAACGGTTCTGGTATGCACGTTCACCAGTCTCTGGCTAAAGATGGCGTTAACTTATTCGCAGGTGACAAGTACGGCGGTCTGTCTGAAACAGCTCTTTACTACATTGGTGGTATCATCAAGCACGCTCGCGCAATCAACGCATTCGCGAACGCATCTACAAACTCATACAAGCGTCTTGTTCCAGGCTTCGAAGCACCAGTTATGCTAGCTTACTCTGCTCGTAACCGTTCTGCTTCTATCCGTATCCCAGTGGTACCAAGCCCGAAAGCACGTCGTATCGAAATTCGTTTCGGTGATCCAACAGCTAACCCGTACCTATGCTTCGCATCTATGCTTATGGCTGGTCTTGACGGTATTAAGAACAAGATCCACCCAGGTGAAGCAATGGATAAAGACTTGTACGACCTACCAGCTGAAGAAGCGGCAGAAATCCCAACTGTTGCATACTCTCTGAAAGAAGCACTAGAAGCTCTAGATGCTGACCGTGAGTTCCTAACAGCTGGCGGTGTATTCTCTGACGACTTCATCGATTCTTACATCGATCTGAAAGGTCAGGACGTAGAGAAAGTGAACATGACAACTCACCCAGTTGAGTTCGAACTTTACTACTCTGTGTAATATTGATGTAATTATTTACATAATTATTAGGCTCGCCTCGCAGGCGGGCCTTTTTTATATTTCACTTTAGTTAACAACCCCTTAGCATTAGGTTAAATCTCCAGCAATTTAGCGTGTCGCACCCACCATTTAAAATCAGGTCAACAGACCCTTATAACAGAGGCGCGACGTATCCTTTAACGTGACTCTACACTGGTGCTTAAAATGAAACTGATCACCCTACTCTCTGTGCTTAGTTTGATGATTGCCCCTGCCGCCATTAGCCAAACGGTCTACTCTTGGGTCGATGACGACGGCATCCTCCATATTAGCGATACGCCGCCAGATGGCGCTGCCAAACAAAAAGATTCCTTTGTGCTGCCAGACAGCAACGCCAGCGCACCCGCGCCAGTCTTCGCTCCTGCAAAATCATTGAAAGACAAAAAAACGGCCAAAGCTAAGGCTGCAGAAAAAGCCAACGCTACGGAAACACAAAAAAGCAAAAAGCCAGAAAAGACGGCGCCACTTTCGATATCCATCAGTAATCTGCAACAAGATCAGACGCTTCGTAGCAACCGGGGCATCATTAATATTCAGGTTGAACAAAACAGAAAACTTGGTATCGGTGAGCAACTCCAGCTCATGCTAGACGGAAAACCTTATGGCGCTCCGCAAACCAAGCCATTATGGCAACTCATTAATGTCGATAGAGGCACACATGTACTTGCAGTACAAGCAGTTATAGGCGGCAAGCTTATTGCATCTACCTCTCCAGTAACGGTGCATTTGCATCGGGCGAGGGTGAAATCTGCGGGATAGCAAGGAATAACGGACTTTATTCGATTCGTTAACTTTTTCTTTTTAGGTTCATGCCCCATACTAAATAAGCATCGCACCATTTTGGTGCAAACTAAAAGGTAAGGACATGACCACCCACGATCTGCGCTCTACCGCGATTCTCGATAATGTTGTGACGGCAACCATGCTGCTTAATGAGCAGTTAGCCGTCCAATATGCCAACCCCGCGGCAGAGCTTTTGTTTTCTCAAAGTGCAAAGCGCTTACAATCCAGCATGTTGGCAGACTTGATCCAGCACGCGTCCATGGATTTGAGCATGCTGACCCAGCCGCTCCAAACGGGTCAGAGCATTACCGACAGTGATGTCACCTTTGTGATAGACGGAAAGCCAGTGATGGTGGAAGTGACAGTCAGCCCCTTTACCTGGGAAAAACAACTCTTACTTCTTGTTGAGTTGCGCAAGATTGGGCAACAAAGACGTTTAAGTCAGGAGCTCAACCAGCACGCGCAGCAACAGGCTGCAAAAGTCCTTGTTCGTGGGTTAGCACACGAAATCAAAAACCCACTCGGCGGTCTTCGCGGCGCCGCGCAGCTATTATCGAAAATGCTGCCAGACCCAAGCCTGAAAGAGTACACCCAAATCATCATTGAACAGGCAGATCGCCTGAGAGCACTGGTCGACAGGCTGTTAGGTCCTCAGAAACCGGGAGAAAAACGAGAAGCCAACCTGCACGTTGCATTAGAAAAAGTGCGCCAGCTTGTGGAACTGGAATCCAGCCAATCTATCCAGATTCATCGGGATTACGACCCGAGCCTGCCGTCGCTGATGATGGATTCTGATCAGATTGAGCAAGCCTTACTGAACATTGTCAGTAACGCTGCACAGATATTAGCGGAACAGGAAAGCGGGCAGATCACTCTTCGCACCAGAACGGTGCATCAGGCGAATATCCACGGTCAGCGCTATAAGCTGGCTGCCAAACTGGACATCATCGACAACGGTCCGGGCATACCGAGTGAGCTGCAAGACACCTTATTTTATCCCATGGTCAGTGGTCGCGAGGGCGGCACTGGGCTTGGGTTGTCGATATCACAAAATTTAATTGACCAGCACCAAGGAAAAATCGACGTAGAAAGCTGGCCGGGGAAAACCACATTCACCATTATTTTACCGATTAAGTGAAATACGCATTGCTGTTAGGAGAGAAGAATCATGAGTAAAGGGTATGTATGGGTCGTCGATGACGACAGCTCCATCCGCTGGGTAATGGAAAAAACCTTGTCCTCTGCACAAATCCAGTGCGAAACCTTTGCTGATGCTGAAAGCGTCCTGATGGCTTTTGAACGCCAGGTTCCAGACGTCCTGGTGTCTGACATTCGAATGCCTGGTATAGACGGGCTCGACTTACTCAAAGAAGTCCACCAGCAATACCCTGACCTGCCCGTGATTATTATGACGGCGCACTCCGACCTCGACGCGGCAGTGAATGCCTATCAGAAAGGGGCATTTGAATATCTGCCTAAACCGTTTGATATTGATGAAACCTTGACGCTTGTCGAACGCGCGATCGCCCACAGTTACGAACAACGAAAACACCAGTCAACGACTGACGCGTTCACCAGTAACGCTCCGGAAATCATTGGTGAAGCACCGGCGATGCAGGAAGTGTTTCGCGCCATTGGTCGCCTGTCTCGTTCTTCCATCTCAGTGTTGATCAATGGAGAATCTGGAACAGGTAAAGAACTGGTCGCGCACGCCCTTCATCGCCACAGCCCTCGTGCTAAAAACCCTTTCATTGCCCTGAACATGGCCGCGATACCGAAAGATCTGATTGAATCTGAGCTGTTTGGTCATGAAAAAGGCGCGTTTACTGGTGCCAACACCGTTCGTCAGGGACGTTTCGAGCAAGCCAATGGCGGCACACTGTTTTTGGATGAAATTGGTGACATGCCACTGGATATCCAGACGCGCCTGTTGCGTGTTCTGGCAGACGGGCAGTTCTACCGAGTAGGTGGACACTCCCCTATTAACGTGGATGTTCGCATCATCGCAGCGACTCACCAGAATCTGGAAAAACTGGTGCATGAAGGGGATTTTCGTGAAGATCTTTTCCACCGCCTGAACGTAATTCGGGTTCATATCCCCGCTCTGCGAGAACGTAAGCAGGACATCGAAAAGCTGGCGCAGCATTTCTTAAGCCTTGCGGCTGAAGAGTTGGGCGTCGAGATGAAAACCCTGCACACAGACACCATCGCCAACCTGAATCAACTTCCCTGGCCAGGAAACGTTCGTCAGCTAGAGAACATCTGTCGGTGGCTCACCGTAATGGCGAGCGGAAACGAAGTTCTTCCCTCTGACTTGCCACGAGAGCTCTTTGAAGACACAAAAACCATGCCCACTTCGCATGAAAATGGCGGCTGGCAGTCTCAACTAGAAGAATGGGCAAAAGAAGCACTTACTTCTGGTGAAACTGAGATCCTTTCTTATGCACTGCCAGAATTTGAACGTATACTCTTAAAGACAGCGCTAAACCATACGAATGGTCATAAGCAGGATGCGGCTAAAGTCCTGGGTTGGGGTCGTAATACACTCACTAGAAAACTAAAAGAGTTAAACATTCAGTAGAATTGTTTAAAAAAGACTCGCTAGCTTGTTTTCTAGCCTATACAATAGCGCCACTCCGACCAAATACAGAATGGCGTCCACTAACTTTATCTAGGGCAATGGCGAGCAACAAGATTACATTACGTACTGCAGTGATTTTACCTTTTGTGATCGTATTTATGTTCACTTTCGGTGTCATTGCGTTTGTTCAGAAGAGCAGCTTCGAAAACATGGTGTCTAACCTGAGCCATAAGCAGCTTATTGCCTTTACTGAGAACGTCAAAAGTCGCCTTTCTATCTTTCTTGATGAACCTTATCAAGCCAACATTACACTGAGTAAATCTCTCGAATTTAACGGTTTGTATGAACGCGGTGATCTGACTCGCATTGAAGATTACCTCTCAGTGAGTTTTAACCACCTCTATAAAAATATTCCTCATCTGGATGTGGTGGCTTTTGGTGGCAAAGAGGGGGAATTTGTCGGCTTTCGACGCGAGCCCGCGTCCGATTTCACTCTAATGCTCAAAGATAACCGAACGGAAGACGATCTGGTGATTTTCGCTGGGCGTAAAATCGAGTCTGGTGTGAAGTCTTCCTTTCAGGGGTACGACCCAAGAATTCGCCCGTGGTATGTACCTGCAGCAGAATCGCGCATGCCCGGATGGTCAAATATTTACACCAACGCGGACGAGCGTCAGGAAATCACTCTAAGTGCCACCAACCCGGTGATTGTGGACGACGAATTGATCGGTGTGATGGTGGCAGACATTAAGATCGACACCTTCAACAATTTTCTGATTTATCAAAAGAAGCGTACCGCGGCTTCCATATTCATCTTCGATCAGGATAGTCGGCTGGTTGCTCATTCCGATAACTCAAGCGTGGTTTCTAAAGGCACACCGAACACGGTGAAAGGTCAGCGGCTACAAGCACAGGAAAGCCCAAACCCTGTCATTCAGGCGAGCGCACAATACATTCTGGATAACCAGCTTATCGCCAGACAAGCCAGACCCGAAATGTTCTACTTCGTTACCAATGGAGAACGCTACTTCAACAAGCTATCTCGTTACGCCAACCCTTACGGCTTAGAATGGTACATCGTGGTGACCATTGCCGAGCATGATTTGCTTGGAGACTTACCTCAGCAGCAACAGCGCGGCTGGCTGATAGGCTTAACCGTTAGCCTTGTTGGATTTTTGCTTGGCGTGCTGGTGTTCAACCGGATTACTCACCCGATCACAACCACGGCAAACGCCGCCAGAGAAATTGCCAAAGGTGACTGGGACAGCCCGATGCCGGAGCCGGGGAAAATTTTCGAAACCAGCATGTTGGTGTCAGCCTTCAACAACATGACCCATAATCTTAAGTCCTCTTTTGAAGCACTGCGAACGCAACTGGTTTACGACTCTTTAACTCAGCTCTACAGCCGACAGGGGCTGATTGAAACCAGCAGTAATTTGAACAACTCTCGCCCTGGTTCTTTGATTCTTATCGGAATCGATCGTTTTCGCGACATCAATGACAGCCTAGGGCATTACAGTGGCGACCAGTTGCTGACCATCATCGCTCAGCGCCTCAAAAATCTGTGCAGTGATCGGGCGCTGCTGGCGAGAGTTGCCGGAGATGAGTTCGCCATTTACGACCCGAGCAACGGTTCTGAAACGGCGGTTGAGCACCTAGTAACTCGTATTAAACAATCCTTCAGTGCCCCTTTTAACATGGGTACAGAAACTGTAGTGGTGAATGTTTCCATTGGTATCGTGCTTTCCTGCGACCAAAACGACATGAGTACATGGTTAAGAAACGGCAGTATTGCACTCAGTCACGCCAAGCAGGATGCACTAAGAGTCGTTTACTATCGTCCTGAAATGGCAGACGTTTCTCGTAAGAAAACTCAGACTCTGGCAAGCCTGAATGAAGCCATTGCCGCCAGTGAATTTGTTCCTTTCTATCAACCTATTATTGATTTAGAAAGTGGGGAAATTGTGGGTGCAGAAGCTCTGGCGAGGTGGGTTTCAGAAGAAAATGGTGTCATACCACCGCTCGATTTCATTCCTGTGGCGGAAGAAAGTGGTCTAATTGGCGATATTGGCTCTCAGGTTTTGCTTAAAGCATGTACCGATACCGCGACAGCTATTCAAAATGGTCAGTGGCATCCCGATTTCAGTTTGCATGTGAATCTATCGGTCAATCAGCTATCGCAACCCGGTTTCACTGAAGAGCTGGAAATGGTGCTCAAGTACACTCGCCTTAGCGCACAAAACCTGACACTGGAAATTACCGAGTCCAAGATTGTCGATAATGACCCTATCATCTTGAAAAACATGCAAGCCATCAAAGACTTGAATGTGAAAATTGCGATTGATGATTTTGGTACGGGTTATTCTTCGCTCGCCTACCTGCATAAGCTGCCATTTGACTGCCTTAAGATTGATCGCTCTTTCATCGTTCAGATGGAGCGAGAGCAGATAGACACTTCGGTCGTCGCAGCCATCGTTAACATCACCAAAGGCTTTAAGGTCAACCTCGTGGCAGAAGGTGTTGAAACCACCGAGCAAGCTGAACTACTGCGCATGCTCGATTGTCCTCAAGCTCAAGGATTCCTGTTCAGCCGACCTGTCCCATTTTCGGAATGGCCAACAGATTTGGTGAACATAAAAGAAAAGCAGTCCTGATCAAACAATAAACTGCTGTTCTCCTACTGACAGGTTACTAAATGGTTTTTATACTTAGCCAAATTAGTCGCATTTAGGAAGTCAACATGATCACCAAGAACCTGCCGTTAACTGACATACACCGCCATTTGGACGGTAACATTCGCAGCCAGACTATCTTAGATCTGGGCAAAAAATTTGGCGTGGCACTTCCAGCGTACGACATAGAGTCGCTTCGTCCACACGTTCAGATTGTTGAAGCCGAGCCTTCCCTAGTGGCTTTTCTTTCAAAGCTGGATTGGGGTGTTGCGGTACTGGGCGACCTAGACGCGTGTCGTCGTGTGGCTTATGAAAACGTAGAAGATGCGATGAACGCGCAAATCGACTACGCAGAGCTACGTTTCTCTCCTTACTACATGGCAATGAAGCACAAGCTTCCGGTTGCCGGTGTGGTGGAAGCGGTAGTCGATGGTATTCAGGCGGGCGTTCGTGACTTTGGTGTGAAAACCAATCTTATCGGAATTATGAGCCGTACTTTTGGTCAGGATGCCTGTCAGCAAGAGCTTGATGGTCTTCTTGCACACAAAGACCATTTAGTCGCGATTGACCTAGCGGGTGACGAACTGGGTCAGCCGGGTGACCGTTTCGTTAAACACTTTAATCAGGTAAAAGACGCGGGTCTGCAAGTGACCATTCACGCAGGTGAAGCTGCAGGTGCAAAGAGCATGTGGCAGGCAATCCAAGAGCTTGGCGCTGTTCGTATCGGTCATGGTGTGAAAGCGGTTCACGATCCTAAGCTGATGGATTATCTGGCTGAGCACGGCATCGGTATTGAGTCTTGCTTAACATCCAACGTTCAGACCAGCACTGTTGAATCACTGGCTGCTCACCCACTGAAAACTTTCCTTGAGCATGGCATCAAAGCGTGTATCAACACCGATGACCCTGCGGTAGAAGGCATTGAGCAACCCTACGAATTTGAGGTTGCAGCCCCAGCAGCAGGCTTGAGCCAGGAGCAGATTCGTCAAGCACAAATCAACGGTTTGGACATTGCGTTCCTATCGGAAGCCGAAAAAGAAGCGCTGCGCGAAATGGCGAAAAATCGCTAAAAGTAGAGTGTTAAATAACAAAGGAGGCAATCGCCTCCTTTGTTTTTATATGGACCGCAAAATCAAGCCACGCCGTGCCCTTTTGATGCAGTCCAGACTCGATACCATTGCTCGCGAGTGAGAGTGATGTCTTTCGCTGCAACTGCCATTTTCACACGTTCAATCTTGCCGCTCCCAATGATTGGGATAGGACGAGACGGTAACGCCATTACCCAGGCAAACACCACCTGATCAATTGACTCAGCCGATACCTCTTCTTTGATTTCTTCCAATACTTTCAGTACTCGTTGGTGCTGATCTGTGGTTGGATTAAAGAGATTGCCACCAGCTAAACAAGACCACGCCATAGGGCGACGGCGCTGCAACTGCAACTGATGCAATGTTCCGTCTTCCAGGCTTTGCATATTGATTGGGTTAATTTCAACCTGATTGGTGACCAGTTTGATGTCGAGATAAGATTGCAGAGATGCAAATTCGTGAGTCGAGAAATTAGACACACCAAAGTTCAGCACCTTGCCAGAACTTCTCAACACTTCAAACGCTTTCGAGACTTCTTCAGGTTGAAGCAAAATATCCGGGCGGTGAAGTAAGAGTGTGTCCACATGGTCAACGCCTAGCTGCTTTAGCGAACGTTCCACTGAGGAAATGATTTCCTCGCGTCCACTGTCGTAGTAAGCGATTCCACCCTCAGACTGAGGTGCAATAATGCCCAGCTTTGTGATGATATGGAGCTGCTCACGCAGTGAAGGCTCTAACGCTAGTGCTTCTCCAAACAGGGTTTCACATGGAACGTCACTTCCGTAGATTGCTGCGTGGTCGACGGTTGTAATACCCAGTTCCACATGCTGCTTTACAAAGTCCAAACGCTCGGCAGGAGACATTCCCCATTCACCCATACGCCAGTACCCTTGAATCATTTCAATATCTGAAAGAGGGTCACCATTGTAGTTGCTTTTATCTTTTTGATTTGAAGACATAATTCCACCTATAAGACGCTTCTCATTTCTTAAATAGTAGACGGCACTTTTAGTCTATTGAACCCTATTCTCTGAATTAACTATTCTCTATAGTGAACAATAAAATGTGATATAAGGGATAATGTCATTAAAAGGAGTACTAATGAAACTGCCGCAAGAGATGAGACTGCACAAAAGGTTCGAACGCTACTATCTGTTTAGCGTGGTGGCAGAGTGCCTTAACTTCGGGCAGGCGGCAGATAAGCTAGGCATCTCACGCAGTTATCTTTCTACCCAAATCAATGCTCTGGAACGCGATCTGGACGTCACCTTGCTGATCCGCACCACCCGAAGTGTTCGCCTGACACAAGCAGGTCAAAAGGTATTATCGCAGATGCAAGGGGTTAACTCTTCGGTGCAGACCATGGAAAAGGAGATTCGGAAATCTGCTTCTGCAATTGAAGGCAAACTGACCATTACCTGCGCCGCGATTTTTGGACAACGCTACTTAACGCCTGCGTGCAGAGCCTTTCGTAAACTGCACCCGGACATCGAGTTCGACATCGACATTGGCTATACCAATCAAGACCTCACCCAACAGCCATTTGACCTTGCTATTCGGGCAACTAACACGCCGCCCGCCAATATGATTGCCAAGCATCTGATGGATTATCAGCATTTATGCTGCGCGTCTCCGGATTATCTCAATCTCTATGGCACCCCACAGACACCTGAAGAACTGGCTCGGCATAACTGCCTGTCAGACCCGCATCTCACCACATGGCGCTATCAACATCAGGGATTCGAGCGAGAGGTTGAGACTAAAGGACAGTTTTACGCCAACGATAATTTTTTACTCTATGAAGCCGCTGTTCAGGGAGAAGGCATCATTAAACTGCCTGATTATTTGGTGCAGCCTGCCATTCAAAAAGGGCAGCTAACACCGATTCTTACCAGTTACTTTACCCAGACTCGTGGCATCTATTTGATCTTTCCACAACAACTCAAACAAAGTGAGGCGTTACTCGCTTTTGCTCAGTTCTTACAGAATTGGGTTACGTCCAGCAGCATCAATTAAACAGAAAACTCAAAATAGTGTTTCATTTCGGCAATATCCCGTCACACCAACGACGTTTTCCAGTAGAATAGTGCCTACGTCAATTGAGCTGTATGAACATGAAAAAAATTATTCCTTTGGCTGCGATAGCCGCTTCACTGACCTCATTACCATCCCACGCAAAAAACGAAGCCCTAGAGACTTATGGCGATATTGCCCAGATTGGCATTCCGCTGACTGCGGCAATGATTTCCTGGTACAAGGACGATACTGAAGGTCTGATTCAATTAACTGAAGGGGCGCTCTACAACGCATTAGCCACACATGCGATAAAGTTTGCCGTCAACGCTGAGCGCCCAAATGGCGGTAACCATTCGTTTCCATCAGGGCATACTTCGGCTGCTACACAGGGGGCGGCGTATTTGCAGTTTCGCTATGGTTCTGCCTACGGCATTCCAGCGTACGGAGCAGCAGCTTTGGTGGGGTATTCTCGTGTAGATGCCAATCACCATTACTGGCGTGATGTGATTGCCGGAATGGCATTAGCAACCGGCGTTCAGTATGCAGTAACCGAATTAGGCTACTCGGTCACTGTGCTGCCTTATTTTACTGGAGAAGAAACCGGAGTAACGGCTCAAGTACGTTTTTAAGCCTGAATACAAAGCACGTTAAGCAATGACGTGCCCTTGAGCTGAGTGACTTTCCCGCTAGTAAAGAAGCCCTGCTGACTGATGCCCCAATAGGGCAAGTGCAAAGGCCACTTCTCTCTCGAAAGCTCTCCAGAATCAAGTATGCCTTGCCACTCTTTCTGGGTGGCAAGGCGCATACCTAGCAACCCACACACTTCTGTAGCCGAGTCATAATCCATACGATTCCATGGCTTGTCGTACTCCATATAGAAATGCTCGTAATCCCGGATAAACGGGATCGCGTAGGTCTTCTCGCCCAATTTAGCTTGCCTACGAACCAGAATATCCATCTCTGCCGCTTTTGATGCCGTTGATTGCTCAGGTGGTGTAACAACCATTTCTGGAGCAGGAGCAGGAGCAGGAGCAGGAGCAGGAGCAGGAGAGGTTACAGCAGATGGTGCTTTTGCCGGAGCACTTTTTGCGGTCTGTGTCGCCGCCGTTTGAGAGGGTTGATTCCTTATCTCTCGGATAAAGGCATCGCTGTATTTTGGAAGCTTACGGATCTGCCGCCATTCTTTCAGTGCAGTCGCATAATCATCGTACGGACCAATCAAACAACGATATTCTTTGCCGTAGCGCATCATCCAGACATCGGTCGAAATTCGCTGATAAACGGTTTTGGCTTTTCTCAGGGCAAGGGGCTTATCTAAAATGCCGCATTGAATCCAGAACAATTCCGCACTTCGGGAAGGCCCGCGTTTTCCCCACAAACCGTCGCCAATAGGACAATCGTTCTTGAGGACAGGAAGCTCGTTAGTGGATGCCTGTGTTGCATCACACAAGTATTCATCTGCCAAGGCGGGTTTGACTGCACTCACCCCAACAAGCAGCGTCGCCGCAATGGCGATCACCCATTTCATTGTTGAATTCGTGTCCATAACCTTCCCCAACACATTGCCTCCATAGCTATGTGAATGCAAAAAAAGAGCCTGCATAATGCCGGCTCTTAAGTTTATGAATATTTCCGATGGGAAATCAATGGTATTGGATCACCCTTTATAGATTTTCGGGTTAAATACATCTCGTAACCAGTCACCCAACAGGTTGATCACCAGTACCAAGGTCACCAGGACCAGACCTGGGAAGGCAGTAATCCACCATGCACCAGAGAATATGTAGTTAAATCCGATACTAATCAGCGCACCTAGTGACGGCTGATCAACGGGCAAACCCAAACCCAGGAATGACAGTGCCGCTTCAGACATGATGGCATTCGCCACCTGTACGGTAGAGATAACCAGAATAGGTGACAGGCAGTTAGGAAGAATATGGCGGAACATGATACGAGGCGATTTAAAGCCCATCACGCGCGCCGCTTCCACGTATTCTTTCTTCTTCTCAGCCAATACTGATGCTCGAATGGTACGTGCATACTGCGGCCATTCCGCCACACCAATGATCACCACCAGCATCACTACCGCATATTGAGCGTAGAAGTCACTACCGAAACTGGCTTTGAAAATCGCCGAAACGATGATTGCCACCATCATAGTTGAGAATGACAGCTGAACATCAGCAAAACGCATCAGGAAGCTATCAATACGACCACCGAAATAACCCGCAGACAAACCAATGATGATGCCCAAGAAAAGCTGTAAACCTACCGCCAGGAAACCAATCGTCAGCGACAAGCGAGAACCGTACAAAATGGTGGAAAAAATGTCACGACCTTGCTCATCGGTTCCAAGAAGGAATCGATCGTCTCCGTCTTCCATCCACGAAGGCGGAAGTTCAGAGTCCATGATATCAATCGAAGACAAATCGTATGGGTCAGACGGCGCAATGATCGGTGCCGCCAACGCCATCACCAAAAACAGCATAAACACGGTAAAGCTGAACATGGCGACTTTGTCTTTCAGGAAGTAGTACAAAAAGTCGGATTGTTTAAAGCGCTCCCAACTTGATGGAGCAGCATTTGTGTTATTCATGGTTATGCTCCTTTACCTGTCAGGTTCACGGTTGGGTTGATGATGCCGTACAGCAAGTCAACAATGGTGTTGGTCACCACGAAAATCAGCCCAACAAAAATCACGTACGCTGTAATCAACGGTGTGTCTACGCGGTTAATTGCTTCAAGGAAAAGGAAACCAGTACCTGGCCACTGGAAGACCGTTTCAGTCAGAATGGTATAGGCCACCATAGTACCAATCTGAACACCACCTACAGTAAGAACGGGTAGCATGGTATTTTTCAGTGCGTGCTGGTAGTAAATCTTGTTCAGTGCCAGACCTTTTGCCTTGCCAAACTTGATGTATTCAGAGCTCAGCACTTCCAGCATTTCAGAACGTACTAAACGAATAAACAATGGCAGCATAATGGATGACAGTGCCACACACGGCAAAATCAAGTGTGATAAACCATCTAGCGTAAAGAAGCCAGACTCCCATCCGAGCACGTTCGCGGTATCACCCCGCCCATAGGAAGGCAGCCAGCCGAGCTCAATGGAGAAAACGTACATCAGCATAATGGCGGTAAGGAAAACCGGAATCGAGATACCGATGCTGCTTCCTGCCATAACAATTTTGGTAAAGATGCTTTTTGGATGAATGGCGGAATATACGCCGAGTGGTATCGAACACACTATGATGATGAGGGTTGCCCCAAACACCAGTTCCAGCGTCGCCACCAGCTTATCCAGAATGACTTCAACCGCAGGGCGTTTGAAGAAATAAGATGTCCCTAGATCACCTTGTAGTGCATTGCCTACAAAGCGTGAATATTTGGTAATGAATGGATCGTTGAGCCCCAGCTCATCACGCAAGGCTTGTCGCTCTGCTTCCGAAACCGACTGACCTACCAGTTCCCGTAATGGGTCGCCAAGATTATCCTGAATGGCAAACGCCACCAAGCTGATCACAAACATCACTATCAGTGCCTGAAACAGGCGCTTGACGAGAAACGTAAACATTCCTTGCCCCTTAACTTTCCATGACTTTCATGTAATACCCTTCAGCCTCAAAAGTGGTACCTGGCTCGACTGAAAGAAAAAGCCAAGCACCAAAATAGACGAATCTATCAATCACCGACTGTTGGTTGTTTTATTGATACGCCAGACCTGCATTCAGGTCTGGCGCAAGTGGTGAAAGCTTCGCTTACTTAACAACCAAGTCGCCAAAGTAAGGGAAGTTCATACCGTTGATGATTGGACCAATTTCCACATTGCCTTTTGCAGCCCAAGAAGGGTCTTGCCAATGCAGAGGAACGAACGCTGCTTCATTGTATAGAATTTCTTCTACTTTCTTCAGAGCCGCACTACGCTTCCCAAGATCCGTCATCTTGTTGGTCTCTTCGATCAACTTGTCGACTTCTGCATTTGAGTAGTGACCACAGTTGTACTGACCTTTACCAGTGTCTGCATTACGCGACATCGCCAGGAACTCAGTGAAGTTACCAGAATCCTCTGTATCTGGGTGCCATCCGATCATCAGCATGTCAGCCGCACACTTATCAAACTCTGGCCAGTACTGCGCTTTAGGCATAGTCTTCAGATCAACCTTGATACCGATCTTAGACAGCATTGCCGCCGTTGCCTGAGCGATCTTGTCGTCGTTCACGTAACGGTTGTTTGGCGCCATCATGCTTAGATTGAAGCCGTTCTCGTAACCCGCTTCTTTCATTAGCTGCTTCGCTTTCTTAAGATCGTAACGAGGCTTAAGGTCTGGGTTGTGACCAACAAAACCAACTGGGCTTTGCTGACCTGCAGCCGTTGCCGCACCTTTCATTACTTTCTTAGTGATACCTTCGTTGTTGATTGCGTAAACAATCGCCTGACGAACGCGAGCATCTTTCAGTGCAGGGTTGCTGTTCTGGTTCATCTGGAACGTGATAACACGAGTACCAGGCATGGTATATAGGTCAACGCTGTCTGCTTTCTGAATACGCTTGTAGTCGTTTGGTGCAACAGGAGCAATCATGTCTACGTCACCAGCAAGCAGTGCAGCAACACGAGTCGCATCTTCTTTGATTGGAACCAGTGTTAGCTTATCAACGTTACCTTTCGAGCTACTGTCCCAGTAGCCATCGAAACGCTCAAACGTCACTTTTACGCCTTGCTCACGCTGCGTGATAACGAATGGACCCGTACCAGAAACGTTAGTCGATGCGTACGAGTTACCGTGCTTCACTAGCTCGTCTTTCGCTTTACCTTCTGCCGTATTACCTGAGTAGAACTTGCTGTCCATTGGGAACAGGTAAGTCATTACGTTTTCAACAAGTGGGTAAACGCCGTCAGTTTTAATTTCAACTTTGTAATCGCCTGCTTTGGTAATAGAAGCGATTGGACCAAAGATACCTTTAAAGTCCGGAGAGTTTTTCAGACGATTGAATGTCCAAACGACATCGTCTGCAGTCAACGTGTTGCCTGAGTGGAATTTAACGCCCTGACGAATATTGAAATGCATTGTTTGACCATCAATACGTTCCCAAGATTCAGCCAAACGAGGTTCGAATTCCATTTTCTGGTTAAAGCGGATAAGAGGATCAAATACCATGTGAGACATTTGCAGTGTGCCACCAGACAGCTGCTCATGTGGGTCCAGTGATACTGGGTCAGCATCGTAAGCAACTGTGATGTCTGCAGCTGCAACGCTGAAACTCAAGCCTGCAGCCATCAGCGCCATCGCTAATTTGGTCTTTATGGTTTTCATTGCATAACTCCTTATGCGGGAATCCAATCCCTAGTTGTTGTCTGTGTTGTGTTATTGCATTGCCACCAAGTCGCTAGGCGATCTTGATGTCTTCTCTTAAGCCTGTGAACTCAGGCATCAAAGAAATCAGTTGTTTACTGTACTCATGCTGCGGATCAGTAAAGAGCTGTTCCGTCGGGGCAACTTCAAGCAAAGTACCCATCTGCATCACGCCAATTCGGTCACACATCTGTCGAATTACCGGAAGGTCGTGACTAATAAACAGCATAGTCAAGTTCAGTTCGTCCTGAAGATCTTTGAGGAGGTTGAGAATCTGTGCCTGCACTGAAACATCCAGTGCTGAAGTAGGTTCATCACAAATCAGCAGGCGAGGTCGTGTCGCCAGTGCACGTGCGATGGAAATACGTTGTCTTTGTCCGCCGGAGAACTCATGGGGGTATTTCACTCCCGCCATTTTGCCCAAACCAACGTGCTCAAGCAGATCTTCAACAATCTGCCTGGTTTCGGATTCATTGCGTGTCAATTTGTGGAAACGAATCGGCTCCGCAATGATGTCGAAAATTTTCATTCGAGGGTTCATCGACGTGTATGGGTTCTGGAATACCATCTGCATCTGACGGCGCAAAGGACGGCGCTCGTTTTCAGATTTCAGAGACGTTAAGTCGATGCCTTCAAAGGTCACCTTACCCGAGTTAGGTGCGTAAAGACCGGCAATCACACGCGCAATGGTCGATTTACCTGAACCGGACTCGCCCACCAGACCAAAAGTTTCCCCTTCAAATACTTCAAAGCTGACGTTATTTGATGCCTGCACGTATTCACGGCGGCTTTCGAAGAACGAATCTTTAGTCACAAAGCGAAGGTTAACGTTTTCTACGTTAAGCAACGGACCCGTGTAATCACGGTGATCCTGGCTTTGACCCAACCAGTGATTCTTAACATCCAACGGTTCCATTTCATGCGCTTCTTCGATGTAGCTAACCAGCGGAAAGCGATCAAGCTTCACATCGGAACGAGGAACCGCAGAGATGAGGCTGCGTGTGTAGGAGTGGTCAGGATCACCCAATACTTTTTTGGTTGCGCCAAATTCGACTAAGTCACCACGATACATAACCGCCACGCGGTCAGTCACATTGGAAACCACACCCATATCGTGCGTTACCAACATACAACCAACGTTTTTCTCGATACACAATTCGCGAATCAAGTTCAGAATTTGGTCCTGAATGGACACATCCAGTGCTGTGGTTGGTTCGTCTGCAATAATAAGATCTGGCTCACCAGCCAAAGCTATGGCGATAACCACACGCTGACGCATACCACCAGAAAATTGGTGAGGATATTGTTTTAAACGGTTTTCAGGCTGAGGAATGCCCACCTGTTTCATGAGAGACAAAGCGCGATCGTACGCTTCGCTGTCTGACACATTCATGTTGGCATGAATGGTTTCTTTTAGTTGTTGTTCCACCGTGAACAGTGGATTAAGCGACGTCATCGGATCTTGAAAGATAAACCCGATTTTAGAGCCGCGCACCTGGCGCATCTCTTCTGGGGTCAATCCGGAGATTTTTTCTCCATCAAGGTAAACATCACCATTAGCGATCAAACCCGGAGGGCTCAGCAAATCGATAACCGCATTACCCACGGTCGATTTACCTGCGCCGGATTCGCCAACCACACCCACGATTTCGCCTCTCTCTATATTAAAAGAAAGCGATTTAACGGCTGCATGTACCCCATGCCGCGATGGGTATTCAATTCGAAGATTTTTAACTTCTAGTAGTGACATCACCAGACCTCTACTGCTTTGGCAGCTTTCTGCCCTGTCTGCAAGTTGATTCCATTCTCTATCCGGCTTTACATCCGGCTTTTAACAGGCAAACAATTTGGCAAATAATTCACACAAAAGCAACAAACAAAGCATAAATGCGCACAAAACACATCGTTCAAAGCAGAATTAATGCATATTAATTCACAAAAACAAACTATTAAGTCTAAACAAATATGCTAAAAAAACAAAATTATCATTTAACTTTCATAGGAATAGAAAGATAAATAGCGTAGCAACATGTTAATTAACACAATATTCGCAATTCACATTTAAGAATTTTTATTCGCCCGCACTTTTAACAAATAAAAAACATATCCCGCACAGTGGTGATTTTGCGAGATCTTTATCTATACAAATTCACAAATAGCAATATTTAGAATTAAATTTGAAACAATAAGCAAAATTTTCAACCGTCAAAGTTTTTAATCATAAAAAATCAAAAGCATTTTTCATTGCAATGACAGTCAATTACAGCGAATTAAACTAGTAATAAACGTAGAAAAACCCATTAATGTAGAAAAGTGCTCGGTTTTTCAGTAAGAACTCAGGTTGATGGCCGCACACTATTGGTATGCAAAGAAAAATAAGTTCCCACATAAAGAAACATGTAAAAACTTAAAACTCACTGCAATCTAGGCGGTAAATGTCGTGTAATAGACAAAAAATGGCGTTATCCAGCCCAAAAGATCTGACAGGTAGCATCACATCAACTGTAAATTTGACAGCCACCGTTTAACGAAAAGCTACTGGCTTTCTCCAGTTAGACTCTGAAATATAAACGATCAAAACCTCATTATTTCTAACAAGGCTTTCTAATAATGGTTGGTGAAGAGGGATTCGATGTGACAGGGCTTCCTGCGGACTGGCGCTCCAACTCACGACTCTATGCTATAAACCAGCAATCATCAAAACGAAAAAAGCCTCGTTATTTCTAACGAGGCTTTCTAATGATGGTCGGTGAAGAGGGATTCGATTGGGCTGGCATTCCAGCCCACGACCCTATGCTATGAAACATTTAGCCATCAAAATGAAAAAAGCCCCATTATTTCTAACGGGGCTTTCTAATAGTGGTCGGTGAAGAGGGATTCGATTGGACTGGCATTCCAGCCCACGACCCTATGCTATGAAACATTAGCCATCAAAATGAAAAAAGCCCCGTTATTTCTAACGGGGCTTTCTAATAGTGGTCGGTGAAGAGGGATTCGAACCCCCGACCCTCTGGTCCCAAACCAGATGCGCTACCAAACTGCGCTATTCACCGACAATGTATTCGTTTCTTATCGAAACTGGTAATCACTTACCAAATAATGGGGTGGCTAACGAGACTTGAACTCGCGACAACCGGAATCACAATCCGGGGCTCTACCAACTGAGCTATAGCCACCGCTAACTTTTTGTATAACCGCTTATGCGATTATTGAAATGGTGGTCGGTGAAGAGGGATTCGAACCCCCGACCCTCTGGTCCCAAACCAGATGCGCTACCAAACTGCGCTATTCACCGACAATGTCCCAGCACTTTTACTGGCATTCCCCCTTTATGGATCACCATAAAGCAAGAAAAAGAATAAATGGGGTGGCTAACGAGACTTGAACTCGCGACAACCGGAATCACAATCCGGGGCTCTACCAACTGAGCTATAGCCACCACTGAATTTACCGATTTAACTCCTTCCGGCGAAATGGCGCGCCCGAAAGGATTCGAACCTTCGACCTTTGGCTCCGGAGGCCAACGCTCTATCCAGCTGAGCTACGGGCGCATGCCCTATCGGCGGAGTGGAATAATACGTATATCACAAAGTGCCGTCTAGTGTTTTTTGCAGTTTTTTTATTGATTGTTGCCTTTTTCGGCAATTGGGATGTGATTAAACCCATGTCGCGAACAAGTTGTTGTTTATTGCAACAACCTGAGTCGCTATAATCACCTATTATTTATAATGATTTAACAGGTGTATTACACCTTTACGATCAAAAACCCTAGGTTTCGACGGGATGTGACGCGAAGTTTCAGAGTTGTTAGAAGTCGCATATGAGTGAGAGCTCGCCGCCACCAACTTAGGTAAATAACAAACTAAATAAAGATAAACATCGTATTTATCAAAGCCTGGAAATGTATAGCGAGTAATGGATATGTCACGTCGAGTAATTGGCCTTTTGGCAGCTACAATAACCTTTTCTAGTTTCTCTTTTGCAGCCAAAGTCAGCCAAGAAGAATATGATGCGATCGCTGAGCGCATTAAACCTGTCGGTCAAGTTTACCTGGCTGGCAGTGAACCTGCTTCCGCTGAGCCTGCTGGTCCACGCGATGGCGCTACCGTCTACAATGTTTTCTGTACTGCCTGTCATGGTACTGGAGTGAGTGGTGCGCCAATTAAAGGAGATGCTGCTCAATGGGCTCCGCGTATTGCTCAGGGAATGGACGTGATGACCGATCATGCCATTAACGGCTTCAATGCGATGCCTGCGAAAGGGGCTTGTATGGATTGTTCTGATGAAGAAATCATTGCTGCTATCGAGCATATGATCGAAGGGTTGTAACCTAGCCTTCAGAAACAGAAAGCTTATATAAAGGAAGAGCAACGAATGTCGTTGCTCTTTTTGTTTCTTTTCTACTTCTTAAACATGGCTTTTAAGTTGGCAATGTGAGCTTGCCCTTTTTGCATGCGTTCTTCCTGAGAAACAGGTTTTTTCACTTGCTCCCATTCCACATCGTCAAATGGTAATTCATCGAGAAAACGGCTGTGCTGAGGTTTGATTAATTCACCAAACTGTCGTCTCTCTTTACACAAGGTAAAAGTCAGCTCTTTTTGTGCTCGGGTAATCCCCACGTACATTAAGCGGCGTTCTTCATCGACATTCTCTTCATCGATACTGGTTTGGTGAGGCAATATTCCTTCTTCTGCCCCAATCAGATAGACGTATGGAAACTCCAGACCTTTCGATGCATGCAACGTCATCAACTGAACCTGATCCGCATCATCGTCATCTTCACCTCGTTCCATCATGTCGCGAAGCGTCAGGCGCTGTACTACCTCTTTTAACGTTTTTTCTTCGTTATCGTAGTTGTCGCCTTCAAGATCAGCCACAATCCAGCTGTAAAGATCAGAGACATTTTTCATCCGCATCTCAGCCGCTTTCGGGCTAGAAGAGGTTTCGTAGAGCCAGTCTTCGTAGTTAATATCCCGCACCAAAGAGCGTACAGCTTCTACCGTATTCCCTCGTTCTGCATTGTCGGAAATCGCCACGACCCATTGGACAAACTTCCGAAGGTTCTCCAATCCACGCCCAGACAAGTGCTGCTCCAACCCAAGCTCAAAGCTCGCTTCAAACAGACTTTTGCCACGCATGTTGGCGTAGCTGCCCAGCTTTTCCAGAGTCACCGGACCAATTTCACGGCGCGGCGTATTCACAATCCGAAGAAACGCGTTGTCGTCGTCCGGATTCACCAACACTCTTAAGTACGCCATGATGTCTTTGATTTCAGCGCGCGCAAAAAATGAGGTTCCACCGGAAATCTTATAAGGGATGCGGTTTTGCATCAGAGATTTTTCAATCAGACGCGACTGATGGTTACCTCGGTACAAAATCGCGTAGTCTTTATAGTCAGTGCGATTTAAGAATTTGTGGGCAATCAGTTCTCCTGTCACACGCTCCGCTTCATGATCCTCATTTTTAGAAGTAAGTACTTTCAGCATTTCCCCATCAGGAATTTCTGAAAAAAGTGTCTTTTCATACACGTGAGGGTTGTTGGCAATCAAGATATTCGCACTGCGAAGGATTCGGCTGGTAGAGCGATAATTTTGCTCTAGTTTAATCAGCCTTAGATTAGGATAATCTTGCCCTAGCAAAACCAAGTTTTGTGGCTTGGCTCCACGCCAGGAATAAATAGACTGATCATCGTCTCCCACAACGGTCAGACGCCCGCGCTCACCAACAATCAGTTTCACCAATTCGTATTGACTGGTGTTGGTATCCTGATATTCATCGACCAACAAATAGCGAATGCGATTTCGCCAGCGTTGGCGTACATCTTCATTGGACTTGAGTAGCATTACAGGCAAAGCAATCAGATCATCAAAATCCAGTGCGTTGTAGGCTTTCATCTGCTTTTGGTACATCTCAAAGCAATGACCAAACAGTTTTTCTTGCTCACCACGTGCACGTTCAATGGCTTGTGCTGGTGACCACATGTCATTTTTCCAGTTCGAAATATGGCTGAGCAATGAGCGCAGTAAGTCTTTATCACCATCGAGCTCTTTTTCGGTCAGTTCTTTCAACAGCGCCATCTGGTCTTGGTCATCAAACAGCGAGAACCCTGCTTTTAAGCCAAGTGCCTTGTATTCGCGCCGGATAATGTTCAGACCTAAGGTGTGAAACGTCGATACCATCAGACCTTTGGATTCCTGTTTACCAAGGGTTTGCCCGACTCGCTCTTTCATTTCCCGGGCAGCTTTGTTGGTAAAGGTAACCGCCGCAATATTACGTGCCTTGTAGTCACACTGCTGAACCAGATAAGCGATCTTATTGGTAATAACACGAGTTTTACCCGACCCTGCTCCTGCCAGAACCAGGCACGGACCAGACACGTATTTCACGGCTTCATCTTGTCTGGGGTTCAGCTTCATTTGATGTCTCTGCGGTTTCGAACTTTTGGAGGCATAGTGTAATTGCCTCTTCGGATTTATTCCAAGAAGAATTACCTCTTCAAATCTAAGATTCATGCAAATTAACTGTTGCATAGTCCTATAGGGTTAGAAGTATAATGAATGAACGTTCATTCACTTTTGCTTGGGTAACGCAAACTATAAGGATCAAACCCCGATGAGTAATGATAAGCGGTTGAAAATATTGCAAGCGACAGAAAAATTACTTGCAGAGGAAGGGTTCCATGGCATATCAATGCAAAAGGTTGCGCAATCCGCTAATGTAGCGGCAGGCACTATTTATCGTTATTTCAGCGACAAAGATGATTTGCTGATAGAAGTCCGGAAAATGGTCTCGCAGCGAATTGCCGATGTTGTACAGGCTAACGTCGATGATGAAATGCCTTTAAAACAACGTTTTCGCGTTATGTGGCTTAACATCTGGCACTTAGCCCGAACGGAAGGGCGAACACTGTGCAATCAACTCCAGTATGAGTCGCTACCCACGCCAACGTACATGAATGTCAGGGAACTAGAGCGGGAAATGTTTGCCAAAGTGGATCAAATGTTCACGGAAGGTAAACAACAAGGTGTTCTAAAACCTTTAGATAACCCAATTTTGTCTGGTCTTAGTTTGGAAGTGGGAGTTACTCTTGCTCGAAAACATGCCTTAGGGATCTTTCAACTCGATGATGACGCATTAGAAGCGGCGATTGAAGCCAGCTGGGATGCCATTGTTCAACACTAACTTGGAGTTCTGAAGAGAATGAAAAAGTGGACTTTCTTTATGTTACTTATCGCGGTTTTGCTGTTCGGCAGCGTGATAGGTTTCAATTTGTTTAAGCAACAAAAGATCGCTGAGTATCTGGCAAACCGTCCAGAGCCTGAGTTTCCTGTGACGGTAACAAAGGTGGAAGCCGTAGACTGGGTGCCTACCATTGAAGCCATCGGTTTTATCGAACCTAACCAAGGCGTCACCCTGACCACTGAAACCAGCGGTGTGATCGATAAAATTCAGTTTGAATCTGGTGCCACAGTGAAAAATGACCAGACTCTGCTCACTCTGGATTCTGAGGTTGAGCGCGCAAACCTGAAAAGTACTCAGGCAAAACTTCCTGCCGCTCAAGCAAAATTCAAACGCTACGCTGGTCTTTACAAAAAAGGCTCTGTCTCGAAAGAAGCTTACGACGATGCACAAGCGGCATACTTATCGCTTTCTGCAGACATTGAAAGCCTGAAAGCGTCCATTGAGCGCCGAGAAATCAAAGCTCCATTTGCTGGCGTAGTCGGTATTCGTAACGTTTACCTTGGTCAGTACCTGCAACCAGGCACCGACATCGTTCGCCTAGAAGACACCAGTGTTATGCGTCTGCGTTTTACGGTTCCTCAAACCGATATTTCTCGCATCAACATCGGACAGCAAGTCGACATTAAAGTTGATGCGTACCCAGAAGGTTCATTCGAAGGTTCCATCAGTGCCATTGAACCAGCAGTCAGCGTGCAAAGTGGTTTGGTACAGGTTCAGGCTGATATTCCTAACAATGACGGTCGCTTGCGCAGCGGTATGTTTGCCCGCGCAAACATTATCCTGCCAACCATCGAGAATCAGGTAACCCTGCCGCAAACAGCGATTACGTTTACTCTATATGGCGACAACGTTTATATCCTGTCGGATGAAAATGGTGAACAGCGCGTAAAACAGCAAGTTATCAAAGTGGGTGAACGTACGGGTCACATTGCTCATATTCTGGAAGGCGTGAATCCAGGTGATGTGGTTGTTACTTCAGGTCAGGTTCGCCTGAGTAATGAAGCGAAGGTGCGCATTGTTGAAAGCGATGCAATCAACCCACCTGCTGAAACACCAATGCTGTAATCGGAGGAAGCATGCGCTTTACTGATGTTTTTATTAAACGTCCTGTTTTAGCGGTATCAATCAGCTTTTTGATTGCTTTGCTTGGTTTGCAAGCGGTGTTCAAAATGCAGGTTCGTGAATACCCTGAAATGACGAATACAGTAGTAACCGTTTCAACCAGTTACTACGGAGCCAGTGCCGATCTGATTCAGGGCTTTATTACACAGCCCTTGGAACAAGCCGTTGCACAGGCAGACAATATTGACTTTATGACATCTCAATCCGTTTTGGGTAAGTCCACCATTACGGTAACCATGAAACTCAATACCGATCCCAACGCTGCTTTGGCTGACATTCTGGCGAAAACCAACTCGGTGCGTTCACAGCTTCCAAAAGAAGCCGAAGACCCAACCGTGACTATGTCGACAGGCTCAACCACCGCGGTTCTCTACATTGGTTTCACCAGTGATGAATTGGTGTCTAGTCAGCTAACAGACTATCTTGAGCGAGTGATCAATCCTCAGCTATTCACCGTGAATGGCGTATCCAAGATCGACCTTTACGGCGGTTTGAAATACGCACTGCGTGTGTGGCTGGATCCGGCGAAAATGGGCGCACTGAACCTGACTGCAACCGACGTAATGGGTGTATTGAACGCCAACAACTACCAGTCTGCAACAGGTCAGTCTACCGGTGAGTTTGTGCTGTACAACGGCAGTGCCGACACACAAATCTCCAACGTGGAAGAACTGCGTCGATTGGTGGTGAAAACTGGCGAAGGTTTGGTGATCCGCCTTGGCGACATAGCGAAAGTATCTCTGGAAAAAAGCCATGACGTTTACCGAGCAAGTGCCAATGGTCAGGAAGCCGTAGTCGCAGCGATCAACGCTGCACCAAGTGCAAACCCGATCAACATTGCCGCAGACGTGCTGGAGTTATTACCAACGCTCGAAAAGAACCTGCCAAGTAACATCAAAATGGAAGTCATGTATGACTCCACGATCGCAATTAATGAGTCTATTCAGGAGGTGATTAAAACCATTCTGGAAGCAGCGCTGATTGTATTGGTGGTGATCACACTCTTCCTGGGCTCTTTCCGTGCGGTGCTTATTCCGATCGTTACTATTCCACTTTCATTGATTGGTGTGGCGATGGTGATGCAGGCAATGGGCTTCTCGTGGAACCTGATGACACTGCTGGCAATGGTACTCGCCATCGGTCTGGTAGTAGATGACGCCATCGTCGTATTAGAAAACGTTGACCGCCACGTCAAGCTGGGTGAGTCTCCATTCCGCGCAGCCATCATTGGTACCCGTGAAATCGCGGTTCCAGTTATCGCAATGACATTGACGTTGGGTGCAGTGTACGCACCAATCGCAATGATGGGTGGTATCACCGGGTCGCTCTTCAAGGAGTTCGCGTTAACGCTTGCAGGTTCGGTATTTGTCTCTGGTATCGTGGCACTGACGCTTTCGCCGATGATGTGCTCAAAAATGCTTAAGGCAAACGAAAAGCCAAGCAAATTTGAGCAGACCGTTCATAACTTCCTGGACCGCATGTCGGACAAATACGAAGGCATGCTTGCGGCTGTGATGCAGCGTCGCCCGGTCATTATCGCGTTTGCCATCATCGTATTTGCCAGCCTTCCAATGTTGTTTAAGTTCATTCCAAGTGAACTGGCCCCAGCAGAAGATAAAGGTGTGGTCATGCT
This sequence comes from Vibrio nigripulchritudo, assembly GCF_027924785.1. Taxonomy (NCBI): domain Bacteria; kingdom Pseudomonadati; phylum Pseudomonadota; class Gammaproteobacteria; order Vibrionales; family Vibrionaceae; genus Vibrio; species Vibrio nigripulchritudo. Next base: position 49,040 of record NZ_AP027049.1, on the reverse strand, counting down.
GATGGGTACAGCACCGTCCAACGCCAACCTGGACTTCATGCAAAACACCATGAACGACGTGAACAAGATTCTGTCAGATCAGCCAGAAGTGGCGTTTGCACAGGTCTTCACTGGTGTACCTAACTCCAATCAGGCATTTGGTATTGCTTCAATGGTGCCTTGGAGTGAGCGTGAAGCCAGTCAGGCTGACGTGAAAAACCGCGTAGGTCAGTTGGTACAGGACATACCGGGTATGGCAGTCACGGCATTCGAGATGCCAGAACTTCCTGGTGCAGGTTCTGGTCTGCCTATCCAGTTCGTTATGACAACGCCAAACAGCTTTGAAAGTCTGTTCCAGGTAGCAACGGATGTATTAACTGAAGTGAATGGCAGCCCGTTGTTCGTATACTCAGATCTGGATCTGAACTACGACTCAGCCACCATGAAAATCCATATCGATAAAGATAAGGCGGGTGTGTACGGCGTGACCATGCAAGACATAGGTATCACTCTAAGCACCATGATGGCAGATGGTTACGTTAACCGAATCGATTTGAATGGTCGTTCGTATGAAGTTATTCCTCAGGTAGAACGTAAGTACCGCCTGAACCCGGAATCGATGAACAACTACTATGTTCGCGCAGCAGATGGCAAAGCCATTCCTCTGGGCAGTTTAATCTCGATTGAAGTGGTAGCAGAGCCTCGCTCATTGCCTCACTTTAACCAGTTAAACTCTGCCACTGTAGGCGCAGTTCCTTCTCCAGGTATTGCCATGGGTGAAGCCATCAATTGGTTTGAGAACATTGCTGAGACCAAACTGCCTGCGGGTTACAACCATGATTACATGGGTGCCTCTCGCCAGTTTGTTACTGAAGGAAGCGCGCTTTACGCAACTTTCGGATTGGCATTGGCAATTATCTTCTTGGTACTGGCGATTCAGTTTGAATCCGTGAAAGATCCACTGGTTATTATGGTATCGGTACCTCTCGCAATATGTGGTGCTTTGATTGCCCTTGCGTGGGGTGCAGCATCAATGAACATCTACTCGCAGGTTGGTCTGATTACCCTTGTCGGGCTTATCACCAAGCACGGTATCTTGATTTGTGAGGTTGCCAAAGAAGAGCAGCTTCATAATAAGAAGAACAAGATGCAGGCCGTTATGGAAGCCGCAAAGGTTCGTCTTCGCCCAATCCTGATGACCACCGCTGCGATGATCGCAGGTCTGATTCCTCTGATGTACGCAACAGGTGCGGGTGCCGCTCAGCGATTCAGTATCGGTATTGTTATCGTGGCGGGTCTGGCAATCGGTACTCTGTTTACTCTGTTCGTACTTCCGGTGATATACAGTTACCTGGCAGAAGACCACAAGCCATTGCCAGTCTTTGTTGAAGACAAGGAACTGGATAAACTGGCTCGCGTTGACGAAGCGAAAGCAGCGCAGCGAGAGATTCGTAACGAATCGGTCTAAACCAACGAGAACTTTGGTTCGTAAAAAGGCTACTCAGGTAGCCTTTTTCTTATCTGTAGCTAACGACTTTGTACGTGGAATTACATAAAATGGAACCAAATAGAAAGGAGTTACCCATGTTTGATCCGAAGAAACTCGAACAAATTGCCAAACAGATTCATGAATCGATGCCACAACCTGTAAAAGAACTTGGCAGCGATGTAGAACATAAAGTACGCCAGGTCATTCAAGGCCAGCTAAACAAGCTGGATGTTGTTAGCCGAGAAGAGTTTGATGTACAGACTCAAGTACTGCTTCGCACTCGTCAAAAGCTGACAGAAATGGAGCAAAAGCTGGCAGAGCTCGAAGAGAAGCTTGCAGACAAGTAGACTCAAGAAGTTGATACAAAAAGAAAGGCTTGCTCCAAATGGAACAAGCCTTTTTTTATTTATGTTGTGTTTACTATTTGTATTATCGACCCCAGTCTGCTGGAGTTCTTTTGCTTTATAAGCGTAGTCGATTTACTCGACAACGCTGGAACAAATATTCAGTTTTAGAAGAAGGCACTCACTTTGAACGTAAGTGAATACCTGGCTTCTCAGTAGTCGGAATTAGCCGCCTACCGCGATACGTTTCATGTCAGTCATGTAACCGCGAAGCTCTTCACCGATGTACTCAACTGGGTGGTTACGAATCGCTTCGTTTACTTCGATTAGGCGAGCATTGTCTACTTGGTTAGAAGACTCACCCAGTCCTTTACCGATAACGTCTGTGCCTACTGAAGGCATGAACTTCTCGCGTAGCAGTGGAGTAGCAACGTTAGCAAACAGGTAGTTACCGTATTCTGCAGTATCAGAGATAACTACATTCATTTCGTACAGACGCTTACGAGCGATAGTATTTGCAATCAGTGGAAGCTCGTGCAGAGACTCGTAGTATGCAGACTCATCAATGATGCCAGATGCCGTCATAGCTTCGAAAGCCAGTTCAACACCCGCACGAACCATAGCGATCATTAGGATACCGTTATCGAAGTACTCTTGCTCTGAGATTTCTACGTCAGTTTCGGGGTAGTTTTCAAAAGCAGTTTCACCCGTTTCTGCACGCCAGCCAAGTAGGTTCACATCGTCGTTTGCCCAGTCAGCCATCATAGTGCTTGAGAAGTGACCCGTAACGATGTCATCCATATGCTTGTTGTACAGAGGACGCATCAGATCTTTTAGCTCTTCAGACAGCTCAAATGCTTTGATTTTCGCTGGGTTAGACAGGCGATCCATCATGTGAGTGATACCACCGAACTTTAGTGCCTCAGTCACTGTTTCCCAACCGTATTGCAGAAGTTTACCTGCGTAGCCAGCATCAACACCGTCAGCAATCATCTTCTCGTAACATACGATAGAGCCCGCTTGAAGCATGCCACAAAGGATGGTTTGCTCACCCATTAGGTCAGACTTAACCTCAGCAACAAAAGAAGACTCTAAACAACCAGCACGATGACCGCCTGTTGCCGCTGCCCAAGCTTTCGCGATATCCCAGCCTTCACCTTTTGGATCGTTCTCAGGGTGAACCGCGATGAGTGTAGGAACACCGAAGCCACGTTTGTATTCTTCACGAACTTCCGTACCCGGACACTTAGGTGCAACCATTACAACCGTTAGGTCTTTACGGATCTGAATCCCTTCTTCAACCACGTTGAAGCCATGAGAGTAGCCCAGAGCAGCGCCTTCTTTCATTAGAGGCATTACCGTTTCAACCACATTAGTGTGTTGTTTGTCCGGCGTAAGGTTCATCACAAGATCCGCTTGAGGGATAAGAGTCTCGTAGCTCCCTACTTCAAAGCCATTGTCTTTTGCGTTTTTGAACGACTGGCGTTGCTCATCAATCGCAGCCTGACGTAGCGCATAAGATACGTCCAGACCAGAGTCACGCATGTTCAGACCTTGGTTAAGACCTTGCGCACCACAACCTACGATGACCACTTTCTTACCTTTCAGGTAATCAGCTTCTGTTGCGAATTCGCTGCGATCCATAAAGCGACAGCGACCTAGTTGGTCTAGTTGCTCACGCAAGTTTAAGGTGTTGAAGTAGTTAGCCATTTTCTGGAACTCCTGTTTAATTTTTCCATAAGGTCGACAGCTCAATGTCGAATACCCTCATACTAATTCAGACATTAAGTTGCTCAAAGTGATATATTCACAATTAGTAATTGCGATAATCGCAACAACCAATCTTTTTATTGCTCAAAATGACACCATTATGAACATCAAAAGCCTTCAATACTTTGTCCATCTTTGCGACAGTCGAAGTTTTAGTAAAACCTCGACGGCAATGCACATCAGTCCTTCAGCGCTCAGCAGGCAAATACAAAAGCTCGAAGACGAAATTCAGCAGACCTTATTTCTTCGTGATAATCGCAGTGTGGATGTGACACCGGCAGGTAAGAAGTTGCTCCCTGTTGCAATCCAGATGATTGGTGAGTGGAATCAGTTTCGCTCTTCGGTATCGGGAGAAACCGAAGCTTTAACTGGTGAACTAAGGCTATTTTGTTCCGTTACCGCCAGTTATTCTCACCTTCCAGACTTGCTCAATGACTTTCGAATTCAGTACCCCAACATCGAGCTAAAGCTGTCTACAGGCGACCCTGCTCAGGCGATAGATAAGATCCTCAATGACGAAGCAGATATCGCAATTTCAGCCAAACCCGACAACATGCCAGCCAAATTGATGTTTGAAACCATCAGCGATATCCCTTTGTCGGTAATAGCGCCAACGGGCAACAGCAGCTTTGCTCCATTACTCAATCAAGAAAACCCAACCTGGTCTCAAATTCCATTTATCGTTCCAGAGGCAGGAACAGCAAGAGACAGAGCCAATCACTGGTTTAAAAAAATGAAGCTTAAGCCCAATGTTTACGCTCAAGTGGCAGGGCATGAAGCCATTGTAAGCATGGTCGCTCTAGGATGTGGTGTTGGCTTTGCCCCTGACGTAGTTATTAACAACAGCCCGGTACGAGACAAAGTGGAGCGCTTAAAGGTGCAACCTCTTAAACCATTACAATTAGGTGTATGTTGCCAACAAGCACAGATCTCCAACCCGATGATCAAAGCGCTATGGGAGCTGGTTGAAGGAAAGTTTGTATAGATAACAAAAGGTCCCGGTATTTCTACCGAGGCTTTCTATATAGCAGGGGGGATTTAGCCGGCACTCCGGAGATTCGACCGGGCTGGCGCTCCTGCTTCCAACCCCTGCTTTTCAAAAGCAATAAATGCAAAAAAGCCCCAGCATTTCTGCTGAGGCTTTCTATATGGCAGGGGTGGAGAGATTCGAACTCCCAACACGCGGATTTGGAATCCGCTGCTCTGCCAATTGGAGCTACACCCCTAAACTGTATTGAATCTTTAAATGTCAGATTCAAAAAAACCTCGCACTAAGCGAGGCTTCTTAAATAAATGGCGGAGTGGACGGGACTCGAACCCGCGACCCCCGGCGTGACAGGCCGGTATTCTAACCAACTGAACTACCACTCCGCAGTGGAATACCTGCTTATCATAAGCAGATGTTCAAATCTAAAGCCTGGCGATGTCCTACTCTCACATGGGGAAACCCCACACTACCATCGGCGCTATTGCGTTTCACTTCTGAGTTCGGCATGGAATCAGGTGGGTCCACAACGCTATGGTCGCCAAGCAAATTCTTAATTCGGAAAGCTGTTTTTTTAGTTCTTACACATTCAATGTTCTGTCTGAGTCCACTCAAAACCCCTTGGGTGTTGTATGGTTAAGCCTCACGGGCAATTAGTACAGGTTAGCTCAACGCCTCACAACGCTTACACACCCTGCCTATCAACGTTCTGGTCTCGAACAACCCTTTAGGATACTTAAAGTATCAGGGAAGACTCATCTCAGGGCTCGCTTCCCGCTTAGATGCTTTCAGCGGTTATCGATTCCGAACTTAGCTACCGGGCAATGCCATTGGCATGACAACCCGAACACCAGAGGTTCGTCCACTCCGGTCCTCTCGTACTAGGAGCAGCCCCCTTCAATCTTCCAACGCCCACGGCAGATAGGGACCGAACTGTCTCACGACGTTCTAAACCCAGCTCGCGTACCACTTTAAATGGCGAACAGCCATACCCTTGGGACCGACTTCAGCCCCAGGATGTGATGAGCCGACATCGAGGTGCCAAACACCGCCGTCGATATGAACTCTTGGGCGGTATCAGCCTGTTATCCCCGGAGTACCTTTTATCCGTTGAGCGATGGTACCTTCCATTCAGAACCACCGGATCACTATGACCTGCTTTCGCACCTGCTCGAATTGTCATTCTCGCAGTCAAGCGGGCTTATGCCATTGCACTAACCACACGATGTCCAACCGTGTTTAGCCCACCTTCGTGCTCCTCCGTTACTCTTTGGGAGGAGACCGCCCCAGTCAAACTACCCACCAGGCACTGTCCTCACTCCCGATAAGGGAGCCAAGTTAGAACATCAAAGCTACAAGGGTGGTATTTCAAGGACGGCTCCACGCAATCTGGCGACTGCGTTTCAAAGCCTCCCACCTATCCTACACATGTAGGTTCAATGTTCAGTGCCAAGCTGTAGTAAAGGTTCACGGGGTCTTTCCGTCTAGCCGCGGGTACACTGCATCTTCACAGCGATTTCAATTTCACTGAGTCTCGGGTGGAGACAGCGTGGTATCATTACGCCATTCGTGCAGGTCGGAACTTACCCGACAAGGAATTTCGCTACCTTAGGACCGTTATAGTTACGGCCGCCGTTTACCGGGGCTTCGATCAAGAGCTTCGTCCAAAGACTAACCCCATCAATTAACCTTCCGGCACCGGGCAGGCGTCACACCGTATACGTCATCTTACGATTTTGCACAGTGCTGTGTTTTTAATAAACAGTTGCAGCCACCTGGTATCTGCGACTCTCGTCAGCTCCATCCGCGAGGGACTTCACCGATAAGAGCGTACCTTCTCCCGAAGTTACGGTACCATTTTGCCTAGTTCCTTCACCCGAGTTCTCTCAAGCGCCTTGGTATTCTCTACCCGACCACCTGTGTCGGTTTGGGGTACGATTCCTTACAATCTGAAGCTTAGAGGCTTTTCCTGGAAGCATGGCATCAATGACTTCATCACCGTAGTGACTCGACATCGTGTCTCAGCCTTAAAGAGAGCCGGATTTACCTAACTCTCAAGCCTACGCACTTGAACCTGGACAACCGTCGCCAGGCCACCTAGCCTTCTCCGTCCCCCCATCGCAATTGTAAGAAGTACGGGAATATTAACCCGTTTCCCATCGACTACGCTTTTCAGCCTCGCCTTAGGGGTCGACTTACCCTGCCCCGATTAACGTTGGACAGGAACCCTTGGTCTTCCGGCGAGGGAGTTTTTCACTCCCTTTATCGTTACTCATGTCAGCATTCGCACTTCTGATACCTCCAGCAGCCCTTACAGACCACCTTCAACGGCTTACAGAACGCTCCCCTACCCCGCATACAAAGTATGCAGCCGCAGCTTCGGTGTATTGCTTAGCCCCGTTACATCTTCCGCGCAGGCTAGACTCGACCAGTGAGCTATTACGCTTTCTTTAAATGATGGCTGCTTCTAAGCCAACATCCTGGCTGTCTGAGCCTTCCCACATCTTTCCCACTTAGCAATACTTTGGGACCTTAGCTGGCGGTCTGGGTTGTTTCCCTCTCCACGACGGACGTTAGCACCCGCCGTGTGTCTCCCGGATAGTACTTACTGGTATTCGGAGTTTGCAAAGGGTTGGTAAGTCGGGATGACCCCCTAGCCTTAACAGTGCTCTACCCCCAGTAGTATTCGTCCGAGGCGCTACCTAAATAGCTTTCGGGGAGAACCAGCTATCTCCAGGTTTGATTGGTTCACCCCTAGCCACAAGTCATCCGCTAATTTTTCAACATTAGTCGGTTCGGTCCTCCAGTTGATGTTACTCAACCTTCAACCTGCCCATGGCTAGATCACCTGGTTTCGGGTCTATATCCAGAGACTGAGCGCCCAGTTAAGACTCGGTTTCCCTACGGCTCCCCTAGATGGTTAACCTTGCCACTGAATATAAGTCGCTGACCCATTATACAAAAGGTACGCAGTCACCCCGAAGGGCTCCTACTGCTTGTACGTACACGGTTTCAGGTTCTATTTCACTCCCCTCACAGGGGTTCTTTTCGCCTTTCCCTCACGGTACTGGTTCACTATCGGTCAGTCAGTAGTATTTAGCCTTGGAGGATGGTCCCCCCATATTCAGACAGGATATCACGTGTCCCGCCTTACTCGATTTCACTTTAAATCCGCTGTCGGTTACGGGGCTATCACCCTGTATCGCGCTCCTTTCCAGAAGCTTCACCTGACGCATAAAAAGCTTAAGGGCTAGTCCAATTTCGCTCGCCGCTACTTTCGGAATCTCGGTTGATTTCTCTTCCTTCGGGTACTTAGATGTTTCAGTTCCCCGAGTTCGCTTCACTGAGCTATGTATTCACTCAGCAATACTTACTTATGTAAGTGGGTTTCCCCATTCGGAAATCCCAGACTCAAATGACTCTTACTGTCTTATCTGGGCTTATCGCAAGTTAGTACGTCCTTCATCGCCTCTGACTGCCAAGGCATCCACCGTGTACGCTTAGTCACTTAACCATACAACCCCAAGAGGTCTTGTATGTTCAAACAACCAAGGTTTGTGTCTCTCATTATTGAATGAGCGAGAGACATTCGATTTTGCCGGACTCAAATATAAACATCCTATGGATGTTTCCAAGAACACTTGAATGTGTGTTGGTACCTAAAACAAAGTTTTAGGATTTGAGAACTTTTAATTGAATAACAACGCTTATCCGTAGATAAGGGGATGGTTGTTATTCGTCAGCTTTCCAAATTGTTAAAGAGCTATGTCGCTTCCTAAGAAGCACATTTTCTAAAGACTTTCAGCTACGCTGCATAGGCGTCAAAAATTCCAACCACATACGTTTTAATGAAGTGGTTTGGAAAGATTATCCAAAAATACTTAGAGAATGGTGGGCGATACCGGGCTCGAACCAGTGACCCCCTGCTTGTAAGGCAGGTGCTCTCCCAACTGAGCTAATCGCCCACATATATTTTGATTTCCTGTGGCAGGAAATGGTGGGTCGTGCAGGATTCGAACCTGCGACCAATTGATTAAAAGTCAACTGCTCTACCAACTGAGCTAACGACCCAATGGTATCCCGTAGGGGAGTCGAACCCCTGTTACCGCCGTGAAAGGGCGGTGTCCTAAGCCTCTAGACGAACGGGACACTAGTTGTGAGTGTTTGGGAACACTCTGCTCTCTTACGTTATAAACCGTATCAATCTGTGTGAACACTCATCGCAATAATCATCGTATAAGGAGGTGATCCAGCCCCAGGTTCCCCTAGGGCTACCTTGTTACGACTTCACCCCAGTCATGAACCACAAAGTGGCAAGCGTCCTCCCGAAGGTTAAACTACCTGCTTCTTTTGCAGCCCACTCCCATGGTGTGACGGGCGGTGTGTACAAGGCCGGGAACGTATTCACCGTGGCATTCTGATCCACGATTACTAGCGATTCCGACTTCATGGAGTCGAGTTGCAGACTCCAATCCGGACTACGACGCACTTTTTGGGATTCGCTCACTCTCGCAAGTTGGCCCCCTCTGTATGCGCCATTGTAGCACGTGTGTAGCCCTACTCGTAAGTATGATGACTTGACGTCGTCCCCACCTTCCTCCGGTTTATCACCGGCAGTCTCCCTGGAGTTCCCACCCGAAGTGCTGGCAAACAAGGATAAGGGTTGCGCTCGTTGCGGGACTTAACCCAACATTTCACAACACGAGCTGACGACAGCCATGCAGCACCTGTCTCATAGTTCCCGAAGGCACCAAAGCATCTCTGCTAAGTTCTATGGATGTCAAGAGTAGGTAAGGTTCTTCGCGTTGCATCGAATTAAACCACATGCTCCACCGCTTGTGCGGCCCCCGTCAATTCATTTGAGTTTTAATCTTGCGACCGTACTCCCCAGGCGGTCTACTTAACGCGTTAGCTCCGAAAGCCACGGCTCAAGTACACAACCTCCAAGTAGACATCGTTTACGGCGTGGACTACCAGGGTATCTAATCCTGTTTGCTCCCCACGCTTTCGCATCTGAGTGTCAGTATCTGTCCAGGGGGCGCCTTCGCCACCGGTATTCCTTCAGATCTCTACGCATTTCACCGCTACACCTGAAATTCTACCCCCTCTACAGTACTCTAGCCTGCCAGTTTCAAATGCAGTTCCGAGGTTGAGCCCCGGGCTTTCACATCTGACTTAACAAACCACCTGCATGCGCTTTACGCCCAGTAATTCCGATTAACGCTCGCACCCTCCGTATTACCGCGGCTGCTGGCACGGAGTTAGCCGGTGCTTCTTCTGCAGCTAACGTCAAAATGCGCATCTATTAAATACACACCCTTCCTCACTGCTGAAAGTGCTTTACAACCCGAAGGCCTTCTTCACACACGCGGCATGGCTGCATCAGGCTTGCGCCCATTGTGCAATATTCCCCACTGCTGCCTCCCGTAGGAGTCTGGACCGTGTCTCAGTTCCAGTGTGGCTGATCATCCTCTCAGACCAGCTAGGGATCGTCGCCTTGGTGAGCCTTTACCTCACCAACTAGCTAATCCCACCTGGGCATATCCTGACGCGAGAGGCCGAAGGTCCCCCTCTTTGAGCCGAAGCTATTATGCGGTATTAGCCATCGTTTCCAATGGTTATCCCCCACATCAGGGCAATTTCCCAGGCATTACTCACCCGTCCGCCGCTCGACGCCGTTGTCGTTCCCCGAAGGTTCAGACAACTCGTTTCCGCTCGACTTGCATGTGTTAGGCCTGCCGCCAGCGTTCAATCTGAGCCATGATCAAACTCTTCAATTTAAGATTTTGGTCGGCTCAATGAATACTGAACATTACATAAAGTAATGTTGAATTGACTGTGCCGGTATTGCTACCGATTGGTCACTCAGTTCATTGAAACCTAAATTGATACCGAAGTATCTATTTGGATTATCATCAACGAGTGCCCACACAGATTGATAGGTCTATATTGTTAAAGAACATTGATTTGAGCTCTGCTCAAATCGGACGGCTATTTTAGCGAGATAAACATTTGTGTCAAACACTTTTTTCAGTTTATTTCGTTCGCTTTTCAGCGTTCTAATCTAACCTCTGACTCGCTTGGTTTCTTTCGAAGCCATCCCGTGTCAGCGAGGGTGCATTATAGAGATCGGCATCACTTTGACAACCCTTTTTTCCTATTTTTTTCGCCTTTTTCGTTGTTCGGGCAAAAAGCATTCAAAAAAGGAGATTTATGACGGTTATTTACTCAAATTCTTCACGGAATCTACGAAAAGAGACACCTTTTCCCAGTTTGTGTATTCCACTTCTTTTGTCGTATCGGTCTCTCCACCTGTCATCTTCATAATAAAACGTATCATTACACGGTCGAACCAACGATAACGGGGATAATAGAGTGCTCCGGCAAACACGCCAATCAAGGAAGGTTTCCACGGAGACTTCGTCAGGAACTTTCTAATATAGGCACTTCCTTCTGGAGTGTCTTTTCCTTCGGCTTCTTTTCGAGCCGTCAGATTGACACAAAAGAAAGCTGCGTTTGCCTGATTGAGAGCCTCAAGATGACGATCAATAAACTGATAAAGCTTTTTATTAAGATGCCCGTATCGGATAGAAGCGCCAATGACCACTTTGTCGTAGCCAGATAAATCCACCGTTTCGATTTGATGGAGATCCATCATGGTGCAATCGACCGAACCCAGCTTCTCTTCTATATAGTGTAGAATTTTGATGGTTTGCCCTTCGCGGCTTGAATGCAACAGCAGTACTTTTTCCATCGAATGCCCTTTATCGCTCTTTTGAAGTTAGCTACGCCAAAAAGTTGGTGTCAGCAAAATTAGGAGAGTAAATATTTCTAATCGCCCGAACAGCATAGAAACCACAAGTACCCACTTTGCCGTGTCGTTGATGTCGCCAAAGTGCAATGCTACATCACCCAAACCAGGACCTAGGTTATTTAGTGTAGCGGCAACAGCAGAGAAAGCACTCAGCTCATCCATACCTGTGGCAATAAGTGCCAGCATACAAACTACAAAGACCAGCGCGTATGCTGAGAAGAAGCCCCACACCGCATCCACAACCCGTTGAGATAGTGCGGTTCCACCCACTTTGATGGTGTACACCGCTCTTGGGTGAACCAAGCGCTTTAATTCACGCGCACCTTGCAACGTTAGCAAGAGAATGCGGATAACTTTCATTCCTCCTCCGGTTGACCCTGCGCACCCTCCTATAAAAGAGGAAAACAGAAGCAACACTGGCAAGAAAAGAGGCCACTCGGAGAACCCCGTAGTGGTAAAGCCCGCAGTGGTCGAAATAGAGACGGTTTGGAAGAGTGCCTGATCAAAGGCATCAAACACCGAGTTATAACTGTGGTGTTTGAGCAAAAGTAAGAAGCAGATTAAGAAGAGTATGCCCTGTATAAAGAAGAAGGCACGAAACTCAGGGTCTTTCCAATAGTATTTCGGATGCACGCCACCAGACGCAAATGCCGCAAAGTGAAGCGAATAGTTACACGCCGAAATCAGAAGAAACACCACGGTGATCATATTAATGGCGGTACTATCGAAATAACCGATACTGGCATCATGTGTTGAAAACCCACCAATCGCAATAGTTGAAAAGCTGTGGCTGATTGCATCGAACAAGCTCATTCCCGCCAGCCAGAATGCGGCGGCACAGGCAATGGTCAAACTTAAATAGATGTACCAAAGCGCTTTGGCAGTTTCGGCAATGCGCGGAGTCATCTTACTGTCTTTGACTGGACCAGGAATCTCCGCACGATAAAGCTGCATACCACCGATCCCCAGTACTGGAAGAATCGCGACGGCTAATACGATGATTCCCATTCCACCAAACCATTGAAGAAGCTGTCGGTAAAAGAGTATCGCTTTGGGTAAGTCATCTAACCCCACCAGCACTGTTGCTCCCGTGGTAGTTAGAGCAGAAAAGGATTCGAAAAAGGCGTCGGTCACCGAGATGTCCGGAGTGTCGGAGATGAGAAAAGGCAGCGCACCCGCACTGCCGATTACCGTCCAGAATAGCACCACAATAAGAAAGCCATCTCGGGCTTTGAGTTCGTGTCTGTGATGACGATTAGGGAACCAGAAAAATCCGCCCGCGATCAACAGAACGAAAAAGGTGGTCACAAAAGGCACACCTGCACCATCTCGATAGATAAGTGCGACAAAGGCGGGCGCCAGCATGGATACGCTAAACAACGCGAGTAACAAGCCGACGATACGGATAATTGAACGAAATTGCATTCTTGCTTCAGAAGCAGAGCTTCTTTGATTCCTAATCTAGGGTCTGTTGACCTAATTTTCTATTGGTGTGACAGATGCTTTAGCGCCACTTTTATTTATAACAGCCTGGGTAAACCCGTCCACTTGGCTCACTTCAATTTCAACGATGACCTCAATGGCCTCACCGTATTGCGCATCAACCTGAACCGCTTGATAGGCTTCCATTAAAGTCTGAGCTATGGGCATAAACGAATAGTCTAACCTTAGCTTAAGATTTGTGGTTATTTTTTTCTCTATTGTTTGAAGCAGCTTAAGGGCTTGCTGCACACCGCCACCGTATGCTTTCACTAAGCCACCAGTTCCCAGCTTAATCCCGCCGGAATAACGCGTTACCACCGCACTGATTTCGCCAACACCAGAACCCGATAACTGAGCCAGAATCGGTTTCCCTGCCGTTCCTGACGGTTCACCATCATCACTGAACCCGTATTTCATGGAGTCTTCCGGTCGGCCTGCGACAAAACCCCAGCAGTTGTGACGTGCAGAAGCGTGTTCTGTTTTAACTGAATCAATGAACGCTTTGGCATGTTCGATGGAAGGGGTATGCGCCAGATGAGTAATGAAAATACTCTTTTTGATCTCTTCTTCGAATATCGCAGGTTCGGCTGGTATTAAAAATGGGAGCAAATTCATGGCACATAGGTCCGCTTTCAAGGGGGGCGAAGTGTATCACGTGACATTACAAAAAGTGTACAACTCGACAAAAATCAAACACGCGTTTGAAAATGTATTGAAATTAGCCAAAAGTCAGCGCAAACTTACAAAGTCGAACAATATGACAACATAACTATAACATTCACTCTCTCAAGCAATCTTGGATTGCGTATCGCGGAGTTAGACATGATTTACCAATCAAATACTCTACAAGTAAAGGAACTGAAAGACGGCATCGCCGAGCTTAGCTTTTGCTCTCCAGACTCAGTCAATAAGCTCGACCTTGCTACTTTAGAATCTCTCGATCAGGCGCTGGATGCACTTAAAGACCATTCAGGCTTGAGAGGGCTGATTCTCACCTCGGATAAAGACAGCTTTATTGTGGGTGCGGATATCACCGAATTTCTTGGCTTGTTTGCAAAACCTGAAGACGAACTGGACCAGTGGGTGCAGTTTGCAAACAGTATTTTCAGTAAGTTGGAAGATTTGCCCGTTCCGACTCTATCAGCAATGAGTGGTCACGCTCTGGGCGGTGGTTGTGAATGCGTTTTGGCTACCGATTTTCGTATTGGTGATACCACTACCAGCATTGGACTACCAGAAACCAAGTTAGGCATCATGCCAGGCTTTGGTGGCTGCGTCAGGTTGCCTCGTGTTATCGGCGCAGACAGCGCCATGGAAATCATCACACAGGGTAAAGCTTGCCGAGCTGATGAAGCGTTAAAAGTTGGGCTTCTGGACGCCGTAGTGGATACCGAATCGCTTCGCCAATCGGCAATCACGACTGTTTCCCAAGCCGCAGACGGCACACTGGACTGGCAAAGCCGCCGTCACCAGAAAACATCAGCCCTCACCTTGAGCAAAATGGAGGCCATGATGAGCTTTACCATGGCTAAGGGCTTGGTCGCGCAAAAAGCAGGACCACATTACCCGGCACCGATGACAGCAGTAGTCGCGATTGAAGAAGCGGCTCGCAGCGCAAGAGACGAAGCGCTTGATGTTGAACGCAAACACTTTGTTAAGCTCGCCAAATCAGAAGAAGCCAAATCTTTGGTTGGTTTGTTCCTGAATGACCAATATATCAAAGGGCTGGCGAAGAAATCCGCCAAGTCCGCATCGAAAGATACAGCACGTGCCGCGGTACTCGGCGCTGGCATCATGGGGGGCGGCATCGCTTACCAATCGGCTCTGAAAGGCGTGCCAGTGATGATGAAAGACATCGCACAGGCATCGCTCGACCTAGGTATGACGGAAGCATCGAAACTGCTGAACAAGCGTCTGTCTCGTGGTCGCATCGACGGGTTTAAGATGTCTGGAATTCTGGCTTCGATTACCCCAAGCTTGCACTATACAGGCATTGAGAATTCCGATGTCATCGTAGAAGCAGTCGTAGAAAACCCGAAAGTCAAAGCGGCAGTGTTAAGCGAAGTGGAAACATTGGTCGATGACAACACGGTGATCACCTCCAACACCTCAACCATCCCCATCAACTTGTTGGCAAAGTCGCTGAAGCGACCAGAGAACTTCTGTGGCATGCACTTCTTCAATCCGGTACATCGCATGCCTCTCGTCGAAATTATCCGAGGTGAGCACACCTCAGAAGAGACCATCAATCGCGTTGTGGCGTACGCTGCGAAAATGGGTAAATCCCCGATCGTAGTCAACGATTGCCCGGGATTCTTCGTCAACCGCGTGCTCTTTCCGTACTTCGGCGGATTCAGTCAATTGCTGCGCGATGGTGCCGACTTCACCAAAGTCGACAAAGTCATGGAGCGCAAATTCGGCTGGCCAATGGGTCCGGCGTATTTGCTTGATGTGGTCGGGATTGATACCGCTCATCACGCCCAGGCTGTTATGGCAGAAGGCTTCCCGGAACGAATGGGGAAAGAAGGCAAAGATGTGATCGATGCGCTGTTTGAATCGGAGCGCTACGGTCAGAAAAACGGCACAGGTTTTTACCAATACAGCTTAGATAAAAAAGGCAGACCAAAGAAAACATTCAGCGATGAAATCCTCTCTGTTATTTCCTCTGTCTGTGCTGATCAACAAGCTTTTGACGAAGACACCATCATGCAACGTATGATGATTCCTATGATTAACGAAGTCGTGTTGTGTTTAGAAGAAGGTATTATCGCCTCTCCTCAAGAAGCCGACATGGCATTGGTGTACGGATTAGGTTTCCCACCATTCCGAGGTGGTGTCTTCCGCTACCTAGACAGCATCGGTATTGCCGAGTTTGTAGCAATGGCAAAACCATACGCGGACCTTGGTGCTATGTATCAGCCACCACAAATGCTGATCGACATGGCAGAAAGAGGCGAAAGCTTCTACCAAACTCAACAAGCTGGCACGTTATAACCCTCTTTGGAAAAGGAATCTTAAAATGAACAATGTAGTGATCGTTGATTGCCTTCGAACCCCAATGGGTCGCTCCAAAGGCGGGGCATTTCGCAATGTCCGTGCAGAGGATCTCTCTGCACATCTGATGAAAGGAATCTTAGAGCGTAACCCTCAGGTTAACCCATCTGAAATTGAAGACGTTTACTGGGGGTGTGTTCAACAAACCCTAGAGCAAGGGTTTAACGTCGCGAGAAACGCCGCGCTGCTCGCTGGATTGCCTATTGAAGTAGGCGCGGTGACGGTGAACCGTTTGTGTGGCTCTTCCATGCAAGCACTGCACGATGCATCGCGCGCTATCATGGTGGGCGATGCCGATATCTGCCTGATTGGCGGCGTTGAGCACATGGGGCACGTCCCTATGACGCACGGCGTTGACTTCCACCCTGGCTTATCCAAAAATGTGGCCAAAGCCGCGGGGATGATGGGTTTAACGGCTGAGATGCTGGGTAAACTTCATGGCATCAGCCGAGAGCAGCAAGATGAGTTTGCAGCACGTTCTCACGCTCGCGCCTACGCTGCCACGCAAGAAGGCAGGTTCAAAAATGAAATCTTGCCGACCGAAGGTCATGCACCCGATGGCTCGTTGATGATGCTGGATTACGATGAAGTGATTCGTCCAGAAACAACCGTCGACGGATTATCTCAGCTTCGCCCAGTATTTGACCCAGCAAACGGTACGGTAACCGCAGGGACATCATCTGCCCTGTCGGATGGTGCTTCAGCCATGCTGGTGATGAGTGAAAGCAAGGCCAAGGAACTTGGATTGAACATTCGTGCGCGCATTCGCTCTATGGCGGTTGCAGGCTGTGATCCATCCATCATGGGTTACGGTCCAGTTCCTGCGACCAAAAAAGCACTTAAGCGTGCTGGTCTTTCTATCGAAGATATGGATGTGGTAGAGCTAAACGAAGCCTTTGCAGCCCAATCGTTACCATGTGCGAAAGACTTAGGCTTACTGGATGTGGTTGACGAGAAAGTGAACCTTAACGGAGGCGCTATTGCATTGGGTCACCCACTGGGTTGTTCAGGCGCTCGTATCTCGACAACCTTGATCAATTTAATGGAAGCAAAAGACGCCAAATACGGTCTTGCGACCATGTGCATCGGTCTCGGACAGGGCATCGCAACGGTGTTTGAACGAGTCGATTGAAGTTCACCTACCTCCTAGAATCAACAAAGCCAGCGTTCAAACGCTGGCTTTCTATTATCAAACAACGAATTAGAGTCACTTCACGCTTTTATCATTCCCGTTGATATGAACATAGTTTCTAACTGTCAGAGATTATAAACTGCGCTTATATTGATCATTGCCATATAAATTCAAATAGTTACAAGCGCAATATCATCAAAACACCGTTAGGCAGTCTAATAATAATTCTAACGACTAAATCATTTGTTGGCTTTGAACCCTCACTTACCCCTGTTATGTGTACAGGGCACTGAAAGTGCGGGTATCAAAAATTTAGAAATACTTAAGTATTCAAAGGCTAGGTACCATGAACATTATTAAAACCGCAACACTGATCGCGGCGCCATTGCTATTAGCAGCTTGTGGAGGAGGAGACAGCTCGACACCGTCAACCCCTTCTACACCTAATACTCCTTCAACACCAAATGTGGCTCCCGTGATAACCACAAATGGCGACAAAGTGGTGTCAGGCGCTCAAACTGTCATTCTGTCTGCTAACATTTCCGACTCAGATAGCGGTATTGCATCATACAAATGGGAACAAGTTTCAGGTCCAGCCGTCACTCTTTCTGATATCAGTGGCACTATGGTGTCTTTTGTCGCCCCCTCTACCTCACAACAGCAGACTCTAGTATTCAAGCTGACAGTAACAGATACCCAAGGGGCAGTAAGCAGTGAAACAGTCACTGTCACCGTAAATGCAACAATCTCCACAAACCGTGCACCAACTATTGCTCCTTTTGCGACTCAAACCTTTAGACCCAATGTCAGTGCCAGTATTACAGGCAACGCTTACGACTTAGACGGTCATATAGTGAAGTACCAGTGGGTACAGCGATTTGGTACCAGTGTCACATTGACCAACTCGGACACTGCGCAACTTTCCTTTACTGCGCCGTCAATTACTCAAGCTGAGTGGCTAGAGTTTCAGCTCACCGTCACAGATAACCAAGGTGCAACGACCAGCCAGCCAGCACGAGTGCTTGTACAGCCTAACCAAGCGCCTGCATTTCAGTTTATTGGTGATGTGACCACAGATATTAACCAACCCGTGACTATTGCGGCTTCTGCCTACGATAGAGATGGCAGCATCGAATCCTATCGCTGGGAGCAAACCTCGGGAACGAACGTCACAATTGCTAACCCGGATTCGCAATCCTTAAGCTTCACTTCTCCAACCCTAAACAGAGAAGAAACCCTGACGTTCAAAGTTACAGCGACGGATAATGAAGGGGAGACGGGGTCAAGTTCCGTCGATGTAACAGTCCAAAACGCTGGTAATTTAATAGAAAGTCTCAACTTCCAAAACTCGATAAACGAGAGTTGCATGAACTATTTAGCAAATACAAATAATTGGAAGTTCATCGATGAAGTCACTGATTATGGGTGTAGTCGAAGTTCGTATGAGCCTGAATTCGAGAAGCTTACAGAGCTAGCCTCTCTGCGCGTTAATCTACGATATATGGGATCAGGAGAATTTATAATTGGAGCACATCCAAAGTTGAATTCATTGAACTTAACTTCCGATAGATATAGCAGAACCAGAGATGTCACTATTTCCAATCTCCCAGAATTAAAAACCGTAATTCTTGGTCGCGGGCAGGGAACAGTAAATATTACAAACAACCCACAACTAACCAATGTAAGCACTACATTTTCTGGATACGACTTCAATAACGTAGATCTATCCAATAACCCTAAACTTAAACATGTAGATTTAATAAAACGTAGTAACTACATAAAAAGTATCGATTTAACAAACAGTAATGCAATAGACACCTTGAGGCTAAAGCTATCATCTGCAATATCTCAACTCGATGCTACAGTTCTAACACACCTAAAAGAGTTGAGCGTAGTAGGCACTTCCATATCATCCATTGATCTATCAAGAAGCCTTTCGTTAGAAATTGTTGATATAGAGACGACAACTATCAATGCCATTACTTTACCAAAAACCAACACACTCACGTCTGTCCAGGTTTATGGTCGACTTCAGCGCATTGACTTAGATGGAATAACATCACTTACAAATCTAAAGCTACCGAAAAGTAGCCTGACACAAATAGATCTCAGTAAACAAACTCAACTTTCAACCTTAGACTTACAGGGCAACGCTCTAACCAGCTTAGATGTTTCTAACAGCCCTAAACTGACTTCATTGAACGTTGGTCAAAATCAGCTTACCAACCTAGACTTGTCATCCAATAGTGTACTTACATTCGTAAACGCTTCTGATAATCCATTGACCTCAGCAGATTTAAGCCAAAATACCACACTAACCGCTCTGCACATAAGCAACTCAGGCAATGCAAACATAGACTTTAGCCACCTAACCGAACTGACTTCACTGTCTGTGGCTTCAAAAAACCTAAGCTCATTCAATGGACATAACCACACGAAATTGAAGTCGTTGGATTTATCCGATAACCCAATAACGTCTTTTGATTTGAGCGCCATGCCGGAATTGTCTACTTTGAAGCTAAACAAAACACAGCTCAGCTCGCTGGATGTTACTGGTGCTTCAAACTTATACCTACTGCATGCTAGTGCCAGTCAATTGAGTTCACTCACACTCCCAACTGAAAAAAGTGTACTGGGCGATCTGAGAGTCAGCTTTAATACGTTAACTGATTTGCCAATCACACAATATCCAAACCTGAAATTCCTGTATGCAGCAGGAAACCAGCTTGCTGATTTAGAAATTAACTCTCTTGAGCGACTCATATCCTTGCACCTGGGAGACAATGCAATCAGTAATCTAGATATCAGTAAAAACAAATGGTTGAGGTGTGTGTCTGTTTATGACAACCCCTTCACCCAAAGTACGAAAGATACTTTGGATCAATACGCATCTGAATTTGAATACCTCGATGCAATAACCTACACCCAAGCCACCAGCGAAGGGCAATGTGGTTACGACCCTTATACTCCGACCCCTTAGTCACATCGCTACCTCCAACTTCGGTTGGAGGTAGCATCTTCAAAACCAGCCTCACTTCAAGCTTTTCACGCTATTCCATGAACTTTTGATGAAACACCTATCTAGACAACTGTCCACACTTGTCTAGACATCTCTTATCAAGCCTTTTAACAACAGACTTTTAAGCGAATTACCAATATTTCGCTGCATTTTTCTGACATTTCGCTGCAATAAAACCGTCATTTCACGCTAGCAGGATAGAGCCGAACAAAACAGAAGGTTCGCTCTATGGACAGCATCGTTACCGTCACGGATTTAAATAAAACATTTGGCAAAAACCGTGCACTGAACAGTATCAATCTGGATCTCACGCACCGTGGTATGACGGCGCTATTGGGTCCTTCGGGGTCGGGAAAGTCGACTCTGCTGCGCCACCTCAACGGGTTAATGGCTGGCGACAAAACCGACGCGTCGGGTGACATCCGTATTATGGGTCAGCCCGTTCAACAGTCGGGCAAAGTGAATAAGCAGATCCGCGCCACTCGCTCGCAAGCTGGCTTTATCTTTCAGCAATTCAATCTGGTCAATCGCCTGTCTGTCATGACCAACGTTTTGATAGGGGCGCTTAGCGAAACACCTTGGTGGAGAACCGTCAGCGGGCAATTCACCATAGAACAGAAACGCAAGGCACTGGAAGCACTTGATCGCGTCGGCATGGCAAGCTTTGCGCATCAGCGAGTTTCTACCCTTTCTGGTGGTCAGCAACAACGCGTCGCCATTGCAAGAGCACTGATGCAGGACGCCAAAATCATCTTCGCCGATGAACCTATTGCCTCACTCGATCCCGAATCGTCTCGTGTGGTGATGGAATTACTTCAGCAGATCAATCAACAAGAAAACATCCCTGTCATTGTGACACTTCATCAGGTCGAGCATGCACTTAACTATTGTGAGCATGTTATCGCTCTGCGGGATGGGCACATTTTTTACCAAGGCAGTAGCAACGGGCTGACATCGAGCCAGCTTGAAGCGCTGTATCGCGGAAAAACAGAAGAAGCGGGCGTGATTGTGGAAGGCAACTTCGCAGGTTCACCGGCTCCTTCGCCAGCAATTGAACTTAATCAACCTACAGTCAACATTCAGTCAAAAGGAATCTGAACATGTTACGTGTACTTCGTAAGATCTCAGTGGGTATCGCTTTAGCAGCAACGGCGCTTGCGCCAGCATGGGCAGAGGAAGCCCCTCTGAAAACTCTGAACTTCGGCATCATCTCGACCGAATCTCAGCAAAACCTAAAAGCATCATGGACACCATTTTTGGATGATATGAGCAAAAAACTGGGCGTTGAAGTGAAAGCTTACTTCGCTCCCGATTACGCAGGCATCATTCAAGGCATGCGTTTCAACAAGGTCGATATCGCATGGTATGGCAATAAGTCTGCCATGGAAGCTGTTGACCGCGCGGGCGGAGAGATTTTTGCTCAGACTGTCGATGTAGAAGGAAACCCAGGGTACTGGAGCCTATTGGTTACACACAAAGACAGCCCAATTAACTCAGTTGAAGACATGTTGAAAAACCGCTCAAACCTGGCGTTTGGTAATGGTGATCCAAACTCAACATCTGGCTTCCTGGTTCCGTCTTACTATGTGTTTGCAAAAAACAACGTTCAGCCAACTGAATTCAAGCGTACTTTGAATTCTAGCCACGAAGTAAACCTGTTTGCGGTTGCCAACAAGCAAGTGGATGTCGCGACCAACAACACTGAAAACTTACGTCGTTTCGAGCGTAACAACCCAGACAAATTCAAAAACATCAAAGTCATCTGGAAATCTCCACTGATTCCAGCTGACCCAATCGTATGGCGTAAGAACCTGCCAGAAGCAACCAAAACCGCGGTTTACGATTTCTTTATGACGTATGGCACAACCGGCAACGCAAAAGAAGTAGCGGTGTTGAAAGAGCTTGACTGGGCGCCGTTCAAAGCCTCTTCAGATCTTCAACTTCTCCCAATCCGCCAACTGGCTCTGTTTAAACAGCTTAACAAGCTCGCGACCGATAAGAAGTTGGACAAATCTCAGATGGAAGAAGCCAACAGCGTGAAGTCAGAACTGGCTGCGCTGAACCGTCAAATGGCGGCTTTGGATGCCATGGAATAACACTCAAACCCAAGTGGGGCGAACCTGCCCCACTTCTAACAAAGAAAAATGAGAACAAACATGGACACCAATATTTCAATGGATGCCTTAAACACCCACCAGAGCCTCAGTCAGAAGCTGAAACAGCTAGTGAGCCTGATGGTCATCGCTCTGATACTGGCTTGGGCGTGGCAAGGTGCGGAGATGAACCCGGTTCAACTCATCGCCGACTCCAGCAACATGGCAGAACTCGCCAGTGATTTCTTTCCCCCCGATTTTTCACATTGGGACCTGTATGTGGAAGAAACTTTAATCACCATTCAGATAGCGATTTGGGGCACCGTCCTCTCGGTTATTTTCTCTATCCCACTTGGGCTGATGTGTGCCGACAACATTGTGCCAGCTTGGGTTTATCAACCAACTCGTCGCTTGATGGACGCGGCGCGTGCCATCAATGAAATGGTGTTTGCCATGCTGTTTGTGGTCGCGGTGGGCCTGGGGCCTTTTGCTGGCGTCTTAGCATTGTTTGTCCACACCACTGGTGTGCTTGCCAAACTGTTTTCTGAGGCGGTAGAAGCCATTGATTTGGGACCTGTTGAAGGGGTGCGTGCAACCGGAGCCAACAAGCTGGAAGAAGTCATTTATGGCGTAATTCCACAAGTATTGCCTCTCTGGATCTCATTTACCTTGTATCGGTTTGAATCCAACGTTCGCTCGGCAACCGTTGTCGGCATGGTGGGCGCAGGGGGTATCGGGGTGCTGCTTTGGGAAGCCATTCGCGGATTCCAGTTCCAGCAAACCGCCGCCATCATGCTGGTCATCATTGTGACAGTGAGCCTGATTGACTTCGCCTCTCAGCACATTCGCAAGGCGTACATCTAAAAAATTTGTCTGAACTTGTCTAGACAACTAGGCAGCGTTGGTTGGAGGACAACCCCATGCAACTCTATATGGACATCGCCAAACAGCTCGAACAGGAAGTACACAGCCGGTTTAAAGTGGGCGACTTTCTTCCTTCCGAGTCGCGTCTGGCAGACCGGTTTCAGGTCAACCGCCATACCGTCAGGCGCGCCATTGATGAGCTGGTCTTTTGCGGGTTGATTGAACGACAGCAAGGCAGAGGCAATCAGGTCATTCGTCAGCCTTACGCCTACCCGCTCAATCAGGGCGCGTACTTCACGCACAACCTGACCAAGCAAGGCTATATGCCAAGGTGCGAAGTATTGAGCCGTCAATTGATCACCGCCAGTGAACACCTAGCCAAAGTTCTGAACATTGAGCTGGATGCTCAGCTCATCAAGCTCACCACACTCAGAGTGATTGACGGATTGCCATGCAGCTTGATTGAGCATTATCTCCCTAACACCGACTGGTGGGGACCGTTGCAATATTTTGAGAGTGGTTCGCTGCACAACTACCTCCACCAGCAATTGGATACGGAACTTATCCGTCAATCCACCAAGCTTCGTTCACGCATGCCCAATCGGCAGGAACGAAAGCAACTCAAACTCTCGGAGAACATTCCGCTGATTATTTTCCGAACGGTGAATGTGGCAAGCCAGACTGAACAGGTCATGGAATATTCTTGCTCCTACACCCGCTCGGACATGATTGAAATCGTATTGGAGCATTAACCATGAGCACGACGACACAGTCGGAGCGACAGAGCTGGATGTCAGTTCTCGCTCGGACCGACTTCTTGCACCTTAAAAAACTGTGGGAGCCGCTAAATCTATCACCCGACCATCAGGTAATTCGCGCTCCGGAAACTGGCTTAGTTCAGGTTCAGTCCCGGATGGGCAGCACAGGAAACCCATTCAACATGGGCGACATGACCGTCACGCGCAGTGTAATCAAACTGGCGGAAGGTGAGATGGGTTACAGCTACGTCAAAGGTCGCAACAAAGAACATGCGCACCTTGCCGCGCTGATCGATGCCTTGATGCAAACCCCAACTTACGGCACTGCTTTGCAACGACAGATTATTGAACCCTTAATGGCCACGATGGAAGAACACGTTCGCGCAAGACGCCAGCAAATTGCCACCAGCAAAGTGGAATTCTTCACCATGGTGAGAGGAGAAGACGAATGAAGTTCGTAAAACCCGGTTTTAACGACCCGATTCACGATGCCCAATGCGTTTTCCGTCTGGTATTAAATGCCGTGTCGATGCCTGGTAGCACTCAAACCATGCCAAGCGATTTATCGTTTGGCGGCGCGAACAGTGCAACTACACAGATTTTATTGGCGTTGTCTGACAGCACCACACCGATTTGGTTATCTGAAAACTTTCTCGAAGACACAGAGCTAACACAGAACCTGCAGTTTCACGCCAATGCACCACTGACATCACCTGCTGAAAGCGCCAGCTTCGCGCTATTGGATCATCAGCAAACCATGAACGTAAACGACTTTTGCTGGGGCAGCGCTGAATTTCCAGAAACCAGCACCACCCTACTGATTCAGGTCAGCAGTTTACAAAAAGGGACACCTTTGTCTCTACAAGGTCCGGGCATTGATGGGCACAAGAACATTCAGGTTGAAGGCATTCATCCGGATTTGTTGGCACAGATTCAAGCCATTCACTCATCTCAACCATTGGGTATCGATGTATTGCTTACCTGCGGTTGCGAACTGATGGCACTGCCTCGCACAACCCAAATCACCCAATTAAACACGGAGAGTTCGCCATGTACGTAGCAGTAAAAGGCGGCGAAAAAGCCATTGAGTCGGCACACAAACTCCAAGACAAAAAGCGTCGAGGAACAGGAGCAGAGCTGAGCGTCAGCCAAATCGAAGAACAATTGAGTGGCGCGGTCGATCGCGTGATGACCGAAGGGGGCATCTACGATACCCAGCTGGCTGGTCTGGCACTCAAGCAAGCCAGTGGCGACATGATTGAAGCCATTTTTCTGTTGCGCGCCTATCGCACCACGCTGTCTCGCTTCGCCACCAGTAATCCAATTGACACCAGCAATATAGAAATCGAACGCCGTATTTCCGCCACGTTTAAAGATTTACCCGGCGGGCAGGTCTTAGGTCCAACGCTGGATTACACCCATCGCCTGTTGGACTTCTCGCTATTGGCTGAAAGCGACACTTCTGAAATAGAGACCCAAGACATCGCAAACGAGCTGGAAGCCTGCCCGCAAGTGATGTCGATATTGGAGCATCAGGGCTTAGCCAAACAAGAACTCGACGAAGGGGAAACGGCAGAAGACATTACCCTGCACCCTCCGACGTATCCGGCAACCCGCAGCGCCCGATTGCAGCAGTTGATGCGTAGCGATGAAGGCTTCTTGCTGTCGATGGGCTACTCAACTCAGCGAGGCTACGGGCGAAACCACCCTTTCGCTGCCGAGATCCGCACCGGGCAAGTCACGGTATCTCTCTGCCCTGAAGAACTGGGATTTGATATCGACATTGGCGATATCGAACTTACGGAATGCCAGATGATCAATGGATTTGCCGGCTCAAAAACCGTCAGGCCTCAATTTACCCGCGGTTATGGCGTGGCGTTTGGCGCTGCAGAGCGCAAAGCCATGTCGATGGCACTGGTTGATCGTGCCTTGCAAGCGGAAGAGCTGGATGAACAGGTACAAGGACCCGCGCAAGATCAGGAGTTTGTGTTGTCTCATGGCGACAATGTCGAAGCCGCTGGCTTTGTTTCCCACCTCAAGCTGCCGCACTACGTGGACTTCCAGTCGGAGTTGGAGCTGATACGCAAACTTCAGAAGGAATATGAATTACGCCAAACCCAGCAGGAAGAATCAGACCATGAGTAATTCGACACAACAAAGCCATGCATCAATACAAGACACGCCTGAGCTTGCTCTGACGGATAATACTCAGGCAATACAGGGCTACAACTACGGCTACCTCGATGAGCAGACAAAACGCATGATTCGTCGAGCCATTTTAAAAGCCGTTGCCATTCCGGGGTATCAAGTGCCTTTTGGCGGTCGCGAGATGCCTATGCCTTATGGTTGGGGCACAGGCGGTATACAGATTACTGCGTCCATTATCGGTACCGACGACACGCTCAAGGTGATTGACCAAGGAGCAGACGACACCACCAATGCAGTATCGATTCGCAAATTCTTTGAAAAAGTCGCTCACGCCGATACCACAGAGAAAACCGATGCCGCCAGCATTATCCAAACGCGCCACCGCATTCCAGAAAAGCCACTCAAAGAAGGGCAAATTCTGGTGTATCAAGTGCCGATTCCAGAGCCATTGCGCTTCTTAGAGCCGAGAGACACGGAAACTCGCAAAATGCACGCGCTAAGTGAATACGGGATCATGCACGTGAAACTTTATGAAGACATAGCCCGTTACGGGCACATCTCGACCTCTTACGCCTACCCAGTCAAGGTGAACCAGCGCTACATCATGGACCCGTCTCCGATTCCAAAATTCGACAACCCGAAAATGGATCGCATGTCGGCGCTGCAACTGTTCGGAGCCGGTCGGGAAAAGCGCATTTATGCCATCCCTCCATTTACCGACGTAAAAAGCCTCGATTTCGAAGACCACCCATTTGAAGTGCAACGCTGGGAAGAGCCGTGTGCCCTTTGTGGGGCAACGCATACCTTCCTTGACGAAGTAGTGACCGATGACCAAGGCAGCCGAATGTACGTTTGTTCCGATACTGATTATTGCGCTGAGCAACAGGAGAAATTGTCATGTTAAATCACGCAGAATGTGTCTCTCCTTCGTCTGTTGTCGAGAGCCAAGTAAATGAATCGCCTCTTTTGAAAGTCACGGAATTATCCAAACTCTACTCACCGGGCAAAGGCTGTCAGAGCATCAATCTGGAACTGTATCCGGGCGAGGTATTGGGCATTGTCGGCGAATCCGGCTCAGGGAAAAGTACCTTGCTACGCGTATTGTCGGGAAGAGAAATGCCCGATGCTGGTCATGTGGGCTACCACAATGGTGACTCCGCGATTGACCTGTACAACCAACCCGACCGAGAACGCCGCCGATTGCTGCGTACTGAGTGGGGCGTGGTTCATCAGCATCCAATGGATGGGCTAAGACCCCGCGTGTCTGCGGGGGGCAATATTGGAGAAAGGCTAATGGCGATTGGCGATCGCCACTATGGTCAGATCCGTGCTCAGGCAGAAAAGTGGCTGCACGATGTAGAGATACCGCTTGATCGCATTGATGACTCTCCAATTACGTTTTCCGGCGGTATGCAGCAACGGCTACAAATCGCACGCAACTTGGTCACCCACCCCAAACTGGTGTTTATGGATGAACCGACTGGCGGGCTCGATGTGTCCGTTCAGGCAAGGCTACTCGACCTGATTCGCAATCTGGTCACCAATCTTGGGCTGTCCGTGATTATTGTCACCCACGATCTGGCCGTCGCAAGGCTACTGGCTGACCGCCTGATCGTGATGAAAGAAAGCCGCATTGTCGAAACCGGGATTACCGATCAGGTATTGGACGATCCTCAACACCCTTACACCCAGTTGTTGGTGTCTTCTGTGCTTCAAGGATAGCCCCATGTTAAGAGTCGAAAATATCAGTAAAAGCTTTGTGCTCCACAACCAGCAAGGCATCACCTTACCCGTTATGAATTCGGTCAGCTTTGAAGTCGATCAAGGCGAATGTTTGGTCCTGCATGGCGAATCCGGTTCGGGTAAGTCCACTCTACTTCGAGCGTTGTACGCCAACTACATCGTCAACAGCGGGTCGATTCGGGTTTACAGCAATGAACAGTGGGTAGACATCGCAAACGCCTCTCCAAGGCAGATACTCCAAGTGCGCCAGCACAGTTTAGGCTGGGTGAGCCAGTTCCTGCGAGTAATTCCCCGTATTTCCGCCTTAGAGGTGGTGATGCAACCTTTGCTGGAGCGCGGCGTGGATGAAGAACAAGCTCAGCAAAAAGCGGCTGCAATGCTCACTCGCCTTAATGTGCCAGAAACCTTGTGGCACTTAGCCCCCGCGACCTTCTCAGGTGGTGAGCAGCAACGGGTCAATATTGCGCGAGGCTTTATCGTCGATGCTCCGATTCTTCTGCTTGACGAGCCTACAGCATCGCTGGATGAGAAAAACCGCGATGTGGTGATCAACCTGATTCTGGAAGCCAAAGCACGCGGTGCCACGATCGTCGGCATTTTCCACGATGAATACGTTCGCCAGCGCGTGGCCGATAAGTTCTTTGATGTGAAGACCGCGACTACATATTTGAACCCGCAGCCTTGCGCCACATTGCAATAAAAAGGCAATGCAATAGAAGAGACATACCATGAAAATCACTAACGTAAATATCGTGCTGCCTGACTCGGTTGTCTATGGCACCGTTGAAATCGATAATCACACCATAACGTCCGTCTCAGAAGGCTTGGATAGCGATCCTAATTGCCTTAACGGGCAAGGTCATTGGTTGCTGCCAGGGTTGATTGAACTTCACACCGATAATCTGGAAAAGTATTTTACCCCTCGCCCGAAAGTGAGTTGGCCAGAGTTTTCTGCCATGGCGGCGCACGATGCACAGCTGATTGGCTCTGGCATCACCACTGTACTGGATGCTGTTGCCGTTGGCGACGTACGCGATGGCGGTACAAGGCAGGATTATCTCGACAAGATGATCGACACTTTGGTGGAATCAGAGCGTCGAGGCGTGAATCGCGCGGAGCATTTCCTCCATATCCGTTGTGAGCTGCCCCACTCTTCCACTTATGGGCTGGCGGAGCGGTATCTGGGGTTACCGCAGGTGAAAATGGTCTCTTTGATGGATCATTCGCCCGGTCAGCGCCAGTTCGTCAATCTTCAAAAATACTACGAGTATTACCAAGGCAAATACGGCTTAAACGATGCCGAGATGCAAACCTACGAAGCCGAGCAGCGACGTCTTTCGGAGCAATGGTCGGATACCAACCGCAAAGCCATTGCTGAACTGTGCCGTGAACGCGGTATCCCGATGGCGAGCCACGACGATGCGACCAACGCGCACGTGGAAGAATCCCACGATCTCGGCTTGGTGCTGGCCGAGTTTCCGACTACCGTGGAAGCGGCAACGCGTTCCCACCAGCTTGGGTTACACGTTCTGATGGGGGCACCTAACGTGGTTCGCGGTGGGTCGCACTCTGGTAACGTCGCCGCTCACGAACTGGCGAGCATGGGGGTGCTGGATGTGCTTTCTTCCGACTATTTCCCGTTAAGCCTGCTGGATTCCGTATTCAAACTGGCAGAAGACGAACGCAACACACTGGATCTACCTGCTGCGGTGAAACTCGCTACAGCCAACCCTGCGGACGCTTTAGGCATGCACGATCGTGGTGAAATCCGAGAAGGCAAACGCGCCGATCTGATTCTGGTTGAGCAGGTTGCAGGGCAAGCCTACGTCAAGCGTGCATGGTGCAAAGGACAGACCGCGTACTAAGCTAATTCAATGAATGTGGGAGAAAACAATGGCGACACTCTTTTATGTGATGGGTGCATCGGGAAGCGGAAAAGACAGCGTGATTCAGGCGATTCGGGAGGATGCCAGGCTCTCAGCACAAGTAGCGCATCGATACATCACAAGGCGAGCAGACAGTGGAAATGAAAACCACGTCGCACTGACACCGGAGGAGTTCCAGCAACGCATCCAGTCAGAGTTGTTCGCCATGCATTGGCAAGCCAACGGCTTGTTTTATGGGGTAGGAAAAGAAATCGAACACTGGTTAAGCCAAGGTCAGGACGTCTTTCTGAATGGGTCGCGTGCCTACTACCCCGAAGCCCTAAAGCGATTTGCCACCTGTATCCAACCTGTGTGGATTGATGTTAACACTCACCAGTTGAAACAGCGACTGCAAGCGCGAGGAAGAGAAAGCGAGGCGGAAATTGATGCCAGAATCGATCGCGCCATTCAATATCAGCAAAAAATGCCTGCCAATGCCTTGGTC
Source organism: Vibrio nigripulchritudo (assembly GCF_027924785.1). Lineage (NCBI taxonomy): Bacteria > Pseudomonadati > Pseudomonadota > Gammaproteobacteria > Vibrionales > Vibrionaceae > Vibrio > Vibrio nigripulchritudo. Next base: position 18,996 of record NZ_AP027049.1, on the reverse strand, counting down.
ATCGACAACAGTGATACACTTCAAAGCAGTGTGGAACAGTTTATTCTCAAGTTTAAACATATAAAGCAATGGCAAAAGGAAACACGTCTATGCAGCTAACCCTATTGGGCACGGGTAATACTGGGCATGTTCCGGTTTATGGCTGCGATTGCGTTGCCTGTGGGCGGGCGAAAGAAAACCGCGCTTTCCGACGGGGCAAAACCTCCGCTTATATCGAACATAACGGCAAAACCCTGTTGCTGGATGCCAACCACCCTCACCTGCTTGAGCGTTTTCCTGCGGGCAGCATCGATACCATCTTGCTGACCCATTTCCATATGGACCACGTGCAATCGCTGTTTGATTTGCGCTGGGGGAAAGGGCAACTCATTCCAGTGCTGTCGCCACCGGACAAATACGGGTGTGATGATTTATACAAACACCCTGGGCTATTAGAATTTCAGGCACTGAAAGCGTTTGAGCCTTTTGAGTGGGAAGGCATCACCATTACACCCGTACCGCTTTCACATTCCAAACCCTGTTTTGGTTATCTCTTCGAGTGGCAAGGCAAAACATTCGCCTATCTGACTGACACGGTCGGGCTGCCTAAAAACACACACGCATTTTTGAAAGACAAACCTCTGGATTTGGTACTGATGGATTGCAACCACCCACCGATGCCGGACTCTCCACCCCGAAATCACAATGACATCCTGCTGGCACAGTCCATCAAACAGCAGCTCACCATTTCCAAAATGGGGCTAATTCATATCAGCCACGAGCTGGACTGCTGGGCAATGGAAAATTCAAACCAGTTCTCTTCTTCTTTTTTCCTCGCCAAAGACAACCAATCTTTTCATCTGTGATGAGCATGCACTTTTTGCATACCTATAATGCTAAAGTGTCATTTTTTTCATAGATAAACCGAGCTTAAACTAGGGATTATCAATACATGCATGGCTTTGCCAGCAACCCTCACTATTGTGGAGAAGACTATGTTCCAAGCTCTCGTACTGAACCAAGAAGACAAAAAGACCATTGCGACCATTGAGTCGTTGGACGATTCGCAGTTGCCAGAAGGCGATGTGGTGATCGAGGTCGATTACTCTTCCTTAAACTACAAAGACGGACTCGCCATTACAGGCAAAGGGAAAATCATCCGTCAGTTTCCTATGGTGCCAGGGATCGATTTAGCAGGAACGGTCTTGTCTTCTTCCGACGAGCGCTACCAAAATGGCGATCAGGTGGTCCTTACCGGCTGGGGAGTGGGCGAAAATCACTGGGGTGGCATGGCGCAAAAAGCCAGTTTGAAAGCCGACTGGCTGGTTCCGCTACCTAAAGGCTTAAGCAGCAAGCAAGCTATGATGGTCGGTACTGCTGGATTAACCTCTATGCTGTGTGTTCAGGCTATTCTAGACGGTGGCGTAAAACCTGAAGACGGTGAGATTTTAGTGACTGGTGCCAGCGGTGGTGTCGGATCTGTGGCTACCAATTTACTGAGCGTGCTCGGCTACAAAGTGGCTGCGGTCAGCGGTCGCGTCGAAGAAAATGGACCTTTGCTCGAAAAGCTTGGCGCAGCCCGAGTCATTGAACGCAGCGAATTCGAAGAACCTGCTCGCCCGCTTGAAAAACAAATCTGGGCTGGCGCAATCGACACCGTGGGCAGCAAAATGCTGGCAAAAGTGCTGGCACAGATGGATTACAACAGCACCGTTGCCGCTTGCGGCTTGGCGGGCGGTTTTGATCTGCCAACCACTGTAATGCCGTTTATTTTGAGAAACGTTAGGCTTCAAGGTGTGGATTCGGTGTACTGCCCTTACGAAAAGCGTGTCGCTGCGTGGGAGAAACTGACCGAACTGCTGCCAGAAAGCTACTACGAACAGGCTTGTACAGAAGTCACCTTGAATGATGCAGCGAAATACGCGGAAGACATTACCAACGGTCAGGTAACGGGGCGAGTGGTGATCAAGCCATAAAAATTCAATCTTCAAGAAACGTCAGCATTTATGCTGGCGTTTTTATTCTAGTTACTCTTATTGTCCAACCCTAAATCTTCCACCCGCTTAGCAATCAGCTTGCTGCATTCTTGTTTAACCACTGCACGAAGCCATTCTTGCGCGGGAGAATGTTCGCATCTGGGATGCCAGATCATTGAATATTCAAATGGCGTAAACTCAAACGGCAGTGGCTTCACTACTAGGTCGTAACGCTCTGCAACCAAATAGGCTAAATCGGCTGGTACTGTGATGATCAGTGGTAACGTATCGACAATCGCCAGAGCAGCTTCCAAATGATAGGCACGTAAAACCATGTTCCGAGAAGGTTGGTCCACCAATGCCTGATCGAGTAACGCTTTCACACCATCGCTGATCGCAATCATCGCATGAGGATATTGAAGATAATCTGTGAGCGTCATTTTCTGGTCTGCAATCGGATGATGCTTAGAAACCAGGCAAGACACCCCCACTCGACCAAGCACATCGCTGTTTAAAGGTTCCACCGGACCAATCGGGCGACATATCGCCAAATCCGCTCCGTGATGGGTCAGTTGTTGTGGCAACTGATCATGAAGTAACGGAATGAATTCAAACTTAACTTGCGGGGCTTCTTGATAAATCCGTGGCAGTGCAAACGGCAGTATGGTTTGCATGGCGTAGTCGGTTGTGGCGATGGTAAAGGTTTGATCGCAGGTTTCTGGGTCAAATTCTTCCGGTGTCAGAAGTGAGCGTAACGCTTCAAGTGGCTCGTTAAGAGATTGATTCAGCGTAAGGGCTTTTTCGGTCGGCATCAGATGCTGACCTTGCCGGATAAACAGTGGATCTCCCACCATGTCTCTCAATCGGCCCAGTACACGACTCATCGCGGATTGGCTCAAGTTGAGCCGTTCGGCAGCACGACTCACACTGCCTTCTTCAATGATCACGCGAAGTGCTACCAGCAAATTTAAATCTCGGCGATAAATATCTTCCAGTTCCAAAGCGTTTACTCGACTTATGTAAAAGCTTCATAATACCAGAGGCAGCAAAATAAGATTCAAATCAAGATCAAGTGAGTTAACGTGAAAAATTAACAAACTTGTAAATAAAAAGTAAAAAAAATCCCGCCTTTCAGCGGGGAAGCCCAAGAAAAATGGGATAGTGTCGGAATGTGTAGTAGTGTCGTGTTAATTCTGTTTTTCGCCGTGTTTCTGCCAGCGATGCATTTCCACCCAAATACCAAAAATCGTTGCAAATAAACCAATTAGAGGTAAAAGGGATACTTCAGATGAGCTTCTAAGTATCAGTGCGCAAAATGTAATAAAACACAGTACGCTGTAAATTGTTAGCCTGTCTAACTGCGTTAGCATTCACACCCCTAGCTCAAATGTTATTTAATTGTTAAAAGCCAACTTACATGGATTTTTTGCCTTTGCCAAGAGGTTATTGAATATTTTTTCGACATCAGTATGATTTGCCCTCCAAAATCTAATTGAACGCACAACTATGACTTTTGATCCGACACTCGCGACGAAAACACTGGAAGCTGAAGGGCTGCGTTGCCCAGAACCAGTGATGATGGTAAGAAAAACCATTAGAACAATGAATGATGGGGATGTTTTGCTGGTTAAAGCCGATGATCCATCTACCACGCGCGACATTCCGAGCTTCTGTCGATTTATGGATCACCAACTGATAGGAAGTCAGACAGAATCTCTCCCTTATCAATACCTGATCAAAAAGGGATTGGATTGAGATTTCAATCAATACAAATGCAAAAGGGCGACCCAATGGTCGCCCTTTTCTATTCTTCTGCTTGCTTGCGTTGCTGCTTTTGAATCTGCTCTATTTGGTGATGCAAGTCTCTTAACTCTTTTCGAATCGGGATTAAGTGCTGGACGCGAATCCAGGATTCAACGGCGAGCCCTGTCATGATGATGGCACCAACAACCATGGGTAGCCACATGTCCGTTAACACCATTCCCAGCAGCGTTAATGCCAAGCCAAACGTAAACAAATAGCTCTGACTTTCAGGGGTCATACCCGTATAGCGCGTTAACATGGTTTTACCCTCCTGCTCCACACTCTATATGGGAAAATACCATCTCGTGAAAACCAAGTATGTGCCTGTTTTCACAATTACGTTCGTTTATTCCGTTCCAAAAATCAAAGCACCAATGGCGAGTAATACAAACAGCACGCTGGCGGCACGGCGGATGGTGACAAAAGGCAATTTATCTCCACTCAGCTTACCGAAAATCACAACGGGCACGTTAGCCAGCATCATCCCCACGGTTGTCCCTAAAATCACGATCATTAAGTGTTCTGAAAACTGCGCTCCTAAAATAGATGTCGCTACCTGGGTCTTGTCTCCGATTTCCGCAATAAAAAAGGCAATGAAACTGGCAATAAACGGACCGCGAAAAGACACCGATTCCTCTTCTTCCATATTGTCGGGAATCAACACCCAAAGTGCCATGGCTAAGAAGCTCAATACCACGACCCAACGCAGAACTTCCTGGGATAAATGGTCAGCTACAACAACGCCTAACCAAGCCGCAAGCGCATGGTTGAGCAACGTGGCCAAAAAGATAGCCATAACAATGGGCACTGGCTTTCGATACCGAGAGGCGAGGATAAGAGAAAGGAGTTGGGTTTTGTCCCCAATTTCCGCCAGTGTGACACTGGTAATAGAGATAGCTAATACACTCACGACATGCTCAATGGGGCAGGGCATCGAGAAAAAACCAGAGACAAGATCCACGCCCCACCCCTGGTTTGTGATTCTTGTCTATGGTCTCGCTAAACTCAGCCTGATTTCATTTTTTATAGGCTACTGAGTCTCATACGCCATGATGGGTATCCATCAATTATGTTGACGTACAAACTTGTTCCGCTTCCAACAAGAACAAGCAAGCTACTCCCCAAAGACTTTTAAAGTGTAATTTCAAGGCTGGATATTGGCAAGTTACAGACATCAAAATTCGAAAAACGTCTTTTTTTCGAGGGTTGTGCCGAGTTTGGTATGAAAAGCGACTTTTGAGCATGATTTAGGCGACATTTCCTCTACTCGGCAAGGCATTATCTGGGTATACTCAATGGTTATTTTCATTGAAACATACAGAAGAATTGCGCGAACCTGATTATGCAAAATTACGATATCAAAACCTTCCAGGGAATGATCCTCGCGCTGCAGGATTATTGGGCTCAAAATGGTTGTACCATTGTTCAACCGCTAGATATGGAAGTGGGAGCAGGTACCTCTCACCCAATGACATGTCTTCGTGCACTCGGTCCCGAGCCAATCTCGACCGCTTACGTGCAGCCTTCACGTCGTCCAACGGACGGTCGCTACGGTGAAAACCCGAACCGTCTGCAGCATTACTACCAATTCCAAGTGGCACTAAAACCATCTCCAGACAACATTCAGGAGTTGTACTTGGGTTCATTGGAAGTGCTAGGCGTTGACCCACAAGTTCATGATATCCGTTTTGTAGAAGACAACTGGGAAAACCCGACTCTGGGAGCCTGGGGTCTTGGTTGGGAAGTGTGGCTTAACGGCATGGAAGTGACTCAGTTTACCTACTTCCAACAAGTTGGTGGGCTGGAGTGTAAGCCGGTAACGGGCGAAATCACTTACGGTATCGAGCGTTTGGCTATGTATATCCAAGAAGTGGACTCCGTTTACGATCTGGTTTGGAATATCGGTCCTGATGGTACGCCAGTCACTTACGGTGACATTTTCCACCAAAATGAGGTGGAACAATCGACGTACAACTTTGAGCACGCCGATGTCGACTTCCTGTTCAGTTTCTTCGATCAATGCGAAAAAGAATCCAAAGAACTGCTTGAGCTTGAAAAACCCCTGCCGCTGCCAGCGTATGAGCGCATTTTAAAAGCAGCTCACGCCTTTAACCTGCTTGATGCACGTAAAGCCATTTCGGTTACCGAGCGTCAACGTTACATCCTTCGAATCCGTAACCTCACAAAAGGGGTAGCGGAAGCCTACTACGCGTCGCGTGAAGCTTTGGGCTTCCCAATGTGTCGCAATCAAAAACAAAAGGGCGAGGAAAAGTAATCATGGCTAAGAATTTTCTAATTGAACTGGGTACAGAAGAGTTACCACCAACGGCACTGCGTACCCTAGCTGAAGCCTTTGCATCCAACTTTGAAGTGGAGCTAAAAAGTGCGGAGCTGGCACACGAAGGCGTGAAGTGGTTCGCCTCCCCTCGCCGCCTAGCATTGAAAGTGGCAAGCCTTGCAGAAGGTCAAGCAGACAAAGTGGTAGAAAAACGCGGACCTGCAATTTCTGTTGCCTTTGATGAAGAAGGTAACGCAACCAAAGCCGCTCAAGGCTGGGCTCGCGGCAACGGCATCACTGTAGAGCAAGCTGAACGCCTAAAAACCGACAAAGGTGAATGGCTACTGTTCAAACAAGAAGTCAAAGGCAAGCCTGTTCAGGAGTTGGTGGTAGACCTCGCAGCTAAAGCGTTGGCAAACCTGCCGATTCCAAAGCCTATGCGTTGGGGTAACAAAGACACTCAATTCATTCGTCCAGTAAAAACACTGACCATTCTGCTTGGTGAAGAGCTGATCGAAGGCGAAATCCTTGGCGTTGCTTCAGCACGCACCATTCGCGGTCACCGCTTTATGGGTGAGCAAGAATTCACTATCGACTCAGCAGATCAGTACCCTGCAATTCTGGAAGAGCGCGGTAAAGTGATGGCGGATTACGAAGCACGTAAAGCCATTATCCTTGCCGACTCTCAAAAGGCCGCTGCCGCGGTTGGCGGTGTTGCCGACCTGGAAGACGACTTGGTTGAAGAAGTCACCTCTCTGGTTGAGTGGCCGGTGGTTCTGACTGCGAAATTTGAAGAAGAGTTCCTGAAAGTACCGTCTGAAGCTTTGGTTTACACCATGAAAGGCGATCAGAAGTACTTCCCTGTCTATGACGACAATAAGAAGCTTCTTCCAAACTTCATCTTTGTATCCAATATCGAATCAAAAGAACCTCGCTACGTTATCGAAGGCAACGAGAAAGTGGTTCGTCCTCGTCTGGCGGATGCAGAATTCTTCTTTAATACTGACCGCAAACGTCCTCTGATTGATCGCCTGCCAGAACTTGAGCAAGCAATCTTCCAAAAACAGCTGGGAACGATTAAAGACAAAACCGATCGCATCACCGAACTTGCTGGCTACATTGCCGAGCAAATCGATGCAGACGTCGAAAAATCAAAACGTGCAGGTCTGTTGGCTAAATGTGACCTCATGACCTCTATGGTATTCGAATTTACGGATACGCAAGGTGTGATGGGCATGCACTACGCACGCCACGACGGTGAAGACGAGCAAGTCGCACTGGCACTGAACGAGCAGTACATGCCTCGTTTCGCTGGTGATGACCTGCCAAGCACAGGCGTCTCTTCTTCGGTTGCGATGGCAGACAAACTGGACACCATCGTTGGTATTTTCGGTATTGGTCAAGCACCAAAAGGTTCTGACCCATTCGCACTTCGCCGTGCGTCTCTGGGTGTGCTTCGTATCCTCGTAGAAAACGGCTACAACCTAGACCTAACAGACCTTATCGCGAAAGCGAAATCTCTGTTCGGCGACAAACTCACCAACGCGAATGTGGAAGCAGACGTTATCGAGTTTATGCTGGGTCGCTTCAACGCATGGTACAAAGACGAAGGCTTCAGCGTGGATATCATCCAGGCTGTACTGGCACGTCGTCCAACCAAACCTGCGGATTTCGACCAACGCGTGAAAGCCGTTTCTCACTTCCGTGACCTAGAAGCCGCTGAAGCACTGGCTGCCGCCAACAAGCGTGTAGGTAACATCCTCGCGAAGTTTGAGGGTGAGCTAGCAGCAGACATCGACCTGTCTTTACTTCAGGAAGATGCCGAAAAAGCGCTGGCTGAAAACGTTGAAGTTATGACCGAAGCACTAGAACCTGCATTCGCTACTGGCAACTACCAAGAAGCGCTGAGCAAGCTTGCGGACTTACGTGAACCAGTCGACGCCTTCTTTGACAACGTGATGGTGATGGCAGATGACGAAGCATTGAAGAAGAACCGTCTGACGCTTCTAAACAATCTGCGTAACTTGTTCCTGCAAATCGCAGATATTTCTTTGTTGCAGAAGTAAAAGCCTGAATAAAAATGTAAAAGGAAGCCAAATGGCTTCCTTTTGTTTATCAGGCTAGCAATCAGTTAGTCTCTTCAGCATCACAACGTGCTTTGTCGAAATACTCTTCACGACCACCTTTCCCTTTAAAAAATATCTTGGTGACAAATCCCATTTCTAGGAAAGAATACAAATTATCACATGACCATTCGTAACTGATTTTCTTAATCGTAGTGGTCTGCCACTTATAGCCAGAGCTAGGAAGAGAGGCAACATAACTGATATACCCATCATCTGATACTTTTAGCTCAGGTACTTCAGAGAATGCTTGCCTTGCTATCTCAATATTTTCAGGAGTCACATTTGGAGGGGTTGGCTCATAATTGGTGAGGTTACAGCCAGCCAAAACTGACAACATAGACGCTGCTGCTATTAACTTAAACTTCATAACAATCCATAGTAATTTTTTATATGAATCGTCATTTTATCTTTAATTTCTATTCATTAAAGGAGGTAAAGCACACATTTATAACATTTTTATCAATAGCTACAGTTTTAGTTAGTCTCTTCAGCGTCGCAACGTGCTTTGTCAAAATGCTCTTCGCGCCCACCTTCACCCTTGAAGCCTATTTTTACCACAAAGCCCATCTCCAAGAAGTCGTATAAATTTTCACATGCACCTTCATAGCTGGCTTGTTTTATGGCTTGGGTATCCCACATGTAGCCATGCGGAACCATTTCAAAGTAAGTGATATAGCCTTCGTCTGTAACTTTCATACCTTCTATGCCACTCAGTTTACTTTTGGCCTCCGCGATATCCTGTTTACTCGCAGTGGGCTTTACGGCGTCATAGTTAGTAATGTTGCACGCAGTCAAAGAAAGAGCGGTCAATGCCGCTAAAAGAATGTGACGGTTCATGATATTTCCAATTGCTGATTAATGACGGAGAGTATATTTCAGCGAGTTGGAACGCTCTTGCAGATTCATTGAATGAAATAGCAGTAAAGCACAAAGAGTTTTACCCGTTACTCTCTATCTATTTGAAATATCGGAAACACCATTTGAACGAGAACTCGTGATGATATAGATAAAAACAAAGCTTCTTATGCCCTTTCACTTGATGATTCGATCAGGTATGTTGAGCAGTCTGGCACAACATTTTATCAACATCTGTATCAACGCTGGATGGTCCTTCAAAGCTGAGCAGCTTCGATACAAAAAAACATATGACAGATACAACAAGATATAACTAGGAAAAGAAGTAATGCAGTTCTCTACATTTGGTGAAAAATTCAATCGATACTCAGGTATTACGCAGCTAATGGACGACTTAAACGATGGTCTTCGTACACCAGGCGCCATCATGCTCGGGGGCGGTAACCCAGCCGCCATACCTGCGATGCTCGAATATTTTCATCAAGCCAGTGCAAAAATGCTGGAAAGTGGCGAACTGGTTGCCTCTATGGCAAATTACGATGGTCCTCAAGGTAAAAACGCATTTATTACGGCATTAGCATCTTTATTAAAAGAGGCTTACGGATGGGATGTATCTGAGAAAAATATCAGCCTGACCAATGGTAGCCAGAGTGGCTTTTTCTATCTGTTTAACTTACTGGCTGGTCAGCAGGCAGATGGATCGCATAAAAAGATTCTTTTGCCACTTGCACCTGAATACATTGGCTATGGTGATGCTGGTATCGATGACGACATATTTGTGTCTTATCACCCAGAAATCGAAATGCTGGACAACCGAATGTTCAAATACCATGTCGACTTTGAACAACTAAAAGTCGATGAGTCCATTGCTGCGATCTGTGCTTCCCGCCCAACCAACCCAACAGGTAACGTATTGACGGATGAAGAAGTCCGTAAACTGGATAAACTGGCGCGTGACAATAATATCCCGCTGATCATCGACAACGCGTACGGCACTCCGTTCCCAAATATCATCTTTGAAGATGTCACGCCATTTTGGAATGACAACACCATTCTTTGTATGAGCATGTCTAAACTCGGTTTACCGGGGCTTCGCTGCGGCATCGTAATAGCCAATGAAGAAGTCACCCAAGCGCTTGCCAACATGAACGGCATCATCAGTTTAGCCCCGGGCAGTTTGGGACCAGCTCTCGGCAAGCACATGATTGAATCCGGTGATTTACTCAAGCTGAGCCAAAACACCATAAAACCTTTCTATCAGCAGAAATCACAACGTGCGGTTCAACTTCTTCAAGAAACGATTGATGATCCACGCTTTCGTATCCACAAGCCTGAAGGGGCGATTTTCTTATGGCTATGGTTTGATGAGCTGCCTATTACGACAATGGAGCTATACCAACGCTTAAAAGACCGTGGTGTTCTGATTGTTCCAGGCGAATACTTCTTTATCGGTCAGGAAGACGAATGGGAACATGCACATCAGTGCTTACGCATGAACTATGTTCAAGATGACGAAGCCATGCAAAAAGGGATAAAAGTAATCGCAGAAGAAATAAAAAGAGCTTATACAAATATATAAGCTTCTACGTGGATAAAACGTAAAAAGCCAACAGTTTAGTTCTGTTGGCTTAGATCACTATAATAAAATTCAAAACCTAAGGCTGTTTAAATGCTGTCCGTATTAGCACAATGCCTATTCCCAAGAACATACCTAATATAATACCAAGTAATACAATTAAAGTTCGCTTAGGCTTGTCTCTTGAATTAGGTTTAGTTATGTCATCCAGTAATCGGAAATTATCAAACTGAATGTCATTATTTATTTTTAGCTTACCTAGCAAATCAAGCTTCGCTTGTACCTGCTGAAGTCTAGGTTCTATTACTCCCAAATTTTTGATCGAACGTAGAACCTCTACCTTCTCCTTTAACGCCTTGACACCAAGGTCTATACGGAAACGCTCTCTATCACTATTAGTTTGAATTGGAGAAGTGACATTCGCAGCAACTGCCATTCTTAATGCATATTCCGCGCTTTCAATTTCAATCGCTAAGATAGATTCAGCTTGAGCAACCAAAATTCTTTTTTGTAAATCAAGTTCATCCTGCTTCGCATCTACAATTGACTGAAGATTTCGCAAAGCAGACTCATGTGTCTTCGACTTTATAAACCGAACATAATCTCTCAAGTTGATCGCACTACCTTCCCGTGTTTTAGCAGTAAAGCTCAACTCATAGACATATTCATCATCCTTTTTACTCTCTTTGACGACCGATATATTCTCAAACCATTGAGAATAAAACCGTTCAAGGAACTCCTTATCTTCTTCTTCATCATACGGCTTTAGATACTCAACAAATTCCGGGTTTGAGGATAAAAATAGCTTTTTATTGTTAGAAGAGTTAAATGCTTGTATGAATTGTGCAAACAAGATCTCTGGATCTGTCAAAGTGTCTAGTTTTTCACTCACCAAAACAGTTCCATCTTCTTGATAGATATCAAAAATAGGTTGAAACTGTCTAACTTGCTTTTCATATTCGGCTAGGTTGTACAACTGTGGGAGTGCAACTTTGGCTTTTGAAGTCCACCATTCTTGTGCAAACAACGCATACATCAATGCAACGACAGCTACGCAAGCAGTTGATATTAAAACAACCCATTTCCCAGCCCATATAGACTGACATAGCTCGCGTAAGTCTATCTCGTCATTCTGTTGGTAATTGTTATTCATCTGGGTATTTTGTTCACTTATTATTTGGTTGTTATGATTGTGCACTTGCATTCCTTACACTTTGATATTGATACTACGAGTTCAAAGTCAGAGCAGGAGTTTATCATACACTAATAGTGAATTCTCATCGAAAATTCTGCTCAACGCTTATACTGTTAAGTATCGATGCATTTCTCTGTTCAATTGATATTTTGAGTGCATATTTTACGATTTATTAAGAATAAGCCTTCTAAAAGGTGTGTTTTTGTATTTTCTGAATCAACTCTTTATTCCTGCAGCTAAAAACGCCCGCAACAGCGGGCGTTTTATTATTCTTTCGTCAATGATTAGCTTTCGATAAGGTTCTTTCCATTGATAGCTATCTTGCGCGGCTTCATTGCTTCTGGAATCTCACGCTCTAGGTGTACGTGCAGTAGCCCATTTTCCATGGTTGCTCCAACGACTTTTACATAGTCGGCAAGTTGGAATTTGCGCTCAAAGTTGCGCTCGGCAATGCCTTGGTATACGTAGTTCTTGCCTTCTTCAGCCTGTCTTTCACCACGAACAATCAGCATGTTCTCTTTTTGAGTCAGCTCTAGATGCTCTTCAGCAAAACCGGCGACTGCCATAGTAATGCGGTAGTTGTTTTCGTCTTTTTGCTCGATGTTGTACGGAGGGTATCCGCCAGAAGAGTTTTTCGCTGAGTTGGCTTCCATCAGGTTTAACAGACGATCAAAACCAATGGCGTTACGATATAGGGGAGTGAAATCTACATTACGCATAATACTATCCTCATGATAAGCAATAGCCTTGGCTATTTTCATAGATGCCAAGGAGTTAGTCTTACCATTCCACGGGCAATGGATGCTCTGGGACATGGTCGCTAACAAAAGTTAAATTGTGTGCTTTCCGTATTCGTTTGTTCTCTTTTGCCTTCTTGGCGAGACACAAACTGGACAAGCGTTTTAAGAGACCCTTACGGCGTCCTCTCAAAACAAGATATGTGGATAGTCGCTTAACCTTTCAAGAGAAAAGACAAAATAATTTTAAAAGCATTATTTTTCATAGTGTTAAAAATCAAAAAGACCGCCCAAGAAGGCAGTCTTTAAAGTGATTTCGTATATTTATCAAAGCTGGATGAGCTTAGTTTGAGGAGAAGGTGCGGAGTTTATAAACATAAATGAGCACCTTCGACATAGAAATCAGTTCATCCAGCGAAGAGAAATAAATCTAAACGTCCAGGTTGGCTACTTTTAGCGCATTCTCTTCAATGAAATTACGACGCGGCTCAACCTGATCACCCATCAGTGTGGTGAACAGCTGGTCTGCACCAACGGCATCTTCAATAGTTACTTGCATCATACGACGAGTTTCTGGGTCCATGGTGGTTTCCCAAAGCTGATCAGGGTTCATTTCTCCCAGACCTTTGTATCGCTGTAGGCTCAAACCACGACGAGACTCTTTGAATAGCCATTCTAGCGCTTCAACAAAGTTCGAAATTGGCTGAGTACGCTCACCACGCTTGATGTAGGCACCGTCTTCGATCAGACCGTCCAGCGCTTCAGATAGGTCCGCTAGTTTGCCGTATTCTTTTGAGTTGAACAGATCAACACTCAATACGTGTTCATGAGTCACACCATGAGTACGGATCACTACTTTTGGTAAGCTAACACCCAACTCTTCGTGTTTCTCAATTTCCAGGCTGTACTGGCTTGCCCCTACTTCTTTGGCATTCAACTGGTCAACTAGCTGTTTGCCCCAAGCTTCAACCGCGGCGGTGTCTTGACACTGCTCAGCTGTGATACGAGGTACATAAATAAACTCATGCATCAACGAATGTGGGTAACGGCGGCTCATACGCTCCACAAGCTTCATGCCCGCGTTGTATTGCTGGACCAGCTTCTCTAGTGCTTCGCCCGCCAGAGCTGGCGCTTCAGCATTAACGTGTAGTGCAGCGTTATCCAATGCCAATGACACCTGGTATTGGCTCATTGCATCTTCGTCTTTAATGTACTGCTCTTGCTTGCCTTTCTTCACTTTGTAAAGTGGTGGCTGAGCAATGTACACATAGCCACGCTCAATAAGCTCTGGCATTTGACGGTAGAAGAACGTCAAAAGAAGCGTACGGATGTGCGAACCATCGACGTCGGCATCGGTCATGATAATAATGTTGTGGTAGCGCAGTTTGTCTGGGTTGTACTCGTCTCGGCCGATACCACAACCTAGAGCGGTGATCAGCGTTGCGACTTCTTGTGAAGACAGCATCTTGTCGAAACGCGCTTTTTCAACGTTCAGAATCTTACCTTTCAGTGGCAAGATGGCTTGGTTCTTACGGTTACGACCCTGCTTGGCACTACCGCCCGCAGAGTCACCCTCCACAATGTAGAGTTCAGAAAGCGCAGGGTCTTTCTCTTGGCAATCCGCCAGTTTACCTGGAAGCCCCGCAAGGTCGAGTGCGCCTTTACGACGGGTCATTTCACGTGCTTTACGTGCCGCTTCACGGGCACGAGCTGCATCAATAATTTTGCTACAAACGGTTTTCGCTTCGTTCGGGTTTTCAACGAGGAACTCTTGCAGTTTCTCGCCCATTGCAGATTCTACCGCTGACTTCACTTCTGAAGACACCAGCTTGTCTTTGGTCTGGCTTGAGAACTTAGGATCCGGCACTTTCACCGAAATAACCGCCGTCAAACCTTCACGAGCGTCATCACCGGACGTCGCTGCTTTGGCTTTCTTCGAGAACCCTTCTTTATCCATGAAGCTATTTAGCGTACGTGTCAGTGCCGCACGGAAACCTGCAAGGTGAGTACCGCCATCGCGCTGAGGGATGTTGTTAGTAAAACAGTAGATGTTTTCCTGGAAACCGTCGTTCCATTGCATCGCAACTTCAACGGTGATGCCGTCTTCGCGCTCAGAGTCAAAATGGAAAATCTTTTGGATGATCGGCGTTTTGTTGGTGTTTAGATGCTCAACAAAGGCTTGAATACCCCCTTCAAACATGAAGTGGTCATTTTTATCTTCTTCACGCTCATCAACCAGCTTGATGGAAACACCCGAGTTCAGGAAAGAAAGCTCACGCAGACGTTTCGCCAGGATGTCGTAGTGGAATTCAACATTAGAGAAGGTGTCTTCACTTGGCCAGAAACGGATTTGGGTACCGGTTTTATCAGTATCACCAATCACTGACAATGGCGCTTGTGGCTCACCGTGGTGGTAAGTCTGAGTATGAATTTGACCGCCGCGATGAATGGTGAGCGTCACCTGCTTAGACAGGGCGTTTACTACCGAAACACCTACCCCGTGAAGACCGCCTGATACTTTGTATGAGTTGTCGTCGAACTTACCACCAGCGTGAAGAACCGTCATGATCACTTCAGCCGCGGATACGTTTTCTTCTGGGTGCATTTCCGTTGGGATACCACGACCATCGTCGCTAACGGATACCGAGTTATCCTCATGAATCGTCACAATGATGTCTTTACAGTGACCCGCCAACGCTTCATCAATGGAGTTGTCCACCACCTCAAAGACCATGTGGTGCAAACCGGTGCCATCGTCTGTATCGCCGATGTACATACCCGGACGCTTACGTACCGCATCCAGACCCTTCAGTACCTTAATACTCGATGAATCGTAATTTTCAGACATGAGTTACTCTCTTTTTATCCTTGCTCTATCGTACCGTGTTCCACATGAAACATTTTGCCATTTTCGTCGAGCATATCAACGATTTGACTCTCAGTAATAGAACTTACAAATACTTGTGCCCCCGTCGCTTTTAAGCAGTCGGCTAACCGCTGGCGACGTTGGCTATCTAATTCAGAAGCAAAATCATCTATCAGGTAGATACACTGCTTTCCGGTCATTTCAGTCAAATGCTGCCCCTGCGCGACTCTTAGCGCACACACCATGAGTTTCAGTTGACCGCGTGACAGAACGTCTTCCACAGGCGTCCCATTCACTTTGATTCTTAAATCTGCCTTGTTGGGTCCACTAAAAGTGTACCCGAGTGACTGATCGCGTTCGAAGTTGTTTTCGAGGATATCCTGATAGGGGGTATCTTTGTCCCACCCACGATAATACTTCAATTGGATATCAAATTCTGGCAAAAATGTGCGACAGATTTCCTCCGCCACTTTTGCCATGTTTTCAACGTATTCTTTGCGCCACTGACTGATATTTTCAGCCAACGTTGCCATCTGCTGATCCCAGTAGCTGAGCTCCCGATAATGTGTAGCAGTTTTTAACAGCGCATTACGCTGCTTGTTGAGCCTTTTAAATCGCCCCCATGCATCGTAAAAATGGGGTTCAGTGTGAAACACGCCCCAGTCGATAAACGCACGTCGAAACTTGGGTCCGTCTGTGAGCAATTCAAACCCTTCAGGGTGTATCAGTTGCAACGGCAAAACCTGAGCTAGCTGCGCCAGTTTTTGTCCGGACTCGCCGCCTATTTTAACCTCTGTAGAGCCATCGCGCTGCTTATTAATCCCAATCGGAAGCTCAAATTGATCCGGGTTCAAAAAACGCCCATGAACAAAGAGTTCATCGCACTCGTTTTGGATAACTCGACCCGTGAGTGAGCTCTTGAATGAACGACCATGACCAAGCAGATAGATGGCTTCCAGCACACTGGTTTTGCCACTGCCGTTCGGTCCCACAAGAAAATTAAAGCCTGGTGACAGTTCGACATCACAGGCTTCAATATTACGAAATTGCTGAACAATCAGTCTGGTGAGTGGCATTTGCCGAATCCATTACAGACGAATTGGCATGACCACGTACATGGCACTGTCGTCTTCGGCATTCTCAATCAACGCACTGGCATTGGCGTCAGACATGGAAATACGGACTTGCTCGCAACGCAATGTGTTCAATACGTCCAACACGTAACTCACGTTAAATCCGATTTCTAAGTCATCCCCCTGGAACGAGACGTCCAACATCTCCTCCGCTTCTTCCTGCTCAGGGTTATTGGCCGTAATGCGCATTTCATTGCCATTAAAATTCACACGAACGCCGCGGAATTTCTCATTTGACAGAATCGCCGCACGTGAGAAGGCACTTTTCAGTTCTTCACACGGGGCTTCGAGTGTTTTGTTACTGCTCTGTGGCATCACACGTCGGTAGTCAGGGAATCGACCGTCCACCAGCTTCGACGTGAAGGTAAAGTTATTCACAGCGGCACGCAGGTTAGCGCTGCCAATTTGCAGCGTCACTTCCGCTTCGGGCGCATCGAGCAGTTTCACCAGCTCCTGAACACCTTTGCGTGGCAAGATAATCTGCTGGTTTGGCAGCTCCGAAGCAAGCTGGGTTTGAGACACCGCCATACGGTGCCCGTCTGTGGCAACCGAACGCAGTGTCGTGCCTTCGATTTCAAACAGCATACCGTTGAGGTAATAGCGAACGTCCTGGTTCGCCATAGAAAATTGGGTTTTCTCGATCAGGCTGCGTAGTTCTTGCTGCGACAACGTAATATCCGCTTCGCTTTGCCAGTCTTCAATGTTTGGAAAATCACTGGCTGGCAGAGTAGAAAGTGAGAAACGGCTGCGACCTGAGCGTACTTGTACGCGATCAGCTTCCATCACCACGGTGATGATCGCATCGTCTGGCAGACCACGGCAGATATCCAAGAATTTACGGGAAGGCACTGTAGTGCTGCCTGCTTCAAATTCCCCTTCCAACGCGACATTGGCCACCAGCTCCACTTCAAGATCAGTCGCCGTCATTGCCAGCTGACCGTTTTCTACTTTCAGCAGAAGGTTGCCCAGAATTGGTAACGTGGGACGTCCACCCAGAGCGCCAGAGACTTGTTGTAATGGTTTGATCAGATGGCTGCGTTCGATGGTAAATTTCATTGGTATCTCTTTGCCTTATGACGATAAGGTTCTAATTAGGTTTGAGTAATCTTCTTTTATATCATGGCTCTCTTCACGAAGCTGCTCTATCTTGCGGCAAGCGTGCAGTACCGTGGTGTGGTCACGACCACCAAATGCATCGCCAATTTCAGGCAAGCTGTGGTTGGTGAGCTCCTTAGACAAAGCCATAGCCAATTGGCGGGGACGCGCAACCGAGCGAGAGCGGCGCTTAGATAGAAGATCTGCCACTTTAATTTTATAGTACTCGGCAACAGTTTTTTGAATATTGTCGATGGTGACCAGTTTTTCCTGAAGCGCAAGCAAATCGCGCAGCGCTTCACGAACGAAATCAATGGTGATCGGGCGACCGGTAAAGTTCGCGTTGGCAATGACACGGTTCAGCGCCCCTTCCAATTCTCGAACATTTGAGCGCAAACGCTTCGCAATGAAGAACGCCACTTCATCGGCAAGATGAATTTGGTGATCTTCTGCTTTCTTCATCAAGATAGCCACGCGAGTTTCAAGCTCTGGTGGCTCAATCGCAACGGTTAAACCCCAGCCAAAACGAGATTTAAGGCGATCTTCTACGCCGTTGATCTCTTTCGGGTAGCGGTCTGAAGTCAGAATGATTTGCTGATTGCCTTCCAGCAATGCGTTAAAGGTATGGAAAAATTCTTCCTGAGAACGCTCTTTATTGGCAAAGAATTGGATGTCATCAATCAGCAATGCATCCACGCTGCGGTAATAGCGTTTGAACTCTTCAATGGCGTTATTTTGTAGGGCTTTTACCATGTCCTGAACGAATCGTTCAGAGTGCATGTACACCACTTTCGCATTGGGCTTGTTATCCACAATGGCATTGCCAACCGCATGCAACAGGTGGGTTTTACCTAACCCTGTGCCACCGTATAGGAAAAGCGGGTTGTATGCGGCGCCCGGATTATCAGCAACCTGACGGGCTGCTGCCAAACCTAACTGGTTCGACTTACCTTCAACGAAGTTATTGAATTTATGTTTAATGTTGACGTTTGAGCGATGGTTGATGTCCACCACTTCGCTGTCGTTTTCCCAGGTTTTGTGCACGGGCTTGCGCGCCTGAAGCTGCGCTGGGGCCGAGGTTTCTGCGGCTACATCTGCTTGAGAGCGGGTCGCCTGAGCTGGTGCGGAAACACGTCGACTGCCGACTTCAAATCGAAGACTAGGTACATCGTTACCACAAAATTGCAGAAGTAGGCGATTGATGTTGTCGAAGTATTTATCGCGCACCCAGTCGAGTACAAAACGGTTTGGGGCGAATAAAGTCAGGGTATTGTCATTGAGCTCCGCCTGAAGCGGTCTTACCCACATGCTGAATTCAGTCGATGGTAGCTCTTCTTGTAGCTGTTGCAGACACTGCAACCAAAGCGAAGATGACAC